>NZ_CP047942.1 GCF_014279835.1 Synechococcus sp. MVIR-18-1 | reverse complement strand
AAACCCACCCCGTACTCACTGTTTTTGAAGCCGGTAGGTTGTGGAACTCAATGAGAGCGATGGGGAGAATTGATCCGTTTCCCCAGTCCCCACAGCCTGGGGAATACCCGCAACTATTGAAGGGGGTGAGTTGTCCCTGGTTTTCCACGATTTAAAAGCAAGACAATTCGCGGATTCCTCAGGCACTTTGTGATCTGAACTCAGCGCATTTGCTTGCTATCGAAGGCTCAACGAGAGGATCCACTCCTCCTTTCGTCGTGAGCGCATCAGTCGCTCTTGGACTCTTTTCTTTGAAGTCTTTGGGGAATTCATCCGCCGCCGAGTCAAATCAGAGTCTGAATACCGAGCGCAACCCCGAGGCTCACCACAAGGCCGACGAAGGCCTTCCAAAGGTCGTTACCAATGATCCTGCCGAGGTTTCCGCCCTCACGATTGGTGAATACAACCTCAAACTCCTTTTCCTTGATCCGTAGGGCAATCTCTCGGCCACCGATCAAACCCAGAAACACCCATGTGGTGCTGAGGGGGAACGAGGACAGGAACGCTTTATAGAGAAGGCAGAGACCAAAGAAGAAATCAATCACCGTGGCTGACCTCAAATCGGAGGTGTTGGTTTTGGTGCGTAAGACGGCCTGGAGCGGGCCGCCGCCGGTGGCAACCAACACACACAGGCCCACGCAAAGCACCGCCGTGCAGATCGCCATGGGGAAGAACTCAAGTTGGCGAGGTAGGAAGACAAAAATGTTGGCGAGGTCCTGCACCAGCCACATGCTCCAAAGAAAACCGGTGGAGAGCCACTGCAGGCCAAACCAGATCCTGTTGATCTCTTTGCCTTCCTGCGTGCGCCGAAACACCCAGCGCTCCAGCAGCCACATGCCGAGGCCGTAGGCGATGAGACCAACGCCAAACGCCACCAAGTAACCCGTAAGAGAGCTGTTCAGCAGCTGTCCGATATTCGTTGGATGGAACGAGGAGAGCACGAGAAAGGATGTACTCACGGGTGCACCCCACTGAGTCAGAGCCAGCACGGCAAGGGGCGGAAGGATGTAGACCCAGGTGAAGGGTTCAGGAAGCGGAAACTCTCTACCGGGAACACTGAGTCGCCCCCAGGCCGGATCACCGTTTTTGAGAAACCAGCCGAGCATCAGCACCGCAACCGTGATCGTGCAGATGAAGAGCATCTGGACCCCTTTAGGGCTGCGTGTCTTGTTGGAAGAGATGTAAGTGCCGAGGGTTTGAAGTGAGTCGTTGGCAACAACCGAATAGGCCGCCAATAAGAAGCCAACGATCATCCAGGTGTTGACATCCATGAATCCACTCATTCCGATGGCATTCACCTCTTTAAAGGGCTTTTAGACCCTATGAAGGTGCTGCAGACAACCACAGCCTGTGGTGTGGATCTTCCATGGAGCTCCGATTTAAAAGCCCATCACCTTGGCGACGGTGCTCAGATCGGGATCAAGATCGGCGTAGAAAGAGGCGTCGTTGTTGTTGATGGCGCAGTCCGGATCTTTGAGACCATTTCCGGTCAACACACAGACCACCGTTGCTCCGTCCGGAACCTCTGCTGCACGTTTGATTAAGCCCGCCACAGAGGCTGCACTGGCGGGTTCACAGAAGATTCCTTCTTGGCCACCGAGCAGTTTGTAGGCATCGATGATTTCCGCATCGGTGACATCCAGGAAAGCACCTTTGCTGGCCTGACGGGCTGCGATGGCTTTCTCCCGGTTCACGGGATTGCCGATGCGAATCGCGGTAGCGATTGTTTCCGGATCGCTCACGGTGGTTTCATTCACCAGTGGCGCGGAGCCACTGGCTTGGAAGCCCATCATTCGCGGCAAACGCCGGCTGCGACCAGCTTGCTGATATTCCTGGAATCCCATCCAGTAGGCCGTGATATTTCCAGCGTTTCCCATCGGGATGCACAGCCAGTCGGGAGCATCTCCTAGGGCATCAACAATTTCAAAGGCAGCGGTTTTTTGTCCCTGGAGTCGGTAAGGATTTACCGAGTTCACCAAGGTGATCGGGTATTTCTCAGCTGCTTCGCGAACGATGTCGAGAGCACGGTCGAAATTGCCCCGGATCGCCAGCACTTCAGCCCCATAAACCAGAGCTTGCGCCAATTTCCCTTGTGCGACGTATCCGTCTGGGATCAATACGAAGGCCCTCATTCCGCCACGACGGGCATAGGCGGCAGCGGCAGCACTGGTGTTGCCCGTGCTGGCACAAATCACCGCTTCACAGCCGGCTTCTTTGGCCTTGCTGATCGCCATGGTCATTCCACGGTCTTTGAAGGATCCAGTGGGATTAAGACCGTCGTACTTCACGAAAACCTTCACTCCGCGGCCAATGCGTTCCGCCACAGATGGGACCGGAATGAGTGGCGTTGCACCCTCGTGCAAGGTGATGACTGGAGTGGCAGACGAGACGGGAAGCCAAGATCGATAGGCCTCGATGAGCCCGGGCCAGTCCTGCATGACCGGTTTGGCCGTGAAACGCCGGCGGAGGTTCTTGAGTACGGACACCCGCAGAGAGCAACAACTTCAGAAATCTATGTGTCTGGACCGAGTGGTCGGGTTTTGCGAACGCTTTATTTCAACCCGTCGAGTGGTGAATCGGAGAAGAATTTCACTAAGCCAGCAATGGATTCAGCTTTTTCGATCAAACCGAGCAGAGCAGGAATATTCACTTCCATGACGTCTGCCGGATAGGCATCTAGAAAATTGATCACTGTGAGGCCACCTTCCTCTTTTTGTAGACCATTAATCACGCCGGCTCGGATTGCAGGAACACTCACTGAGGGATCAGGCACTTTGAGGGGATAAATGATCGCTGCGACACGGCGAATGATGACGTCTCCAATGCGAGTGGACATCAATCGACTGGTTAGAACTAAAGGAAGATCAAGCTTCTGATTCAGTAATTTGGCGACCTCTTTGGGATCCTGTTTTCCGAGGCGAAGAACATCCGAGAGAATGCCCCTGGCTTTGCCAGTGTCTGCAAGATAGACAATGTCACTGACAGAGATTGAGCGTTTGTAGGCCCCGCTTACGAGAGCAACATCCTTGGCTGCAAGGGCCGGTTGCAGCGCTGATGAAATACTGAGACCGATTGCGGCACCAAACGCCAGGATGGTTTGGCGGCTGGATCTGCGGAGCATGAACTTGATCTTTTGCAGGAATCTAATTCGGACTTCCTGCAGCTGCTTTAACGAGGCGGACAACTCCGCGTTCGGCTAATCCCTGAGCTAGGGCAACTCCCATTTGTCTTGCATCCCGTTCACGAATCAAGCGAGGAAGTCGACTAAACACAAGATCAGGATTGAAACCTGGCAATTGCTGTAAAACGCCGATGAGTTGCCGGATTGGCTCCAGGTCGAGATAGCTGTCTTCGTTGAGGGATGGGCTGGCATCAAGCAGCAGCGTTGGTTGAAGAGGCCGCGGCAAGCGGCGCCCGATGCGTTGTAGGGCTGTCCAACCAATGGCATCCAAACGATCCGCTACTGCCTCAACCAATTGATTGCGGAGCATGCCGCCGTTGGCTGAAAACAAAAAGTCGAGCACTTGATCGAGCAATGACTCGAGATCTAATTGGCTTTGACTCCCTGCACTTGCAACAAGACCTTCCAATCTTGTCCAACGGAAGGCATCACCTTCGAACAACATCTCTTTCAGACTTTGACGCAATTGAGGATCAGGATCTTCCATCAAACGTCTGGCGAAATAAGGGTAAGCAGCACCCAGGATTTTGAATTCCGAATCCACACTGAGCGCGATGCCTTCAAGGGTGACAAGAGAGCGGAGAATTAGGGCGTAATACGGAGGAACGCGGAAGGGAAATTTGTACATCACTCCGGACATATCGTCGGTGACACTTTTGAAATCCATGCGATTCACGCCCATCTCGATGGCTTGACTAAAAACGGATTCAAAAGCAGGCACGATCGGCTCCAAATTCACGTCTTCGGCTAAAAATCCGAGCGTGACGAAATCTTTGGAGAGTTTTCCAAAATTGCGATTAACAAGATGAACAACAGCTTGGATCAGTCCAGTTCTGGATTCACGGCTGACTTCACTCATCATTCCGAAATCGAGGTAGCAAAGTCGACCATCGGCCATGGCTAGAAGGTTTCCAGGATGGGGATCAGCGTGGAAAAACCCATGTTCGAGGAGCTGTTGCAAGCTGCAGCTCACCCCCACTTCAACCATGTCATTGGGATCAATTCCTAACTCCCGAACAGCTTCGAGGTTGGTGAGTTTGACACCATCAATCCATTCCATTGTGAGCACCCGTCTACTGGTGGCATCTTCAAAAATTTCAGGAACGGCAATCCGTGGATTTTGTTTGTGTAATTCACGGAATTTATTTGCATTAGCTGCTTCATTGAGATAATCCATCTCTTCAAAAACTCGGCTCCCTAATTCATCGATAAGTGCAACAAGATCGCTACGAATAAGGCCGATGTTTGTATTAAGCCATGCAGCAATGTTGCGAACGATATAAAGGTCAAGCGTGATTTGTTCTCGTAAACCAGGTCGTTGCACCTTGACGGCGACTTTTTGCCCGCTCTTGAGGTACCCCTGGTGCACTTGGCCAAGAGATGCTGCGGAGATCGGTTCTCGATCGAGTTCCGCATAGATGCTGTCGACTGGTGCACCGAGGTCCTCCTCGATGCAGGCCATGGCAAGGTCGCTATCGAAGCCAGGAAGTTGATCTTGGAGTTGGGCCAGTTCCTCGAGCAGCACAGGAGGAACGATGTCTGGACGCGTGGAAAGCGCTTGGCCAGCCTTGATGAATGCAGGACCGAGATCAACGAGCAAATTCGCACATTCCCTGGCTCTCTTGCGGGCTCGCTCTTGATTGCTCAGCAGTCCTAGGAGTTTGTCAACACCAACTCCGAGCAGTAAAAGCCCTATGGGGACAAGGGTTTGCCAGAGGCGGCGTAGTAAGCGCTGCGGATGGCCGGCATAGATCCGCGTGATCGCAGCCGGGTCGTACTCGAGCAGACCGGCGGCCTCAATGAAATCTCCTAGCTCGTGTTGTGCCACAGCCGCCACTGCGTTGGTGATCCCTTCTAAACGACCGAAGCCGTCGCTACGGTTTGTTGAACCTTGGGGTTCGCCGTGCTGACCGGTCTGAGACTGGACAACATCGCACTGATCGAGCGCTTGGAGCTGGCGTTCGACCACGGTTTTTCAGTGCTAACTGGTGAGACAGGGGCAGGCAAGTCGCTGTTGTTAGATGCCCTCGATGCCCTCCTTGGTGGCATGCAGGGAACGTCCGCGGGTCGGTTGGTGCGGACGGGTTGTGATCGCGCCGTGATTGAAGCGACTTTCACTCCGGACCATGCCGCGCGGCGTTGGCTTCAAGAGCATCAACTGGACGATGACGGGGGGGATTTGATCTTGTCGCGGGAATGGCGGCGTCAAGACGAACGCTTGAGCAGCCGCTCAAGACTGAACGGCACTGTCGTGAACCGGCAGCAATTGCTCCAGCTCAGGCCTTTGCTGATCGACCTCACGGTGCAGGGTCAAACCCAACAGCTTGCTTATCCGGGTCAGCAACGACGTTGGATCGACCGACTGGGCGGTGAGCAACTAGCGCAGTGCGCACAAACCGTGCGTGAGTGTTGGCAGGTTTGGCAGAACTGCCATGCCGAGGTTTTGAAGCTAGAGACCGACCGTCTTCGCCTTCAAGAACAGCAAGAGGAACAAGACGCGTTCTTGATGGAAATCGAGGCCGCCTCGCTAGAGGATCCCGCTGAAATTCAACAGCTGGAACAAGAGCAAGACCGCTTGGTTCATGGCGTGCGTTTGCTCGAAGGTCTTGCTGCGTTGATTAGCAGGCTTCAAGACGGCGCTGAACAGGCTCCATCAGCTTTGGATCACCTCACGGCCTGCTGCCATGAGTTGCAGCAAATGCAGATTCTTGATGCCTCCCTTAGCTCTTCTGCAGAGAAATGCCTGGATATGGAGGCTGGTTTACTTGATTTGATTCGGGGCCTTGAAGCCTATGGAGCGTCCTTAGAGAGCGATCCAGAGCGATTAGGTGTGTTGCAGGAACGGCTCGCTTTGCTGAAACGCTTAGAGCGGCGTTATGGGGTTGAACTCAAGGTCTTAATAGAGCGGCGCGATGCGCTGCGTGATCAACGGGCAGCGGGTGGTGCGGACGCGGCTTTGGAGGCGTTGCGCCACCGGGAGCAGGAGGCTCGCCAGCATCGAGATTCCTGCAACCAGTCGCTCACGCTGTTGCGACAGGCTTCCGCAGCTTGCCTGGAGGAGCGATTAATGACCCATTTGCGGCCGATGGGTCTTGAAAACGTGCGTTTTCAGGTGGATTTCTCTGCCGTTGAGCCGATGGATCTAGGCGCCGATGCCATCTGTTTTTTGTTTTCGGCGAATCCAGGCCAGCCCCTTGCTCCTCTAGCTGAGGTGGCATCAGGAGGGGAGATGTCGCGTTTTCTATTGGCGCTTAAAACCTGCCTGTCGGATGTGGATGGATCCAGCACCTTGTTGTTTGACGAGATCGACAGTGGTGTGAGCGGTCGCGTGAGTGGAGAGATGGCCAACTTGCTGCGAACCATGGCCAAGCATCGCCAGGTGTTTTGTGTGACCCATCAACCGTTAGTGGCCGCAGCAGCAGATCATCACTTCCGCGTCAGTAAGGAGGTGGTGGACGGAGAAACCTGCTCGCGAGTGTCCCATCTGCGGGACACTCAGGCCAGACGCCAAGAGTTGGCTGAATTGGCTGGAGGGGATTTTGAGGATGCTCAAGCCTATGCAGCAAGTTTGTTGGAGCAAAGAGCAGCCTGAACAGCAGCAGTCTCCTTAGACTTCTTGGCTGCTGAACACACTCCGTATGGGGCGCCCTGCTCCGACCGCAAAGGATGATTCCGCTTCGACGAAGGCTGCTTCGACGAAGGCTGTGAATTTGAGTGGGGGGTCCCTAGAGGAGGTGATTCGGGTGCGAGGCGCCCGTCAGCACAACCTTAAAAACGTGGACGTCACGATTCCGCGCAACAAATTGGTGGTCTTCACCGGTGTGAGTGGCAGCGGTAAAAGCTCGTTGGCATTCGACACGATCTTTGCGGAAGGACAGCGTCGCTACGTGGAGAGCTTGTCTGCGTATGCGCGTCAGTTTCTTGGTCAGGTGGATAAACCTGATGTGGATGCCATTGAAGGGCTTTCACCTGCGATTTCGATTGATCAGAAATCAACGAGCCACAACCCTCGCTCCACCGTTGGCACGGTGACGGAGATTCAGGACTATTTGCGATTGTTGTTTGGTAGGGCAGGAGAACCTCATTGCCCGCAGTGCAATCGAGCGATTCGACCTCAAACCATTGATGAAATGGTCGATCAAATTCTCACGCTTCCGGAAGGGACCCGTTATCAGCTTTTAGCCCCGGTGGTCCGTGGCAAAAAAGGAACCCATAGCAAATTGATCAGTGGGTTGGCTGCGGAGGGTTTCGCTCGCATCCGGATTGATCGTGAGGTGCGTGAGCTCGCGGACAATATTGAACTTGATAAAAACCATCTGCACAGCATTGAGGTTGTTGTGGATCGTCTTGTCGCTCGCGAAGGAATTCAGGAACGGTTGAATGATTCTCTGCGTACGGCTTTGAAACGTGGAGATGGTTTGGCGATTGTGGAAGTAGTTCCTAAAAAGGGTGAGGAATTACCAGAGGGAGTGGAACAAGAGCGACTTTATTCAGAGAACTTTGCTTGTCCAGAGCATGGCTCTGTTATTGAAGAGTTGTCGCCGCGCTTGTTCTCATTTAACAGTCCCTATGGGGCTTGTGATGATTGTCATGGGTTAGGTCATCTTCGTAAATTCACACCAGAGCGCGTGGTTCCAGATCCATCCCAACCGGTTTACTCCGCTGTTGTTCCATGGGCCGAAAAAGATAACTCCTATTACTTTTCGCTTTTGTATTCCGTTGGTGAAGCTTTCGGATTTGAAATCAAGACTCCTTGGAAGGATCTCACTGATGAACAGAAAGATATTTTGTTGAATGGAAGTCGCGAGCCGATTCAAATTCAGGCAGATAGCCGTTATCGAAAGTCTCAGACCTACATGAGACCTTTCGAGGGGATTTTACCGATTTTGGAACGTCAACTTCGTGATGCGAGTGGAGAGGCGCAGCGGCAGAAGCTTGAAAAATTCCTTGAGCTTGTTCCGTGTGCCAGTTGCGCAGGTCTGCGCTTGAGACCCGAGGCGCTTGCGGTGAAAGTTGGTCCGTTTCGGATCACTGAGCTCACGGCCGTCAGCGTCGGTCAAACTCTTGAACGGATTGAGCGCTTGATGGGGGTGGGCAGCCATGAAGGCTCCGAGCCACTCCTGAACTCTCGTCAGATTCAAATTGGTGATCTCGTGTTGAGAGAGATCCGGATGCGCCTGCGCTTTTTGCTCGACGTGGGTTTGGACTATCTGAGCTTGGACCGACCGGCGATGACACTCTCAGGAGGAGAAGCACAGAGGATTCGTCTTGCGACTCAAATTGGTGCTGGGCTCACGGGTGTTCTTTACGTGCTCGATGAACCGAGCATCGGTTTGCATCAGCGCGACAACGATCGCTTATTGGCCACGCTCGAACGTTTGAGGGATTTAGGCAACACATTGGTGGTGGTTGAGCACGACGAAGATACGATCCGCGCTGCAGACCATCTTGTCGATATTGGCCCTGGAGCCGGAGTGCACGGTGGTCATATCGTTGCGGAGGGATCGATTGATGACTTATTAGCCGCTGAAGACTCTCTAACTGGTGCATATTTAAGTGGGAGGAAGAGTATTCCCACTCCAGCAGAGCGGCGTAATCTTGGTACCCGGAGTTTGAAACTTCTCGATTGTTCCCGCAATAATCTTGAGGGATTAAATGTGGAGTTTCCGCTAGGACGACTGGTTTCAGTCACTGGTGTGAGCGGTAGTGGAAAGAGCACTCTGGTGAATGAGCTTTTGCATCCAGCACTGGAGCATGGACTTGGCCATAAGGTTCCTTTTCCACAAGGGTTGGGAGAACTTCGTGGTCTCAAATCGATCGATAAGGTGATTGTGATTGATCAGTCTCCGATCGGTCGTACCCCCCGCTCGAATGCGGCTACTTATACCGGTGCTTTTGATCCTATTCGTCAGATTTTTGCAGCAACGGTGGAGGCAAAAGCCCGTGGCTATCAGGTTGGACAGTTCAGCTTCAATGTGAAGGGTGGCCGTTGTGAGGCTTGTCGTGGCCAGGGAGTGAACGTTATTGAAATGAATTTTTTACCTGATGTTTATGTGCAATGTGATGTCTGTAAAGGAGCTCGGTTCAATCGCGAAACGCTTCAGGTCACCTACAAAGGACACACGATTGCTGATGTTCTGGAAATGACAGTGGAACAGGCTGCTGATGTGTTTTCTGCAATCCCTCAAGCTGCTGATCGACTCTGGACTTTGGTTGATGTTGGTTTGGGTTACGTGAAACTTGGTCAGCCAGCTCCCACCCTTTCTGGAGGTGAAGCTCAGCGCGTGAAACTTGCGACTGAACTCTCGCGTCGAGCGACCGGAAAAACGCTTTATTTAATTGATGAACCAACCACCGGACTCAGCTTTTATGACGTCCATAAATTGATGGATGTGATGCAGCGTCTTGTTGATAAAGGAAACTCAATTATCTGTATTGAGCACAACTTAGATGTAATACGTTGTTCCGATTGGATTATTGATTTAGGTCCAGAGGGTGGTGATAAGGGCGGTCATGTGGTGGTGACTGGAACGCCTGAGGAGGTAGCCCAGCATGAAACCAGTCATACCGGCCGCTATCTCAGCAAGATTTTGGAGCAACATCCACCTGAATCCATCGAGGTAGCGGCATGACTTTTTTCTCTGATCGTTGCAGTGATGGTGTTCGTTCCGCTGCGTTGGCGTCCGTACTGAGTGTTTCATTAGCTGGATCCGTTTCAGCAGTCGAACGACTGACGATTGATCTGCCACTTTTGGATGTGAATGTCTCTTTGAATCTGAAGGGGGCACGCACAACGGCGGAGTTGATTGAGGCCAACCCTGATCTCCAGGAATTAGATCAAGCGGGCGATGGTTCTGTGTCCCGATTGCTTGGCCAGTTCCTTACCGCACCTCTTCCCCAGCGCACATCAAGCGTGTTGGAACAATCGGTGGGCCATCCACTGCTTGAGCAAGCTTTATTGACGGCTTCCCAGTTGGTGAAGGTGGAGGGTTTGCCGGCGGATACCAGTGGACAAATGTTGTCAGATGCTCTGCAAGCCGCCTATCGCGATGGAGAGCCCAATGTGTTGGGCTTGCTTCGTCGCGTCCCGGGTGAGTCGTTATCCATCGACTTTCAGGCCTTGGCTTTTAACGCCAAACGCTTACGGGACAATCAAGATGATGCCCGCGCACTGGTTCAGAAAGGAACAGCGATGACCCCAGCGCCAAAGTCGTTGGCTGAA
This sequence comes from Synechococcus sp. MVIR-18-1, assembly GCF_014279835.1. Classification (NCBI taxonomy): domain Bacteria; kingdom Bacillati; phylum Cyanobacteriota; class Cyanophyceae; order Synechococcales; family Synechococcaceae; genus Synechococcus; species Synechococcus sp. MVIR-18-1. The sequence continues at coordinate 2,441,532 of NZ_CP047942.1, read as the reverse complement.
TCAGGGGCTGAGGGTTGGACACGGGCAGAGATTCGCTTTCCTGTGGCCCATCGCTCTGAAGCTCTCGACATCACTGTTTTGACGCCAGAGGGAACCTCGAACGGGAAGCTTGTGGTGATTTCCCATGGCTTGTGGGATGAGCCAGAAAGTTTTGAAGGTTGGGGCCGCTTGCTTGCTGCTAATGGATACATAGTCCTTCTTCCAGATCATCCAGGCAGCGACGCCAAGCAGCAAAAGCAACTACTTGATGGAGCCTCGCCCCCGCCGAGTTCTGAGGAGCTACGGTTGCGTCCTCTGGATGTTTCAGCTCTCCTGGATGGAGTGGAAGCTGGCACCCTGTTGAAAGGACAGCAGATTGCTGTTGAAGATGTAGCTGTTGTGGGCCATTCATGGGGTGCCACAACGGCGTTGCAATTGAGTGGTTTACAAACCACCAGCAGGAAGCTGAAAACGCGTTGTCAGGATCCTCGTGACCCAGATCGAAGTCTCAGTTGGGTGTTGCAATGCAGCTGGTTGTCGCGAGCTGATCAGGGATCATTGGCTGACCCTCGAGTCAAGGCAGCCGTCGTGGTCAGTCCACCCATGAGACTTCTTTTTGATGAGGAGAGCGGCCCCTCCCTTCAGGCCAAGGTGTTGTTGGTGAGTGGAACCAAAGACTGGGTGGTTCCCTCCGATCCTGAGGCTGTGGTGCCATTGAAGGGAGGTAACCCACTGGCCAATGGGCATCGCCTTGTGCTCGCCTCAGGTGGCACCCATTTCAATCTTTGGGCGCCTGTGGATCAGAAGGAAGCCCCGATTCTTGGGCCGCTCATTTTGGCTTGGATTAACGAACAGCTGGCTGTTCCCTCCTCCCATACTTTTAGTGGCGGTGGTTGGGGCCATGCGTCCGTCCCCTTGGTGGATGTCACTGGACAGCTCTAAAAACCCCTTTTCTTAAAGCGTTGTCTTCAAATGATCAGAACAAGCTGATCGATCTCCACGATGCTGCGTTGCATTTCATCATCAGTTTGCATTGTCTTGTTGCTGCGTTAACAGGCAAAGATCCAGACTCAGCCAGGCTTTTAACCGAAGCAAATGGTTCTAGCTGCTGATTTCTAAGGATCTCTTCAGTTTTGAACCTGTTTGAACGCCTTAATCCTTAATCAAGACATGCATCTGATGTCTTGTTCTAGTGAGGGTTGATTGTGGGTTTTCGGCTTCTTCATCTCCATCTTCACGGACTGTTCCGCTCCCATGATCTGGAGCTGGGACGGGACGCCGATACCGGAGGTCAAACCCTCTATGTGCTCGAACTGGTGCGCAGCCTTGCAGCTCGGGCTGAAGTGGATCGCGTTGACGTGGTGACGCGCCTGATTCAAGACCGGCGGGTTTCAGCTGATTACGCCCAGCCCGTTGAAGCGATTGCTGCCGGTGCCGGCATCCAGCGTTTTGCCTTCGGTCCTAAGCGCTACCTCCGCAAGGAATTGCTTTGGCCCTATCTCGAGGATCTCGCTGATCAGCTTGTGGTGCATCTTCAGAAGCCTGAACATCGACCGGATTGGATTCATGCGCACTACGCCGATGCTGGTTACGTCGGGGCCCTGCTGAGTCGTCGTCTTGGCATTCCCTTGGTGTTCACAGGCCATTCCCTTGGTCGTGAGAAGCAGCGTCGACTCTTAGCTGCAGGTGGGGACCATCAACAGCTCGAGCAGACCTATTCGATCAGCCGTCGCATTGATGCGGAGGAGTTAGCACTGGCTCATGCCGATCTGGTGATTACCAGTACGCGCCAGGAATGTGATCAGCAGTATTCCCGATACGGCGGATTTCGTGCTGATCGGGCTCAGGTGGTTCCTCCCGGCGTGGACGCACGCCGCTTTCACCCTGGTTCGGTGGAGGCAGAAGTGAGTGACGTTGAGGGACTCTTAACGCCTTTCTTGCGTCAGCCTGAGCTTCCACCGCTGTTGGCGATTTCTAGGGCTGTTCGTCGTAAGAACATTCCCGCTCTGGTTGAGGCGTTTGGCCGGTCTGCTGTCTTACGGCAACGCCACAATTTGGTGCTGGTGCTGGGCTGTCGGGAGGATCCCCGCCAGATGGAGAAACAGCAGCGCGATGTGTTTCAGCAGGTGTTTGATCTTGTTGATCGCTATGACCTCTACGGCCGTATTGCCTATCCCAAGCAGCATCGTCGCGATCAGATTCCTGCCATCTATCGCTGGGCTGCTGAGCGCCGCGGCCTCTTTGTGAATCCTGCGCTGACGGAGCCGTTTGGACTCACCTTGTTGGAAGCTGCCGCTTGCGGACTGCCGATGGTGGCGACAGATGACGGAGGTCCAAGGGACATCCTTGCCCGCTGTGACAACGGATTACTGGCAGATGTGACGGATCGTGAGGCCCTTCAAGATGCTTTGGAGTGTGCGGGTTCTGATCTTCAACGCTGGAGCCGCTGGAGTGACAACGGCGTGGAGGCGGTCAGTCGCCATTTCAGCTGGGATGCCCACGTTTGCTCTTACCTGGCATTAATGCAGGTGAGACTGCTCTCGGTGACGCAGCCAATGGTGTTGCCATCCAGTCAGACCGCCTCCACTGGAGGTTTCCAGCCCTTGGGCGATCGCTTGCTGTTGCTTGATCTCGATCGCAGTTTGGAACAGCCCGATGGAGATGCTCTCGAGGTTTTGCGTGAGCAGCTCGAGCGCTGTGCTCTAGGGATCCTGTCAGGCCGTTCGTTGCCTGCTGCCAGACAACGGTTTGCGGAGTTGTTGTTACCGGAACCGAAGGTTTGGATCACAGGGGCTGGTACGGAGATTCACTACGGCCAGGAGAGTGCGCCTGATTTGTTTTGGTCGGCTCAGATTGGAGCGGATTGGGACCGAGCAGGTGTGGAACGTGCATTGGCAGACCTCACCGATCACATCGAATTGCAGCGACCTGAGCAGCAAGGTTCGTTCAAGCTGAGTTACACCATTCGCGATGCTCGAGAAGAGATCCTTCCCTTGATCCGGCAACGTCTGCGCCAGCGCCAGCAGGCTGCGCGTCCCCAGCTTCGCTGCCATTGGTTTCTAGATGTGCTGCCCCTGCGGGCATCCCGTAGCGAAGCAATCCGTTTTCTCGCTCTGCGCTGGGGGCTTCCATTGGAACAGATCTTGGTTGTGGCCAGTGAACAGGGAGATGGCGAGTTGGTTTGTGGTCGACCCGCCACCGTTGTTTTGGGCGATCACGATCCTTGTCTGGATGATTTTCGACAGCAACAGCGTGTGTACTTTGCGAGTCGCTCCCAATTGCCTGGCGTGCTGGAGGGCATCCAGCACTATCGGTTTTTGGGCGGACGAGCCCGGCATGATCAGTCCTTCACCTGAACCTTCACTGCTGCTGCACAGCGATCTGCCTTAGCTAAAGCTTCGTTGAGATCAGTGCCGCGGGCCAAAGCCACGCCCATCCGACGTCCTGGCCGAGCCTCTTGTTTGCCAAAGAGCAGAAGGTTGGTGTCTGGCTCCGAGAGGGCTTGTTCCACGCCACTGAATGCGACCTCGTTTCCCTGGCTTTCGGCCAGGATGACGCGGCTGGCCGCAGCATCGGCAGCAGTGATCGATGGGATGGGAAGCCCCAACACGGCACGGAGATGCAGGTCGAATTCGCTTAAATTTTGGCTAATTAGAGTCACGAGACCAGTGTCATGGGGTCTTGGAGAGAGCTCGGAAAACACCACCTCATCGCCGCATAAGAAAAACTCCACCCCGAATAGACCTGCGCCGCCAAGGTTGTCTGTGACAGTGCGGGCCATCGTTTGCGCTTGTTGCAGTTGGCTTGGCGAGATTGACGCGGGTTGCCAACTGCATTGGTAGTCGCCATTGGCTTGTTGATGACCGATCGGTGGGCAAAACAGGGTGGTTCCATCGCGTTGACGGATGGTGAGCAGCGTGATTTCAAGATCAAACTCAAGAAATTCCTCCACGATGACCTGGGCGGAGCTGCCTCGTGCTCCTGCCATGGCAATCTCCCAGGCCTGATCTAATTCAGCAGCGGAGTGAACCACGCTTTGGCCTTTCCCTGATGAACTCATCACTGGTTTGACGACTACAGGCCAACCCAACGGTGCGGCGGCACGGTGGAGCTCCTGCGCATCGGAGGCATAGGCAAAGCGTGCGGTCCGTAGCCCGAGTTCACCAGCAGCAAGATTTCTGATTCGGTCACGGTTCATCGTTACGGCAGTGGCCCTGGCGGTGGGAATCACGCAGATGCCGTTGTCTTCCAGATCTTGAAGGGCGTCCACGGCCAGCGCTTCGATTTCCGGGATCAACACATCCGGCTGATGTGTGTTCACAACAGCTTTTAGGGCGTTTGGATCGGTCATGGTCAGCACCTCGGCCTGATCTGCGACCTGCATCGCTGGCGCACCCGCATAACGGTCGCAGGCGATGACATGGCAACCCAATCTCTGGGCAGCGATCGCCACCTCTTTGCCCAGTTCGCCGCTACCGAGCAGCATCACTGTCTTTGGGAAGTTCGACATGGGGGATTTCAAGGCAGCATGGCTTGATCCTCTCGCTCTGCCCTCATGCCTTTGCCGCTCGCGTTTACAACGGCTGGAGACGCGGCCAATGGTCTGCTTTTTGGTTGGGAGATCGCCACCGTTCAGAAGTGGGCCTTGATCTACCTCGGGCTGTCTTCTTTTTTGTTTGTCCTGGTGTGGGTGATTGGTGGCTTTCGCCGTCGTTGATTAAGGCGCGGGGGACTCGGTGGATGGATCGCTCATCAAGGTGAGCTGGCGGAAGGCAGGTTCTTCATTCACAAAGCCCCAAGACTCAAAGACGTCGGCATCGCTGTGGGTGATCTGTTGTTGACGTCCCTTTGAGTTGAGCTCAAAGCCCTGTTGTGCCATTCGGCGCATCAGGCTGGCTGCTTCTTCAAAGCGGGAGGCCATCGCTTCAAGGCTGGCGCAGTCGCTCGTGAGGCCGGCTTCTTTCCAGGTGAAATAGCTCATGGTCTTGATGATCCAAGGGACTGTCGATGAAGACTGGTGTTGAGGGCTTTTAGGTTTTGTTTGATCCTGGCAGTTTCGGGTTGGTCTGCAACCAATAGTGGATCTCAATAATCATCTTCTACCAGATTTATAAAAGCGATCGGTTGTAGGAGTCACTGAGATATAGAAAACCATGGAAAGAGAGTCTCGGATACCGGTTTCTGATTGGCTCAATGAATCTCGCCTGCCGCAAATGAGGCTAAATGCCAAAACTTGTATTAACTGATCTCGTTGGCATCGCTTAAATTATAATTAGATAGATTGATATCTTTTGTCGCGATAGTGAGTGGCGGGAGCAGGAGGGTCTGATTTGCAAGGGTAGATTAAGTTTTGAAATCAAGGGGCTGCCTTCTTTATCCATCTAGCCCACTCAAAAATTACAATCTTCTTGCAGCCCCTCTTGCGGAAATTAGATTATGAGGTATAAGAGATTTATCGCTATGAATACACATTGTGTTTGTCACTACTTTTGGGCAAAAAGGAGGAGTAGCTAAAACCTGCACAAGTATTCATCTTGCTGCTCATTGGGCCAATAGTGGTCGCTCTGTTGTCTTGGTTGATTCTGATCGCAATCGATCAGCCACTGCATACGCCTCTAGAGGTTTGCTCCCATTTGATGTTGTGCCCATGGAAGCGGCGGCAAAAGCAACAAGGGGTGCAGAAATTGTCGTCACTGATGGTCAGGCCAGTAGCAATGAAGAGGAGCTAAAGAATTTAGTTGAAGGGTCTGATTTTATTGTTCTCCCTACAACTGCACAAAGCAGATCAATAGAATTAACGGTGGAAATGTCATGCATGCTGAACAAGTTTGATATCCCTTATGCAGCACTCATCGTGAAGGCGGATGCGAGAAAGAAAGCTTCGATTCAATTTGCCCGGAGCATCTTGGGTGGTTTTGATATCCAAGTTCTTGACTCAGAAATTCCATTGTTAAATGCTTTTGAAAATGCTGAGACTGAGGGAGTCACTGTTGATCGGGCAGTCGCGAAAAATGGGAGATCTGATCGCCGAAGAATGTTGGGATTTTTCGCCTACTCACAAGCTTGCCGTGAAATTGAACTGTTAATGCCGAAGCCAAAGGTCATTCCTATGCCTATGGGTTGGAATCTTTCACGCCTAGAAGATCGTGCTGCCTAATTGCAGCGATCTGGTTTTGCTCATAGGGGGCGTAAGGCCAATCCGAGCAACACGAGCCCTATCGTTGCCAACCAAAATCCCGGTACGACCGTTTGCTCTGGTGTCCCTCCTAGTTCGAAATGGTGGTGCAAGGGAGACATTCGGAACACCCGGCGCCCAACACCATTAGTGCCTTTGGTTGCTTTAAAGACCCACACTTGAATGATCACGGAGAGAGATTCCGCTAGGAAAACTCCGCCCATCACGAGCAACGGCCAAAGGCTGTTCGTTAATAGGGCCACCGCTGTGAGAGCAGCTCCCATGGCCAGAGAGCCGGTGTCGCCCATAAACACTTTGGCTGGATTGCGGTTGTGTACAAGAAAACCAATCCAACAGCCTGCCATCGCCATGCAGAAGCCAGCAAGACTTGGATCTCCGCTGTTTCCGCGCAGTGTGAGCTGAAGTGCCATCCCGGTGAACACCAGGGCCCCGCAGCCGGCGGCAAGACCATCCAAGCCATCGGTGAGGTTGGTGGCGTTGCTTTCAGCTAAAAACACAAAGACCGCAAGTGGCCAAATCATCCAGCCCAAGGGAAGGGTGATATCAAACGGCAAGGCCACATCGCCACTGATCCAACCGCGCATTCCTGCCCAGATCAGAAAGATTACGGCTGCTAAGGCTTGAAGCAGTAATTTTCCGCGTGGCGTTAAACCGGTGTTGGTGTGTTTGGTGAGACTGCGCCAATCGTCAATTCCTCCCACCACCATGTAGGCGAGTGTGATGAAAGCCACGGCTAAAAGTTGTTCAGCGGGTTGACCGCTCCAACTGATCAGGCCGCCCACGATCACGCCGACCGGCACGACCAGCAGCCCACCCATCGTTGGGGTTCCAGATTTGCTGAGATGGGCCTCTGGTCCCTCTTCTCGAATCACTTGCCCGAGCTTTAAGCCTCGAAGCTTGGGCACACCCCACCAGGTCACGATTGCAGCGATCAGCGTCGCAATCAGTAAGGGGAGGCTCAGCAGGCTATTGGGGATCCAGCGGTCTGATGCAAACGCTGCTGCAACCACAACAACGGCAAGTACACCAGCAGAGACTTTCCCCTCTAGGGGTGTGGGAGTCTCTTGTGCGTCGTTCACGTCCCGTTCCTTCAACGGCTTAGGGCAGGGACCTTAAATCAATCTTCCCAATTCTCTTCTGTTTGCTCATCGGCAGCGTTGTAATCCTCTTTTTCGCCCATGAGAGCGGAGAGCTCTTCTTCTTCCACTGTGCTCACTTCAGCTGTGCTGGATTCCTCGTCTTCTACAAGGCGACCGCTTGTTTCAAGCCAGCTCAGCAAATCGGGCTCTTCGCGCAGGGGCAAGACCGGTGCGGGTTCTTTCCGCCCGTAACGCGTGAGAGCTGGATTGATGTTGTCGAGGGCGCTCAACTCAGACGACACTGTCCAGTTCCGTAATCAATCATCATAGGTGAGTGCAGTCTTGAGGACGTCTTTTGGTCAAGGTGTGGCTGCTCCTCTCTGTGTGGGGCGGGGCTTTGTTCCTGAGTTTTGGCCTGTGGAAGTGGGGGCGCTTGCATCCAGATCCGCTTGTGGTGACTACGGTTCCAGTGCTTGCGCTGTTGTTTGTTCCTGCCTTTTTAATGGCGCTTTGGCTGTTTTGGCTTGCTCGGCTGGCTCCACAGCCGCTCCAGCGGGCCGGCGGGAGTGGAGAATCAGTGCAATCTGATTCAGAGCAGGAGTCCACCTGATGGGACGCGCAACCAAGGTCGTTCTCGCTTATTCCGGTGGGGTGGACACCAGCGTCTGCATCCCTTACCTCAAGCAGGAATGGGGTGTTGAGGAGGTGATCACTTTCGCCGCTGATCTCGGTCAGGGCGATGAACTGGAACCGATACGACTCAAAGCACTCGAAGCTGGAGCCAGTCAGTCTTTGGTTGGTGATCTGATTAAGCCCTTCATCGAGGACTTTGCCTTTCCGGCGATTCGCGCCAATGCTCTTTATGAGGGTCGTTATCCCCTCTCAACGGCCCTTGCTCGCCCCTTGATTGCCCGTCGCCTAGTAGAGGTGGCACGGGAGGTAGGAGCTGATGCTGTGGCCCATGGTTGTACGGGCAAGGGAAACGATCAGGTGCGATTTGATGTTGCGATTGCATCGCTTGCCCCCGACTTGAAGGTATTAACCCCAGCCCGTGAATGGGGGATGAGCCGAGAGGAAACGATCGCTTATGGCGAGCGATTTGGCATGCCGTCTCCCGTGAGCAAAAAATCTCCTTATTCGATCGATCTCAACCTGCTCGGGCGCAGCATTGAAGCTGGTCCCTTGGAAGATCCGATGGTGGCGCCACCAGAAGAGGTCTTTGCGATGACCCGTTCCGTGGATCAAGCCCCTAACGATGCCGAGGAGATCGAGATCCAGTTTGAAGGCGGAAATCCTGTTGCCATCAATGGCAAAGGGCTGGATCCCGTTGCGCTGATCCGAGAAGCCAACCGTTTGGCAGGCACCCATGGCATTGGTCGTCTCGACATGATCGAGAACCGTGTGGTGGGGATTAAAAGTCGGGAGATTTACGAAACGCCTGGGTTGCTGCTGTTGATTCAGGCGCATCAGGAGTTGGAGAGTCTCACTCTTGCTGCCGATGTGTTGCGGACCAAGCGACAGCTTGAGATGCAATGGGCAGATCTCGTGTATCAGGGCCTTTGGTTTGGCCCTCTTAAAGAGGCTCTTGATGGCTTTATGGATCGCACCCAGATCCATGTGAATGGGGTCGTGCGCCTCAAGCTTCACAAGGGCAATGCCACGGTCACGGGGAGAGCTTCTGCAGCCAACAGCTTGTACGTCCCCGAGATGGCTTCATACGGCAGCGAAGATAAATTTGATCATCGTGCTGCTGAAGGCTTTATCTACGTTTGGGGCTTACCCACACGCTTGTGGGCCGCCAAGCATCGGCGTTGAGATCAGGCTGCGATGTTGTTTCTTTGGCCTTGTCGATCGGCTCGTAAGGGCAAAGGAACGATTTCGGCTTCCGGCGGTGCTGCCCTCAATTGCTGAGCCTGAGCTAGCAACCGATAGCGCTCCAACAGCGGTTCCAATCTCTGTTGGAATTTGCGTTCAAAGAGGTCGGGGAGTTCGCTCAACAGCGCTTCGTAGTCCCTGACCTGCTCTTCCAGTTCATGCACCCTGGCTTTGAGTGCTTCGAGGTCACCACTTGGTGGCCTGGCGGCTTTCCAGACCGGTGGAGGTGAGCAATAGTTGGAGTCCTGATCGGCCATGGGCGGACCTTATCGCCCGTCCATGGCTTGCACAATGGCCGTCAGGCAGGAGCAGCAGCTTCAGGTTCGGCTGGTGCTTCTGTTCCAGGTGCAACGCGAGGAGCAGGCAATGGACCTTCTTGCTTCACGGTGAGGTAGCGAATCACATCTTCACTGAGACGCATTGCTTTTTCGATAACGCCCACTTGTTGGCCATCACCGTTATGGCTCAGCTGCACGTAGATGCCTTCTTTGTGCTTGGCAATCGGATAGGCCAGACGACGCTTGCCTTTCATTTGGTTGTCGAGAACCTCGGCACCCGTCTCAGTCAAGATGTCGCGGTATTTGGTCACGTGAGACTCAACTTCCTCTTCCGGGATGTCCGGACGGAGGATGTACATGGTCTCGTAGTAAGGCTGTTGGGTCATGGAGACAGATCCGACGGGGACTGAAGGCTCAGTGAATGAGCGACGGATCTACCACCATATCGCCTGGTGTTATGGGAATCAGTACAACTGCATGCGAACCGCTTGACTTAAGCCCGGTAGGTCGGGCTCACGGCCTCGAGAACACTCGATTAGGGCAAAGATCACAACCGCCAGAACACCTACAACAACAGTGCTGGAAAGGGTGCGCATCATCAGTCCGCCACCGATAGGCAGGATGGCGAACGCATAGCTAATGATCACCACAATGATGTCAACCAACAGCGCTTGCAAGGTGTTGAAGCGAATGAAGTAGGGAACGTTTGGATTCCTCACCACCGCCAAGAACAGCAAGAAAAACACCAGAAGATTCCCAAGACCGAAAGGAATACCCCGTTCCAAAATGAACAGAGGCAAGGCCGGCAGGGTCAGCCACTGCAACACAGGAAACTGAATGAGCAGATGTTGGCCGATGGGGATGGCATCGCTCCATGGCAACACGTAAACCAACAAACCAAGCAGGCGCTGCCAGATGGGGATGGGCACAGGTTGAAGCTGATGAGTGCTTTAAGGCTAGGCGGCGTTTAGGGATGGCTCAGATTTTTGAGTGCTGCTTCCCGCATCGCGTCTACTGGAACCTCATCGATGCCGCTCCAACGCCGCAGAGCGGCGGCTCCTTGCTGCACAAGCATTTCCAAGCCGTCATAGGTGCGGCAGCCCAACCTCTTCCCGCGCTCTAACCATGGCGTGGGCCGTGGTGTGTAGATGAGGTCGTAGAGCACGGTCTGAGCGTTGAGCTTGTCCCAAATGTCCAGGCCGAGCGGCAGGGCGGGACCTCGATCAGGCTGATGGCTGCTCATGCCAACTGGGGTGGTGTTGACCACTAGATCCGCTTGCTGAATTCGGGTTTGAAGGTGCGGGTCAGTGTCTAAAAGTGGTTGTAACAGAACACTGTTGGCTGGTCTGCCTTGCTGGAGATCGTTGCAAAACGGGTGGAGCGTTTCAGCCCGACGCCCCACGATTGTGATCTCGCTTGGTTTTAAGTCCTGCAATCCCGCTACAACGGCTCGGGCGCTGCCGCCACACCCCAACACCACAGTTCGTGTTCCGCTCCAGTTCGCGTTGTTCTGTAGGAGCGGGGCCAAAAAACCTTCTACGTCGGTGTTGTGTCCGTGCCAGCCACCATTGACCAATGGAGTGAGGGTATTCACGGCCCCGAGTCGTTGAGCCAGCGGACTGAGTTCGTCACAGAGCAAGGAGACGGCCTGTTTGTGGGGGATGGTGACGTTGAGGCCACGGCACCCCACGGCCTCCATTCCCTTGAGCACGGTGGCGAGATCATCAGCGCTGCAGGGCAGGGCCATGAAGCTCCAGTCGAGCCCCATCGCCTTCAGGGCTGCGTTTTGCATCACCGGTGAGAGTGAGTGGCTCACTGGTTGTCCCAACAGTGCGACCAGTGATGTGGTTCCGCTGATCATTCCTTTGTTTGGCAGTCCGTGACCAGCCTGCCGTTCGGGCTGTTCGGGAACCACACCTCGCCTCTTGGTGATGTCTCTGACGAAGATGCACAAGTTCTAGTCACACTTTTTCGAGAGATAGGAGGGCACTGATGGGCAAGGTTGTCGGCATTGATTTAGGTACCACCAACAGTTGTGTCTCGGTGATGGAGGGCGGCAAGCCCACCGTGATCGCCAATGCTGAGGGCTTCCGCACCACTCCATCGGTGGTGGCCTACACAAAAAATCAGGATCAGCTGGTCGGTCAGATCGCGAAGCGTCAAGCGGTGATGAACACCGACAACACGTTTTATTCTGTCAAGCGCTTCATTGGTCGCCGCGTTGATGAGGTCAACGAGGAATCAAAAGAGGTGAGCTACGGCGTTGAAAAGGCCGGCTCCAATGTGAAAGTCAAGTGCCCCGTTCTCGACAAGCAGTTCGCCCCTGAAGAGGTGAGTGCCCAGGTGCTGCGCAAGCTGGCCGAAGACGCCGGTAAGTACCTCGGTGAAACCGTGACCCAAGCGGTGATTACCGTTCCCGCTTACTTCAACGATTCGCAGCGCCAGGCCACAAAAGACGCCGGCAAGATCGCAGGCCTGGAAGTGCTGCGCATCATTAATGAGCCAACAGCTGCGGCGTTGGCCTACGGCCTCGATAAAAAGAGCAACGAACGCATCCTTGTGTTCGACCTTGGCGGCGGCACCTTTGATGTGTCTGTGCTGGAAGTTGGAGATGGTGTGTTTGAAGTGCTCTCCACTTCGGGTGACACGCACCTTGGTGGTGATGACTTCGACAAGGTGATTGTTGACCATCTCGCCAACAGTTTCAAATCCAACGAAGGTATAGATCTCCGTCAGGACAAGCAGGCTCTGCAGCGTCTAACCGAAGCTGCTGAGAAGGCGAAAATTGAGCTGTCGAGTGCGACCCAGAGCGAAATCAATTTGCCCTTTATTACGGCGACCCCGGAGGGACCTAAGCATCTTGATCTCACCCTGACGCGCGGCAAGTTTGAAGAGTTGGCTTCCACGCTGATCGATCGTTGCCGCATCCCGGTTGAGCAGGCTCTGAAAGACGCAAAGCTCTCATCAAGTGAGCTTGACGAGATTGTGATGGTGGGTGGCTCCACCCGGATCCCGGCTGTGCTCGAGCTTGTGAAGCGCACCACTGGCAAGGACCCCAACCAGACCGTGAACCCTGATGAGGTGGTGGCGATCGGTGCCGCCATTCAAGGTGGTGTTTTGGCTGGTGAAGTCAAAGACATCCTGCTGCTGGATGTCACACCCCTATCCCTAGGCGTCGAGACGCTTGGTGGGGTGATGACGAAAATGATCACGAGGAACACCACCGTTCCAACCAAAAAATCAGAGACGTATTCCACTGCTGTGGATGGTCAAACCAACGTTGAGATTCACGTGCTCCAGGGTGAGCGCGAGATGGCCTCAGATAACAAGAGTCTTGGCACCTTCCGTCTCGATGGCATCCCAGCTGCCCCTCGTGGTGTGCCTCAGATTGAAGTCACGTTTGACATTGACGCCAATGGCATCCTCAGCGTGACCGCGAAGGACAAGGGCAGCGGCAAGGAGCAGTCGATCTCGATCACAGGAGCCTCCACCCTTTCTGACAATGAAGTCGAGAAGATGGTGAAGGATGCCGAGAGTAATGCCAGTGCTGATAAGGAGAAGCGCGAGAAAATCGACCTGAAGAATCAGGCTGAAACTCTCGCGTATCAGGCTGAAAAGCAGCTGGCTGAACTCGGCGACAAGGTTGATGCCGAGGCCAAGGCCAAGGTTGAAGAGAAGGCCGCCAAGCTCAAGGAAGCGACTGAAAAAGAGGACTTTGAGTCGATGAAGACCCTCCTTGAGGAGTTACAGCAGGAGCTCTACACCGTTGGTGCATCTGTTTACCAACAGGCTGGTGCGGAAGCTGCAGCTTCTGGTGAAGAGGGCGCAGCTAGTAACTCTGGCGATGGATCTAGCAATTCTGATGATGTCATCGATGCTGAATTCACAGAAACCAAGTAATTCAAGCCTTGGTTTTTGATTCAATCAGACTATAAAAAAAGGGGACATTGGTCCCCCTTTTTTATGCCTTCATTCCGCGTATTGCTGTTACTCCTTAATCGTATTCGCCGCTGCCTTGGCTTGAACGATCACCTCTGGGGGAAGGGAGACGTAGCCCAGCTCGGGTGCTTTCGCCTGTGATACCTCAGACAACATGTAATCGAACGTTGATTTGAGTACGGCCGTGTTGCTGCCGTTGCCGTTGGCGTAGGCAAGCACCCAAGTGAAGGTCACGATGGGATAGCCCTCCATAGGGTTGGCATTGCTACCGATGAGATTGGGTCCGAGGTCGATCGAACCCAAGGCTTTGCTTGCCGAGGCATTAGTGGGTACCACCTGTTGTCCTGAGCCGTTTTGAACAGCCGCCGCCTGTAGATCACCTTTGACGTAGGCCAGCTCGACATAGCCAATCCCGCCATCGATCTGGGTGAGTTGGGCGGCCACACCCTCGTTGCCTTTGGCACCTACACCTGTAGGCCATTGCACGGATTTACTGGCGCCTACAGCGTTGCTCCATTTCGGACTGATGGCAGAGAGGTGCTTGGTGAAGTTGTACGTGGTGCCAGAGCCATCGGAGCGATGCACCACCTTGATTGCTTTGGATTGGCAACCCAATGCGCTGTAGTCACGAATGGTGCCTAAAAAGATTCCAGCGAGTTGCTCTCGCGTGAGCTTCAATTCACAGCCTGGATTCTGGTAAGCCACCGCAATGGCGCCTGCTGTCATCGGCACCTGAACGACGCCGCGACTCACTTTGGCAATGGCCTCGGCCTGCATGGGCTTGTCAGAGGCCCCGAAATCAACGGTGCCAGCAGTGAATTGACGGACTCCCGCACCTGATCCAATGGATTGGTAGTTGACCTGGATTCCTTGGGGCGCCAGATCTTGGAACCAGCGTTGGTAAATCGCAGCTGGGAATGATGCCCCTGCGGCTGATAGACGGCCCTGTTGGTTGCCAGTTCCCTGATCGCTCGACGCGCAGGCAGCAAGACTGAAAGCTGCTGCAACACCGATCAGTGTCGTGCTGGAACGGTTCAAGGAATGGCGACGCATGAGGCCAAATGAGCGTTTTACTTGCATGTCATCTCTACATCTGAGGTGTCAAAGACCAATAACGATCGAGTTAAGACAGGGTCAGGAGGCTGGAATCTTCGTTGTAGACATCATTTGCTGACCAACCCAGTCTGCCGTAGCAGGCGCCAAAAGAACGCCGTTTCGATAATGACCGCTGGCCAAAATCAAGCCTGGCTCCAACACCTCAAGCAATGGAGCTGGCCGTCCCGAGGGTCTGGCCCTGAGGCCATGCCATTGATCAACGACCTCAGCCTGTTGCAGCCAGTTCGGTGCCAGGCCATCCAATCGGCGCATGATTGAAGGTTCATTGGCGGAAGGTTCCTCACCTTGTTCGAGGGTTGCGCCCAGCCAAAGCCTGTTGTCTCCATGACGAATCAGATTGATTCCGTTGCAGACCAGCACTGCTGGCCAGTGATCCCAGGCCTTAGTGGTGGCCGACACTTCAAGGTCCAGCACCTGGCCTAGGACTGCTTCCATCGGGAACGCGTGCCCTAGAGGTTGCAACAACTGTGCACTGGCTAAGGCTGTGCAGATCACAACAACGTCGCAGTAAGTGTTGTGGCCTGTGTTCAGGTCCAGGCGCCAGCGGTTTCCATCACCTGGATTCGGGCGATGGAGCGTCGTCACGCGAGCTGGTAGAAGAGCCACCTTTTCGGCCTTGAGGCTCCGTCGTAACGCCCGTTGCAGGGCGAAGGGATCAATCCGTCCGTCGTTTTGGGAACACAATCCTCCGTGCCCAGGATTGGGCCAGGGAATCTGATCGGACGTTTGCAGAGCCTCTGTGCTCTCTGAGCTGAAGCTTTCGAGTCCAAGCTCGGGGCGTTGCTTGGCAAGACTCTGCATGCGTTCTGATTCCAAGGAGCTAGAAGCCAGCTGGATCAGTGGAGTGTCGAGCTGCAGGGGGGACTCGGGATGGTTGAGCCTCTCCACCCATTGAGGCCAGAGTTCCATGCTGCGTTGACGCAGCCGCCAAGCACGTCCGCTGGATCGACGAAACACGTTCCCCATCAAGACGCCAAGTGAAGCAGCCGTGCCATTGAGGGCTTGGTCATGGCTGTTGCTGCGCTGAAGAGGTGCGTCTAATGACGGATCAATCAGCGTGACGTCGTGTCCTTGACGGGCTAAATGCCAAGCCGTGCCGGCGCCGACGGCACCAGCACCAATCACGGCAATCGAGATAATCAGCTCAGAGCTTCAGCGGGAATAACGCGAGCGTAATTAGCAAAACCCGTTGCAACGGATGTGTAGGACTTTTGCAAGCGTGTTCCATCTTGGAGACGGGCGGCCTCATCCACATCAGCGAGAGCTTCTTTGAGCTTTGTTGCCAATTTGTTGGCTTCGGCGCGATCGGTTGGAAGGAGGCGTTGATTGATGTACAACATCTCGCGACCAACCTCTTGCATGGGTCCGTGAATCAGGTTGCGGGTAAAAGTCCAATCGCGCTGATTGACGAGGGCTGCCAGATCTGGAAGACGTTCTTGGGCTTGCGTGAATCCCTCAGCCTGCCTGCGGATGACTGCCATGTCTTCAGGGCTAATCGTTGCGGGCTTGGCATTGCCATTACCGCTGCAGGCCGCGAGGCCGAAGCAGAGGCACACGCAGAGGCAAAACGCAGCGATGCGACGCAGGGCGCTCAGCATGGGGAAAGGGAAAGAAGGGAGGACGCGAGTTTACCTGCGTTGTTCCGATCCCTGAGCACGGACTGCCAAGAGAGAATGAACTTGTGAATTTCTGCTGAGCGTGAACGGGTCAACGGTCATCCTTCAACTGATCTGTCCTGATCGGTCAGCACTCGTCAGTGAGCTGGCTGGATGGGTGGCGGCCAATGGTGGAAACATTCGTCACGCTGACCATCACACCGACTCGGGTGCGGGGTTGTTTTTAAGTCGGATTGAGTGGGAGCTTGATGGTTTCGGATTGCCTCGGCATGCCATAGAGCCAGCGGTTCGTGCCCTCGCAGAGCGTCTAGGTGGGGAGGCACAGCTTCACTTCTCCGACGCGTTGCCCCGTGTTGCGATCTTTGTGAGTAAGCAGAGCCACTGTTTGCTGGATTTGCTCTGGCGCTCTCGCAGTGGTGAATTGCCGATGGAGGTTGCTTTGGTGATCTCCAATCATCCCGAATTGGAACCACTCTGTGGTGACTTTGGGGGGCGATTTGTTCACGTACCGGTCACGCCCGCAACCAAGCGGGACGCTGAAGCCCGAATTCTTGACCTCCTTGAAGAGCAGGACATTGAGCTCGCGGTGTTAGCGAAATATATGCAGGTACTGAGTGGCGAATTTTTAAAGCGCTTCCCCCAGGTGATCAATATCCATCACTCGTTCTTACCGGCGTTTAAAGGCGCTCAGCCGTATCACCGCGCCTGGGATCGGGGCGTGAAACTGATTGGTGCGACGGCGCATTACGTCACGGAACAGTTGGATGATGGTCCGATCATTGAGCAGGCCACCCTTTCTGTGAGTCACCGCGATGAGGTGGAGGATTTGATCCGCAAGGGTCGGGATACGGAGCGGTTGGCCTTGGCCAGGGCTCTGCGCTTGCATTTGTGCCGTCAGGTCATGGTGTATCGCGGTCGTACGGCGGTGTTCGCGTGATCCAGCGAATCGATGCGTCCCGCCCGCTTGAAGCATCGCGTTGGGGTTGGCGATGTTTCCAGATTGGCTTGTTCTTCCTGCCCTCTTCGGCACTGCTGGCCAGCCTGTTGTTATTTCCCTCTCTGCTGATGAGCAGTTGGAGGAGCGAGCGACCGTTTTGGCGTGACCCTTGGAATGCGCCCTTGTTTTTGGCGTCGTTGTTGATGGTGATCGGATGCTTTGGCTCCTATTCCGGATCCCTCGCCTGGGTGGGCATGGGGAACTGGTTGCCGTTCTTTTGGGCGTTTTGGGGCTTTCAGCCCTACGTCAGCTCGGCTGAGGCACGCCGTCGCTCTGCGCTTTGGTTGGTGGCGGGTAGCTTCCCAGTGGTGTTGACGGGTTTGGGGCAACTTTGGTGGGGCTGGCAAGGCCCCTGGCAAGTCTTGGGCGGATCGATTATTTGGTTCATGACCCCTGGTGGAGAACCAGAAGGACGTCTGTCCGGGCTGTTTGATTACGCCAATATCGCCGCCGCCTGGTTGGCACTGGTTTGGCCCTTGGCGCTTGCAGCACTGATTCAACCGGGCCTGAGCAAGCTGCGGCGGGCTGTTGTTCTGGGCCTGGTGGTCTCTTTTGTGACGGCCCTCGTGCTCACCGAGTCGCGCAATGGCTGGGGTGCTTTGGTGCTGGCGCTCCCGATTGTGTTGGGTCCGATCAGCTGGCCTTGGCTTGTACCGCTGTTGGCGGTTGGCCTTGGGGTGTTGATTGTGTCTGTTGTGCCTGGGATGCCGTTGTTGATTCAGGTCCCCGCACGGTCGCTGGTGCCAGAGGGGATCTGGGGCCGGCTCAGTGATAGTCAGCACGCTGGTGAGCGCGTTCTTGCGTCTACGCGCCTGAGTCAGTGGGGTGTGGCTGTTCAGTTGATTGCTGAGAGGCCCTGGCTGGGATGGGGGGCAGCGGCTTTTTCGGTGATTTATCCACTCAGAACAGGGAAATGGCATGGGCATGCCCACAACCTTCCCCTTGAACTGGCCATTGCCCATGGCTTACCGGTGGCGGCTTTGGTGGCGGGGTTGGTGCTGGCCTTGTTGATCGTGGCGCTTCGTCGTGGGCTCAGACGGTTGTTTGATCGTGCTTGGTGGGCAGCAGTGCTCACCTTGTTGGTTTTGCACGGCACCGATCTGCCGTTTTTTGATAGCCGCGTGAATATTGCTGGCTGGATTTTGTTGGCGGGACTGCGCTGTTTGCTCAGACCGAGTGAGGAGCGTCGTCAGGAGCGTTCTCTGGACTCAGCGCTTGGTGTTGATGCTTGAGAAGCGTTTCGTTGGGAAGGGGACCATCCAGATGGCACCAGGGAAGAATGTGGTCGTCTGACCAGGTTTCATGCACAACTTCCTCCCAGGCGGGAGGGCGGGGCAAAGGCACTCCGGCAGAGCTAGCGGCTGGTAATTCTTCTGCTCGTGCTGCGCGATAGGCCTTTTTCCAGCCACCAAGACTCTCTTGAGAGCCCCTCACTGCGGCAATCACTGGTGCGAGTCGACGATCACTGCGGGAGAGCAGGGCTTGGATCACGCTCCAGCCGTAGCTCTCAGGACGCAGTTCCACACCCTTCGGTTTGAGCCGTTTGGCGAGTCGTTTGAGGCGTTTGTCGGCTTCTGGCCGAACCCCTTGCCACTGAAATGGTGTGTGGGCTTTTGGCACAAAGGTGCTCACCCCCAAGGTGAAGCGCAGGCCTGGAGTTTGTTTTTTTAGATCCAGAAGCAGGTCGGCGGTGGCTTCGATGTCCTCGTCTTGCTCCGTGGGGAGTCCCACCATTCCGTAGAGCTTGAGGCTTTTCAGTCCTCCTTCTTTTGCATAACGGGCTGCGGCGCTGATTTCCTCCCGGCTGAGTTTCTTATTCACGACGCGCCTCATTCGATCACTTCCGCTTTCGATGGCGATCGTCACCGACTTGCTTCCGCGGCGACTCAAGGTTTCAGCTAACTGAGGTGTCACGGTGGCAGCGCGCACGGAGCTGACACTCACGCGCAAGTCATCAAAGCGGTCTTGATCCAGCCACTGCAGCAAATCGCTGAATTGGGGATGTTGGGTCACCGAGGCACCCAATAATCCGAGACGCCGGGTTGCTTTAAGCCCTTTCTCAACCGCAGGAATCAGGCCGTCATCAAGAGATGGGGTTCGGAAGGGCAAGGTGAGGTAACTCGCCAAGCAAAAGCGACAGAGTTCTGGGCAGCTGCGCACCACCTCCACCATGTGAATGTCGGGCCAGGCGGCTTCGGGGGTGATCACTGTGGAGTGGCTCAGGGTGTTGCCCCTCCAGGTTTGTTTCGCGATGCGCTCAGGTAGATCTGCCTCTCTGGGTTTGATCCCCACAAAGGCGCCGTCGGCACTGAATTGTGGAGCATGCAGATCGGGCACATAGATGCCAGGAATCTGCGCTAAATAACGAAGGCGCTTTTGACGGGATTCGTCTCGCACCTGCTGCAGGGCGTCGATGAAGGCGGGCAGCAGCTCTTCTCCATCCCCGAGCAGCACAACATCAAAAAACGGGGCTAGCGGTTCGGGGTTGGCCGTCAGAACGGGACCGCCACCGAACACGATTGGATCCTGATCACCACGTTCATGGCTCCAAAGGGGAATCCGTTGTTGTTCCAGGAGATCCAAAAGAACAGGCCCATCCAGCTCCCAGCTCAGAGAGAGGCCAAAGAGATCACAGCGACGGTGTTGAGGATCCCCTTGATCTGTAAAGAGCCTCCTGACATCGAGATCGGAGCGCATGGCCAAGCTGGCCCATACGAGCTGGTAGCCAAGGCTGGTGATGCCCACGGTGTAGGTGCTGGGGAAGGCCAGCACTGTTTTCAGTGCACCTACCTCGGCTACAGCAGGTTCAAACAGGAGGGTTTCGCGGTTCAGCAGAGCCCGTGCATCACGGTTTCATCCTGCAGGATCAACGGAGCAGGCAACGCGATGGATCCCTGATCCCTTGCTATGGCCATTTCAGCTATCGAGGATTGCTGTGTTTGGGGTCAGTTGTTGCCGCCGCGTCGAGCCAGCTCATTCATGCTGAATGCCTCTTCGTCGTTCAATTTCGGCTTGGAGGTGATCTTCCTCTAGAAATTCGAGCTCCATTTGTCTCTCGTAGATCGAGCGGTGATCAAACAGGCGTGCGATCAGAAAACTCGCCAAACAGGCCACCAGAATTGGTTTTAGAACCAACAAATCCTTGGTTAGAGCGAAGGCTAAAAACATGGCCGTAATCGGCGTGCGTGAACAACTGGCTACGAAGGCTCCCATCCCCGCAAAGACATAGGTGCTGGGCACGTGGCCAGTGAGTGCTTCCACCCAAATCCCACAGGCGAGGCCGATGGCACCGCCCAGGGTGAGCATTGGGAAAAACAAGCCTCCAGGTGCACCAGACGCTGCTGCTAATCCCGTACTGAAAAACAGCACCACAAAGGTGCCGAGCGCCATTGGAATATCAGCTTTCCCATCACCGATGAGGTCTTGTAATCCTTGGAGGTTGTGAAATTCGGAGGGGAGACATGAATACACCCCCCCTAGAAGTGCTCCGCTGATCACCATGCGCAGAACGAGGCGGTCACCGAACCAACGATGCCCTTGTTTCTGCATGGCGATGACATAGCGGCAATACAGCTCGGCCAAGACACCCACAACAACGCCCAGTCCGATCAGGTATCCCAGATCGATGGGTAAAAAACTCACCAGTGGTTCGTATTCCTTCTCCAGCTGAAAGCCAAGGCCAGTGTTCAGCCCGCTACCACCTGTGCTTAAACCCGCTAACCCCAACACATCCGCCCAGGCATCCGCCAAAAAGGTGGTGACGATCACCAGCAGCATTACGACTGGTCTTACGGAGTGCAGTAATTCCTCAATGGCGTAAAAAAAACCGCCTATCGGAGCGTGAAATACGGCCGCAATCCCTGCTCCACCGCCCGCTGCGACGATCACGCGACGGAATGCCGCAGGTGCTCTTAGCCAACGCGCAAGTTGCCAGGCCACCGATCCCCCCATCTGAACGGCGGGACCTTCCGGTCCGAGGGGGAAGCCACTGCCGATGGCGACGATTCCGGCAACCAATTTGACCAAGCCCACCTTGAGACCCATCGGGACGGCCCGATGGTTCAGGAATCCCATGATGTGGGTGATTCCGGATCCACCTGCTGATGGTGCCAGCCGAGAAACCAGCAATCCAGACACCAAACCACCTGTTGCGCCTAAGCAAGGCAGAACGGCCCAAGCAGGAAGGTCTGCCAGCAGTTCCAGGCGCCAGGCACCTAAAACTTTGATGCCCACCTTGAACAACACCCCGGTGAGGGCTGCGCCAAGGCCCGTGAACATCAAGGCGAGCACAACCACCAGCCAGCGGCGTTCCAGCAGCCGGCGAATGCTCCGACTCGAACCGGATGGATCTTGTTTTTCTTTTAGGTCGCTAGCTGCAGTCATGGCTTTAAGCAGACGCCGTCTAGGCGCCGGCCATGACCTCCGCTTGTTCCGAAGCGCTCAGCACCCGACCTTGTTCCACAAAGTTATCGATCTGGTCGAAGTTGAGATAGCGGTAGAGCTCTGCGGAGAGTGGGTCGATCTTTTCAGCGGCGATCCTTTGGTACTCATCGGGTGTGGGAATGCGCCCGAGCAGGGCGCAAACAGCGGCTAATTCGGCGCTGCCGAGGAAAACCTGTGCTCCTTTGCCAAGCCGGTTGTTGAAGTTGCGGGTGCTCGTGGAGAACACGGTGGTGTTGTCATCCACCCGGGCTTGATTGCCCATGCAGAGCGAGCAGCCAGGCATTTCCATGCGGCTGCCGGCCGCTTCAAACGTGGCGTAGTAGCCCTCTTGCTTGAGCATGTCCTCGTCCATGCGTGTGGGCGGGCAAACCCAGAGCCTGGCGGCGATGTCGCCGGCCTCTTCGAGAACTTTGGCCGCGGCGCGGTAGTGGCCGATGTTGGTCATGCAAGAGCCGATGAAGACCTCTTGAACGGCTTCGCCAGCCACTTCGCTGAGCAGTTTCACGTTGTCGGGATCGTTCGGGCAGGCGAGGACGGGTTCGGTGAGCTCATCGAGATTGATCTCAATCACTTCGGCGTATTGAGCGTCGTCATCCGCCTGAAGGAGTTGGGGGTTGGCCAGCCAGTCCTCCATCACCTTGATCC
The DNA here is from genome assembly GCF_014279835.1 of Synechococcus sp. MVIR-18-1. Lineage (NCBI taxonomy): Bacteria > Bacillati > Cyanobacteriota > Cyanophyceae > Synechococcales > Synechococcaceae > Synechococcus > Synechococcus sp. MVIR-18-1. Next base: position 2,419,369 of record NZ_CP047942.1, on the reverse strand, counting down.
GTCGCGCCAGGGTGCGGGCATCGCTGTAGCCGCGCGCAATCATGTTTTTGAGCAGCGCCACATTGCTGCTCAGATATTCACTCACTGTGGCCTCGGACAATTTGATGGTGCAGCCTGCGCAAGAGCGTTCTGCCGTGGCGTCTGTGAGCTCGAAGGCTTGCTCCAGCTTGAGATCTGGCAATCCTTCAATTTCCATGATCCGGCCATTGAAGACATTTTTCTTGTTGGATTTCTCCACGGTGAGCAGACCCTTTTGGATCGCCACCCAGGGGATCGCATTCACCACATCGCGGAGTGTGACCCCCGACTGAAGAGAGCCGCTGAACCGGACCAAGACCGATTCGGGCATGTCGAGCGGCATGGCACCGATTGCGGCAGCAAAGGCCACAACCCCGGAACCTCCTGGAAAAGAAATACCGAGCGGGAAACGGGTGTGGCTGTCACCCCCTGTGCCCACGGTGTCGGGCAAAAGCATGCGATTAAGCCAGCTGTGGATGATGCCGTCACCGGGGCGAAGGGCGACACCGCCGCGTTGGGCAAAGAAATCAGGTAAGTCTTTCTGGGTCTGCAGGTCCACTGGTTTGGGGTAAGCGGCGGTGTGGCAGAAGCTCTGCATCACCAAATCAGCGGAAAAGCCAAGGCAGGCCAACTCCTTCATTTCGTCCCGGGTCATGGGTCCGGTGGTGTCTTGACTGCCAACGGTGGTCATCAGCGGTTCACAGCTTGTGCCGGGACGGACGCCTGGAAGACCGCAGGCTTTGCCCACCATCTTTTGAGCCAAGGTGAAGCCTTTTCCGGTATCGGCAGGAGCGCTAGGCCGGATGAAGGTTTCAGAAGGGGCGAGTCCAAGTTGGCTGCGCACCTTGTCGGTGAGAGCGCGGCCAATCATGAGTGGGATGCGACCGCCAGCACGAACTTCGTCGCTGATCGTGCTCGGCTTGAGTTCAAAACGGCTGATCACCGTGCCATCGCGTTCGATCGTGCCGGCGTAAGGGCGAATCGTGATCACATCACCGGTGTTCAGATCGCTGACATCACACTCAATCGGTAAGGCGCCTGAATCTTCTGCTGTGTTGAAAAAGATGGGGGCAATCTTGCCGCCAATAATCACCCCGCCGGCGCGCTTGTTGGGAACATGGGGGATGTCATTGCCGGTGTGCCAAAGCACGGAGTTGATGGCGCTTTTTCGAGAGCTTCCGGTGCCAACTACATCACCCACATAGGCCACGGGATGACCTTTTTTCTTGAGGGTTTCGATGGTGTTGAGTCCCTCGGGATCACGGGTTTCCAACATCGCCAGGGCGTGTAATGGGATGTCTGGACGTGTGGTCGCGTGGGTGGCTGGTGAGAGGTCGTCCGTGTTGGTTTCGCCGTCCACCTTGAACACAGACACGGTGATCTCTTTGGCGAGCTCATCTCGCCGGGTAAACCATTCCGCTGCGGCCCAGCTGTCCACCACCTGTTGGGCGTAACGGTTGCTCGCTGCCAGCTCCATGACGTCATTGAAAGCGTCGTAAACCAGGAGGGTGCGGCTCAGACCTTGAACGGCACAGCTCGCAAGTGTCTCGTTCGGATGCTTCAGCAGTTCGATCAGTGCGGCAACGTTGTATCCACCCACCATGGTGCCGAGCAGTTGCACCGCCTCCAAAGGGGCCACCAATGGGCTGGAGGCTTTGCCTTGGGCGACGGCACTTAACCAGGTTGCTTTGACATAGGCCGCTTCATCGACGCCGGGTGGAATGCGTTCGCTCAGCAGGTGCAGCAAGGTTTGATCTTCCCCTGCTGGTGGTTGTTGAAGAAGTTCGGTGAGGGCCTTGGTCTGAGCGGCATCAAGAGGGAGCGGTGGGATGCCCTGGTTTCCCCGTTCCTCGGCGTTCTCGCGATAGGAGCTCAGCATCGGTTTTGGCGGCGCAGACAGCGATACACACCATTGTTGTTGGTCAGCGTTCCACTCTGTTGTTTGTTGGGGTGGATCGACTTGCGTAATCTGAACTGAATTTCAGGCCAAGGCATGACCACCACCCACGATCTCCATGTGGTGGACACCCGACCACTGATCCCTCCGGCTCTGTTGCATCGCGATCTGCCAATTGATCCAACGGCTTTAGAGACAGTGGTGACGGCTCGCAGCCGCATTCAAGCCATCCTGAGTGGCTTGGACCGACGGCTGTTGGTGATCGTTGGTCCCTGTTCTGTGCATGACGTGGATGCGGCTCGCGACTACGCCCGTCGCTTGGCGCCTTTGCGGGAGAGACATGCCGCTGAGCTGGAGATTGTGATGCGGGTGTATTTCGAAAAACCTCGTACCACCGTGGGATGGAAGGGGTTGATTAACGATCCCCATCTCGATGGCTCTTACGACATCAATACGGGGCTGCGGATGGCCCGTTCGCTGCTGCTTGATTTGGCTCAAGAAGGAATGCCTACAGCAACGGAGCTGTTGGATCCTGTTGTTCCTCAATACATTGCGGATCTCATCAGCTGGACAGCGATTGGTGCACGCACCACTGAAAGCCAGACCCATCGTGAAATGGCTTCAGGCTTGTCGATGCCCATTGGCTACAAAAACAGCACCGATGGCAGTGCCACGATTGCGATCAATGCAATGCAGGCTGCAGCTAAGCCCCATCATTTCCTGGGCATCAATCGTGAGGGTCATGCCTCGATCGTTAGCACCTCTGGAAACCCAAATGGGCACTTGGTTTTGCGTGGTGGCAATCGTGGAACGAATTACCACGTGGAGGCGATTCAGGAGTCAGCTGCCGAGCTCACGGGTGCTGGGCTGCCGGATCGCTTGATGGTGGACTGCAGCCATGCCAATTCGAGCAAAGACTTTCGCCGTCAGAGCGAGGTGTTAAGAGCAGTTGCCTCTCAGGTGGACCAGAAGTCGGACCATGTCATGGGAGTCATGATTGAAAGCCACCTTGTAGAAGGCAATCAAAAGTTGTCTGCAGACAGGAGCTCTCTGACGTATGGGCAGAGTGTGACTGATGCATGCATCAGTCTTGAAACCACTGGTGAATTGCTTGGAGAGCTCGCTGCTTCTGTCGCTCGGGCAAGGTTCAGCTAGGCGCCGCTCTTGTGGATTTGATCAGGCCGTCATCCAGGTCCAACTCAAGGCCACTCCAAGGGGCACGGTCAGGTTGTCGATGCCCCAGAGGCTCAGTTGTTCGAGTCCCACTGCCAACGTGCAGACCGCTAAGAGCCGCAGTGGGGTGAGTTGACTTTGGGTGATCAGCACTAAAGCGAGCAACACCACAGCACTGGTGATGGCCATCGTCGTTGTGCCGACGATGGACTTGCGCTGGTCTAAGAGCGTCCAGTTGGGGGAACGAACGGCGCGTCCAATCAGACCTGCCAGGCCATCCCCGAAGGCCATCACTAGCACTCCAGCACAGGCAGCAGCTGGATTGTCAGCCCAAAACAGGATCAGAAGCAAACAGATCGCGAAGCCATAGGCAACGGTCCCGTAACTGTTTCGGCCCACATCTTCCACTGCGGGTAGCAAGGTCCAGCGGTGATTGATGAAGGCGATCAGGGTGACCACCACAGCACAAGGAACCGCGATGGAGGCAGGCACCTGAAGAATCCAGGCGAGCGGCAAAACCGGGCCGGTGCCGATATGGACAATTTTTCGACTCAACTCGCGTTGGTTGGGCCAGCGTTGACGGCAGGCCAGAGCGCTGCCGAGAACACCAGCCATCCAGAGGGCGATGAGCAACAGAGATGGCAGAGGCAAGGACGACTCAGGCAGCCTGCTGATGATTGGTCATCGTGCGCAATTTCAAAATGGCTTTGGATTCGAGTTGGCGTACCCGTTCGCGCGACACATTGATTTGACGACCAATTTCGGCAAGGGTGAGCGGCTCTTCCCCACCAAGGCCAAACCGTAAACGCAGGATTTTTTGTTCGCGTTCATTGAGCTGGGAGAGCCAGCCGCCCAGATGCTCCTTCTGAATGCTGCGATCCATGCCTTCCATCGGCTCATCGCCGTTTGGATCTGGGATCAGTTCTCCAAGGGTGCTGCGATCTTCTTCGCCACGGGCGTGAGCATCCAGGGAGGCACAGGGAGCACTTTGAGCGATGAGCTCTTCTAGATCTCTCGGTTCAATGCCCATGGCATGGGCCAACTCCAAGCGGTTCGGTTGACGCCCGAAACGATGGGAGAGCTCCCGGGTGATCTTGCGCATTTTCGACAGCTTTTCACTGATGTGAATCGGCAGGCGGATCGTGCGCGCACTGTTATCGATCGCCCGTGTCATGCCTTGACGAATCCACCAGTAGGCGTAAGTCGAAAACTTGTAGCCCATGGCTGGGTCAAATTTGTCGACAGCACGCTCAAGGCCGATGGCTCCTTCCTGAACGAGGTCGAGCAGTTCGAGGCCTTGGTTTTGGTATTTCTTGGCGACACTCACCACCAACCTGAGGTTGGCAGCCATCATCCGATCGCGTGCCCTCTTCCCCATCCGGATGCGATGGCGTTGCTTAGGTGTGCGGTCTTCTTCTTGAATGTCAAGCAGTTCTTTCATGGCTTGCACATGGTGTGCAAGCTCAATTTCTTCAGCAGCTGTTAGGAGCGGAACACGACCAATACTGCTTAAGTAATGACCAATTGAATCTGTGGCTAAGCGCCCACTTGAGCGATTTCCTTTGCTCGAAGTTGTGCCACTTGAGCGATTGGCTGCACTGCGACGACTAGCCGCTGGCAATAAAGGTTCCTTAGAAGTGCCTTTAGGGGCAGCTTCTTTGGACTCCAGAGGGATCCCCATCACCCTGGTCTCCTGACGAATTTGGGCGAAACATAGCACCTACCTGAAAAAGTTATGAATGCAATTATGAAACCTTTCTGGAACTCGGCGATTTAAGTCGTCAAGAGTGTCAATCGCTACAAAAATGCGGAGTTTTTTCTTTTTTGGCTTTCATTTGAATTTGTAAATGGTTACCGATTTGGTTGAAGTAGGGCGCTTCCTTTCCAGTCATCGATTAACTGCAATTGGGAGTTGCGCTCTTCTCCTTCGGGATTCCGCTGAATGAAAGATCCGTCAGGCTGCATGTCCCATGCCCCTCTGTTGTCGCTTAAGTAGCGCTCAAGTAGGCGCTCGAGCTGTGCTCTTAGCTCTGGTTCTTCAATGGGCACAACCGCTTCGACGCGTCGGTCAAGATTGCGTGGCATTAAGTCGGCGCTTCCGATGAATACCTCCGCTTCGCCGCCGTTGTTAAACCAAAAGATGCGCGAATGCTCTAAGAAGCGGCCAATGATGCTTACCACTTTGATGTTGTCGCTAATGCCTTCAAGGCGGGGGTAGAGGCTGCACATCCCTCTGATGATTAATTGGATCGTGACTCCGGCTTGAGATGCTTCATACAAAAGAGCAATGATTCCGGGATCCACCAGAGAATTCATTTTTGCTTTGATCGATCCACCACGTCCTTGTTGGGCATGTTCGATTTCACGCCGAATCAATTGCTCCATTCCCTTTCTTAAGGAGACAGGAGCAACAAGTAGTTTGCGGAAGCTTTGTTGTTTGGAGAAACCGGTTAGGTAGTTAAACAACTCCACAAGGTCTTGGCCGAGTTCTGGTCGTGCTGAAAGCAGGCCTATATCGGTGTAAAGACGAGAGGTTTTGGAGTTGTAGTTGCCAGTTCCGATATGGACGTAGCTGCGCAGGCGTTCTTTCTCTTTGCGAACGACCAGAACAATCTTGGTATGTGTTTTGAGGCCAATCACGCCATAAACCACATGCACACCTGAGCGCTCAAGATGCTTGGCCCATTGAATATTGTTGTCTTCGTCGAAGCGGGCTTTGAGCTCTACCAGGGCCATCACCTGCTTTCCATTTTCTGCTGCACGGATGAGTGCTGCGATGATCGGGGAATCTTTGGACGTGCGGTAGAGGGTCATCTTGATCCCCATGACGAGGGGATCGTCTGCTGCTTGATTGATGAATTCCTCTACCGATGTGGAAAACAAGTCGTAAGGGTGATGGAGGAGAACATCGCGGCGACGCACGACTGAGAAAATGCTTTCGAACTCCTCTTCCTTGATCGAGCCGTCTTCCAACATGCCTCTCTGAGCGCGGCTGAGGACGGCGGGAGTTTGACCTGAATGGGTGGCGTCTTTGAGGTAAGGCAGCGGCAGGCCCATTAAGCCGAAGAGATCATCGAGGCCCAGAGGTCCATTCACTCTGTAGAGGTCTTCTTCAACAACAGACATGCCGTCCATCAACATCTCAATGACGTCTTGCGGTGTGTCGCCAGCAACCTCTAGGCGGACCACTTCCCCCCCCATCCGTCGCTTTCTCAGGCCTTGTTCGATCGCGATCATGAGATCGTCGGCTTCAAGGTCTCGTAGCTCCAGGTCTGCATCCCTGGTGACCCGGAAAAAGTAATGGCCTTCGATGCTCATTCCTGGAAAGAGCAGGCTGAGATTGAAGGCAATCACCTGTTCAAGAGGCACTGCCGTATGCAACGGTTTGGCATCAGGGCCGCTCAGCTCAATCGGAATCGAGACAAAGCGAGGAAGGATCTTCTGGGGAACCTTCACGCGAGCCAGTTGGCGTTGGCCCGACTCTGGGTCGTGGATCAGGGCGGCCACGTTGAGGCTGAGATTGCTAACGAAGGGAAAGGGATGGGCAGGATCCACCGCTAGGGGCGTTAAGACCGGAAAAATCGCCGTTTGAAAGAAGTTGTCTACCCAGTGCCTTTGGGCGTTGTTTAGTTGTTCGTAATTGAACAGAAACACTCCATAGTCTTCAAGGCCCACGCGGAGGTGGTTGAGGTAGTGCTTCTGCTGGGCTTCCAGCAGCTCTGAGAGCTGGTTGCGAATCTCATGGAGCTGCTCCCGAGGGGTTCGCCCGTCTTCACTCTGTTTGTCGATGCCGGCCTCAACCTGAGACTTCAAGGACGCCACGCGCACCATGAAAAACTCATCGAGATTGTTGCTGAAAATGGCGCTGAATTTGGCCTGTTCCAACAACTGCGTTCTTTGGTCGAGTGCTTGAGCTAGAACGCGCCTGTTGAAAGCGATCCAGCTGAGCTCCCGATTGATGTAGAGATTCCCGGGAAGCATGACGCCGCTCATCAATGGTCTAGAGCACAGTGCTCGCAATGGAAAGGTAGCAATCGTGCGTCAGCCTGTGGTCTGTTCAAGGGGACTGCGGGTCACCAAGAGCAGCACGACCACCAGCAATCCTGCGCTGCCAAAGAACGGACTGGTTTGACCAAGGAGGTCGTAGGCCAATCCAGCCAGCGGTGGTCCTAAAAAACTACCAAGACTCTGCAGTGCTTGCAGGCTGCCAAGAGCGGCGCCTTGTCCTTCATTGCTGAGACGCCGAGACACGAGGCTGCGAAGGCTTGGGGTGACAAGACCCGTGCCGCTGGCCAAAATCGCCACCGCTGTGAACACCCCGATCCTGGCTTGTTCTGGATTGGTGCTGGGGATCAGCAAGCAGCCGGCGATCACCAACCCGAGACCGATCAGCGTGAGTTTCCACTCCCCAAAACGTTTTACCAATGGACCGATCAGTCCACCCTGGACCACGGTGGCAACCACCCCCACAATCAAAAAGGCCGTGGTAGCGAGCTCTGGGCCCCAGTTAAATCGTTGCTTGAAATAGAGCACCAGGATTGCGGTGAAGCCATTAAAGGCAAGAAAAAATAGAAAAAAGCCCAAGGCCAGACGCCCGACGGCTGGATTGCCAATCACTCGCGCGATTTGAGCGAAGGGGTTGAGCTCCCGTTTGCGGGGAAGAACGCGGCGCTCTGACACCGGATGGGTTTCAGGAAGCAGCGTGAGAACAACAACGAGGTTGAGGACGGCGAAGCCGGTGGCCACCCAGATCGGCACCGTGACGGCAATCCGGGCCAATTGGCCGCCAAGAAAGGGCCCGATAATGAATCCAAGGCCGAAGGCCACTCCGATCAGTCCGAAGGCGCGTGCGCGTTTCTCCGGTGGTGTGATGTCCGCGAGTACAGCGCCTGCCGTGGCGGCTGTTCCACCGCTTACCCCATCGATCAGACGGGCTCCAAACAGAAGGAAGAGGGGCAACACAGCACCAGCAGGCCAGTCATGGCTCAAGGTGATGGCGAAGAGTCCGAGGCCCAGAACGGAACCACTCACGCAGATGGCGATCACGGGCCTGCGACCGAAGCGATCACTCAGGGCTCCGATTAACGGAGTTGCTGCAAATTGAGCGAGGGCGTAACTGCCAGCTAATAACCCAAGGGTGCGACCGTCGGCATTGAACGATGCCAACAGAAATGGCAGCAATGGAAAAACAATGCTTTCGCTCAGTCGGTCATTGAGCAGCGTGAGAAACGCACTTAATAACGTTGGAACGTGAGGACGGCGCACGTTCGATCGAGGCGGTTATTCACCTTCCCACAGATGCTCGCCACGCGATCAGTTTCTCTAGGGCTGTGGTGCCTACTCCATTGGATTGCATGGTTTGGGCTTTCTCCACGCCGTCCTCCAAGCTTTTGCTCAGTCCGCTTAACCAGAGGTAACAGCCTGTGTTCCAACGCAAAGACTGAGCCATGGGCCCTCGCCCTAGAAGTGCCTCTTTGGCGTGCGCAGCCCAGGCCTCCTCCGATTCCCAGCGGGGGTCATCTCCGAAGCAGCCATGGTCCCGGGGATGAACGATGTGTCGTTCGGGTTCCCCTGAGTTTTGGATCCGAGCCGTGATTCCGGCTCGACTGACAGGGAGGTCTGTTCCGCCTTCTAAGCCTTTTACGGTGATGACGTCCTTTTCTCCGGCTAGTTCCAGGGCTTGCCAGGCTCGGCTTTCCGTTGGCGGATGCACAAAGCCACTGACAAGGAGGTGGTGCCCTTGGTGTGCGGTCCAGAGCAGCTCGGCGCTTGCTAGTGGAGGGCGTTTCCCGAGATCATCCCGAGCGGGCAGCAGAGCCTCTCCGAGGGGGAAGTGTTCCGGTTGATAAATGAGGGCAAGACCATGCCGGTTGAATCCTGTTTGAACATCGTTGATGGAGAGTCCGTTCAGGTTGAGCCCGATGGAAGCGAACAGTTCTAAGGCTGTAATTCCAAATTTCACCGGCATTCGCTTCCCACCCTGCAAGACCACAGGTTGTCCCGACCCCACCAACAACAAGGTGGTTAAGGGGTAGATCGGTGCCGTGCGAGATCGACCGTCAAAGGGCATGCCAAAACAGATCGGCCGGCGTTGATCGGGTTCACTGAGAAGACAAGGCCCGAGACGTTTATAGGTGTCGAGCATTCCGGTGAGCTCCTGAGGCTCAGGCCGGCGAATGCGATGGGCGATCAAAAAGGCGCCAATTTGAACGTCTGACGCTCCTCCCGTGAGCATCAACTCCATGGCCTCATCGGCTTCGCTTCGGGTCAACCCTTTGCTGGTGTGCTCTCCACTGCCAATTTTGCGTAGCAATTGCTTGAAACAAGCACGCTTCTTGGCTTCTGGAGACATTTCCATTGATATCACCGGAACCGAAGGAGATCGTTCCGCAGAATTATCCCCTTCGGCGGTAGTCATTGATACCGGATCTTTTTATGTAACTCGAGGCTTAGCTCCTGCACAGGCCTGCATAGCTTCCATGGAGTGGGTGGGATGGATGCTGTCGCCCTTCGGCGTAATAGAGACGTTCAATGAGCAGGTTTGGAAATGTTTGACGAACAAGGGCTGAAGTCACTGACAAAGAGTCGCTCACTAGGATGCTATTAATACTTTTGAAGACTTGATTCAGGAATTGATTGAACCGATTCGCGAAAGAGGATAGAAACATGAGTACGACCTAACCATCAACTTTTCAATGATGCGCTCTTCCTCTCATTCGTTCTGTCGCCGATGCTTCTATTGGTTGTTCTGGGATTAAGGATTGGTAGCCAATGCATCAGTTTTGGGTCTTGATCTTGTAGATGATCCACTCACTGCTGAGTGGCTCCGTAAGGCTTGCTGATCTCTAGTAGTTCATTTATTCTTCTTTTTACATGACAACGACGGTTACTGCTTCGCTCATGGCAGCAAAAAAGGCTAAGGGGCTTTCTTTTGCTGATCTAGAAGCGGCCCTTGGGCTCGATGAAGTTTGGATTGCTTCCCTCTTTTATGGACAGGCCACCGCATCCCCTGAAGAAGCAGAGAAATTAGCAACTTTGTTGGCTCTAGATCCAGCCATTACCGCTGCCCTGCAAGAGTTTCCAACGAAAGGAAGTCTCGATCCCGTCATTCCTGTAGATCCATTGATCTATCGCTTCTATGAAATCATGCAGGTTTATGGAATGCCCATGAAAGATGTCATCCAGGAAAAGTTTGGCGATGGAATTATGAGTGCTATTGATTTTACTTTGGATGTGGATAAGGTTGAAGATCCAAAGGGTGATCGGGTGAAAATCACGATGTGCGGAAAATTCTTACCCTATAAGAAATGGTGAGTTTTTGATCTCATTTAAGTAAGAGCCCGGCACGATCGGGCTTTTTTATTGCCTTTAATATTGCTGCTGAAGCTGGCGTACGGCTTGTTCACGTCGCTCTTGATTGGTGAGTTCTGCGCTTAATGACTTCAATGCTCTTTTGCTATGAGTTGTGGCCATGCATCCCAGGGCTTTTAAGGCAGCCTCAGCGGCTGTATCAGATCCTTCTTCGACCAGATTGGCTAGTTTGTTGCTAATGAGAATGTCATCTCGTCGCTGCAGTAAACGTATGCAGGCGATGACAACAGGATCACGCCAATCTTGCAGAGCGGGTTCACATAACTGCAGCAATTCGATGGCTTGAAGTTGATGAGATTTGAAGCCAAGAAGATTGAGAGCGGCGAGGCGTTGTGCTTGGCCGGGCAGCTGCAAAATGGACTCGAATTGAGACAGCGTGAGTTCTGCACCCCAGCAACTCAGTGCGTTGAGCAATAAGGCATCAGGCTCATTGGACTGCTCCAATTGTTTGAGCAACCAATTCTTTGCTTCAGGTTGATGGCAGAGTCCGGCGGCATGGATTAATTCAGGACGAATTCCGTACTGTTGGATCAGGGTTTGGATGATTGGCCAGCCTGTTTCTGCCAACATTCCTAAACGCTCAGCCACCGCAAAACGGAGTTCATCAGAAAGGCTGGGAGAAAAATTCTCTCCCAGCCAGGTTGGATTCAAGGGAATCTTCCGTGCATTGGCTAGCCGATCCCACAGGGTGGCTTCATCAATGGCACTCATGGAGTTTGAAATTAGCGGGCACCAAGCTCAGCAGCCAGTTCACGTTCCAGTTTTTCATCATGCTCTGTGGGAAGCACATCGGAAATTTTGGTGCGGTGAGTGCTGTAAAAGAGCATGCCAATAAAGACCATACCTCCAACAACATTCCCGAGCGTGACTGGGAGGAAATTCCAGAAGATCACTTTGTAGAACGGAACGCCTGAACCGAGAATTGGTCCAGCTGTATGCAGGAATTGATTCACAACAATGTGTTCCATGCCCATTGTTTGGAAGGCCGTAATCGGCAACCAGCAGGCCAGCAATTTGCCGGGAACACTTTTGCTCACAAGAGCCATTGTGACGCCTAGGCACACCAACCAGTTTGCAACAACTCCACGCAAGAAAGCCAAGAAGAAACCCATGCTTCCAAGGGCTTCGTACTTTTTCACAACGTTGATCTGATTCAGAGCAACGATCTTTTGAGCCACAAGATCCCAAATGGGTGGACCAACATTCTCAGCGGAAGCATCCATGCTGCCGCTGGTGAGGCTGATGGCCATGATGATCGCCACAACGAGCGTGCCGATGAAATTGCCAATCCAGACCCATGTCCAATTTCGGAATGTTGCTTTCCAGCTACATTTCCCGGCCCATGTTGCCATCGGTAGCAACGCGAAGTTTCCAGTGACTAACTCCATCCCGAACAGGACGATGCTGGCAAAGCCAAAGGGGAACAGAAGAGATCCCACAAATGGCAGTTTCGTAAGGATTCCTACTGTGAGGGCCAGGATGACGGCAAGACCAAGAATGGCGCCAGAATAAAAGCCACGGATCAGCAGATTTTTAATGCTGACAGTTGCTTTCTTGCCGCCGGCTAAGATCATGCCGTCGACGAGTTCATTAGGTAGGACGTAGTCCATCTGGGACGCTGTTGCGCTCATGATTGGGTTTTAGTAAATGAAAAGGGAATCAACCGCTAACGCGATTCATGAAGCGTGAAAAAACATCTTGGTGCTGTGGGGATACAGAAACCGGTTCTTTGTCTTTGCCACTTGCGCTGAGCCAATTGACAAAGCGCGATAGGAAATCACCTTTGAAAGTCATTGTAAAATGAATAAAAGTTTGATTTTAAATACGTCAAACCATGGCTTCAAAACAAAGCGCCACGGTTTGACGTCGTAGATCTAATTCGGTCTGTTTAGGCCCGAGGCTTTGCTCCGAATTGTTCGATCAGCACCTGTCGAAGAACGTTTTGAATGTCTTCTGCGGGAATTGCTTTGTGCTGCACTTCGCCGATCTGAGGGTTTTCACCTTGAGATCCTCCGATGCTCAGGGTGTAGCCCTCACCCATTTCGCCCTTGCTGTTTTTCGCCTTGGTGCCCGTTAGCCCGATCGCACCCATAAAGGCTTGCCCGCAGGTATTCGGGCAACCGGTCCAATGGATCTTCAGCTCTTCGGGTAATTCGAGATCTGCATCGAGTTGTTTGGCAACGGCAAGGGCTTGGTCCTTGGTGTTGGTGAGACCAAAGCTGCAGTAGGTGTTTCCCGTGCAGGAGACCGTGCCAGCGCCAATGACACCTGGTTCAAGAGGGAAGCGTTGCAACAAGGGATCTGCTTTGAAGCGATCCAGATTGGCTGTTGAAAGGCCCACGATGATCACGTTTTGGTCCTCTGTTAGGCGAATTTCACCAGTCCCGTAATCAAGACTTGCTGTGGCTAAGTCGTGCAGATCGGTGGCCGTGAGTCGTCCAACGCTGACATGCAGTCCTGCGAAAAACTCATCTGCATTTTTTTGTGGGTGGATTCCGTAGTGAGAACGAGGAGTGTCGTTAAAAACTGAGCCTGGATCCTCTGTGAGAGGACCAAAGAGGCCTTCCACTTCACTTCTGAACGCGTCGATGCCGAGCTGGTCGAGATACATGCGGAAGCGCCCTTTCGGTCGCTTGTCCCGCTCGCCGTTGTCACGCCAGAGGCGAATGACGCAATCGGTCATTTTGCAAATCTCCTCCTGTTTCACCCAAGCATTAAGGGGAATGGCATACGCATTCATTTGTGATGAGAGAATCCCTCCGATCCATACGCCGAAACCCAAAACACCATCTCGTTCAACAGGGTGAAAGACGATGTCGTTGTGGAGTAGAAAGTTATCTTTTGCCCCAGCTACAGCTGTATTCCATTTGCGCGGAAGGTTCGAAAACTCTGGATTACCTTCGCAGTGGTTGGTGAGAAAGTTTTGAAGCTCGGTGGTGAATGGCCGTGTATCGATAATTTCATTTGGATCAATGCCTGCAAGTGGGTTTCCAGTTACATTCCTTGGGTTGTCAAAGCCTGATTGGATTGAGCTCAGTCCAACGTCCTTCAGTCGCTTGAGAATATCTGGTAAATCATTTAGCAGGACGCCACGCAGCTGTAGGTTTTGGCGTGTTGTGATGTCGCAGCTTCCATTCTCGCCGTAACGCTCCACGATTGAAGCCACAACCCGAAGCTGTCGATGATTAATGACGCCATTGGGGACTCGCAAGCGAAGCATGAACTTGCCCGGTGTCTTGGGACGCCAAAACATTCCATACCATTTCAGACGAAGCTGAAGATCGGTTTCATCGACCTCTTCCCAACCAATTCTTGCAAACTCTTCAATCTCATTGCCAACGAGTAACCCATCCTTTGCTGCTTTGTTCTGCTCAATTTTATTGAGCTTCTTGTTTTCTAAGAATGGTCTTGTGGGGACTTGAATGCTCATAGTGCTGATGCCCTGGTACAGGAATTCGTCAGTTAGCGAGATTTCCAGCACATCAGAAGTGTTCGTGCTGAGAAAAGGTTTATAGCGATCTGTGGCGTGATCTTTCGGTATCGGTTGGAACCAAATCAGCGTCTATGGACTCGCATTTATGTTTGATTTGCTACAAAGAAGTTCTGCAGTTTCTGGCTCGATTAACCCCTCCTTAACGGCAGAGAATTGAATCAGTATTGGCGGCCTATTTCTCCGATCCAGCGAACGGCTCCATGGCGGATCATCGACCAAACCCTTGCCATGGCCGCTAAATCGCGATCAAAATCATTTTTAAATTGCTGTGGTGCTCGGTTCCTGCGAGCAGTTGACTGCATGGGAGCGCGAGAATGCCTTCTGCGGTAGTTAGTCATGCATGCATGAATGAAAACCACCTGACTAGATCAGTTCCAGGGGCATCAGATCCGTGGCCGTTGTTACGGAAACGTGGCGAATTGAGTGGTGGAACTGCTCTTCGTCTTGTGATCCATGGACGCTCAGGTGGAGTTGTACCGCCATGCTTGCTCCAAATTGTGGATGCGGTCGCTGCGAGTAGAGCGGCTCCAGTTGAATTGGAAGTGCTGACTGCAGAGCATCCCTCGCCCGTGCAGTGCGACAGCCAGTGGCTTGTTCCTTTGCTTCTGCTGCCTGGTAGTCATGCGCGCAGTGACGTTCCGCTGATTCGTGATCGTTTGAAGGCTGAGGGCGTTGTTGTGAAGTCGCTTCCTTTTCTTGGTGCCTGGAATTGTTGGTGGGTTCTGATGGCGCGTTGGATTGAGGATGTTGCCGCTAAAAACGCTTCTCTGGCGCTGGTTCATCATCCATTGAGGCCAGGGCTGTCTGATCGTTTCCTAGCTTCAATTCAGCATCGCTTTGACTTGCCTGTGGTGCCCTTTGATGCTTGGGACCAGTTTGCTAGTGACCATCCCAATGTGGTTCCATTACCTCTCTCCTTGGCTCCCAATCGGATGTCTGAGGCGTTGCGTCAGGCTGGTGGTCTGCCATCCCTCCTTGAAGATCCCCAGCTTCGGCAGGGACTGATTCATTGTCTTGCCCTATTGCCGTGACTGACTCGACCATGACGGGCACTGTGTACCTCGTTGGAGCTGGACCAGGCGATCCCGATCTCCTCACCGTTAAGGCGCATCGCCTACTGCAGTGTTGCGATGCCCTCGTCTACGACTCCCTGGTTCCCAGTGAGGTCCTCAATCTCGTTCCAGACTCCTGTGAACGTCACTTTGTCGGCAAACGCCGCGGTCACCATTCCGTGCCTCAGCCCAGTACGAATTCAGTTCTCGTTGCGTTGGGTCAGCGCCATCAAACGGTGGTTCGTTTGAAAGGTGGAGATCCCTTCCTGTTTGGCCGTGGTGGAGAGGAAGCAGCCCATCTGGTTTCCCATGGCATTGCTGTTGAGGTTGTGCCCGGCGTCACGGCCGGGATTGCGGTTCCCGCTTATTCCGGAATACCGGTGACGCACCGACGAGCAGGCTCGTCGGTCACCTTTGTGACCGGTCATGAGGAGATCGACAAGCGTCGTCCATCTGTGAATTGGCGTGCTCTTGCCACAGCGAGTGATGGCTTAGTGATTTATATGGGTTTGCATAATTTGCCGCGAATTGCCGAGGAATTGATGGCCGGTGGTCTTGATGGGGACACCCCTGTGGCTGTTGTTCAACAGGGCACAGTCGCTGGTCAGCGTTGCTTGAAAGCACCCTTACGTGAAGTGGCAGCCGCGACTCGGACTGAAAAATTTGCCTCTCCTTCGATTGTTGTTGTGGGAGACGTGGTCAACCATCAAGTGGAGGCTTGTGCACCTGAGCCCGCGGCGGTCACGATGCCGATTCCATTCTGACGGTTGTTGATTGATGTTCAGTGCGGTGATCAATCATCCCTGATTAATCCAGTTAGGGAGGCGTTCACTGCTGAAACCAACAATTTGGTTTCTATGTCTGGGTGGCATCCGATACGGATTGAGCTAACCATCAGCGCTAGAGACAATGAATCAATAATTCAATGGCATTAAAATGTTTGAACTTATTCCGTATACGCGTTTTCGAGATACCCCATCTGTTCGTTTTTTTGATGTCACGATTCCTGATTCGAATGCTCGCGACTTAGTTGTTCATCGTGGGCCAGCGGTGAGTCCGCCGGATGCTGAAGAGAGTGGGGCGTGGCAGTTTTATTTGCATCCTCACCAAGACGACAATCTTCTTGCTGCTAGTGGTGGACGAACCTTCTATTTGGTGAACTTGGCTTGGGAACATCCCTTTCACATC
Organism: Synechococcus sp. MVIR-18-1; assembly: GCF_014279835.1. Taxonomy (NCBI): domain Bacteria; kingdom Bacillati; phylum Cyanobacteriota; class Cyanophyceae; order Synechococcales; family Synechococcaceae; genus Synechococcus; species Synechococcus sp. MVIR-18-1. The sequence continues at coordinate 2,403,177 of NZ_CP047942.1, read as the reverse complement.
GTCCGTTTGGACAGTGGGGGTGACATTCTTAATATCCCAAGAGGTACATTTCACCGGTCCTTGTCTGATCCCGATGGATCTGTTGTTCTTAATCAGGCCAAGCGAAATTCCAATGTATGTGTAGATAGAGAGTTCCGTGTTTACAACAGCCTGAAGATCCCAAAGCTCTATCAAGTCACTTCAAAAGCGGCAGCGCGTCCGCTATTGCATGGTCTTGCACCTGTCCTTCAGGCAGCGTGAGTTGTCTCTTGAGCAGTGCTCTGGGGCGGCCAACTTAAGACCTGTGCCTTGATCGTCCAGTTGAGCTTGCTGATGGTGTTGGGTGGACCTTTGAAATCGCCTGAAACAGCAGCGGTTAACTCTGGTTTTGAGGAGCTGGCCAGCACGATGTAGCGCTCGCTGATTTCGCTTCCAGCGCTGGGGTCAAAACCACGCCAGCCTGCTCCAGGAAGATAGATCTCGGCCCAGGCATGAAGGTCATAGTCAGTAGGGGCAGGATCGGTGAGTTGATACCCGCTGGTGAACCGTGCAGGCAGACCAACGCTGCGGCAACATTCCACCATCAACATTGCTAAGTCTCGGCAAGAGCCCACTCTTTCCCTCAGGGTTCGGCCAGCTGGCCAAGCTGGGCCTAAATGTCGTTCGGTGTATTTCACCCGGTCTTGAATGGTCGCCATTAGTTGGCGCAAAAACGGCAAGGTTTGCTGGTTTCCCCCCATCAATGCATCCTGGGCTAGGGCTATGGCTGAGGGATCGTGCTGACCGTTCGGTAACCAGCCTTCAAGCGCACCGTGAAGATCAGGATTGAGATGTCCGCGGGGGTAGGGGAGCGGAGGATTCAGTGGGTTGAAACATTGTTCCAGTGGCGCTGCAGCTTGGGTTTCCACTTTGCTGCGTGATTCGATGCACAAATGGTCTGTTGTGCCTTGAAAGCGGATGCGTTGAATCTCATCTCCACTGGCTGCTACGAGAGCATGCTGATGGCTTGGTTCTGGAGACACGATCAGCTGATGTTCAAGCAGTCGCTGATGACCATGACCTCTTGGTTGGAGGCACAGGCGGTGTGCTCCAAGACTGATGGGTGCGTCGTATTGATACGTAAGGGTGTGGGTCAGCTCAACGAGCATGATGGGTCTGTCGAAATGGTTGAGAGGTCCTGCGGTGTGTGATCGGCGGTGGGGAAATAGCTTTTATGAATGAGCTCATGCAGTTGATTGAGATCGGTCTGTAGTTGATCAATCACTTCATGCAAACCGCGGTCGATCAGAGACTCAATGCGCACGTAACTCCACTTGGCCACCAGCTGACCGCGCAGGCATTCGAGGTTGTCAGGTGAACCTGGAATGGGCTTGTGTTGAATTCGCTCCAGGGTGTCGTTGATCTCTTGCAAGCAAAACCGTACGGATCTCGGAAAAATCGGATCCAGCAGAAGAAAACGTGCCACTGAAATGGGACTGATTGCTTGTTGGACGCTCTGCCGATACATCTGATAAGCCCCAGCGGTACGGAGAAGAGCAATCCATTGCAGCTCATCCAGCACTCCCCCCACTGCGCTGGGGACTGGTAACAGCAGAAAGTACTTCACATCAAGGATTCGGGAGGTTTTATCGGCTCTTTCAATCAGCCGGCCTAGACGGCTAAACAACCAGGCTTGATCGCGGCTGAGTGTGACGTCAGTGATGCCATAGAACAGTTGGCAACCGCGACGAATCGTTCGAAGTTGCTCTTGGTCTGGTTCACTCCATAGAACTTCTCCGTCTTGAAGACTCCAAAAGAGATCGTTGATGTGTTCCCACATCTCAGTAGAGATGACATCACGGATTTGGCGGGCGTTCTCGCGTGCATTCGAGATGCAGCTCACAATGCTGTTGGGGTTGTCGAGGTCTAGAAGCAAAAAATCTCTGACATCTTTTGACGATCGACGCGGATAGCTTTGATCAAAGTGCTGGCGATCACCATTCGCATCGATTAAGGGCAACCAGGGTTCAGCGTTGCCGCTGGGATTGTCCAAAGCCATCGCATTGCTTACCTCGAGAAAGCGAGAGATGTTTTCGGCGCGCTCTACAAAACGGTTGATCCAATAGAGGGAGTCCGCGACGCGGCTCAACACGGCATGGCCTCCAGATGTTCAATCGGCGCTTGTCGATCACTCACCACCCAGGTGTCTTTGCAACCGCCGCCTTGGGAGGAATTCACCACTAAAGAACCACGTCTTAAGGCCACGCGGGTGAGTCCACCTGGACTGACCCAGCTACTTTTTCCACGCAGAACATAAGGACGTAAGTCCACATGACACGGATAGAGCTCACCCTCACTGATGGATGGAACTGTGGAGAGCTGCAATGTGGGCTGTGCGATGAAATTTCGAGGATGAGCCTTGATCTTCTCGGCAAAGGCCTCGATTTCGTTTGTTGAGGCGTGGGGACCGATCAACATTCCATAGCCCCCTGCTTCAGCGACCGACTTCACCACGAGTGATCCGAGGTGTTCCAGCACGTAGGTCATGTCATCTGGCCTGGAGCAGAGATAGGTGGGCACGTTTTCGATGATGGGTTCCTGCCCGAGGTAGTAGCGAATCATCTTGGGAACGTAGGCGTAAATGAGCTTGTCGTCGGCAACGCCTGTTCCTGGTGCATTGGCGATAGCAACGTTGCCCTTGCGCATCGCGTCCATCAGGCCAGGCACTCCAAGGATGGAATCTTGGCGGAACACATTGGGATCGAGAAAGTCATCGTCAATCCGTCGATAGATCACATCAATTCGCTGCAATCCCTCTGTGCTGCGCATCCATACATATCCGTTCTCACAGATCAAGTCTCTACCTTCCACGAGCGTGACTCCCATTTGCTGGGCGAGGTAGCTGTGTTCGAAATAGGCGCTGTTGAACACTCCTGGAGTGAGTAAAGCCACGCGTGGAGAGTCACTCCAGAAGGCCAGGTCTTGGAGTGTTCTCAGTAAGTGAGAAGGATAATCGTCGATCGCTTGGATGTGACTACCCACAAAAAGGCTCGGAAATAATCGTTTCATGACACGACGGTTTTCGAGGAAATAAGCCACTCCTGAGGGACATCTCAAGTTGTCTTCCAGGACTCGCCAATTGCCGTCACCATCCCTGATCAAGTCAAGTCCAGACACATGACACCAGCGTCCCAACGGTAATTCGATATCTTGCATTTCTGGTCGCCAACCCTGAGAACTTTCTACGTCTTCTCTAGGGATGACCCCATCGTTAAGAATGTGTTGTGGCCCATAAATATCTGCCAAAAAATGATCAATCGCGTCAAGGCGTTGCAGTAAACCCTCCTCTAATGTGTTCCACTCACTTTTATGAATCAATCTGGGTAGGGGATCAAAAGGAAGGATGCGTTCTGCTTCGCGGGGCCCTGAGCCGTTGATTCGGAACGTGGCTCCAAGGCGTCTCAACAGATTGCTGGCAGAGGCATGGTTACGTTGGAGTTCTGCTAGGCCGATGGCGCCGAGTGAGTTGAGCAGAGGCTCTAAATCTGCACGCGGGGCAGCCTGCTTCCTGCAGAAATACTCGTCATATCCATGCGATGGCCGGTATTCCTTGAACATCGCACTAACGGTTATTGGGGGTATCCAAAAACTGGAGTGCCTCTTCCTCAAGTGTTGTTTGTTACTGATTCCTGGATCGTTCCTTTAACTCAAGCTTGGCTTCTGCCTTTTGGTCGTATCGATCACCTATTGCTCGATTTGCGAGTGGACTATCGCGATTCAGCGCTTCAGTGATTCTGCGGTGACCTCCCAGTGGCACTGCACTCCTGCGGCATGGTCGGCCGATTCGGAAGAGTTGTTCTGGGCAGTGCAGAGATGAGCCCAGCAGGCTGGCCTCCTTAGGTAGGCGAATACGGTCGCCATGCCAATGCAGCACCGGCTCGCTGGCGTGGAGCCCCCGCAGCCAGGGATCGTCGCTTGGATCGACCACCCAGTGGACCGCACCGATGCCCACCTCCCGCTGCAACGGCCAGCAGTTGCGCTCCGAGGCAGATGCCGATGACCGGTTTCCTCTGTCGGTGCCATTCCACCAGCCAATCAAGTTTGCTTTGAAGCCAGGTCAGGTTGGATCGGGGATGGTATCGCCTCGGTTTGGTCGCAGGATTTTGATCGTCATTCCCCGCTCGTCGGCGATGGTGCCAATCAAGTCAGCTCCCTCGCGATCAACGTGCTGCACCACCAGCAAGGTGGGAACGTTCGTGGTCAAAGCAGTAGATAACGCTGGGCGAGTGGCAACACCTCCGCTGGTTCACAGGTGAGAAGTTCACCATCGGCAAACACCTCATAGGTCTGTGGATCCACGCTCATCTTTGGAAGTGCTGAGTTGAGTTTGAGAGCACTTTTGCCAACGCTGCGGGTGTTTTCTACGGCGATGCAGGTGCGTTCCAGCCCGAGTTTGCTTTGGATGTTGTCGTTCATGGCTGCATCGCTCATGAAGGTGAGGCAACTGGGGGCAAGGGCTTTGCCGAAGGCAGCAAACATGGGTCGTCCATGCACTGGTCCTGGTGTGGGGATTGAGGCGTTGGCATCACCCATTTGGGCCCAGACGATCGAACCGCCTTTTACAACGAGTTGAGGTCGTATGCCAAAGAATCCTGGTTTCCAGAGCACTAAATCAGCGAGTTTGCCTGTTTCTACCGACCCCACCTGACGGCTGATGCCGTGGGCGATCGCTGGATTGATCGTGACCTTTGCGATGTAGCGCTTCAGGCGGTGGTTGTCGTTACGGCTTGAGTCTTCTGGCAGTGCTCCGCGTTGAACCTTCATCTTGTGAGCTGTTTGGAAGGTGCGTGTGATCACTTCTCCCACCCGTCCCATCGCTTGGGAGTCGCTGGCGATGATCGAGAAGGCGCCGAGGTCGTGAAGGATGTCTTCAGCAGCAATCGTTTCGCGGCGGATGCGTGATTCCGCAAAGGCCACATCTTCAGGGATTTTTGGATCAAGGTGATGGCACACCATCAACATGTCGAGGTGTTCTTCGAGGGTGTTGCGTGTGTAGGGGCGTGTGGGGTTGGTGCTGCTGGGAAGCACGTTGGCTTCGCCGCAAATTTTGATGATGTCTGGTGCATGGCCGCCGCCCGCCCCCTCTGTATGAAAGGTATGGATCGTGCGGCCTTTGATTGCGGCGATGGTGTCTTCCACGAAGCCGGCTTCGTTGAGCGTGTCGGTGTGGATGCAAACCTGCACATCCATTTGATCGGCCACCGATAGGCAGGCATCGATGGCGGCCGGCGTGGTGCCCCAATCCTCATGCAACTTGAGCCCGCATGCTCCTGCTCGTACTTGTTCCTCCAGAGCTTCTGGTGTGCTGGCGTTTCCTTTCCCGAAAAAGCCCAGGTTGACGGGAAGCCCTTCTGCTGCCTGCAGCATTCGGCTGATGTGAAACGCACCTGGGGTGCAGGTGGTGGCATTGGTTCCAGTGGCCGGTCCCGTCCCACCGCCCATGAGTGTGGTCACTCCGCTGGCCAGGGCCGTTTCGATTTGTTGGGGGCAGATGAAATGGATGTGCGTGTCAATCCCACCTGCTGTGAGGATGTGCCCTTCGCCAGCAATCGCTTCGGTGCCGGGCCCAATCACGATGGTGACGCCTTCTTGGATGTCGGGGTTGCCGGCCTTGCCGATGCCAACGATGCGGCCATCTTTTAGCCCGATATCGGCCTTGACAATGCCCCACCAATCAAGGATGAGGGCATTGGTAATCACGGTGTCAACGGCTCCTCCAGCCCGCGAGGTTTGGGATTGGCCCATCCCATCGCGAATCACCTTTCCGCCGCCGAATTTCACCTCATCGCCGTAGGTGGTGAAGTCCTTCTCCACTTCAAGGATGAGTTCGGTGTCCGCTAAACGAATGCGGTCGCCAGTGGTGGGCCCATAGGTTTCGGCGTAGGCCTGGCGGGAGATGCGGTAGGGCATGAATCAGGCGTCGAGGGGTCCGTTGATGTGTCCGTTGAAGCCGACCACGCGGCGTGCTCCAGAAAACGGGATCAAATTCACGTCGCGGTTGTCACCGGGTTCGAAGCGAATGGCCGTACCGGCTGGAATGTCGAGCCTTTGGCCGCGTGCAGCGTCACGGTCAAAGATCAGGGCCGCATTGGCTTCTTGGAAATGGAAGTGGGATCCCACCTGTACGGGACGGTCGCCGCTGTTGGCAACGCTGAGGGTTGTGACCTCCCTATTGGCATTGAGTTCAAGTTCGCCGGGTTCCGGGATCAATTCACCGGGGATCAGGGGTGCCATCAGAGAAAGTCTTAGCGAATGGGGTCATGCAGGGTTACGAGCTTGGTTCCATCGGGAAACACAGCCTCGATTTGGACTTCATCGACTAACTCCGGAATGCCCTCCATCACCTGGTCGCGGCTTAACCATGTGCTTCCTTCCTGCATGAGGTCGGCCACATTCTTCCCATCGCGTGCGCCTTCAATAACCAAGAAACTGAGCCATGCCACAGCTTCCGGGTGGTTGAGCTTGAGGCCGCGCTGGAGTCGACGTTCTGCCAAGAGTGCAGCCGTGACGATCAGTAGCTTGTCTTTTTCCTGGGGGCTGAGGTGCATGGTGACCTTGCACTCCGTTTAGTTTCTATCTCCCGGGGCCAGCGGAATGTTCAATTTGAACGCTTAGGCCTTCAATGGATCTTCCTGTAAAGGCCAGACCCTGGGAATCTTCGGCGCAGCCAGGGCTCTTGCCTGACGGGTGCGAGCCCAAATCCTGCTGAACCAGAAACGGGCATCACGGCTCGAGAAGCCGCTGTAACGGGCGATCAGTCCCTGGGGGAGTACGCCGCATTGCATGGTTCCTTTGAGTTCGTTTCGATCCTGCCGAATGTCATCGAGGAGGGTGTTGAGCTTGTCTGTTGGGAGAGGGAAGGGTGCCGCCCAAACCAAGGTGCCGAAGACCGGTTGTTGATTGAGTCCATGCACTCCCTTCAGCGCTGCGTCGCTGATTTCGAGCCGATCAACAAGCTCCCAGCGCCTTCCTTCAGCCGTTTGGCGTTGAATTTGGAGGCTAGATCTCCAGCATCCGCGGCCCAATGTTTCATTTGCGGCAGTGCGCCCGAGACGCACAATTTCTGCGCTGAGAAACGATCCATCCATGGGCAAGGTGACGCTGAGGTTTTGTTCAAACAGAGCGTCGGCGTAAAGCACAAGCTCTTGGGGAAGCCACTCCAGATCGGTCTCGGTATCAAGCTCTGCCAAGACCTGTTGGCGGGCCCAAGCCCCCTGGGGATGGAGCTGGCTGCGACCCACTGATCCATATACCTTTTGCGCGGCCACGCTGGTGAGCAGGCAGCGACTGCCTGGTCTTAAGCCGAGGTTGACGCTCAATTGGTCTCCTCCCACAAGACCGCCAGCGGTGTGAAGCAGAGGAAGCTCGCAACGCCCGTTTTCTCCTCGTTCGGCGAGCATCAATTTCAGGGGGGCGGTGCAGCCCCCTTGATGCTGACTGCCGCTGCTGCCTGCAAAAAACTGCAGGTTGCAGGTGCCGTGCCATGGATCAAGTCGATGCATGGATGCACGCTCGACGCCAACTCTTCTTGGCTCTGTAGCAAGCACTACCAAACGAAGGCGTGCTGGTTGGGCAGTCTTTGTTGCGTGATCTCTTTGGCTGTCTGCACCCTTGGATGTTGGTTTGATCGTGTTGGACCATCGTCTCTTGCCTGAGGAGTCATTGCCTGACGCCACCCTCGCGGTGATGGAGTTGCCGCTGAGTGCGAATCAACGCACGGTGCTGCGTGGCCGTCGTCGCACAGCCTGTGGCCGAGACGTGTTGTTGCAGCTGCCACGCGAGCGGGCCTTGGCGCCGGGTGATCGCCTCACTAATTCCCTTCGGCAGGTGCATGTGTTGGTGACCGCTGCTCCTGAGGAGTTATTGCTAGTGGAGGCAGCAACGCCGCTGGCATTGCTTGAGGCCGCTTATCACCTTGGCAATCGCCATGTGGCTCTTGAGCTGCATGAGCATGAGCTGTTGTTGCTCAACGACTCCGTCCTCGCCGCCATGCTCAATGGCCGTGGATTGAAGCTGACACGGTGTTGTGGTCCATTCAGGCCCGAAGGCGGTGCTTACCTCGCCCACCAGCACGCATGACCTCGCTTGCATTGCTGCAATTGGTGAGTCCTGCCTTGCCCGTTGGTGCGTTTAGTTATTCCGAGGGGCTTGAGGTTTTGATCCAAAATGGCGATCTGAACGATGCATTCGATCTTCAGAACTGGATTGAAGCGGAACTTCAGAGAGGTGCACTGAGGTTGGAAGCTGCGGCGTTACAACCATTGCGTGCTTTGTTTCAAGTCTGGGAGGGCGAAGGGTTAGGGATGCCCAGCGACTTGATCTCTCTGGATGGCTGGTTGCTGGCTTTGAGGGAGTCGGCTGAGGTGCGTGCCCAGCAAGTGCAGATGGGCGGTTCTTTGCTGGCGTTGATGGCTGATCTTGGACATCCATTGCCTCAGGCATTGCCTCAGCCGGTGGTCTTGGCTTGGCCAGCGGCCTGGGCTTGGGCTGCCTTGTCGTTGAAGATCTCTGAACAGGAGATGGTGGAGGGTTATCTCTATGGCTGGGTTGCGAATCAGCTAAGTGCGGCTGTCCGCTTGGTGCCGCTTGGTCCCACCACGGCTCAACGGATCCAACAGCAACTGTTGCCGATGATTCGTGATCAGGCGAGTGTTTTGAAGGATCAAGATCCGCGCAGCCTTTGGTCGGGTGGTGCTGGTGCAGGGCTCGCCCAGTTGGCTCATGCTGAGTTGTATTCACGTTTGTTCCGAAGCTGATGAGCAGCAAACTCAGGCTTGGCGTCGCCGGTCCGGTGGGCTCAGGTAAAACAGCGCTCGTGGAAGCGCTCTGCAGGAGATTGCGTGATCGCCTGCAGTTAGCTGTTGTAACCAATGACATCTATACGCAAGAGGATGCCCAATTCCTCACGCGCTCTGGTGCATTAGAGCCGGAGCGTATCCGTGGTGTTGAAACCGGGGGATGCCCCCATACGGCGATACGAGAAGACTGCTCCATCAACCGAGCTGCTGTAAGTGAATTGGAGCAGCAATTTCCCGGTCTTGATCTGGTGATGGTTGAAAGCGGCGGTGACAATCTTGCGGCCAGTTTTAGTCCCGAATTAGTGGACCTTTGTATTTACGTGATTGATGTAGCGGCTGGGGACAAGATTCCTCGTAAGGGCGGACCTGGAATTACACGGTCCGATTTATTGGTGATTAACAAGATTGATCTGGCTCCCCTCGTTGGTGCCGATTTGGGTGTGATGGAACAGGACACACTGAGGATGCGCGGGGATCGGCCCTGGTGTTTTACCAACCTTCGGACGGGAGAAGGACTCGATCGCGTGGAAGCCTTTGTGTTGCAACAGATACAAGAATGAAGCGTATTTAGGCGCTTAAGAGCCAAATTGTTTTTATTGATACAGGAACTTGCGGCTCTTGATCTGTACCTTTCATGCTCCGACGTTTAAGCGTCGATTCACTTGTTTTTGGTACTCATGAGTTCATCATTGTCCAAGCGTCTCTTCGTCGGCATGGCCGCAGCGTCGCTGGGTCTGGCCGTCACCGCTTGTGGTGGTGGCGATGAGAAAGCCTCCAGCGTGGAATTTGACGACAGCGTCACTGTCGGCATCCTTCATTCCCTAACGGGGACGATGGCGATTTCTGAGTCCACCTTGGTGGATACAGAAAAGATGGCCATTGATGAAATCAATGCTGCCGGTGGTGTTGAGGTAGACGGCAAGAAGTACAAAATTGATTACATCGTTGAAGACGGTGCCTCCGATTGGCCCACGTTTGCTGAGAAGTCCAAAAAACTCATCGATCAGGACAAAGTTCCTGTTGTGTTTGGCGGCTGGACCTCTGCTAGCCGTAAGGCAATGCTTCCGGTGTACGAATCGAAGGATGCTTTTCTGTATTACCCAATTCAGTACGAAGGCCAAGAATGTTCGAAGAATATTTTTTACACCGGCGCGACTCCTAACCAGCAGTCGGAGCCAGCGACCAGCTTCATGTTCGAGAAGTCACCAGCTGCCGGAAAGCCTTTCTATCTAGTGGGCTCTGACTATGTCTTCCCTCGTACTTCAAACACCATCACCAAGGAGCAGGTGAAGTCTCTGGGTGGAGAAGTGGTTGGCGAAGACTATTTGCCTCTAGGTAATACTGAGGTTGCTCCAATTATTGCCAAGATTAAAAAAGCCTTGCCTGATGGTGGTGTAATTATTAACACCCTGAATGGTGACCAAAATGTTGCTTTCTTTAAGCAGATTCAGGATGCTGGCATCACTCCTGAAAAGGGTTACTACGTGATGAGCTATTCCATTGCTGAAGAAGAAATCAGCACAATTGGACCTGAGTTCCTTGAGGGCCATTACGGCGCTTGGAACTACATGATGTCCATTGATACCCCGGCTTCGAAGAAGTTTGCTGCTGACTTCAAAGCTAAGTATGGCGCTGACCGCGTTGTTGCCGACCCTCAAGAGTCTGCATACAACATGGTTTACCTCTGGAAGCAGGCTGTTGAGAAAGCCGGTACTTTCGATGACGACAAAGTACGTGAAGCCCTGATCGGTATTAAGTTTGATGCTCCTCAAGGACCCATCGAGGTTCGTCCTAACCATCACATCTCTCAAATCGTTCGGATCGGAGAGATCACTGCAGATGGTCAGTTTGAAATCGTAGAAGAGTCGGACAGCCCAATTGATCCTCAGACCTGGAACCAGTTTGAGCCCACATCGAAGGGCTTCGCTTGCGATTGGTCTGATCCCAGCAAGGGAGAGAAGTACAAGCTCTGATCATTGATAGCTCCATCTATTGATGGATTGCTACAGGAGGAGTCCCTTGGGGGCTCCTCTTTTTATTTGTTTCGCTTACTAGACCCTCCCCGTGCAACTGCTTTTCGAAAGTCTGTTCAACGGTGTGGCCATCGGCTCTGTGTTGCTGATGGCCGCCCTTGGACTGGCAATTGTGTTTGGCTTGATGGGTGTGATTAATCTCGCTCATGGCGAATTAATCATGCTTGGTGCCTACACCACCTACGTGGTGCAGCTCATTTTCAAACTTCCCCTACTTGCACCTATTTACAACGCCTACGTATTGGTTGCGATTCCATGCGCCTTCGTTGTAAGCGGTGTTGTTGGCATTTTGCTTGAACGCACAGTGATACGACGTCTCTATGGGAGTCCACTGGAGACGTTGCTTGCTACGTGGGGTGTCAGTTTGATTCTCCAGCAGTTTGTGCGCAGCGTTCCGCTTGCTTATGCGGCAGGAATGGTTCTGTTTCTCGTGCTCGGATTCAGCGTTCCGTTGTTTCTTCCGAAGCACTTATTGGAGGGACGTCAATCCCGGTTTGTGCGATTAGGTGGTTGGGCTGTTTCCGCTTTCATTGGAGTGTTATTTGCGGGTGGATTGGCCTCGCAAATTAGCCGGATTGCTAAGGCGACATCTCGCAATGTGGATGTCACCGCTCCGAAGTGGATGCGCGGTGGTCTCGAGTGGATGGATCTCACATTTCCGGTGCCACGTCTTGTGATCATCGTGATGACGTTGATCGCTGTCGTTGGGGTGATCTGGTTCCTTAACCGCAGTGTTTGGGGTATTCGGATTCGGGCAGTCACTCAGAATCGTTCGATGAGCGACTGCCTCGGCATTCCGACTGACACGGTTGACGTCCTCACCTTTGGGATCGGTTCTGGTTTGGCTGGCGTGGCTGGAGTTGCAGTGTCGTTGTTGGGTTCGGTAGGTCCCAACGTTGGAACGTCTTACATCGTGGGCTGTTTCATGGTTGTGGTGCTCGGTGGTGTTGGCAATCTTTTCGGCACCGTCTTGGCTTCATTTGCGATCGGCTTGTTAACTGATCTGATTGGAGCGGGAAGGCTGCTTACGATTTGGCCCGATATGCCTGGGCCACTGGCTGGTGGCGTTGAATTTTTTGCGACCACGAGCATGGCTCAGGTGATGGTGTTTGCCCTCATTGTGGTGTTCCTTCAGTTCCGTCCTTCAGGCCTGTTCCCGCAAAAAGGCCGCATGGTTGAGGCTTGAACTGATGTTTCGTTCGTTTCAACAGCGTCCATGGCTCTCGGTGGCTGTTTGGGTGTTGATCATCGCGGTAATCGTTGCTGCTCCATCGGTTCTTCCTGTTTTCCGTCTGAACCTGTTGGGTCGGTTTCTATCGCTAGCGATTGTGGCGCTTGGGATTGATTTGATTTGGGGCTTTACAGGTCTTCTGAGTCTTGGTCAGGGAATTTTCTTTGCTCTTGGAGGTTATGCCGCTGCGATGTATCTCCAACTGAGGAGTTCTATTGATATGCCCAATTCTATTCCTGAATTCTTCAGTTTGTATGGAGTTGATCGGTTGCCATTGTTTTGGGAGCCTTTTCGTTCGCCTCTCTTTACGCTCATTGCAATTTGGCTAGTCCCTGCTTTGCTTGCAGCTGTATTGGGGAACTTGGTGTTTCGTAATCGGATTAAGGGGGTTTATTTTTCGATTTTGACCCAGGCTGCTCTGTTGGTCTTTTTTAACTTCTTCAATGGACAGCAAAAGCTGATTAATGGGACCAATGGTCTCAAAACGGATGTCACAGTTCTGTTTGGGCAGCTCGAGTTGGGATCGGCAGAGATGCAGCGTGGTTTCTTTTGGTTGACGGCTGTCGTTGTGATCTTGGTGTGGATCTTTCTACGTTGGGTTGTGCGTGGTCGCTTTGGAAACGTTCTAATTGCAATCCGTGATGATGAGCCGCGGCTTCGCTTTGCTGGGTATAACCCCACGTTATTTAAAACAATTGTGTTTGCAATTGCTGGGGGATTGGCGGGTATTGGTGGGGCGCTCTACACCGTGCAATCAGGCATCGTTTCGCCGCAATTCATGACTGTTCCGTTTTCGATCGAAATGGTGATTTGGGTCGCTGTTGGTGGTCGTGGAACATTAGTTGGAGCGATTCTTGGTTCTGTTGCCATCATGTACGCCAAAAGTCTGGTGAGCGAAGCATTGCCTGAAACTTGGCTTTTCATCCAAGGTGGTTTATTCATTCTTGTTGTGACGGCATTGCCTGAGGGGGTGATTGGTTGGTTCCAAGGAGAAGGACCGAGGAATCTGATGTCCCGTGTGGGCTTTATTCGGCCGATTGGTACTTATCCGCAACTTGAAGTTGATGGCAATGACGAGGTGCAGCCATGAGCAATATTGTTTCTGGTTCCAGAGCATTGCTGGAGCTCAAGGACATCACGGTGAGTTTCGATGGCTTTCTTGCTCTTCGAGATCTCAACCTCAGCTTGCAATCAGGAGAGCTACGAGCGGTCATCGGTCCCAATGGAGCGGGGAAGACAACATTTTTAGATGTCATCACTGGAAAGGTTGCGCCTAGCTCAGGAGGCGTGCTTTTTAAAGGCCGATCTCTGGTTGGAATCCCAGAACACCGCATTGCACGACTTGGCATCGGCCGTAAGTTCCAAAGTCCTCGTGTGTTTGAAGATCTAACAGTTCAGGACAACTTGGCATTGGCTGTTAGTCGGTCAAAACAGCCTTGGACTTTGCTTTTTGGCCGTATCAGTGCTGAACAGCGTGACCAAGTTCACCATCTCATGAACATTGTTAATCTTCAATCTCGCTCTGACTGGAGAGCTGGATCTCTTTCTCATGGACAGAAGCAGTGGTTGGAAATTGCAATGTTGGTTGGTCAAGATCCCGATCTCTTGTTGGTGGATGAGCCGGTTGCAGGTCTTACGGATGAGGAAACTGACCTAACGGCTGATTTGCTGAAGTCTTTGGCTGGAGAACACACTGTTTTGGTCATTGAGCACGATATGGAATTCATCCGTCGTCTTGATAGCCCGGTGACTGTGTTGCACCAGGGTCATGTTCTTTGTGAGGGCTCTATGGATCAGGTGCAACAGGATCCTCGAGTGATTGAGGTTTATTTAGGAACTACGGAGGACGAAGCTCAATGACAATGCTCGAGATTCGGGGCCTCAATACCTATTACGGCGAGAGCCATATTCTTCGAGATGTTGATCTGAGGGTCCTCGCTGGAGAAATGGTTTGCCTGATCGGCCGGAATGGGGTGGGAAAGACCACACTTCTTAAGTCTCTGATCGGTTTGCTTAAACCACGGTCTGGTGAGATTATTTTTGAAGGCCATGGAATGGAGCGTCAGCCTCCTCATCAGCGTGCAAGGTCAGGACTTGGCTATGTGCCTCAGGGTAGGGAAATCATTCCTCAATTAACAGTTGAAGAGAATTTGATGTTGGGGATGGAGGCCCTCCCAGGAGGTCTTGCTCGAAATCGTCGTATCGATCCTTTTATTTACGAACTTTTCCCCATTCTCCAGGAATTTCTTTCACGAAAAGGTGGAGATCTCTCCGGTGGTCAGCAGCAGCAGCTTGCCATTGCTCGTGCTCTTTTAGGTCAGCCAAAATTGTTGCTTTTGGATGAGCCTACTGAGGGTATTCAGCCCAATATTGTTCAGGATATTGAAGCTGCTGTTCAACGCATTATTGCGGAGAAAGGGATTGGCGTTCTGCTAGTGGAGCAGCATTTGCATTTCGTTCGACAGGCGGATCGCTATTACGCCATGCAGCGCGGAGGAATTGTGGCCAGTGGCTCCACGTCTGAGCTCAGCCAAGATGTTGTGGATCGTTTCCTAAGTGTGTGAGCGCATGGGGTGAAACCTCCGGAAGAGCGCTGTTGACCGCGATCGGCAGCACCAGAAGGGCCATCCCCGCCAAGACTGCGAGATGGGCCAGGTTCGTGAGCTCCAGTGGTTGTCCTTTGCTGAATAGCTCCATATCCAAAACAAGAAGGCCTAAATAAAGGCCCCACCACAGGCCTTCTTTGGTTTCAATCGGCTGGCTTTTTCTCCAGTTGTGAAGCGCAAAGAGCAGGCTTGGGATTCCGATGGCGAGCACCGCTCCCTCTAATGCTGTGCGCCCGCACCAGTTCGTTGCCCATGTCGCCATCACGAAGGCCAAGGCACTCAAGGCCGTGGGATAGGGAATTCGAAAATGGCCTCGTTCTTGGGGGAGTTGTTGGCGCAGGGCTAACAAGCTTGCTGGCCCTATGGCTAGGGCGATCATTTGTGCTGCCGTGAGAAAGGCCACAACCTGTTGCCAGCCTGGGCCGATTAAGAACAGGGCACATCCCAACACCAAGCTGCTGACGACGGCAACATCCGGTACTCCATATCTATTGACCCGACCCAGGGACTTAGGGAGCAGGTTGCAGCGACCCATCATCCAGCTCACCCGCGCCGATACCCCCAGGTAGGCCATCGCCGTTGTGCTGGGGGAAAGGGCTGCGTCGATCAGCAACAGCACCACCATCCAACCGAGCCCAAGACCAAGGGCGATGGCTGCAAGCGGACCGCCATGTTGGCCGAGGCTCAGCTGGGACCATCCTTGCTGCAGGGCTTCTGGTGGCACACTCACCAGGAAAGACCATTGCAGAACGAGGTAAATCAGCAGGCTGATGCCTAGCCCTAGTCCCATGGCGAGCGGTACATTGCGTTGGGGGTTGCGCGCTTCTCCAGCGAGGTCGACGGCGGTGCGAAAGCCGAGGAGACAAAACAGAATGCCACCGCTTCCGACGGCATTCACCAGCTCCGTGCCGCTGCCAGCGTTGCTGGCCGATGGGTCGCTGGCGATTGTGACTGGGATGCTCAGATTCCCCCAGTGCTGACTGAGCAGCATCAACACACTGGCCACAAGCAGGGGCACGATCAACTTCCAGATGGTGAGGTTGTCGATCCAGCGGGCCAGACCCTTCACACCGTTGAGGTTGATCCAGGTGAAGAACACCATCAAGACGATGGCGACAGCCAGACCGCCTCCGCTGAGAATTTGTGTGCCGTTCCGATCTTGCGTGAGCCAGGGCAGGCTGCTGTCGAGATAATCGAGCATGGCTAACAGCTCGATGGTTGGGACGCACAAATAGCTGATCCAGATGCTCCAACCACCGATGAAGCCAGACAATCGCCCATGACTGAGAAGTGGAATCTGGGCCAGTGCGCCGGAGCTGTTGATGAGTGAGCCCAACTCCGCAAACACCAGAGCGAGCATGAAGGAAATCAATCCCCCGAGCAGCCAGGCGGGCAGGCTTGCGGGTCCAGCTGTTCGAGCGGCGTAATAGGAGGCAAATAACCATCCCGAGCCAATCGTTCCGGTGACGACGGTCAGGGTGAGGCTTGTAAGGCTTAAGTCACGCCTTAATTCCATGCGGCTGATCGTGTTCTGTTGCGCTCAGGGTGGCAATGAAATTTCAGAATGAGATGGCAATAAAGATCTCCAAAGGGTTTCTCCATTCCCCCTGTTCGTGAGTGGTTCGCCATTCACTTGGCTGATCGTCCGGCAGCCAAGACTGTTGATTAATAACCATTGATCACCAGGTTGCGGTTCGGCTGAAAGCGACTGCTCTTGCATCAGTCCCTGCTTGAGGGCTTGGCCCCGCATCACTCCTGGCAGGCAGCCATCGCTTAAAGGGGGTGTGAGCCATTGGCCATGGCGTTGCACAACAAGATTGGCGCTGCTCCCGCAGCACAAAGTGCCATTGGTGCTGAGCATCAATCCATCATCAGCTCCCTTTTGCTGAGCCTCCCGGCGCACTTGAATGGCCTGCCCATAGGAAAAGGTTTTGCATCGGCTCATCAGGCTGGAGGCATGCCGATATTCATGACAACTGATCCATGTGCGCACCGACTCAAATGTTGGCGTATGGGTTTGCAACGTCAGCCAAAAGCGATGCCTGGAGGGGTCGGCAGAGTGGTGATCAAGTCCAATTCCTCGCTTGCTTCCATCGCCTCGACTCCAGTTCAGGCGCATGGCCCCGTACCTCTGCGCGATTCCAAGTCGTTCGATTGCTTCTTGAATCAATGGATCCAACCAGGACCTTTTGGGCGGTGCTGCCATTCCCAACAGCTCACAACCTTGCTCCCATCGACGCAGATGTGCGTCTAACAGGCAGGGACGGTTGTGATGAAGGAGGACCGTTTCGAATAGTCCATCGGCGAGCTGCAGTCCCCGGTCGCTGAGTGGCAGCTTCAGCTCTGCAGGCTGCCCCCACGTGCCGTTGATCCAGGCGATGGAGTGTTGTGGCTCAGATGCTGTCATTCCAGTGCCTCTAAAAGTGGCAGCAATTTCCAGTCCAGTTCGTCGGCTTCTGCCTGAGGATCCGAGTCGGCAACGATTCCGCAGCCTGCATGTACCCGAAGCTCATTGTTTTTACGCAGAACGGTGCGAATCAAAATATTGCTGTCAAAACGCCCATCCCAGTTCAACGTGAGCAAGGAGCCGCAGTAGGGACCTCGACCTTTGGGCTCTAATTCCTGAAGCCTTTGGCACGCTCTCAGTTTTGGTGCACCACTGATCGACCCACCAGGCCAGCTCGCTTCCAGCAGATCCACCCAGTTCAGTCCATCCCTGAGTTGGCCGTTCACGACTGAGGTCAGGTGGTGGACCCTGGCGTAGCTTTCGAGATGGACCAGTTGAGGAACATCGACGCTGCCAGGCACGCAGACCCTGCCAAGGTCATTGCGCAGCAAGTCGACGATCATTACGTTTTCGGCACGGTCTTTTGCACTGCAAACCAATGCTGCGGCTTGATCGGCATCCCGTTCTGGATCGGACTCTCGAGGGCGTGTTCCCTTGATCGGTCTTGTTTGAACAGCACCAGTGGGCATCACTTCCATGAAGCGCTCCGGCGATGTGGATAGGAGTGCTTCGCCAGTGGCATCCCCGCTGGCAACGACGAGACCCGCAAAGGGTGCCGGGCAAGCTCGACGCAAGCGCCGAAAGAGCTCCAGATTATTGATCGATTCCGGCAAGGTTGTGCTGGTGCAGCTGGTGAGATTGGCTTGAAAGAGGTCTCCCATCGCGATCAGCTCACGGATTCGCTCGACGCCCTTGGCATAGGCCTGCCTGTCGCTGTGACGGACCCAAGCTGTGTGAAGGGGTTGGGGATTGGGGAGTGCGTCGGGGGTTTGATTGCATCGTGCACTCACCCCTTGAATCCATCGCTCCATTGCGGCATGGCGCTTGGCATCAAGGCCTTCAATCCAAACCTCTCGTTGTTGGAGGTCAAAGCGCAGAACGGGGTCGTGGCGCCCGATCCAAAGGCTCGCCATGGCATCGCTTCGCCAGGCGTTTGTGGGTTCGAGCCAGGCGGCGGCGTCGTAACTCAGCCAGCCTGTCCAGTGCCCCGGATCGAGCGAGCGCAGAGCTTCAAACGGATTGGTGGCTCCCACCTCACCGGGCAATCCCCGGCAACAACGTTGCTCGAGAGGGTCAGCTGCCAAGGTGAGCCAACGGCCTAGGTCGCTGGCATCCCCGTCCAACCAAATCAAGCCCGCTTCTCCATGCTCTTGGGCGAGCGCTTGGGCGACTGAATCCGGTTCGATCCAAGGATGCTTGCTGCGAATCAGTGTTTGGGGACTGGCTTGATTGGAGGTCATCGACGGCCTGGGCTGCACAGGTCCGGCCGTCCTGCGGCGAGCAGCGCTTCATCACGGATTCGGCAGCTGTCGCACACACCACAGGGCACGTCTCCGCCGCGATAGCAACTCCAGGTGCGTTCGATGGGAACCCCTAGATGTAGTGCTTCCTCTGCAATTTTTTGTTTACTCCACTCCACAAGTGGTGCCCATAGCGTTGGACCATGGCCTTCTCGTCCAACGCGGCTGCTGAGGTTTGCAAGATTCTGAAAGGCCTTCAGATAATCGGGCCGGCAGTCGGGATAGCCCGAGTAATCCACGGCGTTGACGCCCAGCACGAGTCGATCGGCACCTCGCGCCTCGGCGAGGCTGAGTCCGATCGCAATGAACACAGTGTTTCGCCCTGGGACATAGGTGTTCGGAATCATGCCCGCCTCAACGCCGCTGGTGGGAAGGGTTTGGGCGTGATCGGTGAGTGAGGAGCCTCCCCACATCGCCAAATCCACGTGGATGGTGTGATGTTCTGCCAGGTTCAGAGCCTTGGCGATGTCCGCGGCGGCCTCAAGCTCACGCCGATGGCGCTGGCCGTAATCAAAGGAGAGGCCGATCACACGGAAGCCAGACTGGATGGCGAGCGCAGCAGCCGTTGCGGAATCAAGCCCTCCCGAGAGCAGGGCAATCGCGGTGGAATCGGTCATGCTTGCATTCTGTTGCCGTAGGGGTAAGACCATGGGTCTGGGATTCTTGAGGCTGGCACTGCCGCTGTTGATGGTTGCTGCTTCAGCGCCTGCTGTTGCGATTCCCCGTCTTGACTTGAGTGGTTACCCAGCACCCAAGCAAGGCTTGAAACGTTGGGTGATTCAGCCCTCGGGCTTGCTGCCGAAGAGCGACGACGCAATGATTTCGGCCCATCCACTCGATTGGCGCGTCCAGTTGATCGTGGGGAAGGAGGTGGAGAGGGACTGCAATGTCAAACGCTTGTCGGGTCCATCTTTATCGATGCAGCGACTGCCTAAAGCTTCTGGAAAGGCTCTGTTTGAAGTGAGTGGGCCCGTGCTTGTGCTGAGTACGCGCATGGCTTGTACTCAAGAACAACCCCAAGGCAGATCCTTTTTATCCCTTGGTAAGCAGCCCTATTTGATTCCTTACAACGCCTCTTGGCCGGTTGTGGTGGATCTGCCAGACGGGGTGGAGTTGCGCTGGCGAGTTTGGAAAGCGGAGACCAAGCAGCAAGAAGCTGTGCAGCTTTGATGGTTAGAGCTCTCTAAGGGAATCGGTTTTGTTCTGAAAGGTATTTAGGAGTAACTGCAAGTAACTCACGCTGCGTAATTTAATATTAGCTGTGAGAGACATCCCTACTTGTAATGGCAACCTTTTGCCGTTTTTGATTTTGAGTTGTTGGCTGTCTAGTTTGATGACGGCGGGGAATGAATATCCCTGACGCATTTGTTGTTGATCTGGTGGGAGAGCATCGGATCCAACCGATTGGACCGTCCCTTCTAAGACTCCAAAATCACTGGCGGGAAAGGAGTCAATGCTGATGTCGGCTGGTTGACCAATGCGCACAAAACCAATTTTGTTGCTTGGGATTTCCACATCAGCTTCCAAGGTGTTGAATGGCACCACCTTTAACGCCGCTTGAGATGATTGGGCTTGCGTGATGTAACCGGGGTTGTTTAGTTTCAGGTCAAAAACAATGCCACTGACAGGGGCTCGAAGGGTTTGATTCTTATTGGTGACCTTTACTTCTGTGAGGTTGGCATTGAGTTGAGCGCGTTCGCTGCGTAGCCCAGCCAGTTCAGCATTGAGTTGTTCAATCTGCTGGTTGATCTGATTGATTTGGCGTTTGCCTTCAAGTTCCAACTTGATTAAATCTCCCTTGAGGCCAGCCACTTTGTTGCGTTGCTGCAGGTATTGGATATCAGGTATGCCACCTTCTTTGGCTAGTCCTTCCAGTCTGTTAAGGATTTGAGTTTCAAGTCTTAAATTCTCGCGGGTTGTTGCCAGCTGTTCGCGATTCAGTTCGAATGTGCGTTCGCGCTCCAGGTTTTTAAGCGATAGCTGTGCTTGTTTTTGATTGATTTGGGATGTTTTTTCGATCACACCTTGTTCCAGTGATTTGAGCTGTTCGGCCGTGCTCTCCTGATCCAGCAAAATCAAAGCCTGGCCTTCACTCACTTGCTCCCCGTTTTTGACCAGGATCTCCTCCACTACGGCCCCCCCTGGGACGCGAACCTCTTTGACGTTTCCCACCGGCTCGAGTTTTCCTGTGGCAACCACCACCTCTTCTGTGCGGGCAATGCCGAGCCAAGCCACTCCAAAGACGGTGGTACCGATCAATCCCCAGGTCACCGCTTTCACCCAAACCTGACTTTGCTGGAGCACGGCTTCATTGTGATCGCTTGTGCTGACAGTGCTTTCCAGCCTGTTTTGGGCTTGGCGCACCAGATTGCCGATCGGATTGGTGCCCGTGTTGCTGCTTGTGGAAGGCTGTTTCTTGTTTGGCGTGGTCATGCTCAGCTGGCCTCCTGTTGGCGATAAAGGGCGTAGTACCGGCCTCGTTTTTCCATCAAGGCATCGTGAGTCCCTTGTTCAACAACGGCTCCCTGATGCATCACAACAATCCGGTCTGCCCGGCGCACGGTGGATAGGCGATGGGTGATGAAAAACACGCTGCAGTCATGCAACGCCTGGATCAAGTTGTCGCAAACTTTGCGCTCGGTTTCGTAATCCAAAGCGCTGGTGGCTTCATCCATCACGAGAAGTTTTGGATTGGCGAGCAGGGTTCTGGCGATCGCGATCCGTTGCCTTTGTCCGCCGCTAAGAGACGCTCCCCGTTCACCAACTGGCGTTGAATAACCGCTGGGCAGCTCCATGATGAAGTCATGGGCGCAGGCGATCTTCGCTGCCGTCACGATCGCGTCGGCTCCCACGTCAGGCTGGGTGAGGGCAATGTTTTCACTCACACTGCCTGAAAAGAGAAGCGGATCCTGGGGCACGATGCCAATTTGGCGCCTGAGGGAATAGAGCTCCACCTTGTCGATGTCGTAGCCATCGATCAGGATCCGGCCTTGATCCGGGGCATAGAGCCTGGGGAGCAATTTCATCAAGGTGCTTTTTCCGCTACCGCTCTGACCCACGATTCCCACGAAGGTTCCAGCCTTCACATGCAGGTCCACGTCTTTGAGAACGGTTGGTGAGCCTTTGCTGAAGGCAAAGCTGAGGTTTTCAAAGCTCACGTCTCCTTGGAGGGAGGGGAGAGGCACTTTGGCCTTATCGAGTTCGTTGGATTCCTGAGGCGTATCGATTACATCGGCGAGACGTTCGAAGCTCACCTTCAGCTCTTGGATGCTCTGCCAGATGGTGGAAAGGCGTAAGAGTGGCTGGGTCACGTAACCGGAAATGATCCGGAAGGCGATCAATTGCCCCAGGGTGAGGTCGCCAGAGAGAACCAAGGTGGCACCCACCCAAAGCACGAGCAGCTGAGAGATTTTCTGCAGCACCTGGGAGGTCTGACTCAAAGCCGTGCCGCTGATGGTTTTCTCAAAGGTGCTGCTGATGTATTCGGCGTAGCGCTCTTGCCAGGTGTACCGGCTCACCATTTCCACGTTCTGACTCTTCACCGTTTGGATGCCAGTAAGCACCTCAACTAAGTGGCTTTGTGTTTTGGCGTTGGCTTCTGCCGCTTTTCGATATTGACGCCGGAACAGCGGTGCGCCAAGCAGGGTGAGCCCCACCTGAATGGGCAGCACGGCGAGGGCGATAAGGGTGAGCACCCAGCTGTAAAACAGCATCACCACGATGTAGATCACCGAAAAAGCGGCATCAAGAATCGTGGTGAGGGCTTGGCCAGTGAGGAAGTTACGGATCTTCTCCAGCTCGCTGATCCTTGAGCCCAGTTCGCCAACGGGGCGCTTGTCGAAATAGCCAAGCGGCAAGCGCAGCAGGTGATCGATCACCTCTGCGCCCAAACGCTGGTCGATGCGGTTGGTGGTTTCAGCGAAGAGGAAGGTTTTGAGGCTTCCAAGCACTCCTTCAAGAATGGTGACTGCCACGAGGGCAATGCCCAGCACTTGAAGGGTGTCGAGGCTGCGCTGATTGATCACCTTGTCGATGATCACTTGGATCAACAAGGGATTCGCGAGTGTGAACAGCTGAATGACGAAGCTGGCTGCCAGCACTTGGATCAGAACGCTGCGGTAGCGCTTCAGAGCAGGCCAGAACCACCCCGGGCCGAAGTTCTGCTCAGGCGTGGTGTTGGTGCGATCAAGCAGTAATAGCTCGATTCCCTCTGGGAAGGTCTCGTCGAGTGTTGCGGTTGGAAGGTCTACGAATCCCTGGCTCGGTGAGGCGAGCATGATTCCGCGTTCATCGCTGCGGGTCACCAGCGCGAAGCCTCCCTGCCAAGGAATCATCGTGGGAGTTTGTAGGCGGGTTCCGAAACGCGCAGGCACCTGGGCACCCGAAACATGCAAGCCAAGACCTGCTGCGATTTGGCCGCATAAGCGCAGGGTTGGGGTTTGGCCACGCCTTAATTGATCGCGTAGCACCTTCTCAATGGCGTCACGCCGGAATGGCAGCTTCATCAGCTTGGCCAGCATCTGGAAGCAGGCGAGGGTTTCCTGCAATGCCCCCTCTCCGCCCACGAAGAAGTTCTGATCGTCCTCTTGCTCGCTGTTGAAGCGGCTGACGGGAGGTCGTAGTGGGGCCTTTGGGATCTCTGCTTCTTTTGCATCGTCTACGGAGGTGTTGCCAATGATTTCTGTTTTGACGACCTCCGCAGCGTCTGTTTGCCTGAGTGCATGGATGGCTGCATTAGGCAGCGCGATCACTCTCAAAGGACGTTGCTGTTTTTCAGGTGCTAATGCAGCGACCTGTTCTGCGCTTGTGAGCTCCTGGCCGAGTGCGGCATCACTGGTATTCGAGGGTTCTCCTGCGAGGAAGAGGCATTGATTGGCTTCCAGTGCTTGTTGCACTGCAGCAGCGTCGGCGGCATCGAATATCTGCGCTTGGGGCAGCAGGTCTTCAATCCAGCTGTTCAGCGATCGCGTTTGTTTGGGGGTTTGATCCAGGAGGATTTGCAGTAGGGATGCCAGCTCGGCTGTCCAAAGATGGCCGAGGCATTCAGCCCGAATGGTTGGGTTGTTTTGCGCTAGATCCAAAAAGTCGTTGTCGCTCAGCCTGCGCACGACAAGCTCTGACGCTGCTCGCACGTCTTCGCAGGGAGAACCTCTTAAGAGAGAAGCCGCTCCAACCAGTTCTCCTGCATGCAGTTTGGACAGGGTGCTGAGACGACCATCTTGTTCACCCAGAAGGCGGGCTGTGCCGCGTTCGATCAACAGGACTTGGCCAGGAATAAAGCGTCCTTCACTTAGCGGTTGGCCTAGCTCATAGCGAAGAGGCTCTCCGCGTTCGAGGAAGATTTGCTTCAGGGCCTGCAGCCCATTGGATGAGGTTGAAGTCAGGAGAGGCAGGCTTGCTAAGGGGCATTCTCACGGTTGCAAACCGCTTTGACGAGATGGTTCGTTTCAGTTGTGATCCATTGCTCAAGAAGTTCGCTCGCCATCCGTTGTCGCATGGCGTCGTCAAAGCTGGCCTCCATGCGCTCTTCTAGGCGGGCCACCACCCACCACTGCTCAATGGCTAAGGGTTCGAGCACAACTCCAATGGGAGCGGTTCGTAGCAGCTGTTGAAGCTGGGGATGGGCTCGCGAGATCGGGGCGGGTCCCACCCTGCCGCCACTGCGTTGCTCAGGCCCTTCGCTGTAGTTGGTCGCCAGCTTCTCGAAGCTCGTTTCACCGGCCTCCAATTGGAGGTAAAGCTCATGGGCGATGCCTGAATCTTTCACCCTGAGGAGGCTGTAGGTGGCCTGATCTAATTCTTCTTTGCGTTGAAGGAATCGGGCTTCTGCTTTGGCGCCAAAAGAATCCAGTGCAAGTTTGCTGAGCTTGATGGGAAGACTGAGCTGAAGCAAGAGTTCGTCTTTGCTGATGCAGCGCTCTGATAACCAGTGATTAAGGGCTTCTTCGTTTCTGAGTTGGTTTTGTTGGCAATGGTTTGTGAGGGCTTGTTGAGTGAGTTCCGCTGGGGGAGTGATTTCTTTAGTGGATTCTTCTATGAGCAAGCGCTTCACAAATGGTCCTAAAAGATTGAGATGGCGTAAGAGTTCAATAGTATTAATGTCATGGCCTTTGAGATGGCTTATTAAGATTGAATTGTAATTCTTCATCCTTAGTAGTTTTTGTTTTTGAAATGTTGACCTTTTTGGTGAAATTATAGCAAGCGCTTCTTCATGATTGGTGCGAAAATCATACATATCTGTTGCATTGCGGCCTTTGTCCTTCTGAATGCGCAATCCTTTGGGGCAACAAAGCCAATAATCCTTGTCTTATAAAGCCTTCTCGTCACTCAGGATGCCATCAACTTGCTGTTGGATATATGTATTCACGCCAAGTGTTGTACTGCTTGCTTAGGGACGGCAAGGTGCCGTTTTTTGGATTGCGATAGTTTTGTTAAATCTTTTATGTTTAGCAGGGACATAATTACTTGTTTTAATTCTTTGTTATTAGTGGTCAACTCTGTATTTTTGGGTTTTGTTTCTTTGATTTGAAGCATAAGGGATTCAGCTTGCAAGCCTGGAAAAACTCGATCTTGCAAATTAATGAGAACCTGTTAAGGAACTTTCTGAATTTTAAAGTTGCTGCGCTTGTCTCTCCCACATTTGAATAGATTGAAACCATTGCCTGTATTCGTCGATCTTTGCCTTTAAGTCTGTATTTCAGTTAGGATAGGGGCAGATTTTAAGTCGTAGTTATTGATTTAAGCAACATATTGATTGTTGACGCTACTATCTCTGTAATTGCGCCTGGCCGTCCTTTTGAGGATTGAGTGTAATCAACTCTTAGGACGCAAAAGGATAGTTTAAATTATAAGTATTGCGTAAGTGTGACCTGATCAACACCCCATGCCCAGCGAGCATTTTTGTTGACGAACTGGAGTGTGTTGGAGCCAGTGATCAGATCATTATTGGCAAGAGTGAAGGATTGAGATGTCAATGCGTTGTTACCGGTGAGATCAAGATGATCAATGAGATTGCCATTGAAGAGAATCTTGACTTCATCGTGAAAATCAATATCAAAGGCTTTAAGTCTGAGATTGATGTCCTTTGAGGTGTCAGTGAGATCAAAGGCAAAGGAGACTGAACCGTCTGAGTCTCTAAGACCATTCCAGTAGTTGCCGTACTTGGAGCTGGCAGCACCATCGACGTTGAGGACTTCATCAAAGGCGCCAGCGGTTTCAAGTGTGACCTGATCAACACCCCATGCCCAGCGAGCATTTTTGTTGACGAACTGGAGTGTGTTGGAGCCAGTGATCAGATCATTATTGGCAAGAGTGAAGGATTGAGATGTCAATGCGTTGTTACCGGTGAGATCAAGATGATCAATGAGATTGCCATTGAAGAGAATCTTGACTTCATCGTGAAAATCAATATCAAAGGCTTTAAGTCTGAGATTGATGTCCTTTGAGGTGTCAGTGAGATCAAAGGCAAAGGAGACTGAACCGTCTGAGTCTCTAAGACCATTCCAGTAGTTGCCGTACTTGGAGCTGGCAGCACCATCGACGTTGAGGACTTCATCAAAGGCGCCAGCGGTTTCAAGTGTGACCTGATCAACACCCCATGCCCAGCGAGCATTTTTGTTGACGAACTGGAGTGTGTTGGAGCCAGTGATCAGATCATTATTGGCAAGAGTGAAGGATTGAGATGTCAATGCGTTGTTACCGGTGAGATCAAGATGATCAATGAGATTGCCATTGAAGAGAATCTTGACTTCATCGTGAAAATCAATATCAAAGGCTTTAAGTCTGAGATTGATGTCCTTTGAGGTGTCAGTGAGATCAAAGGCAAAGGAGACTGAACCGTCTGAGTCTCTAAGACCATTCCAGTAGTTGCCGTACTTGGAGCTGGCAGCACCATCGACGTTGAGGACTTCATCAAAGGCGCCAGCGGTTTCAAGTGTGACCTGATCAACACCCCATGCCCAGCGAGCATTTTTGTTGACGAACTGGAGTGTGTTGGAGCCAGTGATCAGATCATTATTGGCAAGAGTGAAGGATTGAGATGTCAATGCGTTGTTACCGGTGAGATCAAGATGATCAATGAGATTGCCATTGAAGAGAATCTTGACTTCATCGTGAAAATCAATATCAAAGGCTTTAAGTCTGAGATTGATGTCCTTTGAGGTGTCAGTGAGATCAAAGGCAAAGGAGACTGAACCGTCTGAGTCTCTAAGACCATTCCAGTAGTTGCCGTACTTGGAGCTGGCAGCACCATCGACGTTGAGGACTTCATCAAAGGCGCCAGCGGTTTCAAGTGTGACCTGATCAACACCCCATGCCCAGCGAGCATTTTTGTTGACGAACTGGAGTGTGTTGGAGCCAGTGATCAGATCATTATTGGCAAGAGTGAAGGATTGAGATGTCAATGCGTTGTTACCGGTGAGATCAAGATGATCAATGAGATTGCCATTGAAGAGAATCTTGACTTCATCGTGAAAATCAATATCAAAGGCTTTAAGTCTGAGATTGATGTCCTTTGAGGTGTCAGTGAGATCAAAGGCAAAGGAGACTGAACCGTCTGAGTCTCTAAGACCATTCCAGTAGTTGCCGTACTTGGAGCTGGCAGCACCATCGACGTTGAGGACTTCATCAAAGGCGCCAGCGGTTTCAAGTGTGACCTGATCAACACCCCATGCCCAGCGAGCATTTTTGTTGACGAACTGGAGTGTGTTGGAGCCAGTGATCAGATCATTATTGGCAAGAGTGAAGGATTGAGATGTCAATGCGTTGTTACCGGTGAGATCAAGATGATCAATGAGATTGCCATTGAAGAGAATCTTGACTTCATCGTGAAAATCAATATCAAAGGCTTTAAGTCTGAGATTGATGTCCTTTGAGGTGTCAGTGAGATCAAAGGCAAAGGAGACTGAACCGTCTGAGTCTCTAAGACCATTCCAGTAGTTGCCGTACTTGGAGCTGGCAGCACCATCGACGTTGAGGACTTCATCATGCAGAGGAATTATGAAAATTTCATCAACAGCCCATTCATCCCAATTGCCACTGGAATGAGCTTTTTGGCGCCAGCGTAGTTGGGTGCTATCTGTTGCTAAATCAGCTGAAAGGTTGGCTGAATTGTTTCCCCAGCTGCGGGTGCCGCTACTGATATCAAAGCTTTTGAGGGTGGTCCAGCTGCTTCCATTGTTTGAATATTCAAGTACTACTTCTTCCCCGGAATCGACTTCTTCTCCTCCGTTGAAATCAGTTCCGTAAATCAGATCAAAGCTGATCGTGGCGCCTTGATCTAGATCAATTGTTTTTGTTGTTGCAGAACGGGTTCCTGAGCCTGTGAAAAATAGAGACTCGTTACGACCGGTGAAGTTGTTGTTAACAGTGCCAAGGCTGATGGATTTCCAGAAGCTTGCGATCTGGCCACCTGAGAAATCATCAAGTAAGCCTTCAGTCGGGGGCTTGATCGGAGCCGGTGGTGGTGTTGGCGGGCTTGGTGGTTGCCCATTGGATGCCAGCGCAAAAGGATCAGCCTCACCTGCCCAATTTGCTGTGACCATATCGCCTTCTTTCACGCCGCCCATCAAGAGCAGGCCAGCAACATGCGGTGCAGCCATTGATGTGCCGTTTAAGTTTGCTAGCTGACCGCCTTTGTAATAGGAGAGAACGCTGACGCCAGGCGCTGCAACGTCAACATCATCCCCCCCGCTTTGGTCATCCCAGTTTGAAAAGGATGCCATTTGGTACTGATTATCAACGGCTGATACGGTGTAAATGTTGGCATGATCGCCAGCACTTGCTGGTGAGTAGCCGTCTGCATCTGAGCCACTATTGCCAGCAGCAATTGAAAATTTGATTCCCTGGTTGGCAGCATTTTTGACGGCCGCATCCATGCCTGCGCTGTAACTACCTCCAAGACTCATGTTGATCACAACTTTGGACTTATCCAGTCCGTTGTTGTTAATCACTTGGGTGGCGTAGTTCACTGCATCAATGATCGTGCTGTAGCTCGCACCTCCGCCTGCACTGTTAAACACCTTCAGTGAAATCACCTCGGCCCCAGGTGCGACCCCCACGACCCCTACACCGTTCGCCAATGCAGCAATCGTTCCGGCCACATGGGTTCCATGGCCATTCCCGTCGGTGAAGGCGGTTTCACCGCTGACCCAACTTTTTGACCATGTTTTGTTGACGTTTAAATCGCCTGTGGTGTCGAGGACACCCGAATCAATCACAAAGGCGTACGTCCCGCTTCCAGCGTTGCCTTTTGTGCTGATGTCGCTGCCTCCCCATACGGCCTTCACTCCGTAGGGAAGGATTTCTCCAGTGCTTG
Organism: Synechococcus sp. MVIR-18-1; assembly: GCF_014279835.1. Taxonomy (NCBI): domain Bacteria; kingdom Bacillati; phylum Cyanobacteriota; class Cyanophyceae; order Synechococcales; family Synechococcaceae; genus Synechococcus; species Synechococcus sp. MVIR-18-1. The sequence continues at coordinate 2,374,369 of NZ_CP047942.1, read as the reverse complement.
CTGATCCGTTGTTGTAAATCGGAAGAGCAGCCGCGTTGATTGAGTTCGCACGGAGTTCTTCTTCTCTAGAGGGATTGGTGTTTGTTTGGACGTAATACTGATCGAGCGAGACTGCCCGATCAATTTCTCTCCACCCTGGTGACGATCCGCTCTCGCTGAGCAATGAGCTTTCGGCTGCCGAATTGTTTGTTTCGGGGATGACCTCTACCGGTGGGGTGAGGGGCAGCGGACGGTCCGCTTCGATGCTGCGAATCGTTGGGATCGCTTCTAGGCGTTCGGCCTCTGCCGGTGAGATTGAAATCGTGAAGCCATTGATGGCCTCAAATAATTTGATCGGGCTCGCGTCAATATTTGCAGCTTTTAGGGCTGAACTGACGCGACTTTGCAACGAAGAATCGTTGTTGCTTTCTTCTAAGAATGCGTAATAAAGTTCATTGGTGCTGCTGTTAGTTGTCTGGCTTAACTGGCTCTCAAATGATCCGTTTAAAAATTGAGCATTATTAACAACATGGTCACTTTGATGCGTGCGCTGTCCCGTGAGTGGGTCGAAGAGGTCAAATAGAAATTGCATGTCCAGACCCCGCTTCCAGGCCTTGCTCTGCTTCTTCTCAGCGATAGCCAAAGCTCGGACTATTAGGCATGAGTAAATCCCCTCATGCGTGGACCATTCAGCGGAAAGGCGGAACGGTTACTAATTAATTGAGTTGTCCTGGTTTGTTTTCTTGAGCTACGAGCTCTTCAGCGAACCTTGAGCCATTTGTGGCTTTGCAGACTTAGGCGCCAGTTCGTGTTGGTTTTCGCGAATTCGATAGCGAGCTGCTGACCCGTTTCAGACTCCCAGCCAGGCTGAAGCAGCCAATGGGCCTGGGGCGCTTGTGCTGCAACCACCTCCGCAAACAGCAGATCGGCAGGCTCGTGCACCACAACCTTGAGCTCATGACACGCCTGCACCACCTCCGCCCTTGGAGGCTTATGGCGCTTGGGTGAAAGGGTGATCCAGTCGGGGGCACCGCTCAATTGGTCGACACCACTGGTTTCAAGATGCACCGGCTGGTCGCAGTTTGCGCGAATCGCAGCGGTAAGCGCAGCGAGGTTGTGGTGCAGCGGTTCACCACCGGTGATCACCACAAAGGCGGCTCCGGTTTTAGCGGCAGCCGTGGCTTCCGTTGCCAAGTCCATCACCAATCGCTTGGGATGGGAGTCTGCAGGCCATGAGTGCTTCGTGTCGCACCAGGTGCAACCCACAGTGCAGCCCGCCAGGCGGATGAAAAAGGCACTCCTGCCGGCGTGGATCCCTTCTCCTTGAAGAGAGTGAAAGGTCTCAACAACCGGTAAAGACTCGCTCAAGGCTGCAGGTTGCCATGACTGGATCCTGCCGCTGCATTGGTTTGCTGGCGCATCGCTTCGCTTGGGCTGGAGGGCAAGCGTTGTTGCGCCGCTTCGATCAGACCTCGGAATAGGGGATGGGGCCGGCCGGGTCTGGATAGGAATTCAGGGTGGTACTGGCAGGCGGTGAAAAAGGGATGTTCGGGGAGTTCGATCAGTTCCACCAAGCGGCCATCGGGGGAGCTTCCGCTGATTTCGTAGCCAGACTCGAGAAACAGGTTTCGGTAGGCGTTGTTGAATTCGAAGCGGTGGCGATGGCGCTCGTATACCACCTCTTCTCCATAAAGCCTTGACGCCAAGGTGTCTGCAGAGACCCGGCAGGGGTAGACGCCAAGGCGCATCGTGCCTCCCAGGTCAACAACGTCTTGTTGCTCAGGGAGGAGATGGATCACAGGATGGGTGGTTCCCGGCTCGAGCTCAGCGCTCGTGGCATCGGTAAGTCCTGCCAAATTGCGTGCCCACTCGATCACGGCGCATTGCATCCCAAGGCAAAGGCCAAGGAATGGCACGCGCTGCTCCCTTGCCCAGCGAATGGCGGCCACTTTGCCGTCCACTCCACGATTGCCGAATCCTCCTGGAACCACCACGGCATCCATGCCTTTGAGAAGGGGATCAGCTCCCTGGTTTTCGATTTCTTCGGCGCAGACCCAGTGCAGATCCAGGGAGGCATCCTGGGCTAAGCAGGCGTGGCGTAGGGCTTCTACGACGGACAGGTAGGCGTCATTCAGCTGGACGTACTTGCCCACTAATGCGACTTTGACCGCAGGACCAGGATTGCGGAGTTTGTGCACCAATTGCGCCCAATCCACCATGTCACTGTCGTGATCTTCGAGGTCCAGGACGTCGAGGACTTCACGGCACAGCCCTTCGTCTTCAAGCGTGAGCGGTACGGCGTAAATGCTGTCGGCGTCCAAGGAGGGGATCACCGCTCGCTGGGGAACCCCGCAGAAGCCTCCGATTTTGCGTTTGAGCTCATCGTTAATGTCGCGATCACTGCGACAGACGAGCAGATCTGGCTGGATTCCGATTGAGCGCAGCTCTTTCACTGAGTGCTGGGTTGGCTTGGTTTTCAGTTCTCCCGAGGTGCCGATAAACGGGAGCAGGGTCACGTGGATGTAGGCCAGATCTTGTCGTCCCACATCCCCTCGGAACTCGCGAATCGCTTCTAGAAACGGCAGCGATTCGATGTCACCAACGGTTCCGCCGATTTCGGTAATCACCACATCGGCATTGCTGTTGGCGGCCACACGGTGAATGCGGTCGCGGATTTCACCGGTGATATGGGGGATGACCTGCACGGTTCCGCCGTTGTAACTGCCGCGGCGTTCCTTATTAATGACGGATTGATAGATCGAGCCGGTGGTCACGCTGTTCAGGCGCGACATGGCGGTGTCGGTGAAGCGTTCGTAGTGGCCGAGATCGAGATCGGTTTCGGCACCGTCTTCGGTGACAAACACCTCACCATGTTGATACGGGCTCATGGTGCCTGGGTCCACATTCAGGTAGGGATCCAGCTTCAGGATTGAAACGCTGTAGCCCCGAGACTTCAGCAGGCGTCCGAGGCTCGCGGCCACAATCCCTTTGCCGATGCTGGAGACCACACCGCCGGTTACAAACACGAACTTGGCCATGGCTTGCTCGGCAACGTGTCAATTTACCGCTGTAGACCCTCACCCTGGTAGCCGTGCGCACTCTCTTGATTAGTGGTGCAAGCCGTGGGATTGGTCGTGCGGTCGCGGAACGCGCTCTTGCCGACGGCCACCGCCTCAGCCTTGGGCTTCGTGATCTGGAAGCCTTGAAGCAGACGCCCCTTGATCCCGACCGGGCTGGAAGCGAACGGGTGTTGCTATGTCCTTATGCCGCGGAGGACCCTGCGGCAGCCCAGGCTTGGGTCGAGGCCACCAATCAGCATTTCGGCGGCTTCGACAGCGTGATCCATAGCGCTGGGATCTTCAGCCGCGTGCCGCTCCTGTTTGAGCCCGGCGAAGAACAAGACATCGCTCACACCATCAATGTGAACCTGATGGGACCGTGGTGGCTCACGCGTGCCGCCTGGCCGCAGTTGGCATCCCACGGGGAAGGTCGCATTCAGGTTTTGGTTTCGATGAGCGGGAAGCGCAGCAAAGGTCGCCTGGCTGCCTACAGCGCTAGCAAATTTGCCCTGCTTGGTCTGTGCCAAACCATGCGCAACGAGGGTTGGGCTGCTGGAATTCGGGTGACGGCGATTTGTCCTGGTTGGGTGAATACGGATATGGCGGCTGCTGTGCGCAGCGGTTCGAGCGACCGCTGGCCAACGCAATCGATGGACGCTGAAGCGATGACCCAGCCCGAAGACATCGCTTCTATGAGCGCTGAACTGTTGAGACTTCCCAATCGGGCGGTCCCCTTTGAGCTTGCGGTCAGCTCCAGCCTGGAGTGATGCTTAGTTTTCGAGCAGGCTGCGCAGCATCCAGGCTGTTTTTTCGTGGATTTGGAGCCGTTGGCTGAGTGCAGCAGCGATCCCTTCCCGTTGTGCGCTGGTGATGCCGATGTCGATGGCGGAGTGACTAGCCATGGTTGATGGGAATTAAACGAGTGGTGGGTTTAAGAGTCCAGGGATTGGATGTAATCGCGGACCTTGCTCCGGCGCTGGGGCTGACGCAGTTTTAAAAGGGCACGGGTTTCGATCTGACGCACCCGTTCGCGGGAGAGGTTCATGTCTTCGCCGATTTGGGCGAGGGTTCGGGGGGTGTCGTCTTCGAGTCCAAAGCGACAGCGAATCACGGTGGCTTCCCTCGGGGTCAGCTCATCAAGCAAATGTTCGAGATCGTCATGGAGTGCATCGCGGGTCAGGGTTTGTTCTGGTGTGGCGTGTTCGTCTTCGAGGAGCTCCCCAAGCTGGGTCTCTTGATCCCGGCCCACCTTGGTTTCCAGAGAAACAGACCGTGGAACGCGAGCCAGGGTTTGACGCACCGTGTCTTCGCTGACGCTGAGCTCCCTCGCAAGATCTGACATCGAAGCAGTGCGCCCTTCATTGCTGGCGATCTCTTGCTGCACCCGTTTGATGCGGTTGAGCTTTTCGGTGATGTGGACGGGGAGGCGGATGGTGCGGCTTTGGGTGGCGATCGCCCGTGTGATCCCTTGGCGAATCCACCAGTAGGAGTAGGTGCTGAAGCGAAAGCCACGGGTGGAATCAAATTTTTCGACCGCCCGTTCGAGCCCCAAGGTGCCCTCTTGCACCAGATCCAGCAGTTCCATGCCTCGGTGCTGGTACTTCTTCGCGACGGCCACCACCAAGCGCAAATTGGCCTGGATCATCCGGTCACGAGCCTTTCGCCCTTCGCGGAGACGCCGCTGAAGCTCGCGGCTGTCGGAGTCAATCAGACCCGCCCAGGTTTCATAGCCCTTGGTGATGGCCTGGTTCAGTTCTTGTAAAGGGATCTCAGCGGCCCGTGCCCACTCCTGTCTGGTGGGCCAGTGAGAGAGATGGTTGGCCTCTCTCAACTGCAGTTCCTCCAGGCATAGCAACCGTTCGATCGCTGGATGCTCTTCGGCTAAGTGACGTTCTTCGCGCTTCAGGCGCTCGTATTGCTGTACGAGCCGCGACAACAACACCTCGTCTTCAGCGGTGAGCAGGTCCACCCGACCGATGTCCTGCAGGTAGAGACGCAACAGGTCATTGCCGCCGCTCCAGCGGATCGGGGCTGATCCCGTTGATGAGGAGCTGGCGGGCAAGGGACTGAGTATTCGATGAGATGTCTCAAGGGTCTCGGTTTAAGCCACATGGTCTGCAGAAACGTTGGTTTCTGTTCGGGTTTTGCGTTGCGACTAGTCAGTGTTCTCTGTCACGGGATCCACCCAGGTGCTGGCGACATGCAGATCGTCGAGCTGGCGCGCAGAGACACCAGCAGGTGCAGCAGTCATTAGGCAGCGTGCCTGCTGGGTTTTCGGGAAGGCGATCGTGTCGCGGATCGAGTCCTCTCCAGCGAGCAGCATGACCATTCGGTCCACACCAAAAGCCAGTCCACCGTGGGGAGGTGCTCCCATGTCGAGCGCATCGACCAAGAATCCGAACTGCTCTTGAGCTTCCTCCGGAGCAAGCCCGATGCTGTTCAGCACTTCTCGCTGCAGGGCGGAGTCGTGAATACGCAGGGAGCCCCCTCCTAGTTCCAAGCCGTTGAGCACTAGGTCGTAGGCCTGGGCGCGAGCTGTGGGAAGGGTTTTGGACCACTCCTCAGCCTTGTCGCCCAGGTCGGTGGTGTTCGGGGCGCAGAAGGGATGGTGCAGGGCTTCGAGCCGATTTTCGTCCTCGTTGAATTCGAACATCGGGAAATCGACGACCCACAGAAAATTCCACTGATCGTTGTCTCTGTCGGGCTTGACGAGCCCCATCTCTTTGGCGAGATATTGGCGCACGCGATCAAGAGCTTTGTTCACTGTTGCGGTGTCTCCAGCACCAAAGAGCAACAGGGTTCCGGGCTGAGCCCCGGTGCGCTGCAGCAGGGTTTGCTTCTGTTCTTCTGAGAGGTTGTCCTTGATCGCACCGATGGTGTCGATTTCGCCGCCCTCACGCACCCGGATGAAGGCCAGGCCACCGGCTCCTGCCGCTTGGGCTTCGCTAAACACGTCGCCACCGGGTTTGATGCGCACGTTGGATACAGCGTCATTGCCTCCTGCAACCGCAATGCACTTCACGGAGCCGCCGGACTTCACGGCTCCACTGAACACCTTGAAACCCATGTCTTTCACGATGTCGCTCACATTGGTGAGCTCCATGCCGTAACGGGTGTCGGGGCGATCCGTCCCGTAGCGATCCATCGCCTCGTGCCAGGTCAGGCGTGGAAACGGCAGTGGCAGGTCGATTCCCTTGACCGTTTTCCAAATCGCAGCAATCAAACGCTCATTGAGCTCGAGGATTTGCTCCTGGCCCATGAAGCTCATCTCCATGTCCAGTTGCGTGAACTCAGGCTGTCGATCTGCCCGCAGGTCCTCATCGCGGAAGCAGCGAGCCACTTGGTAATACCGCTCAATGCCGCCCACCATCAGCAGCTGCTTAAACAGCTGTGGGGACTGGGGAAGTGCGAACCATTCACCACCGCAAACGCGGCTTGGAAGGATGTAATCCCTGGCGCCTTCTGGTGTTGAGCGGGTTAGGACCGGAGTCTCAACTTCGATAAAGCCTTCGTCTTCAAGGAATCGACGCGCTGTCTGGATCGTTTTGGCACGCAAGCGCAAGTTGTCGCTCATGCGCTTACGGCGCAGATCTAAGAAGCGGTGGCGGAGGCGCAGTTCTTCGCGCGTGTTTTCCTCGTCATGGACCGACACTGGGAATGGAAGCGTGGCTTTCACGCTGTTGAGCACGTGGATGCTGCTCGCTAAAACTTCCACCGCACCGGTGGCAAGGCGGTCATTCAGCGACTCACCAGGACGGGCTCGCACCTTGCCCTGGACTTGCAAGACGGTTTCGCTACGCAGGTGTTCGGCGACGGCAAAAGCATCAGCGCCAAGGTCGGGATCCACGGTGATTTGAACCGTGCCGCTGCGGTCGCGCAGGTCGATAAAGATCACCCCGCCATGATCGCGGCGGCGATCCACCCAGCCGCAGAGCTGAACGGTTTCGTCGATGTGCGTGTCGCGCAGGTCGCCGCATCCGTTGCTGCGCATGGGGGTTTCGCTGGAGAGAGGCGAGTTTCCCACAGCCTGTGCCATGAGGCCCGTGCGCTCCGACTAGGAACGCCGATAAAAGGGGCGTTTCACCACGGTGGCTGGTTGTAGCTGCCCGCGGATTTCCACACTGAGCTCTGTACCGAGCTTGGCGAGGGCTGGCGGAAGGGAGGCGAGGGCAATGGGCTCTTGGAGCGTGGGAGACCAGCTGCCGCTTGTTACGACGCCCACGGTCGATCCGTTGTGGATGACGGGGTAATCGTGGCGGGCAATGGAACGGCCTTGAAGTTTCAATCCCACGAGACGCTTGGACGGTCCCTGTTCAGCGGCTTGCTCAAGGGCTTTCCTCCCGATAAAAGTGGCGGGCATTTCCAGATGCACCAGCCATCCCAAGCCCGCCTCAAAGGGTGTGGTGGCAGCGTCCATGTCTTGGCCATAGAGATGCATGGCTGCCTCCAGACGCAGGGTGTCGCGAGCGCCTAGGCCGCAAGGTGTCACACCCTCCTCGAGCAAGTGCTGCCATAGCTTGCGTCCGTCGTCTGCCTTGAGAAGCAACTCCACGCCATCTTCTCCCGTGTAGCCCGTGCGTCCTGTGAAGACTGGAGCTGTGAGCCCTTGAATGTTGAGACTGCAGTGGCCGAAGCGCGGCAGTTCGCTGAGATCGCTGCCACTTAATCGCTCCAGGAGGCCGATTGCCTTTGGCCCTTGGAGAGCGAGCAAGACGCCATCCTTCTTTTCGTCGAGGACCTGCAGATCAGTTCCTTCAAGATGTTGGCGAATCCAGGCGGTGTCGGTTTCTGCGCAAGCTGCATTGATCACAACCAGCAAGGTTTCGTGGCTCGCGTCCAGCAACGATGGCCCGAGGTCGTAAATGATTAAGTCATCAATGATTCCGCCTTGTTCATTCAGCAAGACCGAATAGCAGGCTTGGCCAGGACCGATTCGGTGCAGATCACTCGGAACAAGATGTTGCAAAGCATCTTTGGGATTGGCACCTTCAATCCGTAGAACTCCCATGTGGGAGATATCGAACATGCCGCTACCGGTGCGTACGGCCTTGTGTTCAGCCATCAGCCCTGAAAACTGGACGGGCATCTCCCATCCAGCGAACGACACCATTCGACCTCCAGCCGCGAGGCAGAGGTCATGGAGCGGTGTGAGGTTCTGATCCATGACCGAAGCGCTAGCGCCTAAATCCTATGAACCAATTTGCGCGTCCATAGGAATTCATCCTGGAATTGGAAGCAAAGCAGCAGATTGCGGCGGTTTTGTGGTCCGCTTTGGCAAGCGTCCTTAGCCTGATTTCACGTTTGCGCAGGTGTGATGTGACTCAGTCAAGTTGCCAATCCTGCGTGCATTGCACACCTCCTGCAGCAACAGGGTCTGGGTGGTGTCGCTTACGACGACTTTCTGTTCATGCGGAGTTGGCGAACCAGGTGTTTTGTCATCACTGGACGAGTCGTCCACCATCCCTTCCTGAGTTCAATCTTCAGGAGCCCTTATTGATCCCCTTGGATCGTCAGTTGGATCTTTGTGATTCGATGCAAACGTCTGATCAGGATGTCGAATTAAAAGTTCGGCTCTGAGGATTGAACTGGTTGGCTTGCAGCTCTTTGAAAATTTTTGAAATTTAGATTTAGGAATTAATAAATCCTGTCGTTTAGGTTCGTTCTTTTCATATTTTCTAGGTAGTTGCTGATTGCTGCATTGATTGTGAAGGCGAGGTGGATGTTCACGTACGCCTTGATCCCTGAGCTTTTGAAACGTGACCGACTAAGCCATCAACAGCAGCAGGCTGCGGGTGACTTTGGCGGCCAAGACGCTACTGATCCCACTCGGATCGAGTTGGGGAGCGAGTTCCACCACGTCTGCGCCCATGAGGCGGTGATGGCGTAGCTCGTTGATCACAGCTGCAAAATCGTTCCAAACAAATCCACCTGGTTCGGGGGTCCCTGTCCCGGGCATCACGGCAGGGTCAAACCAGTCGAGGTCCACCGTGAGGTAGATCGGCCGTCCCCTGAGCTCGCTCATGCGATTCGGAATGTCTTGCACTGAAATCAGGCGTCCGCTGCTCTGGAGCTCTTTGAATTCATCACGGGTGCCGCTGCGGATCGCAATCTGCATGAGCTGCTTGCTGGGAAGCACCTCCAAACAGCGGCGCATGGCACAGGCGTGGCTGTGACGGGCCCCAAGCCACTCATGCCGTAAGTCGGCATGGGCATCGAGTTGCACCAGTACGAGATCGGGGTGCTGTTTCGCCACAGCTGCAACCGCACCAGAACTGATGGAATGCTCACCGCCAAGCATCAGCGGTTTCATGCCTGCAGCAAGCACGGTGCTGGTGGCATGGCACACGGCATCCACAACGGGCTCTGGATCGCCGTAGGGAATCTCAACAGCTCCAATGTCGGCGTATGCGAGGTCTTCGAGGTCTCGATCCAGCTGGGGGCAGTAGGTCTCAAGACCTGTGCTCACCTCACGAATTGCGGCTGGGCCAAATCGAGTGCCAGGGCGGAATGAGGTGGTGCCGTCATAGGGAACGCCAAATAAGGCCACTCGGCATCCGCTTGGATTGCGCCGTGCTCCCATGAAAATGGCGCCTTCGTCGTCAAACAGGCTCTGATCAATCGTTTGGGTTGTTGGATTGGTCATGGATTGAGTTCCCGTTCAATGAAGGCTGGAATGGTGTTGAAGGCTCCTTGCTGCCAGCGGGGACTCCAGATCGCACAGCCTTCGGCCACGGCTGCGGCGCGCTCGCTTTGAACAGTGAAATAGCGGGGCCCATCCTTGGCTGCAAAGGTCCAGCTCCACCAACCACTTGGATACATCGGGACCCAGCCATAGAGAGGATCAGCGTGGCCAAATAGCTCGCGAATGAGCTTCACCATGTCGATGTGCACTTGGCGGAAGGCTTCGGGTGATTCGCTTTGAGTGGCAAACACCCCCCCCGGCTTGAGGATGCGGCAACAGTTGCTGAAGAAGGCTCGGTTGAACAGGCCTTCGGCGGGCCCTGTGGGATCGGATCCATCCACTAAAACAACGTCGTAAGAGGCGTCTTCGGCTTCAGCGGCCCAGGCGATTCCATCACCTACATGCAGGTGAAAGCGGGGGTCGTTCCAGCACCCGCCACCGATTGAAGGCAGGTGCTCTTGGCTGAGATCTACAACCCGGCCGTCGATCTCCACCAGGTCGAGGTGCATTACCCCTGGGTGGCGCAGGCATTCGCGGGCGGTTCCGCCATCACCGCCGCCGATCACCAGCACGCGCTCGATGGCCTCGGCTGTGCAGAGCGCAGGATGCACTAAGGATTCGTGGTAATGGCGTTCCTGGTGCTCAGCGGTCATCCAGCAGCCGTCTAGCAGGAGTCCCTTCCCGTAGCGCTGGCTATCGATCACGGTGATGCGCTGAAACGGGCTGGTTTCGTCCACCAGCACGCGGCCTTCCAGGCCATAACGCACGCCGTTGTGGTGTTCATCGATCCAGTTGCCACTGGTTTCAGGTGCAGTGGTCATGGCGGGGCGCTGGACGTTCGCTCTATCCAGCTAAAACCAGCACCGGTTGGATGGCGTGATGCCAAGGTCAGGGGTGTCAATCGCTCGTTCAGCGATGGATGCACTGAAGGAGTGCTGGATCGATGCCCCAGGATCTCACCGTGAATGCTCGCCTGGTGATCCCCTCGAGGGAGCTTCAATGGCGATTTTCCCGCGCCTCAGGTCCAGGTGGGCAGGGGGTTAACACCACGGATTCTCGGGTTGAGCTGGTGTTTGATCTGGCGAATTCGGCGGTGCTGGGCCCCTTTCGCCGACAACGGCTGATGGAGGTGCTGGCATCGCGATTAGCGGATGGCTGCGTGCGTGTGGTGGCTGCAGAGGAGCGCTCTCAGTGGCAAAACCGCCAGCGAGCGATGGCTCGATTGGCTGATTTATTGCGAGAAGGCTTGAAGCCACCGCCTCCACAGCGCCGAGCTACGCGTCCAGGTCGAGGTGCCGTGAAGCGACGCCTTGAGGCCAAGGGGCGTCGCAGTCAGATCAAAAAAAATCGCCAACAGCGTCCGTCATTGGACGATTGAACGCTGGGCTTCATGCTCACAAATCGGGATGGTTGTTGCGAGCTACGGGGCTGGAGGCTTGTTCCGCACGGATTGCCAGTTTCGCTTGCTGCCAAACCGTCTCCAGTTCCTTGATGCTGCGGTCTTGGAGGTCTCCCCCCAGAGCGGCTTCCACGCGAGAGAAGCGATCAAGAAAGCGCTGGTTGGTGCCTGCTAGGCCTTCTTCCGGCTGGATGTCACACCAGCGAGCCACATTCACAAGCGTGAACAGCAGGTCGCCGAGCTCTTCTTGGGCGTGCTTTGGATCACCGGAGGACACCGCTTCTTTGAGTTCATCCAGCTCCTCATGCACTTTGTCCCAAACCCCTTGCATGTCATCCCACTCAAACCCTGCTTTGGCGGCTTTACGCGAGATGGTCATGGCTCCAGCCAGAGCTGGTTGTCCGCGAACTTTTCTGGTGAGTTGAGCACTCAACGGGCTGGTTGAGTTGGAGGGACTTTCGCCCCGCTCGGCTTGTTCTGCGGCTTTGATGGCGTCCCAATTCGCGGAGACGGTTTCGCTGTCATGGGCCTCTGCAGTGCCAAAAACATGCGGATGGCGGCGAATCAACTTCTCAGTGATTCCACGAGCAATCGCCTCGAGATCGAAGCGCTGTTGTTCTTGAGCGAGTTGGGCGTGCAGCACGACTTGCAGGAGCAGATCGCCTAGCTCCTCTTTGAGGTGCCGATCATCGCCATGGCGGATCGCGTCCACGACTTCGTGAGCTTCTTCCAAGACGTAAGGCACCAAGGTCTGATGCGTTTGCTTGAGGTCCCAAGGGCAACCGTGGTTGGGATCGCGCAATTGCGCGATCACCTCGACCAGATCGTGCATGGCGTCGCTCATGGGGGCAGGTCGAGGAGTCTTTGTTGCCCTGAGTCAACGACGGCGTCTTCTCTTGCGAAGCCACTGAAGCTTGATCGGCAGTCTTGGCATGGGGTCACCGTCCTGAATCAGATGCAGCCAAGCGCTCGCTTCAAGGCCAATCAGCACGACCAGAACGGAGTTTGATGATTCGTTCCATGTCTGTTGCAGCCAGCTCTCCCATTGCTCTGGCGTAGGGGTTCCCCAAGGGCTACCTAGCCAGCTAACGGTTGCCACGAAAAAGCTGAGATAGATGATCCGAGTGGCCGTTCCTAGAAAAGGGCTGTGCGACAACATCGAGCGGTGTCGGATCAGGCGTTGGTAGGGCCACCACAGCCAGCGCAGCACACCCCAACGTTGATAGGGCCTGGAATTAATATCGAGATCAGGTGAAAGAAAGAGTCCGCCGAACAAAAAGGCCAGTCCACTGCAGGAAGCACCGCTGATCCCCAGCCATGGCCACCAAATGACCCCATAGAGCAAAGCCAGCACACAGGTGGCTCGATCGTGCTCCCGGCCGGAAGCCATCCTTGTTGAAGCACTGTGTTGGACATAGCCTGACACCTTCAGGCAGAATCCCTGTGCAAGGGCGATTAGCTCAGCGGTAGAGCGCCTGCCTTACAAGCAGGATGTCCCTGGTTCGAAACCTGGATCGCCCATTTCGGCTCACCCTCAATAGCCCAGTAGCACACGGCTTTTTGACGCTTTGGAGAAGGGTGATGCCCGTTTATGTGTTGCTTGCGGGAGGTTGCGGCGGCACAGCCTGATGTGCGCTGAATGCGTTTGCCTTTGGTACAGAAGGGGAATGAGGGCTGTCGTTGCCCCATGCTTTGAACTTGATTTGCTTTGAGTAGAAATGACTACCAATCGAATCTTGATAGTTCTTTACATTCGTTTGGAGATACCGCTGCGCCATGAGTTTGCCTCTCCACTTTCAATTCGAGAAGCTTCAGCTTCAGGGGGCTATCCAGCAAGCCAGTGACCTGGATGAGCTCAAAGAAGTTGCTGGACAGCTTTTAGACCTTTACTTCATGCAAAAGGCTGCCACTGCACGCGTGATTTCAGAAAAATAGCGAGTTATCTAATGTCACAAGATTATTCTGAAGAAATCGTCGCCACCGTTCACTTGAGCCATGAGGCATTGCGATTAGCGTACAAAACAACATGTGACGCGCTTCGTAATTGGCCTGGTGGTGATCCTCTCGAACAACAGTTTCTAGCTGAAAGTAAAGATCAGCTCTTCAGATGTTTGCTTGAGCAGTCGTTTGAGCTTGAAGCTGGATAAGGCTTCGCCTGGCAGACTAGTTTTGGGTATAGATTTGATCTTATGGCCCTAAGGAAAATATATTCAATATTTAATTAGAAATGCTCCAATGTATCTTCTTTTAATTTCTTTTGTGCGGTATAAAGGTACTTTTTGACAGTCTTAGAGCTCATTTGTATAGCAGTATTATTGGGTAGTGATGTAGCTGATGATTCAATGATGTGTTCAAGTGTGGAGTTGTTGATTTTTCGCTTTCGCCAAGCGGGAATGGCTAAAACACTCTCAATCGCAATTCTGTAAATGGCTGATTTTAAGGTAACAATCCTTGCTGATGGGAAGGAAACAGTTTTCAATTGCCCAGATGATCAATATATCCTTGATGCTGCTGAAGAGAATGGAATCGATATGCCATATTCCTGTCGAGCGGGTGCATGTTCTACTTGTGCTGGGAAAGTAATGACGGGCTCAATCGATCAAAGTGATCAGAGTTTCCTGGATGATGACCAGATAGCTGCAGGCTTTGCTCTTTTGTGTGTTTCGTATCCCGTTAGTGACTGTTCAGTGACTGCAAATGCGGAAGATGATCTTTATTGAGTCAATCGTGGATTAACAGCTCGATGCTATCTAGAATGAGATGGACCAATAAATCATCATTGTTTTGGACGTTTGAGTGTGGAGCTTAGGGAGATGTCGTTGAACAGACTTATTATATGAACCCAGTTTGATGGTTTCGGTATATTTGTTCACTTTAATACTCCTGAGTGCTTTATTTATTCACTCGTTGTATGAGGATTGTTGATGGCCTCAGCTATCTGCACCACAACAGAGGTCGGAAAAAGACCCATGAAGCGGATGGTCTTTGTGTTGACGTCCTTCTGCATAATAAAGTTTTTCCATTAAGAGGTTTGGGACCTTTGTTCTCATGCTTGCTTGGGCTGGAGTTGTGATCAGGGTGATAACAGCAATTGCCGAGAAAACTTTCATGTTTTTGATTAAATAAGTTGATCTAGCGTGACTCTGTCAAAGCTCAATAGCGTGTATCAAGCTCTCTTCAGTCATCCATTCTGTGACGATGGAAGCAACGAACCCAATCATTGCTAATCGTCATTGAGCTTTTTTGCACGTTCATGGAAGCCATACCCAGCATCTGCTACTGAAAATCAAGTATTTGATCTGATGAACTCAGGCCATGATTAATATGACTAATCCAAATCACGGTGCTATTACGATTTTTGCCATCTATTTATTTATTTGATTTATTTACGCAAAATCTCTAGTCGGGGCTTTGTAGAACAGCTGTGATGCTATGTGGTCTTCTCTGGAGTTCTTCATTGAATTCCATCGCTAGATTTTGTGCTTCCATTGCATCTGAAGCGTAAACATTGTCTTCGTAAGAGCAACCGGATGAGTCTCGATATCGGATTGCGTAGCGTTTGAAGGTCTGATGGGTGGTCATAAAACTTCTGTTGAGCTGCTGTTGGACCTGAATGAATTGTGTCCGGCCTCCGGTGAGGACGGTGGGACACGTTGTAAGGCAGGATTGGTGGTGTGTCGCGATCAACCAAGAACAGCCGAGATGCTGTATGGAGCCTCTGGAAAACTGGTTGGCATTGGGTCAAGCTTGCCTTGAGCTAATGCTTTGGCGCGTTGATACATCTGGCTCGATGTGGCGCCAGTTGCCTCCATGGCTTTAGCAACAACTTCCCAATTTCGAATTTCAGTAGACATTTTGATTCAGTTCAGAACCCAGTAACTATCGCTAGTTGATCGATCGGTGCGTGACAGGGAAATCCCCCCATCAGCCGAACACGCATTTGAGCTGAACTGTCGATAGGTTCTTGTGGCTAAATGCAAGTGCTCTCCCGGGATCGCTTTGAAGGTCATCCATCCGCTTGGATGTCATGATCTGCCTTCTTTTGCCCTTTGGCATGGGCTCACTAAAGTGATTTGCAACGATTGCAACGAATAGCCGATATTAATCTAGATCAGTGCCATGGTTGAAGTTTGAGGTTGAAATTGATGCTGAAAGTTGAACATGCGGCGATCGTATGCTTTGCCGCATTGCAATCTCTCTCTTTTGTGGGTGTGCCTGTGAGTGCGGCACAAAATTGTGGCCCTAATCGGCACTGGGTTCAGACAGGAGCGGGTTACGGCTCTGGCTATTGCAAGCCCAAGAAGAGGCGGGATCATCAAGTTTGTGCGATCGGCTATCACTATGAAGGTCGTGGCGCTTGTAAGCGCAACGGAGACTGGTGGCAAGGGCGCAGACCTATTAATTGGGGGCCTCGCTATGAACCTCAGAGGCCACAGGGTGGTGTCACATTCCAGGGACCCAATGGTGGGGATATCCGCGTGAAATGGTGAGATCTGCTTGAGTCTGGACTCGTTGATTCAATGTTTACCATGCCCCGTTTTGAGCGGGGCTTTTTATTATTTATACTTCAAACCTCTATTTGATTTTCTTGAGGATAGCAATCAGTTTGCGGTGCAAATCTCTTTGGATGCTAATTGTCTGCTATCAATAAGGATGTCATGTTCAATAGCTCTAGCGAGTGCTTCAAATGCTATTTAGCTTTATAGCTAATGTTTGATTGTGATTCTCATGGTGAGCTTTGATGGAGTTTCTGTGCAGCGAACAACGAAACGATTTGCATTTAATTCCTGCTTTTGAGGGGATGATTGGTAATAATTAAGCAACCCGCTTCCCCACGTCCATGTCTAAAGTCCGCGACCAGATCAATGCCCACCTTTATCCGGTGCTAGCCACATTTTCTGTGATTTATTTTGCGATTCAAATTGCCCCGATCGCAAATCAGGCTCGAAATTTCGACCATTGCATGGATGAAGCGATTAAGGAAGCGAAGGGTAGTTTTGCCGAGAAACGAACCTTTGCCGCCAATCTGTGTCGTGAGATCTGATCAGGATTCCCAGGATTGCTAAGGGTGATTGTGTTGGCACTCAGAGCAAATACCGAAGAATTCCAAGGTGTGGAACAACATCTTGAAGCCAGACTGCTCTTCGGTTGAGATTGAGAGTCCGTGAATAGGACAGTGATCCAATGCTTTGGTGCTTCCACAGTCCACACAGGTGAGGTGATGGCGGTCCTGCTCGATCGGGGCATAAAGGGCCTCCCCGGTGGGTAGATGCCGGCAGCGCACAAGACCCTGCTGCTGCAGTTGTCTGAGGTTTCTGTACACCGTGGCCAGTCCCATGGCGCTGGATCCGTTCTCTAAGAGCCGATGGAGCTGTTGACCACTCATTTCGTCACCGCAGCCACGCAAGGCGTCAAGAAGGCGCTGTTGTCGCTGTCGGCTCGCTGTCGGCTGGGTCTTCATGGTGATTCAGACCTTGCGCGTATTGGATTGAATCATGTCTTCGCTGGTCGTCCAAAGGCGCTTGCGTTGTTCGGTGTCTCGGGCTGTACGGGCCACAGGTTGACGTGTCGGCATTCCGCGCATGGCTGCAAAGCCACCCGGACCGAAGTGCTCTCCACCTTTCACGCTTGCTGTTGCTGCATGGAGTTGGGGGAGTGCACCCATCGCTGCGCTTTGAAATAAGGGGTCCATGATTCGGTAGGCCAGAGACTCTTGCCAGGCTCCGGTCGCGGCGACGGAGACCGGTTGAAGGTTGGTGCGGGCGAGGCCTGGATGGGCGGCGAGAGAGATCACGGTGCTGTTGTGCTGTTGAAGCCGCTGATTGAGCTCGAGTGCAAACATCACGTTGGCCAATTTGCTCTGGCAGTAGGCGCTCCATCGGTCATAGCGCTGCTCGCCCTGCAGATCTGACCACGCCATTTTGCCGAAATATTGCGCACCAGACGTCACAGTGACCACCCGCGCATCTTGGCGGCCTTCCATCAGGGGAAGAAGCTGTTGGGTGAGTGCCATGTGCCCGAGATGGTTCACGGCAAACTGCATTTCGAAGCCTTGAACGCTCAACCGCCGTGGAGGTGCCATCAGGCCAGCGTTGTTCATCAACAGGTCCAGGCGGCCATAACGCTCTCGGACAACGTTGGCGCAGCGCTCAACACTATTGAGATCGGATAAATCAAGATCCAGCAGGTCAACGCCCGTTGTGCCTTGATCCAGCAAGTCGCGTCGTGCCTCTTCGCTTTTGCGTTGGCTGCGGCAAGCCATGAGCACGGTTGCGCCTTTTTCTAAAAGCGCACGACTGGTTTCCAAACCCAGGCCGCTGTTGGCCCCAGTGACGAGGGCCACACGTCCCGTTTGGTCTGGGATGTCCTTCAGGGTCCAGCCCATGGAGCAGACGTCAGAGAAGATCCAGTCTCGCTGTTCGAATCAGTCTTCGGGGAAGAGCAATTCCGCTAATTCGTCGGCATCGACGTCGTAGACACGGGCTAGAGACGTTTCAATTGCACTGGTGACTTCGCCTGGAAGGAATCTCATGGCGTTGAGAGCATCCTCGGCGATCTCGTCCGTCAGGAGGAGGTCATCGCCTTCGAGCTTCTCGTCATTGATGACGGCCATCACCCAGCTCTGATAGGCGTACACCAGATCCGAGAACTCGAGTTCGGGATCGTTGAGATCCAGGGTCATGGCCAGAGTCGATCGATAGCACCACCATTTTGACCTTCGGCAGGGAAGATGTCTCGAAGACGATGTTTGATATGGGCCTTCCGGACTCTGATCAGCTGCAAGGAACCCTTGTGGACTTTGCCCTTTTGGAGCTGATTCGACAGCACCGGCTCAGTTTTCAACCGCTTTGGACGGTGGATGGCTGGGCGAAATTAATGATTTGGCTTGCCTTGAATTGCGGCCTTTCAGGGGATACAGACAGCCTTGAGCACTTCGCGAGGTCTCTGGGGGAGCCGATCACGATGCGGATGCGTCGCACATTTTTTGAACGAGAGTTGGGGGATCTTGAACTCCATGTCTTGGCGGATCCAGCTGATGCTCAAGTGCTGTTGCTGTCTCAAGCCCCGCAAGATCCCTCGGTGCTGGCACCGGAACGTCTAACCCGTGCCTTAGAGAGGGCTGATTTGCTCGAGCTCGTAACAGCTGACCAAAGTCAGTGGCAAGCCCTTGATGGCGTTGTTGCGATCCCTTGGAAACGTCCTGAATCCTGATGTCTAAAGACCTGATCGCGCGGTATCGCAACGCTGGTTTCGAAGCGGTGGCGGATGGTGCCATGGCCTTTTTTGATCGCCGCATTGATTTGCAACGGGCTGGGGTGGCTTTCGGGCCTGGCGGCGGAGAGGAGCCGGCCAAGGTTTCAACGGATATCAGCTTGGTCGCGATTGATCGCAGTGATCCTGATGCCTTCGGTTTGTCTGAGGTGGTCTTGCGCGGCGTTGCCGCTGGATTAGAGCGCTATGTGCAGGAAAGACCTCTGTTTCGTTCGGTTTGCCCCGAACAAGAGTTGTTTGTGATGCCGATCTTTAACTTGCAGCGGTACGCGCCTGGAGAAGGGTTTAAGCAGTGGCATTGCGATTGGACGATCAGCGATGAAGCGACTGAGCCCGTGCATCGGGTGTTGGCTTGGATTCTTTATTGCGACACCGTGGAAGAGGCAGGCACGGAGTTCCATTGGCAGAACCATCACGAACCTGCCGAACGCGGCAAATTAGTGATCTTTCCAGCGGGCCCATCGCATATTCACCGCGGCAGGGTGAATCCAGAGCTGAGTAAGACGATTGCCACGGGTTGGATTAATGCGGGCGCTCAGCAGGATTACCTCAAGCGTCTTGCTCAGTCCTGAACACTCCAGTTGTTCATCGCCCAGAGCAATTCACCGGCATCCCAGCTGCAAAGGTCGAAATTGTGGACTGCGGTTGCATCGGGTGCATCGAGTAGGCGCTGGGCGTAATGCTTCACGAGTGCAGCAGGGGCGATCTCAAACCCTGCCAGTGCTGCCACCTCGCTAACGGCAGCCGCTGTGGTGGCCATCCGCAAGCCCCTCTTGAGCTCATCGTTCTGGGCCACAGTTTCAAGCATCTGCTGGATGGCAGTGCTGAGATCGTTGGAAGTGGAGCCCATGGATCCTTGGCATTGATGCTGGTTGATCATCGCTGTCAAGCCGCCTGAAAACGTCTTTTGCGACCATGAATGGCGTGTATGGGTTCTCCCCGTGTCGGATCTGGCCAAGACCTATGACCCGGTTGGTACGGAAGCCAGATGGCAGAAGGCCTGGGAGGACGAGGGGGCCTTTCATCCGGATCCTGCGGCTGAGGGCGAACCGTTTGCAGTGGTCATCCCGCCGCCCAACGTCACCGGCAGCCTGCACATGGGGCATGCCTTTAATACGGCTCTGATCGATACGATCGTGCGCTATCAACGGTTGGCGGGCAAAAACGTGCTTTGTCTGCCGGGCACGGATCACGCTTCGATCGCAGTGCAGACGATCCTTGAGAAGCAGCTGAAGGAGGAGGGCAAGACGCGCCATGACCTTGGCCGTGAGGCCTTCTTGGAGCGCGCCTGGCAGTGGAAAGCAGAAAGTGGTGGTCGCATTGTCGACCAGTTGCGCCGGTTGGGGTATTCCGTCGACTGGAAGCGACAACGCTTCACGTTGGATGAAGGTCTTAGCGAGGCGGTGAAAGAGGCCTTCGTTCGTCTCCATGAGCAGGGCTTGATCTACCGCGGTGAATACCTGGTGAATTGGTGTCCTGCTTCGGGCTCCGCGGTGAGTGACCTGGAGGTGGAGATGAAAGAGGTGGATGGCCATCTCTGGCATTTCCGCTACCCGCTCAGCAGTGGGGATGGCCATCTCGAGGTGGCCACGACGCGGCCAGAAACCATGCTCGGTGATACGGCAGTAGCAGTGAACCCCAGCGATGAGCGCTATGCCCATCTCGTGGGTCAGACCCTTGACCTTCCTTTTACGGGCCGTCAGATCCCGATCGTTGCCGACGATCACGTGGAGAAGGAGTTCGGCACTGGCTGCGTCAAGGTCACTCCGGCCCATGACCCCAATGACTTTGCGATTGGGCAGCGTCACGGTTTGGCTCAGATCACGGTGATGCGCAAGAACGGCACGATGAATGCCGAAGCCGGCCGCTTCGAAGGCATGGATCGCTTTGAGGCGCGTCAGGCTGTGGTGGCAGCCCTCGACGAGGAGGGTTTGTTGGTCAAGGTGGAGGACTACCGCCACAGCGTTCCCCACTCCGATCGGGGCAAGGTGCCGGTGGAGCCCCTGCTCTCCACCCAGTGGTTTGTGAACACCGAGCCTCTTGCGGCTCGCTGTCGAGAAGCATTGGCCAAACAGGATCCCCGCTTCATCCCTGAGCGCTGGGAAAAGGTCTACCGCGACTGGCTTACGGATATTCGCGACTGGTGCATCAGCCGTCAGCTCTGGTGGGGCCATCGCATCCCTGCCTGGTTTGTGATTAGTGAAACCGGCGGCAAGTACACCGACACCACGCCCTATGTGGTGGCTCGGAACGAAGCCGATGCTCTTGCCCAAGCCAAAGAAAAGTTTGGAGCTGAGGCCCGCATTGAGCAGGACGAAGACGTTCTCGACACCTGGTTTTCCAGCGGCCTCTGGCCGTTCTCAACCCTGGGTTGGCCCGATGAGAATGCGGCTGATTTTCAGCGTTGGTACCCCACCAGCACCTTGATCACGGGCTTCGATATCATCTTTTTCTGGGTGGCCCGGATGACGATGATGGCTGGTGCCTTCACCGGTGAGATGCCGTTTAAGGACGTTTATATCCACGGTCTGGTGCGGGACGAGCAGAACCGCAAGATGAGCAAAAGCGCCGGCAACGGGATCGATCCCCTGTTGTTGATTGAGCGCTATGGCACCGATGCCCTGCGTTTCGCTCTCGTGCGCGAGGTGGCCGGCGCGGGTCAAGACATTCGCCTTGATTACGACCGTAAGAAGGACACATCTGCCACGGTTGAGGCCTCGCGCAATTTCGCGAACAAGCTCTGGAATGCCACCAGGTTCGCCCTGATGAATCTGGGTGGAGCCACACCAGCACAGCTCGGCGAGCCAGATCCGTCGGCGTTGCAGCTCGCCGACCGCTGGATTTTGTCGCGCTTGGCGCGTGTGAACCGGGAAACGGCAGCCCGCTACAGCAGCTATGCCCTTGGTGAAGCCGCTAAAGGCTTGTATGAATTCGCTTGGAACGATGTTTGTGACTGGTATTTGGAGCTGAGCAAGTGTCGCTTGAATCCAGGAGAGGAGCCCAGCACTGCAGCTTTGGCGGATCAGCACACGGCCAAACAGGTGCTGGCAAAGGTGATCAGCCAAATGCATTTGATGTTGCATCCGTTGATGCCCCACCTCACCGAAGAGCTGTGGCACAGCGTGACGGCTGAGCCCGAAATCACGTTCTTAGCGCTTCAGCCTTGGCCGGCTGTGGACGAGGTTGCTTTGGATGATGGCTTGGAAGCGTCCTTTTCTGAATTGATCGCTGCGATCCGAGTGGTGCGTAACTTGCGCGCGGTGGCGGGCTTAAAGCCATCCCAATCGGTGCCCGTGCGTTTCGTGACGAGCCGCCCAGAGCTGATGGCAGTGTTAGAGCAAGGGACTCCTGATATCACCGCGCTCACGCGAGCGGAATCGGTGGAGTTGATGACGCAGGCTCAGGCCGAGGCTGCACCTGTTGCGAAAGCACTCGCTGGCATCAGCGGTGAGTTGCAGGTGTTGCTGCCCATTGAAGGCCTTGTGGATCTGGAAGCGCTTCAGGGTCGTCTTGAAAAAGACATCGCCAAAGCAGAGAAGGAGATCAAGGGGCTAGCAGGACGCCTCAGCAATCCCAACTTTGCGGATAAGGCTCCGCCAGAGGTGGTGGCTGAATGCAAGGCCAAGCTTGCTGAAGCGGAGGCTCAGGCTGACTTGGCACGCAGACGGTTGGCGGATCTGGGTTGATCTGAGCGCAAGCTCAACCCCGATCTTGCTGATCCGCTGTGGAGTGCTCGTGTGGGTTTTGCTGGGTTTGCAGGCTTGATTGCCTGTTTGGTGGCCACTCCATCGGATACACCTGGCGTTGTGGGAAGGGGATGCCAATTCCGTGGTTGTTGAATGCAGTCCAGATTTCCTGACGCAAGTCACTGCTCACGGTGCGAGCATCCAAGGGATTGTGGCCCGAGTATTTGAGTGTGTAGTTGATCGACGACTCTGCAAAGTCGATCGCGAAAGCCTGGGGTACGGGATGTTGCAAGACTCTTGGATGTTGGCAGGCGATCTGTTCGAGAAGTGTTATCACCTGCTGCGGTTCATGGTGATAGGCAGCACCGACAACCACTTCGTCTCGTCTGTAGTTTTCGCCAGTTGTGAATGATTCAGCATCTTGGGTGAAAAAAGTTTGATTGGGAATGATCAGTTCAGCGTCATCCCGTTGACGGGATAGAAATGTGGCTCGAAGTCCTAATTTGTTGACTCGGCAAGGCTCCCCTTTGATCATCAGAATCTCTCCAGGTCGGATCGATCCTTCAAACAAAAGCCAAATTCCGCTGATGAAATTGGCAAAGATTTCTTTGATGCCAAAGCCAAGACCAACTGACAAACCTGCTGAAATGGTGAGTAATGCTGTTGGGTTAAAACCAGCCTGAAGGGCTACAGCCAGGAGGCCAAAACTGATGATTAAATAACGAACGATGATTTCAATCGCATCACGGCTTTGATTGCTGATTTTAAGCCCTTCTTTTGAGATCCATGAGATCAGGAATGCGATCGGTGCGCTGGCAAGCAGAATTAGATAGAGGCCGATTAAGGAGTAAAAAAGTTGGCCTAGCGCCAGTTGGGTATTCAGCAATGTACCCACACTAATAAGACCAATGGATGAGAGACTGCTGAGTCTCTGGATGCAGTAAAGCAGTGCAGAAACAAGAATGGCAGGCCGCACTAGACGCCTGAGCCAGAGTGCTCTTCGATCCTTCGGGTTGCGTTGGATCAGCTTCAGTTCGATCCACAAAAGAAGGTTCCAGGCTGCCCAGATCAATCCAAAGCGGTTCGCGATTCCTGTGGGAATGGAGGCCAACCCAAGCACAATGCTGATGCCAAGTAGTGCAAGAGGACCTACAGCCTGACAAATGATGAGTGAAACATTTTTTGTACCCAGCTTGTTGCGAATGAATACATCAGCGATCAGTGCGCAGCCAATCAAGATCAGCTGCCAGGTAACTGCTGCTCGACCAATGTATCCAGTCCAGGATGAAACTTCGAAGAGAAGATTATTCATTGCTTGCCTTTTGAGTCATGGTTGGTGAAAGCTTTTACTGCTTCGTCAACGCTGATAATCCCACTAGAGAGCTCGGTTAATACTTTGTCGATTGCAGGGTAACCCTGTTCAGTTGCTAGGTATTGAGTGATCATCGGCCACTGTTTGATATAACTTAGTGATTGATCGTTCCAAGAATCGTTGTAAGCTTTGAGAGTTCGTGAGCTTTGATTCGGAATATCAACAGCCTTGTTCGCTGGAAGGTAGCCTTCAGTGCGAAGGGACACCTGCCGTTGTCCAACAGGATTAGTAAGCGATCTCACATAACTCAGTGCGAGCGCCCGTTGTGATGGGCTTGAATCAGTGCCTAGGCCAAAAGCGAAGATGGTTGGCGTTGCAAACGCTTTTGTTTGCACTCCATCTGGAAGGGGGGCAATGCTGAGCTGTTCTCCCATTGTCTCTCTTATTTCCAGGGCTTCGAATGAATTGCAGGTGATCCAGTCAAGGTTATTGGCAGTCAATTCATTAACCAGTTCAGATTGCTGGCTGTAAAAGAATATGTTTTGGTAGAGGGCCGCTTGTCGTAGCCATGTGATCCACTCTTTGATTTTTGGCTTTGGTTTATTTTGATTTTTCTTGTTCACCAGTGAGCTGATTTCTGGGATGGCACCGGTTGATCCAGCCGTCCATTGGATCTCATAGGTTTTCGTTGATAAGCCAATACGAATGCCGCTGGCACCAAGCTTCACCAATTCTTGGATTGTTTTGGGCGGCTGTTTTATGGTCTTGTTGTTATAACACGACACTTGCGGGAAGATTACAAAGGGAGCGAAGATAAGCTTGTCGTCGACGATGGAGAGGTTTTTGAGGACATCGCCGTATTGTTGTGTCCACTGAGAACTGTTGGGAAAGGCACTTATTAATGAGTCTAGATAAAAACTTTGTAGATGAGTATTGGTGCTCAATATTAGGTCTGGCCCAAGGTTGAGTTCGCTGTCTTCCTTGATCTGACGCTTCATCGTATTCAATTTGTAGGCAACAGTGACAACACGCGTGTTGGGATTTGTTTTGAGGAATTGCTGATTAAAAAGGCGAAATTGCTTTTCTGTACGTTCCTTTGTGGTCTGTGTGAATTCGTTGTCTGCAATTGGATAGGCGATATAGAGGGTTTGCGCTGGCTTGTTCGCTGATGAGCAACCGGAGAGCAGCATCGTCAACAGCGTTGTTGCGGCTGTGATGGTGTTGATTATTCGAGCTCTTGTTGACATGCCAGGGGGTACTTTGCGGCTTTAGCTAATTGTATGTGGTGTGAATAAATGCTGAAATGCCAGCTGGTTTGCCTCAATGAATCTGGGTTGGGCAGTCCTGCGCAGCTCGGTAAGCTTGATCTCTCGGGATTCCGACTTAAAGCAGTTCCCATCTCTGCCGGTTTTGCTCTTGTCGCCAACGCAGAGAAGGAGATCAAGGGGCTAGCAGGACGCCTCAGCAATCCCAATTTGCCGATAAGGCTCCGCCAGAGGTGGTGGCTGAATGCAAGGCAAAGCTTGCTGAAGCGGAGGCTAAGGTTGCCCTAGCGCGTAATCGGTAGGCAGATTTGGGATGAAGAGTGGGTCTCAGCTGGAGGGAAATAGTTGCTCTGGTTTTAAATTGGGCGCTGGATAGAGGGTCGTGCAATCGAAGGCAAAATCGGCATTATTGGCTTTCACGACCTTTGCAATCTCCAGAAAAACTTCTTGCTGGATGTCTAAATAGTCCTGCCAGTTTGTTGTTTTGGTGAAACAGTAAACTTGTAAATTTAGTGAGGAGCTTTCCCATGCATTGAAGTTTACAAGAATGATCTGATTAGTATCAATGGCGTCGTGGTTTTTGAGGAGTTCGCGCACTTGTTTGGTAATCGTATCCATCGCGGGGATATCTTCATATCGCAAGCCAATATTTGCCAGGATTCGGCGGTTATACATCTGTCCAGGATTGATGATGCTATTGGTCGCAAAGACTGCGTTGGGGATATACATTGGTCGGCGGTCAAATGTGCGTAGGCGTGTGTGATACCAGCCGATATTTTCAACGGTTCCTTCCATTCCATTCGTGCTAATCCAGTCCCCCTCCTTAAAGGGTCGGTTAAAGAACAGCATGAAACCAGAGAAGAAGTTTTGGGAGATGTTTTGCGTTCCGAAGGCGAGGCCGACTCCAGCGCCGCCTCCTAGAGCGGCTAGGGCTGTGGCGGGAACGCCGAAGGTGATCATTAAGGCGCCTGCGCCAATCACCAGAATTAAAATCGTGTAGATCCGGCCGATAAAGCTGATCGCCATCGACAGATCTTTCGGGTCGTCCATCTGGAGCCAGCGTTCAAAACGTCTGGTCTTCATGACGGCATGGCCCAATCGGCTCAGCGCCCACATGACGGCGACGACCGTGATTGTTGCTGAGAGCTTTAAAGCATTGCTGCCATCGAGCCATTCCACATTGCTGGCGATTTGACGTCCCAGCCAGCCCAAATACATAGAGGCGCTTAGCCCTAACAGCAACGGCTTACGGATAGCTCTCGCGACCATTCCTCCAAGATGTTGTCCTCTCCGCTCCATCAGCCCAAGAACAAGCCAGAGCAGGATGAGGACCACAGTTCCAATCAAGACTCCAGTGTTGGAGTGGATCAAATCCACGTCTTGAATGATCTTTTCTTTCATGGAGCCATCGTGGTGCCTTGCTTCATGCAGTCTGCCTTCTCAGCTGCTTAGCTTCAGTCCAAATGCAGCTGCTTTAAAACTCCCATTCACGTGGCGCCACAACGTTCCCTACATCCACAAGTTGCTCATGGTTCTGTTGTGATCGAGGTTGAAGGCCTCAGCAAGATTTACCGGGTTGCCGACAAGCAACCGGGTTTATCTGGAACCTTGAAACACTTCATGCGCAGGCGATACCGTGATGTGCACGCCGTGCGTGACATCAGCTTCAGCATTGCCCCTGGAGAGATGGTGGGATTTCTTGGGGCGAATGGGGCGGGCAAAACCACCACGTTGAAAATGTTGTGTGGGTTGATCCATCCCAGCGCGGGTCAGGTTGTCGTTGCAGGTCATCAGCCGCAAAAGCGTCACCCAGATTTTTTGCGTCGGATCACTTTGGTGATGGGGCAAAAGCAGCAGTTGCTCTGGGATCTGCCGCCGATGGATTCTTTGAGGGTGAATGCTGCTGTGTATGGCATCAGTGACCGGGATGCCAAGCGCCGTATTTCCGAGCTGTCGGACTTATTGGAGTTGGGAGAGGAGCTCACCCGTCCTGTTCGCAAGCTGTCGTTGGGCCAGCGCATGAAAGCTGAGCTACTCGCAGCCTTGCTGCACCAACCTGATGTGTTGTTTCTTGATGAGCCCACCCTGGGATTGGATGTGAATGCGCAGGCCCGTGTGCGGCAGTTTTTGGCTGATTACAACCAAAGGACTGGTGCCACCATGTTGCTGACGAGCCATTACATGGCTGACATCACGGCCCTATGTCCGCGCGTGTTGTTGATTCATCAGGGGCATTTATTCCATGACGGCCCCCTTGATCGCTTGGCCAGTCGGCTCGCGCCTGAGCGCCATGTTCGTTTGGAACTTGATGCACCCGTTGGGGCTGAGGCGTTTGCTGGTCTTGGCCGGCTCGACAGTTGCTGTGACTGCGAGGTGAACTTGCGAGTGCAGCCTGATGAGCTCACGGCTGTGGTGGCCCAACTGTTGGAACGCTTTGAGGTGCGGGATCTGGAGGTGAATGATCCCCCGATTGATCAGCTGATTGGTGATCTGTTTCGCCAGGGAAGCGTTTAATGCGGATTTTTGGACTCAATCGCAAGATTATTCGTGTTCTCTTAGGAACGGAATATGCCCATATGTTGGAATATCGCGCCGAAATCGCCCTGTGGGCTCTATCCGGTGTGCTCCCTTTCATCATGCTCAGCCTTTGGAATGGCAGTGACGCACGCGATGCGTTGGGGATGGATGGTGTAGGCCTTGATCGTTATTTTTTGAGCGCCTTTTTAGTGCGTCAATTTTCTGTTGTTTGGATGATTTATGCCTTTGAAGAGGATGCTCTCACTGGCAGATTGTCTCCTTATCTTCTTCAGCCACTTCATCCGCTATGGCGTTATGTGGCAAGTCATCTTGGCGAGCAGCTCACGCGCTTGCCTTTTGCTGCGGTGATTACCGCGATCTTTTTTCTGATTCAGCCCAATGCCTTCTGGTTGCCATCGTTGGGACACTTCGTGCTGGCTTGGTTGGCTACATGGATGGCCTTCTCGATCGCTTTTCTATTGCAAAGCCTGATTGCCTCCCTTTGCTTTTGGAGTGAGAAGGCCAGTGCTCTGGAGAGATTGTTGTTTATACCTTTTCTTTTCCTGTCTGGGCTTCTTGCTCCACTCACTGCATTCCCACCCTTTGTGCGCACCTTGGCTCAGTGGACGCCGTTCCCTTATTTGATTGACTTCCCGGCGCGTGTTCTAGCCGAACAGCCTGTGAATTTGTTGGTTGGATTTGCCATTCAGTTGGCATGGATCGTGCTGCTGTTGCCACTGGTTCTTCTGCTTTGGCGCGCTGGGGTTCGGCGTTACAGCGCGATGGGGGCCTGAATGGGGCGTTATTTCAAAAGCCTTCGGCGATTTTGGGGAACAGCCGTGGCCTCGCAGCTGGAGTATCAACTCAACGTTGTGATTGAGCTGGTAGCTGTTGGCTTGAGCTTGCTTGGCAGCTTATTCATGCTGTCGCTCTTTTTTGGACCAGGACGAGCGTTGGGTGGCTGGAGCTGGCATGAAGCCTTGATTGTTCAAGGTTTTTATACCGTTCTCGATGGGATGGCGAGCACCTGGTTACGCCCCAACCTCTCTTCGATCGTGACCCATGTGCGCGAAGGCACGCTTGATTTCATCTTGCTCAAGCCAATTGACAGTCAGTTTTGGTTGTCGTTGCGAACGATCTCGCCAGCAGGGTTGCCGGAGATCGTCCTTGGTTTGTTGTTAGTGATTTGGGGTGGGCAACAGGCTGGCGCTTCGTTGTCGCCAGGAGGCTTTGCGGTGGTGTTGCTGATGCTCTTGGCTGGTGGATTGATCCTGTATTCCCTTTGGTTTTTAATTGCAGCGACCAGCATTTGGTTTGTGAAAACCTGGAATGCCACTGAGGTTTTGCGGGCTGTGTTGGCCTCTGGTCGCTATCCCGTAGCGGCCTACCCAGCCCCCTTGCGTTTGCTGTTTACCTTGGTGATTCCGGTGGCATTTCTAACAACTGTTCCGGCTGAAGTTGTGCTGGGACGCGCAAACGCCCCCACCCTCTGGCTTGGATTAGGCCTCGCCGTGGGTTTTTTCATCGCTGCCCGTCAGTTCTGGCTGTATGCCTTGAGGCACTACACCTCCGCCTCCAGTTGAATGCAGGCTTTGTTGCAGGCTGGGCGGCCACTCCATTGGATAGACCTGACGTTGTGGGAACGGAATGGTGATTCCTTTCTTCTCAAATTGCTTCCAGATTGTTCGTCGTATATCACTGCCGACTTCAAAGGCTTCGAGGGGGTTGGAGACCCAGAAAAGAACCTTGTAATTAATCGAAGAATCAGCAAAGTCAATCACAAATGCATTGACTGGTGGATATTCTAGAACTTTTTTGTGCTCTTTAGCAATTGTTTTTAATAGCTCCACAATGATGTCTGGGTCGTGCTCGTAGGCGGCACCAACGACGACGCTGTCACGCCTTGATGTTTCCGTTGCGGTGAAGGATGTGGCTTCTTGTGTGAAGAAGATCTGATTTGGGATTAATAGCTCGGCTCCATCACGCCCACGTCGTAATTGTGTTGCTCTTAGGCCTAGTTTGCGCACGGTGCAGGGGTCGCCGTTAATCATCAGAATCTCTCCGGGGCGAACTGATCCTTCAAACAGCAACCAGATGCTGCTGATGAAATTGGAGATAATTTCTTTTATGCCAAAGCCGATTCCAACAGATAATCCACCTGCGATGGCAATGAATGCAGTGCCATCGATGCCGATAAAATAAGCCACCCCAGTGATGCCAATGATGATCACGCTGTAACGGAACAGGAGCTCCAGTCCTCGCCTATTTCTCGGACGGACTCCAAACAGCACTCCACTTAGCCATGCCAGAAATGTTGCAGGCCTAGAGGAGAGCGTCATGATGACATAGACCGCTATTATCGCAAGATAAATTCTGCCTAGTGTCAGCTCAACTCCAAATAAAATAGCGATTGGAGTTTGTGATAAATTTTCCGTACTTCCCATCAGTCTTATGAAGGACATGATGGCCACAATGATGTAGACGGGTCTTAAAAATGTGCTTTCTAATTCATCAACTGGAAATTTTTTGTTGATGCTCAAAATTAATGTTTTTAAGGGTGTGAATGACATCCATCCCAGCCAGAGCAGTCCGAAATATCGAAGTAATCCCCATGGCAAGCCCACTAAAAGAAAAAGACCTGAACTGATTAAAAGCAGCAGGGGGCCGATCAGCACGCGTATGTATTCGGGAACTAGCCTGTGCTCCACGCGGCGCCGAAGCGCGCCACGTTGTTCTGCGACCATCACAATGCCAACCAAAAAGAGTTGGAGAAGAACGGTTCCACGGTTCAGGTATGCCAACCAGCTCAGGAGCTCATTGAAGATTGCCCCTGGGTTAATAGTGATGAGGTAAGACATGGAAAGAGTCATCGCTTCGCCTTCATCTGGGTTTCGAGCTCAGTGGCCGCTTTTTCGGGAGATAATCCATCAAAAATTAACTCATTGAGTGTGGACTGAATCCCTTTTTTTAATCTTGGCTTTGCATCAATTGCCGAGACAATGGCATCACCGCGGCTTACGCGCTTGTTTTCCTCTTCGCTAAACTTAGAGAACCCTGGAGGTAATTGTTTGCTAACGATCATTGCCGCCGCAGGATTAACTGGAAAGCCCGTCCGGTATTTGAGAGCATAGGTTTTCTGAGCCCAGGGTTGCACCATGAAATCCAGTAAATGCAGGCTTTCCGCCCGTTGGCGTCTGCTTGAGTTTTTACCAAGAGCCCAAACTTGCAAGCGTGTGATTGGTGTTGCTCGTCCAAAGTCTCCGCTGGGTAGGGGGGCGATGCCGAGATGATCTTTGAGCTTTTCACGGAGTTGGGGTAGCTGGGAACTCCAACAGCTGATCCACTGCATGTCGCCCTCCATAAACGCCTTTCGAAGTGCGGCTTGATTTCGCAAAAACACAATATTTTGCTGATAGCTGGATGCCTTGAGCCAACGCATCCATTGAATTAGGCGTTCATGGGCCGCCACAGTGACTTTTTGCCCTGCTAATGAGGCTGTTAAGGCCTCGCCCGCCCCGAAGCTGCCAAGGCTCCAGTACAGATCCTGGAGGTTGGTGACCATTCCAAAGACTTTGCCAGTGCCACTGGCTTCGGACAGTGCTTTGAGTGTTTCAGGTGCTTTTTTGAGTTTGCGTTTATCGAAGCAAGCCAGCTGGAGATACTGCGAGACCGGTTGACCCGCTAGGGATCCGTTGGCTGTTTTAACGCGCTCTAGGGCTGCTGGGTTAATCAAGTTTTGACGCTCTTCCGTCAGCTTGATTGGATCGGTCAGGCCCAAGGCAAGAAGGCTCAAGGCTTGATTGCTATCTGCAATCACAAGGTCTGGCCCTAGGCCGCTGTTGGTTTGAACTTTCAGAGCCTTCTCTAGAGACTCTTCGGGATAGATCGAGGGATGCAGCTTGATGCCAGGCTGCATTTCTTTTAATTGCTGTTGAAAATTCTTGGTGATCTTCCGTTCTGTTTTAAAACGATCGTTGGAGTGTTGTTCGTTTTCATTGCTGGCTTGAGCCACCTTCAACACGATCGATCTTTGGTTGTCGGTCATGGCACAGCCCCCAAGCAAGGATGTGCTCAGAACGAGAGCGATGCCGCGGTACCTGTTCCTTCTGATCGATGCACAAAGGCGGGTTGCTGCCATACCTCTAGAACCGTTATCCAATCTTTAGCGTAAAAGTTGGCATGTTCCCCTTCGGCACCAAAACGATCACGATGGAATGCTGGCCTCTGGTGGTGTGGAACACATGATTGAGGGAATGTCCTGGTTTGAGCCATTGATGCTCTGGCTGCGCTCTCCTTTGGGCGGACTGGTGTTCATCCCGCTTTATGCGGTTTGGGTGACGCTGTTGCTTCCAGGGGTCTGGGCTTCGATGTTGGCTGGAGCTCTTTATGGCACTTGGTGGGGGAGCCTGATTGTGTTTGTGGGGGCCAGTCTCGGTGCAGAGGCAGCGTTTTTGCTCGGCCGATATTGGTTGCGGGATTGGACGAGCAAGCGTCTGATGCAGTATCCAAAGCTTCAGGCTGTGGAGCGGGCCGTGAGCCGGGAGGGGCTCAAACTTGTGCTTTTAACGCGTCTATCTCCAGCGTTTCCGTTTTCGTTATTGAATTTGGTTTACGGCCTCAGTGAGGTGAGCTTGCGTGATTACAGCATCGGTTTAATTGGCATCATTCCCGGCACCATTTTGTTTTGTGCGTTGGGCGCGCTGGCCGGCGATGCCGCGCGTTTTGGTGAGGTGCTCGCTGGAGAAGCTTCAGCACAGGGCTGGATTCTGCGTGTAGTGGGTATTTTGGCCACCGTTGCGGTGGTTTGGTTGGTCGGGCGCGCAGCAAAACGGGCTCTGTCGGATGAACAAACCAACTTTTCTTAAAACACGATTGAATCGCTTATCAATTGCTGCTCAGCAGGAAATCATGAGTTGAACAATAAGATTGCCGGTTTAATTCTCTGCCTAGAAGCATCAAGATAGGTATAGGTAAATATACGATTTCTTTGATGACTTCAATTTTTTGAGGTTGATCTGTTTGCGGGAGTGAGGTCTTCAGTCTGGGTTTGGAACTTGAAGGTCTCTTGCTGCAGCAATCAGGACAAACCATCCGAGACGAAGCTTTGCTGTGATGCCGTTGCGAGAGGCCAAGTCGACATACTTAGCTCGACCACACTCTGTTTTGATCCATTTAAAGATGGTCGGACGAGCTTTCTCTGAATTGTTCATTGCCTTGATGGAAGCTCTGAGATACCGCTGAATTTGTTGATCTGATTGGGAATCACACTGATCGTGATCTTGGCGTCATCGAGGTTGAACTCTTCTTTGGCGCTGCTGACCATGGTTCCGGAGAGTTCATTGGCCAATTCTTCGCTGAGAATACCTTTTGGCGCACTGAAGACAAGATCCACGGTGGCCTTGTTGTTGAGCACCCGTACATTGCTGAACAGCAGTCTCACCCTCTGCCATAGATAGGGGTTCTTGCTGGTGATCTTGAGCTGATTGATCTGACCTGCTTTGAAGGTGTCGAACCTGCTGACAATTTCTTGCTTGATGCTGAAGTCGTGCAGAGCCGAAGACAGGGGGATGCACAACAGACCAAGCAGAGCCAGACACACCAGCAGATTGCGCCAGCACTGAATGATGCTTCCGTAGCGCTGAACGAGAAAGATGAACAGGCTTGCCACCGTGATCCCGATCAGGTTGACCAGAAACAGCAGAAAGGAGCCTTCAGAGATCTGATTGGTGATACCGGCCACGGTGCCGCGACCGAACACCGCCACCACCTCATTGCCCATGCTCAGGCCGATACCGCAGACGCACAGTGGTGGAACCAACGCCACGGCGATTGCGACGCCGGCAAGAGAATTGGAGAGCCGTTCGCGGGTCATGCTGAAGGACCCGGCCACCGCTGCGGCCACGGCCACTCCAAGGTCAATCAGGTTGGGCGCCGTGCGAGACGTCATCTCCCGATTCACTTCACTCACATCTAGCAGTGATGAAAGCAGTGCTGCTGTGGCGATCACGCTGATCACTCCAATCACCACCGTGAGCATCGAGCGTTTCGCCAGCTGGTTGTTGCTAATCGAGAGGCCGAAAGCGAGGCTGAGGATCGGATCCATCAGCGGCGCCACGATCATCGCTCCGATCACCACCGCCGTGCTGTTGGCGATCAGTCCCAGCGTGGCGATCACCGCTGCGCAAAGCAGCAGCACGAAGAATCCAAGTGAGGGCTTCGATGAAGCGATTCGGGCCTGGTAGAGCTCCTTCGGTGGGATCCGGTTCTCGAGGTTGATTTTCCATTCACCGGACAGGCTGTCCAGAACGCTTCGACGGGGAGATGAGGAGTCCACTGGTGCTAGACGCTGGACATAACTGCCTATTCAGTCTCCTTCATCACAACCATTAGGTGGATGCATCGATGACGTGGCGGATCTCATCCGAGATCTCCATTGAAATGCTGGATGAGCTGCCGCAGCGGTTGTCAGGTTTCGGTGGATTTAAGCAAGGCGATCAGCCCCGCTTCATCGATCACATTGAGGCCCAGTTTGTTGGCCTTCTCCAGTTTGCTGCCGGCCTCTTCTCCAGCGAGCACGAAGGATGTCTTTTTGCTGACGGAGCCACTGACCTTGCCACCTGCGGCTTCAATTAATTCTTTCGCTTGAGTGCGGCTCATGGTGGGAAGTGTGCCGGTGAGGACCACGGTCTGCCCGGAGAGCACCCCGATCGTGCTGTTGCGGCTTGCCAAGTCTTGGCGCTCTTGCTCACTAGTGGCAAGCGAGAGACCCACGTCTTGAAGCTGCTGAATCAGCTTCTGATTGGCTCCGGTGTTGAACCATTGCTGCAGGCTCTGATTGATCTCAGAACCAATGCCATGCAGCTCGCTGATCGCTTCAGGGTGATCAATGGCTGTTTGAGCAAGCGTGTCGACGTCTGGGAATGCTGCTGCGAGGGCTTTTGCGTTGACCTCGCCCACATGGTGGATGCCGAGCCCATAGAGCTGGCGTGCCCAGGGCTGGGCACGGGATGCCTCTATGGCTGTTACGAGGTTCTCGGCGCTTTTCTCACCCATTCGTTCCAGGCTGCTCAGCAGTGCGGCGTCTAGGCGATAGAGGTCGGAGATCGCGTGCACGAGCCCCCTCTCCACAAGTTGTCCGATCAATTTGCCGCCCATTCCCTCTACGTCGAGAGCTCCCTTACTGACCCAGTGACGCAGAGCGCCGCGAAGGATTGCCGGGCAGCTGCTGTTTACGCAGCGGGTTGCGGCTTCACCGCTCTCGCGAACCAGCTCAGAGTCGCAGCTAGGGCACTGATGGGGAAGGTCAAGGGGCTGAGCACCTTCAGGCCTGAGTTCGGGAAGCACTCTCAACACTTCAGGGATGATCTCTCCGGCCTTGCGCACCACGATCGTGTCGCCGCTGTGGAGATCCAGTTCCGCCAGTCGGTCGGCGTTGTGCAGGGTGGCGCGACTGACGCTGGTGCCAGCCAGGGCAACCGGTTCGAATTCGGCCACTGGGGTAATCACGCCGGTGCGCCCCACTTGGTAGGTGAGGCGCACCAGCCGGCTTGGGGCTTCCTCGGCTGGGTATTTCAGAGCAATCGCCCAGCGTGGTGCTTTTTGAGTGAAGCCTGCGGCATCCTGCAGCCGTAAATCGTTGAGCTTCACCACCACACCATCGGTGGCGTAATTGAGCTGCCGGCGCTCTGTATCCCAGGTGTCGAAGAACTGCTCTACCGATTGAAGATCTGGCAATAAACCCGCATTGGGATTCACCTTGAATCCCGCATCGCCCAGCCATTGCAAGGCATCCCATTGCGTGAGCGGCCTGCGTCCTTGCCAATCGTCTGGCAGCTGAAGCGTGTAGGCAAAAAAGTCCAGCCGTCTTGAGGCCACAACGCTTGGATCCAGTTGGCGCAACGTTCCAGCGCAGGCATTGCGGGGGTTAGCAAACAAAGCTTCGTCGCGGCTTAGGCGTTCGTTGTTGATCGCATGAAAGGTGGCATCGGGGATGAAGGCCTCCCCACGCACTTCCACCCAGGCTGGTGCCGGTTCGAGGTGCAAGCGCAAGGGAATGGAGCTGATGGTGCGCACGTTGGCGGTGATCTCTTCTCCCTGTTCGCCGTCCCCGCGCGTCGCGGCTCGAACGAGTACGCCGTTTTCGTAGCTCAGGGCGAGAGCGTTGCCATCGATTTTGAGTTCTCCCACCATGGCCAGGGCCGGAGGTGGAGCTCCTTCTGCTGGTGCGCGGTCAAGCACCTTGAGCAACCGGCCATACCAGCCGTGGAGCTCGTCACGGTTAAACGCGTTGTCGAGGCTGAACAGGGCAATCCTGTGGCGCACACTCCTGAAACCTTCCGCTAGGCGCCCACCCACTCTCTGGGTGGGGCTATCTGGGCTCACCAACGTTGAATCTTGGTGCTCTAACGCTTGGAGCTCCCTGTAGAGCTGGTCGTAGACCGGATCTTCCATCTCCGGAGCGTCGAGCACGTAATAAGCGTGAGCAGCGCGATTGAGCAGGCGCCGCAACTCCTCCGCTCGCGCTTGAGAGCTGCTCGACGATTTCAGCGGCTGCGAGCTGCTCAACGCCTTGTGCTCAGCTGTTCACAGCGACGATGCGCTCGATCTTCCAGGAATCATCCGACTTGATAAACGTGAAATCCAGAGGCATTTCCTCTTTGTCTTCTGCGATCAACTTCACGGTCAGGATGATGTTGCCTTCCTGCAGCCTCGGGCGACCAGATTTGAGATTGCGGAAGCGATTTAGCTTCAAACCCGCCAGATAACGAATGAACTGCTGACGGCTCACATGCTGGCGATAGTTTTTGGTGGTGAGCAAGTAAGCAGCATCGATCCTGCCCGCTGCCACTTGCGTGAAGAACTGCTTGATCAGCGGATTGATCCCACGGGCGCTCAGTACGAGCTTCACCGCCGTGAATGTCCAGTAGAGGAGCAGCGCTCCACCCCCGGCTAATAAAGCCTTGCTACCGATCTCGCGAACCAAGCCCAGTTCCATCGGATGCATCCGAATAAGTGCAGATTCTGACTGACCGGATGCAGGAACGAGGCAGACTGAGCCGGCTTTCGTCCTGTTTGGCTTCTTTCGCAGTCCCCATGCCCCTCGAGCCCCTGCTGCCGTTGTTTCACAGGCTCAATCGAGAACACTTTGATGGCTGCCTTGTGCGGGGCACGGGCCCGCTGGTTGCTTTGCGTTGGAGTGATGGGCGGATGCGAAAGACGGCAGGCTTTTATCGCCGCGGACCGGCGGTGGCTCCCCCGCTTGGACGGGAGATTGTGCTCTCAAAACCCTTGCTGGAACCCTTGCCTCGCTGCGCCACCGAGAGCACTCTTTGTCATGAAATGATTCATGCCTGGGTGGATTTGGTGTTGGGTCAACGGGAGGGGCATGGCCCTTGTTTTCGGGCTCAGATGGAGGTGATTAATGCCTCTCAATCCCGGTTCAAGGTGAGCATTCGCCATCGTTTTCCGGTTCAGCAGACCCCCCCTCGCTGGATTGCTATCTGCCCTATGTGCGGGCAGCGCACGCCATATCGGCGCCGGGTTAGGCAAGCGGCTTGCAGGTTGTGCTGTGATCGGCATCATGACGGTCACTGGCATGTGAGTTGTCTACTCAGTTATGTACCTGCCCCCGCTCAGGATTGAGATGGATTTGTTTCTTTGGGTCCTAGAAGCAGGTGGGGTGTCGATCGCGCTAATCGGTTGGCAACGGGAGCGTTGGCTGCAGCAGCGTCGTCGTTAAGGTCGGAGGATGGATGGACGTTTTCAACCGCGGCAGCGCAGTCAGGGGCAGCGCAGTCAGGACTCTGGTGATCGGCGATTGGATCAGTGGCTTGAAACCGGTCGTCAGCTGGTGGATGGTGTGGCTGGCACGCGACCTGGTCGACGGTCTGCCGGTGGCGGGCGTCCCTCAATGGATCTCGAAACAGTGGGTCGCTGGGTCGGCGACAAGATCGATTGGCTGATGGACGAAGAAGAAGACTGGAGGGATCCGGTTGAACCACCCCTGCGGACTGAATCGCCTGCCGCATCCAGTCGTAAGCGGCCTCTCGATGCGATCTCACGGCGGCAAGGTGTTGGGCAGCAGATTGTGGCGCCCGTACCTGAGCCTCAGCCCGCCTACGGCGAGGATGACAACGGCTGGCCCGATGACGAAAGCTTTCGTGTGGAGCGCTGGTCCCGTTCTGCAGCGCCCCCAGCAATCACGCCAGCGCCTCAGCCTGTGTCCCGTGGCCCTGGCCCATCCAGACGTCCATTACCTCGCTCCAGCAGGCGACGAGACTGATCACGAGACTGATCGCTGGATCGATTGATCTCTACTCTTTTAAAAACACTCTGTTTGTATGAGCAATTTGGTGGTTGTGGGCTTTCCCAAGGCCCAAGAAGCGGAGGAGGTCCGTCGCGAATTGGTCACGATCCAGCAAGAGCATTTGATTGCGCTTGAGGATGCGGTGGTGCTTGAGCATGGAGAAGACGGCCATGTGCACTTGCGTCAGGCGATCAATATGACGGCGGCTGGAGCCATGGGCGGAAGCTTCTGGGGGTTGTTGATCGGTTTGTTGTTTGCCAATCCTTTGTTGGGTCTCGCTGTTGGTGCCGGTGCTGGTGCTGCCTCGGGTTCGCTTAATGACATGGGCATCAACGACAACTTTTTGAAAGAACTCGCGGAAACCCTGCCGAAGGGCAGTGCTGCTTTGGCGTTGTTAGTGAGGGATGCCACGCCCGATCGTGTGATCGAGCGCTT
The DNA here is from genome assembly GCF_014279835.1 of Synechococcus sp. MVIR-18-1. Taxonomy (NCBI): domain Bacteria; kingdom Bacillati; phylum Cyanobacteriota; class Cyanophyceae; order Synechococcales; family Synechococcaceae; genus Synechococcus; species Synechococcus sp. MVIR-18-1. The sequence goes on along the minus strand of NZ_CP047942.1, from coordinate 2,336,457 downwards.
GCGTCGCCATGCGCCCCACGCCCGGTTGATCCACACCAACCTCAGCCATACCGATGAAGACTTGCTGAAAGAGCAACTCGAGAAGGCAAAACGGCAGGCTGAAGGCCTCAGGTTGGGCTGACTAGCAGCTGCTGCTCTCCTCAAGACGCTGAACCTGAAAGCGACAGCCTCGATGGCTGAGCTGATGGTTCACGTCGTCAATGAGATCGTTGGGCAGGTCTTCGGCCATTTGTTCGGTGCTCATGGAGATCGAGGCCGATCCTTCTTCCATGGCCTCAAGCAATGTCACCCACTGTGAAACCCGTTCGCTGCGCTTGATCGGACGTTGGCCATGGCTGGAGAGCACGGCAGCGCAGATGTCCGCGTTCCAGCGATTTGAGGGGATGTGGTGATGGCTGTTGTGCTGCTGGGCGGCACCGGCTGTCATCGCAGCTTGGGTTGGATGTCCGCTGTGGTCACGCCATCCTTCATGGTCAAGAACACGGCCGCAATGTCTTGCTGAGAGGCCAAATCTGTGTCCGAGGTCGGAGAGGGTTAGCCACTGGGACGTTGTCATGAAACCATCGCAACTAGCGACATGATCCCGATCGCTAGAGCTGCTGCAAGTTGAAATGCACGAATGTGGCGAAAACGCTCGGTTTCTTCATCTAGTTAGATGAAGAGGCTGGCGTGGAGTAGCCCCTAGCCATTCCTCTAAAGCAGGACTGAACACCTCGCGAATCACCGTGAGCTCTCGTCCTTGACGGAAAAATCGATAATGGCGGCTCCAAAACGGCCCCGAGCAGCCAAACCGGTCCTCAAGCCAGGGTTCTTGCACCAGCGCTAAGCCGTCCACTTCGCGAAAGAGCTCGGAGCGCCCCTGGGTGAGGCTGAGCCAGATCGGCAGGTTGCGGTCTTGTAGGTGCTGGTTGGCTTCATCCTGGTTCCACCAGCTTTCAGCCCAAGCCAAGGTTTGTTCTCCACAGCTCAACCAGACTTGACGGCGGAGGAGGGGAGGCGTGAGTTCCTTCACCTCGCTGGGGCAACCAAGGGCAGCTTGCCCCTCTGGTTCTTCTGCCATGGCCACTAATTCCACGGACACTGGATGTCCTGTGAGCAGATGCAGGTGACGGGTTGGACTGCCGTCTCCGAGGAGCATCAGTCTCCAAGGGCCGGGTAAATCCCCTGGGTCATCACCGGCCAGAACCGTTGCAGCGGGTGCTTCCCATAAACAGGTGGGAGAGGGACTGAGCTCGGACAACATTGCCCGTCCTGAAGGTGCTGTGGGAGGAGCTTTGCTTTGCAAAAGCTGTTGCACCAGAAAAGTGGGCGCACCCTAACGAGCCTTTCCTACCAGGTTCGCAGCTGGGGCTGGCCTTGCTCAGTACCCACTGAAACGAAGAGCTAGCTCAAGGGCGCCAAGTCCGCAGAGAAAGGTTCCGCCAAGTAATGCAGCTTCTTTAAAAGCACGAGCCATGATCATTAGGGCAGAACCCACGACTAACGCTCCAAAAAATCTAAATGGAATCTCGAGCTCCAATATTGAGACGTGTTTCATGAATCAATCATCAGACGCATTTGCTGCACTGATTTCACTCAACTTCATGAAGTTCGTGTCAGTAAGGCTGAACCCCCCAGCTTTGCTGGGCGAAAGGCAACGTTTCTACACTTTGATTTACCGATCTAAATTCATAAATGTCTAATGAGGGGGCATGGATGCGTTTTTCGATGGGTGCTTTGACTCACGTGTCGTCAGGCTTTCGCTTGATTTCTTCTCTCAACGTCTCGATGCCTGGCGCAGCTGAAGAAGTGGGGCAGGGTCAATCGCCATGAGTTGCCCATTCTTGAGGCGACGGAGCTCGAAATGGAGATGGGCGGTGCTGGCGTAGCCACTTTTCCCTACGTTTCCGATGCGATCACCCGTTTGTACGAGCTGACCGGGTCTGATTCGAGCGCTGAGCAAATGAGCGTAAAGCGTTTGCCAACCATTGCCATGATCCAGCACAACAGTCAGTCCGTATCCAGAGATGGGTTGCACGATCAAGGCTTTACCGGAGAGTGCAGCCAAGACTCCTGTTCCAGCGGGTGCGATCAAATCATGTCCTGTATGTAAGCGCCACTTCTTTCTATGGTCTGAAAATCGCCAACCGTAAGGGCTTACTTCCTGGGCAAGATAGGGGAGTGGATACTTGAGTCTGATCCTCTCTCCACGTTGTATTGGCCACAAGCGTTGAGGCAGCGGCCTTACTTCTGGCCCCAGAAGTGCAAGGTCTGAGACGCTCGTCAGGATTGGCGTATTCCTTGGCTTTGCTGGCTTGGCTTCTACGTTTGTGTTGGCAAGCATTGCGCTCAGCAGCAATACGGCGAATGTCTGTCGATGCACCGGCTGGAACCACAATGAGCTCGTTGTATCTCTCATTCGAGAGAATGCAACTCTGCTATTTATCCGACAATTGGCAGAATTGGGATTGAATCTTTCTATCTAGAAGGCGCCGCCGATCGAGAGGGATTGGCGTTCACCATTGCGTTCAATCACGGCACCAGTGCTGGAAAGGCTGAGCAAGGACCAGCCACTGTTGCCGATGCTTTCGCCAGGGGTGGCAGAGAGTGATTGATTGTCTAATTGGAAGATGGCCGATCCCCCCACTTCGGCGTGTACAACTCCCACGAGAGCGGGCTGGCTCATAGGCGCTGGCGCTGCAGGACCTGCCTCTGAGCTGGAGAGGGAGGCGCCGGATGGGGCTGTGATTGGCGCAATCGCTGCACTGAGCGGCAGCGTGAGTGGTTCGAGGCTGGGCAGTGTGGCGACTGTCTCAGGTTCTGCTTCAGATTCAGTTGCTTTTGGAGGTGCAGAGGGTGAGGGGATGGCGCGTGCTTTGAGCTTTTCAGTGAGAGCCAGATTGCGCTCGCGGTAGAGGGCTTGCTCGGAGAGCTGCCAGCTGCGTGCCAACCATGCACTACAGAGCAGGGCGCCGAGTGTCACACCGATCAGGGTGAGCTGCTGCCACGGCTGAATACTGAGACGCGTTATTGGCAGGGGTGCCGCAATGGGATTGTTGGCTGGATCTGGTGCCGGCTCCACTTGAATGTCAACGGCCTTCAGCGAGGGTTCCGCTGCGTGGAACACCTGATCCATCACCTGTTCAGCGCGCAGATTCCAATACGCCGTGGATGTGGAGAGGCGAGAGGGCACTGCAAACCTTTTGTTGAAGCAAAGTTATCGAGAGTTGGCGCCGCTGGCGAGACCCTCACTCTTTTGGGATCGGCGTTTTTGCAGCTCGAGCCAAAGCAGCAGGGCGGTGAGATCTGCTGGGCTGACGCCAGGAATATGGGTGGCCTGGCCCAACGTGGTGGGTTGAATGGCCGTGAGCTTTTCGCGCGCCTCCCGCGACAAGGTGCCGATGCTGGCGTAATCGAGATCGGCGGGGAGTTTGCGCAGGCTTTGGCGTTTCACTTGATCGATCTGTTGTTGCTGGCGCTGCAGGTAGCCGCTGTATTTAATGTCGATTTCCGCGCCCTCCCGCACCGCTAGGGGAAGTGCGGGATCGGCCAGGCCATGGCGCACGAGATCAGAGCTGTGGACCCCTGATCGACGCAATAGGTCCGCGAGTGTGATCGAGCCTCTGATCGGAGCCCCGCTTTCTTTCTCAATGGTGGGGGCGACTGGGTCGCTGACTTTGAGGCGAACCGTCTCAAGGCGCTGTTTTTCGTTGTCCATGGCCTGGAGCTTGTCGTTGAACAGCTGCCAACGCCGGTCGTCAATCAGTCCAAGCTCACGGCCCAGGGGGGTGAGACGCCGGTCGGCGTTATCACCACGCAACACCAAACGGTATTCACTGCGGCTGGTCAGCACCCGGTAAGGCTCGCGCAAGTCTTGGCTAACCAGATCGTCGATCATCGTGCCGATGTAGCTGTTTTCCCTGGGGAAGTGCACGGGCTCCTGATCTCCGATCAGTCGGGCGACGTTGAGGCCAGCCACCAGGCCTTGGGCCGCGGCTTCCTCGTAGCCAGTGGTGCCGTTAAGTTGCCCGGCACTAAACAGACCGCGTACCCGTTTGGTTTCCAGGGAGGGTTTGAGTTGGGTGGCTGGCAGGTAGTCGTAATCCACGGAATAGGCCGGCCGAAGCATCACGCAGTGCTCCAAGCCAGGGAGGGTGCGCAGCAGGTCCAGTTGGATCGTTTCAGGTAATCCCGTAGAAAAGCCCTGCACGTAAATCTCTGGGGTGTCGCGTCCTTCTGGCTCGAGGAAGATTTGGTGGGATTCTTTGTCGGCAAAGCGCACAATCTTGTCTTCGATCGAGGGGCAATAGCGCGGACCTTTGCTATCGATGATGCCGCCGTAAATCGCAGTGAGATGCAGGTTGTCTTTGATCAGTTGATGGGTTGCCGCTGTGGTGCGGGTGATGTGACAGCTCATCTGTTCGCCGCTGGCCCAGGCCGTTGGGTCAAACGAAAAGAAGCGATCAGCGGCATCGCTTGGTTGCGCTTCCAATTGGTCGAGCGCAATGCTGCGGCGATCAACGCGGGCAGGGGTGCCGGTTTTGAGTCGATCGGTGTGGAAGCCCAGCTGCTTCAAGGCGTCGGTTAGACCTTCAGCAGCCTGTTCGCCAGCGCGCCCGGCAGACATCGATTGATGGCCCACCCAGATGCGACCGCCAAGGAAAGTGCCAGCGGTGAGCACCACGGCTTGGGCGCCGTACACACTGCCGAAGTAAGTACGAATCCCTGTGATTCGTGCCTGGCCGGCTTGCTTTGGATCCCCATCCACTTCCAAGCCGGTCACCATTGCTTCGCGCAGGGCCAGGTTGGGGGTGTGATGCAGCAGCTTCAGCATCTCCCGGGAGTAATGGCGTTTGTCGGTCTGGGCACGCAGGGCCCAGACGGCAGGGCCGCGGCTGGCGTTGAGTACTCGTTTTTGAATGGCTGTGGCATCGGCAAGGCGTCCGATCACGCCACCGAGGGCATCCACTTCATGCACGAGTTGGCTTTTGGCCGGACCACCAACGGCGGGATTGCAGGGCTGCCAGGCGATTCGGTCGAGATTGAGGGTGAATAGGGCGGTATTCAGCCCCAAGCGAGCAGCCGTAATAGCTGCTTCACAACCGGCATGACCGCCCCCTACGACGATCACGTCGAAGACTTCGGTGGGGGCAGTGCTGACGATCATCAGTTCATTATCCCAATCATCTGGTGGGACAGTGAGTGGCTGAAGTCTCTGCCTGCACAATTAATGACTGATTTTGCGCAACTCACTTTAAACTTAAATGCGCTTTGGTCTTTGGAAGAATCTGTCTTGGTAAAAGATTCTGTTAGTAGGTAGAGCTAGGAATGGAGAGTTAGGGGCTAGGCGAATCGTTAATTTGAATCTATGCCGCATTTGCTTATCAGTCTTGCGGCTTCATCCTTAAAAATAACAATCAGTGGCCTGGCTCATTTGAGCTAATAGTAGTGAGCTAGCGCTTGCGTAATCTTGACTGCTGTTAACTAAGTGGAAATCTGATTCACTCCCGATTCCATTCAAATGATTGGCCTCAATCGGTTTTGTTTGGAATGTAGAAGTTTGCTGATGTTTGTTATTTTGATCTATGGATTGATTTGAGGGAGGAATGTCTGATTGAAATCTCTCAATGCTGTTTAGGGCAAAACTTATAAAGACGACCGCTGGGAAAGATATGATTCGTAGAATCGTAAACATAGGGCTTAGCTCTTCGTGAACAGTTATTCTTTCGACGTCTAAGTTGACAAGATCTTCTTTAGGGTTTTCGGCGCGTTTGATTTCTGTTGATGCTTGCTTGATTGACTTTTCTGAGTTGTTGAAAATTGCTGAATCTTGCTCTTTGCCCGTGTATCCGCCTTCTTGGCTTGCTATGGCAATAAGTTTAAATCTTTCGTCTTTGGTTGATACCCTTAAGGATTCTGGCGAGAATGTAACTTTTTGAGGTATATTCCAATTTTCTGATGTGAAATATAATTCATCACTTGAGAGTATTCCCTGGAGCGAGTCTGGTGCTTTTAAGGAAACTTTGACGCCGCTGGTCGGCGCACCTGTGAGGACTACAAAAAATGTGTCATTCGTAGATGCATCATGTTGAATGATGCTGTCGTCTAATGTCGAGCAGAAAGAATTGGCAATAATTCTTACTCCTCTTTCTTGGCCAGTTCCGCCGTCGCTAGGTGGATTGGGGATTTGGCCGCCACCGCCACCGCTATCTCCCAGTAATGAATTGTATTGTGCAAATAATGTCTTTGGCTGAAATTCATAATAATTCGTTAGTATGTCTGAGCCAAATGTAGAAAGTAATTGATTGCTCTCTTTATTCGTTATGGTAGGTATTGGCGTGGCTGTGCTCGTTTGACCTGAATCAAAGGATTCATTTAAATCTTTAGGGGTTGTGATTTTTTCTTTCTGAGAATTCTCGGTTTGCTCAATTGTGATGCTGTTGGTGTCAATGGTGAGGGTGACAGTGTTATTGGCATCGGATTCGTCTTGGTTGTTGTCGCCAGCACCATCAGAGAATTTGTCATTGGCGACGTGAATCACTCCTTCGGAAGTGCTGTCAGCTGTTGGCGTGAAAGTGGCGGAATAGGAGGTGCCAGAGCCAGAGAAGTTTGAGAGTTCGCCGCCGTTAACGGTGATATCTGATTCGATGAAGTTGGTTGATGTTTCTGAAAGGGTGAAGGAGATCGCAGCGGTCTCGCCAGCTTTTAGCGAGGAGACATCAGAGCTGATGGCAATTTTGGGCCGAACGTTGTCAACATTTACCGTGACATTTGCAGTGTTGCTCTCTGTTGAGTCAGAGGCTTTTACCGTTAAAATATGTTGGTCGTCTGTTTCGTAGTCAAGTGATTGACCGGCTGCGATAAAGATTTCTCCGGTATTGCTGTCGATCGAAAAAATGCCATCTGGATTACCTGCTGTAATTGAATAAGTGATGGTTTCAGATTCGATATCTGTATCATTGCCAGTTGAATCTTCATCTGTGTCATGAAAAATTGTTCCAGCTGCAGTGTCTTCGTCTAGTGTGTAAGTTGCGTCCGAGATTGATGGAGCATCGTTTTCACCAACGATAGTGAATTCAACGCGTACTGTGTTGCTGTTGTTGGTTCCATCGTTAACACGAATGTCATAGCCAATGACAAGATCTTGCCCGGCAGGTATAAAATCAAGATCTGCCGAAGCAGGGTTATAAGTCCATGTTATTGGAGTCCATGATCCTCCCCACGTCTGGGAAGTAGGAGATATGGACATTGCGCCATCTGCTGTCAGGGCATTGGCTGAAGCCGGTAATGTGTAAGAGCTTCCATTAAGAGTAATAATTGGGTCGCCAACAATTGAAGCAGTGATTGTTCCTGAATTGTCGGAGTCGCTGACAGTTAGGCTTCCCGTCTGGCTTGCAATATCTTGACTCGAAGCATCATCTAATTCGTTAACGCTTGCGGTTGCAGCGTTGTTAGCTTTTGGTGCATCATAAATAATTTTATGAATGAGGTAGTCATTGTCAAATCCATTTGCTGTGAACTCAATTTTATCGAATCCATATCCATCATCACTTGAAAGAGTGACGTCTGGATCTATTTGATCAGTTTCGCCATCAACAGCTCCAGTTTTTACTAAAACTCCATCTCGATACATTTTGTAAATGCCATCTCCCTCTACATCCGCAAGCCAGGAAGTGGCAAAGCCAATTTCAGGAACAATCTCATCGAATTCAAGTGTTATTTTTTCCGATAATCCTGAAGAGTTGTGATACCCAAGTTCTCGTGTGTCGCCACTAGCAATGTCTCCTGTTACCCCGAATCCCTTTACTGATGGCGCATCTACTATTGAAATGTGGCTGGTCGATGCTGAAGACAGGCTGATATTGCCGGCTCCATCGTCAACTAGAGTCTGCGCTGAGACTGTTAAGCCAGGCGGTGGCGATGATAAGTAAGCAGATATTGTGTCTACGGATATAGTTATTTCTTCGTAGCTTGAAGCGGCTTTTCCTAAAAACGGCGCTGCAAACAATGAATTTTCCCATTGCCTGAGTTGCTTCTGTCCGATTAGCTCTTCGAGCGAAGCTATCCTTCCTACTCCGTTGGAAATATTTGGGTGCTCTCTGCTGATTCTAGATTTGCTGGTATAAACCTCAGCCTCTGTGCAATCTTTTAGAGCTGTTATTAGCTTCGCATTGAGTCCTGCTTCGCAGCTCCATAAATAAATGGCTTCAAGTTTCCAGCTTTGAAGGAGCTGGGCTGACTTCTCTAAATATTGTTTCGTGAGTAATGTATTGCCGAGCTTGATATCGCCATTATTGCCGTGGGCAATAATGTGTAGTTCGCTTGTTTCTATTCCTGCTTGATTTCTCTGCCTTAATTGATTTGATATTTCATGGATCGGATCACCTTGGATCCAGGTGATCTGTTCATTCAGACCTTGGAGCCAGTCAACATCGTTAATGTTGTGATTGGTCGCAACGAGACGGCTTGTTTGTCTTCGTCGGTGATCTGATTCGCTGTCTTTCGGCGTCTTGAGGTTGCTTGATGTGCGCTGAGCCGCGCAGACCGTCTTTTGGTTTCCCCCCGCAAGGGCATTGTTGCCTTTTAACAGTGCGGAGGTTGAGGGCAAGGTCTCATTGGCTTCTCAGCTCATTCTCAGAAAGGTTGCCGCAAGGTGTATCCCCCAAATGGGGGAAGACGTCTTTTTTTGCACGATTCGGATCAAACCAGTCGATGAGCTGAAATCCTTCTTTGAGAGCGGCTCGATTGGATTACGCCGCCAGGTTGCGGAAGCGGGTGAACTGCGGTTCGAACAGCAGTTTTACGGTGCCCACTGGTCCGTTGCGGTGCTTGGTCACGATTACTTCGGTGATGCCTCGGTCTGGGGTTTCAGGGTTGTAGTACTCGTCGCGGTAGATCATCAACACCAGGTCGGCGTCTTGCTCAATCGAGCCTGATTCGCGTAGGTCGCTGAGCATCGGTCGTTTGTTGGTGCGTGATTCCACCCCGCGGCTGAGCTGAGAGAGGGCGATTACCGGCACGTTCAGTTCGCGGGCCATGCCCTTGAGGCCCCGCGTAATCCGCGAGATTTCCTGGACGCGATTGTCTGGGGTTGATCCTTCCATCAGCTGCAGGTAATCAATCACCACCAGGCCCAGTTCTTTTCCCTGTTCGGCCATCAGCCGCCGGCAGAGAGAGCGCATCTCGAGCACCCCTGAGTTGGGCTTGTCATCGATGTACATCGGTAATTGCCCCAGGGTGTTGATGCCTTGGCCCAGCAAGGGCCATTCCTCCTGTTGCAGACGGCCGGTGCGCAGTCTTCCCGCTTCGATGCCAACCTCCATCGAGAGCAGCCGGTAGGTGAGCTGTTCTTTGCTCATCTCCAAGCTGAACATGCACACCGGGAGGTTGTGCAATTGCGCCACGTTTTTGGCGAGGTTGAGCACGATCGAGGTTTTGCCCATCGCTGGGCGGCCCGCCACGATGATCAGGTCACTGCGCTGCAGGCCTTGGGTCATCGCATCCAGGTCGTAGAAGTTCACCGGAATGCCTGCCACCGAGGTGCCAAGTGACCGGCTTTCGATCTCGTTGAAGGTGCTGGTGAGGATTTCGGCGGTGGGCGTGAGGCCTTTGGATGGTTTCTCCTGGCTAATCGCAAAAATCTTCTGTTCGGCTTGATCCAGCACCTGTTCCATCGGCAGGCTTTGGTCAAAGCCCAGCTGAATTACCTCATTGCCCGAGCGGATCAGCTGCCGGCGCAGGAACTTATCCATCACCAGCCTGGCCACCTGTTCGATCGAGGCCGTGGAGGCCACCCGTTCCACCAGCTCCACCAAGCGGCCGCTACCGCCAACCTTCTCGAGCGATCCCGTATCCGCCAGCCAGGCGGTCATCGCCGTGAGATCTGTGGGTTTGCCCTGGCTATGGAGCATCACCGCGGTGCGGAAGATCTCCCGGTGGGCTCCTAGATAAAACGCCTCAGGTTGGAGCACGTCGGCAACCCGGCTGATCGCATCGGGATCCAACAAGATCCCACCCAAAACCGCTTCTTCCGCTTCCAGGTTCTGGGGCGGAAGCGAGTCGGGGAGGGCTTCGAAATTGGGCTCATCGCGTTGACGGCCCTTGCCGTAGCCCCGCTGTCCCCCACCTTCACTCGCGCTGTGATCGGGTTGGGAGACACTCGCCATGGAAGTGATTTGGCGCCGTTAAGTCATCACACTCTGGCTGGCCGTGAGGCCATGCCAAGCATCAATAGCTAACAACTTCGAGATTGATTTCTGCTGTGACTTCGCTGTGCAGCTTCACGTGCACCTTGTAGGAGCCCGTGCGGTGGATATCGGGAACGGTGATATCGCGGCGATCCACTTCTTTCTTGGTGGCTGCTTCGATCGCTTCGGCGACATCGCCATTGGTCACGGTGCCAAACAGCACGTCGTCTCCACCGGTTTGCTTCTTCACGGTGAAGCGCCCGATCGTGTCGAGGGCGGTGCGGAACGCCACAGCGTCCTGCTTGAGGGTGGCTTGACGCTCGGCCTCTTTCGCCCTGCGGTGCTCCACCTGCTTCATCACCGCTGGGGTGACGGGAACAGCTTTTCCGAAGGGAAGCAGGAAGTTGCGGGCGTATCCGGGGGCAACGTCAACCAGATCGCCATTGCGGCCCAGGCTGAGGATGTCCTCATTGAGTACGACTTGTACGCGCTTGGCCATGGCGATTTAGAAGAGGTTGACGATGAGAAGCGATTGCGAAGTTTACGACGCGACCGGTAGGCGAACCTTGGTGGCGAGCCCTAAGGCGCGCATCAAGCGGATGTGTTCCCAGGTGAGATCGATCTGACCAGGCTGCATGCCATGGCGTGCGGAATGGGGGAAGGCGTGATGATTGTTGTGCCAGCCCTCACCGAAGGTGAGCGCTGCGACCCATTTGTTATTGCGTGAGGCATCACCGCTGTCGAAGACAACATTGCCCCAGCAATGGGTGGCGGAGTTCACAAGCCAGGTGACGTGATACACGACCACTAAGCGCAAGGGAATTCCCCACAACACCAGGGCCCAACCGCCGGCGCCTGTCGCGGTGCCGATCCAGAACAACAGCAAGCCAAGGGGGAGCTGGAGCCAGAGGAAGTGGGCATTCAGCCAGCGGTAATAGGGATCGCCCACAAGATCGCCGGTGAGACGGGGCACCGCAGGCATGGCCTCGATCGGGTGGAACATCCAACCCATGTGGCTCCACCAGAAGCCGCGATGGCTGTTGTGATGATCCGCATCTGTATCGGAAAACTTGTGGTGATGCCGGTGCAGCCCCACCCAGTCGATCGGGCCGTGTTGGCAGCTCAGGGCGCCGCAGGTTGCGAAAAATCGTTCCAGCCACTGCGGTAGGCGGAAGGATCGGTGCGTGAGCAGGCGGTGATAGCCAAGGGTGACGCCGAGGCAGGCCGTGACCCAGTACAGAACCAGCAGGCTGGTCACAGCAGGCCAGCTCCAGAAGCCAGGCAGAAGGGCCACGACCGCGAGGGCGTGGATCACGATCATGAATCCAATCGTGACGGAATGCTGGTGATTTTTAGGGCTGGCCGCAGGCTGTCCCTTGCGTGGACGATGAAGAAGTCTTGCTTGAGCTGCTGCCAGGTGCGAAGCTGCCGGCCGACTGGGTGGCGACGGAGTTCTGATCGTGCTTGAAACCATGCCTAATCCGCTTGATGTCCATAAACTACACCCAATAAGGATCCGTATCAAGTGACCAAGGGGGAAGCCGTTTCTGATCGTGTGACCAAGGGTTACCGGGATCGGCTCGATGAGGGCCGTCGGGCGATGGCGCACTTGATCCATGTCTGGCACGAGCGCAATGGCTGGTCTCACAAGGTGTTGCCAGCCCTCGCTGATGCCCTTGATCTCGGCCGTGTTCACAACTCCCAAATCTCGAACTTGCGCAACGGCAAGCTCGCCTCTCCCGGCCCCGAGGTGTTTCTGGCTCTCGGGCAGGCCAATGCGATCCTCGATGCAGGCTTGGATCCGATCCAAGAGCATCTCGCCGAGGTGCATCCCGATCTGCTCAAGGTGCTCAAAGTGAGCGCTGTGCCCGTGATCAGTGCCAACGGCAAGCCGTTGGGGGCAGGCCAGTTATTGGAGATTTTTGTAGGCCTTGCCCCTTTGCCACCGGGTTTCGATTGGCGCATTGATCCGATGGAAGCGGCCGCTTTGAGTGCAGCGCTCGCCGATTGCCTCTGCCGAGGGCAGTCCTGGCGTCAGTGTCGCGATCAATTGATGAGCGCCTATCCGGTTGGCAAAACCCAACGGCGTGAACGCTTCGCTGCCGTCATGGCCGGTCTGCGTGATTACTCAGCTGAGGAGCTTGATGGGGAGTTTCTCGATCTCCACGCCACCTATCTCTCGCTGGATGGTCAAAACGGGGCGACGCCAGCCGCATTTCTTGATGAATTGCGGCGTCGCCTCCCCTTTAAGGCAACCCTGAGCGATCAGCCGGAATAGCGGGCTTGGCGCACTTTGCGGGTGAGTCCGAGTCTGCGCAGCAGGCGGATGTGCATCCAGGTGATGTCAAATTCGAACCAGCGCAAGCCGTGGCGCGCGCTATCTGGATAGGCATGGTGGTTGTTGTGCCAGCCCTCTCCAAAGGACAGCACCGCCACCCACCAGCAGTTGCGTGACAGATCAGGACTGTTGAAGTTCCGGTAGCCAAACGCGTGAGTGGCGGAATTCACCAGCCAAGTCACGTGATACACCACAGCAAGACGCAAAGGGATGGCCCATAGAACGAGGCCAACACCACCTCCGTGAATTCCTGCGGCCTCTCCGTACCAATACAGCGCTAATCCCAGTGGGATTTGAAGCACTAAAAACCAGCGGTCGAGCCACACGTAGAAACGATCGTTCAGAAGATCGCCCGCATAGCGATGCTTTTCTTTGAGAGCAGGAATGTCATGCAGCATCCACTCGCTGTGACTCCACCACAGGCCCCGTCCTGCATCGTGATGATCATTGGGCTGATCGGAAAAGCGGTGATGGTGGCGATGGAGAGCCACCCAATCGATCGGTCCGCTTTGGCAGGCCAGCGTGCCCATCACAACGAGAACCCGCTCCAGCCAGCCGGGCACTTCAAAGCTGCGGTGCGCCACAAGCCGGTGCAGGCCGAGGGTGACGCCAAGCACGGTCATCCAATACAGAACGCCGAAGGCAACTAACCCCTGCCAGCTCCAAAAGCGTGGGAGTAAGGCCACCGTTGCCAGCACGTGGATCACCACCATGAAGCTGGTGGTCCCACCTTTAAGGCGGCGCTGTGTTGAGGGGAGCGTCTGACGCGGGGCCATCACAGCTGCGCGCATGCGCAGCTCGCGTTGGGTGCTGGCGTCAGCCGGGGTGGATGTAACCAAAAGAGTCTCCTTGCACCGGTTCTAGAGATTCAGACGACGAGAAATCGGCGAATCTTGAGTCGGCTGGAAGATGCGAATGTAAAAGAACTGAGCACAAAAAGTGCGAATAAGGACAGATGGATTCAAATCCTGGGGATGGCGCAACGGATGCTGCGAGCGCTGAGCAGTGGGCAAAAGCGCGCATTCGGCAAGCGAGAGATCGGCTCAGGCCCATGGCAGAGCAACGCACGGCGGGCGTGTCGGTGCGCTTGGAAAAGGTGCTGAATGCCTTCGCTGCTGAGCGCGTTGGGACCCAGCATTTCGCGTCTGTAAGTGGTTATGGCCATGGCGATCAAGGGCGAGAGGTGCTCGATCGCGTGTTTGCCAGGGTGCTGGGTGCTGAAGCCGCGGCAGTGCGACTTCAATTTGTGAGTGGCACCCATGCGATTGCCGCCGCTTTGTTCGGGGTGTTGCGCCCTGGAGAGCGGATGCTCTCGATTACGGGTCGTCCTTACGACACCCTTGAAGAGGTGATTGGTCTGAGGGGAGAGGGGCAGGGCTCTCTCCGGGACTTCGGAGTGCACTACGAGGAACTTCCCCTGCTCAACTCTGGAGCGGTCGATGAGGCTGCATTGGATGCGGCGTTAGAAACCCCCCGCCGGCTGGTGTTGATTCAGCGCAGCTGTGGCTACAGCTGGCGGCCATCGCTCTCCATCGACACGATTGAACGCCTTTGTGAGCGCATTCATCAGCGGCAGCCCGATTGCGTTTGTTTCGTCGACAACTGTTATGGAGAGCTGGTGGAAGAGCGGGAGCCTCCTGAGGTCGGTGCCGATCTGGTGGCCGGCTCACTCATAAAAAATCTCGGTGGCACAATCGCTCCCGCCGGCGGTTACGTGGCAGGTAGAGCCTCGCTGGTGGAACAGGCTTGTTGCAGGCTCACGGCTCCAGGGATTGGGAGCGAGGGCGGCAGTGGTTTTGACCTGCATCGCCTGCTGTTGCAGGGCTTGTTTCTTGCGCCGCAGATGGTGGCGGAAGCCTTAATTGGTGCTGATTTGGTGGCGGCTGTGTTTGCTGATCTGGGCTATCCAGTGCAGCCCTCTGCAGGGGAGCCACGCAGTGACCTGATTCAGGCGGTGCAGATCGGAGACCCAGACGCTTTGAAAGTGATTTGTCGGGCCTTCCAGGGGATCTCGCCAGTGGGGTCCTATCTCGACCCGGTGCCAGGGCCGATGCCTGGTTATGTCAGTGATTTGGTGATGGCCGGCGGCACCTTCATCGATGGCAGCACCAGTGAATTTTCGGCAGATGCTCCCCTGCGAGAGCCCTTCAATCTTTACGTGCAAGGCGGAACCCATCGCGCCCATGTCGAACTGGCACTGATCAAGGCCCTTTGCGCGTTGCGGACGGCAGGTTGGGTTGATCTGGCGCAGACTGGGTGACAACCGCATCTCCTGGCCCGATGGCCTTCGACTTTCCCGACCAGTTTCGGTTCGCCGACAGTCATGAATATGTCCGGCAGGAAGCGGAGCTCGTGCGGGTTGGCCTGAGCGCCTACGCCGTGGATCAGCTCGGCGACATTGTGTTTGTGGATGTGCCTGAGCTGGGGTCTGAGCTCAGCCGCGGAACCAGCTTTGGAACGGTGGAATCGGTGAAAGCCGTTGAGGAGATGTACGCGCCGATTACGGGCGAAGTGGTGCAGCGCAATGAAGCGGTGTTGGCCAATCCTGAGGAGCTTCAAAACGATCCTCATGGGGAGGGTTGGCTCTTGGTCATCCGCCCGTCAGATCCAGCCCAGATTGGGGAGTTGATGGATTCAGCGACCTACTCCGCCAAGGTGGCGGCTGCCTAACCGAGGCTTGATTAGGCCGTCAATGCCGCGGGGACTTCCTTACAGTCGCTGTCCCTGCACCCGGCCTTTTGACCTTGCTTGAACAGCGTGTGTCTGACGCGTCGGTGGCAGAGACCCTGTCTCCATTCGTGAGCCGGCATGTCGGACCCGGGGATCAGGCGCAACAACGGATGTTGAAGGCGCTGGGATTTGAGGATCTCGATTCCTTTCTGCGTGCGGTTGTTCCGGCCAATATTTTTGATGCACTTCCTCCTGTTGAGGACCTTCCCCGAGGGTGTACGGAAGCCAGTGCTCTGGCGGAGCTGCGTGGCTTGGCTGACGCCAATCAGCTCAGGCGATCGCTGATTGGTCTTGGTTACTACGACACCGTGACGCCAGCGGTCATTCAGCGTCAGGTGCTCGAAAACCCCTCTTGGTACACGGCCTACACGCCCTACCAAGCTGAAATCGCTCAGGGTCGCCTGGAAGCGTTGTTCAATTTCCAGACCCTGATCAGTGAGCTCACTGGCTTGCCGATCGCTAACGCCTCGCTCCTCGATGAAGGCACTGCCGCGGCAGAAGCGATGGGCCTGAGCTTTGCCGCCTGTCGCCGGCCGCAGGCCAAGCGCTTTTTGGTGGACGCAGCTGTGTTGCCCCAGACCTTGGCCGTGTTGCAAACCAGGGCCCTACCGATTGGGGTGGAGCTGGATGTGGTGGAGCCCGAGTCGTTCCGCTGGGGAGACGATGTCTTTGGGGTGTTGCTCCAATTGCCAGGACGTTGTGGGCGGCTTTGGGATCCCTCCGCCTGCATCGCTGCTGCCCATGACAGCGGTGCCCTTGTCACCGTCGCGGTCGACCCCCTGGCCCAGGTGTTGCTTGCACCCGTTGGTGAGCTGGGCGCCGACATCGCTGTTGGCAGCACCCAGCGTTTTGGAGTGCCCATGGGCGGTGGCGGTCCCCATGCCGCCTTTTTTGCCACCCGCGATGCGTTTCGCCGCCAGGTGCCTGGCCGGATTGTCGGCCAGTCTCGCGATGCTGATGGCCAGCCAGCGTTTCGGTTGGCCTTGCAGACCCGCGAGCAGCACATCCGACGCGACAAAGCCACGAGCAATATTTGTACGGCCCAAGTGCTGCTGGCTGTGATGGCGTCGTTTTATGCCATCCATCACGGCCCTGAAGGGCTGGAAGCGATGGCTCACAAGCTTGTGGCACTACGCCTTCAGCTTGAACAGGCGGTGCGTCAGTTGGGCTATTCGCTTGAGGCCACGCCTCGTTTTGACAGTTTTGATGTCTACGGATCGATGGCTCCCCAGGTCCATCGCCTGGCAGCACGCGAAGGCATCAATCTCCGTGTCTTGCCGGACGGAGCCTCATTCGAGACGGCTAAGGGCTTTGGAATCAGCCTGGATGAACTCTCGGATTCGGACGAAATCAAGCGTCTCATCGCGGTTTTGGCACAAGCGGTGGAGGCTCCAGTCCCAACGGATCTCGGTGAGCTGAGCACGGATGCTCCTTTAAGTGGCGTTCCCTCTCGCCAAGCGCCCTGGCTTCAACAGTCGGTGTTTCACCGTTACCACAGTGAAACCGAGCTGATGCGCTACATCCAGCGATTGGTGAGTAAGGATCTTTCCTTGGTGCACGGAATGATTCCCCTGGGGAGTTGCACCATGAAGCTCAATGCGGCTTCTGAGCTTGTGCCTGTGAGTTGGCGGGAGTTTGCGGCGATGCATCCCTTCGCTCCGCTCGAGCAGCAGCAGGGGTCCCAGCGGATGGTTCAAGACCTCTCAACCTGGTTGGCGGCACTCACAGGTTTTGCCGGTGTGTCGCTCCAGCCCAATGCCGGATCGCAGGGTGAATACGCAGGTCTGCTTGTGATTCGCGCCTGGCATCGCTCCCGCGGCGAGGCGTCTAGAAATGTGTGCTTGATTCCAACGAGTGCCCATGGCACCAATCCAGCGAGCGCCGTCATGGCGGGCATGCGCGTGGTGCCGGTGGCCTGTGATGACGAGGGGAATGTGGATGTGGAGGATCTGCGCGCCAAAGCGGAGCAGCACAGCGCATCTCTCGCGGCCTTGATGGTCACCTATCCCTCAACGCACGGCGTGTTTGAGGTGCGGATTCGCGAAATCTGCGCGCTTGTTCATGAGCATGGAGGGCAGGTGTATCTCGATGGGGCCAACTTGAATGCGCAGGTGGGGCTTTGCAGGCCTGGCGCCTTTGGGGCTGATGTCTGCCATCTGAATTTGCACAAGACCTTCTGCATTCCTCACGGTGGTGGTGGGCCAGGGGTCGGTCCGATTGGAGTGGCAGCGCATCTGCTGCCGTTTTTGCCAGGACATCCCCTAATGGACTGTGGTGGAGAGCAGGCCATTCAGGCCGTGTCTGCTGCCCCTTGGGGAAGTGCGGGCATCTTGCCAATCAGCTGGATGTATTTGCGTTTGATGGGCCCTTTTGGCCTGCGTCAGGCCACGGCGATCGCCCTTCTCTCCGCTAATTACTTAGCGAGTCGCTTGGATGCGCACTACCCCGTGCTGTTCCGAGGGGAGAGTGGCCTGGTGGCCCATGAATGCATCCTTGATCTGCGGGGCTTGAAGCGAACTGCTGGATTGGAAGTGGATGATCTGGCGAAACGCTTGATGGACTTTGGCTTTCACGCCCCAACGGTGAGTTGGCCTGTGGCGGGCACGGTGATGGTGGAACCCACGGAAAGCGAGAGCTTGGAAGAGCTGGATCGCTTTTGCGACGCGATGATTGCCATCCGCGCTGAAGCCGCAGCAATCGAAGACGGATCCAGTGATCGGGAGAACAATCCTCTGCGCCGTGCACCGCACACTTTGGCTGCAGTCACAGCGGATAGCTGGGATCGCCCCTATAGCCGGCAGCAGGCTGCATTTCCACTTCCTGAACAGGCCAGCAACAAGTTTTGGCCTTCCGTGGCACGCATCGACAATGCCTATGGCGATCGAAATTTGATTTGCACCTGTCCAAGCGTTGAAGAGATGGCCGAACCCCTTGCAATGCGTTAAGTTCACGGAAATCGGAAATAAACGTTTCGATTCCAACCACGCATGCTGACCTGTTTGCACACTGATCGGCAATTGCTCCGTCTCAGGAGACAACATGAGCAGCGACATTTCCAACATTCACGGTCAAGGAGCGCTAACTCCAACTGCAGCAGGCGATTCTCTTCAGTTGCCTGAGCTCCCCGAGTGCCTCCAGGCAGCATTAGGCAGAGGCCACACTCTCGTGATTGAGGGCACCAACGTGGTGCGTGTTCCTTTTGGAGTGAGGCGTTCCCGTCGCGTACGCCCCGAACGTCCAGAGCGTTGGGCAACGTTGGTGTTGCCATTGCAGCCCCATGGATCTCCAACCCCTCCACAAGCGGCTTAAAACAGTTTTTAATTAGGCAACTTCTCTTAAGTCTTGACTGGTTTCTAGTTTCCAGTCCACAAGGGATTTCGCATCTTCAAGAGAACAAATGGTTGTCCTAAACGGGAGAAGTTGCATTGGGCTTCGTTCTGGCCGAACCAACCAGCTCTGATTCGGTTGTTGCATCAAAATAAATCCGCGGTAGCGCACTGCGAATTGTGGTTTACCAAGGAATCCCATGGATGCTTGGGTTGATGAGTGGTTATGTACGTTATTTCAAGGCAAAAAAATAAAATTAAGTGCTAGCAGGTGATTTTCTTTAGATTTCGCTTTTTGATTGTCAGTGTTTGAATGTTTTTGATTATCCGTCCATGCATTCGGCATAACAAAGCTTTGATGTGAGTCGCTTTGATGGCATTTGATACAACAAATGTCTTGGGCTTGCTGTACCAATAATGGCTCTGTATTAGTTCAGCCCAAATAGGAGTAAGTCGGTTTGATTGCTTGAGGAATGAATGTGGCGGATGCCTGCTTGGCTTGGATGAAATCCAAGTCCATCGCCTTGGACAAGATCTGATTGGGATGCTGCGATTTCGCCTGAGATTGAGATCTTGCCTTTGATCATCTGAATCCAGGCCTGTGGATAGGCGAGTTCTGGAAGTGGAATGCTTTCGCTTTGAGCAAGCTTTAGGCGCCAGAGCTGAACTGGTCGCGCAATCGCCATGGCTTTGCTGTTGTTTGGATCTAGAACAGGGATCCAGTGTTGATCGGTGATGGCAATCCTGCGTTGCTCATAGGCAGGCTCGAGTCCTTGATGATTGGGTTCGATCCAGATCTGCAGCAATCGGCAGGGTTTTGCGCTTGCATTGATTTCGCTGTGCATGATTCCGGTTCCGGCGCTCATCCGCTGCACATCTCCAGCCTGAATCACGCCGCTGTTTCCGGCCGAATCCTGATGTTGGAGTTCCCCCTCGATCATCACCGTGATGATTTCCATGTCGCGATGGGAATGCATGCCAAAACCCCGTCCTGCAGAAATCGTGTCGTCATTGATCACAAGGAGGGGGCCGAATCCCATCCAGTTGGGATCGTGATGACCGGCGAACGAAAAGCTATGCCAAGACTCAAGCCAGTTGCGAACGCTGTGAAAGCGTTCTTGGGCTGGACGGAACACCAGCGTTGGCTGGTTTGTGCTGTGGGCCGTAGTCATTGAATCGGTTGTTTTTGTCCTAGGCGATGCAGCAGGTCCTGAATGCTGTCGTCTTTGGCTGGTTTGGAGTGATTGCTGAGCAATTGACGACCCACAACCTCCGCTCCGAGGTGGGTGAGCTGGATGCGAAGAGAGAGGAGAAGTTCCATGCCTCCGCCTCCTGAGAAGGTGGCGATTGCGATCGGCCGACTGTTGAAGAGCGCCCGGAAGTCGTCGCCTTGCACAGACAGCCAGGCAATGGCGTTGGTGAGGCAGGGCGGAATCGAGCCGTTGTATTCCGGTGCGCAGATCACCCAGCGGGGGGCGGCTTTGAGTTGGGCCTCGAGCGGGGCAATCGCCTCCGGAGTGACCTGCTCTTGAGCTCTTGGGGTGAACAAGGGCAGGTCGATGGTCGTGAGATCGAGCAGGTTGGCTGATTGGCCCAGGCTTCCTGCCATCTCAACGAAGCGCTGGGCCAGCTTGAGGTTTTCGCCGTTGCTGGCGGTGATCACCAGCACATCGCTTGTGTTTGCTTTGCCCATGCCCAGACTTTCCACCATGACGCTGAATTTTGCCTGATGTCTTTGTGTCCAGGGCATGGCTGCCGTCGCAGAACGTCAGGCGGCCTTTAATTCCGCTTCCCGGTAAGGCACGAAGCTGGCTTTGCGAACACCACAAATCGGGCAGGACCAATCATCTGGAATCGCTTCAAACGGTGTGCCGGGCTCAATTCCGGAGTCGGGATCGCCCTCTGCAGGGTCATAAATCATCGAGCACACCTTGCAGATCCATTTTCCGGCTACCGGCTCATCGGCCTGTCCCGCTTGGCCCTTGCCTTGAAGGGCTTGGAGGGCAACGCCATAGGACTCGGCATGGTGCTGCTCGATAGGCGTGAGCAAGCCAAAGTTTTTGGCTGCAGTTTTAAAGATTCCTGCGTGTTCTTTGGATTCGCTGGTCTGTTCCTCGAACTCCGCTTCAGCTCCGTGATCACGATCGTTGCGGGCTTGCGCAGCAAACTCCGGATACATCGTGGTGTATTCGTAGGTTTCGCCTTCGATGGCAAGCTCAAGGCAGCGGCTGAGCAAGACCTGTTTGTCGTCGTCGCTGAGTGCACTGGGGTCGCTGACTACGAGCTCCGGATGGAGCAGCCGAAAGTGAGCAAAGGCGTGCTCTGTTTCTTGGGCGGCGGTGTCGCGGAAGAGTTTGGCGAGATCGCTGCGGCCGAGTTTCTTGGCGACATCGGCAAAAAACAGGTACTTGCGATTGGCCATGCTTTCGCCGCCAAAGGCCGCTTCGATGTTGGCCTGGGTGGAAGGCTTGGAAAGATCCATAGATTGATGAGCCGATCATTTGATACTAGCCCTATCTCATACTCACTATGAGTTAAGGCTCAGGGTTGATGCGCTTGCTTCGCGGAGTCCGTTAGTAGTTCGCGCCGCTGCGCCGCTGATGCACCGCCGTGCCGCTTTCGGAATCGAGCACGCCTCCATGGGAGACCTCGGCGTAAATCAGCCAGTGATCGCCGCATTCCATGCGTTGTTTCACCGTTGCTTCCATCCAGGCCAAGGCGTCTGGCAGCAAGGGCTGTTCCCGTGGACTGGCTTTCAATTCCAGGCCGGCAAAGCGATCTGCTCCAGGCTCAAACGGTTGCAGGAATTGCTTCATGGGCCCGCTCTCGCGCCCTTCGGCGAGCACGTTTAAGGCAAAGCAATCGCCGATATGCAGGAGGGCTTCAACGGCTCGATCTTTCGCAACGGCCACGGTGAATCCCGGTGGCGTGAAACTGGCTTGGGTGACCCAGCTCGCAATCATGGCGCCGGAGAGTTCACCCTTGCGCGCGGTGAGAACGCAGAGGGATCCCACGACCCGACCGAGGGCAAGAACGGCAGGATCACTGCGGCTTTCACTGAGCCCGCCGCCGCTACGTCGCTGCTGTTTGCGTTGCTCTCGATGCAACTCGCGACCGAACCGGGTGCCGGTTTCTTCCAGGGTTCGAATCATCGCTGCATCGGGGCTGAACTTCACCCGGATGGGGTCGAATGCAAAGTGAAATCCGCCGTCACGAAGCTTGTTCTCCAGCAGGTCGATGGCTTCACCGCTCCAGCCAAAGCTGCCAAAAACGCCCACGGGCTTACTGCGGTCCCCCTCGGCAAGAAGTGTCCCTAAGGCGGAGACGATCGGGGTTGGCGCATGGCCGCCGAGCGTTGGTGAGCCGATCAAAATGCCGTCTGCTTGGTTGATCGTGTTGATGAGTTCGTCGGGAGGTGTGAACTCACAGTTGAGGCTGGTGATGCGAATCCCAGTGCGGCCAACACCCTGAGCTAAAGCATCAGCAATGGCAGCCGTGTTTCCGTAAGCACTGGCAAACAGCAGGGCCACCGACAAGCTGGCTTGCTGTTGGCTTTCGCCCCAGCGCCTGTAGTCATTGAACAAACTGCGCCAGCTGGTGTCGATGGCTGGACCGTGACCCGGCGCCACCGTGGTGATGTCCAGCTCTTCGAGGCGTTCCACCAGGGAGTCCACTTGGCCTGCCATCGGTGCCATGAGGCAGTCATAAAAGTGACGCCGCTCTTCTTCCGTTGCACTGCGACCCGATTCAGCCCATTCATGGGTACAGATGTGCGCCGAAAACAGCTTGCCGCTCATCAGAAGTCCGAGGGATTCTTCAAACGCCAGCAAACCCCCAGGCCATCTGGGGGTTGGAGCGGGAACGAGTTGAAGCTGGTGCCGATGGCTGAGAGAGAGGGTTTGCTCTTGGCGGATCACCTGGATGGCTGGCAGGTCCGGGATCTCTGGCTGTTCGCTCTCCTGTCCCGGGGGTGCAGGTTTGCGTTGTGACCAGAGTTCTCCTAAGAGCTTGGCTCCAGCGTTGGAGGCAACCAGTTCGAGCTCGGGATACAGGCTGGCCAGATCGCGGAGCAGCGCCACCCTGTTGGGATTGACGTGGCCAACCACCACCTTGAGTGCGGTGGTTTCGGCGGGAAGCAGGCCGGCAAGAGCCGGGAGGAATGCCTTCTCATAGGCCTTGCCGGGAGGATGCACCAGGAGTGCGCTTTGACGCTGGCCCTCGCCATCCGTGCCGGCATCAAACAGAAAACTGTTGGCGGTGCTGCCCCGCTCCAGCGCATATTCCAATTCGAATCGGAGCCGTTGAGGACTCAGTCCCCGCAGGCAAGTGAGTCCGTCATCGATGGGCAGGCTGATCACTTGCCGCGTCGTTGCTGCAGGGGCCTCGAGGTTCGATGTTGCCATTAGTAGTGGTTCCCTACTTTGCGGTGATGGACGGCGGTCATCGCATTGGCATCAGCCACGTTCCCCTGTTCCACCACGGCGTAGATCACCCAGTGATCGGGGCCTTCCATGCGTTGTTCCACGCGGCAACCCAGGTAGGCCAGTGCGTCTCCGAGGACGGGACCGCCTTCGGCCTCTTCCTCCAGCACATTGATGCCAGCAAAACGATCGGCGCCGGGTGGGAATCGCTTGAGAAAATGTCTGAGAAGTTGTTGATGGTTCTCCTCGCGGAGGATATTCAGCACAAATTGGTCGCCAACCTGCATCAGAGCCTCGATTGCCCTGTCTTTGGCCACGGCCACCGTGATACCTGGTGGGGTGAAACTGGCCTGACTGACCCAGCTCGCGACCATCGCGCTACGGCGCAGGCTGTCGCCATCGCCCTGGCTGGCAGTCACCACATAAAGCCCGCCGCTGAGACGGCCTAGCGCTTTATCGAGATCGCCATCCAAGCTCTTCATGGCTGCGATCGTTTTGTCGCGCGTTAAGAGTTGGCCTAGGTCCGTGCCTGATTCTTCGCAGCGCTGGTAATCGCCACCTTGAGGAAGCTGGCGAATGCGCAGGGGGGAAAAGGCCTCTTTCTGTCCCTGACTGCGTAGCTGTCCTGCCACGGAATCGATCGGCTCGTCATCTCCACCAAAAGCGTCATAGACGCCCACGAGTTGTTTGCCGTTTAGGGCAGCCAACAAGGTCCCGATGCTGCTTTGCAGTTCAGCATCTGCCTTCGCTGGCCAGGTGGGAACCACCACGGCCTTGGCGTCACTGATTAGGGCTGTGAGCTCTTGGGCATCGGTGGCGCGTAGATCCACAAGTTGAACCTGGGCGTCGGTCTTGCCAATCCCGTGGGCGATCGCCTGACTCAGGCGATCACAGAAGCCGTATTGACTCAAATAACAGACCGCTGCGTAACTTTCGCCCTTATTGCGTTGCCCGCTCCATTCGCGGTAATCGTTGATCCAGTGGCTGAGGTGGTGGCGAAGCAAAGGGCCATGACCCACTGCGATCGTGTTGATCTCGGGCAGCCCATCCATGCGCTTGAGGGCTTGAAGCACGCTGCGGGCATTGGGCCCCATCAAGCAGTCGTAGTAGAAGCGGAAATCCGGGGCAATGGCGCCAGGGTCGCTGTCAAAGACCTCTTCTGAGCAGTAGTGCAGCCCAAAGGCATCGCAGGTGTAGAGAATCCCACTGCCGTGATCAAACGAAAAAATCGTGTCTGGCCAGTGCAGGTTGGGTGCGCTTAAAAACTCAAAGCGATGCTGCACGCCGCTCTCAGGATTGATGCCGAGATCGAGCTCTTCTCCGCTTTTGACGGCTCGAGAGCGGAACGGACGATGGACCTGGTCGTTTAGGAATTGAATCGCAACCTTCGATCCAACAATTTCGATCTCAGGGTTCAGGTCAATCAGGTCGCCAATCAGCCCTGAGTGGTCTGGTTCGGTATGGCTCACGATCAGGTAATCGATCTGTTTGGGATCGATTTGCTCCTTTAAGAGCGGCAACCAGGTGTCCCGAAATTTGGCGTGACTCGTATCAATCAGGGCGGTGCGTTCACCCCGCACCAGAAACGCGTTGTAGGTGGTGCCGTTGCGCAGGCCAAATTCAATATCAAAACGACTTCGCTCCCAGTCGAGGGAGCGAATCGTGCTGCTGTCAGCCGCAATTACTTCCGATTGAAGGGAGAGCCTCGGACTGGTGCTGGATGCAGTCACTGATGGCTTCAAGCTGGAGGTGGCCATAGCAGTTACTCGCTGACCTGAACTCTACGGAGAACGTCAGGCCAATGGTCCAGGTGTCATCGCAGCTGTAAGGCGAGGTAACCAGTCCACTAATCCTGGAACGGCGATGATCAAAGCCAAAACGGCCACCTGCAAGCCAACAAAAGGCAAGGCCCCCCGATAGATATCCCGGGTTTTCACCTCCTTGGGTGCAACGCCGCGGAGATAGAAGAGAGCGAATCCGAAGGGTGGGGTGAGAAAGGACGTTTGCAGATTGGCCCCGATCATCACGCCAAACCAGATCAGAGCATCGGGGCCCAGCAGCTGCCGCGCTGCTGGTAAAAGCAACGGCACTGCAATGAATGCGATTTCAAAGAAATCGATGAAGAAGCCGAGCAAAAAGATGATCAGCATGCTGAACACCAGGAATCCAACCCGACCTCCCGGGAGGTTGAGGAGCACGTCAGCAATGAGTTGATCGCCGCCGACGCCGCGGAAGACAAGACTGAAGGCGGTGGATCCCAGCAGGATGGCCATCACCATGGCCGTGGTTCTCATCGTGCTTTCGCACACGTTGGAGAGTTGCTTGCGGCTGAAGCCTCCATTGAGAGCGGCCAGAAGGATTGCGCCTACCGCACCAATCACGCCCGCTTCCGTTGGGGTGGCGATGCCGAAAAAGATGCTCCCCAGCACGATCAGGATTAAGGACAAGGGCGGCAGCATCGATTGCACCAGCTGCAGCGGCTGGGTGGCGCCCAGTTCAGCTTGAGGACGTTGGGGTGCGAGTTCGGGCTTCAGTGCACTGATGACCAGCACATAGATCGCAAACACCGCCGCCATCAACAGGCCAGGAAGCAAGGCGCCCATGAAGAGGTCTCCAACCGAGATTCCCAACTGATCGCCGAGGACGACGAGCACGATGCTTGGAGGGATGATCTGCCCCAGGGTTCCCGATGCCACGATCACGCCCGTGGCAAGCGTTTTGTCGTAGCCAGCCTTCAACATGGCTGGCAGAGAAATCATTCCCATGGTGGTGACCGTTGCCGCGACCACACCGGTGGTGGCGGCAAGGAGTGAGCCAACGAGCACCACGGCGAGGGCCAGTCCGCCGCGGACGCGCCCCAGCAGGCGACCCATGCTTTCGAGCAAGCGTTCGGCGATGCCCGAACTTTCCAGCATCGACCCCATAAACACGAAAGCGGGGATCGCCAGCAACGTGAAGTTGCCCATGACTCCCAAAATCCGTTGGGGCAGCGCGCTCACGAATTGAGCTTCGATTTCGCCGCTGAGCATCCCCAACAGCGCGAAAATCACGCCGATGCCTCCCAGGCAGAAGGCCACGGGGAATCCACTCAGCAGGGCCACGATCAGGGCCAGAAACATCCCGGGTGCGAGGACCGCTGAGGGGTCGAAACTCAGCACCCAACCCATGGATTCAATTTCAATCACAGGCCCGGGCCTCCCTGGCTTGGTTGTTGACCATCGGATGGCTCATCCCCATGCATCAGCTTCCAGCGCAGCCGCAAGGCTTCCGCAACTCCTTGGAGGCCCAGCAACAGAAACCCCACTGGGATCAGAGTCTTTAACCATGTGCGGGGTAAGCCACCCGGATCGGGAGACATCTCTCCAATACTCCAAGCGCGTAGTGCCGGTGCGATCGATAAGGCCATCACGCCAAAGGCGAAGGGCAGCAATAACAGCAGTAAAGAGCTGAGCTCTTGGCGATCCCGGCGGCGGGGGCTCCAGCGGTTTTGCAGGACATCAACGCGAACGTGGCCGCCTTTTTGCAGCGTCCAGCCCAGTCCGAGCAGAAAAATTAGGGCAAACAAATACCACTGGGCTTCGATCAGGCCATTGCTGCTGAGGTTGATTCCGATCGCTGATCCCACATACCGCCCCACCACATTCCAGAAGCCGATAGCGAGCATCAGCAACACTGCCCAGCGCGCTAGCCATGCTGCGGCGGCATTCAGCCCGTCGAGCATGCGCACGAGACCTGCCAAGCGATCGTTCATCGCTGATCTCCTGGCTGATCTCCCTCGCTGCTGTCATCAAATTCAGCAAGCGGTAATTCATTGATGTTGTTCCAGGTTCTGGCCTCACGGCGGAAGAGGCGCCAGCGTTCCAATAGATCTCTGAACCCGGCATCCGCATCCGCGAGCTCTTTAAAAATCTCCGCGCTAGCGCGACGGGCCGCCTTCAGGATGTCGTCGCTGTAGCGCTCGAGCTTGATGCCTTGGCGGGTGATGCGTTGCAGAGCTTCGCTGTTCCGCCGCTCGTAATCACTCAACATTCCCAGGTTGGCTTCGTAGCAGGCCGTGCTGAACATGGCTTGATACTCCTTCGGCAGGTTGGACCAGGCTTTGCGGTTCACAAGCGCCATCAAGGTGGGACCTGGCTCCCACCAACCGGGGTAGTAATAGTGCTTAGCGGCTTTGGCTAAGCCAAGCTTTTCATCGTCGTAGGGGCCGGTGAATTCGGCGGCATCGATGGTGCCTCGCTCTAGAGCCAGGTAAATCTCGCCCCCAGGAAGCACCTGGACGTTCACGCCCAATTTGGCCATCACCTTCCCCCCCAGCCCGGGGATGCGCATTTTTAAGCCCTGAAGGGATGCCAGGTTCTCGACCGGTTTTTTAAACCAACCCCCCAGCTGCCCGCCTGTGTTTCCAGCAGGGAAGCTCATCACTCCGAAATCGGCAAACAGGGCGTTCATGGCTTCGTTGCCGCCGCCGTAATACAACCAGGTGTTTTGCTGTTGGGCAGACAAGCCAAACGGCACCGCTGTCCCAAAGGCAAAGGCTGGGTTTTTGCCGATGTAGTAGTAACTCGCGGTGTGGCCGCATTCAACGGAACGGGCTTGCACGGCATCCAGCACTTCCAAGCCCGGGACGATTTCCCCTGCTGCAAACGGTTCAATGCGGAAGGCTCCACCACTCATCTCCTCGACGCGTTGGCAGATGGTGACGGCACCTCCATAGATGGTGTCGAGGGAGATAGGCCAGCTGGTGGCCATGCGCCAGCGCACTTGCGGTAGGCCGCTGGCGCGCGTCTCTTCCGCTCGGCGGATCGTGCAGGCACTCAAAGCTGCGGTCCCTGCCGCTGCCGCTGCCGCCTGACCACCGCGGCGAAGCAGCTGCCGTCGTTGCATGGCTTGCATCCTCCAGAAGCCCGTCGGTCAATCGACGGAACAGCCATGGATTTTATCGAGCAGGTTTTTCTCGTTGATCTCTGGACCTTTCACCGTCTTGGTTATTCCCTTAAAAAAGGCCCCCCGCCATGGCGAGGAGCCCGATACCTCTTTTCCGTTGTGTGCGTCCGTTGTACGCGTGCTCTTGAACAGGCGTTCACCTCTGTTTCAGCTTTCCACCTTCACAGACACGGTGGTGCGGTTGTCGCTTTTTGCCGCCCTGATCTCAAGAATGCCGTCGCGATAGGAGGCTTCCAATTGGTCGCGATCGAGTGGCTTGGCGAAGCGAAAACTGCGACTCCACGTTCCCGTCCGGAACTCGCTGAGCAGTTGCTGCGCATTTGCGTTTGAGGCTGCGTCTGTCTCGGTTGGGGGGGTGTTGTCTTCAGCGGAGATGGTGGGTTGTCGTTCAGCGCTGATCACAAGCGAACGATCCGTGGCTTTGACATCAATGGAGTCGTGGTCAACGCCTGGCAATTCCAGCCGCACGGTGTAGCTGGCGTTGGTTTCGATCACTTCAGCAGCAGGAACGCGCTCAGCTTGTGAAACTTGCTGCTCCAGGCGATCCAGCAAATCGAAGGGTGATGTACGAAGGGTGATCATGGGTCAATCTCAAATTGGCTATGAAATTCAGGAAATTTGTGTTTCCCGCTCCGCCAATCTGCGCTGAATTGATCTCAACTGGGAGTGTAAGAACCGCCCGTTTTGGTACGGCCTAGACCACCAAGTTCGGTTGCTGCTACTGAGAAGTCGTGAGAGCCGAACTGTGATGGAGATGGCTCAAATCGCCTCTCATTGGAAAGCGAACTGTCTCGCCTGCAAACTCCTTGGAGCTCACCGCAAAGCACATCGCAAAGGAAGAAGATTGAGGCCTTGTTCATTAGGCAAGCTTGGCGTTCTGGCTTCATTCGTGTTCGACCGCTACGAATGCGCGTTCAGAGCGTGCCGCATCTTGATCTCGTCCGATGAACGGATGGCCTACTGCGTGAGGCTTGGCAGGATGATGGCCGCCAAGCATTCGACTTTTTATGGCCACCTCCGCCCCACGTTCGGCAGCTGGTCTCAGGCAAAGCTTGGGGCCGGGGATTTTGATGGCGGGGGCCTGTATTGGCGGGTCTCACTTGATGTCGTCCACAACGGCTGGGGCGAGATTTGGTTTTGCGTTATTGGGTCTAATCCTGCTCACCAATTTGGTGAAGTATCCATTCCTGCGGGTGGGCACACGCTTTACAGCAGTGACTGGATTGACGTTATTAGAGGGGTTTCAGCGCCGTAATCGCTTTTACCTCCCGCTTTATCTCCTCGTCAGTTTGGTGACGGGAACGCTCACGATTGCGGCGGTGAGCTTTGTGGCCGGACTCTTGCTGACCAATGTGCCGCTGTTGGCGAATTTCAATACGTTCGGCTTGGCGATCGCCGTGCTGGCTGTGAGTGGTTTGATTCTTCTGCTCGGGCACTACCGGGCGCTGGATCGTCTTTCAAAAGTGCTGGTTGTTCTGCTGACCATCCTTTCTGGTGTGGCCGCGTTGACCCTGTTGTTGCGTGGTTCTGTTGGCGATGTGGCAGCCACCTGGGTGGGCACGACTCCCTCTCCCTGGACAGCGGCAAACTTGGCATTCCTGATTCCCCTTATGGGCTGGATGCCCGGTCCGGTGGAGATGTGCGTGTGGCCGTCGTTGTGGATGTTCTCGCGCGCCCAAGACAGCAAGCATTCGGCGTCTTTGAAGGAGGCCGAATTTGATTTCAACCTTGGCTATGCGGTCACTGTTGTGACGGCTGTCTTCTTTGTGATTCTGGGCGCTTACACGATGTATGGCACCGGTGAGGGAATGTTTGCGGGTAGTGGGGTGTCTTTTGCTCAGAACCTCATTCGCCTCTACACCGAAGCGATGGGTGGCTGGGCTGCATGGGTGATTGTCCCGGCCGCATTTGCGGCGATGTTCAGCACCACGCTCACCTGTTTAGATGCCTATCCACGCAGTATTTCGGCGATCCAAGGCTTGTTGCAGGGGTCTGATCGAGGGGATTTGGCCTCAGCTCCTCAGCAGCGCCGGCTGTCTGTGTGGTTGGTGCTGCATCTAATGGCCGCATTGGTAGCCCTGCTGTTTGCGTTCAGTGGCGGGATTGGCGTGAAAGATTTTGTCTTCGGTGCGATGACAGGAAGCTTTCTGACAGCTCCGTTGTTTGCCTGGATGGCGATGGACACGATGAATAGTGACTTGGTGGCGGTAGAGCATCGCGATGGCCCTGCCATGCGAGTGCTCACTTGGTTTGGCCTGGCCTTTTTGACAGGCTTTAGCTTGCTGTTTATCGGTTGGTCGGCTTTTGGTTGGGGTGCCTGAACAAGCAGTCATCCCGTTTGCTTCAGGACTTAAAGCCACCACCAGCTGGAAAAAGCAGCGGCCTGACCGCAGAACTCATTATTTGTGTTCAAGAGGGGCCAGATTCGCGCGTTGTGAATCATGAAACGCCGGCCCTCTTGATTCACTCGAACCCCGCAATAGCCCTTGAAGCCAGCCCGTTGATGGGCTTGCTGAAGGGCGCTTGCTCGCTCACGTCGCGCACTTTCTTCAGCCGTCAGCCTGGAGGGCATGCCCACCATGGTCTGCCAATTGCGCCCCCAGAGCCGCAGGGCAGTGCCGTTGGCATAGGTCAGCAGCGGGTCAGCACTGTGGTCATGAGCCAACACAGCGATAGAACTCGCGAAAACCTCTTGCGCTGCTGTGCGATGGAACTGAATGCCCTGATCACCCACCAGTAGGGGTTGAGCAAAGGCCCGTTGATAGGAGATCAGCAAGCGGTTGATTAACGCCTGGGTGTCGGGCCTCAACCAAGGCGCCGTGGTGCTTGAAATCATGCCCGTCATGGCTTAATTCCCCGCTGCCATCGCCTCCAACATCGCCTGTTGCGCCATGGCTTGTCCCTGGTCGCGGAGGTGCTGCAAGAACCGGGGCTTGGCCTCCGGAAAGCGGGGCTCTTCAGCGAGAGGCAGTTCACCTGCAGCGTCCAGTCCCGTGTCCCCTTCCATCGCTGGGGTGATCACCACGAGGTCTCCGTCGAGTCCAGCGTCATAACGCCACCAAAGCGTTGGATCGAGAACTGCGGGATGGGGAGGATTGAGTTCGCTGCTGCTGGCGTCGATCGCAAGCGCTTCTGCGTTGCCGCTCTGGTTTGCGCTCTCCGCAATGGCTTGTAGGCGATACGCCGCCAGGTCTTCCAGCAACTTGGCTCGCGTGCGACCGCGCAGCTGAAACAGCACAAACGGATCTTCACTGAACCGTTCTCCCATCAAGAAGTAAACGGCGCTGATGTGCTTACAAGGGTTGGCTTTGTCTGGACAGCTGCATTCGCTCCTCACCTCTTGAAGCTTGAACGGGAACAGACGCCGACCACTGGCAGCGAAGGCCCGTTCGATGTCGGCTGGCATGATCCCGGCCAAGAGTTGAGCGGACCAGCGGGCCTTCATCGTGAGCGCTTCGAGCACGTAGCGCCAGTCCTCATCTTTCAGAACGTCGAGCCAGAGCTTCACTTTGTATGGGTCTTCGTCTGTGCCTTGGACGCGGGCATGCACCCGCCTGCCTTCAAAGCGAATGGAGGTCACATGACCTTCTCGCGCGTAGGCCCAGGCCCGTTCCAAGCGCTTTTTAAAGCGGTAGGAATTGATGAGCTCCATCCACTGCTCAACCCACCAGGGTTGCTGGGACAGACCGTCGTCACTGATCGAGGTGTTAATCCCGCTTGGTGGGGTGATGCTCATGATTGGTTGTCCTCCAGGCTTACGAGCTCTTTGAGCTGTCCCATTTCGAGGCCTCCTAGCCAGTCTTCGCCGGAGCCAATGATGTCTTCCGCCAGTCTGGACTTCTCGCGGATCATGCGGTCAATTTTCTCCTCAACGGAGCCGCTGGTGATGAACTTATGCACCATTACCCGGTTCGTTTGTCCGATGCGATAGGCGCGGTCCGTGGCTTGATTCTCAACGGCGGGATTCCACCAACGGTCGATGTGAAAGACATGACTGGCGCGCGTGAGGTTGAGGCCGACTCCGCCAGCCTTGAGTGACAACAGGAAAAGCTGAGGCCCGCGCGGATCCTCCTGGAAGCGATCAACCATGGCTTGCCGTTCACTTTTGCTGGTGCTGCCGCTGAGGAAGGGCACTTCACTGCGCCAGCGACGTTGCAAATAATCCTGGAGCAACTTGCCCCATTCCGCGAACTGGGTGAACAGCAAGGCTCGATCCCCAGCTTCAACCACCTCGTCCAGAATTTCTTCGAGGCGTTGCAGCTTCACGGACCGCTTGAGGAAATCTTCGCTGGCTCCCTGCTCCTTGAGGGCAAGGGCAGGGTGGTTGCAGATCTGCTTGAGCTTGGTGAGCAGACCCAACACCTGACCATGACGTTTGCCATGCGGCGCGCGGGCAATGGCATCCAAGGTGTCTTCAACGGTTTTGGCATACAAGGATTTCTGCTCTTTACTCAGACCTACCCATTCGCTCAATTCCACTTTTTCGGGCAGATCCGAGATGATCGATTTGTCGGTTTTCAGCCGTCTGAGGATGAACGGTCCCACCCTGGCTTTGAGATCGCGAAGGGATGACAGGTCTCCGTAACGCTCAATTGGCATGCGATAGCGATGCCGGAAAAATTCTTCCTCTCCCAGAACCCGTGGATTGAGGAAGTCCATCAGGGCCCAGAGCTCGCTGACGCGGTTTTCAACCGGTGTGCCAGTGAGTGCGATGCGAAAACGGCTGTTCTTTTTGGGGCGGGCCAGGTCACGGACGGCTTGGCTTTGTTTCGCGGAGGGGTTTTTAATCGCCTGCGCTTCATCGATCACGAGACCTTGCCAATCGTGACTTTCGAGCAGTTCACTGTCGCGTTGCAACAGGCCGTAGCTGGTGAGCACGAGATCCACATCCTTCAGCGCTTTCTTCAGTGCTGCTGGGGTGCTGGGGCGTTTTGGACCGTAGTGCTCATGCACATTGAGCTCGGGCGTGAACGCTGTTGCCTCCCGCTTCCAGTTGGTGAGCACGGATGTGGGTGCGATTAAAAGCACCGTTCGCTTGAGTTCGTTTTCTGCCTTGAGGTGTTGCAGAAAGGCCAGCAACTGGATCGTTTTGCCGAGGCCCATGTCATCGGCCAAGCAGGCGCCTTGGTCAAAGCGATGCAGGAAGGCAAGCCAGCCGAGTCCTCGCTCTTGATAGGGCCTGAGTTGACCCGAAAATCCTTCGGGGGCGGGGAGTGGGTCTGGCGCTTTCTGCTGGTGGTACTGCTCGAGCACGGCTTGCAGCCGCGGACCGGCATCAAATTGATGGACGGGCAGGCGCATCATCGTGTCGCCTTCGGTGGCAGTCAGTCGAAGCGCGTCGTCGAGGCTCAGGTCTGGATTGGCGGCGCAAAAGCGCTCGGCATTTTTGAGGTCATTGGGGCGTAGTTCGATCCAAGCGCCTTTGTGACGCACCAGAGGGCTGCGCTTTCCAGCCAATCGCTCAAGTTCTCGCAAGGTCAGCGTCACCCCGCCGATCATCAGCTCCCAGCTCCAGTCGAGGTTTTCACCGAGCGTGAAGCCTCGCGAGCGCTCGGAGAGCTCTGCCTTGATGGCGAGGCCAAGCCGGCTGGCTAACCCTCCAGAAAGGCTTGGTGGTAGGTCAACGCCTACGCCCACATCCCGCAGCTGTCGGGCTGCTGTGCGCACCAAAACAAAGGCTTCAGCTGGTGTGAGCTGCATGCTCTCGGGTGTGGCGCTGTTTAGCCCCCTTTCGATCGGCTGGAACACGGTCAGGGCTCGGCCCATGCCCTCGAGCAAGACCTCGCTGGGTTGATCCACTTTGATTTCCCCAAGTTGGAGGCCGCTGAGGCCTGCAGCCCAGGCCGCTCCCGCGGGCAGCTTGAGGGTTGGATCTGCCTCTGCTTGCAGAAAGAAGCGCAGTGGCCAAAGGTCCTCATCGTCTGCTGGTGTTGCCAGTTCCAAGCAGGCGCGGGCCGCTGCCACATTTCCAGCAACCCCTTCACGCCAGTGATGACTGGCGGTGGCTAGGCGTTCGGTTTCTTCATCGCTGAGTTGGAGCTCACCTGAGTCCGAGCTCAAGGCCTCCTCCCAGGCGCGTAGCAGGGGATCCAAGCCTTCATGGTTAGGGGTGAAGCCTTTGCGCAGTTGCGCATCCATCAGATCGGCCAACAGCGTGGCGACCCGTAGTCGTCCGCTGCGAGGCCGGCAGCAAGCCACTGGATTCGCGGCGCGCATGGCTTCTGGTCTGAGCCTGGTGATCCGGTTGCTGCGTTTGCCGGTGGGTTCTCGCCAAGGCAGGGCACAGGTGGCAACGAGAGGAAGCCCTGAGGCCAGGTCCTCAAGGCGGCGCCGGTCTTCTTCCCGATTCAGGAGCGGTACCCAGCGGGCGCGATGGGGATAGCCCTCACCTTTGCTCAGCTCCACTTGCGGGAGCCAGCGACTTCGTGCGACGAGGCTGAGGGACCATCGCTGCATGTGACTCCACCAGCGCAACTCATCCGCTAACTCAGGATGACGTCCTGAAAGAGGAAGTTTGGAGAGCCAGGCGGTAGCTGCCATCGGTTCAATGGCGAGGCCCTGTACCTGCCAAGGCCACCACTCTGTTTGTTTGGGGATCGGCTCTCCAGCTTGTAAGGGAAGGCCTGTCCAGCCCGGTTCTTCAGTGCTGCTGGTTACTGTGCCGCGTTTCTTTCGGGGCTTCACGCTGCGGCTCGGCAGGGTGAGGCATGCCGTGGCGTCAATGATGCCGTCGGGCAAGAGATCCCGTTCCGTCAGCAAGGCCCTGAGATCATCTGGGCTGAGGGTGAAGGGGTGAAGGGCGGGGGTTGTACTTGGGCCTGCGGGTTCGGCAACGCGCCAGGTGTCAGCCCACACCAACAGGGCAGCTCGTCCAGAGCTGGTCGGAGTACGAATGGCCGGGAGCCAGGTGGCGTGCAGCAGGCTCATGGCCGCGACGCAGAAAACATGCGTTGGGTTCCGTAAAGCACGAGTGCACTGCCGATCAACGGCAACCACCCAATGAGGAGATCCAATCCCAATACTGCCAGGGCATCGGCCCCTGCCAAGGGGGAAGGTAACGACATTCCCAGGCTTCGTAACCCACAGACCGCTCCAACGAGGCCAGCACGCAGGTGAGAGTCGTTGGAGTCCACCCGCTCGAGATGAAAGGCCAGAAGGCCATAAAACAATCCGCAGCCACTGGAGCGGACCGCCATTTCAAGGCCAAAGGGGAGGCTGCAAAGGCCTGCTGTTAGGCCAGCAAGACAGGCCCAGCCGATGGAGAGGCGGCGCAGGCGATCGCGACTGTCGGTGGCAGGAGACGGTGCGACGACGGGGCGCGGCGGCTCAGGGGCGATCATGGCCGTTCGATCTGTTGTTGACGCGGAATCCGCCATGGCTGTTGCACGTTCGTCGCGATCCGCTGCTGCCACCCCCCGCACCGGTGCGGAGATTCGGGCGGCATTCCTGAGCTTCTACGAGGAGCGGGGCCACAAGGTGATGGCAAGCGCCTCCCTTATTCCAGAAGATCCCACGGTGTTGCTCACCATTGCGGGGATGTTGCCGTTTAAGCCGGTCTTCCTCGGGCAGCAGAAGCGGCCAGCGCCGCGGGCCACAAGTAGTCAAAAGTGCATTCGCACCAACGACATCGAGAACGTGGGCCGTACAGCGCGGCATCACACGTTTTTTGAGATGCTCGGCAACTTTTCCTTCGGCGATTATTTCAAGCAACAGGCGATTGAGTGGGCCTGGGAGCTGAGTACGGATGTCTTTGGTATCGCCCCCAAGCATTTGGTGGTGAGTGTCTTCCGTGAAGACGATGAGGCCGAACAGATTTGGCGTGATGTGGTGGGGGTGAATCCCAAGCGGATCATCCGCATGGACGAAGCCGACAACTTTTGGGCGTCTGGCCCGACCGGGCCCTGTGGCCCCTGCTCGGAGATCTACTACGACTTCAAGCCCGAACTGGGTGATGAAGGAATCGATCTCGAGGACGATGACCGCTTCATCGAGTTCTACAACTTGGTGTTTATGCAATACAACCGCGACGCTGAGGGAACTCTCACGCCGCTTGCAAACCGGAACATCGACACTGGCCTGGGCCTGGAGCGGATGGCTCAGATCCTGCAGAAGGTCCCTAATAACTATGAAACAGACCTAATCTTTCCCCTCATTCAAGCGGCAGCTGATCTTGCTGGGGTCGACTACCACCAGCTCGACGATGCAAAACAAACGTCTCTCAAGGTGATTGGTGACCACAGCCGTGCTGTGACACAACTGATTTGTGATGGAGTTTCGGCAAGCAACTTGGGGCGGGGGTACATCCTGCGCCGTCTCTTACGTCGAGTGGTGCGGCATGGCCGTTTGTTGGGCATTCATCAACCCTTTCTTGTCACGATGGGACAGGCCTCGATCGCACTCCTCCAGGACGCCCACCCGTCGGTGATTGAGCGGAAGGAGGTGATCTTGGCAGAGCTTCAGAGGGAGGAGTCGCGCTTCTTAGAGACCTTGGAGCGGGGGGAGAAGCTGTTGGCAGATGTTCTTGAGAGCAAGCCCAAACAGATCAGTGGAGCCCAAGCCTTTGAGCTCTATGACACCTACGGCTTTCCCCTGGAGCTCACCCAGGAAATTGCCGAAGAGCAGGGCCTGGATGTGGACCTGGCCGGATTCGAGCAGGCGATGGAGCAACAGCGTCAGCGGGCCAAGGCCGCGGCAGTCAGTATTGATCTCACGCTGCAAGATGCGATCGATCAAGTGGCGGCAGATCTCAACGCCACGGCGTTTGAGGGATATGAACTCTCAATGTCGAGCAGCAGCAGCGTGCAGGCGTTATTGGTTAACGGTGAAGCGGCTGCCTCAGCCTCGGATGGCGATGCGGTGCAAGTGCTGCTGGACCGCACACCTTTTTATGGAGAGGGCGGAGGTCAAGTGGGTGATCGCGGCCTTCTCGTCGGCGATGGAGCTGATGGCAATGGTTTGATCGTTGTGATTGAGGGCGTCAGTCGCAACCGCGGAGTGTTTGTTCATAGCGGCAGGGTTCAGCGTGGACGTCTCGGCGTTGGTGATGTGGTGCATGGTCAAGTGGATCGTGCCTGCCGCCGTCGCGCTCAAGCGAATCACACGGCTACCCACTTGCTTCAAGCGGCACTGAAACAGGTTGTGGATCCAGGCATCGGCCAGGCTGGATCCTTGGTCAACTTCGAGCGTCTGCGCTTCGATTTCCACTGCCCGCGGGCGGTGAAGCCAGCGGAGCTCGAGCAGATCGAAGCCTTGATTAATGACTGGATCAGCGATGCGCACCGTCTAGACGTCAACGAGATGGCGATCGATCAAGCAAAAGCTGCTGGAGCCGTGGCGATGTTTGGCGAGAAGTATTCCGACGTGGTTCGCGTGGTTGATGTTCCCGGTGTGTCGATGGAGCTTTGTGGTGGTACACATGTGAGCAATACGGCCGAGATCGGTCTGTTCAAGATCGTGAGTGAGAGCGGTGTTGCTGCTGGGATCCGCAGGATTGAAGCGGTGGCTGGTGCTTCTGTGCTGGCGTATCTCAATGAGCGTGAGGTCGTGGTGAAGCAGCTCGGTGATCGCTTTAAGGCTCAGCCCGGCGAGATCGTTGAGCGTGTGTCGGCGTTGCAGGAGGAACTGAAGAGCAGCCAAAAAGCGTTGACTGCGGCACGCGCTGAACTCGCTGTTGCGAAGTCAGCGGCCTTGGCTACCCAAGCCGTAGCGGTTGGTGAGTACCAGCTCTTGGTGGCCCGTCTTGATGGTGTGGATGGTGACGGCTTACAGGGCGCTGCCTTGGGATTGCTGGATCAGTTGGGTGATTCCACGGCTGTTGTATTGGGAGGTTTGCCTGATCTAAGCGACCAAGGAAAGGTGATTTTGGTGGCAGCGTTTGGCAAAGCTGTGATCGCGCAAGGTCAGCAGGCGGGCAAGTTCATTGGCGCGATTGCTAAGCGCTGCGGCGGTGGCGGCGGCGGTCGCCCGAATCTCGCTCAGGCAGGTGGACGCGATGGAGGAGCTTTGGATGGGGCGCTTGAGGCGGCTAGCGACGATTTAAAACATCATTTGGGATGACTTTGATGGCTCTCACCGCTTGGTGAGAGCTGCCTTGTTTCCCGATATTTCTGCGATCAAAATGCATGCTGCAGGGGCCTGACAGTTGCCCTTGCTGATGCCGTTCAATCTTCAGTGTCTAAGGGAAGCTTTAACTGCTCGCGCCACTCTTTCAGTGGCCGCTCCCAGCCCTCTTCTAATTTTCGGCTCACAACGAGCTCTGCATCAAGTCCCATCTGGAAGCCATGGGCCAGCGCGCGCAGCAGGGGCTCGAGTGGTGCATCGTCTTGCAGGCTGCTGAGCATGGATCCAAAAATCAGCATGACTGCAAGAGGCGAGCGGTTTTGAGCGAGGTTGAATCCCTGA
The DNA here is from genome assembly GCF_014279835.1 of Synechococcus sp. MVIR-18-1. Lineage (NCBI taxonomy): Bacteria > Bacillati > Cyanobacteriota > Cyanophyceae > Synechococcales > Synechococcaceae > Synechococcus > Synechococcus sp. MVIR-18-1. The sequence continues at coordinate 2,298,131 of NZ_CP047942.1, read as the reverse complement.
AGACCGATCTCGCTGATGCCATCAATGCCAAACCCTGTGAGCACATGCACGATGTCGTGCGTTTCTTTGAGCCTGTGAATCACGAACTCGTTTGCGTTGGTTACAGGTGAGGGGTCGATCAGGGTGTCGGGAGTGATTCCAAGGCTGATCAACTGATTGGCATAGCAACGTCCGAGGCTGCCCTCAGGCAGCATTTGCAGTTTTTGTAGGTCAATGGGATCCGGTCTCCAGCCTTCGTCCACGAGGGCTTTGAATTGGGGATTTGAGAGCAGGTGGCGGACGGTTTGTTCGCCCAGTGGTCCGTCTTTGATGCTGTTTGATACGGCAAAGATGCTGTTAAGGGAGCCTGGATTTTTTAGAAATGTGGCGAGGCTGGCCACCATTTTTAAACTCTGGAGGCGTTCGTGCAGTCTGAGTTGCATGACAGGAGAGTAGGTGTTCCAGTATGACTTCGTATAGCTCCTGCTTTTAGGAGTTTAATGCTTCTAGTAAGGATGAGGATTTCTGGTTATTTGTTGGCATTATTCTGATACGAGGGCATTAAGGATATGTTCAAAGCAAAGGGATTGCTTCATTGCGTTAATTCAAAATTTGCTGTCCCTGTAAAGATTTTTTGTATGTAAAACGTTATTTGATCGCAATTGATTAGAGGAAATTAGGGCTAGTGGGATCATTGCCCGTTGACCCTGCTTTTTTGCCGCTACAGGTTGCAGACGCTTTTGATGTAGTTGTGAATCGCGTGGCTTGCGTAAGGTTCCCACCCGAATTCGGCGGTGTTTGTCCCTTGTAGTAATCAAAATTGGGTGAATTTCCGTAAGCCTTGCACACGTAAGTCAGAACAATGGCTTCTGGTGTGATTTCTTCAACTTCTTCAACTTCTTCAACTTCTTCAACTTCTTCCTTCGGTAACTTATTCTCTGGGATGACTAAGTTGTTGGTTCCCCTTAAGCGTGGATAAGGCCGGCGTGCAGCAATGAGCCAATCAGATCCGAGAATGGAGAGAAGTTCTTGATTTGGCAGGCCGTAGAGTTGTTGATAGACAACGCCGATCATGTGGCTTTCTGGGAGAAGGTTTTGTCCTTCCATTGTTTCCTGAATGAGCTGTGAAAATCGCTCACGCGACATTGCATTTTTGCTGATAAGTCTTCCGTCAGAATCCAAAACAGCCTCTTCCCCTGCCTTAATTGTGATGCTGGATTTGGTTGGCGTTAGCTGTTCTGACACAGCCTCTGATGGAGCTGTGATCATTTGACCGAGAACGGAAATGTCTCCTCCTACCGCTAACTGGATAGGGCGCTCGCTTTTGAATTCACCTGCCTGCCACGGGATAGGAGCAGCAAGAGTCTGTCTCTGGAGATTGGGATCGTTGATGAATCCGCCATTGGTGCTGAAGCGGTAGCTGATCTGTCCGCCGACCACTGTGTCCAGAAGTTCGTCGTACTGCCCGTAAGCCGACAGACTCACGTTCTCTCCCACCGGTACGTTCAGTCCAAGTCGCCCGCCGCCATAGGTGTTGCCGATGCCATGCATCACGTAGGGAGATAAAGATAGTAAGACTGATTGTTCACCTAGATTGACTACAGGGATTCCGAGTTGCCCAATGGCGAATCCGAGGTTGTTATCACAGCCATCTATTGGTACTCCTCCGGTGGCACCAAATTGCCAGCGTCCCTTTTGCCATTGACCACCAACGGCTAATTGAGAGTGGAAACATCCTGGAGATTCCCATCCGTCATAGCCAACCAACAGAGATGTAATGCTGCGGTTGTTGGGATCAAACCACTTATAACCAAATTCAGTACTTGCTCCCCATGCGTTGTCAAAGTTGCTGCTTGCCGTGGAGTAGTTGTACAACAATTTGCTCCCATTGCTCTGGCTTAGAGGGACGAAAAATGAGGCATCACCCAAAATAAGACCTGCGGCTTGTCCGAGCGTTTCACCTTTGGCATTGCTTCCCCATGCGCTCGAGCCAAATCCGATCACAGGATTGAGACGGGGATATTGCTCGAGAATATCTGGGGCGTTTTCACCAGATGTAGGTGTTTTTTCTTCTGAAATGCTCGCCGCGCCGCTTAAAACTGAAAGTCTGTATCCCCCTTCATTGAGCGCGTTGAGTACGTATGTCGTCCCGCGGATACCAAGCACCTTGCTTCCAAGGCAACCGCTTTGCGGTCCATTAATCAGCACTTGGCCTTTGTCGAGGCGAAAGCATTCCTCGCCGAGACGGATCAAGCTGTTAGTCCCGAGGAATCCCAGGGCACGGCGATCAAATAAAAGTTCAGCACGACTTTTGCCAGTACTGAGTTCTTGACCATGACCTGCTGTTTGCTGAATACGTGCTGGTTTCTTGTCTATGAACACCTCTTTCCCGTCAACGATCCGCCTGATCGTGGCGGATTGAAATGGTGCAGCCATAGCGGGCACCGTCAATGAAGAGATTGCCAGTACACCCAGCAGGCCTTGTCTCAATTTCATCGATGCCTGTTTCGCTGGACATCACCTAGGAGTGATAAAGGCTGAACTGTTATTGCGCAGTGGCGGTTTGTAGGGCGAACACCCGTTGTGGTTTCTGGCCTCTGATCGGAAATTCACCGAGATCATCAAGAGGCCATTGATCACCGATCAGTTCTGCCACTGCTTCGCTCATCACGATCGTGCGTTTGCATTGCTTCGCGATTTGTTCGAGCCGGCTTGCTGTATTCACTGCATCACCGATGACCGTGTAATCCATTCGGCTGTTGCTACCGATGTTGCCACTGACGACCCATCCATAGCTAAGAACGATCACCTGGGCCCAGGGCTCTTGACCCTCTGAAATCCAGGCCTGATTTAAACCTTCGAGACGTTCTTGAATAGCAATGGCGGTCTTTATTCCGGCTTCTGCATTCATGGCTCCACTGCGTTGTACGGGAGCTCCAAAAACAGCGAGCGTTGCATCGCCAATGAATTTATCGACGGTGCCTTGCTCCGTATGGACTGCTTCAACAACCTCACTGAAATAGGCATTGAGTCTGTCCACGAGTTTGTGTACTTCGCCTTTCGCGGTCATGGATTGCGTAAATGCTGTGAAGCCACGGATGTCGCTCATCAGCACGACAACATCCACAAGCCGACTTTGCAATAAACCTTCGGCGTTGTTGGGTTTGTCTGCGATTTCTGCTGCAACTGCGGGAGACAGGTAGCGCCCCAAGGTGTTGCGTAGACGTCGGCGCTGCCATTGCAGCTTCACAGTGGCATCGGCGCTGGAGATGATGCCTGTGGCGAGAATGGCCACAGCGATGCTGGCGATAGGGAGGACCAACCAGGCTTTGGTGACGAGTCCTACCCCCACGAACAAGGTTCCAACTGCTGCAATAGCTGCAACGCTCAGCCTTTGTAGCGGGCGTTCAATACCACCAAGGGCAATTCCCAGGCCACAAGCGAGGGCGGCCAAGATCAAGTTCCAACCGGGGATGGGTGGAAAGAATTGGAGGCTCCGACCTTCAAGTCGATTGGCTACTTCAGTGGCATGAATCTCGACCCCCGGCATTCCCACGGCGCCAGAGAAGACGCTTCGATGTAGGTCTTGGAACACAGCTGCAGTGGGGCCTATTAAAACGATTGCGTCTTGGAACGTTCCTGATTGCTTGAGTGCGGCGTATGCCTTGGGTTCCAGCAGTTCCCAGATTGAAAAGGTAGGGATGGTGCGTGGTGGTCCATAAGGGGCTAGCAGTGAAATCCCTTTGTTTTGGGTTTCTGGGGGTGTATTGAGAAGGGCTGATGCCATACCGGGTGGGACTGCTGGACCAAGCTTTTGTCGCAAATCCATGCTCGTGGTTCCAGGCGTTCTCCTAAGGACGCCATCGCGATCTGGACGGCCGTTGAGAAGCCCGCGTTTGATCGATGGGTGAGCATTCCTTAGGGAAGGGGTGAGATCTAGCAAGGACAACCCGGCAACAGGCCCTTGACTGTTCAGTGTTTGCACACCTAAGACCACTTTGTCGGCGTGGCGTCGAAGGCTGGCAGCGAAGGTGGCATCGTCTTCTTTGCCATGGCTGCTGGGGGTATCAAAGAGCAAGTCGAAACCAATGACCTTTGCTCCGGCTGCGATCAGGCGACTCAGCACCAGTGCATGGGTGCTACGCGGCCATGGCCATTGACGCAATTTTTGAAGTTCATTGAGATCACTGAGGTCGGCGTTGGCAGCCTGTTGCAGGCTGAAATCATCAATTGCCACGATGATCAGCTTTTTGGGCACAGTTCTTGGACCGGTGATTTCTTGGGCCCAGTCGGCAAACCACAGTTCTCCCTGGCGCAGCTCTTGTTGTCCGAATGAGCCTGCAAGCGCAATGAATCCGCTAAAGATCAGGATGGCGCTATGGCTTTTTAGCCAGCCAAATTTGTTCATTAAGTCGTCGCGCTGGGATCGATCAGGCGCCTATTGATGCTTGCCAACTGCTGAGCAGCGGCCTGAAAGCCACCGGCTTGAGTTTCTAGTTGGGTGAGGCATTTCTGGAGTTGAGATTCGTTGCCTTCGTTGAGAGCCTGGATTGAGTCCAGTAGCAGCATGTTCAGTTGATTCCCTTGTTTGCAGCGAGTGCTGCTTAGCGCGAGGATCTCCAAGGCAAGGTCTGCATCGAATAGGGCCAAGCGAAGCAAGGCATCGGAATTGACACGGATGATTTCTGCGGGGCCGCTGAGCACTCGCACCGTTGCGCAATATCGATTGTTGCCGAATAGACCCATCTCTCCGACAATTTCACCTGGCTTGATCCGGGCTAATTCGCGTTGAGAGCTGATCTCAACGCTTAGCTCTCCGCTGAGCACAAGCAGGATTTCGTTTGCATTCTCGTGCTCTTCAATCACGACATCTCCGCTGTCGTAAACCAGAGATTCGGCATCCAGTTCTTTGAGATGAGTGACCAGCAACTGGCTCAGTCGCTGATGGACGCCCAGCATGGTGGTGTAACCAAATGGCCTCTCCTGCTATAGCGGTGTTGTCCGTTGTCCGCATCGGTAATGGATTCACTCAATTTGCTGATTCTTTTGGTGCTGGGCCATTTCGTCTGTGATTTTGTGTTGCAGAGCGACCGCATGGCAGTGGAGAAAATGCCAGGTCGTGATTCCACTCTCCACTGGAGTTGGTGGCTGGGTTCTCATGCTGCGACCCATGGGCTTGCGGTTGCTCTCCTAACGGATGTCCCCTTGCTGGGAATGATGGAGACGCTGCTCCACGCCATGATTGATGGGTTAAAAAGTCGTTTTGGCTTCACACTCGCCTTGGACCAGAGCCTTCACGTGCTCTGCAAATTGGCGTGGGTTTTGTTTTTGATAAGGATTTGAGATGCCGTCATTATCTGTCAGTTCATTATCTGAGATGCAGCTGTTTAAGTCTTTAGGTGAGGAGCAACTGGTGCAACTCCTTGATCGCCATCGTGAGTCATCTCATCAGACGGATCAGCTGATTGTGATGGAACAAGACTGGGGTGAGTCATTATTCTTGCTTCGTTCTGGGTTAGCCAAGGTTCGCAGTTACACCGCCGATGGTGATGAAGTGGTGATGTCAGTCCTAGGAGAAGGAGATGTTTTTGGAGAAATGGCGGCCCTCGATGGAGCCTCCCGTTCGGCGGATGTCGTTGCTCTCACGTCTCTCAGATTGGTGAAATTACGTGCGGCACCTTTTTCAGCGTTACTAGAAAAGCAACCAGGGTTTGCACTTGCTCTGGCCCGGTTGGAAGCATCAAGGCTTAGAGACCTCAATCAGCGTTTTGCCTTACAGAGCGCTGATGCCACCACGCGGTTATTAGATGCGCTGGCTTACTTAGCAAGAAAAAGTTCAACTGCGAGTGATCCGCAGGCTTCGATTCCTGTCCTGGCTCAACGGGAGATTGCCTTGATTGCTGGCCTCGCTCGAGAAACGGCCTCTCGCACGCTCAGTAAATTGCGCATTCGCGGAATTGTTGCTGTTGCGGAGGATGGATCACTGGCTATCGCTGATCTCGATCCGCTTGTCCGCCGAGGCTTGTTACCGGCATCCTGAAGTGTTGATGGATTTGCATGGATTTAACTTTGCAAATAGGTGCTTTGGCGCAAGCTGCTTTCAAGGTGATCCATTAATCGTCTTGCTTCGCTGATACGCAGTTGTCCGCTGCTGATGGCTTTCTCACTGGCTATGCGCAACCGTTCCAGTAGCTGATCTGGGTCGTGTTCCATCATTTCCAGTACTTCTGCGTTTGTGTCACCACGAACAACATGGTCCACTTGGTATTCGCCTCCTGGGGATAAGCGGATGTGAGCGGCATCGGTGCTTCCAAACAAGTTATGCAGATTGCCCATCACTTCTTGATAGGCACCGCCGAGAAACATCCCGATCAGATAGGGCTCATTCGGCTTGAGAGGATGAAGCTCGAGCAGGGGTTTGTTGTTCCCGTCGTCGATGAAGCGATTCAACTTGCCATCGGAGTCGCACGTTAAATCGGCGAAATGGCCGAGACGTGTGGGTTGTTCGTTGAGACGATGCAGCGGCATCAATGGAAAGAGTTGCTGAATGGCCCAGGTGTCTGGAGCGGAGCGGAAGATCGAAAGGTTGGCGTAGTAGGTCTCTGCCAAAACAGCCGGCAGTGTTTTGAGGTCGTCCGGCAGTTTCGCTACATCGTGTAGACGATCGAGCAAGGCCCTGGCGCATGCCCAGGTGAGTTGCTCCGCCATGCTCCGCTCTTTCAAGCTCAGATAGCCGAGCCGGAATGCGGCTAAGGCGTCTTCTTTGAACTTGAGTGCATCGTTCCAGGCTTCTTGCAGGCGTGATGGATCTGCAGGAGTGTCGATGGGTAAGGCTTCAATGCCTTGAAGGGTTTCGCGCAGATTGCGAACGATCAGAGGTTCATCCTGTTCAACCGGTGGAGCAGGTTGCTGCAGGCCACCACTCCCGAGCACGTTGAACACAAGCACTGAGAAGTGACTTGCAATCGCTCGACCGCTTTCGCTGACGAGTGTTGGTACGGGAACCTTGTTGGGTTCGCACCCTTCTTGAACGGTGGCTACAACGTCGTTGGCGTAGTTCTGCAGGGAGTAATTGGTTGATGCCGCTGTAGCGGTGCGACTGCCGTCGTAGTCGATTCCGAGACCGCCGCCTACATCCAAGTAGCCCATCGGGGCTCCAAGAGCGTGCAGTTCCACATACAAACGCGCGGCCTCTTGCAATGCATCTTTCACTACGGCGATGTCGTTGATTTGGCTGCCTACATGGAAATGAAGCAGGCGCAGCTCGCTGAGCAGGTTGGCGTCCCGTAGGGCCTCAACTGCGCCAATGATTTCAGGTGCGGGTAGCCCAAATTTCGCTTTGTCTCCGACGGAGCTACCCCAACGTCCGGTGCTTCGGCTGGAGAGCCGAGCGCGAATGCCAATGAGCGGTGCAGCTCCGAGCTCCTGGCTGGCATCAATGATGCGCTGCACTTCATCCGGTTGTTCGATCACGACAACTGGCCTGCGGCCAAGTCGTCTGGCCAAGATTGCGGTTTCGATGTAGCGCTGATCTTTGTAGCCGTTGCAGATCAGCAGGGCTTCAGGGTCATCCATCAAAGAGAGAGCGATCAGGAGTTCGGCTTTGCTGCCTGCCTCTAAGCCGAAATGCCAGCGCCTCCCGCAGGTCACAAGCTCTTCTACTACGTGGCGCTGTTGGTTGCACTTCACCGGGAAGACGCCTTGGTAGCGCCCCTCATAGTCGTAGCGAGTAATCGCCCGTTCGAAGGCTGCGTGCAGGCGTTCCAGCCTGTCTTCAAGAATGTCGTCGAAGCGGATCAGCAGGGGTAGCCCAAGGCTGCGGTCCTGCAGGCCCGCCACCAGCTCCATCAGGTCAAGACTTCCGCCACGGTCTCCGCGTGGTTGCACGCTCACATGCCCGCGTGGGTTGATCGAGAAGTAAGGATCACCCCAGCGTTCCAGCCCATAAAGCTGGGCGCTATCGCTCCCCGTCCAGGTGATGGAGTCGGCGAGCACCATGGAAACGGACATCGATCAGATGGGGGGAATCTAAGGAGCTTCACCCCCATTGCCACACCGGTGCTTGCCAATTAGGGCATCTGGCGTTGACGATGACGACGGTTTTTTCAACGTTATGGCTGCCGAACGCTCTTTTATTGCTATCAAGCCCGACGGCGTTCAACGCGGTCTTGTCGGCGAGATCCTGGGTCGCTTTGAGCGCAAGGGCTTCAAGTTGGTGGGGCTGAAGCAGCTCACCCCAAGCCGTGAGCTGGCTGAACAGCACTACGGAGTGCACAAAGAACGTCCCTTCTTTGCGGGCTTGGTCGACTTCATCACATCAGGCCCTGTGGTGGCCATGGTCTGGGAAGGCGATGGTGTGATTACAAGCGCGCGCAAGCTGATTGGTGCCACCAAGCCTTTGGAAGCTGAGCCAGGCACCATCCGTGGTGACTTGGCCATCAACATCGGCCGCAATGTGATTCACGGTTCTGATGCACCAGAAACTGCTGCGTTTGAAATTGGGCTTTGGTTCCAGCCTTCTGAATTGAGCGATTGGACGCCTTCTGATCAAGGCTGGCGCGTTGAAGGCTGATCGTTCTTCGTTCTCATAGGTTTCTTGCCTGCTTGCCCTCGGGATGGATCCTCGGGGGCTTTTTTCTGCGATTCAGTTACTGAATCGGTTCCAGCGGAAGGCGCTGAGCAGGCTCACGGCTTCAGTACTTGTGGCATAACCGGTAATGGCGTCAGCCAACAACTCTGTTGTGATTGCGGCTAGCAACACGCCATTGCGGTGATGGCCGCAGGCCAGCCAAAGCCCAGGGATTGGGCCTTGTCCCAGCAGCGGGCCCTCGTCTGGAGTGCAGGGACGAAATCCCCACCAACGCTCCATCGGTGGCCAGTTCACCGCATCGGGAAGCAGTGCTGCTATCCCTTTGTTGAGACGTTGTTGCCCTTGGGGCGTTAATCCTTCATCAAAGCCAGCTTCTGGCTCTGAGGTCGCTCCTGCGACCACAAGACCATCCTCTCGAGGAACCAGGTAGGTGCCCGGACCGAAAATCACGTGTTTGAGAGCGCCTCTTGGGGTCTGTAGTGACACCATCTGTCCCTTTACTGGAAACACCGGCAATTCAGGAAGAAGCTGGGCACTCCAGGCTCCGCTGCAGAGAACGGCCGTTGTGCAGTTCAGCGTCGAGAGCTGGCCTTCTGAATCACGGGTTCGAACGCCATGGAGGCGACCGTCTTGTTTCAGGAGTTTGAGAACTTCCACGCCTTCTTGGAAGTGCACACCCCGGTCCACACAGGCACTCTCCAAGGCGCGCATGAGTTGGCGGCGGTTGTCGATTTGTCCGTCCTGGTCAAACAGCAGACCGGCCTCCCAGGCCGGTGCGATGCCAGGTAGCAGCTGTTCGAGGCGTTGTCTGTTGAGGGCTTCCCCAAAGGCGGCCGTTGGATAGCGATTCCGCTCGGTTGCATCTCGGAAGGGCACCACAATCCCAGTGGCGCGTAGGCCGCAGGGGAGCCCACTATCAGCTTCAATCTGCGCCACCCAGCGGGGAATGCGCTCCAGGCTCAGTTGGCCAAGCTGCAACAGGTTGCCGCGTAATCCTTCGGCATGGGGGGCCAGCATGCCAGCTGCGACAAAACCTGCGGCTTCGCTGCGTCGACGACTTAAGACGGTAACGGCACGGCCACGCCGGGCCAGCTGATGAGCTATGGCTAGGCCCATCAGTCCGCCGCCAAGGATCAGCACTTGCTTATTGCTCATGGTTGATTCGGCAGCTTCACAAGATCGAATTTCTTCAACAGGATGACGTTTTTTTCATCAATGGGATGGGGTTGGGGTGGATTGAACGATGATTTGGTGAGAGCACTGACTAGTGTTCAACCTGATTGGAGAGGCTTTGAAGTCGGAACATCGCAACAGACGCTTCGACGTGACAAGGGAGAGTGGTGTATATAGATCTTGTCGCTATGTTGAAGGGTATTAATTTCAATGAAATGAATCCATCTCTTGTTTATGAAGTTCTAATTGCCAATAGTGAGCTGAAGGAGTATTTCACTGGCGAAGAGATACAAGTTTTTTCGGACTATTTAACTTGCCAAAAGGTTGAAATAGATTCGCCGGTCATGGAGGAAGGGGAGCCTGCAGATTGTTTGATGTATATGCTTAGTGGCAAGGCGCGTGTGCTTGTAGAAGGCATACAGATTGGCGAAATCGAGGTGGGTGATTTCTTTGGCGAAAGTATGTTTTCGCATGAAGGTGCTCGCTCTGCGACTGTACAGGCAGTCGATTCGTCTGTTGTTGCTGTTTTCACCCTTGAAGACTATGCAAAATTTATCCGTAGTGCCTCTGGTTTTGCGTTAAAGTTTAGAAATTATTTTAATGCCATTGGTTCCAAGCGTAGAGAGCAGAAGCAAGGACTTCTTTTTAAAGACGATAGAAAATATCTCGCTTTGATTGCTCACAATGAAATGAAAAGCTCATTGGCAGAGTTTGTTAAGCAGCATTCTGATGTTATCGGCCGATTCCCTCTGGTAGCAACTGGTACAACTGGGATGATGCTCTATAAAGAGACAGGACTTGTTCTTGGGAGAAAAGTTGCTTCTGGCCCTTTGGGCGGTGATCAAGCGATTGGCACCTTGGTTTCAACCGATAATGTGTGTGGAATTATTTTCTTTAGGGATCCTCTTTCGGCTCATCCGCATCATGCTGATATTGAGGCTTTGGGAAGGCTTTGTGACGTTTATCAAATCCCATTTGCGACCAATCCTGGTACCGCAGAGGCAATCCTTACTTATTTGATTAAAGAAGGCGCTCGTAACAATATACGCAATCAGGTGTTGGAAAAGTATCGCAATCAGCAGCAAAAAGTTTTGAAAGGAGATGCATAATTAATCTTGCTTCTGACGGCCTAGTGGTATTTTCTTATTGCTTGAGTAGTAACCCTGTTTCTTTGGCTAAGTGATTTTCTTGCGTGCGTTGGGTTGTTTTTGGCTTTTCTGGACTTGGCCAATCGTCTCTGCAAAGCATTAGAAACTATATTTGTAGTTTTTTGATCAATCGTGGCAGGATATTTTGTAAAGCTTTGTCTGTTTTGATGCTGGTGCAATCACCTCTAAAAAAGTTGTGTTGGTCGCATGCGAAGGAAACTAGCTTATCCGCAGCCCCTGTTTCATAGAATTGGCCGATACGAAGGCTCTTACGGCAGATGGCCAACCCTGTAGCAACCCTTTTGCCTTGGGAGGCCGTGATTGGTCTTGAGACCCATGTGCAGTTGGGCACCAACAGCAAAATTTTTACTTCGGCATCTACTGCCTACGGGGATGACCCCAACACTCACATCGACCCAGTGGTGTGCGGCTTGCCGGGCACGCTTCCGGTTTTGAATCGAAAAGTGCTCGAGTACGCCGTTAAGGCCGCGATGGGACTGAACCTGAACATTGCTGAGCACTGCAAATTTGATCGCAAGCAATATTTTTATCCAGACTTGCCGAAAAATTATCAAATCACTCAATTCGATCAGCCCATTGCAGAAGAGGGTTGGATCGAGGTGGAGGTTGCTGAGAAAGGCAAAGACACCTACCTGAAAAAGATCGGAATCGAGCGCCTGCATATGGAGGAAGATGCAGGCAAGTTGGTTCATGCCGGAAGCGATCGCCTGGCGGGCTCTACGCATTCGCTGGTCGACTACAACCGAGCGGGTGTAGCCCTAGCCGAGATCGTGAGCAAGCCCGATTTGCGCAACGGCCGGGAAGCGGCGGAATACGCATCTGAGATCCGCAGGATCATGCGCTACATCGGAGTGAGTGATGGAAATATGCAGGAGGGCTCCCTGCGCTGTGACGTCAATATCTCCGTGCGACGGGGCCCCGATGCACCCTTCGGCACGAAGGTGGAGATCAAGAACATGAACTCGTTTTCGGCGATCCAGAAGGCTTGCGAATACGAGATTCAGCGTCAGATCAAGGCCTATGAGGGTGGTGAACCGATTGTTCAGGAAACGCGCCTTTGGGATGAGAGCAAACAGCTCACCAAGAGCATGCGCAGCAAGGAGGGAGCGAGTGATTACCGCTATTTCCCTGATCCTGATCTTGGCCCGATTGAGGTGAGTGCGGATCAGCGCGAAGCCTGGAGGAGTGAACTTCCTGAGCTTCCATCGGCCAAGCGGCATCGTTATGCCGATGCCCTTGGGCTATCTCAGTACGACGCGCGTGTGCTGACCGACGAACGTTCGATGGCGCAGTATTTCGAAACCGTGGTGGCAGGCGGTGCGGACCCCAAGCTGTCGGCGAATTGGATTACCGGTGATATTGCCGCCTATGTGAATAGCAATCGCCTGAATTTCGTTGAATTGGCTTTCCGTCCTGAACAGCTTGCAGAGATGATCAAGCTGATCGATGGCGGCAAGATCAGCGGCAAGATCGCCAAGGAGATTCTCCCCGAGCTTCTTGAGAAGGGTGGTTCCCCCAAGGCGATTGTGGAGGAACGTGGACTGGGAATGATTAGTGATCCCGCGGCGATTACCGCGATCGTGGAAGAGCTTCTTGCCGCCCACCCTGATGAGGTGGAAGCCTTTCGGGGCGGAAAGAACAAACTGCAAGGCTTCTTTGTTGGTCAGCTGATGAAGAAAACCGGCGGCAAGGCTGATCCCAAATTGGCCAATCAGATTCTCAGTCAAAAGCTCAAAGGCTGATTTTTAGGAGCAGTGCCACCTCCGATTCAGGCACTGCATCATAACTCTGTGAATGATTGAATAATATATGGATTGGGTTGAGCCTTACTCAAGGGAATTTATAGGGCAAAATGTTAGAGATAGCTAGAGGTTCTGATCATTGAAGGTTTTGTCTCGATGCTGTTAAGAAGAGAGATGAGATCACTTCTGAAAAAGTGATTTAGCGTTGTGGATGAATTCCTTGTTGATAGGGGTAGCCATTTGGATTTGGTTGTTGAACCGGGAGAGCGATGTTTGAGATCGTTTGCAGCAATGCTCTTCCGTCTGGAGAGATAAGCAGGACGGTCATAATTCTTGGGAGCACTCTGGCTTCCTCCCATCCAGGAGGGCCTCCTGGGATTTCGAACAGAATGCCTTGGGGGCCGCTTTGGGCGATGCAAGGGTTCTGATCGCTGCCCTTAAACATGCATCCTGCAGGTCGATATTGACTTAATCCTCCATTGATTCTGATGGCTATATCTCGGGCGAGGTTGACACTTCGCTGAATGGAGCGTGCGTCGATTGAGCTAAAGCTCCGAGGTGTTGCTTTGGTTGGTATCCCGCCTTGCGGGATACCAATGTTCGGGGTGTCCAGCTGTCGCCTCAGGCGATCGATTTCCAGCTGATTCTGCTGTTGTTGAAGCTCGTATGGAATCTGAGCATGGGCAGCAAGTCCAGTGATGCTGATGCCTAAGACAAGGCTCGCCGTGAACAAGGTAAGTCCTTTTGTTGAAGTCATTAGATCAAATTTTATCCTTTTTGGAATGTTGGCTAGATTTCTCAGATTTTCAGTTTCCATAGTGATGCCAAAGCCCTTGTTTTGTCAGCATGATCATCCGAAGTAATCAAGCAAGAACCTCCCAGCATCCTGCAGAGATCAGTAGTGAAAGCGAGGTTGTGGCTGCTGGTAAGCAGGCTGTTGGTAGTTAGGGCGTTGGGAAGCGGGCTGTTGATAGACAGGCTGTGGATAAGCAGTTCGCTGATAGGAGGTTTGCTGTATGTGTCCGTAGCCGGCTTGGCGATAGACGGGCTGAACAGCGGGTGGATAGGTATTGCTCACGGTGCGATAGCCGTTGTTGCTCTGCTGTTGCTGCAGCTGAAGTTTCATTTTGAGCAGCTCGATTTCTTGCTGCTGCTGGATGAGGGCTAGGTCATTGGAAGGGCGTACAGGTTGGTGTTGCTGCCTCTGTTGGCTGTTGTTGATGATGTGACCGATGAGCCCACCGCCTAGTCCGATGAGTTGGGACTGTGTGGAGTGCCGGCGGTCGCGGCGGGCCTCATCAGAGGCCCACTCGCGGTGATCTCCGCAATCGCGACCTGATACGAAACCACCACCAAAGCCTGGTTCGAATGCACCGGCTGATAGGGAATCACAGCCACCGGCATCTCCGAAGGTATTGAACGGGTTGGCTTGGGCGGCATTGCCTGAGACAGAGAGAAGGGAGAGTCCAGCGGCGAGGGAAGCAGCAGCGATGGTTTTGATGGAAGTCATCGGTGAAAGAGGTGTGAGTGTTGGGGGTGTCGTTTCCCCCGATGAACACACCATCTTTCGAATCAACGGCTGAGGTGATGAGCTGGATCAAGCGGTGCTGTGATCTTGGTCACAGGGCCGCATAAAGCACTGCAGCGCAGCAGGTGTATCTCCAAAAAGCTCAAAAGAACGCCTTGAATTCAGTGGTTGAGATCAGCAATAACCCAACCCCCTACCGCTGATGGCGGGGGGTGGGGCAGTGACTTATTGCAGAGATCAGTAGTGAAAGCGAGGTTGTGGCTGCTGGTAAGCAGGCTGTTGGTAGTTAGGGCGTTGGGAAGCGGGCTGTTGATAGACAGGCTGTGGATAAGCAGTTCGCTGATAGGAGGTTTGCTGTATGTGTCCGTAGCCGGCTTGGCGATAGACGGGCTGAACAGCGGGTGGATAGGTATTGCTCACGGTGCGATAGCCGTTGTTGCTCTGCTGTTGCTGCAGCTGAAGTTTCATTTTGAGCAGCTCGATTTCTTGCTGCTGCTGGATGAGGGCTAGGTCATTGGAAGGGCGTACAGGTTGGTGTTGCTGCCTCTGTTGGCTGTTGTTGATGATGTGACCGATGAGCCCACCGCCTAGTCCGATGAGTTGGGACTGTGTGGAGTGCCGGCGGTCGCGGCGGGCCTCATCAGAGGCCCACTCGCGGTGATCTCCGCAATCGCGACCTGATACGAAACCACCACCAAAGCCTGGTTCGAATGCACCGGCTGATAGGGAATCACAGCCACCGGCATCTCCGAAGGTATTGAACGGGTTGGCTTGGGCGGCATTGCCTGAGACAGAGAGAAGGGAGAGTCCAGCGGCGAGGGAAGCAGCAGCGATGGTTTTGATGGAAGTCATCGGTGAAAGAGGTGTGAGTGTTGGGGGTGTCGTTTCCCCCGATGAACACACCATCTTTCGAATCAACGGCTGAGGTGATGAGCTGGATCAAGCGGTGCTGTGATCTTGGTCACAGGGCCGCATAAAGCACTGCAGCGCAGCAGGTGTATCTCCAAAAAGCTCAAAAGAACGCCTTGAATTCAGTGGTTGAGATCAGCAATAACCCAACCCCCTACCGCTGATGGCGGGGGGTGGGGCAGTGACTTATTGCAGAGATCAGTAGTGAAAGCGAGGTTGTGGCTGCTGGTAAGCAGGCTGTTGGTAGTTAGGGCGTTGGGAAGCGGGCTGTTGATAGACAGGCTGTGGATAAGCAGTTCGCTGATAGGAGGTTTGCTGTATGTGTCCGTAGCCGGCTTGGCGATAGACGGGCTGAACAGCGGGTGGATAGGTATTGCTCACGGTGCGATAGCCGTTGTTGCTCTGCTGTTGCTGCAGCTGAAGTTTCATTTTGAGCAGCTCGATTTCTTGCTGCTGCTGGATGAGGGCTAGGTCATTGGAAGGGCGTACAGGTTGGTGTTGCTGCCTCTGTTGGCTGTTGTTGATGATGTGACCGATGAGCCCACCGCCTAGTCCGATGAGTTGGGACTGTGTGGAGTGCCGGCGGTCGCGGCGGGCCTCATCAGAGGCCCACTCGCGGTGATCTCCGCAATCGCGACCTGATACGAAACCACCACCAAAGCCTGGTTCGAATGCACCGGCTGATAGGGAATCACAGCCACCGGCATCTCCGAAGGTATTGAACGGGTTGGCTTGGGCGGCATTGCCTGAGACAGAGAGAAGGGAGAGTCCAGCGGCGAGGGAAGCAGCAGCGATGGTTTTGATGGAAGTCATCGGTGAAAGAGGTGTGAGTGTTGGGGGTGTCGTTTCCCCCGATGAACACACCATCTTTCGAATCAACGGCTGAGGTGATGAGCTGGATCAAGCGGTGCTGTGATCTTGGTCACAGGGCCGCATAAAGCACTGCAGCGCAGCAGGTGTATCTCCAAAAAGCTCAAAAGAACGCCTTGAATTCAGTGGTTGAGATCAGCAATAACCCAACCCCCTACCGCTGATGGCGGGGGGTGGGGCAGTGACTTATTGCAGAGATCAGTAGTGAAAGCGAGGTTGTGGCTGCTGGTAAGCAGGCTGTTGGTAGTTAGGGCGTTGGGAAGCGGGCTGTTGATAGACAGGCTGTGGATAAGCAGTTCGCTGATAGGAGGTTTGCTGTATGTGTCCGTAGCCGGCTTGGCGATAGACGGGCTGAACAGCGGGTGGATAGGTATTGCTCACGGTGCGATAGCCGTTGTTGCTCTGCTGTTGCTGCAGCTGAAGTTTCATTTTGAGCAGCTCGATTTCTTGCTGCTGCTGGATGAGGGCTAGGTCATTGGAAGGGCGTACAGGTTGGTGTTGCTGCCTCTGTTGGCTGTTGTTGATGATGTGACCGATGAGCCCACCGCCTAGTCCGATGAGTTGGGACTGTGTGGAGTGCCGGCGGTCGCGGCGGGCCTCATCAGAGGCCCACTCGCGGGGATCTCCGCAATCGCGACCTGATACGAAACCACCACCAAAGCCTGGTTCGAATGCACCGGCTGATAGGGAATCACAGCCACCGGCATCTCCGAAGGTATTGAACGGGTTGGCTTGGGCGGCATTGCCTGAGACAGAGAGAAGGGAGAGTCCAGCGGCGAGGGAAGCAGCAGCGATGGTTTTGATGGAAGTCATCGGTGAAAGAGGTGTGAGTGTTGGGGGTGTCGTTTCCCCCGATGAACACACCATCTTTCGAATCAATGGCTGAGGTGATGAGCTGGATCAAGCGGTGTTGTGATCTTGGTCACAGGGCCGCATAAAGCACTGCAGCGCAGCAGGTGTATCTCCAAAAAGCTCAAAAGAACGCCTTGAATTCAGTGGTTGAGATCAGCAATAACCCAACCCCCTACCGCTGATGGCGGGGGGGGGGGCAGTGACTTATTGCAGAGATCAGTAGTGAAAGCGAGGTTGTGGCTGCTGGTAAGCAGGCTGTTGGTAGTTAGGGCGTTGGGAAGCGGGCTGTTGATAGACAGGCTGTGGATAAGCAGTTCGCTGATAGGAGGTTTGCTGTATGTGTCCGTAGCCGGCTTGGCGATAGACGGGCTGAACAGCGGGTGGATAGGTATTGCTCACGGTGCGATAGCCGTTGTTGCTCTGCTGTTGCTGCAGCTGAAGTTTCATTTTGAGCAGCTCGATTTCTTGCTGCTGCTGGATGAGGGCTAGGTCATTGGAAGGGCGTACAGGTTGGTGTTGCTGCCTCTGTTGGCTGTTGTTGATGATGTGACCGATGAGCCCACCGCCTAGTCCGATGAGTTGGGACTGTGTGGAGTGCCGGCGGTCGCGGCGGGCCTCATCAGAGGCCCACTCGCGGTGATCTCCGCAATCGCGACCTGATACGAAACCACCACCAAAGCCTGGTTCGAATGCACCGGCTGATAGGGAATCACAGCCACCGGCATCTCCGAAGGTATTGAACGGGTTGGCTTGGGCGGCATTGCCTGAGACAGAGAGAAGGGAGAGTCCAGCGGCGAGGGAAGCAGCAGCGATGGTTTTGATGGAAGTCATCGGTGAAAGAGGTGTGAGTGTTGGGGGTGTCGTTTCCCCCGATGAACACACCATCTTTCGAATCAACGGCTGAGGTGATGAGCTGGATCAAGCGGTGTTGTGATCTTGGTCACAGGTTCAGTCAGGCATTAAAAAAACTCCGCTCGTGGCGGAGTTTGGTAAGCATTTAGATAGAAGAACAATGTTAATGCCTAGACTTGCTGATTTTCTCAGTTGTATGAACCGAAGTGAAAGCTATCAATGATGGGAACAGAAGCCGTGGATTAGACTAATTCGATTTGATTGATGTTAATCCCGCCTTCTGAGAAGAAGCCTTTAACAGTAATTGTTCCTCCGCTGTAGTCAACAACAGCATCATTGCCTTGCTGGAGTGATCCTGTATAGAAGGCAGCTCCAAAAATTGATTCATCCATTCTCAATACATCACCTTCTGCAAAAGAGAAATCATTGATTTGAACATCGCCCTGGGCCTCAGAGATATCAAAAAGATCAGCGCCACTTCCACCAGTCATGGCATCCATAACTGTTCCCTTACCAATAAGAGTGTCGTCGCCTTCTCCACCATTCATGTAATTAAAGCCACCCCCTGCACTCAGGACATCATCACCGCCGCCGCCAATCAGCCAATCTCTGCCATTCCCTGTTGTGATGCGGTCATCACCGTCTCCGGTCCCGATGGTGTTATTACCGCCAAAGGAAGTAACGCTGTCATCGCCTCCACCCAAGCTGATGGTGTCGTCTCCATAGCCAGTCAGGACCCAGTTGTCTCCACCTGTTGATTTAATTGTTTGGTCGCTACCAAGCATCACGAACGTATCGTCACCATTGCCTGAGGTTGCTTCAGTGTTATTCCCAATGCTGTAGACGAGGTTGTCTCCTTCTCCAACATTGATGCTTTTGTTGCTTCCTCCAAAGTTGAGGACTGTGTCATTTGCATTATTGCCTTGAAAGGATTGTTCCCAGGGCATGAGGAATTTGAAAGCCATGATTTTGAAGTTGGTGTGAGTGATTGGGGTGTTGTTTCCCCGATGAACACACCATCTCCCGAATCAATGTCTGAAGTGATGACCAGGATCAAGCGGTGCTGTGATCTTGATCACAGGGTGGACTCATTCACCTAAAACAGTTCTTCTGGTAGTGGGTCAGAAGCCGAGGAGCTCAGTTGAATTGATTGAGTTGTGACGTGATTTGTCTCTTCCAAACGTCATGATCACTGCTGTTGTCGAGCACGAGATCGGCGCGTTGACATTTCTCACTGAGGGGCCATTGCGACTTGATCCGCGCCAAAGCAGTCGATTCATCCAACCCATCGCGCCTGCATAACCGCTGCAATTGCTGTTCTGGGTCACAGTGCACGACCCATATCTCTGAACACATCGTTTGCAGACTGGCTTCAAAGAGCAAAGGAATCATCAGCACCAAGGCTGTTGTTTTTGGTTGCTGAGCAATCTCCTTTTCGAAGCTGTCTAAAACGATGGGATGGATCAGCTGCTCTAACCATTTCCGTTCCTCAGGGTCGTTGAACACGATTTGCCCTAGGGCGCTGCGGTTGATAGGTCGGGATGGAACATGCTCAGCACTGATGGAATCCAATGGGTATTTCACCCGGCTTCCATACCGCTGTAGGACTGCTTCAGCAGCTTGGGTTCCGTTGGATAGAGCCCTGCGGGCATAGGCGTCGGCATCCAGAACCGGTAGACCAATCGTTGCTAGGTACTCGCCAACGCTGCTTTTTCCACTGGCGATGCCACCTGTTAGGCCGATGCGCCGGTGCCGTCCTTCCCAGCGTTGTCTTTCACTCAAGGAAAGGGGTTCGTCCCTTGAAAGTATGACCTTGCCGTCTCTTCCAGAGCTGGGCGATGCCGTCGTAAAAAGCATAGAAAGAGCTGCTCGGTTGGTTTTGCTCCCTGATCAATGACGGAATCTGTGATCTGGTCTCCAATCTCCGGAGGAATCACTGCTCCCTCCGGCTTCAAGGCGGCGGGCTTAAGCGCAGGTCTCAAGCCATCTGGAAAACCTGACCTCTCCCTTTTGCTGGCACCAGAGGCTGCGGTCTGTGCTGGTACCTTCACCACATCCATTGTCCGCGCCGCCTGCGTGGATCTTTGTGCGGATCGTCTGCAAGTGACGTCCGGTCGCGTGCGAGCCGTGGTGACCAATTCCGGGCAGGCCAATGCTTGTACCGGTGATCGGGGTCTTGCCGACAGCCTTCTGATCACAGAAGCGGTTGCAGATCGTCTGGGTTTATCTCAGGACGAGGTCTTGATTTGCTCGACCGGGGTGATCGGTGTACCGATCGTGATCGATCCCCTTCTTGCCGCGGTGGATCCATTGGTGAGCTCCTTAGCCCCTGATGGTGGTGGTGCAGCTGCTCAGGCCATTCTGACGACGGATCTGGTGGAGAAGCAGATCGCCTTGGAGGCTGTGTTGGGCGGGCGCCGGGTGCGGATCGGTGGGATGGCGAAGGGGTCCGGGATGATTCACCCCAACATGGCCACGATGCTCGGCTATCTCAGTTGTGATGTCGCTGTGCCCTGTGACCTGTGGCAAGACATGGTTTGCAGGGCGGTGAATCGTTCGTTTAACGCCATCACTGTGGATGGTGACACCAGCACCAATGACACGTTCTTGGCCTTCGCGGCAGGAGAGTCTCTGCTAGAGGATCAACTCGAGGCATTAGAGGAGGGGTTGACCTTGGTGGCCCAGCATCTGGCTCGCTCGATTGCTCGCGATGGCGAGGGAGCTACCTGCTTGATGGAAGTGCAGGTGGAGGGCACCGATTCAGAGACGGAGGCGCGACAGATTGCGCGCACCATTTGTGGCTCGTCGTTGGTCAAAACGGCAGTTCACGGCAGGGATCCCAACTGGGGACGGATCGTGGCGGCAGCGGGTCGTGCAGGTGTTGCGTTTGACGCCTGTGCGGTGGCTCTTTGGATTGGCCCTCACCAGCTGATGTCAGAGGGACAGCCGTTGTCATTCGATCGGGCTGCAGCGTCTGCCTATCTCAGTGAACGCGCTTGTGGTGAATATCTCGTGGATGACACGGTGCAGATTCGCCTGTCTCTTGGTGATGGTGCAGGTCAGGCGATCGCCTGGGGATGCGATCTTTCCGATCAGTACGTTCGCATTAATGCCGACTACACCACCTGAGGCCTGGACATCGCTGCAAAGATGGTTGCGCTGAGGAGGACCTGTTGATGCCCGCCGAGACCAATGCCTCTAAGCCGAAGTCCAAGCGTCCGGCGCGTCCGCGCTTTTGGGTTGGTCCCCTCGTTGCAGGGGCGTGCTTCGCGCTTGGTTATGGCATTACACAGCGCGTTGTTTTGATCCGATCTGGCTTGGACCAGGCTGAGCCCCAGTCTTTTAGGGCACGTGCATTCCCAGGGGAAAGCCTCGAGGAGCTGCGGCTTCGACATGGAGAGACCGGGACGCTTGAGGCTGATGTCGCGGCCAAAGAATTGATCGATGCGAAGGCATCCAAGCAGGCGAATGCGCTGAAAAAAGCCAAGCTCGCTAAGGAATTGGAGCAGCGCAAAGCGAAAGAGGAGGCTGAGCGCATCGCTGAGGCAGCGATGGAGCGTGATCGCAGTCAGCAAGCCCTCGTGGATGCCCCCCGTCCGCTTGAAGACATGCCAACCCTGAACGAAACGACTCTGTTGGAGGCTGACGCTCCTACTGAGCTGCTCGACCCAGAACTCCCTTTGGCTGCGCCAAACGCGTTGCCGACTGAGGCCCCCGAGTTGGTTCAGCCGACCCCCGCGGTAGAGCTAGACGCTCCAGTGGTGGTTGATTCCGTCGTTATTGAAGACGCACCGGCGGCAACAGATCTCTTCTTCACTCCAATTGAGGCGCCTCCCGCTCCTTGATCGAACGTCGCTGATCGGGGGCTGAATCTGCCACAGTTCCAGGGTTGAGACGAATGGCCATGACCTCCCGAGATGCTCTGCTCAGAGCGGCGATGCATCGTGTGATCGCTCGGATGGGTCACGGTGTGGCTGATGCTGCCGCTGGATTGGCTGTGTTGGTGCAAGATGCGCCCGATCGTGTTCGCCAGGAATGGGATCTGTTTCAGGAAGAAGTGAAGGCTGAAGCAGACAGACTTGATCGAGAAGGGTCTGGACATGGGGTGGATGCGGAGTCCTCGCCTGCTTCATCCGTTGAGGAGGAGAGCTTGCAAACCAAGATTGATCAGCTGCGAGCACGGGTCGCTGAACTAGGGATGCGCATGGAGGAGCGGTCGTGATCCTGTTCACTCGCTTGAAGGCGTTGCTGCGCAGGGCGTTCCGCGGACTACGTATTTGGCGTGCTGTTCTCACCCTGCTGTTGTTTTTGTGGTGGGATGCCAGAGACTTCAGCTATCCGGGGGGTCCAACTCCAGAGCGGCGTGAAGCGCGCCAGCAGTTGCGTGCACGCTGGCTGACGCAGGAGCTCCTTCAACTGGGATCGGCGTTTATCAAGCTCGGTCAGTTGTTATCGGCTCGGCCTGATGTCTTGCCAGCCGGTTGGGTCTCTGAATTGGCGGCACTGCAGGACCGTGTTCCATCCTTTTCCTTTGACCGTGCCCAGTCCGTCCTTGAGGAGGAGCTGGGTGCCCGCTGCGCAGAAATCATTGATTTAGATGAGCAGCCCATCGCTGCGGCGTCTTTGGCCCAGGTGCATCGGGCGAGTCTTCGCAGTGGTCGCCAGGTGGTGCTGAAGATTCAGCGCCCTGGATTGGAGCGTGTGTTTCGGCTGGATCTAGAGGTGATGCAGCAGGTTGCTGCTGTGCTGCAGCGTCATCCCAAATGGGGACGTGGGCGCGACTGGGTGGCAATGGCGCAGGAGTGCAGGCGTGTGTTGCTCCGAGAGCTTGATTTTCGTCTTGAAGCTCAGCACGCCGCACGGTTTCGACAGCAGTTTCTCGATGATCCGAACATCCGAGTGCCTGGGGTGGTCTGGGAACTCAGTACAAGGCGAGTGCTCTGTCTTGACTACTTGCCAGGGATCAAAATCAACGATCGTGCGGCTCTTTTAGACGCTGGGATTGATCCCTCCAAAGTGGCGGAGATCGGCTCAGCTAGTTATTTGCAGCAGCTCGTGCGATTCGGGTTTTTCCATGCCGATCCGCATCCAGGGAATTTGGCGGTTGCGGCTGATGGAGCGCTGATCTATTACGACTTCGGGATGATGGGTCAACTATCCGAGCGTCTACGCAGGCGTTTGGGGGGGATGGTGAGAGCTGCCGCTGCAAGGGATGCTGCCTCGCTTGTCGATGAGATGCAAGCGGCTGGAGTGATCGCCACTGGTGTTGATGTGGGGCCGGTGCGCCGCTTGGTGCGTCTGATGCTGAAGGAGGCACTCACGCCGCCATTCAGTAGCTCCGTGATTGAAAAACTCTCGGGAGACCTTTACGAACTGGTGTACGGACAGCCGTTTCGCCTGCCTGTGGAGCTGATCTTTGTGATGCGGGCCCTTTCCACCTTTGAAGGGGTCGGCAAAAGCCTTGATCCCGGCTTTAGCCTTGTGGCGATTGCCAAGCCCTATCTGCTGCCGCTCATGACTTCCAGTGGATCTGGCTCCAATGATCTTTTGAATGAATTTGGCCGTCAGGTCGGTGCCATTAGCTCAAGGGCTGTTGGCCTTCCGCGTCGGTTGGACGAAAGCCTGGAGCGCCTGGAGCAAGGGGATCTGCAACTCCAGATCCGGATGGGTGAATCAGACCGTCAGTTTCGGAGAATGGTCACGGCCCAGCATTCGATCGGTCAATCGGTGTTGCTTGGCGGCCTTGCCGTGGCAGCCGCTTTGATGGGTGCTAGCGCTAGGCCACTTTGGGCTTTACTTCCTTTAGGCGCGGCTCTTCCGGTTGGGATGGGCTGGTTGAAGCTGCAAGTGAAATTGCGCCGGGACGGACGGATTGAGACGTTGTCAGGAACTGAGCGTTCATCTTGAAGGATATTCTTTCCTGATCAGAGATTTCATTGCGTCACCAGCCTCTTCTGCAAGCTCAAACTCGTGCTTCCTTCTGGTTTGCACGCTGACAGCTGAATCAAGGAAGAAGTCGCTCCTATCTGCTGTCAATTGGTGCCACTAAATATTGCCTGAGTCGTTGATCTTTGCCTTGTCTGTCCCACTCCATTGAGGTGCGCATCGCTCTGGTGGGTCAGCCGCGCAAGCAGTGACCCAGTGATCCGCTGGAGTCCCGCGAAAGGGGAAAGTGTTGGTCTGACTTAGTCGCGACCTCTTGGCCCTTGGCCTGTTGCGCCGGCATACACGGCTTGATTGCCGAGCTCGTCCTCAATTCGCAGCAGCTGGTTGTATTTGGCCACGCGCTCACTGCGGCTCAGCGAACCAGTTTTGATCTGGCCTGCGCGCGTGGCGACAGCTAAATCAGCAATCGTTGTGTCTTCTGTTTCGCCACTGCGGTGGCTGATCACGCTGGTGTATCCAGACCGACCAGCCAGGTCGATGGCTTGAAGCGTTTCTGTCAGTGAGCCAATTTGATTCACCTTGATCAGGATCGAATTAGCGGTATTGGCATCAATGCCCCGCTGCAGGCGTTTGGTATTGGTAACAAACAGGTCATCTCCAACGAGTTGAACCCGTTTGCCGAGGCGCTCGGTCAGTAGGGCCCAACCATCCCAGTCATCTTCTGCGAGGCCGTCCTCAATCGAAATGATCGGGAAGCGATTCACGAGTTGTTCCAGCTGGTCCACCATCTCGGCACTGGAATAACTGCCACCACTAAATGCATAGCGGCCATCGGCGTAAAACTCGGTGCTCGCGACGTCGAGCGCCAGCGAAATTTGATCCCCTGGCTTGTATCCAGCTTTCTGGATGGCCTGGACCAGGATCTCTCCGGCTTCCTCATTGCCGAGATCAGGAGCGAAGCCGCCTTCATCGCCCACGGAGGTGCTCATGCCACGTTCGCTGAGCAGGTTTTTCAGGGTGTGGAACACCTCAGTGCCCATCCGCAGCGCTTCTCTGAAGTTGGGTGCGCCGTGCGGAACGAGCATGAACTCTTGGAAATCCAAGTTGTTGGCGGCATGGGCGCCTCCATTGATCACATTCATCAAAGGCACCGGCAGCAGCGTTGCCATCGGACCTCCGAGATAGCGATAGAGAGGCAGGCCTAAGCCGTTGGCCGCGGCGCGAGCCGTGGCCATGCTCACCGCGAGGATGGCATTGGCCCCCAAGCCGGATTTGTTGTCGCTGCCGTCGAGTTCAATCATGGCTGCGTCCACGCTGGCCTGATCCAGAGCCGATAGGCCACAGAGCGCGGGAGCAATCCGATCTTCGATGTGATCCACCGCTTTGGTGACGCCTTTACCCATGTAGCGCTCCCCACCGTCCCTCAGCTCATGGGCTTCATGGGCGCCGGTACTGGCTCCACTGGGGACAATGGCGCGGCCACTGGCACCGCCTTCCAGCAAGACTTCTGCTTCCACCGTGGGGTTTCCACGGGAATCCAAGACCTCCCTGGCCACGATGGTGTCGATGACGAGATCGAGGGAATCGAGCACGGGCGGTGGAGACAAGACTGAACTGATCCTATGGAACGCCCGCTGCCGTGTCTCTTTGCGTTTTGGCAGCATGTGGACAGAACAGGCGGAATCATCAGCATGCGCATGCTTCACACCATGCTCAGAGTGGGCGATTTGGAGCGATCAATCCGCTTTTACACCGAGGTCTTGGGGATGCAATTGCTGCGTCGTAAGGACTATCCATCCGGTCGTTTCACGCTTGCGTTTGTGGGATATGGAGATGAGCGTGACAACACCGTTCTGGAGCTGACCCACAACTGGGATACAGAGGAATACGCCCTTGGTGATGGCTATGGCCACATCGCTCTTGGTCTCGATGACATTTATTCGGCTTGTACTGCCATTGCAGAAAAAGGAGGGCGGGTTGTCCGTGAGCCTGGTCCGATGAAACATGGCAACACCGTGATTGCTTTCGTAGACGATCCAGATGGCTACAAGGTGGAACTCATTCAGCTCTCCTCCCGATCAGACGCGGCCTAATCACGCCCCAACCCCATGACTTCCACCTCCCGCACCAGCCTTGAACCTCCGAACAGCCTGACTTCAGAGCCTGATCGTTTTAGTGACGATGCTTGGGAGCTGTTGCTGTCTGGGCAGGATGTGGCCCGTCGTTGGCGTCACGAGGATCTGGATGTTGAGCATCTTCTGCAGGTGCTCTTCAGCGATGAGCGCTATCGCAGGGTTGTTGGGGCCTTGCCTCTCCCGATGGACCGACTACTCGATCGCCTCGAGGGCTTTCTGGCTGAGCAGCCTATGGCTCGGGGCGAGGATCTGTTCGTGGGAGAGGATCTCGAATTCTTGCTGGAGGAGGCGGATCGGGTGCGCTCGCTCTGGGGCTCCCGCTTGATCGATGTCTCCCATCTCTTGATTGCGATGGGGCGAGACCCTCGCGTGGGCGCAGACTTGTTTGCTCAATTTGGACTGCCCGCCGATCGCCTTGAAGCAGAACTGACCCGTGCTCCAGATCGGTCAGCTTCAAGCGTTGTCGCGCCTCCTCCCCCAAGATCTCGTCCTCCGGCAGCGGCAGCCGCCCCTGCCTCCATGCCTCCAGCGCAAAGGTCCGCAGCGCAGATGCCTTCTGCGCAGATGCCGCCAGTTCAACAGCTTTCCGCGAGACAGTCTTCAACTCAGTTACGGCAGGGGCAAACGGCTATCTCGCCTCCGCCCCAGGGCGATGGAATCGATCGGTCTGATGAGCTGATCAGCGAGCCGTCTGCGCTGGAGAGCTACGGCCGTGACCTCACCGCTGCTGCGGCCGCTGGACTGCTCGATCCCGTGATCGGCAGGGATGGCGAGATTCGCAGCTTGATCAAGGTGCTGTCCCGACGCGGCAAAAACAACCCTGTGCTGATTGGTGCGCCTGGCGTCGGTAAAACCGCGGTGGCAGAGCTCCTGGCGCAACGGATCGTTGCTGGTGAGGTCCCTGAATCACTGCAGGGTTTGCGGCTTGTTGCCCTGGATGGAGGTGCCTTGATCGCCGGAGCCAAGTTTCGCGGTCAGTTTGAGGAACGCCTTCGGGCCGTTCTTGATGAGGTGAGCGACCCGGAAGCGGCCGTTGTGCTGTTCATTGATGAACTCCACACCGTGGTGAACAGTGATCGATCTAGTGCGGATGCAGCCAGTTTGTTGAAGCCAGCCCTGGCACGCGGGGAGTTGCGTTGTATCGCCGCCACCACTCCAGAGGACTATCGCCGCACCGTGGAAAAGGATCCGGCTTTGAACAGGCGCTTTCAGAAGGTGCCGATTCAGGAGCCATCGATAGAACTCAGCGTGGATATCCTCCGGGGCTTGAAGGAGCGCTACGAGTTGCATCACGGGGTGACCATCACCGATGAGGCGGTGCTGGCGGCAGCCCGGTTGGCGGATCGCTACATCAGTGACCGCTGTTTGCCGGATAAGGCGATCGATTTGATCGATGAAGCTGCCGCTCAGTTAAAAATGGATGTGACCTCCAAGCCTCAGGTGGTAGAGGATGCAGAGGCTGAGCTACGCCGAGTGGAGTTGGCGGTTCTCGCTGCGGAGCAGGCACCAGAAGGGGAGCGGGTTCAGCTTCAGCGCAATCGTCTTGAGGCGTCGGACCGTCTGAGTCAGCTCCGGGAGCGTTGGCAGGCGGAACGAGAGCAGCTGGAGGAGTTGCGTCAGTTGCTCCAGGACGATGAAGACCTCCGCCATGCCATGGCCGAAGCAGAACGAGATGGAAATTTGGAGGAGGCTGCCCGTCTTCAGTACGACCAATTGCATCGCGTTCAGCAACGCCGCGCCGATCTTGAACAGTCGCTGAATGAGGCACAAGAGGAAGGGTCTGCCCTGTTGCGAGAACAGGTGGAGGCGGCTGATATTGCTGATGTTGTGGCGCGTTGGACTGGGATTCCGATCCAGCGTCTTCTCGCTGGTGAGCGTCAAAAGCTGTTGGAACTTGAGCAGCGTCTTGCTGAACGGGTGATTGGCCAGCCGGAGGCGGTGCAGGCTGTTGCAGCGGCTATTCGTCGTGCCCGTGCTGGCATGAAAGATCCACGCCGTCCGGTGGGCTCATTCTTGTTTTTAGGACCGACAGGAGTGGGCAAGACGGAGCTCGCGAAAGCGCTTGGAGCTCTGTTGTTCGATGAGGAGGAGGCCCTCATTCGCCTGGATATGAGTGAGTTCATGGAGCGCAATGCCGTGGCTCGCTTGCTTGGTGCTCCTCCGGGGTATGTGGGCTACGAGGAGGGCGGCCAGCTCACCGAGGCTGTGCGCCGGCGTCCCTACGCGCTGTTGCTGCTGGATGAAGTGGAGAAAGCCCATCCGGATGTGTTCAACGTGCTGCTGCAAGTGCTTGACGATGGACGGCTCACCGACTCGCAGGGCCGCACCGTTGACTTCCGCCACACCGTGGTGGTGATGACCAGCAATTTGGCCAGCAGGGCCATTCTCGATTCGGCCAGGCAAGCCCAATCGGGGGATGCGTCCGGAGCAGCTCAGGCGCTAGACGCCGCAGTGGAGAGTGCATTGGCTCACCATTTCAGACCAGAGTTTTTGAATCGGATCGATGAAGTGATTCGCTTCCGTCCGCTTGGAGTGGAAGACCTGGAACGGATTGTGCGTTTGCAGCTCGCCGATCTAGCCAGCTTGCTGGCCGAACAAGGACTTGAACTGCGGGTGGATGATGCGGTGGCGCATGAATTGGCGACCCTGGGCTATGAGCCGGAATATGGGGCCAGGCCATTGCGTCGGGTGCTGCGCCGTCGCATCGAAAATCCGCTGGCGACCGAATTGCTTGAAGAGCGATTCAACGGGGCTCAGGCGGTTCGGGTCTACTCCGGAGACACCTCGACGGAAGCGTTTCGATTCGAAGCTGAATAAATGCTTGTTAAGCGTCCAGTAGGATGCTTGTTTGCCGTCACGTGCCCAAGGCACCGGCGTCAGTTCCGGCATCGCAAGATTCGTGACCAGCCCTACTTCCGAGGACACCGAAACAGCTTCCCCGCAAACACCGGCTGAAACAGGCCGAAGGGGTGGTTTTTTAGCTGCCACTTTTGAAGAGCTGAAGTTGGTGGTCTGGCCCAGCCGTCAGCAGCTATTCAGTGAATCAGTGGCTGTGATCTTGATGGTGAGCCTTTCGGCCGCGGCTATCTCAGCCCTCAGCCGTTTCTACGGTTGGGCCGCTTCTCAGGTGTTCCGTTGATCTGTTGCTTTTGCAACAGATCGCCTTTGTCCCAATTGTTCGTCCGCATCCGTGTCTGACCTCGAAACCACCCAGCAGGAGAGCACCGAGGTGCTTGATCTGCCAGCGCCCAATGAGGGAGAGGACGGCACGCTTGAGTCGATGCCTGCACGTACATCCGTTGCCCGTTGGTACGCGGTGCAGGTGGCCTCAAGCTGTGAGAAAAAGGTC
Source organism: Synechococcus sp. MVIR-18-1 (assembly GCF_014279835.1). NCBI lineage: Bacteria > Bacillati > Cyanobacteriota > Cyanophyceae > Synechococcales > Synechococcaceae > Synechococcus > Synechococcus sp. MVIR-18-1. The sequence continues at coordinate 2,269,097 of NZ_CP047942.1, read as the reverse complement.
AAGGCCACCCTTGAGCAGCGCGCCGTGACGCTGGGGGTGAGTACTCGCATCCTTGAAATCGAGATTCCTGAGACACCGGCGATCAAAGTTAAAAAAGACGGCAGTCGTCAATCCACCGAGGAGAAAGTTTTCCCGGGTTACGTGTTGGTCCGGATGGTCCTTGATGAAGACACGATGATGGCGGTGAGAAGCACGCCAAACGTCATCAATTTTGTTGGTGCGGAAGACCGTCGTGCCACCGGCAAGGCCCGGGGCCATATCAAGCCCCGTCCCCTCAGTCGTCAGGAGGTGGATCGGATTTTCAAGCGCGCCGCCGAGAAGAAGACGGTTGTCAAAGTCGATCTCGCAGAGGGCGATCAAATTCTTGTGACCGCTGGTCCTTTCAAAGACTTCCAAGGAGAGGTCATCGAAGTGTCTGGGGAACGCAGCAAGCTAAAAGCGTTGTTATCGATCTTTGGTCGAGAAACCCCAGTTGAACTTGAGTTTTCTCAAATCAGTAAACAGAACTGATTGATTCGGCGGCCGTTTCCTGCGGAGGACGGCCTTAGAGATGGTTCGCCATTTCGCCGCACCGCCCTCCGGGGTCGGTGATCCGCAGATGTTTAACTCCGCTTGCCGATGGCCAAGAAAGTCGTAGCTGTGATCAAGCTGGCCCTTCAGGCCGGCAAAGCCAACCCCGCACCGCCGGTGGGTCCTGCCCTCGGTCAGCACGGGGTCAACATCATGGCGTTCTGCAAGGAGTACAACGCTCGCACCCAGGACAAGGCCGGATATGTGATTCCGGTTGAAATTTCGGTTTTCGAAGACCGCAGTTTCACCTTCATCACCAAAACTCCGCCTGCCTCGGTTCTGATTACCAAGGCCGCTGGAATTCAAAAGGGTTCCGGTGAGTCCGCTAAGGGCAGTGTTGGCTCCATCAATCGCTCCCAACTTGAGGAGATTGCCAAGACCAAGCTTCCCGACCTCAACTGCTCCAGCGTTGAGTCGGCCATGCGCATCATTGAAGGCACCGCCCGCAACATGGGTGTTGCCGTTAGCGACTGAACGCATTGCGTTCGTTGTTTGTTCCGTTCACTGATTTCGGGGGAGGCCTCAGTGCCGCTTGAACCCCACACCTGACATGCCAAAACTTTCCAAACGCCTGGCCAGCCTCGTTACCAAAATCGAGGACCGTGCCTATCAGCCTCTTGAAGCCATTCAGTTGGTGAAAGAGAACGCCAACGCCAAATTTGACGAAACCATGGAGGCGCATGTGCGCCTTGGTATCGATCCCAAATACACCGACCAGCAACTGCGGACGACGGTTGCGCTTCCTCAGGGAACGGGTCAGACCGTTCGTATCGCGGTGATCACCCGCGGTGAAAAAGTTGCTGAGGCCAAGGCCGCCGGCGCTGAACTTTCTGGTGATGAGGACCTTGTTGAGGCCATCTCCAAGGGCGAAATGAATTTCGACCTTCTGATCGCGACCCCGGACATGATGCCGAAGGTGGCCAAATTGGGTCGTGTTCTTGGTCCACGGGGCTTGATGCCTAATCCCAAAGCCGGAACGGTTACCACCGATTTGGCTGGAGCGATTCAGGAATTCAAGGCAGGCAAGCTTGAATTCCGTGCTGATCGCACCGGAATTGTCCACGTCCGCTTTGGCAAAGCAAGTTTCACGGCTGAGGCCTTGTTGGAAAACCTCAAGACCTTGCAGGAAACCATTGATCGCAACAAGCCCAGTGGCGCTAAAGGTCGTTACTGGAAAAGTTTGTATGTCACATCCACGATGGGACCTTCTGTCGAAGTTGATATCGCTTTGCTGCAGGACATCGAGCAGGAAGCTTGAACACAGTGATGTAAATTTGTGGACTGGCAATAGCCAGTCCACGGGCACGCGCCCGGCCTAAGACAGCAGGTTGTTCCATCTCAACAGCGTTGAGCATGTTTCATAAGCCCTGCCGAGGAAAATGCGACGATTTTTTCCCATTGGGTTGGATCGACACGCGGCCTCGTCTCCCTCGGGAGCACTGAACGTCCGCGTGTCCAGCTTGTTCCTCCGATCTAATCCCTATGGGCCGCACTCTGGAGAGCAAGCAACAGATCGTCGAGGAGCTTAAACAGCTTCTTGGCGAGGCCGAAATGGCACTGGTCCTGGATTATCAGGGCCTCTCCATCAAGGAAATGTCTGATTTGCGGACTCGTCTGCAGGCCAGCAACGGCGTTTGCAAGGTGACTAAAAACACCTTGATGCGTCGTGCCATTGATGGCGACAGTGTCTGGTCAAGCCTCGACTCTCTTCTGAGTGGCACCAACGCTTTCATCCTCATTAAGGGTGATGTTGGCGGTGCTTGTAAAGCTGTTCAAGCTTTCCAGAAAGAGACGAAAAAATCCGAGACTAAGGGCGGCCTTTTTGAAGGCAAGCTTCTGTCTCAGGATGAGATCAAAGCTATTGGGGAACTTCCTTCCAAGGAAGCACTCATGGCCCAGATCGCAGGCGCCATCAACGCAGTTACCACCAAGGTTGCTGTGGGTGTCAACGAGGTTCCATCCGGTCTTGCAAGAGCGCTCAAGCAGCACGCCGATAGCGGCGAAAGCTGAACGTCTTCGACCTCACTTTTTTTTCCTGATCTGTTGCTGATTCCCAATCATGTCTGCAAAAACCGACGAAATTCTTGAATCACTGAAAAAGCTCTCATTGCTTGAAGCTTCCGAGCTTGTCAAGCAAATCGAGGACGCTTTTGGTGTGTCTGCTGCTGCATCTGCTGGTGTAGTGATGGCTGCTCCTGGCGCTGCCGGTGGTGGTGAAGCGGCTGAAGAGAAGACCGAATTTGATGTTGTGCTGGAAAGCTTTGATGCTGCCGCCAAGATCAAAGTGCTCAAGGCTGTTCGCGAAGCCACAGGTCTCGGCCTGGGCGATGCAAAGGCCATGGTCGAGGCTGCTCCAAAGGCCATCAAGGAAGGTGTCTCCAAGGATGACGCTGAAGCCTTGAAAAAGGCCATCGAAGAGGTGGGTGGCAAGGTCACCATCAAGTGATCTATTGGAGCCCCTGCTTTTAAGCATCAGCGCTCCACTCAATCGATTCTCCCGAGCCGGTTTTTTAAGCCGGCTTTTTTATGGCGTAACGCGGGCTGCTGTTCGCCAATAAAAAAACCCTGCCAAAGGCAAGGCTTTTTAAGAACAACGCATTCAGGAGTCTTTCCTTGTTTCGACCCTGAAGAGGCGTACAGCACTCCTCACAGCATGAACCTAGGCAGAATTGCTTGGCTGGGGTGATTGCAGGATGTCGCTCATCCAACTGTCCTCAATGCTTTGTTCAGGGGCGGAATGGAATGACTTCGAGCGGGATGGGCCCTTTGCCGGCATACGAGGATGGTGGTCTTGGTGCCCTCGGCAATCCGGCCACTGTCGACATCCGCACCGAAGGGCTGGGACGCTTTGAGGCCTTCGCTATTAATTGATTTAACGAGTCACTGTTGGCGAAATACACGTGGCTCAGGGTTCGCCCTTGATAGGCCCGACGCTCAAGTTGCCAACCCGGCTCCAGTTTGAGCTTGACGAAAGCATTTTTGTTGCGTCTGGCTTGTCTGGCCGTGGCCACCACAACGGCTGTGTTGCGGTTGGGGTCTAATGCGTGAAGCTCGAGTCCATTGCGCCCTTGCCGAAGCCGTAAGCGAACGGATTTTTTTGTGTCTTCTCCTGCTGTACGCAGTGAGTAGCCATTGCTGTCGAGATATCGGCTGCAAATGCCTGTGAAATCAAAGCTGTTCAGCGATGGTTCAACCAATCCATCGGCTTGATCTTTCCAACAAAGTGGACGGGCTTTGATCTGCTCAAGGACCAAGAGTTTCCAACCGTCTCGGCCAACGGCGCGGGCCAGGATCGCAAACTGGTCTTGCTTGAGGGGCTTGCTGTCAAACAGCGAACGAGTCCACCCAGGCAGCGCAGAGGAACTGGCCGCCAACATCACTGCTGTTCCGCTCAGAAGGAGCCGCCGGAGGTAGGTTCGCCGCATAAACGGGGGCTCCAAATTGGAGAACAACGACCTGTTGTACCGAACATCCGGTGGTGGAATCAATGGCTGATGGACCTGATGGACGTGGTCGCGTCGTGGCTGCAGCCACCGATGGTGCCTGTAGTGGTAATCCAGGCCCAGGCGGTTGGGGTGCGTTGATTCGTTTCGAGGACGGCAGCGTGGAGGAATTTGGCGGTGCGGATCCTGCCACGACCAACAACCGTATGGAGTTACAGGCGGCGCTTGCCACCTTGCAACGCTTGGCTGAATTGCCCCTTCATCCGGATCTCACCCTGCGCACCGACAGCAAATATTTGATCGACGGACTCGGCAGTTGGATGCCCGGTTGGAAGCGCAAGGGCTGGCGCACTGCGGCAGGCAAGCCAGTGCTCAATCAGGACCTTTGGCAGGCGCTGGATCAGGCTCGGCTTGCTGAGGTGCCGCTCAGCTATGTGAAAGGTCACAGCGGAGACCCGGACAACGACCGGGTGGATCAAATTGCTGTGGCCTACTCCAAAGGACGGAAGCAAACGCCTCCAGCTTCAGCTGCCCAACGTTCAGCTTCTCAACCTGAGCTCGTGGTGGATGCCGCACCGGTGTCCCTGCAGAAGCTCCTCACACGCATGGAATTGGCTGATCGCTTGGCATCCGGAGGGTATGCGTTATCGGCTGTGGAGTTGGCTCAGTTGGTGGAGCAGCCCCTCAATCGTCTGGCAGAACGACAAGGTTCTTGGCGATGGCGTGACTGGCTGGTGGAGCCTGTAGAGACTGATCGTTGGCGGTTGCGACGCGATCCGTCAGGATCGAAACAGACCTAGGAGCCCAGATGGCTGATGCGTCATCCCCCGGGGTGTTATCCACCGCTGGTTTTTATCGGCGCTGGTTGGGTCCGCAATTGTCCCGGGATGATGGGGTGGATGCCGAACAGCTCAGCCAAACGGCGTTGCAGGCTCTCGCTCAGGTGAGCTTGCGCCGTCGTTGGCCTGGGATCTCCTCCGTGCTGGATGGTGTGACCACGGAGCTTCAACGTCGGGATCTGCGACTTGAGCAAGTTTTGTTTGGCTGTCGATTCAGCAATCCAGTGGGTTTGGCGGCGGGGTTCGATAAAAACGGAGTTGCCGCTGGGGTGTGGGATTGCTTTGGGTTCGGATTTGCCGAAGTGGGCACCGTCACTTGGCATGGTCAACCAGGCAACCCCAGGCCCCGTCTGTTTCGTTTAGCCGCGGAACGGGCTGCTCTTAATCGCATGGGGTTCAACAACAACGGTGCTGAGGCGATGCAACGCACCCTTGAGCGGCAGGCGTTGCCGGCGCCAGGTCATCGCCCAGCGGTGCTTGGGATCAATTTTGGGAAGTCGAAACTCACGCCTCTGGACCAGGCCCCTGATGACTACGCCGCGTCATTGGAATGTCTTGCGCCCATGGCGGACTACGCCGTGATCAATGTGAGCTCTCCCAATACTCCTGGCTTGCGAGATCTGCAGGATTCAACGCAATTGCGTCGTTTGGTTGAGCGCTTGCGTCGGCTGCCAGCTTGCCCGCCCCTGCTGGTGAAGATCGCGCCGGATCTTGAAGATGATGCCATTGATGGCATCGCTCGATTGGCCTACGAGGAGGGCTTGGCTGGCGTCATCGCTGTCAATACCAGTCTGGATCGACTGGGCTTGGGACAGCGGCTCATCGTGCAGACCGGCCGAACCCTTGCGGAAGAGGCGGGTGGCCTCAGCGGTGACCCTCTGCGCCATCGCGCTGTAGAGGTGATTCGGCGACTGCGTGCCAGCGCCGGTCCGGCTTTGCCGTTGATTGGAGTGGGGGGAATCTCATCGGCCGAGGCGGCCTGGGAACGCATTGCTGCTGGCGCTTCTCTCGTGCAGCTCTACACCGGTTGGATTTTTGAAGGTCCCGATTTGGTTCCGCGCATCCTGGAGGGTTTGATCAGCCAGCTCGATCTCCATGGCTTTCGCCATCTGAGTGAGGCGATCGGAAGCGGCGCGCCCTGGAAGTAGTCGATACGCTTCCTGCACATCCTTTATGACGCATCGAGGAGCAGAACTTGGAGCTGGCTGATCTGCGTGATCGCTTCCCTGCCCTCGATGGCCTGCTGGTTCAGATCACCGGCTTGCTCACTCGGCGGCGAGTGGTTCTTGCTGCTTCTGATCGTGTTCTGAGTTTGGCGTGGTGGGAACAGGGTGAGCAGCGCATCATCACTACCGATCTTCCTCCGGATCTTTGTCAGGGAGGGGTGCCGCTTCAACGCGAGGTGCTGGCTGAGATGGTTGCGGATCTGCTGATCGAACAGGGCATTTCCTCTGTGTCTGTGGAGTTGGAACTGTTGCTGCCTCTGCCGATTTGCGACTGGCGATTGTTGGAGGGTGCTGCTGGTCTGGGTGATGCCACTTCCCTGCGAGCGCTTGCGCCCGAGATGACCTGGCCGCTGCAATGGCAGGAGTCCTATGTCGCATTGACCGCATTGACCGACAGGCATATGGCGATTGTTGTGGGCGCTGATCGGTTGATCCTGCAGGCCTGGATCGATACGGTGGCGTCAGCAGATCTCAATCTCTGCCAAGCGGAGTGGCTTTTGGTTGCTGCTTGGCGAGCCCTGCAGGCTCTCAACGCATCACTTGAGGGAGAGTGGGTTTGGTTAATTGAGTCCGAAGGGATTTGGCGTCTTGTGTTGCTGCGCGAGGGACTGCCTGAACTGGATGTTGCCTTGAAAGCCACGCAGCTCCCATCTGTCAGAGATGAGGTGTTGTTCCTTCTCGATGCATGGGACCAGAAACAACGGCAGATCGGTGTTAGGCGCAGCTGGTGGATTACAGCGGGGCCAAGCTGGAAGGGACGTTGGCAGGAAGGTCATGGTGCGGGTCTCCATGGCCCGCTTGTTTCCGATGGTGAGATGTCACTGCTTCAGTTGGCCTTGAGGGCTCCTCCCGCGGAGAACAAGTCGTGAGGAAGCATGTAGAAGCGCCCGTTGATTTGCTCCGAGAGCGGCGCATCGAGTTGGGCTTGCCTGCTCAGCCCGACCCGTATGTTCCTGCCCGACTTTTGCTCAGGCGGGGTGCATTGCTGGGTGGGGCTGCTCTTTTAATAAGCCTTGTCTTGACAGCTGTCTTGAACTGGCGGGGGCAGCAGCAGCAGCAGCAGTTGGAGTCGCTGGCGCCGTTGGCACAACGGCTCACAGCGGCAGAAGCCCAGATGAGGCGGCTAAGAACGAAGAGCGCTGCGGTGAACAAGGAGACCATCAGGATTGCGCAACAGCTGGTGGCTTTTCCCGGCGGATCTCCCCTGTTGGAGCAGCTCCGACGCGTAACGCCTGTTGGCGTTCAATTGCAGGAGTTGTCGGTTGGTGAAGCGCAAATTCAACTATCTGGTCGGGTGCAGATCGGAGACAATCCAGGGCCTCTGGAACGCATCAATGCCTTTGCGCTCTCCCTGTCTCAACTTCCCATTACCCGAGAACAGGGCGTCAAGGTGATGAAGATCACCAGGGAGGACGGGGATGATCCTGCTGTGACTTTCAGCATGGAGTGGGCGCTCAATCCGAAGGTGCGCTTATCTCTGGTCCAACTTCAGGAGCTGGGAGCCATCGGCCTGGCAGAGCGCTACCGCCTGATCGAACAGCGTGGGGTGAAGTTATGACGAACTTGAGTGGAACAGGCAGCCCTTGGCAGCACTCCTTCACCCGTCAGCGGGTGTTGGTCGGCACCCCACTCCTCGTAGGTGTGCTGATCGGTGCTGGTGTGTTTGCGATTGCCGGACTTCCCCATTGGCTGGCATCAGGGGAACGGACGCGTCGAATCGCTGAGCTCAAAGTGCAGCAGCAGTCTCTGCCGTTGATCGAAGCTCGGGCGAAGCAAGAGCAGCAAAAGCTTGTGGCGGCCGAGCAACAGCAAGATTTGGTGGTGAATTTGGTGGCGGGCCGCGGCCAGATCGAGACCTTCCTCACTCAGTTGAGTCGTACGGCGGCGGAGACGGGTGTGGTGATCGAACGCTACGAGCCCGCTGCAGCAGCTCCTGGTGTGACGGATCCTCCCGAGCAGGGAACCAACAATCAGGAGGAAGAAGGTGAGGGCAAGGCCCAAGCCCCTCCAGACATGAAGGGATATGAGAAAACGGCGGTGCTGCTGCAAGTGAGTGGCCCCTATGTGGGAGTGCTGCAGTTCTTGCGCGCTATGGAGAAACTGGAACTCCTGGTGCAGCCCAGTGATCTAGAGCTCAAGGCCGTCCCGCCAGAGACCAACGCCGACGCGGCCCCTGCGGGCCCACCGCTGACCGAGCTCAAGCTCAGGTTGAGCTTTTTTGACAAGACAACTAAGGGGGATCAAGACGCCAAAGAACCGATTGAATCCGCTCCTCAGTCCAGGGTCAGGGCACCATCCTGATCGTCCAAATGCTGTGTTTTGGGGCTAGCTCCTAAGGGTTTCGCTCGATACCATCCGCTCACAGTGTTTGTGAATCAGGCGTGGGCATCCCCTCGAGACCCTCCCGGCTGATTCCATTGGCGTTGATTGGCAGCCTTGCCCTCGCTGAATGCGACGTGGTGTTTGGGCTTGGAGGGGCTGGGGCGATCAGAGCTCAGAGCCAGGGCTCCATGAACTTGCGCTTGCGCCGCGGCAACGCAGGCGTGGAACTTGTGATTGAAGGAGTTGGAGCGCAGCCTCAGCTTCAGCAGCGCATGAATGGGCAAGTTTGGGAAGGGAGTTTGCAGACTCGGGGTGCGCCCGGGGTGCGCAATGGTCAGGTGCGGCTCACCGATCCAGTTACTGGAATTCAGTCCGCCACGTTGGTTGGTAGCGGAAGCTCCTACGCGTTGAAGGTCACGCCTAGTCCTGGCCGTCCTTTGAAAGATCCTGTGGTCAGTGCCGATGGTCGGGATCTCATTCTCCAGTTTTCAGGTTTAGGCGTTGCTCCCACCTTGCAAACAGGTCGCCTCAATCTGAACACGCCAGGGCGTGTCCCCCAAGCCCAGTACGCCCCTCCCTTGCGTCCTCGCGCCGTTGCCCCGCCATTAGGTGATATGGCAGTGGGAACCATGGTGTTGCAGAACCGCAGTTACGTGAATGTGAGCGGGCCGCCGGTAACCCTCACGCTTAATAATGCGCCAGCAAAAGATGCCTTGATGGCTTTGGCAAGGCTTGGTGGTTATGGCTTTGTCTATGTATCAGATAGTGCTGAGTCTGGTCGTGATCCCGATGCGGTATCAACTGCCAATTCGGTGTCAATAGCGTTTCAAAATGAGACTTACTCCAGAGCCTTGAACGGAGTGTTGTTGGCAGCTGGACTTCAGGGAAAGCTGGATGGCAAAACCCTACTGGTTGGTTCTGCGGTCTCAGCAAAGACCTTCGGGCCTCAAGTCTCAAAGGTGTACCGACTGAACCAGGCGAGCGCGGCCTCCGCTGCTGATTATCTGGCAAGTTTGGGAGCTTCAATTAGCAAAGTGAATACCACTCGGCTGACATCTCAAGAAACAGCATCAACTGGAACGCCAGCTAACAGCACAGCCAACGTTACGGCTAGCACGTCAACGCTTACAAGCGTTGAAACATATGGATCAGCAATGGGGCCTTTAAGAGGGCTTTCTGGAACCACTGATTCTCGTTTGCAGGCGATTACTCTTGTAGGTGATTCAAGGCTTGTTGCTGTTGGTGAAAGCTACCTCAAGCAAATTGATCTCCGTCAAAGGCAGGTTGCGCTATCAGTTCAGATCCTTGATATTAATTTGGACAATGATTCTCAAATCTCTAATAGCTTTGCTTTCCGCTCTGGAAATGCATTTATTGTGAGTCAAAGTGGACAATTGCTTGCTAATTATGGTGCCTACAAGCCTCCAGGAAGTCCTGAGGGTGGCTTGCCAGGGACCTATGCAGGAGCTGCTGACACCACCCCCGTCTCAGGGACTGGATCTCTAAGCGGTGGCGAGCCGTTTAAGGATGAGCCTCAAGCATCCTTCCCTCTTCCTGGATCATCTACGACCATTAATGGAGTGCCTCTTGGTCCATACCGACCTGATTTTGGAACGTATGATAATCCTCTCCAGCCAGGTATTACTGAGAGTGATGACGGGAAAACTTCTTTAAGTTCTCCCACCCGCTTCCGTTATCCAGAGGATCAATTTTTTGATTTCTTAAGGGCCAGCATTACATCAAGTTCTACTAAAGTTTTGGCTAATCCTACTTTGATTCTTCAAGAGGGAGATGAGAAGTCCGTTGGCAGTGACTCTGGGAAAATCTCTGCAGATGGAAAGATTGGAAGAGAGAAAAGTAATGAAGCCCTTGTTTCTGTGGGCAGCCGACTTATTACTGGATACAGCGTAAAACAGGATGTGAATGGAAATTCATTCTGTGAGCCGACTTTCGACAACGCAGGGCTGACTTTTGGAGCAAGAGTGGAGAAAATTGATGATAATGGATTTGTTTCTTTTTCTCTCTCTCCAGAGATATCGGTCGCTATTGGTTCGCAGCCTGCAGGAAACTGTGGCAACGTAGACATAATTAATAGTCGTACTCTTGATACCGGACGCGTTCGTGTGCGTGATGGCCAAACTCTTGTGCTTACAGGTGTCATTTCTGATACTGACGTTCAAGCAGTCAGTAAGTGGCCGATCCTTGGCGACTTGCCCTTGATCGGTCAATTCTTCCGTTCTTCTACAGGGGATAGAAGTAAGCGTGAGTTGGTCATTCTGGTTACTCCACGAATCATGAATGATCGACAAGGTGGTCGCTTTGGCTATGGATATAAGCCGAGTCTTCCTGCTGCTAAGCAAGTAATGAGCGGATTCTGATTGAATTCGGCTTGTAAATTTAAATTCCCAATCCAAGTGGAATCAGAGCTTTCGCTGCCAATGGGGCAAGCATCCTGAGGCCGCTGATCGTGCCTTGAAGAAGTTGGTTGCCTACGCCATTCCCAGATTGTTTTTTGTTTTGTTGGTAGCGGCGTGAGCCGATTGAGTCCGAAGCTTGATTGAGTTGTTCTGCCCAATCCTTGGCTCCTTGTTGTTCAAAAAGCAAAGCGGCATAACCGAAGTCTTGACTTGCTAGATCATCTTTTGCTTGTTCACTGCGACTGATCCCTCGAGCAACCCAGCTCAATGGTTCCTCTGGTGAACGAAGAATTGCGGCGCCAAATAGTTGTTCAGCCTGAGACCAACGACCTGATTGAGAAGCCTCCACGCCGGCATTGTGTAGAGCGGCATGGCTTTGAATGCCTTTGGTAATGCCCTTAGATCCTTGCCAATGTGCCTCCTCCAAAGCATTGGGGCTCAGGCGAGCGCCACTGAGATCGGCATCGCGCAGGTCGGTGCCATGCAGGACGCTGCCTTCGAGATTGGCTCCACGGAGGGAAGCCCCACGCAAGCTGGTGAAACTGAGATTGGCTCCGCGCAAGTCAGCCCCATCCAATTTGGCTTCGCCGAGATTGGCTCGTTGCAAGCGCGCATCGCGTAGATCGGCATCGCGAAGATCGGCATGCACAAGGTCGGCATCGGCTAGGCGGCAGTTGCGGCACTCGCCGTCCTGGAGCACCTTGATGAGGTCATCCATGCTTTCCGCTTGCATGGGGCTGGCGATCAGCCATAACCCCAGCAAGGGCATCCAGCGAGACGGCTTCAACACGTGGGCTTGCTTGGTTGTAAAAGCGTTGTATCGGTCTTCTTGGTCTGCGTCGACCTTGGCTCCGAGAGGAGTCGGGGCAGGATGGGGGAATCCAGCACCAGTCGGCGTGAGCAACGGCCTTCCTCCCCATGGAGGCAATCTCAGCCAGGAAGCCCGGCGGCTGGGGATGAAGCCCTCCCAGTTGCTGGATGCCAGCGCTTCGTTGGTGCCATTTCGTCCGCCTCGCGCGCTGCGTAGAGCTCTTGCTGCCGCCATTCACGGCCCATCCCTGCGTGATTATCCCGACCGCGCTCAGGCTGATTTGCGCTCTGCGATCGCCTCATGGCATGGGCTAGATCCTGAGCAGGTGCTCGCAGGGAATGGGGCCGCGGAATTGTTCACCTGGGCAGCTCGTGATGCGACCGCCACCGGTCGTAATGCTGTGCCGCAGCCCGGTTTTGCTGACTATTCCCGCGCTTTGGCCTGTTGGGGTGGCGTGATCGAGGAGCTGCCCTTGCCTTTGGTGTGGGGCGATGGCTGGCCGCAACCCTTTCCGCTGGCCTCGCTCAAGGCAACGACTGATGTGGTGTGGATCACCAATCCCCATAACCCCACCGGTCAGCTTTGGAGCCGTGCTTCGTTGGAACCCTTGCTGGCTCAATACGCGCTGGTGATCTGTGATGAGGCCTTCCTGCCCCTGGTGCCAGGGGGGGAAGATCAGTCGCTACTGCCTTTGGTGGAAGATCACCCCAATCTTGTGGTGATCCGCAGTCTTACGAAATTGTTTGCGATTGCGGGTTTGCGGCTTGGCTATGCCGTGGCGGCACCCGATCGTCTGCAGCGATGGCATGGATGGAGAGATCCCTGGCCTGTGAATGGCTTGGCGATTGCGGCTGGAGTAGCTGTGATGAACGACCCAGTTGGCTTGCAGCGTTGGCAAGGGCGCGTTCAGCAGTGGGTGCAACAGGAAGGCACCTGGCTTCGGGCCCAACTTGATGCCATCCCTGGATTCCAGACCTACCCCTCGGCGGCTAATTATTTGCTGATCCAAGGTGAGCAGTCCTTGCTGGAGCTGCGCGAGCAGCTAGCGCGTCAGGGCGTTTTGCTTCGGGATTGCCGTTCTTTCCAAGGGTTGGGGGAGCGATGGTTGCGCATTGGTTTGCAAGACCGAAGAGGGAATCAACGCATTCTTCGCGCGCTTCAGCGCGCTTCAGCCACCAGGTCTTCGAGCAGGGTCACGAGTTTTTGATCCGCATCCTCTACGCCAAGCTCGCGCATGGCCTGCCCCATCTCGGGCAGTGGGTTAGCGCCTGAATCGCCTCCTTGAAGTCTGGATCCGAGCAGGCGCCAAACCGTGTCGCGAAGAGTCGTCTCGCTCGGGTCGTGCTGATGCACGATCACGGCAGCAGCGACGGCGGCGGCACACACAGCGTTGGCGTCTTGATGGCGATCGGCGGCTTGGGGGAAGGGCACCAGCACGGTGGGTGTTCCGCTCACAGCAAGTTCGCTCAAGCTGCCGGCACCGGCTCTGCTGATGGCGAGGTCGGCGTGTTGGAGCAGGGCTGGAATCTCATCGCTGAACGCTCGCTCCACCAGCAAGGGGTGTGCGATGCAACCCACATCAGGGTCGTTGCTGCCGGTGAGATGCACGACGCGGCAGCCGCTATTGAGTAGGGAGGGAAAGATCACGCGCGTCATCCGATTCAGCCCCAGAGCGCCTTGGCTTCCGCCGATCACCACAAGCAGGGGGCCGTTGCCCGGAGGAACCCACGTCGGAAGGGCGTGTTGCTGGAGAAAAGCAGCTCGCACCGGGGTGCCAGTCACCACCGCACGGCAGCCGGGGATGCGTGGTGCGGCAGCTTCAAGCCCAACAGCAACGCGGGTGCAAAAGCGTCCTAGCAAGCGTGTCACCCGGCCGGGAATGGCATTGGATTCATGCAGCACCACGGGGATGCCGCACCACCGTGCCGCCAGGATTGCTGGTGCAGCGATGTATCCGCCTGTGGTGAAGACAGCATCGATGCGTTCACTTTGGATCAGGCGGCGGATGCCGCCGCTGGCGGCCAGCAATTGGATCAGTTGGATGAGTTTGCGCAGTCCGCGACCTTGCAATCCACCGGCTTTCACCGTGGTGAGGGGATAACGCTCTGGAACAAGGCTTGTCTCCAGGCGGTCGGGAACGCCCACCCAGCGCACGCTCCATGGCTCCGGCAGGGCATCAGCAACGGAGAGGGCTGGAAACAAGTGCCCGCCGGTGCCGCTGGCAGCAATCAGAAGCCGTGGCATGAGCGCGAGCGGGATGAGAAAGAGCGCCCTAACTTAGTTGGATTCAGGGTTTTCTTTATGTCACGGGCTCTCCGTGCCTCGTTGGTGTCATTGCTGGTTGGCTCCGCCCTGGCTTTGCCCTTGACCGGTCGGGCTGTGACCCAGGCTCCGTTTGATTTAAGTGAGCGCTTGGAAGTCGCCCTCAATCAATCGGAAGGCAATGTTGCAGCGCTGAGGTCTCTATTTACCCCTGAGCAATTTGGTGGTTTGGAGGAGCGTTATCGCCAGTTCAGCAGCCGTTTTCCTCAGCTGAACTGGTCGGTGAGGCCCGGTACTCCCACATCAGACGGTCGTTCGACTATGCAGATCGGTGTGAGCGGCAGACGCCAGCAGGACGGCCTGAGTTATTCCTTTTATGCCAATCAGCGTCTCGCGGTGACCACCGAGAGCGGCTTGATTACCAACCAGGAAATCCTGAGCGATCAATCGGTGATGACCAGTGCCAAGGAGTCACTGCCGATCAGTTTGCTCATCCCCGATAGCGTCCTCACCGGAAGTCGCTACGACGTGGATGTGGTGGTGGAAAAGCCCTTGGGTGATGCCCTGTTGGCGGGTGGTTTGATCGCGCTCACCCCTGAGCAGGTGTTGGGGCAGGAAAGTCCTGATATCCAGCTCCAGCCCCTCGGCGGCGGCGGCCTGTTCAAGTCTGTTCAAGCTCCGTTCAAGCCGGGCATCCAAACCTGGGCTGCTCTGTTGGTGCATCCCGAGGGTGTGGTGAGTGTGAGCAAGCAGGTGCGTGTGGTGGATGACAAAAGTCAGCTTCAGCCTTGATTGGGATTCGCTGGGTAGCAGCGCCTTAGGGCGGATACATCGGCGTTCCCGAGTCCCTGTTGCATCAGTTCCGACTCCTGTTCAAGCACACGTTGGGTAATAGGAAGTTCTAATTGCTGTTCCTTGGCGGCATCGAGCGCGATCTTCAGATCCTTGTGATGGAGAGCGAGCTTGAAGCCGAGCGGGTATTGATCGGCAAGCATGGCCGCTGAACGATGTTGCAGGGCCCACGATCCGGCAGCGCCTCCAACGAGTGCCGCTACAACCTGTTCCATGGGGAGCTGGAGATGTTGCCCCAGGGCGATCGCTTCTGCGACAGCGGCATAGCTTCCGGCCACCAGAACCTGGTTCACCGCTTTCACCTGTTGGCCACTTCCCACGGGCCCGAAGTGATGGATCGAGCCACCGATCACCTCCAAGAGAGGACGGGCCTGCGCGAGTGCGTTCGTTTCGCCACCACAGAGCACGGTGAGCGTGCCGGCTTTGGCGCCTTCTGTCCCTCCTGTCACAGGAGCATCGATATAGGGCACGTTGCGTTCCGCCAGCCGCTTGGCCATCGCCTCCGCTGTGGCTGGCGCGATCGTGGAGCAATCGATCACCAAGCTTCCAGGTGTGAGGGCATAGCCAGCTCCGCCATCTCCCCAGAGCACCGCTTCCACTGCGGCGTCATCGCTGACGCAAAGCAACAGGGCCTGGCAGCCGCCGGCGGCTTCGGCGGGGGAATCGCAGCAGACCGCCGCTGCTGAGGAGTCACCCGCTTGCAGGCTGGGATCGCTCTCCGCGCTTCGACTGCGGGTGTGCACATGAAGCCTGTAGCCGGCTTCGCGCAGGTTGATCGCCATGGGTAGCCCCAGAGCGCCGAGCCCCACCACGGCCAGCTGGGCGGGAGCGATGAGCGGAGATCCGGGCATTAAGAACGAGGTCAATCCGATGAAGATGATCCCAATTGTGCGAGATCCAGTGGCGTTGAGTCTGTTCTTGGTAGGAAATGGCGCCGTTTTTGAAGAGGCTGGCTCAACAGTTCAATGGGGTCTTTGTGGCCAGACGACTTCGCTCCTTAGCGCTCACTGGCGTGCTTGCCCTGCTGCCTGGGCTCGCCTCCTGCGCCAATGGGCCAATCTCTCCATTGGAGAGCAAAGCGAATGCGTCAGCACAGACGGGGCCAGATGCCCAGTGCGCCATTGGCAACCGTCCCTTCTTTGGGGACACCCATCTGCACACCGCTCTGTCGCCGGACGCGGGTTTGGCGGGCACCAAGCTCGGGCTCGATGAGGCGTACCGCTTTGCCCGCGGCGAAACGGTCACGAGTAATTCGGGTCAGCAGGCAGCTCTTAAGCGCCCCCTCGATTTCCTGGTGGTCGCCGACCACTCCGAGAATCTCGGTCTTGCGCAGGGACTAGAAGCATCCAATCCGGAACTGCTCAAGTCGTCGTTAGGCCAGCAACTTCACGACTTGCTCAAGGCAGGCAAGGGCCGTGAGGCCTTTTATCTGCTTGTGCAGTGGATGGCCAAGGGCTCTGAGGCCCTCGTCTCCAATGACGCCTACTTGACCAGCGTCTGGGAGATGAACAACGCGGTGGCTGAGCGCTACAACAATCCCGGTACCTTCACCAGCCTGATTGGCTACGAGTGGACCAGTCAGCCCGGCGGAGGCAATCTCCACCGCGTCGTGATCTTCCGCGACGACAAAGCCCTGACGGACAGGATCCTGCCGTTCTCCGCTTTCGATTCGGAAGATGTCGAGGATCTGTGGGCGTTCATGGCGGCCTATGAGTCGCAGCTCGGCGGTCGGGTGCTGGCCATTCCCCATAACGGCAATCTCTCCAGCGGCACGATGTTCTTGCCGCAGCACCAGAAGAGCCGGATGGCGATCGATGCGGACTACGCCCGCATGCGTCAACGCTTCGAGCCGATCACCGAGGTGACGCAGGCGAAGGGCACCGGTGAGACCCATCCACTGCTGTCGCCGGAGGATGAGTTCGCCAACTTCAACATCGTCGATAACTCCAACCTCGGCGGGATCAAGCCGACCACGCCGGAGATGATTCCCTACGAGTACGCCCGAGAGGCCCTGCGGAGGGGCCTGCAGCTCGAACAGGAGCTCGGGGTGAATCCGTTCAAGTTTGGCTTGATCGGCTCCACCGATTCGCACTCCAGCCTTCCCTCCACAGCGGAAGACAACTGGTGGGGCAAATCTCCTGCCCTTGAGCCCAGCCCGGAGCGCTGGAAAGATGTGTTGATCAAGTCGTCGAAAGATGCGTCCCTCGACCTCACCGCTCTTCAGCTCGGGGCATCCGGTTTGGCAGGCGTGTGGGCCTCGGGTAACAGCCGGACGGCGCTCTGGGATGCCATGGCCCGCAAGGAAGTCTTCGGGACCAGCGGCACCCGCCTGACCGCCCGGGTGTACGGCGGCTACGACTACACCGGTGAGGAGATCAACTCCGCGGACTGGGCGAAGTCCGCCTGTGCCAAGGGGGTTCCCATGGGTGGTGATCTGATGGCGGCTGCCGAGGGTCAGGTCCCCTCCTTCCTCATCCAGGCCCGCAAAGATCCTGATGGCGCCAACCTTGATCGCATTCAGATTGTTAAAGGCTGGCTGGATGCGTCTGGTCAGACCCACGAGCAGGTGTTCGATGTTTCTTGGAGTGACGCCGACCAGCGCACCCGCGGTGCCGACGGCAAGGTCCCCTCGGTTGGAAGCAGCGTGAACGTGCGCGAAGCGACCTACACCAACACCATTGGCGCCACCAATCTCACGGCCCATTGGACCGATCCCTCCTTCGATCCCAGCCAAAAGGCTTTCTATTACGTGCGTGTGCTCGAAATCCCCACACCCACCTGGTTGGCCTACGACCGCAAGAATTTCAACCTTTACGACGAGATGCCGGACAAGGCTCCATACACCAGTCAGGAACGGGCCTACACCAGCCCTATTTGGTACAACCCGGCCTGATGTCCTGGCGCGAACGCCTGCACCTTCTCTTGAAGGAACCCATCATCCCTTTTCTGATGGTGGGTGCCGCCCTGTTCGGGTTGCAGGCGTTTTGGAGCCCTGGCGGGAGTCAGGGCTCGGCGGAGATTGTTGTCAGTGATGAGCAGGCGGCCACGATGGTGAAGGCGTTCGTGCGCACCTGGCAACGGCCTCCCTCCCAGGAGGAATTGCAGCGGCTGTTTGACGATCATGTGCGCACTGAGGTGCTGGTGCGGGAGGCGATGGCTCTCGGTCTTGATCGCAACGACACGATCGTGCGCCGCCGTCTGCGCCAGAAGATGGAGTTTGTGAACGAGGGAGAGCTCAAGCTGTCGCTGGCGAGCAATCAAGAGTTGCAGGGCCATCTCATGGCCCATGCCGATAGCTTTCGCAGTGAACCGCTGGTGAGTTTTGAACAGGTGTTTCTTGACCCTGCCCGCCGCGGTGACCGCTTGAATCGTGACGCCGCAGCTTTCAAAGCCCAGCTCAATAGCAAGGGCCAAGGCTTGAACCCCTCGGCCCTTGGCGACCCTCTGGCGATGATTGAGAGCCGTTGGAGCGAAGAACGTCGCAGTGAACTCGTGGCCCAATTCGGCTCCACCTTCACCGATGCCTTGCTTGAGCAACCGCGCGGCAGTTGGGTCGGGCCCATCCCCTCCGCCTATGGGATGCATCTTGTGCGGGTGTCGTCTGTGAAGCCAGGGGCGCTTCCGCCTCTGGAACAGGTGCTTGATGCGGTTCAACGCGATTGGCAGGCTGACCAGCGTCAAGACCAGCAGGAGGAGCTGTACCGCCAGCTGCTGGCGAAATACAGCGTGCGCATGCCGCAGCCCTGATCATGGTGCGTCGCTTTCTACTTCCCTTATTGCTGGTTGCGGCGTTGCTGCTGCCGCGTTGGGCGACCGCTCACGACCTTTTTCCTGGCTTCCTGGAGCTCGAGGCCAGCGGGCCTAGCAACTACCAGATGCTCTGGAAGTTGCCCTTGCTCCAGGGTCAGGAACTGCCGATTGCGCCTCGCTTCCCGGACGACTGCGCCCTCAACGGCGATTGGGCCACAAGGCGAGAGGCTCGGGCCTTGGTGTATCGCGCTCAGCTCCGTTGCCGAGAGCCCCTCGAGGGACGCGCCATCAGCATCGATGGCTTGGCAGGAGCCGGCACCGAGGTGCTGCTGCGGGTGAAGGCATGGCAGTCGGACTCTCCCCAGACCCTATTGATTCAGCCGGAAAGGCCCTCGGCTGTGATTCCAACCGCCTCCGAGGCCGATGCCCAACCAGGGGCGTGGTCTTATTTGCGTCTCGGGATCGAGCACATCCTGCTGGGGGGCGATCACCTGTTGTTACTGCTCGGTCTCGTGCTGATCGTGCGCGATGGTTGGATGCTGCTGAAAACGGTCACAGCCTTCACGCTCGCCAACAGCATCACCTTGTCGGTTTCAGCGGTGGGGATCGTGCAGATTCCGGCGGCACCTCTCAATGCTGCGATTGCCCTTTCGATCCTGTTCATGGGCACGGAAGTGGTCCGCTTTCGGCGCGGGCGCACCAGCATCACCCTGCGCCATCCCTGGCTTCTGGCCTGCGCTTTTGGTCTTCTGCACGGGTTTGGATATGCCAGGGGGCTAGCGGACCTGGGTCTCCCGCACCATGAGCTGCTGCTGGCGTTGCTGCTGTTCAACGTGGGGATTGAGATTGGCCAAGATGTCTTTGTGGTGCTGGTGCTGGGCCTGCAGCGCAGCTTCCGGCAGGTGCAGATCCGCTGGCCGCTTTGGATGCAGCGCCTGCCGGCCTGGGCGATCGGCTGTGCTGGTGCCTATTGGACGATCGAGACCACCCTGGCGATGCTCAGTGGAGGTGCTTGAGATGGCTCAGCGGAGGCTGTTCAAGCATGGGTTTGTGCTGTTAGCGCTGGTGGCCTTGGTGATGGCACCGGCGGCGCAGGCCCATGTCGCCGAAGGAGGCGCCGGCAGCGTGATGGCTGGACTACTACATCCCGTCACCGGATTGGATCATGTGGTGGCGATGGTGGCTGTTGGTCTTTGGGGGGCTGTCCTGGGGATGCCAGCCGTTTGGTTGTTGCCCGTGGCCTTCCCGATGGTGATGGCCTTCGGCGGCTTGGCCGGAATGGTGGGTTTACCCCTGCCGGGTGTGGAAACGGGAATTGCTCTGTCTGCATTGGTGCTCGGGGTGATGGTGATGCTTCAGCAGCGTTTGCCCTTGATGGTCGCTGCCGGGTTGGTGGGGCTGTTCGCCCTCTTTCATGGCTATGCCCATGGCCTGGAGTTGCCCGATGGAGCGGATGCTCTGCTGTTCAGCCTCGCTTTTGTTGTGGCGACTGGCTTGCTGCACTTGGTGGGTATTGCTCTCGGTGAACTAGCTCGCTTCCCCTGGGGCCGGGGGGTGCAGCGGGCTTGTGGGGGGGTGATCGCCGTGGTGGGGGTGTGGTCCTTAATGCAGCTCGGAGGTTCCTGATGCCATTGCTTTTTGCCCATCTCATGGAGACCGGTTTCGGTGGCTTTTATGACGGCATCGCCCATCTCCTGATCACTCCAGCGGATGTCTTGCTGGTTCTTGGTCTGGCCCTGTTGGCGGGTCAGCAGGGTGCAGCTGGAGGGCGTTTACTGCTTGCTCTGTTGCCTGTGAGCTGGTGGCTCGGTGGTTCGGTTGGCCAACTTTGGGGCCTGGATCAAACGCTGAGCCTCATCACCACGTTGATGGTGACTGTGGTGGGGGTGTTGGTGGCCCTCGCCCAGAAGCTCCGTTCTGCTGTGTTCGCTTCGCTGGTCACCAGCTTTGGCTTGTTGTTTGGTGTGGTGAATGGCTTCACCATGCCGGCTGTTCGCCAGGGGGTCTCGCTCGACATGCTCGGGGTGGTGACTGCCGTGGCTGTGCTGTCGGTGCTGATCAGCGGCCAGGTGGTGGTGATGCGAAGCCCAGCGGTCAAAATCGCGGTGCGGGTGATGGGCAGTTGGATTGCTGCAGCCGGTCTGCTCTCGTTGGGTTTATGGCTCAAAGGCTGATTGGATCAGTTAGATCCGGTCATGCATGAGCCCCATGTGGGTCAGATTTCAACGGAAGCTTGCTTTCAGCATGAGTGCGTTCTGTGAATGATTCCCATGGTTACGCCGAAGCCTTGGAAGCGTTATCTGGTGATCCCTTGTGCCGCATTTGCCGCCGCCGCTCTCCACCCCGCTACAGGATGGGCTGAGTCTCCAAT
The DNA here is from genome assembly GCF_014279835.1 of Synechococcus sp. MVIR-18-1. Taxonomy (NCBI): domain Bacteria; kingdom Bacillati; phylum Cyanobacteriota; class Cyanophyceae; order Synechococcales; family Synechococcaceae; genus Synechococcus; species Synechococcus sp. MVIR-18-1. The sequence continues at coordinate 2,248,234 of NZ_CP047942.1, read as the reverse complement.
GCAGTCGCGTGCTGTTCGATCAACGCTGACGGATGCGCAAAAGCAGCAGTTGTTTGAAGTACGGCGCCGTTGGGAGCTGAGCAGCATGGACCAGCAAAAAGCGTTGTTGGCAGCCAAGCAGCGATGTCTTCAATCGGCCAACACCATCGATGCCTTTCGGGTGTGTAAGCAGGAGCAACGCCAAGGCCGACGCGAACTGTTTCGGGAGGCACGCGCTGCCATGACGGCTGAGCGGCAGCGACTGGGACTTCCGCCTAGGCCAGAGCGTCGAAGAGTGCAAAAAAAAGGCCGCTCCAATTGGAACGGCCCTGAATTCAGCTAATCGTTCAGCTGTTTTGTATGGCGGCTTGAATCAAGCGGCGTCGTCCAGTGCGGCGACGCCGGGAAGCACCTTGCCTTCCAGGAGCTCGAGGCTGGCGCCACCACCGGTGGAGATGTGAGACATCTTTTCGGCCAGGCCTGCTTTCTCAACAGCCGCAACGGAATCGCCACCGCCAATGATTGTGCAGCAGCCTTTCCCACCGATTTCAGCCAGGGTTGTGGCAATGGCGTTGGTTCCTGCCGCGAACTTGTCGAACTCGAACACGCCCATGGGGCCATTCCAGATCACGGTCTTGCAATCAGCCAGAGCTGCTTGGAACACCTTGATGGCATCAGGCCCGATGTCGAGTCCCATCCAGCCGTCGGGAATCGCTGTGACGTCTGCCACTTGACTGTTGGCATCAGGAGCGAAGTTGTCGGCAAGCAACACATCGGTGGGGAGTAGCAGCTCAACGCCTTTGGCCTTTGCTTTGGCTTCCAATTCCTTGGCAAGTTCCAGCTTGTCTTCTTCCACGAGGCTTTTGCCGACAGCCAGGCCGCGGGCTTTGTAGAAGGTGAAAATCATGCCGCCACCGATCAGCACCTTGTCGCACTTGTCGATCAAGGCTTCGAGGACGCCGATCTTGCTACTCACCTTGGAGCCACCAACGATCGCAGCCAAAGGACGCTTGGGCTCATCCACGGCGCCTTGTAGGTACTGAAGTTCCTTCTCCATCAAGAAGCCAGCCACGGAAGGCTTGAGGAACTTGGTCACGCCTTGTGTGGAGGCATGGGCACGGTGAGCGGCACCAAAGGCGTCGTTCACATAAACGTCGGCGAGGCCGGCAAGCTTCTCAGCGAAGGCGGGATCATTTTTTTCTTCTTCCGCGAAGAAGCGCACGTTCTCGAGCAGAACCACATCGCCGTTGGCCATGGCGTTCACCTTGGCTTCGGCGTCCGGTCCGATGCAGCTGTCGGTTTTGGTCACAGGCTTGCTGAGCAGCTCGCTTAACCGTGCGGCCACTGGGGTGAGGCGCATCGCGTCGTTCACCTGACCCTTGGGGCGGCCGAAGTGAGCCGCCAGGATCACCTTGGCGCCTTTGCCGATCAGATCATTGATCGTTGGCAGTGCTGCACGAATGCGCGTGTCGTCAGTGATCGCACCGGCGTCGTTCAGAGGCACGTTGAAATCGACCCGCACAAGAACGCGTTTTCCGCTCAAGTCGCCGGTATTCAGTTTTGCCAGGGAACGCTTCGGCATGTGGTTATGTCGTGAGGTGTGAAATCGGGGCGAGATTAACCCGATTACGCGCTAGCACTGCAAAAGAGGGGTACTACCGGAGGTGGCCCAATGTTTGAAACCGTCTTATTTCCGCTTGATCACAGCCGAGAAGCAGTGGAAGCGGCGACCAAAGCCCTGGACTTGGCACGCAGTCACAACAGCAGGCTGATCCTGTTGTCCGTGGTTCAGTCCGAGCGCCCCGAGATGCATGACCATGCAGTGGTGGCCACGTTATTGGCCGAAACTCAAGCCCGTTTTGAGCAGGTCGGGGTGTCCTGTGAGGTGGTGGAGCGTGAGGGGATGCCAGCGTTTGTGATTTGCGACGTGGCAGACGAGTTGAATGTGGATGTGATTGTGATGGGCACCCGCGGCGTGAATCTTGAAGCCGAGAGCGGCAGCACGGCAGCGCGGGTGATTCAGCTCGCGCCTTGTCCAGTTTTGGTGGTGCCGTGAAAACACCTCCGATTCAGTGGTATCCAGGGCACATTGCTAAGGCGGAACAGCAGCTCAAGCGAAACCTCGACAAGGTGGATTTGGTGATTGAGGTGCGTGATGCCCGCATCCCTCTTGCCACCGGACACCCCCATCTCGACCGTTGGTTGAAAGGGAAGCAGCATTTGCTGGTGATCAATCGACGCGACATGGTCACGACTGCGGCATGGGAGGCCTGGGATCAGTGGTTCAAGGCGCAGGGGCAGCGCACGGTTTGGTGTGATGCCAAGGCCGGTACTGGAGTGAAGCTGGTGCAGCAGGCAGCAATTCGGGCTGGAAATCAGCTCAATGAGAGGCGGAAGACTCGGGGGATGCGCCCGCGGGCGGTGCGCGCCCTCACCCTCGGCTTTCCCAATGTGGGCAAGTCGGCCTTGATCAATCGGCTGGTCAAGAAAAAGGTGGTAGCGAGTGCCCGCCGGGCCGGTGTGACGCGCACCTTGCGCTGGGTGCGGCTTGGTCAGGACTTGGATTTGCTCGATGCCCCTGGCGTCTTGCCACCTCGTTTGGATGATCAACGGGCGGCGTTGCATCTCGCCCTCTGTGATGACATCGGCCAAGCGGCCTATGACGGCGAGTTGGTGGCTCAGGCGTTCTTGAGAATCTTGATTGATGCGCAGGGACGGGAGGCTTCCGGGGTTGTGCTGTCGGTTTTGGAGCAGCGTTATGGAACCCCAGTGGCTGGGCATACGGCTGATCCAGCGTTTTGGCTGGAGGCCACAGCCGAACGCCATACCTCTGGGGATACGGCACGAATGGCACAGCGTTTGCTGGATGATTTCCGACGTTCGCTGTTGGGTTCGATCGCTTTGGAATTACCGGAACAGGGGGAGTCTTGAACGTTCAAGGCCAAGGGTTTGTGCGCCCCCCCTTGCCTGAGGAAGTGTTTACGGATGGGTTCGGAGAGGGGGAAGGAGAACTCGTCACCCTCACCTATCCCAAGCCCCTTCCGATGCGGCTGGATCGCTGGCTGGTGAGTCAGCGGTCTGAGCAAAGCCGGTCTCGGATCCAAAAGTTTATTGATGCCGGATACGTGCGCGTGAATGGCAAGACGGGGAAGGCGAAAACACCGCTACGCGAGGGAGATCAGGTGCAGCTCTGGATGCCACCGCCAGAACCGCTGCCATACCTCAAGCCCGAGCCGATGGATCTCGATGTGATCTTTGAAGACGAGCACTTGATTGTGATCAACAAGCCAGCCGGGTTGACCGTGCACCCGGCCCCTGGAAATAAAGATGGAACACTGGTGAATGGTCTCCTGCATCACTGCCAGGACTTACCTGGAATCAGCGGCAAATTACGGCCTGGTGTGGTCCATCGCCTCGATAAAGACACGACGGGCTGCATCGTGGTGGCGAAATCTCAGGAGGCGTTGGTGCGTCTGCAGGCGCAGATCCAACAACGGATTGCTTCACGCGAGTACTTGGCAGTGGTGCATGGGGTGCCGCAAGGAGATTCAGGAACGATCCTTGGAGCGATCGGCCGTCATCCTGTGGATCGCAAAAAATATGCCGTAGTGAGTGAAGAAAGCGGTCGCTATGCCCGCACGCACTGGACCCTCCAAGAGCGACTCGGCGATTATTCGTTGTTGCGCTTCAAGCTCGATACGGGACGCACGCACCAGATCCGCGTGCATTGCGCCCACATCAATCACCCCGTGGTGGGAGATATCACCTATAGCCGTTGCAGGAAACTGCCGGTGGAGCTTCCTGGACAAGCCCTGCATGCCTTTCAGTTGGGCCTCGATCATCCGATTACGAAAGAGCGGATGTTGTTTGAAGCCCCAACGCCTCCTGTGATGGAGAAACTGTTGAACGTGCTGCGCAAAAGGAGTGCTTAGAGGAGCGCGAGCTCTGTGCCAGGGGCCATCAGCAGTTCGGATGTGAGAGACGAATCCCCGCTGAGGTCCTCTCCGCTCAACGCATTGAAACCCACTGTCATGGCTTGACCAGCAGCGAGTGATTGCGCCCAATCAGCACCTGTGAGCTCGTAGCGGTAAAGGCCGTCTCCAAGATCTTGCGTGGAGATATCAACCCCCCAGGATTCCCCGTAAAACTGATGAGCGCTGATGAAACTCACCCCCCAGTCGTCTAATGATTGGTTGCTTTGATTGGTCACGTTTATCGAGGCGGTGAAGCCACCCTCCCAAAGGTCTCCACTCACCTGAACCTCCAGAGGGGAGCCAGTGAGGGAATCGGATTGCATCGTTCCGGAAGCAGACGGTGAGGAGCTTCCCGCAAAGTTTTCTAGGTTCTCTGAGAGTGGATCTTCTAACGCAACAATTCCTTGGTAATAGTTGATCACTGTGTTGTCACTTACATCAAGAGCAGGCCACTGGGGCCAGTCAAAGGTGTCATTCATGAAGGGTTCATTTTGATCCCATCCCAAGACTGTTAAGTGATGAATATCGTGGGCAATAGCTACGCCTTCGATGTCACGAAAGCCGTGGGTGCGTCCATGCATCCAGCCGCCATAGTGCGGTTCCATTTTGAGGGTATTGATGAAATGTTCTTCGAGTTGATTGGTTGTTAGATAGTTGGCAAACCCTTCATGGCCAAACTGCTCAATCATCTGCATGACCTCGCCACTGCTGCCTAAGCGGGCCGTGCGTTGAATGTCGGCCAGAATTTGCGGGTCGTAGGACGCATCGGCGATCCAGCCCACCTTGGCTCCCTGCATGGCAAACCACAGCCCAACCCCTTGCAGATCGTTGCCCCCGGGCTGGCTGTTATTGGTGAGCCCATTCTCAAAAGCCCAGGAGCCAACAGCTTCGATGCTGGCTGGGGCTAACCCTGCGAAATCTCTGAGACCGTTGTAGGCGAGCAGTGCTTCGGTGGTGATGGCTGTTCGTCCTCCCACGAGTTCGTTCTGCTCGGAGTTGTGATTGGAGCCATGAAAGGAACCCCAGGTGTTGATGTCGATGTAATCCCCAGAACTGGAACCATGGTTCATCCCGTGATTTCCCATGCCGTGTTCCGACATCGGTGACGCCATGGATGACTCCATCGGTGATGTCATCTCTGGGGTCGCAATCACTGGTTCAAGGGCTGGATTCGTCGTCGTGTCAGAGCTCTCAGCGCTCTCTTGGCCTGCCTGAGACGTCACGGCTTCCCCGCTGTCTGAGGCGAAGAGCATGGCCGCCGAAAGCTCGCCCTCATTGCCTAGCTCAGTGCCTTGGGTGCCATTGAATCCAACGGTGACCGACTCTCCTGCCGGAATCCGTTCTCCCCAGTCTTCTCCGGTCAGGGTGTAGCGCGTTAGCCCGTTGTCGAGCAGAACTGCACTGATCTCGGCCCCCCAAGGAGCTGTGTTGAGGAGGTGGGGGCTGTCAAAGCTGTAGCTCCAGCTCGAAAGGTCTTGTGTGGATGTGTTGGTAAGCGTTATTTCAGCTGTGAAGCCTCCCCACCAGCGCTCACCGCTGATGGAGGCTCGCAGGGAATTTGTGGATGTCATGGTTCTCGATATGGGGGAACGATGTCATCTCAGCTCTGAATTCCAACCAAGTTCTGACTCCTAAAGCAGAACCTGTGTCTGAATGTTTTTGGAAAAAAATGAGTAGTTTTAAAGCCCTATTTTTGTCTCATTTGATGCATAAAGCTTTTGTGGCATCGCTGAGAGGGCGCTGGCTGGTGCTCATGGGTTGCTGGTTGGCAGCAGCGGACAGGCTTCTACCAATGTGCGGGTAATGGCCGCTTCTGGGTGGCGAAGCAATTGATCTCCAGGACCTTCTTCCACCACATGCCCTCGATCCAGCACGATCACGCGATGGCAGAAGCCACTCGCCACTGAAAGGTCATGGGTGACGAAAATCATCGCCAGGCCAAGGTCTTGCTGCAAACGTCTCAGCAATGCCAGCACTTCAGCTTGGATCTCCGCATCAAGCATGCTCACGCTTTCGTCGCAGATCAGCACCTGCGGGCGTAGCGCCAAGGCGCGAGCGATGGCGACGCGTTGTTGCTGTCCACCAGAGAGTTGCTTCGGTAGTCGGTTTTGAAAATGATCCGCTGGTGACAATCCCACAAGCTCCAGAAGCTCCCGTGCCCGTTCTCGAGCTGCTGCCCGAGAGGCGAGACCATGGATCAGCAGAGGGTCTGCGATGGCGTCGGCGACGCTGAGGGCTGGATTTAGGCAGGCCAGCGGGTCTTGAAACACCATCTGAATGGTGCGTCTTGCTTGTCGTTCAGCGCTGCCGCGCAGTTGGAGCAGGTTTTGTGTTTGCAGCCAAACGTCGCCTCCCCGAATCGGGGTGAGCCCCATCAAGGCGCGACAAAGAGTGCTTTTCCCGCAGCCAGAGCCGCCCACCACGCCCAGCGATTCACCGGATTGCAAGCTGAAGCTCACGCCATCCACCGCTTTTAGCCAGTTGGGAGACCAGGGAGCTCCTCCGAGGTTGTGCCAGCAGCGCAATCCTTCCACTCGCAGGACGGCTGTGCCGTCAGGTGTTTCCGGCGTATCGCCTCCTTCTCTGGCCCTGGCCGCTTTGACGAGCCGCTTGCCGATGTCGGATTGGGGATGGGTGAGCACTTGAGCGCTGCTGTTTTGTTCCACAAGACGGCCCCCATCCAGCACCGCCATGTCTTCACACCAGCGGTTGGCCATGGCCAAGTCATGGGTGATGAGCAGGAGGGCGCTTCCCAGCTCTTCGCAGAGATCGCGCAGCACCGCCATCACCTGCCCTGCTACCGCAACATCAAGGCTGGTGGTTGGCTCGTCGGCGATGACCAGCGGTGGCGCGAGGGCAATGGCAAGCGCGATGGCTAAGCGCTGGCGCATGCCACCACTGAATTCATGGGGATAGGCCCGAAAGCGCTCGGCCCCGATGCCCACCTGTTCCAGCAGGCTTTCAGCACGGTCTTTCCGCTCTTGATACCCCATCGCTGGCCGGTGAGCGGCGAAGGTATCGAGGAGGTGGCCACCCACGGTCATCAGTGGATTGAGCCGAGTCATCGGGTCTTGAAACACCAGGCCTACCGCTTCCCCGCGCAGGGCGCGTAAGGCAGGTCGGCTGAGTTGGCGTGGATCTTGACCATTGAGAAGTAGGTCTCCTTCGCAGCAGCTCCCTGGAGGTAAGAGCTGCAAGGCGGCTCGCGCCACGGTGCTTTTCCCGCATCCAGAGGGCCCAACAAGTGCCAAGCGATCTCCTGATTTCAAGCTGAGATCCAATCCATCCAGCGTCCAGGACTCACTTCCTGGGTAGCGCAGACGCAACTGATTCAGCGTCAGAACCGTTCCTGGCGCGTTGGGCATGAAAGAAAGCAAGAAGCCTCATGCCTACATACCATGGATGCACCCGCCGGGTTGGATGCTCAACGCAACCTCTGCACCCGATCCCTCCCAGACTCGGTCTGGATCAACTCTTGCGGCCTGCGGTTTAACGGCATTACGCGAACGTCCGCTCCGCTCACCGGATGGCTACGGCATCGAGCTTCCCGAGTGGTTGCAGCAATGTTTGATTCACGTTCCTCCTGGAATCGGACACAGTTGTCCGACCGATCCAGAGGCCCTATTAGCGGCTGCTTTTGATTTTGCGTTTCAGCTGCATGAGGGGCAGTTCCGCGCCAGTGGTGACCCTTACATCGTGCATCCGGTGGCCGTGGCGGACTTGCTGCGGGATATCGGGGCGAGCGCCAGCGTGATTGCAGCGGGTTTCCTCCACGATGTGGTGGAAGACACCGATGTGACACCAGATCAGCTCGAAAGCCATTTCGGACCTGAGGTGCGTGAGTTGGTCGAAGGCGTCACCAAGTTGGGGGGCCTTCATTTCACCAATCGCACGGAGGCCCAAGCAGAGAATCTGCGCAAGATGTTTCTGGCGATGGCCAGTGATATTCGTGTGGTGTTGGTGAAGCTGGCGGACCGTCTGCACAACATGCGCACGATTGGCGCGCTCAAAGAAGAGAAGCGACAGCGCATCGCCAGGGAAACGCGTGAGATCTACGCGCCGCTTGCCAATCGCTTGGGGATTGGTCGCTTCAAGTGGGAACTCGAAGATCTCTCGTTCAAGTTGCTGGAGCCGGAGGCCTTCCGCGAGATGCAGCAGGAGGTTTCAACCAAGCGCAGCGAGCGCGAAGAGCGCCTCTCCGTCACGGTGCAGTTGCTCTGTGATCGTTTGGCTGCCGTGGGCCTCGACAGCTGTGAAGTGAGTGGTCGTCCCAAGCACCTTTATGGCATCTGGACAAAGATGCAGCGCCAGCAGAAAGAGTTCCACGAGATCTACGACGTGGCCGCGTTGAGGATCCTTACGCCGAATGTGGAGAGCTGTTATCGCGCTTTGGCCGTTGTCCATGACACCTTTAGGCCAATTCCAGGACGGTTTAAGGACTACATCGGGCTCCCGAAGCCCAATGGCTATCAATCCCTTCATACCGCTGTCATCGGACGCCATCGTCCGATCGAGGTGCAGATTCGCACCTGGGAGATGCATCAGGTCTCGGAGTTCGGCATTGCTGCGCACTGGAAATACAAAGAGGGTGGATCCCCCGCAACCGGTGGTGATACGGAGCGTTTCAACTGGCTGCGTCAGCTTGTGGATTGGCAGCAGGAGGGAGGCGCCGATGATCACAACGACTACCTGGCTTCGATCAAGGAAGATTTATTTGATGAAGAGGTGTTTGTATTCACGCCTAAGGGCGATGTAGTGGGGCTTCGTAAGGGCTCAACCGCAGTTGATTTTGCCTTTCGCATTCACTCTGAGGTGGGAAATCATTGCCATGGCGTGAGGATTAACGATCGGCTTTTGCCCTTGTCAACTCCGCTTCAAAATGGTGACTTCATTGATATTCTCACCACAAAAAATGCCCATCCAAGTTTGGATTGGCTCAATTTTGTAGCCACTCCAACGGCACGAAATCGCATTCGGCAGTGGTACAAACGCAGCCATCGTGATGAGACGATCGATCGCGGTAAAGAGCTGCTTGAACGCGAGCTTGGTCGTAGTGGTTTTGATGCTCTGCTTGGTAGTGAAGCGATGCTCAGGGTGGCTGAGCGCTGCAACTTACAAACCACCGAAGATCTGCTTGCTGGTCTTGGGTTTGGTGCTTTAACGCTGCATCAGGTTCTCAACCGTCTGCGCGAAGAAATTCGTCTGCAAACGGCTGCGGTGGAGGCACCTCTGAGCAATGAGGATGTTGCCAAGCAACTGGTCAAGCAGTCCGAGCAAGCGCTCCATCGTGAACTTACGTCTGCAGGAACGGCGCCCATCCTTGGTGTTGAAGGCTTGGATCATCGCCTTGGTGGATGTTGTAGTCCGCTTCCAGGAGAACCGATCTTGGGTGCTGTGGCGCTTGGTAATCACGGCATCACCATTCATCGTCAAGACTGCGCCAATCTGGAAGCGATCCCGACGGAACGTCGCTTGCCTGTGCGATGGAATCCAGCGCTGCAGGAAGCCGGGTCTCGATTCCCTGCTCACTTGCGCATTGAGGTGATTGATCGCGTTGGAATTTTGAAAGACATCCTGATGCGCTTGTCCGATGGCTCGATCAATGTCAGTGATGCGCAGGTGAGAACGGCCTATGGCAAGCCGGCTCGTATTGATTTGATGGTGGAACTGGGAAGTGCAGTGCAGTTGCAGCGCACCATGGACCAGATCCGCTCGATGGCCGATGTGATCGACATCGCGCGTACTGGCCAGAGTTGAGCAATCCGCTTTTGGCCTTGCCATTTGAACCCTCAATCGAGGGTTTGGGTGGGGATTACTGGGATGTGGTGGAGGCTGCAGTGTTTCCGCAAACCCAGCTGCGCTTTCGCAATGAAGCATTGCTGCGTCAACTGGGGTTGGAGCCAGATGGTGTGTCGGATCAAGACTTCGAAGGGGCCTATGGCCGTTTTGAAGAGCGCGTTCCCCTGCTTGCTCTCCGTTATCACGGCTATCAGTTCGGCACCTACAACCCCCAGCTTGGCGATGGCCGCGGCTTTCTCTATGGCCAGCTGCGTGATCGAACCGGCCAGCTGCAAGACCTTGGCAGCAAGGGCAGTGGCACCACGCCTTGGAGTCGTGGTGGGGATGGACGCCTCACCTTGAAAGGAGGCGTGCGCGAACTTATCGCCTCCCAGGCGTTGCATCGTCTTGGTGTGACCACGAGCCGCACGTTGTCGTTGATCGAAACGGGTGAGGAGCTTTGGCGGAGTGATGAACCATCGCCGACGCGAAGTGCGGTAATGGTTCGGATGGCACGCACCCATCTGCGTTTCGGGAGCTGTGAACGGCTGCTGTATTTGCGTGATCCTCAAGGGCTGGAGCGCTTGCTGCGCCATGTGGTGGCTGTGTATTACCCCGATGTTGCGGCAGCCCATCCCGCGCCTGATGGAGATCGCCTGGCTCTGGAGCATCAGCTGCTCGCGTTCTATGGCGAGCTGGTGGAGCGCGTGGCTCGCTTGGCAGCGGAATGGATGGCAGCAGGTTTTGTGCATGGCGTGCTCAACACCGACAACATGTCGCTCGCGGGTGAAAGCTTTGACTACGGACCGTTTGCTTTTTTAGACCGTTGGGATCCGAGCTTCACGGCGGCTTATTTCGATCAGACCGGCCTGTACTCCTATGGGCGTCAGCCAGCCATCTGCCGAAAGAACTTGCAGCTTCTCCAAAACCCGTTGGCGATGTTGCTGCCTCGGCAGCCGATGGAACAGTCGCTTGAACGCTATGCAAGCACTTATCAAAATCACTATCGCTTCTGCCTGTTGAGGCGATTGGGATTGACGCCTAATCCTGATCTGGACAGTGATGAGCGCTTGGTGAGCGCAACGCTGGAGTTAATCGCGAACTGGCCCGTGGGCTATGGAGACTTTTTTGCGGGTCTGGCGTCGGTTGTTCAATCCGCTGGCCTACCCCAGGAACCTGACGGCTTGCCTGTTGTGTTGCCCGACTGTTCAGCACCTGCCAGGCAGCTGTGGCAAAACTGGCGTGACGCCTGGTGGTGGCAAACCCAGGCCAGAGCGGTTCCTGGGTCTGAGCCGGTCGCCTCAGTTTCTGAGCGGTTGAGGCGATGGAACTTGAGCCAGACGCCAACGCGGCCTTTGATTGAATCGCTTTGGGAGCCCATCGATCAAGACGACGATTGGCGGCCGCTTAAAGGATGGCTTATCTCCGCCGGCGCTCCCGATGACGAGGGTTGATGCTGCCGGCTCTTTGGGGCTGGAGGCAGTGAAGGGTGAGCCACCAGCTCAAGCCGCCAAACACAGCTCCGGTCAGGCCGGAGCCAAGCAAGAGACGGCTCATCACGTCCCACCCCGCTGTGGCGAGCAGCTCTTGATTGAGATTGTTGAGCCCTGGCCAGCCAGCGCCTTCACCGAGGAGCAGTGCGCCTAAGCGGTAGTTGAACCAAAACAGCGGCACATAGGTGAATGGGTTGCTGATCCAGGTGCCTGCGGCGGCGAGCAAATGGTTGCCGCGCACCACGCTGGCCAAGCCAATTCCCAGCAGGGTTTGAAATCCAAAGAAGGGAAAGCAGCCGCAAAACACGCCTGCTGCCAGTCCTCGGGCGCGTTGGCCTGGGGTTCCCTCCTGCTGCCAGATCCATTGCAGCCATCGGTTCAAGCGTCGCTGCAAGTTGTTCCGCAACCGCTTCATCGAAACTGCTTGCCGCCAGTGCGGCTGAGGAAGCTTCGGGATCGTAGGAAGGAGTGCGTGATGGCGGCAGGGATCAGGGAATGTCTGGGAATGGGCCAGATCAGGCGCTTTCGATCGCTGCGATCGCTACCGCTGTGGCGCCAGGGCAGGGTGGCATCGCCGTGATTCGGTTGTCGGGTCCGAGTGCTGTGCGCGCTGTTGCAGCGATCACGGTGATTCCTGGGCAACAGGAGTGGGAGAGCCACCGGGTTCTCTATGGACATGTTGTGGCTGCCGGTGGTGTGGAACGGCTCGATGAGGTGCTGGTGCTGGTGATGTTGGCGCCGCGCAGTTTCACCGGCGAAGACGTTGTGGAGATTCATTGTCACGGCGGGGTGATCGCTGTGCAGCAGGTTTTGGCACGCGTCTTGGAGCAGCCGGGCGTGCGTCGGGCCCTGCCCGGTGAATTCAGCCAACGCGCGGTGCTGAATGGTCGTCTTGATCTCACCCGGGCGGAAGCGATTGGTGATCTGGTGGGAGCGCGCAGCCAGAGGGCAGCGCAGCTGGCGATGGCTGGTCTCGATGGCGGGATCCAGAAAAAAATGGTGGTCTTGCGCGAGCGCTTGCTCGATCAGCTCAGTGAGTTGGAGGCTCGCGTGGACTTTGAAGAGGATCTTCCTCCCTTGAATGGTGAGGCGCTCTTGCAGGAGTTGCAAGCAGTTCGCCTGGAGTTGCTCACGCTCGTGGCCGATGGCGAGCGGGGATCGGTTGTGCGCCATGGATTGAGGGTGGCGCTTGTAGGCCGGCCCAACGTTGGCAAAAGCTCCTTGCTCAACCTGTTGAGTCGCCGGGAGCGGGCGATCGTGACCGACTTGCCAGGCACCACGCGGGATTTGCTGGAAAGTGAGATCGTGCTGGATGGCGTTCCGATCACCCTTCTCGACACCGCAGGGATCAGGGCCACCAGTGATGCCGTGGAGCAGTTGGGGATTGCTCGCAGCCGCGATGCCCTGGCCAGTGCCGATCTGGTGCTGCTGTTGTTTGATCTCGCCCAGGGGTGGTCGGAGGAGGATCAAGCCCTGTTTGCCCAGATCCCTGAGGGAGTTCCCTGCTTGCGGGTGGGCAACAAAGCAGACCTTCGGCGTGACGTTGATGTGGAGGCTGCGTCAGTTGCCGATGTGCGCCTCAGCGCCGTCACTGGAGAGGGGGAGCAGGATCTCGTCCGTGCGGTGTTGGAGCGTTGTGGTGCCTTGAGCGAGCAGCCCCTGCTCTTGGCCTTGAATCAGCGTCAATCTGATTTGGCTGCCACTGCGGCTGAGGCCCTGGCCCGCAGTGAGCAGGTGGCGGCCGATGGCCTCCCTTGGGATTTTTGGACGATTGACTTGCGTCAGGCGATTTGCAGCCTGGGTGAGATCACCGGTGAGCAACTCACGGAGTCGGTGTTGGACCGGATCTTTTCTCGTTTCTGCATCGGTAAATGATCCTGATGCCCTTTGGTATCGAACGAAGGATTGCGGATCATCATGAAGTGACTTCTGTGCACCTTCTCTGATGGCGTCCAGCACGCTGGCAATAACCCCTGGGCTTCGTCGCAAGCTAGGGGAATGGTTACAGGAGGATCTGGGTCGCGGAGATCTTTCTGCCCGTGCGCTGCAAGGACAAGCTGGCGAGGCGTATTGGCTCGCCAAAGCCAATGGTGTGTTCTGCGGAGGTGTTCTTTTAAAGCCGCTGCTATCTGAGCTGGTTGGACCTGGTGGGCATCAGGTGGAGCTTCAACTGCTGGTTTGTGATGGCGCATCCGTTGCGGCTGGGGATCGACTCTTGGAACTATCTGGACCGGCGGAGATGTTGGTGGCAATGGAACGCACGGCACTCAATTTGGTGATGCGTCTGTCTGGCATTGCCACGGCAACGGCCGCTCTTGTGGCCCAGTTGGAAGGCACTGGCGTGGCCTTAGCCGACACCCGTAAAACCACACCTGGGCTTCGGGAGCTGGAAAAATATGCCGTCCGTTGTGGTGGGGGGATCAATCACCGCATGGGACTCGATGACGCAGCCATGCTCAAGGAAAATCATCTGGCTTGGGCTGGTGGCGTCACCGCCGCGATTGCAGCGGTGCGAGCAGATGCACCCTGGCCTGCCAGGGTGATTGTGGAAGCGGAAACGGCAGAGGAAGCCCAGGCTGCGGTGGTGGCGGGTGCGGATGCGCTGCTACTCGATGAGTTCAGCCCGGAGGCGTTGACCAGGTTGGTTCCCTTGCTACGGGCGCAGGCGGCAGTGCGCCCTGCTCGGACGTCCGTTGTGTTGGAAGCGTCTGGGGTGAACCCTGCCGACTTGAAGCTGTATGCGGCAACGGGGGTGGATCTGATTTCCACGAGTGCGCCGATGACCCGCAGCTCCTGGCTAGATCTGAGCATGCGTTTCACCCCCGCCGGGAGATGATTAAGGGCTGCGCTTTTGCTGCCTTTCATGCTTTGCATCGCCAACGCCCTTGAAGCCCAGTTGCGCGAGGCGATGCAGCGGGCCTTCCCGGAGGTGGATGCCCTGCTCGATCCTCAGCTGGCGCCAGCGAGCAAGCCGGAATTCGGTGATTTCCAGGCCAATGGCGCCTTGCCCTTGGCGAAGCCTCTCAAGCAGGCTCCACGCCAAATTGCCGGGGCGATTGTGGAGGCGCTTCAGGCAGATCCAGCGTTCACTGACCTGTGCTTGGAGCCCCAGATCGCTGGTCCTGGATTTATCAACCTCACCATTCGGCCGGAGCGCTTAGTGGCTGAGGTGTCAGCACGGCTGGGCGATCCGCGCCTGGGTGTGCCTGAGGTGCACAGCGATGCCGCCGTGGTGGTGGACTTTTCCAGCCCCAACATCGCTAAGGAGATGCACGTCGGCCACCTGCGCTCCACGATCATTGGCGATTCTCTGGCTCGGGTGCTCGAGTTCCGCGGCCATCGGGTGCTGCGCCTCAACCATGTGGGTGATTGGGGAACCCAGTTCGGGATGCTGATCACCCATCTCAAACAGGTAGCCCCCGAGACCCTCAACACGGCCGATGCGGTGGACCTTGGTGATTTGGTGGCCTTTTATCGCGAGGCCAAGAAGCGTTTCGACGAAGACGAAGCCTTTCAGACCACGTCTCGAGAGGAGGTGGTGAAGCTTCAAGGCGGCGATCCTGTGTCACTCAAGGCGTGGGGATTGCTCTGTGATCAGTCGCGGCGTGAGTTCCAGAAGATTTACGACCGGCTTGATATTCGTCTGAGCGAACGGGGCGAATCGTTCTACAACCCTTATTTGGCCTCAGTCCTCACTGGTTTGAAGGAGGCTGGCTTGCTCGTCACCGATGACGGTGCGGAGTGTGTCTTCCTTGAGGGCGTGAATGGGAAGGATGGCAAGCCCTTGCCCGTGATTGTTCGCAAGAGTGATGGAGGGTTCAACTACGCCACCACCGACCTGGCAGCGATCCGCTATCGCTTTGCGCTGGCCTCGGATGGAGATGGTGCACGCCGCGTGATTTATGTGACCGATGCGGGTCAGGCGAATCATTTCGCAGGCGTGTTTCAAGTGGCGAAACGGGCCAATTGGATTCCAGAAGGCGGCCGACTGGAGCATGTGCCCTTTGGGCTGGTCCAGGGCGAAGACGGCAAAAAACTCAAAACCCGTTCGGGTGACACGGTTCGGCTGCGGGATCTGCTCGACGAAGCGGTGGAACGCTCAGAAGCCGATCTCCGTCGGCGCTTGGAGGAGGAGGGGCGTAGCGAGGACGATCAGTTCATTGCGCATGTGGCTGGCACGGTGGGGCTGGCGGCGGTGAAGTACGCCGACCTCAGCCAAAACCGGATCACCAATTACCAGTTCAGCTTCGATCGGATGCTGGCCTTACAAGGCAACACAGCCCCCTATCTGCTGTATGCGGTGGTGAGGATTGCTGGAATTGCGCGCAAGGGTGGAGACCTTGAGGCCGAGGCCGGAATGCTGCAGTTCAGCGAGCCCCAGGAGTGGGCCCTGGTGCGGGAGCTGCTCAAATTCGATGCGGTGATCGCCGAGGTGGAAGAGGAGTTGCTGCCCAATCGCCTCTGCAGTTATTTGTTCGAGTTATCGCAAGTGTTCAATCGCTTTTATGACCAGGTTCCAGTTCTCAAGGCTGAGGGCAAGTCTTTGTCATCCCGTTTGGCGTTGTGCCGTCTCACCGCCGATACCCTGAATTCAGGATTGGGATTATTGGGCATTGCAACGTTGGAACGGATGTAGTGACACCAAGTTGGCCAAATGCAGCAGCTGTGGTTCGAATTCGTTTTCACGTTTTGATTGTTTCGTGACTTGGGATTGGCTGTGAACGGACACCCTCAAAGCAATGCACCCAGCGCCCGGCCCGAGGTCGAGCAGCTCAAGGCCTACAGCGCTCCGCTTGAAGGACGACGCGACTTGTTGCGGCTCGACTTCAACGAAAACACGATGGGCCCCAGTCCCAGGGTCACGGAGGCGATTCGCGCTTTCCCGGCCGATCAGATCGCGATTTATCCCGAGTACGACGGCCTCCGCGAAGCCCTGATTGCCAACCTGGTGTCGTCGCCAGCAGGTTTGACCTCTGCGTTATCGGCTGCGCATGTTGGGATCTTTAACGGGGTCGACGCTGCGATCCATGCCGTGATTCATGCCTATGGCGCGGCCGGTGACACGCTGCTGACCACCAGTCCCACCTTTGGGTATTACGCCCCCTGTGCGGGCATGCAGGGGATGGCGATTGAGGCCGTGCCCCATGAGCTGCCCGGATTTGTGTTTCCGATGGAGGCGATTCGCGCCGCTTTGTTGCGCAAGCCGCGCATCTTGATGCTCTGCAATCCCAACAACCCCACGGGAACCCGTTTGCCGGCGGCTCAAGTGTTGGAACTAGCGGCTGCGGCGCCTGAAACGCTCGTGGTGGTGGATGAGTTGTATGAGGCGTTCACGGGAGACAGCGTCTTGCCGTCCGTTGATTTTCGCGTCGTTCCAAACCTGCTCGTGCTCCGGTCGTTGGCGAAAACCGCTGGCCTTGCTGGCTTGCGAATCGGGTTTGCCCTTGGCCATCCGGATGTCGTGGACCGGGTGGGAAGGGTCACGGGTCCCTATGACGTCAATAGTTTGGCCGTGACGGCGGCGATGGCGGCTTTGGCCGATCAGCCCTATACCGATGCCTATGTTGCCGAAGTGTTACGAGCCCGTAACTGGATCGTTACTCAACTAACGCGTCAGCATGCTATTCATCATGCCGCTGGCGGCAATTATCTGTTGCTTTGGCCCCATCGTTCGTCTGAAACGGTTGAAGCGGAGCTGCGGGCGGCAGGGATTTTGGTGAGATCGATGGCGGGGAAGCCTCAGATCAATGGTTCGCTGCGCATCAGCATTGGCACCACTGAGCAGATGCAGCGCTTTTGGCAGGCTTATCAAGCGATCGATTCAGAGTCTTGATGGTCGATCAGTCCGCATCATCCCCGCAGTTGCTCCTGCTTGCCACGGGCGGCACGATCGCTGGCCGCGCTGACAAAAGCACCTCTGTCAACGCCTACACCGCGGGGGCGATGGCGGGATCGGAACTGCTCCAGGAGCTGCCGCAGCTGCAGGAGCTGGCTCAGATTCAGGTGGAGCAACTCACCAATCTGGATAGTGCGGATCTGCAGTTTCAGCATTGGATCCAACTGGTGAAGCGCATCCGTGAGGCGTTTTCTGCGTCTCCCGAGCTGGTGGGAGTGGTGATCACCCACGGCACCAACACCTTGGAAGAAACCGCCTGGTTGTTGGAGTTACTCATTGATGATCCGCGGCCCGTGGTGTTGGTGGGAGCGATGCGTCCGGCTACAGCGCTCAGTGCCGATGGTCCGCTGAATCTGTTTCAGGCGGTGCAAGTGGCCTGTAGCCCTCAGGCCTGTGGCCACGGGGTGCTGGTGGTGATGGATGGCCAGATCCATGGAGCTGGGGCTGTCACCAAGGTGGCCACCCAGGGTGTGGGTGCCTTTCAAAGCCCAGACGTGGGCCCCCTGGGCTGGGTGGATGACAGCGGGGTGCATGTGCCGGTGGCGTCGGGGTCCCGTACCGTTCCCTTCGCGACGCTGGCCTTGCCGCCTCAGTGGCCCGAAGTGGCCATTCTTTATGGCTGTGTGGATCCCCCATTAGCCATGGTGTCGGCCCTTTCCCATGCAGGGGTGAAGGGGCTGGTCTGGACCGGCACCGGGGCCGGTCAGTTGTCTGCGGGAGAACGTCAGGCGATCAAAGCCTGGCCAGGTGTGTTGCCCCTGATGCTGCGCGCGAATCGTTGCGGTAGCGGGCCTGTTCATCCCTGTGCGCTGCAGGACGAACTTGGTTTGTTGCCGGCGGGAACCCTCAGCCCTCAGAAGGCAAGAATTCTGCTGCTTTTGTCCTTGATCGCTGGGATGGAGCGAGCCGAGCTGTCAGCGCTGTTGGCGTCGGTCGCGATCAACGCATGACATCGATCACGGTCGTGTCACCAAGGGTTCCAGGCAGGTTGAGGTTTGGCCCCACCTTGCGCACCTTTGTACCGGACATCGCGTCCAAAAAAGGCTGGACTCCGCCGAGGTCACAGCCGGACGGCGCCTCCCCATTCACGTATTGGACTGGGATCACCCTGCGGGGATTGAGTTCCCGTACAACCTTCGCCGCCTCCTCTGCGTTGTAGACCTTGCCGCCGCCGCCGACGCCGATGATTAAGACGTCGGGGCGACCGAGAAGCACCTTGTCCTCACCGCTGAGTGTGGCGGCGGTGCCTCCGAGATGGGCAAAGCTGAGGCCTGCCTGTTGCCAGCGCCACACCGTGGCTTGGCCAAAACGACGGCCACCCACGCGGTCGTGGGGAGCGGCGAACCCTTCGATCTTGAGACCGCCGACACGATAGGAACCGGGTTTGACCAGATAGGTGCCTCCACCGATGCGGGCCCCCTCATCGGGTAATTCCGAACTGGCAAGAGTCACCGTTGCGTTCACGCGTGGTTCAGCGAGTCCTTTGGCGCAGCCCACGGCCCGAAATGGATTCACCATCACGGATTGGCCGCCTCCGCGGATCAGCAAGGCGCTATGGCCGTAATTGGTCACGCTGACGCCCGCGGCCCGAACTGGAGCAATCGTGCCGATCGCCAGCAGAGCAGATCCACGCACAACAATGCTGAAAAGACTCTGAACCCGTTCGTGGACCGACATTGCTGCTCGTCTTTGTGCTCAGGAAGCTAGCAGTGATGTCACTGGGGTTCTGCTTGACGCAGGAAGTTGGCCAGCAGCTGGTGCCCTGCTTCTGTGAGCACGCTCTCCGGATGGAATTGCACCCCCTGCAGATGGGGGTAGTCGCGATGGCGCAGACCCATGATCGTTCCATCCTCTAGCCAGGCGGTGACTTCAAGGCACTCAGGAAGCGTGTCTCGTTCCGCAATCAGGCTGTGATACCGGGTCGCAGTAAGGGGTTGGGGGAGCCCCGCGAAGACGCCTTCACCGCGATGCTGAACAGGAGATGTTTTCCCATGCATCAGTTCGCGGGCTCTCACAACGCGTCCGCCGTACGCCTGCGCTATGGACTGATGCCCGAGGCAGACGCCAAGGGTTGGAATGGTGGGTGAGAGTTGGCTTAAGACCTCGAGGCAAACACCGGCTTGATCCGGATCGCCTGGGCCAGGTGAAAGCAAAATCGCGGATGGATTCAGGTCGCGAATCTCCTCAAGGCTGAGGGCGTCGTTTCGCTCGACGCGACAGTCGGTGGCCACCGGGAACTGGCTGGCGAGCTCCCCCAGGTATTGCACCAGGTTGAAGGTGAAACTGTCGTAGTTATCGATAACCAAGAGCATGGTCAGAGGCCCAGGCGCAGGATCAGGGGTGGAAGGAGAAGCAGGAGCGCGATCAGCATTGAGCTGATTGCAGAGACGAGAACAGCGGCAGCCGCACAATCCTTGGCAACCCTGGCAAGGGGATGGAACCGGCGGCCGATTGCCAAGTCCACCGCAGCTTCGATGGCCGTATTGAGCAGCTCCAACACCAACACAACAGCCACCGTGAGCACCAACACCGCCAGCTGGATGGAGGGAAGCTGGAGCCAAATCCCCATCCCTAAGACCACAGCTCCCGTACAAACGTGGATCCGGAAGTTCCTCTGGCTCACGAAGCCGTAGCCCAGACCTTGGGCCGCGTATCGGAAGCTCGAGGGGAGGTCCCCGGCGATCCGCCAGGCACCCCGTTTGGCTGCGCGATGGGCGCGTTGGGTGCTGCGCTGGCTGATCTCCTCAGGCACCGGTGCTCCGTCTTCAGGGTTCAGCAGTGACTTCATCTGCTGATTCACAGTTGATCTCACCTCAGGAGGGAACGTTACCGCCCATGCCAAGTAGGTGCTCCTGTTTTTGCAGCATTGCAGCGAGCGAGTCTTCATCGGGATGATCCCAGCTCAGCAAGTGCAGAAGCCCGTGACTGACCAACCAGCGCAGTTCCCGTTCCAGGCCATGCTCCTGCTCCAGAGCTTGACGACGGGCGGTGGGCACCGACACGACGATGTCACCTAGTTCAAGCTCTTGGCCTGCACCCATCGGCATTTCACTCTCCAGAGCAGCAAAGGAGAGCACATCCGTTGGAGTGGCTTTCTGGCGCCAGCGCAGATTGAGTTCGGCGATGCTGGCGTCATCGAGCAGCGAGACTCCCAAACTGACCGTGTCGCAGGTCCTCACGGCATCGGGACAGTGGTTGTCGAGGTCCTGACGAAGGGCTTCGATCCAGGCGCTTAATTCACCCTCCCAATCGCTGGCTTGTAGCAGCCTCGAGCGCGTGCTTTCGTCATCCGCTGCATCAATGAGGTCAGCGGCTGCGGGGCTGAAGGCCAGATCGAGGCTGATCATTGCGGGAGTGTTGGTCGCCCCAACCAGGCCACCACAAGAATGAAACCAATGAAGCCTGCAGCGGTCAGGCCGAAATGGAACAGGCTCTGCCCCCCTTTGCGCACCATGTTGCGCATGGCCAATTTTACGAAGCTCGGCGGTGGCGCTCCCTTGTCGTCGCTTTGTGCTGTGGAAGGGGTGCTGTTGTTGTTGGGAGCCTGAGTCATGTGTCGTCGTCGCTGCCTGGGCGATCCACACCTTGGCGCAATAACGCCTGGATGAAGGGGTTGAGATCTCCATCCATCACGCCTTGCACATCTGTGGTCTCTTCTTGGGTGCGCAGGTCTTTCACCATTTGGTACGGGTGAAACACGTAATTGCGGATCTGATTTCCCCAGGCGGCTTCCACAATGTCGCCGCGAATGTCGGCAATTTCCGCTGCACGCTGCTCCTGGGCAATCACCAGCAACTTCGCCTTGAGCAGGGCCATGGCCTTCTCTTTGTTCTGAAGCTGGGAGCGCTCTTGGGTGCAGCGCACCGCCAGACCGGTGGGTACGTGAAGGATGCGAACGGCCGTTTCCACTTTGTTGACGTTCTGCCCACCGGCCCCGCCGGAGCGGGAGGTGGTGACCTCGAGATCTTTTTCAGGAATATTGAGCTCTACATCTTCATCCAGCTTGGGCATCACTTCCACACCCGCGAAGCTCGTTTGCCGCTTGTCATTGGCATTAAAGGGCGAGATCCGCACCAACCGATGGGTGCCCTTTTCGTTGCGTAAATAGCCGTAGGCGTAACGACCTTCGATTTCAATCGTGGTGCTTTTGATGCCTGCTTCCTCACCTTCCGACAACTCATTGACGCGCACGCTCATCCCTTGGTCTTCGGCCCAGCGGGTGTACATGCGCAGCAGCATCTGGGCCCAGTCCTGGGCGTCAGTGCCCCCGGCACCGGCGTTGATGCTTAGAACAGCACCTTCTTTGTCATATTCACCGCTGAGCAGGCGCTCCAGCTCCCAGCGATCCAAAGCGTGTCGCAGCTGATCGAGTCCCTGCTGAGCTTCACCGAGGAGGTCTTCGTCAGGCTCTAAGTCATAGAGCTCAAGGGTGGCTTGCCCATCGTCGATCGCACCACGCCAATCCACCAGTTGCTGCAGCTGTGCCTTGACTTCGTCCAGGCGCCGCATCTGCTTCTGGGCGTTTTGCTGGTCGTTCCAAAACTCGGGTTGAGCTGCGAGTTGCTCGAGATCTTGCTGCCTGGCGTTCAGTGCAGGGACGTCAAAGACAGTCCTGGGCATGGCCCAGGCGGTCAGTGAGCTCGGAAAGATCGCGTTTGAAGTCTGTGAGGTCCAGCAATGGAGCAAGGGAGTCTTCGGAACTTGACGCTATCAGCGCGGTCGTCCTGCATAAGATTCAGCCTTCCCATGCGGCAGTTCGATGGCCAAGGTTGAGATCTACACCTGGAGCACCTGTCCGTTTTGTGTGCGCGCAAAGGGTCTGCTCGATCGAAAGGGTGTGGCCTACAGCGAAGTCTCGGTGGATGGGGATGAGCCTGGACGTGATGCGATGGCGGCCCGAGGCAACGGCAAACGCAGTGTTCCTCAGATTTTTATCGATGACCAACACGTAGGGGGCTGCGACGAACTTCATGGCCTCGAGCGTGCGGGGAAACTGGATGCCCTGCTCGCCGGTCAGGCCTGAATCGGTGTCAGCCATGCGCCACCTCTTCGTGTTGGATCCGCTCGATCGGATCAACCCTGCAAAAGATTCCACAGCCGCCTTGATGCAGGCGGCCCAGCGTGCTGGCCATGAGGTCTGGGCGTCCACGCCTGCTGATTTGATTGCATTGGGTGATGAGCCCTTAGCGGTTGCGGTGCCAGTGCAGCCCGATCCCTGGATTGAGATCGGCGAACCAGAACGCTGTCCTCTCAATCGCTTTGGAGCGATCTGGATGCGGAAGGATCCTCCCGTTGATGAGGCCTATCTCTATGCCACCCATCTGCTCGATGTGGCCGAGCGAGCGGGTGCCCTGGTGCTGAACCGTCCGGCATCGCTGCGCAGTTGGAACGAAAAGCTTGGTGCTCTGCGCTTCAGCCGCTGGATGGCCCCAACGTTGGTGTCGGGCCGAATTTCGGAGCTATCGGCCTTTGCGCGCGAACAAGAGGAAGTGGTTTTGAAGCCCCTCGGTGGCCGGGCTGGTTTAGGTGTTGTGCGCGTTTCAGCGTCAGCACCCGGACTCGGTGCATTGCTTGAACTGGTGACGGAACAGGGTTCGCTTCCAGTGATGGCTCAACGTTTTTTACCGGCCGTTACCGATGGCGACAAACGGATCCTGCTCGTGGATGGAGAACCACTGGGAGCTGTGAACCGCAAGCCCAAAGAGGGGGAGTTTCGGAGCAACCTGGCTGTGGGGGGATTTCCTGAGGCCACGGAGCTCACGGAGCGTGAACGCTTGATTTGTGAGGCCTTGGCTCCGGCCTTGCGTTCGGAGGGTTTGTTTTTTGTGGGGATTGATGTGATCGGCGGAATGCTGAGTGAAATCAATGTCACCAGTCCAACCGGTATTCGCGAAGTGGAGCGTTTGATGAACGTGCCCTTGGCCGACATGGTGATTGCTCGTCTGAGTGCGTCTTCGACCTGATTTCAGGAAGGAGACATCCTCAAGCAGTCATCGATGGAGTGGCGTCTGCGTTCGCTCCAGGCTCCCTGAGTGAAGATCAAGCTGGTCGGCGAGGACGGCCAGCTTTTGGCTGACCTCTTGTAGTTCCCGCTCCGCAATCGATCCGCGCACAAGGCCAGCTCCTGCGGTGAGGTCAAGTTGGCTGCCGCGCAGGTGTCCGCAGCGGATGGCAACGCGCAATTCCGCATCACCGGCCTTGTCGATCCAACCGATGGGCGCTGCATAGCCACCGCGCTCGAATGGCTCAAGTGTTTGCAGCCAATGCATGGCCTCTCTCCTTGGTAGGCCTGCTACCGCTGGGGTCGGATGAAGCGCAGCCGCGAGGGCAAGGGCCTGGTGCCCTGCAGCATCGGCACTGATCGGGGTGTGTAAATGGATCAGCTGGCCATGGCGCGACAATTGGGGCCGCCGAGGGCTTTGCGGTTGCAGTCCTTCCTCGCGGAGGCTCTCGCTGATTGCCTTCACGACGAGCTCATGTTCGTGGCGGTCCTTGCTCGATTGCATCAGGGTGTCGCCGCCTTCACCTCGACCTGCAGTGCCGGCTAGGGCATCGCTCCGCAACCGTCCGTTGCGCAGGCTGAGCAGCCTCTCTGGCGAGGCTCCAAAAAAAGCATCATTGAGTCCTCGTTGCCAGAGGAAGCGGCAGCTCCCGGTTTGCTGATGCCGCAGCCTCTCCAACAGGGGTAAGGGGGAGAGAGGAGTGGTGAGTTCAATCGACTGACGCACGGCCAGCACCAGCTTGTGTAGGGCTCCCTCATTCACCAACGCCAATCCTTGCTCGAGTGCTGGTTGATAGCGCTCTTGCCAGCAGCCCACGGGGGTACCCAGGATTGTTGGATCGTCTGGCTCCTCTTGAGGCGACGTTGTGTTGAGCGCTTCGGCCATCTGCCACAGCGCTTCCACGAGGACACGCACATCAGATGCATCGGATGCATGGCCATGCATCCGCAACCAGCTTTGTTGACCATGTCTGCTGAGTTGCCAGCGGGGGAGCAGCGCATGCAGGCAGGGGACTGTGTCCAGACTGCCCTGCTGTTCGCGGTTCTGCTCGAAAAAACTGAAGGCGAGCAAAACCCGGGAGCGGGCCTGGCACGGCGCCTCAGGGCTGGCATCGATCAGGCGTTGCAGGGTGGTGTCGCTGAAACGTTGGGCCAGCTCAAATCGCCGCGGACCTGCTAGCTCAAGGTTTTGGCATTGACCGGCCGCAGCAAGGCAGAGGCCTGGGGCGCTGTCCCATAGGAACCGGAAAGCGCTTTCTCCCGCCAGGCATGGCAATTGCTTGAGCGGATCCTGAGCGGGAACCTGCACGGCGATGCTGAATGTGCCCTCCTCCACTTGGCGCTGATTCCAAGCGCGCTGAGCGGTGTCGAGCAGCGTGCCGAAACGCTGAGCAGCCGTTGGTTGTTGAAGTGCGGCTGTCATGGCCCGGCGAATCAGTGCAGCGTCCTGCTCAAATGTATGAGCCACATCGCAGTGTGTCTGGATCCTGCCCATGCCAGGTCCCCAGGCTGTTGCAACCCGTTACTCCATGTCCGATCGCCGACGTTTGTGGAAGGCCGCCATCAAGTGGCGGATGTACTCGGTTGCTGTGATGCCCGTGCTGTTGGCGGCAGGTTGGCGCCTGGGGGCCCAGGAGTCGGTGCGTTGGTCCCAGTTCTCAGGCTTTTTGCTCGCGGCGGTGCTGCTGCTTCTTTGGGAAAACCTCAGCAATGATCTGTTTGATGCCGACACCGGTGTGGATGTTGTTGGCAAGCCCCATTCGATCGTGGCGCTGGTAGGGCAGCGAAGGTCTGTCCGTCGTTGGGCCTGTTTGGCGTTGATGCTGGGCTTAGGCCTGATGCTGATCCTCGCCCTGCGCAGCTCGTTCGTGGTGCTCCCCCTTGTGCTGGTGAGCTGTGGACTCGGATACCTGTATCAGGGTCCACCCTTTCGCTTGGCCTATCGGGGATGGGGGGAGCCGATTTGTTGGTTGGCTTTTGGTCCGTTTGCAACGGCGGCTGCACTGCTGGTGCTGGCTCCTTCTGATCAAGCAGCAGTGCCTTGGCAGCTTGCGCTGATGCTTGGCTCAGGACCTGCGTTGGCCACGTCTCTGGTGTTGTTTTGCTCCCATTTTCATCAGGTGGATGAGGACGCAGCCCATGGCAAACGCTCCCCAGTGGTGCGCTTGGGTACGGCCAAAGCTGCGAGTTTGGTGCCTTGGTTTGTTGCCGGAACTCTTGCGCTCGAATGGGTGCCAGTTCTTCACGGTGATTGGCCGCTCACGGCCCTGTTTGGCGCGATTGGCCTACCAGCTGCAGCAGCGCTGATTCGTTTGCTGCGTGATCACCATGCCGAACCCGATCGAATCGCCGGCAGCAAATTTTTGGCGCTCCGTTTTCAGGCTCTCAACGGTCTTGGCTTAAGTGCGGGATTAGCGCTGGGCCCCTTACTGAGTTGAAAGGGATGGAGCTTCGGTTGCAGATCAAGCCCTATGGGTTCCAGCTCAACCGGCCTTTGCACACCGCTGCCGGGGTGTTGCAGCAGCGTCGAGGTTGGTTGTTGCGCTTGGAGGACTCGGCTGGCCGTCTTGGATGGGGAGAGGTGTCGCCCTTGGAGGCTGAACAGCATGAGGATTGCCAGTCCGCCTTGGTTCGGATGATGGATCTTGGGGTGGTCTGGACTGTCAGCAGCCTTGAACACTTGCTCGCATCTGTTCCAGCGGCGTTGGCTTTCGCCCTTGGGGCTGCCCTGGCTGAGCTGGATGGCCAGCTTGGGAGTGCCTCCTCTGCTGGTTGGCTACAGGTGCCAACCTCGGCGTTCTTGTTGCCGGCAGGAGTCGCGATGCGGGATGCACTGGATTGCCTGCTGACCTCAGTGGATCCCAACCTGCCGTTCACGCTGAAGTGGAAGGTGGCGGTCTGCGACCACGATGAGGAGATGGGCTTGCTGCAGGGTCTGCTCGACAAGCTTCCGGTTTCAGCGCGATTGCGGCTTGATGCCAATGGCGGCTGGGACAGGCTGCAGGCTTGGCGATGGGTGGAGCAGCTGCGCGGGGATTCACGGCTGGAGTGGTTCGAGCAACCGCTTGCCGCTGATGATTGGGAGGGCCTTGAGGCGATCGCTGCTGTGGTGCCTGTCGCTTTGGATGAGTCCTTGCAGGTGCATCCCACCTGGCGCGATCAGTGGGAGGGCTGGCAGGTGCGTCGACCGTTGCTGGAAGGAGACCCAAGGCCTCTTTTGCGGGATTTGCTTCGGGGCAAGCCTCGCCTCATGCTGAGCACCACGTTTGAAACCGGGATTGGTGGGCGCTGGTTGGCGCACTTGGCGGCCCTCCAGGCTCAAGGGGAAACACCGGCGGCGCCTGGGCTGGCTCCAGGGTGGTGTCCGGCTAGCCCGTTGTTTAGTTCCGATCCGGCAGAGGTGTGGGCCGCGGCTGATGTGTTGGCCGCAGCTGAAGTGAGCGAGGAGCGCGATGAGCAGTCTTGAACAGTTGTGTTGTGATCCACAGAGCCCATCCATTGTTGCTGGATTTCTCCTGCCTGCTCTCGAGCGGGGAAATTGGGTGCGTCTAATGGGTCCCCAGGATGTTCCGCTTGAGGCTCCTAAGGCTCTACCGGAGGGTCCTGGATTGGTGCTTTCTACAGGCGGAAGCAGCGGTGGCCGACAGCTTTGTCTTCAGCCATCAATCCATTTGGATCAATCGGCCGCGGCGACAGGCCGTTGGTTGCATGCGCTTGGACTGAATGCATCGGAAGTGATCATTTGGAATCCGCTGCCCTTTCAGCACATCAGTGGCTTGATGCCTTGGTGGCGAGCTCAGCAGTGGAATGTGGCCCATGTTTGGCTGTCTCCAGCGTTGATGAAAAGTCCTCAGGCTTTGTTGGAGGAGTCCTGTCAGCGTTCGGATTGGGACTCGATGCCGATGTTGCTCTCGCTCGTGCCCACTCAGCTCGGGCGCTTGTTGGCCGATCCGGCAGGTGTGCGCTGGTTGCAAGCGATGGCGCTGATCTGGGTGGGTGGAGCAGCGTTGCCAGATGAGCTTGCGGAGAGGGCCCGCGCCTTGGGGATCAAGCTGGCGCCTTGTTATGGGGCCACAGAGACGGCCGCGATGGTCGTGGCTCAATCCCCTGAGCGCTTTCTGGATGGGGAAGAAGGAGTGGGTGAGCCTCTCGATGACATTGAGCTTCGGGTGGAGGGAAATGGTGCGCTTGCAGTGCGTTGCAGGCGTTTAGCAATAGGACGTTGGAAGCCTGATGGGGATGGATCGCTGGCTGAACGATCAACGGAGCCGTCCGTTAGCCCCCTGACCGATGTGGATGGCTGGTGGCGCTCTGGTGATGCTGCGCGTCTTCAAGGGCCTGCGTCAACTCCACAGCTCACGCTGCTGGGCCGCCTCGATGGTGCGATTCACTCCGGTGGAGTCACGGTCTTTCCAGAGCAGCTAGAGGTTCGCTTGATGGCTGCTGCGCGAGAGGTTGGCCTCCCTCTCAAAGCAGTGCTGTTTCTTGGCGTTCACGACCCCGAATGGGGAGAACGTCTGGTGGTTTTGGTGCGTTGGCAAGATGCAGCTCATCTGCCCGGAGCCGCAGACGCGTTTCTGCTGCGGCTTAAGGCCTTGACGGATCGATGGTTGCCTGCAGAGCGCCCCCAGCGATGGCATCACTGTGCTGAGCTTGCGTCAACCAACGCTGGCAAGTGGGAGCGAGCTCGATGGCGGGCCTGGCTCAAGGATCTAGAGCGTTCCGACGGTGCCGATTGCTGATGCTTCAAGCCAGCGATCGATTGCTTCTGGCAAGGCACAGCGCCGGCGCGTTTCAGAGTGGATTGCTAGCTGGCGGATGATCCCTTGGGCTACGTCGATTTCCTCGAGTTGAAAGAGGAAACGCACCTCGTATTGGCTGGGATCCACCCTGGTCGGCTTCAGTGTCACGACCAAGTGATCACCACCATGGATGGGTCGTAAAAAATCGGCTGCGCAGTGCACCACCGGCAAAGCGATGGTTGGTGGAACATCTGCTGCCCTGCATCCTGGAAAAACATCCGCTGCGGCAATCCCGTAGCGCTCAAGACTGTCTTCCCAGGCTTCATGGCACCAGCGCAACAGCTGGTGGAAGTGCATCACACCAGCAGCATCGGTATCGCCAAAACGCACGATGCGCTCAAGCTTTAACCACTCATCTGGCGATCGAAAAGCCAAGGATTAATGACAAGTTGGATCTAGATGGATCAGCGATCAACGGATCCCATGATCACGTCGATGGAGCCCAAGATCGCCATGATGTCGGCAACTTTGTGTCCCTTGAGGATGTGAGGAAGGATCTGGAGGTTGTTGCTATCAGCGGCCCTGATCTTGAAGCGCCAGGGGGTCACATCGTTGTTGCCCTGGATGAACACTCCGATTTCGCCTTTGCCTGATTCCAGGCGGGTGTACAGCTCGCCATTCGGGATCTTGAACGTAGGCGCCACTTTTTTGGCCACATATTGATAGTCGAATCCGGCAAAGGGGCTTTCTTTACCTTCCGCCATGCGGTGGGCTTCGAGATTCTCGGTGGGGCCGCCGGGGATCATGTCGCAGGCTTGGCGCAGGATTTTTAGCGATTGACGCATCTCTTCAATGCGCACCCGATAGCGAGCAAAGCAATCACCCTCCTTCTCGCAGACCACATCCCAATCGAAATCGTCGTAACACTCGTAGTGATCCACCTTGCGGAGATCCCACGGCACACCGGAAGCCCGCAGCATTGGACCTGACAAGCTCCAATTGATCGCCTCTTCTCGGCCGATCACGCCAAGCCCTTCAATGCGTCGACGGAAAATTGGGTTGTTGGTGATGAGTTTTTCGTACTCATCGATTTTTGGACCAAACCAGTCGCAAAAATCCTTACATTTTTCCAGCCAGCCCCAGGGCAAATCGGCGGCCACACCACCGATGCGGAAATAGTTGTTGTTGATCAGTCGCTGGCCTGTGGCCGCTTCCCAGAGGTCGTAAATCATCTCCCGTTCACGGAAGATGTAAAAGAACGGTGTTTGAGCGCCAACATCAGCGAGGAAGGGGCCAAGCCAGAGCAAATGGTTTGCGATCCGGTTGAGCTCCAGCATCAACACCCTGATGTAGCTGGCTCTCTTGGGCACCGGGATATTGGCGAGGCGCTCTGGAGCGTTCACCACGATGGCTTCATAAAACATGCCCGCGGCGTAGTCCATACGGCTCACGTAGGGCACGTACATCACGTTGGTGCGGTTTTCGGCGATCTTCTCCATGCCGCGATGGAGATAGCCGATCACCGGCTCGCAATCCACAACGTCTTCACCGTCCAGGGTTACGACGAGCCTCAGCACCCCATGCATCGAGGGGTGATGGGGGCCGAAGTTGACCACCATCGGCTCGGTGCGCGTTTCCAGCTGCGTCATGGTGAGCCGAGGTTCATTGCGTTATCGGGATCTTAGGAAGGACCGATGCCCGATCACTCGCTGTCTTCTGGTGTGGCCTTCAGCCACGTGCCCGTATTGGCTGAAACGCTGCTGCAGATTTTGTCTGAGCAGCCCCCATCCCTTTGGCAGAACACAGCTGTGATTGACGCCACTCTTGGCGGTGGCGGTCATAGCGAACTCATCCTGGAACGCTGTCCTGGCGTGCATTTGATTGGTTTGGATCAGGACCCCACAGCCAGGGCTGCTGCTGCTTCAAGACTGGAACCCTTCCTGGAGCGCGTCCAGATCGTTCCGGTCAACTTTGCTGCGTTTGAACCACAGGAACCGGTGTCGCTGGTGCTGGCAGACCTTGGGGTGAGTAGTCCCCAATTGGATGTGGCTTCCAGAGGATTCAGCTTCCGGCTGGACGGGCCCTTAGATATGCGCATGAACCCAGCGGCTGGGGGTGAAACGGCAGCGGAGCTGATCGAGCGGCTGGATGTGAATGCCCTGGCTGACTTGATTTATGCCTTTGGCGAGGAACGCTTGTCTCGCAGGATTGCGCGACGGATCAAGGCGGATCTGGATGCAGAAGGCGCCTATGCAGGCACGGCGGCGTTGGCCTATGCCGTTGCTGGTTGTTACCCCCCGAAAGCCAGGCGGGGAAGGATTCATCCCGCCACGCGCACCTTTCAGGCATTGCGGATTGCTGTGAACGATGAACTGGGAGTGCTGGACCGATTGCTTCAGATTGCGCCTGGATGGCTGAAGCCTGACGGTCTCCTCGCGATTATCAGTTTTCATTCGTTGGAAGATCGTCGGGTTAAAACCGCTTTCCTTCAAGAGGAGCGGCTCGAACGGGTCACGCGCAAACCGTTGATGGCGTCAGAACAGGAGCAGGCGGACAACCCGCGCAGCCGCAGCGCAAAACTCCGAATTGCCAGACGGAGGCCCGACACTGCTCGGTCTGAGCGATGAGTATCCCTTGGTCTTCCGATTGGTGGTGGTGGATTGCTCTGTTGGTGCAGCTGCTGGCGATTCCTGGCACGCTCTTGCCCCTGCTTCCTGGCTTGATCTGGCTTCCTGTAGGCGGATTGATTTGGACCGTTGCTGTCGGCTGGCAACAGGCCTGGCCTGAGCTCATTGTTGCTTTGGTCTTGTTCGGGCTGGGCCTTGTGGCCGACCTGTTGGCATTGGGCCTGGCCTCGATGCGCCTTAAGGCCAGCCGTTGGTCAGCGGCGGGGGCGGGGGTGGGTCTGCTCTTAGGGGTGTTCGGCCTTCTTCCGGCCCTCCCCTTTGGAGGTCCATTGCTTGGGGCCTTATTTGGCCCCTGGCTTGGGGCTCTAGTGGTGGAGACCTGGGTCAAAAAAAAGCCACCCGTGAATTTCGGGTGGCTTAAAGCCTTACGCCAAGGAGCCGTGGTGGGCTTGGCGGTAGTGGCCGGACTGCTCGTGAGTCGTCTGGCTCAATTGCTCTTGGCACTGCTCGGTGTAGCGGCCTTTGTCGGACTCAGCCTTCGCTAAGAAAACCGGTTTGGTCTTCTGTGCCAAACAGTTGGCGGTAGGCCGCTGTTGAGATGCAGATCACCAAGGGGCTAGCAACCAGGAGGCCCACTCCATTGAGTAGGAGTCCAATGCCCATGATCACCACTTCCACGATCAGGAGCAAGAGCATCCACCCCCAGCTGGGATCTACGACGGCTCTACCGCTCTGGATTTTTTGAAGAGGATTGCCCTCTCCCATGATCGCGATGAAGGGAAGGAACTTTTGGTTCACTCCCAAATACAGGAACACGATGCCAGCCACGAGGCCAGGAATCACGGCCAAGGCCTGATTGATTTGGAACAGGCCGGTGCCGATGGCAACGGCGATGAACACAATGATCGCAAGAACAACGGCCAGCACCAACTGGTTAATGAACAGGCGACCTGCCGCTTGGCCATCCCAGTGGGTGAGGTCTCTAAAGGAGGGCTTATGGCCACTAAGGGCCTTCCATGCTCCTCGAATCAGACCTGTGACCGCCCAGAGGCTGATCACGGTGCTGCCAATCACGGAGACAATCATCAGCAGGACGGTGCCCGGATCGAAGCCTGATCCTGCAGAGGATCTGATGGCGGCTGCATGACTCATCGCCTGAAAGATCAGCCCTAACGCCCCGGATAACAGGGTGAAAAGCACAAAGGGCAATGGCGCTTTGCAGAAGCCAGACCAGCCATCTTCGATGGCTTGTAGGACGTGGAGCCTGCTGCTCTCCGTGATTTCGCTCATTGCCAGATGTTGATTGAAAGGCTTGGCCGGAAAGTAGCGACACGCACCATATATTTCATGCTTTATGACGCAATTGGTGGATGACGTCGTTGATGGCCTCCACGGCTTGGTCAATGTCGTGCTCCGTGCTGCTGCGCCCCAGGCTCAGTCGCAGGGAGGCTTCGGCCTCTTGGCGGCTTCGCCCTAAGGCCATCAGCACATGGGACGGTTCACCGCGACTACAGGCCGAACCACTGCTACAGGACACGCGGGATCGCAGTGCTCGATGCAGCTTGCTTCCGGAGACATCTGGAATGGTGATGTTGAGGTTGTGTGGCAGTCGAGCCGTGGCATGTCCATTGAGAAGCAGCGTTGGCTGCCTCTGCTTCAAGCCCTCCCAAAGTTGATTGCGCAAACCTTTGAGGCGTTGACTGCGGCTAGCGAGATCGCTAAGTGCCAACTCGGCCGCTTTGGCAAATCCGATGATCAACGGCACCGGCAAGGTGCCAGGTCTTAACCCCCGTTCTTGCCCTCCTCCCCATTGCAGCGGCTCCACCTCTAGATCTGGGTTGTAGATCAGGGCGCCGATCCCTTTCGGTCCGTTCAGTTTATGGGCGCTCAGGCTGAGAAAATCGGCGCCAAGGCGTTGGCTGTCCAGGGGGATGTGGCCGAAGGCTTGTGCGGCATCGCTATGCAGCGATACCCCTTGATCTCTGCAAATGGCCGCGATTTCAGGGAGTGGCTGGATGACGCCGATTTCGTTATTGGCCAGCATCACACTCACCAATTGGGTGTCTTCAGTGATGGCGGCCTCAAGCTTTTTGGGGTCGAGGAGACCATCTGGCTCTGGCGAGAGAAGGGTGATGCCAAAGCCCTCGCGCTGAAGCTGCCACAGGGGGTCGAGAACAGCGTGATGTTCGCTGACCATGCTGATCAGATGCCCTGGTTTTCCCTTCTGGCGTGCCACGGCTCGCGCATGTCCGAGCAGGGCGATGTTGTTGGCCTCTGTGGCCCCGCTGGTGAAGATCAGCTGTTCACTGGAACAGTTCAAGCAATCGCTTAATTGCTCTCGGGCCAATTGCACGGCGGCGGCAGCCGTGAGCCCGAGCCGATGCTGCCGGCTTGAAGGATTGCCCCACTGTTCACGCCACCAGGGCTCCATGGCCTCAATCACGTCAGGGTGACATGGGGTTGTGGCTTGATGGTCGAGGGCAATCGGTGCCGATTGAGTCAAGACGGTGTCGGAACTTGGCAGCATGGTGTGAGTCTGTCGTCCTATCTGATGCGTGCGGCTTATTGGATAACCAGCTTGAGTCTGCTTGCGATCAGTGCTGTGCAGCCAGGCTTGGCAGAGCCGTCTCTGCGTGAAAAGGTCCTTGAACAGATGCGGGCCTCGCGGCCTGCCGATCTGGTCGTGCTCGAGACGCGTGAGCGGGGAGGCACGTCCCTTCTAGGGATTTTTGCCATCCAGGTGGATTCGTCTGATCCTGATTTAAGGGGTTACAAGCTTTGGAGGGAATCGCCTGAGAATCTGATCATCCCAACGGAATCGGTGCGTTGCAGTCGGAATGAGCCGATGCGTGTCACCCGCGATCAGACCGCGATCTACTTAAACCGACTCAACCCTGGCGGTTCGATTACTTCGGCGAATCGGGAGCATCATCTGGTGTGGTGGGCTGCCTGCGAGCCAAAGCATGCTGGTGAAGATCCCTCTCTGTTGACAGAGAAGGCCAAAGCATTGGGCTTCTCCACCCTCCAAAAGGAATCCCAAGAAATTTTGCAGTTGCCAATGCAATAGCGCCTCTAGATTTCACGCAGATGCGTCAGGTCCATGACGGAGACCCCAAGCGAGGCTCTGACCCCACGGTTGCTGCTCGTCGATGACGAGCCTGGTTTGCGCACTGCCGTTCAGGCCTATCTCGAGGATGAAGGGTTTGATGTCACAACGGCCGAGGACGGGGAAGAAGGATTCAGCAAAGCCCAGCAAATGCTGCCCGATGTCGTCATTAGTGACGTGATGATGCCTCGCCTCGATGGCTATGGCTTGCTTCGTAAGCTCCGCGAAGACGAGCGTTTGGGGGGAACGCCAGTGATTTTTCTGACCGCCAAAGGGATGACGGCGGATCGCACGCAGGGCTATCTCGCCGGCGTGGATGACTACATTCCCAAACCATTTGATCCTGATGAACTTGTTGCGAGGGTCCGAAATGTTGCCCAGCGGCAGCAGCGGTTGTTGCAGGAGGCTGCTCGCTTCGCTGACACCGATATGGGCCAGATGGCCAAGCAGATCACAGAGATCCGTTCGCTCCTCGCCCAGGCCGATGCCCTACCCAATCAGGATCCGGTCCAACACAATTTCACGCCAAGGGAGGCAAGCGTGTTGCAGCTTGTGGCTGAGGGCCTGATGAATAAGGAGATCGCGCGCCAGCTCGAGACCTCGATTCGCAATGTGGAGAAATACGTGAGCAGGCTCTTTATCAAAACGGAAACTTCCAGCCGCACGGAGCTCGTGCGTTATGCCCTCCAACATCACCTTGTGACCTGATGGATGAGCCGGCGGGATGGCGGCCGGCTGCGTTGAACAACGGCTGGACGTACTGCGATCGGGTTCGAGCAGGGGAGCAGTCGTCTCGATTGAGTGATGTGCTGGCAAACCGCTATCGCCATTCCTCTTCGGCGACCTGGCAGCAGCGCTTAGCGAGAGGGGAAATCACCCTGAATGGTTTGGCTTGTCCCGATGACGTTGAGGTGAAAACTGGCGATTGGATTCGTTGGCAGCGCCCTCCCTGGGTGGAGGCTGCGGTTCCCGATCAATGGGAGGTCATTCACGATGACGGCGATCTGCTGATCGTGAATAAGCCCTCAGGACTGCCGGTGATGCCAGGTGGCGGCTTCCTTTCCCACACGCTGACGTCCTTGTTGGAGCGGAGGAGCCGCTCTGTTGGAGAGGCCTTGGTGCCTAAGCCGATTCATCGCCTCGGACGGTTCACCTCTGGCCTTCAGGTTTGTGCCCGTCGGCCCGAAACCCGGGCCGCCTTATCGAAGCAATTTCAACCTGAGGGTGATTGCCGAAAAACGTACCTGGCCTTGACGCAACGTTTGGAACGTCTTCAACAAGGTCAGACGCTTGTCATCCAAACCGATGTTGTGGAGAGGCAACATCCGTTGCTCGGTTGGATTTGGGGACCAGAACCAACAACGCCGGAGCCATTGCGTAAGCGCCTATCAGCTCACTCTTCAGTGAAACTCAGGGAGCGACGGGAGACAGGAGATCTTGTTGAAGTGTTGATCCGTACGGGCCGCCCCCATCAGATCCGCATTCATCTCGCCCAACAGGGGTGCCCCTTGCTCGGAGATCCCTTATATCAATCCGATCAGGGGCTGTCTGCATCAGCAACGCCAGGTGATGGTGGGTATCAATTGCACGCTTGGCGACTGGAGGGTTTGGCTTGGCCGCCTACCAAGTTGCTATTGCTCCGTGCTCAGCCGCCCAAGTTGTTGAGAGATCAACTCGAGGCAGGCTGTTGACCTGATTCGAGCTTTTTGAAATCAGTTCAGTGCGATCAGACCCTTTGGAACTCCACGAGACGCGAAAAATAGAAGGGTGCCTTGTTCAAGCTGCGGCGCACCAATTTGAATCCACAGGACTCAGCAGCTTGCACAATTCCTGCTTCTCTCAGGGTGTAAGCGCGGGTGGTTTTGCTGGGGCCAGGGAACAGTTGGCCGATCCCTTTCAACAGCGCCAGCAGCGGCGTATACGGTGCAAAGCTCACGATCAGACGCTGCTCCGTGAGGCTGCAGAGGTGTTTCACCATCTCTTCTGCAGGTTGCTGGGGGTAATGAATGAACACATCCAGGCAGCACACCGTGTGGAAGGAGCCGCTCAGGCTCTCCAGGTCGCTGGCGAAGAAGTTCAGCTTGGCCATGTCGAGGTCGACGTCGCGGGCCCGGCGCTCCGCTTCCTGGGCCATCGCCTCAGAAATGTCGCTGGCATCGATGGAGCCAGCTCCCATCTCTGCTAAAGGCAAGCTAAGACTGCCTACTCCGCACCCCGCATCGCAGAAGCTCACGTTGCTGAGCTCGCCGCTTTCCTTGATCCAGCTCAACACCTGATCCACAGTCTTCTGGTGACCAATGCGAATGTTGCGCTGCACCTTGTTCACTTCATCTGTATCGCTGTAGATGCGATTCCAGCGCTCGAACCCTGTGGTTTCGAAGTACCCCTTCACCTCCTGCTTTTCAGCCTGCGTGTCGTCCAGCAGGGACTCGGGTGGCATGGCATCAGACAGAAGGGTCGCGGAATTTTAGGCAGCGTGTTGCCAGCTCAGGTTGTTGGTTTCGGCATCCCAATGCCAGCGCAATAGCTCGTTTAGAGGTCGTCCCAGCAGTTGGAACGTTTCTTGGGACTTCAAGGCCTTCCTGGGTGCAACGGTTGCGGCATAAATTGCAGCACTTGGATGGGAGCTCCAGCGCGCGAGCCGCTTTACTCCTTCAAGCAGCGGCAAGGTCACGCCTGCAAGGGTTCCATCCTCAAGCCGGCAGGTGCCATCTGCCACCAGAAGCGCACGCTCATCCCAGTGGTGAACACCATCTTCTAATCCATAAGGGGCGAGTGCATCGCTGACAAGCACGAGTTGATCGCCCGCCAGCCGCTGCAAGAGAACCGCCATCGTGGGGTCTACGTGAACCCCATCAGCAATCAGGCCGAGGGCAATGTCATTCCGTTGGCAGGCGGCTCCGATCGGTCCGGGATTGCGGTGATGCAACCCTGGCATCGCATTGAAGCTGTGGGTCAGCATCGATACGCCCCTGTTAAAGGCTTCATTGGCCGTGGTTGCATCCGCTGTGCTGTGACCAAGGGCTATGCGAATGCCCAGGTCACAAAGATGTTCGATCACGGCTGCGGCCCCATCGAGTTCTGGCGCGAGCGTGACCAGGGCAATCTCCTGTTCAAAGCCGCTGATGCGTGCCTTGAGTTCGACCACGGTTGGGCTGGCGAGGTGTTGGCGTGGATGGGCTCCCCGCCTTGCATCGGCAAGAAAAGGGCCCTCTAAATGGGCACCAAGCAGCTGGCAGCGATAGGGCTGGTGAGCGCCACGCGCCTGCCTGAGCACAGCAAGGGCTCGGCGTAAGGGCTCAACGCCACACGTCACCAGAGTGGGACTGATCGCTCCCACGCCATCACGCCAGAGCTGATCGAGGAGTTGCAAGAGTTGCGGCAACGCCGCCTCTGTCAGCTCTGGGAACGGCAGTCCAAAGCCTCCATTGATCTGGAGGTCCACACCCATCGGGCTGAGCACATCTCCCCTCCAGCTTTCACCGGCCAGGGCAGACCCATCAGGCATGAGTCCCAGATCAACAATGCGGTCTTGCTGATCGATTTGAAGCCACCACTGCTGAGAGTGCCCGTCTTTGCTCGTGCTGTGGGGCAGGCAGACGTGTGTGATCCGGCGCATGGGGAATGGTCCTTTGATGCCAGTGCGGGACGATGGCAGTCTCGCTGCAAGCTTGCTGTGTCCAAGCCATCGGAGCCCACAATCTTCGTCACTCCCCGTGTTGCAGTGATCATGGGAAGTGACTCTGATTTGCCCACCCTGAAGCCAGCGGTTTCGGCTCTTGAGGATTTAGGCGTCAACGTTGAGGTGCGTGTGCTTTCGGCCCATCGCACTCCGCTCGAAATGGTGGACTTTGCCCGTCAGGCCAAACATCTGGGATTTCGGGTGATCGTGGCTGGTGCCGGTGGTGCTGCGCACCTGCCAGGAATGGTGGCCTCACTCACCACGCTTCCTGTGATCGGTGTTCCTGTGAAAAGTCCAGCTCTCTCGGGAGTGGACTCCCTGCATTCCATTGTTCAGATGCCTGGGGGAATCCCTGTGGCCACGGTTGCGATCGGCGGAGGATTAAATGCTGGTTTGCTGGCCGCTCAGATCCTGGCGATCAGTGATTCGGCCCTCTCTGAACGATTGGAGGCTTACCGCCAGCAACTCCACGACGTGGTGGTTGCCAAGGATGCTCGCCTCAAAGCACTCGGTGCTGACGCGTATCTGGATTCCATGTCGAGTAACTGATCACACAGCTTTGGTCGTGGTCCGCTTCACAATTCATTCTCAACGAAACGTTTGATGTTCGGTCCTGCCTGGATGCGTTGGGGACTTGCTCTGCCCCTCCTAACGCTCAACTTATTTGTGCTGCGTCAGCTGCTTGTGCCGCTAGCGCCCTTCCCGGGGTTGTTCTTGACGGCGGCTCTGATCGCCTTCCTGCTCAACATCCCCTCCCGCTGGCTTCGTGCTCGGGGTCTGCCGGGTTGGCTTGCGATCACCCTTGTGTTTTTGGTGGCTGTCGGAATCCTGGTGATCTCAGGCATCACGTTGGTGCCCCTACTGATTGATCAGCTTGCGCAATTGATCAATGCCTTGCCGGGTTGGCTTGAAGCATCCCAAGGTTTGATCAGTCGTCTTCAGGAATGGGCAATGGCCCGTGGTTTGCCGAGTGAATTTGGAGATCTGAGCAGCGATGTGCTGACACGTGCCAGTCGCGTAGCCAGTCAATTCAGTCAACAGTTGCTCAGCATCCTTGGTGCAACCCTCGGCACCACGATCAACACTGTCATCGTCCTGGTATTGGCGGTGTTCTTTCTGCTGGGAGGAGAGTCCATCACGGCAGGGTTGGTGCGTTGGTTGCCTCAGGAGTGGCGGCAGCTGGTTGTGACCACAATCACGCGCACCTTTCGGGGCTACTTCGCTGGTCAGGTCGTGCTCGCCTTGATTTTGAGCGCAGGTCAGATTGCGGTGTTCACGTTGCTGAAGATCCCTTATGGCGTGTTGTTTGCCGTCTTGATTGGCTTAACCACGTTGATCCCCTATGCCAGTGCATTCACCATCGTTGCGGTGAGTGTTTTGTTGGCAGTGCAAGATCCCGGAATGGGCCTCGCCATTTTGGCGGCAGCGATTGGCGTGGGTCAGATTGTGGATCAGGTGATCCAGCCACGCTTAATGGGAAGCATCGTTGGCTTGCAGCCGGCTTGGCTGCTCATTGCTCTGCCGCTTGGTGCGCGAGCGGGTGCCTTGTTTGGCTTTGGAGAGCTTCTGGGGTTGTTGCTAGCCGTGCCAGTGGCCAGCTGCATCAAAACCCTGATCGATGCTTGGGCTGATCGTCAGGGCTTTGATCTCCCATTAAGAACGATCAGCTCTGCGCAGGAATGATTTTTTTGTCGACCAGATATGCGACAACCTGCTCAACGCAACTGTCCAGGCTGTTGTTGCCTGTGTTGACGTTGAGCTCAGGCTGTTCGGGTGCCTCATAGGGGCTGGAGATTCCAGTGAATTCTTTAATTTCTCCCGTACGCGCCTTGGCATAGAGCCCTTTGGTATCGCGTTCTTCGCAAACGCTGAGATCGGCTGCGCAGTGGATCTCGATGAAGTCTCCCGTGCTTACAAGCGCTCTGGCTTTGTCGCGATCAGCCCGAAAAGGGGACACAAACGCCGTCAGCACAATCACGCCTGCATCCAGGAACAGTTTGGCTACTTCGCCGATGCGACGGATGTTTTCTTCTCGGTCGGCGTCGGAAAAGCCCAAGTCCTTGCAGAGGCCGTGGCGAACGTTGTCGCCGTCCAACACGTAGGTAGCAAGGCCGCGTTCAAACAAAGCGGCGTTCACGGCATTGGCCAAGGTGCTTTTGCCCGCACCGCTTAAGCCTGTAAACCAGAGGATCGAACTGCGGTGCCCGCGTTGCTCAGCGCGCGTGTCGCGATCGACCGAGGCCTGGTGCCAAACGATGTTGGTGGCTTTTGGATTGTCGGCGGCGGCCATGAACGGAACGCGAAAGATGGCATTGTCTCGTGGAGCAAACGATCACGGCACAATCTCTGCGCGAAGCCGGCGAGGTTTCAGCCTCCAGCCCTCTTGGGTTTGTAACCCTCCTTCTTGAGGTACTCGAGACTGAGCTCAACCTGATCACCTTGTAATTCGATCACCCCATCCTTTGCGGTGCCGCCACTGCCAATCCGCGTTTTCAGCTTTTTCAAAAGGGCTTTCAGGCCATCTGGATCCAACTCAAGGCCTCGGATCACCGTGACGGTCTTGCCCCCTTTACCGCCTCGCGTGGGCTGCACGCGAACGACCTGCTCACCCTTGGGTGTGACGCCTGCTGAGGGTCCGGCGGGGCGTTGCAGACTGTCAGCACTGCTGAATTCTTGCCAACCTCCCTTGCGCATGAGCCTTTCGCATCCCTTCTTATTCTGCCGCTCCTCACGATGAGTGAGTCTGCTCCTGCTCCTCAATGGGCCGATTCCAGTCGGGGGCTCGGCCGTTGGATTGAACGGTTGATCGGCATACGTCTGTTGCGTCGACCGCTGTTTTTTCAAGCACGACAGCTGATCATCCGAACGGCTGAGCGCAACGGGATTCCATGGCGAAAGCGACGGTCTGAATTACGGGAGGCGGCTGCTCCTCTTCTGGCGCAGAGCCGCAGCGAGGGTGTGATTCTTCCCGCCTATTACCAAGCGCGCTTCCATGCTTATGAGCAGGGCAACCTCTGTTGGCAGGCCGCAGCGGAGGCGGAGCAAGCCACCGATGCGATGGCCTTGCGCATTTGGCCAGAGGAAAAGCTTGAACCGCTGCAGGCTCAAACACGACTCCGCGATGCAATCCATGCAGTGGTGGAACCGCTCCTCAGCGATTCCATCCATGAGGTTTTGGATTTGGGTTGTTCCGTTGGAGTCAGCACCCAGGCGCTTGCTCGCTGGTTGAACCACCGGGCAGATCAACGGGGCCTGGAGAGGCCACGGCTGACCGGTTTAGATCTCTCCCCCGAGATGCTGGCTGTGGCACGGGTCAGAGATCGCGACAATTTGATCAGTGAGTGGCGCCATGCCGCTGCCGAACACACCGCTTTGGCGAACGAGACGGTCGATTTCATCAGTCTTCAGTTCGTCTGTCATGAGCTGCCTCAAAACGCCACCCGTGAGGTCCTGGAGGAAGCAGCGCGTCTTCTCAAGCCTGGGGGGGTGCTGCTGATGGTGGATCAGGATCCAGCGTCATCGGTGTTGCAACGTCTGCCAGCCGCCGTTGCAACCCTCCTGAAGAGTACGGAGCCTTACATCGAGGACTATTTCGGTCTGAATATGAACGCCACCCTCCTCCAGGCTGGGTTTCGAGATCTACGCATTGAGGCCTGTGATCCACGACATCGTGTGATCGCCTGTTTACGCTGACGCATCGCAAGACGCCGTTTCAGCGGCCTGCAAGACCTGTGACAAGCACTCTGCCGACTGCCAACACACCCGACCCCGCCAGCCTGACGCCTTCGGTTCGTCCTGAAGCG
The DNA here is from genome assembly GCF_014279835.1 of Synechococcus sp. MVIR-18-1. Taxonomy (NCBI): domain Bacteria; kingdom Bacillati; phylum Cyanobacteriota; class Cyanophyceae; order Synechococcales; family Synechococcaceae; genus Synechococcus; species Synechococcus sp. MVIR-18-1. Next base: position 2,207,153 of record NZ_CP047942.1, on the reverse strand, counting down.
CATGGCCGGTTTGGACGTTATGGGGGGCAGTACGTCCCTGAAACGCTGATGCCGGCACTGGCGGAGCTTGAGAAGGCGGCGGCTGAAGCGTGGAAGGACCCAGCCTTCACGACTGAGCTAAATCGGCTGTTGAAATCGTATGTAGGGCGAGCCACTCCGCTCTACGAAGCTGAGCGTCTAACCGCTCACTACCGCCGTTCCGATGGTGGTCCACGCATCTGGTTGAAGCGAGAAGATCTAAACCACACGGGTGCGCACAAAATCAACAATGCCCTCGGTCAGGCTTTGTTGGCCTTGCGTATGGGCAAGAAGCGGATCATTGCTGAAACCGGTGCCGGTCAGCATGGCGTGGCCACGGCAACGGTTTGTGCTCGTTTTGGCCTGGAGTGCGTGGTTTATATGGGTGCAGAAGACATGCGTCGTCAGGCGCTAAACGTTTTCCGCATGCGCTTATTGGGAGCCACCGTTCAGCCCGTCACGGCAGGGACCGCAACTTTGAAGGATGCCACGAGCGAAGCCATCCGCGATTGGGTGACCAATGTGGAAAGCACCCACTACATCCTTGGATCTGTGGCTGGTCCCCATCCCTATCCGATGTTGGTGCGTGACTTCCATGCGGTCATCGGCAATGAAGCGCGTGAGCAATGCATGGAGTCCTTTGGGCGGCTCCCTGATGTGTTGTTGGCGTGTGTGGGTGGAGGTTCCAATGCGATGGGTCTATTTCATCCGTTCGTGCAAGACACCTCTGTGCGCCTGATTGGGGTTGAGGCTGCTGGTGACGGAGTCGCAACCGGGCGTCATGCCGCCACGATTACTGAGGGTCGCGTGGGTGTGTTGCATGGGGCGATGAGCCTTTTGCTTCAAGATCAGGACGGCCAGGTGCAGGAAGCGCATTCCATCAGCGCCGGCCTTGACTACCCCGGTGTGGGGCCAGAGCACAGCTATCTGCGGGAAATTGGTCGTGCTGAATATGGTGCCGTGACGGACGATGAGGCGATCTCAGCGTTACGGCTCGTAAGTGAGTTGGAGGGAATCATCCCAGCGTTAGAAACGGCCCATGCGTTTGCTTGGCTCGACACGTTGTGCCCAACGCTTGCCGATGGCAGCGAAATCGTGATTAATTGCTCAGGTCGTGGTGACAAAGATGTGAACACTGTGGCAGAAAAACTCGGAAATAAGCTTTGAAGACTGTCCTTCAGTGTTCGTTGAAGGATTCAAAGAAGCTGGACATTAGTTTTTAATTTTTAAGCTTCTCCCCTGGTTTTGTGATCGCTTTCGCGAAGATCTTTCTTGTTCAATTTCTTGGATGAGAAAGTCTTGATTTGATCACTTTTTGATACTGCGTTCGTTTATGAGTACTCCGCGTATTCGCAATGAAGGTCGGGATGCTGTGGCGCGTAGGCGGTCATCAAAAGGTGCCGATCTTCTGCATGACTCTGAACTTCTAGGGGTGAATCAACATATGTTTCATGCAGGTCTTTGCGTCAAAAATATTTTTTGCCTAGCTCGTATCCATTCGTGAATACGCCAAGCTTTTAGTGGATCGTTCGATGGTCTAACGGTGGTTATTGAACTCCTGTCAAGCAACGCCCTTGCCCTGCTGAGTCTGAGGGCGATGGGGTGGCGTGTTTTGAATCGTCCCCCTTGGAACCGCATGTCAGTTCAGGAGATGGTCGAGATGATGAGCAGCACTCTTCACAGCAGCAAGGGCTGTGGCGTAGGCCATGCGCATTGGACCCACAAGCGCCACGTATCCCACTCCGTCAGTGGCGCTTGTGTAGGTGGCTTGGACCACTGAGCAGTGGTGAAGGGCTTGCTCGGGATGTTCTTGGCCAATCCACACGCCATATCCAGGACCGGGAGCGGAGAGGGTCAGGGATGCGGGGCTTTGATCCATCAGTTCCAGGAGTGGTCTGACTTTGGCGCTTTGGCTGAATTCAGGCTCGGCAACGAGCCGAGACACTCCATGAAACAAGGCCTTGGTCTCTTGAGAGGTCTGCAAGGTCTGATGACTGTGAATGGCATCGCGGAGAGCCCTGCCGCAGGCCTGCAGTTCCCTTGGGAGTGAATTCCAATTCAAACTGCCATTGCTATCGAGCTGCCGGCGCGCCCACTGATCCATCGCTTCAATTTGATGTTCACTGCCGTGGGGCAGCCGCAGGTTGAGGTGACTGGCTTGGCTGGAATTCTCCACCAACATCACCAGCAAGCGCTCTTCGCTGCGAACCAGTCGGATGGCTTCCAGCGCGGGTTGCCTCTGGGTGGGGTGCGTGATCAGGCTCATCAGTCCCGTGAAATCGGTGAGCCGTCTTGCCATGTTTTGGAGCAAATCATCAAGAGCCGCCCAGCGAAGGCTGAGCTGGGTTAATTCCTGATCGAGATGCTGGGCGATCGTTCCAGGTCTGGGGAGAAGGCAATCCACGTAATGCCGGTATCCACTGGGGCTTGGTACCCGTCCTGCAGACGTATGTGGTTGGGTCAGTAGACCTCGCTGCTCTAGAGCCCCCATGGCTGAACGCACCGTGGCAGCACTGGCTTGTAGATCAAACCTCTGAACGAGGGTTCTGCTCCCTACTGGCTCAATCGTGTCAACGTAGTGATGCACCGTGGCCTTGAGCACCTCCTGTTGTCGGCGGGGCAGCGGCTGCACATGCACACAATCAGCTCATCAATCGTACGGAGGTTTTCTCTTGGATTGGTGGCGTTGTCATGAACCGCTGCTCAGTAACGAGGAACGCTCGGATCGACTTCCACACTCCAGGCATGAATGCCACCTTCTAAGTTCCAGACGTCGTAATCCGGCCCTTGCTCTAAGAGCCAGCAGCCAAAGTTTCTGCTGCGGATCCCGGCATGACAAATCACCACGATGGGTTTGTTGGTTGTCAGCCTTGCGGGTAGATCGGAAAGCCAGAGATTGGATTCACTCAGCGGTAGATGTTCCACCTCTCCGGGGAAGGACGCGATCTCCAGTTCGGAGTGCTCGCGAACATCAACGAGCTGAAGGGCGCTGCCGCTCGACAGCCACTCGTGAAGGTCTCTGGCGCTTATGGATTGGGGCGAAGAGGATGTCATGGGATTCATCATGAATAAAGATGAGGCCAGTCCCACGCCTGCTGCTTCATGAAGGCGCGTTCCTTCCTTTTAGCTGTCGCTGCAGCGGTGCTAGTGCTGCTCACCACCGCATTGGGCTTGTGGTGGGCGATGGCACAGCAGAGCCCTCTGAAAATTGTTGGCCAAGCGCTGGTGTTGCCACGAGCCGCTCGGTTCGTCCCGAAAGATGCATCGCTCAGTTTGCATTGGCTCTCTGATCCTGTGCGCATGCCTGCCTATGCCCAAGCGGTGGCACCGGTGTCACGCCGTCGCCAAGCACGGGACAGCACGCAGCAATTGCGGGATGGCGCCTTTGCGTTGGCGGGCTTGGATTTTGTGGGAGAACTCGCGGATTGGATCGGTCCTCAGGTCAGTCTCTCTTTGCTTGCTCCCGTCGCCGATGCGCCGGCGGGCTGGGTGCTTGCGCTCACCAGCCTCGATCAAGACGGTGCCAAGCGCTTTCTCCAACGCTTTTGGCAAACGCGGAGTTTGGCTGGAACCGATCTGCAAATCAGTCGTTATCGGGGAATGGGCGTGATCAGCGGCCGCGGAGCGCTGCTCGGACGAGACCCACAACCCATCGCTACAGCCTTAATCGATGATGACCTGCTTTTGATTGCGTCCAGTCGTGGTGTGTTGGAACAGTCCCTGGATGTGTCCCAGCTGGATGCTCTGCACCAGCTGGGCGACTTAGCTCTGGAAGCTGATTTGAAGCAGCTCGGTCGGGGTGCGGCTCTGCTGACTGCCGATCCCGCTGCGATGGCGACCTGGCTTGGAATGCCGAGCTCCATCTCTGATCGCGATGACCTTGTCGGTCTAGTGGCAGCACTGGACCCCAAAGGGACTGCGCTCAATCTGGACGCAGTCTTGCGTTTCCGTCAGCCACTTGGAAGTGCCGGGAATGGGATAACCCTGTCGCATTCCTTGATGCGTTCAGCTGGTGGGTCGGCATCGGCCCTGGCTGTGCTCTCGGATCCTGCCGCTCTCCTAAGCCCTCAAAGTGACGCCCCCGTTGCTCAATGGTTAGCGCCTGTTCTTAAGGAGACTCTCCAAACCCTTGGAGCCGAGGGGGCTTCAGCTGTGGTGGGGTTGGATGCGGGCCCACTGCTCTGGGAGCAGGGAGAAGAGGGTTGGCTGTTGGGAACATCCTCTGATCAGCCCGGTTTGGAGGCGGTGGATGCGGACCTCCAGGCCAAGGGTCTCGTGCGCTCGGCCCTGCCCTCTGAGGGCTCCGCCCTTGAGGTGTGGACCCGACTAGCTCGGCAGAGGCAGCGGGGTGAAGCTTCTCTACAGGCCCAACTTGCGGTGGCTTTAGAACGTGAATCCGGCCAAGACTGGTGGGGGCAGACGTTAGATGCTTTAACAACGCGTCAAGATCACGCAGCCCTCGAGCCTCGTTTGGATCAACTACGGGCCTTGCAGGACGAAGGGGCGGCGCCTCTGGCACAGCAGTTGGCATTGGCGACAGAGCCCAGCCGCGCTCAGCTCCAAAAGTGGCGGCCCTGGAGTTTGATTCAGTCGGTGGCTGGCCAGCCCCTGCTCCCGGCGGTGCAGGAACTTGCTTTGGCTGCTGGTCCGGACCAAGAGGAAGGCGCTGGTCAAGCAGGCTCTAACCGCTTACGACTCCGCGCTCAGCTGCGATTTGGTTGACCTGCTGCTGTTGCGTCACGGCATCGCGGTTGAGCGCCACCAAGGCGTGGATCATCCAGATCGTTGTCTGACGCCTTTGGGAGTCGATCGCACATTCAAGGTGTGCTGCCGTCTGCGCGATCTCGGATTGATCGCTGACCGCTTGTACAGCAGTTCTTATCGCCGAGCACGTGAAACAGCTGAGCTGGCGGTGAAAAGTGGTTTGGCTCCTGAGCTTGAGCTCGTCCGTTGTCTTGAGCCTGGAGGGGATCCATGGCCCTTGGTTCAGAGCTTGCAAGGCTCGTGTTTGCTTGTGGGTCACGAACCTGATTTGAGCCAGCTGGCTGCGGAGCTGATAGGTGCGCGATCGGATGCCCTGCGCCTGCGCAAGGCAGGGCTCTGCCATCTCCGTTGGGACCCATCCCATCAAGATCCCCGTGGAATAGCGCAGCTGCAGGGGTTACTCAGGCCACGTCTGTTGTTGCCGGGCTGCGTTTAAGTTGCGTTGATGAGTTGTCGTTGTGGGTGGTGGTGAGTCAGACCGGCGGGAGCGAAATCAGGCATGAACGCACGGGGTTGGTGTTTAGACCCGGCCTGGAGGGTGTCCCGGCCACCCAATCTTCGATTTGCGACATTGACGGCCTGCAGGGGCGCCTCTCCTATCGGGGCTACTCCCTTGATGACCTCGCGGTCCACAGCAGTTTCCTGGAGACCACGTATCTGTTGATCTGGGGGGAACTGCCAACACCTCAGCAATTTCGTGATTTCGAGCACGAAGTGCAGATGCATCGTCGCGTCAGCTTTCGAGTGCGCGACATGATGAAGTGCTTCCCTGCCAACGGGCATCCGATGGATGCTCTTCAGTCGAGCGCGGCGTCATTAGGGCTTTTTTATTCCCGTCGGGCCATTGATGATCCTCAATACATCTATGACGCTGTTGTCAGGCTGATTGCCAAGATTCCAACGATGGTGGCGGCCTTCCAGTTGATCCGTAAGGGCCAGGATCCAATCCAGCCGCGTGACGACTTGGCGTACTCCGCCAATTTCTTGTACATGCTTACGGAACAAGAGCCCGACCCTCTTGCCTCTCGAATCTTTGATCGCTGTTTGATCCTTCACGCTGAGCACAGCCTTAATGCCAGCACCTTCAGCGCCAGAGTGACGGCAAGCACGCTGACGGACCCGTATGCCGTCGTGGCATCGGCCGTAGGAACGTTGGCGGGTCCTCTTCATGGAGGTGCCAACGAAGATGTGCTCGCGATGTTGGAGGAGATCGGGACTCCGGAACAGGCCGACTCCTACCTCGAGTCAGCCGTGGCAAATAAGCGCAAAGTGATGGGTTTTGGACACCGGGAGTACAAAGTCAAAGACCCTCGGGCGGTGATCCTTCAGTCCTTGGCTGAGGAGTTGTTTGCTCGGTTTGGTCACGACGATCTCTACGACGTAGCCCATGCCCTTGAGACGGCTGCCGCCATTCGCCTAGGGCCTAAAGGGATTTATCCCAACGTTGATTTTTATTCAGGCCTTGTTTACCGGAAACTTGGGATTCCAAGAGATCTGTTCACCCCTGTGTTTGCGATTTCCCGTGTGGCTGGTTGGCTGGCCCACTGGAGGGAACAGCTCGGTGCCAATCGAATTTTCCGCCCATCTCAGATTTACACCGGCTCGTCTGCACGTCATTGGGTCCCTGCAGACGAGCGGGTGAATGCCGCGGGCGCTTAAGTTGCATCAATCTGTTCTCCGACCATGGTGACTTCCCTCGCCACCACCGCGCCGGCTCTGGTGAGCCCGGGTCTTGATCTTGAGCAGAGCTTCAGTCAGGCACTGGAGGGTCTTGGGCTCTCGGCCCAGGCTGCACGCATGCTCTGGCTTCCCTTCCCGATGTTGCTGGTCCTTGTGGCCGCCGTTGTTGGGGTTCTGGTCACGGTGTGGCTGGAACGAAAAATTTCTGCGGCCGTGCAACAAAGGGTTGGGCCTGAGTACGCCGGAGCCCTCGGCGTTCTTCAGCCTCTTGCCGATGGCCTCAAATTGCTCGTTAAGGAAGACATCATTCCGGATCGCGCAGACAGCATTCTCTTCACCCTTGGCCCTGTGCTGGTGGTGGTGCCAGTCATTTTGTCCTGGTTGATCGTGCCCTTCGGCCAGAACCTGTTGATCAGTGATGTGGGCGTTGGCATTTTTCTTTGGATCTCGCTCAGCAGCGTTCAGCCCATTGGCCTTTTGATGAGTGGCTACGCCTCAAACAACAAATATTCGTTGTTGGGCGGCCTCCGTGCAGCAGCCCAGTCGATCAGTTACGAGATCCCCCTCGCGTTGGCCGTACTGGCCGTCGTGATGATGAGTAACTCCCTAAGCACCGTCGATATTGTCAATCAACAAACTGGAGCTGGTGTTCTGAGTTGGAACATCTGGCGCCAGCCCGTGGGCTTCTTGATTTTCTGGATCTGTGCGCTCGCTGAATGTGAGCGTTTGCCTTTTGACCTCCCAGAAGCGGAAGAAGAACTCGTCGCTGGCTATCAGACCGAATACTCGGGAATGAAATTTGCCCTCTTCTATCTGGGCAGTTACATCAATCTCGTTCTATCGGCTCTCCTCGTTTCCATCCTTTATCTGGGTGGTTGGGGCTTCCCGATCCCGGTTGAATGGCTTGCTTCGTGGTTAGGTCAGCCTATTGACGCTCCTCTCGTGCAACTGATCACAGGCACTGTGGGCATTGTGATGACTGTCTTGAAGGCCTACCTGCTGGTCTTCATCGCAATCCTTTTGCGATGGACCACCCCACGGGTCAGGATCGATCAGTTATTGGACCTTGGCTGGAAATTTCTGTTGCCTCTGGCCTTGGTCAACCTCCTGGTCACAGCCGCTCTCAAGCTGGCCTTCCCGGTCGCTTTTGGCGGCTGAACTCGTCACTTCTTCTTTCCCGGCGGCATCATGAAAGCCGGGTTTTGACTCCTCGATCGTTCACTTCCCCGATTCCAAACCATGTTCGGCTTCCTTAAACAGGTTGGTGATTACACCAGGGATGCAGTGGATGCGGCCCGTAATCTCACGCAAGGCCTGTCGGTCACCTTCGATCACATGAAGCGCCGTCCGGTCACGGTGCAGTACCCCTACGAAAAGCTGATTCCTTCGGAGCGGTATCGAGGACGTATTCATTACGAATTCGACAAGTGCATCGCCTGTGAGGTCTGTGTGCGTGTGTGTCCCATCAATCTCCCGGTGGTTGATTGGGTGATGAACAAGGAGACGAAGAAGAAAGAGCTACGCAACTATTCAATTGATTTCGGAGTTTGTATTTTCTGTGGCAATTGTGTGGAGTACTGCCCCACCAATTGCTTGTCGATGACTGAAGAATATGAATTGGCCGCCTTCGATCGCCACAGCCTGAATTACGACAATGTTGCTTTAGGTCGCCTGCCTACCAGTGTGACGACAGATCCATCGGTCCAGCCGTTGCGGGAACTGGTGTATTTGCCTGCTGGAGAAGTTCATCCCCATGGCGTTTCTCCTGATCGTCCAAGAGCGGGCAAGCTCCCTGAGCAAATTCTTGAGGAACTCAAGGCAGCTGGATCCATGAAGGTTGCCGAGGATGGGAGAGAATCATCTTCATCAGCTTCCAATGAGGAGGAGAGCGCAGGATGACGATCGCCGCGTCAACGCAGCTCATTAGTTTTTTGGCACTGAGTGCCGTCATCGTGCTCGGAGCTCTCGGTGTTGTGCTCCTAAGCAACATCGTGTATTCAGCCTTCCTTCTTGGTGGTGTGTTTTTGGCTGTGGCAGGTCTCTACCTGCTGTTGAACGCCAGTTTTGTGGCAGCGGCCCAAGTGCTGGTGTACGTGGGTGCCGTCAACGTCTTGATCCTGTTTGCGATCATGCTGGTCAACAAGAAGGAGGATCTAGCTCCGATCCCTGGACTCCTCATACGCCGTCTTCTGTCTGGAGGTGTATGCCTGGGCCTCTTTGCTCTTTTGACCCGTGTGGTTGTCACCACTCCCTGGGCCAAGGGTCCAACGCCGATCGGGGAGGAAGCAACTGTGCGCATTGGTGAGCACTTGTTCACCGATTATTTGCTGCCTTTTGAGTTGGCATCTGTTTTATTGTTGATGGCCATGATTGGAGCGATTGTTCTGGCCCGTCGTGACGTTCAATCGGAGGATCCAGTGACTGGTGAAGAGGTTGATCAGGGCCTGATTGAGAAGGCACGTACCCCTTTGCTTGTCGACCAGCCTCGCGCCTGAATCCTTTCTTCTTTTTTGTGATGCTCTCTGAGCTTCTTGCCGGTTCCGTTCCTCTCCAGGCCTACCTGCTGTTGGCGGCAGTCCTGTTTTGTACAGGGGTCTGGGGTCTGATCAACAGCCGTAATGCTGTCCGCGTGTTGATGAGCATTGAGTTGATGCTCAATGCAGTGAACATCAACCTGATGGCGTTTTCGTCCTATGTGGATGGCCAACTCATTCGTGGCCAAGTTTTCTCGGTGTTTGTGATCACAGTTGCAGCAGCTGAGGCTGCGGTCGGTCTGGCGATCTTGTTATCGCTGTACCGGAACAGAGTCACTGTGGACATGGAGCGCTTCAACCTTTTGCGCTGGTAAAAGCGACACGCTGTTATGCGTCTTCAACGGGTCTGGCTGATATATCGCGCAGATAGCCCACTGGCGTTGAAAGAAGCGCGTCGATGCGCCGATGAACTCGAGACGATCGGTGTGACCTGCGTCTTGGCGATGAGTGGCCTAACGGCAGACCCTTTCCCAGGGCTGCTGGCCTCTGAGCCTCGGCTACCGGATCTGGCGGTGGTGCTCGGTGGTGATGGAACCGTGCTGGGTGCTGCCCGACACCTCGCTGTTCTTGATGTCCCGATTCTGAGTTTCAACGTGGGAGGCCATCTTGGCTTTCTGACGCATGATCCCGGCTTGCTCAGGAGTGAAGGGCTCTGGCAGCGCGTGCTGGAAGATCGCTTCGCCTTGGAACGCCGCATGATGTTGCAGGCGGTGATCCAGCGCATGGGTGATCTGCATGGTTCGGAGGGGGCCTCTGACATAGAAGTTGGTCCTTCTGACCATCAAGAGATTCACTGGGCCCTGAATGACCTTTACCTCAAGCCTTATCACGAGGATTTGTCTCCAACCTGCATTCTGGAAATGGAGATTGATGGAGAGGTTGTTGACCAAGTCCGCGGAGATGGTTTGATTTTGGCCTCGCCTACGGGCTCGACGGGTTATGCGATGGCGGCGGGCGGCCCGATCTTGCATCCAGGCATCGATGCAATTGTCGTCAGTCCGATTTGTCCGATGAGTCTGTCGAGTCGTGCTGTTGTATTGCCTCCCCGATCCAGGGTTGTGATCTGGCCTCTTGGTGATGCCAGCCGGCAGGTGAAACTTTGGAAAGATGGGTCTGCTGGAGAGGTTTTTGGTCCAGGTGAATGCTGCGTGATTCAGCAGGCCGCTCATCACGCGCTGATGGTGCAGTTGGAGCAAAGTCCCTCCTATTACCGAACGCTGTCACGCAAACTTCACTGGGCGGGGAGTTTGCTGGATAGTGCTCCCTCCGCAAACTGAGATGGCATTGGAGATTGAACGGCGCTTCCTGGTTGCAAATTCCGGTTGGCGTCTTCTGGCGGGACCCCCGCAAGCGCTACGACAGGGATATTTGTCCGCCTCGCCCGATGGATTCACTGTTCGCATGCGCTTGCGCGCAGATGGCAGGGCATGGCTGACGTTGAAGGCTCCTGCCGCCGGGATTGCTCGCCATGAATTCGAATACGACATTCCGGAGAGGGATGCGGAGGAGCTTTGGGCACTGACGCCCCATCGCGTGGTTAAAACGCGCTACTGCCTTCAACAGGAAGGCGGCGACTGGGTCGTTGATTGCTTTGAAGGAAGTAATTCACCCTTAATCCTGGCTGAGGTTGAGCTCGAGACCCCGGATAGCCCCTTGACCATCCCCGACTGGTGTGGCGTTGAAATTACAGGGGATCAGCGCTGGAGCAATGCAGCACTCGCCTGTCAACCACTTTCCATGTGGCCCAAGGATTGGATTGACCAATATCGCCTCCAAACCTAAAAATTCTTTCGATTTCCTTTAGGTTTGGAGCATGGCTCGCGAGGGAAACGGCATGCTTGGTCTTTACGACTCTGATGGCATCCTGCGTTTCACAGGCTTAGATCGAGAAGCCTGTCTCGCTTACGCCAGCTTATTTGGCCTTTCTTTGGCGAGCTGCTCGCTTACAGACATCCCCATCCCTCAACCTCTTCCGGTTAGGTCTCGTCGGAGGAATCAGGGGGAAGGACACAGCAATTAAAGCCGTCTCGACAAATTTTCCCGTGATCCATCGCCCAGTTCAACAGGGCCACTCGATTCTTTGAGCCGGTTTTCGTGAACACGTTGCTGACGTGGTTGTCGACCGTGCGCTTGCTGATCGTTAGTCGTTCAGCGATCTCTTGATTGGTCAGCCCTTCGGCCACCAGTTCGATGATCTCGATTTCGCGGCTGGAGAGGGAAACAGTCATTGAACAGGGCTCCTAGCCGATGGCCATTCTTCTTGGACCATGGTTTGCATCTTAAGCAGGTATGGAGAACCTGATCTTCCATAGTGTTCTGTAGTAGCGATCGTTCATTTGAGTTCAGCGCTGCAAAGCAGCCTCGAGGCTGGGACCGTCACCATTACGGCTGAAGTGATGCCTCCACGGGGTGGAGACCCATCCCATGCTCTCGAGATGGCAAGGGTCTTAAAAGGTCATGTCCATGCCGTCAATGTCACGGATGGCAGTCGAGCGGTCATGCGGATGAGCAGTCTTGCGCTGGCTCGCCTCCTGTTGGACGAGGGCATCGAGCCCGTACTGCAGATGGCCTGTCGCGATCGCAATCGCATAGCGATTCAAGCTGATCTCTTGGGTGCCCATGCTTTGGGGATTCGCAATCTTCTTTGCCTCACAGGTGACCCTGTTCGTGCTGGTGATCAGCCCAAAGCACGTCCTGTGAATGAACTGGAATCCGTGCGATTGCTACAGCAGGTCACGAGCTTCAATCGGGGCGATGATCCGGTGAAGGGTCAGCTTGCCGATGGCGCGACCGACATCTTCGCTGGAGCGGCTGCTGATCCCCAGTGTGCGAGCTGGTCGGGCTTGGTACGACGCATGCAGCGAAAAAAAGCTGCAGGAGCACGTTTTATTCAGACGCAGATGGTGATGGATGCTGCGGTTTTGGAGCGGTTTTGCCGTGAGATAGCCGAACCCATGCAGCTTCCAGTCCTCGCTGGTGTGTTCTTGCTGAAGTCGGCGCGCAATGCAAGTTTCATCAATCGGATGGTTCCTGGTGCTTGCATTCCCGAGAACCTGATCGCCCGATTAAAGGCCGCAGCAGACCCTGCGGCAGAGGGAATCCAAATTGCCGCTGAGCAGGTTCAGCAATACCTAGGAGTGGCTCAAGGCGTTCATTTAATGGCCATCAAGGCAGAGGAACGCATCCCAGCGATTTTGAAACAAGCTGGCGTCAGCTTGCCTGGGTGAGATCGGTGCCTAGCAGTTCTGCCATAGCTTTCTGTTGAGGAGAAGGCTCCACCAAGTCCTGGCGACGTGCATCCGTGATCAACCAATCAAGTGCCGCTTCTTGGAGATCAATGTGATCGCCTTCTTTGTCAACGCAATAGCGGCCAAACACAAGTTTCTCGACTAATTGCACGCCTGCCCCGATCCTGGAGTAATCAAAAATGATCGAGTTGTCGATTGTTGCGCCTTCGCAGATGTAGCAACTTGGTCCAATCATCGTGGGACCGATCAATGAGGCACCATCCTCAATTTTGGTCATTCCTCCCACGTAGATCGGGCCTTCAACGTTGATTTTGTCCCAGTTGGCCGCCACGTTTAGGCCCGTAAAGACCCCAGGCTTGACCTCTTTCCCAGGGACGCCAACTTGGCGAACGTCTCCTTGGAGAACGCTGCGAATGGCTTGCCAGTAATCAGGCACTTTGCCAATGTCGACCCATTCAAAATCCATGGGCAGCGCATAAAAAGGAGCCCCTTGCTTCACTAAAGCGGGGAATAGATCAGCTCCGATGTCGAAGGATGTCCCTGAGGGAATGTGCTCAAAAATCTCAGGTTCGAACAGATAGATACCGGTGTTAATCGTGTCGCTTAAAGCTTCTTCAACATTTGGCTTCTCTTGGAAAGCTTGGATTTTGCCGTCGTCATCACTTACTACCACGCCATAACTGCTCACCTGATCCTTGGGGACCGTTTTGGTGACAAGACTGGCAAGAGCCCCTTTGGCACGATGACGCCTAACGGCCTCGGTGAGGTCGAGGTCGATCAGAGCGTCGCCACATAACACCACAAAGGTGTCGTCAAAAAAGGTCTGAAAATCTTGGATTTTTTTGAGGCCTCCCGCAGACCCCAGGGCGTCTCCGATCAGTTCACCATCTTGAATACTGCCTTCGAAGCTGTAGGCGATTTCAACCCCGAAGCGCTGGCCATCGCGGAAATAATTCTCTATTTCCTCGGCCAAGTGAGACACGTTGACCATGACCTCAGTGAAACCATGTTCTTTGAGGAGCTCCAGCAGGAACTCCATCACCGGTTTCTGCAGGATCGGAATCATCGGTTTCGGGATCACATGCGTGATCGGCTGTACCCGGGTTCCCTTGCCTGCGGCCAGGATCATGGCCTTCATTGACGTACCAAGCTTGAAAACGTATTCCTCAACATACGAGGGTGATTAAGCGGCAATCGCGGGCAAGGTCGGCGTGATATCTGGCACTTCCAGACTTTTGATCGGCAACTGAGTGATTTCACCGGCAACGAGCAGTCGTTTTAAACGAATGGGTGCATGCAGCGAGCCCACTTGCTCTAGTTCCACCTGACTCTGAGAGGACAGAAATAAAAGGGCCCAAAACACCCCGACGCGGTCGGTGTCCAGGTCAGGTTCAGCCGCCTCTGCCCAGCGGCTGACAAGAAACTCGAAATCAATCCAGTGCAAGGCCTGCTCCCATCCTTTCAAGAAAATTCCTAAGGCTGCGGTGGTTTCAGGGAGTTTTTCTCGGTGAGCCAACGCCGCTACTTGGGCGATCGCCTCGCGATTGCTGAAGCGCTTTTGCCGCTGCCGCCGGCGCATGTCTAGTTCGTCTGTCTCTAATTGCTCGGCAATGGTCTCCAACTGTTCGATCAGTTCCCCAAGGGTGACGGGCCGCCTTAGGGGAGGTGGAGCAACAGGACGCCTTAGAAGGTGGCGTTCAGGGTGTCTGGGCAAATTGAAGCGGGGATCCAGCCAACCCTGCTCCATCAAGTCAGCGTCGAAGGCGTCTTCCAGCATTGGTTCTGGAGGGAGAGTGCTGGCTTCAAGCACTTCTGCTTTAAGCCCCACCAACACGGAAGCAGCGAGAAAGGCTTCGCTGCTCTCGGCTAAATCACGCTCGTAGCTGCCTCCCTGTTGGCCCAGCTGAGCGGCAACGCGTCTAGGAACTTCGATGCGTTGTCTGAGTTGATCTAAGAATCCGTCTACGACCGAAATAACGTCCACATCCCATGGATCGAGAGTGCCGCTTTGGGCGGCGTCCTGAAGAAGACGGATCGCGAGACGGGCGCCGGCATCAGCTTTCGAGGTCAGGCCGGCATCAGACACAAACAACCTCAATCTGATCGAAAGGTATCGGTCCAATCCCGTGGATGCCAGTCCCCTTTAGGACTGGGAATCGATGTCGACGGTCGGATTCACCGTTGAGCTTGAGGTCGATTCAGCGTTGGCTGAGGGCAGGAGCCCTAATTGGGTCTGCACCGTTGAGCGGTAGCGATCGAGGTCGGTTTCCAGCTCTTGAATGCGAACCTGCTGGGCTTCGAAGTCAGTGGCTTTGCCTAAGCGTTCCACCGTGTTGAGCATTCCGCTCCAGCTTGCAAAAAGCCAGGCAGCAGCAGCTCCGATGCCCGCCGATAGCAGCAGCAGGGCGGCCAGAGGCAAGGTGTAGTGCATCCACGGCAAAACGTTGACCGTGGTGGGGTTGGTGTTTTCCAACGTGAAAAACACCGTGCCGAGTCCGAAGATGAAAATCAGACTGAAATTGATCTGACGCATGGCGAACAGAGTGTGCGACAAGCGTCTGAAAATTAAGGAGCGATTCAGGCTCTGAATCGCATTCGCAGAGAAAGGACGAAGATCTTTACGAGATGGGCTGGGTGGCCTCTGTCAGTTTTGGTGCTGAGAACAGCGCTGGCACAAGGGAAGTGCTGCGGATTAAAGGTGCTGTTGGTCGTTTGATCCTTTCCATCGCATCGACGTCCCGCTTCACAAGAGCTGAGATCGTATTGCTGTAGCTGTCAGTCATCAGTTTTGGATAGAGCCCGATCCCAATGATTGGAACGAGCAGGCAACCAATGATGTAGACCTCCCTGGGCTCAGCATCCACAAGATTGGAGTGAGACACCAGTTCACTGTTTTCTTTCCCGAAAAAGATCTCTCTCAACATCGACAGCAGGTAGATCGGAGTCAGGATCACCCCGATGGCAGCTAACCCATCAATCACGATGCGGAAGCTGAGGGTGTAAGCCTCATCGGTGGCAAAGCCTGTGAACACCATCAGCTCGCTGACGAATCCGCTCATGCCAGGCAGGGCGAGGGAGGCGAGGCAGCAAACAGTCCAGAGGGCAAACATGATGCGCATTTTTTGGCCAATGCCACCCATTTCATCCAGCTGGAGGGTGTGGGTACGGTCGTAGGTGGCACCCACAAGAAAGAACAGACTGGCTCCGATCAGTCCATGACTGATCATCTGAAGCATGGCGCCACTCGTCCCTAACTCGCTGAAGCTGCCAATGCCAATCAGCACGAAGCCCATATGGCTGATGGAGCTATAAGCGATCTTGCGTTTGAGGTTGCGTTGCGCGAAGGATGTGAGCGCTGCGTAAATGATGTTTACGACTCCCAGCACCACCAGAAGGGGTGCGAATTGGGCATGTGCTCCGGGCAGGATTTCGGCGTTAAAGCGCATCAATGCATAGCCACCCATTTTGAGCAAAATGCCTGCCAGCAACATGTGTACTGGTGCGGTGGCCTCCCCATGGGCATCAGGAAGCCAGGTGTGGAGGGGAACAATCGGTAATTTCACCCCGAATGCAATCAACAACCCCGCGTAACAGAGCAGCTCAAATCCAGTGCTGAATCCCTTTTGGGCTAAAACGCTGTATTCAAAATTGGGCACTCCACCGCCAAAAAAGCCCATGGCCAGGGCCGCCAAGAGGATGAACAGTGAGCTGCCAGCTGTGTAGAGAATGAACTTTGTAGCCGCGTATTGACGTTTCTTTCCGCCCCAGATGGCCAATAAGAGATAAACCGGAAGCAGCTCTAGTTCCCAGGCGAGGAAGAAAAGCAGCATGTCTTGGACAGCGAAGACGGCAATTTGGCCGCCATCCATCGCCAGGATCAAGAAGAAGAACAGCTTGGGTTTAAAGGTCACAGGCCAGGCGGCCAGAACCGCCAAGGCTGTGATGAAGCTTGTGAGCAGGATCAGCGGCATCGAGAGGCCATCAGCCCCGACAGCCCATGTGAGCCCAAGATTGGGCAGCCAGCTCACCCGTTCCGACAGTTGGAGTCCGCTGTAACTGGGGTCATATCCCGTGAGATAGGCCGCAGCAGTGATGAGGAAGGTGGTGAGGGCAATACCGAGCGCAAACCAGCGCACTTGTTTGCCATCACCCTCGTCTGGCACGAATGGAACGATGAAGGCCCCAACGATGGGGAACAGGATCGAAAGGCTCAACCAGGGGAACGTGGCCGGAACGATACCGCTTGAGATGTCGAATGCCGGATCAAACGGTGCACTAACGGCAAACTCGAGCACGGGACAGGTCTTTCACCACTGCTCGGAGTGTAGAAATCTTGGGCGAACGCGCATCCACTCGATAGGCGTTGACACACATAACCCTCACCCCTGAAGGCTCGGAATTCGAAGATCGCTCAGCCCAGGGCCCCGAAGAGGACCACTAAGGCAATCACTCCACCAAACACAATGAGGGCATAGAACTGGGCTCTGCCGGTCTCGAAGTATTTGAGACCTTCGCCACTACCAAGGGTGAGCAGACCGGTGAGATTCACCACCCCGTCCACAACCTTTGCATCCACTTCCAGGACTTCACGGGCCAACTTGCGGCTGCTGCGAACGAACAATTTCTCGTTAATGGCATCTAGGTACCACTTGTTTGCCAAGAAGGCGTTGATGGTTGGGAAGCGAGCGGCAACCAGTTCGCCAAGGTCGATGCGGCGCAGTGCATAGGCGAGGACGGCCACTGTTAGGCCGGTGACTGAAATGGCGACGGAGGCGCCTGCGAGCGGAAGGAATTCTCCCCAGCTGAAATGTTCGGCCATTTCCGCTGCCTCTTCGGGATTCAGCAGCCCAGCAAAGCGACTGTTCCAGGGTGTTCCAAGCAAGCCGATCAGGGCTGAGGGAACCGCGAGAACAGCGAGCGGAAGGGTCATCGACCACGGCGACTCATGGACACTTCCGGCGGCATGGTGATCATGACCCTCTTCGACGTTCTTGCCGGAGGCAGCCATGAGTTCTTGTTGCAGAGCTGAATCATTGCCTCGGAACTCACCTTCAAAGGTGAGGAAGTAGAGGCGGAACATATAAAAGGCGGTCATGCCCGCAGTGGCAAAGCCAACTGCCCAGAGCAACGGGAAACTGTTGAAGGCTTGGCCAAGGATCTCGTCCTTGCTCCAGAAGCCAGCTAGGGGTGGGATGCCACTAATGGCAACACAACCGATTAAGAAGGTGATGGCCGTAATCGGCATCTTTTTGCGAAGTCCGCCCATCAGTCGCATGTCTTGGGCGAGGACAGGTTCGTGACCCACCACATCCTCCATGGCGTGGATCACAGATCCAGAGCCAAGGAACAACATCGCTTTGAAAAAGGCATGGGTCACCAGGTGGAACATGCCAGCAACGGGAGCGCCGCAACCCATGGCCAGCATCATGTATCCCAACTGCGACACAGTGCTGTAAGCAAGCCCCTTTTTGAGATCCATCTGGGTCAGAGCAATGGAGGCGCCTAAGAAGCAAGTGATCGTTCCAATCACGGCGATGAACGTGCCCACAGCCGGGAACTGGCTATACAGAGGTTCCAGCCTGGCAACAAGGAAAACGCCTGCAGCGACCATGGTGGCCGCGTGGATCAAAGCAGAGATCGGTGTAGGACCTTCCATGGCATCAGGCAGCCAAACATGGAGAGGAAATTGGGCCGACTTGGCCATTGGCCCCATAAACACGAACAGGCAGAGAGCGAGCGCTGCCCATCCAGGCACCACTCCACTGCTGACCGCTGCTGATAATCCATCGGCAATGCCTTGGAATCCAAAGCTTCCGGTGGCCCAATAGAGCCCAAGAATGCCGAGCAGAAGTCCGAAATCGCCAACGCGATTCACGACAAACGCTTTCTGGGCTGCATGAGCGGCGCCTTCGCGGTCGTACCAGAAGCCAACCAGGAGGTAGGACGCCATCCCCACCAGCTCCCAGAACACATAGATCTCCAGAAGATTGGGGCTCACCACGAGCCCCAACATGGAGCTGCTGAAGATGGCTAGATAGGTGAAGAAGCGCACATAGCCCTTGTCGTGGGCCATGTAGCCGTGGGAATAAATCATCACCAGCAGCGCCACCGTTGTCACCAAGGCGAGCATCACAGCTGCAAGAGGGTCGACGACGTACCCCATCGGAAGGCTGAAGTCTCCAGCACTCGCCCAAATGAACAGATGCTCTGCGGGGGGTGCTCCACCCAACTGCTCGAACAGAACGGCATAGCTAATGACCGCTGCAGCTCCAATGCAGCTGATCAGCAGCAAGGCAACGGGTTTTTTAAGCCGGTTGATGGTGCGATTGAAGCTAATCAGACCAAGCCCTGTGATCAATGCCCCAACGAGAGGGAGCACTGGGATCAGCCAGGCAAAATCGGCAGCCGAAGGCATCCGAGTGAAGCAGAGTGTTTTGAGTGTAGGCAGCTCAGCTCAAAAGCCCTTCAAGTCGTGAGTGAAGGAACGCGATGCTTCCTAAGGAGATAAAGCGATGAGCCCACCAAAAAACTCCCACGGCGATCGCGATGCCGAGTTGTGCAGGCCGCAGAAACTCACTCCAAACCAGGGTCTGGCGTCCATCTAAAACAGCTGCAAAAGGCAGCACAGAGGTGCTTTGTTTCAGCTTTAAGAAGTCATCACCAAATCGAGCCTGTAGGCGTCGGTCTCCATGCCACACCGAAAAAAGGTGATGTCCGATCAGGCCGATGCAGGTCACGACCATGAAGCTGCTTCCGATCCAAAGGGCATGGCTAAAGCACCAGAGAACCTGACCAACGGCCTGAGGGTGTCGGCTAATCCGGATGATCCCGGTGGCATAGAGACGCACTTGCGGCTTCAGGACAGCGGGAATCTCAAGCAGGTTGTAAGTGGCTGGATACAGGAACAGAAAACTGATGGCCGTTAGCACCCAGATCACTGGTACCAAGCCAGGTACACCTTGAAGATTCCAGAGCCTGATGCCGTCATACCGATGGGCAAGGAAATAGCCGATCACGACAATCGCTGAGGGAATGCTCAAGGCGGCGAACAATACGCGCCAGGCTCTGGCCCCGATTTTGGCTTCAGCGCGAGTGCGAAGGGCAGCCCCACCGCTGTGAATGACAGCGAAAACCAAGAGCAGCAACAGCATCACCAAGCTGGACTGATGCATTCCGCCGCTTAGGAGCTCATCCAAAGAGTTGCTGCATGAAGGGTGATTCTGAAGGGCGGTGGGTTCCTCCCCTCTAAAGTTTTGGAGCTATCCCTGCCGGGTCGGCTGTCGCTTATGGCCGATCTGCCTTTCACACTGGATCAGCTGCGCATCCTTCGCGCCATCGTGAGCGAAGGCAGCTTTAAAAAAGCTGCCGATAGTCTTTACGTCACGCAGCCAGCGGTCAGTTTGCAGATCCAGAACCTGGAGAAGCAACTTGAGGTGTCCTTGTTTGATCGAGGCGGTCGCAAGGCTCAGCTCACAGAAGCCGGTCACTTGCTTCTGAGTTACTGCGACCGAATTCTGAGTCAATGCCATGAGGCATGTCGTGCTTTGGATGACTTGCATAACTTGAAGGGCGGATCTCTCGTGGTGGGTGCAAGCCAAACCACGGGGACCTATTTAATGCCCCGAATGATTGGTCTGTTTCGGCAAAAATTTCCGGATGTGGCAGTGCAGCTGCATGTTCACAGCACGAGACGAACGGGCTGGAGCGTGGCGAATGGTCAGATCGATTTAGCGATCATCGGCGGTGAATTACCTGCTGAGTTGAATGAGTTGCTTCAGGTGGTTCCTTACGCAAGTGATGAATTGGCACTTGTGCTTCCTGTGAAACATCCCCTGGCTCGCTTGCCAGAACTCAGCAAGGAAGATCTGTATCGATTGGGTTTTGTTTGTTTAGATGCTCAGTCCACCACTCGGAAAATGGTGGACCAGCTCCTGTCTCGTTCTGGTTTGGATGTGCAGAGGTTGAGGATTGAGATGGAGCTCAATTCCCTTGAGGCCATCAAAAATGCTGTGCAATCGGGTTTGGGAGCTGCTTTCCTTCCTGTGGTTTCGATTGAGCGGGAGCTCACAGCAGGCAGTTTGCACAAGCCATCAGTGGTGGGCTTGCAGGTGCGGCGCCAATTAAGGCTGATTACCCATCCCGCTCGCTACTGCTCTCGGGCTGCAGAAGCATTTCGCTGCGACGTTTTGCCGGTGTTTGCCAGCGCCGATAGTCCTTTGCGTCAGCCAAGGACTGCGGCCATAGGGACAGAGCCCTTGGTCGCAGAGCTCGACTCTCCCTAAAACTGATCAGCTTCCGGCGTGATTCCAACGGTGTCGTCGGCGATCCCTTTGGTCAGAAATTTGTTTTGTGTGATATCGGTTTGATAAACACAGCGAACGACGGGTTTGTCCCTCACGGATCCGATGTAAGCGAAGGTGTTCATTCTCTGTTTGCACTGCCTTTCCTGAGCAGCGGTGACGGCACCTTCTTTGCGTAAAACAGACCAGTTTTCTCGGCGAATCACGCAGCCAGGCTGGAGGGTGGGCTGTGTGACAAAGCTGCTGGATGGGTTGAGTGTGGTGTACATCTCTATGTCCATCACAAAAGCACTCGCTCCCCACTGCCTGCAAAACTCCGGATCAGGCACCGCCATATCCAACTGTTGGCTGCTGGCGATGTTGCCTTGATCGCCCCCTGTGGTGCTCGTGACGGCACTGCCAATGCCGATCCCCACCACCAAAACTCCGGCGAGCACAGCAATCCTGGTGGTGTTGAAACGACCTCCTCCATCGCCACCATCGTTGTTGCCCTGTGGAGGGGGGCTGTACCGAGCTCCTCTTCGCTCATCAGGCCGACGTGGATTTCCGCCCCGTGGACGGTCGTAGGGGGAGCGGCTCACAGCAGTTCAGGTGTGCGGGGCAGGCCCATGGAGTAATTCAGAACCCGGCAATCAGGGTTGTAGCTCAGCTGGCCTGCCTGAAGGAGCTGGCGAATCGTTCCTTCTAATTCAGAGCCGATCCGTCGGAGGTTGTAATCGTTCAGAGGCTGGCCGGCATGGGCGTCAACTAGCTCACGGAAGCGTTGTTGAACGGTTTGAACGCAGCTGTCGTTCCATAGGAATTCATTGTCTGGATCCAGGTCGAGAGTGAGCTGATTGGGGTCTGGTATGAGCCGCCCGTCATTCACGCGAGCTGTGAACAGGCGCACGTGGCGAGTGGTGCTCTTCAGCAGGGTGTCGGCCATGGGGGCTTGTATTGCGTAAGGACACCGCGCTTGCGGTTGGTGACGACTTTAGGAAGCGAACGGGGTCGTGATCCTTTTAAGGTTGTCTTCAAATTCTGGTTTGAAGCATGCGTATCGCCATTGCAGGAGCAGGTCTGGCTGGTCTCTCCTGTGCGAAATATCTGGCGGACGCGGGTCATACCCCCATCCTCATGGAAGCCAGGGACGTTCTTGGCGGCAAAGTTGCGGCTTGGAAAGATGAAGACGGCGATTGGTACGAAACGGGATTGCATATTTTTTTCGGTGCTTACCCGAACATGCTGCAGTTGTTCAAAGAGCTAAATATTGAAGACAGGCTCCAATGGAAGAGCCATTCGATGATCTTCAATCAGCCAGAGGAGCCTGGTACTTACAGCCGCTTTGATTTCCCAGACTTGCCGGCTCCTATTAATGGTGTCGCGGCAATTCTCGGCAATAACGACATGTTGTCTTGGCCTGAAAAGATCAGCTTTGGCCTTGGCTTGGTGCCAGCGATGCTCAGAGGGCAGGGTTATGTGGAGGAGTGCGATAAATATTCTTGGACCGAGTGGCTCAAGCTGCACAACATTCCAGAACGCGTGAATGACGAAGTCTTTATTGCCATGAGCAAGGCTTTGAACTTTATTGACCCTGATGAAATATCATCAACCGTGCTGCTCACTGCTTTGAATCGGTTTTTGCAGGAAAAGAATGGCTCTCGGATGGCATTCCTAGATGGAGCCCCCCCAGAGCGTTTATGCGATCCGATCGTCGAGCATGTTCAATCGCTCGGTGGTGAAGTGCACCTGGATAGTCCCTTGAGAGAGATCAAGCTCAACCCTGATGGAAGCGTTGCTGCTTTCCATATTGGAGGAGTGAAAGGAAAGGAAAGTTTTGATCTCGTTGCAGATGCTTACGTCAGTGCCCTTCCTGTGGATCCCTTCAAGCTGTTGATCCCAGAGCCATGGCAGCAAATGGATGTATTCCGCAAATTGGATGGTCTCCGCGGCGTGCCGGTGATCAATATTCATCTCTGGTTTGACCGCAAGCTCACTGATATTGATCATTTGCTGTTCAGTCGTTCGCCCCTGCTCAGTGTTTATGCCGATATGAGCATCGCTTGTAAGGAGTACGAAGATCCTGATCGATCAATGCTTGAGCTTGTCTTCGCTCCTGCGAAGGATTGGATTGGTCGTAGTGATGAAGACATCATTGAAGCCACTATGGGAGAGCTCCAGAAGTTATTCCCGATGCATTTTGGGACTGATAACCCTGCCAAACTCCGTAAGTCTAAAGTTGTAAAAACTCCTTTATCGGTGTACAAAACGACGCCTGGTTGTCAGCAGCTGCGGCCTGATCAAACAACCCCAATTAAAAACTTTTTCTTGGCCGGAGATTATACGATGCAGCGTTACTTGGCTTCCATGGAGGGGGCTGTGTTAAGCGGCAAACTATGTGCTGAGGCTGTGGACCGCAAGCATGACCAACTGTCATCATCATCTGTTAGTGAGCCGGTCTCGGCCTGAGTCATGACTCTCGCAGCTTCGGATCTCGATGCTGCCTTCGAGGCCTGTCGCTCTGAGACGGCCGAGTGGGCAAAGACATTTTATTTGGGCACTTTGTTGCTGCCGCTTGAGAAGAGACGTGCGATTTGGGCCATTTACGTCTGGTGTCGACGAACCGACGAGCTTATGGATAGCGAGGAGGCTCAATCACATTCTGTTGATGAGCTTGCCGAGCGACTCAATCGTTGGGAAGAAAAAACCAGAGCACTTTTTAACGGCCATGTCGTAGATGATCTAGATGCGGTGATGCTCGACACCTTGCAAAAGTTTCCGCAGGATATTCAGCCTTACCTCGACATGATCGAAGGACAGCGGATGGATTTATCTTGGACTCGCTATCCCACTTTTGAAGATTTAAAGCTTTACTGCTACCGCGTGGCTGGAACAGTTGGCTTGATGACCCAGGGGGTCATGGGAGTCGACGAGGCGTATACATCTGCTCCATGGAGTGAATGCCCTGACCCCTCCGATGCAGCCGTTGCTTTGGGGATTGCGAATCAACTCACCAATATTCTCCGCGACGTAGGAGAAGATCGTTCGCGCGGGCGAATCTATCTTCCCCAAGAAGATCTGCGCCACTTTGGAGTGAGTGAAGATGATCTCTTGGCTGGAAGGATCAACGAGGCCTGGATTGAGCTGATGACGTTTCAACTGTCCCGTGCCAGGGAATGGTTTGTCCGCTCAGAAGCTGGAGTGCGTTGGTTGTCTGCCGATGCGCGCTGGCCTGTTTGGACTTCTCTTCGACTTTATAGAGGAATCCTGGACGCAATAGAACGCAATAACTATGACGTCTTTAATCAACGTGCTTTTGTGGGTAAATTAGGTAAAGCCCTCGAACTTCCGAGATGCTTTGTGATCGCTCAGTCCCGCTAAGTGATCACAAAGCTCAAGAAAATCAGACTGTTGTTTTCTGATCCGCGAGTAAATCCTTAAGTTTGGATAATTCTCCGGCCCAGCGTGGGTCTGGGGCTGATTCGGCTTTGGCGTCGCTGTGAACCACTTTGTTCACGGCCTTGCGTGCTGAGCCTGGGGCGTTGCCAGGGCCGCCGGGGCCACCACGGCGACCACCTGCGCCACCTGCGTTGCTCTCGCGTCGTTCAGAGCGTTCTACGCGCAGGGTGTTGCCATTGAAGTCCTTGCCGTTGAATTGCTCGATCAAAGCATCAGCAACTTTTTCATCGTCGACATTGGCGAAACCAAAGCCGCGGCATGCGCCCGTTTCTCGATCGAGAACGGTCTTGAAGCGGATTCCCTCTCCCACGCTGGTGAGTTGGGTTTCCAACTCTTTCGCTTCAAAGGTTTGCGGCAAGTTGCCGATGTAAAGACGCACGCTCATGAGACGGGGGGGAGAGAGAGAAGAAAACTGCCTATCAGGCCGATCGCTGTCGTTAAGGCAAGTCAGTTAATCACAGCGGCTTGTGAATCCAGGCGCGCGCGCACTGAATGGCGTCGTCTTGGCTGCGAATTCGACCAAAGGCTTGTTCCAGGCAAAGATGATCAATGAGTTCCCCTAATCGGGGCCCTGGAGGCAAGCCAAGCTTCGTCTGCAATGTTCGACCATTGAGTGGTGCACTGGGATGAAATAGTTTGTCTTCCTGATCACGCCACCGACTCAGCCATTCCCTTTGTTGCTCCATGGGCCAAGCCAGTGTGAACGCAGGAAGATCTTCTTCAAGCTCTTGATGCAGGATTAATCGCTCCCTCTCATTCAGAGTGTCGGCGCCTTGCTGTTGATCTCGCATCCACCACCTCCGCAGTCGCTTACTGCGTTGGATTTGCTTCCGGCTGAACCGCAATTCGTTCACGCCTTGATCGCTGAGCAACTGCGTTAAGCGTGCGAGTGGCAAGGCGAGTTGTTGTTCTTGTTTTGTCAATGCGTCTGCGTTGAACGTTCTTTGCGGTTGATCGGAGCACCATGGCGCGATCAATTGCAACGAGTGCAGCAAATGGATCGCCTGATCGGCGCTGTTGGCTTGAACCAGCTTCAGAACTTCAGCCTGAATGCGCTCTGGTGCCACTTTGGGTAAGAGGTGGCGATGGCGGGCAATCATCTCAAGAGTGGTCTCGTCAATCGTCATCGAGAGCTCGGCAGCCAGTCTTAGGGCTCTCAACAGCCGGAGGGGATCATTCAGCAGGTTCTGTTCGTTGACAGCAGTGATGCGTCGAGCGCGTAGATCAGCAAGACCGCCGCTGGGATCCAAGAGCTTTGGGTCAGGAGTGAGGGTGAGAGCAATCGCGTTGATTCGATAATCACGTCGCAAGAGATCAGCGGTGAGGTCATCACCGTCTTGTCTTGCAAGATCGATGGTCCAGCTCCCCAGCACCAGGCGGGCCATATCTCTTTCACGATCGAGCACCACGCAGGCGCCACCGAACTCTCGAGACAGTTTGCGGACCTGTTCCAGCGCATCCGCTGGAACCACCATGTCCAGATCTGGATGGTCTGGCAAACGGTTCAGCAATCCGTCACGGACGGCTCCGCCTACCAGCACCGTCCCTGCGGGTAGGCGGTCGAGTGGGATCGGCCAGCGTTCCGGCTGCAGCCGTGTCATAAGTTGACGCGCCATGTGGCCGCCCTCCCCCTCCAAGATGGAGTCCTCTACAGAGGTGGGGTGCATGTGCATCTGCGTGAATTGCCGCTGGGTGGATCGTTGTCAGGCCTATCACGCGGTGGAACGTCAGCATGGTGTGGCTCACCTCACTAACAACCCTGACGTGAGTCCCCAAGATCCACGCATTCATATCAGTCTTCATGACCTCAGCGGGGGTGGCGTTGGCGTGGAATGGGATGTGCGAGCTTGCGCCAGCTTTGAGGCTGATGACGGACGATGGCAGCGATTGCGTCCTGAGCAGGAGTTGCCTCGATGAGTCGTTGGCTGCTGGCTATGCATAGCTCGAGTGAAACCCTTGGCCTTGCCGTTTGCGACGCTGAAGCCCCCGCTGGGGGAACTCGCATCCTGTCTCGCCCGATGGGACGTCAGCTCACGAATGGTTTGATTTCTGCTGTCGAGGAAGTGCTCCCTCGCGCGGAATGGGCTTCGATTGGCCGTTTGGCAGTGAGTACAGGTCCGGGAGGGTTCACGGGGACTCGCTTGACCGTGGTGATGGCACGCACTCTGGCCCAGCAGTTGGGGTGCCCTCTCCATGGTGAGAGCAGTTTCGCTTTGATGGCCGCACGCTTATCCGTGGCCTTGCCGGCTAGTCAGGCATTGGAGCCGTTCTCGATTGTGCAGACCCTTCCCCGTCGGGGTCGCGTAGCTGGGCGCTACCGCCTGCGTTCAAATTCAGATCCTGTGGAGGAGCTGGAACGTCCGCGTCTACTCAGAGAGGACGAGGACCCATCTCCTGCGTTGACCATGGAGCTTGATGTTGCGTCGGATGTGCAGCATCTGCTTGAGCTTTGTTGCCAATGGGATCTGGAGGACACTCCTGGCCCATGGGAGCCTGTTCTGCCCATCTACCCCACATCGCCTGTGGGACCCGTCTAATGGCCCCAGGTTGGCGCTCCTCGCTAGTCGTCCTTGCTGCTCTGGTGTGGGCCAGCACTGCGGGCCCTTTAAAGCCATTCCGTGAGGCCATCTCAACGGTTGAGCCTCCGCAACGCATCCTCGTACTGGGTGGAGATCTCGATCGCGAACGGGTAGGACTGCGCTTGGCGCAGCAGTTGGAGCTTCCTTTGGTGGTAAGTGGCGGCAGTAATCCGGAGTATGCGCAATGGCTTTTACGGGATGCGGGGATGGACCAAAGCCGGGTTGTGCTCGATTACAGAGCCAAAGACACCTTCACGAATTTCACATCTTTGGTGGATGACTTGAAACGCGATGGTGTGAGGCACGTCTATCTGGTGACGAGCGAAGATCATTTGCCCCGTGCCATGACCGTGGGACGGCTGGTGGCGGGAAGCCGAGGAATTCGTCTCACTGGGGTGCCCGTTGCTTGTCAACCTTCCTGCCGGAAGGAGACGTTAGGCAAGCGCTTGGGTGATGGGATCAGAGCGCTGACCTGGGTCATCACAGGTCGAGATCTCAAGCCTTGGGCTCTTCGGAATTGGCCTCAGGGATTTCCCACGCCTTGATCGATTAAGGCATTAATTCGCCGCTGAAGCTCACGGGTGGTGGCCTCTAGCTCAGGCTTTTTCCGACCGGTTGGCGCAGGGATTGGCTCTCCGATGCGAAGGGCAACGGGAAGAAGCCTTGGCCAGCCCCTCCCTGTGCCGAGGACTCGATGGCTGTTGATGATTGCCACAGGGAGAAGGGGCGCTCCACTGCGCGCAGCAAGCAAGGCTGCACCTGGTCTTGGTTGATTGACGCGGCCGTCCGATTGGCGCGTGCCATCAAGAAAGACACCGATCGCCCAGCCCTCATCAAGTCGAGCCGTTGCTGTACGGATCGCTTCTCGATCACTTGCTCCCCGTTTCACCGGGTAAGCGCCGCAGGCGCGGATAATGCTCCCCAAGATTGGAATTCGGAACAGTTCGGCTTTGGCCATGAACGCAACAGGACGGCCCAGTGCGTGGCCAAGGAATGGTGGGTCGAGATGGGATCCGTGATTTGCGACTACAACCAAGGGGCCTTGAAGCGGCACCAAGGCGTTGCCACTGGTGTGCCCTCTTAAGAGACCTCGAAAGACAGGAAACACAAGCAAGTAGCTCACGAGCTGGTACATCAGGCTCGGTTTTGGCGTGACGGACGTCACAACAGCAGAGCCGTCGCTCGGGCTTGGCACAAGAGGGGGCATGGCTTCTTAGCGACCTAAATCAGCAGAGCTTGAAAGCTGGACGGTTGTGACACCCGTCATGCCCCTTTTGGCTAGGCCACTGAGCACATTTCCAGGCCCCACTTCGATCAAAGTGTCGACCCCCGCTGATGTCAGCGTCTCCATGGTTTCTCTCCAGCGAACGCCCGTGGTCATCTGCTGAGACAAGCGTTGCTTCAATTGAGAGGCGTCGCTGCAGGGGGTTGGATCGGTGTTGCTCAGCACAGGGAAGCGAGCATCTTCGAAAGCCAGGCCTTCCAGGTGGACCTTGAAGGCCGCAGCCGCTTCTGCCATCAAGGGAGAGTGGAAAGCTCCGGAGACGGCGAGGGGAATTGCGCGCTTGCAGGTGAGTTGCTCACTCACGCTTTTCACAGCTTCAGGGTTCCCTGAGATCACGACCTGCGCAGCGCTGTTGTCATTGGCGATCACCACGCCATCTGTTTTGTTGACAAGGCTTTCAAGCTGATCGCGGTCAAAACCGATGACGGCCGTCATCGCCCCTCCTCCAGCGGCTGCCATGAGCTCGGAGCGCCGCTGCATCAAGGCAAGGCCTGTGGACACATCAAAGACACCGGCGGCGTACAGCGCCACAAGTTCTCCGAGGCTGTGGCCAGCGACAAACGCTGGCTCGCGCTCCTGCCTGCGCAGTTCATCCACAATCAGGCTTTCAACGACGAAGAGTGCTGGCTGGGTGTTGCGGGTGTCGTTGAGATCAGCGGGATCGGCTTGCGCATCGGCCTCCCCTTGGCAGATCGCCAGTAAATCTCTGCCAAGCAGTCGGGAAGCAAGTGCAAATCGTTCTTCCGCTCCGGGAAGGGTCAGCACGGGCGCAGCCATGCCCGACTTCTGAGACCCCTGTCCGGGGAACACCCAGGCAATCGTCATCGTTGGCAGGTAGAGATGGCTGGGAGCCTAGGCGGGACCTTGCCAACGCAACAATGCGGCTCCCCAGCTGAGGCCAGCTCCAAAGCCACTACTCGCTAAAAGGTGACCAGGGGCCACGCGGCCGTCGCGCACGGCTTCGTCAAGCATGAGCGGGATCGTGGAGGCCGAGGTGTTGCCGTAGTTCGCCAAGTTGCTTAAGACTTTGGAGTGCGGGATGGAAAAGCGATCCGCCACGGCATCCAAAATGCGCTGGTTGGCTTGATGAAGCAGAAGCCAGTCCAGTTGGTCCGGGGTTGTTTCTGTTTGCTCTAGTAGCTCTTTGAGGATGGCTGGCACTTCGCGCACGGCAAATTTGTAGACCTCTTGTCCATTCATCTGAATCGG
The DNA here is from genome assembly GCF_014279835.1 of Synechococcus sp. MVIR-18-1. Taxonomy (NCBI): domain Bacteria; kingdom Bacillati; phylum Cyanobacteriota; class Cyanophyceae; order Synechococcales; family Synechococcaceae; genus Synechococcus; species Synechococcus sp. MVIR-18-1. The sequence goes on along the minus strand of NZ_CP047942.1, from coordinate 2,178,098 downwards.
CAGGTAGCCACCGCATTGATGGCGAGTGGTGTTGACCAAGGGAAGACTGGTGGGGATCTGCGGCAAGGTCAGGGAATGGCCGCGGCTGCCGTCGCTGCGCAACCGGAAACCCAGTAATCCGTCGGCCTCTGTAGAGGTGGCTTCGAGGGCAACGGCTCCAGCACCATCACCGAAGAGCACACAGGTGCTCCTGTCGTCCCAGTCGACAAAGCGGCTCAACTGGTCGGCGCCGATTACCAGCACCCGCTGCATGGCGCCTGTGCGTAGGTACTGGGCGGCTGTCACGAGTGCGAAAAGAAAGCCGCTGCAGGCCGCTGTGAGGTCAAAGGCAACGGCATTGCGCGCTTTCAATCCGGCCTGAACCCTTGGTGCAGATCCAAACAGGTCGTCAGGGGTGGAGGTGGCAAGTAACACCAGGTCCAGGCTGTCTGGCTCCCACTGGGCCATCGCTAGAGCCTGTTGCCCAGCACGAACAGCGAGATCGTTCAGAGATTCGTCCGGGGTGCTGACGCGCCGAGACTGGATTCCGGTGCGGGTGCGAATCCATTCGTCACTGGTCTGCACCCGCTCGCTTAGGGCAGCATTGCTGATGGTTTGGTTCGCCTGGGCGCTGCCACTTGCGACCAGAGCCATGCCACGGAAGGGTGGGGGAGAACCAGCCAAAGTGGAAGTGCTTTGAGTGGCGTCAGTCAATCACAGTCCAGACAAGGTGCTTCAGCTTTTGACAGGTGCTGGCTTGCTGAGTTCGGCGAGATCGTCCATCACGCCATGACTTGCAGCGGAGTGAGCTAAGCGCAGAGCGCTCACCACGGATAGGGCTTTGCTGCTTCCATGACCAATAACGCAAATCCCATTCACCCCAAGGAGAAGAGCTCCGCCATGTTCAGCATGGTCGAGTCGTTTTTTGATGCGTTTGAGATTGCTGCGTAGGAAGGCTGAACCAACTTTGCCGCGGCGTCCCCTGGGTAATTCAGCCCTGAGCACGCCGAGCAGAACACTGCCGACGGATTCAAGGAATTTCAGCAGCACATTGCCCGTAAAGCCATCGCAAACCACCACATCAAATTCACCGGATAGAACATCTCTTCCTTCGCAATTTCCTGCGAAATGAAGACGGGTTTCCTCCCGGAGTAATTCGTGGGTGCGTAGAGCTAGTTCATTGCCCTTGCATTCCTCTTCGCCAATGTTGAGTAAGCCAACGCGAGGGCGATCGACTTGGAGGACGTCGCGGCAATAAATGTTGCCGAGCAAAGCAAATTGATGCATGTAGGTAGGCTTGCAATCCATATTTGCTCCCACATCCAGCACCAGGACTGGCTGGCCGGGGTCCTTGGTGGGGAACAGGGCTCCAATGGCGGGTCGATCGATCCCGGCTAGGCGACCGAGGCGAAAGATGGCCGAAGCCATCACAGCACCAGAATTTCCCGCGGAGTAAATCGCTAAGGCGTCTCCGCGTTTCACTAAATCCATGGCCACATTGACGCTGGCATCACGCTTCCGGCGCACAACAGTGGCTTCCTCGTGCATCTCCACTGAAGGTCCGCTGGGGATCAGCTCCAGGTGCCCGGCATTGATCGCGTTGTTGAGCGGTTCTGTGAGTCCATAGGTCTCAGCCGCCTCCATGATCCGGTTGGTTTCGCCCACAAAGCGAATCCGCAAAGGAAGCCGATCGATGGCTTGAAGAGAGCCCTCCAGAATCTGCCCAGGGGAATGGTCTCCACCCATCCCATCCACCGCGACCCAAAGGCGATCACTGTCATTGATCAGTCTGTCATCACCGGTCTCTGTGGTTTGCAGGCGGCGCAGAGGGTCCATCACCGGTTGGAGCATCTGTCCAGCCATGCTCCCCGCGTTGGTGACGACGCTTCCTGCCATCGATCCGACCGATTCAGCCACGTTCCCTGCAGCGTTGGCAGAGGTGGTAGCGGTGTCGACGAGACTGGTCACGGCGCTATTGCGCCGATACCAAATCACAAGTCTTCTCACCGCCTTGGATCGGCGTGCTTTGCTCCGGGCTTCGTCGGCCGGGCTGAATTCAGGATCCTTCGGGTGCAACGGAATCGATGATGCGCTGGAACAAGTAACCGGTTCCCCGAGCCGTCAGGATTAGCTCGGGATTGGCCGGATCGTCTTCGAGTTTGGAGCGAAGCCGTGAGATATGAACATCCACGACCCTGGTGTCCACGTGACGTTCAGGTGTATATCCCCACACATCCTTCAAGATCTCTCCGCGGCTGAATGGCTCACCGGAGCGACCCACGAGCAATTCAAGGAGGCTGAACTCCATTCCGGTGAGGCGAATCCGTTCATCCGCCCGGAACACCTGACGCTTATTGGTGTCGATGCGTAGATCTGCCACTTGAATCACCCCAGAGTTGGGGATGCCAGCGACTTGTTCTTTCTCAATTCGGCGAAGAACGCAGCGGATTCTTGCTTCAAGTTCTTTGGGACTAAACGGTTTGACGACATAGTCGTCAGCACCGAGTTCAAGGCCAGTAATTCTGTCTGCGACGTCACCCAAGGCGGTGAGCATCACGATCGGAACATCCGACTCCTTGCGCAACTCTTGGCAGACGCCGTAGCCGTCAAGCTTTGGCATCATCACGTCCAAGACCACCAGATCTGGATTGCACTTTTCAAAGCTTTCGAGAGCTTCAGTGCCGTCGCAGGCGGTTACTACGTTGTAACCAATCATCGACAGACGAGTTTCCAGAATGCGTCGAATACTGGCCTCGTCGTCGACAACGAGAATGGTTTCTTTGCTGGCGGCTGTGGCCGTCATATCCGAACTTATTTCGTACTGGTATTGCTTACAGATAAATGGACGGAGGCCCCGTTCATTCACCGAAAGCCAACTTTCTTCATAGTTCTACGTGTCCCGACCCGTTTCAATCTTCGTTTGCCAGAGCTGTGGTGCGCAGACACGGCAGTTTTTTGGTCGCTGCAGCAGTTGCGGCAGCTGGAATTCTCTGGTCGAACAAACCGCTCCGAAACCCGACGGCCGGCGCAGACGCGCTCCTGCTGAGTCAGCAGCAGCGCCAGTGGCGCGACGTTCCACCGCCATGGCCGATCTGGGTGATCGGCCGATTCAACGCCTTGAGAGCGGTTACCCAGAATTGGATCGAGTCTTGGGCGGTGGCGTTGTACCCGGCTCGCTCGTGCTCGTTGGGGGTGACCCAGGGATCGGCAAAAGCACGCTGCTTCTGCAAAGCGCATCAGTCATGGCGAACCGCCTGTCCGTTTTGTATGTCAGCGCTGAGGAATCAGCCCAGCAAGTGAAGTTGCGCTGGTTGCGTTTGGGTGGAGAGAGCGAGGGGCTCCAACTGCTTGCTGAAACAGATCTGGAGTTGGTGTTGGAAGAGCTCGAGGCTCTACGGCCCGATGTGGCGATCATCGACAGCATTCAGGCGTTGCATGACGCCAACCTGTCGAGCGCTCCGGGATCAGTGGCTCAAGTGCGGGAATGTGCCGCGTCTCTGCAGCGATTAGCCAAGCGACAGAACACGGCTTTGCTGCTTGTCGGCCACGTCACTAAAGAGGGGATGTTGGCAGGACCGAAGGTTCTCGAACATCTGGTAGATGCCGTGCTCACCTTTGAGGGGGATCGTTTTGCCAGTCATCGACTCCTGCGTGCCGTTAAAAATCGTTTTGGCGCTACCCATGAACTTGGCGTGTTTGAAATGCAGGGCCAAGGTCTTGTTGAGGTTAATAACCCGAGCGAGTTATTCCTGAGTGGAGATGAGGCCAGCGGAGTCGCCACGATTGTGGCCTGTGAAGGCACCAGGCCTCTTGTTGTGGATCTGCAGGCTTTGGTCAGTACCACGAGCTATGCGAGCCCCAGAAGGACGGCCACAGGGATTGCTGTGAATCGTTTGCATCAGATCTTGGCGGTGCTGGAAAAGCACATGGGCCTGCCGCTGTCCCGTTTCGACTGTTACCTCGCTGTAGCGGGTGGTCTCGATGTGGAGGAGCCTGCGGCTGATTTGGGCGTAGCTGCAGCTGTAGTTGCGAGTTATCGCGATCTCATCTTGCCGGCAGGCACCGTCCTGCTAGGTGAACTTGGCCTTGGTGGGCAGCTCAGGCCTGTTGGTCAGTTGGAGTTGCGCTTGCAAGAGGCGGTCCGTCTTGGCTTCAGACGAGCGGTGGTTCCGAAAGGGTGCGGACTCGGAAAGGGGGAGGCCAGCTTGAACTTGGAGCTGCACGAAGCTGGTTCGATCACGGAAGCGCTGGTCCTTGCCCTTGGTGTTAACCCTTCCGATGACCAAGCATGACCGTCAGAAATACACGTCCACGTTGCTGCGGCCGGTTGATTTCAGCCAGTTTTCGATATCGAGATAGCCACCTGGATTCAGCCTGACGGCTTGGGTCCAACATCTGCTGCTAAGTCAAACCAGCCATCCGCATCATCACGACGACCATCTTCTTCCGCCGTGCGACCGCGTTTTTCATAAATCAGGCCCATGTTTTTCAGGCATGACGGTTGCTTGGGGTTCTCCTCCAAGGCCTTTTGGTAGGTCTCCAGCGCTCGCTCTTCTTCTCCATTGCTCATATAGATGATGGCAATGTTTTTAAGGGTTTCGCCCCTGTCGATCGCGTTCTCCTCCAGCTTCAGGCTTTCCTCGTAGTTTTCCAAGGCTTCCGCGTAATCACCGTCGTTCTGGGCTGAGAGCCCGTCGCGGTAATACACATAAGCTTCTTTGGCACGGGCGTTAATCGGCAGTAGCTTCACGATGAGATCGGCCATGACCGTGAAGCTTTTGTCGATAAAATTGTCGTTTCGGTTGCTGCGCGGCACAGGAAGCCAAAAAAGGTGTGACTCCATCCTGACTGGAATCAGCAGCCCTGCCTAGCGTTCCTTGATGCGTTCTGCAGTTGTGACAAATTCCGCTAACGCCACAAAGTCGTCCCCCACGATGCTTTTAGACGTGGATGGCATGAAGTGCGGTGGTTGCGTGCGTTCGGTCGAGCGCACGCTTCTGGATCAACCCGGGGTGTGCGAAGCCAGCGTGAATCTGGTCACTCGCAGTGCTTGGCTTCGCTTTGAAGAAGATGCCGTTGCTGATCTTGCTGGCGTCGTTGAGGCTTTAACGGCGCGAGGTTTTAGTGCCCATCCTCGAGAGACTGATGCATTTGGTTCATCGGTTGAGGCAGATCGCAGCTGGGGTTGGTGGCAGCAGTGGCGTCAGCTAATCGTCGCGCTGGTCCTGCTCGTGTTGTCCGTGGTGGGTCACCTGGCTGAAGCCGGAACTGTCCAGGTTCCACCACTTGGTTCGCTTCCTTTTCATGCCGGTTTGGCCACTGTTGCTTTGGTGGGACCGGGCCGACCCATCCTGATCGCAGGTTGGCGATCCGCTCGCATGGGGGTGCCAACGATGGACACCTTGGTGAGCCTTGGTGTTGGAAGTGCCTACCTGGCCAGCTTGGTCGCTTTGGTTTGGCCTCAGGTGGGTTGGCCCTGCTTCTTTAACGAGCCGGTGATGCTCTTGGGTTTTGTGTTGCTGGGACGCTTTCTTGAAGAGCGGGCGCGCCGTCGCACGGGCCGAGCACTGCAGGACCTAGCGGCTCTCCAGCCAGATGGTGCTCGACTGTTGATGGACGATGGCACGATCCGTGAAGTATCGGTTTCGGCGCTGCGCCCAGGAGAGTGTGTGCAGCTCCTGGCTGGCGACCGCGTCCCGGTGGACGGAATCGTGCGTGAAGGGCATTCGGCTGTGGATCTTTCCAGCCTCACTGGGGAACCCTTGCCTTTGGATGCCTCTCCAGGCGCTGAGCTCAGTTCAGGCAGCCTCAATCTTGAGGCCACCTTGATCGTTGAGGTGCAGCGGATTGGTCGTGAAACCGCTCTTGCTCGGATCATTGATTTGGTGGAGCAGGCCCAAGCAAGGAAGGCACCGATTCAGGGTCTTGCCGATCGCGTGGCAGGCCAGTTTTGTTATGCGGTGGTGAGTTTTGCCATTCTCACGTTCCTGTTTTGGTGGCAGGTCGGTTGTCGACTTTGGCCTCATGTCCTTGATGTGCCTGTCGCGTTGATGGATCACGGCCATGCGCATGGTCTGCATGGCTCTCTTGGTGCGGGAGCTGAGACGTCGCTTGGTCTCGCTCTCCAACTCTCCATTGCGGTGCTTGTTGTGGCTTGCCCTTGTGCTTTGGGATTGGCCACTCCCACCGTGATCACCGTGTCCTCAGGTTTGGCAGCGAAGCAGGGCTGGTTGTTTCGAGGTGGAGATGTGATCGAGTTAGCAGCCTCTGTCCAGCGCATGGTGTTCGATAAAACAGGCACGCTCACGCTCGGGCGGCCCCTGGTTGATTCGGTGTTGGCCAGCGAGGATCCCCCTCAAGCGCTTCAGCTGGCGGCAAGCCTTGAACAGACGAGCCGGCATCCACTCGCCCATGCGTTGCTGCAGGAGGCACAAAGGCTTCAGTTGCCTCTTTTAGGGGTTGAATCCAGCCGCACCACTCCTGGTGCAGGGATGGAAGGTCGGTTGCAAGGCGTGGATGGCCTGGTGCGTGTTGGCTCACCGGAATGGCTGCGTGATCAAGGTGTGTTCTGGACGGAGCAACAGCAACAAGCGCTTGATTCGGTTGTGCAGCGTGGGCAGTCGTTAGTGGCTGTTGCTTTGGCTGAGACTCCGCTTGGCCTCGTGACTGTTGACGATCGACTTCGCCCGGATGCATCGCTCGCCATCCAGCGCTTACGAGACCAGGGTCAGTCGGTTGCCATGTTGAGTGGCGATCGTCGCCAGACCGTTGAACGGGTGGGGCGTGAGCTTGGTTTCGCCGACGCCGATTTGGCATGGCAACTGTTGCCGCATCAAAAACTTGAACGCCTTGAGCTTTTGCGAGAGCAGGGTTCTGTAGCGATGGTGGGTGACGGAATCAACGATGCCCCCGCTTTGGCGGCAGCAGACCTCGGCATTGCAGTCGGCACAGGAACTCAGATCGCTCAGGACACGGCCGATCTGGTGCTGCTCGGAGATCGGCTTGAGGCTGTGCCTGAGGCGCTTTGCTTGGCCAGGCGAACGATGTCCAAGATTCGTCAGAATTTGATTTGGGCTTTTGGTTACAACCTCATTGCCTTGCCGATTGCGGCTGGTGTGCTTTTGCCCGGATTTGGTCTTTTGTTGTCACCTCCCCTGGCAGCACTGCTTATGGCGTTTAGCTCGGTGTCTGTTGTGCTGAATGCCCTCAGCTTGCGGCTTCGTTAACCATGGCCAGGAGCAAGGGACGACTGCTGGTGCTGGAGGGCATTGATGGTTGTGGAAAAACCAGCCAGCTTCAGCAGCTGTCCAGTTGGCTCCCGACGAGCGGACTGATGCCCGCGGGGTCTCAGCTGATTGTGACTCGAGAACCGGGAGGAACGGCCTTGGGAAAAAGCCTGCGTGAGCTTCTGCTCCACCCCCCTCAAGATGCTGACCCGGGTCCAACAGCAGAGTTGTTGATGTATGCAGCGGATCGTGCCCAACACGTAGACCGAGTCATTCAGCCTGCCTTGGAGAGGGGTGATTGGGTGCTCAGTGATCGCTTCACGGGATCGACGATGGCTTATCAGGGATACGGACGAGGTCTCGATCGGGAGCTCATCACTGATCTCGAGCGCATTGCCACGAGAGGGCTCAGCCCCGATGTGACGGTTTGGCTTGATATCCCTTTGGCATTGAGTGTTCAGCGACGCGGTAGTCGCGAGGAAGACCGCATCGAAGCGGAAGGTTTTGCTTTCTTAGAGCGTGTTTCCAATGGTTTTTCTAACTTGGCTAAGGCGCATGGCTGGGTGTCGGTTATGGCTGACCGTCCGCTTTTGGAGGTTGCTGAGGCGATTCAAACCGCGTTGCTTACCCGAGCGGCGTCTTGGCAGCGATGAGCGACGTGTTGCTCGAAGAGCAAGATCTGTTTGCTGATCTGGTGGGCCAGCCTCTGGCTGTGACCCTTTTAAAGGCAGCCCTGATGCAAGGGCGCCTCGCTCCTGCCTATGTTTTCGCTGGCCCAGAAGGTGTTGGCCGTCGCCTGGCTGTTCTGCGCTTCCTCGAAGGCGTGATCAGTGAGGGCCAGTGCAATCAACGCCAGCGGCGGCGCTTGGCAGAACGCAACCACCCTGATCTCCTCTGGGTCGAACCCAGCTACAGCCACCAGGGGCGTTTGATCTCCCGCTCTGAAGCTGAGGAGGCGGGCGTCAGTCGGCGAACCCCTCCCCTCGTGAGGTTGGATCAGATTCGAGACATCAGCCGTTTCTTGTCACGGCAACCGCTGGAGTCGTCGCGTGGCCTTGTGGTGCTTGAGGAGCCGGAAGCGATGGCGGAAGCCGCTGCCAATGCTTTGCTCAAAACTCTTGAGGAACCAGGCCATGGAGTGTTGATCCTGCTCTCAGCGGCTCCCGAACGGCTGCTCTCCACCATTCGTTCGCGCTGTCAGCTGATTCGCTTGATCCAGCTCAGTGCTGAAGATATGCAGTCCGTTCTCCAACGTTTGCCCGCTGATGTCGATCAAGAGGCTGTCAGGCAAGGGCTCATGCAGCCTGAGTTGGTTGCAATGGCTGGGGGTTCTCCAGGTGCGCTATTGGGCCATGTCAGGCAGTGGTTACGTGTTTCACCCGAACTGATCGGACGTTTGCATTCCTTGCCAACCCAACCGATCGAAGCCCTTGCGCTCGCCCGTGATCTCACTGAGGCTCTCGATGGTGAGCAACAGCTGTGGCTCATCAATTGGCTGCAGCAGCACCTTTGGAGGCTGCAACAAAGTGAGCGAGTTCTCCGAAAACTCGAGAGGCTACGCGTTCAATTGCTTTCGTTTGTGCAGCCCAGATTGGCTTGGGAAGTCACATTTCTGGATTTGATGGAACTTTGATCGTTATTAATCAGGCCGTAGCCCGATTCGCTGCCTCAGTTTTTTGCTCTCGATCTTGGCGCGCTTGAGCGAGGACATCCTGAAGTCCATCGAGTTGAGATCCAGTGGGCAGCTCAAGGCAATAGCCGGCTCCATAAACCGTTTTGATGAAACGGGGTTTGCGTGGATCTGGTTCTAATTTCGTACGTAGGTGACGAACGTGAACGCGAATCGTTTCAATGTCGTCGTCTGGTTCATAACCCCACACTTCTTTGAGGATGAGAGAGGGAGCAACCGTTTGGCCGTGGCGCTGGAGCAAACAATGCAGAAGCTCGAATTCCAAGTGGGTGAGTCGTACCGGATGATCGAACCAGATCGCTTCAAAGCGCTCGGGCACCAAGGTCAGAGGTCCATAACTAAGGATTTCGTGATGGTTACCCGATGTTCCAATAGGCGCTCTATCACTACGCCTCAGTAGCGCTTTCACTCGCGCTTGGAGCTCCTCGAGATCAAATGGTTTTGTGAGGTAATCATCAGCGCCTGAGTTGAATCCGCTCACTTTGTCTTTCGTACCGCCCAGAGCTGTCAGCATCAGGATCGGAATGGAGGCTGTCCTTTCATCTCGGCGCAGTCGTTGGCAAAGGGTGAGTCCATCCACATTGGGGAGCATTAAATCCAGAAGAATTAAATCTGGGGTGTATTGCAGTGCGAGCGCTTGTCCCTTAATGCCGTCGTCGGCTCGTTGAACATCAAAACCACTGTGCTCGAGGTGCCCACCTACTAATTCGCTCATATCCCGGTCGTCTTCGATCAGCAGGATGGAAGGCTTCATCTAAGTGCTGGCGAAAAAAACAAGTGGACGAGGTAGGGCCGCGTCATTAAGGAGTAATTCTCTCAAGATCAATCAGTTTGTGCAGAATTCAGGTTCTTCCCTTCATGGTTGGCATGTCCCTGACAATTGTTTGCCTGACTGGGATTTGGCGCAGTAACTCGGAGATCAGCTCGGGCGGCTCTACAGGAAATCTTTTGATTTGAATGGCCTCTATCGGCGATTTTCTTCTGATTAGAGAAAAAATAGTGCTGCTAAGGGCAAAAAAAAGTCACCACCTTGAGGGTGATGACATTCGCTTGAAACTCCCCGGGCGGGATTCGAACCTGCGACCAATCGATTAACAGTCGACCGCTCTACCGCTGAGCTACCGAGGATTGAGACCAGGAGACCTTAACTGTCTGGCCCTGACTTAGGCAAGTGCCTTGAGTTTGCGGCGCAAAGCGAGACCTTTCTCCCAAGGACCAATCGCGCCCTTTTTCATGAGTGCTGCGCCGTCAGCATGGTCCAGTTCATCTAGTCGATGGGTGATCCAAAGAGCTGTGAGTGGATTGAGCGAGCGGTGACAAAGCTGTTGAACCGTTGCCAAGACTGAGCTTTGGCTTGATGGGTCCAACAGTGCTGTCGGTTCATCAAGCAGCATCAGTTTTGCGTCACTGGCTAGAGCACCAGCAATAGCTAAACGCTGCTTTTGGCCCCCACTCAAGGTGTGAATTTGCCTCCCAGCCATGCCGGCGAGGCCCACCTGCTCCAGCAGGTGGGCGATTCGCTTGCGTTTCAGGGAAGGAGCAAGTGTGGGGGGAAGGTTGAGCAGAAGGTCGCTGCCGCAACTTGGAAGCAGCAATTGATGATCGGGATTTTGAAACACCAAGGCCGTTTGGACATTGCAATCCACTCGTCCTGATTGAGGTTGGAGCAACCCGCCGATCATTCGAAATAGGGTGCTTTTCCCACTGCCATTGCTACCTACCAGCATCCATAGGCCTGGCCCTGGAACGCTGAAGCTGCAGCGGTCCAGAGCGCGGGTCCCGCAGGGCCAGCAAAAACTGACCTTCTCAAATTGAAGTATCCGTTCGTTGGTGTCCGTGCCCACAGCGGTTAGCTGTCGAGTGAAAAGCCAGGGCGTTTGCTTCCCCCGGATGCCGCCGTCTTCTCATAGATCTGAACAGCTAAAACGTCGCTCGTAAGAACGCTGAGTCGTTTGCCTTCTACTTTTTCGCAGGTCATTTCAAGCAATCGAGGCTGTCCCTGTTCAAGGGCTTGGCGAACCTGTTGATAGACGGATTCGGCATCTCCCGATTCCTTGCGTTGAACAGAGATGGGCATCGGGCTCATGCGAAGAGCTAATTCGACGACGTACACAGCTAAAGAAAATGGTTGTGGCTCCATTCTCCTCATCAGAAGCGCGAAACGGAGTCCTGGGTATTTTCACTCATCTATGGGCTGTCCGGCTGTGTCGCCCCTGCAAAAACAGCGGAAGCCATTAGTCTCCGCATGTAAAGCTTCATGAAGCAACCTCATGACGATCGCTGCAGGTCGCATGCCGCAGCGGGGATGGTTCGACGTCCTCGATGATTGGCTCAAACGCGACCGATTTGTTTTTGTCGGCTGGTCCGGCATTCTTCTTCTTCCCACGGCCTACCTCTCGATTGGTGGCTGGTTAACGGGAACCACATTTGTAACTTCCTGGTACACCCACGGCATTGCGTCGTCGTACCTCGAAGGTTGCAACTTCTTGACCGCTGCTGTGTCCACCCCCGCTGATGCGATGGGTCACAGCTTGCTGTTGCTCTGGGGCCCAGAAGCCCAGGGTGATTTTGTCCGCTGGATACAACTTGGAGGCCTTTGGGCTTTCGTTGCTCTCCACGGCGCTTTTGCACTGATCGGCTTCATGCTCCGTCAGTTTGAAATTGCTCGTCTCGTCGGCATTCGTCCTTACAACGCCATCGCCTTCTCAGGTCCGATTGCGGTGTTCGTCAGTGTCTTCCTGATGTACCCCTTGGGACAGAGCAGCTGGTTCTTTGCACCCTCCTTTGGTGTGGCTGCAATTTTCCGCTTCCTGTTGTTCCTCCAGGGCTTCCATAACTGGACTCTGAATCCCTTCCACATGATGGGAGTGGCCGGCATTCTTGGCGGCGCACTGCTTTGCGCCATTCACGGCGCAACCGTGGAAAACACCCTTTTTGAGGATGGTGAACAGTCGAACACCTTTAAGGCGTTCGAACCCACCCAAGAAGAAGAGACCTATTCAATGGTCACCGCCAACCGTTTCTGGAGCCAAATCTTCGGAATTGCGTTCTCCAACAAGCGTTGGCTGCACTTCTTCATGCTGTTTGTGCCAGTGATGGGCTTGTGGACCAGTTCCATCGGCATCATCGGCCTTGCACTCAACTTGCGTGCCTATGACTTCGTGTCACAGGAAATCCGCGCTGCTGAGGATCCTGAATTTGAAACCTTCTACACGAAGAACATTCTTCTGAATGAAGGTCTGCGTGCCTGGATGGCACCGGCTGACCAGCCGCACGAAAACTTCGTCTTCCCTGAAGAGGTTCTGCCCCGTGGAAACGCCCTTTGATAATTTGTTCAAAGTGAGTTAAATTAAAAACCTCTCTTTGAGAGGTTTTTTTGTTTTGAATTCAGGTTTGCGCTGTCTTTTGGTAAAAGTGATGTCTATTGGTCGAGAAGCTAGTGCTTGATAGTGACATTCAATTGGCAAATGACCGGCGTGAATTTTTGTCACGTTTTTTTGCGGCATCCTTGGGATTGATGGGTGCATCTTTGATAGGTGTCTCACTAGTGAATTTGTTGTTTGGGTCAACGTCTTCAGTGGGTACCTTTTCTCTGGGACAGGGACTGCAAGGCGTTGTCGGTTTGTTTTTTGTTTTTTCTTTATTTAATGGCAAGGCGAAAAACTTTTTTTTAAGTGCTTTCGCTAGGCAAAAAAATCAGTTGAGAGTGTTTTTATTTCCCTTGTTAGTCTGGCCTTTCTTTTTGGTCTATCGCTTTTCTATTGAACAGAGTGGAGAGGTAAAACCCTATCTCCGTAGGATCACAGAGGGAAGTATTGTTGAGTGGTTAAGCTTTATCTTTTTGTTGTTTTCCGCTTTTCTCCTTTGGAAGGCAGTTTCTAATTGGAGCTCCTGGAGAGGAAAGCTTATTGCACGATTTATTGCCATCTGTTTGTTTGTGGCTTCGATGGAAGAGATGAGCTGGGGGCAAATGATTTTTAATTGGAGGACGCCCGAGGTATTTGATGTTGTGAATCGCCAGCAGGAGACAAATATGCATAATCTGGCATTTTTTCATGATTACACATGGCTCACTCTTTCACTGGTTTTCACCCTCCTTAGTTTTTTATCAGCAATCAGTTACTTCCAGCCCTGGGAATCTCTTTTAAAAAGAAGTCATGTAGTCAGAGTTGTGTTGCCTTTGAGTTGTTGCTTTAGCTATTTTCTGATTGCTGCTATTATGTATTGGGGTGTTGTGATCGAAAAATCTGGTGTTAACGTTTCTTTTTTGCATACCAGGGAACAGGAAATCGCAGAATGCTTAGCTGCGATAGGAATCTTTATTCATTGTGTATTTCTTTATCTTTCTCCCGCGTCTAAGGGGCGCATGACTGGCTCACGGCTTTGAGTAAATATGTAGTGCGGATTGGCCTTTGTTTCCGTTATAGTGAAAGGGTACAGTTCGCAGTGATGTGAAAGCTGAAAATGGTAATTCCTTTTTGTCTTTCGGATGCATCGCCGGCGTTCACCAATCCATTTGGAAGGAGGTGTCCATGAGTCCAAGTTATTCAATGCAGGGTCTGCTGATCGTGGAGAATGCCGGCTGATATCGGCATCTAATTCCTAGATCATTCGGTTCCGCGACAAAGCGGACCCGGCGAGAGCCCCTAAGTGAGTAATTTAATTACTCACTTAGGGGCATCGTTTTAGTTGTGTATTGCTACTTCCTTTGGGGCTCGGTAGTAGTCTTGACCTGTTAACTCTGAAATTATGAACGAGACTTCAGGGCATGAACCTTCCCGTCTGATTCAAACTCCGTGGGGGGATCTTGCACCGAGGGTTGATTTGTTTCCTCTCGTTTATCTGCTCCTGTTATACGGCATTTTGTATTTTCTGCCCTTTGGTCTGTTTGATCTTTGGCGCAAAGGTGAGGATGGATTGGCAGAATGGCTGCAGTTTTCGGCGTATTTAGGGGCGGCTGTTTGTGCCGCAACTTGCTTCATTCGCTCGTTGGCTAAGGGCGCTGCCAGGCAGTGGATTTGGTGGCTTCTGATGGCCTTGTTCTGCTTCTACGTAGCCGGAGAGGAGATCAGCTGGGGAGAAAGGCTGACAGGTCTGGGTTCTGATTATCTGCGGCAGATCAATTCCCAGAGCGAATCCAATTTGCATAATCTTGAGGGTGTTCAGAATTATCTGCATGTGTCCTTCATGGCTGCAGGAGTTTTTCTGGGTTGGCTGGGATGGCGATTTTTTCCGGCGATTGAGGCTTTCCCTGCGCGTCGATTTAGTCTTTATTTTCTGATTGTTGCCACATTTTATTTCTACTGGGATGTTTCATGGATTACTCATGGCGATCGCATCCGCAATGATCAGGAGGCGATCGAGCTGCTGATGGCTTTGGGTCTCTGGATGCACTGCTTCACCTCACTGCGACGATCCCTGGGTTCGAAGCAGTCACTGCCGCGTTAGGGAGATTCTTGGTAACAGGATTTTGAGTGTCCCATAAAATTGATAGACCTGTTTTTTCGCTTGATCTACTCCAAGGCCATCTCGAGATGGATCGATCAGCTCATGTTTCTTGTCATCTGACACGGACTTGAGTTTCAATCGTGGTAATTGGACACATCATCTCCTTGCTCAAGCTGCCATCACAAAACCTGTGCCTTTCTACGAACAGATTTCCCAATACATCGACAGCTCATTGATCTTGTATTGGTTTAGGTCCGCTTCTTCATAGGGGTTTATGGCATCCGTTCTTTTGATCGATCTTTCTTAAACATCCTTTTCTTTCCAATGTCTCCCTGCAAAGACGATATTCTAGACTAAGTGATAATCCAATCTACATGGAGGAAAATGTCTCCAAAATCTCAGGCTAAACGCATTTTTATAGGATTCACTCTTCTGGTTTTGGTGCTATTTGCAGTCATGTTGACTGTGAGCCCAGTTTCTTTGATCGCTCTTTCGGGGGAAGATCGTCAAATAGAAAATTTAACAGCCGGGATACTATTAGCAACTACTTTTTTGTCAATATTTTTGTATTTTAGGGGCAGCAAAAGGGCTAAAATTTTCTTAATTTTTGCCTCCCTTGGGCTTATTGGCTTTTTGGATGAGATTAGCTTTGGTCGCCGTTTATTGCCTGTACCGATGCCAAAATCCCATGGCCTCACAATAGATGGCGTTCACGACCTTCTGCATTTAATTAAAAATGTTGCAAATACAAACTTTACATATCATCCTGTCGAGACAATTGTTGTCGCCTGTATTCTTGTGATGTTAACAGTATTTGTTTGGATGAAGGCAGCAAAAAGTCGTCATGAAATAGTTAATTCGTTATCAAGCTATGGAGTCGGTGACCTTGTGCTTGTACTTCTGTTCTGCATTGCAGCATCACAAGCAATTGATACTTTTGAAATAAAAATATTTGCTTATCGAGCAGTTGAAGAGTGTCTCGAGTTGGTGGGGGCAATGGCTTTGATGATGTGTCCGTTGAAATGTGAGGAAGTGCTTCGCCATAGGCATCTTGTTGATCAATAATTGGCTTGCCCTTTTCTTGTATTTAAGAGTATTGTGCAACGTATATTTCCTGCTCATGTTTACATTGTTGCATGAGCTTTGATGGGTTCATTTGTAGAGAGCTTGGCGATGATTAATGCTCATTGTCTTGTCCGTCTAGAGGAAATTAGCGCAAGCAGTCGTTAATTTCAACATAAGCATACTCGTGTGTTCTTTTTTTGCATTCAAATTCTTTTGCGCTAAGCCACCTGATTACATGCTTAAGGGCTTTCATCTCTGATTTTCCTGTGGCGGCAACGACCATGGTGTTGGGGAGAAGCTTCGTGCTGTTTGAGTGATTCACTGAGATGAAATCCCAAGGCTCAAGCGTTTGATTTTCAACAAGATTGTCCATTTTTGCTACCAAGTCAGAAGTTCTTGCATGTCCAAGACGATTGACTGTAAAGCGGTTAATGTCATTGGCGGTCAGTATTGACATTGCCCTGTAATTGGTAGTCTTATTTGAGCCTGATTCAAGGGCTTGATTTCTGAAAATGCTAAATGTGTCGTTCCAGGCGACAATCCAAATTGACGTTAAAAGGCTCAGTAAGGCAAGCCACGCAATTGTATTTTTTGGTTCAATTCGTGAAACCAAGACCGCTGAGAACGGGGCGATGATCGGTAAAAGCACGACAAAATACCTTGAATAAGCAACTGGATGTAGAAATGATATGGCTGTTATTGCAAAAACCATGAAAAGTCCTCCAGGGACGCCTGCTAGGTCCGTGGTTGAATATTTCCTTGAGTTCGCTAATGGCTTTTTGTTGAAACTAATTAATTTTTTTCGCTGCAAGAGGTAGAGACTAATTATCAGTATGGCGATCTTAGGTATTGGAAATGGGCCTATAAAACTTGCTAAAGTTGATTCAAATAATCCGTAGTCTGGTCTCCCGATCCAGCCGATGCCTCTGCCGCTCGAGAGATGTGAGACATTGATCAGTGCCCAGATTGCAGCAGGCAAGCAAGCTGCTGCTTCGCTGATTGCAACGTATACCCTGGGCGTTTGATTTAGATTTTTTTTGGCAAAGATCCAGGTGCTATCTGCTATTAGAAAGCCAAGGATGAGAAATAAGCCGTAGTAATGAGTTAGTGCTGCACAGCCCAAAAAAATAGAGGTTCCTGCTAGGAAAAATTGCTTGTATTGAAACTTGTTGTTGCCCGCAAGATAGTTCTGTCTGCAGAGAAGCCCAGCGGTGATCAGCATAACCATGAGGCTGTAGCCTTTACCTTCAATTGAAAAACGAAGAGCGATCGGAGAGCTGAAAGCTATGAGGGCTCCGAGGCAAGCCGCTATCCATGCCTTTCGATTTGATTCGTTTCGGCCGAGCTGAAGTGTCTGTATGGTTATCAAAATGCCGCCAATTAGGTAAGGAATCCAGGAGGCGAGTCTTAGTGTTGTTGTGCTGGGTTCAAAAAAAATAAACCAACACTTAAGGTAAAGATAGTAAAGAGGCGGATGTGCATCGGTGCGCAGATAATTGAGCATGTGCGGTGCGTTAAGAACAGCCGATTTGTAAATAGTGCTTAGTTCGTCCGCCCATAAAGATCTTGCGTCGATCAGGCTGAGAATGTGGAGTGCTGAAGCTCCGACAAGTGCTGCTGTTGTGATGATGAAGAGCTTGTGGCGTTGTCTGAAGGCTTTTGCATTCATGGTTGCTTGGTGTTTTAGGAGTCTCTTTATCGTGATCTACCTTCGATTGAATCAATGATGGTTGTCACGGCTGGATTGAGGCTGGAGACCAGTCCAATCGGCCCGCGAGGGTCAAAGCATGCTGTTCGTGCAAGATCTCGCAGAGCCGTGATGATGTCTCGCTGCTGACCGGATTGAAGGTTTTCCATTTGAATGGAGGCCGACCACGATGCTTTGCAGGTCTGCCAATTCGCGATCAAGACGACGAGTCGGTATGAACGAGCCCAGCTCTCTTCTCCATCGACTTTTTGGATGCGCTCAAACCAGTCAGCGGCCTTGTTCGGTCGGTTGCGCAGAACGTTGATCAAGGCCAGGCTCCAGAGAGCGTCCCGGTCATCAGGGCTTTCTTCTAGCTGCGCGAATGCCCAGGTCTCAACGCGCTCTTGGTATGCGAATGTCGGATCCAGCAAGTGCCAGGGCTCAATGGAGCCAAAGATGGCTTCGAGTGCTGCAGGGCCTTCTTCCATGCTTCGTGCCAGTGCAATGAAGCGCTTGTCAAAGCGTTCCGGTTTGGGAGCCGTCGTCTTGCGTTTCCAGAGCTCGATATCCCTCCCCTTGCTCCAGGGCCAGGTCTGAACCCGTTCAAAGCGAGGATCCTGTCGTACTTCTCTGCTCAGTTGACGGGCTGATTTGCGAGAGGTGCCCTGATCACCTGTGGCCAGAATCCACCACTCAGCCTGTTGTCTTGCGAGAGTGCTCTGATCCTTGGAGCGGCCCAGTCGTCTTACATCGATGGCTCCGCCATCAAGATTGCCGAGGTAGCTCAGGGTCTGTTCATTGAGATAGCGGTCACTGGCGGCCATCAGAACGGTGACGTGATCACTCCCTTCTCGCTCTCTGAGGCTTGCAATCACGTCCGCCGCTGGAGATCCCGGCGCATATCGGATGTCACTCCACTGGATCCGGATGAGCTCGATTGCGCTGAGCAAGGAGGCCAGCAGCAGCAGGATCGGGCCGATGGCTCGTTGCCATGGCCGTTTGCCGAAGGCCTGCAGTAGTAGCAGCCAGCCCCTGGCCAGGATGATGCTCAGCAGCGGCAATAGGGGTGCGATATAACGAGCATCCTTGTTGGGGCTCAGGCTCGTCGCAATCAGCACACAGATTGCCGTGCCTGTAAGCCAGCCCATCCCTTCCGTTTTCTCGATTCCACCGGACTTGTTTCGCTTCATCGCTTGCAGCAGACACCCAGCAAGTCCGCCGCCAAGCACCAAACCTCCCACCTGTTTCGGTAGCAGTCGTGGGTACCAGATCCACGCTTCAAACTGCAGCAGGCCGGGGTCGCCTTCCTCGGCTGCCGACGCAATCACGGCGCGTTGTGTTCCGCCAAGTGTCGTGATCCAGTTGTGCTGAAGCCAGGGAATGATCGCGATCAACGTGATTCCAAGACCTGTCACGAGCTGAAGGCTGCGTTTGGGCTCTCTCAGAGCTTGCAGTCCGGCCCAGATCGCAGGGAGAGCCACCACTAGGAGTGCACTCTGTTTGGTGAGAACTGAAGCGGCAAGGGCCGTGGCAGCGACGATGGCCTGAGGCCATTGGCCACCTTGCGAACCAGGTCGCTGCCAGCGGTACAGCAGGAACAAGGCCAGCGTTGTTGTTGCGGTTAGCGCTAGGTCAAGTTTGAATTCAACGCGATGTTCTGCCATGCCCGGAGCGATGGCGAGAAAGAGCGCCGCGAGGAATCCAAGACGTCGGCCGCCAATGCACCTGCCCCAGCTCGCCACTGTCAGCAACAAGACCCCATGCCAGAAGCTCAGGATCCATCCGGCTTGATCAGGGGTTTGCCCGACGATGGCCATCAGGCTTCCGCTGAGAATGGATGACAGAGGAGGGATTTTTGGTGAGAGATCCAGGAGCGCCTGCAACCCATCCCACCGGCCCGGGCCGAGCACTCCCAGCTGCCGGCCATGCTCAATTGCGCTGCTGAGGTACTCGGCCTGATCCCAAGAGGGCAGGCGTTGATCTAGCTGCAGCCAGGTGTGGTCGAGCACACAGCTCAGCGACCAGATCAGGCCGAGGGCGATCCACCAGATCAGGTTTTGATAGCGAAGGAGCATCAGCCAGTGGCCAAAATACGGGTTGAAATGCCACGCTTTCGGCACCAGTTGCGCGTGTGCAGGTAGAGCCCAGCGATGATCAGCAGCTCATAAATCTCCTGATGATTGGCGACAGTGATCAGGCATTCGCCAGCTTTCCTGCAGAATTCGAACCCCAAGTACCAGATCGCTGGCACTGTGAAATAGAGCGTGAACCGCGTTGCGGGGATAAGCGGTGCGGTGCGGAATACGAATCCCGCCAGGCCGAGGATCAGCCCGAGGCCTGCCCATCCGAGATGCAGGAGCCCTTTCCCCTGGAAGACGGCGATGTTGTGCAGGTTCGTTTCGCCCTGGGTGTTAATCGATCGGATGGCGTCGATGCCGGCACCGTGGAGTCGCTCGCCCCAGCTGATTTCTTCTCCGATGAACAGACAGCAGAGAAGCAAAAACAACAGCCAGCCCAGTCGCTCCCATCCCTGCGGTGATTGCTTTTGAAGGCGAAAAGCGTTGATGGCCGAGAGGATCAGCAGGGCCACGCTTCCCCACTCCATCAGCCCATCCTCGTTCTGAAGCCACCCAAAGATGCCAAAGGGAAGAAAGGCGACGACGCCGTACATCAAGGTGAGAAATAGAACAGGTCTGAGGTCAAGATGAACCTGCAGCTTTTGAAGGTCATGAAGAAATTTTCTCGCTTTCATCGCAGGTGGTAATTAGGCGTCTTGAGCAGGTCGAACGGATTTGATGCTTAGCGCACAGGCTTGGCTCCAAAACAGAACCCAGGTGGCAATACCAAGGAATTTGGCGCCCTCCTCCAGAAGTTGATAGGTCCTGTAAGCCATTGGATGGTCAATTTCACTGGGTTGAATTTGATCGATGCCAATGGATGCTCCGAGTAGTGCCGCGGAGAGCACGAAAATCTCACCTTTACTGGCCATCAGCTGCCTGCGATAGCGAATGGCGATCAGTGCGGCGAATATTGCGTACGTCACATAAAGGAAGGTCTGTCCGATGTAGCGATCGTGGAGCAGAAACATGTCATCGATGCAGAGGATGAGGGAAAACCATCCGCCGCAGGCCAGTAATTGCAGTTGTTTGCCTCTAATGCCAGGGAGTCTTGAATGGGCTGTAAACAGGGCTACTGCGGCGGCGGCGAGCCAGAGCAGGTAGCCGAGGTTCGACAGCAGTCCTACACCTGCTGGGGTGCTGCAGGTCTGTGCCAGATCGCGCAGCACAGACTGCGCCTTGATCCCAGCCATATTGCTGAGGCTCAAGGCCGCAACATAAACCGATAGCGCAGGGATCAGAGCCCAACGTAGGGCTTGATTGAAGCTTTCCCGCAAAGATTCTCAAGTTGATTCGGAGGCAATCTTACGCCGCTCCTTTTAGTTGATGCTCAAGGCCCATAAAAGTTCTTTTGAAGTCGGATGTGAAAGCCTTATTGGCCATTCATTGATTTAAATTTATTTAACAGTAGGTGTTTTGTTGAAGCAGATATTGCAAGCTGTTTTTATAGCGCAGAATGCTAATTGCTTTTTTGGACTTATCTGAGCATGAATATTTGGGTGTATCCGTCAATATAATTAACTGGCAGTGTGGCTCTAGCCACATCGCCGCTCCATTTTTGTAGCGCAAGATACATGCCATTGTCTCTTCTGGCACAGGTTGAGTTGGCTATGACCTCTTATTGGTCCAATTTGGATCCGACGCATTGCGTCTTAGTACCTCAATTTCTGGTGTGAGGCCGAAATGAAACTTTTCCATCAACTGCTGGTGGCCCCAGCAGCCCTGGGCCTTTTGGCACCTGTGGCTGCTAACGCCACTGAGCTGAACATCAACGGTGTTTCTGACTACGCCGCTACAGGCGAGCAAGTCACCAGCATCACTCAGTTTTCAGACGTCTACCCAACCGACTGGGCTTATCAGGCACTTAGCAACCTGATCGAGCGCTACGGCTGTGTTGCTGGTTACCCCAACGGCACCTACCGCGGTAACAGGGCGATGACCCGCTTTGAAGCGGCTGCTCTGTTGAACGCTTGCCTCGACCGCGTCACTGAAGTGACCGACGAGCTCAAGCGCCTGATGAAAGAGTTCGAAAAGGAACTCGCCATCCTCAAGGGCCGTGTTGACGGACTTGAAGCCCGCGTTGGTGAACTGGAAGCAACTCAGTTCTCCACCACCACCAAGCTGAAGGGTCAAGCCACCTTCGTGCTTGGCGCTAACTCTTTCTCTGGTAATGCAGAGCAAGGTGCGCAGGATTTAGCGGTGGCCACCTTCACCGGAACAGATCTTGGTTCTACCGTTGATGAAGGAGAGGGTTTCCGCAACGGTGTTAATGGAACCAAGCGTGCTCGTGCAGCTGCCGCAACTTCCGGCGCTACGTCCTTCAACTATGACCTGCGTCTTTTCTTAGACACCAGCTTCACTGGTAAGGACTTGCTGCGCACGATGTTGCGTGCTGGCAACTTCGGTGATTCAGCTTTCAGTGGCGGCGGCTATGTCGGCCTCGATGCAATGGAGACTGCATTCGAAGAGGGTTCTGGTATTAACAGCGTCGGCGTAAACCGCCTTTGGTATCAGTTCCCCATTGGTGACAGCTTCACTGCAACCGTTGGTGGACTTGTTCGTCAGGACGACATGTTGGCTGTATGGCCAAGTGCATATCCTGCCGACACCGTTCTTGACTTCTTCACTTACGCCGGTGCACCTGCGACTTACAACCTCGGCCTAGGCCAAGGTGCTGGTATTTCTTGGGAATCCGATGATTTCAGTATCAGTGCTAACTACCTGAGTACAAACGGGTTCTTGTCTGATCCAAATGCAGGTGGTTTTGCCACTGACGCAGCTGGTTCAAACGGTACCGTTCAGATTGCTTATGCACCTGAAAACTGGGGTTTAGCTGCTGCATACAACTACACCTCTCAAAACGCTGGCACCCTTTACGCCGGAAATGGAACACCTCTTGCGGTTTCCGCAACCGGAGATGGAAATAATTCCTCTTTCGGCTTGAGTGCTTGGTGGTCTCCTGAAGAAGCTGGTTGGATTCCTAGCGTTAGCGCAGGTTACGGCTTCAACAGCATCACTAATGATGACTCCAATCTCTACCGGTCTGTTGACACTCAGTCCTGGTATGTGGGCCTTCAGTGGGCTGATGCCTTCATGAAGGGCAACACCTTGGGCATGGCCGTTGGTCAGCCCACCTTCGTGACCTCAGTCGACTACCGCAACGACTTCAACAACAACTCAGACTTCGTTGCTGATGGCAACTACGCCTGGGAGTGGTGGTATCAGTTCCAAGTCACCGACAACATCTCTGTGACTCCTGCGATCTACTACCTCAGCCGCCCTTATGGCGATCTGACTGATGGCCGTGGAACCGTTGTTGGTGGAGATCGTAATGATTCCACCTTCAGCAACTTCGGTGGACTTGTGAAGACCACCTTCAAGTTCTGATCACTTAAAGCTTGATCCCTCTTCAGAGGGATCTTCTTTGATGCTTTTTCTCCCATATTGCTTCTGCAATTTGGGAGTTTTTTAATGGAGATTCTGTCCTTAAAATGATCTTCTGCGGGGCATGCCCCAGTCGTGAAAGTCTTTTTTTATGATTTCTGTTGGTGGCTTAGGCCATAGATCTCGGGCTTTATTTGATTGGATAGAAGAATGTCAATTGCTCCGGACATCACAGATCTGGTGGGTCGTACTCCTCTTGTACGTTTGAACCGCCTTCCCGCGCGCAGTGGCTGTCTGGCTGAATTGGTGGCAAAGCTGGAAAGCTTCAATCCCACGGCTTCGGTGAAGGATCGGATTGCGGGTTCGATGGTTCAGGCTGCTGAACAAGCTGGAACCATCGCTCCAGGACGCACCGTGCTTGTCGAGCCCACCAGTGGAAACACTGGGATTGCTCTGGCCATGGTTGCGGCAGCTCGGGGCTACCGCTTAATCCTCACCATGCCGGACACGATGAGCACGGAGCGTCGCGCCATGCTCCGGGCCTACGGAGCTGAGTTGCAGCTCACCCCAGGCAATGAAGGAATGCAAGGGGCTCTAGATCTCGCCAGAGAGCTGGTCTCTGAGATTCCCGAGGCCTATCTCCTGCAGCAGTTTGATAATCCTGCCAATCCAGCAGTGCATGCGGCTACGACGGCAGAAGAGATCTGGAGTGATACTGGAGGTGAGATTGATGCTCTTGTGGCGGGCGTCGGGACGGGCGGCACGATCACAGGCTGTGCCAGGGTTCTTAAGCAGCGCAATCCTGATCTGAAAGTGATTGCCGTAGAACCGGCAGCAAGTCCAGTCTTGGCCGGTGGAGCCCCTGGCCCCCATCGAATTCAGGGCATTGGTGCTGGTTTTGTTCCCTCTGTCTTTGATCAAAGCTTGATTGATGAAATCCTGGGAGTCAGTGATCAAGAAGCGATGGAGATTGGGCGCCGTTTGGCCAAGGAAGAAGGCCTGCTTTCCGGAGTCAGTAGTGGAGCTGCTGTGGCTGCTGCTCTGCGACTTGGCCAAAGACCTGAGATGGCCGGAAAAAGGATCGTTGTGATTCTCGCCAGTTTCGGTGAGCGTTATCTGTCTACGCCCATGTTCAGTGCATCGGCTGAGGCACCGGCGCGGCGGGATGGTCAGCTTTGAGCCACTCTCCCCAGCTTGAGACCAAAGGTGGTGATCCCTATCGCGTGCTCGGCGTAACCCGCAGCGCCACTGCGACTGAAATCAAGGCGGCCTATCGCCAACTTGTGAAGAGGCATCACCCTGATGCGGGTGGTGATTCTGAACGCATCCTTGCTCTGAATGCGGCTTGGGAGGTGCTGGGCGATCGCGATCGGCGGCGCGTCTTCGACCAGCAAGTGCCCCCTAAAGCTGGAGAGAAGGAAGAAGCTCGTCGCCGTGGTGTCAGAAATGCTCGAGCGAGCCAGGCTGCTCGACGTGCCTCTGGACAGGCTGCCGCTGAGGATGATGCCTTAGCAAATTGGTTGAAGATGGTGTACTCGCCGATTGATCGCATGCTCGGGCAGGTGATCAATCCCTTTGCTGCCCAGTTGCGTGAGCTTTCGGCGGATCCTTATGACGACAGTTTGATGGAAGGCTTTTGCCATTACTTGGAGCAAAGTCGCAGCAAGTTGGACAAGGTGAAAGATCTTTTCCAATCCATTCCTACGCCATCATCCGCAAAAGGCTTCGGGCTGAGTCTTTATCACTGTCTGTCGGAGGTGGAAGATGCGATCGGCGAATTGGAGCGATACACCATGGGTTATGTGGATGGCTATCTCCACGATGGTCGTGAGATGTTGCGAGAAGCCAAGCAACGGCGCAAGCGTCTTCAGGAGGAACGCCGCCGCTTGGAGATCGGTTAATGAGGCCTTGGCTGTTTCGGGGTCTGTTGGCTTCGACCTGGCCGCTCTCCACCGTGCTTCAACAGCATGGCGATCAGCCTGATTTGGTGGGATTGGATGCGATCTCTGCCGTTTTGGGAGGGGCTCTCTGAAGGTTGCCGGAGGCCGTGCAGTCATTACCGCCGGCCGTGCGTGAGGTGGATGAGTCCTTAAACAGTCAGGAGAACACCTCTAATTGAGCAAGTTTCAGCCAGACGTCTGGAACGGGACGCCTCCAGCGCACTTGGCCGTAGTCCCCTTTCACTAACAGAAGTTCTCCCGGGCCTTCGAAAATGTATTCGGGTGGTCTTGGATCACTAGCTGACGCTTCCACGCTCCCCGTATAGGCAGAGCGGTTGACGCGAACCAGCGCCCCCTTTTTGAGCGTCGCCGCTGGTTTAGCGATCGGGGTGGGCTCAGCGGATGGTTCAGCCATAAAGAGACGATCAATCCATCCCAGGCTAAAACCTCCCTATCAACAAGGCTGATGTTTCTCCCACCCTCATGCCTTTCCCTCAGCATGATCCGGGCGCTGCTGCCTAGCCTTTCGACGCTGACAGGATGGAAACTCCATGCGCCTTTTGCTGATCGGATGCACCGGATTGGTCGGTCGTGCCCTGGTTCCCATGCTTCAAACCGCTGGGCACGATCTCACCATTGTGAGTCGCAGATCAGCTCCGGCCGGACTTCCTACCAGTTGCCTTGCAGGTCTGGCGTGGGTGCAGTGCAATCCAGCTGATTCGAGCAGTTGGGCGCCGTCTAGCCCTCTGCAGCAGGCATTGGCGCAAACAGAAGGAGTTGTGAACTTGGCAGGCGAGCCGATTGCAGAGAAGCGTTGGACCTCAACGCATCTTCAATTGTTGGAAGACAGTCGCCTACAGACCACACGTCAGCTAGTGAAGGCGATGGCGGCTTTGGCACAGCCTCCGGGCGTGTTGATTAACGCCTCCGCTGTTGGGTATTACGGCACCAGTGCAGACCAGTGCTTTGAAGAATCCAGCCCTTGTGGCAACGATGTGCTTGCTGGCCTCTGTCAACGCTGGGAAGCGGTAGCGGCGGAAAAGCCTGATGCCACTCGATTGGTGGTGTTGCGCATTGGGATCGTGCTGGCGGCCGACGGTGGTGCGCTAGGCAAAATGCTGCCGATCTTTCGGATCGGTTTCGGTGGACCGATTGGATCAGGACGTCAGTGGATGAGTTGGATTGAGCGCAGCGATCTGTGTCGGATGATCTTGGCCGCTTTGGAGAACGACGCTTGGTCGGGTGCAGTGAATGCCGTGGCGCCCACGCCGGTCACGATGGCCACGTTCTCAGCAGGTCTCGGTCGTTGTTTGGGGCGTCCAAGCCTGCTGCCGGTCCCCGGACCGCTTTTGAAATTGCTGCTTGGAGATGGAGCGCGGGTGGTGCTGGAAGGACAGCGGGTCCAGTCAGCGCGTCAGGCAGCGTTGGATTTCAGCTGTCGTTTTTCTGAGCTGCCTGCAGCATTCGACGCTGCCACCAGCTCCACAGGCCGTTGATCAGTGCGGCCGCCATGAGTAGCCCAATCGCTGGAGTGAACAGTGGGTCCCAGAGCCGCTGAAATTGCTGCATGGGCGCTGTGAAGCCTTGTCCATCCGCGATGACCGCCACGGCAAACCAAACAGCACCCCCCAACACCAAAAACACATCAGTCACAAGCAGCCGATCCAGCCAGCGTTTCCATGGGGGTTCAATGTTCTTTGACGTCATCTAGCTCTTTTGCAGTAGCCCACTGATCAATCCAGCCATTTTGCTGCCTCCGCCTTGGGGACCTAGCCGTTGCATCGCTTGCTCTCTGCAATCACGACGAAGGGCTGGATCATTCACGCTTCGCTCTAGTAGCTCGATTGCCAGGTTGGCTGTTGCTTTTAGAAGCTCTTTCCCTTCACAAGGGGAGGCAGCGCAAAAAACGGTTGGACCAAGCAACCGGCGCTGGGCTTCCGCGAAACCAGCGGTGAATTGAGGGCCTTGGCCAGGGAGTTGCAGCACTGGCTTGGCCATACCTACGGCCTGTTCTGCAGCTGTGCCGGCCATACACAGCAAGAGGTCTGAGCTGAGAAGTACGGAGGTGAACCCCTTCCGTCGCACCTGAATCTGCCGACCGCCCTTCTCTAACCGTGCTGGGGCGTTGCCATGCCCCAGCACAAGAGACCAGCCATGGGATTGGGCAAGTGTGTTCAAGTGGTCATCTCCCAGTGCTCCAACGAGTGCCAGGTCGATTTCAAGGTCTCCAGGGCTGGGCTGCGAGATCGGGATCTGGTCGATCACGCCCAGAAGCAGCAGCAGATTGTGTTCAAGTTCTGGTCTACGGCTGCCTGGCAAGAGTCCAAGGCGTCTTTTGGCGTAGGGCAGGCGATTGCTGGGGCTCAAGACAGAATCCATAAAAGGATTGCCAACGAACACCACCTCTCGCTTCAGCTGTTCGCTGAGATCTTGAGCTGTAAGGGCATCTCGGCTGAACACCGCTTGAAATCTCTGCGACCTGAGGCAGCTTCCGCAGGGCCATGGAAGTCGCAGTCGACCCTCGTAATGACTGGAGTAGGCCACGAGATACGTTGCGACTGGCCGCTGGCAGAGCCATGCCGCCATCACGGGGATCACATCCCCGATCACCACCACTAGGTCATAACGGCCGGCGATACGAATCAGCCGTAGCAGGCGCCTTAGGAGATAGATCACTTGGCCTTGGACAAGCTCCGTGAGACGCCCGCGCAAGGTTGTGTAGCCAAGCCCACCAGTGCTGAATTCGCGCGTGCGACCAACGAGCGGGATGGTTGCATCGCTGTAGGGATTGCCGCGACCCACCAAGGGAAGTGCTTCCACGTCGTGCCCTTGCGCTTTTAAAACTTGTCCAAGCAGAGCCCCAGAGAGGTCTTCGCCATGACCATTGCTTAGAAGCAGCAGCCGAGCCACCTCAGAGCTCCAACCAACTCTTCACTTTGAGAAGGGCGGGCCAGTCCGGCCGACGTTTAAAGCCATCGTTGATGGACTCTCTCAGTTCATCTCCCATCTCGGGCGCAACAGCTAAAACCTGTTGCACCACAGCAATTTGGTCACGAACTCCCTTCGCTTTGGTTTCAAGCATGGCCAGGGTCAGGTTGATCCGTGCCTGAGGATCCTGGCTATTGAGTTTGACCGCCAACCGAGCAGAACGCAGCGCATCGTCTGGCTTGTCACAGAGCAAGAGAAGCCATGCCAAGCAAGTCCAGCCCGACGATTGACGGGGTGCGGCTTCGGTGATCGCGACAAAATCGTCGATCAAATTGGCCGCCGGCTCTCCAGCTTGATAGCGGGCCATGGCCTGCTCGAACAGGCTGGATTCCTGAGATTCCTGGGACTCCATCGCTGATTCTGATTCTCTAGAAATTGTCAACAGATTCCCATGCGGTGTTGTTCAGACCGCAAAGGAACTCCCGCATCCGCAGGTTTGGGTGGCATTTGGGTTGGTGAAGTTGAACCCACCCCCGATCAAGGCAGTGCTGAAATCCAGCTGCATGCCATAGATGTAAAGGAGGCTTTTGGGATCACAGACCACCCGAAATGCAGCACCAGAGGGGGCTGCATAGTCGTACACCTCATCGCCTTCCTCGATCTCAGAGGCGGGCACAAAATCCATGGTGTAGCTCATTCCGCTGCAACCCCCGGAGCGCACACCAACACGGAGGATTTGCTCGTCACCTTGCTCCCTGCAGAGCTTTGAGAGTTGCAGCATCGCTGGATCTGTGATCTGAATGCCTTTTCCACCCTTTGCTGTGTGGGTCGCTGTACTGGGGGTGGAGGTGGTCATGAGTCAAGAGTCCAGCTGGCCTGACGTCACTGTATTGAACCCACGCGTCTCTTGCTCAAAGCAGTTAAGGCGTTCGGATTCATAGAGTCATTGAATTCTTGGTAGAAGCGCTGGTGCAGGTCGCGATTGTGGGCTCAGGACTGGCCGGCCTAGCCGCTGCCGTCGACCTCGTGGATGCAGGTCACAAAGTCGATCTGTATGAAGCGCGTCCATTCATGGGGGGCAAGGTCGGGAGCTGGGTTGACGAAAACGACAATCACATCGAAATGGGATTGCACGTATTCTTTTTCAATTACGCAAATCTGTTTGCGCTGATGCGCAAGGTGGGTGCGATTGATAATCTCCTGCCAAAAGATCACACGCATTTGTTTGTGAATAGTGGAGGTGATCTGCGCGAACTGGATTTTCGTTTCCCGATCGGTGCTCCGTTCAATGGCCTCAAGGCTTTTTTCACAACTCCGCAGCTGACCTGGGTCGACAAGCTGCGCAATGCATTGGCATTGGGCACGAGTCCAATCGTTCGAGGTCTCGTTGATTACGAAGGGGCGATGCGCACGATTCGCGCCTTGGATTCAGTGAGTTTTCAGACCTGGTTTGTTAGCCATGGCGGCAGTTTGGAGAGCATTCGCAGAATGTGGAATCCGATTGCTTATGCCTTGGGATTTATCGATTGTGAAGCCATTTCAGCGCGATGCATGTTGACCATTTTCATGATGTTTGCGTCCAAAACAGAGGCTTCAAAGCTCAATTTGCTGAAGGGTTCACCACATCGATGGCTTACTGGACCAATTTTGGAGTACATCCAGGAACGCGGTGCCACATTGCATCTTCGTCACCGTGTGAAGGAGGTGCATTACGAGGAAGGTGAGATCCCAAAGGTGACGTCCTTAACCTTGAGTACTCCCGAGGGTGAGTGCAATGTTCAGGCTGATGTGTACCTGGCAGCCTGTGATGTTCCTGGGATCCAGCGCCTTCTCCCTGATGCATGGCGTAAACATGAGCAATTTGATGCCATTCATCGCTTAGAAGCTGTTCCTGTGGCCACGGTGCAGTTGCGCTACGACGGTTGGGTGACGGAACTGGCGGAAGGAGATGTCGCCGACACCCGTCGAACGGATTTGTCCAATCCGATTGGTTTAAATAACTTGCTCTATACCGCTGACGCAGACTTCAGCTGTTTCGCTGATTTGGCATTGGCGAGTCCTGAGGACTATCGAAAGCCAGGGGAGGGATCCCTGTTGCAGTGCGTCTTGACGCCTGGTGATCCCTGGATTCCAAAATCAGTGAGCGACATCGTTGCTCACACCGATGCTCAGGTGCGCAACCTTTTCCCATCAGCCCAGCACTTGAACCTCACTTGGAGCAACGTTGTGAAGTTGGCCCAGTCTCTGTACCGAGAAGCACCTGGAATGGAGCCCTATCGCCCTGATCAACGCACTCCGGTTAGCAATTTTTTCCTTGCCGGTAGTTACACCCGACAGGACTACATCGATTCGATGGAGGGAGCAACGATGAGTGGCCACCTTGCTGCTGCAGCCATTCTTGGAACGCAAGCAAAGCTGGCCACCAACACCGCGGTGGCCTGAACCGATGGGACGCTGGCTTGACCACACCGTAACCACCGAAATTCAAGCCCCTGTGGAGCAGGTTTGGACCGTTTGGAGTGATCTGGAAGCGATGCCTCGCTGGATGCGCTGGATCGAATCTGTCAAAACTCAAGAGGACCCTGACTTAACCGATTGGACCCTGGCAGCCCAAGGTTTTCGTTTCCACTGGAAAGCGCGCATTACCAGCCGCATTGACCAGCAGCAACTGCTGTGGGAATCGGTGGGGGGACTTCCCACCAAAGGTGGTGTCCGTTTTTATCAAGAGCAGCCTGAACTCACAGCGGTGAAGTTGAGCGTGGGCTACGAACTGCCCGGAATCTTGGCACCGTTGATGGAACCGAGCATCCTGGGGGGGATTGTTACCAAGGAGCTCCAGGCCAACCTTGATCGTTTTAGGGATTTGGTGGAAAGCGGTTACACGCCACGGTCGGAGCCTTGAGTTGAGGCAAGCTTCGAGCCTTGCTCTTTCAACGCTGTTGCTTGGTGCCTTGATCGGTGGATGTTCTGCTGATTCAACGGATGGAACTCAAACCAATCGCGTTAATGCAAACCCTTTGGCATTGCCTGAGTCCAAGGTTGTGTCGCTGCCACCGGCAACCTCTTTAACCGTTTTGCCCAGTGTTGATGAGGTTTTGGTCGCTGTTCCAGAGGGGCGCATCGATCCCTTTGCCCCTTTCCCGAAACGTACGTCTGGGCCCGAGCTCGGTGCCTCGGGAGAACGGGATTGGAAGGTCCTTGGAGTGCTCTCTGTGGCTGATCAGTTGCGTGCCTTGATCAGTACTGCGGATGGATCGGGAGTGGTGTGTTTGGGGGCAGGAGGCCGTTGCCCTGGCGAGGCTCAGCAGCTTTTCCCCACGGACCTTGAGGTGCAAGCCATCAATATCCGCACAGGCTGCCTAACCGTGATTCAGTCCGGGCAGTCTCAGCGGGTTTGCATCACCTGAAGGCAGGCCTGGGTTAAACCATCGAGATCGTGAGGGTTGGCTTCTTGGTCGACCCGTCCGAATTGGTCCAGACAACGCTGACTGGTTTGGGGCCCAATCGATACAAGTGCGATGGAGCTCATCGCATGGGCTGCTGTCTCAGCTCCCAGTGTTTGCTCCAGCAGTGCAGCCGTATGGAGAACTGTTTTTCCACTGCTGAACGTGATCGCATCCACCTCCCCAGAAGCCAACGCGGTGGCCGTGGTTTCTGGCATGTCCGCTGGACAGCGGGATTCGTAGGCAGCTACTTCCACGACCCTCGCACCCGCTTCTCCAAAGGCTTCAGCGAGCAGCGAGCGGCCTCCGCTTTGCACCCGCGGCAACAGGAGCCTGAGCCCCCAACCTGAAACAGGGAAGTGTTCGATCAGGCTGTCGGCCACGAAGTCAGGTGGGACGAAATCAGCGGGAGCTCCCAGGTGATCCAGCAGGCGTGCTGTTTTGCGTCCCACAGCAGCAATACGCAGCCCAGCAGGCCTACGTCCGAGGCTGCTGCCTTGTAGCCGCAGGCGTTCATCAACGGCCTGCACCCCATTGGCACTGGAGAAGACCACCCAGTGGAATTCATCCAATTCAGCCAGGGCATCATCTAGAGGCCCCCATTCATCAGGAGGGCCGATTTCTAAAGCCGGTAGGTCGAGAACCCTGGCACCTTGTTGTTCCAAAAGCTTTCTGGCTTCTCCCAGTTGTTCCCGAGCCCTTGTAACGACGATGGTGCGCCCTTTCAGACCTGGACTGCCTCCAGCAATCATGCATTCACCTCATTGAGTTTCACCAGTCCGCTCACCTGATCGTGCAAGGCTTTGGCCTGGTCGCCTTTCCCCTGGCTGTTGAGTAGGGCAATTGCCTCACGGAATGACGTTCTCGCTCCGTCGATGTCTCCACCGACGAGCCGCGCAACGGCAAGGTTCTGATGGCATTCGGCATGGTTGGGTTCCAGGCTGATCGCTCGTTCATAGGACTGCAAGGCATCCTTGATCTCACCCTTGCGGCGTTGCATCAGCCCCAGGTTGTACCAAGCAAGGGCCACTTCAGGAGCACGCTGGCACGCTGTTTTGGTCAGTTGGATCGCCTCATCGATCTTGTTGGTCTGGAGCAGCAGGGCGGCCAAATTCAGCCTGGCGCCAAGGCCGAGACGGACGTCCAAAGCCTGCGACAAGGCTTGTTTGTAGAACCCGATGGCCTGGTCGGTGTCCTCTGTGCTCAAGGCGATGCCCAGATGGAGCAACAGTTCATAGCGCTCTGCAGCGTTCTCATCACCCTCGCCAAGGTTGGCAAGTCCTTCGCGTAGAAGGGCGATGCCGTGCAGCCGATCTCCATCCGCCACCTCGAGGGCCCCGAGCTTGGCGCAGGCGTAGGGATGTCCAGGTTCCTGCTCCAGCCATTCCTGCATGGACCGGCGGAGACGATCTGCTTTATCCGTTCCTTGCAGTTGTTCGGGCCTGTAACCGTCGTGAACTAGGGCTGGTTCTGGGCAGTCGGCGATTCGCCAGTGGGGTTCGTCCTGGAGCAGTTCGCGCACGCTGTCATCCACCATCGAGTGATAGGGGCGGCTCCAGCGGATGCGTGGATGCCGGCGAAATAGGCGACTCACACTGGAGTAAGGCGCCATCGCAGCACCCTGCTCATGGCGCAGCAGATTGATGACCAGCACATCCGGCTGGGCCATGAGCGCCTTAAGAGCAGGGACCGCTTCAGCTCTTAGGCACTCATCCGCATCAAGCACGAGCACCCAGTCGCCGGTTACAAAGCCCAGGGCAACATTGCGTGCGGGAGCGAAATCCCCTGGCCAAGGCATCTGCTCGACCCGCGCACCAGCTGCTTTTGCAATCGCAATCGTGTTGTCGGTAGAGCCCGTATCAACGATGACCATTTCGTCGGTAAAGGCCTTTACGGAGTCCAGGCAGGCCCCCAGCCGCTCCTGCTCGTTTCGCACGATCATTGAGAGGCTGAGCATGGTCTTGTCTTGGGCAGGTCTGGGGCAGAGGCTAGGCCCGTTCAGTCGGTGAATTCATTGATGCCCAACCTGGATAGAGCTGGAGAAGGATCGGGATTCAACAGACGTTGAAGCAGCTGTTGCTGTGCGTCAGGCATTTGGCCCGGGCTGTAAGCCGCTGGAATAGAGCTCGGCAGGAGTGCGCTCAGGGCCTCCCAGACATAGGGACTTCCATAGACCACCAATCCAAACAGTCGGTTCAAGTCAATCAGTTGTTGGATGGCGTCAGTCCAGGGTTCCCGAATGCTGCGGTTTGCTTGAAATGGATTGCCGCGCACAAACAATTGCAGGAGCAGAGGCCCATGCCCGAGGCGATCGAGCGCCAGAGGTGCCAGGGGGTCTGCAGGGTCTGCCCACGGAGAAATCCCGAGGGGATGACTCAGCACGGAGTGGAATCCAAGCCTCTTGGGGAGAAGGATTGCAGGGGCGTCAGCAGGAAGCACCGGGCAGGGAAGAACACCATCCACCCGGATCAGGTTGATGCCATCGATCCGGTTGGCCTCGGTTGACCCGTTGGGCTGAGTTGAGGCCTTGGCGGTTGGAGAGTTGGAGATCTCCAGCGACTGCGTTACGAGCTCCAACGTGAGGGCTCTTTCTTCTGCTGTTTCGATCCTGTGGTCGTTGTTGTCCGAATCGAGCGCCGGCGGGATCGACTGCACAGCAGCCTGGCGGCGTTCCAGAGAGTCGTGTAATCGGGCCATCGGCACACGACCAGAACGGAGTGCATCACAGAGGGCATCGATGGCCGCTACGGCATCGGCCGGCATCAAGATGAGGTCAGCACCTGCGGCGAATGCGAGCACTGCGGCTTCGCCTGCTCCGTAGCGAGCCGCTATGGCCTCCATCACCAAGGCATCGGTGACAACAAGTCCCTTGAAGCCAAGATCAACGCGCAAAAGCGTGGTGAGCACGTTGGCGGAGAGGGTGGCTGGCCACTGTTCATCCAACGCTGGAATCAGCAGATGGGCGGTCATCACACTGCTGATTCCCTCTTGAATCAGGGTGCGAAACGGTTGAAGTTCAAGGCTCTCTAGGCGTTCGCGACTGTGTTGCAGCAGAGGAAGTTCCAGGTGGGAGTCGGTGGCGGTGTCGCCATGCCCAGGGAAATGCTTGGCGCAGCCCAAAACACCTGTAGCGGCCAGTCCACGCTGAAAGGCTCCTGTTAACTGCCCCACAGTGTGTGGATCTTCTCCCCATGCCCGCACGTTGATGACGGGATTGTCGGGGTTGCTGTTCACATCGCAAACAGGCGCTAGCACCCAATTGAGCCCGCAACGCTTTGCCTGATTGCCGCAACAACGTCCGTAGTTTTCTGCAAGCTGCACCGCCTGTTGCGGAGCTCTCCGATGCAACCGTCCGAGCGCCATTGGAGGTACAAGCCAGCTGGCCCCCTCAAAGCGTTGGCCCACGCCTTCCTCAACGTCAGCGCATAACAGAATCGGTTGCCCAGCCCAGCGTTGCAGTGTGCGGCAGCGTTGTTGCAACTCTGTGGCTGTTCCCCCGAGCAGGATCACGCCCCCGACTCCAGCGCCTAAGAGCTGCTCAAGCTCGTTATTGCTGAGCTCCCAGCGTGGGTATCGCCTTTGCCTGTCTGTGGCATGACCGCTGGCGCGCACAACCAACAAGCTGGCGACGGCTTGACGGAGCTCTCCCGCTTTCATGGATTGTCTGGGAGATCTGTTCCCTCCGGTACGTCTCCTCGTACATCCCGCTCCCGTCCGAGCTCCCCAAGCAAATGGAGCACTGTGGTGCCTTTCTCAATTCCAAGATCGAGTTTGAAAACGATTTCAGGGGCTCGGCGCATTTGCAATCGACGGCCTAGTTCCCCACGGAGAAACCCTCTTGCAGCCTCAAGGCCCTCCATGACCTCATCTTTTTGCGCTTGTTCGCCGAAGACACTGACGAAAATTCGACAATGTTGAAGGTCGCCGCTGACCTCTACTTCGGTGATGCTCACCATTCCTTGATGGACCCGTTCGTCACGGATTCCATTAATGAGCAGCTCGCTGGTTTCCTTGCGGATTAAGGCGGCAACCCGTTCAACTCGACGTCCCTGGGCCATCGTCAGCTCAGTGGTGCTGTAGTAGTCACCATGGCACGCAGCACTAATCCAAGCGTGATAAATCCACTAATCAAAGCCCCGATCAGAGCAACTGCAGTGACGGGATTGCTGCGCCGCTGAGCCAGGGGCTCGGCAACGGAGTTAAGGACTCCAAGACTGAAGGCAATGAGATAGCGCGGGTAACGCGTCACATTGACGAAAAACTCGCGCATGGTCCTGGCAGGGATATGAATCTGATAGCTACTCTGCCGGCTTAGGGCAAAGACGGTCATGCTGGAGCTGCATCAATTCCGTCATTCCGCCTTCTGCCTCAAGGTGCGAATGGCGTTGCATGCCAAGGGTTTGAGCTTCCGAGAAGTGGAGGTCACACCTGGAATCGGTCAACTTGCCGTGTTCCGTTTGTCGGGGCAAAGGCAAGTTCCTGTGCTTGTCGATGGCGACACGGTGGTTTCAGATTCCAGTGCGATCTGTGGTTACTTGGACGAGCTGCAGCCCGAGCCGCCGCTTGTCCCGAAGGATCGTCGAGCTGCGGCCCAGATTCATTTGATCGAAGATTGGGCCGATACAACCCTGGCAGGATCCGTCCGCGCTGCTTTGCTTCAGGCAGCGGTGGATGACCCTGATCTGCGTGCGGCTCTTTTGCCTGATGACGTACCGGGTCCGATTCGGCAGGTGATGAGCGGAGTTCCAACCGGTTGGCTGAGTGGGGTCAATGAGCTGTTTGGCCAGGAGGAGCGTTCCGCCATGCTCCACAACCTGATCGCGATTGCAGATGGCCTGACTCCAGGCGGCTTCTTGGTTGGAGATTCCCTCAGCCTGGCTGATTTGGCAGTAGCGGCGCAGCTATCCCTGTTGCGCTTCCCCGCCTCAGCAGGGTCTCAATTGGCTGGCCGCGGCGTTGCTGGTCTCAGTGATCATCCCCGCCTTCAGCCATTGTTTGAATGGCGCGATCAGCTTGAGGCTCGCGTGTTTCAGCCAGATCCTGCAGCCGTGTGAGCGTGAGCTTGTAACGGCTTGCTCGTTGCGTAAATGATGTGCTGGCTTCCCCGGGAGCTGGATAGGTCTGCTGCCATTGCTCCACACAGATTCGGTTGATGATTTCAGCGGTTGGAACATCTGGGCATGGTTGATACCGACTCAGGGTTTCAATCCTGCTGAGCCTTGGTGCCCTTGCCCCATGCATGACCTGGAGAACAAGTTCATCACTCAGAAAGGCTGCGGCGTTGATCGATGTTTGTTGCCTCCCGATCACGGTCGTTTCCAGCAGTCGATCGTCGCTCAGTCGAGCGAGCTGACGGTTCACTTGATGAGGGGCTTGCTCCACGCTGATCAGTTGCTCGCCTAAAAGCGCCTGTCCAACGGCCCTGGCATTAAACGGTCGATTTCCCACCACATCGTCGTGCTGATTGCGCTGAAACTGCGCCAGATGCTGCAAGGGAGGCACGCTTGCGTTCACCGTTCCGTCCGCCAAAAGATCAAGACTTTCCACCTCCCAAAGTCCTTCAAACCAAACGGGATATACCAAGTCCTGCTTGGCTCGTGGCCGCGGCAGAGGCGCAGGATCCGACCAGGCGGGCCATGCTTCGAGGCGGGCTTCGAGTTGCTGATTGTTTTGACTGTTGTCCGCTAGGGCTGGTTTTGAGGGCCCACTGAGAAGAAGCACGGCCATGATCATTGCCAGCAGTGGCCGAGTTATGTCCGATCCCCTCATCCGTGCTTGTGATCACTATGTGGTGCTTGAACCGGGCAAGCCAGAACGACTGCTCAGTTCCGAAGACACCCTGACATGGCTGACCGAACAGCTGGAAAACATGTCAGTGCTACCGAGTGATTTGCGTGATTTTGGCTCCTCGTCTGCTGCCGCAGAAAGGCTGTTAGATACGGCGTGCGATCTCGAATTGGCTCCCGGGTTCAATCTTCAGTGGTTTGCGG
This sequence comes from Synechococcus sp. MVIR-18-1, assembly GCF_014279835.1. Taxonomy (NCBI): domain Bacteria; kingdom Bacillati; phylum Cyanobacteriota; class Cyanophyceae; order Synechococcales; family Synechococcaceae; genus Synechococcus; species Synechococcus sp. MVIR-18-1. The sequence goes on along the minus strand of NZ_CP047942.1, from coordinate 2,141,201 downwards.
TGCGTTTGGAGCCTGGAACATGAGCTCATCGGGTTGGAGAATGCCAGGGATGGCTTCAAGGATTCGCTCTGTCACAGCGTTGACCGTTTCGTTGCCCACCGTGATCCGTAAATCGGCCTCGGCATAAAGAGGGGTGCGAGCTTCAAGAAGTGCGTCTAGTGCCGCAGCAGGATCGCGCTCCTGGAGCAGGGGCCTTGCGCCTGGATCTTGATGCAGACGCGCCAGAAGTTGGTCCCGCTCAGGGGCAAGCCAGATCACGATCCCTTGATGCAGAACGCCCCAGTTTTCTGGTTGTGTGATCACCCCACCACCGGTCGCAACCACGAGCGAATGGCGCTCGCCAATGGCCTGCAGCACCTGCCTTTCGAGTGTTCGGAACCCTTGCTCACCGTCTGTCTCAAAGATTTGGGGAATGGGGCGGCCAGCTAAAGCTTCCACGACTCCGTCGGCGTCGACGAAGCCATAGCCCAGGCGTTGAGCCAGGGGGCGCCCTGTGCTGCTTTTGCCGCTTCCCATCATTCCGATCAGGTAGAGGTTGCGGCCGCCCAAACGGGCCTTCAAAGGGTGTGGTGTCGTGGTCGCGCCGTCAGCCATCGGTTCGGCAGGTGGGTGAACTCACTAGGATGATCGTTGGTCAGACCATGTCATGACTGATGCCATCACGACGGCACCGCACGGCCAAGGTCGTGGCTGTGTCATCACCCGCCGAGCCTGTTTCAGCTCCAGCCACCGTTATTGGTTGCCGGAATTAAGTGCTGATGACAATGCGGCCCGCTTTGGATCCTGTGCCATAGCCCCTGGCCATGGACACAACTACGAATTGATTGTGTCCATGGCCGGTGGCCTAGACGCCAACGGCATGGTGCTGAACCTCTCTGAGGTGAAGCATGCGATTCGCTCGGGGATCACTGAACAACTCGATTTCCGCTTCCTCAATGAGGCTTGGCCAGAATTCGATGTCACCAGTTCGGAGGGTTGCCTGCCAACCACCGAAGCTCTTGTTCGGATCATCTGGTCTCGGTTGGCCAATCAGCTCCCGCTTGTGGCGCTGCGCCTCTATGAATCATCAGGCCTGTGGGCCGACTACCTCGGACAAACCATGGACGCCTATCTCACCATCCGCACTCACTTCGCCGCTGCGCACCGTTTGGCAAGACCAGAGTTGAGCCAAGAGGAAAATGAGCAGATCTACGGCAAATGTGCCCGACCCCATGGTCATGGCCACAACTACCTAGTGGATGTCACTGTTCGCGGAAGCATTGATCCCCGCACTGGGATGGTTTGCGATCTAGCAGCCCTTCAGCGTCTCGTGAGCGATCTGGTCGTTGAGCCTTTTGATCACACGTTCCTCAACAAAGACGTTGCCCACTTCGCCGAATGTGTTCCTACCGCTGAGAACATTGCTCTTCACATCGTTGATCGACTGACCACTCCTGTGCGTGCCATTGGCGCTCAGCTTCACAAGGTGCGGCTTCAGGAGAGTCCTAATAACGCTGCTGAGGTGTACGCCGAAGCTCCTGCGCTCAACGCGATGCCCGAAGCAATGCATTCCGCCGTTAACGGCTAAGGCTGTCTTAACTGAGGCTGTTTCAACGTGGAGCGACCGTCGGTTCGCCTGGTTCTTGCCGTCAGCCTTGATGGACGGCTTGCACCTGCCTCTGGAGGGGCCGCTCAGCTGGGCGGTGCTGGTGATCGGCACGTGCTTGAGCAGGCTTTGGCTTGGTCCGATGCTGTCCTGATCGGTGCAGGAACACTGCGGGCCCACCGCTGCACCTGTTTGATTCATGAGCAACAGCTTTTGGCTCAGCGCAAGCAAGACGGACGGCCCCTGCAGCCAACGGCTCTCGTGGTGAGTCGCAGCCCAGATTTTTGTCTGGAGTGGCCGTTTTTTCAACAAAAGCTTGAACGTCATCTCTTGACCCCAGATCGGTTGTCAGTGGAGGGTTTCTCCGTCATTCATCCGTTGCAAGCGTCTTGGGAGACCACCTTGGTTGAGCTCGCTGCATTGGGCTTTCATCGCCTTGTTCTTCTTGGAGGGGCGGGCCTCTGCGGATCTCTATTGGAAGCCGATCAGGTGGATGAGCTGCAGCTCACCCTGAGCCCATGCCTTCTGGGAGGGCGGTTCAGCTGGATTCCGATTGATGGATTCAGCATGCCAACGGCGTTGTCGCAGCCCGACGCTTGGACGCTGTTATCGGCCGATCGACTGAGCGGCAGTGAGCTTGTGGTGCGTTATGGACGCAGTCGCTGAAAGAGCTCGCTGAGGGGGACATCTTGTAGGTCAGTTGCCTGGAGTCCCAGCAGCGACGCCAGACAGCGTTTGATCACAACTTCGACGTCATCTCCAATTCGGCCTGATAACAGCTCGCTCATCACACCAAGCTCTCTGCCACTACGACTGGTTTCACGAATCAGGCATTCACTGACAGGTTTGGCCAACGCCTGACAAGGCTGCTTCCCCATGCTGCTAAGTGGTTCCAGGTCGAGTTCTGCGCTCTGGAGAGCTTGTTTCGCGAGTGCCTCACATTGATCAGCAAGCTCACGCTCTAGTTTTGGGCGCATCATTTGCAGCAATGGCTGCAGTAGCCCTGCTTGGACTGCACCTCCGCTGAGCATCAAGCTAAAGGCCAAGAACGTGAAAACCACCAGCTTTTTTCGTGGTGTTGAACGGTTCACAGCAGCTTGGAAAGAACTGACCTTCGTTCAGTGTGACTCTGTTGGCGCTCACTGGTTAGGGTCTTGACCTTCGCCGCTGTCTTCGCCGGTTATGGCATCCCTGAAGGCTCGTTGGCATCGCTCGATTCGGGAGATACCCGAACAGCAGTGGGAGCAACTGCTTGGTCCTGAAGTCAGTCCCTTCTATCGCTGGAATTGGCTCGCTGCTCTTGAGGATTCTGGGAGCGTGGCGCCCGATCAGGGATGGCAGCCACTGCACCTTTCCCTGTGGCGTGGAGAGGACCAGCTTTGTGCGCTTGCGCCTCTGTATCTCAAGGGCCATAGCTACGGGGAATTTGTATTTGACCAAGCGTTCGCACGGCTTGCTGGCGATCTTGGTCTTCGTTATTACCCAAAATTGATTGGGATGAGCCCCGTAAGCCCGGTACAGGGCTATCGCTTTCATGTGGCGGCAGATGAAGATCTTGCGGCATTAACTCAACTCATGCTGGAGTTAATTGATACCTTCGCTCATAAAAATGGCATCCTCAGCTGCAACTTTCTCTATGTCGATCCGCTTTGGCGCCCTTTGGCAGAAGCGGCAGGTTGCGCCTCTTGGTTGAATCAGCAGAGTCTTTGGACATCTGATGGTCAGGCTGATTTCAGTGACTATCTAGCAGGATTTAATGCTAATCAGCGCCGCAATATCAAGCGAGAGCGGAAGGCAGTCCGTGAAGCAGGTCTAGAGATCACGCCACTTTCTGGTGATGATCTCGACCCTTCGTTGATGCAATGCATGCATAGGTTCTATGAACAGCACTGTGCGCGTTGGGGAATGTGGGGTAGTAAGTACCTCGACGCATCATTTTTCGATGCTTTGGCTACGAACGCGTTGCGTGAGCAGATTGTTCTCTTTAGTGCTCATCGTGGCAACCCCCATGAGCCCGTTGCCATGTCACTTTGCGTTCACGATGATGCGTCGCTCTGGGGCCGTTACTGGGGTAGCAATGAAGACATTGATTGTTTGCATTTTGAGGTTTGCTACTACGCCCCGATCGAGTGGGCGCTGAAGCAAGGGCTGAAGAGTTTTGATCCAGGGGCAGGAGGGAGCCATAAACGACGGCGTGGGTTTGTTGCTCGACCTCATACGAGCCTCCATCGCTGGTATGAGCCCCAGATGAATGGACTGATTCGTGGCTGGCTTGGCACGGTCAATCCAATGATGCTCGAGGAGATTGAGGCAATCAATGCTGAGCTCCCTTTTCGAAAAGAGACACCTTCACTTGCTCTGTAAGTTAAGAAGAGAATCGCCGCCAGATTGAACCAGATCAATACCGCCATTGCCCGAGACGCGCGTGCCCAGCTGGATGATGAGCTGTCTCAGCGGTTTATCGCTTTGGATCCGTTGGGCTATTTCTTGATTCGCGTGGATGTTGCTGCCGATGACTTAGTTGTTGAGCACTACGGAAACACGATTGATGAGCGAGGCCTTGCTCGAGACCCCGATTCCGGTGAAGTGATCGCTTGCCGCCAGGGTGGACCGAGAACACCGTCGGCCGTGTGGCGAGGGCGTACTGCAAAAGAGGTGGGGATTGCTTTAAGCGAAGGGGAGGAGAACCATCCCATTAGCTGTTTAGATCATGCGTTGTATCTAGGCCGGGAACTTCAGAAGGCCGAACAGTGCTTACGAGACGGAAGCACTTACGTTCAGGATTAATTCATCAAACAGGCTGAAGTTCGCGAGAATTGCTGGGTTCTTCTGGGGGCAACGATTCCAGCTGCTCACGGATCTCCTGTTGCACAATCGCTCTGTATTCCATGAAATGCTCGTTGTGCGCGAGTACAACGATGAACTGCTCAAGCATGGCTGGATTCTGACGTGCCATCCCAAAGAGATAGCGCCAGAAGCGTCCGCGAGTATCGCGTTTTAGGCCTTGGCGCCAGATCACGATGGATAGGGCCTTTACATCAGTCCAGGTTGGCAATTTGCTGGTGCCTTTCCAGCGGGGAGCACCCATTTTTAAGTAATAGGAGTAAACCCGATCCATGTAGGCATTGGGTTCATACAGCGCACAAAATGCTTCAACATATTCGTTGGCGATGTCACGAATGGGCCTGGTTGGTTTGAAATTAAGCAAATTGGTTTGATTCACTCCTTTGGCTGCTGATTCGTCTTGAATCAAACGACCTTCTTTCTCAAGGCGATGCCATAGGGCTGTTTGAGGAAGAGCTTGAAGCATTCCCATCATTGCTGCGGGGATACCTGTACGGGTCACGAAATCAACGATCCGTAGACCAGCACCATCTTTTTCTCCGTCAAAACCAATGATGAATCCAGCCATGACCCGAATGCCGTTTGCGGTAATGCGGTCAACAGCAGCATCAAGGGGGTTGCGAGTGTTTTGAACTTTTCTCGCAATTTCTAAACTTGCTTCGTCAGGAGTTTCGATGCCCAGAAACACGCTTTCAAAGCGAGCTTCGTGCATCATTCGCATCATTTCGTCGTCGTCTGCTAAATCGACTGAGGCTTCAGTGGCAAAACTAAATGGGTAGCCCCGATCTTCCTGCCAGGATTTGATTTCTGGGAGCAAAAGCTTCGCGTTGCGCTTATTGCCAATGAAATTGTCATCTACCAGGAAGATCGAACGTCTCCAGCCCAGGTCATAAAGAGATTGCAATTCAGCAATCAATTGCTCAGGTGTTTTTGTTCGTGGTTTGCGACCGTAGAGAACGATGATGTCGCAAAATTCGCAATTAAACGGACATCCTCGAGAGAACTGCACGCTCATTGAGTCGTAGGCATCGAGCTGCAGCAGGTCAAACCGGGGAATTGGGGTGGAGGTCACATCGGGTTTTTCTCCTTCTGCGCTAAATCGACCGCTGCTATCACCCCTTTGGATGGCTTCGATAAATAGAGGCAGGGTGATTTCGCCCTCATCCAAGATCTTGAAGTCGGCGTCAGCAATTTCAGGCGCATCAGGGGTGGAACTGGCGTAAGGGCCTCCCACCGCCACTGGAATGCCACGGCGCCTTGCTTCATTGATCTGCTGTTGCATGTCGTCCTTCTGGACAATCATTCCTGAGATCACCACCAGCTCTGCCCAATCCCATTCGGCATCGGCGACTTCGCGCACATTGCGATCGACCAACTTCATCTCCCATTCCTGGGGCAGCAGGGCTGCAACCGTTACCAGGCCTAAAGGCGGCAGCAACACCTTTCGGTTCACCAGTTCCAGAATTTTTTCGTAACTCCAGAACGTCTTGGGAAATTGTGGATAGACGAAAAGAGTGCGCATGGTGGTATCGGGAGAGCTAAGCGTTCGTGGAAGCCGGCCAACCCTCAATGCAGACCGGTTATAAATCCGAAGATTTCGATGCGTACAAGCTTAAGCGCGTTTGCACGTATCTCGGCACTGTTTCTGATCTAATGGTTGCTGCAACCTGTGTCTGTTATGGGCGTCGTTATCTATTTGGGTCTTGTGGGCGCCGGTTTGGTCGCAGCTTTTGTCTTCAGCACTCTCCTGCGCGGCATCAAGCTGATTTGACCTCGTTCATCGGCATTCCGCCGCGTCGCCAGATCTCCCCTACGGAGAGAATCAGGCCAATTCCCCCTGCAATCGCAAATGTTGCTTGGAGGCCAAGGGTGATCGTGAGCTGAGCTGCGATCAGTCCACTTAAGCCTCCACCACCCAAAAAAGCGATTTGACTTAACCCGGCCATACGGCCCCTAATCACCTGCTTCGAGCCAACCTGGGTGATCAAATTGGCGCTACTGAGCAGACCAGCTGTTCCGGCACCAATGAGCCAAACCATCAGCAGCACGATGGGAATCCATGTGCTGCTTGCCATTCCAAGCTGAGCCACTGCTGTAATTAGGGCGAAACAACCCAGCGTGAGACCAGGCCGGCTGCTGAATTTGTGGCTGTTCCTTTGCAGAACGATTCCACCGGTGATGCTTCCTGCGGCCAGCACACTGGTGAAGAGTCCAAGATCTTGGGGGCTTGGTCCAAGCGTGTTTGCGGCAATGAGTGGTGCTAGGCCTGGGTGAAAGAAGCCAACAACACAGATCAAGCCGGTGAATTTCAGCACATGCCTCAGCACTGGACCGCACTCTTGCCATGCGGACTTCAACGTGGCGGCACGCGTGTTGCTACTCAGTTGTTCGAGAGATCTGTTGGGCTTTAACAACCAGATCACGCTGGCAATCGGTAAGAGATAGGTGAGGGCATCGAGGCTGAGGGCTGTGGCTGGTCCGGTCAAAGCCACAAGCCATCCCCCCAGGGGAGGACCGACTAATTTCCCAACATTGAAAACCACCGAAAAGCTGGTGAGGTAGGGCGCCAATGTGCGTGGATCATCCACAAGCAATGCGCAGTACTTATTGCGGGCCGTGAGTTCGTAGGCACTGGCAATCCCCATGAGCAGTGTGCTCGCGAGCAGCATTGCAACCTGGGCGGTGCCTGCAAGGAGAGGAATGGAAAGGGCACCAAGTAGGCCTGCTCCTAGTAGGGCCCACTGCGCCTGAATCAAAACCTTCTCACAGCCGATTCGGTCCGTTCGCACACCCGCAGGACCGCTGACCAACAGAGTTGGTAGGGAGAGTGCGGCGAAATGCAGGGCGAGCAACATGGCGCTGTCTGTGCCGCTCATCAGGATCCAGCCCTTTGCGGTGAGCCCAGCAAAGGATCCCGCTGTGCTCAAGCCGGAAGCAAGAAGAAAAATAGTGCGTTGACGTTGATGCCAGCTAGGGCTTCTGTTCACGTAGCAGCGCGTGCTGCGGCAACCATGTGCGAAGCGCCAACAACTCTGCCGGTGAGGTCATAGATATCTGCTCCTGTGATCTGAACGGGCACCATGGTTCCCGGATTCACTTGCAGTCCGTTCTCCCCAGGTTGGACGAGCACGTCCCCATCCACTTCTGGAGCGAAACGGGAGCAACGACCGATCATTTCTCCGGTGGAGGGATTGTGTTGCTCCACTAAGACATCCACAGTTTTGCCAATCCAGGACGCATTACGAGCGGCAGAAATGGGCTGTTGCAAGGTCATTAACTTGTCCTTGCGTGCGATGGCAATCTCGTCAGGTACTGCATCAGGAAGTGTTGCTGCAGCCGTGCCGTCTTCTGGCGAGAAGGTGAAAATCCCAACATGATCAAAGCGTTGACGTTCTAAGAAACCGGCCAGATGTTCGAATTGGGCTTCTGTTTCGCCGGGGAAGCCCACAATCAATGTGGTGCGCAGGATCGCGTCAGGGAGTTGTTCACGAATCTGATCGAGCAATCGATCATTCACATCAGCCTGCCAAGGGCGATTCATCGCTCGCAAGACTTCAGGATGGCTGTGCTGAAGCGGTAAATCGAGATAGGGCAGCACATTGGGAACATCGCGGTAGGCCGCAAGTACGTCTGGGGTGAGGCCTGTGGGATAGGCGTAATGCACGCGGATCCAAGGGATTTCTACGTCGCCTAGGGCCTTCAGAAGATCTGCAAGCCGAGGCTTGCCGTAGAGATCAAGGCCGTAATTGGTGGTGATCTGACTGATCAGGATCAGTTCTTGAACCCCTTGTGCTGCCAACTGATGGGCTTCAGCCACGATCGATTCGATCGTTCGTGAGCGCTGATTCCCCCTTAGATGCGGAATGATGCAAAACGCGCAGCGATAGTCGCAGCCTTCAGCAACTTTCAAGTAGGCAACGGCTTCACCCGTGGTGCGGTAACGAGGCAGGTTTTCGTCTGCCACAAACGTTGGCGTTTCACTCACGCGGTTCACCCGTTCGCCAGCTTCTACCTGCTGCAGCACTTCCACAATGTGCTGATAGTCGCCTGTGCCAACGATCGCTTTTGCCTCTGGGATCGACTCCAGGAGCTCGTCTTGAAAATGCTGGGCCAAGCATCCAGCAATGATCAGCTCCTTGCCTTGCTCTGCAAGTCCTACAAGAGTTCGTACCGACTCTTCGCGGGCGTCTTGAATGAAGCTGCAGGTATTGACCACCACAAGGTTGGCGTCGTTCTCATCGCTGCTCACCCCATAGCCGGCCTCAGCGAGAAGTCCAAGCATGTGCTCTGTATCCACGCGATTTTTTTCGCAGCCCAAATGGGCGAAGGCCACCGTGGGCCGTTCCGAGAGGCTGTTGCCTGTTTTGGCGTTCCCGGCCATGGCATGACCCTGCAATCCCCCACTTTAGGAGCGGATGAACGGATGACACCCATGTTTAAACGCTGAATTGCTCACGCTTTGCTGTCAAAATCATGGGTAATTGATCAGCCTTAATGGCAACTCAGCGTCTCACCAGCCGACGCCGGCAGGACCAAGGTTCGAAATGGGTTCGGATTGTCATGGCCGTTTTGGCCACGGTCGGCGTTATCGATACCGGCTCGATCACTCTGAAGTTTTGGGGAGTGCTAGGGAATCTCACCTGCCCGATGGGCGCTGGTGGTTGTGACAAGGTCCTGAATAGTCCATGGGGCACTTTGTTTCAGGGGGATGGGTTCAGTCTTCCCCTCTCTTTTGCCGGCTTGATCGCGTATCTCGCGGTTCTGGTCATGGCGGTTGTGCCCTTGCTTCCAGGGTTGTCAGAGAACAAAGCTGACTTGTCGCGTCGCACCTGGTGGGGCTTGTTCACGGTCTCACTCGTCATGGCTGTGTTCAGCCTGGTGTTGGTGGGCCTGATGGTGATCAAGATCCAGGCCTTCTGCTTTTTCTGCGTTCTCTCGGCTCTTCTCTCCCTCACCTTGTTGGTGTTGTCTGTCATCGGAGGAGGATGGGACGAACCCTCTCAACTGCTGTTTCGCGGTTTCTTGCTCGCCCTAGCAGTGTTGCTTGGTGGCCTGATTTGGGCTTCGGTACTTGATCCTGCACGTCCGGATGCCGCCGCAACAGGTCCAGGTGCAGCTCCAGCGGTTGTTTCGGAGAGCAACCCAGCCAAAATCTCCCTTGCAGAACACCTCACGGCCTCTGGAGCCGTCATGTACAGCGCCTATTGGTGCCCCCATTGCCACGAACAGAAGGAGATGTTCGGGAAGGAGGCTGCAAAAACCCTCAAGGTTGTTGAGTGTGCTCCAACAGGTCAAAACAACGATGCCAAGCTCTGTCAGAGCAAGGGCATTGAGGGATTCCCGACGTGGGAGATCAACGGCGAGCTCGACTCTGGCGTGAAAAAACTTCCTGATCTTGCTCGTCTCTCCGGATACAAGGGACCTGAGGACTTCTAAGTGCCATAGCCACGCTTAAGAGGTCACAGCTCTCGTCCCGATGGCCTGGCCTTTCACTTGGCGGCTATGACGGCACCATTGAGGCATAGGAGCAGGGGTGTCGTTACGGAAATGTCCACCCCTGCTTTCTTTCCGGAACAAACAAGCTTCCAGTAGCAATGAACTCGATTGCTGGCGATGAAGAAGATCCAACATCAGGTTCAGCTCCGCACGCCTGCTTTCATCGAGAAGGGTGCTCCGCTCAGGATGTTGTTGCTGCATCAGCTTGAGAGGAGTCATCGCTTCGAGGAGTGGCGTGGCTTTCTGCAGTGTTTTCAACACGTCTTGCATGCCTTGGGCTGATCGATCAACGCCCGCGACCCGCCAGCATTCTGATCTCAGCCACTGGATGGATTGGGTGAGTTCTTGTTTGCTGAACGCTCCATGATCGTGATCGTTGGTTGAAGTTGCTTCTGTTTGTTGTTCCGTTGTGGTTGTTTTAGGGAGTGGATTGCCAAGGTCGATGTCACGCAGTTGCCTTGCGAACACCAGGCATTCCATCAATGAGTTGCTGGCGAGTCGATTGGCTCCATGCAAACCGGTGCAGGCCACTTCACCAACGGCGTAGAGGCCAGGAAGGCTGGTAGCAGCTTTCAAGTTGGTGGCAACACCTCCCATCCAATAGTGGGCTGCTGGAGCCACTGGAATTGGCTGTTGTTCTGGGTTAATCCCAAAGCTGTGGCAGCGTTCCAGGATGGTGGGAAAGCGCCGCAGCAACGTCTCAGTGTTGATGGGGGTGAGATCCAGCCCCATATGCGCGACCCCTTGGGCCTGCATGCAACGAACCAGAGCGCGACTGACTTGATCTCTTGGGGCTAAGTCTTTTCCTACTAGTTCATGGACGGGGCTTTGCCCCAAGGCGTCGACGAGGAGAGCCCCCTCCCCGCGGACGGCCTCAGAGATCAAGAAGCAAGGTGCATGCTCAAGCTTGAGGGCTGTGGGATGGAACTGAATGAATTCCAGATCTTCGATTGCGGCTCCGGCTTGCCAAGCCAGCGCTACACCTTCGCCGCAGGCTTGTGCTGGGTTGGTGGTGTTGGTGTAAAGGTGGCCGCCACCTCCGGTGGCTAATACCACTGCACGGGCCGGAATCCAGTGAAGCCGAGGGCCTTCTAGGACTTGGACGCCACAGCAGCGATTGTTTTGCACCCACAGCTGGGTCACCCGAACGCCACGGCGATGTTGCAAACCAGGACGAGCATCCACCCGGTCTCTCAAGACATCCACCAAGGCTTTGCCTGTGCGGTCTTGCACGTGGAGAACCCTTCGATGACTATGGGCTGCCTCGAGGGTGGTCGCGAGTGACCCATCCGGGTTGCGATCAAACTCCATGCCGACCTCTTGAAGTCTGAGCACGCTTTGCGGAGCTTCATCAACCAGAAGACGCACGGCATCGCCATCACACAGCCCAGCCCCTGCTTGCACGGTGTCTTCGCCGTGGCTTCCAGCGTTGTCGTTGGAACGGGTGACGGCTGCGATTCCTCCTTGAGCCCAGCGACTAGACGATCGCCTGCTCGTGTTTCGATTGAGGAGCAGGACGCGCAGACCCTCTGGAAGCTCTAAACATGTCATCAGTCCGGCAGCACCGGCGCCAATCACGATCACATCCCAGGGTCCAGGCGCAATCGGATCGATAGAGGTTGCGTGGCTGCTCATAGGAGCAAAAACCGCCAGCGCTCCTGGCGGTTCAAGCTTGGGTCAACGTCAACGGTACTGACCGTCGTTGATGCGATCGAAGCCTTCGTTGAGAGCAATCGATGGAGCTGTGACCACGAAATTGTCGCGGTATTTCTCAAACAATTCTTTCTGACGCTCTGAAAGGTCTAGATCCAGAACGTCATCGACGTTCTCGTAGGGACCACCGAGAACAATCTTTCCCGCGAACGTGGGATACATCCCAGGGAATTGCTGAAAGCGACGCACCGAGGAATTGTTTAAATCAACCTTGTCGCCGCGTTCGGCGAGTTTGTCGTCTGCGACATTTCTGATCTCAGCGGCAGAAACACTGGGGGGAACGAGAAGGCCTATCAATAGGCCACCGATCACTACCAAGCCCGTCAGCCAGGACAACAGGCGCTTCATCTGAACTCTCCGTCGGGATTCGGAACTGAACTTCCGGCAGCGCCGGTACGGAAACCTTACAAGTGCAGAACCCTTTTGCTGCCTCAGCACTGTCAGGCGTTCGCAGTTCGTTTCAGATCAGACCGCTCAGACTTGGAACTGACAGGGAGAGCACGAGAAACAATGCATCGATCAAGATGGTGGTGGAGAGGACAGCAGCTGCCACGCTCCAAGCCTTTTGATGCTCTGAAGGCCTTGCTGCTTGGGTCCAAAACTGCTTTGCCAACCACAGAACAAGCCCTGCGGCTGAAACAAGGATCAAGAGAGACGTTGGTTGTAAAACCAACTTTGCTGCTTCGTTGAGGAGATGAGGGGCTTCGTTTGATGAGGCATTAACAACTTCTGGCCAAAACGACATCACCCCGGTCAGAGCCATTGTGATGTCAGTAATGGCTGTGCCTAGAAGTGAAGCTAGGTAAAAGGAGCAGCTCAACTTCCAGCGACTGTTAAGCCCGCCAATGGCTAGCGGTAGGGCAATGGCCTCCACAGGGATATGCAAGACCGGATGCATGCGAAGCCATCCCCAAAACAGCGTGCCAGCAAGCCAACTCCCACTGAATCCAACCAACAGGGTTCCGGATTGCTTCCAAGATGTATCGCCAAGCTGTACCGCCACTATCCCTGTTGCTAGAAGAATTGCGGTGAATAGACAAGAACTAAAGGGGTGAACGCGCACCCAGGGCGCCTGAAGAAAGACCGGTAGAACAACCAAAGCCCCTGCCCATAATGACAGCGAGCGAGGTAACGAAAACGTTGGACCCTGGGACATCTCCAGGGTCTTCGTCTCTGTTGATGGCGTCTGAATCAGACCACTCAGCAAAAGGGCTTCCCCGGATGAGGTAACGAAAGGACTCGAAGATTAGAAGATTTGAAGCCATCTTCGGGATCTGGCGCCCAAGTAATGATGAAAATGTCGCCTATCTCGTGGTCTTAAACACCTGTCTTTTTGTGCGTAATGGCGCATAGTCGTATCACTCACGCCGAAGAGCACTTTGTCGACAGATCCTGGACTGCTTGAGGCCTGTTGGCGTGATTTTGTGCTCGGTGTCGTGCAGGGCCTAACGGAATTTCTGCCAATTAGCAGCACGGCCCACCTCAAGGTTGTTCCTGTTCTTGCCGGATGGGGCGACCCTGGCGTTTCGGTAACCGCGGTGATTCAACTGGGCAGCATCATGGCTGTCATTGCCTACTTCCGTGCTGATTTGGCGGGAGTTCTCAAAGGCATCAGTAGAGCAGTGAGGCGCGGTCAATGGCGTGAGCCTGAGGCCCGACTTGGAGTTGCGATGGCGATCGGCACCGTGCCCATTTTGATTGCTGGTTTTTGCATCAAATTGTTTTGGCCTAGCTATGCAACCTCCCCTTTGCGAAGTGTTCCTGCCATTGCTGTGGTCTCGATTGTGATGGCGCTTTTGTTGGGTCTCGCTGAACGGCTGGGGCCGCGATTGAAGCAGCTCACACAGGTGAAAGGACGCGATGGTCTGGTGGTTGGCTTGGCTCAAGTCCTGGCTTTGATCCCAGGTGTTTCTCGTTCCGGAAGCACGCTGACGGCATCACTATTTGATGGATGGAAGAGGGAGGATGCCGCTCGCTTCTCTTTTTTGTTAGGGATTCCTGCCATCACGATCGCAGGATTGGTGGAATTGAAGGACGCCTTTTCAGAGCCCAGCGTGGGGGGAGTTTTGCCTGTTTTTGTGGGGATCTGTTCTGCCGCAGTGGTGTCATGGCTGGCCATCGACTGGCTCATTAAATATCTCCAGAGCCACAGCACCTGGATTTTTGTTGTGTATAGGTTGCTCTTTGGTGTGCTCCTTTTGGTCTGGTGGTCTGGTTCGGCATCAAACTGATCGGAGTTGACCGACAGCTCCGTGTGGAATGAACCTTCTGCCGGTGTGGCTGTTGCGGCTCTTGATCCAGATCGTGGCTCCCGCCAGCCCGCACCGGCTGTGGTGGCATCGGTCGAGCCGGGATCGATTGGAGAGGACCTTGGCTTTGAGCCCGGCGATCAGTTGTTGAGCATTAATGGCGTCCGTCCCAGAGATCTGATCGATTACCGCTATTTGATCGTTGAGGAGGAGTTGCACTTAGAGATTCGCGATGCAGCAGGGGTGCTCCATCAGCTGGATCTGGAAAAGGATGTGGATGACGGCCTGGGTTTGGCCTTCACAGAAGCATTGTTCGATGGATTGCGTCAGTGCAGCAATGCCTGTGCGTTCTGCTTCATCGATCAGCAGCCACCCGGCCATCGCAGCAGCCTCTACCTCAAGGACGACGACTATCGCTTGAGTTTTCTTTACGGCTCCTATCTCACCCTGACGAATCTCAGTGATGCCGATTGGCAAAGGATCGAACAACAGCGTCTGTCGCCCTTATTTGTTTCTGTCCATGCCACTGATCCCGATCTGCGCTCGAGCCTTTTGCAGAATCCACGAGCAGGTCAGCTCCTGCAGCAGCTGGCCTGGTTCTCTGAACGTGATCTTCAGATCCACGCGCAGGTGGTGGTCTGTCCTGATCAAAACGATGGAGCTGCATTGCTACGCACCATTCAGGATTTGGCTCAATTTGGAGGCGGTGAGTGGCCGGCAGTTCTCTCTGTCGCCGTTGTTCCTGTGGGCCTGACCCGGTTCAGGCCAGCAGCTGATGGCCTTCGTGCTGTCACTCCAGAGGATGCCAGAAAGGTGATTGCAGCGGTGGAACCTCTTCAGACAAAGTTTCGGGCCAGTTTGGAGAGCAATTTTGTCTGGCTTTCGGATGAGTGGTACCTGATTGCTGGCTTGTCGTTGCCCTCGCGCGCGAGCTACGAAGACTTCCCTCAGCAGGAAAATGGGGTTGGCAGTATCCGAGCGTTCCTCGCTGCGTTGGATGAAGCCACCATCAATCTCCCCCAGTCTGTTGAGAAACCAGTGAAGAGCAGCTGGGTGGTTGGACGTTTGGTCGAAACCGCCCTGGAACCTGTTCTGAAGAGGCTTAATGCAGTGGAGGGTGTTCAGTTGACCTTGCATGGCCTCCCGAGCCCTTACTGGGGGCAAGATCAGGTTGTGACTGGCTTGCTAACGGGACAAGACCTCCTTGATGGCCTGTTAGATCAGGACCTTGGTGAGCAGCTTTTGCTGCCTTCCGTCATGCTCCGTCAAGGCGATCCTGTGTTTTTAGATGACATGACCTTGGATCAATTGCGGGCAAGTTTGCCGGTTTCGGTGCGAATCGTGCATGGAGCAGCTGAAATCGTGGCCTCTGCACTCGGTTCCCTTGAGAAAAGCACTTAAGCTCCGCTGAGTTCCAGTTTTGTTGTGCTTCGGACAGCTGCTCATATTTTTCTAGTTGCAGGTTGTTTGCCTGTTTTTGCAGTTTCGACTGCCTTTGCTCAGATTGAGGAGGGCGAGTCCCCCTCCTCTGAACCATCATTGGCTGAGTCGTCACTGATGGATCAGTCGACCCTCCCCAATGCTCTCGATGTCAAAGGATCACGACCTAAGGCCGATCCATCGGTCATGCCTCCTGCTGCGACAACGCTTCCTGAGGATTTGGATGCGCTGAAATCACCAGATAGTCTTGCTCTACCCGATCTCCCTTCTCACGTCACGATTCGCGAATTACGTCCTTTAACTCTTCAAGAAGTAGAGCAAATTGTTGAAGTCAATAACCCCAGCTTGAAGGCTGCTGCAAGTCAGGTTGAACAGGCCAAATCAGGAGTTCTTGCTGCGATTTCAGCTTGGTACCCCACTGTGAATCTCACAGCAAATGGTCTGCCTCAATATCTAGAGGGTGAGCAATATCGAAACCCTAAATTTCTTGCCACTCCTGAACAGAACCCCTTAACAGGAGAGCCGCTTCTTGAGAGGGACCCCAATACCTACACAAAACGCTGGTCGGCCAGTTTCTCTGCTCAAGTGCAGTGGAATTTGATCGATCCTGCACGAGTTCCCCAAATCTCTGCAGCCCGTGACAACTTTGAGAAGGCCAGTGATGCCTATCTCATTGCCTTGAGAGAACTCAGGCTTCGAGCTTCTACGGCTTATTTCCAACTGCAGCGTCAGGATGAACAGGTCCGGATTGGACAGCAATCGGTGCGCGCTTCGCTTGTCAGCCTGCGTGATGCACGTGCTCGTTATCAGGCTGGAGTCGCGACCAAACTGGAAGTGTTGGAAGCGCAAACGCAGTTATCCAGAGACCGATTAGTTCTCACCGATGGTTTGGCTGGTCAATCCCAGGCCCGCAGAGCCTTAGCTGCGCTGCTTGCTCTACCACAGGATGTCACCCCTACAGCAGCGAATCCCTCTCGCGTGCTCGGAATTTGGCAACCATCACTGCAAGAAAGCATTATCGCGGCGTATGCGTTTCGGGAAGAACTGGATCAGTTCATTCTCGATATCTCAATCAATAACAGCAATGCCAATGCAGCACTTGCTGCCGTTCAGCCAGTTCTGAGTATTTTTAATCGGTTTGATACAAGTAGGAACCAAGGGCAAGCCAACAAATCTGGCTCGATTGATATGGATGATTACAACTGGAACTACAGCAATGCTGTTGGTTTAAACGCTACTTGGGCCATATTTGATGGTGGGCGAGCCCGTGCTCAATATCGTCAAAACAAGCAGCGCGCTGAAGAGAGCAAATTCAATTTTGCCTCAGAGCGGGATCGCATACGTTCTGAGGTTGAGGACAGCTTTTTCAGCCTTCGTAAAGCGTCGCAAAATATCCATACTTCCGCTAGCGAGGTTCTCTCAACGGCTGAGTCACTGCGCTTGGCTCGTCTGCGCTTTCAAGCCGGTGTAACCACCCAACGTGAGGTTGTGGACACGCAGCGTGACCTCACAAAAGCCGAGGTGAGTTACGCCAACGCGATCACCGATTACAACGTCAGTATTGCTGAACTACGACGTCGTACTGGTCTTGATCAAGTGCTGGCTTGCCCAGCTCTAAATCTGCCTGCTACAAAGCCAAATCAAGTCGATCTTGATATTCCTATTGAGCCGCAACCTAATCGTCCTGCTTGTGAAGCTCCTGTTCCTGTCCTTCAAGGCTGATTGAGGGTGCCCGATCCGCTTACTCCCCAGCAACTGCAGAGAGTGCATCGCCTGATCGATCGGGTCGCTGAACGTCAGCGCAATGATTTTGGTCACATCGTGTCTGATGTCAAACCTGATGGAACCCTGATCACAGCCTGTGATCGATGGAGTGATGCTGCCTTCGTTGAGGGACTAGCCGAGATTGCCCCTGGCGAGGGTGTGCTCAGCGAAGAGGGAAGTCAGCAGTGTCCGACGACTCCTGCGTACTGGGTGGTTGATCCGTTGGATGGCACCACCAATTTTGCTGCTGGGATTCCCTACTGGGCTATTTCGATTGCAAGATTCGTCGATGGAGAGCCAGCGGAGGCGTTTCTCGACATCCCATCCTTGCGCCAGCGGATCGTTGCAATTCGAGGACAAGGGGCTTGGCGGAATCAAAAACGTTTGACCCCTGAGAGCAGGGTTGCGGCTGGAAGCTCTTGCGTATCGCTTTGCAGTCGATCGATTCGTATTCTCCAAAAAAGGCCCGATCAGTCCTTTCCTGGAAAAATTCGTCTCTTGGGTGTAGCAAGCCTCAATTTGGTCAGTGTGGCGATGGGCCAAACCGCGGGTGCGCTCGAGGCCACTCCGAAAATTTGGGATCTAGCAGCAGCTTGGCTCGTGCTCACGGAACTGGACTGCCCGCTGATCTGGCTGGGCCCTCACCCCGCTCATTTGGAACCAGGTCGTGATCTTTCGGAGATGGGCTTCCCTGTGGTGGCTGCGGGCTCTCGGAAGCAGCTGGAACGCTTGGCGCCCTGGGGAGAGTTTCTGCTCAAGTCTTGAGATGCTGAAGGAAGAGTGAGAGTTGCGAAAAGGGCAGTGATTGGGTTATGATTTTGGACTGCGCAGGGGAGCACTGCTCCGACGCGCAGCCGCGGGACGTAAAGAGCGAAAGCTTGGAGTGTTCTGGGGGTTCTTACGAGATTGAGGGAGCGATCCCACGATGTTGTAAGTTTCAAAGGCGGTCGCGAGACCGCAGGCCGACCGTCTCTGAAAGGGGACGCAAAGCTAGAACCTGGACAACCGAAAAGTTTAGGAACTGACGCTTTTATCGCGTTTAGTTTGAGTTAGGACCGCAAGGTTTTAATGAGAGCTAAATGATATTGCGATAGAGGTGTGAGGTCCCGTCAACAAAATTTTAGTTGCGTCGAAGCATTGTGCTTACAACTTGAAGGTTTTCACGAACCTTTTTGTTGTCGGTGTGCGCAATGTGGAGCAACGACCGGATCTGAGATCCTGGAAAGTCAAACGAGGAAGAAATTCTAGATTTGCACTCTTGTGAATCCTTCTGTCAGAGGAAGGGTGCGACAACTGCAAGCAGTACGCCAGTGCTGTGGAGTGGGTGAAGCAAGTCAATCTGAGGTGAGAGCCAAAAGGGATTGATCTACAACGGAGAGTTTGATCCTGGCTCAGGATGAACGCTGGCGGCGTGCTTAACACATGCAAGTCGAACGAACCTTCGGGTTAGTGGCGGACGGGTGAGTAACGCGTGGGAATCTGCCCTCAGGAGGGGGATAACGGCCGGAAACGGCCGCTAATACCCCATATGCCGAGAGGTGAAATGAATTTCGCCTGAGGATGAGCCCGCGTCTGATTAGCTAGTTGGTGAGGTAAGAGCTCACCAAGGCATCGATCAGTAGCTGGTCTGAGAGGATGATCAGCCACACTGGGACTGAGACACGGCCCAGACTCCTACGGGAGGCAGCAGTGGGGAATTTTCCGCAATGGGCGAAAGCCTGACGGAGCAACGCCGCGTGAGGGATGAAGGCCTCTGGGCTGTAAACCTCTTTTATCAAGGAAGAAGATCTGACGGTACTTGATGAATAAGCCACGGCTAATTCCGTGCCAGCAGCCGCGGTAATACGGGAGTGGCAAGCGTTATCCGGAATTATTGGGCGTAAAGCGTCCGCAGGCGGCCCAAAAAGTCTGCTGTTAAAAAGTGGAGCTTAACTCCATCATGGCAGTGGAAACTGTTGGGCTAGAGTGTGGTAGGGGCAGAGGGAATTCCCGGTGTAGCGGTGAAATGCGTAGATATCGGGAAGAACACCAGTGGCGAAGGCGCTCTGCTGGGCCATCACTGACGCTCATGGACGAAAGCCAGGGGAGCGAAAGGGATTAGATACCCCTGTAGTCCTGGCCGTAAACGATGAACACTAGGTGTCGGGGGAATCGACCCCTCCGGTGTCGTAGCCAACGCGTTAAGTGTTCCGCCTGGGGAGTACGCACGCAAGTGTGAAACTCAAAGGAATTGACGGGGGCCCGCACAAGCGGTGGAGTATGTGGTTTAATTCGATGCAACGCGAAGAACCTTACCAGGGTTTGACATCCTGCGAATCTCTTGGAAACTTGAGAGTGCCTTCGGGAACGCAGTGACAGGTGGTGCATGGCTGTCGTCAGCTCGTGTCGTGAGATGTTGGGTTAAGTCCCGCAACGAGCGCAACCCACGTCTTTAGTTGCCAGCATTTAGTTGGGCACTCTAGAGAGACCGCCGGTGATAAACCGGAGGAAGGTGTGGATGACGTCAAGTCATCATGCCCCTTACATCCTGGGCTACACACGTACTACAATGCTACGGACAAAGGGCAGCAAGTTCGCGAGGACAAGCAAATCCCATAAACCGTAGCTCAGTTCAGATCGTAGGCTGCAACTCGCCTACGTGAAGGAGGAATCGCTAGTAATCGCAGGTCAGCATACTGCGGTGAATACGTTCCCGGGCCTTGTACACACCGCCCGTCACACCATGGAAGTTGGCCACGCCCGAAGCCGTTACTCCAACCCTTGTGGAGGAGGACGTCGAAGGTGGGGCTGATGACTGGGGTGAAGTCGTAACAAGGTAGCCGTACCGGAAGGTGCGGCTGGATCACCTCCTAACAGGGAGACAAACAACGATTTTGATGTCTGAGTTTATTTATTCTTAGGCCAAAATCCTGTCACCTTAGGTCGATCGGTACCTCAACTTTGAAGCTAAGAGAATCCAGCAATGGATCTCTGCTTAGTGGAGATTTTTAGTTCCTAAACTTTGTCTAGTTCACAACCCATTAGGGATGAGACTCCTGGGCCATTAGCTCAGGTGGTTAGAGCGCACCCCTGATAAGGGTGAGGTCCCTGGTTCAAGTCCAGGATGGCCCATTCGGTGTAGGGGGTTTAGCTCAGTTGGTAGAGCGCCTGCTTTGCAAGCAGGATGTCAGGAGTTCGAGTCTCCTAACCTCCACTGACTACCAAAATCCCCATCTCCAAAGCCTGGAGTATGAACTCGTATGGATTGTGATTTAGATGTGTCCGCTAGATGACCCTAGCTTCTTGTCATTTTAAGGCATGGAAATGATTCCATGATGTTTAATTGATAGGATGCTGGGCTCGATGCAATGTATTGAGAGATCAATGCATTGTTTTGATGTCTGGCCGAACCTTGACAACTGCATAGTAAGTCTGGAAAGAATAAAGCATCTTTATGGATGCATCATTCTTGAGTGTTAATTCACGATGGGATGGTGTTAATTCTAAGCAAGAGCCGAGACTCCAGCATGTTCTTTCAAATGTGTCGAGCATTTGAGAGTTTGATTTTAATTTCTACTTGTAGAAGTTAGAAGAATCTGTTTCAACGACAGCAAGCGTGTTGGAGATACATTGGTCAAGCTACAAAGGGCTCACGGCGGATACCTTGGCACACAGAGGCGATGAAGGACGTGGTTACCTGCGATAAGTCTCGGGGAGCTGGAAACACGCTTTGATCCGGGAATTTCCGAATGGGGCAACCCTTAGAACGGCCAGCTGAATCTATAGGCTGGCGCGAGCCAACCCAGCGAACTGAAACATCTTAGTAGCTGGAGGAAAGGAAAGTAAAAACGACTCCCTAAGTAGCGGCGAGCGAACGGGGAAGAGCCTAAACCAATGGTTTCGACCATTGGGGTTGTGGGACAGCAACGTGGATCAGGAATGTTAGTGGAAGTGTTTGAAAGACACGCCATAGAAGGTGAAAGCCCCGTACACGAAAACTGAACTGACCTAGCTGTATCCCGAGTAGCACGGAGCACGTGGAATTCCGTGTGAATCAGCGAGGACCACCTCGTAAGGCTAAGTACTCCTGTGTGACCGATAGCGAAACAGTACCGCGAGGGAAAGGTGAAAAGAACCCCGGGAGGGGAGTGAAATAGAACATGAAACCGTGAGCCTACAAGCAATGGGAGCCCTACTAATAGGGTGACCGTGTGCCTGTTGAAGAATGAGCCGGCGACTTATAGGCACTGGCGGGTTAAACCGGAAATGGTGGAGCCATAGCGAAAGCGAGTCTGAATAGGGCGTTTGTCAGTGTTTATAGACCCGAACCCGGGTGATCTAACCATGGCCAGGATGAAGCTTGGGTGATACCAAGTGGAGGTCCGAACCGACTGACGTTGAAAAGTCAGCGGATGAGCTGTGGTTAGGGGTGAAATGCCAATCGAACCCGGAGCTAGCTGGTTCTCCCCGAAATACGTTGAGGCGTAGCGTCTCGTGCTCCAGCAGGGGGGTAAAGCCACCATTTCGGTGCGGGCTGCGAGAGCGGTACCAAATCGAGATGAACTCTGAATACCCTGTGTGTAGCGAGGCAGTCAGACTGTGGGGGATAAGCTCCATGGTCGAGAGGGAAACAGCCCAGACCGCCAGCTAAGGTCCCCAAATCAACACTAAGTGATAAAGGAGGTGGGATTGCCCAGACAACCAGGAGGTTTGCCTAGAAGCAGCCATCCTCAAAGGAGTGCGTAATAGCTCACTGGTCGAGCGATCCTGCGCCGAAAATGAATGGGGCTAAGTGTTGTACCGAAGCTGCGGATTTATGGTAGGGGAGCGTTCTATGTGGGGCGAAGCGTTAGCGTGAGCGGGCGTGGACTGCATAGAAGTGAGAATGTCGGCTTGAGTAGCGAAAACATGGGTGAGAATCCCATGCACCGAAACCCTAAGGGTTCCTCCGGCAGGCTCGTCCGCGGAGGGTTAGTCTGGACCTAAGGCGAGGCCGAAAGGCGTAGTCGATGGATAACAGGTCAACATTCCTGTACCGGTTATGTTTTGGGAAGAGGGACGGAGAAGGCTAGCCAAGCCAGATGTTGGTTACTGGTTCAAGCGTTCGAGGCGTTGAGGATCGGCGAAAACGATCCGAGCTGAGGCGTGAGTACGAGCTGCTACGGCAGCGAAGTTGGTGATGTCATGCTTCCAAGAAAAGCTCTATACCCGTTAAGGCATAACTGCCAGTACCCGAAACCGACACAGGTGGGGTGGTAGAGAATACCGAGGTGCGCGAGGTAACTCTCTCTAAGGAACTCGGCAAAATGGCCCCGTAACTTCGGGAGAAGGGGTGCCACAGCAATGTGGTCGCAGTGAAGAGGCCCTGGCGACTGTTTACCAAAAACACAGGTCTCCGCTAAGTCGCAAGACGATGTATGGGGGCTGACGCCTGCCCAGTGCCGGAAGGTTAAGGAAGCCGGTCAGCGTAAGCGAAGCTGGCGACTGAAGCCCCGGTGAACGGCGGCCGTAACTATAACGGTCCTAAGGTAGCGAAATTCCTTGTCGGGTAAGTTCCGACCCGCACGAAAGGCGTAACGATCAGGGCGCTGTCTCGGAGAGAGGCTCGGCGAAATAGAATTGTCTGTGAAGATGCGGACTACATACACCCGGACAGAAAGACCCTATGAAGCTTTACTGTAGCTTGGTATTGTGCCCGGGCTCTGAATGCGCAGGATAGGTGGGAGACGTTGATCTAGTGCTCGTGGGTACTAGGGAGTCAATGGTGAGATACCACTCTTTCAGAGCTAGGGTTCTAACGTTCACCCGTTATCCGGGGAGCGGACAGTATCAGGTGGGCAGTTTGACTGGGGCGGTCGCCTCCTAAAAGGTAACGGAGGCGCGCAAAGGTTTCCTCAGGCTGGTTGGAAATCAGCCGACGAGTGCAAAAGCAGAAGGAAGCTTGACTGTGAGACCTACAAGTCGAACAGGGACGAAAGTCGGCTTTAGTGATCCGACGGTTCTGAGTGGAAGGGCCGTCGCTCAACGGATAAAAGTTACTCTAGGGATAACAGGCTGATCTCCCCCAAGAGTTCACATCGACGGGGAGGTTTGGCACCTCGATGTCGGCTCATCGCAACCTGGGGCTGAAGTCGGTCCCAAGGGTTGGGCTGTTCGCCCATTAAAGCGGTACGCGAGCTGGGTTCAGAACGTCGTGAGACAGTTCGGTCCATATCCGGTGTATGCGTAGGAATATTGAGAGGATTTCTCCCTAGTACGAGAGGACCGGGAGGAACGCACCTCTGGTGTACCAGTTATCGTGCCAACGGTAAACGCTGGGTAGCCATGTGCGGAGTGGATAACCGCTGAAAGCATCTAAGTGGGAAGCCCACCTCAAGATGAGTATTCCCATGGGGTAACCCAGTAAGGTCACGGGAAGAACACCCGTTGATAGGCTCTACGTCGAAGTTCAGTAATGGATGCAGCGGAGGAGTACTAATAGACCGAGGGCTTGACCAACACTTGGTTCTTGCCTTTAAAGACTTTATTTAATCCAGATTGCATCAATAAAACGAAAGTTGAGTTGATGCCGCTATGCAGTTCTCAGGGGTCAAACCTTGGGAATTTTCTATCCTGGTGTCCATAGCGCTGTGGAACCACTCCGATCCATCTCGAACTCGGTTGTGAAACGCAGCAGCGGCGACGATATTTGGGGGGTAGCCCCCTGAGAAAATAGCTCGATGCCAGGTAAAAACATTCCAAACGAAGAAAGCCATCCCTTGAAGGGGTGGCTTTTTTTGTGCTTATTGTCTTGTTAGTTTGGTATTCATTGGTGCCAGCACCTGCCATGGCTACTTATAAACCACTGAAAAGGTTGGTTCGTAGCCTTTGGTGCGCCTGTTTGCGTTGGGCGAAGTGCGATTGTGTGGATCTGAGTGCTGCATTCGCTTACTACACGCTGCAGTCAATCTTCCCTATTTTGCTGATTTCGTTATCAATTGCCTCGTGGTTTCTTGGGCGGCAAGATGCCTTGGAGAGCAAGATTGTTGCGTATGCAAGTGGTGTCTTGCCGCCATCAGCAGTTGTGATTGTGCAAAACACGCTGATGCAGTTAGTCCGTCAGGGGTTTGGCGCTGGTTTGCTGGGTGCGGGTGTGTTGTTACTTACTGCAGGCAATGTATATCTGACATTGCAACGTGGATCGGAAAGACTTTGGAATGGTGTGATTGCACCCCAACAGCGAAACTTGCCCTTCAAGCTTCAAGCTGTTCAGTTTATTCGGAACAGGCTTGAAGCCTTTTTTGTTGTGATCTTGATAGGACTCTTGGTTGTCCTTGATCAGCTCAGTGCCAATGTCCGCATGATTCCTGCTGATGCTTTGTCCGAGTTGTCATTGACGATCCCTTGGCTTGGGACTCTCCTTTCTCATATCCCAGTCTTGCAATTTGGTCGGTTGATGGTTCCATTCTTTGGGTTTTCACTTTCAGCACTATCGCTTCAATTTTTGCTGCCTAGTCGTCGAGTCCCATTTAGGCCGCTCATCCCAGGTTCGTTATTGATTGGCTTTGCTCTTACTGTTCTTAATCTTGCGGTGAGTCGTAGCATCCTCTCCCTGGGGTCTCGCTTTCAGGCCTATGGAGTGATTGGCAGTGTTCTGGTTCTCACCTTGTGGGTTTGGATGGTGGGTGTTGTGATTTATTTTGGCCAATGTTGGAGCGTTGAGCTTGCGAAGGCCTCTGCCAGTCATACCAGGAATCCAAATAAATCCATCCGTGCCTGAATGCAAAAAAACAGCGATTATGAGAGCATCGTTCGTATGGAGTGTTGATTGATGGGACGTTTCCCTCCACTCCTCTGGTTGCTTTTACTAGCGCTGTTGCTGCTACCTACGGCAGCAGGCCGTGTTCTGCTTGATTTGGCTGGAGGTCTCCTGATCACACTGCTTGCTTTGCCCGTTGTCCTCGGTGGTTTGGGGTGGATTGGTTGGAAGGTGTTGCAGAGCCGGGTAAGAACGTGTGAGGCTTGTGGCTTGAGCACGATGACGAGAGACGCTCAATGCCCTGCTTGCGGATCTCCTCTCCCGGCAAGAACATCTGGTGCATCAAAGGAGAAAGCCGTTGATGATTCACTGCCAGCAAGTGATGTCACTATCGATATCAAAGCTGAGGATGTAGATCCCTAGCTCTCAATTTGTATCTTGTTCTGAATTGATTGCCATTAATTTGCGTTCCCGCAAATACAGGAAGAGTGGGCCTCCACATGCGAATGAAATGCTGAAGCTCACGATTAAAGCGATCCACCAACCCTTGATCTGTAGCTTTCTTCCTTCGGTAACGATCCAAATACTGAAGGCTGATGCGGCAATCACGAGATCTCTGTTTAAAGAGCGGGAGGCTGCATTGATATTGGCATCTTGGATGAAAGTTTGGAGATCAAATCCACCACCAGGATTCATTTGCATGAATTCGAGATTGGCTTGCCAAGGGAGGATGGCTCCAAGGATGGCAAGCAAGAGGTAAATCCATGGGAGAGATTTATTCATTGTTGCTTGTGTCGAGCGTGCGTTCTTCCATCGTATTCGGATCGAGTTGGCGTACTGATTGCTCTACCTGGCTGAGAAGTAAGTCACAGCGATCGAGGTAGATCGACGCATGCGCATGATTTTTCTGTAGATCCGCTAATGGAATGGAATCGTCTTGCAATTGGCCAAGCAGTACATCGAGAGCCTGTAAGGCCTCTTCATAGCTGAGCTGGGATGCATCTTCTCTCCAAGTGTCCTGTTCAGATGTCTTTGATGGTTCGGGCTTTTTTCGTGGCATGTCAGTTAGAGAGATGCTTGTGAGTTAGAACTTTCATTCGCTTGAATGGTTTTGGTGATGGCTTGAACCACACCATCCTTGAGGCGAATGTGTACCTGTTCATTGAGGCAGATGTCATCAATGCTTTGAACGGGTTGTCCGTTTGCTGTATGGAGCATCGCAAAGCCCCGATGGAGCCATCGTTGGGGTGAAAGAGCGAGCAACAATTGCTGCCGCTGTTCCCATTGATTGCGTCGACGTTGTAGGGCCACAGCAGGCCGAAGTGTATGGAGTTGCAGGTGTCGTTCTTTTAGTCGTGAGCTGGCTTGCTCTAGTCGCCAGCGTTTGTATTCGCTAAGGCGTGTGCGCCTTTGGCTGATGGTTTGTTGTGCCGACTCCTTGCTCGGCATCAGTGTGACCATGGCGGCTGTTGGCGTTGCGGCTCGATGGTCTGCCACGAGATCAGCAACGGTGAGATCATCTTCATGGCCCAGCCCAGTTACAACTGGCAGTGGGAAGCTGGCCAAGATTCGGCAAACGTCCGCATCATCAAAGACCATCAAATCTTCTCGGCTTCCTCCCCCGCGGGCGAGCACGATCGCGTCCAATCTGAGCTGATGATGTTGTTCCGCAAGGCGACTTAGAACCCCGCAAATGACCGGCGCGACCTCCCCTTGGACGGGGATCGGAACCACAAGAAGCTCGCTCAAAGGCCATCGCTCTTGTGCGGTACGCAGCATGTCTGCGAGGGCTGAGCTTGGAACGCTTGTGAGGACGGCTAATCGTTTGGGGTAAGCCGGCAATTTTCGACGCCGGCCGGGATCAATGACGCCCTCCTCGAGCAACTGTGCTTTGACCGTTTCAAACCGTCGCAACACGGTGGTCAAGCTGGGCCTCATATCGAGAACCTGAACAGCAAGGCTCGCTCGTGCTGACCAAAAATTGAGCCTGCCAATCACGGTGACTCCGTCGCCGTCGGCAGGAACAAAGTCCAACTGTTTTAACTTTGAAGCCCAGGCCACGGCAGTGATGCTGGCATCTCCATCACTCAAGGTGAGCCAGAGATGGCCCTTTTTGACTTGAGGCCTCGATGCTGTTGATTGGATCACAAATCGAGGCGCAAAACCCCGCTCCAACAGCATTCCAATCGCGTTGTTGAGTTCGCGGACGGAGTAGGTAGGAAGTGATTCAGCGCTCAAGACGTTGGTATGCCAATCCCCAGTAAACGCAGATGATCCCAGAAACAATGCTCAGGATGATTCCCCACGTCTGGTGAACCTGCGTCAATCCGATGGCTAAGAAAACGAGCATGCTGCTCAGCAGCCTGGCGCCTTCACGGCGACTGCTAGCAAAGAAGGGAAGCATTGCTAACGACGCGAATCTCACCAGTTTGGCCTAACGGGTGGATCCCATTAAAAAATCCCATCAAATGAATGATGGGATTCAAAGCTGGGACTCATCCCCAGCAGCGGCCGAATCAACCGAGGCCAACCTGAGTCAGGATGCCTTGACCGGTGAGAAGCTCGGTGCCAAGTCCGATGACGAAACCAAGCATGGCAAGACGGCCATTCCAGGTTTCAGCAAAATTTACGAATCCAAAGCGGGCTGCGTTGTCAGACATGTGAAACTCCGTTACTCCTGCATCGTAACAAACCGTAGCGATCTCTTGACTGTTCCTTTGGATACATTTATAGGGATGCGATGAGCACCTCAAGGGCGGGCCTTCCTTTTCGCTGTGGGTTCGGCATGGGCTGGATCCTCTGGCCATGGATGCTTTGGGTAGCGACCGCGCATTTCCTTTCGCACCTGTTGGTAGCTTCCCTGCCAAAACCCAGCGAGGTCTCGGGTGCGTTGAAGCGGGCGTCCTGCGGGGGATAACAATTCAATGGTCACGAGGAGTTGGCCATTTAAAACAGCAGGTCCCTCAAGGCAGCCAAACATTTCTTGCAGCTTGACCGACAGCACAATGTCGTCGTTTTGATAATCCAGTGCTGCATTGCGCCCTGATGGGATTTTGATCTGCGTTGGTAAAAGCTGATCGAGTTGCTGCCGGTTCGACCAGGTGAGATCACCCCAAAGAGCTTCCATCAGTTGCTCTTCCTTGACGTCGTCCCAGCCTCTGCAACCCATCAAAGTGTCTCCAATCCAGGAGTCTGGATGCTTTACCAGGTGTTGAAGGTTGCGTAGCGGCCACGGCTTCCCTAGCTGATGGTGGGCTAAAGCGAGACGACTGCGAAGTTGTTCCGTTCGCTGGCTCCAGGGCAGTGCCGACAGACCATCCTTGCTGAGTTGCTTGACCAAGACGTCCCGGCTTTGTTCACAAGACGCATGTTGTTGAGGCTGACGCTCAAGTTCCAGCGCACCAAGCTGCAAGACCCGTTCAGCTCTGATCCGCTTGGTTAGCTCGTCCCACAGCACACGCTCTTGCCAGTCACCGTTTTGATCTGCAAGGTCCCTAACCCACTGATGTGTCAGGGGTAGCGCTAAACGGATCTTGGCTCTCGTGTCACCGAGGTCAAGCTGTGCAATCGCAAGTGCCTCAGCTCCATCGAGTGGATCGCTGACCTGCAGAGCCGCACCGCGCCCTTGGCGCAGCAGAAATTGTCCGCGTTGTCCTGGACGGGCCACTGCAATCCATTCTGGAAAAGCTGTTGCAATCAGCTGTGCTGCGAGTTGCTCGTCTGTGGCCTCAATGGTTTGGGGCGCTTGCTCCTGTTCGAATTGACCAAGTTGTTGAACCCAACGACGGCTCTGATCGAGGACTGTCCTGAGGCGATCGGCTGCTGCCCGATCCCCTGAAATTCGTGTTGAGCTCCGGTGGTCTCGGAGCAAGAGCATGCGAGCCCAGAGGTCGCTGCCGTGGTTGTTGTGGCTTAATAGATCGCGTTCATTGAGGATGGAAGCGAGATCGGCTCCTAGTTGTGGTCTCCCCATGGCACGCGCTTTCAGAAGAAGCAATCCCAGGCGCGGATGGGCACCAAATCGAGCCAATTTCTGCCCGGTGTCCGTGGGACGTCCCTCTTGAGTTAGTGCTCCCAGCTCAATCAATTGCCGTCGGCCTTCCTGAAGTGCGGCCCTCGGAGGGGGCTCCAGCCATGGCAAAGATTCGCCTAGACCAGCACCCCAGAGTGCAAGATCAAGAACCGTGGGTTGAGGGTCAGCTCGCTGCAATTCAGGGATGTCATGGGCTGGCCTTCGTTGCTGTTCGGCAGGAGACCAGAGCCTGATGCAACGACCAGCGTTTTGGCGTCCAGCACGGCCTCGCCGCTGATCAGCACTGGCCTGACTGGCTGGCACTGTGATCAGTCCCTCCATTCCGGTTCCAGGATCAAATTGGGTGTGTCGCGTGAGTCCGCAATCGATCACAAGGCGAACACCATCCAGAGTGAGGGAACTTTCAGCGATGGACGTTGCCAAAATCACGCGTCCGTCGTGCTTGTGGTTGCAAGGTTTTAGGGCTCTCCCCTGCTCAGCGAGGGATTGCCTTCCATGCAGAGCGATGACCTCCCATTGGCTCAGCAAGCCTGACTTGAGTAAACGTTGCCGGCAACGTTCGATCTCCCGTAATCCAGGTAAAAAAACCAAGACGGTGGGCGGATGATTGCGACTTTCTTCAGTGATTAGCAGGTGGGTGATCTCCTGCTCAATCGCTCGTAGAACGCGTGCCTCGAGAGGTTCATTCGGTCGGGGCGAGAGGTGTTGCGTCTCAACAGGGAAGGCCTTCCCCTCGCTCGTGAGGACTTGCGCATGAGGTAATCGGGCGCGCAGGTTGGTGAGATCCAGCGTGGCCGACATCAGCAGCAGGCAAAGATCTGGCCTGAGCAGTTCCTGCGCTTCCCGAACCAACGCAAGCGCTAATTCACTGTTTCGACTGCGCTCATGGAATTCATCAAAGATCACGCAGTTAATCCCTGTGAGCTCGGGATCGTTTTGCAGTCGACGGAGGAAGAGGCCATCCGTCATCGCTTCCATCCGCGTGCGAGAGGAGCGCTTTTGCTCATGCCGCACGGAATAGCCCACCCGCTCGCCAATCGGTTCATTCAGGCTGAGCGCGAGCCTGGTTGCGGCAGCCCTTGCCGCAAGTCGCCTGGGCTCAAGCATCAGGGAGCGACCCGGAAGAGGCTCCGTCCCTGCAATTTCTCCAAGAAGTGCCAAGGGCACCCGCGTTGTTTTACCCGCACCTGGCGGGGACTGCAGTAAGACCGTGGCACCTGGAACAAGACTGGCCCGCAGTCTTGGTAGTAAGGGATCAATCGGGTACTCGCCCAACGCCTCTCGCCCTTAGCTGAAAAAGTTGATCATCCCAACGAGCAAAATGCTGCTGAGGGCTCCGAAGGCAGCCAAGAGGCGCACCAGTGAACCAACGCGAACAGGAATGGAGGCCATGAAGAAAACCTTAAGGCCGGTTTGAATTCATTTTTAGCTGAGCTCAGGGAGGATTCTCACTCCCTGGTTGCAGTGCTTCACAACTTGTCCAAACTCAGACGTCAGCGAATGTGCCGTGCGCCGTCAACCGGGTGGTATTCCTCCCCCGTCAGCTCCTCGTAAACGATGGCGGGGAGTCCTGTTTCAAACATTGTTTGCAGCGCTTCTTTGAGATAGGGATTCCAGCCGCCGGTGCTGACATCGCCATGACGCACGGTCCAGTCCCAGGTGCCTTGTAGGTCTCGTGGAATGCGGCCTTCACGATCTCGGCGCGCCACTAAATCCAACGATTCCACCAGCCCTACCTGAATGGGATCTTTCCCGTAGGCAGGAGTCAGGCTGAGCTCAAGCCGAACAGGATCTTCTTTCATCAGCCTTAATCGGAAGCGGGGTGGCAGTTTCACGGATTTAATTACCGCCGCCACAATCCGTGTTCGTTGGTCCACCTAGGAGTCCCCTCTACGAGTCAATCGAGCAACTTAAGCAGTTGCCATTAACCCAACCTATTCACCGGGCTTCGCAGTTGGATTTGGAGGCTCACTATCTCCGCCAAATCGCACAGTCAAAAGATCCTCTTCTGTAAGACGTCCTTCTCCATCAAGGAGCTCTGGATGAATCGTCAGGCGACCTGTCCGGTCGACTTGTTCCGCGACAAGGGGTTTGCCAGCAGCGTTGAATCCGCGTCCCATGACGCGAAAGGCTTGCCACAACAGGACGATGAAGATCAGTCCATAGATGAGAGGAAACAGGCTACTGAGCATGGCAATCACCGCTGAACTCGGAGATGGGCCGAACCATCCCATGCATCATCGCTCTTTTTGGACATAGGGACGCTGATTTTGTGGACCCTGGTCGCATCCAGTCATGAAATCACTGGAAATGGGTCTGTTTTTGTAGGGATTCACTGCTTACGGTCACGTTGACTCAGATCATTGATGACATAGGGACATGGCGGTGTTTAATCCTTTGCTTCCCCTGGTTTGCGCTGGTGCGTTGACCGTTCCAGGGATGTTGATGCAACCGCCGCGAGCCTTCGCATCGGCTCCCCCACAGGCTGTCGCACCAAAATCGTTCGTTGCTCAAGCCGTTGCACGCAGTGGACCGGCTGTTGTCACACTTGAAACACAGCGAACGGTCCGGACGGCTGGTGGAAATGGGCTCCCTCGGAGCGTGATGGCGGATCCATTCCTGCGCCGTTTTTTTGGGATGCAATCTCAAACGGCCCCGCGTTCACGGGTCGAGCGCGGGCAGGGCAGCGGGGTGATTTTTGATGAACAAGGGTTGGTCCTGACCAACGCTCATGTTGTGGAGAATGCGGATCGCGTGATGGTGGGACTGCCTGATGGCAGACGCGTTGCTGGTCGGGTGATTGGACAAGACTCGCTGACGGACCTGGCAGTGGTGCAGTTGGAAACCAGAGGGCCATGGCCTACGGCTCCCTTGGGCAACTCAGATCGTCTTCAGGTGGGGGATTGGGCGATCGCTGTAGGAAATCCATACGGCCTTGAAAACACAGTGACGATGGGGATTGTCAGCAACCTCAATCGCAACATGTCCCAACTGGGCATTTCAGGAAAGCGTCTGGATCTCATCCAGACAGACGCTGCGATCAATCCTGGTAATTCGGGTGGCCCGCTGTTGAACGCCCGTGGTGATGTCATTGGGATCAATACCCTCGTGCGCTCAGGACCAGGGGCTGGCCTCGGTTTCGCAATTCCCATCAACAGGGCACGGTCGATCGCCAGTCAGCTCGTTAAGCAGGGAAGGGCGAGTCATCCCATGGTGGGTGTCGGCCTTTCAACGGTTCCTGCTCCTACACCAGGATCGAGTGCTCCTCCTGGAGCTGTGATTCGATCCGTTGTGCCGGGTGGCCCTGCAGATCGTGGAAACTTGCGCGTCAACGATGTGATCGTGTCGATCGATGGAAAATCCATTAACAATCCCGCTGAAGTTGTTTCAGCGATTGATAGGCATGGCGTGGATCGTCCTTTAACTCTTGATGTGATGCGTTCTGGTCAACGTATTACGCTTTCAATGACACCTGTTGAGATGACATCTTTGCGTCAATAGTCATCTCAATGCTGTTCGTTAGCTGTCGGTGTCTTTGAGTTGTTCTACGCACTGTGTGATGCATTCCCCATCATCGAGGGAGCATGTTGTGATGCACTCGAAGTAGGTTTCAACCGCGTCCCAGGTCTGGGCATGCTCAGCGCTTTCAGTCATGGACGCGGGGGTTCCAGCGGGAGTGACATGACGTGACTGCGTGTTGTTCATGGCCGACTGGGGATCAGTGATGTCAGCCTATCCACACCGTCTGGACTGGTAAAGGGAAATGAGTCTTCCTGCCTAACCAAGTGTGAAGTTTCGTCTTGCGATCGCCGAGATGCTTTGCTACGCAGCGTTCTTTTTGCGAGAGGCGCGCTGTTTTTGCTTGGCGGTGTTCGCTTTGCGCTTGGCTTCTTTCTCAGCACTCAGCCGGTTTGCCTCCGCTTCGGCCTTTTCCTCTACCTTTTTCTCTTGGTAATACGCGTAATTTCCGCGATAGACCACAAGTTCTCCGTCGCGAATTTCCACGATCCT
Source organism: Synechococcus sp. MVIR-18-1 (assembly GCF_014279835.1). Taxonomy (NCBI): domain Bacteria; kingdom Bacillati; phylum Cyanobacteriota; class Cyanophyceae; order Synechococcales; family Synechococcaceae; genus Synechococcus; species Synechococcus sp. MVIR-18-1. The sequence continues at coordinate 2,108,349 of NZ_CP047942.1, read as the reverse complement.
GTTCGCTACACGTGAGATGAAGTAACGGTCATGCGATACCAATAATGCGGCTCCCTCGTAGGCGCATAGTGCATCTTCAAGCATCTGTTTGGCGGGGATGTCGAGATGGTTTGTTGGTTCATCGAGAACCAGCAAATTGCAGGGACTGAGCAACATCAGAGCAAGAGCAAGACGTGCTTTCTCTCCGCCACTAAGTTTGCCAACGTCTTTAAAAACACTGTCATTGCTGAAACAGAAACTCCCCAGCAATGAGCGCACTTGAGTTTGCGTCCAATCAGGAACGGCTTCGAACATGGTTTCGATCACCGTCTTGTTGAGATCGAGGGCTTCGGCTTGGTTTTGTTCGAAATAGCTGGCAATGACGTTGTGTTCCCCGAGCCTTGCTGAACCTTCTTCGGGAGTTTCGACCCCCATGATCAATCGGAGCAGGGTGGACTTTCCGGCTCCGTTGGGACCGACAAAGGCGATCCGATCACCTCTCTCGATTTCGAGATCAGCTTCCATGAAAAGGATGTTTTCCCCGTAGCAATGGGTCATGTTTTCGATCACAGCGACCTGAGCGCCAGATCGTGGTGCCGGGGGGAAGCGGAAACTGGGTCCACCCACTGACTCAACCGGGGCATCAACCCTTTCGACTTTGTCCAACTGCTTCTCTCGGCTTTTTGCCTGGGTGCTGCGCGTTGCACTGGCACGGAATCGATCGATATAGGCCTGTTGGGTTGCGATCTCTTTCTGCTGCCGTTCAAAAGCTGCTTGTGAGGCCTCTTTCTCGAGTGCTTTTTGCTCGAGGTGCGAGGTGTAATTGCCTAAGTACGCCCTCGACACACCTCGCTCAGTACTCACAATTTGATTGCAGACGCGATCCAGAAACGTGCGGTCATGACTGATGACGACCAGTGCAGCTTTTTGTTCGATGAGATATCCCTCGAGCCACTGAATCGTTTCGACATCGAGATGGTTGGTTGGCTCGTCTAACAGAAGAAGATCAGGGTCTTGTAAGAGGATTTTCCCCAGTGCTAGGCGCATTTGCCAGCCACCGGAGTAATCCGAAACCAGGCGGTCTGCCTCATCGAGTTTGAACCCGATAGTGGGGAGAAGTTTGTCGATGCGTGCATCGAGCTCATAGCCATGCAGTCCTTCAAATCGGGTCTGCAGTCGCCCTAGTTCGTGAATGAGCTCATCGAGATGATCGGGGTCTGCCGCTGCGCGGTCTGACCCCATCTCCAATTCAACTTTTTTTTGTTTGTCCAGCACAATGGCGGCCTCCCCAAAGGCTTGAAACAGCTCTTCGCGGACCGTGCGGCTGGGGTCAACATCGAATTCTTGCTGCAGGTAAGCGATTCTTGGCTCACCTTGTTTCACGACTTGCCCACTGCTGGCTTCTTCCATGCCAGCAATCAGCCTGAGCTGAGTTGACTTCCCTGCCCCATTCACGCCAACGAGGCCGATACGGTCACCGGGTTTGACCTCCCAGGTCACATCCCGCAGAACTTCTCCGGTGGGATAAATCTTGCCGACTCGCTCAAGTCGCAGCACGGAGTGGAGGCAGGGAAAGCCCATCATCCCGTGTCGAGGTTTCCAGGCAGACTGCTGGGGCTGGGAGCAGGCTCAATGCGAAGACTGGAGCAGGTCACGGCCCTTGTGGTGGCAGCCGGTCTTGCCGTGATTAGTTATTGGTTGTTTTTTAGTTGGGCAGGAGGAGGAGGAGTGCGAGAACGTTCGACACCCAAGCCAGTCTTAGCGCCCTCTGATCAATCCATTTCTGATCAATCCAGGACGTCCAAAGACTCGCTGGAAGCAGCTGAAATCAAAGCCCTCCCCTCGCCTTGATCAGCCATTGCTTGGTGATCTCGTCGTCGAGGCTATTGAGGTGATCCTTCACCTCTTGGAGCGTGACAGGCAAGTTGAGTTGATTGCCGATCTCACAGATGGAATCGAGGGCTCCAGAAGGATTTTGAAGTGCCTGCCTGAACAATCCCTTGCTGAGGTCTCGATCATTCTCAATGCGTGCGTACAGAGCAGCTGCGTTGGACATGATCGTGATGCTTCTGACGAAACCTTATTCACGCCATCACGAACTGCCATCCCTTCCCCATCCCTTCCCCATGCTGCTCCTTATGCCGCTTGGTCGAGCTCTGTCGCCTTGAGACCGGAGGCTGAGGCGTCTTCCATACTTCGAGCGTCCATGCAAAGCACTTTGCGCAGTTGGGCGTAATTCGCTGCTTGTGATCGGCGTCCGTCTTGAACGGCGCCGTATTCAGCGCGTTGGAGCACGTGATGAAGATGGGTGAGCAGATAGGTGCTGATGACAGCCGAGACGAGCACCTCGCTGTTCTCAGGGGTGCGGCTTGGGCGTCGCTTCTTTCGAGGTTCGTTGCCTTGGCGATTGCTTTGACGAGCGACCGGCTTGCTGCGGCTTGGTAGCTGGGGGGAGCTGACGTCCGGGCTTTGGGAATGGGGCATGGCACTCCTGGAATGGGTCGGCCGAGGGCCTGGCCTGCAGATGGATCAGAGATCTGATCAATGACAGCAGCATAGTGCTGGATACTACCCTTGCGCATCTCTGTACACTTTTAAGTAGCTCTGCCTCTTTCTGGGTCGTGGCCACTCGCCAAAATTCATCCAGTGGGAAGCCAAAGTCACCTCGTATTCAGGTGGTGCTCCCCGAAGATCTTTGCCTCCGCTTGACTGCATTGGCTGAGGATGAATCGCGCACGGTCAGCAACATGGCCAAAGTGTTGATTCAGCAAGGGGTTCAGCGGTACGAACAGGGAGGCGACAGACAGGCTTCGGCTCCCGTTGCGGACGCACATCAGGCGTCAACGGAGCAATTGCGCAACGCCCTGGAGTCGAAGCAAACCGGTCGGTTGCGGGGCGCACCGCGTCGGGTCAGGCTTCACCGCCCGAATTAATCCGAGATCAAGCCGGATTGACGCGTACTCCGAGGACGGCCTCGTGCTCTGCACCCGTAATCGCTGGTGCATTCCCTGGATATCCCAAGTGATGCCACCACGCCAAAAGAGCAAACACCATGGCTTCGCGGCTTTGACTGGGAAGTCTTAGCTCGTCGCTGCGACGCAGTCTTAGGCCTCGGCAGCGTTTGGTGAGTTCTCGCATCAACGTGAGGTTCTGGCTGCCACCTCCAGCGACCAAGAGCTCGATGGGGAGCGGATGGTTTTGGTTGGAGAGCTGTTGCAGATCCTGCGCTACGACAGCGGCTGAGAAGGCTGTGAGCGTTGCGATTTGATCGGCAATCGCTTGTCCTTGCATCTCCTGCAGGCGTCTTGTTAAGTCAGCTCGCCCGAATAATTCACGACCTGTGGACTTGGGGGGGCTGAGCTGGAAGTAAGGCTCAGCGAGCCAGCGGAGAATCAATGCTTCATCGCATTGACCTGTCTCTGCCAATCGGCCGCTCTCGTCGCAGCTTTCCTTGCCTTCGCTGAACTGCTCCATTGCCAAGTCGATCAAGCTATTTGCAGGCCCGCAATCCCAGCCCCTGACGGGTTGGAGTCGATCAGGACCTGCGTCGGGTGGAATGAGGGTGAGATTGGCAATGCCACCCAAATTGAGCAAGGCTCTCCAACCTTTGGTTCGTCCCAATAGGGCCGCATCAGCTTTGGGAACAAGTGGTGCTCCTTGACCTCCAAGGGCTAGATCAGCAGCCCGAAAGTCAAAGATCACAGGGCGTTTCAGCAGTTGTGCCAGCAGGGGTGCTTGCAACATCTGCCAGCTTGCTCCGGGCTGAAGTGCGCCAGTTTCGGCATTTTCCGGTGGGCGATGCCAGAGGGTTTGGCCATGACATCCCACCAGCTGCGCCTGTCCTTCTGGATCGCACTGACGCGCTGCTGCGGCCTGAATCTTGGTGATCGTCTCGGAAAGATTGAGGAGCGTTGACGCGGTTTTGGCTTCGCCTTGTCCTACGGCCAAGATCAGTTGCCGTGTTGAGGCTGGATAGTCCAGCGACGCTGATCGCAGCAGTGTCCAATGGGGATGTTCGGCGGACCCTGAGAGCTCGACAAGGACAGCATCCACGCCATCGGCGCTTGTGCCGCTCATCAGACCGAGAACGCGCATGGCTCAGGTTTTTGGCAGCTCTTGGAGATCGTCGGTCAAACCCATCACCACAAGGACATGACCGTCTTGAAGGACGTGGGACGCCGGTGGGTTGACCATGAGTTCTTTTGCAGGACCTGCCGCAAGAACATTCACTCGGAAGTTCTTGCGCAGGTTTAGGTCTCGAAGCGAGCGTCCCACGAACCGGCCTGGGACCTTGATCTCTTCAATTGAATGATGCTTATCGAGTTCAAGCCGCTCCATCAAGTTGGGGCGCACCAATTCCACACCCAAGCGTTCTCCCTGCATTCGGGAGGGAAAGACCACCCGATCAGCCCCCACGCGCTTGAGCATTTTTTCGTGCAAATCGCTGGTGGCTCTTGCAATCACGCGACGAACTTTGCTCCCTGCACTGTCTTTGGCAATCAGGGTGGCCGTGATGCTGGCTTCAATGGGTTCGCTGATGGCGACAACCACGGTTTCCATATCGAGAATCCCCGCTTCACGAAGCGCTTCCTCATCGGTGCAGTCCACGATGCGCGCTTCGATCGACGGCTCGAGTTGGCGTAGTTCCTCGATGGCCTTTGAAGAACGGTCCACAGCAAGAACTTCAGCACCGTTTTGCATCAGTTCCTTGCAGACAGCACTTCCGAAACGACCCAAGCCCACAATCCCAAAGCTTGAAGGTTCTGCCTGGTTGGATTGGGACCAATGCCACCACTCCCTCACTGCATTTCTCCTAGGGATCGGTGATCAGACATAGAGATCCTCACGGGGATAACCAACACGATTCTCGCGCTGTAGATGTCCGCGGTTAAAACTCTCCCAAATGGCGCTTAAAAGTAAAAGGATGCCCAGTCGTCCCACAAACATTCCTATCACCAGCACAAACTGTCCAAAAGGAGCCAGTTGGCGCGTGACACCTAGATCCAATCCAACGGTGGCAAAGGCGGAAATACACGTAAATATCAGCTCCAGGAAGGTGAAGGGTTCTTCTCCGCTGATATTGCTGCTTAAAGCCAATAACAAAGCCATCCCCAGCACAAAGAGTAGGGAGGCAACCGTGATGCTCAGAGCGCGCAGCACCACTTTGTCTGAGATTTGTCGATGACGAATCACCACATCGTTGTGACCGCGAAGGGTGGAGCGCGTAGCGGCCATGAGGGCCGCCACCGTTGTGGTTTTGATCCCGCCACCTGTTCCGCCTGGACTCGCACCGATGAACATCAGGGTCATTACCAACAACAGGCCTGAATCAGAAATGCTGTTCAGAGAGAGGGGCACCGTCGTGAATCCAGCGGTTCTAGAACTCACTGATTCAAAAAGGGCGCTCATCAACCGTTCGCCCCAACCCATCCCTGTGAGCACATGGCCCCTCGAGAGTGATTCTGTCAGCATTAATCCGAAGGTCCCGATCAGGATCAGAAGGCCAGAGGTACGCAGAACGAGCCGAGTGTGAAGGCTGAGATGACGCCGTCTTAGCCGTTGACGGTTGATCCAAAGGTCATTGGTGACACGCCATCCAAGTCCGCCCAGGACCACCAACACCATGATCACTGCGTTGACCGTGCTGTTTGTGCGATACGTCTCAAGACTGTCATTCCACAGTCCAAAGCCAGCGTTGTTGTATGCAGAAATGCTGTGAAAGAGCGCTGCCCACAGGCGTTCGCCTCCAGGAGCAATGTCTGTGAACCCAAAGACGTAGAGCATGAACGCCCCAAACAAGATCAGCACCACGGCGGTGAGCGCAATTCCGCGAAAGGTGGTTCCGACGCCCCCAACCCCAAACTCATCGAGGGTTTGACCACGATCGAGGCGACGTCGAAGAGCGGTTCCGCGAACCACAAACCCCTGCAGAAACGTGGTGACCGCCATCAATCCCAGGCCTCCGACCATGATCATCATGGCCAGCACGATCTGCCCGGGGCGGGTCAGATCTTCGCGGATGTCGATCACTGAAAGCCCTGTCACGGTCACGGCTGATGTGGCTGTGAAGAAGGCTTCCCAAAGGCCCACTCTGGAGCTTGAACACAGCGGCGTCGCGAGGATCAGTGTGCCGGCTGCGATGACAAGTAACCCCGTCACAACGGTGAACTGTGGAATCGTGAGGCGGCGGTACCAGGCCTGAGTGCGGTGAATGGCGTAGGGAATCGGCATTGCGCTTACCTTCCTTCCTGTGGCGAAACGCCCAATGCAGCACTCCTGCGCGTCAGCATCAAACCAGGCCGACCTAGCGTTTGGGAGATGAGCTCAGCCATTGTTTAGCTCAGCCATGGTCGGAAAATGACGTCTGTTGGGTGAAGGATTCAGGGGTTTGTGCGCCGTCCCAGAACTGCTTTTCCAGCCAGCTTCGCAGACCTTTCAATCCCGTACCTTCAGTGGCTGATAGATAGATCACATCCGGCTCGAGAGTGCGCATCGCTTCGATCGCCGAAGCGTCACAACGGTCGATTTGATTGGCAACCACTTTGCGCAGTTGGTCACAGCTGAGGCCATCCAAGAGTTGATGAACCGCCTCCAATTGTGACTGCCAATCGGGGTCTGCGAGATCCACCACGAGAAGCAACACATCGGCCTCGCGTGTTTCTTCCAACGTGGCTCTGAACGCTTCTATGAGTGGTTTGGGAAGTTCACGAATGAATCCCACGGTGTCCGTTAGCAGCAGCTCTCTCGGTGCCGCTGATGTTTGGGGAAGGCTGAGTCTCCGGGTGGTGGGATCCAGCGTGGCAAATAACTTGTTTTCCGCTAACACCTCAAGCCCTGGATTGCGGCAGCACAGCGCATTTAAAAGAGACGATTTGCCAGCATTCGTATATCCAACAAGAGCGACGCGAGGTAGGCCGTCTCTGCGGTCGCGCAAGCGGGCGCGATGGGCGCCCAGCTGGAGCAGTGATCGCCCGAGATGTTCGATGCGACGGCTGATCGCTCGGCGATCCTTTTCCAATTGGGTTTCACCGGGTCCGCGCGTGCCAATCCCTCCCCCTTGACGCGAGAGGCTGAGGCCGCGGCCCTTCAGCCGTGGAAGTCGATAGCGCAATTGAGCGAGCTCCACTTGCAGACGTCCAGCAGCGCTCGCCGCTCGCTGGGCAAAAATATCCAGAATTAACTCACTGCGGTCCATCACTGGGCAGTCAATGAGTGACTCAAGATTGCGAGCTTGAACGGGAGAGAGTTCCCGATCTGTGATCACGAGGGTGGCTTGATGGCGTCTCGCTTCGAGCGCCGCCTCTTGTAATTTTCCTGTGCCCCAGAGGGTCTGAGGGTTGGGTTGTCCCTGCCGCTGCCGGCAGACAGCAACGGGCAGAGCACCTGCGCTTCGAACGAGCCCCTCTAATTCGGCTAGATCCCTTTCACTTCGCTGTGTGTCAGCACCCGTGAGGACGAGTAGCAAGACCCGTTCTTGCACATCAGAGGGAGCTGTTGCGGGGCGAGTGGAATCAAGGCCTTTGGAGGTCTCTGGAGCGGGACGGTCGCAGAGCTCCTTGAGCGTGCCAAGCGCGGCTTGATGCCAGCCGGACTGCTGTCCTGGATCTGGTTGCCAAAGCGAGGCGAGATGCCCACCCCCTGTGGAGGGCGAGGCCTGAAAACGAAGCCAGGTGTCGGGCTTGAGGTCGAGGGCGACGACGGCATCTCTGCCATCGGGCTTCAGATCCGTCCCCGCTTTTCCCTGCAGGCTGCTGATCAACCTCCAGCGTCGCTTGATCCGCCGTGGCCCCCCAGGTAAATGGCTGCGTAATTGGTCTGATTCGCTCAGGGGGCCAACCCAGAGCAGTCTGCAGAGTCCCCGTTCATCGACGATCAAATGCAACGGCTGACCTAGATCGAGCACCAGCTCAGACAGTCGTTCCAAGGTGAGCGGATCGGCGCCGCTCGAGCTCGGGTGCCTCCTCTGACTCAATCGCTCAAGCTGACGGTTCAGAGATGGGCGTAGGCCGTTGGTTCGGCCTGCTAGGTGAGCCTGCTTCAAGAATGAACCAGCCAGGCGCCTGCAGACCTCAAGCCCAGGGAGAGTCCTGGCATTCGAGCAAGGTATGTGAGTCGCCTCATGCGGTAGGCGAGAGGGCCGGCGAGGGTGAGTCCCATGCCTGTAATCGAGGCATCTCCCAGGCCAAGGCTGAGCATCTCGCCAAGATCTTGGAAGTGAAAACTGGGAACAGCCTGTCCCATGCGAATGGCCTGAAGCGTTCGGGCCGCCGCCGTTCCTTGCTGGAGTGCCGATTGGGCAGAGCGGGGCCAAGGGGCGTCTGCATCGGTGTGACAGGCAACATCCCCAAGAACCACAACATTCGGATCTGTCGTTAGTTGCAATCCATCGTCAACACTCAGAAGCCCTCGCTCCCTGGTGGGGTTGGGGATCAAGGTGGGCAGCACCGGTTTGGTCCCTGCCGTCCAGATCAAACCGTCATGGTGGAGAGTTTGCGGTAAGTCGTTTTCAAGCAGCTGAACGGCATTGGCTGATACGGAGGTCACGCGGGTGTTGAGGTGTCGATGCACGCCCTTTTTGTCCAGTGCCTTTTGCGCTTGTTCACGGTTGAAGGCTCGGGAGCGTGAAAGAACGCTGTCTCCTAGTTCAACGAGGTGAATCGCGGCTGATCCCTCCAACATGTCGCTGAGCTTGCAAGCCAACTCAACGCCTGTGGCACCCGCTCCAACGATGACCAGTGCCCCGTCTTTGGAGGCTCGGTTGCGAAGACTGTGAACGCGTTCTTTAAGGGGAGAAATATCAGCCAGGGAATGGAAGGTGAGGGCATGCTCCTTGACTCCTGCAATCCCAAAGTCATCGGGCTCTGAGCCAGTGGCGAGCACCAGCTGGCTGTAGTTCAGAACCTGGCCGCGGCTGGTTTGAAGGGATTTCTGCGCTGTATTGATTGATATCACCCGGTCATCCAGGTGGGGAATGCGTCGTCCTTGAAGAAGGCTGTCGTAGCTGGGAGCAACCTCCCAACTCTTCATTTCGCCGCTGAGAAGCTCGTAAAGAAGAGGTAAAAAGAGAAATTGCTGACGCGGTTCAATCAGTAATAACTGCGGACGGGGCCGTTGATTACTGAGCGCTAATGCCGTTGTTAAACCTGCAAAGCCACCGCCCACAACAATGATTGGATCGTTGTGCATGGTGGTGTCGGAAGTCAGAGCTTCGAAAACGGTCTTGAAACCATAGACATGACACCATGCCCCTCGGCGTTGGAAGATGGAGAGATGAGGGATGTCTCTACCTCCAAGAATCAACCTGTCGTTGCCGCTGGCCCCAAGGCTGATGCGGGAGACCTTCAAGAGGCCCGTCAGCAGCTTGAGCCGTTGGATGCGCGTGCAAGGTTGCTGTGGGCTCATGAGCAATTTGGGTCGGGTTTTGCCTTGACCACGAGCTTCGGAATCCAATCCTCTGTGTTGCTCCACCTGTTGAGCGGGATGGATCGAGGCCGAGATATTCCGGTGATCTGGGTTGATACCGGCTATCTCCCCCCCGAGACCTATCGCTACGCCGAGGATCTTTGCCAGCGCTTTGATCTGAATCTCCACATCGCACAGTCCTCCTCATCTGCAGCGCGGATGGAGGCGCTCCATGGCCGCCTCTGGGAATCAGGTGTGGTTGAGGATATGGAGCTCTACCTCAAAATCCGCAAGGTGGAGCCACTCGAAGCAGCGATGCATCGTCTGCAGGTGTCCTGTTGGGCGAGTGGTGTGCGCCGTGCGCAGACGGATACACGTAGGACCATGACTTCCCTCGATCCCATTCGCGGGCGCATGTCTCTGAGGCCGCTGTTGGAGTGGACCTCAAGAGATGTTTTCTATTACATGCAGGAGAATGACCTCCCCCAACACCCCTTATTTGAGAAGGGGTATTCCACAGTTGGGGATTGGCATTCCAGTGGCCCGGATGGGCTAGAGGCGTCGGGACGAGATACCCGCTTTGCTGGCCTTAAGCAGGAATGTGGCATCCACGTGCCGGGTGTTATGGGTGATGGCATCTAGCGAGGACCTTCCATCCCGTTGCTTGTTGATTGGGAACAGCCGCTGGCACTGGGCAGAGCAGAGGGGGGCTTCTCACTGGACCTATCAGCATGAGGCCGCGTCCCCTGAGGGATTGGATGCAGCGAGCGATCTCCTCGCCTGGGCGGCTGTGGGACCAATCCCAAGCCATTCTTCTCTGCAGTCCAGCCGACGCTTGAAGCTCAGTGAAATCCCTCTTCAGGGGATTCCCTCTTGGTTAGGGATCGATCGAGCGCTCGCCGGATGGGGGGCTTGGCGTGCCAATCACAATCGTGTGGGCGTGCTGGTGGTGGATGCAGGCACGGTTCTCAGTCTGACCAGAATTTCGGCGAATGGCTCGTTCGCTGGTGGGTTGTTGGCGGCTGGATATGGCCTGCAGTTGCGTGCGATGGCTGAGGCCACCGCGGGTCTCAAAGCGACCTCGCCCTTGGTTCAAGAACCAGAAGAGCTGGAGCCTTTCCCTTTCGAGACGCAGGCAGCGATGCGCTCTGGAGCACAACAAAGTTTGGTGGGCCTCATCCGTCAAGCGCATGCCCAAAGCCCCTGGGAGATTTGGCTATGTGGAGGAGATGCCCCCCAATTGCTCCCGAAACTTCAAGAGCAATTGGGTGTTGAAGTGATTCATTCACCGAATTTGGTGATGGAGGCGATGGTCGAGCTGATCAGCTGATCCCTAAGTCATTGAGGATTTGATCGGCCATCGAATCAGATTTCACTTTTCGGTAGATCAATTCCAACCGTCCTTCTGCGTCGACGACGAAGGTGTGTCGCATCATTCCGATGGATTCGCGACCCATGAACTTTTTCAGGCCGTAACTCTCAAAGCTGCTGGCAACGGGGCAAGGCTCCTCATCACTCAACAGCGTGAAGGGCAAGTCCTGTTTGGCGATAAAGCGCGTATGGGATGAGGCGTTGTCCTTGCTGATCCCTAAGACGAGAATTCCATGCTCCTTAAAGGACGACCAGCGATCTCGAAAGTTGCAGGCCTCTTTCGTGCAACCAGGGGTGGCGTCTTTGGGATAGAAATAGATCACCACGCGCTGCCCCCGCAAGGAGGACAGCTGCACGGGCTCTCCGTTTTGGTCAGGAAGTGTGAAATCAGGCGCGAGATCGCCGATCTGCAAAGTCATGGAGGAAGGCTTCAACCGGAGCGGAAGCGTAACCGTGATGTGGCTCGGGCCGGCTTCCCCAACAGATCCTTGCGTGTCGGATCAGGAACAAGCCTGGGCCTGCAACTTGAGCCAGACCCGTCAGAGGCGCTTCCTTGGCTCCCGTTCCTGGATGCGTTCCTGCCTGAGTGATTTGTGGGGAGTGCCGGCGCAGGACATTCCTCTGCATGCTCCTCCGGGCAAGCCTCCAGCTCTGCACTCAGGTTGGGGATTTGTCAGCCTCAGCCATAGCAAGGGTTCTGCGTTGATGGCCTGGTCTTCTGCTCCCGTCGGGGTTGATTTAGAGCGGTTGGATCGTCCGTTTTCTTCTGACGCTCTGATGAACCGTTACTACGCATCGAGCGAGCAGCGTCGTCTTAGAAGTCTTCCTAAGCACGCGTTTCACCAGGCTGTTTTGGAGCACTGGCTGATCAAGGAAGCTGCGATTAAGTGGCAACAGGGATCATTGGCTCAGGATCTGACGCACTGGGTTGTGGCGGCCGATGGGCTGAGTGCAAGCCACCAGTGCAGAGCTGTTCAGGTGGCTGCGCGCTGTCGCCAACTAGGGCCATGGGGCATGGCGATCGTGTCAGCTTGCGAACAGAACTTGATTGGAGCAACGGTCTGCTTAGGTTGAAATCTCAATCGGGATCGAGATCCTTGTTGGCGTGACTCAATCTTGGATGCGATCTTTGCCCACGGCGGTGGCCGCCTTGCTATTAGGGGGCCTTGGCCTGATCGCGACCCGTCAAACGCAGGTGTTCTCTCCAGGAGATGTAGGTCTCCCAATGGATGCGCGTCTTGTTGAGCAGCTCGATGATCAAGAGGCAACCTTGAATCAACGTCGCCAAGCCGAAACCTTGCTTAGGGCGTTCGTTCGCGGCCAGCTCGCCAGCTTCTACTGGGGACAATTTGCGTCATCACTGATTGATCTCGGTTTGAGCAGCGATGAAACCATGGACGTCAGAGTTGAAACGCAAGCCAGCAGTACGCGCCTCTGGCTAACTCCCAAGCGCGGGAGTGAAAGCTACGTTGCGATCGTTCATTTCAATGGCTCCAAGCTTGTGCGCGTTCAGTGTCGAGGCCTACCCCCTGCTTCCACTGAGCAGATGGCTGCGGTTTGCCCCGAAGGATGGAGGGCGTTTGAGATCCCAGAGCTCTGAGCCCTGCAAGGCGCTGTTAGAGCGAGAGTCGCGAGTCTCGTTTTGATACCCCTAGTGGGATGATCCTGTTAGTGCGTGTTAGGGACAGTTTTCTGTACTGGTCCCTACATTTTTGTTGGCATTTTATTTTCCTGCGCCTAAATTTTAAGGGATGTCTATATCTCCATCGTCCGTGTTCACACGTCTTGCTGCTGGCGTTCTTGCCGCCGCTTCTCTCACAACTCTGGCTGTTTCAGCCGAAGCCGCCAAGCACCCTGTGCGCTGGAAAACCGGTGGTGCTGTTTGGTCCACCAATTCTTCAGCCTTCAAAACCTTCTTCGCTGACGGTGAAATCACCGATCGCGGCCTCCAAGGTGGAATCAACAACTCCGGTTGGACTGCAGAAGAAATCCAAGAGGGCATGACTCGCTCCTACGAGGTTGACCTCGTTGGCGTTTCACGCTTCCTGTATTCCAGCGATGGCGTTGCATTCTTGGAAGATCAGACCAAGAGCTACTACCCCTACTGGATGAAGCAAAAGACAGCCGTTGTTGCTCTTCGCTCCGCCATCATCCTTGATGCTGCTGACGGCCAGATCTCTTCTGCCGGCATCCTGAATGCTCTCCCCGTTGATTTCGCTCTGGCTGACAACGGTGCATCTGATGGCTCCCAGAACGTCTGTAAGGACGGTCTTGATGGCGCCCAGGCCACTTCACTGATGTCTTGGTACGTCTTCCTGCCCGCTTGTGTGCAAGCCAAGCAGATCCTTCCTGCTGCTCCCGCTCCTCGCGCTGCTGCTCCTATGGCAGCTCCAGTTCGCGGCCTCTGGTGATCGAACGGCTTCGGCCCTTTCAAGCCTCGGCAATGCCGGGGCTTTTTTTATGGCTGGCTGCTACGAGGACAACATCGTGCAGTCAAGCCGCTGATGAATCAGGGGCTGTGGAAGTTGCCCTCCCCGTTTCGCTTGCAAGAGCTGCTGCAGTGTGCTGAGCACTTTTTCTGGCTGGCAGCAGCGATTGATCAGAGATCGATAAGGACGGTCCTCTCCCAGCCAGCGTTTCAACAGGCGTTCGTCTATTGGGAGTGATAGAGATTCCTGCCACTGCTCTGTGGTGACTGCGGTTGAGAGGTTTTCGAGCTGCTGCCGGACGAGCTGATCAAGCTGCTGGGTTAGAAGCCACTGCTGTTCCTTTTCGATGAGTTCCGACAGGACTTCACTGAACCCAGGGCATTGCTCTGAGAGCGCTGCCGCTGGACCGATGGCTGTTTGGCTGAGTAGGACGTGGAGCTGAGCGCCAGGTGACAGCTTCCATTGGAGTTGCTGCCAAAACGGTGGCGATTCGATCCAAGCGCGATCATCACTGCTGAATCGACCTCCCACAACTTCGAATTGCCAGTCTTGAGGAAGCCCCTGCAACGCCTTGAACCCTCCTGTGAGGAGGTTGGGACGATGAAGTGGATCCAATAGATCCACCTGTGCTTCAAGTCGGGCGCGTTCTTCAGCGCTGCTGCACAAGATTGTGACGCTCCCCTCCTGCACCGCATTCAGGGGACCCAGGGCCCAGAGCAGGGATCGTCCCCCGAGCACCAGCACCCTGTCGGTGCGTTGAAAGGTCGCTGCGGTCCAGAGTCGCTGCTGCAGATCTTGCAAACGCTCATCGTTTTGGGCGAGCTGTCGATGCAGCCAGCGCTCCATCTCAGGCAGGTCTGGACCACTACTGAGGAGTAGGGGGTGCGTTTGGGCCACCTCTGCTGCGACGGCGAGCTGAGCAGCCCGACGTTCGAGCATCCTTCCTCGCCGTTCCCCCTCCCACCCCTGCTTGCTCGGTGTCCAAAAGACCTCTCCCTGCAGCGCATCGGGAAGGTAATTCTGTGCGATCCAATGCTCTTTGTAGGCGTGGGGGTAGCGATATCCCTTTCCGTCTCCGAAGGCTTCACCATCGCGATGGGCATCGCGGAGGTGGCTTGGCACATTTTGGTTCTGTGTACTGCGCACAAGGCGGATGGCTTCGAACAGTCCCATCGTGCTGTTGCTTTTTTCGGCGCAGGCGAGGTAAAGGGCTGCCTGGGCAAGCGGATAAAGCCCCTCTGGCAGGCCAATGCGTTCGAAGGCTGCTGCACAGGCTTCCACGACGACCACAGCCTGGGGGTCGGCTAGCCCGATGTCCTCTCCCGCTGAAATCAACATCCGTCGAAAGATGAACCTTGGGTTTTCCCCTGCTTCCAACATTCGCGCCAGCCAAAACAGGGCTGCGTCTGCATCGGAGCCCCGAAGGGATTTGATGAAAGCGCTAATCGTGTCGAAGTGGGCATCTCCCTGTTTGTCGTAGAGCACAGCTCGCTCTTGAATCGACTCCTCGGCGATGGTCAAATCGATCTCAATCGTGGCCTCTGGATCGGAAGGCGTTGAGCTTTCCACCGCCAGCTCGAGGGCATTGAGAAGGCTGCGCGCGTCACCGTTGGCCACATCCACCATGTGGGCTTCGGCATCGGGAGTGATCGTGATCGAACGATTGCCATAGCCCCGTTCTTTGTCGTGAAGGGCTCGATGGAGCAATTGACGTAGATCGTTGGCTTCGAGGCTCTGCAGTCGAAACAGGCGTGAACGACTCACGAGGGCTTTGTTGACTTCGAAGTAAGGGTTCTCAGTGGTGGCACCGATCAAGGTGAGAGTGCCGTTTTCGACCCAAGGGAGCAGCGCATCCTGTTGAGCACTGTTGAAGCGATGGACCTCATCAATGAACAGGATGGTTCTCAAGCCATGGTTCTCCAATCGCTTCTTGGCGGCGTCCACTTGCTCACGAAGGTCCTTCACGCCGGCCAGAACAGCATTCAGGCTGCTGAACTGCGCACGGGTGTGGGTGGCAATGATTCTGGCAAGGGTTGTTTTTCCGACGCCAGGCGGTCCGTGCAGGATCAGATTGCCCACACGGTCAGCGGTGATCGCCCGGCGCAGCAAACGGCCTTCGGCGAGGATCGCGTTTTGGCCCTCAAATTCTTCGAGTGATTTGGGCCTTAAACGGTCAGCCAAGGGCGCCTGACGTCGTCTTAGCTGGTTGCCGTGGTGGCTGAATAGATCTTCAACCAACCGACCAATCTCCTTTAAATGGTCTTGGTGTATGGATTCTTGCCTGATCCGAACCGAAACTGGGTTCAAGTTCGACCATAATCCGATCGTTTGTCACAGGATTTGTGCTGCGTTTTCGTCCACTGCTGCCTGTGCTCTTAACAGCCATTTCCGTTAGTGCTTGTGGAGGCTCTGATGAAAAGACGCCCGCACTGCCGGTCCAGCAAGTATCTGTCCTTGAAGCTCCATTTACTGACGATATTGATACGGTGAGCACGCTCGAGGCCAATGCGTTGGTTGAGCTGGCCGCGCAAACATCAGGTCGTGTCACTGAGCTCAAGGTGTCTCAAGGCGATCGTATTGAGGCGGGGCAGTTGCTCGTCGTATTGGATCAAGTTCAAGCACGGGCGGCCTTGGCGGAACAACGGGCGAGAGCGGCAACAGCCAAAGTGGATTGGGAGCGCGAAGAATTTCTCGCAAATGCTGGAGCTGCTTCGCTGCGTCAGCGCGACTCTTACCGCTTGAAATACATTGCGGCGGTTGAAAAAGTTAAAGCTCTAGAAGCAGAGCTCAGCTACAGCAATTTGCTCTCACCAACCGCAGGGACCGTGGCAAATGTTCAGGTGAAGGTTGGTGATGTGGTGCAACAAAATCAGCCCTTCACCAGTGTGGTGCAAAATAATATTCTCGAGGCGAAGGTTGAAGTCCCGGCGGTCTATGGCGATCGTCTCGCCATCGGTCAACCCGTCATTTTGAGCGTGCCTGGCACGGTTAAGCCCTTAGCGACGAGTCAGATCGAGTCGATTGATCCGCAAGTGAATCCTCAAACCCAGGGCCTCTTGGTGAAGGCTTTATTTAAAAATGCTGATGGCAAACTGCGGAGTGGTCAACGTCTTCGGACCAGAGTTCAATTGAAATCAGGTCAACAGATCTCAGTTCCATTCGCGGCCGTAACGCAAACTTCTGGGCAAAGCTTTGTCTTTCGTGTTGGTACCTTCTCCGACTTAAAGGCAAATCCAGGCAAGGCTGATATCGAACGGATTGGTAAAGGTATCGAAAGGGGTAAATTGCCAGAAAATGCTCTATTTGCGCTTCAGACACCGGTCAATATTGGTGAGGTTCAGAACAATCGTTATCCGGTTATAAAAGGGTTGAAGCTCAATCAGAAGGTGATTACAAGTAATCTCCTCAATCTCAAGCATGGAATGCCGATTCAGGTGAAAACACAGCGCACGGGGTCACAACCTGCTGCAGCTAAAAACTGAGGTTGATTCATGTCTGCATCGAATAATTTTATTGCGCGACCGGTTCTTAGTACCGTTTGCAGCCTTTTGATTGTGATCGTGGGATTGATTGCAATTCCAATCCTCCCGATTGAGAATCTTCCCGACATTGCCCCTCCAACGGTCAAAGTACAGGCTACTTATGTAGGAGCTGATGCCGTTTCGGTTGAGCAGGGTGTGACCACTGTTCTTGAACAGCAGATTAATGGTGTGGAGAATATGGATTTCATTACCTCCAACAGCTCGTCTGATGGTGTAAGTTCTATTTCTGTTTCCTTTGACAGCGGAACTGACGGTAATATTAACCAGGTTAATGTTCAAAATAGAGTCTCTCTAGCCGAACCCCAGCTTCCTGAGGAGGTTCGCAAGGCCGGCGTCACGGTTAATAAGGCTTCGAACTCTACCTTGCTTGTTTATAATATTGTCAACAGTGATCCTTCTAAAACTGAATACAGTGTTGAAACGATTAGTGGCTATTTAGATAAAAATCTAACTGATAATATCAAGCGCGTCCCTGGTGTTGGAGAAGTTACCTATTTTGGCAACCGTAAGGTTGCTTTCAGGTTATGGCTCGATCCGGAAAAGCTCGCGGCAAATAGTCTTACGTCAACTGATGTTGTTCAGCAACTTCAGAGTCAAAACCGACTAGTCCCCGCGGGCAAGATCGGAGGTTCTCCTGCTCCTAAAGGTCAGCAATATACATTTACCGTGCAATTGCAAGGTCGTTTGACCACGGAATCCGAGTTTGAAAATATTGTTTTAAAAACCACCGACGCTGGTGGCTTGATCAAGCTCAAGGACGTTGGTCGCGTGAGCCTGGGTGGAGAGGCCTATGGGGTCGACGCAATGGATCTCAAGGGCACACCTTCTGTTGGCGTTGCTGTTTATCAGTTGTCTGGTAGTAACGCCATTCAAGTGTCTAACGGCGTGAAGGAGGTGATCGAGAAATTTGAACAGACGCTTCCTGTTGGCCTTGATACCCAGGTTATTTACGACACCACTGATTTCATCAACCAATCAATCAAGGGCGTAACCAATTCTCTGCGGGACGCAGTGATTCTCGTGGTCTTGATTCTGTTCTTATTCCTTCAGAACTGGAAAGCAACTCTTGTCCCGGCCATTGCCATTCCTGTGGCCTTGATTGGCACGTTCGCTCTTGTGCTCGCCTTCGGCTTCTCCCTTAATCAGCTCACCTTGTTTGGCCTTGTTCTGGCAACAGGTTTAGTTGTTGATGATGCGATCACGGTGGTCGAAGACACCTCAGCAAAAAAAGCAGAAGGGATGACATCGGTTCAGGCGGCGATGGCCACCATGGATGAACTCTTTAGCGCTGTGATTGCAACATCACTGGTGAAGATGGCTGTTTTCCTTCCTGTGTTGTTTTTCCCCGGAGCAACAGGAACGATTTATAAACAGTTTGCTGCCACGATTCTGTTCTCGATCGGGATCTCCACCTTCAATGCCCTGACGTTCTCGCCAATGCTCGCTGCCCTTCTTCTGGAGAAGGACACAAAACAGCTGAGCAAACAGCAATACGCCACTGCTGGTGTGTTTCTTGGATTTGCTTACGGCCTTTTGAGTGCGGGAGATGGTGCCGCGTTGGTGCTGGTCCCTGTGATTGTTGGAGCGTTGGTTGGCTTCGTTGCGATGAAGCTCACCTCGATTCCATTGCGGATGCCTGGAGCCGTAGGTGGTGCGGTTGTTGGATTGATTCTCGTTGGTGTGACCAATCTCATCCCTGTGATCTTGTTCACGGGAATCGGTCTTGTTGTGGGCTGGTTTGTTCCTCAGATCTTCATTCACTTCAATCGCTTTTACTCAGGCTTTGAAAAGCGCTATTCGAAAGTTCTTGATCAGGTGCTTAAAGCTCGCCCGATCGTGATGGCGGCCCTTGCTGCTGGAATCCTGCTCACTGGTTTTGCATTCACACGCATCCCCGGAGGATTTGTTCCGATTGAAGATCAGGGTTATGCCATCGGTTTCGTGCAGGCTCCCGATGGTGTTTCGAACGAGACGACCCTTGCGATCAACCGAAAAGTCGCTGCGGTTTTGCGATCTGAGGATGATATTTCTGCTGCAGCCTTATTCAGTGGGGCCAGCTTGGATGGAAATGCTCCAAACAAAGGCTTGTTCTTCTTTGGAACAAAGCATTGGGATGAGCGGCAAGGAAGTGATCACTCTGTAGCGGCGATTGTTGAACGCTTGAACAAAAAACTGTTGATGTCGATTGATGGTGCTCGGGTGTTTGTGGTGGAGCCCCCCTCGATTCCTGGTTATGGCGCTGGTGGTGGCTTTGAATTCCAGTTGTTGGATCAAAGCAGTGGCGCCTATGGATTGAACCAATTCTTTGCTTCTGCCGGTCAGATCATGCAGGCGGGCAACGCTAATCCATTGCTGAACCGTGTCTATACCTTGTTTTCACCAGAGTCACCTCAGATTGAGATCAAGGTAAATCGCGAAAAGATGGCTTCCTTAGGAGTTGATTTTGGCTCCGCCATGCAATCCTTTAGCGTCAATTTTGGTGGGGCGTATGTGAATGACACGTTCCAGGAGGGCAAGGTTCGACGTGTCTACGTGCAGGCTGATGATGTCAACCGGGCCACTCCTGAGCAGCTTTCGGCAGTTTATGTGAACAGCATGAAAGGGGAGCAGATCCCCTTGTCTGAGTTTTTCACTGTGAAGTCCACCAGTGGTCCTAGCGTCATCCCTCACTTCAATCTCTATCGTTCAATCAAGATTGATGGAACACCTGCTGTTGGTAAAAGCTCAGGTCAGGCGATTACAGCGATGAAGACGATCTTTAAAGATGCCAACTTGCAAGGGTTGGGATTTGATTGGACTGGTATTTCAAGAGAAGAGGTGAAGGCCGGGTCCTTGGCTGTTGTGATTTTTGCCCTTGGTATTTTGGCGGTGTTCTTGGTGCTCTCAGCACAATATGAAAGTTATTCGGATCCCATCATCATTTTGTTGACGGTACCAACTGCTCTACTTGGTGCCTTGGTGTTTCTAGGTGCTGCCGGTCAGGTTCTGAATATTTACGCCCAGGTGGGTCTTGTGATGCTGATCGGTTTAGCCGGTGGTAATGCGATTTTGATTGTGGATCTTGCCAACCAAAAAATGGGCGAGGGCATTTCAGCCCTTGAAGCTGCTCGATTTGCTGCTCAATCTCGTTTAAGACCGATCTTGATGACTGCCATTTCGTCTTTAACGGGATTCTTGCCTTTGATGCTGGCGAGTGGAGCTGGTGCGCAGAGCCAGTCTTCGCTCGGTTTGGTTGTGTTTGGCGGTCTCTTGGTTGCCACGTTCCTTTCCACCCTGGTGGTTCCTGTGTTCTACGTGGTGATGAAGACGCTTCTAGGTCAGGCGGATGCCAAGCCTGCTGCTGATCCTCAGCTCAGCTAATGACTAAAAAGACTTTTAGTGGTTCAAGGGTGTTGGTGGCAATTGCGATTGGACTCATCATTGGTTGTGCAATTGCCTACTTCTTGAAGGTTTTAATTGAGAACACCCCAGCAGAGATTGATCTCCGCAGGATGCGATTGTTTTATTTAATGGTGATTACATCGTCTGGACTCGCTGGTTTTGCGATTGAAAGCACCCGTCAACTTCAGGAAGAAGCTGTTGACCCCCTGTATCGCCATGCCAATGCCCATCGAGGCAGGCGCGGGTCACTCAAGAAATAACCCACGCACGCCTGAGCCCAATCAGGTGATCACGGTTGGACGATCCATTCCGGTGCGTTCTGTGATCTCGGCGAGCTGATTGATGGCTTGGATCATGTCTCCTAACGCAATCTGTGGATCCTGATCAAGATCACCCGTGGTTGGGACGTAGCTCTCGAGATACACCCTCAAGGTTGCCCCCTTGGTGCCGGTGCCAGATAGGCGCAGCACCACTCGGCTTCCATCGTCGAGCAGGACACGCAGTCCCTGCCCTTTGGTGACGGATTGATCCACCGGATCGGTGTAGCTGAAGTTGTCAGCGGCACTGATCCTGCGGCCTGCAAATGGCTGACCAATGAGGCTTGGAAGCATGGCTTCCAAGCGGTCATACAACCCGTGCGCTGCCTCGCTGGCAACGGCTTCGTAGTCGTGGCGTGAGTAGTAGTGACGCCCGTAACGCTTCCAGTGTTCGGCCATGATCTCGGCGACGCTGCAGCGTCGCTTCGCCAAGATCTGAAGCCAAAACAGCACCGCCCACAGCCCATCCTTTTCGCGCACGTGGTTGCTGCCTGTTCCGAAGCTTTCTTCGCCGCAGAGCGTGATGTCGCCAGCATCCAGCAGGTTTCCGAAGAATTTCCAGCCGGTCGGCGTCTCGAAGCACTTGATCCCCAAATCTTTGGCGACAACGTCCACAGCAGCACTGGTGGGCATGGAGCGAGCTACGCCGGCCAGGCCTGAGGCGTAACCAGGGGCCAAGGTGGCGTTGGCCGTCAGGACGGCCAGGCTGTCGCTTGGGTTCACAAAGCAACGGTTGCCCAGAATCATGTTGCGGTCGCCATCGCCATCACACGCAGCACCGAATTGATAGGCATCACCTTTCATGAGAAGGTCGGCGAGTTCGTGCGCGTAGGTGAGGTTGGGATCGGGATGCCCACCGCCGAAATCTTCCAAGGGAGTCCCATTGCGGACGCTGCCAGCCGGTGCGCCTAAGACCTCTTCCAGCAATGTTTTGGCATAGGGGCCGGTGACCGCATGCATGGCATCGAAGGCCAACGGGAAGTCGTTGCGAATCAGAGCGCTGATGCTGTCGAAGTCAAACAACTGCTTCATCAACAACACGAAGTCATCAACGCCATCGATCACCTCGACCTGCATCTCGCCGATCGTGTGCTGCCCTGGGGACTGCAGGCTGATGGCTGGGGCGTCAACAATCGAATAGCTCTTAAGGGTTTTGCTGCAGTCGTAGACCGCATCCGTAAAGGACGCCGGAGTGGGGCCTCCGTTGGCTCCGTTTACCTTGACGCCGAAGTCACCATCAGGCCCACCGGGGTTGTGGCTGGCGGAAAGGATGATCCCGCCGATGGCTTGACGTTGTCGAATCAGGTTTGAGGCGGCAGGTGTGGAGAGGATGCCGCCTGTGGTGACGATCACCTTCTGCAATCCGTGAGCTGCACCCATGCGCAAGATCACATCGATGGCGCGGAGGTTTCCGTAGCGGCCATCTCCACCGAGAACCAAGGTTCCGCCCTTCATTCCAGGGAGGGTGCGGAAAGAGGCTTCGATGAAACTCTCTAAATAGTGAGGCTGTTCAAACTGTTGGCTGCTTTTGCGTAGACCAGAGGTGCCTGGTTTTTGGTCGGTGAAAGGCGCCTCGAGCTGCACCTGCCGCTGGGTGGGTTCCGTCGGCATTGAAGGGGTCATGACGAGGCAGCATCGTTCCCCAAAACCTAAACCTGTTCAGGTGCGTTCCTTGCCTTAGATCAGGCCAGTTATTACAGCTGTTGATGAGCTTCTCAGGTTTGACTCGGCGTAGATCCCGCTGAAGGGGGATTGTTTGGTTTATTGCGCTTTTCTGGATCCGCACAGACCATGGTCAGCCGGCGAGCGGGGCTGTCAATGCCGTCGCGACGTTGAGAGCTGTTGTTGGTAGCTGGTTTTGCTTCTTGCATGAGCTCCCATACCGTGTCTTTGCAGGCGGCTGGAAGCCGTGGATGGTCCATCAGTGGATTGGCAAGCTCGCGCGTGCGCGTACAGGTGTCCACCGTGTTTTCCCTTGAGCAGGAATAGGCCAGCAGCTGCAGGGACCTCAATTCACTCTTCGTGGGAAAGGGAACGTATTTCAGTTGTGCGCGGACAGAACAAGGCGCCAGGATCGCTAACCCAAGAAAGAGTGGCGAGAGTCGCACGGGCAGAAGAGACGTCATGGGGCCATTCTGGCGCCAGAACAAGCGCATGGACGCACGCCGCCAGGTCGTCCTTTTCGCATTGCCTACCATCTCGGTGAATGGATGGATTGGCTCAGCCCTTGTCAGTTGTGCGTGTCGTACGTCTAGGTCTGCGTCTGGGCTTGTTTCAGCTCAGCCTTGGCATCCTCGGGGTTCTCATTCTTGGGCTCCTGAATCGTCTCCTGATTACTGAGATTGGCGTCTCTGCTGCATTGACGGCTCTGGCCTTCGGGGCCCAGCAACTGATGGGGTTCAGCCGGGCTTGGTTCGGTGATCGTTCGGATCGAATCCCTCCGGGGCGATTGCGGCGAACCCCTTTCATCGTGTTGAGTTCGCTTGCCTTGTCGTTGCTGTTTGGAGGCGCGGGATGGGTGGTGCTGCAACTCGCCAGAACCATGCCCTCAGCAGAGCAGCCTTTCTTTGGTGCCTGGATGGGACTTCTGACCTTGATTTCCATCGCCATCGGTACAGCCGTTGCGGCTGGGGGAACGGCATTCTCTGCTCTGATCGTTGATCTCACGACGGACCGCGAGCGTCCCCGTGTGTTGTCTGTGGTTTGGGGCATGCGGCTGCTTGGGGTTCTGTTAGGAACCGCTCTTGTGAATCGGATCTTTGGTGCTGCTTGTGGTTTGGAGGCCGGTCAAGCTGCCGTCATCGCTGGACTCGAACGGCTGATTGTGGTGACTCCCCTGCTGCTGTTTGGTCTTGGTGTGTTGTCAGTCTTTGGTTTGGAGCGACGTGATCTGCCAAATCAGGAAACAGAATCTCTAGATGTGGACGATCAGGATGTGGCAGACAACTCCAGGGACGGGCGTGAATCCCTGACGTTGCTTGAATTGATTGGTCGTTTGCGATCGATTCCTCAGTTCGGACGATTTACGGGTGCTTTGTGCCTGTTCACCTTCAGCATGTTTCTCAATGACGCGGTGCTTGAGCCCTATGGCGCCGCGGTCTTTGACATGAGTATCTGTGCCACAACGGCACTGAATGCCTTCTTGGCAGTGGGCTTTTTTGTTGGACTTGGCCTCAGTGGTTTTCAGTTAGTCCACAGGATTGGCAACATTCGTACAGCCCAGTTTGGGGCGGTTTTTGCTTCGATTTCCCTCGCTCTGATGTTGCTGTCGGCGCCATGGCAGTCGTTTGAAAGCTTGTATTTTTCATTAACCCTTTTTGGTGTGTCGCTTGGAATCTGCATTCATGCAAGCTTCACGTTGATGTTTAGCTTTGTGGAGCCAGGAAGGGTGGGCTTATTGCTCGGGATCTGGGGGGCGTTGTATGCCTACTCCCGGGGATTTGCCACGATCAGTGGTGGTGGGCTTCTTACGCTGTTTAAAACATGGAATGGTGGCGATATGTTTGGTGCCTATGGCGGTGTCTTTGGCTTGCAGATGATCGGCTTCCTCGCGGCGGCTTTGCTAATGCACCGATTAGATGTTGCTGGGTTCCGCAAGAATGTGCAGTTCAGCGTTGGTGATGTCATGCAAGGTGCTCTGGACTAAGCGTCAAAGCCAAACAAGTTTTATCCTTTTGCACCAGTGCTGGTGTTTGTCTCCTTGCGCTGGACTCCACTCCCGCATTTTCTTGTTTGTCGATCGAGCTTGCGCTGCATTCGAGCTGTGATCCCCAGTTCAGCTCCTCGCCACATTCGATCCATCTCACGGGTGAAATGTGCTGCAAGTTGTGGTGACTCAATGACCAGCAGGGTTTCGTCGTTGGTGTGGGCGGCAGAGGGTGACCAGTTGAAGGATCCTGTGATCACTGTTTTGTTGTCGATCACGGCGAACTTGTGATGCAATTTGTCGCCACGGGCGAGGCGTGGAGTGCCAATGCCCTTGAGTGGTTTGGTTAAGGGTTGATTGCCTGCCTCTAGTTTGCAGAAGCGATCGGGCAGGGCGACGCCGAGAAGATCAAGCACTTCTGAAAAGGAGCGGCTGGCAAATCCAGGATCGGCAAGCAGCCGCAGCTTCACCCCAGCGGATATCCGCTCTGCAAGTTTGTTGGTGAGTTGCTGTGCAGAGAAGACAAATAAGGCGAGGTCAATGGTCTTTTTGGCCCTTCCCAGCTGATCCTCAATCAGATCAAGTCCATGGCCTGAATGTGTTTTGGCATGGGGCGGAAACAGCACGCTGACATTCATGGAGCCCACCTTGATGGTCCGCAGAGGCTGGGCGGTTTTATTGCGTCCAAAGCGACTGTTTTTCGAGCCGCCAGGGCCATCTCCCCACATCTGAGCAAACTCTTCTTTAAAAATAGATGCCAGAGCCGGACTTTGAATGTTGATTAGGTGATTCACATTGCCGCGAGTTTGTGTGGCTCCAGCATCACCATGAATTCCGGAATTGGTGAAGTTGGCGCTGCCAGTGATCACGCGTTCACCATCGATGACGACAAACTTGTGGTGCATCAGGCCGCTGCCCTTGCTGCCGTCTTCGGTGTCATCAATCCAAGCAATCTGTCCGTTCTGAAGGATCAGTAGCGCATCGCTCTTTCGTTCTTCTTCTGGACTCACAACACCGCTTTGATCTTGATCGGCCTCAACTTTCAGGCGCTGGAGTCGTTTGCGCCCATGACGGCTCAGATCCAGCTCGTGTTGCTGGCTCCAGGGAGTGCTGTAGTTGTTTTCTAAAATCACTTTCACGTTCACGCCTCGGCGTGAGGCGGCAACAAGACTCTCAGCGATGCGAGGCAGAGAAAGCTCTTGGACTGCCACCAAGATCTCTTTCCCGGCAGAATTGATTGCATTGATCAGCATCTGTTCGAGATTGTCGCCATTCCTCCAGGCGCCACTGAGCGGACTGCGATAACGACTAACCGCGCGGTGGTTGAAACCGACGTCGATACCGTTTGGCACAGTCAGATCGACTGGCTTCTGACCGAGCACAACACCTGCTTGGCTGCAACTACTCGCGACCAGGCCAAGCAGCCCAGTCACAATCAAGCCCCGCAAAGGAAGCATGTGTGGTGTTCGTTTCACAGGGAAATGGGACTCCTCAGTCTGAGGATTCCACCCTTAGTGCGGCATCTCTGATGTCCGCAACATGGCGACAAACCAAAGAGTGCTGAGAACAAGAGCAACACCCACACCCGCGCCAATACTCACTTTTGCCATGGTGATTGGCACCAGGATTGGGAAGGCCATGGCGCCTGCCAGGGGAGTGATCGCAACGAACCAACGCAACATTGAGGAGTTCAGAATCAGAACCACTCAGCGCGAGCTTCGCTGGCGGGATTGCTGTTGTCTTCCGGTGTTACACGCTCAAAATTGAGGGTGATGTTGCGCTTTTGTTCGCCGTCTGCCGCTGTGGCTTCGATGGCATACACCTGCTCGCCATCGCGGAATGGCACTTGAATGCGGAAGGTGCCATCGCTTGAAAGGGGCACATCTTCTTTCCCAATGGTGAGGCGGGCAGAGGGATCTGTTGCGCCGTAAACGATCAACTCAGCATCGGCAACAAGCCAGAACGACCGCTGACGCGGAGCCACTCCACCGAGGCCAGATTCATTGCGCCCGCTGGCCCATAGGCCAACACCTGAATCATTGAGTCCACGCTGATCAGGCCCTATCGAATCCCTTTCATGCAGGATCTCGGAGCCAACGCGGCGACTGCGGAAGTGGGTTGTTGCGCTTTGGTAGAGGCGCTCGTGCAGCCTGCTGTCGGTTGCGTCTGGATCAGGAGCCGGAGTGTTCATCGGCTGCGTGGGAGCAACCGTCGGTGTGGCTTCCAGGCTGAAAGGGACAAACTGATCAAGAATTTGATCGCTTGGGTGAAGTGCTGGCACCCTTGCTACTGAAGAGAATGCAAGGGAGATCCATTTGTTCTCAGACTTATATCCAAGTTCAACCCTGTAATCACGGTCGCAAAGAGGAACAGGCAAATACCACTCAGTGCTGTGGCTATCAACAGGCACTTCCTGGAGCGTGTGAGGGTGGGATGAGCCGTTGGCGAGTCCGGTCACATCGGCGAGGCGCAGGCAGAGGAACGCTGCTCCCTCTGATTGAGCTTGCCGTCGATCGCTATCGGATATTTCCCAAAAAACGTAAGCCCACTGCGGGTCTCTAGGCAGGAAGACCACGCGGGTCGATGCCTCGGGCATGGAGGGGGCATGGAGCTCAGCCTCCACTGCCTTGAGATCGCCATCGCGACGATCTTGCCGCTCAGCAATAGCGCTTACAAGGTCCTCCTTGCTCTTCCTGCTGTAGAGGGTTACCCCCAAATCACTCGCCATTTGGCGGAGCTGACGCAGCGTCAGGCGGGCTAGAGATGAGAGGGCTTGCGTCACGGACAACCAACCGAGTTTCTTCGGGATCAGTTTGCAGCCAACTTCTATTTTTCTGACATCTCCCACTGCTGTGGTCAGCATCTTCTGACTCCAGACCAGCGCGTTTAAGGCCTCAGTTGGCTGCTTTCAACAGCTGGACACACAAAAAAAGAGGGCCTATTGGCCCCCGCGACGTTTGCTGTTTTTTCTTGTGGTTCAGCGACCAACGCTGCGATAAGGAACCTTGGCGAGGTAATCGATATCGGCACTGCCGCTGGGTGAGGCCCCGCGAGCGCTTCCCATGCCACGAACCCAAGGGAGGTAGTCCTCTGGGAAGCCGCCGCGCTTGATCTTGGCGCGGGCTGGGATCGTTTTGCCTGGACCGCCGGTGTAGATGAATTGGGGGAACCCAAGGATTCCGCGGTAGTACTCGTCGTAGCGAGGACTGGTGATGTTGAAGGGTGTGTCTCCTAGATCTCGTCCAGGGAGCACCCTGTTGCGTTGATAGGGGACCGTGTCATACCCAAAGGCGTCGAGGTATTCCTCACTGTCGAGCAGCGCATCCACCATCCCGGTCACGCCTTTGGTGGCAATCAAGATCGACCAAGCGATCTCTTCTGATTTACCACTTGTCTTTCGGCCTAAGAGCTTCTCTACAAGGTGGCGAACCACCTTGTAGTTGCTGTTGAAGCCATAAAAGCTTCTTTGAAACGTGTCGGAGAGGCAGAGTCCACGAACGAAATCGCGGACAGTGATCTGACCGTCTCGCAGCTGGGATTCCAGATTGACGTCCCGATCTGACTTGAAGGCGTGGAAATAAATCTGCCGGTAGCCGCTTTCAATCACCGTTTTCAGATTGTCGGCATCCATGGCGATGTCCATGGAATACGCCCGTGGCACTTCTTCGGATGCGACCCGCAGCGCCGCCACCCTTGAATTTTGGGTGATCGGTGCGTACTGCAATAGAGGAATGGCCACGCAAACTTCATCATCCTTCGCCTGCGATCGTAGAAGAAGAGTCCGGTAGACCTCTTCTTCGCAGGTCAGCACTCACAGTCCGTAATAGTCATGCCGCCCGATCTCACCAGCCAAATGGGGCTGAAAGTGCTTCCAAGGACTCATCTTTTGACCCTGCTGGCGCCTCTGTGATGTCCTCGGTTTCTTCGCTCAAACGCGTTTCCATGCAAAAGGATGCGTTGTTCGAAAGGCCTTCCACCGTGCTGGATCGCAACCTCACATTTGGGCCGGTGAACCAGAAGCGTTCCCAGACGGTCATGGTTTCGTAGCTGGTGCAGAGAATGAGACCGTCCTGCTGATCCATTTGGAAGGTGGAGGTGGCCGGCGCTTTTTCGGCGTAGCCCAAATCGCGAAGCAGGGTTCCGCTGCGGCCGTCATCCCCATCAGGGATCAGGCCAAAGACGGTTTCGCCGTCATGGGCATCACCGTTTTGATCCCATGCCATCGAGGCGCTCCAGCGCACAAAGCTGCCTCCTGCAATGCTCCCCGGGGATTGGCCGTGTTGTTCCGCCAGTGTTTGCAGCCGTGGGTCATTCGGATCGAGATCTTCCACAACGATGAGCGATCCACCCGCTTCTGCACGTCGGTGCAAGAGGTGATGAACACTCCGTTGTGATCGCCAGCGACCGCAACTCAGTTGAAAGAAATGGACCGCGTTGGGAATGGCCGAGGTCATGAGGGGGATGACTCTTGTAGTGGATGATCGCAGTCCGAGGGATGGTTGTGCGGCGCCTCGAGCCTGGCTTTGCATGCCGTGGTGCTGGCCTCAATGAGTTCCCCCAGGTTCAGTTCCAAAGGTGAGAGGTCTCGCTGTTTGGCGAGGTCTTCCAGCTGCTGTGCTGCGGTAAGAAATTGCTGGATCAGTAAGTCGCGGAATTGAGGCTCTTCAACCAATTGTGGCTGCTCCAAGAGCCATTGCTCGAGCGCTTGTTGGTCTGGAAGTGGACCTGATTGTCGCGGTTTTGCGATCACTTGAAAGCTGCGTAAACAATGGGCTAGGAGGCGAAGGTGGTGGCGATCAAGGTTGGGAAGCAACGTGGCTTCAATCTGCTGGGCATCAGCGCGAGATAGGGGCCCCGAGCCGAAGGGTGGCCGTTCAGCCATGAATCAGTCCTGCTTAGGGGCGATGCTGAAACCACAGGAATGTCCTGATTCCAGGCGCCAATGCACCCGTTCGACAAGACAGTCGGGAAAGGTGTGCCTGATGAGCTGTAGCTCTTGATCACAGACCGCTGGGTATTCCTCAGCAATCCTCTGCACGGAGCAGTGAAATTCACTGACGCACCAACCCGGACCAGTTGGGGCTGGCTGCATGTCGCTGACGTAACCCTCTTTAAAGCGAAGATTCACAAGCGCACGGACGCGCTCTTCGAGCGGTGCGTTCCCCAGCTGTTTGCGATAGAGGGTGGCTTTCTCTATGGCTTGCTGACGCAGGAGATCAGCCATGACCTCAGGCGACAAGGTTGCTGCCATGGACTCAAGAAGACCTAAGGCGAAATTCTCGCTGCCATCGGGGAAGTGTTGGTGCCCTTTCGAGGTGAGTCTCCACAGGTTGGAAGGACGACCTGGACCCGCTGGGGTGGGGCTGGCCTCAACAAGTTCATCGTCTTCGAGGCTGCGCAGATGCCTGCGCATCGCTTGCACAGAAATTCCCAGTGTCTCTGCCAATGAGGCCGCGCTGGTCTCGCCCTGCCGCAGAAGCAAGGTGAGCGTCGTTTCGCGAGTAGGGGCCTGCGCTTGAGCTCCCATGGATTGAAGCTATTGAACTCACGATGCCACGGGAAGGCCGCAACCGTCGTGTGAGTTCCCTCTGGCCTTTGCCTCGGTTAACGAATGATTGGATGGAAGTCCGCTCAGCGGGTGCCTGCCCCTTCAGAATGCTGGGGTCTCCGGACGATGGATCTGTGCCTTAGTCTCCTAGAAACGAAACCCTTTTGTTTCGTATCTCGGTCTAGGCCTGACTCCTGACCGGAGTGTATTCAGACTTTCGTTCTGACTACGTCCTCTTCTTTCCCCCCTTGAGCCCAATGTCCGATGCGTCCGCTGGCAGCACAGAGCCGACAGCTGAAAGCCTTGAGGTCATTCGCAAATTTGCCGAAACGTACGCCCAACGGACCGGAACCTACTTTTGTAGTGATCCCGGCGTCACGGCTGTTGTTTTAAAGGGTCTTGCTAAGCACAAAGACGATTTGGGTGGTGCGCTGTGCCCATGCCGTCACTACGAAGACAAGGAAGCTGAAGTGTCTCAGGCCTTTTGGAACTGTCCTTGCGTGCCAATGCGAGAGCGCAATGATTGCCATTGCATGTTGTTTCTCACCGAGGACAATCCTTTCCGCGGTGAAGACCAGACCATCAGCACTGAAACGATTCACGCCACGGCAGGTTGAAGTCCATGACCAGTACCTCCACACGCGATCTTGTTAGTCAGCCGTACAAGTACGGTTTTATTACTGACATTGAAACCGAGAAGATCGCAAAAGGTCTTAGTGAGGAGGTGGTGCGACTGATTTCTTCTAAGAAGAATGAGCCTGAATTCCTCCTCGATTTCCGGCTCAAGGCCTATCGCCATTGGCTCAAGTTGCAAGAGCCTGACTGGGCTGCATTGGGTTATAAAGCTATTGATTACCAGGATATTGTTTATTACGCTGCTCCAAAGCAGCAAGAGAAAAAGCAAAGCCTTGATGAAGTTGATCCCAAGCTTCTCGAAACATTCGAAAAGTTGGGGATTCCTCTAAGTGAGCAAAAAAGGCTTAGCAATGTTGCTGTGGATGCTGTCTTTGACAGTGTTTCGATCGCAACCACCTACAAAGAAAAGCTTGCTGAACATGGAGTGGTGTTTTGCTCCTTCACTGAGGCGGTTGCTGAGCATCCCGAGTTGATTGAGAAGTATCTCGGCTCAGTTGTTCCAAGTAATGATAATTACTTTGCAGCTTTAAATTCTGCCGTTTTTAGTGATGGATCATTCGTATTCATCCCTAAAGGTGTGGAATGTCCAATGGAGCTCTCTACATATTTTCGAATTAATTCTGGCGATACCGGACAGTTTGAGCGCACGCTGATTGTTGCTGAAGAAGGAGCATCGGTGAGTTATTTGGAAGGTTGTACGGCGCCGATGTTCGATACAAATCAGCTTCATGCTGCTGTTGTCGAACTTGTCGTTTTGGATGATGCTTCGATTAAGTATTCCACGGTCCAAAATTGGTACGCTGGTGATGAGAATGGTGTTGGCGGTATCTATAACTTTGTGACCAAGCGTGGCCACTGCCGAGGTGCTCGCAGCCGTATCAGTTGGACGCAGGTTGAAACTGGTTCAGCGATCACCTGGAAATATCCAAGTTGTGTGTTGCAAGGTGCTGATTCCGTGGGTGAGTTTTACTCAGTGGCGCTCACGAATAATCGCCAGCAAGCTGATACGGGAACGAAAATGGTGCATGTCGGTCCACGCACCCGTTCCACGATCGTGAGCAAAGGGATCAGCGCTGGTCACTCAAGCAATAGTTAT
This sequence comes from Synechococcus sp. MVIR-18-1, assembly GCF_014279835.1. Taxonomy (NCBI): domain Bacteria; kingdom Bacillati; phylum Cyanobacteriota; class Cyanophyceae; order Synechococcales; family Synechococcaceae; genus Synechococcus; species Synechococcus sp. MVIR-18-1. Next base: position 2,077,002 of record NZ_CP047942.1, on the reverse strand, counting down.
CGAGGGCTTGTTCAAGTTGGCCCGAATGCCAAGGGTGCTCGAAATTACAGCCAATGCGATTCGATGCTGATCGGAGATCAGGCTGCAGCAAACACTTATCCATATATCCGCTCCCAGCAACCTCAAGCTGCGATCGAACATGAGGCCAGTACTTGCCGCATGTCGGAAGACCAACTGTTTTACCTCCAAAGCCGTGGCATCGGCTTCGAAGAAGCCGTCTCGATGATGGTGAGCGGATTTTGTCGGGATGTGTTCAACCAACTCCCCATGGAGTTTGCGGCCGAGGCCGACAAGCTTCTCGCTCTCAAGCTTGAGGGGTCGGTGGGTTAATCCCAGCGCCAAACTTTTAATACTCGTTTTTTTCTTCGTTTTCTTCTGACGTGATTCGTCCCGACGCCGAGCTTCTCCTTGAAATCAATGATCTGCATGCGTCCGTGGAGGACAAGCCGATCCTGAATGGGGTGAACCTGCAGGTGAAAGCCGGTGAGATTCACGCCGTGATGGGGCGTAACGGAAGCGGGAAGAGCACGTTGTCCAAGGTTTTGGCTGGTCATCCCGCCTACCGCGTGACGTCTGGGTCTGTGCGTTACCTCGGTCGTGACCTTCTTGAGTTGGAGCCTGAAGAGCGCTCTCGACTTGGCGTGTTCTTGGGATTCCAGTACCCGATTGAGATCCCTGGAGTCAGCAATCTTGAGTTTCTCCGGGTCTCCACAAATGCCCGGCGCGAGAAGCAAGGGAAGGAAGAATTTGACACGTTTGATTTCGATGATCACGTGCGTAACCGCTTGCAAGTGGTGCAAATGGACCCTGCGTTTCTTGAGCGCAGCGTGAATGAGGGTTTCTCTGGTGGGGAGAAAAAGCGCAATGAGATTCTTCAGATGGCTCTGCTGGATCCCGTGGTTGCGATCCTCGATGAAACCGACTCTGGGCTTGACATTGATGCCTTGCGCATCGTTGCTGGAGGTGTGAATGAGTTGGCGAGTCCCGACAACTGCACGTTGCTGATCACTCACTATCAGCGGCTTTTGGATGAGATCACTCCGGACTACGTGCATGTGATGGGGGCTGGTCGCATCTTGCGAACCGGGGGTAGTGAATTGGCTCTGGAGTTGGAAAAAATTGGTTACGACTGGGTGGATCAGCAGCTCGCGGCCGAGGGGGTGGCCTAACGATGGCGATGCCCGAGGGTTGGTTGACGCAGCTTCCTGCACCAGCAGGGACACTGGAGCCGGTTCAGCGCCGGGGACGCTTGGCTCTGTCAGAGCAGGGCTTTCCCAGCAGGAAGCAGGAGTCGTGGAGGCTTACAGATCTCACGCGCCTTGAGGCGCTGTTTCAGCTGTCGATTGCAGATCAAAAAAGTGATCGCTCAAGTGCTGACAGCTTGCCCCGTGTTCCTGAGCAGGCTCTGAGACTTGTGATTGATGGCAGCCTGGATCCCTTGCAGGGTGTGACCTTGCCGGCAGGGATTTCGCAGCTTGAAGGTGCTGAGTTGCAGCAAGCTCTCGGCCATACCTTGTCCCGTTGTCGTTGCGCGTCGGATTGGCCGGTGGAGCTCAACCACGGAGTGAGTCAGCAGATTCTGGCGTTACGCATTCGTGGCAACGTTCCACCGGTTGAGTTGGTCATGCTCGCAGCCAACGCCATGTTGGTTCCAACCAGGGTTTTGCTGCTAATTGAGGAAAAAGCAGAGCTTGAGCTTCTCCAGGTTGTGAGTGCTCAGGGTCAGGCTGCCCACAGTCATCTTCTCGAGATTCATCTTGGCCAGGAATCCAAGGTGAACCATGGCTTGCTTGCCTTGGGCGAAGGCCAAGAGTCTCTGCTCGCCAACCTGGCTGTGGAGCAAGAGTCACGGAGTCACTACTCCCTAGTTTCGGTGTCGCAGGGCTGGTCGTTTGGACGGCTGGAGCCGCGTGTTGTGCAGGTGGATGGCCAGGCTTCTACGTCGATTCATGGCCTTTCCGTCACCGCTGCTGATGAGCAGTTTGCGGTCCATACCGCGATGCGTTTTGAGGGCCCGGAAGGCACGCTGGATCAAGTGCAAAAAACGATTGCAGCGGATCGCTCTCACAGTATTTTCAACGGAGCGATTCAAGTGCCGAGGCCGGCGCAGCGCACCAACGCCTCCCAGCTCAGCAGGAACTTGTTGCTGTCGGGACGCGCCCGCGTTGATGCCAAGCCCGAGTTGGAAATTGTGGCCGATGACGTTCGTTGCACGCACGGGGCCACCGTGAGTCAGCTCCAGGAGGATCAGCTCTTTTATCTGCGTAGCCGTGGCATTACGCAGTCCTCTGCGGCAGCCCTGCTGCTGCGTGGTTACTGCAAGGAAGTGCTGGATCGTTTGCCTCTCGAGGGCTCGCAGCGCTGGCTGGGCGACAGCTTGCAGGTGGGAGGGATGACGTCATGACGACACTTCCCCGTAACGCTGCCGTTACCCTTGCGGAGCGAGTGCGTGCCGACTTCCCGATCCTTGATCAGGTTTCAAGTTCTGGTCAGCCCCTGATCTATTTGGATCATGCGGCCACCAGTCAGAAGCCTCATGTGGTGCTCGACGCGATTCAGCATTACTACGCCTGCGACAACGCCAATGTGCATCGAGGTGCCCACCAGCTCAGCGCACGTGCGACGGAGTCGTTTGAAGCGGCTCGTGCCACGACCGCTGGCTTGATCGGTGCATCGAGTTCAAAGGAGATTGTGTTCACCCGCAATGCGACGGAAGCCATCAATCTGGTGGCGCGCAGTTGGGGTGATGCCCAGCTGAAGGCCGGTGATGAGGTGCTGCTCACCGTGATGGAGCACCACAGCAACTTGGTGCCTTGGCAGTTGCTCGCTGAGCGCACCGGTTGCGTACTCAGGCATGTGGGTGTGACCCCTGAAGGCACCCTCGACCTCGCCGACTTGCGCGATCAGCTCTCGGAGAAAACGCGCTTGGTGAGCTTGGTCCACATCAGCAACACTCTTGGCTGCTGCAACCCGATTGAAGAGATTGCAACCCTCGCCCATGCGGTGGGTGCCAAGGTTTTGGTGGACGCTTGCCAAAGCCTGGCTCACAAATCCATTGCCGTGCAGAGTCTCGGGGCTGATTTCCTTGTGGGCTCCTCTCACAAGCTATGTGGCCCCACCGGAATGGGGTTTCTATGGGCATCGGAGCAAACCTTGATGGGGATGCCACCCTTCCTTGGTGGTGGCGAGATGATTCAAGAGGTGTTCTTGGATCACAGCACCTGGGCGGAACTCCCTCATAAGTTTGAAGCGGGCACACCAGCTATTGGTGAAGCGATCGGCATGGGTGCTGCAATTACTTATTTGCAAACCCTTGGACTCGATGCGATTCAGGCCTGGGAGGCGGAGCTCACCACCCATCTGTTTGGCCGGCTTCAATCGATCGATGGCCTGAGCATTCTTGGTCCCACGCCAGAGCAGCAGCCTGATCGAGGAGCCCTGGCCACGTTTGTGGTGGAGGGTGTTCATGCCAATGACATCGCCGCGATGCTTGATCTCTCCGGTGTTTGTATTCGTAGTGGTCACCATTGCTGCCAACCGCTGCACCGGCTGTATGGCGTGACCGGATCAGCTCGCGCGAGCCTTAGTTTTTGTACAACGCATGCTGAGATTGATCGGTTCGCTGATGAGCTCGTCAGTGTGATCAGCTTTTTTCGTGAGCATGGCTAGCTCCGCTCCCCGTTAGCGCTTGGAACAGTCCACCTTGTTTTTGGTTGTCCTTGGTGGGCGCACGGATCGAAGTTTGATTGAGCTTCACGATGTGAGGTTTGTGGTCGGCCGCTGCATCGAGGACACCTATCCCGAGCTTCGTCGGCAGTGGTTTGGTCGCCGTCGTGGGTTGCATCTCGACAGCTACATGGCCGTGCATTGCATTGATGGCTGGCGCGTCACCCTTGAGCGGGAGCCTCCTTCCGAGAAGCAGCGGCTGTGGTTCGTCAACCTCGGGGGCTATCAACCCGATTCGCTTGCGGAATTGCATCACATTGGACTTGTGGTGGCCCCTTCGCTGCAAGCCGCTAAATCAGCAGCCAAGAAGCGCTGGTTGCTGGATGCGCTTGAGCAGCACAAGGACGATCTCAGTTCCGTGGATGATTGTTTGGCGATTGAACAGTTGTCTTTGACAGAGAGCAACAGTGTGTATGTGCATCTCCATCGCCAGCTCGATGGTGAAAGTCAGCACCAGGTGCCTGACTGGTTTGGATATCGACCGATTTGATCAGCAAACGTGAGTGGTAGAACAATTGTTCCGGAGAACTGGCGCGTTTCGACCATGAACATTGATGGCCAGGCCTGGCGGACGATTTGGCTTGAAGCCGATCAGCGCTCCGTGGGTGTGATCGATCAAACCCTGTTGCCCCATCGCCTGATCACCCGAACGCTGACGCGTTGTGATCAGGCGGCAGATGCGATCAGCACGATGGTGGTGCGGGGTGCGCCATTAATTGGGGTGACAGGCGCCTATGGCTTAATGCTCGCGCTTCAAGACGACGCCAGCGATGCGGGCTTGGCCCAAGCCTTTGATCAGCTCAACGCCAGTCGCCCCACAGCCGTGAACCTGCGTTGGGCTTTGGAACGGGTTCGTGATTTGGTGCAACCGTTGCCGGAAGCGGAGCGAGCGGCAGCGGCTCGGCGGGAGGCGGCGCTGATTGCTGATGAAGATGTGGCGATGTGCGAGGCGATTGGGGAGCATGGCCTCGATCTATTCCGAACGCTGGCAGAGCAGCGACCGCGTGAACGGCGAAATGAGCCGCTTCAGGTGCTCACCCACTGCAATGCGGGCTGGTTGGCGACCGTTGACTGGGGAACGGCGTTGGCGCCGATTTATAAGGCCCATCGCGCCGGGTTGAACATTCATGTTTGGGTGGATGAGACCCGGCCGCGCAATCAAGGGGCATCGCTCACGGCCTATGAGTTGGCGCGTGAGGGTGTGTCGCACACCGTGATCGTGGATAACGCAGGTGGTCACCTGATGCAGCATGGCCAGGTGGATGCTGTGATCGTTGGGACGGATCGAACCACGCGCTGCGGCGATGTGTGCAACAAAGTTGGCACCTACCTCAAGGCTCTGGCGGCTCACGACAACAACGTTCCCTTTTATGTCGCCCTGCCGACGTCCACGATCGACTGGCGCCTTGCGGATGGGGTGGCAGAGATCCCGATTGAGGCGCGTTCCGCTGAGGAAGTGACCGCCATTCAGGGGCGGGTCATCACTGGGGAGTCGGCTGGTGAAATTGTGAGCGTGCAGCTCACGCCTGATGGTTGTGCCGGGTTTAATCCGGCGTTCGACGTCACCCCGGCGCGGCTTGTCACGGCTCTGATCACCGACCGTGGCGTAGCGAAGGCCAGTGAAGTTTGCCTGAAGGAGCTCTACAACCGTGGCTGATTCAGGGAGAGGGATGAACGAGAACGATCGGGCGTTGCGCTGTGAGCTCGTGGACGTCGCCCGTGCCATGAACAGCAGCGGCTTGAATCAGGGCACATCCGGCAACCTGTCGCTGCGGATTGAGGGGGGATTGCTGGTGACCCCCAGCTCCTTGGCCTACGACCTGATGGAGCCGGAGGATCTGGTGGCAATCGATTTTTGCGGCCAACCTTTGCCAAGCGGGCTCCCTGGTCATGAGCGCAGACCGTCTTCAGAGTGGCGATTGCATGCCGATGTCTTCGCTGATCGGCCCGATGCCATGGCGGTGTTGCATTGCCATCCCATTCATGCAACCGCGCTGGCCTGCCATGACCGGGGGATTCCACCGTTCCACTACATGACAGCAGCGGCTGGTGGTGACGACATTCGTTGTGCTCCCTATGCCACCTTCGGCACCGCAGAACTGTCGGCCCATACGGTGCAAGCTCTGCAGGACCGCCAGGCCTGTTTGCTGGCTCACCATGGATTGGTCAGTTTGGGACGGGATCTTGATCAGGCGCTGAAGATTGCCGTTGAGGTGGAAACGCTGGCACAGATGTATTTGCAAGCTCTGCAGCTCGGGGAGCCGCCGCTGTTGTCGTCATTACAAATGGAAGAGGTGCATCGCCAGTTCCGTGGGTTGGGATATGGCCAAGCCTCTAACAATTGAGGTGTTGCCGGAAAAAGCGCTCTGTTGCCTCCAAAACGGCTACCTGCACGCTGCTATCTCGGAAGCCATGACCTTCCTCAGGGAACGTGTGCACTTCCACTGGGATGGCATTGCGGCGTAAGGCATCGGCCATGCGTTCGGTTTGCTGTGGCAGGACGACCTTGTCTTTGAGGCCCTGGAAAAAGATCACAGGACAGCGGATCTGTTGTGCATGGCGCAGCGGCGATCGCTGCTCATAAAGATCCCGCTCCTGGGGCCAGGGGCCGATCAGTCCATCGAGATAGCGGGCTTCAAAGCGATGGGTCTCGGTGGCTAAAGCGCTGGGATCGCTCACGGCATAGCGGCAGGCACCAGCGCGGAAGACATCGGTGAAGCAGAGGCAGGCCAGCGTGGTGAAGCCACCGGCGCTTCCTCCTTCGATGGCGATGCGATTCGGATCGGCATGCTTCGCAGCAATCAAGGTTTTGGCTGCTGCTGCGCAATCGTTGACATCCACCACGCCCCAACCCCCCTGCAGCCTGTTTCGGTAGGACCGGCCAAATCCTGTGGACCCCCCGTAATTCACGTCCACCACTCCCCAGCCCCGGGAGGTCCAGAACTGAATCGCGAGGCTGAGGCCGCGGCGGGCCATCGACGAAGGCCCGCTGTGACTTTTCACCAGCAGGGGGGATGATGCATCTGCTCCCCCGCTTGGGGGGTAGTACCAGGCATGGGTGCGTTGCCCGCCAGACCCGTCAAACCACAACGACTGGGCCACGCTGATCTCGTTGACCTCCATGGCTGCAGCGGCGGCTGGAGTGTGTTTCCAGGTTCCTAAGCCCAAGTCGAGCTCCAGAAGCCCTTGGCCTGTGGTGCTGTTGCTTGTGATGGCAACAGCCCTGCCATTGGATGCGTTCAGATCGGCGAGATCGTTGAAGGGTTGTTCCACCCTCTCTGCAGAGCCGTCGAGCCCAAGTCGTTGCAACTGCCATTCACCTTGATCGCAGACGGCAGCTAAGAGCTTGTCCCCATCCCAAGCGGTGGTACTCATCCCAAACACCCACTGGGGCATGGCCGTCTCCTTGGCCATCGGCCAGAGACGTTGCCAGTGGCTGCTGAAGTTCTCGGCGCTGGGATGGCGCATCAGATTCCACCAGCCGCTGCTGTCCTCAGCTACGACGAGGCTTCCATCCGGCAGCCATTGGGGTTGAAACACTGAGATCCCCTGAGGCTGTGAAGGTTCACCGCCGGCGATCATGTGGCAATCCTCCAGTGCTCCAGAGGTCTTAAGCCGCGCCACAACCAGCTGGGAGCAATCCCAGGGCATGGAGGGTTGCCGCCATTCCACCCAGGCAAGCTGGGCTCCGTCTGCGCTGAGGGCGAGATAGCCCGCGAAATCAGCCGGCTGATGCACGACAACAGGGGTTTGATTGCGTTGATCAAGGTCCACGCTCACCAAGCGATCACAACCGGCCTCCTCGATGACGCCCAACCATCGAGATCGGGCATGGTCGATCACGCCGCCCCCCAGCGCGCTGTCGCTGGGGGAGGTGAGCCGTTGGGGGCTGGCTATGGCTTGCAGCGATTGGGCGTTAGCCCCATCCAGGCCTGTCCAGGCTTGGAACCAGAGGCAACCGTCGTTGTCATCGACCCAAACCAGCTGGAGTGTTTCTGCCGTGAGGGTCGCCGTCAGCGGCGCTCCCCCGTAGTCGTGCACTCTGCTGCGCAAATTAATTGGCGTTGGCGTGAGTTCCAGGGGTGTGGTTTCTGTCTCCCCCCAGCGGCGAATGAATGCTGTGGTGCGGCCTTTTTCGTGGGGCCGCTGCTCGAGCCAGAGCACCCAATCGCCAAGGAGTTGCGGAGCTCGCAGCACCGGAGTGCGTCCGAGCGCGGTTGTGGCGGGCAGGGGCTGTTGCAGAGACATGTCGAACGGATCAAGCAGAGATCAGGCCTGCCTAAGATCAGCACAACTTCAAGGTAGGAGGGGTTTTGGCTAGGAGCTTCGCCCAGTTGGCACGATCGGCTGAGAAAAGCAGCTCCTCCATTGCCGTGCCTAAAGAGCCCTTAGAAAGTGCTCCGCTCAATATCCATACTCTTGGCGATGATGCGCTACGGGCAGATGCTCGCCGGATCGGCAAGGTTGACGAGCGCGTGCGCGACTTGGTCCGCGACATGTTGCGCAGCATGTACACCGCCCGTGGCATCGGCTTAGCAGCTCCTCAAGTTGGGGTGCATCAGCAATTACTGGTGATTGACCTCGACCTTGAGACGCCAAGCACCCCACCCCTTGTCCTGATCAACCCTGAAATCACAACCTGCAGCGCATCTGTGGATACCTATGAGGAGGGCTGCCTAAGCATCCCTGGGGTGTATCTCGATGTGGTCCGTCCGACGGCTATTCAATTGAGTTTCAGAGATGAGATGGGGCGACCCCGCACGATGAAGGCTGATGGTCTGATGGCGCGTTGTATTCAGCACGAGATGGACCATCTCCGTGGGGTGCTGTTTGTCGATCGTGTGACCGATTCCAGTGGCCTCAACAAGGAGCTAAAGGACCATGGCTTCCTCGCCAAGGACGTCCGCCCCATGACGCCTTAAACCGATGCCGATGAAACCCCTTTCTGGCCTGTTCCTGGCCCTGGCATGTGTGCTCGGAATCGCAGCTACAGGCTGTGTTTTTGAATTGGCATATGGAGATCCTGATCTGGGCGTGAATCCAACGCGATGGATCCTTGGTTTGAGTCTTCCGGCAACGCTTGGGTCACTTTTAGTCGCGATTCGTCTCAACAAACCGGCCTGATGGCACGTGCTCAGACGCAAAGGGACTAATACGATCCCCTTAATGATCGGATTTGATTGATGGGCCGTCCTTGGAACGCTGCTGTTGCTTGTGCTGTGTTTACGGCAGCTGTCGCCACAGGTCTGCCGCAAGCAGCGAAAGCTCAAGGATCCGTCTTCACTGCTGCAGACGTTGACGAAAGCCAATTTGTGATGGTGTCGGCTCCCATCGGTAAGGGTGAGAGCTCTCAGCTGAATATTTATGAGCAGCGGAGCAGTGTCCGGCCTTGTTTTGCGGTGTCAGGCGCTTCCCCTGCAGTGGTTGATCCCCTGTTGGCCAGTTTTGACTTCACCGGAATCTGTAACCGCTACATCGATGGCAATGGGTATTCCCTGCGCATTGGCGGCGATGACCTTGGAACGCGTTATCGACTCTCCGTGGTCAAAACCGGTTCCGATATCGAGCTCTTGGCCGTCCCGACGCGTGATCCCTCCCGCCCCACCATGGTGGTGGCTCGCTCAGGAGGGCCTGGAAACGGTTTCCTCAAGCTGAATCTTGAACCGGGCTGGAAGCTGATGAGGCGTCAATACGGCAAGCGCACGCTGGGACATCTTTATGTTTACCGGGATGGCATGCCTGGATCGCCCGGCGCTCTTTGAGCCATTTGCCGATCGCTTGCTACATTGCTGAGCTGGAAATCCTCGCTTTTTGAATGACTCAGGTCACGGTTGGAGAAAACGAAGGCATCGAATCGGCCCTACGTCGCTTTAAGCGTCAGGTCTCCAAGGCCGGGATCTTTGCGGATCTCAAGCGCCTGCGCCATCACGAGACTCCAATCGAGAAGTACAAGCGCAAAGCTCAGCAGCGCCGCCGCCGCCGTTGATCGGTCCGCATTTTTAGTTTTAAGCCCTCTGTTCTGTCGAAATATCAAAGGATCGGTATTTTGACTGGTTCTTTTTTTTAGGTGCGTTCCGAGACTAGAAGCATCTCGAATGGGATCCACCATGGCATTGATGTTTAAATCGCTTCGCGACTGGGTGGGTGAAACCCTCTCCCACGCCCTTGGAAATCCAAGTGAGGAGAAGAAGACGGTTCCTCCTGCGATTGGATTTCAGCCGTACCGAGACGTTCCTGAAGAGGGATCGCGCTAAGCGGCGATCGGCTCAAATAGTGGCTTTGGGCGTTTGGTCATAGCTACGGAAGCAGATTGCTTCTGCAAGATGTTGTTCGCCCACTTTTGGCACAGCGTCTAAGTCGGCAATGGTTCGGGCAACGCGCAGAAGCCTCAAGCTGCTGCGCATGCTCAGCTGCCGTTTCGACACCACCTGCTCCCAGCATTGAAAGGCCCGTTCTTCGATCTGGCCGTAGCGGCCGAGCTCGAGCGCGCTGAGTTGGCTGTTGAGTTGGCCGCTCGGGTTGCGTTGGCACATTTTGATGCGCGCGGCCTGGATGGCTTCGGGGGAGACGCTCTCTTCCGTTTGGTTCTCTGTTGAATCTGCTGTTGTTTTGAAGCAACGGCGTAGTTGGCCTGTTGGCACAGGTTCAAGGCGGCATTGAAGATCAAGACGATCCAAAAATGGACCTGATAGGCGGTTCCAGTAGCGCTGCCGTTGCAGCTCCGAACAACGGCAGCGGTTGGAAGGATCACCATGCCAGCCGCAAGGGCAGGGATTGGTGGCAGCCACCAGGGTCACCCTGCAGGGGAAGGCGCAGCGCAATCGCGCTCGGCTCATCCAGAGAACCCCCTCCTCCAAAGGCTGACGCAACTGATCGAGGATGGATCTTGGGAATTCGGTGAGCTCATCGAGAAAAAGCACGCCTCCATGGGCCAGGCTCAATTCACCGGGCCGAGGATTGGTGCCGCCGCCGAGAAGCCCCGCTGCCGTGGTGCTGTGATGCGGTGCACGGAATGGTCGTTGCCGCACCAGGCTTGTCACGCTGCCGAGCGTGCCAGCAATGGATTGAAGGCGGGTGAGCTCCAGAGCCTCTGAGTCGCTTAACGGCGGAAGAATCTTGGGGAGCTGGCGCGCCAACATTGTTTTGCCACAGCCGGGAGGCCCCACCATCAGGAGGTGGTGTCCACCGGCGGCAGCAATCGCCAGTGCCTTTCGCGCGAAATGCTGAATCGTTAGGGGGGCTGCGGACGAGGGAGCTGAGGCGCTGGAAGGGCTCGTTGTCGTTGCAGGCTGCTCCCTTGTGGGCTGAGGGCAAGAGTTGTGCTCGATGCCATGCCGTAACTGCTCAACGAGTTGCCCCAGCGTCTGGGCGCTCACGATGGGGAGTCCGGCCACCAGAGAGGCTTCTGCCGCGTTGGCGGATGGCACCACAAACGCCTTGGCTTGCTGGGTCTTTGCTTGGCAGGCGATGGCCAGAATGCCGCGGCAGGGCCTCAAACTTCCATCCAGGCCCAGTTCTCCTGCGCAGCACAGCCCCTCCAGTTTTTGGGGATCAAGCTGACCGCTGGCGACGAGCAAGGCCAGCGCGATCGGGAGATCGAAGGCGGGTCCTTCCTTGCGTCGATCCGCTGGTGCCAGATTGACGATGACCCGCACGAGGGGGCCGCGAAAGCCACTGTTGCGCAGCGCTGCTCGAACGCGTTCGCGCGATTCTTGAATGGCAGCATCTGGAAGTCCCACAAGCTGCAAGCCTGGAAGCCCTGGGGCTAGATCCACTTCCACCGTGACGGGAAGCGCCTCCATTCCTTGAATGGATGCACTTGAGCAGCGTGCCAGCATTGGATGGTTGCGGGGTAAGCATCTGATGCCCCACCCGTCTCATCCACTGTTTTGCCCAGGGTTGTGACCATGGCTGGCGACACGATTTTTGCCCGCATCTTGCGTGGAGAGATTCCATGCGATGAGGTGTACAGCGATGACAGCTGTCTGGCGTTCCGTGACGTTGCTCCGGCCGCTCCTGTTCATCTGCTGGTGATTCCGCGCAAGCCACTAGAGAGCTTGCGCGAAGCGGAGACAGCGGATGAGGAGCTGCTTGGGCATCTGTTGGTCGTGGCGGCGAAGGTTGCCAAGCAAGAAGGATTAAGCGATTGGCGAACGGTGATTAACAGCGGAGAGGGTGCAGGACAGACCGTCTTCCACTTGCATGTGCATGTGATCGGTGGGCGTTCCCTGGAATGGCCTCCCGGATGAAGGTTTGGCTTGTGAGAATGACGGCATGACAGCGTCAACTTTCGCCAGCAGCGGTCCGTTTAAAAATCTGCGTAATCAGCTGACCAAGCTTCGTCACCTGGCCCAACCCTTCTTTTTGCCGCTCGATCAAGCGAGCGGATGGCAGTTCATTTGGCTGTTGGTATGCCTTCTGTTTTGTGTGGGCGGTTTGGTGCTTGCGGTGCTCACCGCATTGATTCGCAGCCTGGATCGGTTTCAGCCGGATTTAACGGACAAATATCTCTCTGGTGTTTCGGGAACGATCGCCACGATTTGGTCGAGTTGGTGGGGCGCGGCTTTTGTGACGCTCTTTCTGGTTGGTTTGGCCAGTTTTGTGGCTTTCCGCCAGCAATTGCGCCAGAGGCGTTGGCTCAATTGGGGCTTGCTCGCAACGATTGTGTTCATGTTGCTTGCCGTGAATGGAATCAATACTGGGATTGGGTTTATCTATCGAGACATTACGAATGCCTTAGTTGATAAGGATCAAGGAGGCTTTTATGGGCGATTGGCGATTTATGGTGCCTGTTTTGTGATTGCTCTCCCTATCCGGGTGACTCAGGTTTATATCACCGCAAAGCTGGGGATTATCTGGAGAGAGTGGCTGTCTAAATCGCTGATTGGCGATTACATGAAAAATAAGGCGTATTATGTTCTTAATCCAAATAGTGAGGATGAAACAGATGTTGATAACCCTGATCAAAGGATCACTCAGGACACAGAATCTTTTACGGCACAAAGTTTAAGTCTTGCTCTGGGTCTCTTTGATGCGCTTTTAACGTTTTCGCTTAACATTTTGGTGCTTTGGAGTATCAGCTCTAGGCTTACTTTTGCCCTATTTGGATATTCGGCAGTCGCCACAACTCTGTTAATTGTTTCAGGGCGCAATCTGGTCAGAATCAATTACGACCAACTTCGTTATGAAGCTGATTTTCGCTATGGCTTGGTTCATATCAGAGACAACGCTGAATCGATTGCTTTTTATTCGGGGGAGGGGCAAGAAAAGCAAGAGTCGTACAGGCGTCTTGGCTCAGTTGTTAAAAATTACAACCTGCTGATTATTTGGCAGGTGATCATTGATGTGATGCGTCGATCGGTCTCCTACGCAGGAGTTTTCCTTCCGTTTTTGGTGATGGCGCCTGTTTATTTTGCCGGTGAGATTGATTTTGGGGTTTTCAATCAGGCCAACTTTGCCTTCAACATGGTGGAGGGATCGTTGTTCTTCATTGTGGCTCGAATTGAGCAACTTGCTCAGTTCGCTGCAGGTATTAGTCGTCTCGAGGGATTCCAAACCAAGATTGAGCAGGTGAGCAAGCAGGCCCCTAGTAGCAATAGCCGTGTTGTTCCTGGAAGTAACAGCATCGTGATTCGTTCTGCTGATCTTTACCCTCCCAATGGAAAGAACCCGGTTATTGAAGATCTCACGATTGATATCGGTGACCACGAGAAGTTGTTAGTTGTTGGGCCATCCGGATGCGGAAAGACATCACTCTTGAGGATGATTAGCGGCCTTTGGGAGCCCACTCGGGGCAGCGTGGAGAGGCCATCGATGGGTGACCTTCTGTTCATTCCTCAAAAGCCTTACATGTTGCTGGGCTCGCTCAGAGAGCAGCTTTGCTATCCAGCAGACGAAAACCGTTTTAGTGATGAACAGCTCCGAAGTGTGCTTGAGCAGGTCAGCTTGCAAAAGCTCGTGACCCGTTATCCCGACTTGGATATCAAGCAGGATTGGCCTCGAATCCTTTCCTTAGGAGAACAGCAGCGATTGGCCTTTGGAAGGTTGTTGTTGAACTCTCCGAGTTTTGTGGTCCTAGATGAGGCAACCAGTGCCCTTGATGTGAAGACGGAGAAGCAGCTTTATGAGTTGCTCGTTGATCGAGATCTCTCGTTTATTAGTGTTGGCCATCGTCCTTCCCTCAAGCACTTCCATGACAACGTGCTTGAACTGCGGGGGGATGGCGATTGGAGCCTGATCCCCGCCAGTAGCTATCAACCATGACCAAATCTGATCAAGCCATGGATCGCACTCCTGAGGAGCCTTCCTCTGCGTCGACCGCTCCAGAGACCAGTGCCACAACAAAAGACGTGCCTGCCTTTGGCTGGAGTGCCTATGCCGAGCGGATTAATGGTCGCTTCGCCATGATCGGATTTTTAGCTGTAGTGCTCACGGAAGCCCTCAGTGCTGACACCTTTTTGCATTGGGCAGGGCTGATTCCCTAACTAGGGGAGGCGAATCAAGTCCACATCCCAACGTCCTCTTCGGCTCACCTGAACGGCTAACAGTCGGCCGTTTTCATTGAGGCTGACCGAACGGGGCACACCAGGAGGATTAATCGGCAGTCGTTGCAAAGCGCTCACACTGCGTCGGTAGAGCATTAATTCGGTTCGCTCTTCGCGTTGGCGGACCAGGGCGATCCTCTGACCATCCCCACTCACACTGAGGCTGATGGTCTGGGAATCGGCCTGATTGATTCCATTGAGTGGCACCGGTGTGTCGTTGCTCAGGTCAATAAGCTCCACACGCTCTCTGCCGTTGCGACTGGCCAGGCTGGCAAGCCAACGTTGTCCCATCGAGGGCAGGCGCCGGCTCTCGGCGCTGCGTCGTAGGGATGCCCCGACCCGGGACATGGGGCGGATGCCGTTTTGACTGCACCCCAAAGCGACGAAGCAAAGCAGTAGAGCCGATGTGAGGCATCTCTTTTTCATCGGTTTGGTTCGCTTGGAGTGGTGCGTCGCTGGCCTCCAGGTCCGTCGGGCTCCAGTAATCCGCTCAGGTCAATCACTTCGACCCGCCAACGCCCTTGATCCGCGGTTTGAATCGCCAGTTTGCGTGCATCAGGAGCGAGGCTGACCTGCACGGGATCTCGACCGGAGGGCAAGCGTAGGGGGTGAGCTTTGCCGCTCAGCCGGTCTTCAATTAAGACCAGTCTGTGGTTGCCGCGTTGGGTGATCACAGCTAAATAACGGCCGTTCCAGCTCAAGGACGGTGAGCTGTGGGGCTGATGACGCGAGAGGTGGCGCAATCGCAATGAACCCCCACCTTCCACGTTCCGTAATTGGACGGTCGGCCTGCCGTTTTGATCTTCGATCACGGCTAACAACCGCCCGTTACCGCTCAGGGCAGGGTCTTGTTGTTGTGGTGAAAGCAGGCCAGATGGTGCTCGAGTTGAACGACCTTCACAGGCCACCACTCCCAGTGCGAGCCACACGAGGAGGAGGTGTCTGGTCATGCCGGGGTAAATGCTCAGGCTGATCAGTCGTCGAAGCGGGAGCTGTTATCCCTTGGGCGGGAACTGCGAGGAGGAGTGCGGTTGCTCTCACGTGTCGTCGTTGGACCTTGTTCAGACCCTGGGTTGCGGCTGATGAATGGCGAAGAGCTCGAGGGTTGACGCGTGCTTGGGGAGTAAGCGGCATCTTCGGGTTCTCGTCGCAGTGGGCTGCCTTGAGGAATGCCAGGTGGTCCCTCTAAGCCACGACTGCTGCTGCGCGCAGTCGCCGCCCCACGCTGATTGATGCCAGCTGACCCAGCAGAGGCTCGGGAAGAGGGCTCAGGCCTTGATGATGCAACAGGGGTAGGTCTGGAACCTCTGCGCTGATCCTGGCGTTGGCTGCGGCGCTCCCCAAAACTTGGGCCACTCGGTGCAGAGTCTTCACTGCGGCCGAATCGAGCCATGCGCCGATCTCGTTCGCTGCTCTCTGACCAATCGGAGGAGGGATCGGGCCGCTGACGGCTCCGACTTGCGGCTTGCTCGGGAATCGCAGCTCTGGAGGTGCGACGGGGGCGATAAAAATCCTGTTCAGGCCTTTCATCTTCATCAGAACCCTGACCGCCAAACCTGCGTCGAATCGGCTGAGGCTCGTCGAAACGCTCGTAGGGATCGTCATAACCACCTCGCAGGCCTCCGCCTCCAGCGGGGCTTGCGGCTTCAGGTTCGTCATCGAAATAGGCCGAGCGTCTGGCCTGTTCCGCTGAAATCCCCCGAAGGCGCACGCTCTCGTAGGCAAAAAACACGGTGGTTCCAGCCAACAAGAATTGCCCAAACTGGAGAATTGGATCAAGCCTCCAGCCCTGGAAGAAAAGAATTCCTCCGCAGAGCAAGCCGATCGCCGCGAAGAACACGTCGTAATCACGGGCGAGAGCGGGCTTGAAGGTGCGCATGAAGTAGAGCAGTGCTCCACCCACAGCCAGCACAATGCCAACAATGCTGGCCCAATTCAGACTGGCATTAACCACAGTGAAGCTCTCTGATAAGGACCTGCGTGGAACCGAAGCTCGGGTCGAGTGAGCTCAGTCTACGGAGCGTGAAAGGGTCTTCAAAGTTTGCGATCAACCTGGTCGGTTTGGCTGAGAAAAAAGAGCCCGATAGAAGCAGGGATCACAACGATCGCTACACCAGCAACAAGGCTGGTAAGAAAATTGGAGAGGGAAGGCGTCATAGGGGATTAGGACCGAATGCGTACAGCGAGGCCTGATTCGCTGCGATCCTAGGGATCAGGGTCAAGTTTCTACGATGACAGCTCCATTGCTTAGGGCTTTGTGACGCCAACGCTTATCGCCATCCTTCCGCTGCTCAACGTGGCACTGGGTTTGCTGTTGGCCGCATGGACCCTCACCTTCCTGGCGCGCATCGTGCTCACTTGGTACCCCCAGGTGGATCTTTCCAAAGGCTTCTGGCCCCTTGTGGCCTGGCCCACTGAGGCGATTTTGGGGTTGACCCGCCGGGTTGTCTCTCCCATCGGGGGCGTGGATGTCACTCCCGTGATCTGGGTTGGGCTGCTCAGCCTGCTGCGCGAACTGTTGGTGGGCCAGCAGGGGTTGCTCTCACTGGTGCTGCTCCGCGCCCAGTCCATCGCCTAAATCACTCTGGGGAAGCAGTGCCCGGCATAAGTGAGCTGCCTTAAAGCATCTCCTCTTCGACGAATTTGGTGTGCACGTCACCCCTTTGGAATTCAGGGCGGTCGAGCATGCGCAGATGGAAGTCCACCGTTGTTGGGATCCCTGTGATGGCGCACTCGTTGAGAGCTCGTTTCATGCGTGCGAGTGCAGCAGGACGATTGGGCGCCCAGATGATCAGTTTGCCAATCAGGGAGTCATAGAAGGGCGGAATGTCGTAGCCCGTGTACACGTGGCTGTCGACCCGTACTCCAGGTCCTCCAGGAGGCAACCATCCAGTGATTCGTCCAGGGGCTGGCCGAAAATTGTGCTGCGCATCTTCGGCATTGATTCGGCATTCGATCGCATGACCGTTCATCTGAATGTCTTCTTGGCGCACGCTGATCGGTTCGCCTCCGGCGATGCGTAGCTGCTCAGCAATCAGGTCGATACCCGTCACCATTTCCGTGACGGGATGCTCGACCTGGATGCGGGTATTCATTTCCATGAAATAAAAGCCACCGTTTCTGTCCAGGAGGAATTCCACCGTTCCGGCCCCCTCGTAATTGATGCTTCGCGCCGCTGCCACTGCTGCATCTCCCATCTGACGACGCAGCTCAGGGTCGAGGGCAGGGCTTGGCGCTTCCTCGAGAAGTTTCTGATGACGTCGTTGGATCGAACAGTCCCGTTCGCCGAGATGAACCACGTTGCCGTGCCGGTCCGCGAGGATCTGCACCTCGACGTGCCGGGGACGGTCGATGAATTTTTCCATGTACAGCCCCGGATTCCCAAACGCTGCATCGGCTTCCCCTTGAGCCGCTTTGTACAGCTTCACCAACTGATCAGGACTGGGGACGAGCCGCATGCCACGACCACCGCCTCCAGCGGTGGCCTTGATCATGACGGGATATCCCATGGCAGCAGCGAGCTCAGCAGCTGCCTCCGGGTTGGGTAACAGGCCTTCGCTACCAGGCACCGTTGGCACGCCAACAGCCTGCATGGTGGATTTCGCCGTTGATTTGTCCCCCATCGAGCGGATGGCGTGGGGAGAGGGGCCGATAAAGGTGATGCCGTGATCGCGGCACATCTCGGCGAAGCGGTCGTTTTCCGCCAAAAATCCATAGCCGGGGTGAATGGCATCCACACCGCGAGAGGTGGCTGCCGCCAGGATGTTGGGGATGTTGAGGTAGCTCTTGTTGCTAGGGCCTTCGCCGACGCAGACCGCTTCATCAGCGAGCTGCACGTGCAGTGCAGAGCGATCCACGGTGCTGTACACCGCAACCGTGCTGATGCCGAGTTCACGACAACTTCTCAGAATTCTTAGGGCAATCTCGCCGCGGTTGGCGATCAGCACCTTGCCGATGGGCATTCCGCAGCATCCGAGCCAGCGCGGATCGTATCAGCGGTTGGGACTTTTAGGCCTCTCGGTATACTCATCCATCGACGAGCCATCTCGGCAGCGTCGCCACGCGGATGTGGTGGAATTGGTAGACACGCACGTCTAAGGAGCGTGTGGCTTCGGCCTTGCGAGTTCAAGTCTCGCCATCCGCATCATTCTTTCCCAGCCCCACCGGCACTGAGTGACGTCACACACCAAGGACCAAACCCTGGCTGTTGTGTTTGTCTCCAACGGCCCCGGTGAACTCACGACCTGGGTTCGCCCCCTGGCAGAGCAGCTGCATCGCCGCCTACTGATGCGGCCCAGGGCTCCTGGATCGTTATTGAGCCTGCGGCTCGTTTTGGTCCCCTGTCCCAATGCCACCGGAACAGAAGCCACCGCAGCCTCCCGTTGGGGTTTGTTTGATCGCATCACGCTGGCCCGGCAATTTTGGTTGTTGTTGTTCAGGCCTTCTCGGTTTGGGGTATGGCCAGACCGAGGTGTGGTGGTTTTTTTAGGTGGGGATCAATTTTGGAGTGTGCTGCTATCAGCTCGGCTGGGCTATCGCCACATCACCTACGCCGAATGGGTGGCGCGTTGGCCGCGTTGGAACGATCGAATCGCCGCCATGGCACCAGCGGTGCGGGATCAGCTGCCCAGACGCTTTCGCAGCCGCTGCCGTGTGGTGGGCGACTTGATGGCGGATCTTTCCAGCCATGCAAGAGAAGAGGCCCCACTCCCATCGGGTGAGTGGGTGGCTTTGTTGCCTGGTTCGAAACCGGCCAAACTCAGTGTGGGTGTTCCGTTTTTACTTGAAACCGCCGATCGTTTGGCGGCTCAACGCCCTGGCTGCCGCTTTTTATTGCCGGTGGCACCCACCACCACCGTCGAAGACTTGGAGCGTTACGCCAGTCGCTCGAATCCCATCGCTGCTTGGTATGACACCGATATTGCTTCGATTGAACCGGCTCGATCGGGCGAGGGATTGCGGCGGATCATTACGCGCCATGGCACGGAGATTCACTTGCAGGAAAACCCTCCAGCCCACGGAGCCCTGAGCCAGTGCCAGCTTGCGCTCACCACGGTGGGAGCCAACACGGCTGAACTCGGTGCTCTTGGTGTGCCCATGATCGTGTTGGTGCCCACCCAGCATTTGGGAGTGATGCAGGCTTGGGATGGTTGGCTCGGGCTCCTGGCCCGTTTGCCTGGACTGCGGCGTCTGATCGGTTTGTTGCTCAGCGCCTGGCGTCTCCGCAACCACGGATTGATGGCTTGGCCGAACATCAGCGCAGGTCGCATGGTGGTTCCTGAACGTGTGGGTCCGATCACGCCTGAGCAAATCGCCCTAGAGGCCGAGTCCTGGCTTGCAACCCCGGACAGGCTGCAGGGTCAACGCGATGACTTGCGGGGCCTTCGCGGCGAACCTGGTGCCGTTAGAGCCCTTGCTGAGGAGGTTCAGGGACTCTTGCCTTTGGCTCTTTCCGACTAGTGTCCGCGCCAGTTAAAAAGTTCAGTCATGACGAGTGCGCCAATCGCAGGTGGAGATCGGGTGGAACGCACTCCTGAGGAATGGAAAGAGAAACTCAGCCCAAGCCAGTTTCAAGTGGCGCGTCAGGGCGGTACTGAAGCTGCGTTCACTGGTGCCTATTGGAATCACAAGGAAGACGGCATGTATCACTGCGTCTGTTGCGATGCGCCCCTATTTAGTTCCAGCACAAAATTTGAGTCTGGTACGGGCTGGCCAAGCTTCTGGAATGGTGTGACCGAGGGTGCGATTCGCACCCATGAGGATCGAAGTCATGGGATGGTTCGAACCGAGATTCTCTGCTCGCGTTGTGATGCCCACTTAGGGCATGTGTTCAACGATGGACCTGCACCCACGGGGCAGCGCTACTGCACGAACAGCGCTTCACTCGAGTTCAAAAAAAGCGATTCATTGAGCTGAGGAGAGGATGATCCCTGGTTTTACCAGGGATCATCAAGCGGTTGGCTGTCCTGATCTTGGGGAGAGCGACGTTCGATGGGTTCGACATCCAGTGGTTCGCCGGGGCGTTCGATCGGACGACGTGAAGCCGGTCTTGGACGCTGCTCGATGCGAGGAGCTGCATCCCGTTCCTGATATTGCGCTGATGTGCGCTGGGGCTCTTGGTAGCGGTCTTCGCGCTGAAACGGCTCGGGTTCGCGAAAACGCTCTGGCTCCGGTTCAGGGAACCTGCTGGCTTCGCGGTAAGGCTCATTCAGCGGCTGTCTTTCATCAAATGCCTGATTTTCATCGAACGGTTGCCTTTCATCAAACGGCTGTCGCTCGTTGAATCGCTGGGGCTCGTTGTATCTCTCGGGTTCGCGGTACGGCTCTCGATAGGAGTTGTTTCGCTCCTGCATCGGCGCTTCATCGAGATAGCGACGCTCACGCGTGTTGTCACTACGGCGATCTTCGAGTTCGACGTACTCAAGTTCCCGTTCCGTTTCGAAGCGTTGTGAATCGGAAGCCTCCAGCATCCTGGGTGCCTCTTCCACCGCTTGCCCTGAACTGAGCTGGTTTTCGACAGGGACGATGTTCACCCTGTAACGCTCCCGTTCCTGCTCCTCCCAGCTCGGTCCTCCGACTCCCAGTTTTTCCAGAACGCCGCTGCTCAGTTGTTTGAGTTTGTCTTCGGCGCCCTCGTAAACAATGATTCGGTCGGCTCCACTGCTAACGATTTCATCGACAGGGATTTCCCAGGTGCTCAGTACGCCTTCTCCCAGGAGGGGGACGCCAACAGCTCCCATCACAAGTGTGGTGAGTTCGCCCGTCTCGATGTCGAAGGAAAAACCCAACACGCGGCCGAGTGTTTGCCCGGATTCCGTAATCACTTGGCAGTTGATCACCCGGCTGTATCGGTCTGGGGAAAAGCCCTCGCTGAGCGAGTCTGCGGAATCAACAAGGATCACATCGCCCACCTGGCGAATGCGATCAAGGGGCATCCAACGGGGGAGTCCCGGCAAGAAACGGGTGAGCGGGTTATCTCTCAAGCCGAGGGCCACCACTTCGCGTCGGTCGATATCGACAACCACTTCCCCAACAACACCCAGGCGTCTGCCGGAGTCGCGGGTGATCACTTGGGTCCCCATTAATTCCGAGCGAAGCCACAGCCTGTCGCTGGGGACGGTTGCCAGTGGGTCGTTGGGGGACGGGGACGAGCTCAAACGCAGGCCTCAGCCGAAGCAATTCGACTCATTTTGACGCAAGGCCAGGGAGCCCGTTGTTCAGGCTGCATCGGGTAATCCCACTACTTGGGTATGAGCGCCACGCGCTTGGGTGACACCAATGGTGCGATGTGAGGCGCCAATCATCGGTCGCCTGTGGCTCACGACAAGGAACTGGGCTTGTTCGGCTTGACGAGCAATCAACGCCGCAAGCCGCTCCACATTCACGCCATCGAGGAAGCTGTCCACCTCGTCGAGGGCATAAAACGGTGAGGGGCGGAAGCGCTGAAGAGCAAACAGAAAACTGAGTGCTGTCAGTGACTTTTCCCCACCAGACATCGCCGCCAGGCGGCGCACGGCCTTCCCTTTCGGGTGAGCGACCAGGGTGAGCCCTCCCTCGAGGGGGTCATCCGGATTGTCGAGTTGCAGCTTGCCGTCGCCCTCGGACAGGCTTGCAAAGATCTCTGAGAAATGCCCATCCACGGCTTCAAAGGCTTCCATAAATGCCTCTTGCCTGAGTGTGGCCACCGTTTCAATCCTCAGGAGCAGTTCCTCGCGCTCCTGGCTGAGCACATCCAGGCGTTCTCCTAGGTCACCAAGTCTTTCTTCCAGTGCTGTTAGTTCTTCGAGGGCCAGCATGTTGACCGGTTCAAGAGCTTCCATTCGTTTCAGAAGTTGCTGCAGCTGTTCCTGCAGTGCCGCAAGGCCGGCATTGCGGATCTCCTCTGGGATCTCTGGAAGGGGGTTGGGCAGTGTTGGCTTGAGTTCCTCTAGGCGGATTCCACCGCTGCGCAGTTGCTCTTGAATCGCTTGACGCTCTTCCTGCAAGCGTTCAAGTTCCCAGCGGGCTTGCTGGAGGTTCTGTCGCAGCTCGGCCACTGAAGCCTCTGCTGCATCCCGAGCGCGACGCTCTTCCCCAAATTTGGTTTGGAGGATTTGTTGCTGGCTTTCCAACGTCTGGCGACGTTCTTGCAGCTCCTTTTGTTCGTTACGCCAGCTTTGATGCGCTTCGGCGAGTGCTGTGACGGCTAATTGGAGGGTGTTTTCTTCCTCTTCGATGGCCTGTTGTTGGTCACCGATTCGGGTCTGCGCCAGCTCGCGTTCACGCTGATGCTGAAGGCGATCATCACGATGGCGGCGGGCCTGCTCTAAGGCGGTGTCCGACTGTTCGAGTTCAGTCTGGAGTTGTTGCCAATTCCCGGCATCGGCCTCGGCTTGAACTTTTCGTTCCTCTGTGGAGATTCTTTCGAGTTCTTCCAGTAGAGGGGTGATGGTGGTTTTGAGAACTTGGAGCCGCTGTTCCTGTTCCGTGCGGTTGGCTTGAAGGCTGTGGAGACGCTCACTGCGTTGGCGGCAACGCTCCAGCAGTGGTCCATGGGCTCGCTTGGCTGCTGTTCGCTCCGCATCGAGAGCCGCTTGCCTCTGTTCCAGCTGACGCAGCAGTGGACGTTCGTGCTCAAGAGATTGGAGTAGTCGGCTTTCTTCGCGTCTGCAGGCGACCAGGGTCTCGCCGAGCTCGAGCAGCCGCTGCCGGAGGGGCTCGGCCTCATCGCTATCACTGCTCACTCCGAAACTCATCCCACCGCTGCGCTGGCTGAAGCTTCCACCCGTCATCGCGCCACTTTTTTCGAGCAGTTCACCTTCGAGGGTGACGGCACGGAAACGCCCGAGCTGTTCTCGAGCACTGCCTAAGTCGCTGAACACTTGAGTGTCGCCAAAGACATACCCGAACACGTCGCTGTAGATCGGCTCGTAGCGGATCAATTCCACTGCGCGACCAATGAGGCCGGTGCCAATGCCTCCCTCCGGTCGGCGGCCACGGGCCATCGCCGCGCCACCACCTGCGGCCTGCGAGCGAATTTTGTTGAGGGGTAGAAACGTTAAACGGCCTGCGCGCCTGCTTTTCAGTAGGTCAATGGCACGGGCCGCAATCCTGTCGTCGTCAACGACCACTTGGGCCATGCGTGCGCCGGCCGCGACCTCTAGGGCTAAACGATGACGATCTTCTACTTCGCCAAGTTGGGCGACCGCTCCATGGATGCCA
This sequence comes from Synechococcus sp. MVIR-18-1, assembly GCF_014279835.1. Classification (NCBI taxonomy): domain Bacteria; kingdom Bacillati; phylum Cyanobacteriota; class Cyanophyceae; order Synechococcales; family Synechococcaceae; genus Synechococcus; species Synechococcus sp. MVIR-18-1. The sequence continues at coordinate 2,053,531 of NZ_CP047942.1, read as the reverse complement.
TCCAGTCCCGCCTCCAGCAAGAGGCGTAAGGCTCCCGTGCCGCGTGTTTCCTGCAAGGCCTCGCGTCGACTCTCTAAACGGGCGATTTCCCGTTCCAGGCGGGTCTGCTCCTCTTCAAGCCTGGTGCGGGTGCGTTGTTGAATCGCAACGGCTTCAGCGCGTTCTTGCAGCTGTTCTTTGCCGCTTCGAAGGCTTTCCAGCAGCGATTGCCACTCCTGCTCCAGTTGTTCCAGCTGGTCTTGGACTTCACGGTCTTCGGCACCGGCTTCGTCCCGTTCCAGCTGCAGCTCGGATTGACGGGCTTCGTCCTGACGCAAACGCTCTTGTAATTGCTGTTGCTCCTCCTGAAGAGGCGTGAGCGTGGTCTGCAGGTCTGAGCGGCGTGCTGCCCGTTGGCGTTGCTCATCGAGCCAGGCTCCAGATCGTCCCGCGACATCGCCGAGGCGCCTGCGCGAGATTTCAACGGCAGCTTCGGCGTCGCGGCAGGCTTGCTCGGCGGCCTGGAGCACCTCTGGGTTGTTGGCTTGCTTAAGGCCTTCGCTATCTGCTTGAAGTTGGTGACGGCGGGAGGTGAGGTTGTGGCGCAGCCCTTGTAAGCGTTCTCCTTCTTGCTGATGTTGCGTGGCTTGACGTTCGAGCGCGCGATTCTGGGGATCGAGGCCGGCCAATTCAGCCTGAACGCTGAGCAGTTGGTCTTCGCCTAGAGCTTTGACGCTCTCCTGAAGGGTTTGCAGGCGTGCTGCTTCTGCAGACAGGGTTGCTTCCTTCTCGGTGATCGTCGCGCTGTCGCGGATCTCCTTTTCGCTGAGGTGTTGTTGGCGGGCTTTGAGCTGCTTCAGCTCCGCTTCCGCTGCTTCGAAGGCCAGCACCAGCTCTTGCTGCCTGCCACGCTGCACTTGATCACGTAGGTCCTGATAGGCCCGTGCTTTCGCGCAGTCCTTTTCAAGACGTTGGCGCGCGGCGAGTAGTTCTTGTTCAACGATGCGGCAGCGATCTTGCCGCTCTTGCACATCGTCGAGCTTGCGGCGGCTTTGTTCGATTCGGGTGTCGAAGAGTGCCACACCCGCCAGCTCGTCAATCAGGCCGCGGCGATCCCGATTGCTCATCGAGACAATCCGAGTCACGTCGCCTTGCATCACGACATTGCTGCCTTCCGGATCGATGCGTAATCGGCGCAGCTGGGTTTGCAGCTGCTGCAGGTTGCACGGCTCCCCGTCTGAGCTGTATGTGCTGCTGTACGAGCCTCCAGGCATCACGCGCAGCTTGCGAGTCACCGTCCATTCATTGGCATCAGCCTGAATCCAGGGACCGTCCTCAGGGGGTTCAATCCCCTCCTCTGCTGCATCTGGCTGCCAGTCGCTCAGATCAAAACGCACGCTAACGGTGGTCTCAGCTGATTTTCCAGCTTTGAGCATGCCGCTGTTGACCAGATCGGGTAAGCGATCAGCACGCATCCCACGGCTATTGGCCAGGCCTAGGCAAAACAAGACGCCGTCGAGAATATTGCTCTTTCCAGACCCATTGGGACCGGTCACGACAGTGAAACCGGTCTCGAGGGGGATGGTCATCGCCCCACCGAAGGACTTGAAGTGGGTCAGTCCGACCTGATTGATATGGACCAACAGGTGATACAGCTGTCAGCGACTCAAAACTAGCGAAGCCTCTGAAAAGCTCAAGTGCTTTGTGCTGGAGCGTTATGAGCCGATGCGTGCAGCCGGCATCTTCCATCGGCCAGTTCGAGGGTTAATGGGTCGGGGAAGTGGAGGGCGGCAGTGCCGCGTAGATCAACCTTGATCAGCTCGTTTGGGTCATCGGGCAAGACCCCTTGAAAAGCGCCTCCCACAATGCGACGTCCCCAGCCGCGTCCTCCAGAGACAGCCGCTGAGGTTCGTTCAAGCCAGATCAGCCGGTGCCTTGGTAAGGGGATGGCCTGGAGGCTGGGGCCGTTTGGAAGGGGAACACTGCTCAGACGCCAGGTGCGGCAGCTTTCGCCATCTTCCAGGAGTAAATCCACATGCCGGCATGCCGGATCATCTGGAGCATTCGTGTGTTCCAGGAATAGATATCGAGACAGTTGCTTAGTTATGGGTGTCATCTTCTAGACACCATCTCTAGGCTGAGGAAGGCGTTACCCCTACCCATGGACTCAGCTCCATCCCAAGAAGAAGACAAGGATTTTGCGCAACGGTTTCGGGATCATTTTGAGACTCTCGTTCCTGAAATCCAGCGTCGTTGGCCCGAGGTGACGCATCAAGCCTTAGAGGCCACCCGGGGCAGCTTTGATGAGGTTGTGCACTTGATTGCCTCCCAAGGCGATCGTGCGGTGCAAACCGTGCAGCAACAGCTGGAAGATCTGATGCATCATCCCGGTGAGAGCGTGCGCAGTTTTGCCGACACCCTCGAACCCCTTGAAGAGCAACTCGAGCAGCTGCTTGATGATCTCAATTCCACCTTGCGACCCAAGATTGAGCGTCCCGTGCGGAAGCGGCCGCTGTTGTCGTTGGCCATCGCTGCTGGGGTCGGCGTACTTGTCGGTGCCCTGCTTATGGGAGGTCGTCGTTCCTGATGAGTGAACTTCCAGGATCTCAAGAGAGCCGCCCAAGGGGCCTCGGCGCTGCGGCTCGAGTGACAGCGCTAGCCGGTTCGGTGATGGACCTGCATGTGCGTATTGCTCTGCAAGAAGTTAGTCGCGAGAAGCGTCGCCTGATTGGCGGCGGTGTGTTTTTGGCCATGGGCGGAACCTTGATGCTGCTGGCTCTTGTGGCTGCTGAAACGGCTTTTGTTGTTTGGTCGTTGACCGCTTTCAGTTGGACGTTGCTGCAGTCGTTGCTCACCCTTGCTGTTTTGAATGTGGTGGTTGCTGGAGCGAGCTTGCGGATTGGAGGACAGCTGGCGAAGGGCCCCTATTTGCCCCAGACCCTTGAAGGTTTGTCCAAAACCACCCGTGCCGTAATGGGTCGTTGATCGGTCTCGGCTAACGCACTTGGTAATGGAGCCAACGGCAATCGAGTCCACCGTTGTTGATGGGGATGCGTCGCGATGCTCTCATCCGGAGGGCTCCCGTGACGCCGGCATTTCCGCTGAGCAGCCAGAAATCCCATCCTGAGGCTTGGGTTTTCACCATTGCTCCGAGATCTCCGTAGAGCGCCTCGAGATCCTGATCGGCTCCGATGCGTAAGCCATAGGGAGGATTGCAAACAATCGTTCCCGGTCCTTCTGGAAGTTGGAGATCTCTGAAATCTCCCGTTTGGATGGAGATCAAGTGGGAAAGGCCAGCGGCCTCTGCGTTGTTGCGAGCCTGTTTGGCGATCGATGGATCCTGCTCGCAGCCAATGATCATGGGCTGGAATTGACCTTGCTCTTGGCGCGTGCGTGCGCGTTCTTTTTCCTCTCTCCAGAGGTCGTCATCAAAATCAGCCCAGCCTTCAAGGGCAAAGCTGCGGTTCAGCCCAGGGGCATGCCCCGCAGCCATTGATGCCGCTTCGATCAGCAGGGTCCCTGAACCACAGAGGGGATCCACGAGTGGAGTGGTTCCTGTCCATCCGCTTAGGCGGATCAAACCAGCAGCGAGATTCTCTTTTAGTGGAGCATCCCCCATTTCTGCGCGATAGCCGCGGCGGTGGAGACTGCCGCCCGATCCATCGAGACTCAGCACCCCACCCTCTCGATCGAGATGCACATGCAGGCAAACATCGGGTTCTTCCAGATCGATCGAGGACCTTTGCCCCCAGATGTCGCGTTGTCGATCAACGATCGCGTTTTTGACCTGAAGTGCGGAGTAGTGGCTGTGATTGAGGCCGGGAGCCGTTCCGGTGACGTCCACTCGGAAACTCATTGAGGGATGCAGCCAGCGTTCCCAGTTCAGTCCTTCCTGAATCCCTGAATACAGCGATTCGCGGCCATCGCATGGAAAACGAGCTACTTCCCGGAGCAATCGAAAAGGAAGACGGCATTGCAAATGAAGTCGATACAAACAAGCCATATCGGCCTCGAATGAGACGGCCCTACGCAGCGGTTTCACTGCTTTCGCTCCTAAGCCAAGAAGCTCAGTGACTCCAGCTTCCTCTAAGCCTTGAGGTAGTACGGAGACGCCTTTAATGCGCTCAGATTTTGCTTGCTTTTTGTTCACTACTACGTCTCGACTTATACCTACTGATTGACACAGTATCTGAGCCTAAGTCTCTTGTCTTGGTTGTAAGCCCAGAGAGCCTCCGGTACATGCACTCGCCTTGATAAAAGCGGTGGCGAAATTGCAGAGAAGTTACTGTTTGATTTATTAAATGTATCTATCAAAATAATGATCTTGTTGATGGTTTCTTGACTGTTTTACCTTCTTTAATATCAAGAAAACTGCATGGAGTGGGTATCTGAAATCTGGCTTTTGGTTGGTATCAATATTTTGTTTTTCTGAATAATTACCCTGCTTACTTGCTGCGTCGCAGGAGCACTGGTGTTTTTTCTCTTCAGGAGGCGACGTCTGTCGGTCTTGATGCCAGAATGATTAGGTCCGTTCTTGAACGGACTAGGTGGTCCACACCGGTGTTTCGGACAGCGGTTCGATTCCGCTCAGCTCCATTCTCCCTTCGGGGCTGCAATGGTTTCGACGGGGCATAAGGAGGGTGACTGAAGCCTGCTCGGTAAGAGCAAATTCCGTAACTGCGAACAACATCGTACGTTTCTCCCGTCAGACAGCCCCTGTTGCTGCCTGACCCTATTAAGGGAGATGGGGTGAAGTCAGCCTTATCACCCAAGTGACTCGTGGGGGTGGAATGCCCCCTTAAACCATTCCAGGACAGCGGATCTCAAGGGTCCGCTTTTTTGTTGTTTAGGGTCCGCGTGACAAATTCGTGACAACAGGACTTTCTCCTGCCTCTGCGTGACAAACGAGCCTCTTGCTCCTATCTCCTCAATGGAGGTATCCAGATGCCCGCTTATTGAGAATTTGACTTCGATCAGCAGCATTCGAGGGGGGATCGCCATGCCCTCGTCTGAATTGCTGCTCTGACTTGTGAGTGCGGAGAGAGTCGCCTTCTCTATGCGTTGTTGCTGTGCAACTACCCGCGTCCCAGGCCAACAAGCTCGTCAAGCAACCTGATTGCTCCAATTGCGTTGTTCTCCCGTCCTGCTGCGACTGCATCAGATGCGATTTGTTCGAGCATCTGAATCTTTGCTGCAAGTAGATCAGCGCGGTCAACGTCATCTAGGTCTGATTTGACGAGGTCTCGTGCTTCACGGATGTATCTCGTGGCTTGATCTCCTGAGAGCCCCCAATCGTCCCGCACATGGTTGATCAGCTGACGTTGAGATAGCCCTTTGACAAGTAAGTCAGCTAGCTCTTCGACACGCCTTAACTTCTCTTTTTTGGTGCATTTAGCCATGCATACATTATGGCGGGTGACCAAAGTGACCAGCCGACCAATCTCTTTCTGAAACTTTTGCGTATCCGGTCAATCCTCTTCTTTTGATGCTCTATCTATTTCTCTTGAAATTGTTTGGTCAGTTTGGTCACTAATAGTGAGATGCCATTCACGAGCTTGTTTTATAGATGACCAACCTGCTGACCAACCCCCTGACCAATGTCATTCTTGTGGGTTGGGTTGGTCGTTTTTTGCCAGAAGCGGCCTCTGAATCCGTTGATGGTTTCCTTGTTTATAGGTTTTGACCAACCGAGTTTGGTCAGGACATTGGTCACTTCCTGCTGGTCAGCACGCTTGATATTTCCTTCGGTTCTGCAGCCTGACTGGATGAGAGCTTCATCACTGGTGAAACGAGTTGGTGAGCTGGGCAAAGACAGCCAGCGTTCAATTAGCCCTTCGAATGGGGAGCTGATTTCATAATCTCCGCAGCGTCGGTTGGATTCCAATTGTTGTTCTGTATTGAGCATGGGTAGATCCCCTTGGCGGTATGCGAGCAAGGCAGCCTTCCAGATCTGGTTACGGTCTCGAACCACAGCTTCAATATCAATTGATTCACCGTCTTTAAAACTTTGAGGGCATTCGATGACTAGGAATCGACGGTGCCCTGTTTCATCCCGAAGGAAGGCATCGCCATTGACCGAGGAAACAAAGATGCTGTTGCGTTCTTTTTCTTCGGTTGCCTTCCCGTAGGGAATACGGATGTGATCGCTTGAGGTAGTGATTAGGTTTTTGAGCTGCCCGACTTCACGTTTGGTTGTCACGTTCTCAAGCTCCGCTAGCTCGAAGATCCAGGTTGAGTGAACGTTCAATAGCAGGTCTTTGTCGGAGTCAGGGACACTGGAGCAATACCACTTTGGAGAGGCCAAAACTTTCCAGAAGGTTGATTTACGGATTCCTTGATCCCCTTTGAGGACAGCAACTACGTCGTACTGACAGCCAGGGTCTAGTCGTCGGTGAACAGCACCAAGAAGTGCCACGCGGAGTATGTCGTCATAGAGCGGATCATCTGTACCTAGATAGGAGCTGCTTAGGCTTTTGAGGCAGGCGGGCTGTATAGTTTCGTCCCGTTCAAGGTGTTCTAGGTAATCGCGGATGGGATCAAATCGATTGTGATATGCATTAGTGAGCAGCGCATCGTTGCATTGCTTCTCTTGAACCTTGTGTCCATCCTGTTGGGCTCGGACATATAGGAGGCTCGTTTCATCTACTGGAAGTGAGGTTCCTTCGTATTCCATTAGTCCTGTGAGGTCGTTGAAGCGGAGCTTCTTTCCGAGTCGATCAGCAACGAAATTCGCCCAACTTCCTGCTGTATGGTTTTTTTCTTCTCCATTTTTGTTTCTCGGGTTATCAGGTGGTGAGAGGTCTGTAAGTAGTACAGGTAAACCTTTATGGGGTCGTTCGATAGCTCCGAGATCGACAAGTGATTTGCTGCCATTCAGAACTGCAAGGCGCTCTTCTTTGGTTAGACGGTTTGCATCAAATTTTTCGACGGACATCAGATGATCTCCCCGAGGTAGTGATTGCGAAAGTGGCGCAGGTCGTCGACTTGATAACCCAGGTTGCGGATACAAGCGTTGAACCGGTCTCTGTGGCGACTCCGAAGATCATGGTTCTCACTCCAGATCGACTGGATCAAATCTGAGAGTTCTTGTCCTGTTTGATGCGCTGTTTCAATTGCATCGATGCCTTCTTTGAGTTCTTGAGGGCTAAGGGAATGAAAATCCATGACATTCCAGGCCAGGTCGAACTCATCAAAGAAGCGTTCTATGGCAATTGAAGCCACTTCAGCTTTCGCTTGTTGCTCTTGCTGTCGTCCTGTTCGTGTCGCTTTTTGGGGCTTTTGTCTTTTGGGTTGGTGAGGCTTGAAGACATGTGCTGAACCGGAGTGCCCTGCACCGGTTTTAACCAGTGCCCATGAACGCCCTTCGATGTTGACGACCTCTCCAATCCTGAGGGCTGGGTTCGGCCCGCCGCTTTCACCTGAATGGCAAAGGATTACTTCGTCGTTGAATCTGCAATCGCCATCTTTTGTCCTGCCGCAACTTGGACAGGGGGTTTGTTTTCCTGAGGAAAGCATTGTTCATGCCCCCCTCATCGTTTCGATAGATGCAGGATCTACACGAGTGAAGCTGCTGAATGCTTCATCGGTTGGCCCTGGAAACCAGCGGACGGGAGCTGCGGTTGTGACCCCTTGAAATCGATAGTGAGTACCAAGTTCAAATGGACTAATTGCTTGCTTACGAATTTTCAGCAGCAATTTTTCGGAGATGCCAAGCGCCTTTGCCATATCGGCGGTGCTTAACGTCTCGCGGACGCTTGTAGACATGTCGATCACCGGATAGAAAAACCGGCTGTTTGTCGCTACCGCTTGTTTCTTAATCGTTTAAGCCAGGCTTGCTCACGTTGGCGATAAGCCCGCATAACAGCCTTAGGCATCGTGACGATTACACAGTTGCAACCTTCAGGAATATCCGTTTTGAAGCCCTTTGATTCCTCTTCATCAAGCATTTGCTGAACAACCTGAACGGAATACTCAGCAGATTGTGGAAGACGAAGGCTTCGTGGAGAAAGTCGATTTGGACGGGTCAAGGCCAACGCAAAGAAACAGCGACAGCGGCAAACCCCAACTCGGTTCCACATCAGGGTGCCACCCCTGCAGGCCCGACATCGCGCCTGATGGAGCGACATGGAATGGAGGACTAGATACCTAGTGGTCCATTCATCGGTTGTTCATATTCTAGCGAGTCCTTTCATGTCAGGGCACCACCGATAGTTGTGCTTTTGATGATGTTGCCCTACATGTAGAACATTCCTAAATCATCTACCGGAAGAACTTTTCTTGTTATTGAGTGTGCTCAACCCAAAATGCCAATAGTTGCTCGTAAGAAGGAGCGAGTGGAGCCTGATGACTGATCAGGAACTGAATGATGTCGGCTTTACGTTTGACTTTGCTCCTATTTGGAAGAGCCATGCGTGTGGCAATGGCTTTGAGTTCAGTCACTCTCAGACTCTGAAACTGCTCCTCTATCGCTGGAGGTAAAGCTCTAAACGCCTGTGGGGCAAATGATTTGGCATCTGTAGTTTCTCTTAGAGCTGCTAATGCTTGTGATTGATGATCAATATGCTGACCAATGCGCTTGGCCAGTTTTTGATCAAGGTCGTTCGCTTCTTGAACAGTGTTCCTTAGCCCCTCAGCTATCGACACGGGATGCCTCCAAAGCCTTGGCTTTTTTCACTTCTTTTGCTTGCTGGGTGGCAAGACGGAAGGTTTGAATAAATGCTCGAACCGCTTCAACCAAGGCTGATCCAGAGAAAAGGCCCCAGGCACCATTCTGTTCGAACGCGTTTTCCAGGGTGCTACCAGCTTTCTCCAACTCGCCGATTACATCGGCATACCCAAGAAGAATTTTGTTTAGCTCTGCCTTTTGTTGGAGAGTTAAAGCCATATCTTTGCTGAATTGCTGCAACTCACCTTGCAGCTCCGCAATATGAGTTCGCTGGCGTTCTACGATCCCCTTGTACTGACCACGTGCACGATTTAGATATTGGGCTTCATCGAACAGTTGGTTGTAGAGCCGGAGAGTCTCTCTGCCCGGCTGTTGTGGGTAGCGGTTTCGAGTAATAGCAATAGGTGGCATTTAAGGGATCTACTTTTGTTGACCTCTTCACCATCGCTGAAACGAATTGAATCCGAATCCCCCATCCGGGTGGTCTTCGCTGCTGAGTTGTCCCCCAAAGGAGTGAGTCAATTAAAAACCCCGCTCGTGGCGGGGGCGGAATATCCAAAATTCTGACTTTCTTTCTCATGTAATTCAAATTTTACTAAGAGTGCATGAATTGTTTTCCTGAAATACTATTCCAGGCCTAATATTAAAGTGATGCATGCATCAATGTCAGTAAATCAAATAACGGCGCATCCCCATAAGTGTATCTCTCGATACACGCGTTAAGCTATTAAAAGATTGCAACAATGGATTCACTGTCTGTCCTAAGAATATGCAAAATGAAACTTTCTTTGCAATGAAAAAGTTGTTTTCTAAGATGCGATTGCTGCTGAAGGCTCCTTTTAGGAAGATTGTAGCGAAAGACTCCTCTAATTTTGAATGCAGTATTCTTTCTGGGGAGATCAACTGTACTTGGAAGATCAGGAGAGACACAAAGGACTTAATAGACAGACAATATAATTCAGCTCTATTCTTAAGAATGCGAGACATCTCTGGAGACGGTACAAGTGCTTCATTATCAGTAGAAACAACAACTAGGCAAAACAATACCAAGATCAATCTCCCCACTGATGGAGGAAAAGTATTAGTGGAGCTGGGCTATAAGACTGATGGAGGCGAATTCATTACTCTAGAATATAAAATATATGACTTTGGAGTCAAAAAAGACGAAACCCGTAAATACTCTGATTGGTTTGAAGTAGAATCAGAAGGCATTCACCAAGAAATGTATGAAATAGCAAGTAGAAGTAGATTAATTGGTGGCTCAGAAGAGCACCTGGTTTGAATGAATGAGGCTTCTTCTTATTCTAATAGCTTCATCCAGTTTTTGGGTACAATTTCAATCTGAATGGTTTAACTTTTAGAAAAGAACTGAATACTGAGCCTCGTGAGGCTTGATGATCACCTTTTATACCTGGCATCTCCTTTATGTATTACCCGCTAAAATAAAAAAACCCACTCACGAAGGGGCTGGGCCTTTAGCCGTGACCACCCTTGAGAAGTTGAAGCAGGTAAGGGCATTTAGTCGTATCAGAGATTAAGTCAGAGCTATTCCAGCTGATGATCAAAGACACTGATGCTACAATTAAATGCTTAATCAAAGCCTCTAACAGAAACTTTTAAAATACATTAAACATCCAGTTATTAGTTTGACCTCAAAACTTTCAAGATACGTGAATCTGATGAAGACTGTTCAAGAGTGGATTGTCCTTTCTTTACGTCAAGATTTAGAAACTGATTTAAAAAGGCTACTGAGTACTCCATTGTGGGAATATCCGAATATGATCGACTTGGACGATTAAAGTTAAGACCATATTCGCTTCGCGCCCACTCAGCAAAGCTTTGCATTTTATCTCCATGATCTATTCCTGCAATTGAAAGATGACTGACTTGGCTTACATTCATTAAAATTAGATCTTTTGAGTTTTTAAGTATCGCCATAGAGCCACCATTCCATGTTGGATTAGATTGTGGTCCAAATAATAGAGGAATGATAGGCGACAGCTTTTTAGTGAAGATACCCTGAGTATCGCTTAACTGTACTTCTCCTGAGCAAGGGCAGAGCGCATCTGTCATTGAACAAAAAATTAATATAGGGGCATTTGAATCATTGACAATTGAACTTGGTGTTGGGTGTACACCATTCCAAGGAGCAATCGCCACAACGGCTTTGACAATGTTTGATTGCTGCTTTCCAAGTTCAGAGGCGACATCGATAACCATGCCTCCCCCCATGCTGTGGCCCATAAGAGCAATTCGATCTGAATCAACATCAAAACGTCCAATGAGATAGTTTAAATTGGAACGAATATCGTCAGCCATCAACGAAAAGTCGGCGGCATTATGAAATTTCAGTCGTAGTTGGAAGAAATTTCCTAGTGTGGCTAATGGATGATTTACATTCATTACCCCGCAATCCCCTTGCTTTTGATTTGCGATCACCATAAATCCCCAACTCGCTAAACGAGATAACGAGGATGAATATTTTTCCGCCGGTCCACATATTCCGTGAGCAAATACCACTCCAGGCCAATTCTTTCTACTCTCATCAGAATCTGATGGTTTAAATAACAAACCCTGCCCTTCGACTATTGAAACTGAAACAGAAAAAGGACCAGTCCCAGTGTAGCTAGTCTGATCCGCTAAGGCTTCGGGGATACCCCTAGGATTCAATAAAGTTGCAAATAAAGCTAATAGGCTTAGAGTCAGATGCTTTGACAGATTTGATCGAAGCTTCATGCTTTGCCTGCAGTATTGCTTGATCTTAACTTGACAATATGTCTGCCAAGGTATTTAGAATGTTAAAAATTGACATTTGCAGCTAAATCATAAGCAACCATTATTTTGAAATTCCACAAGTAGCAATACTAAGGCTGCTATTTTGTGTATTTTAGCATTAAATTTTAGCATTGCTGCATCTTTACACGCAATACAAATCCCACTCACGAAGGGGCTGGTAAAGTATACATCGAGCACGACAAATGCATATTATTAGAGGTTAAATATTTACCTAAATTGGCAGCAGCTGCATGAAGTCTTTGGTCATAACAAAACTTGAAGTAGTACTGTGATGTTGCTCACACGGCTCGTATACGCTCTCGCCAGCACACTAACAATCAAATCAATAATCGCATCACTGCTAAAGCAATAAGCTGAATCATCTAAACTTTTATATAGCTCTTCAAAAGGATACATGAACATATCCTCGAAATGACTTAACTTTCATCCATAATAATGTGTACGTGAATTAGAAAAGCTATGACAGTCTCATTGACGATAATCCTGCCAATCTTCATGATCATTGCCACTGGCTTTTTCTTTGCACGAATAAAGATTATCGATGCAAGCTCTGGTGCTCAACTAATGAAGTATGTCTTCTACTGTGCAGCACCCTTTACAGTATATTATGCGTTAACTGGCAATAGTTCTGCGGGTTTTTTTTATTGGCCATTTTGGATCGCTTATCCCGTCTGCTATCTTGTTATTATAATTGGAAGTTATTTTGTATTTAGATTTTTAAGAAGAAGAGAAACAGGTATTAGTCTTGCATTGGGGTTTTGCGCAAGTCTCGGAAATACAGTCCTTGTTGCGTACCCAATACTAATTGGAATTACTGGAGCAAGGGCTGCCGTCCCGATGGCAATTTCGGTTATCGTTGTGAATATTATTTTTATGCCATCTTGGATTCTTCTGCTGGAATTTGAGCGCGCTCGAAATATCAAGAATGAGTATAAATATCAAAATAATGTTTTCAAAAAAGCAACAAAAGCAACCTTACTAAATCCAATCGTTATCGCAACCTTTATTGGTATTTTGGCTAGATCTGTAGGCATTGAATCAAATCAAGTTGTCACCAAATTCCTCATTTATATCTCAGGGAGCCTTGTTCCGGTAGCCCTTTTTGCTGTTGGCCTGAGTATGAGCGAATTAAAAGTAAAGTCATTTAACTTAGACGTTTTAATGGTTGTAATTACCAAGTTAGCAGTCGCTCCTATCGTAGCTATTATTATCAGCAAAATATTCGCTCTCAATGATTTTTATTCTGTTACTCTTGTAATATTCATGTCCATTCCGCTGGCAAAGTCTATTTATGTTGTCGCAGGAAAATGTAATATTTTTGACCAGGAAACTGCGCAAGTAATTTCCTATTCTACGGCTTTATCTGTATTCACTATTCCAGTCTGGATACATATTTCGCATATGCTTTGGCCGGCAGCATTTGCATGAATCCTCAATCTTCATATTTTCACTAATTCCAGTCATATCACCTTTAACAGAGAAGTCCGATTTACAATTTATTTTTCATTGATATTAAACTAATAATTATCACCGGCAGCCAGGACTGGAAGGGCTCAAGAAATAAGAGCAATTACGGTTAAGAGTTTCAAGGTTGGTCATGCTGTGATGAGGTCATACCTCCTGGACCTCATCATCATCTCTCAAACAGAACGAATCCGAATTCCCCATCCGAGTGGTCTTCGCTGCTCGCCTATCCCCCGATTGGGTATTTAGTTAGGCGGTGTGCAGCGTTGCCAACCGATCTTCTGCAGATTGATCCACATCTTGATGCCTAGGTGCCTGAGCATCCTTTGCTGCCTGATGGGTTTCCCAAGGCGTGCTAACGGCTGAACTCTTCTAATACCGCAAGGAACTCTGATTCCTCGGGTGGATCATCAAACCGTGTGGCGCATTGCACGCAGAACCTGATCCAGGTGTCGGCTGGGGTACCGCCTGCAGCGATCACTAATGAATAGGCATTCTCAAAAACCGCCCCGTCTTGCAGCATCTCTCCAATGCATTGATACAGCTCATCCATCCCGTCTAGTTGAGGGTCAGCAAATACAGCGCGGATCTCTTCTTTAGATGCCATTGATCACTCTTACTGTTTTACAGGTCAGACACTTTCTTTAGTCCATAATGCCCACTAGGTTGGCACATCAAAACAATTAACCAGATGAAACCAATGAAAGGGACAAGGCTAATAAAATCCACGTCCATTTTTTGCCAATATCACGAAGGCGACGAACCACAATCGATTGATTGGGGAAAGCGCTTGCGATTACATAAATAAGTAATAGATTAAAAAGGATCTGTAGTTCCTCGATATCTACAGAGAAAATGGCAGCAGCACATATCAGCACATAACCCCCGAATATGGCAATGAAGTTGATGAGATTGAACCACCCATACTCGGCTCTTGTTGCCTTGCCGCCGTAGGTGAATGACTTTCTCCAAGCAGTGGTGAATGCTTCAATCGGTCCCAAGGCTCGATGCAATAACTTCAATCTTTGTCAACCTGCTGTTTCAGCTGCTGAAGCAAATGCTTTTGCAGTGGTTTGTTGGGACTCCCAGCGGTAAGCCCTGGCATGAGCTTCTAGGTTGTGGCCCATAGCTGCACAGATCGCACCTAGTTCGATTTTTTGACGATGACAGCGCAGGCTGAATGTGTCTCTGAAGCTGTACGCCCGAAGCCATTCACCACGGTCTTCGCAAGCTTGCTTGAGTTGGTTCCATTCCGGTTGTCGTTTCAGGAAGGTGCGGATTAATATTTATTGCCTTATTATAATCAACAATTGCTCCTTGATGATCTCCTGAATCATACTTGGCAAGACCACGATTGTAGTAGGCAAGAGCATCCTGAGGATTAATCTCTATTGCCTTATTCCAATCAGCAATTGCACCTTGATAATTGCCTACCTCGTATTTCTCTACTCCTTGATTGAAATACTGAGTTGCCAATGGGTTCGCGTTTGCAATAACCAACGGAGATCCAAGAGCAAGCACAGACAGTGCAGCAGCAATGGCAGTAGTCCTGCGAGACATAGAAGACAACATACTTATCTAGGCACTGGCTTATTGAGGACATAGAACTCACGGTTTAAATGCAGTAAACCACCACTCGTATTCGTGCATGTAAGCCCGATCTTTTCGGAGATGCAGGTAATTGTCCCGTCTTCGGGACGGTCTGCAAAGGTTAACTTACTTCCATATTGCAAAACAGGACCTGCACTTCCAACCAATGTATCTGAACTCCCTATGGCTTCTGCAGGGCCATTACCAGGAATCATAAATCTATTGCCGTGAGAACCATTCTGATCTCCTTGAATCCACTCCTTCCAGGCATGATGGGCAACATCACATGAGACAGATAAGGGTATTTTGGTCGAAAAGTCATGCCTCCTAACACACCAAATATTTTTAGATGGTGTGGTGAAAAATTCATAGTCATTGTCTGCAAAAGCAGGCATGGCAGAAATACATATTGAAGCTGTAGCAAGTGCTGTGAATAGTTTCATTGGGTAGATCATGACTTAGCTTGAGTATCTCAAGCCTGGAGATAGTTATTCAGGCGGTAAAAAGGCTATGCCCGCTCAGGTGGTGAGCTAACAGTTCGGTCGTCTTAATTATTGTTCAATGCCGCACGATAGTCAGTTTTTTTCGTCTGTCACGGCTAATGGCAACTACTCTGCTCGATGTTGAGCGCGAAAAATTGCATAAGTGATTCAGGACAAAGGGCTTTGGAATAGAGACTAAGACTTAATGCTGATTCAAGGGATGCTTTTGTGACGATATACAAGTTAATTACATGTCCAGATCCCATCAGTGTATTTAATTCCTGATCCTTGATCGGAGCAGCCCTTTTTAATCGAAGCCGGATCGAATTGAGTCTTTTGATTTACTTCTTTTTTGTCACTGCAATACCAGCCTGCACCTAAAGAACCCTTGTTAGTAAAGCCGGGAGTACTGGAGCAACCTTTATGGATATAAGCCTTCTCAAGGCATTCCCAGCTTTTACTATTAGCTACATAGCCAACGTAGTTCTTGTCGCTTGTGCAGCCCTTGCGGATATTGCATTTATCAAAACTAGTATTTGTATTGACAACTTTTCCGTCTTTGCAATACCAGCCAGCTCCCATACTGTTTTTGTTATCACTGCTGTATCCAGCACCAGCCGTGCAGTTTGGATGTATAAAGCATGGGTCGTAATTCCCATCAACAGATGAAGAGTCAGAGCTATCGTTGCTTGAGTCAGAGTTATTGTTGCTTGAGTCAGAGTTATTGTTGCTTGAGTCAGAGTTATTGTTGCTTGAGTCAGAATTATAATTATCCGAGCTTGAGTCAGAATTTCCGTCATTAATTTCAAGTTCAGGCTTTCCTCCCCCAAGTTTCAAATCAATTCCGATTTCAGCAGAAGCCTTTGGGATTGAGGAAAGACTTAAAACACTAAGAGCCAAGCACGCTGTTAAATTAATTGCTCGCATTATGCTAATTAGACTTTAATAATGATTCACGTATTGTACATTTATCCAATAAAGAAAACCGTGTTAACTCATGGTTTGAAACAATGTATATTCGCTAACCAATCAAATAAAGCGATTGTTGGTTTTAAAAGTTTTTGACAAATCAGTGAAGGAGAGCTTGGAGGAGAGTGATTTACTCTAATTGTAGAATTTATTCAATTATTTCTTTCACGAGCGATAAACAAATCTTTGTCGTCTGCTTCTTCTTTCTACCAAGGGCTTCCGTATGGCTCTAGTGTCCATTGGCCTAATGATTTCATCGTCATACTGTTGTTGTCTAAGGTATAACCTCTAACGTCAAGATATTTATTTCCATTGTCTGTTCTTAGATTCATCCAATAAAGATTCATTTGTGGAGGCCAGTAAGGCCCCCTTTCGCTATCTGGTGTATTAGAAGAAGCTCCACTTTCGTTGTCCCAATAGCACTTGACGCCGGGAGTATTGGTTTGCGTAAACAAGCCATTAGTCGCATCTCCTTCACCTTCAGTGGCTCCTCCTCTGCCGATTCCTGTGCATACCCAAGGGAATGTCATCATATATAGAACATTTTTATTTTCAGCATTAGGAAATGGATTTTGTACCGAGCGAACTGCATTTTCTGCACGTTGAGACCATTTCCCTGTAGCTGCTGATCGAAACTTGTCTATATCGAATTGTTTGCCCCATTGCCAAATTCCTGCTTCGTAATTCTCGTAAATATGGCCAGTACCTGGATGCTTGAACTTGCATTGTCTGCGGTTGGAGTTTTTATCGGTTGTATGCGAAGCCACTTGGTTGACCGTTATTCCACCTTGGCACCAAACCTTTGATTGATCTTTTGCATACCCGTAAAAACGCTCCAAAAATAAAACATCGCCTAAGCAATCTGGCATGATTCCGGCTCCATCGCAGCCGTGAAATACCCAATAACTAGTGTCTTTAGTGCCATCACCCTTGTTGTACATCCAAGCCTGAGATTGATATGGCCCACCAGCTACATCTTTGACTGTATCTGACGTGCAAAAACTATTTTTATATCCTCCGAGCCCATTTGCATTATTAAATGACCAAGGCTTGTAGGCAAATGGCGTGCAACTCATTTGATCAAGAGCGTTCCCTGCGGTGCTACCGCCGCCGCACCAAGCCTGCTTTCCCTCGTTGTTGCAGTATTCAGCATGAGCTGGTGCAGCCAGTGAAATCGCTCCAGCTCCACATGCAAATAAGATAATGCTCAATAGCTTTTGAAGCTTAATTGTCATCTAACGCTTTCCGTTAATTAAGTCATACCATGAATCATGGCTATCTGGCTCAAGAATGTGCTATTTGTTTATATTTATTGGACCATTTTGGGCTGTAAGTCTCCGGCGAAGGTCTGTTACATCATTCTTAAAACGATTACTCGCCTTCCCTAGTTCTTCCTTCTCAGAAGCCTGCTCGATATATCGAATGGCTTGTATACGATTTATCTTTGCCAACTTGCTGGTTCAGCTGCTGAAGCAAATGCCTTTGCTGTGGTTTGTTGGGATTCCCAGCGGTAAGCCCTGGCATGAGCTTCAAGGTTGTGGCCCATAGCGGCGCAGATCGCACCTAGTTCGATTTTTTGACGATGGCAGCGCAGGCTGAATGTGTCCCTGAAGCTGTACGCCCGAAGCCATTCACCACGCTCTTCGCATATTTGTTTGAGTTGGTTCCATTCCAGTTGTCGTTTCAGGAAGGTTTCGACGTAGTGGCCATCCAGTTTTCGTGGTTCACCATCATTTCCCAGCGGTAACTCAAGAAGCCCAGCGTGCATTTGCTCGATGACAGTCCATTTGATTGGCGAGCCATCGCTGTCTTGCAGCCAGCAAGGCTCCAGTTGGCGTTGGTCTGTTTGGCTCCCTCCGCAGGTTTTCTCATAACTGCACCAGAGCCCGAGGCTTCCGTCCTCTCTTGTATTTGGAGAGAGGTATTGCAGCTCAATCGGACGCAATCCAAATAGGGTCAGAATCCGCAGCACGTTCGCCCAACGGGGATTCCGATTGGCTATGCCGTCGATCAGGAACTGAAGCTCGGTGTCGGAGAGCGTTGCCTTACGGCGTTTCCTGGCTGGTTTGCCTCGAAGTTCCTTGATGTCTAGTGATGTGATCTGCCAAGACTTGGCTGCTCCAAATCGCGATATGGCGTGATCGCTCAGGTTGCGCAATGCGATGCAACAAGCCGCTCTTGATGGTGCTTTCCCCGCCCACTTGCTCAAGGTGTTTTTAAGGAGAGTGTGGCCATCAGTGGCGTCCCCTGAATTGATAAGACGCAGTGCCTCGTTGATATATGGCTCGTAGTTGTCACTCCAGGTTTTGGCCAGAATTTCGTTTCGATGGTTCATTAGAACGTCGCGTAGACCCTCAGCCACTTCTTCCCAATTCACGCCTATGCGCATGGTGGTGCTGTTGCTCTGGGCTATCGCGATTGCAGCAGCAAGCGAATCAGTACTTCCTTCTAGAAGAGCCTTGGCTGCACGGTTAATCAGCAGCGTTGCTCTATTGACATTGCCTTGCTCCCAAAGAAGTGGCAGACGTGCGGCTTGAGCCTTCCCCTCAGAGGGACGAAATCGAACCTGCATTTTCCCGCCCGCATTGCTGACGGTCCAGTTTTCGAGGCCAGGCGTAGTGCGTATGGATGAACGGAAATTAGCTTCCCAGGGTGAGCCCACATTGGTTTTTGGCATGGGTCACTTCTGACTTACCCGTGACAAAAGCGTGACATAAGCGTGACAACAGGTCAATGTAGGTCCGTATAAGTCTTGATAGAGCGTAGTACTAGCAATGAGTTTCGGCGATAGCCTGTGATATGTCGCTCGTATCACCCAAGTGACTCGTGGGGGTGGAATGCCCCCTTAAACCATTCCAGTGCATCAGCTTTGGCAGCTGTGATGCATCATCGGGACGCAGAAGCAGATGCAGGTGATTAGCCATCAGACACACCGCATACAAGCGATGAGGCACCTTCTGCTTGGCCTTAGCGAGCACAGCTAACAGAACATCACGTCTCAATCCTTTGGCAATCAGAAACTGACGGCTATTGCATCTGAGTGTGATGTGAAATGAATGACCTGCTGGAAGCTTGCGTTGAGTACGTCCCATTCCATAAACGATCAGGTTCGCTGATTGTGGCTATCAATCTCCCGACTGAATATTCACTAGCCCCGCCACGAGCGGGGTTTTTCAGTGCAAAGGGGAATGCTTTAAGCAGTTGCCCTTACCCAATGAAATGACCCTCGACACTCAGATGAGCTTGGCTCTACTTCAGGAGCTGCGGATGGTCGCGCTTAGAGGACGATGTTTCGCAAATCGAATAGGAATCATGAGCAACGTGAAGACTAGGAAGGGGAGATAAAACCAAAAAGGTCCCTCCTTTACATGTTTTAAATAAGTAAATAAGAACACCGTCCATATCCAATGACTTCCAACGTAATGAAGCCGTTTCCAGCTCTTCATGCCCATCCAGTGCTGGGCCTGATTGGTGGACGTTAAAGCCATAAGAAACACAAACATATAGGCAAGACCACCAAACAACCATTGTCCCAATGACTGTTCTCTCAAAAATGGATCTGGAAACAATAAGGATATTGAGATGATGAGTCCAAGATGAATGAAATGGGAGGCGGCGAAACTTAAACCAATCCAACGCCTATTCCGTAGGGACCAACGGGTAATAGAAGAAGCCCAAAGACTTTCAAGGCTTGATGCTGTGAAGGCAATCGCAAAAAGGATCAGGGAACTTCGTCCAGTGGCATCAATCGCATGCTTAATAGCTACGGCATTCCACCCCGCCAATGTGAAGTAGAGGGTTAGGAAAATTAAAATGAATGACGTGACTAAGGCTGTAATTCGCCAACCATGAAGATTCCTCATTGCTAATCGAAAGGACTATCTTGACTCCTGCAACAGGTAAACTTACGAAAACTAAATTTTTAGAAATATTTGCTTCTCTTCTGTTTCGGCTTTTGCTAGTCGATCATCCTGACTGAATATTCAGTAGCCCTACTAGCGGTACGAATCGAATAATTGCTGCACAGCTGAGCTGTCCTATCTATTCAGCGTGTCTGTCAATGAAAGCGGTAGCACCCACTGGTCTTTCGATGACAAAAAGGGATTCCGGTGGCACTGTGGCTTTTTGCGTGTGCTCATGGCTTTAATTCCTCGTTGGCAGTACATGTCTGAGAAGAGCAAGGCCATCGTTAAAAGCGTTGCTGGTTCGGCAGCTGTGCTCTTAATCGGATTGGTGCTCCTCCGAGCCTTTTTCGGGTGGATTGTTCTTGCCGTGATCATTTGGGCAGGCTGGAAGGTCCTCAACCGCAAGTAACCGGGTTCGAGATCCCCAAGGGAGATGGCCTGAGCCAGACTGACGAGATGAAACCTCTATTGCGACTCATCAACCGACTAACAGGCAAAACGCAAAAACCACCGCTTCATACGCCGGAGGAATTGGAGTGCTTCAAAAGGGACGCCATTGAAAACCGTGGCAAGCACTACTGATGCAGGGCGCATTTGAATTAGGGCTGTTTGCCTTGCTTTTTCTCGGCCTTCAGGTTTGGTGGCTCAGCAAAGTCTTTTTGAATCGTCCACGGCAGCCGAGACCAATGGGGGCTTCAAAGCCAATGCGAGCCAATTCCCTCCAAAACAAACGCAATGCTCTGGAGAAGATCTTTGGACAATCCTGATAGCCACCGCTGACCGCACTGAGTCCTCACTCGTCCGTCCGCTGATTCGCCTCACATTTCCTTAGAAATAAAGAAGGCTTGATCGGCACAAACGAAGCGCCTCACGTGCCGAAGCCACTGATGCCTCGTTAGGAGAGGTCAAACCATTTGGCACGACTAGTGCATCATTGCGATTCAGGTGAACCCGCGCAGAGAACCAGGATCCACCGCCGACAACAGAAGCACGGCAAACATGATTTTGTTCGCTATCCAGCTTGCGCTCAATCAACCAACCATCAACGCGATCAATCGTCTGGAAATTCTGAGCCAATGCGGATGTTCCGATCAGCGAAAGAAGCAACAAGATACGTTTCATCAGTCCAGCCTGTCAGCTACTGAGCAACAGTGACGGTGCACTCGTTACCCAGCATCTTATTTCTCCCATTAAATGAGCCAAGATCCGTTATGAAGAACGAGCTCTGATCGTTGATTCATGAATCAACGAACGAGTTAGGTTGTCTTTCCACTAGCGAGGGCGGTCTTCTATTTGGCCTATCAGAAACGTAAGGATCACTTTCAAGACAAGGCTCACAGTGAGCAAGTGTTTCTACTTAGACCTGATCCAGTCGTCTTAAAGAAATGTTTGTTGCACTCGGGCTCTTTCTCGTTGTTGGAGTGGGGCTCTTTGCTCTTTCGATCGGGGAGTGATGCTTAATACCTGTGGTGGAGCTCACCAATGTTCAAAATGCAGAATTGACAGGTTGCCCCGTTTCGAGCGGGGTGACGGTCATCACGACTGAGAGCATTCGCGGAAACATCAATCGTTTTCCAGAATTATTTGGATTAAGAGATTCCCATGGATCAAGCCGAAATCAGCAATTGGAAAGTAATCGCAGAAAAGATGGAAGCGAGCGGAGACACCGAAAGCTGGTTTTATCTCCGTGCCAGAGCTATTGCTGATGGAAAGCCGGACCCGATGCCAACCGTTTCTGAATTAATACCTAAATCGGCCTGATTAGAAACTATGCGATGTTGGCTTAACTGGTTATGGATCCAGAAAGGCCGGATGTTCCAACCTGTTAAAGATGTGTGATAGAGGGAGTAGGCATTATCCCATTCACGAAGCCAAGGCAACCACGCCTGGTTCGGTCTCCCTCTCACACCAAAATCATAGGTATGTAGATGTCTTGTTTTTTGCTTCTTTATTCCACTACCAGTAATGGCAAAATGGAAATATGAAACGTGGGTTTGTGAATGGGTTTATTCTCGGTAATCAATCTGACGGGAATTGATATTGAGAGGCTTTTTGAAATTAACTGTTTAAAATGTTTGAGAGGCTTTTTGTCGCGCTACTCTTTTATCAGTTTGCCTAGATTTCATGGTTGCCACTAAGAAAAATGCCTATGATAGGTAATGTTTTAGTGTCTATAGCTATAGCGCTTGATCATTTTGTGAAGTAATCAGGGTAGTCAGCTTTAAATCCTGGCTTATTAGTCTTTATGCTTATATCCATAGCATTCCCAATCAGCATCAGTAGGATGTTGCGGTTGGAGGTAATCTTTTCTCCAAGTAATCTATGGGAAGAAAGGAACTCACTGCATCCGTTTTCTTCAGCCAATCTGTCAAGGCTCTTGTTTAGCCTTTCAGTTGCTTCAAGCGCAATAACTAAATCTTTTGATATTGCTTCTTGATGCGTCATTGAGGGTGTAATTGTGGTTGGATTTATAGGATGAAACTTCTTATGGATTTCTGGCTCTGAGTGGCGTATCGGCATACGAGTGATTGGAGCTGTCGTCATTTGTCTCTGACTTATCAACATGGAGCTTATCGGCATCTCATGCTTGCTCTGGGTAATGATCAATACAAAATGGAGCGTCAGTTCATTCAGCGATTACGAAATGTCTTGGTTGTGATCTTCTAGTAACATAGCTATCCCATTGAAGTGAGAGCATAGTTCGCCTCTGATTTGTGCATAATAAATGAGTTCGTCCGTATCATTTGTTTCATTTATTAACTCCCCGAGGTTGTCAGTTATACGGTCTAATGCTTCGTAGGCGATGGCTAAATCTTCTGATAGCAGCTCCTTTTTTGTGGGTGAAGCCGTTTTTGGGTTGGCATCGATCAATTGCTTGCGGAATGCCTCTATTTCCATGCTTGCTCTCCTTTTATTTTCTTTTTTCAGTATACGATTGAATAGCAGTATGTTCGTAGCTTTCAATACAGAAATGCTTATCGTGCGCCATCAGTCGTCTGACTCACTCGCGTTGTTCATGGTTTAACTGTCTCTGTTTATTTGCTTTGTTTAGAGGCTGCTGGCTCACTAACTTTTGCTTGAGTTGACTAAAGGATTGGCGCGTGATCTTTCTCTGGTCTTTATTGGTGGTTAATGTGGCGATACTGATTCATGATATGGATTGTTGAGATTTGAGGTTTCTTTTACTGCTCATCTGAAGGGAGTACACATGGCGAGCGCTTTCTGTTAATTCATTATCATGTCTCTCTCAAGTTGGCTGATGAGGTTGAGCATGAGCTCATTATCTTTTCAGCCGAATATCTGCGCGATGTAATGGAGGGCTTGGTTTTGATTCCCCACGCTCTTCGCAGGTCTGTTTCAGCTTCTGCCAATCCGGTTGTTTGGAATCAACCTGATGCGTCGTCATGCTGAACAGCCGCAGAAGGCTTTTGTCCAGAGCAGGTTAAGCACCCCCCATTAATTCGATATGGCGCAAGATGCCCTCTGAGACATAACGTGCCACGAAAAAACAACACCTGCCCTAACTCCCTTGCATGGGCGTCTGTAAGGGGTAGAGATAGCCATCCGTCTGGGACATCGCCTTTCAGTAGAGACCGACGCGCCTCCGCATCAATCCGTCGTTGACGCTCTTCACGGTCATTCTTGGCGCAGACACCTTCAACTTGAAATTCTCGTGAACAATCCAAACAGGCAGTTACTAAAGGCTTTTTACGGGCTGAATTATGCGAAAGCTTGTCGCCTGGCACCTCACGATCCTGACCACAAGAGCATCGACACCACCAATAGGCATTTCCGCTTTTGGTACGTCGGTCTGAGGCACGGATGACCGTGAGTTTTCCGTACACCTCACCAACTCGATTCCGGGGCTTGGATGGCATCAGGAATGGCAAGTGACTGACTTACACATTCTGGCTTGGCATTGTCCATTGAGTGGTATTCGGTGCACTAGGTACCAATCTGGGAAAAGAAAACGGTCAGAAGAACTGAGCCAATTGACTAACAGCCATGAGCTTGGCAAGGAGCGCTGGTGGAGGGGAACAGGTTCATGATCGTGACTATTCAGATCGAGAGAAATAACAAGGCATCATGTCCCCAAAATTATCAATAGGTGGTAACTGCATACAGCATTTACCCCTTCAATCAAATCTTGTATCTGGTTTGAACAGCAGCTGTCATATAGACAACAGATGCCCTTTCGAAACCGCCAGAATGATGGAATTAGAACCAGGCCAATGCGATTTGTCGTTCCCGCTCTGCTGTCCCTGGCAGCACTCTTTTTTGTTCTAGTCACCAGTGCGAAGGACAACAACACAATCCATATCGGCGCAAGGACTCCTCCTGCAGAGTCTGGCTGCAGGCAAATCGGACAGGAGAGAACGGATGAAGGAAGACTATTGGGTATCTATTCCTGCCCCGCTTAGCTTTCACGCTCACGCAAGGAACTGGTGCGCAGCGAGTAGGGCTCAGGCTTCCCGATACCTCATCTCTGATCCTCGAGAGACGGATCAAGTTCTATCGGCGTGCAAATTTCACTATTGCGATCTTGCACGACAATGAAGCAGCTAAGGAGGTCAGCTTCTGTAATGGCGACTAGGTTCTCGCAAGTATTCACGACTAATCAATGAAAGTCTCAAGGCCCAGGCTCGAAGAGAGCGAACAAATCCGTAAAGAGTTTGGATGTGATGGGATGTGGAAGACCGAAATCACAATCCCTGTCACCTTTACTGTCGAGGTTTTTGGCAACAAGGGTCAAAGCTCAGAAGAATGGCTCACAAAGGCGATTGAGCATGGTGCTGGTCTGATCGACATCGACGCCGTGCAGAAGTCAGACCCTTGTGAATTGGTGACGTTTCTAACGGATGGGTCTCGGCACACAACCGACTCTCAATTCAGGGGGAAAGTCAATCCTGAGCTGATTAAGAGGCTCAAGACATTCATCCAAGCAGCTGAGTAACAGTACGCACCCCTATCTCCCAGCCTCCCATTCGTGGGACCTTTTTCAGCTGACCTATCCCCCAAAGGTGAAAGGGGACCGTCCATTCCGATTCGACTGCTGCTGAACATCATCCCTCTAAAGCGGGTTGATCAAATGGGCAGCTTGTTGCCTGCATCGAATAGCAGCTGAATACACTTCATTGGCTACACCATCTGACAACAAGTGCTCAGCCAAAATGTGCAGTTGGCTCTGACGATCGACCTTCGCTTGGCTTTGATGGTTAGGCACCCGGTTTGGATGACTTGGTGGCGCATGCAATAAGTCGCTCCTGGACAGGGCGGCTTTTTTTCAGAAATAAGCACTTGTCACTACTGACGTCTTCATGCTTTATCGCCAAGTTGATAGCAAGGCGAAGCACCCCCGTGCTCGCTGAAGGGGACAGTCAGCAGCGGACGACTGTCCTTTTTTTGTGCGTATAGAAAAATGAGTATGTATCTCTACGGACATTCCCTTGTCGAAGAGGCATCTTTGGAGTGAAGCCAGGACTGGGGAGTTTCGGCTTCTTAAGAAGAGGAACGGTCTTGAGAATGCGACCGTTCTTTTTTATGGAATAACGATTGGCATGAGTTTGTGTCGTGTTGCTCTTTGCGCTATACCCTCAGCCCTCGTTGGCCGTTTGTGGAAATAGGAAATGACGAGTGGGTTGAGTGAGAACATCATCGAGCCTGCAGGATTGTCGAGAGAGTAAGAGCTCAATTGTTTGGGACTAGTTTCTGCGATTCGAGTTTTGAGATCTAGTTTGTAAGTGTCTTGAGAACGGTATACTTTGGTCAATACGTTCAGCACACAGATGACAGGAAAGAGCGAAAAGCCAATTCATATAAAGCAAAATATCTCTTCTCTTGATCAGCAAATAAAAGCTAAAGAGAAGCTCGTTCAAAAAGTTATTGACCAAAAGCAAGATTTAAGGCAGTCATATATTGAGGCGATGGAGGGAATGCGAAGGAATATGGCCAGCAAAGACTTGAGTATCGAAAGCAATCAAGATGATTTTACTTCGAGAATGGAACGCCTAGACAAAGAAGAACAGGCCTTTAGTCTTGAAATCAAAGGGCTTTCTGAACAGCGAGCTCAACTTAACAAAAGACTTATAGATGGTCATGCAAGTTTGTTCGTTTCTAGGAAAACAATTTTGATCACAACGATTATTTCTCTTGTCGCCTTGAGTTCAGGGTTGGTTCTGTCGCAAAGGCATGTGCTTTTTAATGACCTTTCTCCAAAACAGAGAATAAAGAATTAAATAGATGTCTTCACTCCTCCTGGTTGGAGGATAAACCTATTGATAAGCTTCGTCGCCATTAGTTGCTCTGAAGCAGATCTATAGTGATCTAAGCATCGAAGGGCATTGGTATGAGGTAACTGATGAAAGCATTCTCTGCTTCGAAGAATCTGCTCTTGGCGGAGTCTTATGGCTAAAAATGTTGTTTTAGTTGTGATACAGGCTGAGGTTGTCAAGGGGGAATCCGATTAGCAAGCCATTGCTCTTGCTCTCGCCGACGATCCAATCAAGAAAGATGGTGTCCACAAGTGATGATTGGGATCAAGAAGTGCTTTGATCTTTTTTACAAGGCGCTCAGGTCACTGCAGCATGAGGGGTTGATCTCCACATGCGTCTAAAAGGACGAAATGCTTACCTTGACCGAAGAGGAGAACTGATGTCTCAATTGAAATCTGACGAGTTTTGTGTTGACTCCACAGAGATGATCCTGAAGCGCCACGTTCATGCACACGGATTTCAGGCTGATGGCTGCACTTGGCAACTGGCCAAACAGCGTGGCGACAGAGCGATCCGAAGCATGGGATCTAAGAAGTTTGCAGCGGCGGTTAAAGAGCTGGTTGCTCTCGGCTACGGGGAAGTGAAGTTAGAAAAGCCCCTCACCTACAGCTCTCTGAGGGAGATGCCATAAAAAAAGATCTCCTTCCACAGAGACCTTTGTATTTGTTATGCCTCTTCCCAGAGGATTTGTTTTGCGAATCCCGTCCAAAGAACGCTTCGCACACTGTAACACTTTAGTAACGGCCTGTAAAGCTCACTGCTGAGGCTCTTGGTTGAGCTTATAGATGTTCAAAGCGAAGCAGGCGGTCCCGAAGCTCACCAGAAGAACGAGAAGGTCTTGTGTGCTCATTGTTTGTACCGTTGAAAATGTTTTGGGCTGAGACTCAGTTTTGCGCTGCTTTTGCTTTCTTCACGACTGGCAGGTCTGAAGGCTGGGCAAGGATGTAGACGACTGCAGCGGAGACAACTCCTGTGAATGCAATCAGGCCAAAGATGGCAGTTGAGTAGTCGGTCATCGGAAGCGTCTGTGAACTTATACAACAGATCTTAAGGGGTTTGGTAACGCTTTGTAAAGCTTGCCGCTCAGGCTTGGTTGTCCTTAGCCGCTCGGTCGATGGTCAAGACCCAGCTTCTGACTCGAGTAATCAGGCATAAAAAAAGAAGGCGACTAAGCCTTCTTCAGGGGGTGTGAGGAGCCAAACCTTGTGAGGAGTTGGCCTCCTCCATGATGATGAGGTCTCTGCAGATCAGTCAACCAACTGATACGCGGTGGCTTGCCCAACAAGATTTCTGAGGCATGATTCATTTGTGAGGAGGGCTTCTTCACGGAGTGGAAACAAGGCAACACGCCCAAAGAGAAGCCGAGAAACCCTGCCTTTGGCGGGGTTTTCTTTTTGCTTGTGCACACCGAAGCCCGTGCCGTTCGCTTGTGCTCATCCACGATGCTTTCATCACTGACGGGTGAATGCTGTGGTTTAACGACCTTGCAGCCAACTCTGCCTCGGCAACGTGTGCTGTACGGCATTGGTCACTAAAAACCCCGCTGGTGGCGGGGCGCAACGCACAAACTCGAATGGATCCATTCCGTACTTGTTTTGGGTTGGTGAAATTCAGTCTGTTGCGGCAGCCGCTTGAACTCCAGGCCACATCGCTGCGAACTCTTTATCAGAGACAACAGGGGTGACTTCGAACTCGATTCCAAAGCCCTTGATCCAAGGAGCAAGATGAGCCCATACCTTGCCGATATCGCTTGCAACTGCAATCGCTATCCCTGTTCCACCAATTGGTTCACAGATTCGATATTTGAGCTCAAAGCCTTCAAAACAATCTCCAGGCCCACCAGCGTTGATGTATTCAGCAAATGGAGTGCAGGCATCCCAAGATCCTTCTACTGTTGGGAAGTTCCAGGCAATTAGATAGTGCTGCATTGAAACCCAATAAATTAAAACCTTACTAGTTGCTTAAATTACTGAATGTTATCGATCAGACTGAAAGTTCCCGAGACTTCCCTCTGGTTTGAAGTCATAAGCCCGTTGTGCCCTATTCCCGCCAATTAGGCTGCAATCCGCTCCGGCTAGGCCGTCGGTGGCTTCTGTCTATTGAACCGATCATCTGGGAGGAATCAGTCGCTTGGCTCCAACCCTGGTTTTTAGTCACCTAGTCGTCATTTCTTTCGTCAAGCCTGACAGTCCTTGCCTAGGCAGCGCTTCTAGGGGCATCAGCTCAATGCCAATTGAAATCAGTTGGAAGCGACTGAGAGTTGAGCAGCTCTTGTGATGCCTTTGGCGGAAAACAGTAGTGATTTGCACCACGGCTAGCCCAGACAACTATCTAGAACAAGGAGAGAGAAGCTTGCCCTCATGGAAATTCACACAGCCCATGGCGAACCCATTGGCGAGTTCATTTGTGAAGGTCGTCACAAGCCATTTCGTGCATTGGCTTGCCCAATCGGCCCCAGCTGTCGGCTCACAATCGCGAACGAACTGATTCAGAAGACCTGAATCAGGATGATCAAGCCAGAAAGTACGTAGCCCCCCCCCCCCGAAAAAAAATCAAATGTCATCTTGTTGCTGGCTTGATCAGAGAAATATGTTCGGGGCTAACCGACAAAATATCTGATGTGCTCGAGAGTGCTTTCAGTTTCTAAGGAACCGATGTCTAGAAGCACTTGGCTCAAAACACCAACTCGGTGCTCGGTAGCTTCTACATGGCGCTTCTCTCACCAGCAGTCAATACAGGCGCTGACATCACCTTCTGAGATCACGTCTAAAGAGTCCTCATCTGTTCTCAGGGTTATCTCATCCTCTCCGATGTAATTCAGTGTGTCTTTATGGTTGTGTGTTGCAGCTGATGCCTGCTTTGGCGCGATATTTGTCTCCTAATATTAATCTGCACCCTTCTAACAAGCAGGGTAATGGTCGCTTGATGATATCCTTTTAGTAGCGCTTTGAGTAAGAGTCTGCGTAAGCGGACTGCTTTTGATTTTGTAGCATATTTAGATCTTTGATCGCAAAGTATTAATTCTAGGGTAACCTCAGTTCGCACGGAAGCTCTAAAAGTTTAATCTTGATATTGGCTTATGACGTGATGAAAGCCGTTGATAATAGAAATAATCCGTCAGCCACTGCATAATGCATCCATTGCATTTAGCCTGAGACTAAATAGCTCGTTTTTGCAAAGATTATGGTTTCTAAGCTCTTTGGTATTGCGGCTGCGTCCCTGCTGCTTTATTCGGGCCATGCACTGGCATCACCCAATCCAGTTGTGGAGGAGCTTTTCACGGCCAATCGAACTCTTGGGGGGAGAAGTGTTGCCTATCCCGAGGGAACCCCAGAGATGCGGGTTTATCGGATCACTGTTCCTGTTGGGGCCAAGATCCCTTTGCATATCCATCCATCACCTGTTGTGGTGATGGTTGAGCAGGGAAAACTCAGCAATGTGAGGATCGTCGATGGTGCTGAGGTGACTGACATTATTACTGCAGGAGAAGGCTTTCTTGAAGGCCACCCAGGTGAACCGCATTACGTCATCAACACAGGAACTGAACCAGCAATAAGCCTGGTCACCTTTGCCAGTGTGGAGGGAATGCCAAATATGGTTCGTGTTGAGTGATCAAGTTTCGTGTTGACTCCCATGATCTTGATTGATTTGTTATATGAGATACACCTCGTAACATCTAGTACTAACGGGTTCATCAGTCAGTAAGTGGTGACTTAGGCAGTATTTTTAAGTTGCACTTGCTATCAAAAGATTGAACTTGTCTTTGACACGCCATGCAGATGTATCTTGCGGATTGTATCTTTCCTGATATTGAAGGGCAGCTCGCTGCTTACAAGAGTTTTTGTGAGTTGTGGGATTCAGGTGAAATGGCAAAGGCAGACACCTTTCCTGGCTTTGAAATGCTGTTTCGCGTCCATGCACCAGGAGCTGGTCGTGTGACATGTTTGTTTAAAGCCGAAAGTGACGCACAGATTTTTGAGCACTTTGCTCCTTGGCGCGCTCAATTCGGCATTGAGATGGATTTCACCCCTGTGATCGGCTGCCAAGACGTTGTGGACCATCACAAAAAACTGTTCGCTAAAATGGCCTGAGCAATACTGCCGGATTAAATCATCTCCGGGGCCCCCTCGACTGGCTAGATGCGCGCCTATATATGGTGTGCGTCTGGCTCCAGAGCCAAGGCACAGTTTGTAGACGGCTCATCTTCACGCTGTCAATGAATGGTCATTCAGGGCTTAAGAGGTCTTGCTCATTGTCATTAATCATCGGGTTGGTATTGAGCAAGGTTGTTCAATTCCTTTTGCCAGATTTCTGAGTTGGGATCCCAAACAGGTTTGGAGTATGTGCCCCTTAATTCTTTCTGCGGTTGCTTGATTTCAAGTGATTCGTGGCATTGCTTCGCGACAAGAATTGATTCTTTGTGGTAGATCGTCCAAGGCACCAAAGTTTCACCATTCCAAATGGGTGGGAGCCCTGTTTCTCTAAAGATCTGATCAAACTTCTCAAAGTGTTTAGGTAGTTCTTCTGGTGTTACCGACGCCTCCGTCTTGGCTGTGTTCAAGGCGTGCTTAAAGGGAGCGGCTTCCATGCACACCTCAAAGTTTTTAGTCAGCGTCGTCTGATGGCTCCACGCTCTTTGCCCTAAAAAAACACCAACTAGAGCAAGAACCAGAGCCAAAAAAGCAGCAGCCATGACTGGTAGGTGTCCTGCTGATTGGTTGGGCTGTTCCATTGGTTTGGATTCAGTGGGTGCATTGCGGATTGGTGTGGTGATGACCCAAAATCACGCTGAGGAACACACCCTCGCCTCCAAGTGCTCCAAGGAAGACGCTCTCTACAGATAGGGGTACTTTGCCTTCATTTCTGGTTTCGATGCCATCGCGCTTTGCAAGCACTAGGTGAGTTCCGCAATGGTCACAGGGCTCCAAAGTCTGTGCATCTCAAGAGGCCTATCCTTACAGCCGTCCACAAGGGCGAAACGCTCACTCTTAGCTCCTAAACCATCAGGCATACTCTGTTTGGGTGGGCTGATGGTGTGTCAAGCACTAACAAATTAATGGTCTGAATAAGCTCTGATCACTGTACTTTCAATAATGTGCCCTGAGCTGCGAATCATCTCTTTGTTGTCCTCAAAGATCTTCTGAGCCACACCAATGGGGGCTTGTTGGATTGCACAGATCTTGGATGGGTCGTCTTTGCTAATTCCACGAAAGATTGATTTTATACCAACTGCCTCGTGCATCTTTGCGACGTCTTCGCTGTCATATATAGCAGCCCATGTTGCAAAAGGAACGTTCAGACTGAAAGTCCAGATCGTGGTTTCCATGGTTGACACTATTTCGATCATTAGAGCACATGCATTTTGGCTCCGTTGGTTACTGTTGTTACAATGACTCTGTGCTTGCCGATAGAGTGATTCTGTTAGGTATTTCAGGAGGGTACCTGAGATCTTGTGGGCATCGAGATAGTGAATTGGATTTAAAGAAGCATCTCAATTGACTTGTCTTTTCATTGCCGTTCAGGCAGAACGGAGACAGTTCAGGAGCAGCGAATGTCTTCCGTACGCAACCGCTCGCAATCGCACTTCAGACCTCAGGTGAATCAGCGCGTTCTTCAACATGATCTGGAAGGGGCTACGGAAGCCCTGGCAGCCTTTGATGGTTTCGAATCTGCAGGCCCAGTACTGCAGTCCACCGTTTTGCAACGGCCAAGGGGGCCTCAACAGCGCAGCCTTCTGCAGCAGTGGCTGAAACAGGCCCGCAACCTCTTTGCATCCGTTTGCTCTTGGCGGTGACGGTTGTTAGAGATGGCGACATCACTTCATTCCAACAAAAGGCCGATTGATGAAAAGGTGCGTTCCAGTGCCGATTGAGGCCATTAATCGTCCTCATGAGAGCTTGATCGATGAAGGCAAAGTCGTTGATCTGATGAAAAGTATTAGTGAGATTGGGCTTCTGGAGCCTGTTGATCTCATTGAGTTTGAGGGTAAGTTGTATGGATTCAATGGTTGCCATCGGTACACAGCACATAAGCGTCTGGGCTGGACGATGATTCAGGCGAATATCCGCCATGTTGACCGGGCTACGTTCCGTCTTCATTTGATGTGATGCATCGGTATAGAAGGAGTATTGGCGTTAAACCTTCAAGGTGAATATGGCTGTGGGCAAAAGTTTGCTCTGGATTTAAAAGAAGCAAAGCAAGAGCAGTTTGGGGCGATTATTTTGTCGATTAAGTTTCAATCTAAGTGAAATCTGTCTGCTTTATAGAGCTTGTTTTGAACTAGAGACTTCTACTTTTGAGGCCTGCACTTTTGACATTGGGAAATGCTATTTTTGTGATCATCGGGAAGTGTTAGAAAATATGGATCTATGTCGAATTCATAGCCGCAATCACAAACGACGTGGTATCGAAGCTTTTTTGATTTGACGAGTCTTGTGAGTAGGGTGATCCTTCCATATTTCTGTCCTGATTTGAATCTTTCGAGTTTCCTTTCTCCAAGTGAAGCTCGATTGACCCGTGCTTTAACTAAGCAATTCCGAACTGAATTTTCGCTTCCTTTCCCGATGACTTTGGCGATTTGAGAAAAGGTTCTTCCTTCTTCAAGGTAAAGGCGCTTGATTTCTTCAAATTCGCTTTGAGTGAAGCCAGATTTTCCTGCCACTAAAGGTTTTCCCGACTTCAGTACCAAGTATCTCAGGGCTCAGCCCACGGTCTACAAATGTTGTGTGCTCCCCACGGACCATGGATCGCTGCTTTTGATCCGCTAACAGCTCGCTGTGATGATCTTTTGGGGTTTCGAACGCAGTGGAATGACCAAGGAGCGGTTGTTACACCATCGAATGTTCGGTCCATGGCTTTCAGATTTGCGTTTTCCACCTTATATTCAAAGGACGTTGGTCCCCCCATAGGGGACGCAGTTCGATCTCAAACAAGCAACGGGGTTTGAGACGCTGTCGGTCGTTCCCATGAACACCCTCCTCCTGATCAAAGAGAAAGAGCTGAAGGCACAACGCCTACAGGATGCTCAGCGCTGTTTTGCTGCTCATTCAGAGGGCATTGATTACACCTCTGCGCATCTTTCCCCAACGAAGCTTGCTTCTGTTGGAAGCTGATTTTGCTCCGATCTTTAAGATTCACCCCGCTTTCAGTGGGGTTTTTTATTGTTTGATCGGTTTGGCGATTGCGTAGATGTCTGAGCCTTGAAGGAAGCTCTACTTCTTTGCGCTCGAAGATGTGATCTGTCACAACCAAAGGGCTTCTACGACAAACCCTTTGGTTGTTCTTAAGGCATTAGCCCGTTTTCGTGTTCTTGGCCGCTTATCTCTTTTTGCCGATTCGGACCATGCGTGGATTCAGCGGGCAGGCCAAGGCGTGGAAGGGTGTATGTGTTCCGTCATGGATCAGGCTTCCCATTGGATGGGCGTTTGCACTATCGAGCTTCATTGCGTGGAAATATCACCTAATTGTTCTAATGAGCCGAGTATCCCTTCGGCGATAGGCATATCTGCCCATCTTTGATGCAGCCCCTGCGATGCTTGTCATACAACCGGTAGGGGCTGTTCCAAGGGCATTCCTTAAGGTCATTATTTCAACAAATTGCTGCGGCCATCAGTGGCCATCTTTGTTCGATCGCTGGTTGGCCCACTTGTCGGGATTGTCCTTTGTTGTCTTAAGTAAAACTGTATTTGCTGCCAGTGTTGGGTCTGCCTGTCAGCTTGGATGAAGATGCACCGGGTTGATGTCTAATTCATTCTCATTTAAGCCAGCAATTGAATTTGCAATATCCCAAGACAAGATTAAGCATGAGGATGAAGTTGATTTGTCTAAAAGCTCTGTTGGGATCGACGCTGTGGTTTTGCGAAATGCTGATGGTCAGGTGTTAGCAAGTATCTATAAAAGAATTATCAAAGAATATGAGGAGTCTAAGCGTCTTGAAGAAGGCGATCAAATGGTTGATTCTTGACTCTTGTTTTTCAATTTGCCTTCGTTTGATTGTTGCTTCTTTGGGTTGTTGATGGATGTAGAGTTCTCAAAACCCTCCTATTGACTCAATGCGTCTGCCAAAGCCTCTTTTGAATGTGTTTTTGGCCATGTCGGTTGGCTGCATTGCCTTGGTTAGTTCTGCTGCGCCTGAGGCTAAAGCTGAGATCGAAATTGAGGTGAGCCTCAAAGAACGCTACCTTTGGCTTAAGGACTCAGGAAATGTGGTTAAAAGATATCCGATTGCGATTGGGGCGCCTGAGTCACCAACGATTCCAGGTGTCTTTAGCATCCTCAAAAAAGTAAAAGACCCTACTTACTATTCAAAGTCTCATCATAAAGTCTTCCCTGCTGGACCAAATGACCCAGTTGGTGTTCGCTTTATGCCTTACTTAAAGTCTGCTACGGATGGAAAAGTTTATGCGGTTCACGGAACGGCATGGCCAAGGTGGGTTCATCTTCGTGCGGCTGCCAGTTTGGGTTGTATCAGAATGCTGAATAGTGACGTCATTGAGGTTTTTAATCAGGTCGAGGTAGGCACTCCTGTTGTGATTCGATAGGGAGGTTCCCCATTCGGAATGCTGTGGTTTTGTAATGGCGTCAATGGATGTGGTTGATTTGCTCCTGAATCAGTACGTATATCTTTTGATGATTATTAATTCTGCCGATTTCCGTTAAGGCTGTCATAATTAATGGATGCCACGTCTTCGCCCCGATTCCAAGCGTTTGCCAGACATTCCTGGTGGTGAGGGTTGGCTCTCCAACGAGCTTCAACAGCAGCTGGTGCATTTTCAGTCTGCTGGCAACTCTGCTGATGGCGAATTGATTGCTTTAAGGACGTTTCAATGGAAACCGCCCTATCCGCCAGTTCCCCTTTCACGCCGTCGGATGCTTCGTCATCAGGCCGTCGATACCTGGGACACCATGCGCGAGGCCGGGTGGCAGCGCTGTTACCCTCCGGTTCGATAAAGGAAGTCAAGATAGTCCTGGAAGATGATGGAGATTTTGCTTCAAGGTTGGAACCAACATTTTTTGATGGATGGCCAAGAACCCTTGATTTTGTTTGGTCCTCGTTGAGTAGAGGTTTCGCAGATCGTTGCTTTTTATTGGATAGCTTCGTTCTCAGCAATTTACAAATGCATGTTGCGCCATGAAACGAATTGATGAGCTTCATCAATGAAGCCTGTTTTATTGACTTGGGTGCTTCATAACTGATTTGTAGCTTGTCGTTCTGGTCAATGGCTCATCGTTCTTCACTTTCTGACCGAAGCCCTTCTGCGACCCGTGATGTTTATGATATTGCCATCACCGGTGGCATTTCCATTACCCTCCTCGGTATTGGTGCCACGATGTTCTTGGCATTCGCTGAGGCATCATCGAGACCCTTCGGCCATTGGCTTTCCGGACAAATCTTCTTCTGACTTTTTTTGTTTAGAAATTACTTAGACGTTTAATATTTGTCTTCGTTACTACCTGTTGGCTTGACCAATACTTTTCACTCTTTAGTTTGTCTAACTTCGTTGAAAAGAAAGGCATGAACAATAAAAATTGTACCTTAGTTTTGAGGCCGTTGTTTATTGGCTTTGCTGGTGGTTTCTTAGGTGTTGGATGTCTAAGGGATATGAGTATGCGAGATGGTCAAATGGTTTTGCACAACCGATCGCTCTCTGCGTTTATCGGTTGTTTTGCTCTTCGAGCTCGGCTTCTTTAGCGCCGAGGACGAGAGCAGCTAAAAATGGCGCAATGGCAAGAGCTGTGAGGATTTCCATGGAATCTTTATTCGTCTAAACATTTTGTCGAGAATCCCTATCTGCCGCGTGCTCAAAGCTACAGCGCCTGATTGTTGAGTATAAATACTTCCATCTGCTGCTGTTTTGATGCCTTTAGTGCGGATCTAGTTCTTGAGCTGCATAGGTCAAAGCTTCTCTTCTGCTTCCAGTGAGTTCCTGGATACGGAATTGTTCCAGACGCGCTTTGACCTTTGTATTGGCGCCCGCGATCAGGACTTGACGTTCGTGGTGCTCTGCTTCCTCCACCATTCTTTCGATCGCCAATGTGGCAGTGATTCCAAGATGTGGAACGTCTGTTACATCAAGTAAAAGTATTTTGTATTGCCTGATTTGGGTCATGCGCTCGCTAATCCCTTTTGCGGCTCCAAAGCTCAGTGGTCCCTCCAAGCGAAACAGCATCAGTGCATCTCCGCAACGATCGAGTAGACGTTTCTCTTCTTGATCGAGCTGAGAACTGTCTTCTGAACTCATGCTTTCCAACTGATGCGTTGTGATCGATTCAATGGTCAAAAGGTTGGCAACGAACATGCCAACGAGGACTGCACCAATGAGATCCCAGAACACGGTCATCAGTAAAACACCCCACATCACAAGTGCCGTTTTGATGGATAGACGGTGTGCTCTTAATAGGAATCCCCAGTCGATAATATCCAGGCCTACTTTAATTAATATCCCAGCTAGCAATGACTCTGGAATGCTTTCGGCTAGTGGCCCAGCGCCTAGCAGCAGCACCAGCAAAAAGACTGAATGTGCCATCCCTGAGAGTGGAGTTCGTCCTCCTGACTTG
Organism: Synechococcus sp. MVIR-18-1; assembly: GCF_014279835.1. Lineage (NCBI taxonomy): Bacteria > Bacillati > Cyanobacteriota > Cyanophyceae > Synechococcales > Synechococcaceae > Synechococcus > Synechococcus sp. MVIR-18-1. The sequence goes on along the minus strand of NZ_CP047942.1, from coordinate 2,016,852 downwards.
ATGTTTATTACCGTTCGCATCGTTGCTCCGGCCCCAGGTAGGCCGTTGAACAGTCCAGCAACGCTGTTGGCAATTCCTTGTCCGATCAGCTCTCGATTGGAGTGGTGACGAGTTTGGCTGATGTTGTCGGCCACTAATGATGTGAGCAACGAGTCAATGGCACCGAGTACCGCGAGCACAAGACCAGCGCGTAATAAGACGGGGAAGTGATCTTTGAGATTCGGCAGGCTGAAATTCAATCCGCCTTCTGGAATGGTTCCAATTCGGGGGATCCCGTCTTGAAACAGCAGCATGGAAAGAGGTGTAATCACTACCAATGCAATCAGTGGTGATGGAACCCAGGTGCTGATTCTCTTGGGGGTTAAAAACACTACTGCTAGCGTCAATGCGCCTACTAGTAATGCAGCTGTATTGGGATTAAATTGACCAAAGACTGTTCCGAGCGAAGTGATTACTCCTCCCTGGGTTTTGATTCCTAATAAGGGCCCAATTTGTAGGCAAAGAATAATTACCCCAATGCCAGACATGAACCCCGATACCACGGAGTAAGGAACCAGAGTGATGTAGCGACCGAGGCGCAGAACCCCCATCAGGATCTGAATGAGGCCGCCGATTAAGACGGCTCCCATGACAAGTGGGAGAAGCTCATTGCTCCCAAGCTCTCGAGAGATTCCAACGGCTGCGAGTGTGCCAATCACACCGGCAACGGTGACGCTCATCGGTCCAGTAGGCCCTGTGACTTGCGCAGGGGTACCGCCAAAAAGAGCGGCTAGAAAGCCCGTAATGATGGCTCCGTACAGCCCGTAAATGGCTCCGCCTGGTCCCAGTGCTGCATTTCCGAATGCAAGGGCTAGGGGTAGGGCCACTACGGCTGCCGTGAGGCCGCCCAGTAAATCTCCTCTCCAGTGCCTCCAGCTGAAGCCGTGAACTAAGGCCAGTTTTGGAAGCGCCATGGATTAAGGACGGGCTGGCATGGACGTCCACACCTTGAGTTGCTCGAGGGTTTGAACTCCTTCTCTGCGCTCCCCGTTCTCAAGAATCCAGGTGGGATATGCGCGAATCTCGGCTGTTTTACAGGCTGCCGCTTGAATTGGAAGTTCCTTGGGTTTCGCGCATTCCACGTAAGGAAGTTTGTTGGCTGCATCGCCAAACAATCTGGTTTGCGTGATGCAGGCAGGACAGCGCCAAGAGCCGTAGTACAGCGCCTTGCTTGTCTTGAGGTGGTCTGCCAGGTCTGTCGCATTGGGTGATGCGGCCACTGGAAATGGCAGCGCGAAAGCCGCCAGAGATGCCAATACGGGCAACAATTTGTTGATTTCAACCATCTTCTAAATCTAAGAACGCTCTGCCGTTCGGGCATCCCGCCATTGCTCCGGTTCGCATCCACGGACGAAACTGTTCTTTGGATCTGATGCGCAGCCCTACGGGTTGATGAATTCCATGGCCGGCAGTGGCTACCGCGATTACTTCAAAGTGCTGGGTGTGGAACGCAGTGCTGACGCCGACACGGTGAAGCGTGCTTTTCGCAAATTGGCTCGTCAGTATCACCCCGATGTGAATCCGGACGATCAGGACGCAGAAGCGCGCTTTAAAGAGGTCAGTGAAGCCTATGAGGTGCTTTCCGATCCTGAGAAGCGCCGTCGCTATGAACAATTTGGCCAGTATTGGAACCAGGCAGGCATGCCCGGTGGTGGCTCAGGCCCTGCAGGAGTTGATGTTGACTTTGGCCGCTACGGGAACTTTGATGATTTCATCAATGACCTCCTGGGCCGCTTCGGAGGTGGGGCTGGAGGTGGCTCTGGTCCTGCCGGATATGGCGGAGGATTTGCAGGAGGTGGCTTTCCCGGTGGCGGATTTCCTCGCGGTGGATCGAGAGCCCCAATCAACCTTGATGCAGAAGCTTCGGTCAAAGTGACGTTCTCGGAAGCGTTTCGAGGCGGAGAGCGCACCTTGTCTGTCAACGATGAGCGGGTTCAAGTTCGGATCCCCCCTGGCGTGAAAAGTGGTTCGAAGCTTCGGCTGAAGGGCAAGGGAAATGTTCAACCGGGTACGGGTCGTCGGGGTGATCTTTATCTTGTGATTGAGGTTCAATCGCATCCGATCTGGACCCTGGAGGGTGATCAGTTGCGAGCTGAATTGCCCGTTGCCTTCGACGAACTTGCTCTTGGTGGCATGGTCAAGGTCATGACGCCCGATGGTGAGGCGGACGTCAACATTCCCGCTGGCACGGCTCCAGGGAAGAGCCTTCGCTTACGAGGAAAAGGCTGGCCAGGAAAGTCAGGCCGTGGAGATCTCTTACTCACCCTGGATCTTCAATGGCCCAAGCAGTGGTCAGACGAACAGCGTGAGCTGCTTGAACAGCTTCAGACCAGCCGAGACGGAGATCCCCGCCAACAATGGATCCAGAACGCCAGCCTTTGAGGCGGGATTTACGATTTCAGCATCTGTTGTCAGACCTTATTAATGGAGATCACCTATCGCCCCCGCCGCTTGCGTCGCACGCCTGCCCTAAGGGCAATGGTGCGCGAAAACCAATTGCTTCCAGCTGATTTCATTTATCCGCTGTTTGTGCACGAAGGCGCTGAGGTTGAGCCGATCGGTGCCATGCCAGGTGCAAATCGCTGGAGTCTCGATCGCTTGAGTGCTGAGGTTCAGCGTGCCTGGAATCTAGGGATTCGCTGCGTGGTGCTTTTCCCCAAGGTGGCTGAAGGCCTGAAAACTGAAGACGGTTCAGAAAGTTTCAATGCCAACGGTTTGATCCCCAGGGCGATTCGTCAGCTCAAGAGGGATGTTCCCGATATGGCGATCATGACCGACGTTGCCCTCGACCCTTACTCCTGTGATGGCCACGACGGGATTGTGAGCCAAGAAGGCATCGTGTTGAACGACGAAACCATTGAGCAGTTGTGCAAGCAGGCCGTGATGCAGGCGGAGGCCGGGGCTGATCTCATTGGACCGAGCGACATGATGGATGGCCGCGTTGGCGCCATTCGTGAAGCCCTAGATGACGCCGGTTTCGAGCACGTTGGAATCATCAGTTACACCGCAAAGTATTCCTCTGCTTATTACGGCCCGTTTCGCGAGGCGCTCGATTCCGCTCCACGAGCAACTACTGAGAAGGTCATCCCTAAAAACAAAGACACCTATCAGATGGATCCGGCCAATGCTCGTGAGGCCATCACGGAGGCCCAGCTTGATGAACAAGAAGGTTCCGACATCATGATGGTGAAGCCAGGGTTGGCTTATTTGGACATCATCTGCCGCCTGCGTGATGAATCAGAGCTGCCGATCGCTGCTTATAACGTCAGTGGCGAATACTCCATGGTGAAGGCGGCTGCCGAACGTGGATGGATTGATGAACGTGCGGTGGTCCTCGAGACCTTGCTGAGCTTCAAGCGTGCAGGTGCCGATTTGATCCTCACTTATCACGCTTGTGATGCTGCCGAGTGGCTTCAGACGCGTTGAAGGCGGCTTGGTCAAGGCGGTCTGGCTCAAGAAACGGTCTGGGTCAAGAAACGGTCTGGCTCGTGGAGTCACTCACAGATGGTGATTGACACACCAGAATGATCCTCATCTTTCATCGCATCTATGCCAGCAGTACAGCGCCTTGGCCACGTCGCCATCCGTGTGCAGGATCTGTCACGTGCGATCGCTTTTTACTGTGATCTCGGCATGCGCTTGGTATGGAAGGCGGACGACTGGTGTTACCTCGAGGCGGGAGAGAGTCGAGATGGATTAGCACTCCTGGGCCCCACCTACAAAGCTGCAGGGCCGCATTTTGCCTTTCACTTTCGCGATCGCGCTGAGGTTGATGTGGTCCATGATCACTTGAAAGCGTCTGGGGCCAGCGTTGGGGCGGTGCATGACCACAGAGATGGCACAGCCTCCTTTTACTTACGGGATCCAGACGGGAACTGGCTTGAGATGTTGTATGAACCTCCCGGTGGAATCCCTTCCAACCAGATGGAGGCATCGGCGGGTCTCTCTTAATGACGTCTGAATCCCGCACGACATCAGCTCCTCCTTCGGTTTCGATCCTGGAAGAGACACTGGAGTTGCTGGAGTGGCCACGGTTGTGCCAGCACTTTTCAACATTTGCCAGTACACCACAAGGGCGTCAGCACTGTTTGAAGGGGCAGCTGCCAGCTGACCTCGAAACCACGCTGACCCTTCAAGCAAGGAGTATGGAGCTCGCCAGCCTGGACGGGCTCCTTGATGGCGGATTGAGTTTTCAAGGGGTGTACGACCTCGAGATGGTGGTGCTCCGCTGCTCCAAAGGAGGAGCGGCGTCAGGCGAGGAGTTGTTGTCTGTGGCGCACACACTCGCCGCCGCCCGACGCCTACGCCGTCAGATCGATGACCCTGACTTAAGACCTGACTGTTCAGCTCTGCTAGAGAACGTGGCGACACTTCCTGAGCTCGAACAGCGTTTGAAATTTGCCCTGGAAGAGGGGGGGCGCGTTGCGAACCGAGCGAGTGAATCGTTGGAAGAGTTGCGTCTCCAATGGCAGGTTGCACGCCAGGAACGGCGTGATCGTTTGCAGGCGGTTGTGAGGCGCTGGGCGTCTCTGTTGCAAGACACCGTGATTGCCGAACGCCATGGAAGGCCGGTTTTAGCGGTGAAGGCTGGTGCCGCCTCTCAATGTCCAGGAATGGTTCACGACAGCTCTTCGTCTGGCAACACTGTGTTTGTTGAACCGAAGACTGTGATTGGTCTCGGCAATCGTCTGGCCGCCCTCGATGGCCGAATCAGAGAGGAGGAGCGTCGGGTTCTGGCGGAGCTCAGTGCTGCCGTTGCAGAGCAAATCGATGCGATCGCTCGCTTGATGGCTGTGCTGTTGAAGTTAGATCTGGCCTTGGCGAGGGGGCGTTACGGCCAATGGCTTGGTGCCGTACCACCCCGGCTTGATGCTCAAGCTGATGCTCCATTTCAAATTCTGGAGCTGCGCCATCCCCTATTGGTTTGGCAGCAGCGCAAGGAGGGTGGCGCACCTGTGGTGCCCGTGAGCGTTGAGGTGTCGGAGCAGTTGCGGGTTGTTGCCATTACTGGACCCAATACCGGTGGCAAAACAGTGACGTTGAAGAGCATTGGCTTAGCTGCATTGATGGCCAGAGCCGGCATGTGGATTCCGTGCAACGGCAGTCCCTCACTCCCTTGGTGTGCACAGGTTCTTGCAGATATCGGCGACGAACAGTCGCTTCAGCAGAGTTTGTCCACGTTTAGTGGTCATGTGAAAAGGATCGGAAGCATCCTTCAATCCATCGCTTCTGGACCGTCTCCGGCATTGGTGCTGCTCGATGAGGTGGGCGCTGGTACCGATCCCAGTGAAGGCACAGCCCTGGCGATTGCGTTGCTGCGCAATTTGGCCAATTGCGCCCGACTCACGATTGCCACCACCCACTTTGGGGAGCTCAAAGCACTCAAGTACAGCGATTCACGCTTTGAAAACGCTTCGGTGGCCTTTGATAGCGATTCCCTTTCTCCTACGTATCAGCTGCTTTGGGGGATCCCAGGACGCAGCAATGCGTTGGCGATCGCAACGCGTCTTGGTTTTGACAGCGGCGTGATTGAACAAGCCAGGCAACTGTTGAAGCCAAGTGGGGATGGCGATGTCAACGCTGTGATCCGTGGTTTGGAAGAGCAGCGGCAACGCCAACAGGCCGCGGCGGAAGATGCGGCTGCACTCTTGGCTCGGACTGAATTGCTGCATGAGGAGCTCCTTCAACGCTGGGAGCAGCAACGCAAAAACTCTGCGCAGCAGCAGGAGTTGGGACGGCAGCGTTTGGAGAGTTCGATTCGTGATGGTCAACAAGAGGTGCGTCGTTTGATTCGCAGGTTGCGGGATCAGAAGGCCGATGGTGAAACCGCTCGTCGCGCTGGTCAGCGGCTGCGCAAGCTTGAATCCAACCATCGCTCCGTTCCAGAGCGTCGTCTGCATCCGGAATGGCGCCCCTCTGTGGGCGAGCGCATTCGCCTGCTTGCTCTCGACAAAGCAGCCGAGGTGCTGGAGGTGTCAGACGATGGTCAGCAACTGAGTGTGCGCTGTGGCGTGATGCGCAGCATGGTGGATCTTCAATCGGTGGAAAGCCTGGATGGTCGCCGAGCTGCACCGCCTGAGAAACCTGTGGTGCAAGTGAAAGCGCGGAGAGGAGTCGGCGGCTCCCAGGTGCGTACCGCTCGGAACACGGTGGATGTTCGCGGCCAGAGAGTGCATGAAGCTGAAGCCGCTGTGGAAGAGCTGCTTCGTGGTGCCAATGGTCCGGTTTGGGTGATCCACGGGATCGGGACGGGTCGCCTGAAGCGCGGCTTGCGTCAGTGGCTCGATTCACTCCCGTATGTGGAACGGGTTGGTGATGCTGATCAGGGAGATGGCGGTCCAGGTTGCAGCGTTGTTTGGGTGCGCTGATCGCTGATCGCTGATCTCAGCTCAGTAGGGGTAGTTGAGGCTCATCGCTATCGACGGTCGGGAGCTCTTGTAAAGCAATGGCGTCCCCAGCCTCATCAAATAACCTCCAGCCATCTGGATCGGCTTCTAAGTGAATCGATCCACCAATCGAAACGTTCAGGCTTGGATCGGCTCGCACTTGTACGAGGTGGTCCCCATCCAGCAGGCGGCAGGTGAGCAGTTGCTCGTTCCCTAATACCTCACTGTGACTTACTTCCGCTGGAAGATTTCGGTTGGTTGCTGGTGCAACATGCAGATGCTCAGGACGGATCCCTCCACTTAGCCGTTGGCCTTCGAGGTTCTGAAGTAGGGCCCTGGTGGGCCCCTCCACATTGAGGCGTCGGTCCTTCAGCATCAATGTGGCACCAGGCCCAACATGGACGGGCAGTACGTTCATCGGTGGGCTACCGATGAATTGGGCCACAAACAGATTGGAAGGCCAGCGGTACAACTCCATCGGAGTACCCAATTGCTGCAAGTGTCCCTGGTTAAGCACGGCGATGCGGTGGCCCATGGTCATCGCCTCCACCTGGTCGTGGGTGACGTAGATGGTGGTGGTCCCGAGTTGTCGCTGGAGGTCAACGATCCGGGCGCGAGTGCTCCCGCGTAATTTTGCGTCGAGATTGCTCAGCGGTTCATCCATCAGGAACACCTCTGGCTTGCGGGCCATGGCCCGGCCCAGCGCCACCCGTTGTTTTTGTCCCCCAGAGAGTTCCTTTGGTCGGCGATCGAGGAGCTGATCCAATTCGAGAGATTGCGCCACATCCTGAATGCGCTTCTCGAGCTGTTGCTCTCGATGCGAGGGAATCCTTAGAGCAGCAGGGAGACGGCGTGTGTTGCGATGCAGTTGGTCCTGGAGCTGCTGCAAATTCGTGCGCTGTTGGCTTCTCCTCAGGCCGAAGGCCAAGTTGTCGCGAACGCTCAGATGGGGATAGAGCGCATAGCTTTGAAACACCATCGCCACATTGCGCTTCGCTGGCCTCAGGCCTGATACGGGTTGGTCTCCCACCAGGATTTCTCCAGAGCTGGGGGATTCAAGACCTGCCATCAGTCGCAGAAGTGTGCTTTTGCCGCAGCCAGAGGGACCCACCAGCACCAGAAATTCGCCGTCAGCGATGCTGAGGGAGAGATCACGAATCACCTCAACAGGCTTGCCCCCCCCACGGGACGGATAGTTCTTGCTGAGTGCCTCGAAGCGAACTCCGGCCAAGCTCTTGTCCTCGTACTCTTCGATCCTAGGGTTGGGAATTGGCCCCAACTGAGGCTTGCTGTGCAGTTCATCGACCAAGCGCGCATTTCCGTGCGGGGTGGCCGTGGTGGTGACGGCATCATGGCCTTCCGTCGAGAAAAATATGTTCCAGCTGGAGGGCCTTCTGGTGGTGATGGAGGCCAGGGCGCGGATGTGGTGTTGGAGGCAGATTCCAACCTGCAAACCCTTTTGGATTTCAAATACAAACGGTTGTTCGCAGGAGATGATGGGCGCAGGGGAGGTCCCAACCGCTGCACTGGGGCATCAGGCCCGCCGTTGGTGATCAAGGTTCCATGTGGCACGGAGGTTCGTCATATGAGTACGGGAGTCGTGCTCGGTGACCTCACGACACCAGGAGAACGTCTCACCGTGGCGTTTGGGGGGCGGGGCGGCCTTGGCAATGCCCATTACCTGAGCAATAGAAACCGTGCTCCAGAAAAATTCACTGAGGGCCGTGACGGCGAAGAGTGGCCGTTGCAGCTGGAACTCAAGCTTTTAGCCGAAGTGGGGATTATTGGGCTCCCGAATGCAGGGAAAAGCACCTTGATCAGTGTTTTGTCTGCCGCTCGACCCAAAATTGCCGACTACCCGTTCACAACCTTGATCCCGAATCTTGGTGTGGTGCGCCGCCCGACAGGAGACGGCACCGTGTTTGCTGATATTCCAGGCTTGATTGCTGGTGCAGCCCAGGGCGCGGGCTTGGGCCACGATTTCCTGCGCCATATCGAACGCACCCGACTCCTCATTCACCTTGTGGATGGCGGAGCCGAAGATCCCTTGCTGGATCTCCGCGTTGTTGAAAAGGAACTTGAAGCTTATGGACATGGGCTGGTTGAGCGCCCCAGAATTCTGGTTATTAACAAACAAGAGCTCATTCAGGAAGAGGATCTGGAGGGGATCGTTTCTGCTTTGACCGATGCCAGCGGGCGCACTCCTCTCCTGATCTCGGCAGCGATGAGTCGCGGCTTGACTCAGATGTTGGATCGTGTTTGGAGCGAATTGGGGATCTAGGGCTGGATGCTGGATCGAAGGCGCTGCATAAAAAAACCTGCCTTGAGAGGCAGGTTCATTACCAAGAGGGGCTCGATGGCTCAGTCGTCGTAGACGCGGCACTCGTCGGCGTCTGGGTTTGCATCGCAATACAGCTCGAGTGAGGTGGGATCGTGCTTGTCCTCAGGATTGTGCTCCTTGTATTCCTCAAGAGAATGAAGCTCGTCAGTCAGGTGACGCACCTTTGCTTGGTCGCCTGAAGCGCGAGCTGCTTCAATCTCTGACTGATCTTTCTTGATGTGCTCGTCGATGGATTTCATGGAATCGGCGGCTCTTAAAAGCCAATTGCGATGTAAGTATTTTACGGCTGGTTTCTTCTAGTGCCAATGATTCTGCTGGCGCGATGGTTTCCTTAACAACATGGCGGGCATCTCTCAAGGGGCTGAATCTCTTGTGGGAGGGCATCAGTGAAGAAGGGCGATGCGATCTACATCATGAGTAATAAGGCTTACGGCTCGAGTTCGCTGAGTTCAAGCCAGCGCTCCTCACTGGTATGAATCGAGTCCAGTAAAGCTGCGAGTTCCAAGCTCAGAGAGCTGAGATCTCCGCCACCACTAGCCATGGCCTGTTCCAGCTCCTGTTTTCTCAGCTCCAGGGCGGGGAGGTCGCTGTCAAGGCGCTCCAGCTCCTTCGATTCTTTAAAGCTGCGCCGTTTCGGCTTGTTGTCTGGAATTGAACCCTGTTTCGAAGCTGCTTTTGACGAACGTTGGGTGTTTTCCTGCGCTGCCAGTGCTTCGCTTTGCGCTTTTTCCAGATCACGTCGGTGATCTAGAAATGCGCTGTAGTTCCCTTCAAAACGCTGCAGGCGTCCGTTCTCAAAACAAAAGAGACGGTCAACGGTGCGGTCTAGGAAATAGCGATCGTGGGACACGACCACAACACAGCCACGGAAGTCCTCGAGAAGGTCTTCGAGGACACTCAGGGTCTGGACATCCAAGTCGTTGGTTGGTTCGTCGAGCAGCAAGACATTGGGTGCCTGAATCAACATGCGGCACAGGCTTAAGCGCCGTCTCTCTCCACCAGAAAGTTTGCTGAGGGGGCTGTGTTGTTGTGCTGGTGGGAACAAAAAGCGTTCCAGCAGCTGAGATGCACTGAGTTGCTCATTCCCCAGGTCAATGGTTGACGCCGCTTCCTCGACAAAGTCGATCACTTTGCGCTCTAGTCCTTTTCCATCGCTGAGGACATCGGTGTGTTGGTCGAGATATCCAAGATGAACAGTTTCTCCAATCTGTAGGGACCCGCCAGTTGGCTGACGGCGTCCCGCGATCAGATCAAGCAGGGTTGATTTGCCACTTCCATTGGGGCCAATGATTCCGACACGATCCTCTGGGCTGAAGCTGTAACTGAAGTCTGAGAGCAATAAGGGGCCGTCTTTGCTGCCGTCAGCTGAGACGGAGAGATGCTCCGCCTCGATCGCGACCTTCCCAATACGACGACTCACGCTGGCCATCTCCAGCTGGCTACGACTCTGTTTCGTGGGCGCATTCTGCATCTCATCGATGCGTTGCAGCCGCGCCTTTTGTTTGGTGCTGCGTGCCTTTGGCCCTTGGCGTAACCACGCCAATTCGCGCCGGAGCACGCTTTTGAATTTGGCAGCACCAGCGGCATCGGCGAGATTTTGTTCGGCTTTTCGCTGCAGATAAGCGCTGTAATTGCCGTCAATACTGTGGGCTTCCCCCAGCTCAACTTCCACGATCCTGCGGGTCACGCGATCCAGTACATAGCGGTCATGGGTAACGAGGACGACCGCTCCTGGATAGCGATCCAGCCAGCTTTGCAACCACTCGACAGCTGCGGCATCGAGGTGGTTGGTGGGCTCATCGAGAAGCAGGACATCAGGACAAGCCACAAGGGCCGATGCCAGACCTACCCGTTTGCGATACCCACCGGAAAGAGCCTCCACAGGGCTGTGTAGATCAGTGATCCCAAGCCTTTGCAGGACTTCCTGGCATTGTTGTTCGAGACTCCAAGCCTCGGATTCATCCATTCTTTGGCTCAGGACGCCCAGCTCGGCTAGGAGCACTGCATTGTCCGGATTGTCGGCAACGGCTTCGCTGAGTTCACTGAAACGCAGCAGCAGATCACGTTTCTCTCCGCACCCTGCCAACACCTGTTCCAAGACGGTGAGGCCCGGGTCCACGCTGCTCTCTTGGCCTACCAGCTCGACCCTCAACCGCGACGAGCAGCGTCGTTCTCCTCCCCCAAGAGGCTCCTCGCCTGCAAGCACTTTCAGCAAGGTTGATTTCCCTGACCCATTGGGGCCGATCAGTCCCAGGCGATCACCTTCCCGAATGTGGAGGGTTAGGTCGGCAAACAGCGTGCGGATGCCGAAGTCTTTAGATGCATCGACAAGACTGATCAGGCTCACGCGCTCTTGGCCTTTCGCAGGTCTTCTAGATAAGCAAATACGCTCTTATCGCCAACGTCAGCAGCGGCCTCCATTCCGAATTTGCGTAAGGCAAGAAGCACGAGAAGAGAGGAGCAAATCGCAAGCATGCTGATGGCTACTGGCCCTGGAATCAGGCCACTCAAATGACCGAGGAGTGCTACTGGTAGAAGCAGGGTGAGTCCGATTGCTTCTGGACGTCTGAAGCAAAAGAACTCCTTGAAGCCGATGCCTGCCAGGGATGCAAACAGAGGACCAATCGCCAAGGTCCAAAGACGTTGGCTCTCAAGCGTGTTGAAGATGTTGGATGGACCGGCCTGCATGGCTAAGACCAGCCAGCCGATGCATCCAGCGGCCCAAAACAGTTGAAGGGCTTGATGGAGAGGGCGCAAATAGATGTGAATCCAGCGCAAGGCAAGACCTAGTGATACGGCAAGGGGCAACAGCCATAGGGTCGCTAGCTGGGGGCCTATGAGGATCCATTGTCCGAGTCCGGCACTGAAGCTCAGACCACAGACCAGCAAGCAGATTCGGTAGAGCTGAACCTCTCGCTGATCCTGGAGAGTGATGCAATAGGGGCCATACATCCCCTCAAAGCAGGGTTCTGATTGTTCTGCTCTTGTTTTGCTGTTGGTCGTCATTTCGGTTGTGCCACTCCCGCCCCAATCAGTCTGCTCAGGTCAGGGCTATCTGGAACAATTCCACTTGGGTTGAGCGGAAAGAGTGCCCCGAAATAATCCCGTTTCCACTTTTGACTGTTGCAACTCTCGCTGACTCCAGCAAGCGCAAAAAATCGTTGGCGCCAACCCCAAAGTGCAGGAAACATCCAAAGCGGTCTGGCACTACAGCCAAATAGGGGTGCATAGACCATTTCCCAACGGATCAAGGTGGGAAAAAGACGGACGTCCGCCAATGTGAGTTGCTCGCCGCAGAGCCATGGTCCTTTGGTTTGCAAGCTCTCTTCCACTTGTTCCAAAGCTGAAAACAAGGCTTGGCTGGCTTGATCAAAGGCCCTTTGGTTCCTTGCAAATCCACAGCGATAGACGCCGTCATTGATGGAGGGTTGGATCAACTCCTGCCATGACGCAATGGAAGCTTTCAATTCGCTTGGGGCGAGATTGAGTGCCGTCGCCTCGGCTGGCCATGAACACAGTGCTTCGCTCAGGGGGGTGCTGTCATTCCCCAGCAATCGGGGTTGATCGGATGCGCATGCACCCGGATCAACCAGGACCGGCACCGTGGCCCTGTAGCTGGGTGGTGCTCCGCACAACTTGTAAAGATCAAGGAGGCTGTCGCAGCCAAGCCAGGTCGGCTCCAGTCGCCAACGCCCTTCGTCGTGATCGGCATCGGCCATCAGCAGGTTGATGCTTGCGCTGAGCCCTCTCAGTTGAAACACCAGCCAGACCCGATGGGCCCATGGGCAACTTCGTCCAACGATCAGCTGGGGTTTTGTTGTGCTGTCCCTCGCTTCAAGCTCCCTCTCCCCTAAGACGAGGGTTTGCATCGGCGTGCTGGTTGGTCGCCGATAGTGACCTCCTTGGTCGGCAGGGCCAAGTCCTCCCATCAAGCGGAGCCATTGCCAGCGCCATCCTTGACGAGCGCTGCGCACAATCAGTGGATGGATCGCCATCGTTGTTCCATTTCCACTTATCTTCCATCAGATTGATTGAGGCTGCTGAGAGTTGATGCCAAGCCCTCGAGTGCTTGTGGTGGCTGGAACCCATGGGAATGAGATCAATGCTCCCTGGCTGTTGGAGCAGTGGCAGCAGCAGCCGCAATTGATTCAGACCCATGGATGCGAGGCGCTTGCGGTGATTGGCAATCCCGATGCCTATGCCAAAGGTTGTCGTTACATCGACCGAGATCTCAATCGTTCGTTCCAGCCTGGTCTTCTGCAGCAGGTTGGTTTAGGGCGGATTACATCGTCCAAGGTGGATCTCGAAGTTCAGCGTGCCTTCGACCTGGTGAGCCGTTACGGCCCTGAAGGCATCGAGGCCTGTGGGTTTGTGATCGATCTCCACAGCACCACGTCTTCGATGGGAAGCTCATTGGTGGTCTATGGCCGTAGGCCTGCTGATTTGGCCTTGGCGGCGCTTGTTCAGGGACGTCTTGGCTTACCGGTTTATCTCCATGAAGCCGATCAGGCTCAGCAAGGATTTTTGGTGGAGAGCTGGCCCTGTGGCCTGGTGATTGAAGTGGGGCCCGTCCCTCAGATGGTGCGTCATCACAAAATCCTGACGCAAACTCGCCTGGCTCTCGAGGCCGTCTTTGAGGGCTGCTCAGATGTGCTGGCTGGCCGAGCCCGCTACCCCAGGCAATTGGTGGTTCATCGCCATCTGGGGAGTCTTGACCTACCGCGTTCTTCATCGTGTTCACCCGACGCCTTCGTTCACCCTCAGCGTCAGGGTTCGGACTGGCAGCCCATGCGTCACGGCGATCCGCTCTTTCAAAAGGCTGATGGCAGCTGCGTTGCCTATGAGGGGGCCGATGGACATGTCCCCCTTTTTATCAACGAAGCGGCTTATGCAGAGAAGGCCATTGCGTTAAGTCTCACGCTTAGAGAGAGCTGGCCCCTGTCTTTTGAATGGACAGAGGCACTTCAAGCGCAGCTATCAGCGGGGTGATCCGTTGTAGAGGACCTCATTCACAGTTCGCCCATCTGGAGCAATCTGGATCTCTGTCTCAGTGGTGGGTGAGCTGCCATCTTCAGGCCAGCCTGGGGCTCCACCAAGAAATTGAAAGGTGTATCCGTTGGCGTCCTGATTGACAAGGCAATCCCCGCCTCCAGCACTGGTCTGAAACATGCATGGCTGAGGGCGATAAGCCGTAAGGCCACCATTTTCGGCAACAGCAGTGTTGCGAGCCAAGTTGATCGCTCTCACTTGCGACGCCGGGATGGTGCCTTGAGCGAGGGCTGGTGTTGCGCCTATCACGCTTGCACCAGTGATCACGGCCATGGCCGAAAGGGTACGGAGATTCATGCAGAACCAGGTAGTGCCATCACATCGGAATCACGGCGGTCTGATCTGTCAACTGGATCTTGCACTTAACGGATCGTTCCGTTGTAAGAAACCTCCAGGATTCGGTCGCCATCCCTGGAGACAAGCACTGACGTCTCGATGGTTGGTTCGGGTGGGGTTTGCTGTTGCCAACCTGGCGCTCCACCTCGAAACCGAAACAGGAAGCCGCTTTCGCTCACGGACTCGAGACAGGATCCAGCTCCGGTTTCGTACATGCAGCTTGCTGCTCTGTATTGACCTAACCCCCCATTCAGCGACTCTGCGCGCATGCGCGCGAGATTGGCTGCCTTTGGTTGCGCCAATGGTATTGGTCTGGAACCCTGTGCTGTTGCAGCATTTGGAGCCAATAGCCCAATGCTGCTGATGAGCGCCAACACCGTTTTGAACTGATTCATGGCGTAATTTTGACGCGATGCATCACTTCTTCAACGGTCAAAGAGCGTTGCATGTATTGGTAGTTGTGACTGGATTTCCAGGGATAGCTCTACCCACAGGCCCAAGTGTTTTGTTCTTTGGTGCAGGGGAGGTCACTGCGCGTGCCGTCAGCCCAGTAGATCCTCAACCTGTCATCAGAAGTTCCTGTCCTCATCGTGATGGAACTAACAGGTCCGGTAGGAACCTTGCTGCTGGTGTCTGAAGGCGTTGGGAGCTGTTCTCCGACTTGGCGTTCGAGCTGCTCGATGCGTTGTTCCAAGCGATTGATCGTTTCGCTCTGTGTTTTGTTGACGGGCATTGTTTTTGACCCGCAGGCGCTGAGAGCCATTGCCGCAGAACTGGCTATCGCAACAGTGATGACCCCTCTTTGAAAGCGGGATGCCTTGGAGCTGATGGTCATTGTTCCTGTTGCGATGAAACCGGTTTGGATGGCTAAAAGGCGTTGCCTAGTCGTTCGCTCCAGTACACAACCGCTCCTTGAGCTTCAAGCTCATTCCTTCTATGTCGGGCCATGGCGACAGGAACGGTTTCCTCCGTGCGCCGACCAGCCTGGTGCCATCGAATCAAAACCACGCGACTGTCCTAAGGGAGTCCGTTCAAATCTTAAGCCTTTCTGAAGCTGCTCTTCTGGCATTGCTCATGTGCGGACGCTAACAACTGCATCTGCTGCAACGCCCGGCAGCGGGCTTAAGGATTACCGCATGAATAAGTGGTTACAAACCGCAAACTTGCTTTACAATGCATTCGGCAGGGCGTCCTGCCCTTCCGTAACCGTCTCCTTGCGAGACCTTCTTTTCCGTATTCATGACTACCACCATCCAGCAGCGCTCCGGCGCTAACGGCTGGCAGCAGTTCTGTGAGTGGGTCACCTCCACCAACAACCGTCTTTATGTCGGTTGGTTCGGTGTGTTGATGATCCCCACACTGCTTGCCGCTACCACTTGCTTCATCGTTGCTTTTATCGCCGCTCCTCCGGTTGATATCGACGGCATCCGCGAGCCTGTTGCAGGTTCACTGATGTATGGCAACAACATCATCTCTGGTGCTGTTGTTCCTTCCAGCAACGCCATTGGCTTGCACTTCTACCCAATCTGGGAAGCTGCCTCACTCGACGAGTGGCTCTACAACGGCGGTCCTTTCCAACTGGTTGTCTTCCACTTCCTGATCGGCATCTACGCCTATATGGGACGTGAGTGGGAACTTTCCTACCGCTTGGGCATGCGCCCTTGGATCTGTGTTGCATACAGCGCACCTGTTGCTGCTGCATCTGCAGTGTTCCTGGTCTACCCCTTCGGTCAGGGTTCTTTCTCTGACGCCATGCCTTTGGGCATCTCTGGAACCTTCAACTACATGTTGGTCTTCCAGGCTGAGCACAACATCCTGATGCACCCCTTCCACATGCTTGGAGTGGCTGGTGTCTTCGGTGGTTCACTGTTCTCCGCCATGCACGGTTCATTGGTGACCTCATCCTTGGTTCGTGAAACAACCGAGACCGAGTCCCAGAACTACGGCTATAAGTTCGGCCAAGAAGAAGAGACGTACAACATCGTGGCTGCTCACGGCTACTTCGGTCGCCTGATCTTCCAATACGCCTCGTTCAACAACAGCCGTAGCCTTCACTTCTTCCTTGCAGCCTGGCCTGTGGTCGGCATCTGGTTCACCGCCCTTGGCGTGTCAACCATGGCCTTCAACTTGAACGGCTTCAACTTCAACCAGTCAATCCTTGATGGTCAGGGCCGCGTCCTGAACACCTGGGCCGACGTTCTTAACAGAGCTGGACTTGGTATGGAAGTGATGCACGAGCGCAACGCTCATAACTTCCCCCTCGACCTGGCAGCTGCTGAGTCCACACCTGTGGCACTTCAAGCACCTGCAATCGGTTGATCTGGAACCCCTTCAAAGTTCAGATCAACTGAACTAGAAAGCCCCCTCCTCACAGAGGGGGCTTTTTTGTGCCTTGGTGAGGCTTTGATCCCAACCATGATGACTAGCCTTCGATCAGGATCATGGAGCGACCACAATCATTAACCGATGGCAATCAATCCAGACACGCCTATTTCTGTTGATTTGATTGAGCGTTCAGAACACTGTGGGATTTGTGAGATTCATTCCGATATAGAACATCTGCGCGAACTCGAAATTTGGCGCAGTCGGCATTGGTTGTTGCGTCACCATCCGCATCCTTCTCCATTGCTTGGTTGGTGTTTGCTCGATGCTCGTCGCCATCTCGCTGGCGCAGTCGATTTTTTGGGCGATGAAGCGGCTGAATGGGGAACAGTTGTTCAGCAAGCGTCCAAGTTCGTTCAAAAGGTGAGTGGTTGCGACCGGGTGTATTTGATTGCCTTTGGGGAGGGCGCTCGACATCTGCACTTGCATCTGATCCCTAGGTTTCAGGAGGATCAGCGCAGTGCGGCATGGAGTGTGGCTGATCTCTATCGCGATGTAGAAAATGGTCGAGAGCTGCCTGCTCAGTTTAAATCTGTTGAAAAATTTCTAGCAGCTGCTCGCCTTCAATCTCAAAAGGGTTTTATGAATTCATCCAATAGAAATTAGTCTAAGGTTTTGCCTGTAGGTTGAATGTCAAGAGACAACTCTTCTTCTGCCTTGATCTCTTCAAGCTCAGATGTTGAGTTGGGGCTGTTTTTGTTGTCATTCATCAACGGTTGCATGTTGTCAAGGAAGGGCATGTTGTCAATTTTTGGTACTTCCTTGAAGGTTCTAGCGCCATCAATGGGTTCTGTTTCATTAAATGGTTGGGTGTTTGAATCGATGAGTTTTTTGGAGATTGGAGTTTGAGTGTTGGGCTTTTCTTTGGGACCGACAATGTCAATAGCTGTCCGTTGAACGACAAGTCGAAATCGAAGCCCTTGTCTTTTATTGATTTCTTCTTGAACGGCGGAAACTTGTTTGAAGGTTGGACGTTCTGGATCTGCAACACGCACCATCACTTGGACGACCGGTGGATTTTGCTCCCAGTCAATATCAACTCTCTCGACGTCAACTTTCTCTTTGTCTCCAAAAGTCAAGGTTTGCTGCGTTAGAAATTGTTCAATGGTTTTTTCCACTGAATCGCGTGTGCTCTCTTGTCTTGCCTGGCTAAGAAGATTGATAAAACTAGTCCCTAGGGGAATCAGCAATAAACCGGTGAGCGCAAAGCTTGCGGCTCCTAAATGGCTTCGCTTGAGTTCCTGGCGAAAGTAGGAGTCCCTGCAGGCCATGAGGACCAATCCCCCGGTCAAAATGCCAAGAAGGTTGGTGGCAAACAGGAGGCCGGCTCCCAAAGCGTCTTCCCAATACGCATGGGACAGGAGAAGGCCCATCACGCAGACCGGTGGTACAAGAGCAACGGCAATGGCAGTTCCTGCCAGTGAGCTCACGGCATCACTGCGAAGCTTGGCGTAAGTGGCCAGTCCGCCGGCCACAAGAGCGATCCCTAAATCAAGAAGGTTTGGCGATGTCCGCGCTGCGACTTCCGAGCCGAATTGAGGCAACCCTGCCAGCTTTCCCAACACAATGGATAGGAAAGTGGTAGCGCATACGCCCACGAATAATGTCCGCAAGGAACGGGTGAGCAGGGGGATGTCACCAAAAAGCACGGCAAAAGCGGCGGCTCTTAGCGGCATGATCCATGGAGCCACGACCATCGCCCCGATCACGACGGCGGGGCTGTTGGCGAGTAACCCCAGAGTTGCGATGAGCCCTGCACCGATACTCAGCACGATGAACACTTCATCGAGTGCGGCATCGTTCCCAAAGCTGCGTTTCATGCGATCGAGCTTGCTGGGTTCGATGCTGGCCATGAACTCTGGTTTAGATGGTTTCAGTTTGAAGGAGTGTGCTTTCCCCCAGATGGGTGATGGACTTGGACGCATTTCCGTTTTATGAAAGTGGGAGACGTCCACTCAAGGCATGGCAACCAGTAATCAAATTTGTGCCTGTGCTCCCTGCACCTGCGCAGTGTCTGTTGAATCCGCTGTCGAGAAAGATGGCAAGGTGTATTGCTCACAGCCTTGCGCTGACGGACACGCCGGTTCCGAGGAGTGCTGCAACAGTTGCGATTGCTGCTGATCTTTAGATCGTTCGGCGCATTGCCCTTCCGGACTCAATCTGCAGATTGCTCCCTTATGACCTGGGATTCACTGTGGAATTTCAAGGGTTGATGCACCCCTTCTATTGGCTTGGGTTCGTCGTCATCTCTAGTGGTGATCAGTTGGATCATGCGGATACGTTTCAACTGAGATAAAAAGCATCGGTACAACTTGAGCTCGCTCAAGGGCTTTATTAGTTGTGTGGTACCGATTGCTTTTACCGGTTACCCGTCGTTGATTCGATGTTGAAAGTATTTAGCCCTGGATATTTTGCTAAAGCAGAATTGATCGCAAAGTGAAGATGCCTTTATGGCTTGAAAGTGCAGGAGCATAAAAAACAGCTACAGCGCAAATGTCATGCTGCAACTGGGTTGGTGTTTGAAGCCGATGACCTGACTTGAACAGGCGACCCACGCTTTACGAAAGCGTTGCTCTACCAGCTGAGCTACATCGGCAGCTTTAGGAACTTAACATTTGGCATTGCGCAGCACAGGGTTTGAGCGACCGCGACTCTCAAAGACAGTTGGATCCAGAACTGAAGGCGAGGCTCTTACAGGAAGCGCGCACGCCTTGGCGGTCGCTAAGGCGCTTGCTCTGGCTCGCTCTCTTCGCTTCCGGAGGTCTTGGTCTGTTCGTTATGACCTTCAGAGTCACTGCTGGAAATGATGTTGTTCTCAGTGATCTGGTCATCCAGATCAGCGCTGTTGCTCTCTTCGGCAGCTTGCTCTGGTTCGATCGAACTCGAGAGACTTGAATCTGGCGCCTTAGGGAGATTCAGTCCTTCTGCGTTTGGGTCGTTCAAAGCGTTGGAGTCAGAGTCTGAGAGATCCTCCTCGTCCTGCTCGATGGATGGCTCAGGAGGTGGAGGCGTCTCGATGGTCTTTTGAGGTTCCTTCGGTTCATCAACTGTTGATGTGTTGACGTCTGCCGCGTCCCAATCCAACGACTCCAGGCGTAGAAGTCCCAATCCGAGTGAAAGCCTTGAGTCTTCTAGCTGGCGGTCACTCATCGCTACAGCCCCTTCAATGGCCATCGAAGGACGAGTGAGAAGCCAGATGGACTGAACCAGCTGATTCCATTGCCAAAAAATGATGGCCAGCAGTGGTGTTGCGATCAGCAGGCTTTGAAGGCGATGCCCACTTCTTAAAGGAGAAAGATCAGCAATCAACAGAGAGGATCGATCGATCCACCAGAACAGGACGAGCAGAAGAAGTGCCCCCGCCGCTCCACTCATTTTTAAAAGTAGGTTGTCTTGGCAGTGACTGATTTTTCGTTGCCAGGTTGTCCGCCCTTTTAAGGGTTGACGCACGAGGAGAAGGGAGCCCCAATCAACAGGGCGTTTCCAGAGCAAAACGGCAGGAGCAACAACGGCGATCCCCCAGCAGAGAAAGCGTTCCACAGAGGGCACCGGACCGAGATCCGAGCCAGCCAAGATCAACCGAAGCAGCTGTAGCTCCAGTGGGATGGCTCCAATCGCCACCAACTGGAGCCATAGAAGCGGCTCGTTGCGAGGCGACATTAGGTGGCGAGCTTGCGGCGCTGGGTCACGAGCTTGTAGCCCTCAACAATGTCGCCGTCCTTCCAATTGGCGAAGCGATCACAGCCAATACCGCATTCGAACCCTGTGGCTACATCCTTAACGTCGTCTTTGTTGCGGCGTAGGGAATCGAGATCTCCAGCGAAGACGATTTCTTTGCCGCGACGCACGCGCACCTTGCAGTTGCGTTGAAGTTTTCCAGTTGTGACATAACAACCAGCCACAGCGCTCTTGCCGATTGTGAAAACGGCTCGAACCTCTGCTTCTCCAAGGGACTCTTCCACAAGTTCTGGTTCCAGGAGGCCTTCCATGGCCAACTGGATGTCCTCCAGCAGCTTGTAGATGACGTCGTAGTCGCGAACGTCAACGCTATTGGCGTCTGCCGCTCGTTTTGCGCCTGAGGCCATCGAGGT
This sequence comes from Synechococcus sp. MVIR-18-1, assembly GCF_014279835.1. Lineage (NCBI taxonomy): Bacteria > Bacillati > Cyanobacteriota > Cyanophyceae > Synechococcales > Synechococcaceae > Synechococcus > Synechococcus sp. MVIR-18-1. The sequence goes on along the minus strand of NZ_CP047942.1, from coordinate 1,996,228 downwards.
GTTGAAGCCCACGATCACAGCGCCAGAGGCTGCCGCTAAATCGACGTCCGTTTCCGTGACTTCGCCAGGTGCGGACAGCAGGACACGGACCTGTACTTCGTCTTTCGGTAGCTGTTCAAGCGAGCCAAGGATCGCTTCCACACTGCCTTGAACGTCGGCCTTAAGAATGAGATTGAGCTCTTTGAGCTCGCCCTCTTTGGCCTGGCCAGACATGGCCGTGAGTGACACGCGACGTGACGCCATTTGTTGGGCCAGGCGACTCGCGCGGGCATCGGAGGCACGATCGCCGACGACAGCGCGTGCTGACTTCTCGTCGGGGTAGACCTCAAACTCGTCGCCTGCAGTGGGCACTTCGCTGAAACCAAGTGCTTCCACAGCACAGGAAGGACCGGCTTCTTTCAAACGGCCGCCGCCGTCATCCACCATGGCGCGCACTTTGCCGAGAACGGGGCCTGCGGCAAGCACATCACCAGTACGGAGCGTGCCGTTTTGAACCAGCAATGTGGCCACAGGACCTTTGGCCTTGTCGAGATGGGCCTCGATCACAGTGCCTTTTGCGAGTCGATCGGGGTTGGCTTGTAGATCCTCAACCTCGGTGACGAGGAGGATCATTTCAAGCAACTTGTCGATGTTTTCACCGCGCAGGGCACTGACGGGAACCATCACCACATCGCCTCCCCAATCTTCCGCCAGCAGGTTCTGTTCAGAGAGTTCCTGTTTGACGCGATCGGGAGAGGCTCCCTCTTTGTCGATCTTGTTGATGGCCACAACAACCGGCACTTCTGCCGCCCGTGCGTGGCTGATCGCTTCAAGGGTCTGAGGACGGACCCCATCGTCAGCCGCAACCACCAAGACTGCAACGTCGGTGACTTTGGTGCCTCGAGCCCGCATGGCGGTGAACGCCTCGTGCCCTGGGGTGTCCAGGAAGGTGAGCCTCTGAGGGGCATCGTTGTGCTGAATCTCTACTTGATAGGCACCAATGTGTTGGGTGATTCCTCCAGCTTCTCCAGCGGCGACACGGGCTTGGCGAATCGCATCGAGAAGGCTCGTCTTGCCGTGGTCGACGTGACCCATGACGGTGACGACGGGGGGACGGCGAATGAGATGGGCGCGGTCTTTCTCTTCGATCATCTCGACGGTCTTCTTGGCCGCCTCTTCGACATCATCCTGAAGCACAGGTACGCCGAATTCCTGAGCCACAGCTTCAATGGTGGGCATATCCAAGGTCTGCGTGACCGTGGCAATGACACCTTTGAAAAACAGGGATTTGATGATTTCAGAGCTCTCGATGCTGAGCATGTCAGCGAGCTCTTGCACCGTCAGGTTGTCCTCTGGGACCACGATCATCTCGGGCCGTACCTGTTTGGCTTCCCTTGCGGCACGAAGTTCCATCGCGCGGCGACGCTGACGCTGACGTGCGGTTTCCTTACGCCGCTTCCTGATGGCAGCAACTGGCTTCGGAGCTGGCTTGTGCTTTGTTCTTGGCTTGGAAGGACGGGCCAAGCTGGCCGATAGCACCATCGCCTGGCGTTCACCAGCGAAGCCTCCGGTCTCAGCGGTTAGGGCATCATCGTTTTCGCCGATGATGTGGACCTTTTGACGCTGTTTTTGAGGTGATTTACTGCGAAGCGCTTCCAGTTTTGCGCTGTCATCCCAGTCAGGCCGTCCAGGCCTGCGCTGACCACCAGCTCCTGGGCCAGGCCTGAAGCCTGGACGCCTTGGTGCTGATGGTGGCGTGGCTGTAGGACGTGAAACAGGCGCTGTGGCCTTGGCTCCTCCAGCGGCAGCCTCGCCGCTACGCGTGGCCACAGGTGTGCCATCAACACGTCTCGGTGGTGGCGCTGACGGTCGGTTATTCGGTTTTTGGAGCTGCATGAGCTCACCGGGGGCTACCGGCTTACGCATCCCTGGCATGCCACCAGGACGGGGGGCTCCCGGTCTTGCTGCACCAGGGGGACGACCTTGTCCGTCGCCGCGGCCACCGGCGCCGTCGTTACTGCCATCTCTTCGGATGGGTTTGCCGACCAATTCCAGCGAACTCGCGGCTGAGCGGGGTTGCCCCGGCTTAGAGGGAGCATCTCCAGGACGTGTTGGGGCCCCTGGACGTTGAGCTCCTGCAGGGCGTTGCGGCATGTTGGAGCGCTGGCCTGGAGGCCCGCTTGGCCGTGGACTCACGCCTGGGCGTTGTCCGATCTGACGGACGGGGGCACCAGGAGCAGCACGCTTGGGCTGTGGCCGGCCAACGAGTTCTGGTTTGGGTGCGGGTCGCTGCGGCGCCCCTCGGTTCACTGGCGCTTTCGGTTGCGGACGCGATGGCGGAGCGGTAGGTCGGGGGCTGCTGGCTTCGCTGCCAGGACGCTTCACCGGTGAGGTGCCTGTTGGCCTTGAAGGAACAGGTGCAGGTTTGGCCGAGGTGGGCCTTGCAGGAGCTGATGGAGCAGAAGCGGTAGGAGCGGGAGCTGAAGGCTTTGGAGCTGAGGGCGCTGCCGCAGGCTTGGGCCGTGGTGTGGGCGCAGACGGTGTTGCTGCAGAAGGTGTTGCTGCAGAAGGTGCTGGCGCTGCCCCTGCGGGGGCGCTTGGTCTGCTCACCGGCTTTTGTGGTGCTGCTTGACGCGACACGGGCTGCTGCACGATTTGGGGCAGGGGTGCCCCTGGTCGTGAAGGTGCAGACGGTTTGGGCGATGGTTTTGCTGCCGCAGGAGCCACAGGTTTGCTGGGCATCGAAGGGGCTGCTGGACTAGATGCCTTTTTGACCGAGAGAATTGCTTTTCCAGGCGCTGGCTTGGTAGGAGCAGACGCAACTGCACTCCCACCTTGCTTTAAAAGGTTTCGGATTTTGCCGGCTTCTGTATCGCTGATGGAGCTGCTATGGCTCCTTGCCGCGATGGACAGCTTCTCGGCGGCATCCAGGACATCTTTGTTCTCCAAGCCAAGGTCCTTGGACAACTCATAAATTCTGACTTTGCCGCTGCTGGTCATTCAGGTCTCCGGTCGGTCCGGGCACGGTGTGCCTCGGGGCTCCACACACGTGGTGCCAGTGTTCATCTTGCCTCAGCGGCTGCAACCCGAGATTCGGTGAGCCGCCCTTGCAGCGCCGTCATTAAGTCGTCAGAAACCTGGCAACGCAGGGATTTCTGAAGCTTTTTGCGGCGGCGAGCCTCTTCAAAACAGGCCTCAGTCGGACAGAGGTAGGCCGATCGGCCCATTCCCTGATCGAGGAGGACCCCCTCCTGATGGTCACGAATCACTCGCAAAAGCATGCTTCGGTCGAGCAGCTCACGGCAAGCGACACAGCGACGGAGGACGGGGCGCGAAACGTTCACCGGGCTCCTTCCTCGTCATCGCTTGCGCTGGGTGCAAGCTCAGAATCGGAAGCATCGCCCTGTTGTTCGGACTGATCTTCAGCCTGTATTTCAGTGTCAGCTGTTTCGACTGTCTCCTCAACAGCTTCTGCTACTGGCTCTTCTCCTGAAGCTTCAGCGTCCTGGTAATACTCTCCATCTTCCGTATATCCCTCCTCGTCTTCGGGAAGGGGATAGAGCTCACGAAGTCGAGCATCTTCTTCGGCCCTGGCTGCCTGTTCAACGGCTATGCGCTCTTCCGCCTCGCGCTGAAGAGCTTCTTCTTCCTCTCTCTGGGAGATGAGCTCAGCAACAACAGCATCTTCTGAGCTTTGGTCATATTCAGTTGAATTCTTGATATCAATTTTCCAACCCGTTAATCGAGCAGCAAGACGAACGTTTTGTCCTTCTCGCCCGATCGCAAGACTGAGTTGATCGGGTGGCACTAAAACATGGGCATGTTGCCCCTCGGGATCAACGAGACGCACCACTTCGACTCGAGCTGGACTCAGCGAGTTGGCAATGTATTGGCCGGGATCTTGAGACCAGCGGATGACATCAATTTTTTCGCCACGGAGTTCATTAACAACTTGTTGAATGCGTGAGCCCCGAGCTCCGATGCAGGCTCCAACAGGATCAACCTCTCTCTCGATGCTGTCGACGGCAACCTTGGTGCGTGGTCCTACTGATCTGGATGGAGGATTGGCTTCACGAGCGACGGCAACGATGCGAACGGAGCCCTCCTGAATTTCAGGAACTTCGTTTTCAAACAGATACACCACTAGCCCTGCATTGGCTCGACTCACAAAGAGTTGAGGCCCACGACGAGGCACCTCGCTCACCTCTTTAAGGAAGACTTTGAAGGTCGCGTTGGCGCGGTAGTTGTCGTTAGGGAGCTGATCGCGCCTGGGTAATTCAGCTTCCACCTCGGGACGTCCGAGACCTGAACTCACGGCCATGATGATCGACTGACGCTCGAATCGAATCACGCGCGCGGTCAGGACTGGGTCCTCAAGATCAGCGAATTCCTCCTGGATCATCCTTCGCTGCTGATCACGCAGCTTTTGAGCTAGGACCTGTTTGGTCGTGGCAGCTGCCATGCGACCGAAATCCTCTTTCTCGGGAGTGACGTCGAGGACCACAGTGTCGCCAGCTTGGGCGTCTTCAGCCACCTGCATTACCTCGGCTAATGCAATCTGGTGGTCCTCACTTTCAACGTCGTCAACAATGATTTTGCTGGCGAGGACCCGATAGCCCTCTTCGTCAAGATCGAGGGCAACATCAAAATTGCTGAAGTATTCCTCGTCAAACGGATCTTCACTGATTCCTAAGTAAAGAGTGCGCCGATAGCGCTCGTAGCCTTTTAAGAGCGCTTCCCGGAGGGCAGCTTCAACGACCTGAGGGGCGAGTTTCTTTTCCTCGCTGATGTCATCGATCAGGTTGCTGAGGCCGGGGAGAAGGACGAGAGCCATCGAGGACGTGAGTGAAAGTCTGGGAAGTGAGTGAGGTTGAAAAGAGGCTTAAAGGGGTCAGCCTGTGGGACTGGTGAGCTCAACAGAAATCACAGAGTCTCGAGAGATCTGTTTAATTCGCCCGTGAATACTGATCTTGATGTGATCTTCCGTTCGCTCTAAAAGGGTCCCGGAATGCCTTTGTTGCGTCCCTTCAGTGTCACGTTGAATCACGTCGACCGGATAGCGACGAAAAGTCTGGAAATCGCGATCCGATTGAAGATGCTCTCCGATCCCTGGGCTGCTGATTTCGAGGACATAAGCCTCGGTGAGAAGAGCAGAATTCTCCAGGGCTTGTCCCATCGGTGCACTGAAACCAGCGCAATCATCCAACGTCACATCGTCTCCGCTGGGACGGCGAATTTGGATCTGCACCGTCATCGGTTGCATGTGGGCTAGGGCCTGCAAATCAGCCAGCTCAAACCCATGGTCTAGGGCTGTGGCAGACGCCAATTCCTTTAGATCAGGGAGTAAGGGATGGGGCAAGAACAATCGGAAGGTTGTCGGGCACCGGCCCGATGGTTGATACAGCGATCACCCTCCCGGAGAGAGGAACTCACCAGGCCAATCAAAAATATAGTTGATTGGCCTTTCGCGGTTCAGTCGCAACCTTGTACCGAAATGCGGTAGCTGAATCCCGTTGCTCCAGGATCGTTGCCAGCACCAATTTTGAAGTTCACTTGGCTGACAGCTTTCCCTTGAGGAGTCTGGAATGGACCGAACTGAGCTCCAGTTCCCGTAGGTGGCTTCATGAATTCGTTGACAACTCTTAAATTGCTGCCGTCTGAAAATTTCAGAAAGGCTTCGATTGGATAGGACCCTGGGTTGCTATCTGTTGAGTCTGCCGTGAAGAAGAGTTTGTAAGAGGCAAAAGGTTGGTTCACGACAAAGTCGGTATTCCAGTTCGTACGGCCTATCAATGCCTTGTTGCGTTGAACTCTCTTTTTGACGATGTAGGGCTTAGGACCGTCGCCATTTCCGCCGATTGGCATCAAAAAGGTGCAACCCGCTTGAGCAGAGGGCGCGTGAGCAAAAATCAGCGACGAGCAAGCAGCAACCACCCCAAAAGTGGTGGCCAATCGAAAATCTTTAAGCGCAAGTGAAGGCATGTTTGTTGTTGAAATTGTTAGGGCGTTTTTACGCCCTTGTCTTCAATTTGTTCGAGAAGAACGTTGACGGGAATTTGGGTTGAAAAGCGGCAGGCACAAGTTTCACTGGAAGCCAAAGTTCCATGCTCCCAGTATTTGTTGCTTCCAGTACCGCCTCCGCAAAATCCGTAGTAGTCGCATTGATCACGGCAAAGCGATGTGCCAATTGTCATGTCTTGAAGCAATCGGCGAAACGTCTCAGTCTCAGCAGCACCGATAAGAGATTGATCACGAATATTTCCTAAATTAAATAATCCATACTTCTTCGTTTCAACGGAGAGCAATTCAGGGTCAAACGTGGAAAAATTGCCAGCTGAGTCCACACTCAAGATCGAGTATGGGCGATTCATTTCGTTTTGAAGCAGTCTTTGCCCGCCAGCCATCATTTCAGTGATTTGATCAAATTCACGCAGGCGAATTGGAAATCCGTCTCTTTGATTGCACTGCCAAAAGCACTTTAAGAAGTTGTGATATTGCTTTTCTCTGCTCAGTCCCTGCATGGATGAGCTTGCGTTAACGCCCTCCTGCTCTTCCACATTGAAGCCGAGATCATGAATCCCATTGTCACGGAAAAAGGAATACATCCTCTCTGGATCTTCCATGGCCGCACTCGTGAGTACGGCGATCGCATGGATGGGAATCGCGTGATCTTGAAGTTTTCGAATGCCACGCATTGTTAGAGCATGAGAGCCACTGCCATTGCGAAAACGGCGATGGGAATCATGGATCTCTTCTGGTCCATCAACGCTGACTCCAACCACAATTTGATTGCGCTTAAAGCATTCACACCAGGCGTCGTTAATCAACGTCGCATTGGTTTGCACATGCTGCTCAATCTGAACCCCTTGCTCCTGCAGCTCAGCTGTTTGTTCACGCACGATGGCACTGGCCTCGTCGTAAAAACTGCAGGGCAATGTGAGCGGTTCACCTGCATGCCAAAGGATTGAAAGATGAGGGCCCCAGAAGGGGCTCTCGTACACCCTGTTCAGCAACACAGGTAATTGGTTGAGATCAAAGATCCTTCGTTTTTGGCGATCAGGCAGGTAGCAGTAACTGCAATCAAGATTGCAGAGTGATGTGGCCTGAATCACCAAGAGGCCGATAGGTCCGTAATCAGAATGATTCACCAATTGGCGAAACCTGCGCGATAGCCATTGGCGAAGCCGCGGCCGCCGCCATTGCCAAAGGCGCGTCCACGGCCACCACCGTTGCCGAAGGCGCGGCCGTTGCCGTTGCCCCAAGCTCTGGCAATGGTTTGGCCCTCGTTGTGATCACTGGCCCCTAATCGCTCCCAAGCGTCACTCGAGAGCTTCTCAATGCGCTGCTCTAGAGCATTTCCTAGATCGGGCTCGCTGAGGACAGCTGAGTGTGATGCGTCGGTCAAGACAGTGCTTGAGGCGAGGATTGCAGCGATGCTCAGCAGAGTTGTTTTTTTCATGGAAGAAGTGAAATTTGAATGGTTTTGAGGAATAAAGCTCAGGAGCCTTTTGATAATTCAGCTGTCGTTGCGAGCACGATGGTGAAGAAATCGCCAATCATGTTTTCGCTGAGTCCAACTTGACTATCGGGACCAATCCACTTGTTGACGGCTGTGCGTACGTCCTTGTTGTCGTCCACGTAGGCGGTCAGCATCCGACCGATGGCCAAGTTGCTGTAATTCAGAAGGTGAGGGGTGGTGTCTGCAACAACACAGCCCACGCTGGATCGTGCATAAGGGAATGTGGGGACGAGATCAGCATCCGGAGCTGTGGCTGCTCGACTTGCTTTCAGCCAGAGAGTGTCCCCACCAAGGAATTCAACGGTTCCCTCTTTCAGGCCTGCGAGAGCTTCTGTGGGAGTCGAGAAGAATTGAAATTGGGCTTCATCTACCGATTTGGCTAACACTGCTGCTGCAGCCGTGTCTTTTACGACGCCAATTGTTTTTCCCTTGAGACTCTCTGGTGTTCCATCATTCCCCTTGGGTGCCAGTAGACGTACACCACTTGTTGCAAAGGGCAAGCTGTAAGTCAGTGTTCTTTGTCTCTCCCAAGTAAAGGCAACGCCACAGGCGATATCAGCTTCTCCGGAACGAATTTTGTTCAGTCCATCCTGGGCAGACTTGATCGAAACAGGCTCGATCACGATGTCGTCGGACTTGTTTTCGGTCGCTGATTTCAGCTGATCGCGGATGGCATTAAGCACCACGAAAGAAAGACCTTCGTACTTGCCATCTTTTTCATCAACCATGGGAAGCACATCGTCAACGACGACTGCTCTGAGCTTTCCTGTCTCAAACACGTTGCCCGTCTGACCTGACGCTCCACTCTCGTTTGTAGGAGCTGACTTTTGGCAAGCCACAAGGCCCACCGAAGTGAGGGCGATCAGGCCAGTAGCGGCCGCTTTAAGCAAGCGCATGATTGATCGTTGATGTCGTACCTAACGGTAGTCATAAACACGAATTTGGGACCTGTACCAGTCCAGGATTGGATCATGCACGATCGGGATCAGTTTTCGGCCTGAGTGCCTCCGACTTCAACAGGGGCGACGTCTTCGTAGCGATCACCAGGCTTCTCGGTGCCGCGTTGGGATGCGTCTTGATTGATGCAAGCAGCCTTCTGCTCACCTGTTTTTAGGTACTGACACACGCGAGCCCAAAGTTTGCTGCGACTCCCGGTGGCACCACGACTGAACAAAACCTCGTCGCCTTGATCAGCGTTTTCATTGATCTCGATCTGACAGAGCTCGCATCGAAGTTGTGCTTTTGACGACACGGTCATAGCTCTGCAGTGAAGAAAGAGTTGAACAAACTAATGCCGTGCTTCCTCTTCAAGTGAGTTGCATGGTGAGCGTGCGCCGTTCACAAGAGTGGGGCCACTAGCGTGACGATTCTTAAGTATTCACGACCCTTGGCCGCCGGCATGAAGGTTTTGCAAATCATTCGCTGTTGTTGCCTGACAGCCCTATTGGTCATGTCTTGCTTTGGAAGCCTTCCTGTTCACGCTGCTGATCTGTCGTTTACAGCCGGTGGCCACAGCTTTGTTGCCAACGCCGTCCGCGAGGTGGCGCCGTCGGTTGTACGGATTGACACCGAGCGCTTGATCGAGCGGCAGCCGTTTGATCCGAATTTGATCGATCCCCTCCTTCGTGATCTCCTGGGAGAACCGGGCTATGGGATCGGCCCTGAGCGACAGAGGGGTCAGGGGTCAGGGGTTGTGATCGATGGGCGTGGTCTGGTTTTGACGAATGCCCACGTTGTTGATCAAGTCACCACTGTGAATGTGACGTTGTCTGATGGGGAACAGAGAGATGGGGAAGTGATTGGACAAGATCCGGTCACCGATCTCGCGCTGGTCAAATTGTCCGGACGAGCCCTGCCCTCACCTGCAACGTTGGGTGACTCCGAGGCCTTGGAGGTGGGTGATTGGGCGATTGCGTTAGGTACTCCCTACGGCTTGGAGCGAACGGTCACGTTGGGGATTGTCAGCAGTCTTCATCGCAATATCAGCAGCCTTGGCTTTTCCGACAAGCGGCTGGATCTGATCCAGACCGATGCCGCCATTAATCCTGGTAATTCAGGCGGGCCGCTTGTGAATGCTTCCGGTGAAGTGATTGGGATCAACACGCTGGTCCGCTCTGGTCCAGGCGCCGGATTGGGCTTCGCGATCCCGATCAATTTGGCTTCCCGAGTTGCTGATCAACTCCAAAAGGATGGTGAGGTTGTACATCCCTACTTGGGAGTTCAACTTGTTCCTCTTACGGCTCGAATTGCGCGAGAACACAATCGTGACCCCAACGCTCTCGTTGAATTGCCGGAACGCTCCGGTGCGTTGGTTCAATCGGTTCTGCCCGATAGCCCTGCTCAACGTGCAGGATTACGGCGCGGTGATCTCATTATTCAAGCTGGCGACGACACCATTCGAGATCCTCAGGATTTGTTGAAACAGGTCGACCAAGCTGAAATCGACCAGCCGTTGCTGTTGCAGATTCTTCGCAGCGGGGGAGATCTGCAGCTGTCGGTGAAACCGGCTCCTTTGCCAGGAATGAGCTGAGAGCTCTTGCTACGGTCTCGCCCTCAGCAGTTGATCGATGTCGGATCTCCAAACTCAAATGAAGGAAGCCGTCGCGGAGGCGGCTGTTGCCCAGATTCGTGACGGCATGGTCGTTGGCCTTGGCTCGGGGTCCACTGCAGCTTTGATGATTCAAGGCCTCGGGGCACGACTGGCAGCAGGTCAGCTTCACGACATTGTCGGGGTGACCACCTCGTTTCAAGGAGAAGTTCTTGCCGCTGAGTTGGGGATTCCCTTGCGTGCTTTGAACGCCATTGATCGCATCGATTTGGCGATCGACGGTGCTGATGAAGTGGATCCTTCCTTTCAGTTAATTAAAGGTGGTGGTGCCTGCCATGTGCAAGAAAAGCTTGTTGCTGACCGAGCAGAACGCTTCATCGTTGTGGTTGATTCGACAAAGCTTGTTCAGCGTCTAAACCTCGACTTTTTATTACCGGTTGAAGTGCTTCCTGGCGCATGGGTGCAAGTTCAATCCCGTTTGAAATCAATGGGAGGAGTTGCAGAACTCCGCATGGCAACCCGTAAAGCAGGGCCTGTGGTGACCGACCAGGGCAATCTTGTTCTGGATGTGCGATTTGAGGCTGGAATCTCTGATCCGATTGCCCTTGAGCGTGACATCAACAATCTTCCAGGTGTTTTGGAGAACGGCCTCTTCGTCAACCTTGCTGACGAAGTTCTCGTTGGTGAAATCAACGATGGTGTTGCTGGAGTGCGCAGCTTGGAACGTGTGGGATAACGCCCCTCACTGAAGACGGACCCTTACCGAATTGGCGTGGCTGTGGAGACCTTCGCTCATCGCCAAGGTCTCCACAGCCACGCCGGTTGCATCAAGGGCTTCCTTGTTGAACTCGATGAGCGAGGTATGACTCATGAACGTCTCAACACTGAGCGCACCACTAAATCGAGCAGCGCCACAGGTGGGAAGTGTGTGATTGGGACCGGCTAAATAATCTCCGACTGCTTCCGGGCTCCATGGGCCAATAAAAATGGCACCTGCGTGGTTAATGCGGTCAGCCATCATTCTTGGTCGCTCCACAAGGAGTTCTAAATGCTCAGGAGCGAAGCGATCGCTGAGGCTTGCGCACTGCTCAAGGCTGTTGCAAGTCACAATCAGCCCCCATTGATTTAAAGATTGCCTGCAAATGTTTTCGCGTGGATGGGACGCAAGTTGACGTTCAATCTCTACGGGAACAGATCGAGAGAGCTCCTCTTCCGTGGTGAGCAAGATGGCTGCAGCAAGTGGGTCATGTTCTGCCTGAGCTAGGAGGTCAGCCGCCACCTGCTCTGGCTTGGCTGTTTGGTCGGCGATCACCAGGACTTCACTTGGGCCTGCCAGAGAATCAATTCCCACCTGCCCATAGACCGATTTTTTGGCCAAGGTCACAAAAAGATTTCCTGGACCACTGATGACATCAACCTTTTGGATGGTTTCTGTTCCATAAGCAAGCGCTGCGATTGCTTGTGCACCGCCCACTCGATACACCTCGCGGATCCCAGCAATGTGAGCTGCTGCAAGAACAGTGGTGTTAATCAATCCGTTCGCCCCAGCAGGGGTGACCATCGCAATTCGCTTCACGCCCGCAGCTTTTGCAGGCACAGCATTCATCAAAACTGTGCTGGGGTATGCAGCTCTGCCCCCGGGGATGTAGAGACCGGCTGCCTCAACCGGGCGCCATCGCCGCCCGAGCTGTTCCCCGTGAATCCCGGAGACACTGAGGTCAGAGGGACGTTGTCGCTGATGAAAATCTTGGATTCGTCGGTGCGCGAGATCCAAGGCGTCGCGAAGGTTGGCAGGCGTGTCGATCCAGGCTTGTTCCAGCAGGCCTGGATCGATGCGCAGAGGTTCTGGACGGAAGCCGTCAAATTGCTCTGTGAGGAAGATGAGCGCTTGATCCCCATCCCTCCTGACCTGCTCCAAAATCTCTTGAACCCGTTGCTCCGCTTCTCGCTGGGTTGCTCCGGTGGTTCTGGTTGCAATCCGATCAAGTTCTTGTTCGGCTTGCTTAGCGGTGCTGATGCAGCGCATGAGACCGGCAGGCGGATGCTCATTGCTCAGCACTGTCATCACCTGTTCGTTGTTCTTGATCAAACTAAGTGGCCCATGAACCATGTGCTCGATGATTGGAGGCGCGGTGGGTTATGGTCACAGATTGTTGAACTGAAATCCGGCTCTGTGGCCAATAACAAGTCATCGAAGAAGCGCGTCGAGATCGGCGAGCGCAATCGCTTACAGAACAAAGCGTATAAATCAGCGCTGCGTACCCTCATGAAGCGCTGTTTCACCGCATGCAGTGCCTACAGCGAGGCCCCAGGTGAAGAGGCTAAAACCACGCTGACAGCCAGCCTGAACGCTGCTTTTAGTAAAATCGATAAAGCGGTTAAGCGCGGAGTGATGCACCGCAACACCGGAGCGCATCAAAAGTCTCGTTTGAGTACTGCTGTGAAGAGCGCTATCGAGCCCAGCGTTAGCTGATCTCTCCCCGGCACAATGGGGCCTGAAGGCGCGTTTCAGGTCCTGATCTGATGTCCATTCCAACCCTGATCGACAGCCACTGTCACATCGTCTTCCGTACGTTTGAGGACGATCTTGATGAGGTTGCTTCTCGATGGCGAGAAGCTGGTGTCACATCATTGCTACACGCCTGCGTTGAGCCTTCGGAGATTCCGGCGATTCGAGCTTTGGCCGACCGTTTCCCTGAAATGCGTTACTCCGTCGGAGTTCATCCGCTTGATACGGAGCATTGGGCTACCGATACCGTTGATGTCTTACGCGCCGCAGCCAAAGACGATTCCCGTGTCGTGGCCATTGGTGAGCTTGGTCTCGATCTGTTTCGAGATAAAAACCTGGATCAGCAGCTGTCTGTGCTGAAGCCTCAACTGGATCTCGCTGTGGAGCTGGATCTGCCTGTGATTGTTCACTGCCGTGATGCTGCTGAACCGATGCTGGCTGAACTCCGTGAGAGACAACTCAGGGGAACGTGCCCACGGGGCGTGATGCATTGCTGGGGCGGGACTCCTTCGGAAATGGCCGCTTTTCTCGAATTTGGTTTCTACATCAGTTTCAGTGGAACGGTGACCTTCCCGAAAGCCGTTGATACGCATATCTGCGCCAAAGACGTACCGCAAGATCGATTTCTTGTTGAGACCGATTGCCCATTTCTTGCCCCAGTCCCCAGGCGCGGCAAGAGAAATGAACCTGCTTTTGTGGCATCAGTTGCCGAACGCGTGGCCGAGCTGAGGGGGCAGACCGTGATGGAAGTGGCTGATGCCAGCACCGCCAATGCCAGAAGCTTGTTCGCGCTTCCCTGACAAAGGCTCCATTGAGGTAGGCATGAAAGTGTAAGATGTTCAATCGGCCTGGCCAAAATGCAGACTCTGTGTTTTCGGCCCCAGAAGCGTCCATTTCCTTCCGGTTCATTGACGACGTCATCTGTTCAGACCAAAAACCTCTAAAGCCATGGAGTACGGCAGTCATTCCTTGATCGGGATGACTGCATCTTCTTGTGGCGACGAGATTTTGATTTTGAGTATCTGACGATCCTTCAGGCCTTTGTTCCCACTTTTCAACTGCAGGTCTCCGCATGAGCAGCAGCGCGATTCAAGTCGCCAAGACCGTCACCTATCTGCCCGATTTGGTGGAGGTGCAGCGGGCAAGTTTTAAGTGGTTTCTGGATAAGGGCCTTATCGAGGAGCTGGAGAGCTTCTCACCCATTACGGATTACACCGGCAAGTTGGAGCTGCACTTCGTAGGAAGTGAGTATCGCCTTAAGCGGCCTCGGCACGATGTGGAAGAAGCAAAACGTCGTGATGCGACTTTTGCATCACAGATGTATGTGACATGCCGTTTGGTTAATAAAGAAACCGGCGAAATCAAAGAACAGGAAGTTTTCATTGGAGAACTTCCATTGATGACTGAACGTGGAACGTTCATCATTAATGGTGCCGAACGGGTCATTGTTAACCAGATTGTTCGTAGCCCAGGTGTTTATTTTAAGGATGAGCAGGATAAGAACGGTCGTCGTACTTACAATGCAAGCGTGATTCCCAATCGTGGGGCTTGGTTGAAGTTTGAGACGGATAAAAATGATTTGCTTCATGTTCGTGTTGATAAGACACGAAAAATTAATGCTCACGTTTTAATGCGGGCGATGGGATTATCCGACAACGATGTTGTCGATAAGCTCAGACATCCCGAGTACTACAAAAAATCGATCGAGGCCGCGAACGACGAGGGCATTAGCTCCGAGGATCAAGCGCTTCTTGAGCTGTATAAAAAGTTGCGTCCAGGGGAACCACCCTCGGTGAGCGGTGGCCAGCAGCTATTGCAAACCCGATTCTTTGACCCCAAGCGTTACGACCTTGGGCGTGTTGGTCGCTACAAGATCAACAAAAAGCTGCGGCTCACGATTCCTGATTCGGTTCGCACCCTCACCCACGAGGATGTTCTGTCGACTCTCGATTACCTCATCAATCTTGAGCTTGATGTGGGTGGCGCAAGCCTTGATGACATCGATCACCTGGGTAATCGACGCGTTCGCTCTGTTGGCGAGCTTCTTCAGAACCAGGTTCGCGTTGGCTTAAATCGCCTTGAGCGGATTATCAAGGAGCGGATGACAGTTGGTGAAACCGACTCACTCACCCCCGCTCAATTGGTGAATCCCAAGCCACTTGTTGCGGCGATTAAAGAGTTCTTCGGCTCCAGTCAGCTGAGCCAGTTCATGGATCAGACGAATCCTCTGGCTGAGCTCACGCACAAGCGCAGGATTTCTGCTCTTGGTCCAGGCGGCCTCACCCGAGAACGCGCAGGCTTTGCTGTGCGAGATATTCATCCTTCTCATTACGGACGTCTTTGTCCGATTGAGACTCCAGAAGGCCCGAACGCTGGTCTCATTAACTCTCTGGCCACCCATGCCCGAGTGAATGAATATGGCTTCATCGAAACTCCGTTCTGGAGAGTCGAGAACGGAGTCGTTCAAAAGAGCGGAGACCCGATCTACCTCTCTGCTGATCTTGAAGATGAGTGTCGTGTCGCTCCTGGTGACGTTGCGACAGATGCCGATGGTCAAATCTTGGCTGAGCTCATCCCCGTTCGTTATAGGCAGGACTTCGAAAAGGTTCCTCCTGAGCAGGTCGATTATGTGCAGTTGTCACCGGTGCAGGTGATTTCGGTGGCGACGTCACTGATTCCTTTCCTGGAACATGACGATGCCAACCGTGCCTTGATGGGGTCCAACATGCAGCGTCAGGCGGTGCCTTTGCTTCGTCCAGAGCGACCTCTTGTTGGTACTGGCCTGGAAACTCAGGTGGCCCGTGACTCAGGAATGGTCCCAATCTCGCGAGTGAATGGGTCGGTTACCTTCGTTGATGCAACTGCAATCGTGGTGCGTGATGAAGAGGGCTACGACCACACGCATTTTCTGCAGAAATATCAGCGCTCCAATCAAGACACCTGCTTAAACCAGCGCCCCATCGTTCGACAGGGTGATCCGGTCATTATCGGTCAGGTTCTTGCGGACGGTTCAGCATGTGAAGGTGGAGAGATTGCTCTCGGCCAGAATGTCCTCATCGCTTATATGCCCTGGGAGGGATATAACTATGAGGATGCGATCCTTGTCAGTGAGCGATTGGTAAATGATGATCTTTATACTTCCGTTCATATCGAGAAGTATGAGATTGAGGCTCGTCAGACCAAATTGGGTCCTGAAGAGATCACCCGCGAAATCCCCAATGTCGCAGAAGAAAGTCTCGGCAATCTCGATGAGATGGGGATTATTCGTATCGGCGCCTTTGTGGAAAGTGGAGACATCCTTGTCGGCAAAGTGACGCCGAAAGGTGAATCTGATCAACCGCCTGAAGAGAAACTGTTGCGTGCGATTTTCGGGGAAAAAGCTCGTGATGTTCGTGACAACTCTTTGCGCGTTCCCAGCACTGAACGCGGTCGTGTTGTTGACGTAAGGATTTACACCCGTGAACAGGGAGACGAATTACCCCCTGGCGCCAACATGGTGGTGCGGGTCTATGTCGCCCAGCGTCGCAAAATTCAGGTTGGCGACAAAATGGCTGGTCGCCATGGCAACAAAGGCATCATCAGCCGCATTCTTCCTCGTGAAGATATGCCCTACTTGCCGGATGGCACCCCAGTGGACATCTGTCTGAATCCTTTGGGAGTACCGAGCCGTATGAACGTGGGGCAGGTGTTTGAGCTGCTTATGGGTTGGGCTGCTCACAACCTCGATTGCCGCGTGAAAATTGTTCCTTTCGACGAGATGTATGGCGCTGAGAAGTCTCAACAGACTGTTCAGGCGTACCTCAAGGAAGCGGCGAGTCAGCCAGGAAAAGATTGGATCTTCAACCCGGAAAATCCAGGAAAACTCCTGCTGAGAGATGGAAGGACCGGTGAACCCTTTGACCAACCTGTAGCGGTTGGATATTCCCACTTCCTCAAGCTGGTCCACCTGGTGGACGACAAAATTCATGCCCGCTCTACCGGCCCTTACTCCTTGGTGACTCAGCAGCCATTGGGTGGTAAGGCCCAGCAAGGCGGCCAGCGTTTGGGTGAAATGGAGGTGTGGGCGCTCGAGGCCTACGGCGCCGCCTACACGTTGCAGGAACTGCTCACGGTCAAGTCGGACGATATGCAGGGACGCAACGAAGCTCTCAACGCCATCGTGAAAGGCAAGCCGATTCCACGTCCCGGTACACCCGAGTCCTTCAAGGTGCTGATGCGCGAACTCCAGTCTCTTGGCTTGGATATTGCTGTGTTTACCGATGAGGGCAAGGAAGTGGATCTCATGCAAGACGTGAATCCACGCCGCAGTACCCCAAGCAGGCCCACATACGAATCCTTAGGCGTCGCGGATTACGACGAGGACTGACGGATCAACGAACGAAACGACACAACCGCCTTTTTTCTTAAACGCCAATGACCAACAGCAATCTGCGTACAGAGAACCACTTCGACTACGTCAAAATCACACTCGCATCACCCGATCGGGTCATGGAGTGGGGTCAGCGCACCTTGCCGAATGGACAGGTGGTTGGAGAAGTGACCAAGCCTGAAACCATCAACTACCGCACGCTCAAGCCGGAGATGGATGGCTTGTTCTGCGAAAAGATCTTTGGTCCCTCCAAGGATTGGGAATGCCATTGCGGTAAGTACAAGCGAGTTCGTCACCGCGGCATCGTTTGTGAGCGCTGTGGCGTTGAGGTCACAGAGAGTCGGGTGCGACGTCACCGCATGGGCTTCATTAAGTTGGCGGCCCCCGTCTCTCATGTTTGGTACCTGAAAGGGATCCCAAGTTATGTGGCCATCCTTTTGGATATGCCTCTGCGGGATGTTGAGCAGATTGTTTATTTCAACTGTTATGTGGTCCTGGATGCTGGCGATCACAAAGATCTGAAGTACAAGCAGTTGCTCACGGAAGATGAGTGGCTTGAAATCGAAGATGAGATTTATGCAGAAGATTCGGAAATTGAGAACGAACCCGTCGTTGGGATTGGTGCCGAGGCGCTGAAGCAGCTGCTTGAAGATCTTCAACTCAATGCTGTAGCGGAGCAATTACGTGAGGAGATTGCTGGTAGTAAGGGACAGAAACGCGCCAAGTTGATTAAGCGCCTTCGTGTAATTGATAACTTCATTGCCACCAACGCTCGCCCTGAGTGGATGGTGTTGGATGCCATTCCTGTTATTCCGCCAGATCTGCGGCCGATGGTGCAGCTGGATGGTGGTCGTTTTGCGACCTCTGACCTCAATGATCTCTATCGACGGGTTATTAATCGCAATAATCGTCTAGCCCGCCTTCAGGAAATCCTTGCTCCGGAGATCATTGTTCGCAATGAAAAGCGGATGCTTCAAGAAGCGGTTGATGCCTTAATAGATAATGGCCGACGTGGTCGAACTGTTGTTGGAGCTAATAATCGCCCGCTTAAGTCATTAAGCGACATTATCGAAGGTAAGCAGGGTCGTTTCCGCCAAAACTTGCTTGGCAAGCGTGTGGATTATTCAGGTCGTTCCGTCATCGTGGTGGGACCCAAGCTGAAGATGCACCAGTGTGGTTTGCCTAAAGAGATGGCAATCGAGCTCTTCCAGCCGTTTGTGATTCATCGCCTGATTCGTCAAAACATCGTTAACAACATCAAGGCAGCGAAAAAGCTGATTCAGCGCGCTGACGATGAAGTGATGCAGGTTCTTCAGGAGGTGATCGACGGTCACCCAATCATGCTGAACCGAGCTCCCACGCTCCACCGCTTAGGAATTCAAGCTTTTGAACCCAAATTGGTGGATGGCAGAGCGATCCAACTTCACCCCCTCGTTTGTCCCGCGTTCAACGCTGACTTTGATGGAGACCAGATGGCCGTTCACGTGCCACTCGCTATCGAGGCACAAACGGAAGCCCGCATGTTGATGTTGGCGAGCAACAACATTCTGTCTCCAGCCACTGGTGATCCGATCATCACGCCATCCCAAGACATGGTGCTTGGTTCTTATTACCTAACGGCTTTGCAGCCCCACATGCATCCGATTGAGTTTGGTGATCGCTCTCGCACCTACTCCAGTCTTGAAGATGTGATTCATGCCTATGAAGACAATCGAATCACCTTGCATGACTGGGTTTGGGTTCGGTTTAACGGTGAGGTTGATGACGAAGACGAGCGTGAAGAGCCCATCAAAAGCGAAACCCTCAGTGATGGCACTCGTTTTGAACAATGGACGTATCGCCGTGACCGCTTTGACGAAGACGGCGCTTTGATCAGCCGATACATCCTGACGACCGTTGGACGTGTGGTGATGAATTACACGATCATCGACGCGGTGGCAGCCACCTGAAGCCCCTCTCACAAAGCCTTCCCTTTCCTTCTGTTTAAGCGCTGTCATGACCTCTACACCCTCCAAATCCCGCAAGTCTGCGAAAGCTGCCAAGGCCGCTAAGGCAGCAGCAGCTGCTCATGCAAAATCTCGAGCACTAACCAAAACACCGCCTCCCTTCCGCAACCGCGTTGTTGATAAGAAGGTCCTAAAGGAACTTGTTGCATGGGCCTTTAAGAATCACGGAACGGCTGTTACCGCGTCGATGGCGGATCAACTGAAAGATCTGGGTTTCAAGTACGCCACTCAGGCTGCCGTTTCGATTTCGGTCAACGACCTGAAGGTTCCTGCTGCAAAGAAAGAGCTGCTCGCTCAAGCTGAAGAGCTGATTACGGAGACCGAGGAGTCCTACCGGCTCGGGGTGATCACAGAGGTTGAGCGTCACACCAAGGTGATCGACACCTGGACGGAGACCAACGAGCGTTTGGTTGATGCTGTCAAAAAGAACTTCAACGAAAACGATCCGCTCAACTCGGTCTGGATGATGGCCAACTCTGGGGCTCGGGGCAATATGTCCCAAGTCCGTCAGCTGGTGGGCATGCGCGGTTTGATGGCGAACCCTCAAGGGGAGATCATTGACCTGCCGATCCGCACCAATTTCCGTGAGGGACTCACGGTCACGGAATACGTGATCTCCTCCTACGGCGCCCGTAAGGGACTTGTTGACACCGCGCTGCGTACGGCTGACTCTGGCTACCTCACCCGCCGTTTGGTGGACGTCGCTCAAGACGTGATTGTTCGTGAGGACGACTGCGGCACCATGCGTTCGATCGTGGTTAAGGCAGAGGACGGTCGTTTTGGTAATCGCCTGGTCGGACGATTGACCGCTGATCAGGTACTTGGAGCTGATGGTGAGGTGATCGTTGAGCGCAACACCGAAATTGATCCACCCCTCTCAAAACGCTTTGAAGCTGCAGGTGTCTCCGCGCTGACGGTTCGTTCTCCGCTGACTTGTGAAGCCAATCGTTCCGTATGCCGGAAGTGCTACGGCTGGGCTCTTGCCCATAATCACTTGGTTGACTTGGGCGAAGCGGTTGGAATCATCGCGGCTCAATCCATTGGCGAGCCTGGTACCCAGCTCACGATGAGAACGTTCCACACCGGTGGCGTGTCAACGGCTGAGAGTGGCGTGGTTCGCTCAAAATTGGAAGGCACCGTTGAATTTGGCTCGAAAGCGAGAGTTCGTCCTTACCGCACACCCCATGGTGTGAATGCACAGCAGTCCGATGTGGACTTCTCGCTCACGATTAAGCCCAATGGAAGTGGTAAGCCACAGAAGATCGAAATCACTACGGGTTCGCTTCTGTTTGTTGACGACGGTCAGAAGATCGCCTCTGACGTGACGGTGGCAACCATTGCGGCTGGCGCCGTGCAGAAGAGTGTTGAGAAAGCCACTAAAGATGTGATCTGCGACCTGGCAGGTCAGGTCAGCTACGACCCCACGATTCAGCCCCGCGAGGTGACTGACAGGCAGGGCAACATCACCCATAAAGCTCAGCGTCTGGGCCGGATGTGGGTTCTTGCTGGTGATGTATACAACTTGCCTCCAAATGCGCGCCCAGTTGTTTCGTCAGGTGGGTCCGTCATCCCTGCTCAGGTGCTTGCTGAAGCCAGTCAAGCCAGTGAGTATGGCGGTGCGATTCGCTTGCGTGAAGCCTTGGGTGATTCGCGTGAGGTGCAGATCGTTACGACTTCAATGACGCTCCGCGATTTCAAACTTCTCGGCGAATCAACCCACGCTGGTGAGATCTGGAATCTTGAAGCCAAGGATGGTACCCGTTATCGCCTGAATACCATCCCTGGAAGCAAAATCGGCAACGCAGAGGTGATTGCTGAACTGGCTGATGATCGCTTCCGCACACAAACCGGCGGATTAGTGAAATTCGCACCGGGACTTGCAATTAAGAAAGCTCGTTCCGCCAAAAATGGCTATGAGGTCAATAAGGGCGGCACCTTGTTGTGGATTCCTCAGGAAACGCATGAAATCAACAAAGATATTTCTTTGTTGATGATTACTGATGGTCAATGGATTGAAGCCGGCACCGAAGTGGTGAAGGACATTTTCAGTCAGACCGCAGGCATCGTGAGTGTGACTCAGAAGAACGATATTCTTCGCGAAATCATTGTTCGCAGCGGCAGTTTCCATCTCTGCACAGAGAAGAAAGCGCTCGAGCGTTTTCAGGGCGATGGCGTCATGGTGAATCCAGGCGAAGCAATCGCCAAGGGCATCAGTACCGAGGCCATGGTGTTTGTTCAGGCCGTTGAAACCCCTGAGGGCACTGGCCTATTGCTCCGTCCTGTTGAGGAATACACCATCCCCAATGAGGCCCAGCTTCCTGATTTGGGCCATGTCAAGCAGCCCAATGGTCCCCATCTCGGGATCAAAGCGACGCAACGTTTGGCCTTTAAAGACAACGAGTTGGTCAAATCAGTTGAAGGGGTTGAGTTGCTGCGAACTCAATTGATTTTGGAAACGTTTGAGACCACTCCACAGATGACTGTGGATGTGGAAGCGATTCCCGATAAGAGGGCCAAAACGATTGAGCGTCTCCAACTCGTGATCCTGGAAAGCATCTTGGTGCGTCGTGACACCATTTCTGATTCCAGTCATGGCTCCACTCATACGGAGCTCCAGGTCGAAGACGGACAGTCCATCAAGGCGGGTGATGTGGTTGCAACCACGCAGATTCTCTGTAAGCAGGCTGGTGTCGCTGAGATGCCAGAAGCCACAGAAGAGGAGCCTGTCAGACGTTTGATCGTTGAAAGGCCTGAGGACACGATCACGATCAAGACCTCTGGAGCGCCTGTCGTCACCGTTGGACAGCGTGTGGTGGATGGCGAAGAGCTGGCTCAGGGTCAGCCTTCAGATTGCTGTGGTGAGGTGGAGCAGGTGAGCGCTAGCTCCGTCACCATGCGT
The DNA here is from genome assembly GCF_014279835.1 of Synechococcus sp. MVIR-18-1. Classification (NCBI taxonomy): domain Bacteria; kingdom Bacillati; phylum Cyanobacteriota; class Cyanophyceae; order Synechococcales; family Synechococcaceae; genus Synechococcus; species Synechococcus sp. MVIR-18-1. Next base: position 1,974,399 of record NZ_CP047942.1, on the reverse strand, counting down.
TTGGGGCGTCCTTACATGATTTCGCCCGACTCGTTGTTGCATGTTCGCGATGGAGATCTTGTCCAGCGCGGTGATGGCTTGGCTCTTCTGGTCTTTGAACGTCAGAAAACTGGTGACATTGTTCAGGGTCTTCCTCGTATTGAGGAGTTGCTCGAGGCAAGGCGTCCCCGTGAGTCTTCGATCCTTTGCAAAAAGCCAGGCACCGTAGAAATCAAACAGGGAGAAGACGATGAGTTCACCACGGTGACCGTGATCGAGTCCGACGATGCGATCGCTGAATACCCGATCCTGCTTGGTCGGAACGTGATGGTGAGTGATAGCCAGCAGGTGAACGCTGGTGAACTTCTGACTGACGGTCCTATCAATCCCCATGAGTTGCTTGAGTGCTTCTTTGAGGACCTGCGCAGCCGTAAGCCTTTGATGGATGCGGCTCAGGAAGCGATTGCCAAGCTTCAGCATCGCCTTGTGACCGAAGTCCAGAACGTCTACAAGTCGCAGGGCGTGTCGATTCACGACAAGCACATCGAGGTGATTGTTCGCCAGATGACCAGCAAAGTTCGGATCGAGGATGCTGGTGATACCACGCTTCTTCCCGGAGAGTTGATCGAACTCCGTCAGGTGGAAAACACCAATCAGGCGATGTCGATTACGGGTGGAGCACCTGCCGAATTCACGCCAGTTTTGCTCGGTATTACTAAGGCATCGCTCAACACCGACAGCTTCATCTCTGCGGCTTCTTTCCAAGAAACCACGCGTGTGCTCACTGAAGCGGCGATTGAGGGTAAGAGCGATTGGTTACGTGGTCTCAAGGAGAACGTGATCATCGGTCGCTTGATTCCCGCAGGTACAGGCTTCAGCGGTTTTGAAGAGGAGTTAAGAGCGGAAGCTGGTCCTCATCCCGATATCCTCTCGGAAGATCCTGCCGGCTATCGCCGTATGCAGAATCTTCGCCCTGATTACACCGTTGATATGCCTGCAGCTCCTGCCGCCAAATCGACAGCTTTGTTGGACGATCCCAGCGCCGCAGACCTAGAGGCCACTCGAAGCCGCCATGGCATTGAGGCAGAGGCCAGCAATTTTGCTGCCTTTACCCGTCCAGATGCCGATAACGAGCTTGCAGAAGAGCAAGTTCTTGACCCGGCAGCGGTTGAAAATCTGCAGGAGCAAGGTCTCCTAAGCGATGAATGATTCTTTCGCTCCTTTTGTATGAGCGGCTCTTGCCGCTTCAAACTGTTGCTCCTTACCGGTGTTGCTCATGATTGAGCCCTCCTTGATCCCAAAGCGGAAACTTCCCCGTTTTGGGTTCCATACCCACACTGAAAAGCTGAATGGTCGGGCCGCCATGCTCGGCTTCATTTCCCTTTTGATTGTGGAGTTCAAAATTGGTCATGGCTTGTTGATCTGGTGATCAGCGCGCTTCTCGGTCGAAGTAAGTCCGAGCTTGAAGAGTGGGCTGTTGCCCAGGGCCAGCCAGCATTTCGCGGCCGGCAGCTCCATGATTGGCTTTACGCCAAAGGGGCTCAGGATCTTCAGGGCATCACGGTGCTGCCCAAGGCATGGCGTGCATCCCTTCAAGAGAATGGGGTGTCAGTGGGGCGTTTGCATGAGCGAGAGCGACGTGTGGCAGCTGATGCCACCACAAAATTGCTGTTGGGTACCGAGGACGGAGAAACCTTAGAAACGGTTGGAATCCCTACCGATCAACGTCTCACGGTGTGTGTATCGAGCCAGGTCGGATGCCCGATGGCCTGTCGTTTTTGTGCCACTGGCAAAGGAGGGTTGCAACGCTCCCTAGCGGGCCATGAAATTGTTGCCCAGGTGCTCAGTATCCGAGAGGTGATGGAGCGTCGTCCCTCTCATGTGGTGTTCATGGGTATGGGTGAGCCTTTGCTCAACATTGAGGCTGTGCTCGAGTCGATTCGCTGCATCAATGACGATCTGGGCATTGGTCAACGCCGGATCACAGTGAGCACCGTTGGAGTGCCGCACACCCTTCCTCGGCTTGCAGACCTAGCGCTCAAACAGTTGGGGCGGGCTCAGTTCACGCTGGCTGTGAGTCTTCATGCGCCTAATCAAGCGTTGAGGGAAGAGTTGATTCCTACGGCGAAGACCTATCCCTACGACGCACTTCTGGACGATTGTCGTTATTACCTCCACAAGACGGGGCGGAGGGTGAGTTTTGAGTACATCCTGCTTGGTGGGGTCAATGATCATCCGCATCACGCAGCCGAACTCGCTGATCGGGTGGGTGGTTTTCAGAGCCATGTGAATCTGATTGCCTACAACCCCATTGAGGAAGAAGAGTTTCAGCGACCTACCGCTCAGAGGATTGAGGGCTTTCGGCGCGTTCTTGAGCGTCGTGGCGTCGCTGTGAGTTTGCGAGCTAGCCGCGGCTTGGATCAGGATGCTGCTTGTGGACAGTTGCGGCGCAATCGACGGTCTTAGAGGAGACTGCGAAAGCAGACTTAATTGGATCCGATGGCACCGATTGACTGGTTTTTGCTGGTCTTTTATCTAATTGGAACCTTGCTTCTTGGGCTTTGGCTGGCTCGACGCAATCAGGGGGAAGATGATTATTTCGTTGCTGGACGCAGCCTGAGTGGTTGGTTGGCAGGCGCTTCGATGGCTGCCACTACTTTCTCGATCGATACACCGTTGTATGTCGCGGGCTTGGTGGGCACTAGAGGCCTGGCAGCGAATTGGGAGTGGTGGGGGTTCGGTCTTGCTCATGTGGCGATGGCTGTGGTGTTTGCTCCTCTTTGGCGCCGCAGCGGCGTGATGACAGACGCAGCCTTTACAGAACTCCGCTACGGAGGAGCGACGGCGGCTTGGCTGCGGGGCACGAAAGCCTTTTTGCTGGCCCTTCCGATCAATTGCATCGGCATCGGTTATGCGTTTTTGGCCATGCGAAAGGTGGTGCAAGCGCTGGGGATTGTGTCCGATCAGCCCATGCCAGCACTCGGCGGTCTTCCCGACACGGTGCTGTTGTTGATGATCGTGGCTTTGTTGGTCCTCGTGTACACGGTGGCTGGTGGCCTTTGGGCCGTTGTGATCACTGATTTTGTGCAGTTGATTTTGGCGATGGTGGGGGCTCTTGCTGTGGCTTGGGCTGCCATTCATGCCGCTGGCGGGATGGATGCACTGCTCACCAGCCTCAACGAATTGGGTCGTCCCGAGGTGTTGTCGCTTGTCCCTTGGCGCTGGACTGACTCTGGTTTCGATTGGATTGGAGGGGCAGGCATCAGTGCTTCCACCTTCTTGGCTTACCTCACGGTGCAGTGGTGGAGTTTTCGACGTAGCGATGGCGGTGGTGAATTCATTCAACGGATGCTTGCCACCCGCGATGAACGTCAGGCGCGGTTGGCCGGCTGGGTGTTCCTTGTGGTGAATTACCTGCTGCGCAGCTGGCTGTGGGTTTTGGTGGCTCTTGCGGCTCTGGTGCTGCTGCCCGATCAGGCGGATTGGGAATTGAGTTATCCGGCTCTGGCGGTGGCCTACCTCCCGCCTGTGGTGCTTGGTCTCGTAGTGGTTTCCTTAGTGGCTGCCTTTATGAGCACGGTTAGCACCTCTGTGAACTGGGGTGCCAGTTATCTCACCCATGACCTCTATCAGCGCTTTGTGAAGCCTGATGCTTCTCAGAAAGAGCTGCTCTTTGTTGGACAGGCCACCAGCGTTCTTTTGTTGGTTTTGGGGGTGTTAACGGCTTTGATCAGTGACAGCATCGGCACCGTGTTCCGCCTGGTGATCGCGATCGGGACTGGGCCTGGTGTGGTCCTGGTCTTGCGTTGGTTCTGGTGGCGAATTAATGCTGCTGCAGAGCTGTCATCGATGGTGTGTGGATTCTTTGTTGGCTTGGCCACCTCTGTGATCCCCGTTCTTCAAATTTCGGACTACGGGCTCAGGTTGATGGTGACGACTGCCATCACGGCAGTGGTTTGGGTGGTGGTGATGTTGCTCACTCCTCCGGAGTCAGCGGAGGTGCTTGAAGGGTTCGTCCAGCGCGTTCAGCCCCCAGGACCTGGCTGGAGTCGTTGGCGTCGGCGCTGTGAGGTGGAGGCTTCTGAATCACTGCGAGATCTCCTCACTCGGTTTGTGCTGAGTAGTTGTGTTCTGTTTGGGGCGCTGCTTGGCTCGGGTGCCTTCCTTCTGCACCAGCAAGTTGCAGGTTGGTCCGGTTTAATCCTCACGGTTGTGTCCCTCTCTCTCCTTTTGCGAGGGCGGCAGTCGCGCCTTGCCGTTGAGTGACCCTTCAGAATGAATGGAAAACTAGAACCGTGAGTTTTTTTCGCAGCACCATTCTTCCTATTTTGATCGTGGCTTTATTTGGCCTCGCTCTGTTTGCGGTGAGTGCACGTATCTGGTTGCCTGGCGACATGCTTGCGCCAGCTCCAATCAGTTGACCTGGTCCGTTGACCCGATGCTTCTACGATCAATGCCATGACCGATCTCCCGCCCCTGGATCGTGAATCACGTGTGGCCAATCTGGCCATTGATCCTGACGTGCTCGCCCGTGAGCTTGAAGCTGAACAGGTGGGTGATCCCCTTGATGAAATTGATCTCGATGATCCAGAGCAGGATGCTCTAGAGGCCATTCGTCAGTGTGATGAGGCTCTGAATTGGTTGCAGCAAGGTCATGATCAGCGGCTCCAAGGGTTGCGCGTGTTTTGTGAACATCGAGATCCCCGTTCGGTTTCGCTTCTGCTGCCCCTCTTAGAGGAGGTGTGCCCCGTTGTGCGCATGAGCGCTGTCTACGCCCTCGGTCGGAATCCCTCCCCCCCTGCTGTGGGACCCCTTCTGAAATTGCTGCAAGAGGACAGCAATGCCTATGTGCGCAAAGCCACGGCATGGAGTCTTGGTAATTATCCGGATGCACCAGTGCTGAATCCCTTGATTCGCGCCTTGCAGACCGATGTGGCGGCTGTGCGCTTGTGGGCGTCTGTTTCTCTCGCTGAAGCTGGTGTGACCTCTGCGGCAAAGGCAGATCCGGCGGCAGGCCAGTTGCTGATTAGCTTGCGAATCGACAGTGAGTCCGTGGTGCGAAGCAATTGCATCTGGGCTCTCGGCCGCTTGCTTGAACATCTTGTTGAACCCCGTCGCCTCGAGGTGATTGAGGTGTTTGTCCGTGCGCTTTTGCATGATCGTGAAAGGTCTGTTCGCGATGAAGCCCGCACGGCTCTCGAGCAGATGGAATCCCCCGATGTATTGGATCGCCTCCAAACCTTGATGGACGAAGGATTGTTCAGCTGATAGGACGAACTGACACGACCCCCCATCAGCTTCGCGTTCTCGCCCTTAACATGTGTTCATTGTTGGATGTTGTGGTGCATGCCTGAGCGCACGCTTCGTTTCCGAATTCGTCCTGACGGTCGCGTCGAGGAACAGGTGGAAGGCGTTGAAGGTGACGCTTGTCTGCAACTGACGGAACGGTTGGAATCAGCCTTAGGCACGGTGGAACGCCGTCAGCCAACGTCTGATGCCTTCGTTACAACCCAAACCCAGTCCCAGTCACAGTTCGTAGAGCCCTCCTGATGTCCCATTTCAGCACTGTCAAAACAGAACTTCGCCAGCGTGAGTCCTTGGTCTCCGCCCTCGAGGATCTTGGCTACGAGCCCAAACAGGGGGGCCATCCCGTCCGGGGTTATCGCGGCCAAACCGTGGAAGCCGAATTGGCGGTCACGCTTCAGGATTCTGCTGATTTTGGTTTTGTTTGGAATGAAGCCAATGGTGCCTATGAGTTCGTGACCGATTTGGATCTGTGGCGCCAGTCCATGCCGATCGAGCGGTTTTTATCTCGTCTTACACAGCGTTATGCCCTCAACACGGTATTAAATGCCTCTCTTACCGAGGGCTTTGCTGTTGCTGAGCAGCGTGATTGCCAAGATGGGTCGATCGAACTTGTTGTGACCCGTTGGGATGCCTGATTCGCAGCGGGCGAGGGATCAATCCGTGAACGACTCGTCCGGTAACCCCTCTGCTGCTTACAGCGCGTCCTCTCTTGAGGATGATCAATCCACTGGCATGGAACCGGTTCTGGGTGGTGCCCTTGCCGAAAAAGCTGTCTGGGTTGATGAAGCTGTTTGTATTGGCTGCAGGTATTGCGCTCACGTGGCCTGCAACACCTTCATTATTGAGCCCAATTTGGGACGTTCCCGAGCGATTCGCCAGGACGGTGATAGCTCTGAGCGCATTCAAGAGGCGATCGAAACATGCCCTGTGGATTGCATTCACTGGGTCGCCTTTGATGATCTCATGGGCCTACAAGCGCAGCTCGATTCTCAGGAGCTTCTTCCGCTCGGGTTGCCTTCGCCCGCGCGCCCACGACGGATTCTCCCCCGGCAGCCGCAAGACTGAACTGCGATGACATCAACGGCTTCCCTGGCATTACCAACCCGCCGCTTTGGTCGCACTGAGCTGGCCATGCCCGTGCTTTCCCTAGGGGGTATGAGGTTTCAGCAAAGTTGGTCGGATCTTGAGGCTGACGTGATTACTCAGGAGGCTCAAAGCACGGTGGAAAACACCCTCCACCATGCGGTGGAGCTTGGATTTCACCATCTGGAAACGGCCCGTCATTACGGCAGCTCCGAGCGGCAACTTGGCTGGGCTCTCCCGCATTCGCCTGATCCAGATCGCATTCTTCAAACGAAGGTGCCTCCCCGGGACGATCCTGCGGTGTTTGAAGCTGAGCTTGAACTCAGCCTGGAGCGCTTAAACGTTCAGCGAATCGAGTTGCTGGCGATTCATGGCATCAACAGGCTCGATCATTTGGAGCAAACGCTGCGACCAGGCGGCTGTATGGAGGTGGTGCGCCGCTGGCAGCGAGAGGGCCGTATCGACCATGTGGGCTTCTCGACCCATGGTGAAACAAGCGTCATCGAAGCTGCGATCAACTCTGACGCCTTCGATTATGTGAATTTGCATTGGTACTACATCCGGCAAGACAACGAACCAGCGTTGGCCGCAGCCCAACGGCATGACATGGGCGTGTTCATCATTAGTCCCACCGATAAAGGTGGGCATCTGCATACCCCTTCGCTGCTGTTGAAGCAACTCTGCGCCCCCCTTCACCCGATCGTGTTTAACGATCTGTTTTGCCTGCGTGATCCACGCGTTCACACCATCAGTGTTGGTGCATCCAGGCCAAGTGACCTCGATCTTCATCTTGAAGCTGTGCGTCAACTCGATACAGCTGGAGCGCTCATCGCCCCGATTCATGATCGGTTGCAGACTCAGGCTCTACGGGCCCTTGGTGAGCCTTGGTTGATGACCTGGCGTGAAGGGTTGCCCCATTGGAAAGACACTCCCGGGGGTATCAATCTCCCCGTGTTGCTCTGGCTCCACAATTTGATTGAAGCTTGGGACCTCGAGGGGTATGCCAGGGCGCGTTACGGAATTCTTGGTCATGCAGGACATTGGGCGCCTGGTGCCAACGCCGATGCCCTGGATCAAGAGGTTAGTGAGACAGACCTCCGCAGTGCTTTGGGCCAAAGTCCCTGGGCTGAAACGATCCCAGGATTGCTAAGGGGTTTAAAGGAACGGGTTGGCGGTGTTCCTCAGGAACGTTTGTCGTCTGCCTGATCACCAAGGGGAAGACGGCTAGGGAGACCAACGGGTCGGGGATAGATCTTGGGGCAGGGTGCCAAGGGCTCAATGCGAACCAATGTGCGCAGCCCCCGACCAGCCGGCAGGTTGATCTGCTTGCAGTCGGCAAGCTTGGCCTTGAGAGGAACCAAAGCTCGCTTCAGGTTGGCTTCGTCGTCGTGACTCCAGTGGCCGCGATAGAGCAGCGCCTGGCCTTGATGGGCCAGAAGGGGCACGAGATACTCCGCCACGACGGGGGGTGTGGCTACAGCTCTGGCCATCGCTAAATCGAACCTCCCACGACAGGAGCGCTCCTGACCCGTGATCTCAATGCGCTCGGTGCGGACGTCCACGCGAGCTCCTAAACCAAGCGAGTTAGCCATTGATTCCACCGCAGCAGTTTTGCGGCCGACTGAATCGACAAGAGTGAGAGTGGTAGCGGGTAGGGCGATGGCGACAGCGAGGCCAGGAAACCCGCCTCCAGTGCCTACGTCAATGCAGCGACGCGGTAGATCTGGGGCACGTAGCTCATGCTTGAGCGGCCAAAGACTGTCAAAGACCTGGGCGATCCAGAACTCTTCGTTTTCCACCAAGCGGGTGAGATTCACCCTGCTGTTCCAATGACGCAGCAGGGATTGCAGCTCTTTGAGTTGAGAGAGCTGGGTGTCATTGGGCTGCCAGCCCAGACAGTGCCAAAGGTCAGGCCCGGCATCAGAAAAGCTGTTTGCTTCTGACATGGCTGCCAGGGCAGCGACTCTTCCTACAATGCACCCTCGTGATTCGGCTCGAAAGGGACGTGATGTCGGCCTCGACCCATTACGAACGGTTAGGAGTCGGCCGCGGAGTCGACGCCGAGACCTTGCGACGCGCCTTTCGACGTCTCAGCAAGTCGGTTCATCCCGACACCACGACGTTGCCTGCCGTGGAAGCAGCTCGCCAATTCCAGCTGCTGCGTGAGGCCTATGACCACTTGTCTGATCCTTCGTTGCGTCGGCTCTATGACGCTCAATTAATCCAGCAAGATCAGCTCTTTCAACAGCAGTACGCTCCGCTGCCTTCCCCAGCAACGGCGTCTCCAACGGCGATTGGTGAGCGACGACCGCTCTCAGGAGGAGAGTGGTTATCGCTGTTGATGTTGCTTGGGGCCTTGCTTTTGTGTTTATCGCTAGGGGTCGGGGTGGCCTGGAGTCGTGGTATGGAACTTCAGGTTCAGCCGAGTTGGCTGGTGGCCGAGCAGACTCCAAAGGAGCCGTTGATTAGGGATGTCCTTGATGGTGTCGATGCCTCCAGCAGAAACTCCTTTGAATCAGCATTCGCTGCAGGCTCTTGAGCTCTGGCTTCAGCAGCTTGGAGCGCAGCGGCTAGAGGATGATCCCTGTGGCTGGTTATGGAAGGAACAGGGATGGATGGCTGAGATACGTCTGCAACAAACGGATCTCGCGGTGATCTGGAGCCCAAAAGAAGCGCCTCGCCCTTGCGTGTTTCCTTACGGACTGTCTCGAGCCGACGTCGAGGCGGCCCTGCGGCTAGGTCCCTAAAAGGTCGAGCGCTTCCTGCAGAACGGAATAGCAGTGATCGAGCTGCTCATCGCTGATGCAAAGAGGTGGAAGTAGATACACCACTTGGCCGAGGGGCCGCACCAGTACACCCCGCTCTCTTGCCAGCCGGCGCAGCACTTTTCCTGCAGGGTTTAGGTAGCCCTCTTGGTCGCTGACCACGAGATCAAAAGCTGCAATCGTTCCTGTCACGCGAACACGCCTGATTCCTGGGTGGCGTGCCAAAACCTCTAAGCGCGATCGATGCCTCGCTTCGAACCCCAGGTACCTGTCAGGTTCTGCTTCGAGTAGATCCAGACTGGCGTTCGCTGCGGCGCAGCCCAGGGGGTTGGCGGTGAAACTGTGGCCATGCCAAAGCGTCAAGCTCGGGTCCTTGCCAACAAAGGCGTCAAAGACAGCGCCGCTTGCCATGGTCACTCCCATGGGAAGGAATCCAGCGGTTAGTCCTTTGGATAGCGCGACAAGATCAGGTTTGACGCCTGCCCGCTGGGTCGCCAAAAAATCGCCGCAACGCCCAAATCCTGTAAGGACTTCGTCGGCAATCAACAAGGTTTCAGCGTTGCGAACGCGCTTTTCTACTTCTTGAAGAAAGGTGGGACGCACCATGCTCATCCCGCCGGCGCCTTGGACAAGCGGCTCGAGGATCACAGCAGCGGTTGGTGTCTTGAGAGCTTCTTCGAGCTGGTTCAGTGCTGTTTGTTCATGCTGTTCAACGTGATCGTCGTCCCACCACGTCGCTGGCCATGGAATGCGGGCGACCGGAAATAACAGTGGGTCAAAGGGTTCACTGAAAAGGCTGCGAGCTCCGACGGCCATCGCACCAAACGTATCTCCGTGATAGGCGCCGTCGAAGGCGATGATCTGCTGTCTGGGCTCTCCTTTGTTGTGCCACCACTGAATGGCGATTTTGAGTGCCACCTCCACGGCGGTAGAGCCGTTGTCGGAGAAAAAGACTCTCTCTAATCCAGTTTTGGCTGCTAATCGATCGGCGAGACGTTCGGCTTGAGGGTGGGTGAATTCAGCGAAGATGACTTGCTCAAGGGTCTCGGCCTGACGAGCGATTGCGTCTGCAACATGAGGGTGGGCATGGCCATGCAAGGTGACCCACCAGCTGCTAATCGCATCAATTAATGGAGGCCCTTCATCGCGGTAGAGAAGAGCCCCCTCCCCTCGAAGCACCCTCTCTAAGGGAGGCGTTGTCGAGACCTGGGTGAACGGAGGCCAGAGGTGGGGATGGTGGTTCTGAGGCACTTCGTCGTCGCAACTGCCAGTGGATGAATTCGTCTTTGCTGAGCTCAGCGGCACATTTCACTGTTTTGTTCAGATTCCGTGGCGATCGGGCCACAGTTAAACCAACGCACAAACCCGACTTCCACATCGGTGAATAACACCAAAATTCCTGCGCAAAGGAAGGCAACAGCCACAGCGGCTCCGGTTTGACGGCGATTCATCAAGAAGCCTGTAAACGATTGATCTCGGTTTCGACCTTAGCTTTCACGTTCTGAACCTGCCATTGCCTGGCAAGGGCCGCGGCATTTAGTTGTTCCAGTGGTGGTAATTCGCAGAGCAAAGGGACATCGCCGAGTTCATTCAGGGTGCGGGGATTATCGGCATGGGAAGGGCCATTGATCACCAGCCCAAGGATTGGAATGTGCCGACTTCTCAGTGCTTCCAAACTGAGAAGCGTGTGGTTCAAGGTTCCCAGCTCACTGCGGGCTACCAACACCACCGGAAGCTGCCACCGTTGCAATTGTTGGATTTGCAGCCAGTGGCGTGTGAGTGGCACCATCAGGCCTCCAGCGGTCTCCACCACCAACGGTTGATCGATGGCTGGCAACTGGAGCTGCTCGGGGTCAATGCATCGCCTCTCTTGTTCAGCAGCCCAGTGCGGTGAAACGGGAGCTTGGAATGCATAGGCTTCTGGTTGCCAACGCTCCTCGGGAAGCTCCAGAAGATCGATGACCCGTTGACGATCACCACCGCCTTCCGTTCCGCTTTGGACCGGTTTCCAATAGGTGGCTTCTAAGCCTTGAACAAAGAGGGCGCTAACGATTGTTTTTCCGACATCGGTGTCTGTTCCGCAGATCACCAAACGAAGGGGAGGCGTATTCATCGCTCGATCACCAGGATTTGGATCAACCAGGTCAATCTGACTTGCCCTTCAGCAGATCGCTCAGGCCAGTGGGCGCTGAGCTGACGCCATTGCTTCACGCTGAGAGCTGAGTGGGTGCTGGTTCCGGCGCCAATGTTTTGCATGGGCCTTAAGAGAGCCGTGATGTGGCTGGCTTGTTCGCTAAAGCAGAGCTGTTGTTGTTGCCTGACCTGCTGTTTCGGTATCGAGGCCAGCAACGCTTGGGTCGTTGGAAAGGACAAGGCCGAGCAGGGGACTGCCGCTTGGTGTGCCGCTGCCTGCCATTGCGGGAAGCAGCCTTCAACCGGCAGCGCCACGATTAACCACCCACCAGGGGCTAGACACTCGAACCAGTTCTGCAGTCTTGTGCCGGGATCGGACAACCAGTGGAGGCAGAAACTGGAGGCGATCAGCGTTGGTGCGTCGTCCCAGGATTGGAGGGGCTGATTTAAATCCCACAGCTGCGTGTGGTCTGGACGGGAGTTGCGGGCCAGCATGGATGGGCTTCCATCGATGCGTTCCACCACCCTGCCGGGGTTCCGTTGTTCGATGGCATCGGCAAGCAATCCCGTTCCACTTCCGAGATCCAGCCATCGACCTGATGGAATGGGGAGTCGCTTGCAGCACCCGGCGAGTCGCCAGGCCATAGCCGTTTGCAGACGGGCTGCCTTGTTGTATTGGGCTGCTGCGCCATCGAAGCGTTGTAGAACCTTTGCCCCCCAGGAGTTGCTCATCGCTCTTCAGGGGCCTGATCGAGCCATCGCTGGATGCGCATCAGTAGATCTGGCACCAACAGTGCATGCCCGCTATCGGGCATGCACCAGTGCTCTGCTGGATGCTGCAGTCGGGTCTCAACTGCATCGCGCAGCTCTTGTCTGGCGACTGGCACCACGATTGCGTCTTGTTCTGCCTCTACCACCAACACTCTGGTTGTTGCTTGCAGCCCTGGCGGTAACTCTGCGCTTGCGATCAGCCGATCTAAGTCGTCGGTTAAGCGTTGACGCCCCTGGCTGGACAGTCCTTCGTGAATGGGGCCGCGTGGGAGGCCGTCTGGCGGCGATGGCGCTGCCGCCCGCCTTAAAAAGGTCGTGAGCATCTCGGCCTCAGCCTCGCTACCAAGGCAGCGGCGCATGCTCTTCAAGCCGGTGTTGAGCGCGCGACCTTTGGCTCCTTGCGGCACAAATCTGGAAAAACTTGCCAGCAACACCACATCGGTGGCCTTGGCAAATACGGCATCTGGGAGCAGATGCGGCCCTAGGGAGTGGGCAATTACTACGCGGCGTTGCAGCTTTATTGGATCTTGGTCGTCTTGCCAAAAGGGCATGTGCTCCTGGCGCTTGCCATAACCACGCTCACCGCTTTGCCAAGACCAATGGTGATGCTTGAAATGCCGGATCCAGGGCGCCCATGAATGGCTGTCTCCGCTCCAGCCGTGCATAGCGATGACCTGTTTCATCGGGACCTATCGGCTCAGAGAGAGGGCTTGAAGCAGCGTGTCCAATGTCCCATCGGGCAGGAGCCGACGTACGACAAGGCGAAGTCGGGCCGTTCCTTCGGGAACGGTGGGGGGACGGATGGCAATGCTCAACAGCCCTGCGGCTTCGAGGGTTTGTTGGCGATCAAGAGCTGCTTGGTCTGAACCGATCACGAGGGGGAGAATCGGACCTGCTCCGCCTGGACGGGTCCATCCAGCGGCAGCGAGAGCGGAGCGCCACTGTTGGCTCGTTGCTAGGAGTTCCTCCGACCAATTGGGATGGCGTTGCATCAGCGTTAATGCTGCAAGAGCTGCTGCGGCAAGGGATGGTGCTAACGCTGTGGTGTAGCGAAAGGCGCCACTGGTTTGGAGCAGGGTTTCGCCGAGGTCTGCATCGCAGGCCAGAAAGGCTCCACCGCTTCCAAAGGCCTTCCCAAAGGTGCCACTGAGCATGGTCACAGCCTTGTGAGGGAGGGCATGGCTGAGACCACGTCCCCCATCTCCCAGGACGCCCAGGGCATGGGCTTCATCCACCAGGAGTCGGGCAGCGTGGCTGGAGCAGAGCTCAGCCATGGCGCTCAGGTTGGGACTGGTGCCCTCCATGCTGAATAGGCTTTCCGTGATCACCAGCGGTTGTTGTCCTGGGTGCCGGTCCCGGCAGCGCTCCAGTTTGCGGTTGAGATCGATGAGGTCGTTGTGGGCAAAGCGCTGTAGGCGCGCACCACTGGCTTGCACTCCAGTGAGTAAGGAGTGATGACAGAGCCGGTCAGCCAGTACTGGCGTACGGCGGTCGGCGAGTGCAAGAACGGCGGCAAGATTGGCTTGAAATCCGCTTGGGTAGAGCAGAACGCGATCTCGGTTCAACCACTGCGCTAGCTGGTGTTCCAGTTGGTCATGCACCGGGCGGCTGCCGCTCACGAGCCGGGACCCACCGGCTCCTACCCCGCTTCGCTTGATTTCTTCTGTTGCTGCCGCGATGAGCTCTGGGTGCTGAGCCAGATTGAGGTAATCGTTGCTGGCTAAATCCACCAGACAACGCGGCTCCTCATCGCCTTGATCGGTGGCATGGACTGGAAGCAGCCCTGATCCATTTGGATTGGGCCTCCACGTGCGGAGTTGACGTCGGCGTGCTTGAGACGGGCTGCTCATGTTGGCCAGTTTGCTGCTCCCTGCTCGCGCAATCCCTAGGATTCAACGATGGTGTCACCGGATGTTTCCCAGCTGTTTCCATTCCCTTTAGATGGGTTTCAGTTGGAATCGATTGATGCCTTGAATCAAGGGCATTCCGTTGTGGTGAGTGCTCCCACGGGATCTGGCAAGACGCTGGTAGGCGAGTACGCCATTCATCGGGCGATTGCCCATGGTCAAAAAGTGTTCTACACAACACCTCTAAAGGCCTTATCCAATCAAAAGTTGCGCGATTTTCGCGAAGAGTTTGGAGCGGAAAATGTTGGCTTGATGACGGGTGACCTGAGCGTTAACCGTGAGGCTCGAGTGGTGGTGATGACCACCGAGATTTTCCGCAACATGCTTTATGCCGAGGTGGATGAGCATGACGATCCGCTTGCCGATGTGGAGTCGGTCGTTCTCGATGAATGCCACTACATGAATGATTCTCAGCGGGGCACCGTCTGGGAAGAATCGATCATTCACTGTCCACCTTCAGTCCAATTGGTGGCGTTATCCGCCACCGTTGCCAATGCGGGGCAACTCACCGATTGGATCGAGAAGGTGCACGGTCCGACACGTTTGGTGCTCAGTGATTTTCGTCCGGTTCCTCTGCAGTTCAGTTTTTGTAGTGCGAAGGGTCTCCATCCGCTTTTGAATGAACAGGGGACTGGAATCCATCCCAATTGCAAGGTTTGGCGTGCTCCAAAAGGGCACAAGCGCAAAGGTCGTTCGCCAAGGCCGCCTCAGCCGGAAGCACCGCCGATCAGCTTTGTGGTGGCCCAAATGGCGCAAAGGGAGATGCTCCCCGCCATCTATTTCATTTTCAGTCGACGTAATTGTGACAAGGCCGTGCGCGACCTTGGGGTGCAGTGTTTGGTCACAGAGGCCGAGCAAGCCATCATTCGCGATCGGCTTGAGGCCTATACAGCCGCAAATCCTGAGGCTGTACGCGATGGCCTGCATGCAGACGCGTTGCTACGCGGGATTGCTTCCCATCACGCCGGAGTGCTGCCTGCTTGGAAAGAGTTGATTGAGGAGTTATTTCAGCAGGGGTTGGTAAAGGTGGTGTTTGCCACCGAAACATTGGCGGCGGGCATCAATATGCCGGCGCGCAGCACGGTGATCGCATCGCTCTCGAAGCGCACAGAACGGGGGCATCGCCCCTTAATGGCCAGTGAGTTTCTGCAAATGGCTGGTCGCGCGGGCCGTCGCGGTTTAGACACGCAGGGCTACGTGGTGACTGTTCAGAGTCGATTTGAGGGGGTACGTGAGGCGGCTCAGTTGGCCACAAGCCCTTCTGATCCGTTGGTGAGTCAATTCACCCCCAGCTACGGCATGGTGCTCAACCTGTTGCAGCGTCATGACCTAGCTAAGGCAAGAGAGCTGGTGGAGCGCAGCTTTGGCCGCTATCTCGCCAGTTTGGATCTGGTAGATGAAGAAGATCATCTTGGTGAGTTGCGGATGCAGCTGGCCCAACTGCAAGGCACGGCCGGTGATGTGCCGTGGGAAGACTTTGAGGAATACGAGAAACATCGTGGCCGTCTCCGCGAGGAGAGACGTCTGCTCAGGATTCTTCAGCAGCAGGCTGAAGAAACCCTGGCCCACGAACTGACGATTGCCCTTCAGTTTGCAAGCGTTGGATCGTTGGTCAGCCTTAAATCCCCTCGGCTGCGTGGGGGGGTAACGCCGGCCGTGATCGTGGAGAAATGCGATGGCCCTGGGCAGTTCCCCTTGTTGCTTTGTTTAACGCAAGACAACGTTTGGATCCTGTTGCCCTGTCAGGGGGTCGTGAGTTTGCATGCGGAATTGAGCTGTTTGCAAGTTGATGGCGTGATGTCACCTGATCTCAGCCGTTCCGGTGAGCTCCGTCATGGCGATCAGGAGAGTGGACGTTTGGCTTTGGCGGTGGCACATATGGCACGTCGTCATGACATGACCACCGCTCAGTACGACTTGGCGGGCGAAGTGTTGGCTCAAGTGCGCCTCGTCCAGGAGTTGGAAGATCAGCTAGAGGGGCATCCGGCTCATCGCTGGGGAGATCGCAAGCAACTCAAGAAGCACCGGCGACGCATGGAAGATCTTGAACATGAAATCGGTGAGCGTCAGCAATTGCTCCATCACCGTTCCAACCGGCATTGGGAGACATTCCTGGCTCTCATTGAGATCCTGCGGCATTTTGGCTGCCTGGATGACTTGGAGCCCACGGAGATTGGTCGCACCGTTGCCGCTCTTCGTGGCGACAACGAGCTCTGGCTAGGCCTGGCACTGATGAGCGGTCATCTCGATGAATTGCCTCCAGCAGAACTGGCCGCTGTGTTTGAGGCGATCAGCACGGAGGTGAACCGCCCAGATCTATGGAGTGCATTCCCGGCCCCTCCTCTTGCCGAAGAGGCCCTGCATGAGTTGTCAGGGATCCGTCGGGAGCTTCTGCGGGCTCAGGAGCGCTTCAAGGTGGTGGTGCCCGCTTGGTGGGAGCCTGAATTGATGGGCTTGGTTGAGGCTTGGGCCAAGGGGACAACCTGGAATGATCTGATCGCTAACACCTCTTTGGATGAAGGCGATGTCGTGCGGATCATGCGGCGCACAGTGGATCTCTTAGCCCAGGTGCCTTATTGCGAGGCGATTAGTGAGCAGCTGCGCAAGAACGCCCGTGCGGCGTTAACCGCGATTAATCGTTTCCCGGTTGCCGAGGCTGATCAGGTGCTTAAGGCCGCGGCTGCCGAATCCAGTGGCCTCAATGCAGCGACTGAACGGGCGGCCTGAACGGATCAAGGGTTTGTCATGGCTGCAGGGTCAATAATGCGATCGAACTCCGTCGCACTCACATAGCCCAGCTCTAGGGCCGCATCGCGCAGGCTTGATCCCTGCTCGTGGGCGTACTTAGCGATCGCACTGGCCTTGTCGTAACCGATCACAGGTGCCAGAGGAGTTACGAGCATCAGGGATTGCTCCACGTCGCGTTGGATGCGACTGCGGTTGGGTTCGATGCCCTCCACCATGGCCACCCTGAAGAAATGGCAGGCATCGGTGAGCAGCTTGATCGTCTGCAGCAGGTTGAAGCCGATCAGAGGTTTGTAGACATTCATCTGCAGGTGGCCGCCTGCCCCGGCGATCGCAACGGCCGCATCGAGGCCGATCACTTGGGTGCAAACCATGGCCATCGCTTCGCACTGGGTGGGGTTCACCTTTCCAGGCATGATCGAACTGCCGGGTTCGTTCTCAGGTAAGTGCAGCTCCGCTAAGCCGGCACGTGGGCCGCAGGCGAGGAGACGGAGGTCGTTGGCGATCTTCAGCAAGCTCACCGCGAGGAGTCGCAGCTGGCCCATGGCATTCACCAGTCCGTCATGGCTTGCCATCACAGCAAATTTGTTTGGTGCCGAGACCAAGGGCAAGCCGCTCAGGCGTGCCAGTTCAGTCGCGGCCTGGTCTGCAAATCCGTCTGGGGCATTGAGGCCCGTTCCAACGGCGGTGCCGCCGAGCGGGAGCGGGTACAGCTCCTGCAGTGATCGTTCGATCCGGTTCCTGGCACTTCTGAGTTGATCGCGCCAGGCCGAAGCTTCTTGGCCAAGGGTGAGCGGCACCGCATCCTGCAGGTGGGTGCGGCCAATCTTCACGATGTCTTGCCAGGCCACACTCTTGGCGGCAAAAGCATCGCTGAGACGTTGGACTTCCGGCAACAGTCGGTGTTCAATGCCGGCGGCAGCAGCGATGTGGATCGCTGCTGGGAAGGCGTCGTTGGTCGACTGAGAGCGGTTGACGTGATCGTTGGGGTGGACCGGCTGATGGCTTCCTAATGGCTCCCCTTCGCTCCGCGAAACCAGGTTGCTGATCACCTCATTGACGTTCATGTTCGTTTGGGTGCCGCTACCGGTTTGCCAAACCCTCAGGGGGAATTGATCGTCGTGATGCCCCTCGGCAATCTCAGCAGCCACCTTCACGATCAGGTCGCGTCGGTGGTTATCCAACACGCCAAGGCGAGCGTTCACGATCGCCGCCGCCTGTTTGATTTGCGCTAGGGCATGGATCAGATCAACAGGAACGCGGTCATCGCTGATGGCGAAGTTCTGGAGAGAGCGCTGGGTCTGTGCCCCCCAGAGGGCCTCAGTCGGCACCTCCACCGGCCCCATGCTGTCGTGTTCGGTCCTAGTTGTTTGGGTCATGACTTTGCGTCAGGGCGAAGCACCATCACGATGATGAGCAGCATCCCGCTGACGCTCACCACCACGTAAATCCAGTCGGCATAGGGAGTCCAGAACATTCACTCAGAGTCCGAGTCGGTCCCAGACCACCCCCAGGTTGGCTTGGTGCAGCTCGGTGCTGAAGCACTCCGCCAGTTGGTCTGCATTGAGCTTGTTGCTCACCTCAGGATCGCTCTGAAGGTTGGCGCGGAAGTCACCACCATTGGTGTTCCAAGCGCTATGGGCATTGCGCTGCACCACGGCGTAGGCATCCTCACGGCTCATTCCACCATCCACCAGGGCGAGCAGGACTCGTTGGCTGAAGACCACGCCTCCATAGACGTTCATGTTGCGGACCATGTTTTCTGGGTACACGCCGAGGCCAGAGATGACGGCGGTCATCTCACGCAGCATGAAGTGCAGGGTCACAGAGCAGTCCGGCAGCATCATCCGTTCTGTTGAGCTGTGGCTGATGTCACGTTCGTGCCAGAGAGCCACGTTTTCAAGGGCTGCTACCACGTAGCTGCGCAGCACGCGCGCTAAACCGCTGATTCGTTCGCTGCGAATCGGGTTGCGTTTATGGGGCATGGCCGAGCTTCCTTTCTGTCCTTTGGCGAAGCTTTCTTCAACCTCCAGAACATCGGTGCGCTGCAGGTTGCGAATCTCGGTGGAGAAGCGATCGAGCGAGGCTCCAACCAGGGCGAGGATCTGCACGTAGTCGGCATGGCGATCGCGGGAGATCACCTGGGTGCTCGCTGTGTCGGGAGTGAGGCCGAGGATCTCGCAGGTGAGCTTTTCCACCTCTGGATCCGTATTGGCGTAGGTGCCCATCGCTCCGCTCACCTGCCCTACCGCCACATCACGCTCTAGGCGAGCCAGACGCTCATGATTGCGGCGGGTTTCGGCCAACCAGCCAGCCAGCTTGAATCCAAAGGTGATCGGTTCGCCATGGATCGCATGAGAACGGCCGATCATCACGGTGGCTTTGTGTTCCGCCGCCAGCTTGGCAATCGCGGCGTCTAAGCCTGCCAACTCTTGGCGCAGCAGCGCGACGGAGGCTTTCAACTGCAGCGCCAGGCCCGTATCAAGCACGTCGCTACTTGTCATGCCGACATGGATGTAACGCCCGGCATCACCAACGTGCTCATTCACATTGGTCAAGAAGGCGATCACGTCGTGGCGGACCTCCGCCTCGATCTCAAGGATCCGCTCCGGTTCAAACGCCGACTGTTCGCGAATCGTTTGCATCGCGTCCTTTGGAACACGACCAAGCCTGCAGTTGGCCTCACAGGCTGCAACCTCAACATCCAGCCAACTTTGGTATTTGGCCCGGTCTGTCCAGATCTCGCCCATCTCGGGCAGGGTGTATCTCTCGATCAAGGGCCAGCGCGTGGCGACAACTCAACCAATGTATGGCGCTGAAGGCTTGGACATTGCGCGTGGCGTCAAGCGGAGGTGAGACGGCGATGCTCAACTTCCCACTGAACGTTCTGTCCCCAGGCTTGCTGACGCACCCAGCAAAGGCCGCCACGACATTCGATCACTTGAAAGGGAGGCAGATCTGTAGGTTGGTTATCGAGGGTGACGAATGAGCCTGGAGCGAGCAGTTCGAGAACGCGGTTCGACGCCTCGCTGGATTTGAGACAAAATTTGGCCCGAAGGGATGGGCGACGTCCGCTTTTGATGTTGACAACGTTGTTGGCTGACACGGACTTGCGTGCGGCTTCGCAAGATTTTCAGGGAGGTCTGCGGAACTCCTGGTGGAACTCCGGTATTTGTTTCGGTTTCACGGTGCTTTTATGTCGAAATGGCTCGTAAACAGCGTTTAGATCTCCACATGCTGACGTTGGGCTTGGCGGCATCCCGTCAGCAAGCACAACAGCTGATTCGTGCCGGCAAGGTCAGAGACCATCGGGGCCAGCTGCTCGACAAGCCAGGTCACACGGTTTTGCCCGATCTCGAATTGATCGTGGAGCAGCCTCCCCGGTTTGTTTCAAGAGGGGGTGAAAAGTTGCTGGCAGCGCTGGAGGCTTTCCCTGTCTCGGTGGAGGGGCGCACCTGCCTTGATGGCGGAATTTCGACGGGTGGCTTCACCGATTGTTTGCTGCAACACGGGGCCAGTCGGGTTTATGGAATCGACGTTGGCTATGGCCAGACGGCCTGGAGTTTGCGCATCGATGAACGTGTTGTTCTCAGAGAGCGCACCAATTTGCGTCGACTTAGCGCAGCTGAGCTGTATGGGCCTAATGACGTCCTCCCCACTCTGGCTGTCGCAGACGTGTCGTTTATATCCCTCGCACTCGTCCTTCCAGCAATTCGCGCCTTGCTGCAACCCCAAGGGAGCGAAGCGTTGGTGTTGGTGAAGCCCCAGTTTGAGGTGGGACGCGATCGGGTGGGAAAAGGGGGGGTGGTGAGAGATGGTTTAGCTCACCGGGACGCGATTGCATCAGTGATCTCTGCAGCAGATTCCCTGGGATGGAATGCCCAGGGAGTGGTGGGGTCTCCGATTACCGGTCCCGCTGGCAACCACGAATATCTGTTGTGGTTAAGCGAGCTTGAGCCACAACAGATCTCGGACGAAAAGGTTCAGCAGGTGGTTCAGGACACGCTGGAATCAGAGGGCTGAGCTGTCACGATCACCGGTGCGAATGCGCACGACGGTGTCGACAGAGGAGACAAAAATCTTGCCGTCGCCGATCTCGCCTGTTTTCGCTGCTTCTGCAATGGCGTTGATCACAGCATCGACGCGGTCATCGTCAATCACAACCTCAACTTTCAGCTTCTGCAAAAACTCAACAGTGAATTCAGAACCGCGATATCGCTCCACTTGCCCCTTCTGACGACCAAATCCGCGCACTTCGCTCACGGTCATGCCAACGATGCCAGCATTAACCAAAGCCAATTTCACATCTTCAAGCTTGAAGGGACGGATGACGGCTTCGACCTT
Source organism: Synechococcus sp. MVIR-18-1 (assembly GCF_014279835.1). Taxonomy (NCBI): domain Bacteria; kingdom Bacillati; phylum Cyanobacteriota; class Cyanophyceae; order Synechococcales; family Synechococcaceae; genus Synechococcus; species Synechococcus sp. MVIR-18-1. Next base: position 1,953,365 of record NZ_CP047942.1, on the reverse strand, counting down.
TTTCATGGGTTGTTGAGGAATCGATTCTTCGAGTGTGTCAGGAATTGCGCTGAGATGACAGGGCCGGGAGAGGAGAAAGATTCAATCCGGCGTTCGAGGCATCCTCAATGAGCTCATCGGCATTGGAGTGACTCACCGTGGCAAGTCCCTCAGCGAGAAGCTCCCAATGGGACATCTCGAAATGAGTCTGGAGCCAAAGCATGCCGTGAACGCTCTCAGGCTGAAGTCGGAAAGCCTGTCCTTCGCTTATCAGACTCAGATCCATTGCAAGCAAGCCGAATACCTCCCCATTAGGCCTGCATTCCGGCCGATGAGTTGTACGCCTTGATACCAAATCAGGCGGTGCTGAGATCCGCTCAACGGTCTTGGAAGGGTGGCTTTAGGGTCTTTTGCTGGAGTTTTCCTTACTCGTTTCATGAGCAACCCAGGCACTGAGCTCACCAAAACTCCGCTCTACGGCGAAAGGGCTATTGCAGATGCGGAGTTGATCTGTTTCGACAATCCCAGGGTCGGGCGCCCTTATGAGGTGTCGATCGAATTGCCGGAATTTACTTGCCTCTGCCCGTTCTCGGGTTATCCGGATTTCGCGGTGATGCGCTTGATTTATCAGCCAGGACCTCGAGTCGTTGAGCTGAAAGCGATCAAGTTGTACATCAATCACTTTCGCAACACTTCGATCTCCCATGAAGAGGTGGCAAATCAAATATTGGATGATTTAGTGACGGCCTGTGCTCCCGTTTGGATGCAGCTAGAGGCTGATTTCAACCCTCGTGGCAACGTTCATACGGTTGTGAGAGTCAGTCATGGGACCCGTCAACCCTGCTGATCAGGATTGGTAATTCAGCAGCGAAGCCAGCGAGATTTCGATTGCAAAGCCCACCGATGTGAAGCTTTCTGTTAGAGGCTTGAAACGGTGGGGGGTCGAGCACGGCCCATAGTTGTCGGGTTGCGATCAAGCTGAGGCCCCCGCCAAGCAGTGTGATCGCGAATCCTGCATAAACGAGTGGAACCCCAGGGTCACGCTTAAGGAGCAGTCCGCTCGCAGGCATGATTTCGGCCACCCTCAGAGGCAGTCCTTTGATTTCAGTGGATGCTCCGCCTGGTCGCAGGTTGCCAAGCAGCGATCCGTCGGCATCGAACACCTGAACAGGGCCTTGCTCACTGCTCGTGCTCATCAGTACTGGTTCGGATCCATCTGGCCGTGTGGGAAGCACAAGACCCCAAATTTGTTCGCCGAGTTCGGGAAAACTACGGAGGGGTAATTGCAGTTGCGGACTCTTGCCGATCTGCACGGTGATCGCAGCTAGAGACCAATCCGCTTGATAAACGGTCATCCCTCGATAGCGGAGTGGATGATTCACGCTGATCATGCGCTGCTCTGAAGGGCCCCCTGGTGGATCGAGCCTCAGCGTTGATCGGAATTGTTCGGTGCGTCCCGCTGGATCACGCTCAATCGCGAAGCGCTCGAGGGTGAGCGAAAGCCGGTTGTTGCCAGACGGGTCAAGCAGATCAAGAGCTCGGCCTGGCGCAAGGAAGCGTTCCAGCCGGTTTCCAGACAGTGCCCCCCATGCGGCTCCAATCAACAGCAGCACCAAGCCGGTGTGAACCAATAGGGGTCCAACCTTGCCAATCACGCCGCGCCTCGCAGCCAGGCGATCTTCATGCCTTTGGACCTGCCAGCCTTGCTTCTGGAGTTGTGAACTCAGCATGTCTAAGGCCGACTCACCGTCGGAACAGTGAATCGATTCGGCCAATGCCAGCTTGCTTAGTTGCCTGGGTTGGCGGTAGTCAATCCAGCGCGTGGTGGCGAGCAGTGCTGGCCATTGACGACGCCAGCTGCACAAGATCAAGGCCAATCCCAGCCAAGCCAAAAGGCTTAAAAACCACACGCTGGAATAGATGCTGTCCAGCTGCAGTTGCAACATCTGTTCGCCATTGATCAATCCGAGCCATGGGTCCGCATTGAAACGCTCGAGATACAAATCAGGCGCTTCGTTCTGCGGAAGAATGGTTCCTAGGGCGCTGGCTCCTGCAATCAGCAGCAGAAGCAGGATCGCCAAACGAAGATCTGAGAGCAGGGCGAAGAGTCGACGTAGTGCAGGCATCGGCTCAGGTCAGTCTCGCTAATAAGGTGAGAGTGCCTGTGGCAAGCAGGATCACGCCACTGATCGGTGGAACCCACCGGCCGATGGGCCGCAACGCCAGCAACCGTGGCAGCGAGGCTGCCAAATTGCCTGCGAGCAGCAGAGGTAACACTTGACCGACCCCGAAGCTTGTGAGCATCAGTACGCCGAGGAGTGGGCGTCCTGTGCTGGCAATCCAGCCCAGTAGAACGGCCAGTACGGGTGTTGTGCAGGGTGATGCAGCGAGCCCAAATGCCAACCCTGCAGCGACCGGTGCTAGCGGAGCTGGCACCTTGCTAGTCCAATGCATCGGGTCTGGCCCGGCGGGAAGGGGGATTCGAACGACTCCAAGCAGATTCAGTCCCATCACCACTGCTAAGACCGCAACAACGGTTGGGACTAAACCAGGAACTTGACCGTAAATGCGGCCGAGCAATCCACTCAGGCTTCCCAGAACAACCAGGGCACCAACGATGCCAGCGCAAAATGACAGGCTGCGTTGCCAAGGTTTCTGCTTGCTATCGAATCCGGCTAGGTAGGCGAGCGTGACCGGCAGCAAAGACAGGGAACAAGGGCCCAGGCTGGTTAAGGCTCCTCCTGCAAAGACAAGAGCCACGGTGATGGGACCAGGCTGCTGCAGCGCATGGTTGAGCAGTTGCTCGCTGCTGCGCGCAAGGTCGGACAATGCCAGCTCGAATGAGGAAATGGTTGTACCGGTGAGGCCGGGCTCAATTCAAGATCACCTTATCCACGACGCTGTTGCTCGCGGAGGCTGCGACCACCGATTAAGCCGGTGGACTCGAGTGAGCATCGGATCAATAAGCCAATAATCACCATGCTGGAGAGCAACGAATTTCCTCCGTAGCTGACCAGTGGGAGTGGGAGGCCTGTTGTGGGCATGGCCCCTGAGGCCACTGCAATATTCATCAGGGACTGTCCAACCAGCAGGGTTGAACAGCCAATGGCTGTAAGCCTTGCCTGGTTGCTTCGGCAGCGCAAGGCAACACGTAGCCCCAAGAAGCCCATCAACATTAGAAAGACCAGCAACATCACAGACCCGACGAACCCGAACTCTTCGGCATAGACAGCGAAAATAAAATCTGTGCTTTGGATGGGCAGATATTGAAGTTTCTGGGTTGATAGCCCGAATCCCTGGCCAAAAGTTCCCCCTGATCCAATCGCCAGCAGGCTTTGAATGAGTTGATAGCCATCCCCCTGGGGATCGTTCCAAGGATTTAGAAACGAGATCACCCTGATGCGCTGGTATTCATTGATCAGGATGCTGCTGATCCCGAGCATGCCTCCGGCCAGTGCGGTTCCAAACAGTTGAAGCAGGGGAAGCCCTGCTGAAAAAGCCATCAACCAGATCAACAGACCGATCAGGGCCGCGGTGCTCAGGTTCGGCTGTTTGAGGATCAGCAGAACGAGGATGGCGAAGCTTGCTAGCCAGAGCAGTTTTTGATCGAGTGCGTTCCGCTTCCAATGGGCGAAGAGATTGGCAGCCTGAAGAACGACAAATGGCTTCACCAACTCTGATGGTTGGATCTGGATGGGACCGATCACCAGCCAGCGACTTGCTCCATTCACCGTGGTGCCCATGACCAAGGTGGCTGCCACCATCAGGCAGCCGATCCATAGGCCAGGGCCGGCGATTTTGAGCCAACGTCTAAGCGTTGTGGAAGCAACGAACGCCATCAGGCTCCAGCTAGCCACCATCCAGACCAGCTGGCGTTTCAGGTAGTACGCCCCTTCTCCTTGTTCGCGAGCGGCAACCCACCAGCTGGCGGATGCCAACACCAACAATCCAGCAACGCACCAGATGGCTGTGAGACTCAGCAGGAGCCTCGCCTCTGTTGGCCAAAGGGACCAATCAAGAGGCAGCAAACGTTGCCAGAAGCTACGCGGATTAGATGCCGAGTTCTTAGGGCCTTGTAGAGCCCTCTTCCGCGTGGGCCGGCTCCTTCTGGAGGTCACGCTGGTGTCGCTCAAGAGATGAAGTGATGAAGAGTCCGGCTTCTATTGAGCCGCCCTCTGAACGTTTTGCCAAGCCAATACAACAAAAAAACCCGACCTAGGCCGGGTTGTGGTGTTGCAATGAAAGGTGTTGGTTGTTAATTTCCAACGTTGACCTGACGGCCACCGGTACAAAGTTCAACTTTGATGATGCGGCCACCTTGCTTCTGGATGCGCTGTTGTTCAGCGAACCAGCTCTCGTAGGGAACCCACTTGGTGAAAAAGGTGTTCTGCAACTCACGCTGTGAACGAACCTTCTCAGGAGAGGGGATGCAGGCTGTGACCTTGAAGAGACGCATCAGTTGCCAAGTCCAGAACAGATGTAGTCGAAGTAGACACCCATCTCCTTGCCGGCATCGGGGCCGACGAGGGAAGCCGTGACTTGCTTCATGGCTTGAATGGCCTGGACGGTTGCGCCGATTGGCACGCCCAAGGAGTTGTAGGTCTCCTTAAGACCGTTCAGAACACGCTCATCAAGGATTGAGGTATCACCGGCGAGCATCGCGTAGGTGGAATAGCGCAGGTAGTAATCCAGGTCGCGAATGCAGGCTGCATAGCGACGCGTGGTGTACATGTTGCCGCCTGGACGGGTGATGTCCGAATACAGCAGAGCATTAGCAACAGCATCTTTGATGATCAAAGATGCGTTAGTGCTAATCGTTGTTGCAGCCTTGACGCGTAGTTCGCCACTGGCGAAATACGACTCGAGGCTGCTCATGGACGTGGTGTCCAAATACAGGCCCTGAACGTCCGACTTGTTGATGACGTTGGTGATCGCGTCTTGCATGGATCAGAGAAGTGACGTGGAGAGGTGATGGTTCCGTTGATTTAGGCGAGGGAGCCAATCACGTAATCGAAGTAAAAACCAGCCTCTTCGGCGTCTGAGCCGGTGAGGATGCCCATGGCGACTGACTTCATTTCGCGCACAGACTCAGCCATGGCTTCGAGTGGAGTGCCAAGTGAGCGATAGAGCTCACGGGCGCCAATGACGCCAATCTCTTCGATCGGAGTGACATCGCCTGCCACTACGCCGTAGGTGACCAGGCGGAGGTAGTAATCCATGTCCCGCAAACAGGTTGCGGTCATCTCTTCGCCGTAGGCGTTACCGCCTGGAGAGATGACATCAGGACGCTTCTGGAACAGCTGGCCGCCTGCTGTTTTGACGATGCGTTCCCGGCTCTCGCTGAGAACCTGGGCTACACGCAGGCGCCGCTGGCCGCCGGTGACGAAGGACTTGATTTGGTCCAGTTCGCCAGGGCTTAAGTAGCGGGCTTCGGCGTCCGCGTTGATGATCGAGTTGGAGACGATGCTCATGCAGTTCTACCTCGAAACAAGCGGCCACCCGTAGGAGACCGATATCCGGTGAGTGATGGGTGTGGTTGGTAGATCTCCGAGGAGATCGTGGAGCAGCTTAAAGGCCGCAAGGGGGTGGATCAGAAGATCCGAGACGAAAGGCCTGCAGATGTTGTATCTGTTGACGTTCCGCGGGTCGGGGCTGGGTCGACTTGATGAAGTTGAGCCGGCCTCTTCCAAAGATATTTTCGTGCAATCTGCCCATCTGAATTGACATCGGTAACAGATCTTCACTGCTTGTTCGGAAAGCGAAAATGTGATGGAGTCAAAGGGCTTTCGCTTAGAGTTTTTGACAACAAAGCAATAAAAAAGCCGGAGATTTAATTCCGGCGTTTTTATTGCTTCCTGTGATTTTTTAGGAAATAAATAACATCAAAGAGCTTTTTGTGGTGGCGGAGTCATGCCCGCTGGGCCTCGATAGAGAGATGCGGTGCGAGTGATCGTTTCCTGAGGGACTCCTTGTTGGGTGTTCATTCCATCGAGCCCCGGAAGGCTTGATGATTCTGTGTTTGCAGTCCTTTGGGCTAAGAAGTCACTGACGGCAGCTGGCTGACCTGATTCAAATCGGATTCTCAAGAAGCGACTGGTCTCTGAAGGCGTTGAGGCTCTTCCCAATAAAGCCAATGAAGCTGCGGTGGCGGCTCGAAGAGGTGCCATGCAGAACAGTCGCTCCTGGAACTCATCGCCAAGTGCTACGGCTTCAACAAATCCAGCCAGGTCAATCTGCCCATCGCGAAGCTTGGACTCGGCGATAACCATTCTTTGTTGTTCGAGCGGAACTTTGTTGAGCAATTGTTGATAAGTAGCGTCGACGACTTGGCGCAAATCGCTTTCGTCAAAAGGTCTTCGTAGCGTTGGGATTGTTGGGAGACCACCGCGGAAGAGATAGCCTTCTGCCTTGCCAATGGGAAGGGCTGCACGCAGCTGAGCATCGGCTGTATTGGACTTAGTGCTACCAGTCTTTTTGCTACTGATCGGAACGAATGGAGATGTGCCGGGTGAGGTGGATTGCCTTCCACGAGTGCGCATCAAGATCTTCCATTGCGTGGCAGGGGAGGCACTTTTTAAGCCAGTTGCCCACATGTCGCTCACGTCTTTACCTGAACTCAGATTTCTTGTCGTGACATCGCTAGAACCCACAAACTTGTCGCTTCGAATGGGATCGGGGCGCTGGCGCAGGGTCGTATCGGCTATGCGCTCAACCTGCACGTCTCGGCGAAGCCCTGGAGCGCGCCTTACGGTGAGGTCATTAGGGGTGATAAAGCGTTCATAGGGAACCGTGTCATCACCGAAGCAGTCAGAAAACTCTTTGCCGTTAATGAGGGCCTCAACAACGCCGTAGAAGCCTTTGCGAGCAGCGGTGTCGAACAGAGCATCAATTTCCCAGCGGCCAAAGGTGGGTCGGCCGAGTAACCGCCGATGGATCACTTCGATGGCCTTCGTGATGTAGAGGCCTTCCCAATAGCGACGACGGAAGGGGTTGGAGCAGGCGACTTGGCGAATGAACTCACGCAAGTTGATATCGCCGTTCTCCAGTCTGTTCTCAGCGCTTTCAACTCTTTCTCCGGAGTAGCCGGTGTTTCCAAGGACCTGCACGTAAACAGCTTTAATCACAGCTTGGGTGCTGGATTCTGTGCCGCGAATACTGGGTTGTCCGCCTCGGCGTGGAAGCGAATTTCCCCCAGTGGCGATCTGCTGTAGGCGTACAACAGTGGGCCCAAGTCGGCGCGGCCGGCTGCTGCGGAACTGTGGACTGTCCATTTGCCCAGGTTGGGCGAGGCCATTGCTTACAAGCAGGCGACGGGTGCTGTAGCTAAACGGCGCTGGGCGTGTTGAAACCGATGCTGTGGAAGACGGGAAAATTGCGCCGTATTGATTGCCGATCGGATCATTTCCGCCGCCATAGACGTGCTGGTCTCCTAGGGGCTGGCGGTAGGACGCGTAGAGAGTGACGTATTGGGGTGCCGATTCAAAGGGAGCGCTGAAACGGAACAAACGGCGATTGGAACCCCAGCCAGCACTTTCTTGGGCTTCTTCACCGAGATCGCGCAGGTAAGGAACGGTTTCCTCCCCAAAGGTTTGGGCGTACTCAGCTCCATTAATCAGCACATCAACAAGCCCGTTGAGCCCCTGGTTGCTGACGATCGAGAACGCCTTGCGGAATTCTTCCAGAGAACTAATCCCACGGCCTAGAAAATGTCTATAAGCAAGCTCGACGACCCGGCTGTTAACAAAGGGTCCATAAAATTGGGTTCTGTATTCGTTGCTTTTCCCCAGAGCACGAATAAATTCGCGCATGGACAATTTGCCTTGGACGAGCTGGCTGGCTTCCACTTCACTGGGTGTTTGTGAGTAGCCCTTGGCGATGTCACGTTCGAACACCTGCCGATAGGCGGCGCGAACAACCTCTGCCTTTTCAGCTCCGGATAGTCCCGGACGCATTTCAAAGCGCTGAGCTGTTTCAGCAGCTAAGGCATAGATCGCAGGGAGCTGAAGTCCCTGACGAACAGAGCTTCCTAGTTTCTGGCGCGTTGAAGGTGTTGGAACAGCAAGCTCTTTGAGCAGCACGTCAAAGCATTCGATCGCTAGTCGACGTGCCTCAGGCCGCTCTTTCAAGAGAGCCGCTGCCGCCGCCCGCATTTCTTGCAGTGCCACGTTTGTTGCGAGAAGGGAGCAGCCCTTTTCAAGAACGTCTCGCAACCCCCGAGTGTTCACCGCGAGAATGCTTGGGTCTCCGGCAACTAAGGCATACCCCACGTAACGCAGGAACCATCCCAGGTCGCGCACGGATTTACGCATATTCCCTGGGCCATATTTCGCCACGCTGATGGCGGTAAAGCCTGTGGGTAAAACGACGCGTACATCGCCGTCATCGCTGCTTTGAAGCAGTCTGCTGATGAAATTTCCATTTGTATTTCCAGACTCGCTGCCCGTAAAGGTGCGGACCGAGTCTTGAAACGCAACCTGATCAGCTGCCAATGGAGTAGCGCTAGTGGCTGCCACTTCTCCAGTGCTGAGTGGTTCCTCCAAAAACGAGAGAGGGGTGCCACCTACAAAGATTCGATTGGCGGCACGGGCAACGATCGATTCCGCATTGCTGGCTAGTAGCCGAGCTGCATCAAGCCGATCGTTTCCACTTCTGAAAAAGGTGATCAGGGTGTCGAGTTCACCACCGTCTGGAAAGCGGTCTTGTTGCTCAGCCCGACGGACACTGGAGAGCGGCAGGGTGTCGTACAGCTGAGGGGAAACCCTTGGGCTGCCGCTACTAGCGGTCACTGTCATGAACGAGAGCAAGCCGGATCGAGTCAGGTTACGGCCCATCACTCAGCCTTCTGGGCAGCCATGAACAAATGTTTGCAGCTCTGATGAGCTTTCGGGTGCGATGGCGATCTCCCATGAAATGCTCCCTTGAGCGTTTACTCCCAGAATCGGCGGCCTTATGAACACCCCACCCTCGGATGTGGCTACCCCTGTGGTGAGCGACTTTTATGACCGCTTTCCCTATCCAGCAGATCCGCTTCAAGACGGCCCTCCTCCTGGATACAACTGGCGCTGGTGCCACGACAGCGTGCTCGCTGCGGTGAGAGGTGGGCTCAAAGCGCAGGATTCCAATCCGGGTTCCATTCGCATCCTTGATGCCGGGTGTGGCACAGGTGTCAGCACGGACTATCTCTGCCACCTCAATTCAGGGGCAGAGATTTTGGCCGTAGACATCAGTGCGGGAGCGCTCGATGTGGCGCGGGAGCGGCTGCGCCGTTCTGGAGGCGCTGACCAGGTCAGATCTCTTCGCCAAGAACAATGCAGCCTGTTGGATCTTCAAGAGGAAGGCCGTTTTGATTACATCAACTCCGTAGGGGTTCTGCATCACTTGCGCGACCCGTTGGCTGGATTGAAGGCGCTTGGACAGCGACTAGCCCCTCAGGGGCTTTTGCATTTGTTTCTCTATGCCGATGCAGGCCGTTGGGAGATTCATCGCACGCAGCAAGCCCTGGAGCTTTTGGATGCGGGGACAGGCGCCAACGGCTTGATGTTGGGTCGTGAGTTGTTTTCAGGCTTGCCTGAGACCAATCGGTTGCGTCGCACCCATGAACAGCGATGGGCGCTCGATACCCACGCTGATGCCAACTTTGCCGATATGTATTTGCATCCTCAGGAAACTAGTTATGACCTCGAAAGGTTGATGGCTTTGATCGAGGCATCGGGGCTCTACTTCGCTGGTTTCTCGAACCCATCTGTCTGGGACCCTGCTCGATTGCTCAAGGGTGAATTGCTATCCCGAGCACAATCTTTACCGCTTGCGGACCAATGGGCACTGGTCGAACAGCTTGACCCCGATATCAGTCATTTTGAGTTTTTTGTAAGTGCCCAACCTGTTCAGCCGTTGCTTTGGGACAACGACGAAACGCTGCTCCAAGCAAGTGGTCGACGCCAGCCATGTCTTTGGGGGTGGCCTTCCAACAGCATGTTGGGGCCAGATTTTGAACCCATCTCTATTTCAGATGAGGAATTAAACCTGCTCCGTTTGGTGGATGAAAACCCTGAAGTTCCACTCGGAATCCTTAGTGGGACAGAGAAAACAGTCCCTCTGGCGAGAGATCTCATGAGCAAAAGATTGCTTTTGCTGGAGGTTGGTCATGGAGGATCTGGCGGAAACGCGTGATAGATTCCGCGCGCTTTCTCAGGCGCTGCTTGCAGGCACCGACCTCCACTGACTTGGACGAGGCAACTGCCCCGACCGACTCCGGAATGGAGGGCTATGCCCGACTTCAGCGACGCTTGATGTTGGTCACCCTTGTTATTTCATTGTGTGCGGCTTTGTTCGCATATCTCAGATTTGACTTATTGGTGGCCCGCAGCCTGCTTGTTGGATCCTGCGCCGGTCTTCTTTACCTGCGCCTTCTAGCTCGCAGCGTGGCTCGGCTCGGTGGCGGTTCTCGTCAGGTTGGTCGATTTCAGATTGTGGTGCCGGTGCTTCTCGTCGTAGCAGCGGCAAAACTTCCACAGTTGGAATTGCTTCCTGCCTTTCTTGGATTTCTGCTTTACAAGCCAGCCTTGATTCTTCAGACCGTCATTGACGGCTGACCTCGAGCAACTTCGCTTCTGCCATGGTTCTGACTCCCCTCAATCTGCCGTTCGCCGAACTTGAGGTCGGTCAACATCTGTATTGGCAGATCGGCAACATCAACCTTCACGGTCAAGTTTTTCTCAGCTCTTGGGTTGTGATTGGAGCATTGCTTGCTCTGATCGTGATTGGTACTCGCAAGATGGAGCGTGATCCGAGTGGTGTCCAGAACTTTCTGGAATTCCTTTGGGATTATTTACGTGATCTCGCCCGTGAACAAATTGGTGAAAAGGCCTACCGAGACTGGCTTCCATTCATTGGGACCCTGTTCCTTTTCATCTTTGTCTGCAATTGGGGTGGAGCGCTAATTCCTTGGCGCTTAATCGAACTTCCCAACGGTGAGTTGGGTGCTCCAACCGCAGACATCAACACCACCGTGGCGATGGCTTTGCTGGTGTCTCTTTCCTACTTTTATGCAGGATTGAGCCGAAAGGGGTTGCGCTACTTCGAGTACTACGTGGAGCCAACCCCGATCATGCTCCCGTTCAAAATCATTGAGGACTTCACGAAGCCCCTCTCTCTTTCTTTCCGTTTGTTCGGAAATATTTTGGCCGATGAATTGGTTGTGGCAGTGCTGGCCTTCTTGGTCCCTGTACTTGTTCCACTTCCAGCCATGTTCCTTGGTCTGTTTACCAGTGCCATTCAGGCTCTGATTTTTGCAACTCTCGCCGCTAATTACATCGGTGAAGCAGTGCACGAAGAGGCCCACTAGGTCTTTTCACCCCTATCGCCGATTCTCGGCGATCTGCTAAACAATTCGCGCGCAGGTCCGGGTGGAACCGGGCCCATTCTCTCTAGAGAGGATGTCCCGGGCGCGCCCTGTCCTATTCGCGCTCATCCTGCGCACCCCAAACCGCTTTCCACTAATGAGTGATCTGACCTCCGCCGCCTCCGTTCTGGCCGCTGCTTTAGCAGTGGGTCTTGCCGCTATCGGCCCTGGTATCGGCCAAGGCACCGCAGCCGGCAAGGCTGTGGAAGGGATCGCCCGCCAGCCTGAAGCTGAAGGCAAGATCCGCGGCACCCTGTTGCTCTCCCTGGCTTTCATGGAGGCATTGACCATCTATGGCCTCGTTGTGGCACTGGTTCTACTGTTCGCCAACCCTTTCGCAGGCTGATTGAGATTGCGGCTACAGAGAAGTCTTCCCCCTGTGGTCTTCGCTGTAGCCGCATTCCGATCGATTTGATTTACCCCAGCGCACCCTTCCATGACCTGGCTTCTGCTCGCTGAAGCAGCTGTTCCGGAGGGAGGTCTCTTTGACCTCGATGCCACCCTTCCGCTCATGGCGGTTCAGGTGGTTCTCCTTACCTTCCTGCTTAATTCCCTGTTCTTCCGGCCAGTTGGCAAGGTCGTGGAAGATCGTGAGGGTTACATCTCTACGAGTCGTGCTGATGCCAAGCAAAAGCTTGAGCAAATTAAGCGACTTGAAGCTGACCTTCAAGATCAACTCCGCGGTGCCCGACAAGCTGCCCAGTCAGCAATTGTTGAAGCTGAATCGGAAGTTGATGCTCTCTACCGCGAGGCATTAGCCGAAGCGGAAGCTGAGGCCAATCGCACTCGCGAGCAAGCCCGCAGAGAGATCGAATCTCAGCGTGATGCTGCACAAGCCAGCTTGATGAGTCAGGTCGATCAGCTCAGCTCCCAGATCATCCAACGATTGATGGCTGCCTGATGACTGTTTTCTTTCCCTTGATGGCTGCTGAGGGTGGTTTTGGAATCAACCTCAATCTGCTTGAAACCAATCTGATCAACCTGGTCATTGTGATCGGAGTTCTGTATTGGTTCCTAAAAGGATTCCTTGGCGGCATGCTTCAGCGCCGACGCGAGACCATTCTTCGTGATCTCGAAGATGCCGAGAGTCGTCTTAAGTCTGCTACTGCTGAGCTGGCTGAAGCCCAACAAGAGCTTTCAGTCGCTCAGCAAAAAGCTGACAAGATCCGAGTTGACGGCACTGCTCGTGCACAAGCCATTCGCTTAGACGGCGAAAAGCGCACGATTCAGGCCATGGCTGCTCTGAAGCAAGACGCCCTGGCTGATCTCAATGCCGAAGGTGCACGCCTGACAGAACAGCTACGACGTCAAGCAGCGTTAGCTGCTATCGATCAGGCGATGATCGAATTGCCGAATCGTCTTGACAGCAATGCGCAAGGCCGGCTTATCGATTCCTCCATTCAAAATCTGGGGGATTCCTGATGCCTCTTCTTAATTCTCTAGCCACCCCATACGCAGACGCCTTACTTCAGGTCACCGACGCCCGCAAAGAGTCGGATGAAGTCGCAGCGCAATGCAAAACGCTTCTTACTGCTTGGGAGAGTTCTGAGCCGCTTCGCGACGCGATGACCTCTCCTGTGCTTGAGCCTGATGCAAAGAAAAAAGCTTTAACAAGCCTTCTTGCTGAGCAAATCACTCCTTCGTTGATGAATTTGCTCAAGGTTTTGGCTGATCGCCAGCGCCTTCCAGCGCTTGAAGCAGTGCTCCTGCGCTACCTCGAGCTTTATCGAGAGTCTCGAAATATTGCTTTGGCGCATGTTCGCTCTGCTCAACCTTTAACTGATGAGCAGCAGGCCGCATTAACCACCAAAGTCCAGTCAATGGCTGGAACCAATGACGTCGAAATCGATCTAGAGGTTGATCCTTCGTTGATTGGTGGTTTCATCGTCAATCTCGGTTCTCAGGTGATCGATGCCAGCCTTTCTGGTCAGGTTCGACGCCTAGGTCTTGCCCTCGCTAAGGCGAGCTGAGCTAAGCCCCACCTTCATCTCGCCCTTCCACTCACCACCCGCCCCTGGGTTTTCCCGACATGGTTTCCATCAGACCCGACGAGATCAGCGCCATCCTCAAGCAGCAGATCGAGGACTATGACAAGTCCGTATCGGTCAGCAACGTCGGCTCAGTCCTGCAGGTAGGCGACGGAATCGCCCGTGTTTACGGCCTGCAACAGGTGATGGCTGGTGAGCTAGTTGAGTTCGAAGACGGTACTGAAGGGATTGCCCTCAACCTCGAAGACGACAACGTCGGCATTGTGCTGATGGGTCAGGGCATTGGTATCCAGGAAGGAAGCACTGTGCGTGCGACCGGCAAGATCGCCTCAGTTCCTGTGGGTGATGCCCTGCTCGGACGGGTTGTGAACCCTCTTGGTGAAGCCATTGATGGCAAGGGTGATCTTCCCTCTAATGAAACGCGCCTGATTGAGTCACCGGCTCCAGGAATCATTCAGCGCAAGTCTGTGCATGAGCCCATGCAGACTGGTATTACCGCGATCGACGCCATGATCCCCATTGGCCGTGGCCAGCGGGAGCTGATCATTGGTGATCGTCAAACCGGTAAGACAGCTATTTGTATTGACACGATCCTGAATCAGGCAGATCAGGATGTGGTCTGTGTCTATGTGGCAATTGGACAGAAGGCAGCTTCTGTTGCCCAGGTCACGGAAGTGCTGCGCGAGCGTGGTGCTCTGGATTACACCGTGGTAGTGGCTGCAAACGCATCGGATCCTGCTGCTCTTCAGTACCTGGCTCCTTACACCGGAGCGTCGATTGCTGAGTACTTCATGTACAAAGGCAAGGCCACCTTGGTCATCTATGACGATCTGACCAAGCAGGCTCAGGCTTACCGCCAGATGTCTCTGCTCCTGCGTCGCCCACCCGGTCGTGAGGCTTATCCCGGTGACGTGTTCTATTGCCACAGTCGTTTGCTTGAGCGTGCTGCCAAGCTTTCCGATGCCATGGGTAAAGGTTCGATGACCGCCCTGCCGATCATTGAGACTCAGGCCGGTGACGTTTCTGCTTACATTCCTACAAACGTGATTTCGATCACGGATGGTCAGGTCTTCCTCAGTTCTGACCTGTTCAACTCCGGCCTACGTCCTGCGATCAACGTGGGTATCTCTGTGAGCCGTGTTGGGGGCGCAGCCCAGACCAAGGCGATTAAGAAGATTGCTGGAACCCTGAAGCTGGAATTGGCGCAGTTTGACGAACTGGCTGCTTTCTCACAGTTTGCTTCTGATCTTGATGCAGCGACACAGCAGCAGCTCAGCAGGGGCAAGCGTCTTCGTGAGCTGCTCAAGCAGTCTCAGTTCAGCCCTCTGATTTTGGCTGAGCAGGTGGCGATCGTTTATGCAGGCGTTAAAGGCCTGATCGACGATGTGCCCGTTGAAGAAGTTGTTCAGTTCTCACGCGAATTGCGCGAGTATCTCAAGAGCAATAAGCCTGAGTTCATCAGCAAAATCCAAACAGAGAAGGTCTTGAGCCCTGAAGCTGAGACCACTCTGAAAGAGGCGATTGCTGAAGTTGTGTCCACCATGATGGCCTCCGCCAACTGAGGGCTTAAGCCATGGCAAATCTAAAAGCGATCCGTGACCGAATTAAATCGGTCAAGAACACCCGCAAGATCACAGAGGCCATGCGCCTCGTGGCTGCGGCCAAAGTTCGTCGAGCTCAAGAACAAGTCTTGCGAAGTCGTCCGTTTGCGGATCGACTCGCGCGCTTACTAGAGAATCTTCAAGCGCGTATGCGCTTTGAAGATGCTGATGCTCCACTGCTCGAGCAGCGCCCTGTTGAAACCATCACCTTGATGGCCGTCACTGGCGATCGTGGTCTTTGTGGTGGCTACAACTCCAATATCATCAGACGCACTGAGAAACGTTTCGCTGAGCTTCAACGCCAGGGTTACAAAGTCACTCTTGTGTTGATTGGTCGCAAAGCGATTAGTTATTTCACCAATCGTAGTTATCCCATTCAAGCTACTTTCACGGGCTTGGAGCAAGTACCTACGGCAGACGAAGCTGGTTCAATCGCTAGCGAAATCTTTGCTGAGTTTCTTTCTGAAACATCAGATCGTGTTGAGATCGTTTACACCAAGTTTATTAATTTGGTGAGCTGTAAGCCCGTCGTTCAGACGCTTTTGCCTCTTGATCCCCAAGGGATTGCTGAGGCAGAGGATGAAATCTTCCGTCTCACAACCAAAGAAGGTCGTCTGACTGTTGAGACAGGAGATGCTCCTGCTAATTCTCAACCTGCTCTGCCCTCAGACATCGTCTTTGAGCAAAGTCCTGATCAGCTTTTGAATGCGTTGTTGCCTCTGTATTTACAGAATCAACTTTTGCGTTCGTTGCAGGAATCGGCAGCGTCTGAGCTGGCCAGTCGTATGACTGCAATGAATAATGCCAGTGATAATGCCAAGGAATTGGCAAAAACGCTCACTCTTGATTACAACAAGGCGCGTCAGGCAGCGATTACCCAGGAAATTCTGGAAGTTGTTGGTGGCTCGGCGGCTGCAGGGGGCTAGCTCCCTTGTGATCATTAAAAAAGCCGGTCCTGTGGGCCGGCTTTTTTAATGGAGTGATGACTTTCACTCTTCACCAGCTTTTCCCAACGGTTGTGGCGACAACCAAGCTGGTCATCGATCCACTGGATCTTGCTGGACATTTGCAGACGCTGCTGGCTCTTAGGGGTGGGGCTGTTGGCAATCCCAGTGAGGGATGCGCTTGGACTGGGGATATCAACGGTGTTTGGCAGTTGCATCACCAAGCCGAATTTGCTCCATTGGTTCACAAGGTGTCAGAGCAGGCCACGGGTTACCTTGAGTCCGTTGGCTTTGATCGCAGCCAAGTGGCTTTGCATCTCCAGCGCTGCTGGCCTGTGCTAAGCGATTGGGATCAGCTCGTTGGCCGCCATCACCACCCCAATGCCCATCTCAGTGCGGTGCTCTATCTCACCGGAGATGGTTCAGGGGAGGAGGGTGTGCTTCGCGTGCATGCCCCTCATCAAAGCAATGAGCTCGTTCCAGGACTCGTCGCTGGCCATGGCGGGCCAATTGCTTCTGATCACCCTTTGAATTCTGAACGGTGGGATTTGGCTCCTGAGGTTGGCTTACTCGTGCTGTTTCCTTCCAGGCTTGATCACAGCGTGTTGGCGAATGGCGATCCTGAATCGCTTCGCTGCTCGATCAGTTTCGATTTTGTGATCACAGCTCCCGAGCATGGGAATCCACCGGAATACCTAGCGCCCCATCCCTCGCAATGGAATCCCTGCTCCGATCTGTCGTCATAAGGCCTGTTGCCCTGAGAAGATGAATGACCAAGGCTTCTCTTTAAGGATGAGCGATAACGCCATTGCTGCCGCTACTTTCAACGTCAGCATCGAGATCGATGGTTCTGAGCACAGTTTTTCCTGTCGCAGTGATCAGACCGTTTTGGCGGCTGCGGAAGCGGCAGGGGTGATGCTTCCCAGTTCTTGCTGTTCTGGGGTTTGCACCACCTGTGCAGCCCGCCTCAAAAGTGGATCTGTGGAGCAATCTGATGCAATGGGGGTAAGAGAAGACCTACGCGCTGATGGTTTTACGTTGCTGTGCGTTGCGCTTCCTTGTTCCGATCTTCAGCTACTAGCGGGTCAAGAGGATGCGCTCTATGAGGCTCAGTTTGGTCAGTACCAAAAATGAGGTTGGCGTCGAAAACGTTGCAATTGCCTTGGCCGAAAGATCTAAAGGCGTCTGATTTACGTGGTTGGTTAAAGGATCAATTGCGCATTCATGGTGCCCCCCTGCGTTGGGCGATTACTGCTGTCCATCATTCCGAGCAAGATCACGGGGCTGTCTTGCAGGTTGAAGCGGTGTGGATCGAGTGAGTGAGGGGCTGGCTTTGGGATCTCCCCTGCCCACGTTGATGGTGGTCCCAACGGGTATTGGTTGTGCGATCGGCGGGTATGCCGGCGATGCCCTTCCGAGTGCCAGGCTTTTGGCTGCGGCCTCCGGGTGTTTGATCACCCATCCCAATGTGATGAATGGGGCTTCTTTGTATTGGAAAGACCAGCGCATTCACTATGTGGAGGGGTATGGTCTCGACCGCTTTGCCGCAGGCGATTGGGCGCTGCGATCTGTTCGTCAGCAGCGGATTGGTTTGCTTTTGGATGCCAGTATTGAGCCGGAACTGCGTCACCGCCACCTACAGGTGGCCGATGGTTGTAGGGCAACGCTGGGCCTTGAAATCGGCCCTGTGGTGACTAGCGATGAGCCCTTAGGCGTTCATTTGGGCTTGGGCCACAGTGGAGCGAGTTGGGGCACTCTTGAGCGCCCCGATTCCTTATTGAGGGCGGGTGAACGCTTAAAAGCCAGCGGTGCAACGGCGATTGCGGTGGTTGCTCGCTTCCCCGACGACCAGGGCAGTGAGGCTTTGCAGGCCTATCGCCATGGCAGTGGTGTGGACGCCTTGGCGGGAGCCGAAGCCGTGATCAGCCATCTACTCGTGCGCCACCTGCAGATTCCCTGCGCCCATGCACCGGCTTTATCGGTTTTGCCGCTGGATCCGCAGCTGGATCCTCGTGCTGCAGGGGAGGAGTTGGGTTACACCTTTTTGGCGTGCGTGTTGGTGGGTTTAAATCAGGCACCAGCGTTGGTTCAGAGTTCAGCCGCCAAAGCAAGTGATCTTTTGGCTGATGATTTGGGAGTGTTGGTTGTCCCAGAGGGCTCTTTGGGAGGAGAAGCCGCGTTGGCTTGCCTGGAGCGCAGGGTTCCTGTGATCAGTGTTGCCAATCCGTCCGTCCTGGAGGTCACATCAACAGCCCTTGGTGTGGGCTCGGAGGTGTTGCATGCAGGCTCTTATGCCGAGGCGGCTGGATTGGTGCTGGCCTTACGCGAAGGTGTTGCTTTATCTGCATTGATGCGACCCTTATCTGCCTTGAAGGAGCTGGAGTAATGGCAAGCGCTGCTGGTTTTGGATCATCAAAAAGCAGTGAACCATGCCCTTGCTTGAGTGGAATGAACTACGAAAGCTGTTGCGAACCTCTGCATCGCGGGAGGCAATGGGCGATCACTGCTGAACAGTTGATGCGTTCGCGCTATTCGGCTTTTGCTCTTGCTGAAGTGGATTATTTAATCGCAACGCATCCGGATTCATTGACACCTTTGCTGCTACGCCGCAAAGAGTTACGTAAGAATTGCCGCGAGGTGCGTTGGTTGGGACTGAAGATCAAGGCCGTGGAGGCTGGCGGTGTGGAAGATCTTGAAGGCACGGTGACGTTCGAGGCGACATTTGGAGCGGGTGGCCAACGCAATGTGATGACTGAAACGTCATTGTTTCAACGAAGGGATGGGAGCCTGAAAAAGAACTGGCTTTATATCAAGCCGCTATGACTCAATAACCCCTGAGTGGTGCAACAGAAGGGATAATTAACAATGGTTTTTAATGCTTCCATGCATGTTTTATGAAAGGAGAAATTATTCTCTCCAAAAAAGTACAACGCCTTTATCTAATGCAAATTCAAAATATGATCCTGTCGAGAATCAAAGAAGTCTCTTCAGTTGTTAACGGGTGATCACTGAATCGTTGCCGATAAATGCTTCTGTGGCGTCGAAGAATATAAGGGTGTTCCGAAATCAATTCCCATCGCCCCTTAACGGATTACTAAAACTTCTTGTACGTGAAAGTCTGTACTTGCGAGCTAGTGACAGCATTATTTGCAAAAAAAAGAGCTGGCCACTGACCAGCTCTTCTTAAAACTTGAATTATTGAATTAATTCAATAATTCAACCGAGACCGATTTGGGAAAGAATTCCTTGTCCCGTTAGGAGTTCTGTGCCGAGGCCGATCACGAAGCCCATCATGGCCAGTCTTCCGTTCCACTGCTCTGCAAATGACGAAAAACCGAATTTGGAGTCGTTCATGGATCGTTAAGAAAGTTGAACAGACTGTAACAGACTGTTGCGTGTTTTAGCTGCTTGGCGCAAAGGTTCCCGTTTTGCGGCTGATTCGAGCTAGTGACGGTTCTGTCGAGGCGCTTCTGGCCACATGCCAGCGCCAAGCAGTGGCCTTTCAAGCAGTGCTTTTCTCGTCTGCTGACAAGTGCTGCGCAGTGAAGAGGAGCTCGATGGACATGTTCGGATTGCCTTTGTGGCTGGCCGTGCCCTTTTTTTCTGCTTTCGCAACTATTTAATTGCCTGTTTTTTGTTTGGAAGGGTTATGAGTCTTTATTTAGGATTGCCAATCATGAATTCACCGACGGAGCATTCGCTCTTGCCTGATATTCCGGAAACCTGTTCGAATAATTCACTGCTTCCAAAGCTAAGCCCGCACGGTGCGAGCCCCAACGCTGTGGCAACAAGATAAAGTTGTTGATAAATTGATCCTGCATCTTTTAGGATCAGGGCATAGGCAAGCCCGGTTTCTGAATGAAGGCTTGCATTCCTTGCGTAGCGCGTAGCCATTACGATCAGGACATCAGGCTGCTGGCCCTGGCTAGGTGATACAGAAGCCGCCTGAGGGGCTCGACATGTTGTATTCACTGCCATCTCGAGCATGCTTTGGCATGGTTTGTTGAGATCACTCATCTTCCCAAGAGTGTGATCAAAAGAGTCGTAATGATAAAAGCCAGGGCTAATGCCGATGCACTGTTTAATGCATAGATAAAGCTCGATGGAATGGAGGCCTCCAGCACTTGCAGTAGGCCTCAGTAAGCCTTCGTAAGATCGAGGTAATCCTGGGTCGCAGGTGATCTCTTCTCGGGTATGCATGGAATACCAGAGTAGGCTCCCTAATGCTTTGGCGGTGATAGGCATGGAGCTGTAGGCGCGAATGGTTTGCCTTGCCTGAATGATTTGATAGAAATTTGAAATCTGATTGTTGATCGATGGTTTTGGTAGGGACACTTTGCTCAGAATGATTCTTTGATGCTTAGCTGGCGGGGTTTTCTTGTCGATTGTTTTCGGCAATAACTCTTCTTTGCATCGATCAATAAAATGGCCACGCGTGTGCGTATGGAAGCTCAGGTCTTGCCTGCTCCAACCGGCTGTGATGGCCTCTTGGTCGATCTCTACGTTGTTACTGGTGTTGCAGATTCCAACCACGCCAGATGACAGTAAGAATGCAATAACATCTCGATGTTGAATGCGTAATTCTTCGGGTAGGAAGGTCCTGATGTCTTCCGTTGTGCAAGGCGATACGAGCTTCTGGATCAGTGGGTAAAGCCGATGATCTTGCAGGCGTAATGTTGTGGGAGATAAGGGTGTTGTGATATCTAGGCCTTCTATGCAGGGCTGAATGCTTATAAACTTTGAGAGTTTGAATTCTTTTTCAGTTTCTGGATAGGGATGCTGATCGAGTCCGGGATGGATCGGTAGGAGGCGCATGGCAATGCCATTGCATCCATCGATTTCGTGAATCAGTAAGCCGTTCTTGTAGAGCATCTTGAGTTGGGGCTCAAGAGCTAAATGCGGAGCTGTAGATTCTATCTTTTCTGGTATGGCTAAATATTGATTGCTTTCGATTCCAGCTTGAGATAGCTCTTTGAGAATTTTTTTTAGTGATTCTTTTACGCCTTTGAAGCGCAATGTCTGTCGATTGGGATTTGCTCGTGTGGCATAAGGGGTTGTGACAACCATGTCGTTGCCATCTGCGCTGATGTCTACCCCTTCACGAAATAAGTATCTAGGCATGTCTGTGACCTTTTGACCTTGACTGGAAGCCTTCTGTTGGATGTTATCCGTTGGTAATTATGCATTAAAAGTTATCTGTCGGAAGCTATCTAATTGTGTGCTATATCTGCGCTCGATTTGCGCTATTTTTTGCGTCTTGAAGATCGTTTTTGTCCAGAAAAAAAGCAGATCTTGATTAGCGCAAGCAGGCCATGGGATGACGAGGTGGCACATCGAGTGCTTTGGCGACACCTGGATGGCAAACAGAGCCCTGCACCGTATTGAGACCAGAAAGCAATTCAGGCCGTTCTGTCACCGCCTCCTCCAAGCCGCGCCCTGCGATGCCAACGATGTAAGGCAAGGTCACGCTCACGAGGGCTTCGGTGGAGGTGAACGGCACGGCGCCGGGCATGTTGCCTACGGCGTAATGCTGAACACCGTGGATGGTCACGGTGGGGTTTGTATGCGTTGTCTCGCGGCTTGTGGCGATGCAGCCTCCTTGATCGATGGCCACATCAACGATTGCTGAGCCTGGTTTCATCCCTTTCACCATCTCTTCATCCACCAGCGTTGGTGCCCTGCCTCCAGGCGTCAAAACGGCTCCAATCAGAAGATCAGCAGTGGGGATCAGTCTCTCGAGGAGCCCGCGGCTGCTCACAATGCTCATCAGGCGTCCGCTCCGATAGGCCTCCAGGCTGCGCAACCGTTCGGGAGAGCGATCTAGAAGCATCACTTCGGCATCCATGGCAGCCGCCAGACGTGCCGCGTTCCAACCCACGGTGCCTGCACCAAGAACCACCACGCGGGCTGGTTGCACACCAGTGCAACCTCCGATCAGTACCCCTCGGCCTCCTTGCGGGCGCTCGAGCAATCGAGCCCCTACTTGTGCGGCAAGCCTGCCAGCGATTTCGCTCATCGGCGCCAGCAGTGGCAGGGTTCCGTTTTCTAGTTGCACTGTTTCGTAGGCAACGCCCGTGGTGCCAGCGGCAAGAAGGGCCTCGCCCACCTCTGGGTATGCCGCTAGGTGCAGGTATGTGAACAGCACCATGTCATTCCGTAAAAAGCGGAATTCTTCAGGCTGCGGTTCTTTCACCTTTACGACCAAGTGAGCGCCCCAAGCTTGTTCTTGGTCCACGATCTGTGCGCCTGCAGCCGCGAAGGCCTCATCATCAATTCCTGCGCCGGAACCGGCACCGCTCTGGATCCGCACCTCCAGTCCGTGGGTCACGAGCTCTTTGACAGCATCGGGTGTGAGCGCGACGCGTTGCTCATCAACCTTGATTTCTTTTGGGACTCCGATGGTGGCCATCGGAGCCGTCAGTACGGATTGGGCCATGGCTGCCGAAGACGATTCTTCAATCTGACCCTGCTTGGCCGGATTGGCCACTGGTCTAAGTGTCTTGAAATCAGCGGGCGGCGATTGGGAGCCTCCAACCAGTCCCAAAGGCCTGTCGGCTCACTTTCAAGACTGGAGGAGCTTGGCGGCGTTTAAATTCCGCGCGTCGAAAGAGTTTCTCAATCCGTTTCACGTCAGCCGGATCATGTCCAGCTGCGATCAATTGAGCGCCTGAACTGTGCTTTTCGATCAGATCATTCAGAAGTGGATCGAGTGTTGCGTAGTCGGGAAGCGAGTCACTGTCTTGTTGGTCAGGACGTAGCTCCGCGCTAGGCGGCTTGTTCAGGATCTCCGGTCCGATCAAGTCGCTGTGCTCTGGAAGGCCAAGCTCTTTGCGACACCCCATGGCATCAGGGCTGTCTAACCAGCGGCAGAGGGAAAACACCGTTGACTTATAGAGATCACCGATCACTGCCAGCCCGCCATTCATGTCGCCGTAAAGGGTGCAGTACCCCACGGCAAGTTCTGATTTGTTGCCCGTCGCAAGCAAGAGCTGCCCTTGTTGATTGGCAACGGCCATGAGCAAGGTGCCTCGAATGCGCGATTGCAGATTTTCCGCCGTAATGCCCGATGGGGCTTGATCCAGTGCTGGGGTGAGGCTTGCTTCAAAGCCCTGCATCAAGCCTTGAATCGGCACTGTTTTAGTGGAAGCCCCCAGACGGTTTGCAAGCGCTTCTGCATCATCAATGGACCCATCAGAGCTCCAAGGAGAGGGCATCAGCATTGCCTGCACGCGATCTGATCCGAGTGCCGCTGCCGCAATCACAGCCACAAGCGCTGAGTCGATGCCGCCACTAAGACCGAGCAGGGCGCGTTGAAAACCGCATTTATCGGCGTAGTCATGTACGCCCAGCACAAGGGCCTTGAACAGTTGCTCGAGATCTGCGCTTTCCGAGGGGTATGTCGTACCTGTGGTTGTTTCAGAACTGGGATTGCTGCTGTCCCAGCAATCGATGGCTTCACGGCAGGCCGGAAGTTGCAATTCCACCTCACCGGTAGCTGCCATCACGAAACTGCCGCCATCGAACACCAACTCGTCATTGCCGCCCACCTGGTTCACATAAATCACTGGGCAATGAAGACGTTTGGCGGCGCGGGCGGCGAGCTGATGCCGGATCGATGCTTTGGTTCTGCCGAAAGGGGACGCGGAGAGGTTCAGCAACATATCCACTTGCTCTGGGATGAGGTTGGCGATTGGATCCGGTCCCACCAGGCGTTGTGTTTGAAGCGCGTCCTCAACCCAGAGGTCTTCGCAGATGGTGATCCCTAGGCGCCAATGCTGTCCTTCGGCTTGAAAGCTCAGAACACTGGGTTGGTTGGCAGGCCTGAAATACCGCGATTCATCAAAGACGTCATAGGTGGGGAGGAGTTGTTTGCGGGCTACAACACGCCAACCGTTTGCCTCCACCAGGGCTACCGCATTGAAGAGTCGTGGATGCTGCTGGTCTGGAGCAGGCTCCACAACCCCTACCAGCAGGGCCGTTTGCGGCAGGGCATGGCTGAGTCCCTGTTGCAGCTGATTGAGGGCCTCGCTTTGCTGCTGAAGATGCTCAGGACTTAACAGCAGGTCTCGAGGTGGGTAGCCCCAAAGGGAAAGTTCTGGGCTCACCACTAACGCGGGGGAAGTGCCCTGCGCCTGCTGGCTGATTTTGAGACAAGCCTCTAGTAGCCGTTTGGCGTTCCCGGACAGATCGCCCACCAGAGGATTGGTCTGGGCCAGGGCGATGCGCATGGCAGTTCAGGAGGGAGCGTCTTGGAGTCCATAAAGATTGTGCTGCAAAAGGAGGGGCCAGAGCGGTTTTGGGATTTGATCCGCCTTACTCGTCTTGCGAATGCTTGAGCTGGCTGTTTCAGGAATCTCCAAGGGCAGCACAGTGATCTGTGCACCGAGGTGGCGGAGTCCTTCGAGGTGTTGGGGCTCCAGCGGCCAACCCTTTCGCGGCACGACTCCCAGCCGGCAGCGCTTGAGCCAAAGCTCGCTTTGCTTCCAATGGGGGATCTGAGCAGCCAGATCACTGCCCACAACAAAGCAGAGCTCGTGATGGGGCCACAGACGTGCTGCACGTTCAACCGTGGTGATGGTGTATGGGCTACTGAGTGTTTGGTCGATGCTCAACCGTGGATTGTCGATGGCCATGACCAAGGCCTGGAGCAGCTCGCTGCGGAGCTCTAGGCAGGCATCGTGGCGTTTCATTGGGTTGTCGCTAGCCCAGGTTGCGACACGTTGAAAGTGATCTAAAAGGCCCTCGAGGAGACCCTGATGCCCGAGCGTTGGTGGATCAGCGCTGGTGCCAAGCAGGGCGATGGTTGCGGTCATGGCAGGAGCCCGTCGCGCCGGGGCCGACTTGATGGCTGTGGCCAATCTGCAATCAGGCGTTGCATGTTGGTATCGCTGCGAATAAGGCGTCGCATGAGGGTTGTCGGTGCTGGATTGCCCCGCCGCCCTCGACCGCGTTGATCGACCAGCCAGCGTGCTGTGAGCCGGCCAGTCCTGCGCGTTGTGTGCACAGCGAGAGCCGCCTGGGCTAAGGCGACGGGCGCAGCTGGACCGAGGCTTAATCCCCCGGAAAAAGGGGCAGCGATGAGCAACAGCTGTCGAAGACCCGAGAGCGCCAGCTGAAGTCCCAGTTGGACGCCTCCCAACATGGCGTTATGCCCCGAGAGCCGTTGCATCAGCCGTCGTGCTGCTGGTCCTCCCATCGGCAGGTCATAGAGCTTGCAAAGCTGCACCACCAGGGCGGTATCGCAGGCCATACCTCCGGCTAGATCGAGTAACACCAGAGGATTGGCTGCAACCCCTGTGGCCTTGAGCGCTGCGTAGCGGCCGATCAGGCTTTGCGCATCATGTCGTCGGCGCTCCAGTCGACCGAGTTCCAGTTGTTGTTGGAGCCGTTCTGCTTGACGGAGCGCATTCAAGGCCAAGAGGGCTTGGCCTTGCTCTTGCAGCAGATGGATCACAGCAGTGCATAGCGGGTTCACGACCGCTGGTTGGCGCTCGCTGCGAACCCTGCCGTCGGACTGTTGGCAGGCTTTGCGAGGGGCTGCTGAAACGGAAATCGGTTGAGGGATTTTCGCGCGATGGTTGCGATAGCAACGCTCCTGGATCCTTTGGCTGATGCTTTGCAGGAGGCACTCGAGTTGTTCTGGGGGACAACAATCACTGCGGTTCAGCACCGGAAGGACCGGTTTTCCACTGCTCATCAAGGTCTCCAAGGCATCGAGCTCAACCCTGCTGATGTCGGCATCCAACACAAGCAGCACAAGATCGGACTGCAGGGCTACCCGCGCTGCCAGTCGCGCACGCGCCGCTGCTGCAACCTCATCGATTCCTGGCGTGTCGACGAGTTCGACCGTGTTGAGACCAGGAATGGAGATCGTCCAAGGCAAAGCTTGTTGCTGTCTGGTGCAGCCGTGAGCTACGTCAGTGGCCAGGAGTTCTTGGCCGATCAGGGCATTGACGAGGCTTGATTTCCCCACTCCCACGCGGCCGAAGACCGCGACGCGCAGGTTGCGATTCGACAGGCGGTCCAATTGCAGGTCCAAGCTCCTGAGCGAGCCCGCCAACACGGTTTGTTCTCGGCGATTGAGCTGGAGCTGAGATCTCCAGGTTTGTAGCAGTGAGAGGCACCGCTCCGTAGTGGATGGAGGCGAGGACGTCGTCATGACGCCCCATTGGCTCCTGCTGACTTGCGCCACCAGCCAGCGAGCACGGCCAGAACTGCATCAGGGCCAATGACGCCAACAAACCCTCCGAATTCATCCACCACAACTCTGACCCCGCTGTTATCGCGACGGAAGGCTGTTAGTAATCGATCGGCGCGAATCATTTCAGGCACAAATTCGACGGGTTCGCTCAGATCTGCTGGGGTGAGTTGACCTTGGTTTTGGACGAGTGCCGCCAACAATCGATCGCGACTGGCGACACCTAAAACCTTGTCCACCGCATCACCTAAGACCACCCACCATTGGGCTTCGTTTTCGAGTAGGGCAGACCTTAGCTGCAGCAATGTGCTTGCACCGTCCAGGCTCGGAGCAGCAACCCTTGGTGTCATCAAATCCCTCGCGGTGAGGTCGTTGAGCTGGAACACCTTGGCGATCATCGCCGCCTCATCCGCTTCGATTTGGCCGGTTTGGGATCCCATCCGGGCCAGCAGTCGAATCTCCTCTTCGTCGGTATTGAGTTCACTTTCCTGAGTAATGGCCGGCAGCAGTCTCTCCAGCAGAAGAACGAGCGGACGCATCAGAACGCCAAGCAGGTGCAAAACCGGTGCACTAGCGAGGGAGACAGGCAGCGCCAGTCGGGTGCCGATCGCCTTGGGGAGAATTTCTCCTAAAAGAATCACCAGCACGGTGAGACCGATGGAGAAGAGAGGGAGAGCCACCGCGCTGATCCCCATATCTTCGAACAGCCAAGCGGCGTATCCACCGAGCATCAAACTGCCGAAAATATTGAAGCCGTTGTTGGCAATCACCAGCACCGACAGGGTTCGGCCGAGTCGCTGACGGAGCTGGGCTAAGCGCCGAGCACCGGCAACAGGTTTGGATCGACCCGCGAGTTCGACAACGCGAACAGGGTTGACGGAGAGCAGAGCCGCCTCGACGCCAGAACACAAGGCGGATCCGGTGAGGACCACGACCACCAGCAGAATCAGGATCAGCAGGTCGTGAGTCATGCCTGGATGCTTTGCCTGCCATCCTGACGTCTATCTGGTGCCCTGTCTCCGTCGTGGTTCATAGTTCTCTCCCTATTGATGCTCAGGGTTACGCCGAGCGCCGTCAGCGCTTCATGGCCCATCTTGGCGGCGCGGCTGCTGTGATTCCAGCGGCAACTCTGGTTACACACCATGCCGACTGTGAGTGGCCCTTTCGTCAGAACAGCGACTTTTGGTATCTCACCGGATTTGATGAGCCGGATGCCGTCGCCCTGTTTTTGCCGCATCGGCCTGAAGGCGAGCGCTATGTGTTGTTTGTGAATCCTCGAGAGCCAGGGGCCGAGGTGTGGACAGGACGGCGTTGGGGCACCGAGGGTGCGGTGGATCAGTTCGGCGCTGATGTGGCTCACCCGCGCTCTGAGTTGGCCACCCATCTGCGTGGGTACCTGAAAGATGCTGAGGGCATCGCCTTCCGTACCGGACATCACCCGGCGGTGGAGTCCGTGGTGCTCGAGGTTTGGGCTGAACAATTGGATCGCGCCTCGCGACGGGGAGCCGCGGCTCTTGGGCTGGTTGCGCCCTGCCCTGTCTTGCATGAACTGCGCTTGCGCAAAGATCCAGCGGAGCTCGATCGGATGCGTGAAGCGTGCCGCATCTCAGCGGAGGCTCATGAGTTGGCGCGTGCAGCAGTAAAGCCTGGGATGAGCGAGCGACAGGTACAAGCCCTGATCGAGTTTCACTTCCTTGATCAAGGGGCCAGGGGCCCTGCCTATGGCTCAATCGTTGCAGGAGGAGATAACGCTTGCGTCCTGCATTACATCGACAATCAAGATCTGCTCAAAGACGGTGATCTGTTGCTGATTGACGCCGGCTGCTCAATCGGTGACTACTACAACGGAGATATCACCCGCACCTTTCCCGTGAATGGTCGTTTCAGCGGTGAACAGCGAGCTCTCTATGAACTTGTTCTGAGCGCTCAGGAATCGGCTATTGCCACCGTTAGGCCTGGAGGAACCGCGGAAGAGGTGCACCAGACCGCTTTGCGCCAGCTTGTCGATGGTTTGCTGGATCTAGGCCTTTTGGCTGGAGAGGCAGACGGGATCATCGAGCAGGGTGCCTACCGCCATCTGTATATGCACCGCACTGGGCACTGGCTTGGTTTGGATGTGCACGACGTTGGTGCCTACAGGCTTGGTGAGCATCATGTGGAGCTTGATCCAGGCATGGTGCTCACAGTGGAGCCTGGTCTCTATGTCAGTGACCGGCTACCGGTCCCGGATGGTCAGCCTGAAATCGACGAACGCTGGAAAGGGATCGGCATTCGCATTGAAGATGATGTTGCCGTTCTCAAGGATGGCTACGAGGTTTTAACGGCTACGGCTTTGAAAGACATTGCTTCGATGGAGCGCTGATGACGTTTAGCTCACCACTTGCAGTGAGATCCAGACCAAACCAACGGATAAGAGCATCAGGCCATCGAGTTCGCTGACCCTGCCGCTCAGAGGGCGGACCAGGATCAGTGTGAGAACTAGCAATACGGATTCCATCGGATTGAGCCCAAGGATCACGTTGGTGTTTGTCAGTTCTCCAATGAAGAGCACCGCTGGAACGGTGAGGCAAAGAGTGGATAAGGACGATCCGTAGAGCGTATTGAGAGACCGTTGCACCTCTCCTCGATTCGCAGCTTGGAATGCATTGAGAGCTTCCGGAGCCACGACGAGAAGGCCCACCAACACACCACCCAGGGAGCTGGGGAGCCCGAGGTCGGTGATACCCACTTCGATCAAGTTCCCCATGGATTCAGCGATCAGGACCAAGACCAAGAGGCCAATCGCCATGAGAAGACCGCTACGAAGCGCCGAGTCGTTGTCGCCGTCTGCTGCCTCCTGCAGCCCATTGGTTGCTTCGGTTTCCTGCAACTCCAGTTGCCTGGGGGCTTCAAGAAACAGATTGCGATAGGAGCCGGTTTGGAAGCGCAGGAAAGCTGCATAGAGCCCAATGGCCACAACGGTGAGAAGCCAGTTGATCGGAAGGGAAAAGTTGGCTTCCGAGCTATCAGAGCTGAAATTAGGGAGCACCAACACAAGCACGCTCATCGTCGTGATCAAGTTGATGTAGGTGGAAGCACCGCTCTGGTTGACGGTGGCCATGTCTTCTGGCCGGAAGGGTTCCGTGAACCCAGATGTTTGAAAGCGTGACGCCAAGATCAAGGTGATTCCTTTCACCCCGGTGAGAACAATCATCAACACCGAGAACATCGAATCCCTTGCCAAGGTGGGATTGCTCTCGCCGCTCAACATGGTGCTGGTGACCAGAGCCAGCTCAATCAGGATCACGGAGCCTGTCAGCACAAGCGTGCCAATCGGCTCACCGAGCATTTCGGCGAGATGATCGGCTTGGCTGGCAATGCGCCTCGCCAGCAGCAAAATCAAAAGACTGAGTCCTCCTAATCCCCCCAAGACGAGCGTTGCCGACTGCAGCAAGAGCCAATCCAGAAGATGGGTGGTTTGGAGGCCGATTAGGACGACCGCTCCAAGAAGCACGGGCCACTCTTTGCGCATCAATCTTGATTGGGATCCCAGTTGAGTGCCGCCTGGGTCGTGGGGAAGATCACCTCTGCTCCCGCAGCTCGTAGGTTCTCTTCGTAATGCGCTCGCGCCTCAGATTGCCCTGGGCTTTGGAGGTGGGGAGGAACAACAGCCAAGCTCATCCAACGCTGCTGAGGGACCTGCTCCTGGGCGCGCATCACGGTGTGGACGTCGGCGACGGTGTCCCCGAGATAGGCAATGAGTGGTGCGTCGGAACCGAGGCTGCAATCCAAAAGGGTGCTTGCCAACCTGATGAGCCCTTCGGGATCTGGTTTGTCTGGTGCATCTCCCATTGCAATTAGGGGAGGGTTCTGCAAACCGAGACGCTGCTCGAGAAGAAAGCGCGCGGACGGTGGCTCTGCACCGCTCACAAACCCCCAACGGATGTCCCGATTCGTTAGTGCTGCAAAAAAGTTTGGATCGACGAGGAGGGGTTCATCGCAGATGAAACCATCCCAAGTGAAGGGATCTCCCTCTGGATCAGATCCAAAGTAAAAACGGCTGAACACCTCGATCAGATCAGCGCGACTTGGCAGTGCATCTGAATGGGAAGAAGGCGTGTTTGAGCGATGGGTCAGTGCGTGCCGACGGAGCAGTTCGAGGCTCGCGTCCCAGTCATTGTTCCAGCGTCCTTCTCCTTTCAGTGCGTCAACCGTCTCGTGACCAGGCTCCCACCCGCAGTAGTGATGCACGGTGGCCTGGAGAGCACGGCGATAACTGCCTGCTACATCCCGAATGACGCCATCAATGTCGAAAAGCAGGATTGCTTGTGGCTTTGATCCTGAGGATTGCAGGGGGATTTGGCGTCAACAACTGGTAAGTTAGTTCTTTGTCCTTCATCCTTGAGCCCTGACACCATGACGGTTTCCGAAGGCGCTGCCGTCGACCAGGAGGTCGCAACAGAGGCAGCAGCAGCTGATGCAGCACCCCAGGCCGACGCAACACCCGCGGGTGATGCCGCTCCCCAGGGTGAAGATGCAACGCCAAAGGGTGAAGTTTCCGAGCAGCAGCAAGAGCCGAAAGAGGGCCGTCCAGTGATGCGCGGTGGCAGTGCAGCACTTGCTTCTGCCACCATTGATGCTGATGGAGTTCCCTCTGGCTACACCCCAAAAGCCGATGAAGGACGCTTCTTGTTGAAGATCCTCTGGCTTCCCGATAACGTTGCTTTGGCCGTTGATCAGATTGTTGGCGGTGGCCCCAGCCCGCTGACGGCTTATTTCTTCTGGCCTCGTGAAGATGCTTGGGAGACTCTCAAGAGTGAGTTGGAAGCAAAAAGCTGGATCACAGATAATGAGCGTGTTGAAGTTTTGAATAAAGCCACCGAAGTTATCAACTACTGGCAAGAAGAAGGCAAAGGCAAGAGCCTTGACGAAGCGAAGCTCAAGTTTCCTGACGTTACGTTCTGCGGTACCGCCTGATCCAACGATTGTTTTCGTTGTTCCGTGATCCAGGTTTTAGCCTTAGCCCCGCGCCCCGTTTCGACGGGGCTTTTTAATGCTGTTTTTGATGTTGCATATTGCAAAAACAGCTTCGAAAGTAAAACCTAATTCACAAAAAAGCACCCTTAAAGGGGTGCTTTTATGAAATCGATCGTTGTTTTCTACAACTTAAGTTGGTTGGCTCGCTTGGGCACGCGCCCTAGCCCGTTCGAAAAGTTGCTGGGCTTTTACTTTTTCAGGAGAGGAAGGCTGGCCATCTAACTTCGTGACGGCAGTGCGTGCAGCTGAAAGATCGCTTTCAGCTGATGTGGAATCAATGTTGACGCCGAGTTCAGCTGAATTCACCAGAACGGTGACGTCATCGGATTCGATCTCTGCGAAGCCACCCATCAAGGCAATGGATTGCCAATCGCTATTGGTACGCACTCTGAGGACCCCAACGTCGAGAGCAGCAAGCAGAGAGACATGACCTGGAAGGATGCCGACTTGGCCGGTGGTGCTGGGGAGGATGACCTCATCAGCCGAGCCATCGAACACACTCTGGTCTGGTGCCAGAACGCGGAGGGTGAGTGACATGAAAGGGAGGCTGCGAAGAATGGGAAAGCGAAATGCTGGTCATGATCGGAGCGCAAGCGCTCCGATGACGATCAGTTAGCTTCAGCCGCGATCTTCTCGGCTTTGGCTTTGACTTCGTCGATGTTACCGACCAGATAGAAGGACTGCTCTGGAAGGCTGTCGAGTTCGCCGGCGAGAATTTGATTGAAGCCGCTGATGGTGTCCTCAAGCTTCACGTACTTGCCAGGCATACCGGTGAAGATTTGAGCAACAAAGAAGGGCTGAGACAGGAATTTCTCGATTTTGCGAGCCCGGTCTACTGTCTGGCGGTCATCTTCAGACAGTTCATCTAAACCAAGAATGGCGATGATGTCTTGAAGTTCTTTGTAACGCTGAAGCGTTGATTGAACAGCGCGTGCAGTTCGGTAGTGCTCGTCACCCACCACTGCTGGTTGCAGCATGGTGCTTGTGGAATCGAGGGGATCCACAGCTGGATAGATGCCTTTGGAAGCCAATGCCCTGTTCAACACCGTGGTGGCATCAAGGTGAGCAAAGGTCGTCGCTGGAGCTGGGTCCGTTAGGTCGTCAGCGGGGACATAGACGGCCTGAATCGACGTGATCGATCCTTCCAGTGTGGAAGCAACTCTCTCTTGGAGTGTTCCCACGTCGGTTCCCAGAGTGGGCTGGTAGCCAACAGCTGATGGCATGCGGCCCAGCAGAGCAGAAACCTCAGATCCGGCTTGGACGAAGCGGAAGATGTTATCCACGAACAGCAGAACGTCCTGCTTGTTCACATCGCGGAAGTGCTCGGCCATGGTTAACGCTGAGAGACCCACGCGCATGCGTGCGCCAGGGGGCTCATTCATCTGCCCGTAACAGAGGGCCACTTTGGACTTCGAGAGATCATCGGCATTGATCACGCCTGACTCTTTGAATTCTTCGTAGAGATCATTCCCCTCACGGGTGCGCTCTCCCACGCCGCCGAAGACGGACACGCCCCCATGCTCTTTAGCGATGTTGTTGATCAGCTCCTGAATCAACACGGTTTTGCCAACTCCAGCACCGCCGAAGAGGCCAATTTTTCCTCCCTCGCGATACGGAGCCAAGAGATCAATCACCTTGATGCCCGTTTCGAACACTTTGGGCTTTGTCTCTAGCTCAGTGAGCTTTGGAGCTTCTCGGTGAATCGGTGCAGTGAGATCTGTTTTGACGGGGCCTTGCTCATCAACTGGTTCACCGAGCACGTTGAAAATTCGGCCCAAGGTGGCTTCGCCAACTGGAACTGAGATCGGTGAGCCTGTATCGAGGGCTTCCATTCCGCGCACGAGACCATCGGTGCCACTCATGGCCACCGCACGAACTCTGTGATCGCCGAGGAGTTGCTGAACTTCGGCGGTTAAGCCAATCGTTTCTCCAGCAGGGTTAGTGCCTTCGATCCGCAATGCATTCAGAATTTTTGGAAGCTTGCCGGCTGGGAATTCCACGTCCAGAACCGGTCCGATTACCTGACGGACAACGCCCTTGGAACCGGTGGAGGCGGGAGCAGCAGCGGCCATAAGTAAGGAGAAGAGAGAGGGACGCGCAACAGGACGAACCCTTCCTGAGCGGCAGAACCTTACCACCGTCTTGAAGTCAAACGTCTGTTCGGTCACCCGCACACGTCACGGCTGGTGCTTCGCCCACCAACGGACCTAGCTTTGGCACTCAACGACCTCGAGTGCTAACTCGCATCGTTTGTGCGGCGCCGAGCGCCCTGTTCTTGCTCTTCAAATACTCATGGCAGCTGTTTCCCTCAGCGTTTCCACCGTTAAGCCTCTTGGAGATCGCGTCTTCGTAAAAATCTCTGAATCCGAGGAAAAGACTGCAGGCGGCATCCTTCTTCCAGATACAGCCAAAGAAAAGCCCCAAGTTGGCGAAGTCGTCCAGGTTGGTCCTGGTAAGTCCAACGACGATGGAAGTCGTCAGGCTCCTGAAGTCGGAATTGGCGACAAGGTTCTGTACAGCAAGTACGCCGGTACAGACATCAAGCTTGGTAGCGACGAGTACGTGCTTCTGTCTGAGAAAGACATTCTCGCTGTTGTGGGCTAACCGCAATTTCCTCTGAGATTTATCTCAGAAACGACTGAATTTTCCTCTTAACTTTTTTTAATTGCCTCCTATGGCTAAGCGAATTATTTATAGCGAGAATGCTCGCCGTGCTCTCGAAAAAGGCATCGACATTCTCACCGAAGCTGTAGCAGTAACCCTCGGTCCTAAAGGCCGCAATGTGGTTCTTGAGAAGAAATTTGGCGCTCCTCAGATCATTAATGATGGAGTCACGATTGCCAAAGAGATCGAGCTTGAGGATCACATCGAAAACACCGGTGTTGCTCTCATTCGTCAGGCCGCATCCAAAACCAACGATGCTGCTGGTGATGGCACCACAACAGCCACCGTTTTGGCTCATGCCATGGTGAAAGCTGGCCTTCGTAACGTGGCAGCCGGCGCCAACGCAATCACTCTGAAGAAGGGTATTGATAAGGCTTCCGATTTCTTGGTTGGGAAGATCCAAGAAAACGCTAAGCCGATTGCAGACAGCAATGCCATCGCTCAGGTTGGCACGATCTCTGCTGGTAACGACGAAGAAGTTGGCAAAATGATTGCCGACGCTATGGATAAAGTTGGTAAAGAAGGTGTGATTTCTCTTGAAGAAGGGAAATCTATGGAGACCGAGCTTGAAGTCACCGAGGGTATGCGTTTCGATAAGGGTTATATCTCCCCTTACTTCGCAACAGATACTGAGCGGATGGAAGCGGTTCTGGACGAGCCCTACATCCTCTTAACTGATAAGAAGATCGGCTTGGTACAAGACTTGGTACCTGTCCTTGAGCAAATTGCTCGCACTGGTAAGCCTCTCCTGATTATTGCTGAGGACATTGAGAAAGAAGCTCTTGCCACCTTGGTGGTGAACCGCTTGCGCGGCGTACTCAATGTGGCTGCAGTCAAGGCTCCTGGTTTCGGTGATCGTCGCAAAGCGATGATCGAAGACATGGCGGTGTTGACCAACGGCCAGTTGATTACGGAAGACCAAGGTCTGAAGCTTGAAAACGCCAAGCTGGAGATGTTGGGCACTGCCCGCCGCGTGACCATCAACAAAGACACCACCACGATTGTTGCCGAAGGCAATGAGGTGGCTGTGAAAACGCGTTGCGAGCAGATCAAGAAGCAGATGGACGAGACCGACTCCACCTACGACAAGGAGAAGCTCCAAGAGCGCTTAGCCAAGTTGGCCGGTGGCGTTGCTGTTGTGAAGGTGGGAGCAGCAACCGAAACAGAGATGAAGGACAAGAAACTTCGTTTGGAAGATGCCATCAACGCCACAAAGGCAGCTGTTGAGGAGGGCATCGTTCCTGGTGGCGGTACAACCTTGGCTCATATGGCACCAATCTTGGAAGAGTGGGCAGCCGCCAACCTTTCCGGCGAAGAGTTGATCGGTGCCAACATTGTGGCCTCAGCGCTGACTGCTCCCTTGATGCGCATCGCTGAAAATGCTGGCGTGAATGGCGCTGTCGTTGCTGAAAACGTCAAGTCCAAGTCCTTTAACGAGGGCTACAACGCTGCCAATGGTGAGTATGTCGACATGCTCGCTGCAGGCATTGTTGATCCTGCCAAGGTGACTCGCTCTGGTTTACAAAATGCTGCTTCGATTGCCGGCATGGTGCTAACCACCGAATGCATCGTGGCTGATATGCCAGAGAAGAAAGAAGCTGCTGCTGGTGGCGGTATGGGCGGCGACTTCGACTACTAAAACAAGTTTCCGAACTGTGTTTTTAGCCTCCGTTTACGCGGGGGCTTTTTTAATGGGATGGGTTGCCAGCAATCCATCTGTGTTTGCTTTTGAAGGCAATGAACAGAACTCAAAGACTGGGTCTGAAACTCCGGGTCGAAGAAGAAGCGGAAAACCTGGGAATTAACGTGCAGTCCCATGGAGAAAAAAAGGCCTACGCCGAATGGGTAAGTCTTCTTGATTCCCATCAAAACGATATCAGCTGCTTTTGTTGTCTCTAGGGCTTTTTATAAGCCTTCATTCAAGCGTTTGTGAAAGATAATTGGTCGGATGAACTTGATTTAGTTCAGCCAGCCAGCGCTCAGAATCACAGCTAGTGCCAAGAAAAATGAAAGCATTGTCCAGGTAATGCGATTCAGGGTTGCCTCTGCACTACTAGAGCTGGTGAACGATGAACTTCCACTTGCTGCTATCCCTCCCATCCCATCACCTTTGGGACTATGCAAGAGAACAAGAAGAATCAGAACGGCACCACTGCCGATCCAAACCCAAGAGAGAACAGTCGTAAGCATGGCTTGATCTTACTTAAACGGGTTGAGGCAGCTTGGTCACAGATGGAGCTGAGGCTTCGATCGGTTCAATCAAGGAGATGCCAGTCATGGCCTCCGGTTTGTCTAAATTGAGCAGCTGAAGAAGCGTTGGCGCAATATCGGCAAGCCCACCATTTTCACGGAGGCGAATTGAATTCCCCAACCCTGGAACCTTGCGTTGTTCTCCTTCGATCAAAATGACGGGTACAGGATTGGTGGTGTGTGCGGTCCAGGCTTGACCATCCGGACCTTGCATACGTTCGGCATTTCCGTGGTCTGCGGTGATCAGCAACGTTCCACCCATTCGACCCACTGCATCCAGAAGTTTTCCGATACAGCGATCAACTGTTTCAATCGCTTGCGTCGCCGCTTCCATCATCCCGGTATGTCCCACCATGTCGGGGTTGGCATAGTTGATCACAACAAGGGAGTGTTCGCCCTGCTGGATTGCCGCAACACAGCTTTCA
Source organism: Synechococcus sp. MVIR-18-1 (assembly GCF_014279835.1). Lineage (NCBI taxonomy): Bacteria > Bacillati > Cyanobacteriota > Cyanophyceae > Synechococcales > Synechococcaceae > Synechococcus > Synechococcus sp. MVIR-18-1. Next base: position 1,916,899 of record NZ_CP047942.1, on the reverse strand, counting down.
GTGAGAGTGTCGGCTGACATCTCTGGAGCTTGGTCGTAGGTGGCGACTCGGGGAGAGGGAACGAGGTGCCTCTTTTCTCCTGGAAGGGGCTGTTCGATTCCCCCATTCATGAAGTAGGTGACATGGGGATATTTCTCCGTTTCTGCTGTGCGGTACTGCTTCAGGCCGGCATCAGCGACCACCTGCCCCAAAAGCTGATCGAGTGATTCGGGTGGAAAGACCACTGAGACAGGAAGGTCAGTTTCATATTGGGTAAACGTCACCAAGTCGAGTGTTGGCTGATGAACGCGCTTGAAACCTTCAAACTCTGGCAATGAAAGAGCCTGAACAATCTGTCTGGCCCGATCTGGTCGGAAGTTAAACATCAGCAACGCATCACCATCTCGCAGTGGATCGCCGCAGAGGCGAACGGGCTCTAAGAATTCGTCGGTGATTCCGTTGGCGTAGCTGCTGGCTAAGACAGACGACGGTTCATCGTTGTGGAGCTCCACATCAGGATCGGTCAGTAGGGCATAAGCCCGCTCTGTTCTCTCCCAGCGATGGTCTCGATCCATCGCCCAGTAGCGCCCACAGAGACTTGAAATGCGGCCAATCCCATGACGGCTAATCGCGTCTTGGATTTTGCTCAGGTGTGTTGGTGCACTTTGGGTCGGCGTGTCTCGTCCGTCGGTGATTGCATGGATGGCGACGTTCTTCAGACCCTCTTCTTCTGCCCATTCGAGTAATCCACAAACGTGATCGACATGGCTGTGCACGCCACCATCGGAGCAGAGACCGAGCAGATGGAGGGTGCCACTGGTGCTGCGTAGACGTTCGGCGACCGATTGAAGAGCTGAGGTCCTGCCAAGCCGCTTCTCGCGCACGGTTTCACTGATACGCACCAATTCCTGACGGATGATCCGACCGGCTCCAATCGTGAGATGGCCAACTTCTGAATTCCCCATCTGACCGTCGGGGAGACCCACGTGAGATCCGCTCGCTTCAATAAGGGCGTGGGGATAGGCATGCCAGAGCGCATCGATGACAGGAGTGGAAGCACTGCGGATGGCGTTGTGCTCAGTCGAGTCACAAATTCCCCAACCATCAAGGATCGCAAGAACCACAGGTGCAACGGAAACGTTGCGGGGAAGATTTGTTTCGAGGTTGTTCGGTACGTTCACTCCGTCAATCTCAGTTCTTAAGTCCCTCTTCAGGAGCAAGTTACTTCCTTGATGCCCAAAAGGTTTTGATTCGTACCGTTCAGGTTTGCAAAAGCTGATCGTGTTGGGGAAAATCGTTCATACACTGATTCCCTCGAAAGGAAGCGATGGCAGATCGAGAGGCTGGGGATAATCGGATTGAAATTCTCTCTGCCGATGAATTGCGAAAAACTGTGACCCGCTTGGCATCTCAGGTTTTGGAGTCTGTGCCAACCGTTGAATCTCTGGTGCTTTTGGGGATCCCAACCCGCGGCGTTCAATTGGCTGGTGTTATTGCTAGCTCATTGAAAGATCAGAGCGGTCAGGCTGTGGCCACTGGCACCCTCGACCCCACCTTCCACCGCGACGATTTAGGTCGAGTGGGTGTGCGCATGGTCCAGGCCACCGATCTCCCCGTGAGTGTGGAGGGAAGGGATGTTGTGCTCGTGGATGACGTTGTCTTCACGGGGCGAACCGTGAGAGCTGCCTTGGAGGCGATTCAAGCCTGGGGCAGACCACGCCGAGTTTCCCTGCTCGTCATGGTGGACCGAGGCCATCGTGAATTGCCAATTCAGCCGGATTTTTGCGGGAGGGTGGTACCGACGCGTCGATCGGAAAGCATTGAACTGCGCCTGCTTGGCTTGGATGGGGAGGAGGGCGTTTTCCTTCGACGCGTCAATGAAAACAACCCTGAAGCCTCAGGCTTGCCTTAACTCGCCGGGGTCAGCTCGTCAGCTCGGAAGTGGGCCTTGTAACGGCCAAAAGCCACAACGACAGGAAGCGTTGGGCTGATTGGACGTCCCTTCCAATCGTCGAGCACCTTGAAAACCTCTCCCTCACTTCCTTCCATATCGAAACTTTCTCCACGATGTTGGGGGTGGTTGAAAACAACAACACTGGTGGAGACGACAACCTTGTCACCCGGCTGCATGGACGTCCGTTCAAGTCAGGCGATTGTCTCACGGAGAGTCAGGCCAAGACCCTTTAGTTCTTGGCCTGACACAGGGTCTCAGGGCCATCCTCAATGATGGTGCCGCCTAGATCACTGCAACCGGCCATAAATGCTTCCCAAGGAGGCATCCCTTCGCGGATATGGGCTTCGACCACGTCGTTCAAGAGATCTCTCGCCACAGTGTGAGCCGGCAAGGCTCCATGGCTGTGGTGTTCTTTCTGGTCCCTTAAATCGTCAATGGCCTGCTCTACTTCCTGACGGATGGGTTCTGCTTGGCGTTGCCACCAGGGATGATCGAGCTGGTTGAGGGCGCTGAGTGCTTCCCACCACTGATCTTCGTTCACATGCTCTTTCAGCTTTTCAAGCTGAAGGCGATTGCGATTCCAGCTTTCCTTGAGGCTGTTACTCAAGCGGCTTCCGGGGCGACCATCGTGCTTCTCCAGCGGACGAAGCATGGTCAATGCCTCGTTTAAATGTCCAGCGCGAAATTGAGAGAGTGCCTGTTCACGCAGCTCATCACGCCAGAGTTTTAGCTGCTTTTGATCTTGCTCTTTTTGCTGTGGAGAGCCAACACCTGAATTCACGAGCTGTTCTTGAAGGAGCAGAGCTTGACCTGGATCAGCTTGGTCCCAAGTTTGTTGAGCCAGCTTTCGTCGACAAATGGCAAGCTCTTCAGGCGCCTTTTGCCCGAGCCAACGCAAGGCCGCTAGTTGCTCTCCATAGCGCAGGCAGGCTGGGAGGTCATCCGTGGCGAGCGCTCGGCTTAATTTTCGCGGCAGCTGTTGCTCCCACAAATAAGCTCCAGCGCAAAGTGCCGCGACTCCTCCAAGGGTCGCGATGATCCAAAAATGGGGCAGGTGGCGACGCAGCGCCAAAGTCCAAAGCCTCTTTATATGAACTCCTTTCTATGGAGGAGAGAAAGGACTCTCAACGGTGTGTGGACGGACCGTTCACTGCACCGTTATCAGCGTGCTCGTTTCGATGGCCAAACCCGTTCTTAAATCGTCTCCGCTCATGACGAGTTGAGCGTCGTCATTAAGGTGAAAAGCGAGGCGCAGGCAGTCTTCTCCTGGTTGGCCAAGTGGATTGAGCTCAAGGCGAATGGTCTGGCTCAAAAGAGGCCTAATGGTGTCTGGAACATTGCTGTTGTCTCTAACGGTGGGGAGCCCTCCGACGAACACCACTTCGTGTCGCCGTTCGCCTTGGGGTTCCCCGAGTACGAGTTCAAGATCTTTTTGATTGCTGCGGCTTGCGCTGAGCTTCAGTATCAAAGGTTGAAGAGAGGGCCATGGCTGGCCGCTCAGAAATAAGGGATGCCAGTGATGGGCGTTACTCCGACGGTCCCAGCAGCGCAAATACACACCTTTTTGAAGGAGATCTCTGATCCTTACCCCAGGGGTGAGATTGAGCGCACCGGTGGCCACGGCTTGAACAGGTGGTGGGGTCAGCAAAGGCACCGGCTTCATCGTCTCTGATAACCATTGGCGCATCAGTGGAAGTTGGGCTCCACCACCAACTGCGACGACGGCGTTGAGGTCTTCTGGTGTGCAGCCCTGCTGGCGGGCCGAGGCCAACGTGCGATCGAGCAGTCCTTCAAGAACCTTGAGCAATCCACGGCGTTCAAGAAGTGCGTGGAGTTGGTTGCGATTGAGCGACAAGGTGATGGGTTGGGTGAGGTCGATGCCGCTGGCTAACTCACTCAGGGTCTCTTCCTCTCCGAGATCGGGGTTGCTGAGGCGGCATTTCAAGCGTTCAGCTGCATTTAAAAGGCTCGTCTGACTTCTCAGAATCAGTTCGGGATCGTTGGGGAGTAGGTGATCCAGGATCCAGTGATCCAAATCCCTTCCGCCAAGAGCGATGCCGGCTTTTCCCAAGACCCTTGCCGAGCGCAAGGTTTGCTTGCTGTTTTTGAGATCACGTCCCCGAAAGCGCAACAGCTGCGCTAACGGAGCTGCTCTTCCCTCGCCTCCCTCTAAAGCGACAAGGGAGAGGTCCAATGTGCCCCCGCCTAGGTCCACCACCAACAACTTGGAGCCTGCAGGCAGTCCTGCGCCCATGGCTGCCGCTGTTGGCTCATCCACGAGCGCCACCTCGTCAACCGGAAGGCTTGTGCAGGCCTGCATCAGCCATTGGCGATAACCAAACGCCTGATCAACCGGAGCTGTAAGCACCAGCCGCTTCACCGACAGTGTCTTTGGCAAGCATTTCCAGATCTGGTGCAACAGAATTTCACCAGCTTGCTCAGGGCTCAGGGGATGGGATGGCAGGTCGGATCGATCTAAAACTCCAATCCAGCGTTTGAAGTCACGATGCAGCTCTAGGGATGATCCATCGGAGAGTCCGCCATCGAGGACTTGCCGGCCAACAAGCGGTTGAGAGTCGGCTCGAGCGTTGCTCCAGATAAGGCTCGGGACTTCCCCTATGCATCGACTGATCGGTGGGAGGTCTAGAAGTTGAGGGGGCGACGCGCTGCCGTCCTGAAAGGCCACCACGGTGTTGGTGCTCCCAAGGTCGATGGCAAGAGTTCCCTGAGCGGAAAGATGAAGGTTTTGTTCGTCCTTTGGGGGCTGAACCTCAGCCATGGCCATCTTGTTAAGGAGTCAAGGCTACGGGGCCTAGCGATGGATCGGTTGAGACGCCTGGTGTTTTCTTTCTACAGGGAGGAACCAGAGATTGAAGCGGAGTTGGAACCGTTGCGTGATTGCCGCATGTCCCGTAGTTGGGGATGCATTCGTATTGATTGCATCGATGGCCCACACCTGGAACAGGTGAGTGGTCTGATGACGCATCTGAGACGTCCTCTCCTTGCGATGGGCTTGGGCCGCCAGATCGTTTTGCGAGTGCCAGGTCGCCCCCAGCGTGCTTATCCCATGCAGGTTCCCTTTCACAGCGATTTGCTCACTTAGAGTGAAGAGGCGTTGATTGGACAGAGATGATTTCTGCAGGTGTGGACTCAAAGGACCTCGCGAAGCGAGGCGAAAGCTTGATTCGTCAGTCCACCAACCGTTATCTGACCACAGTCAAGATCGCTTTTCGTGCCAAGCAGCGTCGTTTTGATGACTTTGACGGTCTTCTAGAGGAATCCAGTGTGAAGCCGGTTCATCGCGCCATCGTTGAGCTCTCCGATGAGCAGGATCAGCCTGATCTCCTGCCTGGATGATCCAACAAGAGGGGCCTGGCTGGCGTCTCGCCCATGACGCAAGCCGTCATGGCTTTCCCTTTCTGATTGGAGGGGAATTTTGGGCTGTCGAGCTCACCGCGATAGAGGTAGAGGGGCTGCATGCTCTTCTCGTAGAGCTCGATCACCAACACACGCAAATCCGTGATCAGTTGATGGAGGAGGAATCCATCACCCTGGAGTTGGAACAGCAGGAGTGGTGGGGGTGCCTCGATGGCACCCGTGAACGCTGGGGGCTGCAAGTGGTGCTTCAAGGCAATGAGATGCAACGCCGAGGACTAGAGGGCGCTTGGCCTGCTCCAGCGGCGCAAGCATTTTTGGCTGCTTTGAAAACGGTCTTGGATTGAACATTGGATTAGTTGGTCTAATCAATCCGGTTTTATTGATTTCTCCACGTTGGCGCGGGCAGACTGCACAGCTTTTCCACAGGCTGACACGCCTTTTTTGAGTTGCGGGCTTCGCCCTGTGGAAAAACATAAATTTTGGAGCTTGTGTGGTATCAACCGAGTGCAGTGCATGGGATCCCTGGATAAGGGGTAAAGCAAGGTGTGGACTGCATTTGTGGTCTCGATTTCATCGGTCGAGTGGGCGGAGACCGCTTGGTCGACCTCTCTTCAATGCCCCTTGTGCTTGTGGAGAACAGGCCATAGATTCGGGGCGTGGTGATGAAGGAGTTTGGAGTGGTTCAGGGCCAATTGTTGACCGATCAGGTTGTCGTTTCCCCAGTTGTTGTTGCTGGCCAAGCAATGCCGGAGCCCGTCCAGGGTGAGGACATCGTTAGTTTTCAAGCCGAGATGCCCTTGCCTTTGCACCAGGCCATGGCGGACTTTATTGAGCGTTGTCCAAACTGGGATCAGTACCGGCTCGTTCAGGCTGCTTTGGCAGGATTTCTTGTTCAGAACGGTGTGGACTCCAGAGAGCTCACCCGCCTTTATGTCGGTAACATGTTTCGTCGCGACTCTCTTCGCCCCGGTGTGTGAGTCCGGCAACTGGCCATCAACAGCAGGGCGCTAAACGGAACACTGAAGAGCAGTCCGAGGCTCGCAGCCATGAGGCCAAGCAAGTTAATTCCTAGAAGAAGTCCAAGCAACGCCAATACTTTGAGGCGATTGGCTTGAACAAGTTTGCGACTGTGCTCCATCGCTCGGAGGGGGCGATAGCCGTGATGGATCAGCAATGGAATGGAGAGGAGTTGGCCGACCAACCAGATGGCGATCCCGAAACCACCCAACACGACAACCAAGCTGGCGAGAACGCCGCTATGGGGTGCCAAAAATTGACTCAAAAGACGAATCGAACTGATTCCGCCAATGCCGATGAGGACTTCTAAAACCACAAGGCCGCAGGTCTGCTTCAGCAGCCACAGGAAACGGCGTCTTGAAGCGGGTTGTTCTGGGTCTCGATCCAATCCCCCGGGCAGGTGTTCGTCTGCCAGTTGCAGCAGAGCCAATAGGGGGGCTAGAGGAACAAGTGCTGCCATGACGAGTACAAGATCGCCGGTGTATTGAAAGAAGCGATTGCTGCTGAGTTGGAGATCTCTTGCGACCACACCTAAGCCCATCAAGCAGGTCAGCATCAATGCTGTGAGCCCGATGAAGGACCAGGGAGCTTTCCTGAAGCCGATCCATGCCCTCGGAATAATGGTGGCAATCGGCAGCCGCTCAGCAGAGATGCTTGCTAGCGGATCATTGAAGTGGTCCAAGTCTCTTTAATAAATCCAGAGCGATTTTTGTGTCAACAGGAAGAATGGACAGTCGATTCCCTCGACGAACAACAGTCAGTTGGTCTGCTTGGTACGACTCGCGAAGATCGTCAAGGGTCAGCATGTCAGAAAACTGACCCCGATAGGCGAGTTTCACGCAATCCCAGCGTGGAGAGTCCTGCTTGGAGGCTGGATCGTGATACTTAGAGTTGATATCAAACTGCGTTGGATCGACGAGGCCGGTTTCTGTGACCTCCATCAGGCCGATAATCCCCGGCGGTTTGCAATTGGAGTGATAGAAAAAGGCTTGATCTCCGACCTTCATCTCTCGCATGAAGTTACGGGCTTGATAATTTCTAATTCCATCCCATAAGGTAACTTTTTCTTCCTTCAGATGCTCAATGCCGTAAACATTTGGCTCGCTTTTCATGAGCCAATATGAGGTGTCAGTCATGTCAAGTGATTTTAAGGAATTAAGCTCTTGCGGTGAAGTGTTCTAGGACAGCCTTGGATTGCCCCTAAATGTGGGCAATCATGGCTTGCTTGTCCTTTCGTCATGATCTAGCTTAACTCGTTGAAAAAGGAAGCCATATTTGAGTTAGTAGAAAGGTTTTGGCTCTTTTACGGAGATTGTCTGGTCTGAGCGCAGGTGGTTGCGACTGGTTCAAATCTCTGCCCGTTCTCATTGGCTTTAAGTCCTAAGCGTTCGAGTGCTTCCACAGCATCAATTTTGTCAGCGTTGTATAGAGCGCAGGTTTGCTTATCTCTGGCTCCCTGGGAGTTGCAACACGCTAGAAGGGCGATGAGAGTGAGAAGTAGTCGTCGTTTTGATGTCTTCATGTGATGAATTTAGGGCATATTGCCTGATATTCACTTCGTCTGGTATGCGCTTGGATCTTTAGGATAATGATTGGCCATGCGATCAAGAATCTATCGTTATGAATGGTGTGTTTTTGAATATTTTTGGTGCGAGGATTTGGATGCTTTCCTTCTCCTGATTTTTGTTATACAAATGATGGGACAACCATTTCTTTTGTCGCTTGTGTGGAAGTTTTTATTTGAATTCACTATTGATCAATTTTACGAAATAATCACTTGCAGATGCTTGGTCTGGTCACGTCGATTGGTTTTGTGAGTGTTGCTGAATGATGTCTCTGAAATGATTTCCGCGAGCTTCAAAATCTTTGTATTGATCGAAGCTTGCGCAGGCTGGCGATAATAATAGAGAGGAGGCTTTCTCGTTTTTTCCCTGCGCGATCGCTGCCGTTACGGCATCCGCCATGGTTGGGTGAGATATCACATTTCCTGTATAGCCAGACCTACGAATCAGGTCCCTTAAAACCTCTCGATCGCTTCCAAAGAGAGCGATCGAACAAACCCTGTCGTGGAGCAGTTGCAGCCATCCGCTGGCATCACCTTGTTTGGATAATCCACCGGCAAGTAAAGCGATCGGGCCCGGTACAGCTTGAAGTGCAACGGCAGCCGCGTCGTAATTCGTGGCTTTGCTGTCGTTGAACACGTGCATTCCATGAATTGACCCCAAATTCTCTAGGCGATGCGGCACTCCCGGGAAGCTGCGCAACCCACGCTCAATCGCAATCGCCCCTAACCCAGCTTGCAGCGCAGCTGCTGTCACAAGCAGCATGTTTTGGCGATTGTGTTCGCCAGGCATGGCTAGAGCATTGGCTGCAAAGAGTGCCCCTTTGTTGCTGCAGACCAAATCGTTTTCATTAATCCAAAGCTCAAGACTTGATGACTCCGGTCTCGTCTGCGCAGAGCTCACCCACTGGGCATCTGGCCAGTCAGCTTGCCTGCTCTTTAGATCAGCGTCGTCTGCATTGAGAACCACATGCTCGGAGCGTTGAAGCAGGCCTTGTTTGATGTCTCTGTAGGCATCCATGGAGCCGTGGCGCTCCAAATGGTCTGGAGTCAGCGTGGTCCAAATGCCGATGGTTGGTCTTACTTCGTTGGCTGATTCAATTTGGTAGCTACTCATCTCCATCACGATCCAATCCGGTTTGGTCTGGGCTGGATCCATGCATTGCAGCCCTAATTCGGCGGCGGAATGGCCCACATTTCCGGCCATCGGCGCATGCAGTCCCGCTTGGTTGAGCACGTGATGCAGCAAATGCGTCACCGTGGTTTTGCCGTTAGTACCTGTGATGCCAATCCAAGGGCAATGCTGGAGGGCTTGCCATGCCACGGCCATTTCACCTCTCACGGTGACGCCGTGATCACGCAGCTGCATCAAGGTGGGATGGTCCCAGGGAATCCCTGGGCTGATCACGACTTGCTCAATTTGATCCAACCAGCGTTGAAAGCTGGAGAACTCCAGAGGGCACCCCAATTCGGTTTGGATGCCTTGGGTTCTTAGTTGTTTCGCCTTGGATTGTTGTTCGGGTCCATCGTCTCTTTCAAGCACGACGACATGATGGCCCTGGGCATGAAGTAGGCGCGCTGCGCCGACCCCGGAGCGACCAAGCCCCACGATCAAGCTGCATGCCATTTTCCTGCTCCTGTCCCTAAAGGGAAGTGGGCGATACTGGAATCGAACCAGTGACCCCTACCGTGTCAAGGTAGTGCTCTACCTCTGAGCTAATCGCCCCCAGTTCTCAAGTTTGTTCTTTGAGGTGGGTGGTTGATGAATGTCTCAACCAGCAACTGAAGTTAGCAGTTGGAGTGCCGTTTGAATCCACTCCTCTCACTGGCGGAGGATGTCAACACGCCATCTCTCGCGTTTCGTGCGTTCGATGTTTAGGACCTCAATGCTGCCTCTCTCTTGAAGTTGCAGGCGGTCTCCAACTTTTAAATCGCGACTCGCTAGCCGCACGGGTTCCCAGTTGAGCCGCAAGCGCCCTTCTTTGATTTGTTTGACGACTTTGGATCGGGAGATGCCAAAGCCTGCAGAGGCAATGGCATCAAGGCGGCATGAGGCCTCAACGCTGCTCAACCGGCGAGCGACTCTCTGAACAGGCCATTGCAGTGCCTCGAGGGGCAAGGATTCGCAGGAGATGATCACCTCGCGAAGGCTGCCTTGTTGTCCCTGCAGCAGGGCGGCGGCGTCCGCTGTGCAAATGGCCTGGGCACCTCTGTCTCCACGAATCCATAGATCGCCGAGGGACTCGTCTGCGATCCCGATGCGTTGCAGGGCCAGACGCATCTCGTCGGGTGAGGTTGGATCGAACAGGAAGTTCCCCTCCACGTTGAGACCCGCTAGAGGGCAAGGGGGCTCCGGTTCTAGGGAGGTTGCGTGTTGGATCAGCAACCGTTTGCGCTCTGCTCCTGGGTAGCCGCCATCTCGGCTGATCTTTAGTTCTGCCAGTGACTCAAGCTGATTGGCATCTTCCAGCATCAAGGCGGACAAAAAGGGACTCCATCGCGGTTGCCGGGTCCGCAGAACGTCTTCTGCAATGTCGATCAAGGCGGCCATCGTTGTGGGATGCCCGCAAGACCGAAGCAGCGCTTCGCGAGGAAGGCTCACAGTTCGCTGAGGCGAACCACTTGCTGGGGGCGTGCCTTTTGAACGGTTTGCCAAGGCAATTCCATCCCGGGCCTCGTTTCTAAGAGCAGTAGCCAGCAGCCTTCTAGATTTCGATTGCGCAGGATCCTGACACCGTCCTCGTTTTCAGATGGAACGCTGGCAGCCGCTGCATAGCTGCCCATCAGGCCTGATCCCATGCCAAGCAGTCCTCCAATAAAGGCTGCGCCCCAGGGACCAAAGCTTGCAAAAGTGTCGAGTGTGGTGATCTGGGTGAAGGTGCAGCCAGCAAAAAATCCGAAGGGCATCAACCAGCGCGCCATTGACTTCTGACGTCGACGGCGCGCCAGGCTGGGGTTGAGCAGGTCGACATCGTCCATCGCTTCTGCGGGCAAATCAGAACCAGAGATGGATTCAGCTTCCTGTGGTTTGGCTCCTTCCCCAGGGGCGGGGGCGACGAGGGCAACGCGAAGCAATGGCGTGCCTAACTCTTGGAGTGAGAGGCGAAGACGGTCGGCAGCAATGCGCTCATTGAGAACCAGAACGCAAACGGGCATGAAACAACAGCAGCCGAGTCATCATTCTCTCTCGGAATCGTTGCCCTTGGAGCCGATTCTCTTGGAACTGTTCGGGCTGGCAGACACTTAGAGGTGAACCTTCGGGCTGCTCACTACAGTTCGTGGTGGCTCTCTCCCGCCGCTGGATGACAAAAGTTCTTGTTTCAGACCCCATTGATCAGGCGGGGCTCGACATCCTTGGCCAAGTGGCTCAAGTGGATGAGCGCATTGGGTTGTCACCGGAAGAACTCAAATCGATCATTGGTGAGTACGACGCCCTAATGATCCGTTCTGGGACCCAGGTCACAGCCGATGTAATTGAGGCTGCTGATCGGTTGCGGATTATCGGCCGTGCCGGCGTGGGTGTCGACAATGTGGACGTCCCTGCGGCTACGCAACGCGGGGTGTTGGTGGTGAACTCACCCGAGGGCAACACGATCGCAGCAGCAGAGCATGCGCTTGCGATGTTGCTGTCGGTGTCTCGTCATGTGCCGCAAGCCCATGGATCGATGCGGTCTGGGGCGTGGGATCGCAAAAAATATGTGGGAAATGAGCTCTACAAGAAAATTCTTGGCGTGGTGGGGTTAGGCAAAATTGGCTCTCACGTCGCACGCGTCGCCAAAGCGATGGGCATGGATGTGATCGCGTTTGATCCGTTCATCTCCGCAGAGCGTGCCCAACAGATGCAGGTGCGGCTCACCACTCTGGAGGCTCTGTTCCAGCAGGCCGATTACATCACCCTGCACATTCCCCGCACACCTGATACAGAAAATCTGGTGAATGCCGAGCTGTTGCGCACGATGAAAAGTACGGCACGGATTGTGAATTGTGCGCGCGGTGGAATTGTCGATGAGCCTGCGATCGCGGAAGCGATTGAATCCGGGGTGATCGCTGGCGCCGGTCTGGATGTGTTTGCGTCGGAACCGTTAGCTCAGGACTCCCCTCTGCGCGCCGTGGAGCGAGGACTTGTCTTGACCCCTCATCTCGGAGCATCGACGGAAGAGGCGCAGGAAAATGTGGCGGTTGATGTCGCCGAACAAATTCGTGATGTGTTGCTGGGGCTGCCTGCCCGCAGCGCCGTGAATATCCCAGGGCTCAGTGCCGAGATCATGGAGCGCCTCAAGCCCCATCTCCAGCTTGCGGAAACCCTCGGTTTGCTGGTGAGCCAACTCAGTGGCGGTCAGATTCAGGAGTTGGAGGTGCGCTTGCAAGGTGAATTCGCTAGCCACCCGTCACAACCCCTTGTGGTGGCTGCTCTCAAAGGCTTGCTCAGCACTGCGCTGGGAGATCGGATCAACTACGTGAATGCGTCCCTGGAGGCCAAGGGCCGTGGCATTCATGTGCTGGAAATTAAAGACGATGCCAGTCGCGATTTTGCAGGTGGGTCGCTGCAGCTCACCACTCGCGGTGGTCAGGGAGGTCACAGCGTGACCGGTGCGGTGTTCGCAGACGGTGATTTGCGTGTGACCAGCATTGATGAGTTCCCCGTGAATGTCCCGCCAAGCCGTCACATGCTGTTCACCAGGCATCGCGATATGCCTGGAATCATTGGCCACCTTGGCTCTCTGCTTGGAGAGCACAACGTCAACATCGCATCAATGCAGGTGGGGCGTCGCATCGTCCGTGGTGATGCCGTGATGGTGCTCAGCATTGATGACCCGATTCCGCCCGCTCTGTTGACCACCATCCACGGCATTAACGGCATTCAGGAAGCTCACCCCGTCACGTTGTGATGTGGTGGCGCCTCTCCCTGCCCCTGCCTCCCGTCCTTGAGGAGTCCCTTCTCTGGAAGTTGGAGTCTTTGGGACTGCATCGCTTGGCCGTTCAACATGCCCCAGAGTCGCCCGATCAGCGCACGTTGCTGGCATGGCTTCCCGCGTCGGAGTGGCCGCAGGATCAACGGGATCAGTTGCTGTACAGCCTTCGCCCGATGGCGGACACGTTTGGACTGGCTTTGGCAGAGCCGCTGTGGGAGGAGTTGGCCGATGAAGACTGGAGCCTTAGTTGGAAAAAACACTGGCAACCCGACCCCGTGGGTCAGCGCTTGTTGATCCTTCCGGCATGGCTGGAGGTCCCTGAAGAGCATGCTGACCGCTTGGTTTTGAAGATGGACCCTGGAAGTGCTTTTGGGACCGGGAGTCATCCCACTACTCGCCTCTGCCTGGAAGCTCTGGAGGAGATGCCTCCCCACGATCAGCGGGTGGCCGATTTGGGCTGTGGGAGTGGAGTTTTGGGCCTGGCTTCTTTGGCTCTAGGTGCCAGTGAGGTCTTGGCCGCCGACACCGACTCACTGGCGGTTCGAGCCACGACAGATAACGCTGCTCTCAATGGTTTGAAGGCCGAGCAACTACGCGTCAGCCATGGATCGATCGACACGCTGGCGACCTTGTTGAACGGAGAGGAAGCGGATTTGCTCCTCTGCAACATCCTGGCTCCGGTGATTGAAGCTTTAGCCCCGCAGTTCGCTTCTGTGCTGAAGTCCACGGGTCGCGGACTTCTCAGTGGTCTTTTGGTGGATCAGGCGCCTCGTCTGATGGAGGTCTTGGCTGAATATGGCTGGCAGGCAAGGCCAATCGGGGAACAAGGTCGCTGGGGCCTGCTCGAAATCAGGCACATTTTTCAATAAGCCCTTCTTATTAATTCTTCTTCTTTGATTGGGCTTGAACAGAAAACCCTGATGAATCCCGTATCAAGCCGTCTGTCCGATGTAGAAGGGTTCCGTCCAGCAGGTTCAGATCGATTCGATCTCTGCGCATTACATCCAATCATGGCTTCTTATAAGGTCACCCTGGTCAGCGAGAGCGAAGGCCTCAACAAGACCATCGAAGTTCCTGACGATCAGTACATCCTTGATGCTGCTGAAGAGCAAGGTATCGATCTTCCCTATTCCTGCCGTGCAGGCGCTTGTTCCACCTGCGCAGGCAAAATCACTGCCGGCACCGTTGATCAGTCCGACCAGAGCTTCCTGGACGACGACCAGATCGAAGCTGGTTTCGTTCTGACCTGTGTGGCTTACCCCACCTCAGATTGCACCATCAAAACTCACGCTGAAGAAGAGCTGTATTGAGCCCTTCAGCCATGAGCTGATTTCGCCAAACCAAAGCGATCGTTTTGCCACCCTCGCGGGTGGCTTTTTAATGTGAATACGGCTCTTAGGCTTTGGTCATCACCGTGACACCTGTTTCTGCCTTGCGTTCTGATGTTCAGGCACTGCTGGAGCATGGATCGGTGCATGCCAGTCCAGGCGGACAGTACAGCTTTCGGGTGATTGGGCCTTGTTGTCGCTTGTTTGACCGTGAGGAGCTGCCCTGGCCATGCTGCCGCTTGGCTTGGCGCAGCAAGGAGCCGAGTTGGCGCCGGGTGGGTCGCCGGTTTGTTCCAGATCTGGCTTCTAGGCGCTGTCCTTCCTATTCCGTTGAGCTGCTCCAGCCCGGCTCTCGCCCTACGGTCACGCTCCTAACGCTTTTTTCGATGCGTTTGACGCCTGAGTTGCAGGAATGGTGGTACAGCCGTCTACCGAAATCAATGGTTGCTTTGAATCACACGCCTTCGGTGTCATTTGTTGAAGACCAGTGCTGAAAGAATTCTGATCGGACGGCTTAATCCTTCAATCGATCTTGTTGAGAATGGCAGTATTCTTTAAGGTGTAAAGAATACTGCCATTCTGAATTTTTACGATTTTGCCTCAGTGGCAGGCAGGCAGGGAATAGTTCTGGCCTTCTAGCGGTTACAAAATATTTGCTTTCAGGTAAAGGCTAAAAGTCAGGATTTGCCGGAAGAGAAATGCTCTATGGGTATTTAGTTGATCAATTCTTCCGTAATGGTGAGGCTGAGATCTGAATTCTGAAGCCTGAGGTTGAGTAATTCTTGGTATTTTGTTGATTCGTACGCAGTGACTGCTTTCTCTTTTGAATCAAATTCAACAATAATATTGACTGAACCAGGAGTCCCTTCCCGTACCTCACTCTGAAGATCGCGTATTAATAAACGTGCTCCGACTGTTGGAAGCCAAGCCGTGAATTTGTTGATATACGGAACCATTCCGAGTGGAGTGTGAATATTGCCAGTCACAACCCAGTAGCCTTTCGACATGATTTTAAAGCTTGGAACAGCAAATTAATACTCAGTTCCAATCGACGTGTCAAAAGGAACTGAGCGACATGCAATAACAAGAATAATAATACGCTACGAGGCCTAAGGGTTTAATTGCTCTCTTTTCTTTTTCTCAAGAGATGTTCTTATTTGGAGACGAACGTGTCCTGCATTTTGTTGTCAGGATGCGTTCGTCTGAATCGTTTCGTCAAGAAGCGAAGGCGCTAAAGGCAATCGTGAGAATGATTCGGGTGACTTCGATTGCACCAGCGATTGTTAGAATAGTTGCTGATTTTCTGATCCATGCTGCTGGCTTTCCTTTCTTCAGGATCAGGTTTGCTCCTGAGAAATTCAGTTTTGATGCGTGTGGGAAGACAATTTTGTCTGCTTGCCCTGTTTTTAAGCCTTGACTTAGCTTTGAGTTGATTCCGATCGCTTTGTCGCTATATGCATATCCAAGGCAAACTGCAGCTGTTCTATTGAATGCTGATTGAGCTGATCCTGCTTGGGAAAGCCAAGACCTCATGAAGGGAACTGTATAGCGTCCGAATGTTTCTGAATATTCGGCTGAGTCCACCATTGAATCAATCACAGCATGATGCCCCTTTGATGCTTGGATCTCAATGTATTTTGTGATCTCACGTTGATCATGAGGTGTCCTGCCTAGGATATGTTTGAAGTCAAGTTCAATGGTTCTTTCTGGCGAACACTTGTCGTAGAAATTTTTCTTGTAGAAGTCAGATTTTGCGAGTCCACGTACGAAATCTTGAATCGAAATACGCCCATCTTTTAATTGTGCTTCAAGAGAAGTGGATCTCTCGTTATCCATGACATGTGCATTCCCATAGACGTGTTTATAGGCACTGCCTAGGGCGCTCTCTAATGCTTCCGACGACATGTCTGGATATTCCTCGAAAGTGACTGTTCTCTCGCATTGATCATGAAGACGAGGGCCTATGGCTATTTTCATTTCCTCGCACTGTCTTCGCTTGAATTCACTATTACATAGTGCTGCTGACTGAGAAGATTTATTCTGTACACTTTTGTATGAGGTCGAAGGTTTGGCTTCGCGTTCACCGCCAAAGCTTGTGATGACGGATGTTGAGGAGAGCATTGTTGAGGAGGATTCAGATTTCTTTCGGTATAATTTATCTTGAATTGATTGAATGGATTAGGCGCTTTTTCGAAATTTTTTGTTTCGTAAGGTGCCATCATCTTATTTAAATTAAGTTAATAGACGTTTGTTGCTTTGTTTCTTTGGGCTTTGGTGGATCTCACCTTGAGGAGAGTTAGCTTTCATCTCTGGACGCACTTCATTGCATGGGGCCGATGCGTTTTCTATGTATAAAAAAGGGCCCCAGGATTTCCTGAGGCCCTTTTTCTAGTTTGTGTGGCGTGATTATCTAATCAAAAATTAGAAGTAGATTTTTCCACCGCCCCATTCGACACCCAAGACTTTGGGGGCCACCAGGATGTATCCAGACATCAGGCGAAGATCTTCATCGGTGAGATCACGCATAGCGGGGTACAGATCACGACTGCGCATGCTGGGATGCAGATCGGCGATGCTGTACTCCCCGTCATAGGACGTTGGGTCTTGGATGTAATCCACGAGAGCAGCAACGTTGTCACGGACTGGAGTGGCCAGCGCAAGCGTTTCAGTATCCAGGCCAACATTTTGGTTGGTTTTAGTGATCCCGCCAGCGTGACAGGTGCCGCAGCTGACGTTGAACACCTTCCGTCCTGTCTTGATTTCCTGCTCACTGAAGGTGACCAGGGCGCCATCGCCGTCAGCTGGCACCGTGAGGGTCTCGGCATCCCACTGGGCGGCCTGGGCGGGGGCACTGATCAACAGTCCAAGCAGCACTGGCAGGGCGATCAGCAGTCGATTCAAAGATCGACGCAATGTGGAGAAAAAAGAGGCCATGAAAGATGTCAGAGACTGACGTAGACAGCGCACCAAGCCCTTGTATCACGGGGTGGGATGCGGATGAGGCCCTAGAGGACCTAGTGATCACGAACTGTTGCAGCAAGCGCCCGCTCATGAAGAGGGATTCACGTCCACATTGAGGAAATCCTTGGCCAAAATTGTGTTCGGAAAAATGGCCCGAGCCTCGGCGACTAAATCGTCGGCGGTGACTGCGTTTCCAGGGGCGTAGCGAGGGCTGAGGTGGGTCAGTGCTAACTGCTTAACGCCGGCCTCTGCAGCGGTCTGTGCCGCCATGGTGCTTGTGGAGTGTTGCCTTTTGAAAGCCATGTCGGCTTCCGCATGGGAGAAGGTGGATTCATGGATCAACAGGTCGGCTCCTCGAGCCAACTGCACTGCTGCTTCACAGAAGACGGTATCGGTGCAATACACAACGCTCACACCAGGTTGTTCTGGACCGCACAAGGTCCGGCCATCGATGGTGCGACCGTCGTCGAGCGTGACCGATTCGCCGCGCTTCAGAGCTGCATAAACAGGTCCTGGTGGAATCTGTAGCTCTCGGGCCTTGTCGATGTCAAAGCGACCTGCTCTTGGTTTTTGTTCCGCTCGATAGGCGTAGGCCGGAACGCGATGGTTGAGGGGAGCCGCGGTCACAATCAGATCGTCGTCTTCGAACACGACGGTGTTCTGTTCGGCTGCTTCGCGTACGCGATGGACCGCAAGCGGATAGCCGATGCGAGTTGAACTCGTACGCAAAACCCCTTGGAGATAGGCATCTAAGGGATCAGGGCCGTAGAGGTCCACCCCATTGCTTGTGCCGCCTAGTCCCAAACTCGCCAACAGCCCTGGCAGGCCAAAGACATGGTCACCATGCATATGGGTGATGAACACCCTTCTCAGTTGAGAGAGGCGCAAGTCGCAGCGTAAAAACTGATGTTGGGTCCCTTCTCCGCAGTCGAACAGCCACAGCTCCGATCGCTGTGGCAAACGCAGCGCCACAGACGAAACATTGCGACCTCGGGTGGGCACGCCTGAACTGGTTCCAAGGAAGGTGACCTGCACGTCTCAACGCGCTCAACGATCAAATCTGCCACGGGGACCTAGCCGCGTCCGAATCATCAGGTCACACTGAGCTGCCTGGTTCAGCTTGCAGTGCTCACTCGTACGTCAGCGTTCTTCCCTGTGCTGACTGCTGCTTTGACAATGCCGATCGCTGTGCTGGCGGTCAGCTTTGATCAGCGGGTTGTGGTGGCGGCGCAGGAGCCGTCGATGCGGGTGCTGCTGTCTCAAGCCTCGGTGGTTCGGCTTCGTGCTGATGGAGATCAGCCATTCCTGGTGCGAGGTCTTGGCCGTGGTGATCAAGGCATGCGCTCGATGGAGGTGAGTCTGCGAGCGGGGCGCCTCAGGATTCGTGGCCAATTGAGCGATGGGTCGTTCCGCTCCCTGGCAGCTCGTTCTGCGATCGAGGTGCAAAGCGAGGATCCCCGCGGGATTTGGCTTGGCTCCCGGCGTTATCGCGGCCGGTTGCAGTTTTTAGTGCGTGGTGGCCAGGTGCAGGTGGTGAACCACCTTGGGATTGAGACCTATTTGGCCAGTGTTGTGGGGAGTGAAATGCCCCATCGGTGGCCGTTGCCGGCCTTGCAAGCTCAGGCTGTCGCGGCGCGCACCTATGCCCTTAGACAGCGCGGCAAGGCTGGAGACTTCGATGTGAAGGCCACCGTGTCCAGCCAGGTGTATCGCGGGGTTGAATCCGAAACCCCCAGCACAATCGAAGCCGTGGAAAGCACGCGCTCATTGGTCTTAGTCCATGCTGGCCGGCTGATTAATGCTGTGTTTCACAGCAGCTCTGGTGGTGCAACGGAACCCAGTGGTGAGGTTTGGCGCAATCAACTTCCTTACCTGGTCAGCGTTGCCGATCACGACCAGCACAGTCCGGTGCATCGCTGGAACAAACGTTTTGATGATGATGCGCTGCGTGATCTCTTCCGTGAAACCGGAGGTGTCAAGCGCTTGCAGGTCCTCAAGACAAGTTCAACCGGTCGGGTTCGTACGGCGCGAGTGCAGGGCCCACGTGGCTCTTTGGTGTTAACGGGCAGGGAGCTACGCAAGCGTCTGGGCCTCAAAAGCACGATGGTTCAATTCGAGCTGATCAATGGCTCCACCGATTCTTCAACTGCCTCTGCAATTGCAACTGCCCAGAAAGCTCCTCAAGCAACCTCTCAAGCGGCTCCTTCTTTGATCGGTCTGTGGCAAGACTCTGCGAGTGGTCCTGACATCACTTCCACCAAGACCGCGTCCCGCAGCTCAGGTCGACTGGCGTCCCTACTGCCACCACCACCACCGCCGCCGCTCCCCCTTCTCAACCCATCAGCCTTTAATCAGCTTCGTCCTGACCTCAAGGTGGGTGAGATCGTTCTCGAAGCGCGTGGTCAAGGCTTTGGACATGGGGTTGGGATGAGTCAGTGGGGAGCCCATGGACTGGCGCTTCAGGGTGCTGACTTTCGCGAGATCCTTTTGCACTACTACCGCGGTGCAGAAATTCGCCCCTATCGCTCTAGTGATGACCCAGCGGTGGCGCTGCGGCTTCGTTCAGAGTCAGCCTGGTGGGGTTGATGTAAGTAGCAGTTCATCGTGCTCAAGATTTCAGACACGATCACCATCGTGCGCAGGCGCAATCCGCTGCAGCTCATGGATTCTGTTGTTGATCAGCTGGAGCAAGGGTTGCTGGACTCTTTTGAACATCAGGCATTTCGGCCCCTGGGATTGGCGACAGGACGCACCATGGAGCCGTTTTATGCCGCCTTGGTCTCGCGTTTAAGGGCTTGGCCTACGGATCGTCTGCAGCTGTTGCGTCAGCGCTGGCGCAGTTTCAATCTTGATGAATATGTGGGTTTGGCACCGGAGCATCCCAGCTCGTTCTCTGCCTTTATGGGGCATCACCTGGTGCGGCCTTTAGGGCTTAATCCTGCGCAGGTGGTGTTGCCAGATGGAGCTGCTGCAAACCCTCAGGTGGCGGCTGATCGCTTTGCAGCCGAGATCCGCAGCGCTGGGGGGATTGGCTCGCAGCTATTGGGATTGGGCAGCAATGGTCATGTGGGATTCAACGAGCCCCCGTGCGGTCCAGATGTGCGCTGTCGTGTGGTGAAACTCAGCCCCGCTACGCGATCGCAAAATGCTCCTGCGTTCCAGGGCAGTCCAGCGTTGGTGCCGGAGCAAGCGATCACCCTGGGTTTGCGCGAGATCCTTGAGGCGAAGGAACTGCACCTGATCGTGACGGGTGCGCCTAAGGCGGCGATTCTGCGCAAGGCGTTGGATCTTGATGGTGATCCGGAGGTGCCTGCCAGCTGGCTACGGCGTCACCCAAACCTTTGGTTGTGGGTGGATGATGCGGCATGGGGAGAGGAAGGGCCCTGAACCGATGACAACCCAATGGCAATTTTGGATTGATCGAGGCGGAACCTTCACGGATCTCGTGGGTCGCGCCCCGACTGGTGAGCTTGTGGTTCGCAAAGTGCTTTCAGAGCCAGCGATCGATCGTGGTGATCCCGCTGTTTGTGCCATCCGAGAGGTCATGGGTTTGTCTGTGGCGGCCCAGATCCCGCCGGGTTTGATTCAGGAGGTGCGATTGGGGACAACAGTCGCGACCAATGCCCTTTTGGAGGGTGCAGGGGAGCCTGTTCTGTTGATCACGAACCAGGGTCTGTCGGATTTGTTGTTGATCGGTGATCAGCATCGCCCTGATCTATTCGCCTTGGAGATTCCTGCTCCGCAGTCGCTTGCTGTGGCGGTTGTTGAATCCAGAGGGCGATTGAATGCCGATGGGGAGGAGGTAGAACCGCTTTGTCTTGATGCAGAACTGGAGACAACGCTGCGCGCGTATCGCAGTTCTGGTATTCATGCCTGCGCCATTGCCCTGATGCATGCGTGGCGTGAGCCTTGCCATGAGCGGCGACTGGCTGAGTTGGCGCAAACGATCGGATTCACCACGGTGGTTTGTTCCCATCAGGTAAGCCCACTGCCGCGCTTGGTCCCCCGGTCGCAGACCAGCGTCGTTGAGGCGGCGGTGGAACAGGTGCTTTTTCGCTATCTCCAACAGGTGAGGCAGTCACTTGGTGGGCAAGCACGACTGCGGGTGATGTCCTCAAGTGGTGCCTTACAAGGTCTTGAACAACTGCTCGCGAAGGACACCATCCTGTCTGGGCCTGCTGGCGGAATGGTCGGGGCGGTTGCTGCAGCAGAGGCTGCTGGTTTGGCAGGTCAGGCGCTCGTAGGGGTGGACATGGGTGGCACCAGCACCGACGTGTTTTGTTTGCCAGCAGGAGCCTCAGACCAGGACTGGGAGCGCAGCGCTGAGACCAAAATTGCAGGTCTCGAACTGACGGCTGCACGACTTCCGATCCATACCGTCGCCGCAGGTGGGGGCTCGATCATTCGCAGTGATGGCGATGGTTTGCAGGTCGGCCCTCGCTCTGCAGGCGCTAGCCCTGGACCAGCTTGCTATCGCCATGGCGGTCCCTTAACCATCACAGACGCCCATCTTTTTCTGGGTCGATTACAGGTGGAAGCCTTCCCCCCCGTGTTTGGTCCTGCGGCGGATTTGCCTCCGGATCTGGAGGTGGTACAGCAGCGCTTTGGGGAGCTTGCCTGCCGATTGGGATGCGATCCGGAGTCGCTTGCGGAAGGAGCGCTTGACCTCGCCGTGGAAACGATGGCTGGTGCCATTCAGCAGGTGTCGTTGCTTCGTGGTCACGACATTCGTGCTGGGGCGCTTGTGGCCTACGGCGGAGCGGCCGGGCAATTGGCCTGCCGAGTCGCGCAAGTGTTGGGTCTTCGCCAAGTGTTGATCCATCCACTTGCTGGCGTGTTGTCGGCTTTTGGTCTGGGTCAGGCGCGCCTGCGCGAATGGCGTCAGGTGGTGGTGCGGCGCCCTCTTGAAACGGACTTGTTGGTGTCACTTCCTGGAAGGATTCGCCAGGAGTTGGCTGTTGCGGAGGCGAAGCTGCAGGCCGCTGGAGCGGGCCATGCGTCCCAATGGGAGCACCGCATTCGTCTTGAACTTCGGGAGGCTTCGTCCGAACAGGGATTGCTGATCCCGATCACTGATCTCACCTCACCCTTGCAACGTTCGCAGTTGGAAGGTGCTTTTGACCAAGCCCACTGTCAGCGTTTTGGCTACAAGCCTCCTCGCACCACTGCCTTGATGTTGGAGCGGTTGGAGGTAGAAGTTTTAACGGCACCAGCACCCATTCAGCACGACACCCAGATGGCATCAGCCACGCAGCCGGTGTCTGGAGCTCTCAGCACAACAGCCACCATTCACTGGGCTGGGCTGGGTTGGCAGGAGGTTCCGGTGGTGCAACGCTGTGATGCTTTGTTGCGTGAGCCCTTGCCGGGGCCAGCCTTAATCCTTGATGCCACGGGTTGCACCGTGCTGGAGCCTGGTTGGTCAGCCTGCTGCGACTCCGAAGGAAGCTTGCTACTCACTGCTGCTGAGCTACCGGTTCAAAGGTCAGCTCGAGATCAGGTTGTAGATGTTCCAGATCCGGTGGACCTGAGCCTGTTTCATCACCGCTTCATGGTGATTGCTGAGCAGATGGGGGAGCGGCTTCGGCAGACGAGCCGCTCTGTGAATATCCGCGAGCGCTTGGACTTTTCCTGTGCGTTGTTCGATCAAGACGGAGCATTGGTTGCCAATGCTCCCCATATCCCAGTGCATTTGGGCTCTATGGGTGAGGCGGTGTTGGATCTTCTGCACCAGATCCAACGCGGTGAACGCCCTCCACTGGAACCGGGCGAAACAGTGCTGAGCAACGACCCGTATCACGGAGGTACCCATCTCCCAGACATCACGGCGATGACCCCCGTCTTCGGTGACGGGGAACGACCCAGTTACTACGTTGCTTGTCGCGGACACCACGCTGATGTCGGGGGCCTTACGCCTGGCTCCATGCCTCCTTTCAGTCGTGAGATCGGAGAGGAAGGCCTACGGCTCCGCAACTGGTCACTTCTGCGTGGTGGGGTCTTGGATGTGGATGGCTGGAACGCGATTTTGAGAGCGGAGCGGCAGCCGCCGCGCTCTCCCGATGTGCTTTGGGCGGATCTGCAGGCTCAGGTGGCGGCCAACCTCCTCGGCGTGGACCGGCTCGAGACGTTGATGCTGCAGGAGGGACCAAGGCGGGTCAGTCGCTATATGCGCTTTGTTCAAACCCATGCGGCGGAAGCGGTGCGTCGTGTGATCAGTCGTTTGGCGGATCAGCAGTTCAGCGTGGAGCTAGACCATGGCGGCCGTTTGCAGCTTGCTTTGCATGTGGACCACAAAGCGCGTACGGCTTGCCTCGATTTCACTGGGACGAGCCCCCAAGGAGACCACAACTTTCATGCTCCGCTAGCGGTCACCAAAGCCGCTGTGTTGTATGTGCTGCGCTGCTTGGTGGATGAATCAATCCCCCTCAATGCAGGCTGTTTTGAGCCGCTTACTTTGATCGTCCCGCAGGGATCACTGTTGAATCCCCTCCCCCCAGCGGCTGTGGTGGCAGGCAATGTGGAGACCTCTCAGGCGCTCTGCAACCTGTTATTCGCTGCGATGGGGGTGATGGCCGCGGCGCAGGGAACGATGAACAATCTCACCTTTGGAGATGAACATTCTCAGTATTACGAAACGATTGCCGGAGGCGGTGGGGCAGGTCCGGGGTTTCAGGGTTCGTTTGGGGTACAGACCCACATGACGAACTCCAGGCTCACCGATCCGGAAATCCTCGAACAACGATTCCCTGTGCGTTTGGAACGTTTCCAGTTGCGCCGAGGCAGTGGGGGGAAAGGACGCTGGTCAGGTGGTGATGGACTGGAGCGTGAGATTCGTTTTCTTGCACCGATGACGGTGGCTTTGCTGTCTGGGTCGCGCCGCGTCGCGCCATTTGGTTTGGCTGGCGGAGAAGCTGGTGCTCTGGGAATGGCTTGCTTGCGTGAAGAGGGAGGCCCCTGGCGAAAGCAACCAGGTTGCTTTGAGCAGAGCGTTCAAACCGGAGAGCGACTTTGGATTGCAACGCCTGGTGGCGGTGGTTGGGGAATGGTGGAACGGACGCTATGAATCGGAGAATAACTTTCTTCGAATTGCTTCGCAGTAATCACCTTTTATGTGGTTTTTAGTGGGATTGGACTTGGTGTCCAGATCAACTTGAAAAGAGTCTTGAATATATAGACTAGAGAAAATCATGGTCTTCAGAATTTTCATCTTGACCGGCTTGAATAAATAGAGCGCTCAGAAATGGGATGATGCAGATTCCAACGAACAATTCCATGGGACACGGTCTGGTGTCTATCCACCATGAACTGCAGTCGTTGTGAGGGGGCGTATTCGTTGTTACCTGGATTGTCTTTTTTGGTTAAATCTGATGCTGAATTGCTGGGATGAGTATCTTTGCTTTCAGGGATCTTGTCATGATTGATGCAAAATTTGCTCTGCTCTTTGTAAGCGGATTGGTCTAGTGCAGTGGATCTATTACCTCCCTTGCTTTTCCTGATTGAGAGCTCGTTAGATGGATTCGATGCAGAGTTAATGAATTCGCGAGATACGCTTTGGCTAGATCAGTCTTGGCAAGGCTCTGGACTGGTAGCTCGTGTGGCTCCCAGCTGGAATAGTGAGAGTCACAGCGTAGTAATAGCTGCGAAAAGAGCTCCAATGGAAAGGAAGCAATGATGATGCGTGTTTTTTAATACGTTGTCGCGTATCTGGATTAACCAAGTTGATAGAAACGGATGTCATATTTTTGTAGAGCAACGGGTTCATGATCCGATGAGCGAAATTGAAGCATTTCGACAGCAATTGATAGAGGCTAATCCTCGCTGTGCTTCTAGCAGTAATGATCCAATCACTTCGAACGAAAGGAGGGATCTGATCCATGTTGATTTGGTTGTCGCCCACCAGGCATTGGATAGACTCACTGATAATCTTCAAAAGGAAATGCGCCAGGCTTATAGCAATGAAGCTTTGAGCTATTACGCAGGATTGCGCGGTGAATTGTGTGCTTACTTTAATGGGTTGTCTTTGCTCTTGGATGATTATCACGATGGAATTGAGCTGTCTAAATGATTTTAATTCCAATATTTTTCGAAAAAGTTTGTTTTGAGGCTGAATTCATGGCTCTTGATGAAGATGGTTGTATGCCTGATTGTATTGATGCAAAGCAGGAGCCTCTAAGTAGGCTCGGGTTGATCCACCCTAAAGGGATTGAGGAGCATTCTCTTTCTGGCCGTCATCAGAATCCTCGCTGTCGATTGAATCAAAGCATTGAGAATATTGAGGCTGAGGTTAGTTGGGATGAGCTGACGGGAAAAAAATAAAAGATGTGCCTGCGGAGAGGGATTGATTTATACCCCCAATCTGAAAGGAAGTGAGATGAGAGTGAAGTAGGCAAATTCTTATTCGTCCTATGGGCTAATTTGTATTTCGCTCTTGTTTTTATGGGTTCTTCGGGTGGGATTGTGATTTCAGGAGTTTATATTGCCCTTTATAGTTCCATCTGGTCGTCTACGCATCTAGGGCTGGGGATCAGCTTGTATTGATTGCTGATCACTATCTTAGTTGCTTGTTTCACGAAAAATCAATATTATTGCTTGTTGATTTTATTTTGAGGCTGATGCTGGCTTAGTGAAAATACCTCAAATCTTTGTCTATGACTTCGAATTGTGGTGGAAAAGAAGAGAGGCCGCCCCTCCCGGATGGAAGAGACGGCCTAGCTCGCTCGTTTATGCATAGCGCTAACCAAGATCCAGTGAATCTGTATCGGAGAAGCGTGAACCTCGAAACGACAACAGTGAACTGAAGGAGGAATGCGAAGCGTCTGGCGTTTGGCGCCTGGGGCCTGGTTCCTAAGTGGTGAGTGGTTGAACTCCTTAGGGCACCTGATTCGGTGCAGATGGAGTGTCGATCGACGTGGCGCTCAAGAGCTTGCCTACCGAAGGACGGAACTCGCCGTTGGGTGAAAAAACTGTTGGAGCAGGGGCCAAGTGGTCAGGCTGCTTCTTTGATCTGCTGAGGTGGAGTGTCGGCCGTCATGGCTCCTCCGATTTCGATACACAAAGTGTGGCGCAGGCGAGCAAAAAGCACATCAGTGCAATCGCGCATTGCGATCAGAACCAAAACCGACGACATTGGAAATGGCGTGGTCACCTTGGCATATTCCCTAGGTAGAGCAACTCATAAGTGCAGCGAAGGTTTGCGGTAAAAATCCCGGCCATCATCCAGTTTCGAGTGGTGAATCCCTGAGAGACTCGTCATCGACGATCCACTCACTCAAGCGAGAAGCAACAGGACAGAAGCTCATAAAGCTAGGTTCACTTTGCGTGTACATAGCAAAGATTTCGGCTGTTACCAAGGAACAATGGGGACCGCATACAGAAGAGCCATAGCGAGGACAAATCATGGCCTCTCTCCGTTTTTCTTATCATCTCGCTTTTTCACGACGCCAACTAAGCAAAGAGTGAGATATCCAGCAGAAAGCGATGAACGGTTCAAGAAGACCGATCACTTACTCAACCAAGTCGAAGGCTTGAAGGACTTTCAAGCGAATTCCTCCAAGTTTTACCCAAGCCGCTAAGGCATCAGCCTTGGAGGCATAAGGTCTCCAATCATCTTCATCGATGCGACGCTGAATATGAGCTGCTACGCGTTGAACAACAGCTTTATCACTAGGGCGATCAAAATAGATCGTTGTCCCGTTTAGCTCAACATCCATGTCAGTTCGAGTCTCTTCGCACAGTCAGGATCTCTATGCAATTGATGGTGAGTTTAATCCACCCTCTCATCGTCGAGCCCACCTACGACCAACCCCTCACCCCTACCGCTCTCTGCCAAGGAAGAAATCGAAGCACCTCATATCTCGAGACCGTACCTTCAACCGAACAGCAGTCACCGATAAAACTCTATAGATTTTAAAAAAATATTGATCCCTTCAATGACCAACCATCGCTTATCAATTGAACAAAAGTTTCAACTAGAGGCGGCTTTTAGAGACATTGATGCTTGCGATGACATTGGCAAACTTCGCGAGATCACTAAAGCTATCATCACGGCTCAAGAAAATGAGAAGGCTTTTGCAAGAGAAGCCATTTCACGAATGCGTCAAGAAATAGAAGTACAAGCAAGTTCTAGCTTTGGCTTCAATCGCGCCGCTGGACAATAAGAACCTGTTGCTAATAGATCATATTCCCTTCTTTGCGAATAAATAATTTTAATCGTTGATTGAACTACAGCTTCACCAACCCCAAGAAATATTTTCTTGTTTCTCGAATAAACGTAAATGCATTATTTTCGTTATTAGCAGTCAAGACTTAAGGGGTTTAAAATTCAGTTTATGACTTAGATCAAACATCCACTCTGAGGGCATCTGCACACTTACCGGTAGAACTCCATGACAACAACCAAAGCTTGGGCCATAAAGAGGAGACGCAGCAGTACCTGACATGCCACTACCAAAATGGGAAACGATGACGGACGAAAGTCAAGCGATGGTTAAGAAAACTGGTATTGGAATCGGTGCTGGCATCTTGGTGGTTTGGGTTGCCTTGGGGTTCATCAAAGCAATCCTTCCAATCATGTTCCTCGGCGGTGCGGGCTATGTGGGCTGGAAGGTCCTCAACAAAAAGCAGAGCTGATTACCGATCAGTCCATGGAGCTGCAGTATTGCAACGCACAGAGGAATTTATCGCTACGCTCCGTCAATAAGCACAGCATCAATTCTTCAGTGATTCCAGAGGACTTCGACTATTCGGCCTCCATTTCAATGATGGACGTTAGAGAAAATCTGCCTTTCGTTGATCCTGAAAATCTCTCACCCCAAGATGTATTAGAGATACTTCTACATCTGTTTCGGCAAAAACCCGGATTTGTTGACCGAGGGCATGAAGTGAATAACAAGGAAACAGCCTGGGTGAATGCATTCCTATTTCGACTCAAGCCAGGCATCGATCACGATGGGATGGAAGCTTTCGTCGTTGAGAGCATCGGCTCAAGTGTTGACCGGATGGCAAACCTACGCTGAACATCTTGAGCTGAATCAAAAGAATTAACAAATCAGCTCACGGATTATTTTAATTTTCAATGCTGACAAGCCTTAAACTTTTTAATAGAGATATTTAACGGTAAGGGAGTTTCGGCAAAATGTTTCTCGCTCATACCTCTGCAAATCAGGCCGACCAACTTGCTGCAGCTGTTGTAGGTGCCATGCGACCCCCCAGTGGTTGGTGTTCCCAATTCCAGCCCCATTTCCTGTCTTTGATCTTCCGAGAGCTCCTGGAAGTAGAGATCGACTTTCAACGAATCCCTGGCCTAAGCGTCGCAGAGGCCAGCGTGATTTTTCCGGACCCCTTGCAGCGGCGGGAGCTGATCGAACTGCTCGTACTCACAGAAATGATGGTCAATCCCATCCCAGTCGAGCTGGAGAGGTCGCTGGAACACTGGGCAAATGCGCTCAATGTCCACGACCGATCCCTTGTCTTGGCCAGAGATGTAGCAATCCAAGCCAGGGCTCAAGCTCAGAGTGATTTTTATCGACTGTTCTGGATGGGGGAAGAGGATCTTCAGAAAGCCAATTTTGAACTTCTTCTGGAGAAGCATGGAACGCAAGCTTGGACCTTCACGGTGGAAGAAGATCCAGAGCTAGCAGCTCAGTGGCGCTCCCTAGCTCAGCTACCGGGAGGCACGCTAGGCGCTGCTGTTTGGCAGCATTACCAGAGCCATAGCTTCACCACACCTGGAGAGCTGGGCGGCGCCAATGCAGCCCTTGCTCATCACGACTGGTTACACGTTCTGGGTGGGTACAAGGTGGATGTCATCGGTGAGGTGGAGAACGCCGCATTTGGAGCTGGTAGCAGCAGTGTCCCAGGCTCAACACTCTGGTTTTTAGGTGCTATGGCGATGTTCGAAGGAGGACTCTTTGACAGTGTCGTAGCCGGTTGCCAACCTCACCAAATCTCAGCAGCGGGGAGCCCGGAACGCGTCGCCCACGCACTGCGGCGCGGGACGCAATGCAAACAGGACTTACTAGCAATCGATTACTTCAGCGTTGCTGATCAACCGTTGGTTGACCTGCAAGAAGCCTGGGGCATCAAGGACTGATTGAGACCCAAGTCACCTGGATGAGCAACAACAAACCCCTGAACAATGAGAACACGGTCAAGAGAGATAACTCCCTAAGCACCTATAAACCCTGGCACTATTTTTTCACAACGACTAGCATTAAAGACATCTAACCATTGACAATTACCAACAGAGTCAAAGGATCACATGGGGTTAGTTCTATGAAAAAATGCATAAAAAGATGGAACTAGCATGGAAAAAATATCTATCAAGCCATCAGCTGTAGGCCGTCCAACGAACGGACAATATGCGTGACCTCATCACCATTGACCCAATGGATAACACCATCATCGACGTTGGAGACTTGGAACATTGTGTTCACCATCGGGTCCCTAGCTCCCCCTTCACAGAACACCACCTGTCCCATCCACCAATTGCTATCAACCTTTCGCGCAACCAACTGCTCCGCCTGGACAATCACAAAGTCGCCAGAACTAACGCTCAGGAATGCGGGAGCATCCTTGCTCGCAAACGGACTCCTGCCCTGAAGAGAGTGGTCGACGCTCACTAATACACCTGAACTACTTCTCACGTTCTAGGGCGGCTGCCTCAGTTGGTCAAGCCCCTTCTCAGGGCGTTACCAAGATCATCATGCGCTCCCATTCGCACAGCCATAGGGGGAGAAGAGGTTGGTCCTTAACTCTTGGAGACAATGCCAGTTCTACAGGTCATGGCAAACACAATGGAAAACGGCAGGGCATCTTGAACCAAATCGGCTTTTAAGAGGATCGTTTTAGCGTCTGAGGCGAGCATCGGCGCCAGTTGCAAGCTCAGGCAAAACCGCACAGCACAAAACGAGGCCACATTCACATGATGTGATCAACCGCTTGTCTCGCCAGGATTAAAACAAGCCCTGAAAGGAAGAGCACTGAGTCGCTTCCTCAAAAGGGAATCGTGATCGACCACTTGTTGCGTCTAAACCTCCAACGCTTCCCCGAATCCTCAGCCTTCGGAACACTGTCGACATGGAAGCCATTGGGATCATCAGGGCCTTGACCGATCTCCTTTGCTTCCTCGAGAGGAATCTCGGACCCCACGTAGTGATCACCTTCCTTACGGCATAAACGCGCTGGAGACTGCGAGTAACTGGTCCAGATCCCCGTTCTCTTCACTGTGTATTGACCAGCACTCTCTGCCCATTGATTACATGCCCTAAGTGCAGCCTCTGGCGACTCATAGCGGTTGAGACCATCAATAAAATTAATGAAATGGGGAACTTGCGTAAGAACCAAAGCTGCCAAAAGGAGCTGGGTGATTCGGCTGGAAGTGATAGGGGCTCCTGGTTGTATCACACCTGAACCATCTTCAATCCTTTCAAAGACATGGTCAGATTCCTCTCAATTCCAAGCCAGATCCCATCGCAATCAAACCACCACTGACTCCCATCAAAACAGGAGTAAGCGGAACCAAAGGGACTAATTTCAATGACAATTAAAAACGAATGTTTGACCGATAAATATCCAAGCGCAAGACTGGACCAAGCGTTTGGGAGGGAGGCAAGGAAGGAGACTCAGGGTAAAAACTTGCCGACCATTCGTAAACCCCCTGCTTTGGATTGATACTTGGAATAACCACGCTAACGATCTGACCAGGCTTAACAGAAGGATTGAAGACAATTTCAGTAGTTCCACTCTCATCATTGAATTGTATATTTGCAAGACCTTTTTCTCCACGCTTTCTCATATTATAAAATCCAGAATAAACAGTGAGATCCTTACCTCCCCATTTCCACCTCTCAGTACCATTAATTTGCGACAAAGCGATTCTTTCAAGGTTCGCCCCAGCATTTGCAGGTAGCTCCAATGAAATAACGGGATAAGACCTCTGATACGCATTAGAATATGAATTATGAATTGAAATATTTCTAGGAGGACTTTCAAAAAACTCCTGACCATATAGCTCTGTCGATTGCGAGCTCAATGGCTGAGCACAAAGAAAAAGAAGAGAAAGAGTGACAGCTTTATTCACAGGTCCTTTTCTTTAGATTCTAGTAGACCATTAAGGGAAGAAGCAAAGAGCATAATCATGAGAGAGGGCAGATGCATCCATAGAGCAGCAGAACAGGGCCACCGCGCTGGAGGGAAGTCATCTCCTTGTCAATCAAGTCTGCATCCCACCAAGACATAACCCCACACATCAGGCAGAGATCTAACAGAACCCAAATGCATCAGAAGCCGAGTGAGCCATTTCCTGTGATCTTTCGAACGGCCTCATCGCTTATCCATAACCCAACACACGGCTAAAACCTAAATCGAGACCCTTTGGATCATGCCTTTTGGCTGCTTCCCGCTGATGCGTATCGAACCAATGTGGAGGGCGACGAAGAAACAGGGCATAGGGCACATCAACAAGCCAGTACATCCGCAGTGCGGAGAGCTCTTAATAACCACCAAAACGCAGAGCGAGCTCTAGGGCCCCATAACCAAAAAGGAAGGTGCTTCCAAGCAGTGCCAACTCTTTTTTAGAACTTGCCATAGAGAGAAGGGACGAACCCATCAGCAACGCTCCAAAGAATCTAAAGGAAATCTGAAGCTCCAATATTTAGAAATCTATCGATCTGGCGGCCATCAGAGGATGGCTTTACGCAATTTCATGAAGAAGGCTTAAAAACGCGCGCTTTTAGCTCCTCAGTGCAATGTTTCTATTCATATCTTGCAAGAAAAAATTCATCGGCTGCTTTGTCTACACCATGTGACGAACTCAGCTCTTCTAGCCCACACTCTTGTTTTGGCTAGTGGTATGGACCAGCGATTGTGCAAGACATCAGCCTGATCTGCTGCAAATTACTGGCTTCTCCGAAGTTTTGGTGGTTGCCCTGAGAGCGAAAAGCTTTTTTGCCCCTTGATTGCCTTGCTTTCTGGTTTTCGCTTGGCAAACTAGGCCACCTATCCGATTGTCCTTTTGTCAGTCGATCGCAATTTAAGAACTGTCGCAGCCAATTCCCCCGCAGATGCAGCCCGCCTTGAGCAGGAGGAGCGTCTTCGCATCACGGTCTCCGCGGAACCAAGGCTGCGCCGAAAGCCAATCTGGGCTAAGGGAGGAGCAGCTTGCTCTTCTGTCAGTTGATTCATTGCATGTTGGGAAATCTGCTAGCTGAGAGAACGTCACAACACCCGCATGTAAAAGCAAGGAACAGGGTTTTGTTGGAGGAGGAAAAAATTGGCATGCAGAAGAGAAGCCTTCCGCTTGATTCAGATCACCTTCCTGAAGAAAACCTTCTAAACATCAATTCCATTTAGTTTTGCGGCCAAGACCACATCGGCTTGCGTTAAGCCATCCACCTTGTGGGTGTAAATCACCGCTTCCGCATGGGCCCAGCCCAGGGAAAACTCAGCATGGTGTCCCTCAACCTCACAGATTGCTCCAGCTGCATTCACCCAATCGAGAGCAGTCTGGAAGTCGATGAATCGCAGCGAGCGAGCGAGGTGATGGTGATCAACCACCTCCCACCCAGGCAATTGAGGCAGAAGATCAGCAAGTTCCATTTCAGTGAGCTTGGGAGCGCCTTCTTGGCAGGGGATACAGGTCTGTTTGGCTAAATCCATTGAGGTCTCCAGCAGCCTTTGAAGTATGGACGCAGCACTGAAGACAATGACGCGGAAACTGAAGCTAAAAAATCCAGCCTCACCATGGTCCCCTCCTTCCGTAGCCTCAAGATCAAGCGCCGGTGAGGCATGGACGAAGACAGCAGAAAAGCCAGACGAACTACTTTTGCCTGGGTCATCGGAGCCAACCTCGCCGCATGGGGCCTTTACTTCGTTCTAACGAAGGTCGTGGGGATCGATTTCGACATGATTCGCCAGGCCAATTACGGCTGAATCAGTCAAAAGAGTTTGGCTATCGCCGCCTAACAAAGACTTAGGCAACCGTTGCTCGAATGCGCGGCAGCATAAAAAAAGGGCCTCAGCTTTCGCTGAAACCCTTTGCTGTGATTAGCGCCCCCTGTGTGATTCGAACACACGACCGACTGCTTAGAAGGCAGTTGCTCTATCCAGCTGAGCTAAGGGAGCATCCACTCATTTTGACAGTCGACGTACGCCACCCCGCTTAAGCTTGAAAGCTGTGCGGTACGGACAATGGCCCCCAGCCGGCTCAACGACAGCCACAAGCAGGAAATTGTGGAGCGGTACCGCGCTGGGGACACAAGCGCCCAGATCGCCGCGGCCTACGGCTGCAGCACCAACACGGTGAGTCGAACCGTAAGGTCCCTGCTCAGCCCTGAGGAGTATGCCGAGCTCAAAGCCCAGCGTTCTGCCAAAAACTCTGGCTTAGCGAGCAGCGTGCCTGAAATCGAGACTGCTGAGGTCAGCCGTCCCGAGAATCCACAAACCAGCCTCGAAGACTCCGGAATAGAAGTACCAAGCTCCAAGGGAGAGGGCGAGGATTTCAGTAGCGCCGATCTCAACGACAACGAGACCTTCAACACGGACGATGAAAATGTCTTCCATGAAATAGCAGTGCTGCCGGTCGACCTACCTCAGGTCACCACCCAACAAGTCATTTGCCGACCCTTTGCATCTGAACTGTTGCCAGACAGCGTGTACATGCTTGTCGACAAAACGGTGGAGCTCGATCCACGGCCACTCAGTGAGTTCCCTGAATTGGGCCTCAGTGATCCTTCAGAGCAGCAACGGCAGGCCTTATGCCTCTTCGCAAGTCCACGCGCTGCTAAACGCCAATGCGGCCGCAATCAGCGCGTGATCAAAGTGCCACACACCCAGGTCTTTGAGCAAACAACCTCTTACCTGCTCGCCCGTGGGATCACGCACTTGGTGGTTGAGGGATCCCTGTTTGCACTCAAGTCCTAATTCAGCGATCTGGATCAGGAGCTGGAGCCAACACCGCCGCCACACTGCCGCCGCTGACAATCCCAAGCACCAAGCTGATTCCAACAATGAAGCCTGAGGGAAGGGGTGCAGACTGACCAACGCCAAGATTGAGGCGATGGCGATCATTGAGGTTCTGAGCACCAAGGCAGAGAACCAACAGGAGCGTTAGCCCACTCCCCAAACTCAACAAGAGCAGTCTCAGGCGGATGAACATCACAATCGCTTTTGCCAGCATCAGTCTGCCTGTTCGGTCTCCGCGTGAAGCAACGCATAGAGCTCGCGTTTGGAACGTCCAATTTTGCTGGACAACAGCTTGGCCGCATCTTTGGCACTCATCCCCTCTGCCGTGAGTGCTAATAACTGCTGACAACACTGTTTGTCAGTGAAGGCTTCGATCTCGACGGGTACGGCTCCACCCAACACCACCGTGCATTCCCCCTGGGGGGTGTGTTCTTGAAAATGATTCCGCGCTACTCCAACGGTTGGGCCCACCTGTTGCTCATGCCGCTTCGTGAGTTCTCGAGCCACTTGTAATGGTCGCTCCTCACCGCAGAGCTCAAACAGCTCGTCGAGAAGTTGGCACAAACGATGAGGGGCTTCATAAATCACGCTGGTGCGCTGCTCGCTAGCAATGAAGGCCAGCCGCTCTCGGCGTTCCTTGCCCTTAGCGGGGAGAAAACCCTCAAAACAAAACCGATCGCTAGGAAGCCCGCTGCTTACCAAGGCTGTCGTCGCCGCACAGGGACCGGGAATAGAAATCACCTCACAACCCGACAGGCGCGCGGCAGCGACCAACTCCTGCCCAGGATCACTAATTCCGGGCAAGCCTGCATCACTAATCACCGCAACGCTGCGGCCCTCGTCCAGTTCCAGTAACAGCTGGGGAATTCGCGTGCGGGTGTTGTGCTGATGGAACGAGCACCGCCTTGCTGTTGAACCGATACGGCTCAGCAGCTGTCCGCTATGACGCGTGTCCTCACAAGCAATCGTGTCCACAGCGATCAACAGATCACGCGCTCGAGGCGACAGGTCACCGAGATGGCCAATCGGAGTGCCTACGACATAAAGCACTCCAGCCGCAGGTTCAGCGCGTTGCTTCACAATGGCTCCGCCCAGATCAAACCATGATGCCGAGCTCGCCGACCCTTCTTGCCGGTATCAACCTGGAAGATGTTTTAAAGGTTCTTCGCCCTCTCAGCTGGGGGGCTGCAGACATCCTGCGCGCCTATGCCCGTGGAGAACAGCCACCCCACGGGTTTCCGAAAGCCCTCAGCGTTGACAATGGCGGCGAAGGCCCAGTGTCCGCTGCTGATCTAGCGGTCAATCAATGGCTCCTGGATGGCTTAAAACAATCTTTCCCCACCGCTGGTTGGACCCTTCTCAGTGAAGAAACCGCCAAGGAGCAACTAATTGAGGGACAACCCTTAGCTGCTGAGTGGCTATGGATTTTGGATCCACTCGATGGAACCAAAGATTTCTTGCAAGGCACAGGGGAATATGCCGTCCATCTGGCCTTGGTGCATCAACAGCGCCCTGTGCTTGGGGTCGTTCTGGTTCCAGAACGAGAAGAGCTTTGGATTGGTGTGGTGGGTAGCGGCACCTGGTGCGAAAACCGCTCCGGTGAGCGAGCACCGGTTCGTTTCAGTGCGCGCGCGATCACAAATGAGCTCATCTTGGTGGCAAGCCGCAGTCACAGGGATCAACGACTTGAACAGTTGATCACCGCCCTAGAACTCGGCGAATCAAAGGCAGTGGGCAGTGTCGGCTGCAAAGTGGCCACGATCCTTCGTGGCGAAACCGATTTGTACATTTCCCTATCTGGGAAAAGTGCTCCGAAAGATTGGGATATGGCCGCACCAGAGGCCGTCCTTCTCGCTGCTGGTGGTGCCTTTACCCATGCCGATGGCGCAGAGCTCACGTACAACACCGGAGATGTTCGCCAGGCAGG
Organism: Synechococcus sp. MVIR-18-1; assembly: GCF_014279835.1. NCBI lineage: Bacteria > Bacillati > Cyanobacteriota > Cyanophyceae > Synechococcales > Synechococcaceae > Synechococcus > Synechococcus sp. MVIR-18-1. The sequence continues at coordinate 1,880,922 of NZ_CP047942.1, read as the reverse complement.
TTGCTTGATCGCTAGCCATGGAAAAACCCATGCCGCTTTATGTGAAAAAGCGACACGGGCGATGGGACTGATTGATCCCGGTTTTCAGGTCTGAGCCTGGTTAGGCGCCTCTCAGGAGAGAGGCGCTACTGGTGTTGGAGCCGGTTGGGAGTCAGGCGACTCACCGTTCTGGGGAACGCCACGCAGGGTGAGGTTGATACGACCGCGATTGTCTATTTCACGGACACGCACTGTGACCTCATCTCCCACCTTCACCACATCTTCCACTTTCTCGACTCTCGCCTCAGAAAGCTGTGAGATGTGAATCATTCCCTCTTTACCCGGAAGAATTTCAACAAAGGCACCGATCGGAATGATGCGGGTAATGGAACCCGTAAACACTTCACCCTCATTCACCTTGCGGGTGAGGCCTTCAATGATTTTCTGGGCTTCCTCTGCCGCCGCACCATCATGAGAAGCAATGGTGACAATGCCACTGTCCTCAATGTCGATCTTGGTGTTGGTGCGCTCCGTGATGTTCTTGATGGTGCGCCCACCAGGTCCGATCACCGTGCCAATCAGCTCAGGATCAATGCGGAAACTCAGCAGGCGAGGCGCATGAGGAGATAGCCCTTCACGCGGACTCTCGATCGCTTCCATCATCTTTTCAAGGATGTGTAGACGCGCAGGACGCGCCTGATTCACAGCCTCAGCAATGATGCTTACGGGCAGACCCGTGATCTTCATGTCCATCTGCAGCGCGGTAATCCCCTTATCGGTACCCGCCACTTTGAAGTCCATGTCGCCAAGGAAGTCTTCAATGCCTTGAATGTCGGTGAGGATTTTGACCTCATCCCCCTCCTTGATCAGGCCCATCGCCGCACCACTCACAGGCGCCTTCAGAGGAACACCGGCATCCATCAGAGCCAAGGTGCTGCCGCACACGGAGCCCATTGAAGTGGAGCCATTAGAGCTCAACACTTCGCTGACAACACGCACCACGTAAGGGAAGGTGTCTTTCGCGGGGAGGACGGGCACGATGGCGCGTTCAGCTAGAGCACCGTGACCAATTTCACGGCGTCCCGGAGAGCGCATCGGACGGGTCTCACCGACGGAATAGGCCGGGAAGTTGTAGTGGTGCAGGTAGGTTTTTTCGTTGCTTGGATTGAGATCATCCATCTCCTGAGCGTCACTTGGGGTGCCAAGAGTGGCGGTCGACAACACCTGGGTGAGTCCGCGTTGAAACAAACCTGAGCCGTGTACTCGCTTCGGAAGCACTCCTGCAGCAGCGCTAATCGGACGCACCTGATCCAGGGTGCGACCATCCACCCGTTTTCCGTCCTTAAGGATCTGCTGGCGCATCAAGGTTTTGGTGAGCGCCTTAAAACTGTTTGGAAGGGCCTTGCCGTTGGCACTAACCGCAACGCGAACAGGATCGGAGTCCTTGAGGCCCTTGATCGTTTCCGCGGTTGTGCTGCGAATCGCATCCAGCTTTTCGTCACGCTCAGCCTTGGTTTGCTCGAACTGGCCAAGCACCTCGCCAATCGATTTACTGCAGGCTTTCTCTAGATAGACAGGCAGCGTTTTGTCTTGCTCAGGAACCTCAGGAATCACTTGCTCGATCCCAGCCTCTTTGAGGATGGATTGCTGAGCTTTGATCAACTCAGAAACAGCTTCGTAGCCAAAGTCGATCGCTTCAATCACATCTCCCTCAGGGAGCTGATTCGCACCAGCTTCCACCATCACTACACCTTGTGGGGTGCCTGCAACAACGAGGTCTAGATCGCCGCGCTCAATCTCCCGGTAGCTGGGATTCAGCACAAAATCGTCACCCAGCAAACCGACGCGAACAGCGGCCATCGGCCCATAGAAGGGAATCTTTGCCAAGAGGGTGGCCATGGAGGCCCCTGTAACGGCGAGCACATCAGCCGGAACCCGCTCATCAAGCGACATGCAAGTCGCAACAATCTGCAAATCGTCGCGAAGCCAACTTGGGAACAACGGACGCATCGGCCGATCGATGAGACGGCAAATCAGCGTGGCGCGCTCAGGAGGACGACTTTCGCGCCGCATAAAACTTCCAGGAATCCTGCCTGCTGCATAGAGGCGCTCTTCGTAGTCACAGATCAGCGGGAGAAAATCAATTCCATCTCGACCTGTGGAGCGTGTAGCCGTGACCAAGACGGAGGTGTCTCCGCACTCAATCATCACCGAGCCGCCGGCTTGGGGGGCATACCGCCCTGTGGTCAGCCGTATCTCCCGACCGTCAAAGGAGATCGACTGCGTCTGACCTTGCACGTTGGTTTATGTCTTTCTGTCAATTCTGATTCTTACATTTGAGCGGAACCCATTGTTGGGGTTATCCGGTTAGATCCACAAAATCCAACAGATCCATCGCCATAAAAAACGACATAAAAAAAGAGGTGATCAATCACCTCTTCATTCGATGGATTGGAAAAGACCGAACTCAAATCACCAGCTGGACTTCACAACACCGGGGAGCTCACCTTTGTGAGCACGTTCACGAAGCTGATTGCGGCACAGCCCAAAATCGCGATAAACGCCGCGGGGCTTTCCAGTCGCCCAGCAACGATTGCGCACACGGTTTGGGGCGCTGTTACGAGGCAACCCCTGGATCTTGCGATGGATCTCAAGACGCTCCATCGGATCCTTAGCGGCATGGAACGCAGACATGAGAGCTGCGCGCCTGTCCGAAAAGCGCGCGACTATCTTTTTCCGCTTCACATCTCGGGCAATCATCGACTTCTTGGCCATGCAGCTGGTTAGATCAGACGTCTAGTGAAGGCACTCTATCGGTTCACTGACCAAGCAAGCGCTGAACAACCGAGAGTTGACTTGTATCGCGCACGATCAAAAGAACACTCAGGCCAACGACGAGCAAAAAGCTGGATTGCATCACGATCAACTGAAAGCGCTCTGGGATAGGCCGTCCGCGGACCCCCTCCAAAAGAATGAACACCAATTGACCACCATCAAGAAGCGGCAATGGGAGCGCATTGAGCACCGCGAGGTTGATCGAAATCAAAGCCATGAAGAGGGCAAGACCACTTCCTCCCTGACTGGAGAGCTGGGCGCCCATCTCCACAATCTTGACCGGGCCACTCACCTGCTGAGCCGTCGTTCCAAAATCAGTGAACAAGGCTCCATATCCGGCCACGGTGCGCTGCAAAAGTCCACCGAACTGCTCTGATCCACTGGCGATCGCTTCGCCCAAGCCAGTGACAGCGCGCGTGGTTCCACTGAAATTGGCCTGAAGCTGAGCACCGATGCGTCCCTGCCCTTGATGGTCTTCCGGAGTGAGCTGGATCACTCGCACCAATCCATTTCTCTGCACTTCAAGTGACAGTGCTTTGGAAGGGCTGTCTCGCACTGGCGTAACAGCCTCTTTCACAGCCTTCTCGCCGCGACCCAGTGGCAATCCTTCGATGCTCAAAATTTGATCACCGGCTTGCAAACCCGCGATCTCAGCGGGCTCTCCCTGCTGAACTGCCATCACCATCACCCCGGGATCAGGGTCGCCTGGAACTCCTGCCAATGCCGTATGTCCAACGAGAACCACCCAGGCGAGCAGCAAGTTGGCGAGCACCCCTGCGCTAATAACAAGGGCTCTCTGTGGAATCGGGCGGTTGCGAAGAAGATCTGGATCATCGGCAGGGATTGGACTGTCTTCTTCGTCGTCAGGGAAGGACACGAATCCGCCAAGAGGGAGAGCGCGCAGGGCATAGGTCACGCCTCCACGCTCAAGTTTCCAGAGGGCAGGTCCAAACCCAATGGAAAATCCATTCACACGGATCCCCTGAACTCTGGCTGCAAGAAAGTGACCAGCCTCATGGATCACGATCAGCAGCCCCAGAACCAATAGTGCTGCCAGAACGTTCATATCGGACCCAATAATCGATTCATTCTGGCTGGAGACGATCGCAACCGAAGTAAGGAACCAAAGCCTGGGGAAGTTTCACGCTCCCGTCAGGCTGTTGCCCGTTCTCAAGCAGAGCAGCCATGGTGCGGCCAATCGCGAGGCCACTGCCGTTGAGCGTGTGAACCAAACGTGTGGTCTTGCCGTCTTTCGTGCGAATCGAGGAACGACGAGCCTGGAAATCAGAACAGACACTGCAGCTCGAGATCTCCCTGAAAGCACCCGCTCCCGCCAACCAAACTTCGAGGTCATAGGTGCGGGCGGCGGAGAAGCCCAGATCACCCGTGCAGAGCTCAAGCACGCGATAGGGCAGCTCCAAAGCCTGAAGCACGGCCTCGGCGTCGGCGGTGATCTGCGCATGAGCCTCCTCAGAGTGCTCGGGATGGACAAACCAATACAGCTCCACTTTGTTGAATTGATGCAGTCGGATCAGGCCCCGCGTGTCACGTCCATAGCTACCGGCCTCCCTGCGAAAGCAGGGGCTGTAAGCCACGTAACGCAGTGGCAATTGTTCCGAAGGAATAATTTCGTCGCGATGCAGAGAGGTCAGCGGAACCTCAGCGGTTGGGGTCAACCAGAGGTCATCGTCTGCACAACGAAAACTCTCTTCAGCAAATTTGGGCAGTTGCCCTGATCCCTTCAGGCTTGCGCTATTCACCAAAACCGGAGGGAGCACCTCGCGGTACCCCTTCCCCGTGTGCAGGTCCAGCATGAAGTTGATGAGCGATCGCTCTAGCCGAGCGCCTTGCCCAAACAGGGTCACAAAACGACTCTGGGCAATTCTCACGGAACGCTCCGTGTCGAGCAAAGACAGCTGCTCTGCAATTTGCCAATGCTCCATGAGCCCGTCTTCCACCCTGGGATCACCCCAGCGACGCACTTCTTTGTTGTCGTCTTCGCTGCGACCGTCTGGACAGGCCTTTGAAGGCAGATTGGGGTAGCTAAGTAGCTCTTCACGCAGCCGCGCGGTGAGCTGCTTCTCCTCATCCTCGAGAACGGCCACTGTCTGCTTAATTTGATTGCCTTGCAGGCGAAGCTCTGCAACCTCAGCCCCCTTGGGATCGGCCCCGGCTTGAATGCGCTGACCAACCTCTTTGCCAATGCGGTTGCCATCGGCTTGAAGGCCGCTGCGACGCTCCTCGAGATCGCGTTGCTGCTGTGCAATCAGCTGAAGACCTGTGAGATCAACATCCATCCCCCTACGTCCCAACTCACGGGAAATCAGTTCGGGGTTGTCACGCACCAGGCGCTGGTCAAGCACGGAAATTCTGAAGAGGACTGGCTAAAAAGCCTACGTCTCGGTTCAGAACGAACAATCAAGGTTCTTAGAGAACTTGTCCAACCATTACCGCGGCAACAGCCGAGAACAACGTGATGCCAAGAGCGGTAATTGGGTTCTGCCCCTGAGCGACCGCGACGGTTGTAATGACACCAGCACCAAGACAGGCAGCAGCGAGTTGGGTGGTGAGATCCGAAAAACGATTCACGGACAAAAAGGCGCTATTCACGAAACATACGGAGGTCGCCAAGCCTTGTCTGGACGCAGGCCCCTTGTTTGTTACGCCCTGTCAGGGTTCGTTACCAGTCGCAATGAAGCTGGCCGCGCCCTGCCGCTACTAGCCCATTGCTTGAGGCCTTCCAATTGTTCTTTAGCGGTACGCGAGAGAGGAACCAATTGAGCAGCGGCTTGAATTAAGTCGGACTCCGCCAATTCACGGCTCTCTGCAAAGGCAAGGTGCATGGCTTCGATCACCGTTTGCTCTAGCTCTGCACCGGAGTAACCATCCGTCCGGTCCACGACAGTTTCAACAGGAAGGCGAAGACCTGGGCGTCTGCGACTGATATGCAATTCCATGATGCTCTGACGTTCAGAGCGAGCTGGCATATCAAGGAGAAAAATCTCGTCGAAGCGGCCCTTTCTTAGGAGTTCAGCGGGAAGCCTTTCCACTCCATTGGCTGTAGCCACAACAAAAACGGGAGACGTTTTCTCCGCCATCCATGTCAGCACGGTGGCCAACACCCGTTGGCTGGTTCCGCCATCACTTCGGCCGTCGCTTCCAAAGCCTTTGTCAATCTCATCAATCCAAAGCACGCAAGGAGCCATCGCTTCAGCCCTTTGAATCATTTCGCGTGTTCGTGCTTCGCTCGCTCCAACGAGGCCAGCAAAAAGACGCCCCACATCCAAGCGCAGGAGTGGCATGGACCAGCTGTGGGCAATCACTCGCGCCGTCAGCGATTTACCCGTTCCCTGCGGCCCGACCAATAAAACACCACGAGGGAGGGGCAAGCCGAAGCGCCGGGCTTCATCACTGAAGGCACGATGGCGCTGTTCTAACCACTGCTTGAGAGCCTCCAGCCCACCAATATCTGCAGGGGTGGCATCGGTACGGCAGAACTCCAGCACTTCGCTGCGAGCCAGCGCGAGGCGCTTCTCCTCCAGCACGTCAGCAAGGTCCTGGCGTCCGAGCTCACCGCGCTGAGCCAGCGCCTTCGCTGCAACGTGACGAACCCGTGATTCACTTAATCCGCAGCAGGCATGGGTGAGCTCCTCAAGCACCTCGCTATTGAGAGGCGATCCTGTTGCCTTGGAAATATTGCCAAGCAAGGTCATCAATTCCTGCTCTTGCGGAAGCGGCAAGTCGAGCAGGGTGAGGGCCTCTTCTAAATCGGGTGGCGGCGTCCAGCTACCACAACCGAGCACGAGCGTATGAGGGCGGCCACGCAACAAGCTTGTGAGATTGCGAAGCATGCGGGCGATGCCCGGGTCATCGCAGAAGCGATGCACATCTTTGAGCAACAGCAGCGTGGGGCTGTTGCCATCGAGATCCTGCAACCACTGCAAAACCAGCATGGGCTGGCGCGCACCAAGTCCCTCGCTGCCAAGCACGCCGGACAGGCCACTCACAAAGTCCCATGACGCCAGTCGACGCCCAGGCAAGCGTTCGGCCGCTTGTCTCAGCAGAGATTCAACGCGCTCCTCCTCGTGGCTGCGAATCCAAATCAGAGGGGTGCCCGCACGAATCAGAAGATCGAGTTGTTGTGCCCACTGTTCAGTCACGCGTCACCTCCGACTCCTCGCCTGGGTCAGAGCGCAGGCTCAAGAGAGCCTCCCAACGCGGATCGGCAGACGGCGTCACCGAAGCTGTCTGCTCTGGGTTGACCGATTGAGGCATTCCTGAGCAACCATCACCGCAGAAATTTACAGCTGGCATTTGAAGACTCAACTGTTCAAACACCCATCGCTCTGGTTCAAAAAGGCCCCTTGGATCCAGACACTCCACAAGTCCATCCACTGAAGATGCATCCAGGCCCTCTTCCGCCATCTCCGCTTCATCTTCACGATCTCCAAGCCAGATCAACTCATTCGTTCCCGTGGACAATTCGCGGTTGAAATGCTTCAGACAGCGATCGCAACACAAACAAACGATGGTCTGAGCTGAACCGGAAACTTCAAGAATATTGCCGCGATGCTCGGCCCGAATGGTTCCGCGAACTGGGGTGAGGGAGGGCAGCTCCTCAAGTGGGCCTTCGAATTCCCACTCACGAACGGAACCAAGAGCTTGCAGCTCGCGAAGGGGAACGGGCTCAAGCCCAGGAATCATTTGTTTCCGCCTTTGGGCTCAAACGGCATGCGTCCAGACGTGGATCCGCCACCTGCGGAGGCCGCTGCAGGCTGAGAATTTTGCAGCCTTTGGTCATCAAGAATCGACTGAAGATTTTCCGGCAAAGCCTCGCGCGTGAGCAAAAACGTTTGCAGTGCCTGGAAAATATTGGCAATCACCATGTAAAGCAAAACACCGGCAGGGAGTGGGAAAAACAGGAACATCCCAGTAATCATCACTGGAGTGATCTTGTTAGCGGTGGACTGCTGCGGATTGGCAGGCATCCCCATCCCGGAGAGAAGCTGAGAAGCAAACAAACTCAGACCGAATGCGCCAATGAGAATTGCGATGTCCCAATTGATCGCACCCTCGGTGTAAAAGCCAACCTGACCTAGGGCTTTGATGAACAAGAAGCCGCTGCGAGCGGCCAAACCTGTAATTTTCCCTTCAACGGTTGCATCGCCAGTCGTGAGGGCTGTAATCGTTCCCGTCTCACTCACGCTGACAATTCCCTCTCCCTTGGTAACCGTCCAAGTTGGAAGAAACCTTTGGCCGTTATCGACGCCAGAAATCACATCGCGGAAACTTTCTCCACCACGGGTCTCGAGCTGAATCGGAACAGTCTCTCCAGCGCCGATCTTGGTACCGCCAGGAAGGCTCGCGATGATGGGAACGTGATTCGTTTCCGTAATGAAGATCGAATGACTGGCGCTGGTGAAAGGCTTGGGCTCAACAGCCGCAATCTGATCAGCGGGAAGCACTTTGAGATTGAGGGTGTAAGGCACATCCGCAAAGGGTGATCCCCTCAAAGTTGCGAACAGCGCAAACAAAATCGGCATTTGAACGAGGAGCGGCAAGCAGCCCGCCAGGGGGCTACCGAACTCCTTCATCAGCTTTCCGAGTTCGGCTTGCTGCTTTTTAGGATCGCTTGCGTAACGGGCTTTGATCTCAGCCTGGCGCTTCTGCATCACAGGCTGAGCGATGCGCATGCGTCTGGCGCTACGAATCGACCCTGCGCTGAGAGGGAACAACGCCAGGCGAATTACCACCGTGAGGGCCACGATCGCCAGGCCATAGCTCGGGACCAATCCGTAGAAAAAATCCAGGATTGGCAGCAGCAGATTGTCGGAGATGTACCCGATCACGATGGCGTTCCGAGTGATTGGTGAATGTTGTTGCCAGTGTGCAACAGCACAGGGGCTTCTGTGGCAATTCGCTTGAGGCGAACACCTAACTCAGGCAGCGAAGCCCTTGCTGTCTGCATCTTTCTCACTCGCGTTTTCACGTCGGACACGGATGCGCTCTTCGATGAAAGCCTCGAGCTCCCGGAAGCGTGGGACCGAGCGCAACTCCAGGCGTGATCCGTCTGTCAAGACAAGAACCATGTCGCCCCAGGCGCCAAAACCGCGCGACACGCTGCGGACTTCACGCACCTGGCTAAAGGCCACCTGACTGCGATCCCGTCCCATCCAGCCACCGGTCACAGAAATGCGACGACTGGTGATGTTGAAACGCAACCAGACCGCACGAACAATCGCTCCAACAGCAAAGGGCAGACCGATCAAGGTCAGCCCAAGCAAAAGATTGAAGATCAAGTCACCGCGAGCTGGACCGCCTTCGTAGAAGGTCTCTTCTTGGATGGAAGTTGGCATGGCTAATACCCTGCTTGTTGGAGCAATCTGTCGCATTCTTCCAGGACAGGAGCATCTTTGGCCTCTGCACCGGGTTTAAGGCTGATCAGAACCCAGGTATTGGAGTGCTGAAACGACTGCTCAAAATGCTCACGTAAGTGGTCGTGCAACAAGCGTCTGAGCCGATTGCGGATGACAGCCCGTTTACTGACCTTGCTACTGATCACCACAGCGCATCGGCAAACAGCCGTTTCGCCACTCTCCCCAACAGGGCGGCACTCCCAACGCAGAAGCCTCGGCATCGCCGAGGCTTTACGCAGAGTCATCAGCGATCCGTGGAAGCGCTGACCCCTGCGATGCAGATAATCGAAACAGCGATGACCCCGCAATCGCATTGACGTGGGAAGCACCATCGAAATTCTTTCAAACGTCACCCCTTCAAGGGGCTAGGCGTTGCTGATCAGGCTCAAGCAGCCAAGCGTGAACGTCCACGCTTACGACGCGTACGAATCACGCGACGGCCGGTGTGAGAACGCATGCGAACACGGAAACCCGAAACGCGTTTGCGCTTACGGCTGGTGCCACCAAAAGTTCGTTTGGTCATGGATTCACTCCGGCGCCCAGCCTTTCATCAGTAGAAGAGCTTATCAGCCAATGCTTAGTCGATACTGAAGTTCCAACTCCCTAAGTAGCCCGCCACTGGAACGTCTCCAGGCGCCTGTGCCAGAGCATTCAACTGAAACATCCCAGATTTATTGGGATTGAAGATCGTCATCGACACGGCATAGGTGTCTTCAGTGGGAATCGGAGTTTCAGGGAAAACCTCAATTGCCGTTTGGTTCTCGCTGACCTCAAAAACAGCAGGGATGACCTCTTCACAACGGCTTCTGCTGAGCATGCCGCCCTTCTTCATCTTGCAGAGCTTCAATTTGTTGGGGCGGATCTTTGCGTTGAAGTAATCAGGAATAGTGATGGTGAGTTTGAGGATCGCGGTTTTGCGATCTTTCGGCCGAAGCACCAGGAAGTATTCCGAACGCTCGCGCGTACGAGTGCTCGTTTGGACGTAGTACAACTTGCGATAATTTCTATCGCTTTCCCAGCGAAACTCCATCAAAGAGGGAGTGTTCTGAGCTTGAACTGCAACGGGTTGGAGCATCTCGACCACCGAAGCAGAAGCAACGACTCCGCAACCGATCACCCCTGCAACAACAGCGAGGCGGCGGATCGGGGTCGTGGGCAAAAAGTCCATTAATTCAGCTGGTGAAAACAATCACCGCAGTGGTTATGTCCCATGATTGTCCTAAGGACAGGCAGCGGCAAGGGGTTCGAAGGGCCGGCGTGGCATCTGTCAGTTGTGACTGGATCTATCTGGCCTGAGGCGGCTGGCTTCCCCCAGATAGACGTGGCGAAGCTCTTGATCTGCTGGCATCCAGGTGTGGGCCAGAAGACGAATGCACCTATCCAGATCGCCCTCAACAGCCATCTGCTGACAGTCGAGGAGGGCCACCCCATCCCAACCTTCGCGGCGCCTTGCAACAGCAGCCGGGAAACACGCATCCAGATCGGTCGTCACAGAGAACGTGATCGACACGATGCAGTCCGGCTTCAGAGCGTTGTGTTTCACCAGGGCGTCCATCAGTTCAGAGACCGCCTGCTCAATCGCAACAACTGTGTTGGTGCTGCAGGTGGTCGCACCACGTAAACCGCGCAAGGTCAATCCGCTCCCCATGGTCATGGCCGAAACAACCACAAAGGTTGACCGCTGAGCTCCATTTCAACCGTGACGAGCTCCTGAATTCGGGCGAGCAGATTGGACCCTGACAACCCTTGCAGCAATGGCTTTCGGGGTTTTCCAAGTGTCACCACGCGGCAGCGCTCCTCATCCAGATCAGCCAACTGTGCCGCAAGCACCCTTGCGCACTCTTCGTCACCCAGTTCATCCACGAGCCCAAGATCTTTGGCCTGCGCACCACTGAACACCCGTCCGTCAGCAAACTCGCGAACACAGCTTGGATCAAGCTTTCGTCCTTCTGCAACGGCCGCCACAAATTGCTCATAGCTGCTGTCAATCAGAGCTTGAAGCAGCTCACGTTCTTCTGAGCCAAGGGCACGATCTGGAGAAAGGATGTCTTTAAAGGCTCCACTTTTGACCGTTTCAAATTTGACCCCAACACGATCCAGCAATTTGGACAGGTTGTTGCCGCGAAGAATCACGCCGATGGAACCGGTAATCGTGCCTGGATTGGACACGATCCTGTCTGCGGCAACACCGACATAAACCCCACCAGATGCAGAAATATTTCCAAAGCTGGCAACAACATGACAGCCTTTTTCGCGCAGCCTCAGCAAGGCTGCATGGATCTCCTGGCTGTCGCCAACAGTCCCTCCAGGACTATCAATTCGCAGCAACAGTGCAGGGAATTCCCTCTCCTGAACCTCCTTTAAGGCTTTAAGGACGCGACGGCGGGTGGAGCCAGTGATCGCCCCTTCAATGGCGATCCTCGCCATCGTTCGCCGGGACTTGCGGCGCCAGGGCCAGATCATGACAGTCAATCAAACACGATTAGATCTTAAAAAGGAGCCTGTTCGCAGCACCCCATGGGATCTCTCCGCCGAGGGCTGCTGATGGTCCTGCCGTTCGTCCTCTGGGGAACGGCGATGACAGCAATGGCTCCCCTGGTCAGCACAGGAGGGCCGATTCTGGTGTCCTGCCTGAGGCTGCTCCCGGCTGGAATCGTCGTGATCGCCTTTGTTCCGCTGCTCGGGCGTTCGTTAGCGATTGATCCTGGGGATCGGGGCTGGTTTCTCCTATTCACCCTGATTGATGCCGTGCTGTTTCAGATCTGCCTGGCACGCGGACTCGAAGGCACTGGCGCCGGCCTCGGGTCAGTGTTGATTGATTCTCAGCCGTTGATGGTTGCCCTGCTCGCCCGCTGGCTTTTTGCAGAAACAATCAATCCCATCGGTTGGGTGGGATTGGTTCTTGGCCTGGTGGGAATTATCTGTCTAGGTGTTCCCCAACCGCTTCTACGGCACTGGTGGCTATTGGGTGAGGGAGTGTCGTTTCAATCGGGTTGGCAGGCTGGAACGGGCTGGATGTTGGCGGCTGCCATTGCGATGGCTGTCGGCACCGTTCTGAGTCGATTTGCCTGCCGAAATAGTGATCCTGTAGCCGTCACGGGATGGCACATGCTGCTGGGTGGACTGCCCTTGCTGGTTTGGCATGGGCTCGACGGAGCCTTCCCGCTAATACCTCCTTGGTCCGTCTCTGCTTGGACGCAAATGGCCTATGCATCTCTGATGGGGGGCGCCGTGGCCTACGCCCTATTTTTCTGGTTTGCCAGTCGTGAGGACCTGACAGGGTTCACCACACTTGGATTTCTCACACCCGTTTTTGCACTTGCTTCCGGCGGGCTGTTGTTGCAAGAACGACTCAACAACCTTCAATGGTTGGCAGTGCTTTTGGTTCTAATTTCGGTGGTATTGGTGAGCCAACGCAAACGTTTCTGGGAACCGGTTGCTCTCATAAACGAAACCCAGCAGGGCGATCTCGGAGCATGAGCATCACCCCTCTGCATTTGGTACTGGTCAGTACACCCATCGGACATTTAGGCAGTGGACGCGGTGGTGGTGTGGAACTAACGCTGACCTCGTTATTGCGCGGTCTAGCCGCAAGAGGGCATCGGATCACCCTGGTCGCCCCTAACGGATCGGTTGCGCCTGACGACTGCCCTGAACTCTCACTACACACCGCTGGGGGCAGCGATCAACCCAGCTGGCAACATGCCGCAAAAGACGCTTCCGTTCAAATTCCCTTTGATGGTGTGCTTCCACATTTGTGGGACCTTGCTTTGTCCTTGGGCGAGGACGCCGATGCAGTGATCAACTTCAGCTACGACTGGTTACCGCTCTGGCTCACTCCCCATGCGAAGTGCTCGTTATTTCATTTGGTGAGCATGGGGTCGGTCTCGCAGGCGATGGATGAAGTCATCTCTCAACTCGCGCGCTGGGACCAAAGGCGAATGTCATTCCATACCCAACGACAGGCAGGGGATTTTTCATTGCCCATGCCACCTTCAATTGTGGGGAATGGCTTTGACCTCACGCGTTATCAGTTGCAGTTGTCCCTCCATGGCCCACTCGGATGGGCCGGACGCATCGCGCCTGAAAAAGGCCTCGAAGATGCTGCAGCTGTTGCCGCTGCTCTGGGAGAAACGCTTCTGGTTTGGGGCTTGGTCGAAGATGCTGACTATGCACAATCGGTGGAAGCCGCCGTGCCTCCAGGAACCATTAATTGGCGCGGTTTTCAGCCGACACACCAACTTCAGAAAGAGCTTGGCTGCTGCCGCGCTCTCCTGAATACGCCCAAATGGAATGAGGCCTACGGCAATGTGGTGGTGGAAGCCATGGCCTGCGGTGTCCCTGTTGTGGCCTACGACCGCGGTGGTCCGGGCGAACTGATTCAAAACGGAGTCACGGGATGGCTTGTGCATCCCGATGATCTCGAGGCCCTAAAAATGGCAAGCAGCAAAGTCGATCAAATCGATCGACAAGCTTGTCGCCGTTGGGTGGAACAGAACGCCAGCCATACGGTGTTTGCACAACGCGTTGAGGCTTGGATCAGGCAGGGACTCTCTGCAAGGGATGGCACGATCGCCCCATGTCGATGATCAACGCCCCTGCCGACCCACGGATCTCGCCACGACAGCGCAGCCGAGGTCTGCTGCTGATCTTGGCGCTTGGCCTTGCGATGTGCTGCTGGCAACTGGGTTCCACTGGCCTGGTCGATGAAACCCCACCGCTCTTTGCAGCTGCCGGTCGTGCCATGGCTCGCACCGGTGACTGGTTAACCCCTCGGGTTAATGGATTGCCAAGATTCGACAAACCGCCCCTGGTGTACTGGCTTATGGGGTTGGGGTACTCGATTCCTGCCAATGAGCTCTGGGACCCACTCGGCACCTGGGCTGGGAGGCTTCCCTCAGCCCTGGCGAGTGTGGCAACCATGCTGATGCTTGGGGACACCTTGATGGTGCATCCGGCCGAAAATGACAATCACCCTCGCCGCACCGCAGTCGCAGCAGCACTGGCCTTCGCGCTCTCTCCATTAGTACAGCTCTGGAGTCGGACGGCCGTCAGTGATCCCTTACTCAGCGGCACCCTCGCTCTGAGCCTCCTCTGCCAGTGGCGTTGTTATGCCAGTGGAACGTCTCGACGATGGTGGCTCGCCTGGGTTCTGCTCGCCTCAGCCGTGCTCACGAAAGGGCCTGTGGCCGTGGTCCTCAGTGGCATGACCCTGGTGCTGTTTGCTCTGGTGCGCTGGGATCTGAAGGGCATCTCGCAATGCATCAAACCGCTTCGCGGCCTTGCACTCACCGCCTTGATCAGCCTGCCTTGGTATGTCGCAGAACTGCTGGTCGAAGGCCAGCCTTTTTGGGATAGCTTTTTTGGTTATCACAACCTGCAACGCTTCACATCGGTCGTGAACAGCCACCTCCAACCCTGGTGGTTTTTCGGGGTGATTTTGGTTGTGGCATCCCTGCCCTTCACCCCCCTATTGCTGCTTGGGCTGGGGCAAACCCTGCACCCTTCAAACCTGAAGCGTGCCTTTTCATCTGTCCAATCCAGCGCAAACTTGTCTCTTCAGAGTTTTGCCAGTTGCTGGCTTCTTTCTGTATTGCTGCTGTTCACCACCGCGGCCACGAAGCTTCCGAGCTACTGGATTCCTGCAACGCCTGCTGCTGCCATTCTCATCGCCCTTGCAGCAAGGCCTTCCGAACGAAGGAACCGACCTCCTTTGGATTGGGCCTGGGGCACAACAATCCTGCTCACGTTTGTGTTGGCAGTGGGGTTCTGGAGTTCTTCGATCTGGGTTCCTCTCATCGATGACCCCGAAATGCCAACGCTGCCAGCCGAACTGCTGGCAAGCCGCTTGGTTTTAAGAGCAGCGGTGTGCTTCTCGATCGCTGGCGTTTTGGGCCTCTGGATGATCAGGCGAAAGGCCTCTGGTCGCTTGCTAGCCGTTCAGGGACCGCTGGTGATGTTCCAGCTCATTGCTCTCATCCCGATGGTTGACCTCGGCGATCGTGTACGCCAACTTCCAATCCGTGAAGTAGCCGCCACTGTGTTGGAACATCAAGGTCCTGATGAACCTTTGGCGATGGTTGGGGTGATGAAACCCTCTTTGCACTTCTACACAGATCAGGTTGTTGTCTACGAAGGAACATCTAAGAACGCCTTTATCAATGTTGCGGATCGCTTCAGCAAGGAGAAAAGAAAGGGATGGCAAGGGTTTCCAACCAGCAAGAAAGGAGGGTCACAGACGGCGATAATTGTTATTGATTCACTGACAATGAAAAAGAAACATTGGAAGGGTCTCAATCCAGAGCCCCTCGGACAATTTGGAATTTATCAAGTTCTTCGATTCGACAGGAGGGAATTGGATAAAAGAGCTTTAAAGCTCCATTCCAGAGGGGCTCATTCAACATGGGAACGGCCTCGGGCTGAACGTTACTGACTGCTTCCGAGCGACTCTGAAAGCTTCAGTCTTCGGCAGAACCCGCAGTGGCCCCAGAGCGCCATCTCGCCTGCAGGAGCTGGGCTGTCACAGCAAGGGCATGACGCCATTCCGTGCACATCGATCCGGCTCGGATGGCGAGCCCAAACACTCTCTTCTGTCTCTAACTCTGCCGTAGGGGAAGGGTGATGTTGCTGAATCCTCAGATCGCGCACGGCATGGCCAGCGCTTCGCACTGCTGCCAAAAGTTGAGGTTTGCTGTACTGAAGAGCTTGTCGCCATTGCGGGTGACGCGCTCCCACCGTGAGGACGCCGTGGCTCAAATTCAAAGGCTTGCAGTGATCCGCCAAGGGACGCCCCGCCAATTGGGGCCAGTCCTGCCAAAGCGCAGCCAGTGATCCCTCTCGTCTCCATTTGCTCCGCAAAAACTCCAGGCACTCCTGAAGAGGTTGAACCGGCGGCGGTGGCGGCGGCACCAACACCTCTCCACGACCAAAACGGCGCCGTTGGGATCGAGGGGCTCGCCCCATAACGTCATCCAATGAAATTGGACCTTAGTGGGGATAGGTGGTCCAGCTCGCTAATCTCTGGCAGTGCTCGCAACGATTCATGGGTTTCTTCGACCGGCTCAGCCGTCTGCTGCGCGCCAACCTGAATGATCTCGTTAGCAAAGCTGAGGATCCCGTCAAGATCCTCGACCAAGCCGTCTCTGATATGCAAGACGACCTGGTCAAGCTCCGACAGGCTGTTGCCATGGCGATCGCCAGTCAAAAACGGCTCAAAAACCAGGCAGAGCAGGCCGAGTCTCAAGCCCGTACCTGGTATGAGCGCGCCGAACTTGCTCTCAAGAAAAATGAGGATGAACTAGCGCGTGAGGCCCTGACCCGTCGCAAAACCTTCCAAGAGACAGCCACATCTCTTGGCACACAAGTTCAGGCTCAAAGCGCTCAAGTTGAAACGCTCAAAAAAAGCTTGGTCGCTTTAGAGGGAAAGATTGCCGAGGCTCGAACGAAAAAAGACATGCTCAAAGCCCGGGCTCAAGCCGCCCAGGCCCAACAGCAGCTCCAGAGCGCCGTTGGCAGCATGGGAACCAATTCAGCCATGGCTGCCTTCGAGCGCATGGAAGACAAGGTTCAATCTCTCGAAGCCAGTAGCCAAGCAGCCGCTGAGCTCGCTGGTGCTGACCTCGATAGTCAGTTCGCGGCTCTGGAAGGCGGCGACGATGTAGATGATGAATTGGCAGCCTTACGAAAGCAGGTCAAAGGAGGCTCGGAGGCTGCAGCTCTCCCAGCAGCCGACTCCGAGGTGAAACCGGTCAAGGTGGAAGAGGTGGATGCCGATTTAGAAGAGCTGCGTCGATCTATCGACAAACTGTGATGAATCAGCGCCTTCAGCAGCCGAGTTCATAGGATTCATTCAGTTCAACTACCGCCCGTGTCTTCAGCTGTTTCCGACTTCACAGATGCAGCGTTCGAGCAGGAGGTATTGAAGGCGTCCACGACCGTTTTGGTTGACTTCTGGGCCCCATGGTGTGGCCCATGCCGGTTGATGGCGCCGTTGATGGACTGGGCCTCTGAGACCTATGCCGGCCGCCTTTTGGTGGGCAAGCTCGAAGTCGATGGCAACCCGATCACCCGCGATGGTTTCAAAGTTCAAGGCATTCCAACCCTGATCCTGTTCCGGAACGGCCAGGAAATTGCTCGACACGAAGGGGCCATTGCCCGCCCCCAGTTACAAGCCTTTGTGGATGCTCACCTCTAAGCGACTGGCTCGCCTTGGGAGCGGAGTTTTTGATCGGAATGATCAGCGCAAACGCTCTTACAAGCTCGGAGCAACACACCAACAGCAACCGCTGATCGACCTCTCCCTGGGATGCACCGATTTGCTTCCCCCGCCTGCTGCAGTGCAGGCCATGGGGGATCACCTCCAGGAGCCAAGGAGCGCGGCCTACTGCCTGCACGCCGCAACAGCCTCGTTTCGAGAGGCCGCAGCAGCCTGGTGCGAGCAGCGTCTGGATGTGAAGGTGGATCCTGAGCGTGAGGTCCTTCTCCTGGTTGGATCTCAAGAGGGGACCGCCCATTTCCCACTGACGGTCTTAGACCCAGGTGACCAAGCCCTCATTCTTGATCCGTCTTACCCCTCCCATCGCGGAGGGCTTGAACTAGCAGATGCTTCCATCCAGACCCTGCCCCTCACCCCAGAACAAGGTTGGGCACCGGACTTCCAAGCGATCACAGCCAGTCAGTGGGATCAACTGCGACTCTTGATGCTGGGTTTTCCCCATAACCCCACAGCCTGTGTTGGTCAACAATCCTGGCTTGACGAAGCGATGAGTCAGGCCCAACACCATGACCTGGTGGTCGCCCACGACAACCCTTATCTAGATCTAGCGCTTGAGGGAGAGGCCCCTTCCCTTCTGCGTTGTCCTCAATGGCGCGAACGCGGGATCGAGTTCTTTTCTCTCTCCAAGGGGTGGTGCCTTGGTGGCTTTCGTCTGGCATTCGCAATCGGAGCCGAACCCCTGATTACGGCCTTGAGGCAGATCAAAAGCGTGATCGATTTCAATCAATGTCAGGCGCTTCAGCAGGGCGCTGTGGTGGCCCTCTCGGATCACGCCGATTGGCCAGCCAATCTCTTGCCGATCTACCGCGAACGGCGTGATCGCACCCTTGCGGCACTGACAGGACTTGGATGGTCGGTCCCATCGCCATCGATGGCCCTTTATCTCTGGATGCCTCTTCCTGCCTGGGCCCGCGCCCAAGGATGGGGAGACGAGCAGATGGCCGCTCAGCTTCTCGAGCATTGCGGGGTTGTGGTCACACCGGGCTCCGGGTTTGGAGAGGCTGGGCGTGATTGGCTACGCCTTGCCTTAGTCCGTCCAGTCGCCGAACTTGAGGCTGCAGTTGCACGGCTGACGCCTTGGTGGCAACAGCAGTGCTGAACCATCACCAACGGGCAGGAGGAGTCATCCATCGCCTGCGCAGACAACAAGCTGATGGTTGGAGGCTGAAATGCAAACCAGTTTGTGCAAGCACTGAACTTGAACTGAGCCAATGGCTTCAGTCAGTGCCCTGGCGCGGAGAACGTCCTCGAGCTGTTCTGGCCGATCACCAAACCAAAGGACAGGGCCAGCGTGGCCGCCGCTGGGAGGCAGCCCGCGGAGGGGTCTGGATCAGCGCTGCTCTTCCCTGGGATTCGAGCAGCGGTCATGCCGACATGCTCGGCCTGATGGTGGCGCTAGCCCTAAGTGAACGCTTGGAACGGAAGGGTCTACCCGTGCGGATCAAATGGCCCAACGATCTCCTCATCGATTCCCGAAAATTGGCTGGATTGCTTCCTCGACTGGTTTTTCGTGGTGGTCGTTTACGCATGGTGCGCATTGGCGTTGGGATGAATGTGGCCAACCCGGTTCCCGTTGGGGCCATTGCCCTTCGCGACCTCTTGCCACGTGGATGCGCCCGTCGAGACGTTTGGACGGTGGAGGTATTAAGAGCCTTAGAGAGAATCCAGACCCTGGCAAACCGTCCAGAGCTTGTGCGTCGTGAGATAGAGAAGCGGCTTTGGGCCAATCAGGTTAAGGATCCTCAGAGCGGAGAGATCTGGGAGATCCAAGGATTGGCCCTGAATGGAGCGC
Organism: Synechococcus sp. MVIR-18-1; assembly: GCF_014279835.1. Taxonomy (NCBI): domain Bacteria; kingdom Bacillati; phylum Cyanobacteriota; class Cyanophyceae; order Synechococcales; family Synechococcaceae; genus Synechococcus; species Synechococcus sp. MVIR-18-1. The sequence goes on along the minus strand of NZ_CP047942.1, from coordinate 1,861,625 downwards.
TTCAGCTTTGCCAAGGAGCCCGGAGCGCTAGCTGGACCCGCTGGCCGGATGGCAACCATGACAATCTCTACAATCTCGCTTAAGAACCCTATTGAAACGAAGTGGTCCTGCGCTGGCTTGCTGCTCCCTTGGTGCTGACCCTTCCCTCTGCTCCTCAGAGTCCTCAAGGCCTTCCTGCGCCTCAGGCGCCCCTACTTCCTCCCGCTGAACTTCGCGTCAAGCCACCCCAGCGCTTCGATCGCTCGTTGGAGTCCCTCGAACGCAATCAAATCATCACTCCGCAAGAGCGTCGAACGCTCGAAAGAGGAGCGGTTGCCAAGCCCATCAATGTGCCGCGCTTTCAACAAGCTTGTCGAAGTGGCGCTCTCTCCAAGCGTGAATGCGCCACTGGCATTGCCTTTCGCGGGCGCTCCAATCGTGCAACGTTCAGCCAAAGACAGCGGCGTCTCGCTCCGATCTCGGTCCCCGTTTCTGCGCTTCTTGCCGGAGCCGGACATGGCTTTCGTTTGGAGTCCGTTTTCTCCGTTTCACCCAGACCTCTTGCGATCGCAGGCAATGGTGATCAGCGCTTGCTCTTCCCCATCATTGGCTCTGCCATCACCACCAGTGAATTCGGGATGCGCCAGCATCCCGTGATCGGCCGTTGGTTGATGCATGCAGGAAAAGACCTGGCTGCCCCAGAAGGAACGCCTGTCATTGCGGCACTCTCAGGCACGGTCATGAGTAGTGGACTCGCCGGGGGCTATGGCATCGCTGTGGAGTTAGAGCACAAGTCCCCCAGGCGGCGGACGCTCTATGGACATCTCTCAGAGATCTACGTGAAATCTGGACAGAAGGTCCAACAAGGTGAGGTGATCGGAAGAGTCGGAAGCACCGGCCTCAGCACGGGACCCCATCTTCATTTTGAACTGAGAACAAAGCAGGGCAACGGGTGGGTGGCAAAAGATCCTGGCGAACTGGATCTCAACCCGATCACAGCATCTGGCACTGATGCCGTATCTCTGCTTGTTGGTCAACTCATGAACAGTCTCGAGAGAGACAAAGCCTGACCTGCTTAAGAGCCGGAGGAAACACTTTCATCCCTCAAGATGAATCCAACGCCACGAACGGTATGGATTAAAGGTGGAAGATCCTTGCTTTCCACTTTTTGCCTTAAGTAGCGGATATAAACATCAAGCAAGTTATCGTCTCCGTAAAAGTCTTCACCCCAGACACCCTTCATAATCTCTGATCGTTCCAAGACTTTTCCGCTTCCACGCATCAAGAAGCAAAGCAGCTCATACTCCTTCACCGAAAGCTGAATTCTTTGCCCAGAACGATGAACATCCCTTGTTTGGGTATTGATTGTTAAACCTCCAACCGCCAAAAAAGTTAACTCGGCATCCTTCCCCTGCCCTGAGCCCGAAAAGCCTTGTGCTCTTCGCTGCATCGCTCTCAACCGAGCCATTAATTCTTCAATCGAAAAAGGTTTCACCAAATAATCATCAACACCAGCATCAAGAGCTTTAACGCGATCAGCAATATCATCGTGACCCGTCAACATTAAGATTGGAGTCGTCACTCCACTACTACGAATTCGCTGGCATATGTCCACACCGGAGAAATCGGGAAGGTTCCAATCCAGAACAATGAGCTCAGGCTCTGGGTGACTTCTGGCTTTAATTAATCCAGTGGCGCCATCAGATGCGACCTCAACGTCATACCCCTCAACGTCCAACTCCAATCGCAACAACTCCGTTAAGCGGACTTCGTCATCCACAAGCAGAATTCGAATCGTTTGATCAGAAGGTTCTGGCAACTGAGCCATTCTCAATAACTCCCCAACTCAATGAGGTGAAGGCGTTTTAAGGCCTGGATTCATGCGGTTTTGTGCCACTCTCTCAACCTTGCCGTCATGAAAGTGAATCACAGTCTGTGCACGAGCTGCCACATCGTCTTCATGGGTGACGAGAACAATTGTGATGCCTTGAGCATGCAATTCATCAAACAAATTCAAAACATCATGCGTGGTGCGTGAATCCAAAGCACCGGTGGGCTCATCAGCCAACAGCAGAGCAGGCTTATTGATAATCGCTCTAGCGATGGCCACCCGCTGCTGCTGACCACCCGACAATTGGTTAGGGCGATTTTCCATCCTTTTGCCAAGGCCCACCTGTTCAAGAGCTGCAACAGCCCTTTGCTCGCGCTCCGAGGATGGAAGGCCGGCATAAATCATTGGCAGCATTACGTTCTCCAGTGCTGTCGCATGGGGGAGGAGATGGAACTGCTGAAACACAAAACCCAGCTCCTTGTTGCGCAGATCTGCTAAAGCATCGTCATCTAGCCGCTCAACAGCACTCCCGTTGAGCCAATAGGAGCCGCTGGTGGGGCGGTCCAAGCAGCCCAAAACATTCATCGCTGTGCTCTTGCCCGATCCACTCGCTCCCATCACAGCCAAGTAGTCGCCGCGCAGCACATCCAGATCCAACCCATTGAGAGCTCTAACCTCCGTTTCTCCAGATCCATAGACCTTGCTGACATCTCGGAGCTGAGCCACCGCCGGTCGGCCTTCATCGAAGAGATCAGCCAAGAGAAGCGCCTGAGGAAGTAGCAATTGCCTGCTGAAGCAAAGGTGTGCCAGCCACCGTGCTGCTGGCCCACTCAAACAGCGGGTTGGAAAGAATTCCGCCCACGGCAGTCACGACGACGCAAAGCACGAGAGCCACTCTCAAGGGAGGAAGCCCAATGGTGCTCCAGTTGATCGGCGGATAGGCCTTCACAACCTCTGAAGCCTCTTGAGGCTCCTTCACCACCATCATCTTGATCACACCGATGTAGTAGTAGATCGAAATGACCGATGTCACAAGACCGACCACGACCAAGACATATTGGTGGTCTGCCCAACCAGCGAAAAATAAATAAATCTTCCCGAAGAAACCAAGCATCGGTGGAATTCCACCAAGGGAAAGGAGGCAGAGACTCAGGCCGAGCGTAATCAAGGGATCTTTTTGATACAAGCCCGCATAGTCAGAAATCCGGTCACTACCCGTTCTGATCGAGAACAGGATGATGCAAGCGAATGCACCAAGATTCATGAAGAGATAGGTGGCCATGTAGAGCACCATTGCGGCAAAGCCGTCTTCAGTGCCGCACACAAGGCCGATCATCACAAAGCCGGCCTGTCCAATCGAGCTGTAGGCCAGCATCCTCTTCATCGAGGTCTGGGCTAACGCCACCACGTTGCCCAGCGTCATGCTGAGAATCGCCAAAACGGTGAATAGAAGTTTCCATTGCGTATCAAAACTTCCAAAACAGCCAACGAGAAGCCTGAGGGCTAGGGCAAAACCTGCAGCTTTAGATCCCACCGACAAGAAGGCCACAACCGGGGTCGGTGACCCCTCATAAACATCAGGCGTCCACTGGTGGAAAGGGACTGCGGCGATCTTGAAAGCCACCGTGGCAAGGACAAAGACCAGAGCTAGAGCGGCTAATGGTGTGGGACTCGTGACCAAAGCCTCACCGATCACTTCCAGGCTGGTTGAGCCACTCAGGCCATACAGAAGGGAAGCTCCGTAAAGGAACACGGCAGCCGCGGCCGAACCCACCAACAAATATTTGAGTGCTGCTTCGGAACTACGCGCATCACGCTTCATGTATCCCGACAACAGATAACTGGCCACGGAAAGCGTCTCGAGCGACACGAAAACGCTCACCAGGTCTGTTGCGCCGCAAAGCATCATTCCGCCAAGGGTGGCGGCGAGCAAGATGGCCGCGTATTCCCCAACAGGAGTGCCGCTTTGTTCGGCATATCTCCAACTAATAAGGAGAGACAAAAGCGTTGAAAGAGCAACAATCGCTCGGAACGCAATCGCGAGGTGATCGGAGAGAAAAGCGCCTAAAAACGAAGGCTCGAGGGGTGCATTCCACTGCAGGGCCAGCAAAACCAGAGCCGTACCTAAGCCCGCGTAACAAATGGGTGGAACCCAACGAACTGAAACTTTTTCTCCGGCTAAATCAACCAACAACGTGGCGATCATCGCCACCAAAACAGCTGCCTCAGGCCCAACCGTGCCGGCATGCAAAGCAAGGTTGAGCAGCTCCCCAGGAGCTGCCACGGCCTGGCTGGAGAGAAACAGAGCACCCAACTCGGGCATGGCGAGTGTGGTCAAACCAATTGGAGGGACTGTAGCTGCGCTCCTGCTCTTCCCTGAGTGAATTCCCTGATTTCGCTGCAGAAAGCTCGGCGGTGCGATAAAGAAGGGGACGGTTACCGACCCCACGTGGCGAACACCCTGGTCATCGTTGAGAGCCCCACAAAGGCCCGCACCATCCGTGGATTCCTTCCCAAGGGCTATCGGGTGGAAGCTTCGATGGGCCATGTGCGGGATCTGCCGAACAACGCAAGTGAGATCCCTGCAGCTCAAAAAGGGCAGAAATGGGCCAACCTCGGAGTCAACACCGAGGCGAACTTTGAACCCCTCTACGTGGTTCCGAAGGACAAGAAAAAAATTGTGCGCGAGCTCAAAGATGCCCTGAAGGGCGTTGATGAACTGCTGCTAGCGACTGACGAAGATCGAGAAGGTGAAAGCATCAGTTGGCATCTGCTCCAGCTGTTGTCACCCAAGGTCCCTGTGAAGCGAATGGTGTTTCACGAGATCACGAAAGAGGCGATCTCCCGGGCACTTGATGACACACGTGAGCTCGATATGGAGCTGGTGCATGCCCAGGAAACCCGAAGAATCCTCGATCGATTGGTGGGCTACACCCTCTCGCCGCTGTTGTGGAAGAAGGTTGCTTGGGGACTTTCGGCAGGACGTGTTCAATCCGTGGCTGTTCGCCTGCTCGTGCAGCGAGAGCGGGCTAGGCGCGCCTTTCGCAGTGGGAGCTACTGGGATCTGAAAGCTGCGCTCGAGCAGCAGAGCATCCGCTTTGATGCCAAGCTCACGCACCTCGGAGGGACGAAAGTCGCCACTGGCAATGATTTCGACGAAAGCACAGGCAGCCTCAAGCAAGGCAGCAAGGTGCGCCTCCTGAGCGAAGACGACGCTCGCTCCCTATCGATTGCCCTTCAATCGTCGGATTGGAGCGTCTCTTCCGTCGAAGAAAAACCCACGGTGCGCAGGCCCGTTCCGCCGTTCACCACCAGCACGCTGCAGCAGGAATCCAATCGCAAATTACGTCTGTCAGCGCGAGAGACAATGCGCTGCGCTCAGGGCCTTTATGAACGCGGTTACATCACCTACATGCGCACCGATTCGGTGCATCTCTCCGATCAAGCGATTACGGCTGCACGCAGCTGTGTGGAATCGCGCTACGGCAAGGAATATCTGAGCAACGGGCCCAGGCAGTTCAGTACCAAGTCTCGCAATGCTCAGGAAGCCCATGAGGCGATCCGTCCTTCAGGTGAGAGCTTCCGAGCCCCCTCCGAAACTGGTTTAGAAGGGCGTGATCTGTCCTTGTACGAGCTGATTTGGAAGCGCACAGTCGCTAGCCAGATGGCAGAAGCACGACTCACCATGCTCTCCGTGGACCTCACGGTTGGAGAAGCCCTGTTCCGCTCCAGTGGAAAGCGCATTGATTTCCCCGGCTTTTTCCGCGCTTACGTCGAGGGCAGCGATGACCCTGATGCGGCTTTGGAAGGTCAGGAAGTGTTGTTGCCCGCCCTGAACGTTGGCGATTCACCCAAGGTTCATGACGTTGAAGCGCTCGGACACCAAACCCAGCCGCCCGCCCGCTTCAGCGAAGCCTCCCTGGTGAAAATGCTGGAGAAAGAAGGGATCGGCCGTCCTTCCACCTACGCCAGCATCATCGGCACGATCGTGGATCGAGGGTATTCCTCGCTCAACAACAATTCGCTCACACCAAGTTTCACAGCCTTTGCAGTGACCGCCCTGCTTGAGGAGCATTTCCCCGACTTGGTGGATACCGGATTCACCGCCCGCATGGAAACCACGTTGGATGAAATCTCCACCGGAAAAGTGCAATGGCTTCCCTATCTGGATGGATTTTTCAAAGGCGATGAAGGACTTGAGTCCTTGGTCCACAAGCGTGAGGGAGACATCGACCCTGGAGCATCACGCACGATTGACCTCGAGGGCTTGCCGTGCGTGGTCAGGATCGGGCGCTTTGGGGCCTATCTCGAATCCAAACGCGTTGGTGACGACGGAGAAGAGGAGCTCATCAAAGCAACCCTTCCCAAAGAGATCACCCCTGGTGAATTGGATCAGGAACAAGCAGAACTGATCCTTAAGCACAAGGCTGATGGTCCAGAAGCGCTCGGTGAAGATCCCGAAACGGGTGATCTTGTTTATCTGCTCTTCGGTCAGTACGGCCCCTATGTGCAAAAGGGTCAGGTCAGCGACGAAAACCCCAAGCCGAAACGGGCCTCTTTACCGAAAGGAGTGAAGCCCGAAGAGCTGAAACTTGATGATGCACTCGGGCTACTGCGCTTGCCCCGTCTCCTGGGCGAACATCCAGAAAGCGGAAAGGTTCAGGCTGGCTTGGGTCGCTTTGGCCCCTACGTGGTTTGGGACAAAGGAAAAGGCGAAAAGGACTATCGCTCCCTCAAGGGCGAAGACGACGTCCTCGCTATTGGTCTGAGTCGAGCCCTGGAACTGCTGGCCATGCCGAAGCGGGGACGAGGAGGAAGAACGGCGCTCAAGGACCTTGGGAAACCCGAGGGAAGCGAAGAGACCGTGCAGGTCTTCGATGGTCCCTATGGCCTCTACGTCAAACAGGGAAAAGTGAATGCCTCATTGCCTGAAGGCAAAGTGGCCGACGACATCACCTTGAAAGAAGCGATCGAGCTCCTCGACGCAAAAGCCGCCACCAAAAAAACGGCAAGGCGCAAAACCTCAACGACCAAAAGCGCCAGCAAAGCCAAAAGCACCAAGAGTTCCGCCGCCAAGGGTGCAACCGCCAAACCTGCTGCCCGTAAAGCACCGGCAACGACCAAGACCGGGCGCCTTCGCGCGAGTGCCGTGCGCGTCATCCGTCCTGGTGACGCGTAATGCGAGCGCAGTGGTTGCTGATGCCGCTGCTGCTTGCCTTGCAGGCCTGCTCAGGGACGACATTTGGGCAGAAGCTTGCCGATAGCTTCGATTCACCACCCACACCCGCCGCGGCCCAGCAGACACCAAACTCCAAGCTCAAGCAGGAACCAGATTCCGCCTTAAAAGAACCCGCGAAGGCTGAAGACGAGGGCGTCCAGGACAAGACGACCTCGGATTCGGACGCGGAGCCCACAGACCCATCGGAACCGCAGACGCCGAAACAAGCGTTGACCAACGTCCAACCCGCCAAAAAAGAGTCAGCCACCATCCGTTCGCAGCCCGCCGCACCTCGGCCCTATCGCATCACGATTCGCTTGGCAGCTGCTGATCCTGCCGCACCTGCAGAAAGTGTCACGGATGCCTTACGTCGCGCCGGAATTGGTTTCGAGGTCGAAACGATTGAGAAGATCCCTTCGCTTCAAGTCTCAAAAGAAGCCACCAACGACATCGAAAGGCAGCCCTAAACGTGATGGAACCACGCCTCAGCCGTCGACAAGCTCTACGCATGATGGAGGCCTCATACCTGGCGGCGGCGGCGGCCTTGATTTGGCTAGCTCTTTATTACTTACCCATCGGTGGAGCCCTGTTCCGTCTTGCCCTACCGCTGCCCTTAGCGCTGCTTCTTGTCCGTCGAGGCAGTCGGGCCGGGCTGGAGGGCGTCGTTGTAGCGATTCTTCTGCTGGTGGTGCTCATGGGGCCTCTGCGCGGGCCCCTGATGCTGTTCCCCTACGGATTGCTATCCCTTTGGCTCGGCTGGTGCTGGCACAAAAGGCTGAGCTGGTGGATCAGTTGGGGGCTAGGTGTCGTTATTGGAGCGGCTGGATTCCTGGTGAGGGTGGTCGCTCTGTCCTTGATGGTGGGAGAGAACCTTTGGGTGGTGATTACAAGGGCCGGCGCTGGACTGCTCGATCGTGTCCTTGAACTGATGCAGTTGCCCCTCGCCCCTGATCTGCTGTTGGTGCAATCCATGGCAATCACGCTCGTTGTGGTGCAGCAGCTCATTTACGTCCTGGCTCTACACGCCTTGGCCTACTGGATCTTTCCCCGTCTCCAAGCTCCGATTCCTGAACCTCCTCCCGTGCTCCATGGCCTGGTCGCCCTCGACCCTCTTTGAGCTCCCAGAGGGATGCACACGCCTTTCGGGCCCAGCATCCGAGTTTTGGTTGGGCGCCACGCACCGCTTTTGGTCCGACCCCGAACCCGCTCCCAGCCTCTTACTGCTGCTTTCATCCACTTTGACCGCAGAGGTGGAAGGCATCTCTGCTGCCGGTGCAACATCTGAATCACGGCGCTACACCGCCATTGCTGACGCTGAGTTGCTTCTTTATGGGCCCTCACATCAACCTCGCTGGCCATTGCCGCCTTTGCCCGCGGGTGTCTCGCCAGCATTGATCAGTTGGGTTGCTGCGGAGGCCATCCAGATTCAGCCCTGGGTGGGATCAATTGGGCTGTCAAAGCTGCCTCCCTTCCCTCATCTGCGCTTTGAGGATCCGCAGTTTGGTCCAGCCGCCTGCATCAGCACCGGGCACGCCATGACGCCTCAGCGAGTCCAGCAGCTGCTCCGCAAAGGCCAACGTTTCGGTGAGCGTTTGCGGCACCCACTGGTTCTTGCTGAATGTATCCCCGGAGGAACCACCACAGCGTTAGCCGTTCTTTGTGGTCTTGGACTTCCCGCCAATGACCTGATCAGTGGTAGTGCCATCCATCCGCCGATGGCGTTGAAACAAGACCTTGTCCAGCAGGGGCTGCAATCGGCAGAGCTCAGCGCAACGCCTTCCTCTCAGGAGCTCTTAGCTGCCGTGGGAGATCCATTTCAGGCCTTTGCAACCGGATTACTGATCGGATCCCTTTCGAGCAGTCAACCCCTCCTCTTGGCTGGGGGCAGTCAGATGGCTGCCGTGCTGGCACTCGCCCTCAACATGGTGTCGACCAGAGAGCGTCGCTTGCTTTCCAATCAGGTGCTGATCGGCACAACGGCTTGGTTGGCTGGGGAAATTCTGACGCCAACCGGGAGCAAGCGCCCATCCCTGATGGAGCTGCTGGCATTGCTAGAAGATCATTTCGATGTTTGCATCTCTGCCCTGGCGAGTGGTCTTCGCTTTGGCGACAGTCGACACCGCTCGCTGCGTGACTACGAGCTCGGTCATGTCAAAGAAGGTGTAGGTGCCGGCGGTCTCGCGTTGCTTGCTCAACTGCGGGGACTGTCCCTAGATCGCATCAGCCAGGCATGCGACAACGCCATGGATCAATTGCTCGAATCCAAGCTCAACCCCCCTGAATCGCCAACGAATCCCGAAGGGATCCAGCCCCGTAAGGTTTGAGAATGATCGGCCCATCTGCTCAGCCCGTTTCGTTTCGCCGGCGACAGCTGCTTCAGGCTGGCTTCATTGCCGGACTCTCATCGCTCGCAGGCTGTGCGCGATCCAATGGTTCGCCCCTCTTGCGAGCCTCAACGAAAAGCCTTCCTGCACTGTGGCAGAAGCAGCTCAAAGCTCCTTGGCGCATTGCAGAGCTGAAAGCCATTACCAGCTCCGACGATCCCCCGTGGCTGTCGTCCACCGATCTACTCACGATTGGGGATGGTTGGTTATCGAGTCTTAACCCAGGATCGTTTCAAGCCATTGATGCCGCTCCTCTACAAGCGCAACTAGGACCTCCATCAGAGCGGTTTCTCTCTGAACTGCCTACCGACTGGAAAGGCAAAATTTTCCCTGTGGGCGTCAGCCCCTGGGTCATGCTGTTTCGAGGAGAACCAGACCTCAAGAACCAAGCGGTCAATAGCTGGGACGTTCTTCTGGATCCAGAACTCAAGGGAAAAGTCCTTTTGCCATCAAGCCCGCGGTTGGTGATCTCGCTGGCAGCGCAGATGCAGACCCCTGATGCGCTGCGACAACTCCGAGCAGCAGCGATCAGTTTTGATGATCGACATGCCCTCAACTGGTTGCTGCAAGGCGATGCACAAGTTGCAGTGCTGCCTCTGCAACGGTGCATGGGAGCGCTCCTTCGAGATCAAAGGCTGCATGCAGTGCTGCCCACACAGGGAGCGCCTCTGAACTGGACCCTGATGCTGCGCCCAAGTTCAAGCAAAGAGCCCTTACCTCAAGACTGGGTCAAAAAAGCCTGGGAAGAACCCCTGCTCAGTCGGCTGCTCTCTGCAGGATGGGTTCCTCCCCTGGCTCGTTCTCAACTCAGCATCGCCATGTCGCGAGTACCAAAACGGCTTCGCGCCCTGGTTCTTCCCTCCAACGAGGTCTGGCAACACTGCTGGAATCTTGCTCCTCTGGATCTGTCAGAACAAGACGCTCTGAAAGCCAAGTGGAAGGCCTCAACCCCATAGACGTCGTCGCGGGGCCGCGGCCAACAACTGATGGGTCTCCGCCAACAGATCAGGGATCGCCAGTTGATGGGGACATCGGGGGAGGCAATCTCCACAGGTCTCACACCCTTCGGCATTCACCTCCTCCCACCAGTGGCCAGCGCGCCCAATCAAGTTGTAACGCTCTTCTGTGAACTCCTGGAGGTCATGGGCGAGCCGCAAATTGCGCAGTCGTAGCAACTCAGGGATGGGCACCTCCTTTGGACAGGGGAGACAGGCTCTGCACTGATGGCAAAGCGTTTCACCAAGCCGCTGTTGACGCAATAGTTCCAGACGGGACAAAGCGGTCTGTTCTGCAGGGGTGAGCGCCCCATCGCTGCTGGCCATGGAGGCGGCAAGGTTGAGATCGCACGGGCTGCTGGCCCCAACCGTGAGGGTGCTGACCCCAGTGGCCAAGAGGTAGCGGTAAGCAAGAGCTAAGGGTTCCCACGGCTGGCAATCTGCCTGTAGCAACGGGCTTGGTGCTTGCAAGCGGCCACCCTTATCCGCGGGGGAGATCGCCATCACTCCCATGCCTGCATCCAGCGCCTCCAATGCCAAGGGGAGCCGTGCTGGATCCAACAAATGAAGATGCAGGCTGCAAAACCGAAAGCGACCACTTGCGATGGCACGAGCGATCAGTGGATTAGAGCCATGGCTGCTGAAACCCACCTGCCCCACAAGCCCAGATTTCAGGGCCCAGTCCAAGAGCCTGGCTCCATCCCCTTCGATCGCCCAATGCAGGTGTTCCTCTCGATTAAGACCGTGAATGGCCAAGCCATTCAAAAAGGGACGTCCCAACCGTTCTAGGCATGCCGATAAAGCGCGTTGCCCTTGGTCCAAAGACAGGCCTGGAAGGAGTTTGCTGGTGATTAACCATCCCCCCTCAGGGGCAATCCCTTCTTGTGCAAGCTGATCCAAGGCCTGCCCCAAAAAGATTTCAGCAGGGCCATAGGCGGGTGCCGTCTCTAAGTGATTGATCCCAGCGGCATGGGCTGCTCGCACAATTGCAACCATTTGCTCGCGGTCTTTCAGAGCGCGCATCGTCCCCAAGGTGAACAAGCTCACCGCAGGACCAGTACCAAAGGCACGACGGACCCCAGCACCAGCCAAAGGCTCTGTTGACATCACAAATTGTCGACATCCGTTTCTTTGTCCGCTTCCTTATCCGTTTCCTCGTCCTTGGGATGTCTTGACTGAAGGTGCCGGACCATGGCGGCAGGACTGACCTGATCTAGAAATCGACGAAACTCGTTTCGATCCTCTGCATCCGCTTCGGCATCGACAGCGATTGAGGCTTCAGCAACAACTTCCTCCAACATCCAAATGCTGCTGCCAGTGCGGATGGCAAGCGCAATGGCATCACTGGGCCTGGCATCAATATCTAAAAGCTCCTCCCTCGACTCGATCTCCTCAATCGGCTCATGGTCTGGGGCCCCTTCGATCGCGTCGATTGGGGCGTCATGGCTGAGTTTCAAGACCGCACGAAATGTGCTGTCTTCAATCGCATGGATGATGACCCGCTCGAGATGTAGATCACCAGCAGCCAACAGCTGCACCATCAAGTCATGGCTTAAGGGGCGAGGAGAAGGGTCTCCATTCAATCCGGCCATGATGTTGTGGGCCTGGGCCTGGTCGATCCAGATCGGAACTTGTCGCCGTCGAGATGGATCTCGAAGCAGAACGATTGGACTTCGGCTAGCGGCATCCAACGCAATCCCGATCACACTCATTTCCACCATCGGCAGCTCTCCCCCCCTTCTTCGATTATGACCAGTGAACTCACGCTGAAAGCACAGCATGTTCACGGGTCTGGTCCAAGCTGTTGGTCGGATTGAGCGCCGCGGCAGTGGCCTTGTCGTGAGTGGCTGCGCTCCGTTCGCTCCCCTCCAGCTGGGAGACAGCGTTGCCGTTGATGGCGTCTGTCTCACGGTGGCGGAATTGGTCGGTGATGGATTTCTGGCCAATGTCAGCGAGGAAACGCTGCAGCGCAGCACACTCGGACGCAAATCCACTTCTGGCGGTTCGGTCAATTTGGAGCCAGCCCTCCGCTTGTCCGATCGCCTTGGCGGACATCTCGTCAGTGGTCATGTCGACAGCATTGGCGAGGTGGTGGGCATCGAAGCCCTCAGCCAATCCTGGAAACTTGCGCTGCGCTGGCGAGATGCCGCCTATGGCCGGTACATCTGTGAAAAAGCCAGTGTTGCCGTCAATGGCATCAGCCTCACAGTGGCGGGGTCTGCCGATAAAGGCGCGCAATTTTGGATCGCCGTCATTCCTCACACCTGGATGGCCACGGCATTGCGCGATCTCGCGCCAGGGGATGAAGTGAATTTAGAAATCGATCTTCTCGCTCGCTATACGGAACGCTTGCTCGGCCATGCGCAGGAGGGAACAGCCTCCACCGCTGGGAACCACAGCTCTCTGAGCTCTGAATGGCTTGCCTCTCACGGTTGGAGCTGAGGGTTGGAGCTGAGGGTTGGAGCTGAGGGTTGGAGCTGAGGGAACATCACAAAACCGGGTCAGCGCTTCTGGGAATCAATACCTTGCGAGAGTTGTCTCTGTTACACAATTCATGACCGCTGACGATCGTCCCGATTCCGTTGGGACCTTTAAAGCTTTCGCCATTGCCGAAGGCATTCTGCTGATCATCTTGGGCGTTCTCTCCCTGATTTTTCCGGTGATTGCATCCGTATGGGTCACTGGAGTGATCGCCGTTGTCTTTCTCGTTGGAGGCGTGGTGGGTTGGATCAGCAATCTGGCCCGCTCCAAACGCATGGGGCGCTGGATTTGCTTCTGGCGACTAGTGGTTTCAACCTTGTTCATCGTTGCGGGTGCTTCGATGATCAGCAATTTCCGAAGTCCTGCAGACGCTGCGGAACAGGTCGCAACGCTATCGCTAGCGATCGGAATCGTTTTTCTTGTAGAGGGTGTTGTGGCCTTTTTCAACGGCCTATCTCATAGCAACCGTCCTGGAGCGGGCTGGGCGATTGCCAATGGAGTCATCACCTTCATCCTTGGGCTCCTGATCGTGACTTTGAAGTTCTGGGGCTTGCTTTGGGTCCTGGGCGTACTCGTAGGCATCAGCTTCCTATTCAGCGGCATCGATCTGATTGCCTTGAGCTCAACCATTCACAACGATCAAGAACCACCAGCTGCTGCCTGATCAGCTCGCAGTCAGCGTCTAAACACCAGTGAGCACAAGGGCCCGAGCTTCAACTTGGGTCCTTGTTTGTGTCTTGATCCGGCTCAGAGCCCACCTCTGCAACCTTGAGCTCCTCGTTATTCATGGGGAGAAGCCAAATGGAGCGGGAGTCTTGACGCAGCTCAATCCGAAACTCTTGACCGGGCTCTAGGCCAAGACGACGGGTATAGGCATGACCGATCAGCAGATTTCCATTCCCATGAACGCGGGTCTTGAATTCGGCTTGGCGACCTCTGGTTCCACCCCCGCCACTAGAACTGGACGAGGGCAGCTTGTAACCCTTCGCTTCCACTAAGGCTTTGTAAAAGCCCTTGCGCAGCACGCGACCACTGGGACCGACATACCCGCATCCCCGCGCAATTTCGTCTTCAGAGCGATTGCTGAGTGACCGGGCCCTGTTCAGCAATTCCTGGCCAGTGAGCATCTAACTCAAGAAATTTGCTTTGATTCTGGCCATAACTCTCTTATGAAGCAACAAAAGTATCGAAAGCACATAAGAGGCATTAGCGATCAAGCTCGCTCAGATGAGATACAGAATCACAAATAAGACAACCCAGATGCCGTCAACGAAGTGCCAATAGAGCTCTGCCGCTTCAAGGGGGAAGTGATTATCGGCGGTGACGCGCCCCTCAGGAGTGCGACATTGCCACCACACAATCAGAATCATTAGGGCGCCCAGGGTCACATGCAGACCGTGGAATCCAGTGAGAGCATAGAAAGTGCTGGCGTAAAGGTTGTCAGTCAACCCAAATGGCAAGGTGAAATACTCCACCATCTGACTCACCAAAAAGGCCAAGCCCAAAATGGCTGTCAGCAGTAACCAGCGCCTGCAGCGTTGCATGTCACTGCGGCGCAGATTGACACCAGCGCGATGAAAGGTGGCACTACTAACAAGCAAGAGAATGGTGTTCAGCGTGGGGAGAGGAAGCTCCAACTCATACACAGCACCAGGCAGGAGGGGATTAACAGCCTTAAACGTGAGATAAGCGGCAAAAAAGCCTGCAAATGTCATCGCGTCAGCCACCAAGAAGGTGGCTAGGCCAAACATGCGGTGGTCGGGGTGGCTTTCTTCGTGATGCTCTTGAATTTCAACTGCTTGGTCTTTAGGGGATAGGGAAGTCATCGGCCGTTGCTCCATAAATCACTGCCACTGGCATCTTTCAAATCGATCTGGTCTGCAGGGATTCCATACCCATAGGGGTGCGTGACCAAAGGAGGTTCACCTTTCCAGTTCTCTACAGGAGGTGGAGAGCTGGTCAACCATTCAGGGGTCAAGGCACGCCAAGGGTTATCTCCAGCAATCTCACCAGAGCGTGCACTTGCGAACACGTTCCATAGGAAGGGCAGGGTGCTTAGGGCCATCAGCAGAGCGCCAACACTGCTGATCTGATTCACAAATGCAAATTGCGGATCGTATTCAGCAACACGCCTAGGCATGCCATTGAGGCCAAGCCAATGCTGGGGGGCAAAGCAAAGATTGAATCCTATAAACGTCAGCAAGAAGTGAAAACGTCCGAGATTTTCATCCATCATCCTGCCGGTCACTTTCGGGAACCAGTGATAAACAGACGCGAAGATCACAAAAACCGATCCTCCATAAACGATGTAATGGAAATGAGCAACGACGAAGTAGGTGTCATGAACGTGGACATCAAAGGGCACTTGAGCTAGTGCCACTCCAGTAATCCCACCCAAAACAAAGTTGACAATAAAACCGCAAGAGAACAGGATTGCACTATTAAGGCTGATTTTTCCTCCCCACAAAGTAGCTATCCAGTTAAAGAATTTAATGCCAGTCGGAACAGCAATAAAGGCCGTTGCGATTGTGAAAAACAGACGCATCCATGGAGGCGTACCACTGGTAAACATGTGATGGGCCCAAACAACAAGCCCAAGAACAACGATCGCCATGATCGAATACACCATCGTGGTGTATCCAAAAAGTGGTTTCCGACAATGAATCGGAAGAATTTCACTCACCAAACCAAATGCCGGCAACACCATGATGTAGACGGCTGGATGAGAGTAAAACCAGAAGAGGTGCTGATAAACAACAACGTTTCCACCCATTCCTGGATTAAAGAATCCCGTGTGCGCAACGATATCAAAGCTCAGAAGAATCAAAGTACCAGCAAGAACAGGTGTCGAAAGAACCACAAGAATGCTCGTTCCAAGCATGGCCCAGCAGTACATCGGCAATTGCATCAGCTTCAAGCCAGGCCGACGCAATTTCAGAATGGTGGCTATAAAGTTAATACCACCAAAAATTGAACTACCCCCAAGCAATAAAACGCTCAGGATCCAAATAATCTGACCAGTCGCAGGAGTTGTAAGACTGAGTGGTGGATAGGCTGTCCAACCCGACTGAGCTGCACCGGTAATAAAGTAACTGGTGATCAGGAGTAAACCAGCAGGCGGAATCAGCCAAAAAGCAACTGCATTTAGCCTTGGGAAAGCCATGTCCCTGGCCCCGACATAAAACGGAATCAGATAATTTCCAAAGGCACCATTGACGACTGGGACAATCCAAAGAAAGATCATCACAGTGCCATGCAAGGTAAGCACCTGGTTGTAAACCTCCCGTGGCATAAAATCTGACACGGGACTGGTCAGCTCTGTACGGATAGCGCCAGCAAGGGCACCACCAATGAGGTAAAAAGCAAAGCCACAAACAAGATATTGAAGTCCGATCACTTTGTGATCGACGCTAAAACTGAGATAGCGAAGCCACCCAGTGGGTTGCAACGAGGGGGGTTTGCTTTGCTGCGGAAGAGTAAGTGTCATGCCTCAGATACAGGGAGCTTGCGATTGGCTTGGAACCAGGCGTCGTAGTCATCGGCCGACTCAACCACCACCGTGGAGCGCATACCACCGTGATATGGGCCGCAGAGTTCAGCGCAAACAACTGGATACCTCCCTGGGCGAGTGGGAGTGAAATTAAGCAATGTTGGCTGGCCTGGAATGATGTCTTGCTTGAGCCTGAATTCTGGAACCCAGAACGCATGGATCACATCTTTAGCCTCCATTTTCAATGAAATAGGTCGTCCTGATGGAACATGCAATTCTCCAGAAATAATGTCGCCATCTGGGTAGTGGAATAGGAAGGCAAATTGCATCGCAGTGACCTCAACTGGAAGAGGCGATATCGCCATTTCAGAACTGGCTTGCATCGCCCCTGCCGTGCCAATGCCTCCCCATACCCTCTCCTCAGTGGCTTGAGAATCGCCGTGTCCACCATGACCGAGGGGAACCATTCCTCCCATTCGCTCGTAGATGTCGTAGCTGAATAAGCCCACAAACAGCACAACAATGGCCGGGACAGCCGTCCAAAAGATCTCAAGAGGCAAATTGCCTTCCAGTGCAATCCCGTCACCAATCTGTCCAGGTTTGCGGCGGAAACGAACAAGGCTGAACACAACCACCCCAACGATTCCTACGAACAAAATCGTTCCGATGCTGAACAGAACACGAAACAGTTCGTCGTAGATGGGTGCGTTGACGCTGGCATCAACAGGAAGGAGGTTGATGTTTTGGCCAATCCACAACCCACCAAGCACAAGGATCATTCCCAGTGCAAGAGTGATAATTGCCGAGGGGATAGGCACGAAACTCCTGGTACATGTCTCATCAGACTATGGAGATCCCAGCCCTTCTTCATGCCGTGATTGTTAAAGCAGCCTGTAGTTCCTGCTAGCAAAGCTGTTTTAGGGCGTTGTTGTCAGCAAAGGGAGATGTTGGCGATCTTAAAAATGTTGGAGACCTGTAATTAGGGTGCCGTTTGAGATCAAATCGCTAGTTTACAAAAATAAACCATGCGATTAGGAGGAACAGTCGTTGACTTCATCGGCAACAGTTCCGATTCGTTTGCGTCTAGCGCAGCTCTCTGCTCACCTGGTCGTGGCTCTGATTGCCCTTGTGGTGATTGGAGGCGCAACCCGTGTGATGGAGGCAGGGCTGGCCTGTCCTGATTGGCCTCTTTGTTACGGAAGCCTTCTGCCCGGGCGCCAGATGAATCTCAAGGTGTTCTTGGAGTGGTTTCACCGCCTTGATGCTTTTGTTGTAGGCATCGCGCTGCTGGTCCAACTCGGTGCCGCCTGGTTCTGGAGGAAGGACTTACCCCGATGGTTGCTGCCGCTGTCGTTCCTGTTGGTTCTCTTAGTGGTTCTTCAGGGCGGTCTTGGTGCTCTGACCGTGCTTCAACTGCTCCCCTCCGCGGTAGTCACAGCCCATCTCGTTCTGGCTCTGACCTTGGTCATTGGGATGAGTGCACTGACACAAAGACTGCTGCACTCAGGATCCAAACGATCTGCAGCACCTCGCTGGTGGCCCTTGCTCGGCGGAATCAGCCTTGCAGCCGTTTCAGGCCAGTGCCTTCTCGGAGGACGGATGGCAACTTCATGGGCAGCCCAACGCTGCTTACAGGAGGGTCAATCCTGCCAATGGCTCCATTGGCATCGCAGTGCAGCAACCCCAGCGGCCGTCTGCGTTTTGCTGTTCGTTACCACAGCTCTGATCGCCGGCGGCTGGGCTCGTCAGCAATGGCCTCTGCTCATCACAGCCATCCTCCTGGTCTCAACACAGATTGCTTTGGGTGTTTTCACCTTGCGGCTTGGTCTGAGTCAGCCCGCGGTGACCGTGTGTCATCAACTCGTTGCCTGTCTGCTCGTGGCCGTTCTCGCGGCTCTCACCTGGAGACGCCCCTCAGCAACCGACTCCCCTCTCACGATCGCTCGCGATTCTTCAACCCTGGAGCCCTGTCATGGCTAGTTCAGCTTCCGTTGCTCCAATGCCCCCATCCCTCACAAGAGAGGAGGTGGTGCCATCTCGCAAGAGAATCAAACTTCCCCCCTGGCTTGAGGTTGCCAAACCAAGGCTGATCCCTCTTCTCCTCGCCACCACGCTGGGAGGCATGGCGCTCACAGAAGGCTGGCCCCTCTCGTCACCAAGGCTGGCATGCACCCTTGGTGGTGGTGCGTTAGCGGCAGCCGCAGCAGGAGTTCTCAACTGTTTGTGGGAGCAAGAGCTAGACGGACGCATGCTGCGCACAAGCGGTCGAGCACTTCCCTCTGGACGGTTGTCTCCGTCCGCGGCCTTTATTGGGGCAGTGTCCTGCACGCTCGCTGCAGCTGCTCTTCTTGTGAGCGGGGTGAATTGCCTTGCGGCTGGACTCTCCCTTTTAGGGCTCTGCAGTTATGTCCTGCTTTACACCGCACTTCTTAAGCCCCGCACCACACAAAACATCGTGGTTGGCGGTGTTGCTGGCGCCATCCCACCCCTGGTTGGAGCGGCTGCAGCAACAGGCCACATCGGCCTAGGTGGATGGTGGCTTTTCGCGCTTGTGATGGTGTGGACTCCAGCCCACTTCTGGGCACTAGCCCTGCTTTTGCATGACGACTATCGCGCCGTTGGGATTCCAATGCTCCCAGTCGTCAAAGGGCCTTTAGTCACCACGAGGGCGATTCGACGCTACGGATGGGCCACGATCGTGCTGAGCTTTTTAGGCATTTGGGCCTTACCGGAAGGTGGTGCCTTGTATGGGCTGCTAATCCTTCCCTTCAACGGTCGCCTTTTGCAGATGGTGGAGCGTCTCGCTGCTGAACCCAACAATCGAGATCGCGCCAAGGGGTTGTTTCGTTGGTCAATCCTTTATCTGTTCGGAATCTGTCTCTTGCTTGTCATGAGCCGAATGTCTGGTTCCGCTCAGTTTGATCTGCAAGTGAGGGCCGTCATTGACATCCTCGCGGGCGGATTTCTTCCTGTCGCTTCCTAGATTCTTTACTCTCGCTTGAGGACGGTTCCATGTCCCTGATCGTGCTCGATCACCTGGAAAAGTCTTACGGGACGATTCCAGCGCTCAGGGACTTGAGCTTGCAAGTCCCTGAAGGATGCCTGTATGGCTTGCTGGGACCGAATGGTGCTGGCAAAACCACAACACTGAGAATTCTTGCCACTCTGCTGGCTCCAGATCTTGGCGATGTCCGCATTGCTGGTCTAGATGCCTTGAAGGACCAACGGGACATTCGACGCCTGATTGGTTACGTCGCTCAAGAGGTAGCGATTGACAAAATCCTCACCGGGCGAGAGCTCCTTGAACTTCAAGGCGACCTCTATCACTTACGACCGAAGCAGAGGAATCAGCGGATCGACGAGCTGATCGAGATGTTGGGCATGGATCCCTGGATCGACCGTCGATGCGGTACCTATTCCGGAGGCATGCGTCGTCGACTTGACCTAGCGGCTGGCCTCTTACATCGCCCCCAACTCCTCATCCTCGATGAGCCCACCGTCGGACTTGACATCGAAAGTCGAGCCGTGATCTGGAACGTGCTCCGTGACTTGAGGGACCAGGGCACAACGGTCTTGCTCAGCACCCATTATCTCGAGGAAGTGGAAGCACTCGCAGATCGAATGGCGATTATTGATGCCGGAACGGTGATTGCAGAGGGAACTCCAAACGAACTCAAGAAACGTTTGGGAGGAGATCGGGTCACCTTGCGTGTGCGTGAGTTCAGCAACGAGCAGGAAGCAGAGACCATTCGCGACTTGCTTCAACCCCTTGATGGCGTCCAAAACATTGTGATTAATCGTTCGCAGGGCCACTCTCTGAACCTTGTGGTGGATGGAGAACAGGTTCTTCCTCGACTTCGCCTTTGTTTAGAAGAAGCAGGGCTTCCCGTGTTTGCACTGGCCCAAAGCAGGCCCAGTCTTGACGATGTTTACCTTCAGGCCACAGGACGAACCCTGATGGATGCCGAGCTGGCCATTGCCGGTCAGCGTGATCCGAAGCAAGAGCGCAAGCAAGCCATGCGGTAACGACCTGCTTTCACCATCCGATTTCCATCAGTGCGCCCCATGACCACACCCCTTCTTCAGATCGATGCGAGTCAAGCGTCCTCCAGAGGAGCTTTGACCGAGATCATCCAGGAAACGACGGCTCTAACGCGTCGCCTCTTCGTGCAGCTCAAACGGCGTCCATCCACGCTGATTGCCGGCGTTCTACAGCCACTGATCTGGTTGATTTTGTTTGGAGCTCTGTTCTCTAAGGCTCCAGAGGGTCTATTGCCCGGCGGCATGAGCTACGGGCGTTTTCTGGGGGCTGGAGTGATTGTGTTCACAGCCTTCAGCGGTGCACTCAATGCAGGGCTTCCGGTCATGTTTGACCGCGAATTTGGCTTTCTCAACCGACTTCTTGTTGCGCCATTAAGAAGTCGAAGTTCGATTGTCTTCGCTTCGGTGATTTTCATCACCACGT
Source organism: Synechococcus sp. MVIR-18-1 (assembly GCF_014279835.1). Classification (NCBI taxonomy): domain Bacteria; kingdom Bacillati; phylum Cyanobacteriota; class Cyanophyceae; order Synechococcales; family Synechococcaceae; genus Synechococcus; species Synechococcus sp. MVIR-18-1. The sequence continues at coordinate 1,840,782 of NZ_CP047942.1, read as the reverse complement.
TGAGCCTCGTGCAGAGTTTGGCGATCATGGTGACAGCGGCATTGCTCGGCTATGGATGGCCTGGAGCTGGTGGTCTGTTGCTCGTTCTATTCACCCTGCTGCTGTTGGTGTTTGCCGTTACGGCCTTAAGTCTGGGTTTGGCCTTTGCCTTGCCTGGTCACATTGAGTTAATTGCGGTGATCTTTGTCGCCAATCTTCCTCTGCTCTTTGCAAGCACCGCGTTAGCACCTCTCAGCTTTATGCCTGTGTGGATGGGCTGGCTAGCAGCCCTAAATCCCCTTACCTTCGCGATAGAACCAATTCGAGCAGCCTATGCAGGCCCTCTCGATCTTTCACTGGTTCTTTTGGATGCACCCTACGGATCAGTCACGGGACAGACCTGCTTGTTGGTCTTGACCGGGCTCACCGTGGGACTGTTTCTCCTCATCCGACCACTGCTCAATCGAAAACTCTCTTGATTCCGTGTCTGTCTCTTCGTTTCAGCCCCTGAACCCCCGCCAATTAGACCTGCAACGTCGCTTGCTGGTCGCCAATGAATTAAGAGAAATCTCCCTGATCGCGCAATTAGAACTGCAGTGGGTGCATCGCTATGGGGTGAGCTCTCTTCCCCAGCGAACGGTAGAAGCCACCCCGGACGTTCTCCCCTCTCCCATGCCTTCAGAGGAGGAGCCAAAGATCCAAGGGTTGTCCATCGTTAGTGATCCAACCGTCGCAGCCGAGACACGGGTCCTACACGTGGCACCCCTTCCGAGTGACTCCAATGAAGATGAAACTGGGGTGATTGAAGACTTAGCTGATCGTTCTTCCAATCCGCCACTCGCAGTCGCACCACCTCCGATTGCACTCGGTGCTCAGCGCTTTCGTCGCTGGATGGTGGCGTCCTCAGCAGTCCAAGATCTACAGGCATCCTGAGGACTATGCCCGTCCCATCCCGCACCCAACTTCAGGGTGGTTTGATCGTATCCGTTCAGGCTCCAGAAGGATCTCCCATGCGGCATCCCGATGTGATTGCGGCCATGGCTGAAGCCAGTCTTCGCAACGGAGCAACTGGTGTGCGCCTCGAGAGCCCAGAGCACATCGGAGCTGTACGCAACCGCTGTCCTAACGCCCTGATCATTGGCCTATGGAAGCGCACCTTTCCAGAGAGCTCGGTCTACATCACTCCTCGCTGGGACGACATTCAAGCGGTCTGGGCAGCCGGTGCTGACGTCATCGCCCTCGATGCCACGGCGCGCCAAAGGCCAGGGAAGGACGACCTTGCTGCACTTATTCAAAGGTCAAAAGAAGACCTTGGAGCACCACTCATGGCCGATGTGGACTCCATCGAGAACGGCTTGATCGCGGCATCACTGGGATGCGAATGGGTGGGCACCACCCTCTATGGATATACAGAGCAAACAGCACAACTAAATCCCCCCGGCTACGGATTGATCTCGCCTTTGAGAGCGCAACTTTCCGACCAAGTGACGTTGATTTGTGAGGGGGGCATCAAGTCGCCAGATTCAGCGTCCCAGGCCCTTGAGCATGGAGCCGATCTCGTTGTCGTTGGCACGGCGATTACTGGCGTCGACCTCCAAGTGGCCGAATACCTCAAGACCTTGAACAGGCAGAGTGGGTGAGTCTCACAAGACTCAGGCATGTTGCTTAAATTTGCGTTTCCTGTCGTCCTCAGCGGTGCCTTCTTCGGACTGCCCATTGCAGGGTTGCCGATGACAGAACTACAGGCCCTTAATCGAGAGTTGGGGAGACTGTGCAGCCAGCCGCCCCGTGAAGCTTTATCGGTGTGCCGAATCCACGCTCGACTGGTGGGATCCCTTTAAGGGATCCCAATCCTGGAATTACATCATTCCCATACCGCCCATGCCGCCCATGGGATCCATCCCTCCCATACCGCCCATGGGGTCACCACCGCCACCTGCAGGAGCAGGGGGCTCAGGCTTATCTGCGACCACAACTTCAGTGGTCACCACCAGCGATGCAATCGAGACCGCATCCTGAAGCGCAAGACGAACCACCTTGGATGCATCCAGAATTCCGGCACTCATCAGGTCTTCATAGGTTCCGGTGAGCGCGTTGAACCCCTGTCCGCTATTACGGACGCGATCCACCACCACATCACCGTTAGAGCCTGCATTTTCAGCGATCTGACGCAGGGGAGCGCTCAGGGCACGCTGAACGATTTCCACCCCAGTCTTTTGATCACCTTCCAACCCAGAGGCCAGGACATCGAGTTCTGAGGCGATGTGCAGAAGGGTGGATCCACCTCCAGCAACAATGCCTTCCTCCACAGCGGCACGGGTGGCATTGAGAGCATCCTCGATGCGTAGCTTGCGGTTTTTGAGTTCCGTCTCTGTCGGGGCGCCAACCTTGATGACGGCCACTCCTCCAGCGAGCTTGGCGATGCGCTCGTTGAGTTTCTCTTGGTCGTACTCCGAATCCGTGTTCTCGAGCTCGCGCCTGATCGAGGCAACGCGGTCGCTGACGGCATCTTTGCTGTCATCACTAGCCACGATCGTGGTGCTGTCCTTGCTGATCGTGATCCGGCGTGCCCGTCCTAGGTCCTCCATCGTCACCTTGTCGAGGGTCATCGCCCTGTCTTCACTGATGACTTGACCACCAGTGAGCACTGCGATGTCAGCAAGAGCCGCCTTACGACGCTCGCCAAACGATGGGGCGCGCACTGCAGCCACCTGCAGCACCCCTCGGTTCTTATTAACGACCAGGGTTGCGAGGGCTTCCCCATCCACTTCTTCAGCCAAAATGACCAAAGGGGAGCCTGATTTCTGAACCGTTTCCAACACCGGCACCAAATCGGTCACCGAGCTGATCTTGCGATCGGTGAGCAGCAGTAACGCATTCTCGAATTCACAAATCTGGCGGTCACCATCGGTGACGAAGTAGGGGGAGCTGTAGCCGCGATCGAAGGCCATGCCCTCTGTCACTTCAAGCTCAGTGGCCAAAGACTTGGACTCCTCAACGGTGATCACACCGTCAAAGCTCACCCTGTCCATGGCCTCGGCAACCATGCGACCCACCTCTTCATCACCGCCGGAACTCACCGTGGCGACCTGGCGAATCGCATCTCCGCTCACGGACTGACTGCGCTGATTCAGGCTCGTCACCACTGCAGCCACAGCTTTTTCCATGCCCCGGCGCAGTTCGATCGGACTGGCACCAGCAGCTGTGTTACGAAGCCCCTCCTCGACCATCGCCTGGGCGAGCACGGTGGCCGTTGTGGTGCCATCTCCTGCTTTGTCCTTGGTCTTGGACGCCACCTGTTGGATCAGCTTGGCGCCAATGTTTTCGAACGGATCTGCAAGTTCGATTTCTTTGGCGATCGTGTCACCGTCATTGACGATGTCGGGCGAGCCGTAGGACTTCTCGAGCACCACATTGCGGCCACGAGGTCCGATCGTGACCCGAACGGCATCAGCAAGAGCATTCATGCCTCGTTCGAGGGACTCCCGTGATTCGTTCGAGAAGCTGAGAAGTTTGGCCATAGTGAACTAAGCCCGAGGGTCAATCCCCTCCAGCGTCTACGACCACCCACTCCTCTCGGAAGTGGGGAAAGCCGAATCCATCGACCAACAGCGCAAAGGGGCTCGTTAATGTTTAGGAATGAAGGATTCCGGCGCGCTGTTCTTCGTTTTCATGTCTGCGACCGCGGCAACCATGACATTGGTCTATGTGCCATTGCGCATTTATCTCACAGCGACGGATCGCAGTCGGAGATTGAAGTTGCTTCAGCGCATTCGCCGCTTAAGAGAGGAGCTTGGTCAGCCTCTCCAAAGCTGAACATCAACTCATCACCATCCCACCGTCCACCTGCAGCACCTGTCCCGTGATGTAGGCGGCAGCGGGGTCAGCAGCTAAGAACCTCACGGTTCCAGCCACCTGATCTGGGGTCCCAAACCGTCCCAAAGGAATAGCGGAAAGGATGGCGTCCGCCTCAAGATCTTTTGTCATATCGGTGGCAATGAAGCCAGGTGCAACAGCATTCACCGTGATTCCCCGGCTCGCCATCTCTTTCGCGCTGCTTCGCGTGAGTCCCACAACGCCGGCTTTGGCTGCTGCGTAATTGGCTTGTCCGGCGTTGCCCATCAGCCCAACCACCGAGGTGATGTTGATGATGCGACCACTCCGCTGCTTCAACATTGGGCGTGTCACGGCCCTTGTGCAGAGGAAGACTCCGGTGAGATTGAGATTGATCACCGCCTGCCAATCCTCGGTTTTCATCCTCATCAACAAGCCGTCCCGCGTAATCCCCGCGTTATTCACCAGCACGTCAATGCGTCCACTACGCGTCAACACAGTTTTGAACAACTCTTCGACTGAAGCCTCATCGGCGACGTCGGCCTGGAGGGCATAAGCGGAGCCTCCATTGGCCTGAATCTCGGCAACCACTGCCTCAGCCGCGTCTGGAGAACTGGCGTAATTCACCACCACTTCTGCGCCCTCACCGGCCAAAGCCAAGGCCACTGCACGACCGATGCCACGGCTTGCACCGGTGACAAGGGCGATTTGACCGTCAAGAGAAGCGGATGAACTCATGAACGCTTGTTTTTACGATCGTGTGATCGTAGGGATCGTTTGCCCCTTCAGTCATCAAGGTCGGCTAGACGCCCCGCATCGTTTCAATCGTGTCGATGGCATCACCCAGCAAATTGCGGAATAACTCCAGCTGCTTCTGGCTGCCCATCACCACAAGAAGTTGACCAGGACCAAGCCGTTCTTCCCCGCTGGGATTTCCCTTTAATGCGCTGCCGTCACGGATGGCCAGCACCATGGCCCCACTGCGGCGGCCCAGCTGGAGCTCCGACAAGCTCTTGCTAGCCAGATGACCCACAAGGAGTGGATCACGACTTAACCGAAATTCTTCAATTTCGAATTCAGACCCAGACAATAGGTCCATAAAATCCACCGCCAAAGGCCGAAGCGCTGTTGCTGCCATCACCCTGCCCCCAGCGACGTAGGGACTCACCACAACCGTGGCTCCAGCAAGTTCAAGCTTTGCTGCCGCTTCCTCGCTATCAGCACGAGCGATGAGCCGGCATCCAGGCTCCAAGCCTCGGGCACTGAGGGTGACATACAGATTGGCGGCATCGCTAGGCAGAGCCGCCACCAGGCTGCGACAGCGATGGAGTCCAGCCTCAAGAAGGGTCTCATCGAGAGTCGCGTCAGCCTGGAGCACGGGCAAACCGCGTTCCTCAGCCGCCTGCCGACGAGCCGAATCCATCTCCACAACCAGCACAGGAACGGTCTCCAGGAGCAGCTGTTCGGCAATCTCCCGGCCAATGCGGCCATACCCGCAAAGAATCACATGGTTGTTCATACGCCGCAGCTTTCGGCGAAAGCTCAATTCCCGCAGCTGGCGGAAGTATCCAGATTCTGTCAGGCCAAGAATCTTTTGAATCGAGAGCTGCACCACCACGATGCCCCCTGCCACGATCAAAACCGTCACCAGCCGTCCGGCCTGGGAGAGGGGCTCCACTTCTCCGTAACCGATGGTGCTGATCGTGATTAGCACCATCCACAAGCAATCACCCCAGTCCCATCCCTCCGTGATCCGGTACCCGATGGCCCCGCCCAAAATCACGATGGTTAGAGCGACAACGGGTAACAGCCATGGCCTGGCCAGCTGGCGTAGCTGAGGGCGATAAAACTGAGCGGGATAGCGCTGAAGCCGACGGCGTTGTTGCGATCTCCGTCGTGGCCTCTTCATCAGAAGCCCATCGCCTGCAACACATCCGCTTCAGAGAGGGATCGGAGATCGTCATCGCCAAGATGCCGAATCACATCCCGCTCCGGCAGTTGATCGTCAGATAGTCCCAGTGCAACCAATGGCACTCCGCAAAATGCTGCCAACAAACTGGTCACAGCACAACTGGTCAACACCACGTCGGCACAGGCAATCTGAGCTGCTCTCTCTGAAAGCGCGCTGTTGTCTTCGAGCTGAATGGTTCGCAAACCTGGAAGCTTGTCTTTGATGGTGAGCGGCAATTGCTTCCAGCGTTCTGCTGGCCAATCTCCCGGGGTTGCCGCGGGTTGGAGCAACAACAACGGACCATCTCCCTGTGGCTGCCGTTCGCGCGCGCTGTTCATCAACTCTGCAGGCAAGCTGATCCGAAATGCCCCGGCATCCAAGCTGAGACCAATCGGAGCCAGAAATCCTGAAAGGCGTTGCGCACTCCAGCCTTCAGCCTGGCTGGCCACAGCCGTAGAAGCAAATCCAGCTTCTGAAACCCGCGTCGGGATATGGCTCATCGACAGCATCAGGTTCACCTGCCGCCCTTCAGCAAAATTGAGGCAAACCTGGAAATCAGGTTCTCGGACAGAGCCAAGAAGATTGGCCCAATCGGCCATGGTCAAACTTGCAGAAAAATCAAAGGGAATGATTTTTTCGACCGAGGGCAGCAACGTCCACAGCGATCGGTAGACAGGGGAACAGGCCACTTGGATCGAAGCTCCAAGCTCGTTGGCACAGGCTGCTATGGCAGGCATACGCTCAAGCTGCTGTTGAGCTGTTCCTGGGCTTAAAACGAGAAGGCGCATGAAACAACAGCACAAGTGGTGCGAGCTGATTGTATGGAGGCCGTTTCAGGTTGCTGAATACAGGAGTCGCTTATGCATCTGTTGATCGCAGCCGCTGGTAGTGGGCGGCGGATGGGGGCAACCCGCAACAAGCTGCTGCTGCCGCTCTCAGGACAACCCGTACTGGCATGGACACTGCAAGCAGCTTTTGAAGCTGAGACGATCGATTGGATCGGCATCATTGGTCAGGAGATTGACCGTTCCGCGATTCTTGCTCTCGTTGAAGGCGCTCCCAAACCCGTCGCTTGGATTGCCGGCGGAGACAGCCGTCAGGAGTCAGTCGAACGGGGATTGGCCGGGCTACCAAACCAAGCACAACACGTGTTGATCCATGACGGAGCCCGCTGCCTCGCCTCACCCGACTTGTTTAACCGCTGTTCAGACGCCGTTCGCGGCGGCAAGGCGGTGATTGCAGCGACCCCTGTCACCGACACGATTAAACAAGTGGACGAATCAGGCCTGATCACAGCGACCCCGAATCGCGCAGAGCTGTGGGCGGCCCAGACTCCGCAAGCCTTCTCAGTGGATGAACTCCGCCAAGGTCATCGTGAGGCCCGCGCGAATGGCTGGACTGTCACCGATGACGCCTCCCTTTACGAGCGCTTGGGATGGCCGGTCAACGTTCTTGATGCTGGTCCTTCCAATATCAAAGTCACGACCCCTTTTGATCTCACTGTGGCTGCTGCGGTGCTGGCTGAACGCCAGGGTTAGCCCCCACGCTCAAGACACCCTGATCGCCATCGAGGGTCGCGATCGCACCAACCGGCAACGCTGCATTCCCCCCCGGGCCGTGCCCCACAAGCAGATTGGCCACTACCGGGATTTCCAAGTCTGCAGTGCGCTCTCGCAACACCTCCTCCAAGCTGAAACCACCCGAGTCCGACTCGTGATCGCAGCCCAGGAATCGACCGAAGCCAAGACCGGCAAGCGATTGCAGCAGTCCGGCTAATCGCCACTGCGTGAGCATGCGATCAATCCGATAGGGAGCTTCGCCGATGTCTTCGATAACCAACACAACTCCACTCAGATCCGGCAGGAAAGGAGTCCCGATCAAATGGGAAGCCACCGTTAAATTCAGCGTTAACAACGGGCCAACCGCTACGCCTCCCCGCCAAGACACCCCTTGAAGATCCGGCAGAGGATGGCCAAAGAGCAGATCATGCAGACGCCGCTGGCTCCACTCGGGTTCATCGGCGAGGGTCGTAATTAAGGGCCCATGGACCCCACCGCTTACACCTGCTGCCATGCGAGCGCAGAGCAGGGCGGTCACATCTGAGAAGCCCAGCAACCATCCTTGCTGCCAAACGAAGGGGCGTTCCAACAGCCTGGCAGCGCCCCAACCACCGCGAGCGCAAGCCAAGAGGGGTGCATTGGGAACCGCTTGAAAATCACTCCGACGTTCGTCATCCCGTCCGGCCAGATAGCCCCAGCGCCTTTGGCTGATCACATCCGGACGGATTCGCAATCCCCAGCTGTCCAGGATCGAGATCCCTCGCAAAAGGTTGTCTGTGTTGTCAAGTGCAGAGCTGGTGGCCACGACAGCCACCTCATCACCCCTCTGAAGAGGGGATAGCAACCACTCAGACCGCTCGGTGTGGTGCATCAACCCAGCCGCCCGAGAACGAAACCCAACAACAACAGTGCGCCCAAGCGCACCTGGTGACTGAAATGAACGCCATACGCCGACATGGGCTGCTGCTGAACGCTTTTGAGCGCTCGGGTTGCACGCTGCATCCCGAAGGCCACCACCAACCAGAACGGCCAGAAAATGACTCCGATTCCTGCAAAGGAGGCGGCAACAGCAAGGGCCAGCATCGAGAGCGCATAGGTGACAGCCACCACGCGCAATGCGGACGAGCCAAGACTCAGTGCGCTGCTGTTTAGAGCCATCCGGGCATCATCCGGACGATCCGCCATCGCGTACACCGTGTCAAAAGAAAACGTCCAAAGCAGGGTGGCAAGCCAACAACCGGCCAAGGGCCAACCCCCATTAAGAGCTCCGGTTTGAGCGGCCCAAGGAATCAACACCGCGAAACCCCAACACAAGGCCAAGACCGCTTGGGGGTAGGCAAACCATCGCTTAGCGGACGGATAGATCAAGATCGGCGGCAGGGCGAGACAAGCCAGCAATAGGCAGAGGTTGCGCACGGAATTCGGCAAGCTCAGCACCACGATCAAACTGATGATCAGCAGCACGATCAAAGCAACGACGGCCTGTCCAACACGCAAACTTCCTTGCGCAAGTGGACGCTGCTTCGTGCGTTCCACATTGCGATCGATGCGCCGATCCCATAAGTCATTGGCAATACAGCCAGCCCCACTCACCGCCAGGCCGCCAAGCACGATCATCACCACGAGGGTTGCTGAGGGCGGTGCATTCGGAGTAAGCCAGAGACTCCAGCCTGCTGGAATCAGCAAAATCAGTCTTCCGCTGGGTTTGTTCCAACGCAACAGGGCAACCCATGGAGCCAGGGTTTGAGAAAACAACATGCGCTTGGCGGAGCTGACTGACAAAAAGAACTCCAGTTGTTGAACCTTAAGCAGAGGTTCTTGCTGTCTGTTTAGGGCAAAGTGGATGGGCTTTCAGCACGGTGCTTCAAGTGACAGCAGGGCCGAGCGTTCAAAAGGGTCGAGCCTTGCGAAAGATTGCCGCGATTGATATCGGCACCAATTCCACCCACCTTCTGGTGGCCTCTGTTGATCCTGAGCTACGAACCTTCAGCATCGAATTAGCTGAGAAGTCAACCACTCGGCTAGGTGAAAGAGATCCCGAGACCGGCAACCTCTCAGCGGCCGCCATAGAACGCGGGCTCGAAGCGTTGCGTCGTTTTCGCGAGCTCGCTCTAAGTCATCAGGTTGAACAGATCGTGACCGCAGCCACCAGCGCGGTGCGTGAAGCCCCGAATGGTCGAGACTTTTTACAAGAAATTCAGAATCAGTTTGATCTCGAAGTTGATCTTGTCAGTGGACCAGAAGAAGCTCGTTTGATCTACCTAGGCGTGCTCTCAGGCATGCCTTTTGGAGACTGTCCGCATCTTGTGCTGGACATCGGCGGCGGATCCACAGAGTTGATCCTTGCGGATGGTCGTGATGCTCGAGCACTTACCAGCACAAGGGTTGGCGCGGTGCGACTCCAGCGGGATTTTGTTGAAGCTGACCCGATGCCCCCGCAGCGTCGGACCTTTCTTCAAGCCTTCATCCAAGGCTCATTAGAGCCTGCGGTCAACAAAGTGTTGAGACGGATCACCCCAGAAGAAACCCCAGTCATGGTGGCCACCAGTGGCACCGCGATGGCCATAGGAGCCCTGGCCGCCAGCGAGGAAAATCGCCCACCGCTGAAGCTTCATGGCTATCGAGTCAGCAAACAACGCCTCGACAAGGTTGTGGATCGCTTGGTGGTGATGACACCGGAGCAACGCAAAGCGCTGGCACCCATCAATGATCGGCGCGCGGAGATCATTGTTCCAGGTGCCTTAATTCTGCAAACCAGCATGCAGATGTTGGGAGTGAATGAGCTGGTTCTGAGTGAACGAGCCCTCCGCGAAGGCCTCATCGTTGATTGGATGTTGCGTCAGGGCCTACTAGAAGACCGTTTCAGCTTTCAAAGCAGCATTCGACAGCGCACCGTGATCCATCAGGTGCAGCGTTTTGCCGTCAATCAACAACGAGCCGAGCGTGTGGCCTCCCATGCACTCACTCTTTATGACTCCACCAAACACCATCTGCATCGTGATGATGGCTCAGGCCGTGACTTGCTATGGGCTGCAGCAATGCTTCACGCCTGCGGCCAACACATCAATCTCAGCGCATATCACAAGCACTCCTGGTATCTGATTCGCCATGGCGAGCTTCTGGGCTATTCAGAAGCGGAACATTTGATGGTGGCTGCCATCGCGCGCTATCACCGCCGCAGCCTTCCCAAAAAAAGGCATGAGTCTTGGCAAGCGCTTCAAAGCCGTGATCATCGACGCACGGTCTCAGAGATGGCCTTGTTGCTCAGATTGGCGGTTGCCCTCGATCGACGTCCAGAGCCGGTGATCAAAAGCTTGCTGGTCAAAGTCAAAAACGAAGATCTTGTCCTGGAATTAGTCGGAGAACAGGCTGATCAGGATTTGAGTCTCGAGCAGTGGAGCATGGAAAGCTGTGCCCCCATTCTCAAGGAGGTCACCGGTTTAAATCTCAAGCTCAAGGTTCAGGAGTGAGGGGGTACCAACGCAACTGATCGATGCTGCCCAAGACACGAGGAGAGTCATCCCCGTAACTAAATCGGACCAAATCAGGTCGTCCCGCGAAGACTTCTAGACCCTGCTCGCCCTCAAACCGTTTCGGTTCATTCAGAGTGCCCTCAAAGATCACCTCCCCGCTTCGATTGCGGACAGAAACCCAGCTCGGTTTTGAACTGACAAGCACAATCGCTCCTGAACTCTTGTTGTCACCATCAACAGGAACGTTGATGTCTGAATTGTTGTCTCTGGCTGGAGAGGGCTGAGGCACAGGTTGGTCCTGCGCAGCCACGGTGCTCACGGCTGCTTGTTGCTGACGGTTGCCACGAAATGCAATGGCGCTAACCGCTGTCACTCCAACAAGAAGCAAAAGCACAGCTGCACTGCTGATCCAGCGACCCTTCGGTTGGGAGTCCTGCTTGCCTTGCGCTGGATCTGAAAAACCGGAGCGCTCGCGACTCACACGCTTTGCAGGCGCCCCCTTCATCTCAGGAAGCTGAGATTGGAATTGTTGAACCAATGGAGCGGGATCCAATCCCAATTTCTGCGCGACTCTTCGCAGCATCGCGCAAATAAAAACGGGTTCTGGCAGGTTGTCCCGATCTCCATTTTCTAACGCTGCAAGCTGCTCTTTCCCCATATGGAGCGAATCAGCAAAAGCTTGGCAAGTCATCCCTTGCCTTTCCCGCTCTTCCCTTAAGACTCGGCCAAGTGAAGCGAGGTCGTCCTGACGGGAGTCTGAATGATCGATAGCGTCCCTAACTTCAGACATTCCATGCATTTACCGATAAGAAATTTTAGTTGCGTTTCGCCAAACTGTCAGAGAAATCAAATTTTCACATCGTCAATAAACGAAGTAAATTTGAAATCAAGAGAATAAAATGGGCGATACTGGATTCGAACCAGTGACCCCTTCCGTGTGAAGGAAGTGCGCTACCACTGTGCTAATCGCCCCGAATGCAAATCTTAAACCACAACGGGGAAGCCTGATACTTAATGACTAGGGCGGAATAGGTGATCGTGGTCTGGCGAGTAAAGCTTTGAGCGCTGGCGACCTGCCTTCAACGCTGGACTTACGACATAAAGCGTGGTCCGGATCAGATTTCGCTCTCGAGAGATCGCCGCCATGCGCTCCAGCGGGACGACTTGCAGCCATTCATCGGGCCAACTCACACGGTGACCGATCGCAACCGGTGTATCAGGCGAATAATGCTTCAACAATGTTGCTTGTACCTCCTCAACATGGCGAGCACTGAGGTAGAGGCAGAGCGATGCCTTGAGGCGAGCAAGATTCTCCAAACTCTCCGTTTCCGGAACCCCAGTGCGGCCACCAGCCCTCCCTAAAACAATGGTCTGAACGAGCCCAGGAATCGTGAGTTCAGCCCCTAAAGCTGAAGCGGTTGCCTGATAAGCGCTGATTCCTGGAACCACATCGACAGAGATCCCAGCATCGTTTAAGCCACAAATTTGCTCTGAAAGCGCTCCATACAGGCAGGGATCACCGTCATGAAGACGAACAACCTGCAGGCCTTTTTTGGCACGATCAATCATCAGTGGGAGCACATCCTCAAGCGTGAGCGTGCTGCTTCGGATCGTTTCGCAGTGATCAGGAGCTAGAGCCGCAATCTGAGGCGAAACCAAGGAGTCTGTCCAAATCAAAACCTGAGCAGACTGCAACCGGTTCTCAGCACGTCGCGTTAAAAGATCAGGAGCTCCGGGCCCTGCACCGACGATCGACACTGTGGTCATGAAGTACCTGGGGTGCGTAAGCCTGGATCAGGCAAAGACTTTCGTTTCCCGTATAGCCAAAACAAACCAAAGCCCGCAAGCAGCAGCAACGAGAGGCTCATCAACTGAGCAATCCTCAAACCACCGTCACAAAATGGGGGAACACCACCTAAACAAAGCGGGTCAATGCGCAGACCCTCAATCCAGATACGACCAAGGCTGTAAGAGAGCAGATAAAAGCAACTTAGAGCTCCCGACGGGAGGGAAAGTCGCCCGCTACGCCCCAATCGAAACAACGTTATCAACAACATAAAGACCACCAAATTCCAAATCGATTCATAAAGGAATGTGGGATGAAAGAATTCTGAATCAGCGAATATCTGAGGACGGCTTGAATAAGGAATGAATAATTTCCAAGGCAATTGGGTGGGAACCCCAAAAGCTTCTGAATTGAAAAAATTTCCCCAGCGACCGATTGTTTGGCCAAGAATCACGGATGGAACCAAAACATCGAGCAGATCCCAAAAGGGGACTCTCCGCCAACGACAGAACAAAATCACAGCGATCGTGCCCCCGATCAATGCACCATGGATCGCAATTCCCCCTTGCCAAATCGCAAATACATCCCACCAGGAGTTTTGATAGGAGCGCCATTCAAAGGCCACGTAGTAGAGACGCGCGCCGATAATGGCAGCCAACACAAGAATGGGGAGAAGATCGCTAATCAATCCCGATTCGAGATTTCTTTGCTTAGCCAACCAACTCGATAAATTGAGGCCAATGAGCACGGCAAGTGCAATAAGCAGCCCGTACCAGCGCAAAGTAATAGGCCCGAGCTGAAAAAGCACGGGCCCAGGTGATGTAAATACAGCGGGAATGATCACCTCGATCAGACGCCTTCTGCAGCTTGAACCTTCTCAATCTGCCTCTTTTTCAGAACCAGCATGATCTGAGCCAAAGCAACTGCTGCGAAGAACGCAAGCATGCCGTAGATGCGAACAGGATTTTGCAGAACGACTTCTGTATCAAGCTGACCGAATCCACCAACATTGGGATCGTCAGTGATTGGAGCACCAGCTTCAACGACATCGCCAACAGAGACCAGAAGGGCGGGGCCCACTGGAACGGTCTCTGTGATTTCAGAACCATCAGCAGACGTCACGGTGACCAGGCTTGCCCCATTGTCACCAGGCTCAATGGAACTAACCGAGCCTGAGGCCGGCGCCGTATAGACGGTGTTGTTGCTCTTTTCACCGGTTGGGTACACCTGGCCGCGGCCGCGGTTGCCACCAACGTGGATGGAGTACTTACCAAAACTGATGCTGCTATCGGTTGCAGGATCAGGGGCCAGCACTGGGAAGACAATCTCCTGATGCTCGTCACCAGGAATCGGACCAACCAAAATGATGTTGGGTTGGTCATCGCTGTACTCGCTGAAATAAACACCCTCTGTTTCTTCCTTGATCTCATCGGTCCAGCGATCCTGAGGAGCCAGCGTGAAACCATCAGGAAGCATCACAACAGCCCCCACTTGGAGGGGGACCTGACTGCCATCAGCACCGAGTTCTTGAACGCCGGTGTCGTAAGGGATCTTGACAACTGCCTTGAAGACGCTGTCAGGCAGCACGGACTGGGGAACTTCTGCCTGAGTGAGCTTTTGGGCCAGGTGGCAGTTCGCACAAACGATCTTGCCAGTGGCCTCTCGGGGAGAATCGTAATTTTGTTGTGCCCAGAAGGGATAGGCCCAACTTGCAGCGGGTGCACTGAAGACAGCAAGGCCGACGATCAGTGCGGCAAAAGTGGAAGAGAGCAGGCGACGCATGGGAAAGCGAGGTAGGGGAGAGACAGCAAAAAGGAGGGGCTGATCAGGACCACCAGGGCTTTTCGCCCGTCCGGAAATCGGTTTCAGTCCATTGGCTGACAAACACGTTGTCGTTGTCAACGCTGACATTGGCCAACGCCAAAGACAGAGGTGCGGGGCCGCGAACCACCTTGCCTGTGGCGTCGTACTGACTGCCGTGGCAAGGGCACATGAATTTGTTAGCACCACTGTTCCAGGGCACGACACATCCCAGGTGAGTGCAAATGGCATTAATGCCGTAGCTCCCAATCGCGTCAGAGCCTTCAACAATCAAGTAGGTGGGATCACCTTTCAAGCCTTGGACAAGACTGCGATCACCCTCTCCGTGGCTACTCAACCAACCGCTAGCCGTAACGGCATTACCGAGCTCGTCTTTGGCAGTGGTTCCACCACCACCCCCGGCAGCTCTGGGCGGGATGAAGTAATTCGCCACCGGATAAAGCGCACCCAGGGCCACGCCTGTGACGGATCCGAAGGTCAGCAGATTCATGAACTGCCTACGGCCCATACCGGGCACATCACTGGCTGGGATCTGAGTCATAGCTGACGCTCAATCGACACTTAATGAGGTCCATTATGGAGGGTAAAGGTCCCGTCAAGCTTTGCGACGACTGGACTTTTACATGATCCACTCAGCCGTTTCCGTGCTTGTAGACCCACCCATCGAACAATCCATCCCTCCATTGACAGTCGATGAGGTGATCGATCTGCTGCGGGAGCGCTGGCAAGCCAGCTACGACATGCAACTCGTTGTAAGGCGCAAGCGGATGTATCTCCAGGTGATGTGGGCCTATCTGGAGCAGCAATCCTTTCCTTTAAACGAGGAGGAGTACCGCACCCATCTAGCCCAAGTCTTGGACGTGGTGAATCGGCTAGGTCAAGCAGGCGCCGTGCGTTCGTGGTTAACCGACACGCGAGACCGTCCCCGACTCGGGAAAGCCCTCAGCCTGCAGCTGCAGGGGGAGGGGCGCCTGGAGGAGTTTCTGGTCTGAACCGTTCAACGGCCGCAACGAGAGCAACGCCAACAAAAAACAAGCCTGAAATCGCACCGGCTAGCAACGACATCGTGATCGGATCAGTGGATGGGGTCAGCACGGCGCCTGCCAGCGCAGCAATCAATACGACCCAACGCCAGGCCGAGAGCATCCGCTTCCAACGGACCAACCCAAACAACCCAAGCAACAACTGCAGAACGGGCAACTGAAACGCCAGTCCTGTGGAGAGCATCAGCAGAAGCACAAAATCGAGGTAGCGCTCGATCGACCAAATCGGCTCCACCACATCAGCCCCATAGCTCACCAAGAAACCAAGGGCCGCAGGGATGAGTGCCCACCAAGAAAAAGCAATTCCTGCGAAAAACAGCACTGCTGAACCCGCCACAGCGGGAGCGATGAGACGACGCTCATTCCGCGTGAGACCGGGCAAAACGAAGGCCAAGCCTTGATACAAAACGTAAGGAATCGCCAAGGTGAGCCCTGCGTAACCGGCAACCTTGAACGAAACGAACAGGAATTCTCCAGGCGCCAACTGAAGAAATCGAATCGATCCCGCTGGTTCCTCCAAGAGCCTCACCAGGGGTTTCACGGCGAGAAGGCATGCCAAAGCACCGAGCACAATCGCAATCAGGCTGCGAAAAACACGCTGACGAAGCTCCTCCAGGTGATCCACCAAAGACATTTCCACATCGTTGGGTGGAAGCTGCTCAGGTTGGAGGGTCACCCGAATCGGCTCGGGGGCGGGAAGCACTGTTTTCTCGTTCGGCTCGGGAGGGATCAGTCCGACTGCTAATAAGTCAACTCAGGCTAAGAGCTTGCCGGCGATCAGTCGCTGTCTTGCTCGATCTGGCTCGGCCCAGACAACCTCACCCTCTTTGTGTTGCACCGTCCCAAGCGCTGCACCAGCAATGCGTTGGAGATGCTCCACAGGGGCTCTGACCACAGCAACCCGGCGATTTCCACGCGCGCGGCTAAACCATGCAGCCATGTCAGCCGCAAGGGTGACGTCGTCGTCATCTGCAAAGCCCGCCGATGCCTTCAACACCACGTGACTTCCTGGACATTCCTGGGCATGAAACCAAAGGTCACCAGGTCGTGCCCGCCGAAGACTGATCCAGTCGTTTTGACGATGATTTCGGCCCACTTGGATCAATAATCCCGCCGGGCTTCGGATCTCGAGGGGCTGAGGGTCCACGCGACGCGATCCCTGACGACGGCGGCGGCGAAGCCGTTTTGGAGCCAACAGATCATCCAACTCTTCTCGCAGGTCTAAAAGGCTTTTTGTACGCGCCTCCATCCCATCCCAATCAGCACCAATCAGCTCTTCGAGAAAGCTTTCACTGCCCTCGAGTAACACCAGCCGGCTTTGGTGATGCTGCAGCCGTTCTTCCAACGCCGGGATAGCCCGTCTAAGTTTTCGCGCTCTGCCGTATAGCTTCTGGGCGCGATCGATGGTCTCCCGATTCGGACTCACCTGACACAACAACGCATCACCCTGTTGTTGCAAGTCATCGGCACCGCCCGTCTCCTCCAAGCCAGCTCTCTGGTCGGCTAACAGGGCCTCCTCACGGGTCCTTAACTGCTTGAGCTGCTTTTGCAAATCCTGAGTGGCACGATTCAACTCCTGACGTTGAAGAACGGTGGCGTAGTACTCGCCCAAACGCAGGCTGAGGGGCTGCCCCTGTTTTGCAAGATCGGCCAACAACTCCCCTTCAGACCTCGCTGCTGACGCAGGCTTCCATACGCGATAGGAATTGGGCCCATCAAATTGCAGAGCAAAGCTGTCGGTTTCAAGCGCCTGCAACCAGCACTGCCAACGCTGTCGCAACACCTGCCACTCCTGCTCGCTCAGCTCATGAACGCTGGTCGCCAATCGCGCTCTGGCAGCGTCTTCATGCTCGTCAGCCAGATATCTCGCCAACACCGGACTGATGCCCTGGTAGGCACTGCGCATCGCCTTTTCCAGGCTTAACGGCAACAGTTCCAAGCGCTCTCTCCAGCGCTGCTCAGGCTCATCCAGCCGAGGAGCAATGCCTTGAAGGGCCGGAGGAGAGCTGTAGAGATCACCCGTGCCAATCGGCCTCACTCTCGACTGGTGCGTGCGGACCTGGCGTGCGATCGCAGTGATGCGTTGCCGGTCATCCAGCAACAACAAATTGCTGTGACGCCCCATGAGTTCGAGCACCAAGGTGCGCTGGGGAGCCTGTCCAGGTCGAGGTGCCAACTGAAAGTGCACGACCCGTTCAAACCCTTCCTGACACAGCTCTGTCAGCGCGAGTTGGCGGAGTCCATGCTGAATCTGTTGCGCCAGCGTGCTTCCTGCACCCTGCTTCGGTGGCGCGGAGATTTCAACCAGTCGGGGAACTTCTGCTTTCCAGCTCAGTTCCAACCAAATCATTCCTCGCAGGGTGCGAAATCCGAGCTGAAGCGTCTGAGGATCGGGCTGTTGAGCTTTCTCAAACCGGCTGGGCAGCAATCGGGCACGTAAATCCGCCAGCACAGCCCTCAGGCTGGTGAGATCCATCACTTGCGGACTTTGGCTGGCCATGACTTGCCTGAGAAGCAGGCTGAACAGGAAGCCTTCCTACCCTGCGATGCAGTCTCAAGCAACGTATGGCTCCTGATCGATCAATCGCCAGGCCCACGGTGCTCACCGGCCCAAGCGGCGTCGGTAAGGGCACCTTGGTCGCTCGCCTAAGAGAACGTCATCCAGAGATATGGCTCTCCGTGTCGGCCACTACGCGCGCTCCGCGCAGTGGAGAAATCGATGGAATTCACTATTTTTTTCACTCCAAAGATCGGTTTAACGAACTCGTTCAAAGCGGCGGTTTGCTGGAGTGGGCTGAATTCGCTGGAAACTGCTACGGCACACCTCGACAACCCGTCAGCGAACGCCTAGCCAATGGAATTCCCGTGCTGCTTGAAATTGAATTAGAGGGGGCAAGGCAGGTGAGAAACAGTTTGCCGGAAGCAATCCAAATTTTTCTTGCACCACCAAGCGTTGAAGAGCTTGAGAAACGAATTCGCGGCCGCGGAACCGAAGCAGAAGAGGCGATCCAGCGTCGTCTTAAGCGAGCACAAGAAGAGTTAGCAGCACAAACAGAATTTGATGCTGTAATCGTCAACGACGATCTTGAAACAGCTTTAGTCGCTTTAGAAAAGCAGATGAACCTGACCATCTCTTAACTAAAAAAGGGGCCTTTCGGCCCCTTTTGATCACTTTATGAACTGAACGATCAGCCCATGGGGTGGAAGAGGAGATCAGGGAAAAAACGATTCCACTCGATCAAGATTCCGGCGGTGAGAGTGAACCAAATCGCGGCAACGACTGGTGCAGTAGTAAGAAATTTCTTCATCGTGAGAAAGATAAGGACGTCGTGGTGCGAGTTCAGCGAGGAGAGATGGTCACCTTGTCATCGCTTTCAAGCAATTTGCCGCTCGTAAGCTCACCAAAAGCAGCGATAGGCCAAGTGGCGGATGCCAACAAGGACTTGAAGGCAAGAGAGACATCGATTTGAATCTCTTTCATGTACTGCTCCTTGGTACCGCGAGTGCCTTTGAGATACTCACGACCTGCCCAGCCAATGCAGCCAGTGATGTAGAGGAACATCAGGCCTGGAAGGACGAAGTCACCGGCATGGCTCCAACGGCCATCCACGATCAAATGAGGCAAGCCATCTTCACCGCAAACGGCTTCGCTATACATCTCGAAACGAGCCTTAGCTTGAGGTGTGGCGGCAGCGCTTGCACGCTGCTGAAAACGGGCACTTTCGGCGCAGGGTGTCAAACCCGCTACATCAGCCTTGGCGACGGGTGCAAAGCCGAACACCAGCAGGGCCGAGAGCGCAAGAGCGAAGAGACGACGCATCGGAACGGTTCCTGTTGAGCCTGCCCTAAAGCGGCAGGATGTCACAAACGGACAGTAGGGGAGCCCCCTCCATCTTCATGCCCACAGTGCTTGCCCTCGAAACAAGTTGTGACGAGTCAGCCGCGGCGGTGCTCCGTCAGGAGGGCGACCAGCTCACGGTGTTGTCCCATGGCATCGCCTCCCAGGTGGAAGAACATGCGCAATGGGGTGGGGTCGTTCCTGAGATTGCCTCGCGCCGGCATGTGGAAGCGCTCCCAAACCTCGTAGAACACGCTTTAAAAGACGCCGGTCTCGTTGCTGCCGACCTCGATGCCATCGCGGCGACCGTGGCACCTGGCCTGGTGGGAGCCCTCATGGTGGGCTCCATCACAGGGCGAACATTGGCCGCCCTCCATCAGAAACCTTTTCTCGCCGTGCACCATCTCGAGGCACACCTGGCATCCGTGTTCTTGGCAGATCACCCACCACATGCGCCCTATCTGGTGCTTCTCGTGAGTGGCGGGCACACCGAACTCATTCGGGTGGATGAAGTTGGAGCAATGGAACGCCTAGGACGCAGCCATGACGATGCGGCCGGCGAAGCTTTCGACAAAGTGGCTCGACTCATGGGCCTGGGCTACCCCGGCGGTCCTGCGATTCAGGCCATTGCCGTCGAGGGTGATGCCAAACGGTTTCGGTTACCAAAAGGACGCGTTTCCAAACCAGGAGGAGGCTTCTACCCCTATGACTTTTCATTCAGTGGGCTGAAAACTGCGGTGCTTCGACACGTGGAAGCGTTAAGGCGTGAGTCGGAGGATCTTCCTCTTGCTGATCTCGCGGCCAGCTTTGAACAGATCGTGGCCGATGTGTTGGTTGAGCGAAGCCTGCGCTGCTGCCAGGAGCAGGGGATTGATCACTTAGTGATGGTCGGGGGCGTTGCCGCCAACCATCGCCTGCGTTCCCAAATGCAAGCTGTTGGTCAATCAAAAGGGGTGTCCGTGCACATCGCCCCATTGGCCTATTGCACAGACAACGCAGCAATGGTTGCCGTAGCGGCATTGCGTCGACTCTCTAACGGCGTTCAACCCAGCTCTCTAGAGCTCGGAGTCGCAGCGCGGTGGCCATTAGAGCAAGCATTAAGCCTTTATGGCTCAAAGCCCCCCTTTTAAAATTATTCTCTTAAGGTGACGTCCCCCGAGATCTCACCGATGGCTCCGAAAACCGATCTCCAAGCAAAAGTTGCGTCAGAGCCCATCGATCCCATCGAATTAAATGCTTGGAAGCGAGGATTTACTCCTCAAGCTGAAATTTGGAATGGACGCCTCGCCATGCTCGGACTATCCATCGGCATGGCAACACTCTTAATTGTCCGGATGTTTAACAGCGCAGCCTGAATACTCTTAACTCCTACCTCTTAACGCCTGAGTCAGTTCATTAGGACGAGGACTGACGGCGATGGCCTTTTCAGCTTCGACTTGCCCAGATTCAACTAAACGCTGCAATGACTGGTTGGCAGTCATCATTCCATCAAACTCGCTTCTCTGCATGATGTCTTCGACATCATCTAGCGCCCCTTTCTTAATGTAATCCTTGCAGGCATCAGTATTAATCATTAGGTCATGATAGGCGGCACGTTTTCCGCCATGACTTTGAATTAATCCTTGTGAAATAATTCCCATCAGTGATTCTGCCAAAGATAGACGGATACTTTCCTGCTCCTCAGGTTGGTACATCCCAAGGACACGTTCAACGGTTTTAACCGCAGAGTTTGTATGCAAAGTTCCAAACACAAGATGTCCAGTCTGAGCTGCTTCCATGGCGGTACTGAGCGTTTCTTTGTCACGTATTTCACCAACCAAAATCACATCAGGATCTTCACGCAGCGCTGCTCTCAAAGCATGATGAAACTGGAGCGTATGACGCCCCACCTCACGCTGTCGGATTAAAGATTGCCGGCTTTGATGCACGAATTCGATGGGATCCTCAATGGTAAGGATATGCCTACTCTGATTGTTGTTAATCCAATCAATCATCGCTGCCAACGTAGTGCTTTTACCTGAACCGGTTGGGCCAGTTACAAGCAGCAAGCCTTTGGGATATGCACAAAGATCTTGCAGCACAGGTGGCAGCTTTAGATCATTCAGTGACAGGATCTTTTGAGGAATGAGCCGCAACACCATCGCCGCACCCTGTAAAGCATCAAACAAATTGATGCGTACCCTCACAAAAGAAAAGGCATGAGCCCCATCGAACTCTTTGCACTGTCTGAAGTGGTCGATCTGTTGGGGAGTCAGTAATTCTCCAAGCCAGTCCTGAAACTCACCGGGTTCGGTGGGAGGCCAATCGGAGCAAATAATCTCACCTCGAGCTCGAAATCTTGGACTCTCCCCGATTCCAAGATGAACGTCGGAATGCCCCTGTTCGTGAGCGACACGAACGATCTGCTCTAAAGACGGGGCTTGTGAAGCCAATGACTCTGAAGCTGGAGAAGGAGATTGAGATGGTGTGAACGTTGGCCGCGCTGGGAGACCAGGAGGAAATACGGGCTGACTCATGCTGATGGTGTCCGCGACGTGCAGCATCGCGATGCTGCACGATCTGGCAAGTTGATGCCAAGTCTTCCCGGGGGAAGCACTCGTAGGATTGACTCACAATCTTGATGGTTATGGCTCGCCTGCCACGCGTGACAATTGTCTTGGGCACGAGGCCTGAAGCCATCAAATTGGCGCCTGTGATCCAAGAATTCCGGGCCTGCAAGTCTCTCGAAACCCGAGTCGTACTGACAGGTCAGCACAGGGAGATGGTGTCTCAAGTCATGGATTTGTTTGGCCTGAGCGCTGATCTGGATCTCAATCTGATGACGCCACGGCAAACCCTCACACATGTGACCTGTGCGGCGCTGCAGGGCTTGCGTGATGACTTTCAAGCATTTCCTCCAAATCTCGTACTGGTTCAAGGAGACACAACCACGGCCTTTGCTGCTGCTCTCTCCGCCTTCTACGAACAAATCCCTGTTGGTCACGTCGAGGCCGGACTGCGTACGGACAATCTTCTTGATCCTTTCCCTGAGGAAGCCAACCGTCGCTTGATCTCGCAAATTGCCCATCTTCACTTTGCTCCCACTAAGCAATCAGAAGCAAACCTTCAAGCATCTGGGGTTGTTGGGCGCGTGCTGCTCACGGGCAACACCGTGATCGATGCCCTGTTGCGCATGTCTGAACGCGCTCCAACCTTGAGCGACTTAAGCATCGATTGGGACGCGCAAAGGGTGATTTTGGCCACCGTTCACCGCCGCGAGAATTGGGGTGAACGCCTCAAGAACATTGCGGATGGAATGCTGCGTGTCCTCGATAGCCATCCCGACACCGTGTTGCTGTTGCCCTTGCATCGCAACCCAACCGTGCGTGAGCCCCTCCAGGAATTACTGGGGGACCATCCACGTGTAGTGCTGACCGAGCCACTGGATTACGACCGCTTGGTCGCAGCCATGAAAGGCTGCACTCTTCTACTCACTGACTCCGGTGGGTTGCAAGAGGAAGCACCAGCTCTCGGGAAACCGGTTCTTGTTCTCCGTGAAACCACGGAACGCCCCGAAGCCGTTGAAGCTGGAACAGCCCGATTGGTGGGGACTGACCCAACAACGATTCACCGTGAAGCATCCCTGTTATTAGAGAACAGCGAGGCCTATAACGCCATGGCAAAAGCCGTGAATCCCTTTGGCGATGGCCAGGCGAGTGGAAGGATCCTCGAGGCTGCCCTTGAACTCTTGGCAAGCTGAAGCAACACTGAGTTCTTGCGGTGCCTACCGCTGGTTGTTGCATCGGCCCATTCCATCCCGTGAACCAAGCGCGGGACAGAGACGGTTGCTGCTGTTCATTGGTCTGAATCCGTCACGCGCCGATGGACGTCGAGACGACCCCACCCTGAGACGGCTTCAAGGATTTGCACACCAC
Source organism: Synechococcus sp. MVIR-18-1 (assembly GCF_014279835.1). Taxonomy (NCBI): domain Bacteria; kingdom Bacillati; phylum Cyanobacteriota; class Cyanophyceae; order Synechococcales; family Synechococcaceae; genus Synechococcus; species Synechococcus sp. MVIR-18-1. Next base: position 1,817,584 of record NZ_CP047942.1, on the reverse strand, counting down.
TGGGGGTATCACCATCTCGTGGTCCTCAATCTGTTTGCCCGCATCTCCCCATCCCCCTCCCTTCTATGCAGGTGCGCAGAGCCCATTGGCGCTGACAATGATCAGACCTTGCGCAGCTGGTTCCAACAGTGGGCTCAACATCCCACATGGGATCTCTGGCTGGGATGGGGGGTTGGCGGCGGTTTTAGGCAAAGGGATGAGGCCGTGTTGAACATGTTGAACGACGTCAGCGATCAACGAGGAGTGCTTCCACCCCCCTTTGTGACTGGATTGACCAAAGCGGGCTACCCCCGTCACCCTCTCTATCTTCCAAGTGAGGTGCAGAGAGTTGCCTGGGCAGTACGGTTCCTAGATGAACCGCACTCCGCGCCGGTATCGGATCTCCCTTCACCTGTCTGGGGGGCAGAGCGAAGTGGTGCATTTCACATCCCTTGAGCAATTCCAGGATTGGTATCAAGGCCTGGTCAATGCCAGTGCTGAAGGGGCTTTTGTCAATGTTCCCCTCAGTGATCTAGACGGCGAATTTCTGGTTGTGCGTCCGGATGCCGTCATCGGAATGCGGGTTGAACCGCAATACGCCTTGATCGATGACGCCTGAGCGCTTAGGGCTGCTTTGGGGCATCACTGTCTTTGCGGGTGCAGGGGCGCGACTGCTAGCTGCTTTATCCAATCTTCCTGGCGTGGTTTTGCTGCTGCTTTCAGGATTGCTGATCGGGCGCTCTGGCCTAGGGCTCGTTGAACCTCTCGATCTTGGACAAGGACTGCAAACCATCGTTGGCCTATTGGTGAGCTTGGTGTTATTTGACGGAGGTCTCAACCTTCGCCTGCCAGGAGACACGATCAAAGCCACCGTGCTGCGCATCTCAGTCCTGAGAATCTTTATTTCTCTCGGTGCGGGAATCCTGGCGGCACATTGGCTCGCAGGCCTGAGCTGGTCCTTAGCTGCCGTGTTTAGCGCCATCGTGCTGGCCACTGGGCCCACCGTGGTGACCCCGATCGTGAAACAAATTCGCTTGGCCCATCCCCTTGGCGATGTGCTGGAAGCGGAAGGACTGCTGCTCGAGCCCATCGGCGCTGTGTTGGCACTGCTGCTTCTGGAACTAGCGCTGGGCGACCTACACGGCTGGCGTGAGTTGGTGCAGGGCCTGCTTGCACGCCTCGGAGGGGGCGTGCTGATTGGTGTCACAGTTGGCTGGCTGTTGTCAGAAGGATTACGCCGCCTGACACCTTCTCAAGCCGTCGGATTGCGCCTACAGCTGACGCTTGGGGCACTATTCCTCATGTTTGGGATAGCCGAATGGCTCCTTCCAGAATCAGGGCTACCGGCATCCGTTGCAGCGGGCGTCGTAGTCGGTCGTCGCTCAACCGAAGAAGCCGGTCAGCTCGATGAATTGATCCGAGAGTTGGCTTCACTCGCCATCACCATGCTGTTTCCTCTGTTGGCAGCAGACGTGTCCTGGGCTGAGCTCAGCCCACTCGGATGGGGTGGTGTGAGCTGTGTCCTGCTGCTCATGTTTGTGGTCCGTCCAGTCGCCGTGAGTGTGGCCACAGTCGGATTGCCCTTGGTTTGGCGTCAAAAATTATTCATGGCCTGGCTGGCCCCACGAGGAATCGTGACAGCAGCCGTGGCCTCATTGTTTGCCATCCGCCTTGAGCAAGCTGGAATTTTGGGTGCAGGGCGACTGCAAGGGTTGGTCTTCCTCACCATCTTGATGACCGTGGGTATCCAAGGATTAACAGCACAACCCTTGGCGCGCGTTCTTGGGCTGATTGCCGAGAGTCCAGAAGACTCCGAATCCTCGGCTTCTGTTTCATCAGAAGCAGCGACGCAAGCGCTCCCGATCGTTCCCGAGTCTGGCCAGTAACGCCCAAGTGGTAATGAGGTCTGGCCCCTGAAGGCCACCGAGCAAGGCAGCCCTGAGACTCTTCATCAAGACGCCCTTCTTCACACCAGCGGCGGCGGCGGCCTCTTTGAGCAAGGTTTGGGCGCGCTCCAGATCAAGGCCGTCCCATGCATTCAGTTCAAGAGCGGACAGCAGAGCTTGAAGAGCAGGACGAGCTCCTGCTTGCTCAAGTTGCTTCAATCCGTCCTCTTCCAAGGGAGGTTCTTCAAAAAACGGCCGAGCTTGTGTGACTCCGTCTTCGATCAAGGTGAGCGACGGCCCGAGCAAAACGGCTAAGTCGTGAGCCCAAAGAGGATCGTTGACAACCCAACCTTGTTGCTGCCAGCGAGGCTGCAGTGCTGCGAGAAGTTCAGCTGGAGACCAACCATGTAAGACCTGAGCATTCAGCCAGTTGAGCTTGTCCCAATCGAATTTGGCGCCGGCTTTATTCACCCGATCAAAACTAAAAACCTCGGCTGCATCTCGGAGCGTGAACCGCTCCTCCATTCCCTCTGGGACAGACCAACCAAGCAGGGTCATGTAATTGGCTAAGGCCTCTGCTGTGTAACCCATCGCCTGAAAATCACCAATGGAGGTCACGCCATCACGCTTGGAGAGCTTGCGTCCTTCTGGATTGAGGATCAAAGGCGTATGAGCAAAACTTGGGCAGTTCAACTGGAGAGCCTGGTAAAGCAGCAGTTGTTTGGCCGTATTAGAAATGTGATCTTCACCGCGAATGACATGGCTGATGGCCATAGCGGCGTCATCAACCACCACAACAAGGTTGTAAAGGGGGTTACCAATCGTGTTCGCAGGAGCACGTCTGGCGATCACCATGTCTCCACCGAGGTCGGCGCCACGCCATTGCATCGGACCACGCACCATGTCGGTCCAAGCGATGGTGGCTTCGTCCTCAATCCGAAAACGAATCACCGCCTCGCGCCCTTCAGCGCGATAGCCCTCTTCCTGTTCAGCACTGAGTTGACGATGACGGTTGTCATAACGGGGAGGCTTACCTGAAGCCCTCTGGGCTTCACGCATGGCATCCAATTCCTGCTCGCTGGCATAACAGCGATAGGCAAGACCTTGAGCGAGCAATTGGCTGATTGCAAGGCGATGGGCTTCGATCCGCTCGCTTTGAATGACCGGTTCCTCATCCCAGTCCAGGCCAAGCCAACGCAAACCATCAAGAATGTTTTGGGTGAACTCTGGCTTGGAGCGCTCCTTATCCGTATCTTCAATTCTCAGCAAAAATTTGCCGTCTTGGTGACGGGCAAACAACCAGTTAAAAACAGCCGTACGAGCCGTTCCGATGTGAAGCGTGCCGGTGGGGCTTGGGGCCAGACGAACGCGAACCGTCACTAAGCCGGGGGAATGAAAACGGGACCGACGGGATTCGAACCCGCAACTTCCGCCGTGACAGGGCGGTGCTCTAACCGATTGAACTACGGTCCCAGGCTGGACTCAGTTGAGGGAGAACTACCCACAAAGAGTGACCTTTGCCGCTCACGCGGACTTGGTCAGTATCAACTGCCGCCCTGCCCTCCGTCAACACACTCGAGGAGACACCAATGTTTCCTGAGCTTTTCAGCTTTGATCTTGAGGCTCACTGGTCTAATCGAAACAGCACGACGCTTCTCCACTGGCCAGGCTCAAGACAAACCACCAGGGATGTAGCCCTGAAAAGGCCATGGTTTTGGTGAATGCACGCAACCCCATCGTTGCGAGATCGAACCCTTCCTCAGTGATCGTGAACGCGTTGACAAAAAAAGCCTCCCCGTCTGGGGAGGCTTAAGAACCAAAACAGGTCAGAAACAATTGGCTTAGGGACTACTAAATCCAGCTGGTTCAATCAAACGCACTTGATTACCTCGAGCCGTGAATTCACGGCCTTGATCGCTTTGGACAACGACTCGTCCACCGGACTTGACGCGAATCACTCGTGCACGAACCCAGCCGAGAGCGGCTGATTCGAGCACTTTGACCACATCACCAGGTTGAAGATCTAACTCCATGCTCGAAATCAAGAAAACTGCAAGTAAGGGGTCATCGGACGCGCCGTGGAGGACTTGAACCCCCGACATCAGGTTTTGGAGACCTGCGTTCTACCAACTGAACTAACGGCGCAAGGCGATGAACCCCTAAGCCATCGAAAAACGATGGCATTAATTCGTTGAAGCGAAAGCCTCAGCGATCGAAGCGCTGCTTCACGCGAGTGGCCTTGCCCACCCGGTCTCGCAGATAAAAGAGCTTCGCACGCCTTACTTTACCGCGACGCTCAATTTTGACCGAAGCCACTTGAGGGCTATGCAGCATGAAAACCCGCTCTACACCAATTCCTTGGAAGATGCGTCGCACCGTGATGGTTTGGTTGAGACTCCCGTGGCGCTTAGCGATTACGACGCCCTCATAGGGCTGAACACGGTCTTTGTTGCCCTCGCTGATGCGAACACCAACACGAACGGTGTCACCGACGTAAATCTCAGGAAGATCACTCTTCAATTGAGCGTCTTCGAATTCTTGAATCAGCGCAGCAGCACTCAACTTCTTCGAATTTTTCGACGTTGATTTTTCAGCAACAGCAGTTGCACCGCTGGTCGCCTCAGTGGCTTCGTCCACAGACGTCTCTATCGGGTCAACCGCCATCCCAGCTCCTGGTAACACGCCAAACAACCACCTTACCCCCCAGCCTCCTTCCGAGACGCAATCCACTGCCTTCGAAAGCTTTGCAAGAGGAGCCAGGCTCCAGTCGCAAGCATCCATAACAACCCGACCGCGTTGAGAAGGACCACGATGGGCTCAAGGACAGGCCCAAGCCACTCACCCTCGTGGATGGTCATCAACCAGTGGACCTGCTCACGACTCAATCCTCCCCAGTCCTTAGCCAATCGATAGGTCACGCCTGTACTGACAGTGACCAGCAGAGGGAGCACAACAAGAGGCGCCATCCAGCGATGCCATTGGCGTACGCGAACCAATAAGCGGGCCACCGTCGATCCCTCCATTGCAATTGATAGCGTGACAGGAAGACTGTCTGTAGAGCTTCCGCTGACGCGGCTTGCTTTAACGGCCTGAAACAAGAAACGCCGAAACACGATGAATTTGTTCGCTGACCTCCTGGCCTCCACAAAGGTCTCCCCTGTCACCTCCACCGGCCCCCGCATCCAGCAGCGACGTGGCGTAGAAATCAAATCAGCTCGCGAGCTGAAGATCATGGCAAAAGCCAGTTCCATCGTCGCCACAGTTCTGCGCGAAATTATGGAACTGGTGGAGCCCGGCCAAACCACAGGTGACCTTGATGCCCATGCGGAGCGACGCATCCGGGAGATGGGCGCAACCCCAAGCTTTATGGGTTACCACGGCTTCCCAGCCAGCATCTGCGCCAGCATCAACAACGAGGTGGTGCACGGCATCCCCAGCAACAAGCGTGTGATCCATGCTGGAGATCTACTCAAAGTGGATACGGGGGCCTATTTCGACGGTTACCACGGAGATAGCTGCATCACCGTTTGCGTTGGTGACGTCTCTGAAGATGCCCGCAAGCTCAGTCGGGTCGCCCAGGAGTCACTCATGGCTGGACTCTCCCAGATCCGTGCCGGGAACACGCTTCTAGATATTGCTGGAGCAGTCGAAGATCACGTCAAAGCCAACCAATTCAGTGTGGTGGAGGATTACACCGGCCATGGAGTGGGACGGAATCTCCACGAAGAGCCATCAGTGTTTAACTTCCGCACGAACGATCTTCCTAACGTCAAATTGCGTCCAGGCATGACCCTTGCCGTTGAGCCCATCCTCAACGCAGGAAGCAATGCCTGTCGCACCCTCAAAGACCGCTGGACCGTCGTCACCAAGGACGGCAGTCTTTCTGCTCAGTGGGAACACACCATCGTGGTGACGTCTGATGGATGCGAAATCCTCACCGATCGGGGGGATTGATCCTCAAGGCGCGGCAATAAACCCTTCGAACCAATTCGACGAAAGGCATTAGAAGGTAAGTGAGTGGATTGGGGGTGACGATGATCAAGTTCACCCCTAGGTTTGCTTGCCAAATCACCTGATTGGCGACAAATCCAGAGGTCAATAGACCAATCGGATTGAGATTGGACCGAAACGGCCCGAGGATGAGTTTGCGTAACCGCAGGGCCTTTCCTTGCGATGCGCTGCGATTGTTCCAACGCAAGCTGACCAACTCACCGATCAATCTCTTGCTCAACTCATAGCCAGGGCTCAAGGCCGGTTGGATTTCAGCCTCTGAGGTGTTGACCCAGAGCTCCCGTGGCTTTTCGCGATTTTGGTCTTGATCAGCAATGGTCTCGAATTGCTGCATCAAACGCCAATGGCTGAATGCATTCACCTCAAGGGTTTTGGAGAGAGTCTCTGGACACTGATCACCCCCTGGGTTCATGCCGTGGTTCAAGACCAGCACATCAACATTTTTAAGAATGGGCTCCAGCTGACGCTCCTCTCCGCAAGACCAACGAACCCACTCTTGAGCCTCATCAATCGACGCTTGGACTTTTGGAGGCGGACTGTGGCTCAGGCCAATCACCCAGGCACCCTCTCCGATCAGTGCCTTGGTTAAAGCCCGTCCAAGCGCGCCGCTCGCTCCAGTGATTCCCACCGTTCGGCCGGCCCAACGTCCTGACTGGAGTGGAGCGGAGGAAGGAGATGCCTGATTGGCCATGAAAGGGATTTTGAATCGGGGGGAAGCAACCTGGCCGAAACCATTCAGCTCTTCACCGCCTCAACGATGACAGCACGACGGGGCTTGACCTCTAAATTGCTGAACACGCCGGGACCTCCTGCATGGGCAACACACTGCTGATCGGATCCTGTGAGCCGTTCAGCGGCAAATCCGCTCTCGTACTCGGATTAGCCCGCCATCTTTTGTCTGAAGGACGGACTGTGCGCTTTGGCAAACCACTCGCCACGAGTCTCGAGTGGACGGCCAAAGGCTCTCCTCTGCCTGATCCGCTCATCGATGACGACGTGCGTTTCGTTGGCACAACCCTTGGGCTCGATGAGACCCGCTTGATACCTTCTCTTCATCTGCTCTCTCCAGAAACCGCCGACACCCGCTTGCGGCAGGGGAATTTGGATGCGGGAACAGGACTCGAGATGTTGCTGAAGGATCTTCAAAATGATCCAAACAGCTTCACGATGCTCGAGGCAGCGGGAAGCCTGCATGAAGGCCTGATGTACGGCCTCAGCCTCGTACAACTCGCTCAGGGACTTGATGCCCCTGTGATCCTTGTGCATCTTTGGCAAGACAGCCGCAGTGTTGATGCCCTACTTGCAGCGCAGCAACAGCTCGGCGATCGACTAGCCGGTGTTGTTTTGAATGCGGTGACGCCCGATGAAGTTGAGGAGTTGAACCAACACGTTGTGCCGGCTCTACAGGCACTGGGATTGAAGGTTTTCGGGGTCATGCCCCGATCTCCACTTCTGCGCAGCGTCACCGTTGGAGAGCTGGTGCGACGTCTTGATGCCCGAGTGATTTGTTGCAAAGAACGCCTCGAACTCCTGGTTGAGACCCTGAGTATCGGAGCCATGAATGTGAATTCTGCGATGGAATTCTTCAGGAGGCGGCGCAACATGGCGGTCGTGACCGGAGCCGATCGCACCGACATTCAACTCGCAGCATTGGAGGCCTCAACACAGTGCCTGATCCTCACCGGCGCTGGAGAGCCTCTCCCCCAACTCGTCAATCGTGCCGATGAATTAGAGGTCCCACTTCTGAAGGTTGAACACGACACCCTGGCCACCGTTGAAGTGATCGAACAGGCCTTTGGACACGTGCGTCTCCATGAAACAGTGAAGGCCACCTATGCCTTCCGACTCGTTGAAGAGCATTGCAACCTGGGTGAATTATTTCGTGCGATTAGCTGAGCATTGACGCAGCGTTCAACGCAGCACGCTTCTCTCGAGGGGCGCTGCTAGCGTTTGCAATCGCCAGTGGGATGTCATTGAGCCGCTCTCTTGATCTTCCTGCACTTGACAGGGTCGACACACTTGCCCAAGAACTTGCCCTTCTTCAGGACAAGGGGAAGCGGAGAATTGCAATTCTTGGCAGCCGCCACGTGCCCGTCGTCGCGATTCACTTAGTAGAACTAATTGCTCGGTCCCTGGCGCAAGAGGGGCATACGTTGCTGACCTCTGGCTCTCAGGGTGTGAACGCAGCCGTGATTCGGGGTGTTGTAGCCGTTGATCGAGAGCGACTGACCGTACTGCTCCCCCAGAGCCTCGATCGACAAGTCCCGGAAATTCGTGACCAGCTGGATCAAGTCCTCCATCTGATCGAAAAACCGGAGCATGATGATTTGCCACTCCCTATTGCCAGCAGTCTCTGCAACCAAGAAATCATTAACCGTTGTGATCAATTGATTTGTCTGGCGTTTCATGACAGCGAAACGCTTTTAGCGAGTTGCAGGAGCGCAGAAGACATGGGGAAAGTGGTCAGTCTTCTGTTCTTCGACTAATCATTTCGATCCCTTCAGTGGGGCTCCAGCTCTACGAACCAAGGATTGATCGTTTGGCCGGTCAAGCCGCTTGAAGGAGGGCCTTCAGACCTTCTAAGTACAAAATGCCCGTGCAAAAGAGCGCCGAAGCCCAACACAAACCTCTCAAGGGTGCAATGTTGCCGACATAGGCACCGATATAAATAAGACGCAAGATCGGTTGAATCAGCGCAACAACAGCTGCGATGCCCGGCAAAGGTCCGGTTTGAAGAGCAGCGATTAAAGCCAATAACGCAGCGGGAGCATGCAGGCCAAATGATTCAAAACTGTTCTGATGGGCCCAACTGGCCCGCTTGCCCCAGGCCGGCAGACGATCAAACATCGCCCTTGGCGCATCCATGTCAGCCATGGTGAAGTCAGCCTGGGAGCGCGCCGCACCTAGAGGAACGATGCTTGCAATCACAACAGCACCAGCCAGCACAAGGGACCAGGCGTAGGGAGCAGCTGGAGCAGCTGTAAACAACGCAATTAAATCCATGGGCATGCCAAAAGCAAATCCTTTCTAAACAGCAATCGTCCTGATTGTGACGTCCTTCCACCACCCAAGTTTTCCCGTCCAACGGTTCGATGCAAGGCCTCAGCGAGAGCCAAGGACAAGACCCGAACAGGAGACAGATCTAAAAGCGAGGAAAGTAAGCCTATCTATGAGGCTTCGCGAAAGTCACAACTTCAATTGTTTAGGCAAGTTAAATCAATTGCCAAAGCTCAGCTATTATCAATGACTTAGAAAGGCCACCAAACCGAACAAAACAACTCTAAATCAATACTAAAATTTTCAAGAGTTACCTGGAAACATATCAATCAGCTGCAGCACTTTCATGAAATATTTTTACGTATGCAACAAGAACAACTAAAAGTTTTCCATCAAGTCGTGTTTTCAATCGCTAAGGGGCTTCCGAATCGCTCACATCGGACCCAGAGCCAACTTCCTCACTGAGGCTTTGACCTGGACGCCAACCGCTTTCCCAGATCTCCCTGCATTGAGTATTGAGGGTGTCCCGCGTTAAGCCCCAGCCAGCAACAACTTTCCCTAAGTCTGTCTTGATGTCATCAGCTCCAGGGAACTCTCCGTAACGCGTGGCAAGTCTTGCTGCGGAGGTGAGCTGATCGGGGCCTGGAGCGCCCTCAAAACCAAGCAAGGAATCCAAAATGTCCCGATCAGACGCATAGAGCGGATGGGTTTGCTGAATCTCTTCTGCCATAAAAATTGAGCCTCAAAGCGACGACGCAGGAAGAGCCAGACATCCCTGAAGACACTCAAGCGCATGAGGAATACACAGCCAAGTCGTCAACGGCCACGCTTCGTGACTTGAATCAACCCAACTCAGGGGAAAACACTGCTGACCGAAGCACTATCAAAGTGCTGGGTACGCACTCATAACACCCCAACAAATAAAAGCAGCGACACTGCCCCAAACCAAAAGGGACGCTCCAAGCAAACGAAATCTGTTTTCATTCTTTGGAAGTACAAGCTGGTGATTCATTCGATAAGTCCCTCAACCCCTTTACTGACAGCGCCCGTCACTGGTCGCAAGCAATTCACAGGGTTAGCTGACAATGATGTCAAGCTGAAAGAGTGTGTCTAAGTTGCGCGAAACGTGAGATCTAAATGGGCTTCGACAAAGGAGATAAGTTCATCGATGACGCGAAGCAACGCGCCCACGATGCAATTGGTGAATCCAATCCAAAACTCACCTCCCTTGAAAAGGGCTTCTTGCACGCGATGAAGCGGCGCCAGGCCCGCGAAAAGCATGCCCGGAAAGGAAGCTGAGACGCCTCCACATCCCGCTTTCCAGCGAAAACAGCTGCTTCAAGCGGAACCATGAAGAAAGAATGATTCCCTAGCCTCAGAACCTCTAAACATAAAGTTGATTCAGCAATAAAATATTATTTAAATAACTCAAAATGGATAAACATCTATCTTTAATTGTCATAATTTCAAAATATTGTCTTGTCACTTTATTTTTTGATCTTATTTTTGATCGTTGACATGACATCTTTGTCCCATGATCACCGAGGCGTTAGGTCGGTGGTGCTCCGTAGCGATCACACCTCGACTACAAGCTGAGATCACTCTCTCTGATCCATCTCGAGGCCATCCGTGTCCTAAGGGGAGGTCTGTTGAAGGCCTAGAAGACTGCGGCAGCTGGGTTTTGATGCGATTGGATTCCATTGGGTCCAATTCGAATGTTTGAAATCCGTAAAATCCCATTACGATATTGAACCGTCTTGGATTGAGATGCTCAGATCGATTGTTTCGCTGATCTTCGCTGCAGTGATGTGGGTACAGGTTCCACAATGGTCAAACGATTGGTCAAAGTGCGCCGTAGACGTTCCTGATACGGCATGCCACTGGTATGTCGTTGCACCTGACAACACCTTTGGCGAAGGATTCAGCTGGGCCAACGCTCCCTGGTTTAGCGCCGAAGGACTCCTGGATATCGGCGATCTCACTGACACCATGAGCAACATTCACCTCGGAGCCGTTGAAAACGCTTAATCAAACATACGGAACCAAAACAATGCTGCGTCGCTTTTAGGACTGCGCTTACTTTTTTACAGTAATCGGGAACTGAATAGTTCAAAATCTAGATCTATTCAGTTTACCTGCCTTTGATACTAAGCAAGAATACTATCTCTTTGTTTTTTATCGAAGCAAATCTCAGCGTGTCCAAGTCTTATCCAATAAGGAAAGAGCTTTAGTTAATCAATTTGAATAGTGCGTACGGAATGAATCTATTCCAATCCCGAATCGGCATAGTCAACATTATCAATACATCGGCCTGATTATCAGGCTGGAAAAAGTTGTTTCGGATTGATTCCTTGGAGATTCACAATTTCAAACCCCTAAGTCAAAAACATATTAAAATCCAATCAACTAAAAAGTTAATTCAAGCCTCTCAACAGAGCAAAATTGCAATGTTTCAGACACATCAAAACGTTTGCAGAAAGAGTATCCACACGAAATCTTCTCTATCCGTCGATTGTTCAGCTTGTGAACGACATATATTAAACCCATTAAAAGATTCCAATAAATAGCCCAAAACGAAGTCCCAGACTATTAAAATAAATGGGTGAATTATTTTTTCTTCAAATAAGGCAAGTCACTTGGCTGAGAGAGGGTATAGACAACAGCTGCTGTAATCAATGCACCTACGGCCAGCATTGCGTAAATCCAAACAGAATAATCAGTCATCAGTTAATCCCTAAAACGCCAAAAGTGAATTGACTCACAATGCCATGACCTGTCAAGGCTTCCGTGAGTAGACCAATTGCAAATCCGAGCATGGCCAAGCGACCGTTGAGAAGCTCAGCCGCAACAAATTGCCTAGAACTATTTTTCTCTGAAGCGTCATCCTGGAACCAAACGGCTTGGGACTGAGAGGAGGAGTCCATCGGCTTTGAATACATACATACACTTTACCCGCTTTGCAACGTTTTACGAAGCAGCGCCATGCGCCCCATCCAACCCACTGACTCCTTGTTGTTGCGCGAGATTTACGTGGACGCCATTCAAACGCAGGCTTGTCAGACCTACAGCCCTGAACAAATAAAAGCTTGGGCAAACCTTGCTTGGCTACCAGGGCTTTTAGATCGCACCTTTGAAGAAGGCCAAGGCTGGATCAGTGGGGTCGATGCTGCATTCGCGATTCGCTATCCCGCCAACCGACTGTCAATGCTGTACTGCCGAGGTCGGTCATCTCGACAGGGGCATGGCTCAGCTCTTCTTAAGGCCATTGAATGCGACGCCCAACGTATGGGAATCAAACGGTTGCAGACAGAGGCCAGTCTCCTCAGCCTGCCCATGCTGGAACAAAGGGGCTGGCTGATGATCGCTCCTGAGCCATTCACGATCGCTGGTGTGCCTTTCGTGCGTTTCCAGATGGAAAAACTATTGGACTGAGTCATACCCCTATCGCGAACCGCAGAGCGTTGAGCCTCGCCCCTCACGCTGTATCTGTTTTTCCACACGATTTCTAAATCGAGACAGACCTTTCCTCGAGAAATTGCTTCTACCAAAATCCATCACGCAGTGAGCGCATGATCAGTCATGAAATGTCGCAACTTCGGAGTTAGAACAAGAAGTCGCCTATTACACGTAATAAACCCTTTCTATGACTGGATCATGAACTAAATAAGCTTGAATACTTCAAAAGGGAATAACGAAATAAATCGTGCTGCACGCACGAAAAGAGCTCTCAAACCAAGCCCTGAAAGCTGAGCTCGACCTCCAAAACAGCCGCCATCAACGCCTGTGGAAAAGTTGTGGAAAGTCATGGGAACGTTTGAGATCACCGCTTTTCTGCCCTGTTTTAAGGGCGATGCTTGCTCCAATATGCCGTTCTAGATCATCTACAAATTGCTAATAGGTAGGCAGGAATAAGCCAAGACTTTTACCTCGAGATCCACCTCGTTTTCACGATCGATTGAATCAGGTCTGGTTGCCACCAAACATGTCTTCATACCCCTCGTAGGGGTCATATTCAGCCCATCCAGGACTGGCTTGATCCAAAAGTCCGTATTGGCCATCAATCATCTGTGTCCTTGTATTCCCGTAAGGGACGGTGTTGCAGGTCACGCCTCCCCCAGCAACAGGCTGGCAGTCGTTGAAGCGAACCTGACCCTCTACTGAGACACCAACCAGTGAAACGAAGCCAATAACAAGAGGAACAACTGCCTTGCAACGCGCATTAAAACGTCGATAGATCGGCATGAGCTGATGGACAACTAAAGCCAGTTTGACGCCATCGACCATCAAAAGCCCTGACACTGAACATTGACAGCCGTCAAAAACTTGACAGCATCTTTCCCACGTCCAGCACGGAGCTGCACCATGACGAGATCAGATTGAAGGCCCAAAAGCATGGTTTGACACGGATAACGATCGCGAGCTGACGCACTGCGCTGCAGCTGTTCAGAACGAATCAGGGCCTGCTGACAGCTAGCGATTCGCTCGAAGCGAAAACAGTCCAACGCCACAGGATTCACGCTCCTCAGCGAGGCCGCTGAGGCGGCGCCCACGAAAGCACCACCAACGACCAACAGAATTGCCCCAGAAATCGCAATCTCCTGAGAGGATGCGGCAGCTATTTCTCGGATCGGATGTACACCGACTGGACTGCTGTCGCCCTTCTGCTGTTCACCACTGTGCCCTTGCTGGCCGTCGTGGTGACCGCCGCCTTCTTTATTTGGCAACAGAGGAAGAAACAACTGCGTTAAGGGGCTCAGAGCGGGCCGCAGAGTTCTGAAGTCCAAGTGCTGGCAGCGGCATGCCTAGCTCTTGATTGTGACTCTTAATGGGCTCGCCTTGACCCAAACAATCGAGACAGGTGCGAAAACGCTTGTCATTGATCCGCTGAATTCCACTACCGCCGCAGCTTCTGCAGGTCATCGTTCCTGTTGCCATTTCAAGACTTTTAGTTTGAGGCCTTTTTTCAGCTGTAATCCCGAACTTTTCCTGAAGAATCAGCCCCAACAATGAATGACGTGAGCTTGTCCTCACGCACTCTCAGCTCCTCCAGCAATTCTTCAGCTGAAATCGCACAAGCGGGAGACACCAGACCAAGAGATGCGGCCAATTGGCCAATCACTTGTGCGGCCGCTTCTCCACGATCACGCAGCGAGCTCAGACCTGTCGCATGATCGCGTTTTGACAGTTTTTGGCCGGAGGCATCAAGGAGCAACGGCACATGCCCATAGCGCGGAGAGGTCATCCCCAACGACGTAATAACAGCCCTTTGGGCAGCGCAGACCGACACCAGATCTTCCCCTCGCATCACCTCGTTGATGCCCAACGCCAATTCGTCTATGGACGTTGCCAAGTGATAAGCGATCACTCCATCAGCGCGACGAAGAACGACATCTCCAACCACTGTGTCGAAAGGCTCAGCAACGCGCAGTCTCCAGGCCGGTAATCGCGCATCCCTCAAGCCCCAGCCTTGATCAAGCCGGCTGCATGTTCCCGGATAAATGGCTGCACCACCAAGCTCACGGCGACTGCAGCGACAGGGATAGAGATAACCCTGCCTCCGAAAGGTTGAGAGGAAGGATCCATATAGTCCCCGTCGTCTGCTCTGCAGGACGAGGGGGCCATCCCAGTTGAGTCCTAGCCAGCGAAGATCTTGCAGCACAGACTCAATGGCTCCAGGACGAATCCTTGGGGTATCAAGATCATCGACCCGCAATAGCCATTGCCCATTGCTGAGTCGGGCACGCAACCAAGACAGCAGGGCCGTCCTCACATTGCCGAGATGCAGTGGACCGGAGGGAGTCGGTGCAAAGCGGCCCCGATAGCACTGTTGGCGAAGTCTCTGGCCGTTTTGCAGGACTTGACTTAGATGATCGGGCAGCTGAATAGCCATCGATACTGCTGATCATTCAGATCAACAAAAAAGGGTGATCCAACGACCACCCCACCATCATCATCGAAAGAGCTGTGACCTAGCCCTGGACACGGTCTTTGAACATTTTGCCAGCAGTAAATGCGGGTACACGCTTGGCAGGGATTTTGATTTTTTCACCAGTTTTAGGGTTCAGGCCCTGACGAGCAGAACGCTCGCGTGGTTCAAAGGAACCAAAACCAAGGATTGAAACTTTTTTCCCTTCGACAACGGAATCAATGATGGTGTCGATAGCGGCGTCAACGACGAGGGAGACGTCCGTTTTGGTGAGTTCGGTGCGAGCAGCAACCAGGTTGACGAGGTCAGCTTTGTTCATGGAAGGAGTGGTTTGGAGCGAGAGCGCGCTGGTTGACGTTGCGGAGATCAACATCCGCACGGCTTCCCTGAGCGTGCCAATCGTATGGAGTTCAGCGCCTAGAGGCAACCGAAAAACACTGTGCCGCAATGCATTCACCGAATCAGTCTTGAGAAATCAGGTCTGATTGATCAAGACTCCAATGATCAAAAGGAGCTAAACGCCCACCTCGCAGAGCCCCAAGCCCTGCTCCAGAAGCAAGTGCTGGACTGGATTCTGGAGGAATCCAGTCGCGCAGTCGCTGAAGACTGATCAGCTGTCTCGGCCAATGAAACGTGCGTCGATGACGCAGAGGAGCCAGCTGATTTTCCTGAACCGGAATTAACAATCGTCCGCAAAACAGCACATCCAGAGGGGCTGGAGCGTGCACAACACAGCTTCCTGGTGTCGGTCCTGGCGTCCAAAGCAGCCTTAAACCGGAGGTTGTGATGTGGGAATCAACAAAAGTCTCAAGGGGTTGAACGCCTGGCAACAAGTAAGCCTCTTGCTCCTGAACCAACACAGGCCATCCCAATCTTTCTTGCAAACGACGAAGGCGTCCATGCCCCTCTCGACTCGTCAAAAGAATCCGCGCTGGACGATCAGAAGCCAGGTCATGCAGGGCTTGAAGGGTGGCCTCGGTCAGCGGCGGGCAATCGATCAGAACGGGTTCTGGATCCACATCGAGCCACCAAGACGACCCGCCGCGACAGTCTCGATTGGGAGGAAACAACCAAAGGTTGTTCAAGATTTGCTGAGGTGGTCGGCCTGACTCCAAAGCCGAGGTCATCGTCATTTCGGTGGAGTTCCATCACACCCTCTACTTTGAGGGAAGTACGTCCTGCGATCTGCGGGCGGATCTTTGAGCACGATCCATCGCGGCAGTCCCTGGCCACTAGGCAGCACGATCACACCTAGAGGTGTGAATTTTTCTGTTGCGGCGCCAACGGCCAATCGGCTCGAATTGCTGATCTTTTCCCATGCAGAGGCAACAGCACCCGAGCAGGTAATTGAGCTGTCGGAGCAGCATCGCTCAGCCAATTATTGGCATGTTGAGGTCGAAGGCCTTGGTGCCGGATGTTGCTACTGCTATCGGGTGTTTGGCCCCATTGAGCCGGGTGGCCATGGTTTTCGGCCCGCCAAGGTTCTTGTTGACCCGTGCGCCCGCGCCATTGATGGCTGGGACATTTATCAGCGCGCAGCCGCGACTGGTGCATCACCCAACTCCGATAGATGCTTGAAATCGGTGGTTTGCGAGCGAGATCCGTTCGATTTCCAAACCCATCCGCGGCCTCGCCATAGCTGGCAAGAGACCGTGATCTACGAACTCCACATCGGCGGGTTCACCAAACGCCCCAACAGCGGTGTCAGCCCAGATCGGCGCGGAACCTATTTAGGTGTGATCGAAAAGATCCCCTACCTAAAGGAGCTCGGGGTCACCACCATCGAACTGCTTCCGATCCAAGCCTTCGATCCCAACGACGCCCCCGCTGGACGGGACAACGTTTGGGGATATAGCCCTCTCAGTTGGTTTGCACCACATCACGAATACGCAGTGGGCTCGGATCCCCATTCGGCTCGAGACCAGGTGCGTGACCTCGTGGCGGCCTGCCATGACGCCGGCATAGAGGTCCTTTTGGATGTCGTTTACAACCACACCACTGAAGGGAACCGAAACGGTCCCACCTTGAGCTGGAGGGGGTTTGCCGATCGCAATTACTACCACCAGAGCGAGGCAGGTGAGTACATGGATGTGAGCGGATGTGGCAACAGCATTGCCGCAAACGACCCGCTCTCCAGACAACTCATTCTTGAATCACTTCGCTGCTGGGCCACGGAACTTGGCATCGACGGGTTCCGTTTCGATTTGGGAATTGCTCTCAGCCGCGGAGAGAAGCTGAAACCCCTGGAGAACCCTCCCTTGTTTGAAGCGATGGAAGCTGATCCGCAGCTGAGTGAACTCAAACTGGTGAGCGAGCCCTGGGATTGTGGAGGGCTGTACCGGCTGAGTGATTTTCCAGCCAAACGGATTGGCACCTGGAACGGACACTTCCGCGATGCATTGCGGAGCTTTTGGAAAGGGGATGAGGGCAGCACCTGGCCTCTCGGACAACGCTTCCGTGGCAGCCCCGATTTGTACAACGGAAAAGCGGCAAGCCTTGGTAGCTCAGTGAACCTGATTACGGCCCATGACGGCTTCAGCCTCTTGGACCTGGTGAGCTTCAACAACAAACACAACTTGGCCAATGGTGAAAACAACAGGGATGGTGAGAACCACAACAACAGTTGGAACCACGGTGTAGAAGGACCGAGCAGCGATCGCGCCATCGCTGCTCTGCGGCGGCGCCAACAACGCAATCTGCTCAGCACATTGCTGCTGAGTCGTGGTGTCCCGATGCTGCTGATGGGCGATGAAGTAGGGCGCAGTCAGGGAGGGAATAACAACACCTGGTGCCAGGACAGCCCTCTCAGCTGGATGATCTGGGGAGACGATCATTGCGATCACGAGTTGCAGACCTACGTGAGACGCCTACTCGATGTGCGCCAACAACTTGCTGTCTTGTTCAATCCGATCCGAGCTCACAACGAAAAGAAACCAATCCGATCAAGCGACTCAAACGAGTTGTGGCGTCAGTGGCACGGAGTAGAGCTCAGCAAGCCTGACTGGGCTAACTGGTCCCACTGTTTAGCGATGAGCCTGCAGCAAGGACATCAAGGTGCCGTTTTGTGGATGGGCTTCAACGCCTATTTCAAATCCATGCACTTCGACCTGCCGGAAGCAGCCTCTCCATGGTGTCGCTTGATCGATACAGCATTACCTGCTGGAGAAGATCTACCCAGCCACATCGAACGCTGGACTCCGTCTGGAGTTCCATTAGAAGCGCGCAGCCTCGTGGTGATGGTGGCTCAGGAGTACGCCGACCGACTGAGCTCTTGAATCAAGCGGGCGGCGGGAATCGAACCCGCATCATCAGCTTGGAAGGCTGAGGTTTTACCACTAAACTACGCCCGCACTAGTACGCTTGAACTGCTTACTCGTAATGGTAGCCGTTAAGTCGCGTGCCCAATCATTATGACGGTCCGCGTGCCCCCTGTTCCGGATTGACCTCTTCAACAGCTCGCCCCGAGGGCTCCCGTCGCCGTCTCATGCTCGCGTATGGGCTCGGAGATGCTGGAACCGGACTAGCCGCCACGACGCTGGGTTTTTACCTGTTTCCCTTCTTCACCTCTGCAGCAGGGTTGCCAGCTTTTATTGCAGGCTCCCTGCTCACCGTGATCAAACTTTGGGATGCCATCAATGATCCCCTGATCGGTTGGATGAGCGATCACACCAACAGTCGATGGGGCCCAAGACTTCCCTGGATGTTTGCAGCAGCGCTGCCGTTAGGCATCAGCCTGGCAGCGATGTGGTGGGTCCCTGAGGGCAGCACGTTGCAACGCACGGCGTATTACGTGCTGATGGCCATCCTGCTAATGACGGCCTACACAAGCGTGAATCTGCCCTACGCGGCGCTTTCCACCGAGCTCACACCGGATACGGCGATTCGCACGCGGCTGAATGCAGCTCGATTTACCGGATCCATCATGGCGGGAACCATCGGGTTGCTCATCGCTGTTTTCGTCTTGCGAGAGGGCAGTGGTGGCTACCTATTGATGGGACAAATCTCAGGAACGATCGCAGCAGTGGCAACCCTGGTTTGCTGCTGGGGTCTGGCCCCCTACGCCAAAAAAGCACAACGCCCCAGTGGCAACAAAGAGCCCTTGCTGCAACAACTGCGGCGCATTCGCTCAAACTCACGATTTCTGATGGTGCTGGGGCTGTATTTGCTGCTGTGGTTTGGCCTCCAGCTGATGCAGGTGGTTGCCTTGATTTGGCTCGTCCAAGTCATCCACGTTCCAGCTGGAATCGCCACGTTGCTCTTGCTTGGCTTCAATGTCGCAGCATTGGTGGGTCTCCAGGTTTGGAGCGTGGTGTCGAACCGACATGGACGCATCACAGCTCTCGGTTGGGGCTCGAGCATCTGGATTGCCGGCTGCCTTCTTTCCACGCTCCTCAACCCGATCCCTGAAAACAGTGGAGTGGTTGCTCTGATCCCTGTGATCGGCTTGATCATGCTTGTGGGATTGGGAGCCTCAACCGCTTATCTCATCCCCTGGTCCCTGCTTCCCGATGCGATCGACGCGGATCCCACCCGCCCAGCGGGCCTCTACACCGCTTGGATGGTGTTTGGGCAAAAATTAATCATTGGCCTCAGCATGAGCGTGTTTGGAACCTTGCTCTCGCTCACTGGATACATCTCCACGAAGACAGCCGATGGCGCCTTGAGTTCTGTCCAACAGCCTGAAACAGCACTGATTGCCATTCGGCTTTGCATGGGCTTCATTCCAGCTGTGTTAGTCGTGCTCGGGCTTCTGTTGATGCGACGCTGGCCTGATCGCGGCGCTCATCTACACAGCGCTTAAATCTTTTCTCTGATCTCCTTTTAATGAAGTCCCCTCGCTGGCTGAACCGACTTGGCAGCAGCCTGCTGATCGGTGGACAAGCTGTTTCAGCCACAACCAAAGGCCGCATCAACACCATTGATCTATTGGATCAGCTCCAGGAAGCAGGACCTGGAAGCTTTTTGATCGTGATCATCACGGCCTTAGCGGCAGGCACCGTGTTCAACATTCAAATCACAGCGGAGCTCAACAGCATGGGCGCCGGATCCACCGTGGGGGGTGTTCTCGCCATTGGCCTAGCCAGGGAGATTGCTCCCCTGCTCACCGCCACGCTGCTGACTGGAAAAGTGGCAACTGCCTATGCCGCCCAACTAGGAACGATGAAGGTCACCGAGCAGATCGATGCCATCACGATGCTGCGCACCGATCCTGTGGAGTACTTGGTGGTGCCGCGCCTCATCGCCATGGTGGTGATGGCACCGGTGCAATGCCTCCTGTTTTTTGGGGTTGCGATCTGGAGCGCTCAAATCAGCAGCACCAACCTTTACAGCATTCCTCCAGCCGTGTTTTGGACAGCCGTCAGGACCTGGCTAGCCCCTGATGACCTGCCCTTCATGCTGATCAAAGCGCTGGTCTTTGGTCTTCAAATTGGCGTCATCGCCTGCGGATGGGGCATGACCACCAAGGGCGGCGCCAAAGAGGTTGGCACCAGCACCACTGGAGCTGTGGTCATGATTCTTGTCACCGTGGCGCTGATGGATGTCCTGCTCACCCAGATTTTGTTCGGCTGATTGCCCAATCCCATGACACCCTCCCCACAGACCAACAACGTGATCATTCGCCCAAGCCCGAGGCTTCCGCTTGCGATTTTTTTACTGAGCGCATGCCTTTGGCCCTTACCGCTCAGTCCCTGGCCAACTCTTGTCGTGGGGTTGTTCAGTGTGTTTCTTCTGGTGCAGACCTACATCCTGAAGCTTGAATTCAGCGAAGACGATCTCGTGGTGTGGCGCGGGCAAGAGGAGTTACGCCGTTTCCCATTCAGTGAGTGGATGTCTTGGCGACTCTTCGCTCCTTGGCTGCCCGGACTGTTTTACTTCCGAGAGACCAAAAGCATTCACTTTCTTCCCATCCTGTTCAATCCAAAGGAACTTCAAGAGCAACTGGAACGTCGTGTGGGGCACCTACAACAAGCCAAGCCTTGATCAACCTTCGATGACCTCTGTTTTCACGCACTGGCGTAACGAAAACGAAATGCTTTGCACACGTTTGGACAGAAGATTCGACTTGCGTCGCGCAATCAGCTGAAATACCCCAAGGACGAGCGGACCATGCCTGACGACACCGATCTGACGCCCCAGGACCATTCCGGCGAGACGGCCGAAGCGTCGTCACCTGAACCTGAAACACCACAGAGCGACGATTCTGCAGCAGAAACACCTGCAGACCCAGGTCGCGATGCCTTGATCAGGCTCGCCCTGACCGAGCTGCAGCAACGCCGTGATGCATTGCAGCAAGACATCGATAGCCTTAACCAACGCAAACTGCAGCTTGAACAGGAGATTGCAGGAACCTTCGTTGGCCAATCCGATGCGATTGCTCGGCGCGTGAAGGGATTCCAGGAGTATCTGAGTGGTGCGCTTCAAGGCATGGCTCAGTCGGTTGAGCAGCTGGAGCTGGTGTCTCAGCCGGTGGTGGTGCAGCCCTCTCCTCTGGATCAACAGGCGGCCAACGGCCAGGAAGATGCCAATACGGCAGATCCCACACCAGCGGTTGCCGACACCTTCCGGCCCGATGAAGCGCTGATTCGCGCCAGCTTTGAGCGTTTTACCGAGCAGCCCGACTTTTATGCCGATCCATGGAAGCTGCGCCGCAGCCTTGACCAAAGCGATATCGCCGTCCTTGAAGACTGGTTTTTCAATCAGGGCGGACGGGGAGCCCAGTCCAGTCGTGGTAATCGCCCGCGCAACGTTTTGATCGGGAGTGCCCTGATCGCCATTCTCAGCGATCTTTATGGCGATCAATTCCAGACCCTTGTTTTGGCAGGGCAACCCGAGCGTCTTGGCGAATGGCGGCGTGGGTTGCAAGACGCCCTGGGATTAGGCCGTGAAGACTTTGGTCCCAACAGCGGCATCGTGCTGTTTGAACGGGGTGATGCCCTAGTGGAACGTGCCGACCGCCTGGAGGAACGCGGTGAAGTGCCGCTGATTTTGATTGATGCCGCTGAACGCGTCGTCGACATCCCTGTGCTTCAGTTTCCGCTGTGGATGGCCTTTGCGGCTGGCCCCGGTGAGATCTACGACGACGATAACGAACTGCTCTGATGGGTTTCTTTTCTCTAGTTCTCGGCTACTTGCTCGGATCCATCCCCAGTGGCTGGCTCGCAGGACGCTGGCTCAAAGGCATTGACTTGCGCGAGCTCGGTTCAGGCTCCACGGGAGCCACCAATGTGCTCAGGCAAGTGGGCAAAGGTCCCGCGTTGGTTGTCTTTTTGATCGATGTGGGCAAAGGCGCCGCCGCTGTTTTGATCGCCCGCGCTCTTGGCCTAGGGGATTGGATTCAGGTGCTGGCAGGCCTGACCGCCCTAGCTGGTCATATTTGGCCTGTTTGGCTGGGCTTCAAGGGCGGCAAGGCTGTCGCCACCGGATTGGGGCTGTTTCTCGGCCTAGCCTGGCCCGTGGGACTGGCCAGTTTTGGCGTGTTCCTGGCCGTGTTCAGCCTGAGTCGTTACGTGTCGCTGGCGAGCGTGTTGGCCGCGATCAGCCTGCCGCTGCTGATGGCCGCCGGCACTGACAGCAACGCCAATTTGGTGGTGGCCCTGGTGGCGATGCTGCTGGTGCTCTGGCGTCACCGCAGCAACATCAAGCGGTTGATCAACGGCACCGAACCAAAGCTGAACCAGAAGGACTGAAGTGGAGCTGAGCGAACAAGAGGGGTGCACGGAACGGATACCCGGATCACACCATCAACGCAGCACAGCACGTCGCAAACGCTCCGCTTGAATTCTCAGCCTGAGTGATCGGCCGGCCGATCACCAGCTTGCTGGCGCCAGCAGCCATCGCCTCAGCCGGTCCCATCACCCGAGCCTGATCGCCCACTGCAGCACCTTTGGGGCGGATCCCAGGCGTTACCAAGGAAAAGGGCTCCGGATGTTGAGCCCGTAGCGCCGCGACTTCCAACGGTGAACACACGCAACCGCCGATTCCAGCACTCGCCGATAGCTGGGCCAAGCCCGGCACCCGTTCAGCGATGCCCTGGCTGATGGAAAGTTCCCGTTGCAGCCGCTGTTCCTCCCAACTGGTGAGCACCGTCACCGCCAGCAGAGTTGGAGTAGCCAAGCCTGCCTGCTGAGCGCCTTCTTCCGCTGCAGCCTGAGCCGCCTTTAACGCTTCACTGCCGGCACAGGCATGCACGGTGATCAGCTCCGCCCCCAGCGCCGCCGCCCGCCGGCAAGCACCGGCCATCGTGGCCGGGATGTCGTGAAATTTGAGATCGAGAAACACTCGCAGGCCCTGCTCACGCAACTGAGCCACCACCTCCGGCCCTGCCTGCACGAACAACTCCAGCCCCACCTTCACCCAACGCAGCCCTTCCACTTGAGCGCTGAGGGCCAAAGCCTGATCAGGGGCCATGCCGTCGAGGGCCACGATGATCCGTTCCGCTGCTTCAGCCGAGAAAGAAGTAGCCACACACCATCTCCGCAGAGCCCTCATCGTGATTGGTCATGGGCAACCCCACAGATCACTGATCAAGAAGCCACTTGAAAGCAATCGGCCGGCAACCCTTTCACACCCACATCAGCCTGAAACAGTCCACCGGCCAACGGCTCGGCCTTGATGGCAGCAGCATCCATCTCCCGTCTTGCGGTCGTCATAAACAACTGATCCAAGTTGGGGCCGCCAAAACAACAGGAGGTGACCTGACGGCAAGGCAACGCCAGCCGTTCGAGCCGTTGGCCGCTGATTGGATCCCAACGCGTCACGCAACCACCGCCAAACAGGGCGATCCAAAGCATTCCCTCCGCATCGATGCACATGCCATCTGGAACGGCATCCCAAGCTTCTGGAATCTGCACACAGATGCTGGGTTCTCCTGCAATCTCACCGGCGTTGGTGAGCGGGAAGGCCAGCACATTCAGCGTTGGCGAGTCAATCAAATAGAGCGTCCGTCGGTCTTGGCTCCAGGCCAGTCCGTTGGAAATCGTGAGCCCCTGCCATTGACGAACGCAGCTGAAATCGGCATTGACCCGCCATAGGGCTCCAGCCTGTGGCTCAAAGTCATAGGCCATCGTGCCGGCCCAAAAGCGCCCCCATGGATCACATTTGCCGTCATTGAAACGATTGCCAGGCCGGTCGGCCTCTGGATCAGACAACAAGGTCACCGCTTCCGTGCTCGGATCCAGCCTCAGAAACCCCGTTGCGGTTGCTAGGAGCAAGTCCCCTGCAGAGGTGGGAACAACCGCACCCACATGGGCGGGAAGATGCAAGAAATTATTCCTACCCGTTTGAGGATCAAACAGGCCAATTCTTGAAGCTTCAATATCCACCCAAAGAAGAACTTGCTTCTCAGCCCACCAACAAGGGCACTCTGCCAATCCTGCGCCAACATTCAACACACAACGACAATCCATCAATATAAAACTGGCCTTTCGATGCGTTTTCTACCCAAAATCACGCGATCCACAACACCTTTTTTCTTGGTGTAATGAACTAATTTATCGTCCTCAATGGTATTCAAACTCATCACTCCTGCCTGGCGATAATCACGATCAAACGGCAAGGCCCATGACTTACCACTTCGCATCACATACACAACAAAACGACGATCTTCGCTGATGCAAAATCTCACCTTCACCTCATCAAAAACACCAACATCACTTCCATATTCAGCCTTGCTGTAGTCGCATTCCTGAGCGCGCTGATATTCATCCTTGATCCCCGCATTGGCCGGTACTGCCATTCCCGCACCCACCAAAACGCTGAGGACCGCCCCCACGATTAAACGAGAAGAGGTCACATCAAGCATGATTCCGCGGATTTTCAGCTGTGGCAGTCATAGCAGCACATCAAGGAACCAAGCGCCTAAATGTCTTTTTACCGAGCTGAAGAACCTTCCCTTCTAAATCGGATACCGAAGCAAATTCCTGATTGGGATCGATGATTTTCTCTCCCTCAAGCCGTGCTGCACCCCCTTTGATCTGCCTCCGCGCCTCACTACTGCTGGCACACATGCCCACCGCACTAAACAGATAAAACGCTTTAGCGGGAAAATTCACGGCAGAAAGCGATGCCTCGGGCACATCTGCAGCGGCGGCAGCCGATCCAGCCACCAACGTGGCAGCGTCTTCCTGGGCTTTTTGGGCCACGTCCATTCCATAGCGGCTTGCCGTTACCGCCAGAGCCATCGCTTTTTGCTTGTCACGAGGATTGTCTGGCAACGCTTCAACCGCTAAGTCGGTGAGCAACGTCACGTAGTCGTTAATCGCAGCATCACCAACTTTTTCGAGCTTCGAGTACATCGACAACGGATCCTCCTCCAGACCCACCGTGTTGCCGAGGCTCTTGCTCATCTTCTGCACTCCATCAAGACCAACGAGGATTGGCAAGAGAAGGCCGAACTGCGTTGTTTGGCTGAAATGACGCTGCAAGTCACGTCCCATCGCCACATTGAATTTCTGATCCGTACCACCCAACTCCACATCGGCATCCACAGCCACGGAGTCATACCCCTGAAGCAAGGGGTAAAGGAACTCATGCAGGGCGATGGGGGTGCCGCTCCCGTAGCGCTTGGCAAAATCATCTTTGGCCAGCATTTGGCCCACCGTGGCCGTTCCCAGCAAACCAATCACTTGGGGCAGATCAAGACCTTCAAGCCATTCACTATTGCGTCGTACCTCCAACCGTCCGGGAGTCTCAAAATCAAGCAGCGCCTGCTCCTTGGGCTGTCCTTCGCCCAGCTGGCGCAAATAGGTGGTCGCGTTGGCCTTCACCTGTTCGGTTGTGAGCTGCACGCGCGTGGCGCTCTTGCCCGTTGGATCGCCGATCCGGGCCGTGAAATCACCAATGATCAGCACGGCTGTATGGCCCGCATCCTGAAAGGCGCGCAGCTTGCGAAACAAAATGCTGTGGCCCAGGTGAATATCACTTCCCGTGGGGTCAATGCCCAACTTCACCCGCAGAGGACGGCCCTCCGTTTCAGCCGCGGCCAAGCGAGCAGCTAAGGCCTGATCAGCATCGTCAGGATTTCCGTCCGGAAATAAATCGGCCATCCCCCGCGCCAACCAGTTCGGCAGTGAATGGGGGTTGCCTGTCATTTAAGGAGAACTGTGCTGTGCGACGGATCGTACGGCTCACTGACCTTCTGATTGCTCGAGCTGAGTTTTCATCCGCTCCAAGGTTTGATTCATCTGTTCGAACATTTGCTCAGGGGTGATCCCAAACTGCCCGAGCTGCGTCCGCAACTGTTCAACGGTGAGCTTGGCTTGGAAGTCTTCCGAGAGCTCAAAGCGTTTCATAAAAACGCGGTAGCGCTCCATCAGATCTTCCATCGTATTGATGAATTTCTTCTTCCCTTCTCGGTCGAACTTTCCATAATCCGACCCCAACTGCATCAACTGCTGATAGTCGCCAAAAAGATGCTTGGCCTCCTCCTGCACGATTTCGGAATCGAAGAAGGCCATGGTCCTGAAAAAGATTGACTCACATTTTGAACAATTCACGCAATCCCTCACAGTGCGGATCCACGCCCCCTCACCAAAGCCAAGATGTGGAGAGTTTCGAAATGGCGTGGATCTCACCTCCCAGATCCCCAGACTTCAGACCCGCAGCAAGCAGGGACACAGTCTTCTGCGCAGTAGTCGCACAGCGATTGCCAGTGGCGACCGCGTGTTGTTAGCCAGCTGGATGGGCTGGTTTCAAGATCTTGGCCCCCTTGTTGCTGCCGCCACCACAGAAGAAGACTGTCTTGAGAGGTTGCAAAAAGATGATGTCAACCTCTTGATCTGCACAGACCAACTCGAGGCTGGCAATGGCCCAAGCCTGATTCGGCGCGCCAAACAAAACAATCTCTCCTTGAAAGCATTGCTTCTGGTTCAACGTCCAATTTTGCGAACGATCCTTCAGGCGATTGACGCACCCTGCGATGGATTGTGCTCCCACCAAAACGTCGGAATGGGTGGCGTCACGGCAGCGCTGACCGCAATGGAATCCGACGGGATGTATCACGATTCGGTGATCGCCGACATCCTTCGGCACGGTCGACTGGGACGCACAGCCTCTGGCTCCATTCCGCCCGAGCTGAGCCTGAAGGAAGAAGACGTGCTGCGTGGACTTTGTAAAGGCATGAGCAACCAGGAGATCGCAGACAGCCTTGTGGTCTCGATTGACACGGTGAAATCGCACATCGCCAGCCTGCTACGCAAATTGCAAGCCAACAACCGCACGCACGCCGTGGTGGTTGCCTTTCAACAAGGACTGATCGATCTTCCAAGCCTGCCTCCGCGCTGGACCCCCTAACACCGGAGGCTTGGGCTCGGTATGGTCCTGGCCAAGAAGCAAGATCCTGAATCAATGGCGCGCCAGCACTGGCTTGACCCCCTGGCTCGCAAACTCTTGCAGGCCACAGGTGATCTGCCTCCAGACCCGGTCCAACCGAAACCAGCGCCGAGAGCGACCCCAAACCCGGTTGAAACCTGGAGCCTGGATGTCAACAGGGCGACGCCTGAGCAATGGCAACAATTGCCCGGTTGTAGTGAAGCGATGGTGGATGTGCTGATGCGCCTCCAACGCGGTGGAGTGCAATTCAGCCAGCTGGATGATCTTGCTCTCCTGCTCAACCTTCCGACGGATCTCGTGAAGCTCTGGACTCCCCACCTGGTGTTTCGCTGGCATGGGGATGCTCCAGTGCTGCCTGAACGGCCACCCCTGGATGTCAATGCCGCGGCACCCAGCTTGTTAGAGCAAACCCTCAACTGGCCAAAACCCCGACTCCAACGCCTCATTCACGAGCGACGACTGAAGCCCTTCGAGCATCTCGCTGATCTCCAGGAACGCGTGTGTCTACCCCCTGATGCTGTGGAACAGCTGATTGGCCGCGTGAGTTTTGGGGCACGACCATCCGGCCCCAGCCTGCCGCCAAGGAGTTAATCCCATGGCCACTCCCTCCGGGCAGGGCAACCTTTTCGAGCAGCCCGTGGCAGCAAACAATGGGCTGATCGAACAGTCCCTACCTCTGAGCGCAGAGCTTTTACGAAGCTGGCAAGAGCGAATCCATCAGTTCCAGGAACCTCTTTTCTCCCCCAAGTTGGCGTCTCAGCTTGGGCATCGGAATCAACAAGCAGAACAACAGCAGCTGTTTCCCGGAGACAACCCCAACCCGCTGAGTGGCTTCCAACCTCTTCAGCTCAAGCCCTTACCGTTGAGCTTCTGGCGTTGGCCGAGCAGTCCCCATCAAGGGGCGGCCATCTATCTCGTAATGGATCGCCCGAAAGAACTCGAACAACCCATCCTTCTTTACGTCGGAGAAACCAAGGCGGCTGATCGGCGCTGGAAAGGCGAGCACGATTGCAAGGCCTACTTGGCGAGTTACCAAGAGGCCTGCATGAGCACGGGCTTGTCCTGCAGCACAAGCATTCGTTTCTGGGCCGATGTCCCGCAGGACACCCGTCCTCGACGACAACTGGAACAAACCTTGATTCGCCTTTGGCAACCGCCATTCAATAAGGAAACCCGTGAGCGATGGTCCACACCGTTCCATGCCGATTAAGGGTGCCCCGTAGCATCGACTCACGCGCCAAATCTTCATGCAGATCTCCCTCTCGTCGGCCCAGCCACAGGCCTGGTCGGGAACCGTGTTGGCCCTAGGCATTGCAGAGGGAGATCCCAATGGCTTGATACCAGCGATGGAGGAACGCTTTTCCATCTCCCTTGGCGATTGGTTGGAACAACGCAAGTTCCAAGGGAAAAATGGAGAGAGCGCAAGTCTTCAACTTCTCAACCCCGACTGCGCATCGCTCGTGCTCGTAGGCATGGGGCCTCTTGAAGCATTGGATGTAAATAGCTTTCGGCAGGCTGGGGCTACTGCCGCCAGAGCGAGCAAGGACCAAACAGGCAGTCTCGGATTGCTATTGCCATGGAATGCTGTTGACCCTGCAGAAGCGGTGACCGTGGCAGCGCAAGCGGTCAGGCTCGCTCTCTACAGCGATCAACGCTTCCGCAGCAAACCCGAGCCAAGCGTCCACCCCGAGCGGCTTGAACTGCTCGGCCCGCTCCCCAACACCCTCAGCAGCGCCCTCGAAGCGGTGCATCCCATTTGCGCGGGGGTAGAACTGGCAAGAGAGCTCGTTGCGGCTCCTCCGAACAGTGTCACCCCAACCGCTCTTGCCGATAGCGCCGCTCATATGGCGCATGAGCACGGCTTGGACTTGAAGGTGCTCGAGCGCAGCGACTGTGAAGCCAGGGGGATGGGGTCGTTCCTCTCCGTCTGCCAAGGCTCGGATATGGATCCCAAGTTCATCCATCTCACCTACCGCCCCTCCGGTCCTGCCACCAGACGGGTGGTCTTGGTTGGCAAGGGCCTCACCTTTGATTCCGGTGGTTACAACCTGAAAGTGGGTGCTGCTCAAATCGACATGATGAAATTCGATATGGGAGGAAGTGCAGCGGTACTTGGCGCGATGCGCTCAATCGCTGAGCTCCGTCCCAAGGGTGTGGAAGTGCACATGCTGGTGGCGTCATGCGAAAACATGATCAACGGTTCTGCCGTGCATCCAGGTGACATCGTCACCGCGTCCAATGGCACCACGATCGAAATCAACAACACAGATGCAGAAGGCCGGCTCACCCTCGCTGATGCCTTGGTTTACGCCTCCGAGCTCGAACCCGACGCCATCGTTGACTTGGCCACATTGACCGGTGCCTGCGTGGTTGCCCTTGGCGACGAAATTGCTGGGCTGTGGACTGGAGACGACTCGCTTGCCAGCTCCTTAGAGGGCGCCGCAAAGGACGCAGGAGAGGGGCTCTGGCGCATGCCAATGCACCAGGCTTATCGCAAAGGCCTCAAGTCACTACTTGCGGACTTGAAAAACACAGG
Source organism: Synechococcus sp. MVIR-18-1 (assembly GCF_014279835.1). Lineage (NCBI taxonomy): Bacteria > Bacillati > Cyanobacteriota > Cyanophyceae > Synechococcales > Synechococcaceae > Synechococcus > Synechococcus sp. MVIR-18-1. The sequence continues at coordinate 1,787,919 of NZ_CP047942.1, read as the reverse complement.
TCCCCGTCCAGGTGGCTCGATTACCGCCGCTTTATTCCTCAAGGAATTTGTCAAAAGCTCCATCCCATGGGCCCACATCGATATCGCCGGAACGGTTTGGAGCGACAAAGGGAGAGCACTAGATCCGGCTGGAGCGACGGGCTACGGAGTCCGCACCTTGGTGAATTGGGTATGCAAGCAATCGCAGCAGGCTGAGACCTAGGGTTTTCACAACTGTGAACCAACCGAAACCGATGGCTTCCAGACCCTTGCGCTGGTACGTGCGAGCTCAACTTGGAGTCTTGCTCTTGCCTGCTGGACTCTGCCTCTTTGGGGAAGCCATCAGTCGACGCATTATTCAGCTGCTCGGACAGGACCGGGGCCCTTGGTTCTGGTATGGAACGCTGAGCCTGATCTGCATCAACGCGGGAATCGGCTTAATGATCGAAAGCGGTCTTCTCAGCGGGTATCCCGGCCGACGAGCGGATTAAGACGCAACCGCAGTCATCACACGTGGGCATTCAAGGGCATGAATTTGCCAGCGCGCCCGCTCAGAACAAGTTGACAACACACGATCCAAATCGTCTGAAGCCTGCTTCGTCGACGGATAAGGACCAACGTGACGCGTCACCAGACCATCCTTGATCGTCAGCAGATACATACAGCCCCTCCACAAATCTTGGGCCAATGGTAAGGACAAAGTCCTAGAGCGTCGAGAGGGGAATACCCGCATCTTCACTGAGAAACGCCTGAATGGGACCAAAGATTTAATTACAGATTTTCTTCGGTTTTCAGGAAGATGTCATGGCGTTAGGGGAGCAACCCAGGATGCACCCGATCTTGCGCGCTCGCCCCACACGGCATCGAGGCGGCGATCTCGCCCACAACTGAAGCGGTAATAACGATAACGAAGCTCATTATTATTGGCATAATTTTGGTGGTAATCCTCCGCCGGCCAGAACTGAACTGCATCACGAATCTGCACTTTAATCTTAGATTTTGAGACCCCTAATTCACTTGCAGCAGAAGCAGAACTTGCTTGAGCGGCGGTGGCCTGCTGCTCACCAGCGGTGAAAATCACGGGTCGATACGAGTCACCACGATCACAAAACTGACCTTGACCATCAAGGGGGTCAATATTGCGCCAATAATGTTGCAAAAGGGTGGCATAGCTAATTTTATCGGCATCAAATCGCACACGTACCACTTCTTGATGCCCACTTTTTTCACCACTCACTTGTTGATACGTGGGATTCTCCACATGGCCACCGCTATACCCACTTTCAGCCGAAATCACACCTTCAACATCCTCTAAATCATGTTCGAGGCACCAAAAACAACCACCCGCAAGAACAGCATCCTGAACAGCTGCCATCGCTGACATCGGGCTTAACAACATGATGCTGGTCAAAACCAGCGGGATCAACGCACGCATGAGCTCAAGAGGGCTGTTGGATCTGGTCAAGAATGGCTTCGGCAGCACGATCGGTCACACCCGGTTCACCAAGGGTGTCACGCAAGCGCTGATACCCATCCAAAACCCTTTGCCGATCCGTTTGGTTATCTAACAAAGGAATGGCCAACGCCACAAGCTGATCGGCATTGAAATCCTCCTGCAACAGCTCAGGCACCAGACGCTCCTTCAGTAAAAGATTGACCGGCGAGATGTGATCCACGTGGAAACGGAGAATTCGCCGCGCCACCCAGGCGGTGACACGGCTAACCCGATAACCAACCACTTGCGGAACACCCTGAAGCGCTAGTTCCAAATTCACCGTGCCCGATTTACCCAAGGCCAAGTCGGCAGCGGCAAATAGGTGGGGCTTCATGGCATCGGCCTGATCAGCTGGAATCACCGTCCCTCGAACCCCCGCTTGATCCAGGGCCTGCTGCAATGGCTCTTCAAAGCGCTCCAATCCGGCCGGCACGATCACATGGAGTGATGGGTCACGCGCTTGAAGGGTGGCGGCAGCCTGCACCAATTCAGGCATGAGGTATCGCAGTTCCTGAGGCCGTGATGCAGGCATCAAAAGCAACAAGGCTCCTTCCGAGGGCAAGCCCAACGCACGCCGAGCAGCCTGACGATCGGGGGAGACCGGAACCATATCGAGGAGGGGATGCCCCACCCAGGTGACGTCAGCGCCTCGACCTGCATAGAACTCGGCTTCTTCAGGAAAAATCGCCAGGATTCGATCTGTGAACTGCAGCAAACTTTTGGTACCTCCTTCCCCAATGCGCCAAGCCCATTCCTGGGGGGCGATGTAATAGGTGATTGGCACATCCGGCAGACGATCTCTGAGGCTGTGGCCTAAGCGCACATTGGCACCCATGTAATCGATCAACACCACCCCATCGGGTGGGCGCTCTTTTAAGACCCGATCAACCCTGGCTTGCAATCGAATCGTGGGGAGAACCAAAGGGAGGGCTTCCCAGAGGCCAATCGCGCCCATCGGCGAAGTATCGGCTAGCAATTCAGCTCCAGCAGCCTGCATCCGCTCACCCCCCAGAGCAAGGACTTCTAAATCGAGTCCACGACGCTTCGCGACACGCCATAGGGCCTGAATCAACAAGCTTCCCTGCAGATCTCCAGACACCTCGCCGGTGCTGATGAGCAGACGCACCATCAGCGACTCGAGGGAGGAGGCATGGGCCCCCGTCGACCTGTCGACAAGGAATCCTCCAAAAAGGTACAGAGGTGGTTGGCGGCAGGCAGCAGAGCCTGCTGCCTCGCAAGGTTTAAGCCGTCAGCAATGACGTGATCGGAGCGATAAAGCAAGGACCAAACCTCTTGAAGCTGTTTGAATTCCTGACCCCCCTCAAGGCGATGCAGGCCTTGACGTCTCAAACCCACACGATTCAGACCCCGCACCCTGCCTGGATGGCCTTCGACAAGACAGTAAGGAGGAACATCACGATCCACACGGGTCATGCCGCCAACCATCGCCATGCCGCCGATGTGAACAAATTGATGAATCCCTAAACAACCACCGATCACGGCCCGATCTTCAATCAACACGTGGCCTGCCACTTGGATGCCATTCGACATCACGATGTTGTTTCCAAGCAAACAATTATGGCCAAGATGGCAATAGGCCATCAGCAAGTTGTTGTCACCAATCCGAGTCTGCTCACCTTCATCAGTGGCACGATTAATGGTGACGCATTCACGAATGGTGTTGTGATCACCAATCACAACTTCTGTTGGAGCCCCTTTGTATTTCAAATCCTGAGGTTCTTGCCCCAAACAAGCGCCGGGGTAAATGCGGTTGTGAGCGCCAATGCGCAGCAGACCATCGAGCACCACATGGGGACCAATCCAGGTGTTAGCCCCGATACTCACCTCAGGACCAATCACGGCTCCAGGTCCGATCACAACGCCATGGGCTAGTTCTGCTCGGGGATCAACCACCGCCATCGGATGGACCTGAGCGGGGCGATCGTCCGTGATCACTGATGTGGAGAGCTCATCACTCATCACGCTCAATCCACCAGAGAGAACATCAGCTCACCGGAGCAGACAAGCTGTCCGTCCACCGTGGCCTCCGCCTTCACTTTGCCAAAACGCTTTCGTTTAAGACTGAGCAACTCACAGGTAATTCTCAATTGATCACCCGGGACCACCGGCCGACGAAAACGAACGCCATCAATTCCGGCGAACACGAACAAGCCCTTCGGAAGATCTGGCATTTGGGTCACGATCAAGCCCCCCACCTGTGCCATCGCTTCCACGATCAACACCCCTGGCATTAAAGGACGATCAGGGAAATGCCCCTGAAACTGTGGCTCATTCAGGGTGACGTTCTTGATGGCGACTGCGCGTTCACCTGGAACGTGCTCAAGCACCCGATCCACCAACGCGAATGGATAACGATGGGGCAGCAACCCCATGATCTGCTCGGCATTGAGCACCGCAGAAGGCGAGTCGGTAGAGGCAAGAACGGTCAAGTGGCTCAGCGTTGGGGAACGAGTTGATCGGCAAGTGCCGCGGCCAACTCAGTATGAAGGCCGTGGGATCCTCGATAGACCAGCACCTGGGCTTGAGGAAAACCCACAAGAGCCAGATCTCCGATTAGATCCAAGATCTTATGGCGCACTGGTTCATCTGGAAAACGCAGCGGGGGGTTCATCCAGGAATCTCCATCACAGACGAGGGCATTATCTAAAGCACCTCCACGAATGAGACCAGAGGAGCGGAGTTGTTCCACTTGCTCGCGAAAACCAAAGGTCCGAGCCGGAGCGATCTCATCCATAAACGTTTGAGGAGAGAGCTCGAGGGTTAACTGCTGTCGGCCAATGGCTTGTTGAGGAAAATCAATCACGCCAACGAGCGTGAAGCGATCAGCAGGGGTCGCAGCAATGACACTGGTCCCGCGATGAAAGGCCAGCGGTTCAGACAGCACCAAAGGGGGGCGTCGTGGTGTTGATGCTTCGGTTAATCCGGCTTCAGCAATGGCCTCTACCCAGCCCAAAGCTGACCCATCAAGAAGCGGAATTTCTGTACCCGAAACCTGGAGCTCAACGTGGGATACCCCGCAGCCAGCGAGAGCAGCGAGCAGATGTTCCACGGTGGAGAGCTGTCTGTCTCCAAAGTCCAGGGTGGTACACAGCTGGCTATCGCGCACCTGTGAGGGGTCTAAACGGACAGGCTTTGACGTTTGATCAAGCCAGCGCACATAAAACCCCTCTTGCTCTGAGGGAAAGAGAGTGACGTCACACTGCTTTCCGCTATGCAATCCAATCCCTGAGCGCGACACACTGGATGCCAACGTCCATGAGTTGTTGTAATCAGCAGGCCAGGCCCCCATTAAAACTTCCAGCCCACTCCTAAGTTGAATCTCCACTCACCGGTGAAATCCTGACTGGCAACCTCAAGACGCAGAGGTCCAACGGGCGTTGTCACGATCACACCTGTACCGATGGAGAAACCCGAACCAGGCTTTTTCAGAAGAGTGCCGGGCTTACCAGGAACATTGCTCTGAGAACCGAAATCGGTACCTGCATCAACGAACAATTCACCCGCAAAAATACTGATGATCGGGAAGCGATATTCCAGGGTTGCTTCCCCGTAACTACGCCCAACAGCTAGGTCGCAGTCATACCAACCACGCACTGAATTCGAACCACCCAAACAAAAGGCTTCATAGGGAGGCAGATCTCCAACGATGGAACCTGCCTTTAATTGAATACCAATTGCTTGCGGACAATTTGCTTTTTCACCTGGCTTGGGCCTGCAGCCTTTCGCAATTTTCAGCCAGTTCACCGGAAAAAATTGTGTATAGCTTGCTTTCACACGATTGAAAGTTGGAGAATTCTCCCCAACTGACAAGAATTGCTCAGTACCAAAACTAAAGAAGTTACCTGAGGTTGGGTTTCGGGGATCATTGAGAGTGTTATACGTAGCCGCAAATCTTAGGCCAGCAAGATTGTTTTCATTGGCACAATTATACGAGATACATATAATATTTTCGTTTGGAACGCTATCGTCATCACCCTCACTCGGGGTGCCGTAAACACGCGACGTGCCCTCGAAGTTAATAGGCCGAACGCTCTGGACATTTAAGCCCGCAAGAATCTGCCATGGAGCATTCTTATAGGGGTCGCCTCCGTTGAGAGGCCTTGCAAAAATGATATTTCCGCCAACCCTTTGCAAGGCAACAGAGTCGCCCTGATAATCGAACCAGCTGTACTCAGGGAAGAGATCAGAAGCCTCTCCAACGTCGTCAAATTTCCTGCCAGCAGGATTATTGTTGGTGTTAATTTCGTAAGCGCGGGAAGACTTGTTGTCTTGGTAATCAGTAACGGTAACAATATCTCCATTGTTTTGGCTCTGAAACACCTGAGGCACTTCACGGCTCAAGAACAAAGAAGTACGGAACGATGTGCGATGCGCATCACCCTTGATCCATGGATCAGTAAACGTGAAATTCGCTAAACCGCCGTACTGGCCGTAGGTGAGGTTGAGAGCTAAGTTCCAAGCCCGTCCAAATAAATTGCTGTCCTGGACTTGAACTTGTCCAAACACACCTTGACTTTGGCTGTAGCCCAAGCCGCCTGAAAGAGAACCGGTTGACTGCTCAACGATCCCCAAAACAATATTGACTTCGCCTGGATTCCCTGCAACGGGCTTCAGTGTGACTTTGACATCACTGAACAACGATGTTCCATATAGACGCTTGATATCGCCCTCAAGTTGATTGCGATTAAAGGCCTCACCTGGCTTGATCGAGATTTCTCTCGTAACAACCCAGGGTTTCGTCTTCCCGCGAATTGGCTCGCCTTTTTCATTGGTCGTTTCACCTTCTTTATTGAGGAACTGCACCTCAACGCCAGCAACTGTGCCGACCACAACCTTGAGCTGGACGACCCCATCTGGACTAACACGCGTGGGACCTGTGACCCTTGCAAGGGCGTAACCCTCGCTTGTGTACCACGTCTGAAGTTCCTTCATCCGAAGCTGAAGTTCAGAGAGATTCAGCGTGCGCCCGTAGTCAGAGCTGAAGGCGTCCTCAATGACCTGTGGGGGGACCACATTGTCTTCAGGAAGCAGCTCAACCTTTGTAAGCACAGGATTGGGTACAACTTGAACAACAAGCTGTACACCGAGAGGACCATTAACCGGTTCAATCCGCACATCCGAGAACCAGCCAGTGGCGTAGATCGCCTCCAAATCAACCTTGAGCTCATCCCTGGTGACGCGACTACCAGGGCGAACGGTCATGGCGTCATAAGCAGCCAATTCCACCCGCTCTTGCTCAGGGTGGCCATCGATCCCATCAATTATCACCTCTGTAATCAGCACTCTCGGCTGCGCAGGGCTCTGGTCTTCTACAGCGACAGGCGCCTCTTCTAAACCTTCAAACGATTCCACCTCCACAGCTTGAGGTGCAGATTCTTGAGAATCAGTGTCATCCCCAGTTAAGGCTTCTTCAAGCTGAATCTGCTCCTCAGAACTCTGATCGGAGTCAGCCTCAGCTTGCGCTCGAGCAGGAAGAGTGGTCAGAAGCGGCAGGGCAAGTGCAAGCCCCAAAGCTCCTCGCCGAACGGCGTTCCTGGTTCGGGATGAGGAGGGATTGACCATGAGGTGGTGCGGATACCGGCCAAAATGGCCGCAAATGTCCGGTGACCTTACTTGTAGTTGCGGGGTTTGGGGGTTGCCCCTTGGACCCGTTTGCAGACCTCCCCGTAGGCCTCGATCACTCCGCCAAGGTCTTGACGGAAGCGATCCTTATCCAAAATGCGCTCCTTTTCATCCCGACTGTTCATGTCCCAAAGGCGGCAGGTGTCTGGGCTGATCTCGTCAGCAACAAGTAATTCACCCGCTGCATTGTGTCCCAGCTCGAGCTTGAAATCCACCAATTGCAGATTGAGAGCAGAGAAGAAAGGGATCAAAACAGTATTCACCCTCCTTGCCAACGTCTCGATTTCCTGACGACTTTCTGGACTGACTAAGTCAAGTAAAAAGAGGCGAGACTCTGTTAGCAGAGGATCACCAAGATCATCATCTTTGTAGTACAAATCCAGCAAAGCTGGATCCAAGCGAGTGCCTTGAGAAATAGGGGTTTGATGGCAGAGTGATCCGGTGGCCACATTGCGCAGCACCACTTCGATCGGGATCACCTTGACCCGTTGGACCACCATCCAATGATCCGACTCCAATCCGCAGTAATGGGTTGGTATCCCTTCCCGTTCAAGCAACTCAAACAGACACGCTGAGATCTGACAATTAAGTCGGCCTTTGTCTTCCAGTTGTGCACGCTTTTGGGCATTAAAAGCGGTGGCATCATTTTTGAATTCGACCAAAACCTCAGCCTCATTGTTTGAGGCATAAATGCGTTTGGCCTTGCCCTCATAGAGGAGCGGTCCATGGGAGCTGGTCATGGCGTGGCCAAAGGATTGGAAGCAGGAGCTTCAGATGAGTCCGATTCTCCCAGGGAGGCATGGCCACCGGCAGCGCGAGGTGAGCGCAGCTGATCCTCAAGGTCTTGCAAACGCTGTTGATCCCAGTCAGGGGAAATCTGTTCGAGCTCAAGCAGCGTTAAGCGGTCATCAACCCGGCTCGCCAAACGACGCAACCGTTCGCGAGGTCGCTCAGCATCGCCCCCCCGTTGCAACGCCAAACGCAACTGCAGGCGGAGCAGATCTTCCGCCAAACCCCAGGCTTGCTCAGCTGCCGCTTGATCCAAGGCCGCTTCCAACAACAGATCACTGCGCTCTGGATCAAGCGGCGCCAACAGTTCAGCAACTTGGCCAAGCCTGCGCGATGCCACTACCCCTGGAGTACGTCCCGCTAGAAGCACCGTGACGGCTTCCTCCGGCCGGCCAGCTGCCAGCTCATGGTTCGCCAGAAGATCAAGAGCTGAACGCGTAAGCGGCAAACCATCCTCCGATTGGCCCACGATCAACAGCTCGGTATCGAGACGCGTGAGATCTCCATTAGCCAAACGCCGCAGGGCCAGCACAGCGCGATCTTGATCGAGGGCCGCACTGGCGGCTTGCCACGACAGCAGCAACCACTCCCTGCGCTGTAATCCTGGTCCAGGGCCATATCGACTAAGCACAATCTGGGTGCTGTCGGGAGCCTTACAGGCCAGCAGCGCCCGGGCATTCGCCATCACAACAGCAAACGGTTGCGGGGAAGGCGCCACCAGCATCAAACGATTGCGCAGCAGACGCAGGCGCTCTTGCAGGCCAAAACGATCCGCATCAGCACAAGCCGCCGACAGCTGGGATATGTCACCTTCTTGGAGAACCGTTTCAAAGGTCTCAAGGGACATCGGCAAAGCAACAGGAGGCAGAACAGCAGCGCCCAACGGCGGTGCTGACGCCAATAAAAACACCAGTGGCAGAGAGGAAAGCCCCATGGGCTGACAGTCGTTCAACAAAGATGGACAGATCAGGGCAATGCGTCGAGCATTGCGCCTGAACTCCAAACCTAGGAGTCACCCCCCGTTCCGCACCCGCCCATGTCCATCTCCAGTTCCCGTCCCCTCTCGCTGCCACCGTTGCGCAATGTGCTCGTGGTCGGAGGTGGCGGACGAGAGCAGGCGTTGGCCTGGGCGTTCAGACGCTGCCCAGAGATCGAAGACATTTGGATCAGTCCTGGAAACGCTGGCACTAGCGATTTGGAAGGCTGCACTCCCCTGGCGATCGCAGAAACGGACCACGAAGGCATGGTTACGGCGTGCAGCAGGCACGCCATCGATCTCGTGGTGATCGGTCCAGAAGCACCCTTGGCCGCTGGTCTCGCAGACACGCTTCGTGGACAAGGCATCGCAGTCTTCGGCCCGAGTGCGGAGGGTGCACAGCTCGAAGCGAGCAAAGCCTGGGCAAAGCAACTCATGCAAGAAGCAGGAATTCCCACAGCTGGGTACTGGACCGTGACCAACGAACAGGAGGGGCTTGCCCTTCTCCAGCGACTGCAGCGTCCCTTGGTTGTGAAGGCGGATGGGCTCGCAGCTGGGAAAGGGGTAACGGTGGCGAACACCGTGGAGGAGACGGCCGCCGCCATTCAAGAGGCTTTTCAAGGGCGATTCGGACGAGCAGGCGAACAGCTTGTGCTGGAAGAACGCCTCACCGGTCCTGAAGTTTCCGTGTTTGCCCTATGCGATGGCGAGGACATGGTTTTGCTACCGCCCGCGCAGGATCACAAACGACTTTTAGATGGTGACCATGGACCGAATACCGGGGGAATGGGGGCCTATGCACCGGCCCCCCTCCTCGATCAAGCGGGCCTAGAGCAGGCGCGCAAACAAATCCTGAAACCAACCCTTGCGGCTTTGCGCAAGCGAGGAATCCACTACCGGGGGGTGATTTATGCGGGTCTCATGCTGACTGAGGAGGGGCCGCAGGTGATCGAATTCAATTGCCGCTTTGGCGATCCTGAATGTCAAACCCTGATGCCTCTCATGGGACCTGAACTCGCTCGCGTGCTCCAGGCTTGTGCGCTCGGACGTCTTGCAGATGCCCCAGCGCTCACACAGGTAGAGCTGTGCAGTGCCTGTGTTGTGGCAGCAGCAGCGGGCTATCCAGACAGGCCCCGGAAAGGTGATCCGATTGCGGTTGCATTCAGCCCCAACCCAACCAACACGGAACAACGTCAGTTGTTCCACGCAGGGACGAGACACAGCATTGAGGGGGTGCTGGAAACCTCCGGCGGCCGCGTTCTGGCGATGGTGGCTCAAGCAACAGATTTCGATCAGGCCTTCGCAAAGGCCTACGAAGGATTAAGGCAGGTCCGATACAACGGCATGCAATTCAGAACAGACATTGGCCATCAAGTGCGCACCTAAGCTTTGTTAAGCATTGATGCGCCATGAGTAGCGGTTCGGCACCAGCTTCTGCGAACTCGACTGCGTCCTCATGGGCAGGGTCAGCCTCTTCTGATACGGCCGCAGAGCAGGAGGGCCTTTGGAGTGGCATCCGCCTCTGGTGGGCCGAATTCAGCCTTCAGACCAAACTTCTGGCCATCGCCACGCTGGTGGTGAGCCTGATGATGACCAGCATCACCTTTTTCGCGCTCAACGGCATCCAACGTGATGCAGTGATGAATGACACGCGTTACGCCCGCGATTTAGGGCTGCTTCTAGCGGGCAATGTCACCGAGCTGGTTGCAGAAGGACACGACCGAGAACTGGCCAATGTGGCCGAACAGTTTTGGCGTTCAAGCCGCAGCCTGCGCTACATCTTTTTTGCAGATCCAGAAGGCGTTGTGTACCTCGGCATTCCCATCAGTGGGAATGACGCTGATACCAGGGGAAACCTACGTCTCAATAGACGCCTCGAACTCCCGAGTGAACTGAGATCGAGGCCTAAAAATCCCCTCGTCCGTCAACACCTGACCCCTGAGGGTCAGGTCACTGATGTTTTTGTGCCCTTGATTCATGAGGGTCGCTATCTCGGCGTTCTCGCCCTCGGGGTGAATCCGAATGACTCGGCTCTTGCTAGTGCCTCCTTGACCCGAGAGGTCACCGTGGCCGTCTTTATTTCAATTTGGGTCCTGGTGATTCTTGGGGCTGTTTTCAACGCGCTGACCATCACCCGCCCCGTCAAGGAACTGCTACGCGGCGTTCGCTCGATTGCTTCTGGAGATTTCCAGGCCCGTATTGGCCTCCCTGTTGGCGGCGAACTTGGCGAGTTGTTGGATGGATTTAATGCGATGGCCTCGCAGCTTCAGGACTACGACGCAGCCAACATCGAAGAGTTGCAGGCTGCCCAGGTCAAGCAGGCCTCGCTGATCGCAACGATGGCGGATGGTGCGGTGTTGCTGGATGAGAAAGGTCAAATTGTGTTGGCCAATCCAACGGCTCGACGCTTATTTCGCTGGGAGGGACGCAATCTCGAAGGACAGGATTTTCTCAATGCAATCCCAGACTTGCTAGCCAACGAGCTCCATGAGCCTCTTGATGGAGTCCTGAACCAAGGCCGTGACAGCAATGATCTTCGAAGCAGCATCGGGGAGCCGCCTCGCACCCTGCGCTTCGTGCTTCAAGCCGTACGCGAACCCAGCGGCGAAAACCTAAAGGGAATCGCCGTAACCATGCAGGACCTCACCCGCGAAGTGGAGCTGAACGCGGCCCAGAGCCGCTTCATCAGCAACGTGTCCCATGAACTGCGCACTCCGCTGTTCAACATCAAGAGCTACGTCGAAACCCTGTACGAAATGGGGGATCAACTCAGCGAGAAAGATAAGCAAGAGTTTCTGGGCATTGCCAATGACGAAACAGATCGACTCACTCGACTCGTCAACGATGTACTGGATCTTTCAAGGCTCGAAGCCCATCCCAGCGTTCAGTTTTCTGAACTCGATCTGAGGCCTGGCCTAGAACAAACCCTGCGCAGCTACCAACTGAACGCATCAGACAAACAAGTGGAACTTGACCTGGAGGCATCAATCGATCTGCCAGACATTCTTGGCAATTGGGACCTGCTCCTCCAGGTGCTGGATAATCTCGTTGGAAATGCTCTCAAGTTCAGCCGGAGTGGCAGCCGCATCGTGATACGCGCCTACGCCTGGCCCGACAGCTGCTGGATGGGACCTCTTCCAGAAGATTCACTTCAAGCACCACAATGCGAAATGATTTCACCTCTTCCAAAATTACGAGTGGAAGTGGGTGACACAGGTTATGGAATCAGCGAAGACAAACAACAACGAATCTTTGAACGGTTTTATCGCGTAGAGAATGCAGTTCATACGGAAGTGGGGACGGGCTTAGGACTCTCCATCGTGAGGGGAATTTTAGAGAAACACAGCAGTGTGATTCGTATGGCAAGCGAACCGGATGTAGGAACAACATTCTGGTTTGACTTACCTCTAGCCCAATCCGACCAAGACGAAATCAAATTGCAAGCTGAGCGACAAAGTCGCTATGAGCAAGAAGAATTTGAGGTTGACTGAAGAAAAGTCGCTTCAATTTAGCCTTGATATTTCAAGTTCTAATCATTCCTATTCTGGAGCCACTCCACGAGCGATACGCGATAGTTCGCTCCGTTCATCCATCGTTACGCGATGAGGAACGCCGCTGATAATTCTCTCGAAATTGGAGAAAGAATCTTGAATTTGCGGTCCGTTACCAGTGATCAAGAATTCTCGAATGCCGCGATCATGCCAGGACCCACGCATCTTGAAAACATTGATCGCTCTAGCCATCTCACCACGTATCTCAACATACTGGAGCAATAAAATCGTGTCAGTGATGGTTGAGATATGGGAATCAGTGATCGAATGACTCCCCATGAATTCTTCTGATGTATTGGTAAAGAAGCCAGCAATTTCTTCTTGCTTTGCATATCCAGTCAATGCGATCACAAACTGCCTAAAGGCATTGCGGCTTACACCACGCGCCAACGCAGATAATGAGTCAATCGCCATTCGCGTTGGCTTGAATTGACTGATCTCAGTTTTAATAATCTGTAAGTGGTCTTCTAAGCCAGTGGACTCTGGGTAGGCGCAAATAATCTTCAGCAGGCCATCTTGCTCCATCTGCTCAAAATCAATACCCCAACTTGTGCCATTACGCATCAATTGAGCACGTGATTCTTCATAGGCAAACAAAATTGCTCGCTCTTTATTACTGCAGGCATCCTCAATAAATTTCGAAACCAGCAAGGTCTTCCCTGTACCAGTCGCTCCCGTCGCGAGAATGATTGAATCCTTGAAGTAGCCGCCACCACACATCTCATCGAGCCGTGGCACACCAGAACTCACGCGCACATTGGATGAGCGCTGCGTGAGTCTCATCGCACCAAGAGGGAAGATGCTGATCCCATGGGCCCCCATCGTGAACGGGAACTCACCCTTCATATGGGTGGTGCCTCGCAATTTGAGAATCTCAACAGTCCTTCTTCGGCGCTCGCCCTCAAGCACATTACGGAGAATCACAACATTGTCAGAGACAAACTCTTCAACGCCGTAACGCGCGATTGGCCCGTATTCATCGATTCGTTCAGTGGTCATCACAGTTGTGACACCGATCTCCTTCAAGCGTGCGATGAGACGGAAGATCTCCCGGCGCACAACAAACACCGCATCATATTGTTGAAATACAGCCGTAATCGAATCGATTGCCACCCTTTTGGCTTTGTACTTTCGGATGGCGTAATTAATTCTTTCAATCAGGCCAGACAGATCGAAACTGCCCGCCACATCCTGACCATCAGGATCCGGTGAAGCATCAAGAATAAAGAGCTTATCTTGCTCCACCATCTCCTGCAGGTTCCAACCGAAACTTGCAGCGTTACGCAGAATATCGAGTGGCGACTCTTCAAACGTGACAAAAATTCCGGGCTCATCGTAATGAGCAATTCCATTGTGGAGAAAGTGCAAGGAAAAAACAGTTTTACCCGTTCCGGACGTTCCGCTAATCAGGGTGCTGCGTCCAATTGGCAAGCCGCCATGACACACATCATCAAAGCCCTCAATTCCAGTGGGGAGCTTCTGGACCTGCATCTGAGGAGAACCGCTTGAGCTAGAAATCTGCATAACTGCGACCTTGCTCTCCAACGTTAATAAGGAAAATCCTCAGTACCCTCTAGATCACCCCGTGACTTAAGAATCTGCCTCTTCGATGTCCGGAACTTCCAACGCATCCATCAGCGAAGAGCTGAGGTCGTTGTCAACAAGCTCGTCGTAAAGAAGATCAAGGCCGATCAGCACTCGTTCACGATCAGAAAGGTCGCCAATAATACGACGCACAGGAGGGGGGAGAATTTTGGACAACGTGGGAGTTGCCAGAATTTTGTCTTCTTCTGCAAGCTGAGGATTTTTCAAGACATCAATGACCTTCAAGGCATAGACACCCTTGAATTCCGTTTCAAGAATATTCCGAAGCGTTTTGAGTGCACGCATCGAATTCGGAGTATTCCCAGCTACATAAAGCTTGAGGATATAAGTCTTGCGCGGGCTCATAAGATCACTTCCGAATCCTGAAGCTGACGGCGCTTAGATCCAGCAGAAGCCAAGGGAATATCTCCAGGGACTGACCGTCGGTACATTTCGCAAAGGTGAGCCATGACATCCAACAGTGCAAGGCGGTAATCCTGAAGGAAGTCGTCTTTATGCCCTTCAAGTCTGAGTTGTTTCCAAAAGTCGTCAATCAGATTCATGTGAATCTCAACGGTTTGAGTAATGGGCAGGTCGCCAAAAAAAGCGGTATTTACAAAACTCTCTAACGCCTGGTTGGCAGCAGCAGGGTCACGGAAGTAACCAATCAACAGATCTCGATAGGTGCGCTGCAGCGACTGCAGCAGCTCACGCTGTTCATGGGGAGGAAGATTGGCCAAGAATCGCGAGGGATCTCGCTTGTAGAACACCCCGAGGTAACCAAGCCTCTCCTGCAAGCGGCTCGACAACTTCCAAGCACGTCCCTCAGGCTGCCCACCAACCTGATCCGATTCGGTGGATCCATCTTCAGGGCGAATATCTTTCTGACCGTGGCGAAGAAAGCGTGAGATCGCTGCGTCAACGTTGTAACCAAGCTGCTCAAGCTGATCGTCTGGCAGATGAACCTCTTCAGGGTGGTAATCGACACGGCCCATCAATTCGCCCACCACAACGGCAGGAAAGAGCAAACCACGAGCTAGTAGGTCTTCACGTGTCTTGTCTTGCAGGAGAGATTGCTCAATCACTACAGCATCGACAGCCTCGCGTTGTCGTTCCAACGCGGAGACGACATCCACCGCTGAGTCCTCAAGGCCTAGATCCACCTGGGTGTAGCGATTGCCAGGCAACCACTGACAGCAAGCCGATTCGAGCTCAGGCGACCTCAATAACAAGGCGATCGTGAGGGCCGGCCTGGTCATCCAAAACGAAAAGTGTTCAAGTGAATCTTGACGAAAGAGAGCACGAAGGTCGAAGATCTTTGTTTGTCTTTCGATTGCGGCACAGGCCAAATCGGCGGCTTCCAAGTCTCCGAGCCTGTTCGCGTCCCGTAGCCCATGGCAGAAACCAGCAGCAGCAGCTCACAAACCACTCCAGAAACAGGCTCGTACGCCATCGTCGAGGCCTCTGGACAGCAATTTTGGGTGCAACCCAACCGTTATTACGACCTCGACCGGCTGCATGCCGAAGTCGACGCCAAGATCACCCTCGACAAGGTGCTTCTGGTCAAAGACGGTGACGCAGCCACCGTCGGCAAGCCCTATGTCCAGGGCGCCAGTGTGGAACTCAAAGTGATGGCTCACCGTCGCGGTCAAAAAGTGATCGTTTACAAAATGCGCCCTAAAAAGAAAACACGCCGTAAGAATGGTCATAGACAGGAGCTCACCCGAGTGATGGTCGAATCCATTTCCGTCGGCGGTAAAGCCATCAGCTGATTGCCTCAACCAGCTTCCCTCTCTCCATCTCTTTGATTTTCCATGGCCCACAAGAAAGGCACAGGTTCAACCCGCAACGGACGTGACTCCAATTCCAAACGCCTCGGCGTGAAGGCCTACGGCGGTGAAAGCGTAACGGCTGGTTCCATTCTGATCCGCCAACGTGGCACCTCCGTTATGCCAGGCGTCAATGTTGGTCGCGGCAAGGATGACACCTTGTTTGCCTTGACCGACGGGATCGTCAAATTTGAGTCGATCCGCCGCGGGCTTCGCAATCGCAAGCGCATCACGGTTGCAGCAGCAGCTCAGTAATCCAGACTGATCAAGCGACTGACAAAAGACAGAGTCCTCAGCAAAGAGCAATGATCGAAAGATTGTTGCTCTTTTTTTGTTCGACCCATCATGAAAATAGTTTGTGTGCTTGCACTTCCGAACCACTCATCATGAACACCGTCAATGCAAATAGTGCAGGGCAACTTTCATCTTGTTAGCAAAGTTCCAATGAATAAGCAATTCAACTCCATTCATATCTACCGCGGCTGAAGTATCTCAAAGCGGAGTGCTGAGAAGAGTAATCAGCAGACAATGTTCAGCAGATTGGAATCTAAAGAGACGAAGGGGAGAGGCGAAAGAGAAGGTGACAACCGAAAGCGCTCGTCAACAAGACGTTCCGTTCCAAGACGGGAACAACTGCAAAGAGAGATTTTGAACTTTTGCGGTGAGCTGATAGAGAAAGCATTACTGGCACCCCTTGCCCTTCTCAGAGGCACAAACCTAGACATCTGGAGTGAGTGGAGCCGTAGCAGGTGAAAGAAAGCTTGAGGCCAATGCCCATGATCAACTGAGCTGATTGGTCTTAGCGCATTCCTTTTCTCAATCAAGACGATATTGATACCGCTGAAGCCACAGGCACTCCCAAAAGGCTTTAAGTTTTATAAACCATTCGTTTTCAAATCTCAAAGATGTCTACCGAAATCCGCAACTGGGATCTTGTCGCCAAGGCGATGGAAGCAGCTGGATCAACGTCAAGCCAAATGTATATTCGCGCCAAAGCGTTGGCAGAAGGAAAGCCTGATCCAATGCCAACAAGCTTTCCTCAAGCACCCCACAGCATCTCAGCCGTGGCTGGATGACATGAGCACCGAACAGACAAATCATAAACTCTCATTTTTACCAAGCATGACTGATACACAACGTTCCAATTCGGCTTTATAAAATTTCCGGAACCTGGAACGAAAGGCAGCCCAAAACATTCAAAGCCAACCAGGCAAATAGATCATCTTCAACCCTAAGCACACTAAAGCAATCACAAAACAGCTTAAAACAATAGTAGCTAATTATTTTATATTCTCACCAATCTCATTCAAGTAATCCATACAAGTAAAATTTAAACTAAAGTTCTTCGGGAAAGATCTTTCGTTCTTGCCACTCCAATGCGCAATCAGCCAATCATCTATATACAATTTATCATCGAATTCAATCTTCCTAAGGTTGATAATTAAACTGCTGCTTCTCAACTAGCCGTGCCATCACCTGTTGACAAGTCCAGCGAAGCGGCCTCCAAAAAGCAGAATTAGAAAGTTCGTAGATCAGCTCCATTTGATCAAAGAGTTCTAGCTCGAGACAAGCCCAAGCTGCCGCTATCCTTGATTTTGTGTATTGAGGAGTTGTTTCTGAAAGAGCAGCTCGAACCAAATCACTTTTTTGGTGGAATCTGCGCAAACCAATAATGCATGTAAGGTAATAGTGAGTAACGTAATCAGACCAAAGCCTTTCTTGCATACTATCAACTATTTCAAGACAACTCTGAGAATCGATAGTCATGAGGCTCAATGCCGCACCATATTGACGCGCTTCGTCTCTATGACTGAGATTCCTCTCTATTTCATTAGGATTCATATCACACTGCCACTCAGATTTTAAATCAAGATATTGAGGATTGTCAGTTAAAAGCTGTTCTAACAGAGTGTAATTTTCAGAAGTAAGAATTGAATGATTAACATCAACGATATCAAAAAAACTTTTTGCCCTAAGAGACATAGAAACTGGTGCACGCACCAAATCTGATAGTCTGCTTTCATCACCAGCATCACCTAAATCAATCACGGCCGAGCGTCTTTTTCCAGCCACTAAATCAGTAAGCTGTGGAATCAAAGGGCCTAAGAGATCAACTCTTCCATATATCCTTGCCTGATACGCGCGTACTGCACCAGAAACCAAGACACTCTCATGAGAACAAAGATTGTAGATGACAGAATGAGATTTTGGATTCATAATTTTTAGTCTGGTATGAGCTTGAATAACAGCACGCATCTGCGTAACTTCGCCATTCAAGAGTGAAAGGAGTAGATCTATGTCATCGGAGAGTGGCTGCCAACCAATGCGAACCAAGGAAGTAATTGCATTAATGACAGCCTCGCTATCAGTACAATTCAAAACACCAACTAAAGTTGGTATGGCTCGCACATCTTTTCTCCTTCCAAGAGCTTCAATAGATTTTCTACGCGTAATCCTGTCGTACAATTCATCGACGGAAAGCTTCTCAACAGCATGAAGAAGTAACTCAAATGATGCATCTGTTGCGCTCAAGCCAAGCCTAGTGGCAGCAAAATAACGATCTGCGGGTCTCTTAACATTTAAAGTATTCTCAAACAAGAGCCTTGAGGCATCACTTTCGCTCATCCCGTGAACAAGAATATCAAACCTTTCAGCCATAAGAATAAAACGAATAAATAATTCTATCTAAATAATCCATTGCAAACGGTAAAAACACATTTAATATGCATCATGTTGACAATTTTTATTTACACAAGCAGTCCATAAGAAACATGCAAATGCAGAATTTCAGATTTCATAGACAATAGAGACATACAGGGCAAACCAAAAGCCACCCCAAAGAGATTTTTCAGCTTTACCAAATTAATCAATCAAACTATATCGAGACTATTCAAGAATGTGGAAACTTACTAAAATCAAGAGCAAGATGGATTAGCCTAATTCAGGAGTCCAACAAACTACTTTGATCGCTTATCGATTAGTTCAATCAAATGAGCATCATGTTTATCGCAAAAGTCCGAAACACATTGCCTAAGAATATGGCCTATAGATAAAGACTCTGTATAGCAAAGAAGCTTGAGCTTTTTATGAAGCTCATCATTCAACTCAAAGGTGATTCGTTTCATTCTTGATGAACATAAATTTTTCGATAACTCGTAAAGGTCACCATATTTTCCAAATTCTACTCTTTTTGGTAAGAATCGGATAAGAGCAAGAAAAAGCTTAACCTTTCTCTTAGCTTCAGGATTGGAGGCAAAACCCTACGGTCTTTAAATTAATTTCATTGTTGAAGCAGGGCAAGGTCAGTACTTGCATGCCTGTTTATAAAAGCTTAGAGCGCTTAAGTGTTTGGCTTGGCAATTCTCCAAAACTGGTAAAGTACCTTCTCGAAAATCTACCTTGATGCTTAAATCCAAAACGAATTGCTATTTCACGGATAGTATTATTATCATAATCTGATGTCGTAGAATAATAAATCATTGATCTTCTGGCTTCTTCAAGTCTTACCTGAGTCATCATTTCTATGATACCCATGCCGAAGTAATCTTGGCATACTCGATATAAAGAAGCTTGGCCAGAGTTTAAATGCCGACAAACGTCTGACAAGGACATTGGTGAGCTCATTTGATCAAGATCATGTGCAAGATCAACAATCTCACCAAGCAAACGCTGATTCTTTGCCTGTTTCTTTTTAAACAGTCTACGATTTCCTTCTTCGAGACAGATAGTCATTAAATCATAGTACTTAGAAGGATTAGAAATTCCTTTAACAAGATCTCTTCGAGTAAGTTTCCGCAATTGCGTGAAGGCTTCATGGTCAATCACTAAACCCATGGATTGATTTAAATTATCAATAGCATGACTTGCCTTGCATTCTTGAAGCTTATCGAGGAGTATTTTCTTGTCTAACATACATGCAGTTGAAGAGCATGATTCAGAATATTTCCCCCATGAGTCACCTGGGTTTGAATGAAAAGTATTAAAACCTCCAAGACTATTATCATTCATGTCAAAACCTTCGCAGTATCCAAAAGGAGAATTTGCTTTGCGAATTGGTGTTATCCAATTAAAATCAACTGACCAACTTGTACCCCATCCCTCGTATAGAAGGGGTTTTGAGGCACTGATCTCAGCAATAGCCATACCAGTTGATTTTTGATGAGACATAGAATAACTACCTTCACCACTTTCAAGTTGAGAAATTCTGGTGACTTGACCATATTCCTGAAGAGTCTCAGATAATTGCAATGGATCTGTATAGGCAAATTTGATTTTCATGACATACTTCCTCTACGCAAGTCAGAAACAAGAACACTCATCTTGCTTGCTTTATCAATTGTGTCTTCAGGACTCTCTAGAAAAGTCCTAAAATACAGTCGTTGAAAAGAATCCCAATTTTTGAACCCATAATATAAAGCATTATGCTGTTTAGTAAATTGCTTTAAGCCACGGGGAACGTGTGGATTTAGATAAGACTTCTTGACTTGCTCTAGACGGATACTTTTAATCAAATCAAGAATATTCATATTAAAGGTAGATATACACGCTTGGCCTACAGATTCTTGCTCAGAATTCAAGTATTTAGTAATTTCTCCAATCGTCAAGGGTGGCAAACCTGATCTATCTTCATGCAATAATTTAACAAGATCCTCTATCAGTTCAGTGGATTCAGATCTCTCGGTGATCTGATTTTGTAGCTCGCAAGAATCCTCTAAAGTTGCAATGGCTAAATCATAAAATCCACTAGCTGTAGTGATTCCTTTCGTAAAATGCTTTTCAAACAAATTTTTGAGCTGAAAGCTAGCCGTGCTATTGGAATCAATGCCGATACATTCTTCGATTCTTGCATATGCATTATAAGCATTCATTTTGTCTATTTTTTCTTTCATTATTTTCCACTTCAGGCTCATACAGCAGAGGAGAGTATTGGCCCCAACAATATCCCATGTATTGCCACCAGTTTTATTTAAACGATTAAATCCTGCTATGCTTAAATCCTTCATCTTGTGACCACTAATAATAGTGTTACTGCCTGGCTTTTTGCCTTGATTATTTATCCAGCAAAATGCAATTGAATTTTGATTGGCTTCTTCTTCGTAAAGCAAGGTTTGATTTGACTTAAAAATTTCAAGGTGAACATTATTAATCGGGGCGCATATCGAACTCGTTTGCAATTCACCTTTGCTGAGCTGGGTGATATTGCAAGAAAAATTCGAGGTGGAATAATATTCATTATAATGATTCTTGCAATATGTTTCCATTCCAAGCAAGTTACTGAAAACATATTCTTTTGCCTTCCTTGCCTTCATCTGGTTGCTACCTTGGCGTGATGCCTATGAAAATCAAGCAGGCGAAAACTATAATCTCTATTCGCTTCTCGCTGAGATATTGTGAGGATCTATGACTTTTTAAATTTAAAACTCAGATCTTAGAAATCTACAGAGCTCAGGCAAGCAAACATAGTGTGACAATTATTAATACGGATTCACGGCAATGTGCCTTGCAGAATTCATAGAACCGAAAAGTCACATTCACTATATCTGCATTGTACTTAATATTATACACAGTGAATATGGTTTTGCCTCAATCTTGAGTTAATGCAGTGTATATATCGAGAAGAGATGATTATGTTATGTCTAAGTCTCAACTACATGCATTCATTGATCGAGCACGTAATGACAAGCAATTTCGCTCTGGGCTCTCATCATTAAATCCTAAACAGATCATAGATTTTGCCGCAGAGAATGGCTTTCAATTCTCAGATGAAATCAAAGGGAGATTTATCAACCGTTGGAAGGGAGTTTATTTTTGCCCTCAGGCTATTGAGGTTGGAATCCTATGTCCAGGATTAGTGCCAGATGGCTATAAAAATCTTCTTCACTATTCTCAATCTACATGTAGTTCTTCAAATCTTAAAGAAGAAGAGCATGATTTCAGAGCAGGCGGAATTTATTAGACTAAACCGATTGAGCTGAATTATAGGACGATAAATAGACAGACTGACTCTCCCTTCATTTCCCAATTCGGGAGTATTTTAACTTGCCTATTAACGTGAAATGACATCTAACGAAAAGAACTAAAGCCATCTAATCACTCATTAAGGTTACAGCAACTCATGCATCTAAAGACTAGGCTTGACAGAGGCTATTAAAGGCGAATCAAGCCAATCTTCCAATTCATTTCTCATGCAAGAGCTGGCTGAGAAGGCTTCACGGCAATCATTAATCCCCTAAGCAATACATCACTAGAAAGCAATGTGATGAATGCATTGTCTAAATTAGCA
The DNA here is from genome assembly GCF_014279835.1 of Synechococcus sp. MVIR-18-1. NCBI lineage: Bacteria > Bacillati > Cyanobacteriota > Cyanophyceae > Synechococcales > Synechococcaceae > Synechococcus > Synechococcus sp. MVIR-18-1. Next base: position 1,765,790 of record NZ_CP047942.1, on the reverse strand, counting down.
ACTAAAAGCGTTGGTCTCTTCCACGGGCTTGTACACCCTCGTCGTAATTAACAGTGGATGAAAAACTTCAAGAAAATGCGATTGCAACGTACGGAAAAAGCAATCAACAAGGTTGGGATCATCAAAGTGAAACGGATATTCGCCGCTATATCCTTTGAAGAAATACCAGTTTAATAAGGCCCTTCCGTCTTCGTTCATGAACGAATGGAATTGCATGAGCTGATCAGATGGATCAGGCAGATGCTCCAATACATCAAGACAAACAACTGTATCGAAACGTTGGCCGCTGAGATCTGAAAGATCACGATGAACCGACATTTTTTGATCCAAACCTAGAGCAAGAGCCCTCGACGAGACGAATGCCCTGTTCTGTGGATTCAGATCAACAAAATGGACCCGATCAACATTGTCTAATGCCGCTGCCGCTAAAGCATGCGTTCCTATCCCTCCTCCAAAATCAAGGACTGTGCCTCGAGCGAAATCCTCCTGCAAACGAAGCGTGTCCGCGATGTAGTCGGAGCTGCTGAGATGCCAAGCCGCCAATTCAAAGAGATGCCCCGTTCCCACGGTGGTCTCGTAAAACTCCGTGGCTTGATCCGCTTGAAAAGCACCCGGATGCAGTGCGGCTAAATCATCCTTCCCATCGGGTAAGCGCTGATCCACCTGCTCCAACGTGAGCTGAAGGTATTCAGCCAAATGGTCACGAACAGAAAAGCCGTTGTCCAAGAAGGTCTCGATGTCCACGCGGGGAGAATTGCTCAGACGTTGCATCTTCTACCGGTCGGACATCGTCAATTTACGTGCAGGCCGGATGCCACATTCAGAACAACTGCGATTACACCCCCTTGGATGCACCACTCGGCTTCGTGGTGATCGACAAGCCTTCAGGTCTCACCTCCCACGCCTGCGTGAGCCGGATGCGTCGCGTGCTCCAAACCAAAAGAGTGGGGCATGGAGGCACCCTGGACCCAGCCGTAACCGGCGTTCTGCCGATTGCAGTGGGTCAGGCCACCCGACTGCTTCCCTACCTCCCAGGAGAGAAAACCTATCGCGGTGTGATCCAGCTGGGAACCAGCACCAGCACCGATGACCTACAGGGAGAAGTCGTTGCGCTTCAGGATTGGCCGCGTTTAAGCCTTGAGGAGATGGATCAGGCCCTCAACCCCTTCCGCGGTGGCATCGAGCAGTTTCCACCACAGGTTTCAGCGGTTCACGTGAACGGCGAAAGGGCCTATGCCAGGGCCCGCCGCGGTGAAGTGATGGACTTACCGGCCCGCAATGTGACCATCCACTCCCTCTCTCTTCAGCATTGGGATTCAGAGCAAGGCAAGCTCAGCCTTGAGGTGCACTGCTCTGCTGGCACCTACATCCGTTCGTTGGCCCGAGATCTTGGTCAAGCCCTCGGGTGTGGCGGCTGCCTGGACTGGCTGCGGCGCACCCAAGCGCTGGGATTCGTGGAGGCCCATGCGATTGCCCTGCCAGAGCATCCCAATGAACAAACCACTCCAATGGTCGGTTCCCTCACCCTCATCCCTCCCCAACGCGCCTTAACCCACCTACCAATCCGAACGCTCTCTGAGCTCGAACGGGACGACTGGAGCTGCGGTCGCACGATCTCCCATCAAAATGGAGACGGTCCCACCGTTGTTCTCAGCGCAGACAACATCATGCTGGGAATTGGAATCGCCAATAGCGAAGACCAGCTCAGACCCAAGGTCGTGTTTGAAGCGCGCGGCTGATCCCCCTCCTGCTCCCTATGGCCGGCCACAGCAAATGGTCTCAAATCAAACGCACCAAGGCGGTGGTGGATGGGAAGCGAGGCGCACTTTTTACCAGGCTTGGGCGCGAGATCACCGTGGCCGCACGCAATGGAGCTGACCCAAACGGCAATTTCCAACTACGAACAGCCATCACGAAAGCACGATCAGCCGGATTACCGGCAGGCAATATTGAGCGGGCCATAGCCAAAGGATCGGGGCAAGGGGAAGCAGGCTCCAGCCTGGAAGTGATTCGCTACGAGGGGTATGGCCCCGAAGGCATGGCAGTCCTTGTGGAAGCACTCAGCGACAACCGCAACCGAACGGCGGCCGAGGTACGTCTGGCCTTCAGCAAACACGGCGGCAAGCTCGGAGAAACCGGATGCGTGAGTTATCTCTTTCAGCATCGCAGCGAGGTGCGACTGGAGGGACATTGCGAAGAAGAAGCTCTCCTGGAGACCCTTCTCGAACTCGATGCAGAGGGATATGTGTTGCAAAGCGATGGCAGCACCATGGTTCATGGTGGTTTCGAAGCCCTGGAGCAGCTTCAACAGGAATTACAAGATCGTGGCTGGGCTGTGATCGATTGGGGGCACTGCTGGCACCCCCTAGCGCTTGTAGAGATCCAGGACGAACAGCTTTCCGAAACCTGCCAACGATTACAAGAGGCCTTGGAGTCGCTCGATGATGTCTGCAGCGTGAGCACGAACCTTGCACCAATCGAGGTGGCTACAAAACCAAAATAATTCTGTTTGCGAATCACCTCTCCTCAGGGAAGATGCAGCGATTAAGAAAACATTTGGCGAAGCAAAGCAAGAGCCAAAGGCACAAATACAACAGCACCTCGATCACCACATCAATAAGCGAACGAGAAGCTCAACCCCATCCTCTGCTTCCCTTCCAAGCCGTTCAATACCATTCGCTAGCCAAGCCAAGCAGCCCTCGCATTATCAGCTCGTTTGTGTAATAGAGCACCACCTTCGTCTACAGCTGTGAGATAATAAATTGCTTTCAATGACACGTCTAGTGGCTGCCAAATTCCTGAATAATGTTCGTGTGCTTGTCAAGGATGGCTGCGAAGATGACTATCTAAAAGCAGTCGAAGCATGGGCTACTCCAGATGGCATGTCTGATCGCTATTTGGCTAAAACTGGAGAACGCCGCTATTGCTTTGTTGGATTATGGGAGAGTGAAGAAAAGCTCATCGCCGCTCGCCCTTTCATGATTGAACATCTGAACTCAGTACGCGGCTTTCTCGATGAATTATCCCCTGAACTTGGTGTAACCGACCCAGTATCAGGACCGATTTTGCTTCACAACTTCTGACCCTCAAATCCACAATTCACTCGTTTATTTTTACCCAAATGACTGAAACAACCATTCTTGACTTCAAACTAAGCAATTCTTTCGATGAATATCGCAATCACATGAGTGCACCTGAGCAGCAAGCGATGTTTCAAGAGATGGGTGTTCAAGTATTCTACATGGGAGCTTGCAAGGACGACCCCAAGAGAGCAACAGTGATATTCCAAGGTCCAGAAGGTGTTCTTTACACTATTTTCACCAATCCTGAAACCAAGCCCATCGTTGAAGCCTCAGGTCACATCTATGACGGAACATCAATCACGCGCTGGGTGAGTTAATCGAGAGTTTCGTTGCATTCTGGCCATTGCTTTTCCTTTAGCTCTATTTGTTGATCAAAACCTCATAGACTCAAGGTTGAATTTAATAGCCATACAAATTAATCCCCATCTATTTTTCGAAACCATTAGCCCAGGCGGCAGATGTCCCCACAGCGGTGTGCCCTCTTCCATTCCCTAATGTCTTCATAGGACTGCGTAAGTTCGGCTCATTCTTGATGTCGTTGTCAATAACCCTTGAACATTAAGGCCGATGGATGATTCTTGCCTAGAGAGAGGCAAGATCATTAAATTCGCTTGCTCACCGCATCGTCATAAGCATCAAAATTCACCAGAGCCTTAAGTTCAGAAAAGCTGAGCATCCTTTCGGGAGTTTTTCCGAACTGAAGATCCGTCACCGCTTGGCGCATTGCAAATGCTGCAGATGCAAGCAGGGTGAGGGGATAGGCCACTAGATGGAAACCCATGGCTCCGAGATGATCTGGCAAAAGCAACGGAGTCACGCCTCCCTCCAACATGTTCGCCATGCGCTTTCCGGGAACCTCATTGCAAAAGCGGAGCATCTCTTCTTCTGAGCGAGGCGCTTCCAGAAACAGCACATCAGCGCCAAGCTCGGCAAAGGCTTTTAATCGCCACAACGCTTCATCCAGTGCACCGCGCTCTCCATAGCTTTGCGCAAACGCCGATCGGGCATCGGTTCGCGCCACGATCACGAGATCAGCGCCCTGACGGCGGGCTTCAACAGCAGCGCTAATCCGCTGGATCGCAACATCACGGGCAACGACCTCCTTCACTCCGGTATGGCCACAGCGTTTAGGAGAAACCTGATCTTCAAGCATGATCCCGGCAAAACCTGCCTGCTTGAACTGGTGCATGGTGCGTTGCACATTGGCCGCATTGCCATGGCCCGTATCACCATCACCAATCACTGGAATCGAAACGGCATCACAGAGCTGACGGCCTTGATCCAGCATTTCTGTCACCGTGATCAGGCCCGTATCAGGCAAACCGGCGCGGGCTGCGGCAACGGAGAACCCACTCATAAACGTGAGCGGGCAGCCCGCCTGTTCAACAATCCTTGCCGATAAGGCATCAAAACAGCACGGCATCACGTGACAGGACTGTTGCGACAGCAACGCCCGTAAGTGCGCGGCGGTATCTGCTGTTGGGGTCACGATTCAAGATCCTCAAGATGCATAGCTGGACAACAGCAAACATCAAAGCCTGGGCCTGGATGATGGCTTCAATGATTGCCATCTGCAATCGCGAACCAGACTAAATCCGGGTGCAACATCTGGATTGCAGTACTACTTCATTGCTAGTCACAATCGAGCAACACTGTTCTTAAGCTCAATAACTCACTCTTAAATTCCCAAAGACGAGTCGACAAGAAGTTCAAGTCGTGAGCGAATAAAAGAATTTCTTATTGCACACGAGAAAGCTGAAAAAAAGAGAATTGAGCGTCCTTGAGCTCGTTCTTACTAAGTCGTATTACGAAACAGGAAATTATTAAATTGACCATCTCCCCAACGGGGGCAATTACTACCGATTCACCATCTGGGTGCGACTTCGCTCCTGCATGCCCGCTCTTCCATGCGATGTTGCCAGAAAGCGCTCGCGCACCCCGAACCAATGCCTCGTTCCCTTCGCCTCATTCCCCTTGCATCGTTGGTGGCAATCCAATGGGTCCTTGTACCAACAACCCAGGCCCAGGAACCTCCCACGAAAACGTTTGAGCAAAGAGATGTACCGCTTTCGCTGATCTTCAGCGAATGGCGCGAAAACGGGAATAACGCCAACACTTATATCTGCACGTGTGACCGTGAAAGTTGCGACACCAGACCGGGCTGGCCCTTCCGGAGCTTTCGAACCGGTCAGTCGATCCCGGCACTAGGCGAGGCAAATCTGAACGATGCACGCCGCGATGGATTTATATGCGGTAAGCGTTGACGGATCTAGTCTCTTATTGGACCGATGGAGAAGTCAGATCAAGGCCCCTAAATAATTCTTATTGAGACAATATAACCCCATGCCTGGCGGGAAACGCTGTGCGGTCAGAAGGTTGATCATGCCCTTATTGATGACTATTTTTTAACTCTGAAGCCGTAATCAACGGTGAAAATGCCTTCAGTGATATACATCCACAGGGGGCACGGAATAATTGTGACAGCTGGTCTCTTCATGCTCATCGAGCATGACATTAAGAGGATTAATACTGGGGGAACCTTATGTGTAGTTGAAAGGTTGCTTCGAAAAATAAGTAGAATTGTGCTGAAGACTGACCAGCTCAGCCGTAATACCACCTTCATAATCATGGGCCATTGATTGTGCACCGCTACAGGCCAAAAGAGTGACAAGAGGAAACACAAGATACTGCATTTTTTAATATCGAATTATCAACCAAACTAGCCAACATCAGAAAACTGGCATCAGCTCCCAGATCGTGAACCACTAATAACGGATCAACCGAACTCCAATTCGATTAGGGATGAAACCCACGCCTCCTTGCGAAACCGGCAGGAAACACCTCGACTGGTCGATAAAGCTGCCTCCATCTCCTTCCCCATTCAGCCCAGGGCTCCATCCATGGACGAGATTCGCCATAGTCACGTTCGATGACGCAAAAAAGATGAACGATTTCGATCTCGTGCCAAAGCCATTGTTCAGCAAAATCTGGAAGATCATCACTTGGCGGTGGCGGATGCAACTGGCCCTAAATGCTCCATTTGGCCTTTTATGGGTTGCCGACAAAACCAACCCTGCTGTTCATCAGTTCAATATGTCCATGCTCACAGCAATGCATGCGGAATGGATGGCCCCAATGATGGGGATTGTCTAATAAGCAAGAGGCGATTCATGCCACTAAGGCTGGAGTAACTACTCATGGAAGCTGCCTATTGGTTAGGAAGGTTCAAGCATGCCACCAATAAACATGTTGATGAATGACACAACATCGACAGAACAAAACCCCAAATGAGAAGTCAAAACAAAATCAAATCAGCATCCCTTTCGCCATAGATCGTGACAACAGCTTGAGATCTGCACGAAGGGGAAAAAACGTTGAACACAGTTACGATCTAGCAGCCAATCCAAGCACTAACGCATTAGAAACCACACAGATAGGCCACCAATGCCTACACCCTTAAAGAATTGAGCCCAAGTCAGACCATAAGTATCGAGCTGGAGAGTTCTCATCATTAGATTAAGCACTTCCTTGTGTTTACGAATAAGGAGGGGACTATCAGTGGTATGAAGCTGTTGAATTTGCTTGAGCTTAATCTCGCCGAGCTTTGCCACGATGATGTAAACGTTTTAATGGGTCAACCCTAATGCCACAGAGATGCTTACTAACAGATGAACGACAAGATCTCACCAAACCTCAGCCGCATATCAATCAATCCATTGCTCCGCTTGCGGCTACTTCGAAAGCCAAGATGCGGGCCAGAAGATAGGCCATCACGAAACCCCTCAAGGAGCCATTAGTAGCCTACCATTCACTTCAACTTATCCAACAACACCAATCCATGCTGGATTTTAATTTACTTTTACCTAAAACAATAGATGATAGCTTTTCAGGAAAAAAAATTGCACTTTGGTTCTTTTACTTGCTGACTGCCGTAACGCTTTGGCGCAGCCAACATCATGTTCTAGCGGCTGACGGAGGTGCGCAGTCGATAGCCAACATTCCCCTGGACACCTATTCAACAGAGGCGACAGCAGCAGTGATTGGAATATTTGCACTTTGGGGCCTATCCCAATTCATCATTAGCTTGATTTATCTCGCAGCATGCTTGAAATACAAAGCACTCATCCCTCTGCTGTATCTCCTTGGAATCCTTGAATACGGACTTCGCGCTTTTTATATTGGCAGCTACAAACCCATTGCAACCATTGGCGATGCCCCAGGGGCAATCATGAATGTGCCGCTCATGATTATCCTTATCGCAATGCTTTTATTATCGTTATGGAGTAAGGGTAAACCAAAACAACAACAATCCCATTAGGGACGCACACAGCCCATACTGCATGCTTGAGCGCTCCCCCCACACAAGCCAGCGAGCCACCGAAAGCCAAGATCACATCATGCACAGCAGGGCGACGCACCAAACAAGAAGACTGGTCTTTTTAGATCAAATCAAAGCGATAATGATAGCCCTGGTGATTGCCACTCATACAATATTAGTGGGCACACTATTCTCAACTGATCTCAAGCAGATCATCGAGTCAGCACCCAACTATGAAGCGATAAGCTTTTGGTTTGGCTGGATCTGCAACACTTTTTACATGAATATCCTATTCCTAATCTCAGGGTATCTTGTACCGAGCTCAGTACATAAACGCGGGGTCGCTAACTACGCCAGGCAACGAATACTCCGGCTTGGAATCCCTCTCATTCTTGCAACTTTTTTGCTTAATAATATCACCCCATTAGCGGGGCTACTAATTCCAAACAGCAATGTCTTTGGACAAGGCTTCAACGATCTTCCACTCAACAGGATTGGCCCACAATGGTTTATTTTAGTCCTCATAATATTGAATATAATATACTGCTTTTGGGTTTTCATTCGAAAAAAGCAATTTACAATCGATAATTCAAAATCCGTACCCGGCTGGCGATCATGGCTGATCAGCGCTGCAGTTCTTGGGACACTAGAGGTGATCATGGGTTACTTTTCTGGACATTGGGCTGGCTTAAAAGACTCAAGTCTTGATGGACTTGGCTATCAAGGAATGCATCTATGGACCTATGTATTTTTGTTCTTTATTGGCTGCAAAGCAGCATCACACCAATGGCTAGAACGGATTAACAAGCAGTTTGCATTTTCATGGCTACGCCTCTCTCTTTTGATCACACTTGCCCTCCTAGCGTCAAACTATGTAGCACTCATACCACGTCATAACAAAACATCCTGGGAGTTTATTTCGCCATTGATGGCATTTTTAACACCGCTCATCGGCTGGGGATTTATCGCTGCAGTTTTAACCTGGAGCCAAGCCCACGAACAGTTGGATAGCCATTGGCTGATCAAAGCAGGAAAGGATAGTTTTGGCGCCTATTTAATTCACATACCGCTCCTTGCTGGAGCGATGGTTACCTTTTATTCACTAGGAATCAAAAACATCTGGATACTTGGGCTAGGATCAACAATAATGGCTATCTTCTTATCATTTATCGCAAGTCATCAACTGCGCAAAATTCAGGCCATTAGGCAGATTATTTAATAGCTCTTCACCCAAAAGCAAATACCACAACATGCCGCGAGGAGACCAGCTTCGGTATCGCAGACTACATGATGCTCCAACAAGCCATGCAGAATAGGGATGTCTTCATTGAACAGACTTCATGACATTCTTGATGCATTGGACATTCAAAACCGGTTACCACGCAATTGCGGCTAAGAAGTTTTTATCCACTGGTGCTCCATTCCCGGAATGCAAATCATGGAAGCGGTTTCATGCTCCTGGATCATTAGAGGGCTGGATTTTGGTTGAAGCAGATAATGCAGATGCCTGCTACGAACATGCTGCTGAATGGGCTGAGTGCTTGGATTGGAAGGTGACGCCCGTTCTCACTGACGATCAAGCAGGTCCCTTAATGGCAAAGGCTTACAGCTAATCTCAGTTCTGAGGAAGGAACTCCCGCCACCAGCAGAGCCTTAGCCTTGTCCGTACGGGTTCAATTCCTTCCCAAACATCACCAAATACTCTTTAAGCGGCAGAAATAACTTGTATTAACGATCGACGAATAATGAGTAAGATCAAGCATAAGCCTTATCTAAAAGATACAACCTTACCGTGGCACTACCATCCTGTGATCAATGCAGCCGTGATTTTGCAGGGAACATTAGAACTCAAATTAAAAGATAGCAGCCAAAAAATTTATCAAAAAGGCGACGCATTGGGAACTAAAGATGTAGACCTGATTGTGTTCTATGCAGGAGAGGAAGCGATGCCCACAACAGTACTCACCGATCCCCAGACCAATCCCTAGCAGTAATTAGTACTCAGCAACCATCTGCAGAAGCCCGTCTAGACACAGCTGAAAACACGTAAGCCATTAAGAATAGATCGCAAAAGGAACACATTGAACGGCATCACTATTTGACGATGTTTGTTCATTCATCACACTCCTGCTCATCAGCTTTCAGATGCTCAAGTAAATATGAATACCAATTACCATGTGCAATGGCATCTTCTTTAGTGATTTCATTGGCTTCTATTGCTGCAAGTAATCGATATGCAGCTGCCCGTTGCTTTTGATCCAACGCCCCTTACCCCCGAATCATAGAGAGAGAGTGAAGCAGGGTTGGTGCTGCCATCTCAGACACAAACTTCACGAAAGATGTCTTCGTTTGGCAATAGTTGGGTTCGCATTTAAAGGGAGTAGACATTAATTCAACGAGCTCTCTCCGCTCTTTCTTCATTGAAAAAACTGGTAGTTCAGGCATCGAGGCGGTAGTGATGGATGAGATCACTATCGTCCGCTAACAGTCAAAAAGACTCCCCCAAACGGGTGATAGGAGACAGCACTCGCCTCACCCGTTTAGGGGAACGATCACGATTCCTAGATCAAAATAAAATTCCATAAAGGACATTAACAACGGGCGATCGAGAACGCTAAACTTGCCATAATTTCAAGATAAATCATCTGTGATTAGAGAATCCCTATGAAAACAAGAGCACTAATGCCGCCTAAACTCAGGGATCTACTCGACAAAGTCAGACGAAAGATTGCTTATGTACCAGCCGTAAGCGATACGATTTCAGCCATGAAAGATCTTGGCATCGACCTGAAAGAGGAGACAAAGAAGAACCAATAAAGCTCTTGCAGGGTCCAACTCATCAAGAAGAAGGAGATCTTTGCTTACTAGAACCCCCAGCTCCATGCAGTTCCTTGAGGAACCAGCAGTCACAACCACCATGCCCGGTTTGACCAAGAGGTTGTTCAATCCTTAGGAATCCCCAAGCCCGATAAAGCCGTTGAGCCGCCACCATTCCAGAAAGAGTTTCGAGATAAACCCAGCGATAGCCAAGCACACGAGCGTGTTCCAACAGGCTCTCCATAAGCCGCCAACCAACACCCTTCCCCCGCGCTGACGGAGCTAAGTACATCTTCTGCAATTCACAAGTCGCATCCACACCACTTAAGGGGCCAATTCCAGCTCCCCCAAGAACATTCCCACCCTCCGCTACGACTAAATAAATCCGTCCAGACGCGGCGTAAGTTTTGCTCATGGCATCTAGCTCAGGGTCTTGCCAAGCAAAACCAGGGCGATCAGCACCAAATTCAACAAGTGCCGCCCGGATCACTCTGGACAAGTCAGTCTCATCCAACGGGTGTAGAGGCCGAAGCTCCATCTCTCGCCCTTCACTCAAAAGGTTGACCTCCAAATCGAGAGACCTGTTCGGAGTTCAATCGAGACAACCCCAGTGAACTGGCTCTGATGAGAGACGTCGTCTGCAACCAAAGCGGGCAAAGGAACTCAACATCAACATTAATCAAATCAGCCAAAGAGCAAGAAAATTAATAATGGATCCTATGCATTCAGCAGCTTTGATGTGACAAGTGCCTCCAACGCAACAACAGGTGGGGCACTAAGCCATAGCGGCGTTCATGCTAGATTCAAGAAAAATATAACCCACATGCTAGATATTTTACCTGGATATTATATTGTTTTCTTGGCACTAGGACTAGCAGCGGTTCTCGTGGTCTTTTTCTATTCCTTTACGCGAAATTCCAACTATGAGGTACAACAGCGAGCCAAAAAAATCCAAGAGAAGAGGCAAAAAGCATCAAAACCTAGTGATGAATAGCCACTAATACATCTACCAAGTGCAGTGCTTGAAGTTTCCACTCTCTGCTTTTTACCCAGAGAAAGCAGAATCCAAAGGAAACGAGCAAGCCTTGGCATTGAATCGACTCATTCCTTTCAGTGTAAATTTTGCGTACTCTATACGAATAGCAATCATCAAAATACGTGAATCAATCCTATTCATTCTGAATCATTCCTTATCAGACATTAGCGTAATATAAACCCAACAACAAATTGCCTAGCGTGCATGAGCAAGGCAATCAGCTTAATTTTTTTCAGAGAAACTCTCAGCCAAGATGTCCAATTCAAGAGAGAAAAACAGAAGCACTTCAAGCTGGAAACGGATTGTGGCCGTAGGCGTGGAGGGCTTTGCTAGTGGTCTTCCACTGATGTCAGTCAGCACGCTACTTCAGGGGTGGCTAACCGCTAATGGGATACCTATTGCGACGATTGGTCTTCTAGGACTCATAGAACTGCCTTACACGCTCAAACTTTTTTGGGCGCCCCTGATGGATCATTGGGCCATCCCTTGGCCTGACCGACGCAGGGGTTGGATCGCACTTTTACAGCTGATGATCGGCATTGGCTTGGTGAGTTTCGCTCGTTTCGGAGCAACAGTTTCAACGAATGAGATTGTCGCGATCGGCTTCGCAGCTTTTGTAATTGCCATTTTGAGTGCATCGCAAGATGTTGTCGTTGATGCTTATCGGACGGACCTGCTTGCACCACCCGAACGGGGCGGGGGTGCGGCATCAGCAACACTCGGTTACCGAGGCGCCATGTTGTTTATTGGCGCCGGCTGCTTCGTGATTGCGGGCCAATTTGGCTGGCAATCAGCTTTCATCACGGCTGGCACCGCCATGTTGATCATCGTTCCCATCACCCTTGCTGCTCCAACACTCCCTGCAATCCAAAACCCGGTTCCAACCCTCAGGGGAGCCGTTCTTGGACCTGCCCGTGAATTCATCACTCGAACAGGCCGTCAACGTGGAGTCCTGATTTTGCTCCTTGTGATGCTGTATCGCTGGCCCGATGGGCTTTTGGGTTTGATGGCCGTTCCATTCCTGATCCAAAGCGGGTTCTCACCAGAAACGATTGGCACGGTTCAGGGAGGCTGGGGCATTGGCGCTGCAATCGCGGGCACTGCGGTCGGTGGACTCTTTTTTTCCAAGTTGGGGCTCAATCGTGCTCTATGGGTCTATGGCGTAATCGGTGCCTTCAGCAATCTCGCTTACTGGGCACTAGCTCGATTTGGGGGAGGATTCAAAGGTCTTTTAATGGCAGTGAGCGTTGAAAACTTCTGCAGCGGAATGATGGTTAGTGCCTTTTTGGCACTTCTGATGAGTTTGTGTAACCCTCGTTTTTCTGCTGCTCAATATGCACTTTTAACTGGAATTTATGCCCTCAGCAGATCACTGTTGTCCACACCTGGAGGAGTGATTGCAGGTCAGGTGGGCTGGAGTACTTTCTTCGCTCTCACGATTGCGGCGGCCGTTCCATCCCTGCTCTTGTTATGTGTGTTGGCTCCCTGGAAAGAACGCTTGCCCCGTGGTGCGTTTGATTTGAGTCGGGACGCTACCTAACCCCACCCAACCCTTCAAGCGGGAGCCACAACCACGCCATTTCCAATGTCGTCGGTTTTGGTTCTGATGGCAATGCGCGATTGCACTGATGTGCTTTTTGCTCGCCTGCGCCACACTTTGTGTATCGAAATCGGAGGAGCCATGACGGCCGACACTCCACCTCAGCAGATCAAAGAAGCAGCCTGACCACTTGGCCCCTGCTCCAACAGTTTTTTCACCCAACGGCGAGTTCCGTCCTTCGGTAGGCAAGCTCTTGAGCGCCACGTCGATCGACACTCCATCTGCACCGAATCAGGTGCCCTAAGGAGTTCAACCACTCACCACTTAGGAACCAGGCCCCAGGCGCCAAACGCCAGACGCTTCGCATTCCTCCTTCAGTTCACTGTTGTCGTTTCGAGGTTCACGCTTCTCCGATACAGATTCACTGGATCTTGGTTAGCGCTATGCATAAACGAGCGAGCTAGGCCGTCTCTTCCATCCGGGAGGGGCTGCCTCTCTTCTTTTAGATGCGCTTTCGTTTCCATTTCACGACAGAGCTTGATGTGATGGCTTGGCTTGAGCCAGACCATGGGTATCGAGGACTTCCGATGAACCCAAACTTGATCCAAGCCGCCGGTATCGGCAGCTTTTTAGCAGCTATTTCTGCTGTCTTTATTACGGCCATGGTTGTCGTTGGCTGAAGCAGAGGCCTGATCGCCCAGCTCTGGTCTGAACGGCCTTGAGGCAACCGTATTTTGCGATGTTGCCTCGTGCAAAAGCCCCCGTTTGATTAAGGTCGCGCGATCTTCAGTTGCGGTTGCGGCTTTGTGTTGCATTTCGATTGTGCTTTCGATGGTTAGTCAGCTCGATCCTTGCTTTACAGTCAGCACGGTTTCGGCTGACCTCAATGACGTGGGAATACACGCAATTGCGTTTTGTTCCGAAAGGAAAGTCGTGGACTGGAGAAATAGAAGAGCTTTGGCTTGATGAAAAGCAGTTGATCTCTCGCAGGAATCCACAGCATGAGGTCACTTTGGTGGGATTAATGAATGAGCTTGGACAGCAAGGATGGGAGCTGATTACCTATGCGCAACCCTTCACTGGGTACCACGGAGGCTGCTATACATTTAAGCGCAAAACATCATAATGGATGGATAAAAAAATCCGGCCTGACAGAAAGTTCCGTGATCTAAGTTGCGTCACAAGCTGATTGTATTTTGGGGGCAAGAATGTTCGCTAATGTGATTTCGTTTGGCGGTCCTAATTGGCTTTCTGGAGCGTAAATTGTTGTCCTGATTGCGGGACTGTTGCCTATTTATATCCTCAACAGTCGGAAATGTACTGGTAATCGTTTATGTGATGATGGTCTCTTTCTTGTCGGCAATGATGTTTTGGAACAAAATTGCCCGTTGGTCATTGCTTGCGGTTGTATGGACTCTCCCTTTACGTGCCATGGCCTTGGAGCCGGTGAGGTATCGCTGCGGATCACTAGGTGAGGTGAGTGTGGATCGTTCCAGGGCACATCCAACAAAAGCGGTCGTTGTTTATGGCGATCAACGTTGGTCAGGCACCATGAGTGGAGGATCAATGACATTTTTCAGCCCCATCAGTCAAACACCAGAAAGTCCTTGGATGAACTTCGGGCGAAACGGCGTATGGCTTTACACCAATTACGTGGGAACTGCCGGCTGGAGTGAGTTTTGGGCAGAGGATGCCGCCAGCTATCGACGCCAGCATCCTGACTTTCTCGAATCAAGCTGCGTGATAGTCAGTCCTTAAGCCTTGAGGAGCGTGGTTCATCAACGCGTCATCGGCGGAAAAGTTGTCGCTTGATGTCAATGCGCTGGTCTTGTTGTCCAGCCTTTTCTAATTTCAGGACAGTGCGCGTCTGGATTGGCGTTTGATGCCCTCTCCCAAGCCGAGACGCATCGTGCCGAGTCGTTCTCTAGAGCGATTTGTCGGTAGATGGTTGGTTGCTATCCCAGTGGCTTTAGCTCCGGCCTGGCTCTCTGCAGAATTATTCCGCCTTCCCGTCGGGAGGGTGTGTTCAGCAATGAATCGCTCCTTGCAAGAGCAAGTATCAGGTTCTGTGGCGAAGCGGTTGCAGCAGGACTGCCGTCAGGCCGCTGATGAAAGCGTGAATTTTTGGCTTCTCTGGTTCATTTGGGCCCTCTTGATTCGATCGAGTTATCGCTACTGGCCTTTATTGGTTGCGATGGTAGTTGAGGGGGAAAAACATGACTTCTAGTGTTGTGTTTGGGGTTTTTTTTGCTCAATCAATACAGTTGAATGAGAATTTGAGTGAGAACTATGTTGGAAGGAATGGTTGGATTGCTTGAAATTTGTTTCATGCTTTTGATTTGTTTATCTGATTGATCAGATTGTTCTGACGTCTTGGATTGTCTTTCAACGTTTTGCCTGCGCGGGTTCAGAACTGTGTCTTTGAAAACACTTTGATGGATGGACTCCATTGGCTATCGGAACGCCATTTCAGCTGAGATCCGTTATCAGCACTCGTTGATGTCAGGATTGACGCGCTCATGTATGAGGGAGGTCTCGAGCATCCAGGCCTTACCAGCGTATAAATCGATTAGCTTTGGTCTTGATTTGATGCTCAATGACATTTCACTGACATCCTCTGTCTATGGGATGTTTTGAAATGTCGCGCCACACTAGACGCATGACAAACAGCACCCCCACGATCCTGATTTGGGTCAACCAATACAAGAAATACCAGCAGCTGATCGAGCAGGGGCTGACTGATGAGGCCTCAGTCTTGAAAACAGAAATTGATGAAGCGCTGCCCCTGATTGATTTGACTTGGAAAGATTTAGAGCAAGCTGCATCCGATGGGTCTAACTCATAGCCTGGTCACTAGCCTGAGGAGAATGTTTTAGGACGTCACTGCTTTCCATGCAGTTCCCTGAACGCTTCGAGTTTATCGAGATCTTTTTGTTCATCTACGCTGTAGTCAGTAAGGATGAGTGCTTTCCCAATCGTTCCAAGGGCATATTCAAGACGATCGAGATTCTTGCGCCCTTCCTCATCAGCTCGAGCTGCTCGAATCACGTCAGGCTTCAGCTGATCAGCAAGGTTTTCCATTTCATCGGCAATGAAGCGAGCCTGATCGAGTGGTGTTGTCATGAACAGCCTGGGATTTTGCGTTGGTAAGCCTTCCTAATTATAAATTAGGTTTGAGATTGTGTTCATAGCAAGCATTTGTAAGTTTTTTAATTCATACTTTTTCGATAGTTTAGATCTGCGTCGGACTACTACCGAGTGACATTGCTTGCGATGTTGTGGAATGGATGTTGCATCTGCTTACGGCTTGGGGGCTTGAAACACTCTGGTTTGTAGCACCAAAAGCAGCAGTGATGCTGTGCGTTTGTTTATTAACCCTGCCATGATCGCTCAACGTGAGTAAGTTGAGCAAAGACCTGTTCGGAACCGCAGCACAGCACTATGGCGTCATATTCATTTGATGTGGTTTCTGATTTTGACCGCCAGGAGCTGGTCAATACTCTGGATCAAGTCCGCAGGGATGTTGGAAATCGTTATGACCTTAAGGACTCCGGCACAGAAATTGATCTAGCGGAAACGGAAGTGGTGATCACCACGGCGAGTGACATGACATTGCAGGCTGTCGAAGATATCTTGCGGACTAAAGCGACGAAGCGAGATCTTTCTTTAAAGATTTTTGACTTCCAAACTCCTGAGGCTGTGGGTGGGAATCGCGTGAAGCAGGTTATTCAATTGCGAAAGGGCCTTAGTCAAGAGCTTGCGAAAAAGCTGAGCAAAATGGTTCGTGATGAATTGAAAAAGGTCACGGTTGCTATCCAAGGGGAAAGTCTTCGTATTACTGGTAAAAGTAAGGATGACCTTCAGGTAGCGATTCAACTCGTGAAAAGCAAAGAGGAAGAGTTAGATGTTCCGCTTCAATTTGAAAACTATCGCTAAATCTTTAAGATTCTCTCTCCGGTGTTGATGTTTAAAGCTTGACGCCTAGTAGATTATGGATTCTGAGCTTCCTTCCCTTAGGACTTGCTCTGGTCGTATGCTCTTTGGAGGGTTACTCAATAGCTTGCTAAGCATAAAGTCTTTTACTTCAAAAGCTAAGACTATTGTTTTTACGATCGTATCATTTAATCAATTTTTTCTCTTCCTTCAAGCAAGCGTATCAATTACTTTCTTTGATTCTTTGTTGAGGGAAGTTGGACTGGGTTGTCTTCTTTTGCAAGAATCTGTCAGTCATGAATTGAGCCTCTCAGGATGATGTCAATATGGCTTAGGCTGTTTAGCTGAATCATAGTTGTATTTTTTGTATTGGTTATTATTGATACTGAATCAAGCTTGTGAAGCCTGTGTTTGATTCCTTCGTGACTCGCGAGCTTGCGACTTTTTTTGCTGTCAATCTATGTACAGGCATTTCTGTTCTCTTAGGCTCATCTTCGGTTTGTGCTGAACAAGTTCGTTTGGCCAGGCCGATCTCCGAAAATCTCCTGCAGGAGTCTGGTCAGCGGTTTCACCCCGTTCATTCCTCACTCGGAATTGTTAGTAGCCAGGAGCGACTGGCGAGTGAGGTCGGTGCCTTCATGCTTCGGAAGGGTGGGAATGCCATGGATGCTGCTGTCGCTACGGCCTTTGCCCTATCTGTAACGTTGCCCCAGGCTGGAAATCTTGGTGGAGGGGGATTTCTTGTGTTCTGGCATGCACCGGAGCGCAAGGCCTATGCGCTTAATTTTCGTGAAATGGCTCCTCACTTAGCGCATCGAGACCTTTTCCTTGATGCTGATGGAGAAGTGAGTAAGAACAAGGAATTTTTTAGTTTATTAAGTACTGGCGTCCCCGGAAGTGTGGCTGGTCTCCTCAAGGCTCAGGAGCGTTTTGGTCGTTTGAGTCGGGTAGAAGTGATGGCCCCATCGATACAACTTGCGGATGAAGGTTTTGTGATTTATCCGCAATTGGCCGACTCTCTTAAGAGAGCATTTCCACGTCTGAGCAAGGATCCCACAGCTCGATCACTTTTTTATCGACAAGTCGAGCTCCCTGATGGTGGACCTCAATGGATTCCTTATCAATCGGGTGAACAGCTGCGTCAGCCTGAGCTTGCTCAGTCCTTAAAACTCATTTCTTCTAAGGGAAGCGCGGGTTTTTATGAAGGAACGACTGCTCATCAGATTGTGGCTTTAATGAAGTCTCAGGGGGGTCTTATTGACTATCGTGATTTAACTGATTTCACTGCTCCTTGGGTGGAGCCTGTGAAGGGAATCTTTCGTGATCATACCGTGATTTCCATGCCACCGCCAAGTAGTGGTGGTATTACCCTCCTTCAAATTTTGAAGCTGATTGAGCCTTTTGATCTCGAATCATTAGGTACTAATAGTGCAGACTCGATTCATTTGCTTACAGAGAGCATGAACCTTGCTTATCGAGACCGTAATCAGTTCCTAGGAGATCCAGATCAGATTGATATTCCTGTTCGTAGGCTTCTCTCTCATTCATATATTGATAGCCTGCGCAATCAATTAAATCTTGGCTCGCATACTTCTGCAGTCGATTTGGCTGGTCAAGCGCCGCTGTCGTCTGGTGTCAATACAACGCACCTTTCTGTGGCTGATCGTGATGGTTCATTGGTGGCATTAACCACGACATTGAATTTTGCCTATGGCAATGGAATCGCCGTTCCAGGTGCTGGCTTTCTTTTGAACAATGAGTTGGCAGATTTTACGGCGAAGCCTGGTGTGCCCAATGCCTATGGTTTGGTGCAAGGAGAGCAAAATGCAGTTGCCCCAAGTCGAAGACCCCTCAGTTCAATGACGCCCACAATTGTTCTAAATCAAGAGGGTGATTCTTGGTTGGCCACGGGTAGTCCTGGTGGGAGTCGAATTATTACGACCGTTGTTCAAGTTCTTTTGAATAGGATTATTCACGGTCTCAATCTTGCAACAAGTGTCGCTACACCCAGGATTCATAGTCAGTTGTGGCCTGATTCTTTGCAGCTTGAGCAGGGTCTTAGTCCCGACACACTTGAGCTTTTGAAACAGCGAGGCCATGCGTTGCGATTCACGCGTTCGATGGGATCCGCTAATAGTGTTGAGTTCAAACCAAATGGCGGGAGTTTTGGAGTTGCCGATCCTCGTAGGCCTGAAGGTGCTGCAATCGCTGAATAATGTTAAAAAAGCTGTGTGCCGAGCTGCAATGAAAAGCTATTGTCGATTTGTGGAGATGTAAGTGAGTTATAGATGAGCTGGCCATTCAGAGACGTGAATAGCTTTTTGTCTCCCAAAGGGTATATTTTGATTGTTCCTGAAAAATTATTGCTTGGAGATAAGCCATCTATATAAGCCCCTGTGAATTGATTGCTTAGTGAAAGATTGAAGTAATTGTTTGGGTCCCAGTCAAAGCTAATTCGTGCGCTACTTGCTGCAAATGTATTCCCACAGTACTTGTCAGCCTTGCAAAAGTCCCCTCCCCATATGCTTTGCACTGAAGGCCCCGCGGATACATTAAGGGTCATAGTATCTGTCTTGATGAAGTCATATCCAATTCCAATTGAATTGACGAGATTGCTAGATCCTACTTGATTCAGAGTGTCATAGTCGTAAATATTTGAAATATAAGTATTCGTTTTTCCTGAAAATGTGTACGAATAGCGTAGGTCTAGTTGTCCTTGGTTCGTGTCAGTAGCCCCTTCTTGTTCACCTACACTTTTTGAAAATCCATATTCTGTATTGGCTTTAAAGGAAAACAGGTTGACTTCATCCTTGTATTGAGTGATGAGTTGAGATGTGCTGTCGAGATCTTGGTCTCGATCTGTATTTGATCCTGTAATTCCTGCTGAAAAGCTTCCTGTCCATCGCTTTTTTTTTGTTTTGGCTTTCAGGGCTGTTGATTGAATTTTAAGTTTCCCCAAGCTTGGATGGTCAATGACCGTAACCGTATCAGTGCTTTCACTCTTAACTAATGTCCCTTGAATCTTGTCGCCATTGCTTAGAGTCAGTGTAATCGTTTCTGCGGAAGCGATGCGTATTCCACTTTCTAATAGCAGCAGCGCTGTTGCGTTTAGGGCGATTGAAAGGAATCCTGATTTTATCAAAGAGGAAGGGTTAATTCATGCTTTTTATTTTACATTATATTGACAGGTTTAATTGCGCACCTGTTGCCCAGATTGTTGGCCGAGGCCCTTCTCCAGAGGGATTGATGATCCATTGCATGAGCGGCTGTATTTGCAGTCGTTCAGAGATTTGTATCTTGTAGTTGAGTTCAACGACCCCTTCGTAGCTTTGGCTGGGGGCAATGTTTCGACTGAATCCGCTCCTGTTTAACCCCAGCGCTAGTACGTCTTGGGGCCTGCCAGGAATGACGCCTTGGCTGAGCAGTCCAGCAGATGCATAGCTTGTTAGTGGATTGTTGTTTGTATTGAGGCTGAGGCTGCTGGATATCCAGATCCGGTTGTCTTTCCCGATGGGTAGTAAGGGCAATGGCCAAGTAACAGTCGCGTAAATGCCTCGATTGGTGCCATCACCCAGGTTCTTGTTTGGATTGATGTTTAGGCTTGTGCTTGCAATGTAGCTTCCTAGTTGAATGAGCGGATCTGGCAGAATTTGTTCTGATTCATCTATTTTTTGTAGTTTTGAGTTGGTCAATGGATTGATCGACCACTGGGCAATGTGAAGATCGCCTTCGAGCTTTGGTGTGAACGGTGTGACTCCCAGTGAGGCTGCAATTTGGTGTGCGTTGTTCAGATTGTAATAACCATAATCAATGCTACCTAGCTGTTTGTGATGCAGTCCTATTTGTGCTCCAAGAGATGTAAGTGGCGTGATTGGAAGTCCAATCACGGATAGGTTGTAGGGTGTATTTAAGGTGTAATTTGTGTAGTAATTCAGGGCAGGTATTTCCATGGCATTGTTCCCGATCGAAATGACGCCAGCATTCATGCTCCAGTCGATTTTTTTTTCACCTTCTATTCGTTCTAATGATGCATTTGTGATCCACGTTCCAAGTGGATTGACCAGGCTTTGCAGCGGATACTCTGTTCCTAATTGTTCACTGAGATTCAGATTGCCTGCGAACTGGCTCAGTTCCAGCTGAATCTGCCAGTGATCTAAGCCTGTCCAGTTGCTCCGGCTTTTGTTGAGGCCCGTCCCGAGGGTGAGCCCTACGGCAACTTGTTGTAACCAACTACTCGAGGATGGATCTTGCCCACCTGCAACTCCCACCACGGGTTGAGCTGTGAAATCCAGATTTAAATCAATCCAGTCCGTTTGTGGCCTAGATGGCTCTGCTTCGCTGGCTTGAGCCCCAGTGATCCAAAGACCAAAGCTCAGCATCGCATTGGCGACACGTTGAGCTTTCATCTCGTTCTATTCATGCAATGGCAGCGAAGCTTTCTCGGAATGCCTTGATGGTTGCGTCGATGTCTTCATCGGAATGTGCAAGCGATGTGAAGCCTGCTTCAAATGCAGATGGTGCAAGGTAGACCCCGCGTTCGAGCATCGCTCTATGCAGTTGGCCAAATCGTGCGGCATCGGTTGTTTTTGCTTCTTCGAAATTTCGGACTGGACCTTCGCAGAGGAAGAAACCAAACATCGCACCAACGCTGCCTCCGGTGATCGGAAGACCAGCCTCGCGGCCCGCTTCCAGGATTCCTTGAATTAAGCGTTCTGTTGTAGCGGTGAGCTTCTCGTAGCTGCCTGGCTGCTTGAGCAACTCGAGTGTTTTGATTCCAGCCGTCATCGCCAATGGATTGCCACTCAATGTGCCTGCTTGATACATAGGACCAGCTGGTGACACCATTTCCATAATCTCTCTGCGGCCGCCATAGGCACCAACGGGCAAACCTCCTCCAATCACCTTGCCCATCGTGGTGAGATCTGGAGTCACTCCAAAGTGTGCTTGGGCACCGCCGTAACTGATGCGGAATCCAGTCATCACTTCATCAAAGACCAGAAGTGCACCGTTTTCTTTTGTGAGTTCTCGCAAACCCTCCAGGAATCCTGGTTCAGGTTGGATGAACCCTGCGTTGCCAACAATCGGTTCGAGAATCACTCCGGCGATCGCGTCGGGGTTTTCAGCGAAGAGCTGCTTCACCGATTCCAAATCGTTGTAAGGAGCGGTCAACGTGTTGGCTGTCGTGCTCCGTGGCACTCCGGGTGAATCCGGTAGCCCGAGTGTGGCGACTCCTGAGCCAGCTTTGACAAGGAACATGTCCGCATGGCCGTGGTAGCAGCCTTCGAACTTGATGATCTTGTCGCGCCCCGTGAAGGCTCGAATCAAGCGCAGCATCGACATGCAGGCTTCTGTGCCGCTGTTCACGAAGCGCACCATCTCCACGCTTGGGACGGCTTCAATCACCATCTCCGCCAGGGTGTTTTCTAAAGCGCAAGGAGCACCAAAGCTCGTGCCTTTCTCGATGGCTTCTTGGAGAGCGCTAATGACCTCTGGATGGGCATGACCGCAGATGGCTGGTCCCCAACTGCCGATGTAGTCCACATATTTATTGCCATCTACATCCCAGGCATAAGGCCCTTTGACCCGATCGAACACGATGGGTTGTCCGCCGACCGACTTGAAGGCGCGCACCGGAGAGCTCACGCCGCCGGGCATCAGAGCCTTGGCCGCATTGAAGATGGCCTCGGAGTGGCTGGTGTTCAGAGTGGAAGCAGTCACGGGGACGGGAGCCAAAGGGCAGTTGCAAACCGTGCAACATCTTGACCCAAGATCGGCCCGATGTGTTTTTTCTGTACTTGAAGCCAAAGAATTGATGACAAAACTGCCTAAGTTGCGGCAGTACGGCACGTCATCAGTGAACTACGACTGGCCAGCGCTTGAGCGGGAGTTGAGAGGGTTCCTTCCGTCCAAATCAGTCGTCGCGAGGCGGCAGGAATTGCTGACTTACGACTGTGATGGTCTCACCATGGATCGGCACATGCCGAAGCTTGCGGTGTTGCCAGAAACGGCCGATCAGGTGGCCAAAATTTTGGCGTGTTGCCACCGCCAGGGCATTCCTTTTGTGGCTCGAGGGAGTGGTACTGGGCTTTCAGGTGGTGCGTTGGTGGAGCAAGAAGCGCTTTTGGTGGTGACCAGTCGTATGCGCCGAATTCTCCAGATTGATCTCGAGAATCAGACGATCACGGTGGAGCCCGGTGTAATCAATAGTTGGGTGAGCCGTGCGGTGGTTGGAGATGGCTTTTATTACGCCCCAGATCCTTCGAGTCAGGTGGTCTGCAGCATCGGCGGCAATGTCGCTGAAAATTCAGGTGGTGTGCATTGCTTGAAGTACGGCGTCACCAGCAACCATGTGCTCGCCTTGGATGTTGTGCTGCCGGATGGCACACCCACGCGCCTTGGAACCTCGTTATGCGATGCGGCTGAGCTGGATCTGCGGGGCGTGTTTATTGGCAGTGAGGGCACGCTTGGAATCGCCACGGCGATCACGCTCCGCTTGCTGCGTGCTCCCGATGCCGTTGGTGTGTTGCTGGCAGATTTCCCATCTATGCAGGCCGCTGGAGAGGCTGTGCGCTTGATCACTCGCGCTGGGGTGTTACCGGCTGGGTTGGAAATCATGGATCAAACCTGCATCAAAGCGGTGAATGAAGCGTTTGGAGAAGAGGAGTATCCGCCGGAGGCTGGAGCTGTTTTATTGATTGAGCTTGATGGCCAGGAACCGGAGGTCCAGCAAGCCGTCACGGTCACCTCGTCCCTTTGTCGAGAGGCTGGGGCCGGCGATATCCGTGAGGCCTGGAGTGAAGAGGATCGAGCCCGTCTCTGGAAGGGACGAAAAAGTGCCATCTCAGCGCTTGGCAGGCAATACCCCAGCTATTACCTCCAGGATGGGGTGGTGCCACGTACGGCTCTTCCCAGGGTTCTTAAGGCGATCGATCAACTCAGTGCGGACCATGGTCTGGTGGTGGCCAATGTGTTTCATGCCGGTGATGGCAACCTGCATCCGCTAATCCTGTATCGCGCATCAGAGCCGGGTGTAAATGAACGGGTAAAGGCACTCGGAGGCGCGATCATGCATCTTTGCCTTGAGGTGGGCGGCAGCATTAGCGGAGAACACGGAGTTGGCAGCGATAAGCGCTGTTATCTCGACCAAATGTTCAGCGCTGATGATCTGGTCAGCATGCAATGGGTTCGGCTTGCTTTTGATCCGCTTGGCCGTGCCAATCCCGGAAAAATTTTTCCAACACCACAAAGCTGTGGCGAGTCAATGCGACGTTCCGTGCAATTGCAGGTTGAAGGGCAAACGCTTCCCGAAGAAGCGATTGTTTATTGAAATTAGTCTTCAACCTCGTCGTCGTCCTCTAAATCCCAGGCCAGGTCAACCACCACAGGTGCGTGGTCGCTGGGTTGGATCCGTCCTCGTTCTTGCTTGTCGATCGAACAGCTCCGCGCCACCCCCCGAAGTGTTTCATCGAGATACACGTGATCGATTCGCCAGCCACGATCTCGGTCCCAAGCACCACTGCGGTAATCCCACCAGCTCCAATGGCCGCTGTTGGGTTCAAACAGACGAAAGGCGTCTTGAAGATCAGGACCTAAGGCCGCTCTTAACGCGTCCCGTTCGCGATCTGAGGCCATGATCCCCCCGGACAAGCGATCCGGATCAGGTAGGTCTCGCGCTTCAAGCCCGATATTGAAATCCCCCACCACGCAGAGCGGTTCGTCTCTGGTTTGGATGGCCCTGAGGTAGCGCTCGAGGCAGGACAGCCATTTGAGTTTGTAGTTGTATTTATCCGAGCTGAGACTCGATCCATTGGGGACGTACAAATTCACCACTCGAACGCCATCGATGAGTGCGCTGATGACGCGTTTTTGAGCACTAAGCTCCTCTGCTTCTGCGTCGTCAATGAGCTCTGCACTGAAACCCATGCGCACGTCTTCAACGGGTGTGCGACTGATCAGTGCAACGCCGTTGTAGGCCTTCTGTCCGTAAAACTGAACCTCATATCCCCTCTGGAGAAAGGGCTCTAGCGGAAATTGAGGATCATCCACCTTGGTTTCCTGCAACGCCAGCAGGTCTGCTTGCGAGTGTTCAAGCCAATTCAGAACATGATCCAGTCGGGTTCGCACTGAATTGACATTCCAGCTGGCGATTTGCACGGATGATGCGGCTTCTGAAGGTGACCCTTAGCATCGAACCGTTATTTGGGAGCTGAGAACGTGCCATCGCTTACCGCGTTTAGACCTCATCTTCTTGGCCTCATCAGCGCGATGTCGCTGCTCATTTCCGTCGATGTTTTGGCTCAGGAAAGCTCGATGGGTAGCGGCTATCAGTCTCCCCAGCAGCGTGATGTGTTCCAGACCGTGCCAGGCAAGAACGACCAGGAGTCGGTGCTTGATGCCACCAATCCCATGGACTTGATGAATCGGTTGCGCAGGGCCAATGCGATGAATGACGCCACACCACCCGCAGACGCCATCGATGCGGCGCTTAAGGCTTTGGAGTCGTCTCAGCCTGCGCCTTAGGAGGAGGGAGCAGCACGTTTGGGCGACGATTTGCCGTTCTGTCCTCACTTTTTCGGAAGGAGTCAAGTTGCCAGCGCACCGCTAGCTGATCCAGGGCTTGTTTGTTCTGTTCACTGACAGAAAGACGATTCCTGACCCTTAGCAATACCTTTTGCGATAGCTCTCGCTGTCCCTTGTCTCGATGGAGTAGGGCGAGGGCGAGCAGAGGTTTCATGTCCTTTGGAGACTCTGCGGCAATGAGGCGGTAGGTGGCGATGGCTGCGTTGTCTTGTCCGGAGAGGCGTTGCAAATCAGCAAGGCGTAATCCAAGCGTGAGTCGTTGACCTTTGGGTGTTTTCTTAAAACGATCGTTTGTCTGTTCCAAAGCGGTGGCCTGACGCTTTGTTCCCAGATCCAACAGCAGTTGGAGGTTCTGCACTTCTGGGCGATTTGGCCATAGCGCTTGAAGAGTGATGAGCTCACGCCCTGCTCCATCGCGATCACCGCGTTGGAGCTTTCTTTGGGCCAGGAGCATGCGCCACGGCCACTCGCGCAGATGGGAGAGGGCGAGTTCCTCAAGCCTTTGCTCTGGCTCAATGGCTTGAGGAGCTTTTCTCTTGGCTGGATGTTCGACAGGCTTGACGCCTGACAGCTGCTGTTGATTGGTCTTTTGATCGGCCTTTTGATCGACTTTTGGATATTGATTCAGTGCTTGGGCTACAAGCCAGCCTGCGATCAGGGCCAAAGGAAGTCCCAACCCCATCATCCATCGATGTCGAACCTCCTGTAATCGGTTAGCGCCGGGCAATCTGCATGGGGAGTGCTCAGCTCACTCTGATTCGAATCCCCCGAGCTGGCTAGAGTCACTTAAGGCCAATGGAAGCCACTCACATCAATGCGCGACCATCCGATTTCCCCGGTTACAGAACCCCTCCAGTACCGGGCGATCGGTGTTGTTAGGGGGATCTATCGACCGGAATCTGACGATCAGCTGACCCGGGGGGTCTTGATTGATTCCGATGGCAATGAATTAGAGGCTGTCGTTCTTGGCAGGATGCTCACCCTCATGCGTCGTCATCTCGATATGTCAACGCCTCACCTGTGGGTGGTGTATCCCCGCTGCCGTGAGTCAGATCAGCTGCATCTCCAAATTGCAGGAATTTGGGAGCCGAGCACGCTGGCGACAGCTGAGGCCTCGGATGCCGAGAGCGTGGATGCCGAAGCCTCAGAGACCAAGGGTTCCCTGGATCAACTGCCCGAAGGTGACGACTTCTTCTCGATTCGTGGCGAATTGATTTTTACGAAGCCAGAAGCGAATGAGCTCGTCGTGAAGGTGCGCCAGCTCCCTCGAGCTGATGGATTCCGTCCTTTGCCCTTCAAAGTTCAGCTCACAGGAGAACTGTCCCTCGAGCATCTAAGGCATTTCGTCAGCTTGGATGTGCGCCGTCAAGGACAGATCCTCTCTGTTGAGTCCGTTGAAGTGATTGCACCGATGCCGACGCGAGGCGGAAAAGGTCGGGAGGGATCCGGTAAGGGAGGCGCCCGTCCTCGACCTGCCAAAACCTGACCTGATGCCCTCTTCCCCCACCTTCAACACCACTGCCGGTGTCGCGGTGGCTAGCGCTACTGGTTTGGCAGTGTTTGGACCATTGATCGGACTGTCGACTGCATGGATTGCCCTCGGGTTGGGAGGTGCCCTTTTGGGCCTCACCGTTGACGCTGCTCAGTTCAACGGGATGGGAGGTCACCTTTTGGCGGAATCACTGCCCGGAGGACGCAACAGATTGCGCAGAGTTGCGTTTCACGAGGCTGGTCACTGGTTGGTTGCTCAAGAGGAAAATCTCGAGGTCAAACGGGTTCTTGTTGGAACCCGTGGTTGTCTTCAGGCAGGGTTGCGTTGCAATGGTGTCACCGAATTTGCTCTACCCGATCGGGCCCGTTTGTCTCTAGAAGACTTGCGTCGCTGGAGCCGGGTTCTTCAGGCCGGAATGGCTGCGGAAACGCTGCTTGAGGGGCCCCCTCAAGGTGGGGAAGATGACAAGGCTCTGTTGGGACGGATCTGGGGGGTGTCTGGACAAGATGTTGATACGGCTCAGCGAGAGCAACGCCGGGCACGTCGGGAAGTGGAGCAGCTGTTGCGTTTGCGACGCACTGAGCTCGAATCGATCGCCAACAGGTTGCTGGACGGCATGCCTCCAGAGCCAGCATGAGCGCCCTGGTGATTGATTGTCCAACCGGTCTTGCCGGGGACATGTTGTTGTCGGCAGTCCTGGATTTAGGAGTGCCGGAGTCGGTTGTTCATGAGCCCTTGCATGCTCTTGGTCTCGCCAAGGCCTACGGGCTCAACGTTGAGGAATCTCAGAGTGGAGGATTGCGGGGGCTTCGGCTCTCGGTGAGCAGCGAGGAAGCCAACCCTCCCCATCGTCGCTGGTTAGATCTGCGCGCGTTGATCTCGGAGGCTTCGCTGTCACCTTCCCTAAAGACAAAGGTGTTGCAGGTGTTCCAGGCCCTGGCGGATGCGGAAGCCACGGTGCACGGTTGTGCCCCTGATCAAGTTCACTTCCATGAGATTGGGGCGATCGACAGCTTGGTGGATGTGATCGGCGTCTGCGCTGGCATCGAGAACCTTGCCCCTGAGTCGATTTATTGCACAGCCCCTCCCTCCGGCCATGGTCGAGTGACAACGGCCCATGGGGTGCTTCCTGTTCCGGTGCCAGCAGTACTCGAATTGGCGAAGCGTCATCAGCTGCCGCTCCTCACGGGGGAAGATCTTCCTGCTGCTGAGCTCACCACACCCACCGGGTTGGCCTTGGTGGCTGTGTTGGCGGATCACTTTCAACGCCCCTCAAGAATGGAGGTTGAAGCCGTCGGAGTTGGTCTCGGCCATCGCTGTTTGGATCGTCCCAACCTCCTGCGCTTGATCCGCATTCGTGCTGCGAGCAGAACACAGCCTGGTTGGCAGGAGCTTGTGGTGCAGGAGGCTTGGATTGACGATGCCACTGCCGAAGAGTTGGCAAGCCTGGCTCAGCACTTGCGTTTGGCTGGCGCGTTGGATGTGGTTCAGGGAGCCGTGTTGATGAAAAAGCAAAGGCCTGGTACTTCGGTGATCGCCCTTACAACGCCAGATCAGGCTGCTGCCTTGCGGGAGGTGTGGTGGCGCCATAGTCCAACCATCGGCTTAAGGGAGAGAGAACAGGGTCGCTGGGTGCTGCCCCGTCGATGTGGGGCAAGTGCAACCCCTTGGGGCATGATTCGCGCCAAGCAGACGCGCCGACCGGATGGGACTTTCACTCTTAAGTGGGAGCAAGACGAGCTCCAGCGTGTGTCTGCTGAGGCTGGTCTCACCGTGATGGAGCTTCGTGATCGCCTCGCTCTCGAGGCCCATGCTTTTGTGCCTGAGGAGGACTGGCAGTGCTGAAACGGCTTTCTTTGCCTGGTGGTTTACGGCTTTGGATCACCCTGCTCACCCTCGCCTTTGTAGGAGTGGCATTGGCAAGCCATGCCACAGGATTGCGCGCTCTCACCATTAGCCGACAGGGATGGTGGTGGTTGTTGATGGGGCTTGGCTTGAGTTGGCTCAGTTTGGTGGTCAATGCCCTGGCTTGGAAGGTCTTGGTGGTTTGGCTCGGGCATCAGCCTGGACGCTTGGCCTTGGTGCCGCTTTATCTCCGCAGCAACTTGCTCAAATATCTGCCTGGTGGCATTTGGCATTTCCTCGATCGTTTTCGTGCTCTCAGGCCTCAACTTGGTGGCGGCAAAGCTTTGGTGTCGGTGTTGATGGAGCCGATGGTGATGGCCGTTGCTGCCTTGCTGTGGGTGCCATTTGGTGGGTTTCAAAACGGGTTGGCGTTGCTCTGTGTTCTTCCTTCCGCGCTGCTGATGCCGCGTTGGCGTGAGCCTTTGTTGCGTCGGCTGGAGACCAGCAAGTTGCGCCAGCTCAATCGCGTGGACCCTGGGAGTACGACCTCCATTGAGGATGAGGAATTGGGCAGCGGCAGAACGTCTTACCCCTGGTGGCCCCTGGTCACTGAACTGTTGTTCGTGCTCTGTCGATTTGCGGGGTTTTGGTGCTGCTTGCAGACGTTCGGACTCCTGGCTGGGCAGCCTCTAGGCCTTTGGCTTGCGGCCTTTGCCCTCGCCTGGACGGCTGGCCTGGTTGTTCCTGCTGCTCCAGGTGGTTTGGGGGTGTTTGAGGTGGTTCTGTTGTTTCGTATGGGCACGATGGTGCCGGAGGCGCCGTTGCTTGCGGTGGCACTCAGTTACAGATTGCTCGTGACCTTGGCCGATCTGATCGCTGCCGCTGCTGTGAAGGGTGATGCCTGGATGGCAGCAAAGGTTCGCGTTTAATCGGCTGTTCTGATGGTGTGGCCGCTCCCTGAACTCCCAATGCGCTGGGAGGCTTTGCCCTGTCCGCTGGAGGCTGGCTGGGCTCTGATTCGTCTGTGGGAACTCCCAAAACGAGCCGATAACGGGCTGTCCCTTGGAGGGTTTTCAGCAGCTGCCTACCAGGCTTCGGATGACCGGCTTTGGTTGGTGAGTGATGCGTCTCGGGGATATTTGTTGCCAGTTGGCCCTCTTGCAAAAGCATTACGAACAGGCGATCCATTGCAGGTTGGTCCTCGCTTGGTTTTGCGTGACCAAAGTGGAACTCCTCTTCCTCCCTCTTTTGACGCAGAGGGTTTGGTGCTGACGGGCAACCACGGGGTTTGGATTGTTAGCGAGGGGCGCCGTCAAGCAGGGCACCAGGCGCGTCTTCAGCGCTTTTCGCTTCGCAATGGATGGTTATTGGAGACCAAGCGTCTGCCTCCTGCATGGACAGCTCGTCCTGGTCAGGGACTCGCTGTGAATCAAGGGCCCGAGTCTTTAACGCGATCCAGCGATGGGGGACTTGTGCTGGCAGCAGAGGCTCCGTTGCTTCAGGATCTCGCTCAAGGGGATACGGATGGCGTTCGGTTAGCGCATTTGGACCGGGAAGGTGTCCTGGAAGAGCGTGGTCGCTTGCCTCTCGATTCCAGCGACTCAGATCCAGCAGAAACAGATCCAGAAGAAACCGATTCAGAAGAAACGGTGGGACTCACCGAACTTCTTGCATTGGATGGCCCACCAGCATTGTTGGCACTGATTCGTCGTCATCGGCCACTTCATTGGACGGCCAAGCTTCAATTGTTCTCTTGGCCTGCACGTCCGTCTCCGTTGGCTTTGCAGCCCATCACGGGTTGGGATTTCACAACTGAGGAGGTTCCTCGCGAAAATTGGGAGGGTCTGGCTTGGGGGCCAAAGCTTGACGATGGGCGTCGCACTCTCGTGATCGTCAGTGACGATAATTTCAGTCTGATTCAGCGAAATTTGGTGGGACTGTTGGCTCCGCGCCGTAGCCCTCGATGCCGGTCATTACCGAAGGATTAAGTCTCAGTTGTGTGATCGAGGCCTGGAATCAGGGCCGCTGCAGCAATGAGTCCGAGTCCCAGGATCATCAAGGCAGGCCAAAGCGCTGCGGCGAGCCGTTCGTCGCTCGCGTATTGAAAGACCCGCACGGAAAGGGTGTCGAAATCAAAGGGGCGAAGCGCGAAGGTGAGAGGTAGCTCCTTCACCGTGTCCACAAAGACAAGCAGTGCACCGACCGCGAGCGGGCCCCGCAGCAGGGGGATGTGAATGCGACGGAGCACATCCGGCCAGCGACAGCCCAGGCCGGTGGCTGCCTCGTCCAGGCTGGGTGACATGCGTTCCAAGCCTGCATCAAGTCCCCCTTTGGCAACGGCAAGGAAGCGATCGCTGTAGCCCCAGAGCAACAGCAGGATGGGTGAGAGCTGCCAGGGCCCACCGATGAGCAGTAAGGCCAGGGCGAGCACCGCACCTGGAATCGCGTATCCGAGTCCGGCGAGAAAGGTGAGGCTGTGCAGCCAAGGGGCCGTGGTCCAGCGTTTTGTGATCGCCAGGAGCAAGGCCGCTGCCAAGGCCAAACCTGCCGCGGCGAGGGCGAGACCAAGACTGCGCAAGGTCAACAGCAACAGTTCTGGTTGCAAACCGGTTTGAAGTTGATCAAGGTTCAAGCAGGCCCAGATCAAGGGCGTGCCAAGACTGAGAAACGGTGGAATGAACCCCAAGGCCTGAGCGGCCAAGGCTCTCGTTCCAGTGAGAGTCCAGTTCGGGGATTCTCCACCCGTTAGGCCTTCCGACCATCGACGGCTACGACGACGCAGTTTGCGTTCGCCAATCAACAGACCCGTCACGATGATCAGCGTGACTAGGGCAAGTCCTACCGCTCCTGCTGGGTTTCCTTCGAGTTGCCAGGCTTGGAGAATTCCAGCGGAGAGACTTGGAATGCCTAGGAGTTGAACGGCCCCAAGTTCGTTGACCACCTCCATTCCCATCAGGGCGATTCCCGCTCCTATGGCAGGGAGAGCCATCGGGAGGGCGATGCGTCGAAAGCTTTCCCATGGACCCACTCCGAGGCAACGGCAGGCTTCTAGTTGACGGCGACCGCAGATGCTGAAGCTTTCAGTGCTGAGCAGGAAAACGTAGGGATAGGTGCTCAAGGCCATGACCAGTACACCCCAACCCAGTCCATAAATTCGGATCCCATGGATGCTGCCCAGATCCACGAGCGTTGCGGCGAGAAGATACGAGGGGCTGGCGAGCGGGAGAAGCTGGGCAATCCGAAGAAGGCGTCGGCCTGGAAAGCGGCAATTGGCGAGGAGCCAGCCATTTGCGGAGCCAAGAATCGCTCCGAGGCTCGCGGTGCCAAGCAGCAGGAGGGTTGTTCCTCGGATTTGGATCAGACCATCGGCGCCCAGGCTGGCCGAACCAAGAAGAAGGCCTCTGACGCCCTCGCCGATTAATCCGCCTAAGGGAAAGAGCGCGAGCGCTGCGAGGAGGCAGGCCACGACTGCCAATAGGGTCCTCCCTTGCTGCCACTGGGCTTGCAAGCTCTTGCTTGTCATGAGTGGTAGCGAAGGCCTAGGGCTCGAACATTCACAAGGAGGAAGCAGTCAGGTCCACGTCCACGCAATGGATTGCTACTGACTTGCATTCGCACCAAGAGCATGTTGAGAACGATACTCAAGAGTGGATTGTTTGGCTTGGTCCTTCTGCCCAATCAATCCCTTGTTTAAGAGGTTCACTGAGCCGAAATCACGCTATTAGCGTCGGTATTGCCGTACAGGGATCGGGACGAGTGCGGGTTCCATCAAGCCGCCACCGCTGTTGTCGTCATCGTCAGAGTTGGCGTTAAACCAAAGGAGGATGCCAATCAGAATGCAACAAGTCCCCAGAAGGGTGAGCTCAAACATCGCCAACCCAAAGCTGGGGAAACTCTAATCAGAATGATTCGGTATCGACATCTCAATCGGATTTCAACCGTTGGAATGGGTTGGTTGGCTTAGGAAAAGCCTTGGCCAGCATCTTTGGCGACACAGGCTTGGAGTTGCCTCCTGAGGGTGCTGTGATCCATCTCCTGACCGATCAACACCAGTTGATTTTTGCGTTCGCCATCCCAGTCGCTGTCATCGATAGAGAAGCGTTTGCCAGCTAAGTGAAAAACATGGCGCTTTTCACTTTCGTTAAACCAAAGGATGCCCTTGGCGCGAAAGACGCTCTCGGGCAATTGATTGTCGAGGAAGTTTTGAAATTTACGGAGCGAGAAGGGTCCATCGCTACTGAATGAGAGGGAGGTGTATCCCTCGATGTCGAGATGGTCCGCATGGTCGTGGTGCGCATGGTCATGATGCGCGTGGTCGTGGTCGTGGTGCGCATGCGCGTGATCGTGCCCGTGATCGTGATGGTCGTGATCGGCTTTGGTCGCCACGCGATCACTCTCAAATAATCCAACACTCATCAAGAGAGGCAGGGGAACATCTCCCTTTACGGAATGAAGGATGCGAGCGTCTTTTTTGATACTGCGCAGGCTTTCTTCTAATTCTTTGACACGCTCTGTGGATACCAAATCTGTTTTGTTGAGAAGAAGAATGTCTCCGTAAATAATTTGGGAGCGACCCACTTCACTTTCAAAAACGCGAGCATTGCAATTTTCAGCATCAACCAGGGTGATGATTGAATCCAACCTGGTCTGATCTCGCAATTCACTGCCTAGAAATGTCATGGCTACGGGAAGTGGATCGGCAAGACCTGTCGTCTCCACAACCAAATAGTCCAAAGGTTCGGGGCGCTTCAAGATGCGATCGACAGCTTCCAGCAATTCGCCGTTAATCGTGCAGCAGATGCAGCCATTGCTGAGTTCCACCATGTCTGCGCTGGTGCTCACCACAAGATCGTTGTCGATGCCAATCTCTCCGAACTCGTTGACCAGAACAGCTGTTTTGAGACCGTCTTGATTGCTGAGAATGTGATTGAGAAGAGTGGTCTTTCCTGCGCCTAGAAATCCGGTGAGAATAGTGACAGGAGTTCCGTTGGTCTGAATCCTTTGGTTGGAAGCAGTCGCTGACATGGCCGGATTTAAAAGGTTGGAGAGAGAGAGTCGATCGCTTGGGCTAATTCGGCATCACGGCTGGAGAGTCCGCCAAGATCATGGGTCGTAAGACGAATGGTGACACGGTTGTAAACATTGCTCCACTCAGGGTGGTGATTGGCGCATTCGGCTAGAAGTGCGACCTGAGTCATGAAGCCAAAGGCTTCAATGAAGGATTGGAAGCGCCATTCCCTCTCCAGTCCATCAGCTGCAATCGTCCAGGAAGGACAAGAGGAGCAGAGGCTTTGACGTGCCGCGTCATCGAGCAAAACAGCTTGCTTTGACATAGATGAATCTGGATTTTGAGGTGTCTGGAGTTTGGTTCAGACCCAAAACAGAGCTAAAACCACCACTAATGTTTTAGGGCGTTTTGAGTGCCGATGGCGATGACGCCCTTGTCTGGTCGTTCGTCCTCTTTGCGGACCTGGAGTGTGAGTGCTGTCCTTGCCACAGCATCGATTGTGTTGTGGGCCTGTCAGGCACCATCCGCTTCGGCGCAGCGAATTGTTGAAAAAATCGAGAGCCGTTGCCCTTTGGGCTATGTGGACATGCTCAATGGAAAATGCAGCACACTCGGGATGAGGACTCATACAGTTCAAGCCATCGATGGTCGAGCCTGCCCATCTGGATGGCTGGATGTGGGTGGAGGGTATTGCCGCAAACAATGAGTTGTTGCTTTCTGACGCCCAACAACGTCATCACTAAGCTGCCGATAGCTAACTCAACTCGAATGGTCCGTTTATTTGCTCTCGGGGTGTTGTTGTCTCTGGTTGCACCCACCGACGCCCTTGCTCAGAAAAAAATCCCCAAAGCACAGGGTCATGATCAGTGCCCGTTGGGTTATGTGAATACTCTTGGTAGCACCTGCGTTTCGCCTATTAATTATCAAATGAGGCCTACAAATGGTGAGGCTTGCGACTCCGGTTGGATGAATGTTGGGGCTGGTTATTGCAGGAAAAAGTAGGTCTGAACGTGAATCAACAGCCAGTTGCTTTTTGGTCTCTGAAACCGTGGTGGTGTCAGCCCTGGAGCATTGTGCTCACAGGCGTTGTCATCACACTTGGCAGCTGGCAATTCCTACATCGACTTTGGATCACGCTTCCCATCACCCTGGCAATTTTGGCCTGGTGGATGTTGTTTCTGGTGATTGTGCCCACTGCGTACAGAAGGCAAGAGGAGATTCAACTCCTGCCTTGAATCCAATCACCACCACGGGTGTGGTGAATTTGCTTCGCTGAAATGTGTGGGTGTCTTCACCTCAAAGCACCGAGCTGTATAAGGTTTAACCAGAGTTGGAGCCCAGATGGGATCCAGGACCACGGCCTGGGATCGGTTAGGCGATTACCTGCATCAGACCAAAATCACGGGCTCCATTGCGAGCACGCTGTACTGGGACCAAAACACGCGCATGCCCTCCGCCGGGGCCTCCTGGCGTGGAGAGCAACTGGCACTACTGGCGATTCAATTGCATTCCCGGCAAAGCTCTCGGGAGTATGCCGATTTAATTCAGGAAGCTCGTGTTGAGTGGAGCCAGTCAGGGCTTTCAACGACGGAAAAGTTGGCTTGCGGCAGGAATCTTGACTTGCTCGAGCAGGATCTGGGCCGGCAACAGGCGTTAGATCCTGCTTTGGTAGCAGCGTTGGCAACGGCCAAAGCCGACGGCTACAACAACTGGCAACAAGCTCGTGCCAAATCGGATTTCGGCTTATTTGCTCCCTCCTTGCGCTCCATCATTGGATTGCGTCAAGAACAGGCTCGACAGCTTGCTGAGCCGCGCAGTTGTTGGGAAACACTGGCTCAACCATTTGAGCCGGATCTCACCTTGAAGCGTTTGCAGGAGTTGTTTGCACCGCTTCGCCAGCGCTTGCCAGAGTTGTTGCAACGCGCTGGAGGGCAGCCACGTCAGAGAGAGCTCAGTTGGGATCTCCCTGAACCATCACAGCAACAGCTCTGCGACACGTTGTTGAGCTCCTGGGGACGGGATGCGTCGATCACCTGTGTTGCGCGATCCCCCCATCCCTTCTCGATCACGCTTGGTCCGAGCGACTACAGAATCACGACCAGAGTTGTTCCAGGGCAACCGCTGTCCTGTTTCCTGGCTACGGCCCATGAATGGGGCCACTCACTGTATGAGCAGGGTCTTCCAGATCAGAAACATCAATGGTTCGCCTGGCCTTTGGGGCAGGCGACATCCATGGCCGTGCACGAAAGTCAATCTCTATTTTGGGAAAATCGGGTTGCAAGAAGTCAACCGTTTGCGCAGCAGTGGTGGAAGGAGTTTGAGGCTGCCGGGGCTCCTCTCCCATCAGCAGACGCTCTCTGGAGGGCGATGAATCCTTTAGCTCCTGGTTTGAACCGGGTGGAGGCCGATGAGCTCAGCTATGGATTGCACATCATGATTCGAACGGATCTAGAAATTGCCTTGCTCGAGCAAGGCCTTCCGGTGGAGGAGCTTCCTGCTGAATGGAATCGGCGTTACGGCGAGCTTCTTGGCGTGACACCAGCCAATGATGCAGAGGGCTGCCTTCAGGATGTTCACTGGAGCGAAGGACTGTTTGGATACTTCCCTTCGTATCTGCTTGGACATCTGATCAGTGCTCAGCTGAGCGAGGCAATGGCCGCTGCGATTGGTTGCCCCGAGGACCATGTTCGTCGGGGTGATGTCTCACCCTTGCTGGACTGGCTCCGTCAGCATGTGCATCCCGTCGGACGGGCCATGAATGCCGAACAATTGGTTCAGTCCGTGAGTGGTCGAGCCCTGACGCCTGAACCATTCTTGCGCTACTTGGAAGACAAACTCGACCGGGTTTTAGCGACGAGCCCAGTCGGCGGCACGTAAAAGTTACGTTTATGACGCGCCAGCGTGCTTTATTGCTGGGATCTGGCTCCCCGTAGGATTCCGGCGCTGATCGTCCTCTTCCATGGCCAATCTCGACCAGGCTCCAAGCCGCAGCATGCCCAACCTGCTTCATGTGCTGCCGGCCTTTGCTGATGAGGCTGAGCTACGCCTCAACACCATCGTGGAGCTCAACTCCAACACGATCAACAAGTACGAGCTCATTACGGAAACAGGCCATCTCAAGTTGGATCGGGTCGGTTACTCCTCTCTGGCTTATCCCTTTGCCTATGGCTGTATTCCTCGTACCTGGGACGAGGACGGAGATCCTCTTGATATTGAGATCGTGAATGTGACCGAACCCTTAATTCCAGGTTCGATCGTGGAAGCAAGGATCATCGGCATCATGACCTTTGATGATGGTGGTGAGGTTGATGACAAGGTGATCGCCGTATTGGCCGATGACAAGCGTGTTGATCACATCAAGAGCTTTGAAGATCTTGGTGAGCAATGGAAGAAAGAAACCACTTATTACTGGGAGCACTACAAGGATTTGAAGAAGCCAGGAACCTGCACGGTGAATGGATTTTTTGGTACCGAAAAGGCTGTGGAGATTATCAAGAGCTGCGAAGCTCGCTACATGACTGACATCGACCCTAAGTTGGTTGACTGATCTCCTCGTGTTCTCGTTGAACAAGTAGGTAAAAGCGGGGTGATACCCCGCTTTTTATTGCTTAATCTCTGATTTAGGGCTTAATCAAAAGAGGGCCAGAGGAGGCTGGAATATTAAACTTCTCTCTGAGAGTGAAAACGGATTGTTCTGCTTCTGACCAGAAGTTTAAATCCCTAACGAGGTTTACATTGCAAGCTAAACCCTTTTCATATCCTGCCATTGCATCGTTAGGGTGAAAGGCTCCCGTTGAGGGTGGAATGATATCTCCAACAGTGCTGAAAGCTTTTCCCAAGTGAAAGTCGAGAATAACCTCTAGAAGTGATTCAAATCCAAAGCCATCATCAAAAAGCCCAGCCTGAAAGGCTGCTACATTCATTTCGCCTTGGACATCCGTATTAAATCCTCCAAGAATGTGGCAGCAATCGTGATTTAAGAGCAATTCAGATGTGCTTTTTTTCTCTCCTGGTAGTGCCCAATTTCTATCCCGGTACCAATGGAACACAGTGTGGCCGAGGCTGCCTTCTGGATAGGACTCTAATTGCTGGTAGCGCTCAGAAACACCCCTATCTCCGATGGCTTGATGGAACATTGTGATGACACCTTTGATCACTTTAGGTGCTGAATCAAGGCCTAGGAATTCGCCTAAGCTCCTGCGTCCATAATCGAGTAAAAGTCGCTTTAAGTGGTTGTCTCGAACTCGATGTAAGTCTTTGATTGTATTGGGATGAATCTCTAGATGTTCTGCGAATTTATCTACAGTTTCTACCATCCTCGGGTCGACCTTCATGTCAACATAAGGAAGAAGAATGAGGATTTGAAGGAGTTGTTCGCGTTTCTTTTGATCGGATATCTTTTCTGATAAATCTGCTGGTGCGATGCCCTTTAGATGGTTCAGGTCGACGGACGACTTCAGAACAAAGTTCTGAATGGATTCCATCATTTCGATGGTGATGGGCTCAACGTCTGCAATGCCTCCCATGGAGCCCACTTCGTGCATGGCTTGCAAGAACAGCTTTGCGTCTGCTTCGGGCCAGCACGGTTGGTTCTTCATTCCAGATTTGATGAATTAGGGCTTGCGTAGCACATTTCTGAAATCCTTAAGGTTTCACTCCTCGCAGTGTGCGGTTTTTTTTTCGCACAGTGCATACGTTGAGACCAGTGAGTCTTGGTTGTCCATCCATGGGTCTCAAATGCGCCTCTTGCGTTCCTTTGTCTTCACTGGGATTGCTCGCTTCCTCTCTTCTCGTGGCGGCTCCAGCGCTGTCTCAGGCCCAGCCCATCCAAGTGTCGATGGCTGTTCGTCCTCCAGAGCAAGGGCGTGTTGTCTTGGATCTGGGCCGCAGGCAAATCAGCGTTGTGCGCCAGGGCCAGACCCTTGGCCCATGGCCGGTAGCCATTGGTGATCCCAAGACCCCTACGCCCTCTGGGCTGTTCAAGGTCGAGAACATGATGATGAACCCTCAGTACCAGAGCACTAAGTCAGGGAAGCTGCATCCCAAACGTGGTCTTCAAAGCCCGTTGGGGCATCGCTGGATTGGTTTCCTGCGAAGTGGACCCAATCAATTCGGAATTCATGGCACTCCCTGGCCTCATTGGGTGAAAACCAGAGCGTCGGTATCCAACGGCTGTGTACGCATGTTGAATGCGCATGTTCAGAAGCTGTATGACCACGTGGAAGTGGGGATGGCAGTGGAAATTAAGCGTTGACCCCCAGCGATCACTGGCCTCGTTCCTGTTCAAAGATCTCCTGAAGGATCTCGCCGGCTCCTTGATCCTTGAGCTTGTGGGCGAGGTCTCGTCCCACCGCTTCAGGGTCGGCTAGGGGGCCAGCTTGCTCGTCACGGATGAGTCGTTTGCCATCAAGGCTGGCCACCATTCCAGTGAGCTGGATTGTGTCCCCCTGAATATGGCTATTGACGCCGATTGGCACTTGGCAACCGCCCTCCAGAACTCTCAGGAATGCTCGTTCTGCTAAGCAGCGGGCTGAAGTTGGTTCATGGTTTAGCACTTGAATCAGCTCCATCACTTCGGGACGATCGCAAACGCATTCAATCCCTAGAGCTCCTTGTCCCACTGCATGAAGAGAGATGTTTCCGGGGATGCTTTGGTGAATTCGATCGCCGAAGCCGAGTCGACTGAGGCCAGCTGCGGCCAAAATTAAACAGTCGTAATTGCCTGAGTCGAGCTTCTCAAGTCTCGTAATGACGTTTCCACGAACGTCTTTGAACTGAAGATGGGGATAGTGGTAGCGCAGTTGGGCAAGGCGACGTAGAGAGCTCGTTCCAACGATGGAACCCTCTGGCAGTGTCTCGAGTTTGTACTCAGCGTTCTTGCTGTTCACCACCAAGGCATCGGCGGGGTCTTCCCGTTCGGTGATGCAACCCAGCATCAGCCCCTCGGGAAGATTCGTGGGCAGGTCTTTTAGGGAGTGAACGGCGATCTCGGCACGGCCCACCAGCATTTGAGCTTCCAGCTCTTTGGTGAATAAGCCTTTATCTCCGATCTTCGCGAGGGCAACGTCGAGAATTTTGTCCCCTTGGGTTGCCATTGCCTCAACTGATATGGCAAGGCCGGGGTGGGCTTTTTCTAATTCTGCTTTGACCCAATTGGTCTGAACCATGGCCAGCTGGCTGCGGCGGGAGGCGATGCGCAGATGCTCTAGGGCCATGTTTGAGAGACTTCAATCCGCCAGATTACGCAAACGTGCCCCCGCCGTCACGTGCATGTCTATGAAAATTGGCATGGGTCGTTGCGCTTGCTACCCAAAGGCCTGGCTGTTTGTCGCCTTGCACAAGCGCTCAGATTTACAATTCAACATAGTTGAGTGAATGCCATGCCAGGGCCTGTGGTTAACGGAGTTCGTAAAGACGGTCTGCCTGCTCTGGATCAGGCAACGTCTGCTAAGGAGGTCCTCCCATTTTTGCCACTCTTGAATGAGGGCACGATCAAATTGATCCTGTTGAGCAGTGGCGGTGTCTTGATGGCGCGGCTTAGGAACACAACCGATCCAGATGGCGAACGGGCGTACCAATTGATCCGTCCGCTCAGTGTGATCCAAGCCAGCTCGGATCAGCCTTGGCAATTGCAGCCTTATTTAGAGGGCTTGACGTCGCAAAAAAATATTGTGGTTTACAAAGCTGCAGTGGCATCCATTCTTGACCCTGATCCTCGGCTGCTTCAGGTCTATGCACGCAATACATCCCAGGAGTGTCCGCCTTCAGAGACACCTGTTGAACGACTAAAGCGAGCTTTTCAAGAATTTACTGAATGCATTGAGGATGCTTCATAGGCCGCAGCGCGGGATGATGCTTTTAAAGAAAATTGTATTCAGTTTTGATTGCTTTTTTCAGTGTCCTCTTTGAAAAGTTTTTCCAAGTCTATTTTTCCCTTTTCGGAAAGTAGCGTTTCATAACCAAGCTCGTCTTCGATTGATTCAATCAAGTCGTCATCATCTGCGAGTTCTGGATGTATTTCGCGATACCAAGACAGGATCCGGTCTTCGATTTCGAAAATGGCATTAAAAAAGGGCGTGATGCTGTTTTGAAGGTCATTCTGTTCGGCTTCGGTCAGGCCTTTGAATTGGTGGTCATGCGTCATAAATGAGTGGGTAACAAGTCTTGCTTGCTTAAGTGATTCCAGGGCCTCTAGGAATTCTTGTGATGTGTTTATGTTGTTGATAGTCATTTGCTTTGAGAGGAGGTTTTGTATGAGTGTGAGGAGCTGATCGATGTCATGGTTGACGAGAAAGAGCTCTGTCCGTTGCGTTTGATTTTATGCACGTCTTTCGGGCAAGGTTTTCTCAGGGGTATCGATGACTAATACCGCTTTGGTGGATATAGACCTACGTGCCATGGAGCATTAAAAAACCCCCTGTCTTTGGTAGGGGGTAGGAGAGATACAACCTCAAACTTGACTTGTTATTTGATGTACTCCTTGAGCACGCCATTCCTATTGGGATGGCGTAATTTTCGCAGAGCTTTGGCTTCGATTTGACGAATCCGCTCACGGGTGACATCAAAGATTTGTCCAATCTCTTCCAATGTCTTCATGCGTCCATCGTCAAGGCCGTAGCGAAGGCGCAGGACATCCCGCTCGCGAGGGCTCAGAGTGGCAAGAACTCCCTCAAGGTCTTCGCGAAGAAGATTCTTGGCAACATCTTGCTCTGGATTTTCGATATCGGCTTCGATGAAGTCGCCTAGTCGTGAATCCTCTTCTTTGCCAATAGGTGTTTCGAGGGAAATTGGAAGTTGGGCACTCTTGGCGATGAATCTCAATTTCTCGATGGTCATTTCCATCGATTCAGCGATTTCTTCCTCTGTTGGTTTGCGTCCAAACTCCTGGCTGAGGACTTTGGTGGTTTTCTTGATCCTGGAAATGGTCTCGTAGAGGTGAACGGGTAGTCGGATGGTTCGCGACTGATCGGCGATGGCGCGGGTGATGGCCTGACGGATCCACCAAGTGGCATAGGTCGAGAATTTGTATCCTTTTTCGTGATCGAATTTTTCTGCGGCACGAATCAGACCGAGGCTGCCTTCCTGAATGAGGTCCTGAAAGCTCAGGCCTCGGTTCATATATTTCTTTGCAATTGACACCACCAGGCGCAAGTTCGATTGCACCATTTTTTCTTTGGCGCGTCGCCCGAGCATCAATCTTCTACGGAAGCGGATCACTGGCATCTCAACCAGTGCTGCCCATTCCTTGGTATCAGGAAGTTTTCCGTTGTCGCTTTCAAACTGTGCAGCGAGTTCCTCGAGATGCAGGAGGTCCGCAATTTTGCGAGCCAATTCAATCTCTTCGTCCGGCCGCAGTAGGCGAATGCGTCCGATCTCTTGAAGGTAAACCCGAATGGAGTCTTCGGTGTAAACGCCTTTAGGCCCTACTTTGATGCTCGCCAAAACCTTGGCTTTCGCTTCTGCTTTGGCTTTAGTTGCAGCCGCTTCAATGGCTTTTGCTGCGCTTGCTGTTGTCTCCGTAGCAGCAAGCAGTTGATCCGCTGATGCGTCCAGGTTGGCTGCAGTCGTGGTGGCTTTTGCTTTGCTGCTGGCTTTGCTGGTTTTGGCTTTGGGGGCGATTTTACTCGCTTTTGTTTTGGTGGTGGCCTTTGTTGCTGCTTTGGCTTTCGAGGCAGGCTTTGCTTTGGCCTTCACCTGCTTTGCTTGACCGTTTTCATCGGCCAGCATCATGATCGAAGGCGCTGGTGTTGCTTTGGCCTGTGCCAATTTGGTCGCGGCAGGACTCATGGCGGTCAGTAACGAAGGAGAGAGCGGGACAGGAAGCGAATGTCATCAACAGTCAATGCACCCGGCCGGATGAGGGCGGATGCTTTTGTGGCGTCACCTTCCCGTCATAGAAACGGTGCGCAACGAAAAACGCGGAGCGTTAAGCAAAATTGAGAGAGCTGGAGTGGTCCGATGCAGAACTGTCAAGGGCATTCTCAGACCGGTCGGCTTCATGGAATCCCATGGCTCGAACTTCGGATCTTCCCTTTGGAAGGAACTCTGCTTGTTCCAACAACAGCCTTTCAGCTGTCCAACCCTTTTATTTTAAAAAAAAGGTGTCATGAACGCAACCCCAATAACCGATTTTTCAGAAAACCCCGTTCGCCCTCCGCCAGTTCTAGTGGTGGTCGATGTTTGGCTTGAGGCTGGTCGGGATGGTCGCACCTTCACCTACTGCGATCGCAAGCAGCTGAATGTCCGTTTAGGGGACCTTGTTCAGGTGTCTCTTCGCGGTCGTCGCATTCAAGGGTTGGTCACGGCTTGCCGCACACAACCTGAGGATGAGAATCGCCCGCTTCAGCCGGTGGAAGCTCTCCTTCAACCCGTTGCTGTCGGAAAGGCCTGGAGGTTGTGGCTTGAGGAGATGGCGCAGCGTTGCCACACCAGCCCGTTTCGAATGTTGAAAGCAGCTCTCCCTCCTGGTTGGTTGGGGCAGCGCGTGGTTTCAACCGTGAAGGAACGCAGGCTGTGGTGGGTGTCTTTGTCTGAAAGCAGCGCCAGTTTGGAGGCTGACTTGCCTGAGCGACAGGCCTGCTTGGTCGCCAAGTTGCAGGAGTTAGGAGGAGGCGCGTGGCAGCGAGATCTCGTTGCTGCAGGTTTTCAAGCAGGACTTGTCCAAGCTCTGGTGCGCCGAGAGCGTCTGGTTCGTGAGTTGCGTCTCGCCACTGATGGGCAACGAAGCACGCTGTCGCTGGGCTTGGCTGCGGCGACCGAAGCGCCAAGAACGCTCACTGACGAGCAGCAGGTTGCGATCGACACCTTTAAAGATCAGCCCGATGGTGGGGGTGTGCTGCTTTGGGGGATCACCGGTTCAGGCAAGACCGAGGTGTATCTCCAGCTCGCTGCTGATGAGTTGGCTGCAGGACGGCATGTGTTGTTGCTGACGCCTGAAATTGGTCTCATTCCCCAACTGGTGGATCGCTGTCGGAGTCGATTTGGTTCTCGAGTGCTCGAATATCACAGTGGTTGCACGGAACGAGAACGGGTCCGCACCTGGCGCAACAGCCTGGATGCAGAGGAGCCACTCGTCATCGTTGGCACCCGCTCCTCCATCTTTCTGCCGCTTAGCCCCTTGGGTTTGATCGTGTTGGACGAGGAGCACGACAGCTCCTATAAGCAGGAGTCCCCGATGCCCTGCTATCACGCCCGTGACCTCGCGATGGCGAGAGTGCAACGGGAGGGAGGTCGTCTGTTGCTTGGAAGTGCAACACCCTCCCTTGAAACCTGGATTCAGCTAGCCCCAGAAGGACCGTTGGCCTTGGCTCGGCTTCAACAGCGCATCTCGGCTCAACCTTTGCCCCCGGTTCAGATCATTGACATGCGCCATGAGCTCGCCGATGGCCATCGGCGCTTGATCAGCAGGGCGCTGATGGATCGGTTGTCGAAACTTCCCGAACAGGGGGAGCAGGCGGTTGTCTTGGTGCCACGCCGTGGTTACAGCACGTTTGTGAGCTGCCGCAGCTGTGGTGAG
The DNA here is from genome assembly GCF_014279835.1 of Synechococcus sp. MVIR-18-1. Lineage (NCBI taxonomy): Bacteria > Bacillati > Cyanobacteriota > Cyanophyceae > Synechococcales > Synechococcaceae > Synechococcus > Synechococcus sp. MVIR-18-1. The sequence goes on along the minus strand of NZ_CP047942.1, from coordinate 1,721,622 downwards.
GTCGTCCAGTGTCCTCACTGCGATGTGGCGTTAACCGTTCATGGGAAAAGCACCGGTCACCAGTGGCTGCGTTGCCACTGGTGTGATCATCGAGCCCCGGTCGCAGCCAACTGCGGGCACTGTGGCTCGTCGGCTTTTAAGCCCTTCGGCGCTGGCACGCAAAGGGTTTTGGAACAGCTGGAGTCTGAGTTGGAGGGACTGAGGTTGTTGCGCTTTGATCGCGACACCACGGGTGGACGCGACGGACATCGGCGTTTGTTGGATCAATTTGCAGCTGGTGAAGCCGATGTCTTGGTTGGAACCCAAATGCTGGCGAAAGGGATGGATTTACCGCGCGTCACGCTTGCCGCCGTGTTGGCCGCTGATGGCCTGTTGCATCGTCCCGATCTCCGGGCTGGGGAGCAGGCGCTTCAGTTGTTGTTGCAATTGGCAGGCAGGGCTGGCCGTGGAGAGCGTCCTGGGCAAGTGCTCGTTCAGACCTATAGCCCTGATCATCCGGTGATCTTGCATTTAGTGGATGGCCGTTATGAGCGTTTTCTGGAGGAGGAAGCTCAAGAGCGCCGCGAAGCCGGATTGGTGCCCTATGCCAGGGCGTGCGTGTTGCGGTTGTCTGGGACGTCCGCATCTACAACGGCAACAGCAGCAGCTGTGTTGGCGGAACAACTGCGCCCCGGTTGTATTAACGCCGGTTGGCAGCTGATTGGCCCTGCTCCAGCTCCGGTGGCACGGGTTGCTGGTCGCAGTCGCTGGCAGCTATTAATGCATGGTCCACAAGCTTCGCCTTTGCCTTTGCCACCCGGGAGCTCTCTCTGGGATGGCTTACCCAGTGGTGTAGCCCTGGCTGTTGATCCAGACCCACTGCAGCTCTGAACTCAAGACGGTAATTCCGGGTAGCCGAAACCCATGAGCAGCCGAAGCCGTTGCAGGCCGGCGGTCAACACAAGCAGCGCCAAGATCGCAAGACTGCCGAGTCCAAGGCGGCTCCAGCGCCATTGACTCCACTGCAAACGATTCTGAACGCCAATTGTGAGCGGCCAGATGAGCTCACCCTTGGCATTTTTGCTCGCCATGGCAGGGCTGCTTTGCAAGCTGCGCAAGCTCGCTTGGTCCCTAAGGCGTACCGCGATTTGTAGCTCATTCAGGCTGTCAAGAGCGCTGAGATCCAGCTCCAAGAGCAGCTCCTGCTTAAGACCGACAAGCCAATTGCGCTCATCCAGTTTGAGGGTGGGTGCCGGCAAGAGAAGGCCGGCGGTTCGCCCTGCTGCCGCAACCGTTTGGCTAAGGAGTGCAGAGGCCTCTTCACTGTTTTGAGTTGGTGCTTTCACCTCAAGGTGACCGTTGCCTGCGTTTCGAATGTTCCAAGGCAGCTGCCTCGCCTTCAACTCCTGGCTGAATGCGTCCTGCCAAGGAAGTTGTAAGCCACTGCGGCTGTCGATTGTCCAAGCCATCTCCACCCTGTCTGGTCCAGGGAGACTGAGGTCTGCGGTGATGCGTACGCAGCCACTCAACAAGAGTGTTAACCCCACCAGCACGGTGATGACCAGCACCGCGAAGCCTGCTGCTGGGGCCCTGGTTGGACCGGTGGGAGGTGATGGCGGCGGCGGCGGCAGCTTGCGGCGACTCAACAGCTTTGGACGTTTGCCCACACTTGGATCCATCTCCAAAGTCGGGAGTTGCATCGACCAGCTCTCAGGTCTTGCCAGGCTTGGCGCCTCAAGAACATCCAGCAACTGCCGCGCCCTGTTGCGCACCTCTAGATCCTTGCAACGCGTGAGCAGTCGGCAGATGCTCAGCGCCTTGCTTTCATCTCCCTTCCCCATCCAAGCTGTGACCAACAGCATGCGGATCTCAGCCCCTTGACTGTTCGTGATCGGGTTGGCTTCTGCTAGCGGCTCCAACAGTGCGATGCACTGGCCGTAATCGCCACGCTCGAGAGCGGCTTCCGCGGCTGCCAGTGCATTGGTCATCGATTAACCGCGGCCCAGAACCATCGTTCCGATGCCTGCATCTGTAAACACTTCAAGGAGCAAGGCGTGGGGGACACGACCATCCAGGATGTGCGCTGCAGCAACCCCTTGAGCCAGGGCACGAATACAACATTCGGTTTTTGGCGTCATCCCACCGGCAACAACACCGTCGTGGATCAATTGCCGTGCCTCAGACAGCCGGAGTTGTCGGATCAGGGAGTCGGGGTTGTCACGATCGCGAAGGATTCCTGGGGTGTCCGTTAGCAAAACCAATTTTTCCGCTTCGAGTGCGGCAGCAAGCTCACCAGCAACTGTGTCGGCATTGATGTTGTGAGATTCCCCTTCCGGGTTGGCAGCCACGCTTGAAATCACCGGAACGTATCCCCGTGCCAGGAGTGGTTCCAACACATCTGGATTCACCCGTGCCACATCGCCGACCAAGCCGTGGTTGCCATCACCCCAGGGACGTGCCTCGACCAGTCGGCCGTCACTACCGCTGAGACCTACAGCACTTGCTCCCAGTCGGTTGAGTCCATTGACGATCTGTTTGTTCACGCGGCCGACAAGAACCATTTCCACCACGTCCATAGTGTCGGCATCGGTGACGCGCAAGCCGTCACGAAATTCAGAGGGAATATTGAGCCGCTTCAGCCAGGTGTTGATCTCTGGGCCTCCGCCATGAACAACCACAGGTTGCACACCCACACTGGCCAGCAAGGCGATGTCGCGAAAGACGGCATCACGCAACTCTGCGTGGACCATGGCTGCACCGCCGTACTTGACTACGATCCGTCTCCCAGCAAAACGTTGGATGTAAGGGAGGGCCTCGCTCAGGACGGAGACCCTTAGGGAATCATCCATTTGAAGCTGCTCAGGGCTCTCCATGCTCGCTTGTCGTGGCGTCACTCTTTGGAAGCAGCTTCAAATCGAGTTGATCGTTCTCCAACGGCAGGATTTGCGCCTCTAAACCCTTAGCGAAAAAACGACCTAAGCGCTCGCGGCGTTCTTGCCAGCGCTCGAGACCGACGGCTTCACAGGCAAAACGCATTCTGAGGCCATATCCACCCTCACTACTGATCTCTTCAATTTCCAGCAGCTGTGAAGGCTTGTCCTCGTCCCAGAGTTTCAACGCTTCGAGAGAGCTCTCGAGGTGAGCTTTCTGCCCATAGCGCCAGCGCGTGACGTCATTTAGCAGCTTGACCAGTTCAGGAGATGCAGCCTCGCGTTCCTCGCGAAATTTTGCTTTGGGTGTCACCCGGCGTGCTGGGGGAAGTTCTGAGGATTTGAGCGCAAGACCCCCGAGAAGAATCGGAATTCCATAAAAAATGGTGGGCAAGCTGAGATTGGCATTGCCAGCTCCGTAGGCCAGTGCACCAACCACGGTGAGGACACCGCCAGCGATGGTGATCAGACTTCCGGGCGAAATGAGCTCGTTCATGGGGGCCCGTGCATTGAAGCCATTGTGACCAAGAGGGCTGCAGGATGGGTGGAGAAGTCCAATAAACATGAACATCCCCTCCGTGCAGCCTGTAGATAGCCGAGAGCTGATTGCTCAGCTGGAGGCCGATCGTGCGTGGTTGCTCGAACAAATTGATCGCGGCCGCTGGCCAGAGTTAAGACTGGATTTAGCGGCTCTCGAGCGAGAGCTCGGTCAGCTGCTGTTGCGTGCTGCAGAGCAATGTTCTGACAAAAGTCAGTGAAAACTTTGCAGCCCCTTGGTCTTAAAAGGGAATGTCGTCGGTCTCGGGAACGAGGGGAGAGGTGTTCCACTGAGCCGCTGAATCCTGGCCGGCCGGCGCTGGCTTGCCCGCTGATTCGGAGGACTGAGGCATTTGAGCTGGTACGGGTCGAGCTGGAGCTGTGCGCGCTGCGGCAGGGGGCTGGCCTTGGCTTGATGCTGTCGTGGATCCAGCCGCGCCTACTGAATGCAGCCGCGAAAGGGTGAACTCAGCTTTTTTCTCTTTCGTGCCGTCTTGACGGGGAACAGTATTCATACGCAGTCGGCCTTCAATGACGAGACGTTGCCCGACCTGCACTCGGTTTTGAAGGTCTTGAGCGAGGTTGCCCCATCCCACCACTTTCAACTGCCCTTTGGGGTCATCGGGCCTGAGGGCATCGAAGGACACGTCCATCTCAGCAATGGGCGTTTGATTGTCTTGGGTGTATCGCAGGGTGGGAGCTTGAAGGACATCCACCTCGAGCACGCAGTGGTTCATTCTCAGCTATGACAGTGAGCGCCATCCTGATGCACCGACAGGAGAATCGCCAGGGGACTGTCTGGTTGCTGGCAGGGACGGGTGATGGCCCGCACTTAGCTGAGGCTTTGATCTCGCAGGGATGGCATGTCCATGTCAGCGTCGTGGGCGCCATGGCGGCCCATCCCTATCGAGGAATGGATGTGGACGAGATCCACGTGGGTGCTCTGGGTGGTTCACAGGGAATTTCTCAATGGCTGCAGACGATTCCTGTGGATTGGGTTGTGGATGCCACGCACCCGTTTGCGCTGAGGATCAGTGACCAGTTGAACCAGGCTTGCAAGGTCTCGGGCCAGGGGTTGGTGCGATTCGAACGGCGGATGGAGGCCTCGGGCAAGGCGGTTGTACTCGGCTCCATGGCTGACCTTGCTGATCACGGCCTATCGGGACGACGACTTCTCCTGGCCCTTGGTGCCCGCCAGTTGGTTGAAGCAGCGCAGGTCGCTCGTGACGCAGGGGCCACAGTGTTTGCCCGAGTTCTTCCTTCGCCAATGTCTCTCATGAAGGCAGCGGCAGCAGGCGTTCCACCAGAACACCTAGCGGTGGTGCGACCACTTCAGGGTCCCCAGCCAGGTGCACTGGAAGCTGCTGTTTGCAGGCGCTGGGCGATCACAGACGTGGTCTGTAGGCAGTCGGGAGGAGCGACTGAGGCGCTCTGGGCGAGCCTTTCGATGGAAATGGGGTTTGCGTTATGGCTCCTGCGCCGACCTTCACCCATTGCTGAAGTTCCTGTCGTGCATAGCGTGAGCCAGCTTCTGGCGCATCTGAATGGCACAACACCCTGATCCTTTGTGGTTGGTCTTAACCACCGAGGCTGATCAACAGAGAGCCTCTGCACTCGCTGAGCAGCTGATCAGCCGTGAGCTCGCCGCTTGTGTGAGCTTTCAGGCCATTCAGTCTTGCTATCGCTGGGAAGGACGGGTTGAACGTGCCGATGAAGTGCAGCTTTTGATCAAGACCACGGCACCCGGTTTGAACGCGGTGCTCGGGGCTATTGAGGCGCTCCACAGCTACAACAACCCCGAGATTCTTCACTGGCAGGCTCGGCCATCGCACGCCTATGGCGCTTGGGCCGCGGCGTCGATCAATCCAGATGCTTAGCGATCAGATCAGGCAGTGAAACCTTTGAGCGAGGTCCTAATTGGGTCACGACCTGCCCGGCACAGATGGACCCCATTTTGCCGCAGACGTCTAAAGGGAAGTCATGGGTGTAGCCATGCAGAAAACCACCCGCATAGAGATCGCCGGCTCCCGTGGTGTCGACGAGATCTCCGAGCTTGTAGGAGGGGATTTCCCAGCGCTGATCCCCGCAGAGCACGACAGAGCCTTGAGCGCTGCGGGTTAAGACGGCCACGCTGCAGCGACCTTTGACTTGCTCAAGCGCGCTCTCGAAGTCAGCTGCTCCGTACAGAGATTTGATCTCATCCTCGTTGGCAAAGAGCACATCCACATGTCCGTCAACAAGCTCGAGAAAGCTTTCACGGTGACGGTCAACGCAGAAGCCATCGGAAAGCGACAGGGCTACTTGCCCGCCGCTTTCCCGGCAGGCTTCTGCGGCTGTGATGAAGGCCTTTTTTGCTGCAGGACTGTCCCAGAGGTAGCCCTCGAGATAGAGCACCTTGGTGTCGCGAACCATGGAGAGGTCAAGATCATCAGGGTCCAGTTGGGTTGAGGCACCGAGATAGGTGCACATGGTGCGTTCAGCATCCGAGGTCACGAGAATGAGGCAACGGGCCGTGCTCGCACCGCTCACGGCAGCCGGTGTCTCGAAACGGGTCCCAACAGACTGGATGTCGTGGATAAAGATGGTCCCGAGTTGGTCGTCACGAACACGACCAATGAAACCGGCCTTGCTTCCGAGTTGAGCGAGGCCAGCCAGTGTGTTTGCAGCTGAACCTCCGGAGGTTTCGAGACCTGGACCGCTGGCTTCGTAGAGGCTTTTGGCTTGGTCTTCATCCACAAGGGCCATGCTGCCCTTGCTGAGGTTGTGATCGCTCAGAAACTGGTCCTCGGTTTGAACCAACACGTCGACGATGGCGTTACCGATGCCCACCACGTCGAGAGAACTTGCAGTGCTGAACCGGGGAGTGGAGGACATCTCTGCTGTCGTTAATACAGCGAAAGTATGGCTGTTCGTTGGATCGCTGCTCTGAGGGGGCGATGCGAGTGCGCTTAGGCGCTGAGGAGAGCGCGCTTAGGACCATGGATCGGATCCTCCACCACGATCGTTTGGTCTCGGCTGGCACCGAGGGAAACGATCGCAATCGGCACGTCCATCAGGTCGGCTAGGAAGCGTAGGTAAGCCATCGCTGGGGCAGGAAGGTCTTCGAGTCGACGGCATTCAGCCGTGGAACATTGCCAACCAGGGAGGGTCTCAAAGATTGGCTTGCAACGAGCGAAATCTTCGGAGCTGCTGGGGAAGTAATCGATGCGTTCGCCATCAAGCTCGTAGGCCACTGACACTTGGATTTCATCCATTTCATCCAGCACATCGAGCTTGGTGATCGCAAGGCAGTCCAGTCCGTTGACTTGAACGGCGTAGCGCCCAATCACGCCATCAAACCAGCCACAGCGGCGACGGCGGCCCGTGGTTGTTCCAAATTCTCCGCCTCGATCACACAGCTGGTCGTTCAAGCTTCCAGAGAGTTCTGTGGGGAAGGGACCTTCTCCAACCCGAGTGGTGTAGGCCTTGGCGACTCCAATCACTCTGTCGATCAGGGTCGGACCGACGCCAGCACCGATGCAGGCACCTCCTGACACTGGGTTGGAGGAGGTCACATAGGGATAGGTGCCGTGATCGAGGTCGAGCAGAGTGCCTTGTGCACCCTCAAAAAGAATATTTTTGCGGTCGCTTGCGGCTTCATGGATGGCGCGGGTGCAATCCACCACATGAGGGGCTAGTCGTTTTCCGTAAGCCAGATATTCACGGATGATTTCTTCAGCATCCAATGGCTTTTCGCCATAGATGGTTTCGAGCAGTTGATTTTTTTCGCTCAGCGGGCCTTCAAGCCGATCACGCAGCCGATCTTCATCGAGCAGGTCGAGAACACGGATGCCACTTCGCTGAGACTTGTCTGCGTAAGTGGGACCGATGCCGCGGCCGGTGGTGCCGATTTTGCGTTCACCTCGTTGCTTTTCCATCGCCAGATCCAAGAGGCGGTGGTAAGGCATCGTGACGTGCGCAGTCGATGCCAACTTGAGGCCTGAAATGTCGATCCCGTTGGAGATCAGCATGTCGAGTTCTCCAAGCATCACCTTGGGATCAACAACGGTCCCGGAGCCGATCAGGCACGTGGTGTCTGGGTAGAGGATTCCGGAAGGGATCAGGTGGAGTTTGAGCACTCGACCGTCCACCACGATGGTGTGACCAGCGTTAACGCCTCCCTGATAACGCACCACGACATCGGCGGAGCGGCTCAGAAGATCGGTGATCTTTCCTTTTCCCTCGTCACCCCATTGAGCACCGATGACGACAACATTGGCCAAAGAATCGGCGGCCCGAAGCCGCATTTCTGCACAATCCAGCACTTTCGCAGACAGTCGTGCCTGCGGTCAAAGTGCTGTTCGATTTTGTGATCAAGTGCCGCGAACTGCTGCTTTCTCGGCCTTGCCCAATTCCTTGTCGATCCTGGCTCTCAGCGCATCGGGAACGGGACGGTTGGTGTAATTGTTGTAGTGACCAGCCAAGGAATTGAGTGCGGTCTGCATGGTCGTGAATGAACTCAAGCCGTTCACCTTGGGACGTGCTCTGTAACGAGAGACGTACTCGGTGATCAAGTCGCGGGCCTCGCCTTCAGCTTCTTGGCGATTCGCCGCGTCCTGGGGCAACGCCAAAGTGTCGTGAATGGTGTGGGCTACAGCAACGGTGTCTTGGACGTAGTCCCCGGTAAGGGTGGACGATTCGTTCCCGCAAGCCGTCACGAGCAAAGCAAGCCCAAGGCAAAGGGCCAAGGTCACATTGGTTAGACGGCGAGTGAGGCGTTTCAGTACGGCGATCATGACCGGAGGAAATTTGGTGGACTTTACGCGGGTTAGAGCTGGACCCGAAGCTCGGTTGGGATCGCTTTAAAAAGGGACGAGATGGCGTCGGCCTTGCTTAAAACGTTGGCGTCTCGTTTTGAACGTTGCACCAGTTCCACGTTTCCCTCGGCGGCAGCACGACCAACGACAACTCTCCAAGGGATGCCGATGAGATCGGCATCTTTGAATTTCACCCCGGCCCGCTCTCCACGATCGTCCAGTAGGGCATCGATCCCGGAGGCACGGAGCTCGTTGTAAATCTCCTCACCGAGGGCCATTTGGACCTCATCTTGAATATTGGCCACCACCACGATCACCTGAAACGGGGCAATGCTGAGCGGCCAGATCATTCCGGCGTCATCGTGATGCTGCTCAACGGCGGCCTGGGCTAGTCGTGAGATTCCGATGCCGTAACACCCCATCCAGAGGTGCTCCTGTTTGCCCTCGTTTGTGGTGATTTGCGCTCCCATCGATTGGGAGTACTTGCGGCCAAGCTGAAAAATATGTCCCACCTCGATCCCGCGTCGTTCTTCGAGGCTCTGTTCTGGCCTATGGACACAGTGATCGCCTGCTCTGGCATTACGGAGATCCATCGTGGGGATGGCGCCGAGATCAGACCAGTTGCAGCCCCAACGGTGTTCGTCGCTTGTGTTGGCTCCGCAGACAAAACGGTCGAGCTCTGCAGCTGTTGTGTCAGCGAGCTTGTAGAACGTGTTCCGCCAGCTGCGCGCCCCAGCGAGGAGGTGATCTGAGAGGTCGGGGCCGATGGAGCCAAACGGGAAGGGCTCCAGTCCTTGATATTTCAGTTGTTCGGCATTGATCGGGTTGAGATCGAGAACGGGGCTGTCGAGTTGTTTTGTGAGTGCGTTAACAAGCTTCACCTCGTTGAGTTCCTGGTCTCCGCGCAGACAGACAAGAACCGGCTGTTCATCGCCGGACTCAAGCTTGGCGAGGAGTAGCAGCACTTTGACCACCTGACTGGGATCAAGCGCATGGGCTGAACACAGAGCATCAATCGTGAGCTGCCCTGGAGTGGCAATGACCTGTGATTTCCCGCTGGGTAAGGGCAGAGCAGGTGGTGCGATTGAGACGGCTTTTTCTTGATTGGCTGCGTAATCACCATCAGGACTGATGAGGATCAAATCTTCTCCTGCATCGGCTGTCACCATGAATTCCTGGGATGCGGCGCCGCCGATGGCTCCACTGTCGGCATCAACTCCGACAGCCGTCAGGCCGCAACGTTGGAAGACTTGGGTGTAGGCCCTCTCCATCTGCGTGTACATGCTGGCCAGGTCTCCTTCATCTCCATGGAAGGAATAGGCATCTTTCATGATGAATTCGCGGCTCCGCATCAAGCCAAAGCGGGGGCGAATCTCGTCCCTGAATTTGCTTTGAATTTGATAAAGGGTGACTGGGAGCTGGCGATATGACTTCAGTAGATCACTGGCCAATTCCGTGATCACTTCTTCATGGGTGGGACCCAGGCCAAGGGAGCGTTCCTGGCGATCTTCAAGGTGGAACATGATCCCCTCTCCAGCGGTGTATCCCTGCCAACGGCCACTTTTTTCCCACAATTCGGCTGGTTGAAGTTGAGGTAACAACGTTTCAAGTGCACCAATTTGATTCATCTCCTCCCTGACGATTCTCATCACCCTTTGAAGGACCCTCCACATCAGTGGGAGATAGGCATAAATTCCTGAGCCAACGCGTCGGATATACCCGCCACGAATTAGCAGTTGTTGCGAAGCGATTTCGGCGTCAGCGGGAACATCCCGCAGCGTCACCAGCATCAGGCGGGAGACGCGCATAGCAATAAGTGTTGAATGAGATTGGAAGCTACCATCGCTGCGAGAAAATGGTCGCTTAAGGAAGTGTCCCGATCGCCTGGAACGTCGCTGGCATCCTGATTCTCAGCTGCTACTGTCTGCCCAATCCAGTGCGTCCTAAATCAGTCTCATGTTTCCTAGGTCGATCGAAAGTCCCGTTTCTGTTGCTGAGGATGCCTCTCTATCCACAACAGATGTTGACGCGGTGATGGCTCAATCAGATGCGTTAGTTGCAATCGATGATGTTCAAAAATCCTTGAACCGATCCAGAGCATCTGTTTATCGTTATACAAATACTGATTCCCGCAATTTAAATCCTCCTTTTAATCCCAAGAAGTTAAATCCCGAATATCGAAGCGATCAAAAAGATCCTCTTCTGTTTCATCCGAACGAAGTGGCGCGTTTTGCCAAGGATGTATTGAGGATTAAGGAGGTCACAGTTGAAGTTCTCAATTCTCCATCGACAGCGACTCAGCAAGTTCTAAGCGCCATCCTCGAGGAGTTACGCCAGATCAGAACGCACCTTGAAGACCTTCCTGCAGCACCGTCTGATCTTGCGGCCCGTCGCGATCGACAAGAACGTCCAGCCGCCTAGAGCTGCAATGGTGCGAGAATCATCTCTAGCCTTTTGATAACGCCTTTCCGGAGCTTTTCATGCCATTAGGTGTGGTTTGCGCAGGGTCAAAACCCTTCCCGGATGTCCTTAATCCTGCCTGAATGGACCCCGAGCCTGCCCGCGAACTTTCTCAGCAACCCTCGTTTCAAGTTGCTGCTCCAACACTTGCCTTTTTAGGGTTCATCCTTGCTTGCACCAGCCTTGGAATTCCCTTGGCGGCTGTATTGACCGATCGCCCTCCAATGGGTTCTTTGACACCACTCACTGCGCAAGATCGCCATGGATCTGAGGTCCCTGCCTCCTTCTCCCTCTCCGGGGCTACTCAATCTGATCGTTGAGATTCCAGCGGGTAGTTGCAACAAATATGAGTTTTCAGAAGACGTTGGCGTGATGGCACTGGACCGTGTGCTTCACCCTTCGATTCGATATCCCTTTGATTACGGATTTGTTCCCAATACGCTTGCCGAGGACGGCTCACCTCTCGATGCCATGGTGATCATGGCGGAACCTACCTTTGCGGGATGTTTGATCAAAGCCAGGCCGATCGGGGTGCTCGACATGGACGACACGGGGCATTACGACGGCAAGATTCTTTGTGTTCCGGTTGCTGACCCGCGGCAAGCAGGGATTAAGAGCATCCAACAAATTGCACCCAGCCAGCTTGAGGATGTGGCTGAGTTTTTCCGTACTTACAAAAATATGGATGGTCGCGTCATTTCGATTGGAGGTTGGCGTGACTCTGATGCCGTTGCTCCCCTGTTGGAGGCATGCGTTCGAGCGGCCGGTGGTTAAGGCCTCATGGAGCTGAATCCAGCTTTTCTGGGCAAGATCTGTGATTGGGGCGCTATTGAGGCCTTACTTCTTGTAAGTTGGTTCGCGCCTAGATTGTGAACGACCCGTGCCCACCATCCGTTTTGAGCAGGAAGGCCAACAGGTCGGTTGCATCGAAGGAGCGAATTTACGCAAAGCAGCCCTGTCATCTGGGATCAACCCATACAAAGGTCTGAACAACCTCAATAATTGTGGCGGGGTTGGCCAGTGCGGAACCTGCGTGATCGAGGTTCTTGAAGGAGCCCAGAACCTCTCCCCCCGTAGCGATGTTGAAGAGGTTTATCTCTCGGATCGCCCCGCAAATTATCGCCTGAGCTGCCGCACAAGTGTGAATGGCGATGTCACCATCAAGACTCGCCCTGACGAAGGCGTTGGTAAGGGTTCAAACAGCCTGCTTGGTGCTGTGAAGAACTTGTTTGGACGTTGAGCTTGGCTCCAACCATCAAGGTTTACAGCTACTCCCGATGTTCAACGTGCCGTAAGGCCCTGGCTTGGTTGGATGCCAATAACTTGGCTTACGAGGTTGTTGACATCACAACTGCTCCTCCTTCCAAAGAGGTTCTTTCTCTTGCCTTCGAGCGTTTGGGTCTTCGTCAACGTCTCTTCAACACCAGCGGCCAGAGCTATCGAGCCCTGGGAGCAGCTGTTGTTAAAGCGATGAATGACGATGATGCACTCGCCGCGTTGGCTGCAGATGGGCGTTTGATTAAACGCCCTTTTGTTGCCTTGCCCAGCGGCGATTTTTTGGTGGGTTTCAAGACCGAGGATTGGAACCAGGCTCTTTTGGGTTGAAATTCAGCCCATCGAGCTCGGTTATTAGTTCATCGACGCCACCTTGCGTGTGAAGTTGGAACATGCTGGTGCGTTTGAATTCTTCGAGAAACGCCACCAAAAGTTCCTGGCTCCGTTCCAGCACCACGCCTTGTTCGAGCGTGCGAGCGAGCTCCTCCCAAAACCGATCGAGCGTTTGGATCCCAAGATCTTCGAGAACTTGATCTTTCTGACCAAGTTGGTCTGCCGCACTTTTTGAAAGCCCCAACAGCGAATCCACCATTCCCGTAGCGAGCTGACGGCTCAGTTCGGATTCCGCCTTTTGCACTCCAGGCAGCTCCCTCAGCGGTGCCGGTAAGACCAGACCATCCAAATTTCGTTGCAGAGCGTGGCCGAATAGCGCCACAAGTTGTGGCCGCATCCCTGGACCCACTTGCGTGAGGATGAGAGGGAGCCAGAGCCGAAGCAGCTCCGCGAGTTCTCTTTCTTCGCTGCTGTCCACAGATTGATGACTACAAAGCCGGAGAATCCTGTCGGGAAGATTCGGCGAGCGCACGATGCCTTGCATGGCATCCAGAACACGCAGCGTGATCACTTCAAATAATTCGAGCGCCAGGACTGCGACAACGCCGCGACTGACGGCTGCTCGAAGGGGCTCAAGATTGAGAAGCTGAGCGCGGGACAGCCGTTCTGTGACTGGAACGACTCGCAATAGACGCCAAAATGGAATTAACAGTGGAAGATCAATCCAACGTCTGAGTAAGGCGTCTCTCCAGGCAATCGCAGGAAATCGACGTTTCAGTCGAAGCGTACGAACCAGGATGTCCAGTAAAAACAGGATTTGAAAAGGAATGTCGATCCGCCAGGACAGGTCGATAGGCATTCCGTTTTCATCAATTCCGCGTGAGTAATTGGTCTCCGCTAGCGGAAGAATTTTGGTGTTCCAAAACTGACGCTCTTGCCCCCAGTCGTGCTTGCTCAAGTAGCGGTCGCTGAGGAGATAAGCCGCCGCTTGTTTGGCTGAATCCATCTCAGCTCTCGCTCTAAGACGGTTCTTGAGCTTTTCGAATGCTCCAACGTTGCCAGAGCTGATGAACGGGTTTTCATCGACTAATTGGCTGTTTTTAACAACCAATTCCAGCCGCATTTGTCGTGCGGCTGGACTGTTAATTCCCAACGTTGAAGCGGTGGTCTCGAGTCTGCGGAAGTGCTCGACGTAGGACATCGTGTCTCGGTGAACTTCGATGCCCTTCAGCGGGTCGTAGAGGGGTGTGATGTCTGGCAGCCACGGCAGTGGCAAGGCCAAGTTGATCGATGGAACGGGATAGAGCGTTCTCTGCAGCCAGAAATTTCGCAGCGGAATGTAGGTGACATCGAAAATCACCCAGATCAGATTGAGCGCTGCAATCAGGGCTAAGACCTGATCCCAGCGGTTCCAGAACAATTGGATGGTGCGGGGTTTCACGCCCTGCCAGCGGGGTCGGACCATGGATCACCGTGCCTGGTTTCAGGCTATAAGCGAAGGCTGATCGCGCCTATCGTGAGCTTCAGGATTGAAGCAAGGTGCCTGTTGGTAGACAAGCAACACAACAGTCGTTCTGACGACGAGCGGCCCAACAGCAGCGAGACTCTTCAGGAGGGCCATAAGGATCAAAAAAAGGAACGAGGTTCTGGACATCCGCTCTGGGATTTTTGGGGCCCGTTGTTGTTCACGATGGCTCTCTATTTCGGGATTCGTCACTATCTGGCCGAGGCACGCTTCATTCCCTCAGGCTCGATGCTTCCTGGCTTGCAGATCCAAGATCGCTTGCTTGTCGAGAAGCTCACCTATCGCGGCCGCAAACCTCGGCGCGGAGAAATTGTTGTGTTCAATTCCCCCTATGCCTTCGATCCTGCACTGCGCTCAACAACGTCACCCCCACCTTTTCAATGCGTTCTCGCAAATATCCCTTTGATTGGGTTGATTCCTGGCGTCAGTCATCCGGCCTGTGATGCCTACATCAAACGCGTTGTGGCTGTGGCGGGTGATCAGGTGGTCGTCAACCCTCGAGGACAGGTGCGTGTGAACGGTGTTGATCTCGACGAACCATATGTGACTAATTACTGCCCTCTGGACAAGCGGGGTATGAGCCTTTGCCGCACCCTGAATGCCACGGTTCCGGAGGGACGTGTCCTCGTTCTTGGTGACAACCGTAGTAACAGCTGGGATGGGCGCTATTGGCCGGGTGGAGCCTTCCTGCCTGAAGATCAGATTATTGGTCGAGCGGTCTGGCGTTTCTGGCCATTTAATCGACTTGGTTCGTTGGGATCCTGAGTCCACAACTCACCACTTGCCCTCGCATGCGCATGCCGAGCCAAGGCTGGTTGGCAGCTCTCGGGGCTTGGGAAGCAGCACGGGTTTGATCCCATATTTGGTCAGGATCAAAGAGCAACCAGCGGTTGCTTCCGATGCTCAGTCGTTCTTCCTCCTGTCCAAGCAACCGTGCTGGGCCGAAACTGAGCGCCTGCCAGAGTTGGTTCACACTCCAGTTCAAATCGACCACGAGATGCTGCCAGAGGGTTGGCAGCACTAAGTGATGACCGGATAACCCTTTTGGACGTTGATCGGGAGGCAATAGACACTCCTCATCGTCGAGAGGAATGCCATGAACAGCAACGGCGTTGATCTTTCCTTCTCCTAAGGCCTGAATTAAGGCCCAGCGATCACGTTGTCCACCAATGGAAGGGGTGACAAACCAATGGGTCGCTTCAGCTGGTTGGCTGGATCGATCCTGCACGAGGTGCCACCAGCTGACAGTTGCCAGAGGAGATGACGTTGCATGGCTCAACATCTCCACTCCAGCAGCGGTGGAAAGATTCATGAGCACAAGCTTGCGATTGCTATGGCGGCGCTGCAATTCCAGGAGCTGCCCCATGGGTAGCGTTTCGCTGATGGTTGGATCTGCAGGCCATCCGGCTCGTAGTGTCTCCACGCCTTCCCGGATCATTCCGTCTCCGCCCAGGTTGGAGTCATTGGGTGCAATCAGCACAGGGGCTCCATCCATTTCTCCGAGCAGTAAGGCGCGGTCGATGAGGTTGGCAGACGGCATCTGCTCCCCAGCGCTCAGACCGATGGCACCTGCTTCAAGCAGATCGGCGTGGAGGCTGAGGCGTTCGCCTTCTCCGTGATGGGTGAAGCTTCCCCATAAGTGAATTTTGAGATCGCAATCGCTCGGCTGGAATCCCTTTAAGCGTTCTGGGCTATCCCGTTCCGATTCACCGTTTGGAAGCAGTGCGAGCTGTCCATAACCGGCTCGCCCTGCGGAGTTGATGAGGGTTTTGAGCGTCTCTCCGCTTCCTGTAAATGGACTGGGAAGGCTTGAATGTGGGTCGACAAGACATGGGGCGAGGAGTTGCTGGGCCCGGTTATGCCCCGAAACACCTCGCTCAGCGGCTCGCTGCCTTGCCTCTTCCCCTAGGGCGATAAGACGATCATCTTCAAAGAGAGCAGCACTTCCTACTTGGAGCGGCTGATCGCTTGCGACTAGAACCTGCACGGGGTCGAGCAGCATCGTCTCAGTCATGGGTTCAGAGTGCTCCCGCTGCTGTTCGATCCAGAACCCCACCGAGGTGGGAGGTGAGATTAAGGCAACTCACCACTGCAGGTTGGCTTGGATCTTCTGGCATGTCGATCACCGTGACGCCTCCGTTGCCTTGTTTCACGGCCCAAATGTCTTTGGGGGCAAGGCCTAAGAGGTGACACAGGATTGTTTTGTTCACTGCATCATGCGCCACAACTAAGGCTGTCTCTGAAGGATCGAGCCCATCCGCGATGCTGTTCCAGCAGGCCACAGAGCGTTCCCATACGTCTTGAATCGTTTCGCCTTCGGGCATTTGCACCGTCTCGGGAGCGTCCTTCCAGGCCTGGAGTAACTCTTCCCAGCCCTCTCGAATTTCTGATTCCAGCTTTCCCTCCCAAAGCCCGTGGCCGATTTCCATCAGGCCATCAGTCACGGTGAGCGGTACGCCGGCGTGCGATTTCAAAATCCCCTCAGCGGTTTCTCTTGGACGAGACATCGAGCTGCTGTAAGCCCGATCCAGAGTCACAGCCTCGAGGAAGGAGCGAGCCGCCTCTGCTTGGGCATGGCCGTTGCTATTGAGGGGAATATCAATCTGTCCTTGGAATCGCCCCTGCCTGTTCCAATCTGTTTCACCGTGGCGGACAAGCACCAGACGCGCCTTGGTGCCTTTGGCTGGCAGAGCCGGCTCTAAGTGGGCAATGCTGTTTAAGCATTCGATCTGGACTTGGTAGCCATTAGGCCCGGAAGAGAGGTTGAACACCGACAACGATGCATTGTCCAGGCGTAGCCGCCTGAAGCCTCCTTGAGGCTCGCCCAACAACACCAGAATTAAGCAGCGAAGAATGGCGTTGTGACCCACGACCAGAACGGTGTCGTCGCCAGTCACTGGATGCCGTTCCATGAGGCCTTTCAAGAACGCCCGCGCCTGAACCATCAACTCGGTTAGCGGTTGATACCGGGTGCCGTCAGCGCGGGTGAGTTCTAGCTCTTCCGGTCGTTGACGCCAGGTGGCGTAGCCCTCTGGATCCTGGATCGCCCGTTCATCGGCTGTTAGCCCGCTCCAGGGCTCGAGATCAATCTCCAGCAGTCCGTTATCCAGAACGGGGGCCAGGCCGTCTTGACGCACGCTCAGCACTCCGGCTGTGGTAGCGGCAGCACGTTGAAGAGGTGAGCTGTAGGCCGCATCAATCGGGACGTCGGCCAAGGCCACGCCCATGCGTCGCGCCTGGTCTTCGCCAGTGGCTGTGAGTGTTGATAGATCGTTGCGCCCCTGGATGCGGCGCTCAATGTTGAAGCTGCTCAGGCCGTGGCGGACCAGGAGGAGACGCAGTGACACCGCAACAAGGGGGAAAGGCGCGGTCATCGTATGGGCGCACGGTCCAATCACGCCGAAATGGTCAAAATCGGTCGTTGGTTGCCCTTCGCCGGAGAGAATCACTTGCAGTTGCGCATCGTCTGTTGACCAGCCCGCTGAACGGACGTTCAAACGCAGCACCTAAGTGGAAAGTCCTTCTAGCTGTCGTTTCGATGGTGCTGGCTTGCAGCGTTTGGTTCCTCGGCTTGATGGACAGCCTCGGGCGCCCATCTGTGGCTCCCGCTTTGTCGTTGGAGCAGCAAGAGCTGGCGTTGTTGGCGGATCCCGCCTTGATGCCATCGCTCAAACCTCTGCTTGTTGGCCAAGATCCTGCCAAAAGCTTGCTTGAAACGTTGAGAGAGACCCCTCTCGACAGCCTCAGCGAACGCCAAACACTGTTATTTGCATCGTTAGAAAACGATCCAGGGCGTCGTAAGACCTTGTTGGAGACTCCACTTCAAACCCCAAACCTTCGGACGCTTCAGGAAACTTTGGCCATCGAGCCGCGGCCTCGTGACCTCTCCTCACAGGACCAGGAGTTGTTGTCTGACAACAGTCCTGATCCCTTAACCCGGCGTTTGGTGTGCCAAGCATTGGGAGGTGAACCGTCCGATTGCCTTGAAAGCTCTGCAGCCAAGGCTGCATCCAAGGCCGCGGCTCGACGTCTTGTTCTGAGTGAGCTGATGCCGCTCGGAGCACTGTTGTTGGGTTCTCTTCTGCTGGTTCGTCAGCTTTGGTTGCTTCTGCGCCGCAAGCAATCGTCCTGGCCTGAACTGCAAGCCGCACCCCTTGGTTTGGTGGACATGGTGCTGCTGATCGCTGGGGGTTTTGTGGTGCTGGGCGAGGTGCTGGTCCCACTTTTAGTCACTCCTCTTTCAGCCTTGGTGGCTCGGAGCATTGCGGCGCCACTCAACCAGTCGGTGGCTGTGCTGATTGGCTATTGCGCTCTCGCGACGCCGCCGTTGCTCATCCTCAAAAGTCAGCTTGATGGTCTTGATCAGCGTTTGCTGCCTGCAGGTGGTTGGCTTCAGTGGCGCGTGAGCCCATGGTGGACGGCACTGTTTCAGGGCGGCCGCGCCTGGTTGATGGTGATGCCGCCTGTGGTGTTAACCGGTTGGCTGATGAGTCGCTTTATCGGCGATCAGGGAGGCAGTAATCCATTGCTGGAAATGGTGCTGAACGGCAGCGATCCGTTGGCCTTGTTCCTGCTGGCCATCACCGCGGTTGTGCTCGCCCCTCTGTTTGAAGAAACAGTGTTCCGTGGGGTGCTGTTGCCCGTTTTAGGACGCTCCTTCGGGCGGGGTTGGAGCGTTTTTGGCAGCGCCCTTGTGTTTGCGGTTGCTCACCTCAGCATTGGTGAGTTACTTCCTTTGTTGGTTCTTGGTTTGGGTTTGGCATTGCTGCGTTTAAGCAGTGGTCGACTCCTTCCTTGTGTGGTGATGCATGCTCTCTGGAACGGTGTCACTTTCCTGAATCTTGTCTTGCTGGGAACTTGAGTTGATTTCCCTGATGCTGTAAGACATTTCAGCCTTGCGGGCGGACCATACGGGTGGTTCACTGGCGCATTGCCCTAATCGTTCAACGTGGTCGCGGTTCCCCAAACTCAACCTGCCCCACAGGAACACGCATCTGCCACTGGTGCCTTTGAGCTCATTCAGGGGTCACTGTCCGCCAAGCGTGTTGCACGCCGCTCTCCCCTGCTTGCCGGTCTTCATCGTGCGGCTGATGGCAGTTTGATTGGGGTGTTCACAGCTGTTCTGGCTCTCAGTGGACTCACGCTTCACTGGCAATATCGCTGGACGGTTGCTTTTGAACGCTTGGAGGACACCCGAGGCGTGGGCCACCGACTGACGGAGTCCACAGCAATGCTTGAGCGTTATCTCCTCGATCGAACCCAGACTCCAAAGTCGATGGTTCCGACGACCGCTGAAAAATTGGTGTATCTCGAACGTCCCAATGAAGAGGAGTCCGGTGGTTCCCACGATCATCTCGCTTTCATTGGCTCCTTGATGGATCGTTCAATTCATCACGGGTATTAAACAGATGCCAGCCAAGCGGCAAGGCTCGACCCCTAAGGCGCGTCGTGAACGACGAAGGGTCATTCGTCTTGAGCCGGTGCCCGCGGGTCGCATGAAAGTGGTCTTTGTGCTGCTGTGTGCAGGTTTATTGGGTTTGGTTGGGCGTATGGCCTGGTTACAGATTGTTCAAGCCTCCGAGTTGGAGGCGCGGGCCCGTGTGGTGCAAACCCAACGCACCAAGCCCCTGGGCAGCCGCCGGCCGATTGTGGATCGCAACGGCAGGCTTGTGGCCTTAGACGAGGAGCGTTATCGAATCTGGGCTCACCCTCGTTACTTCAACTTTCCTGGCGACGAGCCGACGCTCATTCGTGACCGTCAAGAGGTTGCTGCACGCCTCTCCCCCGTGTTGGCCCTTTCCTCTGGCGAGCTCAACAAAAGGATGGGAGACAGAGCGTCTGGCATCAAGTTGGCTGAGGGCGTTGACCCTGAAACGGCAACAACAGTTCGTTCCCTTGGAATCAGCGGCATCGATCTTGAGCCCTATCCCTACCGCGTCTATCCGCAGGGATCTCTTTTTGCCAATGTCGTTGGTTTCCTCAATCAAGAGCGTCAGCCCCAGGCGGGGCTGGAACAGAGTCGTGACGATGACCTGCAGCGTCACGAACAGGCCAGGAGTCTTCGTCGCGGAGCAGACGGAACCCCGTTGCCAGACAACCTCGCGCCAGGCGTGTTTTTCGGGGATGACTTGAGATTGCAGCTCACCTTGGATGCCCGCTTACAGGAGCTGGCTGCCAAGGCCCTGTCGGCACAGGTCAAGACCTGGAAAGCCAAAAAGGGAGTGGCGATCGTGATGGATGTCACCAATGGCGAATTAATGGCGCTGGCCTCAACGCCGACGTACGACGCGAATCGCTATTGGGATTTCAATCCAGAGCGTTTTCGCGAATGGTCTGTTCAAGACCTTTACGAACCGGGTTCGACTTTTAAGCCGATCAATTTGGCTTTAGCGCTTCAAGAAGGTGTGATCCAACCCAACGAGACGGTTTACGACAGTGGGGCCCTCACAATTGGTGGCTGGCCGATTCGCAACCACGACCGCAAGGGCAATGGCGTCGTGGATTTCGCAACCGTGCTTCAGGTTTCAAGCAATGTCGGCATGGTGCAGGCGATGCGCAAAATGCGTCCCTCTAATTATTGGGACTGGTTGAGTCGGCTTGGGCTCGATGCGAAGCCGGACACAGACCTTCCAGGTGCAGTAGCGGGCCAGCTGAAGACCAAGGAACAATTCACGACGCAGCCCATCGAGCCAGCTACAGCAGCATTCGGTCAAGGCTTCTCGCTGACACCTCTCAAGCTTGTTCAATTGCATGCACTGATCGCCAATGGCGGGAGGCTTGTGAGTCCTCACATCACCCGTGGTTTACGGGCTGGCCATGCATTGGCTCCGAGTGGTGAGCGCATGGGGCAACCCTTGCTTCGCCCAGAGGTCACGCGCACAGTGCTGAACTGGATGGAATCCGTGGTGGAAAAAGGCAGCGGTAAGGGGGTGCGCACCCCTGGTTATCGCATTGGCGGCAAAACAGGCACAGCCCAAAAGGCAGTGAATGGTGTGTATGTCCCTGGGGCCTTGATTTGCAGTTTTGTCGCAACGCTTCCGATCGAGGACCCTCGTTATGTCGTGCTGGTGGTGGTTGATGAACCACAGGGGGAGCACGCCTATGGCTCAACTGTGGCTTTGCCTGTGGCTAAATCCATCATTGATGGGCTCCTGGTGATTGAAAAAATCCCACCAAGTGGTCGGGTTAAATCTGCACAAACGGACACACCTCCTCCTTGAGCTGTCAGTTTGAAAATCGTCGCTACGTTGAATTCATAGAGTTTTAGTGCGCTATGGCCACCCTCCTTGAGCAGCTTTCCGCCATGACCGTGGTGGTGGCCGATACGGGTGATCTCGAAGCGATCAGGCGTTTCACTCCCCGTGATGCGACCACCAATCCCTCCCTGATCCTTGCTGCAGCACAGATTCCTGCTTACGAGAATCTCATCGATGAAGCCTTGCGTTCGTCACGCCGGCTTCTAGGAGAGAGCGCTCCGGTGGAGCAAGTGGTGCATGAAGCGCTCGATGAAATCAGCGTGATATTTGGAAAGGAAATTCTGAAGATCGTTCCTGGCCGTGTTTCAACGGAGGTTGATGCCCGCCTCAGTTACGACACAGAGGCCACGATTGAAAAAGGTCGGAAACTTATTCGCCTTTACAACGACTCGGGAATCAGTAATGAACGTGTCTTGATCAAAATTGCCTCCACGTGGGAAGGAATCAAAGCGGCTGAAGTTCTTGAGAAGGATGGCATTCATTGCAACCTCACTCTGCTGTTTGGTTTCTCTCAGGCTGTGGCCTGCGCCGAAGCAAGCGTCACGTTGATCTCGCCGTTTGTTGGTCGCATTCTTGATTGGTTCAAGGCCGATACAGGGCGCGATTCCTATCCAGGTCCAGAAGATCCTGGTGTGATTTCAGTGACCAGCATCTTCAACTACTTCAAGACATACGGCTACAAAACCGAAATCATGGGGGCCAGCTTCCGCAATCTTGATGAAATCACTGAGCTTGCAGGTTGTGATCTATTGACCATTTCCCCGAAATTGTTGGATCAATTGCGTAGTAGTGATGCTTCGCTGATTCGCAAGTTAGATCCTTCCAATCTTGCTCCTGTTGCAGAGCAAATGAACGTGGATCAGGAGCGCTTCGTCTCCATGATGGCTGAGGATCGGATGGCTACTGACAAGCTCAGTGAAGGCATCAAAGGTTTCAGCAAAGCGATTGAAACTCTCGAGCAGCAACTTGCTCACCGTTTGGCTCAGATCGAGGGTGGCTCTGCGTTCAGCCATGCCGTTCAAGAGATTTTCCTGCTGAACGATTTCAACGGTGATGGCTGCATCACCCGCGATGAATGGTTGGGAAGTGATGCGGTCTTTGATGCCTTAGATCAGGATCATGACGGTCGTTTGACACCAGACGATGTGCGCTTGGGTTTCGGTGGCGCCTTGTCTTTGACCGCCGTTTGATCGAGCTTGTTTAAGGCTCCAGACAGCAAGCACGCCCTCGCTCTATGGAGTGAAGGCGTGTTTTTTAGTGGCTTGCAACAGAGGCTCGCTGAGTCCATATTCAATCGTTAGGGTCATTCGTCGGGAGATTTAGGGGGGTTGGCTGCAATGGCGCTCCAGCTTGTCTGGTTCAAGCGAGACCTCCGGGTGAAGGATCACCAGCCCTTGCAGCAGGCCTTGCTTAGGGGGCCAGTGCTGCCGCTTTATGTCGTTGAGCCTGAGTTGTGGCAGCAGCAAGATGTCTCCGAGCGGCAGTGGTTGTTTTGCCGAGAGTCTTTGCTGGATTTGCGGCTCGCGTTGGCGGAGCTGGGTCAACCGCTGCTGGTGCGCCGTGGTGATGTGTTGGAGGTGTTTGAGCGTGCCCATCGTCAATTTGGTCTTGATGGGCTCTGGAGCCATGAAGAAACCGGAAATGGTTGGACGTATCAGCGTGACCAACGCGTCGCTCTCTGGTGCCGGCAGCACGGCATCGCTTGGAAGGAGATTCCCCAATTTGGCGTGATCCGCCGTCTGCGGTCCCGCAATCGATGGGCCAAGCGCTGGGAGGCGCAGATGGCTGAGCCAATCACGCCTTCCCCGTTAGGGCTGCCATCGATCGAGGGGATCGAGGCCGGCATCATTCCTGATCGACCCCATCCGGAGCTGGCAGCCGATCCATGCCCGCATCGTCAAAGCGGTGGTCGTTCCATGGCCTTGCTGGAGCTGGACGATTTCCTCGAACATCGGGCGTCCGGCTATGCACGCTCCATCTCCAGCCCCAACACCGCGTTTACCGGGTGTTCACGCCTCTCTGCTTATCTCACTTGGGGATGTCTCTCGATGCGAGAGGTAATCCAAACAAGCCGTGGCTTTAGCGGTCGTGGAATAAGCAGTTTTGAGTCACGCCTGCATTGGCATTGCCACTTCATCCAAAAGCTAGAAGCGCAGCCAGCGATTGAATTCGAAGATTTTCATCCGTTCATGCGTGGGCTGCGCTGCGCGGATGATGAGCGACTCTCTGCCTGGTCGGAGGGACTCACTGGAGTGCCTTTCGTGGATGCTTGCATGCGCGCATTGCGGGCCCACGGTTGGATCAACTTCAGGATGCGAGCGATGTTGATGTCGTTTGCCAGCTACCACCTCTGGTTGCCGTGGCGGGACAGCGGACTTCATCTGGCGCGACAGTTTGTGGACTACGAGCCCGGGATCCACTGGAGCCAGTGCCAAATGCAGTCAGGCAGCACAGCCATCAATACCGTGCGGGTCTACAACCCGATCAAGCAGGGGCAAGACCATGACTTGAAGGGTGAATTCATTCGCACTTGGTGTCCTGAACTCCACCTGGTTCCCGATGTCTACGTGCATGAGCCGTGGAAGTTGTCGATGGCAGCGCAACGTCAGGCAGGGCTCGAGCTTGGAGTGGACTATCCCCTGCCCATGGTGGAACCTGCGCTTGCAGCTCGGGAGGCGAAGCAGAGGATTTGGGCGATCAGGGAGCGCTCTGGATTTTCTGCTATTGCTGATGGAATTCAGCAGCGCCATGGGTCGAGACGTTCAGGTTTAGCGCCAACGGGTCAAGGTCGCCGCCGGCGACGGCGAAACCCTACGCTCGATGATTCCCAACAGCTCACGCTTGATCTCTAACCCCTTTGCAGCATCAAGCGGCGGATGACCCTCTGGGCGATGTCCCCGTATCCCATTTCACCAGAGAGAATTTGGGCAATGCGCTGCGGAGCAGTGGGACGTTTGATGCCGAGTTGATAGCCCACGTTTGGAAAGCGATAAAACACCTGGGCAATGCGACGCCCCCAAGCCATTGAATCGCCCCAGCGTTCGCGCATCCGTTTTGAGTAGTTGGAAAGGTCAGGCTGAGTTCCGTTCAGCCAAGAATCGAGACTGGCCGCTGCTTCGCAGCCGCTCATCAGCGACGGCCTGAGGCCTTCGGCAAGAAAGGGGTCGCAGAGCGATGCAGCATCACCGACTGCCACTACGCCTTTGCCGTGGAGGGGTGTGTGGCCATTCCAGACTCTTAATTCGGAGTTTTGTCGCAGCCCGTCTGTGGAGGCAAACCCTAAATCCGGTAGGAGTTGTTCGAGCACGGCTTCCGCGTCACTGGCCCGGCGTCCAATAAACGTGCCCACTCCCACATTGATGCCGTTTGCCAGTGGAAACGCCCAGGCGAAACCATGGTGGACGAGCCCAAATTCAAACCTGGCGGTGCCAGGTTGCAAGCTTCCCATTCCTTCGAGGCGAACAGAGAGCGTCTTGGCCATGTGCAGAGATCGAGGGCCGATTCCTAAGCGTGTGGGCCAAGGAGAACCGGAGCCATCGGCCAGAACCACGGCTTTGGCCTCGATCACCTCCCCGCCCTTGCTGCGTACAAGCCAATGGCTTTCATCCTGCTGAAGGTCCACAACCTCGAAGGGCTGCCGCAGCTCTGCCCCTAAAGCGATCGCTTGCTCCAGCAAGAGTGCGTCGAGCCGCTCACGCTTGACGATCCAGAAGGGTGCAGAGCCTGGAAGCTCCGCGACCACAGGATCAGTGAGACACCAGCTGAAATCCACCTGTTGGATGACGTCATCAACGGCTGGTTGTAAGTCGAAGGGGAACCACTGCTGAACGGAGGCCGCCATCCCACCAGCGCATGGCTTCAGCCGCTCTGATCGGTCCCGTTCCAAAACGGTGACGCGATGACCTAAGCGGGCGAGATGGAAAGCCGTGCTGGAGCCGGCTGCACCGGCCCCGATAACAGCAACGTCAGTGGTGCTCAAACCTTGAGGATTTCAACCTCTTTATCCGCTAAATGTTTTTCCAGTTCTGCGATGAAACGATCGGTTGTTTTCTGAATTTGATCTTGCTCATCTCGGCTTTGATCCTCTGAAAGATCTCCTTCCTTCTCTTGTTTCTTGATTTTGTCGATGGCGTCGCGACGCACGCTGCGCAAGGCCACCTTCCCCTCCTCTGAATACTTTGCGGCAAGTTTGCAGAACTCTTTACGGCGCTCTTCTGTGAGTGGAGGCACATTGATGCGGATGACCTTGCCGTCGTTGTTGGGCGTGAATCCCAAATCACTGGTGGCGATTGCTTTTTCGATCAGCGCTAGAGATCCCATATCGAAGGGTTGAACGGCAATCGTCTGTGAATCGGGAGTCGAGAGACTCGCCAGTGATTTCAGTGGTGTATCAGCGCCGTAGTACTCCACACTCACTCGATCCAATAGCGAGGGATTGGCTCGGCCCGTGCGGATGGTGTTGAAGTTGCGCTGGGTGGCTTCCACCGACTTGCGCATGTTGGCTTCGAGATCGGATTGCGACATGACGATGACTAGTTGCTGATACGAGAACCGATGGGCTCACCGGCCACGGCTCTGCCGATGTTGCCAGGTTCAAACAAATTAAAAACAACAATTGGGATGTTGTTGTCTTTGCAAAGAGCGATGGCAGTGCTGTCCATTACCGCGAGCTCGCCGCTGAGTACCTGTTGGAAGGTCAAGGAGTCGTAGCGGACGGCATCAGGGAATTGATGGGGATCTTTGTCATACACACCGTCAACCTTGGTGGCTTTGAACACCACATCAGCACTGATTTCGGCTGCGCGTAAAGCAGCTGTGGTGTCGGTGGTGAAAAACGGATTGCCACAACCTGCTCCAAACACGACCACCCTGCCTTTTTCTAGGTGTCGCATTGCGCGCCTGCGGATGTAGGGCTCAGCCACTTCTTGCATCTCAATGGCGGTTTGTACGCGGGTGGGAATTCCGGCTCGCTCCAGTCCGTCTTGCAGGGTGATGGCATTCATCACGGTGGCGAGCATGCCGACGTAGTCAGCTGTGGCGCGATCCATACCGGCGGCGGAACCCTTCAAACCTCTGAAAATGTTTCCGCCGCCGACGACAATCGCCAACTGCGTGCCAGTGGCAACAACTTTGGCAACATCTGTGGCGATGGCCGAAACAATTTCAGGATCAATTCCGTAGCCCTGATTGCCCATCAGCGCTTCACCGCTGATCTTCAGGAGGGCACGCGCGTAGGCCATTCGATATCCTTATCTGTAGGACAGTAGCAAGGCTGTTTCTGGGAGATCGGGAGAACTGATCGACTTCTGATCAAGCCCTGCCTTCCTTCAGAACTCAATTCCTTGTTGTGCTTTGACGCCCTGTTCACGAAAGGGGTGTTTGACGAGGGACATTTCCGTGACCAAATCGGCTCTTTCAATCAGCCCATCTGGAGCTCCTCTGCCAGTGAGGGCAACATGCGTGAGTTCAGGCCTTTCATCAAGGCCTTGCAGGACTTGATCCAGTTCGAGATAGCCAAGTTTTAACGCCACGTTCACTTCGTCCAGCACGACAAGTTTTTGCTTGGGGTCTCTGAGGTAAGAGAGCGAGGTCTCCCAAGCCGCTTGGACCAACTGACGATCACGCTCACGATCTTGGGTTTCCCAGGTGAAGCCCTCTCCGAGGGCATGCCAACTCAGGGCATCTCCAAAGGCTTTGAGTGCTTTGGCTTCTCCAGGCTCCCAGCCCCCTTTGATGAATTGCACAACTGCAACCTGGTGGCCGTGACCGAGGGTTCGTAAGGCCAAGCCAAGAGACGCAGTGGTCTTTCCCTTGCCGTGGCCGGTGAAGACCAAGACCAATCCCTTTTCAACACTTCTTTCTGAGACCCGTTTGCGCTGCACGTCTTGACGCCGTGCCATGCGCTTTCGGTAGGCATCAGCGTCTTTCTCTGGGGCTAAATCGCCTCCCATGCCAAGAGATTCGGCCGATTGGTCCAAGGATGATGGGTTCACAGGTGTTGGCTTTGCGGCTGATGTTTGATCCGAGCTCATGACAACTCCCCAGTTCCCTCCAGCATGCCGCTATCGGGGCACCTTGCTGTGATGCGCTGCAGAGCAGCCCCGGCCAAAACAGACTGCTCAACCGTGGTGAAGCCGATCTGCTGCAATTGCTCGGGGATGTTGTCCTCAAGCAAAGCAATCGCAGTTTCTGTCTCGAACAAAGCGCAAAACAGTTGTTGGGGGAGTTGCAAGAGAGGACCAGCGGGGTGGAGATCAACAACAACGAGCCATCCGCCTGGTTTCAGCAATTTCAAACAGGACAACAACACTTGATGCCGCTCGGCTCGAGGAAATTCATGCAGCGCAAGGCTGATTTGAATGGCATCAAAGCTGGCTGGCGTGCATGGCGGATCTTCTGCGAGCCCCTCAATGCAAGTGAGGAGTGGATGACGGGTTGCGGCGAGTTCGAGAACCTTGGGTGAGACATCGAGACCGGTGACCTGAAACCCTGCTTCGATCCATGGCGCTGCCGCTTCTCCTGAGCCGCAGCAAAAGTCGAGCACCGTGGCCCCCCTTGGCAGAACAGGATCGAGCGCTGCTAATCCAAGGCATCGCAGTCGATCGACACCTCCAACACTCAGGGCAGAGATCGCGGTGACGGTGTCGTAGATCCAACGGTGGCGGTAGGCCAGTTGGCGAAGGGGTGATGTCATCAGGCTTCTCTCCTAGCTAGCGCGGCATCGACGGCCTGTTGTTGATCTCGTCTGGTGATCCAGTGGTGATAGGTGCGGGTGTGAATCGCCACGGAATGTCCCATCATCCTGGCGGCCACGGTATCGGGGAGTCCGATGTGGATGGTGCGTACGGCCCAGGCGTGGCGAAGGTCGTAGGGCGTGAGGGGAACGTCGTATCTCCTGAACTGCTCGGCAACACGCCGTCCGACTTGTTGGAGTGTGGTGTGGCGGAGATCGGTGCAAACAGGAGGGAGGGCCGCGGCATTGGAGGCCAGATGCGTCAAGTTGAAGCGATCCACCCATTCCGGATGGAAGGGCCAAACCTGATGCTCACCGGTTTTGGTGGTGGGAAGAACGCGGATGACCCTGTCTCCTCCATCCGCTAAAGCCGAAACATCCGTGAAAAACACCTCATGGTTGCGAAGTCCATAGGTGGCCATCAGTCCATAAACCAGACGCCAACCCGGATTGGGAATGCGCAGCATGGCCTCAACAATTTGCGGGTCGCTGGGTAACTGCCGAAAACGAGCGCGGTGCAGGCCGTATCCCCCCGCCTCTGCACGCCATGCATCTGGAAGGGGCAGATTTTGATGCCGGGCGAGTGCCCCTAGGGCAGTGGAACACTGCTGGCGACTTCGGCTTCCATCGGGATAGCTGTTCAGCGTCAGCAGTAATAAGTCGGGAGTGAGGAGCGAGTGTTGTTCAAGAGCCAAGGCCTTGAGGCGTCGCAGGTAGGGCTGGTAGGCCCCGCTCCAGGTGGTGCGGCTACCAGCTGGGGAGCGACGACGACGGGGGTCTGCGAAGAATGCCTCCTTAAACGTATCCAGATCGCGATCCAAGGGATCGGCAACTGAAGTGGCTTCGCCATTTGGAGTGTTGTGGTGCTGAACTTTTTGCTTCGGTAACCACTGGTCCCATACAAAAAGCTGTCGCTTTATTTGCAGCTCCACAAGCTGCGCCATGCGCTCAGCCTCTTTCAACCCATTCAGGTCGGCCAGGAGTCCAAGACTCAGGCGCTGGGTTTTCCAGTGGTTGGGTTGCTTACGGCATGGCAGCCGTCCACGCAGATTGAGTTTTTGCCCTCGGCGCTCCACACGAAGACCACAGCCCTGCTCGGCCAAAGCCGCATTGGCGGCCACGATCGCGGTGTCGAAGTTCATGACCCTGTAAAGACAGCGTCACCATGACGTTGATGGGAGTTACGCTCAACCCCTAAGAATCAAGAATTTTCCATGGCTCGGGTTGGCATTCTTCTGCTCAATCTGGGTGGTCCAGAACGGATTCAGGATGTTGGCCCCTTTCTGTACAACCTGTTTGCGGATCCAGAAATTATTCGGCTGCCCAACCCGATCCTGCAGAAACCCCTCGCTTGGTTGATCAGCACGTTGCGCAGTAGTAAGTCGCAGGAGGCGTATCGATCAATCGGAGGAGGTTCTCCTCTCCGCCGAATCACTGAGCAGCAAGCGCGAGAGCTCCAGAGTCTTCTGCGCCAGCGTGGGGTGGACGCCACCAGCTACGTGGCCATGCGCTATTGGCACCCATTTACCGAATCGGCTGTGGCTGATCTCAAAGCTGATGGCATTGACGAAGTTGTCGTTCTTCCCCTTTACCCCCACTTTTCAATCAGTACCAGCGGCTCGAGCTTCCGTGAGCTCCAACGTCTTCGGCAAATGGACGAACGCTTTGAGGCGTTGCCTTTGCGCTGCATTCGCAGTTGGTACGACCATCCAGGCTATGTGCGCTCGATGGCTGAACTCATCGCCGAGCAAGTTCGCGCCAGTGACGACGTCGAAAAAGCCCATATCTTCTTCAGCGCCCATGGCGTGCCGAAGAGCTATGTGGAAGAGGCCGGCGATCCCTATCAGCAGGAGATTCAAGCTTGCGCGGCTCTGATCATGGCTGAATTGGAGACCATTGTTGGCCACTCCAATCCCCATACCCTCGCCTATCAGAGCCGAGTTGGGCCGGTGGAATGGCTCAAGCCATATACCGAGGAGGCCCTCGAAGAACTCGGCCGGGCGAAGACGCAAGATCTGGTGGTGGTCCCTATCAGTTTTGTGAGTGAGCACATTGAAACGCTCGAGGAAATTGACATCGAATACCGCGAACTTGCGACTGAGTCAGGTGTCGTGAACTTCCGTCGCGTTAGGGCTCTGGACACCTACCCACCCTTTATTGCCGGATTGGCTGATTTAGTCGAGGCCAGCCTTGAGGGTCCAGAAGTGAATCTCGACCAGGCGGCTGAACTGGCCACCACCGTGAAGCTCTATCCCCAGGAGAAGTGGGAGTGGGGTTGGAATAACAGCTCCGAAGTGTGGAATGGACGCCTGGCCATGGTTGGTTTTTCTGCCTTCCTTCTCGAGCTGATCAGCGGCCATGGCCCACTGCATGCTGTTGGTTTGCTTTAAACAGTGCCAATTGGTGAGATGGCCACTTAATCTTGAGGGTCAGATCCTTATGAGGCAGCCGTGACCCTGACATCCGTTCCCACGGCCGCGGATGCGTTGGATTGGAACGGTCAACGCCGTATCACCGGCGCCCACGCCCTGATGAATGCCCTCAGGCTCCATGGCGTCGACACCATTTTTGGCTACCCCGGCGGTGCGATCCTGCCGATCTATGACGCTCTGCACATCGCCGAAAGCGAAGGCTGGCTAAAGCACATTTTGGTGCGTCATGAGCAGGGTGGCACCCATGCCGCTGATGCCTATGCCCGTGCCACTGGTCGGGTTGGCGTCTGTTTTGGAACGTCTGGCCCTGGTGCCACCAATCTGGTCACGGGCATTGCTACGGCCCAAATGGACTCCGTTCCAATGGTGGTCATCACAGGCCAAGTCCCTAGGCCTGCGATCGGCACTGATGCGTTTCAGGAAACAGATATTTTTGGCATTACGTTGCCAATCGTGAAGCACTCCTGGGTGGTTCGTGACCCAGCGGATCTCGCTTCCGTGGTCGCTCAAGCGTTCCTGATCGCTTCTTCAGGACGTCCTGGCCCTGTATTGATCGATATCCCCAAAGATGTAGGTCAAGAAGAATTTGATTACATCCCAGTTCAACCAGGATCGATCCATCCGCCTGGGTTCAGGCAGCCGGCTCATCCTGCGGTTGATGCGGTTACCGATGCGCTTGCCTTGATTCGTGAGTCGAGTCGTCCCCTCTTTTATGTGGGGGGTGGTGCGGTCAGCGCAGGTGCCCATGACAGCCTCCAAGTCTTGGCTGAGCGCTTCCAGATCCCTGTGACCACCACGTTGATGGGGAAGGGAGCTTTTGACGAGAATCATTCACTCGCCTTAGGCATGTTGGGGATGCATGGAACTGCGTATGCCAACTTTGCAGTTACAGACTGCGATCTGTTGATCGCAGTTGGGGCTCGTTTTGACGACCGCGTGACGGGCAAGCTCGACACGTTTGCTCCCAAGGCCAAGGTTATTCATTTTGAGATTGATCCTGCGGAGGTTGGTAAAAACCGACGTCCCGATGTGGTTGTGCTGGGTGATTTGGGTTTAAGCCTTGCTCAACTTGTTGATCAGAGTCGACCGCATTCCGCCGAGTTGAAGACCTCGTCTTGGCTGGAACAAATCAAGACTTGGAAGACGCTTTACCCACTCACCATCCCTGCCAAGGAAGGAGCGATTTTTCCGCAAGAAGTGCTTTTGGCTGTCCGTGATCTGGCCAGTGACGCCATCATCACGACAGATGTAGGCCAACATCAGATGTGGGCTGCTCAGTACTTGCGTAACGGGCCGCGTTGTTGGATCAGCAGCGCTGGATTGGGAACCATGGGATTTGGAATGCCAGCCGCTCTCGGGGCTCAGGTGGCGTTCCCGGATCAGAAAGTGGTTTGCATTGCTGGTGATGCAAGCATCCTGATGAATATTCAGGAACTTGGAACCTTGGCTCAGTATTCACTTCCTGTGAAAGTTGTGATTGTGAATAATCACTGGCAGGGAATGGTTCGGCAGTGGCAGGAAAGCTTTTACGAGGAGCGATATTCAGCATCCGACATGCTCAACGGCATGCCTGACTTCAGTGCATTAGCAAGGGCTTTTGGCGTTGATGGCGTCAAGATCACCGAACGAGATGATCTTCATACCAAGCTCAGTGAAGCGTTTGCATCACCACGTCCGACCCTGATTGATGTCCACGTCAGACGTGGGGAAAATTGTTACCCGATGGTGCCACCAGGCGCCAGCAATGCGCAGATGGTGGGTCTCCCCTCCCATCCTGAGTTGGCCCAGGATTCCAGATGATCATGCCCGGACTGCTTCACCGTCACAGCCAGCAATCCCCATTGCTGCCCCGTTTGCGAAGAGCAGCTCTGATCCGTCTTGGCTCCAGTTTTTTAATTCTGTTGGTCGTGATGCTGGCTTCACCATTGCCATCTGTGGCAGCAGAAGTCTTGCAAGTGCGTTCGTCCACTCTTCTTCAAATTGGAGATCGCAATCGCAATTACAGCGTTCGTTTGGCTTGTGTTGCAGTTGATCCCGCCAATGAAGAGGCTGCTGTTGATCTTTTAAAGAAAGCAGTGCCTCGACGCAAACGGGTGAACCTTCGTCCAGAGGGAAATGAAGACGGTGTTTTGATTGCCCGCGTTACCCCTCTAGATGCCGA
Source organism: Synechococcus sp. MVIR-18-1 (assembly GCF_014279835.1). Taxonomy (NCBI): domain Bacteria; kingdom Bacillati; phylum Cyanobacteriota; class Cyanophyceae; order Synechococcales; family Synechococcaceae; genus Synechococcus; species Synechococcus sp. MVIR-18-1. The sequence goes on along the minus strand of NZ_CP047942.1, from coordinate 1,689,205 downwards.
TCAGGATCTTGGCCTTTCACTGGTCACCAACGGCTTGGCTACGCAAAGTTGCAACGCAAGCTGAGATGGGAAAAAATCGCTTCGCTGCCGGCATTGTGATGGTGCCCTGTTTGCTTCTATCAGCTGCTTTTTTTAGTACGGCGGTTTGGGGCGATGTGCCAGGAGAGAATCAATCCCTCGCCCTAGGACTGGGCGGGTTGTTGTTGGCTGCAGGTTTGCTGGCCCTGTTAATCCCATCGACAAATCCTGAGACAAAAGAGGACGAAACCGATCCATCTACCTAGGTTTTGACAAAGAGCGGTTCTCTCATGACCCCTCCAACTGAGGCCCCCATGAGTGACCGTGCTTCTGATTCAAAATTAGGGAACTTTTGGAAGCGTTTCAGCATTGGTCAAGGCTTAATCGTGGTGGCAAGTCTGCTGGGATGCCAAGCCCTCGCTGCAAGCACGCAGGAAAGAGCCCCCGTGCTTGCGCTCTTGTCAGACGGGTTGATGCCTGCGCATGCTGTGTTTCGGCAAGGTTTTGCTCTCGGGGAAGAGCAGGTTCGAGAGTGTGGAAGTTCCCCCGCGGATGTGGAGTGGCGCACGATTGGTCTCGATGACGACCCGGCTCCATTTCTTGGTTCAACGCGTTCTGTGGTGATCGCACCTTTTGCAACGGAACTCTCTCGTTTTTCTCGACTGGCCCAGGACCACCAGATCAATGTGATCCTTCCGTATCAACGCGGTGCGTCTTTAAATCAATTGGTGCCGCTTGATCCGCAGGGATTGCTGCATCCTTTGAGCCCTTCCCAACAGTCTGAAATCGATCAACTGGCAATCGATACGCTTGCGCAGGGATGGCGAAGAATCATGGTGGTTGCCGATCCGGCTGACCGCGCTGCAGGCATGGCAGTGACCTATACGGAGGCTTTCGAGCAATTAGGGGGCAAGGTCGAATCCTATGAGAAGTCTTTGGTGCAGCAGGTCAACGCAGGCGATCCGTCCGCTGTGAATCAATTGATTCAAGACGTGGCTTGGAAACGTCCTGCTGCCATTGCTCTGGCCGCTGATCCTTCTGGACAGTTGGCGAGGCTGTTGGATCAAGCACAGAACGACGGTCGGCTGATGGGAGCTTCGCTTGCGTCACCGGCCAGGATTTGGCTGTTGCCCGTGACCCGTCTTGATGCTGTCTCTCAAAGACCTTGGACACAATTGAGTCCTGATCAACAGGCGCACGGTCCCGGTTGGTCTTCATTCGCGACGTCTTACCAGCAGCGCTGGGGGCAGGCTCCTGATCTGTTGGCGGCCTCTGGTTTTGATGCTGCCCGTGTTGTGGCTTTGGCTACGCTCGCCCCCGCGCCTATGTCATCGGAAGGGCTCCGTGACCCCATCGGTTGGCTTGATCCGGATGCCGAGGTGCAGCCTTTATGTCAGGCGATTGCCCTTCGTCAGCAAGGCAAGGCTGTTCTTTTAGAGGGAGCCGCCAGTGATCTGGCGTTGAGACCAGGACAGATTCCGTCGGGACAGGCGACTACCCGGGTGATTGCTCCGCAGTCGGGGTCTAACCGTGGCAGGGGTCTTTAAAGCCGGTGTTGCGTCTTAGTGAACTCCGACTTCCTTTGGATCACGGTCCTGATGATCTGGAGCAAGCGGTTCTGCGTTGCCTGAAGATTCCACCGGCGCGTCTGCTTCGTTGTCAGTTGGTGAAGCGGAGTGTTGATGCCCGTCGTCGCGATCGCATTCAGCTGATTTATTCCGTGGATGTAGCACTGGATGGAGAAGCAGCGCTGTTGCGGCGAAGACACGGCGATCGAAGAATTCGTCCGACCCCAGACACCCACTACAAATATGTCGCCCAGGCTCCGGAAGGGAGTGTCTGGGACTCCGAGCAGCGGCCTGTGGTGGTCGGAGCTGGTCCGTGTGGTTATTTTGCTGCTCTCCTTCTGGCTCAGATGGGATTTCGTCCGTTGTTGCTGGAACGGGGACAGCCCGTGAAACAAAGAACGGCCGATACGTTTGGATTTTGGCGTCGAACAGCTGAGTTCAATCCAGAATCCAATGCCCAGTTTGGGGAGGGCGGTGCAGGAACATTTTCGGATGGGAAGCTCTACAGCCAGGTCAGTGATCCTGATCATTACGGCTGCAAAGTCCTGGAAGAACTGGTGGCCTGTGGTGCAAATCGCGAGATTCTCACGCAGCACCGACCCCATATCGGCACCTTCAAACTGGCCACGGTGGTGAGGGGGCTGCGGGCCAAAATTGAGGCTCTCGGTGGCGAGGTTCGTTTCGGCAGCAGGGTTGATCAGATCTTGCTCAAACCTTGCGCTGGACCTCATGGTTCAGGTAAGTCCCAGCAAGTGGTGGGTCTGTCCTTGTCGGATGGGACTTCATTGCGTTGCCGTCAGGTGGTGTTTGCTCCAGGGCATTCAGCACGGGACAGCTTCCAGATGCTTCAGGAGGCTGGAGTGGCTCTTGAAGCCAAGCCGTTTGCGGTCGGATTTCGTATTGAACATCCCCAGGCCTTGGTCGACGAAGCGCGCTGGGGGCTGAACGCAGGACATCCACTCCTTGGGGCGGCGGAATACAAGCTCGTTCACCATGCTGAAAATGGCCGTTGTGTTTACAGCTTTTGTATGTGTCCAGGCGGACTGGTGGTTGGCGCAACCTCGGAGAAGGGCCGGGTCGTCACCAATGGCATGAGCCAGCATTCACGAAATGAGCGCAATGCCAACGCCGCATTGGTTGTTCCTGTGGATGAGGACGACCTGGCGGCCTATGCCGCCTGGCCAGGGGATCCCTTGGCTGGTCTTGCCTTCCAGCGTGCGCTGGAACAAAAAGCGTTTGTTCTCGGGGGGGCTGATTACAGCGCTCCAGTGCAGCGGCTCCAGGACTTTTTGGCTGGACGTTCCACAACGGAACTTGGTGCAATCGGCGCTTCTTACCAACCTGGTGTGTCACCAAGTGATTTACGCAGCCTGCTGCCACCCCCAATGGTGGCAGCATTGCAAGAGGCTTTGCCTCGTTTTGCTCGTCGCATCAAGGGGTATGACCATCCCGATGCGTTACTAACAGCAGTGGAAACGCGCACATCGTCACCGCTGCGTATTCCTCGTGACGAACATTTCGAGTCGATCAATACGGTGGGTCTTACGCCTGCTGGCGAAGGGGCCGGCTATGCGGGGGGGATCCTGTCTGCGGCGATTGATGGGATACGAGTCGCAGAGGCCGTGGGCTTGCGGCTGGGTTCCTCACGCTGAGGAGTCCGCCGCTTGACCAACGATTCCACTCCATTGCACTGCTCTTACCTGATCGCGACGCCAGGAGTGGAACAGACTTGGCTCTGAAACGGTGCAGAGAGGGCAGAGATTGATCTGTTGCTCTGGTATGCCGCAGCATTGCAGCTGTTCAAGGGCGGCAAGACGAATATCGAGGCGACACTTGTTGGGGGCTGGATCGGGCAAAAGGATGCCCAGGGCCTCCAGTTCGCTGAGATCTAACGATCGATCTGAATGGAGAGCTTGTCCTACCTGCTCCGCTACGTCGGTTTCCACCTGATAATTCACCCCACTAACTGCTGGACCTAGGGCCACAATGAGTTGGTCTGGTTTCGCTCCTAGCGTGGCTAAACGCCGTATTGCTGCAGGCAGAATGCCGCTGGCGACCCCTCTCCAGCCCGCATGACAAGCAGCAACGTTGCCGCTGGTGGGGTCTGCAAAAAGAACGGGGGTGCAATCGGCACCGCAAACCCAGAGACTTTGCCCACCACGGTCGCTGACTAAACCGTCGGCATCAGGCCAGGGAGAACCGATCGCTTCTCCAGCATCGAGAACTCGGTTGCCGTGAACTTGTTGGGGGCGGTGGACACTCACTCCCGCAGATAGATAGGCCGCTAAGGCATCAGGCCCGCGGTTTTGCCAAAGACGGGTGAAAAAGCCATGCTCGAACCCTGCGGTCTGCATCGCGTCCGAGGTGAGGTAATAACCGCCGTAGCAGCCCACCCATGTCCAATGCTCAAGAGTGTTGAACAGATTGTCGGGCTGGCGGAACGGATCGGCAGCAGCGGTCATGGTTCTGCTTGATCCCGCAACATCCAAAACCCTTCAAAACGCTCAGCTTCCGGTGAGGTTTGAACAGCGATGAACTGCAACCCGTCAGCGCGCTCAGACGTTTGTGTCATCAGTCCTGAAACATGGGTGGCTTCCTCGGCGCTGAGATCGCTTACAAGCCAGCAGTCATCCTGACCAGCCTCCAGGAGAAGTTGGGTGCCGCTCACTCTGAGGCGCACAGGTTCAATCCCACCGAGGAGACCAGCCAGGGCTAATCCCCTGGTTTTGCTGAAAAGGCGCAATCCTGGGATGACTTGGTCATCCTGAATTGTGGTGGGAACTGGCAGCAGTCCTCGGAATCCGATGGGCCATCCGGCGGCTTCACGTAAGGCTGAAGCTGGGAGTTCGGCCCAATTCCAGGCATCACCACGAACAGATTCGGGTAGGGGACGAGGCGGCGTGCTGATGGGTACTGGCGGGGGAGCAAGAGGTCCTGCCATATAGCCCTCTTGGTTGGGGTAAAGATCTTCTTCGCGCTCAGCGATCCAATCGAATAGGGAGTAGGTGCGACGGCTTGGCACCATCTCGAGACCCAGTTCAGACGCAGCCCTCTGAATCATGGTGCGCATCGAGCTTCTCCACGAACGCAGCTTTCGGGGTGCGGACCAGCCTTGGTGTTGAGCAGCTGCAATCGCTTCCGAAAGAGCGCTGGTTAACCAGGTGGAGTTCACGCTGCCGGCTGGGCAACGTTTTTCGAAACGAAAACTGGCGGTCGTTCCTTCGCAGGGGGAGCTGATGATCAGCAGCTCCCAACGTTTTTTGCCATCAGGTTCGAGGATGGGTCTGGAATAGAAATCGAGTTCCCAGTCGCCTGAAAAAGTCCCGCTTGAACGTTCACTTGCATCGTTCTGGGTCTGTTCGGCGGAGATCATCCAGCTGATTGTTCCTGTTGCTTCAGGACGTTACGAGCTCTATTGGCTCGATCGGTCGCTTCTGCCATCACTTTGTCTTTATCAACAAGTAATTCACCAGGCTGTCCTTCAAGCATTGCGGTATTGAGAGCGATTCGCCCGCGACCTGGATCCAAGTCCGTAATTAAAGCTTTCACCGCATCGCCTTGATCAAAGATTTCACGCATTGACCGCATGCTGCCTCCGGTAATGGAGGATTGATGGAGAAGCCCGCTGATCCCTCCGAGATCTACGAAAAGTCCGTAGGGCTTGATGGCCGCCACATGGCCTTCAACCAGTTGTCCAATTTCTAGTTCTGAGAACCGAGCGGCAGTGGCTGCTCTCTTCTCAGAAAGGACCAATTTTCGCGTTTCAGAATTGACCTCGAGGAAAGCCACACCCAAGGTTTTGCCAACTAAGGCTTCATGGTTTTCACCGTCCTGCAATTGGGAACGGGGGATAAAGCCTCGTAATCCTTCTAAATCGCAAGTCACACCACCGCGGTTAAAACCGGTGACTTTGACTTGAGCGACCCTGCCCTCTTTCTCAAGCTGTTTGACCTTGTCCCAGCTCTGACGTAAGGCGAGGGCGCGGCAGCTGATGGTGACCATCCCATCAGCATTTTGCTCACGCGTCACCAAGACTTCAATCTCGAGGCCCTTAGGGAATCTCTCCTTCAGGTTGGTGATCACTCCCAGACCACATTCGTTTTTGGGCATAAAGCCTGGGGCCTTGCCGCCGATGTCGACGTAAACACCATCGCTTTCCATCGCGATCACTGTTCCAGTCACTACTTCCCCTGTGGTGCCCACCGGTTCGTTGGCATCGAGGGCGGCGAGAAAAGCACCTTCGTCAAAGTCGAAGTCGTCGACGCTTCGACTTGAGGTTTTGGCAGGACTTGGCTTGGACTTCGAAGCTTTTCCATTCGCGTCGGATGGGCCGAGTAGGTCGGCCATGCTCATGCCACTGAGCTCATCGGTCCCAAAACGAGCGTCGTCATCAACCGCTGATGGCTTGGCCGTCGTGGTTGGGGCGGTTGGAGGTCTAGCCGTTGTGTTCTGAGCTCTTTGTGCAGCCTGCTCTAACTCAACAGCCCGTGCCATCGCCACATCTGCGGCCGCCCGTGCTTCTTCCGCCTCACGATGGAGGCGGTCCTGTTCGTCTTTGCGGCTGATATGCATCACCTGCAACGGCTTGCGAGGCGGCTGCGCTGCCGGGCTTTGCCCTTTGCTGTCTATGGAATGTTGGCTTTCTGATCCCGCCATGGGTCTCAATATCCTCGATCAGCCAGTCTGGCAGGAAATGGGAGGCATGTCGGCTCATGACTGCACAAGCTCACTTGGGTCTTTCAGCGACACGTCGCCTGGACAGGTTGAGTTGGCCTGAGGCGGAGAAGGCCTTGCAGCAATCCCGTTCAACGGTGGTTTGGCCGATGGGAGCGTTTGAACAACATGGCCCCCATCTCCCTCTTGCCACAGACGCTCTGTTTGCTGAGCAGATTTTGGACACTGTGTTGTCACAGCTCGCGCCCCACGCCCCGATTTGGAGTCTTCCCTCACAATCCATCGGGTTCTCTCCAGAACATTCAGGTTTTCCTGGAACCTTGAGCCTGACCTCTGGATTGTTAACCCAGCTCATTATCGAGGTGGGAACGCAGTTGTGTGCCCAAGGGGTGAAGCGCTTGGTGTTGTTCAACGCCCATGGTGGGCAAATCGGATTGCTGCAGGCTGCAGCTAGGGAACTGCGTGTTCAATCGCCGTCGATGGCGATTCTTCCCTGCTTCTTGTGGAGTGGTGTTCCCGGTTTGGATGCGTTGATTCCTGGGGATGAGTTACGGGGCGGATTGCATGCCGCTCAGGCTGAGACAAGTTTGATGCTCGCGCTTGAGCCGGAGTTGGTGGGTGATGCAAGGCCTGTTGACGGTGACCATCGCCAGCCCTCCTCTCTCGCTACTCCTCCGCCTGGTTGGAGTCTTGAAGGAGCGGCTCCTACGGCTTGGTTAACGACTGACTTGAGTACTAGTGGTGTGATCGGTGATTCACGCGCCGCAAGTGCCGAATGCGGTGAAGCGTTGGAACGCTGCCTGGTGAGCCATTGGCTGAACCTTTTTGGCAGTTTGTTGGCTAGTGAATGGCCCCCTTCTCAACCTGTTGCGGTTAGCAACTGACCCTTAAAGCACGTCCGTTGAGGTGAACCCTGGTTACAGTCGTCAACATTGCTGATAACCGGAAGCGAATCATGTCAACCCTTGACTCCACAGCAGTAGCTGTGCTCGACGATCAGCAGGGTTTGGCAGAGCTACCTGATTTCACGACGGATGCTTATAAGGATGCTTACAGCCGCATCAATGCCATCGTGATCGAAGGTGAGCAGGAAGCACATGACAACTACCTGTCCCTAGGCACGCTGATCCCAGATCAGGCCGAGGAACTCGCCAAGCTGGCGAAGATGGAAATGAAGCACATGAAGGGCTTCACCGCCTGTGCAAAAAACCTTGACGTTGTGGCTGACATGCCCTTCGCCCACGAGTTTTTTGCTCCCCTGCATGGAAATTTCCAATCTGCTCTGAAAGAGGGGAAGGTGGTCAGCTGTCTGCTAATTCAGGCCCTGTTGATTGAGGCCTTTGCTATCTCCGCTTACCACATTTATATCCCTGTCGCAGACCCCTTCGCCCGCAAAATCACTGAAGGAGTTGTCAAGGATGAGTACACCCACCTCAACTACGGCCAAGAGTGGTTGAAAGCCAATTTCGAGTCAAGCCGCGATGAGTTGATGGAAGCGAACAAAGTGAATCTTCCGCTGATCCGTTCGATGCTTGAGCAGGTGGCTGCTGATGCTTCTGTTCTGCACATGGAAAAAGAAGATCTGATCGAAGATTTTCTGATTGCCTATCAGGAAGCTTTGAACGAGATTGGGTTTAGCTCCCGCGACATTGCTCGCATGGCAGCAGCCGCACTGGCGATCTAGCTGCGCTCACCTCCAATGGTGTCGGGTTTGACAGGCGTCAATTTCCACCCTGTCCGTTCACCCTGAACCCGACCCGTGCTTAGGTGGATGCGAAATCCATCGCCTGATTCGGTTGATGCGGTTCAGATTTCTACTTTTAAGTACGACCGTCGGCAGCACATGTTTGGTCTGATCGGACATTCCACCAGTTTTGAAGCTGCTAGGCGTAAGGCTTTGGAGCTGGGTTTCGATCACATCGCCGAGGGTGATCTAGATGTTTGGTGCAGTGCACCGCCTCAGTTGGTAGAGCATCTTGAAGTCACGAGCCTGACAGGCAAAACGATCGAAGGGGCCTATATCGATTCCTGCTTTGTGCCAGAGATGCTGAGCCGCTTTAAAACAGCGAGGCGCAAGGTGCTGAACGCCATGGAGTTGGCTCAAAAGAAAGGCATCAACATCACGGCTCTGGGGGGGTTTACCTCGATTATTTTCGAGAACTTCAACCTTCTAAAGCATCAAACGATTCGCAGTACCACGCTGGAATGGGAGCGGTTTACGACTGGAAACACCCATACGGCATGGGTCATCAGTCGACAGGTTGAAATCAATGCTCCTTTGCTTGGTATTGACCTCAGTAAGGCTCGGGTTGCTGTGGTGGGAGCAACAGGAGATATTGGTAGTGCAGTTTGTCGGTGGTTAACGCAACGCACCGGAATTAAAGAGCTGCTTATGGTCGCGCGTCAGCAGCAGCCACTTACCGATCTACGCGAGGAATTGGGTGGCGGCCGCATCCTCAGCTTGGATGAAGCGCTTCCAGAGGCTGATGTTGTGGTTTGGGTGGCAAGCATGCCCCGCACCTTGGAAATTGATGCGGATCGCTTGCAAAAACCCTGCTTGATGATCGATGGCGGCTACCCCAAAAATCTTGATTCGCGGGTTGCAGGTGAAGGTGGTGTTCACGTCTTAAAGGGAGGCATTGTCGAATTTGGATCAGATATCGGCTGGACGATGATGGAAATTGCTGAGATGGAGAAGCCCCAACGTCAGATGTTTGCTTGCTTTGCTGAGGCGATTCTTTTGGAGTTTGAGGCTTGTCATACCAACTTCAGCTGGGGTAGGAACAACATCACCCTTGAAAAAATGGATTTCATTGGTGCTGCCTCGATGCGGCATGGTTTCAAGACCCTCAATCTTCAGGGGCAGCTTCAGGCTGCCGCTGCCTGACGTTCACAGATTCGGTTTTCATGGCACGTCGCCCCCTGCTTGAGTTTGAAAAGCCCCTGATTGAGCTTGAACAGCAGATTGAGCAGATCCGCCAGTTAGCTAGGGACTCAGAAGTCGATGTAAGCCAGCAGTTGCTTCAGCTGGAAACTCTTGCTGCTCGCAGACGCGAAGAGATTTTTCAAAATCTGACTCCTGCGCAGAAAATTCAGGTAGCTCGCCATCCTCATCGTCCGAGCACTCTGGATTTTATTCAGATGTTCTGCGATGACTGGATTGAGCTTCATGGTGATCGTCGTGGGAGCGACGATCAGGCTTTGGTGGGTGGCCTCGGTCGCTTAGGTGAACGCTCGGTGGTGGTTTTGGGCCATCAAAAGGGGCGTGATACCAAGGAAAACGTGGCTCGTAACTTTGGGATGGCAACCCCAGGTGGATATCGCAAGGCCCTGCGATTGATGGAGCATGCCGATCGTTTTGGTCTGCCGATTCTTACTTTTATCGATACTCCTGGTGCTTATGCCGGCTTGCTGGCCGAAGAGCAGGGGCAGGGTGAAGCGATCGCTGTCAACCTCCGCGAGATGTTCCGCCTGAGAGTGCCAATTATTGCCACGGTGATTGGCGAAGGCGGATCTGGCGGTGCACTTGGAATTGGTGTTGCTGACCGGCTGCTGATGTTTGAACACAGCGTTTATACGGTGGCGAGTCCAGAGGCCTGCGCCTCGATCCTTTGGCGCGATGCAGCCAAAGCACCGGAAGCGGCTGCGGCATTGCGAATTACTGGCAAAGACTTACTCAGCCTTGGTGTGGTTGACGAGGTGCTTGCGGAACCATCAGGTGGAAACAATTGGGCCCCCCTTGAGGCGGGAGCAACCCTGCGGGAAGCTCTCGAACGGAATCTGTCTGAGCTTTTGGCACTTCCGCCCGAAGAATTGCGGGATCAGCGCTACGGAAAGTTTCGGGCGATGGGCCGTTTCATTGATCCGAGCTCGTCGAATGCCGATCCAGCTTCTTAGGATCGACGTGATCGCTGAGGCTCGTTGCCCTCTGTACTAATTACCGGAGCATCGCGCGGCATTGGCCGCAGTGCTGCTTTCGCTTTTGCTGAAGCTGGCTGGGATTTGATTCTCTTGTCACGCAGCGAAGCCTCTCTCCAATCTCTGGCGACTGAATTGGCATCGACAGGTCAACGCATCGTTTACGGAGCCGTTGATCTCACCAAGCCTGAGGAGATTGCTCCTGGGGTCAAAACATTGCTGAGTCAGGGGCTTACACCATCTGTATTGATCAACAACGCAGGTGCTGCATGGACAGGAGGGTTGCTTGAGATGCCCTTGGACCGCTGGAATTGGTTGATGCAGCTCAATCTCACCAGTGTGTTTCAAATGTGCGCTGAGGTGGTTCCTGCCATGCGCCCTGCAGGCGGACTGGTGATCAACATCAGCAGTCATGCGGCCCGAAATGCTTTCCCGAATTGGGGTGCTTACTGCACGGTGAAGGCAGCCTTAGCCAGCTTTACGCGCTGTCTCGCTGAAGAAGAAAGGGTGCACAGCATCCGTGCCTGCACGCTCACCCTCGGTGCTGTTGATACGCCACTTTGGGATTCGCCAACCGTCCAGAGCACGTTCGACCGCCGTGCCATGCTTCCAGCAGAACAAGTTGCTGTTACGCTTCTTCATCTAGCGCAACAGCCTTCCACGCAAATTGTTGAAGACCTCACTTTGATGCCAGCTACTGGTGCCTTTTAAAACACCCCTGACATGACTTCTACTATTCCTGCTATCTCAGACGGGACTTTGACTTCACTTAATGCTGGAGTCCAACCCGTTTCACAGAGAATCCGCCAACGCCTCGTTGATCAGGGTATTTCTTTCTTGGCGAATGACAACGTTGCGGCCTTCATCGAAACCGGTGAGCTCGATGAGCTCGAGCACGAGGTTGCTGATCGAGTCAGGGAGCTTCTGCGCAGCCTTGTCATTGACATCGACAACGATCACAACACTGCTGAAACGGCAGAGCGTGTGGCGCGGATGTATCTCCGTGAGGTGTTTAAGGGTCGCTACAACCATCAACCCAAAGTTGCGAGTTTTCCAAACGTCAAGCAACTCGACGAAATTTATACCGTTGGCCCCATAAGCGTTCGCTCTGCTTGTTCCCACCACCTCGTTCCAATCATGGGGAATTGCTGGATCGGGATCAAGCCCGGTGAGCGTGTGATTGGTCTTTCAAAGTTCACCCGTGTGGCTGATTGGGTGTTCTCTAGGCCTCATATCCAGGAAGAGGCAGTGATGATCCTTGCCGACGAAATTGAGCGGCTGTGTGCTCCCCAGGGTCTGGGCATCATCATCAAGGCTCAGCATTACTGCATGAAATGGAGAGGTGTCAAAGAACCACAAACCAGCATGGTGAACTCAGTGGTTCGTGGTGATTTCCGTCATGATCCCAGCCTTAAGCAAGAATTCTTTGAGTTGGTTCGCCACCAAGAAGCAATGCTCAGCACCTGATTTATAAGCTGAGTTGACGGTGATCAGCACGATTGAAACGGTGTTATCGAATTGGACCGATTACGTTGCTGCTCACCCTCTTCACGTCTCCATCATTAGTTGTGACAACCATCACAGCCATGACTGATCCACCACGATCGGCTTGGCTGATTCGATAGTTTTCTTCGCTGCGATTAGACACTAATTTCCAATGACCATCCCCTTGGCGTTGGTACCAGTGAATATCAACGCTGTTGATTTTCTCTCCCTGGAGATCAAATTTTGCTTTAAGAAGTTCTCCTTCCTTTGCCTCTCCGATCAAGACAAATGTCTTGAGTCCTTGGATGGTTTGTGTGAACCTCCCTTCCCTCTGGACATCTATTGAGATCTCTTGATTGAGAACGTTGATTTGTTGTTCTGGATCTGCCGTTAACCCAGGCACGCATTGCAAGCTTCCGCCTTCCAGGCGACAACCCGGAAGCATTCCCTGCGCTTGCGTTGCTGCAGGTAAAAGGCTGATCCATGAGAGAAGCAATACAGATGCTGCAGCCCGATAGGCCATGGAAATGGGTTGAATTGACCGCAACTTATTGCCGAAGTCGTCTGTTGTCATGAACGGTTTGAACAAGAGCGCGCACTTTGTTGAGGTCTTTCACTCCTGGTTTCACTTCAAGACGGCTTGAGGCATCGAGTCCGTAGGGCAAAACGAGCCTGAGAAGTTCAGGGACCCATTCAGCGCTGATTCCTCCAGCTAACCACCAAACGGTGTTGGGTTTGAGCTGGTCATGCAAGTGGGTAAACCAGCTTGGGTCCAGGCGATGGCCTGTGCCGCCAAGTTGATCAGGGCTCCAGGCATCGAGTAACAGGGCATCACTGTGGGATTCAAAGGAGCTCAGTTCACTCAAATCTTGTTCTGTGCGCAGTCTCAGGGCTTTCCACCAGCGCACTGATGGATGCTGCTGCTTCAGCTGAAGGCAGCGCTCTGGCGTTTCCGATCCATGCAGTTGAACGATCGTTGGTGCCCCATCGCCTTGAAGTGCGCTTTGGATGGCTTGATCGGAGGGATCCGCGACAACCCAGACGCGCTCGACGTCCGGATGCCGCTTTTTCAATTCCGCAAAGATGGCACGTCGGAGCGGCTCCGCGGCGAAACGGGGTGTTTTGTCCACGCCGATCACGCCGATCGCTTGCACTCCCATAGCAGCGATGGAACAGGCTTGAGAGCGGTCGGTGAGCCCACAGATTTTCAGAGCGAGAGCCGCTTCGGACATTCGATCGAGGAGCTCGAGTGGTTCCTTTCTAGGATTGGGCGATCGGGCCACGGCAGTGCCCAACGGAGGAGCCCATGGGCGATGGCTGGCAGCTGATGCGGATTCGCGGCATTCCGCTAAGGGTCCACCCCAGCTGGTTCATCATTTTGGTGTTGTTCACCCTGGTTTTTCAGCAAGACGCAGCTCTTCTGCCGGGTGCATCTGGTTCCCCCGGTTTGAGCTGGTTGTTGGGTTTGGCCACTGCCCTTCTACTGTTCGTTTCGGTGCTGTTGCACGAACTCGGCCATTCTCTGGTTGCGCTTAGAGAAGGCGTCAAGGTTGTCAGCATCACTCTTTTTCTGCTCGGTGGTGTGGCTCGCGTGGAGAGGGAATGCTCCACGCCGATGGGATCGTTTCGGGTGGCCGCGGCAGGACCAGCTGTCAGCTTTCTGCTGGCTGGCTTTCTTCTGGCAAGTCAGCATGCTGCGGGTCATGCGAATCCCTTGCTGGGCAATCTTGTTGAAAGACTTGGCTATCTCAATTTGGTTCTGGCTTTATTCAACCTTCTGCCCGGACTGCCCCTCGATGGAGGCTTGATTCTCAAAGCCTTGGTTTGGCAATTCACTGGTAGCCAACGCCGCGGGATTCAGGTGGCAACGGCCACTGGGCGGCTTCTCTCGCTGACCGCGATCATGCTGGGCGTCTATCTCTTCCTTCGTGGTGGTGGGTTCACGGCTCTTTGGCTTGTGATGCTGGGCTGGTTCGGAATGGGAGCCTCTCGTTCACAAACCCAGACCTTGGCGTTGCAGCAACTTTTGATGCGCCTGACGGTTGGCCCTGCGTCCTCCAAGCGTTTTCGGGTGTTGGAAGCCGATCAGAGCTTGCGCAGCCTGAGCCAAATGCGTCTGAGAGGAGCTGAGTCTGAGACGGATCTCCTGCCCGACTGGGTGCTTGTTTGCCGGTCTGGGCGCTGGCTCGGATACGTCACTGATCAGCCACTCAAAGACCTCTCCGTTCAGTACTGGGATCGACAGACCGTGGGGGAGCACATGCGACCGCTGGCTGAACTTCCCTCTCTTCAAGAGTCAGATCCACTCTGGAAAGCCGTTCTCGCACTCGAGCAAAGTGAGCATGGACGATTGCTTGTGACTGGTGCTGCTGGTCTGCCCTCCGGAACTCTCGATCGCAGTGATGTGGGCGAAGCGGTTTTGAAGGGGTTGTCCCTCAAATTGCCGGCTCCCCTTCTCGAAGCCTCTAGGCGTCGAAACGACTATCCCTTCGGCTTGCCGCTTCTCCAGGCGGTGACATCGATGCGTGCCTCGGGATTGTTGGATGAGACCGCTGAATCGTTGACCTCATAATCAGCAGCCCGTTCCGTTACGAGCTGCTGTTCCCTGCCGCTTATTGGCGTCACGCACCAGCTGAGTTCTGGCCAGAGCTCCGCAATCGCCTCGGTAAGAGCTGCTTCAACACGGGCAGCAGACGGTGCTGTGGGCTGCCAGCAAGGTGGAGCTGCTCCAAAGACGTCTTCCCAAAGCTGTTGGGACGGCGCCAAGGGGATTTCACCGTGCTGCAGGAGGTGGCCCCTTTGCCAAAACTGGGCACTGCCAATGCGTTTATGCCCCAAAGGATCCACGAGATCTGCCGTGGTGGCGCTGGCGAAGCAATTTTGGCTTCCAGCGAGGGCTGGATCATCCCCTGGATGAAGCTCAAGGCCGAGTCGCGCTAATCCAGAGGAGATCCAGGCGTTCACCCTGCGATACGCTTCGCGCCGCTGTCGGGGTGGATGCGGCCAGATCAGGGCGTAGGTCAGGCCGCCGCCATGCAAAACAGCCCCACCACCGCTAGGGCGTCGGACCATTTTCAAGCGTCCATTGCTTACCAGATCGAGCCATTGATTCGACCGTGGTGTCTGGTGGCGCCCGAGTGACAACCAGGACCCTTCCCAGAGATAAAAGCGGAGCACGGGGCCAGGGTTGTTTGTGGTTTGGCACTGTTCCAGCAACAGGGCGTCAAAGGCCATATGGTCTGGACCTTGGCCGGCGACAGCTGGGATCAGTCGGCCGTGGGTTCCGAACTCAGACCGGCAGGATGCAGGTATCGACATGGCCGGAATGGAGATTTTGGATTGGCTGCTGGTAGTGCCTCTGGGACTGCTTGCCGGGGGATTGGCCGGACTGCTGGGGATTGGAGGTGGTTTGATTTTTGCCCCTTTGTTGCTCTGGATGGGGTTAACCCCGCATCAGGCTCTGGCGACCAGCACCTTTGCCATTGTGCCAACGGCGCTCAGCGGCACGGCAGCGCACCTTCGCGCTCGAACTGTGCCTGCTCAGGCTGGATTGGCCATTGGTATCGCCGCTTTTGTGACGGCGTTGATCTTCAGTCGTTTGGGGCGCTTGGTTGCTGGCTGGCATTTGTTAGCGCTTCAAGCGCTTCTCTATCTGTTTTTGGCTTGCACGATTCAGTCACGCTCCAATGATTCGGGGTCAGATACGGATCAGACGTTTTCGTTGCCAGGACTGACCGCCGTGGGTGGCTTGGCAGGATTTGCCGGTGGAATGTTGGGCTTAGGCGGCGGCCTCGTGATGGTGCCCGTGATGGTGCGGGGGTTGGCCGTCCCGATTCGACTCGCGATCCGATTCAGCACGGTGGCAGTGGCCTGTTCCACCGCAGCGGCGTCTCTTCAGTTTCTTTCTGAAGGGAGAGGGCAACCCACGCTGGGCCTGATTCTGGGTGGAGTGGCTGCAGTGGGGGCGCAGTGGAGCGCATCGCGTTTGGATGACGTGAGGGCTGATCGGCTGGCCTGGATGCTGCGTGGGTTGGCCATCCTGTTGGCCTTTGATAGTGCTCGGAGAGCCTTTCAGCTTGCGCTCATCGGTTGAATTCGTTGATTGATGGGCAACGGTGAGGCAACCAGATCACCATCCACGGTGTGATCTCCATCAGCGTTGATCAAGGAGAGTCCAGAACGCTGCATCCACCTCATAGCCAATGGTGGCGGCCATTTGAAGCAAGTTCCCCCGCTGAGATTGAGGAAGGTGTTGTCCCAGGTGATCGAGCAGCATGAACCGGTGGGTGATCCAGATCTCCAGAGCCTGAGGGTCGAAGCGAATCCCTTCACTCGGACTGAAGTCGTGGGGAACCACCATCGCCACGTGTTGGATCAGGCTTCCGCCAGATCGTTCCAATACGAGAGGGAGCCAGGGGTGAACAGCATCTGCCCTTAGGGCCCAAAGACGGGGCTCCGGACATTCACTGAGCTCTCTGGGGTCATTGGCATCCCGTGGCCAGTTGTACTGGAGCTCTAACCCGGCTCCATCGCTGAGAAGGTCTGTGATCGAGCGCGCCATCCATGGGTTCAGCGCCTTGAGATCAAGCGTCTGAATGGCAACGGCATCGATAACAACGGGTTGCATTTGACTTTGGACATCCATGGGGGTGTGACAGGCCTTTGCGAATGATGGCTTGGAGAGGGGTTGAGGAGAAAGAATGGTGGGGCGTTATGAATCCGTCATGGTCAGTTCTATTACTCAAACTGAAATTTTCATCGCTTTGGTGGTGGCTGCCCATGCCGGAGTGTTGGCTGTGCGCCTTTGTGTGAGCTTGTATCGGGCGTGAAACTGACGTCGTGATTGAGCGACGGCCTCTTGCAGTCTTTGTCCGCTGCGTTAAAAGCGGACATGGCTAAGGCAGCTCCATCGCCAACACGACAACGACCCAGGTCATCTGATCGCTCCGCTAAGGAACCGGTTGATGCTGTGACCCGTGCTGCCCTGATTCAAAATCAGGGTGATCGCAGAGACATGCTGTGCAGCGGCCTTGCATTGGCTGTGAAAATCGGTCTGATTAGTCTTGGTGGCGTCAGTCTTGTCAGGCTTTCGATGGCTTACCAGGAGCGCTTAGACCGCCATGGAGAGCTTGCTGCTGTTGTGGCTGTGGAGACCAACAAGCTTCGTGGCTTACAGCAACGTTTTGATCGTTTGTTCACTCTCGGTGGAAGAGATCGCCTGATGGATGAACAGGATCAATGGATTGCTCCAAACCGTCTTCGCATTATTTGGCGCTGAGAACTTTTGGTTTTATGCGATGTCTTCGCAGCAACGCTTGAAAGGTCAAACTGGAATCAGATAAAGGCAGATCAAGATGGGAACACCCGGAACCGTTCTCATTACCGGAACCACGTCCGGTGTGGGCTTGAACGCCACGCGTGCTCTGGTCCAACAGGGGTGGACTGTGATTACGGCTAATCGCAACCCACAGCGAGCTGCTGGAGCTGCAGATGAGCTTGGTATTCCTAGTGATCGTCTTCAGCACATCCTCATGGATTTAGGGGATTTAGAGAGTGTCCGTCATGCGGTTGAGAGCCTTCCCGGCGGGGTGGATGCGCTGGTCTGTAACGCAGCGGTCTATGACCCCAAGTTGAAAGAGCCGAAGCGTTCGCCGCAGGGTTACGAACTGTCGATGGCCACGAACCATTTGGGCCATTTTTTGTTGATTCAGTTGCTTCTTGACCGGTTGAAGGCATCAAGCCATCCCTCAAAACGGATCGTCATTCTTGGCACTGTGACTGCTAATTCGAAGGAACTTGGAGGGAAAATTCCTATTCCAGCTCCGGCTGATCTAGGAGACCTTTCCGGTTTCGAAGCTGGCTTTAAAGATCCGGTCTCGATGGCGAGTGGACAGGTGTTTAAGCCAGGCAAGGCGTACAAAGACAGCAAGCTCTGCAACATGATCACCACCCAGGAACTGCATCGACGGATCCACGACGACACCGGGATTAGCTGTACGTCTCTGTACCCCGGTTGCGTGGCTGACACGCCTTTATTTAGAAACACCCCTAAGGCCTTTCAAGTCATTTTCCCTTGGTTTCAGAAAAAGATTACGGGTGGTTATGTCTCTCAGGCTCTGGCTGGTGAACGCGTCGCAATGGTGGTGGCGAACGCCGAGTTCAGCCAGTCAGGTGTGCATTGGAGTTGGGGAAATCGTCAAAAGAAAGATGGCAAACAGTTCAGTCAAGAACTGTCTGACAAGGCGACAAATCCAGATGTCGCCCGTCGGGTTTGGGAGCTTTCGATGAAACTCGTGGGCCTCTGATCAGTCGAAACCCAGAAGGTCGAAGATCTCCCTGTCTTTCAGGGAGACGGCTTCTAGGGGTTCAACATTGTGGAGCATGTTGTTGGCCAAGCGGATGTATTCCTCTTGAACAGCTTTCACTCCTTCCTCGTTTTCATCCATTTCAAAAATGGTGCATTTCTTCAGGCGTGAACGTCGAATAGCGTCCACATCCTGGAAATGAGCCATCGTACGCAGGCCCGTACGTTCATTGAATTTATCGATCTGGTCCGTACCAACGGAGCGATTGGCTATTACTCCTCCCAGGCGTACTTTGTAATTCTTCGCCTTGGCTTGGATCGCTTGCACGATTCGGTTCATCGCGAAGATGGAATCAAAATCGTTGGCGGTCACGATCAAGCAATAGTTCGCATGTTGAAGCGGTGCAGCGAAGCCTCCGCAGACCACGTCTCCCAGCACGTCAAAGATCACCACATCGGTGTCTTCAAGAAGATGGTGCTCTTTAAGCAACTTCACGGTTTGGCCGGTGACGTAGCCACCGCAACCGGTTCCTGCAGGCGGCCCTCCGCTCTCCACGCATTTCACGCCGTTGTATCCCGTGAACATGAAGTCTTCGGGGCGGAGCTCCTCGCTGTGAAAGTCCACCTCCTCGAGGATGTCAATCACCGTTGGCACCATTTTATGGGTGAGGGTGAAAGTGCTGTCGTGCTTGGGATCACAGCCAATCTGGAGCACGCGTTTTCCTAATTTTGAAAATGCGGCAGACAGGTTGGATGAGGTGGTGGATTTGCCAATGCCACCTTTGCCATAGACGGCAATGACAAGAGCTCCCTCTTCAATTTTTGTCCCTGGTTCCTGATGAACCTGAACACTGCCGTCACCATCCGCCGGACGGGTGAGAGTTGTGGTCATGCAGAGACCTGCTTCATGGATGTTGCTTTCATTTTTACTTCAGCAAGGTTGAACAGTCAGCTTTCAATTCGTGATCGAAACATCAGGACTGATGGTGTTGAAATACTGACGAGGATTGAGTGAATTGGCATGAAAATAGCTGGATCATTGAGTAAAAAGACTCAGCCGATCATGCCTTGTTGTGGGTAAGAAATTAAAGCCAGGAATGCTTTGTTTGGTGGTTAGGCGCTGAAGTGGGCTTTCGCGTCATAAAGCGTTTCGCTGTCGATTTGGTTTCGCCCATTGGATTTGGCAAATGTTTCGGTGTTTCGGCGTACTTTTCCCCGAACGAAGAAGGGAATCTTTTTCAGCTCGGCTTCTCCGTCCGCAGTCCAGACAAGCTCGTCCTTGAGAGTGCTGACCGCCGCCTCCGTTTCTGCAACAGCTCCAGAGCCTCCCGAATGGCCGAGGTGGCTTTGATGCCCATCCACGAACTCAAAATCGTGCCGGAACATGCCGATGAGATGTTCCTCTAAACCCATCATCAGCGGGTGCACCCAGCTGTCGAAGATCACGTTTGCTCCTTCCCAGCCCATTTGAGGACTGTTGCGGGCAGGCACGTCTTGAACATGCATCGGTGTACTGATCACTGCACAGGGGAGGCCCAGTCGTTTGGCGCTGTGCCGTTCCATTTGGGTGCCAAGCACCAGTTCTGGTGCAGCTGCGGCCATCGCTGCCTCAACAGCGAGGTAGTCATCACTGATTAGGGCCTCAAGACCCATCGCTTTTGCTGCCGCTCGCACGGGTCGAGCCATTTCTCTGCTGTAGGTGCCGAGGCCAACCACTTCAAAGCCAAGCTCGTCTTTGCAGATCCGTGCTGCTGCCAAGGCATGGGTTCCATCTCCAAAAATGAACACCCTTTTCCCTGTGAGGTAGGTGGAGTCGACGGATTCCGAGTACCAGGGCAGTCTGGACTGACGAATCCCCGCCTGGGGGGATGGTGGTGTCATCCCCAGCAAATTGTGAACTTCAACAAGGAAGTCTTGAGTTGCGCCGATCCCAATCGGCACGGTGCTGGTGAACGGGATTCCAAAACTGCGCTCAAGCCAAGCGCAGCTGGATTCCCCGACCTCTGGGTAGAGGCAGACATTGAGGTCGGCTTCTGGAAGGCGAAGTACATCTGCCACCGTGGCTCCCAACGGAGCGACCACTCCCACGTCGATGCCATGCATGCTCAGCAGCCGTTGAATCTCGAGGACATCGTCTCGACAGCGAAAGCCGAGCAGCGAAGGACCCAGCAGATTCACGCGGGGACGACGTCCCTGCTGCTGCCATGCCTTGGGGTCATGGGTGAGTTCAGCAGGAGCCTGATCTTTCAGCAGAGTCCGAATCAGTTGATAGAAGGTTTCTGCTGCACCCCAATTCTCTTTTTTGCTGTAGGCCGGCAGCTCCAGGTTCACGACCGGCATGCTCAATCCCATGCTGTTGGCCAAGGCGCCGGCTTGGTCCTGGATTAATTCTGCGGTGCAGCTTTCTCCAACGAGAAGGGCATCGGGTTGGAAGCGATCCACGGCCTCTCTGACGTGGCGCTTGACCAGTTCCGCGGTGTCACCGCCGAGATCTCTGGCTTGAAAGGTGGTGTAGGTGACGGGAGGCCGTTGATCTCGCCGCTCGATCATCGTGAACAGAAGATCGGCATAGGTGTCGCCCTGGGGCGCGTGCAGCACGTAATGGACACCTTCCATTGATGCCGCAATGCGCATGGCACCGACGTGAGGTGGTCCTTCGTATGTCCAGAGGGTGAGTTGCATGGCTTTAAGCGTGAACAGGGTCAGAGTCGATAGGGGCGCTACTGGGCGGGTTCAGCGCTTGGCGAATGAGTTCGCGTCGTCTGAGCGGGCGGGAGAACAACTCGGCCAGTTCTCCGGCCTGATCGATGCCATGAATGGGACTAAAGACCAATTCAATCGACCACTTTGTGGCGATTCCCTCCGCTTCGAGCGGATTGGCAAGCCCCATGCCGCAAACCACGAGATCGGGTTGAGTGGCACGGACGCGATCCAGTTGTTTCTCGACGTGCTGTCCCTCCATGACAGTGGTGCCCTCAGGGAGAAGCGCGAGCTCCTCAGCCATCTGCTCGCGGTTCAAGTAGGGAGTCCCTACTTCCACTAGTTCCATGCCGCACTCTCTTTGCAAGAAACGAGCGAGCGGAAGTTCGAGTTGAGATTCCGGCAGCAGAAAAATTCGTTTGCCGTTAAGGATGTCTCGATGCGGAGCAAGAGCGCTTTGGGCTCGAGCTACCAGAGGATCGAGCACGGAGGCGACTTGGTCAGCGTTGATTTGGAAGTCTTTCGCTGCGGCTTCCATCCAGCTGCGGCTTCCTTCCGCGCCCAAAGGGAAGGGAGCTGTCAGGACGCGAGCACCACGATCGCGCAACAAGCGCGCTGTTGTCGTGAGGTAAGGCTGCGTCAACAAGACCGTTGTCCCTGGTCCAACAGCGGGCAGTTCGGTGGACTGGCGTGGGGGCAAGCTGCAAACCGAGTCGATGCCAATTCGACCAAAGAGGTGAATGAGGCGATCTTCGACGGCATCGGCGAGCGTTCCGACCATCAACAGCTGGCGTTGATCTGTCGAGGGCAGGAGGGGAACTAAGGCTGAAAGTGCTCCGTCTTCTCCTTGGGTAAACGTTGTTTCAATGCCGCTTCCCGAATAATTCACGACCTGCACTCGGCCTCTCAACTCATCGTTGAGCCGTTCTGCTGCCCGCGCCAAATCCAGCTTGATCACTTCGCTGGGGCATGAACCAACCAAAAACAAGGTGCGGATCTCGGGCCTTCGCTCCAGCAGCTCACGAGCGACGCGATCCAGTTCGTCTTGAGCATCGGCGAGGCCTGCAAGGTCGCGTTCGCTCAGGATCGCTGTTCCAAAGCGAGGCTCAGCGAAAATCATCACGCCAGCAGCGCTTTGAATCAAATGGGCGCAGGTGCGTGAGCCCACCACCAAGAAAAATGCATCAGGCATCCTTCGGTGCAGCCAGACGATCGAGGTCAGACCACAGAACACCTCCCGTGGTCCTGTTTCCTTGAGCAGATTCACGCTCATCGCTTTTAAGCCAGGTTCCTATCCATCACGATGACGCCAGAATCACGTAGTGCTCAGACTTAACAAAATTCTTCGGGATCGGTGTTGATTTCCAGTTGGACCCGATTTGCTGGAGAAGACTAAATTTCGATGAAAATGACGCCAATATCCTGATGTTGTCTTTGCGAGCTTTGCCTGCTGTTTTGGCTCTGGGTTTGGCACTGGCGGCCTGTCAGTCGGTGGAAAAAAAGCAGTCGTAGATCAAGCCGAGGTGGTCTCAGACTCCGATCTCGTTTGCAAAGCAATCGCTGAGGTTGCTGGTGCGTCGCTAAAAAAAGCTCTCGCCACGCTTGATCAGGCTGAAACTGAACTCCAAACCGCTCAACTCAAGGAATATCGCGATCAGGTTGCGATTTACGAAACGTTTGTTGGTCAGATCAGACAGAACAAAACCATGACCCTCGAGGAAGCAGCTAAGCAACTGAAAGCAAAAGCTGCGCCTGTGATTGCTGCTCACGAGCAACTTGCCGAAACCACCGCTTGTCTTGAAGTTGAAGAGCTAACGGATTCAAGTGATGACCGTTCTCGGGATACGTCAAAGGATGACGGCCCCGAAAAGGCTGATTCCTAATCCTTGCAATCAACGGAGCTGTTCAAAGGCGACGACGGAAACGATCGTCGCCGAATCCACCTGTTGACTGAGATGAATCCATGCCGATCTGGGTGAGACGCCACACGTTTCTGCTCAATCGGCTCGCCCGTAGGCCTCCCCTTTCAACTTGTTCCGAACCAGGGCGGATGCCAAGCAATTGGGTCACTTCCGCCGTACTCAGTGGAGCCCCTGTCTTAATCGCAAGAGATGTCAGTTCGAGTCTCTGGCGCAGCTCAACAAGATTGGCAGCACCACCATCTTCAGCATCGCTCCAAATCCAACGACCTGGGCCTTCCTGATTGAGCTTTTGCATTAAGCCCATTCCGATCATTCCCAGCGCTTGCTCGGCGCTGAGCTCAGAACTCAAGGAGGTTGTTTCTGGGCTATGGGTTTGATTGGCTGCCATGCTGCACTCCCGATTTGCGCGGACGGTATCGGTTCCGTTGGCTGATGCAAGTCGCGAGACGAATTTTGTGAGCAACCTTCCGGTAACATCGCCGCAATGAATCGCTTCGCCAGCTTCGATGCCCGGGAGCGGCGAGTAGGCGGAAGCGCTCTCGTCACCGGAACTGAGGTACACACCTCGGCGAGTGGAGCAAGTTGTGTCGTCACGACCGACAGCGAATCCCCACGGTTGTTGAGACAAAACAGCCACGTGCAGTCCATTGAACTGCGCACATATGTCTTTCTAGATTCTCTTCAACCCCAACTCGCTGCCTATATGGGGACGGTGAGTCAGGGCTTTTTACCGATCCCAGGCGATGCCTGTTTATGGATGGAAGTTTCACCAGGGATGGCGGTGCATCGCGTTACTGATATTGCTCTCAAGGCCAGCAATGTTCGTCTTGGGCAGATGGTGGTGGAGCGTGCTTTTGGCTCCATGGCTCTTTATCACCGAGACCAAAGCACCGTGATTCATTCCGGTGATGTGGTTCTAGAGGCGATTGGTAGTTCCATCGACCGACGAACCCCCGCCGATGTCAGTTGGACCGAAGTGATTCGTGCCATCACCCCTGATCATGCCGTCCTCATTAATCGTCTGAACCGCAGGGGCTCGATGATCGAAGCCGGAATGAGCATGTTCATTCTCGAGACAGAGCCTGCTGGATATGTTCTGATTGCTGCGAATGAGGCTGAGAAGTCTTCGAACATCACCCTGGTGGATGTCAAAGCGGTTGGAGCGTTTGGTCGCCTTACGCTTGCGGGGAGAGAAGGTGATGTGGAAGAGGCTGCGGCAGCCGCCATGCGCGCGATTGAATCGATCAATCGAAATTGTTCGTCACGTTGATGGGTTAGCCCGCTGATCCTTACAAAGGATCAAGGTGGGGGTCAACGAATCCCTAGCTGCTGACGTAGGCGAGGAGCCATGTCTCTTGCTGCTTTTCCGCGGCTTCCCAGTCGACTGAGTTGGGCTGCCGTCATTTCGCCGTAGCTGCATCGTGTTTCGCGCAGCCAGAACAGTGACTCCAATCCACCACCTGAATAGGCAGGGCGTTGGAGGAGTTCTCCCCAGCACACTCCTTCAGAGCTTTCAATCGACGCCCCGTCAGGGGAACAAAGAACCATGGAGCTGCGAAATCGAGCACTGCGATAAGGCTGCTCAGCCATCGATCGAAGCAACTTGGATATTTTCTCGTTATCCGTGGGCGCGAGTCGTGCTGTGTAGAGGCCAGGCGCCCCATTAAGCGCATCAACCTCCAATCCAGAATCATCAGCAAGAGCCCAGTTTCCCGTTAGCTGTGCGGCCGCAGAAGCCTTGAGGAGAGCATTTTCGAGATAGGTGGTACCTGTCTCTTCAACGTCCAGCTCGGCAGGCTGTCTCAGCACATTGAGAGGGAGAGGCCCGAGCATCTCCTCTATTTCAGCAACTTTGTGTGGATTGCCACTGGCAATCGTCAGGTTGAGCACTGAAGGGGATCGAGTGAGTCCCATTGTGTGGGGTAAGGGTAAAAATATCGATCAGATTCGAAAATGAAGCTCAGCAGGGGTTGAACATTCCACTCCGCTTACGCGAAAGCTTTGCTTCGTGGGGAAAGTTATGGGGTCTTAGGGCCCTTGCCTACCGCTTGTGTTGGTGTGCTCACTCGAACCCGCACAGGGCTTCAGATCAGTCCAGGCAAGGCTGATCAGTATTGCTTATGAGGTTCAGCATGGACAATGATCTTGCAAAGCCCCCAAACCGCTTGACGAGTTGGCCTCTGGCAGACCAATGTCATCCCCGAACATTCCACCCCCCTTACTCGGTAGGCAATGGCTAACGAAACCATGGGTATCGCTCTCGGCATGATCGAGACACGCGGCCTGGTCCCAGCGATCGAAGCAGCTGATGCAATGACCAAGGCTGCTGAAGTGCGCCTGATTGGTCGTGAATTCGTCGGCGGTGGCTACGTCACAGTTTTGGTGCGTGGCGAAACAGGTGCTGTGAACGCAGCTGTGCGTGCAGGTGCAGACGCTTGCGAACGTGTTGGCGACGGCCTCGTGGCGGCGCACATCATTGCTCGCCCTCACCGCGAAGTTGAGCCAGCACTCGGCAACGGCAACTTCCTCGGACAGAAGGACTGAGATCAGCCGCTAACCCCTTGATGGGGTTGCGCCTCTCATTTCTCTTACCGACTTAACGGAATTAATCCATGAGCAAGAAGTACGACGCTGGCGTCAAGGAGTACAGGGACACTTACTGGACTCCCGATTACGTTCCCCTAGACACCGACCTGCTGGCCTGCTTTAAGTGCACCGGCCAAGAAGGTGTCCCCAAAGAAGAAGTTGCAGCTGCTGTTGCCGCTGAATCTTCAACTGGTACCTGGTCCACTGTGTGGTCCGAGCTCCTCACCGATCTCGACTTCTACAAAGGGCGTTGCTATCGCATCGAAGACGTTCCTGGTGACAAGGAAGCCTTCTATGCCTTCATCGCTTACCCCCTCGACTTGTTCGAAGAGGGTTCAATCACCAACGTTCTGACCTCTCTGGTCGGCAACGTGTTCGGATTCAAAGCTCTGCGCCACCTGCGTCTGGAAGACATTCGCTTCCCGATTGCCTTCATCAAGTGCTGCGCAGGCCCGCCAAACGGTATTGCCGTTGAGCGTGACCGGATGAACAAGTACGGCCGCCCTCTTCTGGGTTGCACCATCAAGCCAAAGCTTGGCTTGAGCGGTAAGAACTACGGCCGTGTTGTCTATGAGTGCCTTCGCGGCGGTCTGGACTTCACCAAAGACGACGAGAACATCAACTCTCAGCCTTTCCAGCGCTGGCAGAACCGCTTCGAATTCGTTGCGGAAGCCATCAAGATTGCTGAACAGGAAACGGGCGAGCGCAAGGGTCACTACCTCAACGTGACTGCTAACACTCCCGAAGAGATGTATGAGCGCGCTGAGTTCGCTAAAGAACTCAATCAGCCGATCATCATGCACGACTTCATCACTGGTGGCTTTACAGCCAACACTGGTTTGTCGAAGTGGTGCCGCGCCAACGGCATGTTGCTGCACATTCACCGTGCCATGCACGCTGTGATTGACCGTCACCCCAAGCACGGCATTCACTTCCGCGTTCTCGCTAAGTGTTTGCGCTTGTCAGGTGGTGACCAACTCCACACCGGCACCGTGGTCGGCAAGTTGGAAGGTGATCGTCAGACCACCCTCGGCTATATCGACCAACTCCGCGAATCCTTCGTTCCTGAAGATCGCAGCCGCGGCAACTTCTTCGATCAGGACTGGGGTTCCATGCCTGGTGTGTTCGCCGTTGCTTCCGGCGGTATCCACGTTTGGCACATGCCAGCACTGGTTGCCATCTTCGGAGACGACTCCGTCCTTCAGTTTGGTGGTGGTACCCACGGTCACCCCTGGGGCTCCGCAGCTGGTGCTGCTGCCAACCGTGTGGCCCTCGAGGCCTGCGTCAAGGCACGCAACGCGGGTCGTGAGATCGAGAAAGAAAGCCGCGACATCCTTATGGAAGCCGGTAAGCACAGCCCTGAGCTGGCCATCGCTCTCGAGACCTGGAAGGAGATCAAGTTTGAGTTCGACACCGTCGACAAGCACGACGTTCAGTGATCGGTGCAAGGGGTGACTTGTTCACCCCTTAACCGAACCTCGATATGACTCCGGCCGGAAATATTTGATCCGGCCAAAACATTTTTCTAAAGCGTGATCCCCATGCCTTTTCAGAGCACCGTGGGTGACTACCAAACAGTCGCCACCCTGGAGACATTCGGCTTCCTTCCGCCGATGACCCAGGACGAGATCTATGACCAGATCGCTTACATCATTGCCCAAGGTTGGAGCCCGCTCGTTGAGCACGTCCATCCTTCCAATTCCATGGCCACTTACTGGTCCTATTGGAAGCTCCCGTTCTTCGGTGAGAAGGATCTCAACGTTGTTGTGAGTGAACTCGAGGCTTGCCATCGTGCATACCCCGACCATCACGTTCGCATCGTTGGCTACGACGCCTACACCCAGGGCCAAGGTTCCTGCTTCGTGGTTTTCGAAGGACGCTGATCTTTCGGCTTCACGATTTCGAGCCCTGGCTTGATCAGGGCTCAACTTTTCCTGTAGGGACTTGCTCCCTTCAACTCACGACGACATTCTCGGGCGGACATGGCAAGACTTTCTAGTCGCGAACTAGCACTCGAGCGCCGTAAGGCCCTCACGACTGCTGGCAAAAAGGCATCCGTTGCTGTTTCAGCAGGTGCGAATCGCGTTCGGTCGGCCGACGATGCCCGTAAGACGCGCACCAACGCAGATCCAATTCCGGCAGCTCGTTCTCAAGCCGCAACCCCCGTCGCTACTCAGCGACCAAAACATCAATCACTGACCGCTTCTTCCAGTTCCCATCGTTCTCGGGTGAAACCTGTCAGTCACCCAAGTCGTGAGCTCGTGGTGGCTCGCAGAGAAGCCCTTTCACGTCGTGGGAAATCAGCAGATACCACTAAAGATAGAAATCGAGCTGAGGTCGCTCGCAAAACAGCGACAACAACATCCACAACAGCCCCCTCAGTCAGCCAGAAAGATTGTGGTTGTGGAGGTAGTGCTGCAGCTGAAACACCAACTCGTTTGAGTCGTCAGGCCGTATCTGTTGACCTCTCAACCAAGAGTTCCTCCCGCCGCAGCAAGGCTCCAAAGCGACGTGCCATCGATAATCCCAGCCGCGCTCTCGTGTTAGCCCGTCGTGAAGCGATGTCTAAACATGGGAAGACAGCCGGTAAACAACCCACAAGCGCTGCTGCGGTAGCCCGTCAGGCGAATCCTGATCTCACCAGCCGGGAGCTGGCTCAGCAAGTGCGTGAGCTGCGTGCGAAGTCCGGAGCTCGTAGCAAGCAAAGCGCCGGAGTCACACGTCCAACAGGCCCGAATCGCAACGGATCCAAGCAAGCCGCCTCCGCTGATGCTCACTGGAAGGTCGGTGAGTCAGAGACCACTGGAGGTCAGACCGTGACCGGTACTCAGGCGAATCGTTCTGTCAAGACGACGGGCAACGAAGCCAGCACATGTCGTTCGATTACTGGCACTGAATATCTCGGTGCTGAGGTGTTCCAGACCTTCTGTCAGAGCGCTCCAACACCAACGACCCCTGCCAAGGTTCGTGTGTCTGCCACCACCCATGGCAATCGGGTCACAGGTAATGAAGTTGGCCGCTCGGAGAAAGTGACTGGGGATGAGCCCGGCACCTGCAAAAGCGTGACAGGTACTGAATACATCTCGGCGAATCAAAGCGCTGCCTATTGCGGTGGCACGACCCCATCACCTCGGAAAGTTGGTCACAGCAAAAGCCAACAGGGCAGACCCATTAGTGGTGTCATGGTTGGCCAGTCCTCCAATGTCACTGGTAACGAGGCCGGTGCAAACCGCAGCCTGACGGGTGATCAATATCTCGGGTCTGATCCTTTGCCCGAAGGACGCCCAGCCACCAAGGTTGGTTTATCCGAAACTCTTTCTGGTACAGGTGTTACTGGCACTCTTGTTGGCCGGTCATCGGCGGTAACTGGTGATGAATTTGGTTCTTGCCACCGCGTCACTGGCAATCAGTACCTGAGTTCTGAACAGTTCTCTACTTTCTGTGGTTCCAAGCAAGAAGCAGAAGCTCCCAAAGTTGGTTTCAGCGTCACCAACCGCAACCTTGTAGTGAGTGGAACCCAAACTGGACGGTCGGAGCGTGTAACAGGAGACGAACCCGGTACGTGCAAAGCCGTGACGGGGACTCCCTACGCAGGTCTCGAGCAAGCCGGCAATTACTGCGGAAACTCAGCGGTTCAGGCGATCCGCGAACGGACTCCTGTCCGCCCCGGGACACCTTCCTCCCCAATGACAGGCCTGCAACCAGGCATTGGAGGGGTGATGACAGGCGGCGAACGCGGCGCTTGTGAAGCCGTAACAGGTACGCCTTATATCGGTGCTGATCAGCTCTCATCTGCTTGTGGTGCTGAGGCACCTCTAGGAACAGAGACGCATGGTCAATCGCCAGAAGGGTCGAGCTGGACTCGATTCAGCGTGGTTTCTCCTGCCCGGGCTGCGCAGCAACAGCGTGAGATCAGCAAAGGTGTTACCGGCACGGCTTACGAAGACAGCAGCCGCATAACAGGCCCTTTTGATTTGGCCGGTGGCAAAATCACCGGCACGGAACAATTCCGATTCGATAATCGCGAATTTCAGGAGCGTCACAGCCAAAGCAAAGGCCAGCGTCAATTTCAACCCACCACCCCTGAGGTTGAAGTCGCTGTGCAGGAACCAGCCTCCCGGGTCACCGGAGAAGGCTCTTCCACCAAAGTTACAGGTGACGACTGGGATCGGGGCGAGCATGTGACGGGTACGGAAGGCGTCTCCGCGCGTCGTCGTAATCCAAGCCGCTCCGGTGGGAGGGAAGCTATGCCTCCGTTCGAACGAAAGCGCAACGAGCAGTCTGAATGGCCTGAAAGTCGTGTGACGGGTTCCAGTGGCAGTACCTCAAAGGGTTCACTGATTACCGTCTCCGGCGGAGCGCGGGGCTGATCGCCTGATGGTCCGCTCTGTGCCCTCCCGCGGAGGGCGACCTCTGTCTCCCTCCGCACCTACACGACGTCAGCTGCAACAAGAGAGAGCTGAGTCTTCTGTTTCCTCTGAGCCCAAGCAAGCTGATTCCAATTCGCTTTCAGCCCGTGCTGCCTCCCTTGAAAGACGGAGAGCGCTGACAACATCGGGCAAGGCAGCTGTTTTGGCTCAAGGCACGCTAGGTGCCGGTCGCGTCAGGACAAGCCAAGACAGCAGGCGTTCGGTGCCGCAACAGCCCGGCTGGGTGCGTCGCGATCAAAAGACGTCAATTGCAATGTCGAGCAGTTCGAATCGCTCAAGGTCTAGCCGTCCAATATCCAACCGTCCAACATCCAACCGTCCAGGCTCCAAACGCCTGCATCCTTTAACCGATTCGGTTGCTAATGACCATTTACGGGCTTACGAGCTGGAAGTTAAAGGGCGCTTCGAAAGAATTGTTCCTGTTCTCCAAAAGATTTCAGCGCTTCAACATCACGCTGATTTTATCGATCAGGCACAGCTACTAGCCTGTCGTGAACTTGGTTTTGACCTGCCCAAGCACATTCTTGAGCGTGCTTGGGTACGTCCATTAGATATGAGAGCGCTTTATGCATGGTGCGTTTTTGAGTCGCACCGTGTTTTTAGTGATTGCTTTTTTCAGAACGATCCTCTCGCGGCCTCTTCAGGGAGTGAAGCGGCAAAGACGTTTGAGCGCTTCCTTCTTGATTGCGGTTTCCATCTCCTCGATGTGACACCTTGTGCGGATGGTCGGCTGGCTCATTCCATTGCTTACGCCTTACGGATTCCGTTCAGTTCAGTGCGTCGCCGGAGCCATGCCGGAGCCATGTTTGATGTTGAAAATACCGTCAACCGATGGGTCAAAACAGAACATCGGCGTTATCGCGAGTCCATCCCTAACGCTGTCAGCCAAGACACCCGTTATCTCAAGGTTGTGACCTATCACTTCAGCTCCTTGGATCCAAGCCATCAGGGCTGTGCTGCCCATGGAAGTGATGACAAATTGGCTGCCTCCGCTGGATATCAGCGACTGCTTGATTTCCGACAAGCTGTTGAAAATAGCTTTTGTTGTGGTGCTTCCGTTGATTTGTTATTGATTGGACTCGATACCGATACCGATGCAATCAGGGTTCATCCACCCGCAAGCGATAGTTCAACTCAGTTGGATCGTTGGGTGTCAGCTCAAGATCTGTATGAGGCAACGTCAACGATGTCTCCCGATCAAGCCTTGATTCAAATCGCTGAAGCTGTTGAATCTGGTGCTCCCGGGGCGATGGACTCGGGAATGGTGTCTTTATTGTCTCGCTTATTGGCCAATAATATTTCTCAAATTGATTATGTATCTGAGCTTCATGGTGGTCCCTATCCAGATGCTGGCCATGCGGAACGTTTTATTGGTGTAGGAATCGGTTTTAAAGAAGTTCATTTACGAAATCTCACTTATTTTGCCCACCTAGATACCGTCGAAGAAGGGGCTCCAGATTTGGACGTTGGCGTGAAAATTTTCAAAGGTTTAAATGTTTTGCATGATCTACCTATCCCCGTTGTAATCCGTTTTGATTACTCCAGTTCAGTACCGGGTGCGCGTGAACGAGCGATTTCAGATTGTCAGAGAGTGGATTCGGCTATTGCGAATCGATACCCAGATCTCGTTGGTGATGGTTTAATTCATACCTGTTTAACCATCCGAGATCGAAGTCAAACTTCTCCAGCAGAAGTTGTAGGGTCCACACTCGATCCAGATGTTCAGGAGGCTCACTGATCATGCTTATCGTCAAGGTTATTAAGCCACTGGTTTCTACCAATCGCATTCCTGATTTCGAACACAAGCACCTTCAGGTTGTTCTAGACGGCAGCACCCAAAAGGTTGCCGTTGATGCTGTTGGCGCGAAGCCAGGCGATTGGGTGATTTGTGTCAGTAGCTCTGCCGCTAGGGAAGCTGCAGGAAGTAAGTCGTATCCAAGCGATCTCACCATTGTTGGGATCATTGACCATTGGGATCCCGATCCACCGAAGCCATCGTCTCCATTGAAGGGGGCGAAGAGCTAGTGGAAATCATGCAGGTGATGGGGACTCTTGTCTGTACCTTCCGCGTCGGAGGTTTGGACCATATGCACCTGCGAATTCTGAAAAACAACAAGGGCAAACAACTCGTTGCTGTCGATCCTGTTGGCGCTCGAGAAGGCAATTGGGTTTTTACCGCTAGTGGTTCTGCCGCACGACATGCCTGTCCTGACAACACGGTGCTCACAGATCTCACCATCGGTGGAATCATCGACCACTGGATGCCAGATGGATAACTAATTCACGTTCTGCTCTCCGTCCCACCTCAACCCAATCCGTCCAATGGCCACCCCTTCACCCCGTCGTCGTTCCAGCGCCGACTCCGCCGCATCAACCCCAACGAATAAAGCCGCTACCCCCACTTCAGCCGCTGCGAAAGCCACCGTTGATGTGAAGCCTGTCGAGAGCGCTTCTGCTCCTGTAGCGAGCTCCCCTGCTCGCAGCACCTCCCGACGGACACCACCAAGTGGAGGCAGTGGAAAAGGGTCCTCCCTTCAGGCTTCTGCGAGCCCTTCTCCGAGACGTCCGTTTGGTATCGCCCTTGGCATGATTGAGACCAGAGGCATGGTGCCTGCCATTGAGGCAGCTGATGCAATGACGAAAGCTGCAGAGGTGCAGCTGATCAGTCGTGAATACGTCGGCGGTGGATACGTCACGGTGATGGTGCGTGGAGAGACCGGAGCGGTGAATGCTGCCGTGCGCGCAGGTGCTGATGCCTGTGAACGGGTTGGAGACGGCCTTGTTGCGGCACACATCATTGCTCGTCCTCACGATGAAGTGGAACCAGCTCTCTCATGTACGAACGTGACGCGGCGGATGTGAGCAATACGTCACCTCTGTTCAACTCCGTTTAGATTCCCGGCCCAACATTCCTCTTCAACGGCGCAACCGCCCCGTTTCTCTTGATTTCAGCTGCAACGCTGCCTCTGCAAACCGCCTGGTTGATCCCGCTCTATGGGTTCGCCGGGATGTTGGTTTCACTGCCTTGGGCTTTGGGGGTCTTTCGTCGTGATTCCCATCGCCCTGCGGCCTACCTCAACATCCTGCTCACATTGCTTGCTTTCATCCATGGAAGCCTTGTGCTGCGCGACGTTATGGCAGGTGGACCCACCCTTCTGACGTTTCCATGGCTCAACGTGGCTGATCTCAATCTTGAGATCAGCTTCAGCCTCTCTCTCACCAATGTGTCTGCTCTTGAGCTGATCACTGGTTTGAGTTTCTTCTCTCAGTTGTATTCCCTTGGCTATCTCGATAAGGAGTGGGCGTTAGCCAGGTTCTTTGCATTGCTGGGCTTCTTCGAGGGGGCGATGTCCGGGGTTGTTTTGAGCGACTCCTTGTTCCAGAGCTATTTCCTGCTGGAAATGCTCACGCTCTCGACCTACCTCTTGGTGGGGTTCTGGTACGCCCAACCCCTCGTGGTGACTGCAGCAAGGGATGCATTCCTCACCAAGCGCGTTGGTGATGTGATGCTCTTGATGGGGATGGTTGCCCTAGCAACGTGGTCGGGTGTCACCAGCTTTGACGACCTCTATGCCTGGTCTGCTGCAGACACAATCAGTCCACTTGCGGCAACATTGCTCGGGCTAGGCCTGATTGCTGGCCCAACGGGTAAGTGCGCCCAATTCCCAATGCATCTCTGGCTTGATGAAGCCATGGAAGGTCCTAACCCAGCCTCGATTCTTCGGAACTCTGTGGTTGTGACCTGCGGTGCTCTTGTTTTGCTGAAGGTGATGCCTCTGCTGCAGAACGCGCCCGTCACACTCGTTGTTCTCCAGGTGATTGGAACGATTAGTGCGATTGGGGGGTCTCTGGTCTCGATTGCTCAGGTGGATATCAAACGCACGCTGTCGTATTCCACAACTGCTTATCTCGGGCTTGTTTTCATCGCGATTTCTTTGCAGGTGCCCGTACTGGCCCTGCTGCTCCTGTTTGCCCATGCTGTCTCGAAGGCACTGCTTTCGATGAGTGTGGGTGGCGTGATTGCTTCCACGAATTGCCAGGACATCACTGAGCTTGGTGGCCTTGGCGGGAGAATGCCTGCCACAACTGGTTCTTATTTGGTGGGAAGTGCGGGGCTTGTGGGTCTTCTCCCCCTTGGGGGATTCCTTTGCCTGGCGCAAGCCGTTGAGTTAGTGGGAGCTCGCTCAGTGATTTTTGTACCAGTTTTCCTTCTCACCAATGCGCTAACCGCCCTCAATCTCACCAGGATTTACCGACAGGTTTTTCTTGGCCGCTCCCTAACAAAGACGCGTCGAGCGGCAGAGGTGAACTGGCAGATGGCCTTCCCGATGGTGTCTCTTGCCGTCATCGTTGTCTTAACTCCGCTGTTGTTGATTCGCCTGGAGTCTCTGGATGGTTTGCTTGCGTTCCCTCTGTGGGCTGCTGGTGTTGTGGTGGGGAGTGGTTTGATTGGCTTGTTGGTAGGAGCTTTCATCCCCCTCAACAAAGCCTGGTCTCGATCTCTCAATCCCGTGCTGCGTTGGATCCAGGACCTTCTTGAAAATGATTTTTATACAGAGAGGTTCTATCGCTTGACGATCGTTAATGTAGTGGCCTTATTCTCAAAGCTTGCTTATAGCTTCGATCGAAATGTTGTTGATGGAGTTCTCCATGGACTTGCTCGATTCTCACTTCAGAGTGCTGAAGGCTTGAAGTTGAGCATTAGTGGTCGAAGCCAAAGCTATCTTTTAACGGTCATCGCGGCGATCGTGTTGCTTTTGTCATCACTGAGCTGGTGGCTGAACTGAATTAATGATGATTCTTACCCTGCTACTTGTTATTCCTTTCCTCGGGGCTCTGTTGCTGTCCCTATGGCCTCAAGGATCAACGCCAGCTCAACTAAGACGTCTGACCCTGGTCATCCTTTCCGTTCAATGCCTTGCCAGTTTTGCGGTGCTGTTCTGGTTTGATCCGAGCAACCCTGGCTTGCAGCTTCAGGAGCAATTGCCGTGGCTTCCCAGTGTTGGGCTCGACTATTCCCTGGCGATCGATGGAATTTCCCTACCTTTAGTTTTGATGAATGCAGTGCTCTGTCTTGTGGCAGCTGTGGCATCGAGAAAGATTGAGAATCGTCCAAGAATTTATTTTGCGCTTTTATTAATCATCAGTGGCGCTGTCAATGGAGCCTTTTTAGCTCAAAATCTTTTGCTCTTTTTCTTGTTTTATGAGCTTGAACTCATCCCGCTTTGGCTCTTGATCGCGATCTGGGGTGGTGCCAATCGAGCCTATGCGTCCACGAAGTTTCTGATTGTTACTGCAGTTTCTGGGATCTTGATTTTGGGAGCATTCCTTGGGATTGCACTCGTCACTGGAAGCGTTGATTTTGGAATCCGACCGATCTTGTCGGGAGAGATGGGTCTCACCTCACAATTGTTGCTGATGGGGGCACTGTTGATCGGGTTTGGGATCAAGATCCCTCTCTTTCCATTTCACACCTGGCTTCCTGATGCTCACACTGAAGCGTCAACTCCAGTGTCGGTTCTTTTGGCAGGAGTTCTCCTCAAGCTCGGGACCTATGGGTTGTTGCGGTTTTGTCTGGGTCTCTTCCCTGAGGCTTGGGAGGTTGCAGCCCCCTGGTTGGCTCTCTGGGCAGCGATTTCTGTGCTGTATGGCTCCTTAGCTGCAATTGCTCAATCGGATATGAAGCGCATGGTGGCTTACAGCTCTGTGGGACATATGGGATACGTCTTGCTTGCTGCTGCCGCTGCAACGCCATTGGGTTTGATCGGTGCGCTCTTCCAAATGGTGAGCCACGGTTTGATTTCAGCGATCCTTTTTCTCGCTGTAGGTGTTGTTTATGAACGAACAGGCACAAGAGATCTGAATGTTCTTCGGGGACTCCTTAATCCTCAGCGTGGCTTACCCCTCACTGGAACCCTGATGATTGTGGGTGTGATGGCAAGTGCTGGAATCCCAGGCATGGCAGGTTTTATATCTGAATTCCTTGTTTTCAGAGGAAGTCTTCAGCCCTTTCCAATCGCCACTTTGCTTTGCATGGTGGGGTCAGGTTTGACAGCTGTGTATTTCTTGTTGCTTGTGAATCGAGCCTTCTTTGGACGCTTGGCTATTGCTGCAGGCCGAGTCTCTAATCCCACCATTCTTTCCGTTGTGCCGCTCCATGAGCAGCTTCCGGCGATTGCACTGTCCTTCATCGTGCTGCTCCTGGGTCTTGCTCCAGATCTTTTGGTTGGAATGAGTCAGGCGGCAACAACAGGTCTCAGCGAATTAGCGCTCTTACCCATCACAGGAGGACTTTCATGACTGCTTCCAAGATCACTGATGTCCCAACAATTCCCACCCTCCCTGATCGTGAAGAGCTGATTCGTCGCTTGCTTTCTGACCAACCTTTATTGGCTGATACGCCTGATCATCTTCTCCAGATTGTTAATGTTCTCGATAGCTACGGGATCGTTCTTGATGCCTACAGCCGCAACCTTGTGAATCAGGGCGAAACTCAGCTTTTGAATCCATTTCCAGTGATGCGATTCTTTCACGAGGGTTTCAGTGTTGAACGCTTATGGCAGCACCTTCGCGGTGATCGCATCAACTTTGAGTATGCCGAGTATTGCCAGAAAGCAATGTTTTGGCACGGTACTGGCGGAATGGATGCTTATTTCGATTCCGAGCCTTTTCTGGAGACCTGTCAGAAAATCATTGCTTTGCGAAGTCGCAGGGATCCATTGTTGGCATTGGTGCATCGGCTTTATCCAGGCTTTGCGCCTGAGGCCATTCGATCGATGGCCACCATTTATGCCCTTGGTCTGTTTTGGCGGGTGATGAGTGACCTCTTCCTTGACCTGTCTCGTAAATATCGCAATGGTGAAATTGTGTCTGTTAATGATGCTGTTCATCACATCAGAGATGGTTTAGTTGCTGCCGCTGGAGATCCGATGACTTACAAAGTCACGGTGGGGAATGAAGAGGTTTGGGTTCTACCACCAGAGGCAGGACTGACATTTTTGGTTGATGTGGCGGTGCCTTACGTGGAGGCTGTCTTTTTTAGGGGTATGCCCTTCCTTGGGACTGTGTCCTACAACGCTCAGGCGCGACAGATTTCAGCTGACATCGGCGATTTCAAGTACGGAGCCTTGTACGCAGATCCCATCCCGAGCATGGGAGCGGGGATTCCTCCAAGTTTGTGCATGCAAGACATGTACCGAAATCTTCCTGAGGAGCTCAGTGATTGGTACATGTCGCATGGCAGGGGCATGCATGATGTTCATGTTCAGATCTGCATCAGTTTTCAAAAATCGATGTTTTGTGTCACGAATGGTGCGATCTCAGGCACCATGCCTCATCCCCTTGATACGACAGATGCTGATCAGCAACAAGCCAATCGTGCTTACGCTGAATCATGGTCTGAGCGGTTGATGGGATGTCAGCGAGGAGCTCTTCTCTAATCAATATTATGTAAAGAGATCATCTGCTGTGAATACCCTAAAAGCATGGGATGCTGATTTTTAAATCTTACATTTCGTTGTACTCTCCGTATCAAAGAATGCAGTCATTGTGGAACATTTGCATGTATGTTCGCTTTTAAGTGGTTGATGATTGCTAAATAGCTGATTGCCATTTGATGAGAATTTATGATGATGCTGCATTTTTATCTAGATTTGATGAGTCTGCTCAGATCCTTGAAGATTGGATCAATCGCACAACATCAGAGGATCATGCTCAATTGAATAAGCTTTATTCTGATATGAATAAAAAAGTCCAGAAAAAAAGTATCTAATCCTCCCGTCTCTGATGGATGACAAGACTTTGTATTTTTGTTGGGAATTGCTTTGACTTTAAGGCTTTCACGTGGCTTGGATTTGTAGGGCCAGCTTCT
This sequence comes from Synechococcus sp. MVIR-18-1, assembly GCF_014279835.1. Classification (NCBI taxonomy): domain Bacteria; kingdom Bacillati; phylum Cyanobacteriota; class Cyanophyceae; order Synechococcales; family Synechococcaceae; genus Synechococcus; species Synechococcus sp. MVIR-18-1. The sequence goes on along the minus strand of NZ_CP047942.1, from coordinate 1,651,730 downwards.
CTTTTGATTTAATAACAAAGCACTTGATATCTCTTCCTATCGAGCGTGGGGTTGTACTTAGGTGATCTCCTATTTGCTGATATGACCATCCTTGCTTCCTTAGGGCGATTGCAAGCCTTAGGCGCTTGGATCTCCATCCGCTGGCTGAACCAAGAAAACGAGAGAATCTTTCTTCTTTCATAGTGATTTAATTTACTCCTCAAGGCTATCAATCAGATCCATTTCTGATTGATAGGATGATCTTCTCCGTTCTATCAGATTAATCTCTTTGAGCACCTTTTAAGGAGGAATAGGGCGTCTAATTGTCGGACTGACTGTTACCGTTGTTGAGCTAGAAGTGCTTTATGATACATTATGGGCCAATCGTTGTTTCGAATTCATTGATGAATGTAATAAAGTAATTGTTGGACTATTCTTGTGATGACATTTTTTAATGTTCAGCTAATGACTCCTCAAGGAGAGGTGTCATTTCAATGTCCTGATGATGAATATATTCTGGATGCTGCAGAGCAAGCGGGTATTGATATGTCGTACTCATGTCGCGCTGGCGCATGTAGTTCATGCGTAGGCCGGTTGATTCAAGGAACATTAGATCAGAGTGATCAAAGTTTTCTAGACGAGGAACAAATTAAAGATAAATATGCACTCTTATGTGTATCATATGCCACTTCTGATTTGATCGTCAAGACTGATTGTGAAGAAGAACTTTGGTGATGCCTTCTTTCTGCGATCACTTCTAATTGACTCACTATTTCATTGGCTTCTAATTACGCCCCCTCTCCTGCTTCTATTCCATGAAAATTTCATCTATTGTTGCAATCTATCTTGAAGCAGTCACTTCTATGGTGATTCCTCTCTCTGCATTGAATGCGCTTTCTTTTTTAAAGAAAACAGCGGACAATGCTGAATATCGATTAATTTCTACATTAGAATTAAAGGTAAGGCAAGGAGTCATTCAAGTTATTCCTGTGATGAATGGTGATCATTCGCCTGATTCCTTTGTAACATATTAACCTTATTTCGGTGCCTCTTCACTCGAGTCATAGCCGCTATTACGGCATTATTGTAAAAGCATCATTAACGCATGTCATCAATTTTTTGGATTGATTTGCAGCCTTCTGTTTTTTGCTTTAATAAGAAGCTTGCTTGCATTTTAAGTCAGTCAAGGCATGTACGCCGTTGGTCTTTTCAGCATGATCTTGATGAGATCTGTTCATTGTCAACAATTTTTGATTTTCTTAGGGAAACTGTTGATGAATTAGATTCACCCCCTCATGTTGTAGCACATGGGCTTAGTGGCACTATTGCTTCGTTATTTGCGCGTCAATTCCCAACATTATTTGGGTCTCTCACCTTGATTTCTGTAGACCCAATCTCTACTAATCAATGGTCGAGTCATTACTTGGAAATGAGACGAAAATTACCCTGCTCAAGATCTTCTATTTTGTCCCATATTGTGCCACTTTTGTTCGATAAACAATTCAATCAAACTAATTTAGCTCTTTCTGGTTTTTTTGAAAAATGTCTTGATTCTGATTTCATACCTGGTTCAATTGCTTCTCATTCTCTTCTTCCTAACCTTTCTTCGATTGACATACCCATGTCGGTCATTAATGGTTCTGATGATTTTGTAGTGGATCAGAATTCTTCTTTGCGTTGGCAGCCTCATTTGAAGAATGGTGATCGCTTCTATTCATTGCCAGGGGGACATCATTTTTCTCACTTTACTCAGCCCAGGCTGTATGGAAGCTTGATCAACTCTTTTCTTGAGATGATTCCAACTTCTTTTTCACCTGTTTTCCCTAGTCAATTTCATAGTTCACTTTCGAGAAAGATTTCAACATGACAGAGTTTATTGATACCGATGTTTTGATTATTGGTGGTGGTCCGGCTGGTTGTTCTTGTGCTCTTTACACATCAAGGTCATCCTTGAAGACCTATATCTTAGACAAAAATAAATCTGTAGGGGCTTTAGCTATTACCCATAAAATTGCTAATTATCCGGGTGTCTCTAATGAGATTTCTGGGTCTGATCTGCTTGATATGATGAGAGATCAAGCTACTTCTTATGGAACAAACTATATACGAGCTCAGGTTTTTAGTCTGGATTTGTCTGGAGAGCATAAACTTGTTTATACACCGGAAGGTGTCTTCCGTTCTCGTACGATCGTTTTAGCGACTGGCGCGATGGGTCGGACATCGACTCTTCCCGGTGAAAAAGAGTTTTTAGGTCGCGGTGTTAGTTACTGTGCAACCTGTGATGCCGCTTTTTATCGCAATGAGGATGTCTTGGTTTATGGTTCAAATCAAGAAGCCGTTGATGAGGCACTTGTTCTTACTAAATTCGCCAACACTGTTCATTGGGTTACCAGTGGTAAACCAAGTCGATCTACGAATCGGGTTGAATTACTCACTGATCTTCCCAATGTCAAGCAATGGGAACGCACTAAGTTATTATCTATTCACGGGAATGATGCTGGATTGAATTTTGCAAAAGTTCAATCCATGAAAGACAAGGTAACTTTTACTTTGGATGTTACCGGAGCTTTTTTATACTCTACAGGTACGCTTCCGATCACCGATTTCCTTCATGGACTTATTCCACTTCGTGCCGATGGTGGAGTTGATGTGGATGACAATATGATGACTTCTGTTCCAGGTGTTTGGGCTATAGGTGACATTCGTAATACCCCTTTTAAGCAGGCTGTTGTTGCGTGCTCAGATGGTTGTATAGCTGCAATGTCAATTGATAAATATCTAAACTCTAGAACTGAGTTTCGTGTTGATTGGGTCCACAAATGACAGACAAAAGGCGCTCATTGTGGGCGCCTTTTGTTTTGGCTTTTATGCTTCTAAATTTATTTGTTTGACCCAGTCACTTAGGCGTTGATCTGTTAAATCAGACTCATTATCTTCGTCAATTGCTAAGCCGCAAAATTTTCCGTCAATCACACTTTTTGATTCTGCAAATGTATAGCTGTCTGTTGGTACTTTTCCAATTAGTTTTGCACCGGCTTGTAGGAAGGCAGTATATAACTCTTCCATTGCATCACAGAAGTAATCTGAATAGGAAGATGAATCTCCAAGGCCTAAAATTGCTACTGATTTTCCGCTGAAATCCATGCTTGGTATTTCTTCGGCATAAGTATCCCAGGCAGTACCAGAGCGACCTTCATCTGCCCCTGTATTCCATGTAGGAACACAGCAAATGAGTGCCTCTGCTTCAGCCAGTTCTGCTGCAGATCCGATGCTGTCTACATCTTTGCTTTCTGTACCTGGTAATAGCTCTTTGAGTTTGTCGGCAACATCCTCAGTCTTTCCTGTGGAGGTTGCAAAAAAAATGGTGTAAGCCATGACGTTATCGTTGACGCATCTATTCTCAATGTTTTTGTCTTCCCGATTTGTGCGATTGAATGTTGTTTGCTGTTTATTCTTATGATTTTACAGGTTCATTGCATTCTTGTTTTGTGATCATACGATACTTCTATTGGATTAATTTGTATGGACTCATTGTATTCTCCGAGCGTTTGTTCAAGCCCGTTCTGTCCAACCTTTTTAAGCCAGCGCTCCCGATTGATTCTGCTTGACTCAATGGTCTCAATGAATGATTCAAGAAGACTGATGTGTTTTTCTTTCATGGATTTGTTTCCTTTCCTTGGTTTTGCTTAGGTTCCGCTGCTCTGACAGCCGCCTCTGTTTTGTAGTTCTTTTTCTGCTGAATTAATCGTGTTGTAGGCAGAAATTGCTGTTGCTCTGAGTTCCGCAAGAAATACAAGGCATGATTTACAGTTTTGCTCATCTGCAATATCCATCAGCTCAGCAAGAGATGTGGTTGCATGGCTTAACTCTGATTTTGCCTTTGTAAGGTTGATGGCTACTAAATTGATTGCTTGACTTGCATCGTTTTTTCGATGACGATTCTCGAGTGCTTGTCGAAATGCTTCTAAGTTTTCCATTTCCAATTTTTTACAACCTTATGGTTTGACAACATCAATTCTGTTTGCTTGTGTCTTATATTCTGTATCATAATTGTCGTTGCTGTGTATCTATTTTAAGTTTGCAAGCTGTTGGATTATTCTGCTTTTTTGCAGTGAGGTGTGATTTTCATAGTCATCTCTCTTGCGCCGTGTGTTTGTCTTTTTTCTGGCCACTGTGCTTGAACTCTGATTGATTGTTTATTTTTATCCTGTCTTCCTCTTGTTTTCTGTGTTATGCAGTTTTTCTGTTCGATGAGCCGTTTGGTTTTCTCTTTGAGTGTCGGTTGAACTTTAAGATTTATTTGTTAGGTTATCGGACCGCTCTCTACTAGGTTTGTAGGTGATGAAGGGATTGTCTTATGGACCAATGGCATGAGCGCAAAAGGCCAGTTTGCCTCGAGCGCCGATTTGAGTTTGAAAGCTACAGTGACACACGTGATTTTCTTGATCGTCTCGGCGATTTCAGCGAAGCGAAACAGAGATTTCCTGATATTAGTTTTGGCCGAACCTATGTGAACATCACTCTGCGCCCAGAGGCTGAGGGCGATGATAGTCAGCTCAGCGATGATGATCGTAGCTTCGCTTTAGAGATTGATGCCCTCTTCTGTTGATCTGGCGGCTGCTTATGCCGAGTCAGGCGTTGCGGAGGTTCTTGACCAGCTTGACCAGGAGCTCATTGGTTTGCTGCCAGTGAAGACGCGCATTCGTGAAATCGCGGCTTTGCTTTTGGTGGATCGTGCCCGTCAACAGTTGGATTTGCAAAGCACTGCTCCCGGACTACATATGTCGTTTACTGGAAGACCAGGGACGGGGAAGACCACGGTCGCTAAACGAATTTCGCAAATTCTTTATCGGCTTGGCTATTTGCGAAAGGGACATGTTGTCACCGTGACTCGAGATGATCTCGTGGGTCAATATGTTGGTCATACTGCTCCTAAAACGCGTGAGATGATCAAGCGTTCTCTGGGTGGTGTTCTATTCATTGATGAAGCCTATTATCTCTATAAGTCTGATAACGAACGTGACTATGGGGCCGAAGCGATTGAAATACTCTTGCAAGATATGGAGAATCAGCGATCAGACTTTGTGGTGATTTTTGCTGGTTATAAGGATCGTATGGCCAGTTTTTACCAATCCAATTCGGGGCTTTCCTCGCGAGTGGCTCATCACATCGACTTTCCTGATTACAGCGAAGATGAGCTCATGGCGATTGCCCTGTTGTTGCTCACTCAGCAGGATTACCACTTCAGCGAATCAGCGCATGATGCCTTCAGCCTTTACATCAAGAGGAGATGTCAGTTGCCACACTTTGCGAATGCTCGTTCCATTCGGAATGCCCTTGATCGTCTGAGGCTTCGTCAAGCGAATCGGTTATTTTCTCGCCTCGATCAATCTCTTAGTCGTGATGATCTGACCACCATCGAAGCAGAAGATGTTTTTGCAAGTCGCGTGTTCCAGGGTGAAATTGAGGGTCGCGATCCTTCTCAGCCCTTGACAAAGATTTCGGGTTCTCCTTGAGCCGTCAGTGCTTGGGTTGATCCAGATCCCGCCGAATCAATGCCAACAAATAGGACGGTGCTTTGTAGCGACCTGGAAGGCAGCGATTCAGTGTTTCCAGGTGCCCCCAGCACACGGTTCGTTCAATGTCCTTAATGCTTCGCCCCTCTTTGAGAAGTCTCCGGAGGGCTTTGCAGTACAGGGGGTAGCCCGCTTCGAGTTCGCCAATGGTCAGCTTGGCTTGGGCCATGGGGTCTCTCAGCATCGTCTCAACCTAAGAAACCGTGGGCCCCCCCTCTTGTGGAGAGCCCATTCCATGCTCAGTTCAACCAGGCAATGCAATCAATTTCTACTTTTGAGCCTTTTGGCAATGCTGCAACCTGCACGCAAGCTCTGGCAGGGCTAACTCCATCACCAAATACCTCGGCATAAATGGCATTGACGGCTTGAAAATCACCAAGATCCACCAGAAATACTGTGGTGCGAACGACTTTTGAGGGGTCGGTGCCGGCCTCTTGAAGTACAGCTTTTAAGTTTCTCAGCACTTGGCGGGTCTCAGCCTCCACATTTCCGTCTCCCACCATCGCTCCAGTTGCAGGATCAAGCGGAATTTGTCCGGAGCAATACAGCCAACCACCGGCGATCACAGCCTGGTTGTAAGGCCCCACTGGAGCTGGTGCCTCTTGGGTGATGACAGCCTTAAGTGGGGTGGATGACATGGTTACGGCTCAGAATGAAATCTCATTTTCGCGTTCCGTGTTGATGGAGTCGTGGCCGGTTGAGCTTGAGGGTCTCTGGCACCGCTACGGCGGTGCAGATGAAGCTTGGATTTTGAAAGACATCAATCTTCAGTTGAAGACGGGTGAGCTTGTGGGTTTGCTGGGGCCATCAGGCTGCGGAAAAACCACGCTTTTGCGTTTGATCGCTGGTTTTGAACATCCCAGCAAGGGCGTGGTTCGACTGCATGGGAATGACGTCGCGTCGTCGCGCTTGCGCCTCGCTCCAGAGCGCCGTGGCGTGGGCATGGTCTTTCAGGACTACGCCCTCTTTCCCCATCTCAACGCTTGGGAGAACACATGCTTTGGCCTTCGTCGTGGACAGGACACCAGCCGTGCCTCATGGTTGCTCGAACTTTTGGGGCTGACCGATCTCAAAGGACGCTACCCGCATGAATTATCGGGGGGGCAACGTCAGCGTTTGGCTCTCGCAAGGGCTCTCGCGCCTGCGCCCTCTGTTTTGTTGCTGGACGAACCCTTCTCCAACCTTGATGTTGAAGTGCGTTTGCGCTTGCGCAGTGAGCTACCCGGAGTGCTCAGTGCGTGCGGGGCCAGCGGTTTGTTGGTGACCCACGACCCGGAGGAGGCCCTTGCTATCTGCGGGCGGGTTGCCATTCTTCGTGACGGTCAACTTCATCAATGCGCTACTCCCCGTGAGCTCGTGGAAGTCCCGGCAACACCCTTTGTGGGCCGGTTTGTGCTTCAACGCAATGTGCTTCCGGTTTGGAGGGACGGATCCACGTCGTTGTGCCGTTGTTTGCTTGGTGATCTGGAGATTCCAGAAGGGCAGCGGTCTATGGCGCTTCCTGATGACGCCACCGTTTTAGTTGATCCGGCATTGATCGATTTGGCTCCTGATCCTGCAGGAGATGCCTATGTGATGGGGCGGGAGTTTTTGGGTCGCTCCTGGCTGTATCGCATTCAGATTGGAGATCAGCAGTTGCGGCTCATCAGGCCTCTTGCTGAAGACCATCAGAGGGGATTGCGCTGCAAGCTTTCTTTGCAACAAAACAGTGAGGTTCTGCTCCATCCTCAGTGCCTATCACTTCAAGTTTTGAATTGATGTGATCAACCTCTCCAATTGTCTTTGTGTTGACGCAGACGTCCCAATTGTTCGGCGCTGGTCGCCCGTAAGAACAAATTGGAGCGCCACTCCTCGGCAATGCTGCTGGGAAGGGTTAGGGAACCTGACCGACGTTTCGCCTGAACCTCCTGCAGTCGGTTTGTGATGAGGGCATCGTTAGGCACCTGTTGCGCGGCCCAGCGAAGATTTCCCTCGGTGTATTCGTGAGCGCAGCAGACCAAGGTGTCTGGGGGCAGGGACCCCAGCCTTTGCAGAGCGCGGTGCATGTCTGCAGGGGTTCCCTCAAAGAGCCGTCCACATCCGCCGCTGAACATGGTGTCGCCGCAGAACAACGCACTGGTCTGAGAGGTTGAGGACGCTCCCTCTGGCAACCAGTAAGCAATGTGAGCTCGGGTATGGGCATGCACATCCATAACCCTTACGGGCCTGCCCAGGAGCTCAATGGCGTCACCGTCGTGGACGGACAGCGTTTGAAATGGGATGCGCTCTAGGTCGTCCGCAGCGGCCACGACTTCAGCTGATGACCAGCGTTGAAGAAGTCCAGGGGTGCCGCCGATATGGTCGGAGTGGTGATGGGTCTGAAGCACTGCGACGAGCTGCAGCCCACGCGTGTCGAGCCAGTCGATGATGGGTTCAGAGACGGCAGGATCGATGACGATGGCCTGATTGCCATGCACCCAAACCCAGACGATGTTGTCGCTGAGGACGGCTACTGGGTGGATGCCATCAATCGTGGAGGCCATCGCCATCGTTAAAGTTCTGCTCAACGCTTGATTCCATGATCACTGTTGCCCTAGCCAAGGGAGCACTTCTGAAAGATTCAGTGGCCCGATTTGCGGCGGCCGGGCTCGACTTTTCTGCAGTTCTCGACCCCGATAACAGGCAACTGATGGTTCCATCTGCATGTGGTCGAGCCAGAGCTTTGCTTGTGAGGAACGGAGATGTTCCTGTCTACGTGGCCTATGGGCAAGCTCAACTTGGAGTGGTTGGGTACGACGTTTTGCGGGAGCACCAGATGCCTGTCGCGCAATTGGTTGACCTGGGCTTTGGAGGGTGCCGTATGGCAGTGGCTGTGAAGGCCAGCAGTGGATATCAGCGGGCGACGGATCTTCCTCCCCATTGCCGAGTGGCAAGCAAATTCACCCGCTGTGCACGCGACTACTTCGATGCCATCGATTTGCCTGTGGAACTTGTCCACCTCACGGGTTCGGTGGAGCTAGGTCCGATTACCGGGATCGCTGAAGCGATTGTTGATTTGGTGGCTACGGGCAGGACGCTCCGCGATAACGGGTTAGTTGCAATCGAAGATCTTTTCCTTACGACGGCTCGTTTGGTGGGCCACCCCCTGTCATTGCGCCTTGATCAAGGCGATCTGCGCCAGATCGTTGAGGCGATGCGATCTACAACACCAGTGTCCAAGGTGACCAGCTGATGGCTGGTTCCGATTTTCAGCGGGTTAAGCGGCTTGGTCGTTACTTAGGTCGAGATCGACGACGACTCACGCTCACGTTGGTGCTGCTCATTCCAGTGGCTGTTGCCGGCGCGATTCAGCCGCTGTTGGTTGGGCAGGCGATTGCCGTTTTGCGCCGTGTTGGAGGGGCCGCCAACGAGTCGGTGATTCCTCTTTTTCAGGGTCTCGACAGCACGGTTGCGATCCGACTGATCATCCTGATGTTGTTGGGATCGGTTCTGGTTCGCTTGGCTCTTCAGGGAGTTCAGTCGTTCAATATTCAAGCCGTCGGCCAGCGGCTCACCGCTCGCATCCGCAAGGATTTGTTTGCCCATGCGATGAGTTTGTCTCTGCGGTTTCATGACCGCATGCCCGTGGGCAAGCTGCTGACTCGCCTCACCAGCGATGTGGATGCATTAGCCGAGGTGTTTGGAAGCGGTGCCGTTGGTGTGCTCGGAGATCTCGTCAGCTTGCTGGTGATTGCGGTTTCGATGCTGCTGATCGAGTGGCGTTTGGGTTTGTTGTTGCTCGTGACCCAACTGCCTGTCACCTTCGTGATTGTTTGGCTTCAGAGGCGCTATCGAAAGGCCAACTATCGTGTGAGAGAGGAGCTTTCTCAACTTAACGCTGATTTTCAGGAGAACCTCCAAGGTCTTGAGGTTGTGCAGATGTTTCGCCGTGAAGCCGTCAACGGAGATCGGTTTCAGAGAACCGGTTTGGCGTATCGAAGTGCAGTGAATGGCACGATTTTTTTTGACAGCAGCATCTCTGCCTTTTTGGAGTGGGTGTCGTTAGGTGCCGTTGCCCTCGTTCTTGCGCTTGGCGGATGGATGGTCACATCAGGAGCGATGGGCCTTGGCACGCTCACAACCTTCATCCTCTACTCACAGCGCCTGTTTGACCCCCTTCGCCAAATGGCTGAGCGGTTTACCCAGATCCAAGGAGGACTCACTGCTGTGGAACGGATTGGCGAGCTCCTGGAGGAGCCTCTCGAGATTGTTGACCATGGTGCTGCCAGCGGTTCAAGCTTTGGTTCGACAGGTGGATCAACGGTTGATCCCACGCTCCTCCAGAACGCTTCATCTTCACAAGCTCGTGGTGAAGTGATTTTTGAAGACGTGGACTTTGCTTACCGAAAAGATGAGCCGATCCTGCGCGATCTCAGTTTCCGGATTGCACCTGGTGAGCATGTTGCTCTTGTTGGACCCACCGGATCTGGCAAGACTACGGTGATTCGGCTCCTCTGCCGGTTGTATGAGCCCCAGCGTGGACGAATCCTTCTGGATGGCCAGGACATCCGCAGCTTGCCTTTGCAAGAGCTGCGTCGTCAGCTGGGTGTGGTGCTTCAAGACACTTTTCTCTTTAGTGGAACGGTGGCCGACAATTTGCGGTTGGATCGGCCCCTCGATGACCAGAAACTGCAGGAGGTTTGCCGTGATTTAGGGCTTGATCCCCTGCTCGGTCGATTGCCTGAAGGTTTGGATACCGCATTGAGAGAGCGGGGAGGGAATCTCAGCTCTGGGGAAAGACAGCTGCTAGCCGTAGCCAGGGTGGCGATTCGCAACCCAACGGTCCTGGTGATGGATGAAGCGACTGCGTTTATGGACCCTTCTACGGAAGCCACCCTGCAGCGGGACCTAGATCGTCTCCTCAACAGGCGCACGGCAGTGGTGATTGCCCACCGGCTTGCCACCGTTGAGGCGGCTGACAGGATTTTGGTGCTTCGTCGAGGGAGCCTGATCGAGCAGGGCACCCACCTTCAGTTGCGTGCCAGTGGTGGTTTGTACGCCGAACTTGCCGATCTTCAGGAGCGAGGACTCGCCAGGCTTTGATCGATGAGCCAGTGATGGATCGTTTGAGCCAGTAGGTCGGGATGGCTCTGCATGGCCAGATGTCCGCACTGTTTGAGTTCTTTTAGGCAGTGCTTGTCGCTGTATTCGGCAAGATGTTGCACATAGCCGGGTTCCATCACGCGGTCCTGCTCACCGCTAATCCACAGGTTCTTAGCCTCCAAATCTGCAACCAGGTTTGGAATCTGTTTGACAGCTCCTCGTGTGGTGCTGTTCACCAGCAGACCCAGTGCCGCGCGTTGCTCCGCTTGAAATGGCCCCAACTGGCCGATGGGCCCTGGAAGTGAGGTGGGACGGAGTTTCAGAATCAATTGCCCTCCAAACCTGAGGCGTCGAAACGGTCTGGGTTGGTAGATCCCACCTCCTGCCGCCAACATCACAAGACCCGAGAGAGGCTGATCCCACTGTCGACGTAGATAGGTTTCTGCATGCAGGGCAATGCTTCCTCCCAGTGAGTGACCCATCAACACCACGTGGTGGCCCTTGGCTTGAGCTCGAATCTGCTCCGCAAGCCATTGGCCGTAGGACGCCAAGGTTGGTCGAAGCTGAGGAGGGCGAGACTCCAGTCCAAATCCTGGTAAATCAGGACACCACAAAGGGATAGAGGTGCCTAAGCGTGTCCAGCTTTCTTCAAACGGTGCCCAAACCTTGCGGCTGAGCATCCAACCGTGTACGGCGATCAGCAGCAGATCAGAGGTCATCGGTGCGTCAGGATTAAGGCATCGTCGCAGGACAGGGTGACTAGTACTCCCTCTCTCACCCAAGAGATTTTGGTGCATTCCTACGGGAAAGAGGCTCGGATCTGTGAAACGGCCAATACCAAGCTAAGCCTGGTATTCAGCCAGTCTCGTCCAATGGATTTAGTTGAGCTGGAACAGCTCTTAGAGGCGGTGGGGTGGAGTCGCAGGCCAGTTCGCCGCGTTCGCAAGGCCCTCGATAACAGCTTGCTCAGGGTGGGGTTATGGCGCCATGACCCACGCATTCCACGCCTTGTGGGTTTCGCACGCTGCACTGGAGATGGTGTTCTTGAAGCCACGGTTTGGGATGTGGCCGTTCACCCCTTGTATCAAGGTGCTGGGCTTGGTCGTCAGTTGATGGATTACATCCTCGATGCACTAACAGAGATGGGAACGGAGCGCGCCACGCTGTTCGCCGATCCAGGGGTGCTGCCCTTTTATGACCGTCTTGGTTGGGACCTAGAGCCCAATGGTCACCGTTGTGGTTTTTGGTATTCCAATTGAATTGTTGAAAAGGGCTTTCCGTAGTACTCAGCTGCCAAGCGTGCTGGAGATTCCCCACGTCGCCAGCGATGCCGCAACCAGGCATTTTCAAGGCTGCGGCGCAGCACGCCTCCCCGCTGCCAGCGCCGGCCATCGGTGGTGATCGCCAGGCCAAGGGGACGTAAGCGTGTGAGTTGGCTAAGTCGCTGTACGAACTCAAGATCCTCCATTAACGGCAAGGCTGCGTATCCACCACTGCGTTCATACAGAGACCTATGGAGCAGGAGGCCCTGATCTCCGTAGGGTTGTTGGCACCAGCGACTACGAAGAGCGATCACCCCTTCCAGCAGGCGTCGGGCTGGAGTGCTGGGGTGAATGTGTAAGTCAAAAAACCATGCGAATCGTTGTGCATCGGGATGCTGAATCCGACGCAGCACGCTGCTGCCCCAGTGTCTTGGCAGACGGCTATCAGCATGGAGAAAAAGGAGCCATTTGCCTTGGTTTTGCTGGATGGAGTGCTGGGCACCTGCAGCCAGTTGCTTGCCTCGACCAGGTGGATGCTCCGTGATGAAGCGTCCACCAGCGAGAGCGCTGATGCGATGGCTGTGATCGTTGCTGCCACCATCCACCACCGTGATCTCGATCGGAAGAGGCCAGCGCTGCAGGTCAGCGAGGAGAAGTGGAAGACGCTCCGCCTCATTAAGGCAGGGAATCACCACGCTGAGCATGAGTGGGTCAGCGCTCATCGCTGCCATGAATGAAGATCAGCAAGACAATCAATGTCGTTTTTCATGCTGAGTAGATGGGGTGTGAGACCCAGCCCCCGAGCGCGAGCGCAAGTGATGTCCAACACCTTGTTGCTTCCCCATGGCACGGCCGCAAAGAGTGCATCGAGCTGTTGCTGCGTTAATGCAGCGCCCAGCCCCAGCAACCAATACCCACCGTCTGCGGAGGGGCCCAGCACCAAGGGTTGGTTTTGGAGCTTTTGGATCGCATGGCGCAGATCGTTTTGACAAAGATCTGCAAGATCGGTTCCGATCACGATCACAGGCTTGTTCTGCTGCCTGAAGCGCGCGCGATGAATCTGACGGAGCATGCGAGCCCCAAGCGATCCCCGTCCCTGATCCACGAGGGTGCAGGGCGGTAAGGAGGGCAGACAGCGTTGGGCTGATCGCAGACTCACGCCGCTCATTGCCACCTGCACATCCACGTCACCCTGCTCGTTGAGTGCTTCAGAAACAGCGAAGGTATGGGCGGTGAGGCGTTGCTGAATGATGGCCGCCTGCTCGCTTCCGATGTCGACGGCCAGGCGACGCTTGCAGCGACCGCTAGCTGGCCAGCGAGCCATCACAACGAGTGTTGGGATGGGTGATTGAATCATCTTTGGCGTGGTAGCTCCTCAGGTGTGACATCCAGGGTTTGCTGTTCCCCAGCTCGTTCCACAATCAGCGGCATGACCTGACCCACCTGTCCTCGGTCAACGGCCAGCTGCACTTCAGAGGGGTCGTTGACGGCGGAGCCATTCACGTTGCGGATTAAATCACAAGGCTCAATACCAGCCTTGGCTGCGGGGCTGCCCTCCACCACTTCAATCACGAGCACGCCGTTGAGCTCGGGCACGGTGCAAAGGTTGCTCGTGGCGTTGATTTCTTTGGCCAATTGGGGGGTCAGGCTCTGCAGTCGTACACCGATATAGGGGTGGGAGGCCTGACCAGTGCTGATGATTTGTTGGGCAATGCGCTTGGCCAAGTTGATCGGGATGGCAAAACTCAGTCCTGCGCCAGGTGCTTGGCGAATCGCTGTGTTGATGCCGATCACTTGCCCAGCGGCGTTAATGAGGGGACCACCGCTGTTTCCTGGGTTTACTGCAGCGTCGGTTTGGATGTAGGGGACACGCTGGCCTTCTCCTACGGCATTGGTCCGATCCACAGCACTGATGATGCCCGCTGTGACCGTGTTGTTGAGCCCAAGCGGATTGCCGATCGCGATGGCCCATTCACCGGGTTTTAGGTCGTTTGAGTTCCCAAGGGGTGCGACAGGTAGCTTTTCAGCTACGACTCTCACCACCGCCACATCCGTTAAGGGGTCGCCGCCAAGAACGCGTCCACTGAAGCTGCGACCGTCAGGCAAGGTGACGGCCACTTTGTCCGCGCCTTCCACCACGTGCGCATTCGTGAAAATCAGGCCGTCAGAGCGTGTGATGAATCCTGAACCTTGACCGGCTTGTTTTTGGGTGGTTGGCCCACCTCCAAACAGGTTGCCTAGTGGATTGGATACCCGTTTCACGGTGTCGATGCGTACGACCGACGGACCAACCCGTTCAACGGCTTGGACGATCACGTTGCGACCGGGTTGTAGAGGGGCCGAACGAGGCCCATCACTCACTTCGGGAAGGGTTGCGGGTGCCTTCGCTTCTGGCTCTAAGCCAAGCCGTTGACGCATGGATGATCCACACCCTCCCATCGTCAAGCTGACGATTCCGATTCCGATTCCGATCCCGATCCAGGGCAGGGATCGTGCCAGGGCGCGGGAGGCGGCAGCTGCCATGAACAGAAACGTGTTGAAACTGGTTTCATTAAAGACGGGCCACTCGGCATAAGGCGCGTAGATTCGTCATTCGCAGAAGGTGGAATGTGGTGCTGACGGGCAGTGAGCTCTGGAACAAGGTGCAGCACGCTCTTCAGAGCAACCTCAGCAAGCCCACCTTTGAAACGTGGATTCGTCCTGCGCGCTGTAACTCCTTCCAAGATCGGAGGCTGACCCTGCAGGCTCCCAATCGTTTTGCTAGCAATTGGCTGCGTAAGAACTACGTCAGCACCATTGCTGAAGTGGCGCAGGAGATCACGGGGCATCCGATCGAGGTGATCGTGCTTGCTCAAGACGATGAAGATGGGGCGCCTGGGTCGACTCTCGAGGCTCGGGTGTCGCCTTCCAGCCAGCAGGCTTTGGCACCAACGACGGCTGGAGTCGCTGCCCCGCCGAGCACCGCTCCCCGTCGGCTCCCCGGCTTGAACATGCGCTATGTGTTCAATCGTTTTGTCGTTGGCCCCAACAGTCGGATGGCGCATGCGGCTGCTTTGGCAGTAGCCGAGGCCCCAGGCCGTGAATTCAATCCGCTATTCATCTGTGGAGGTGTGGGCCTAGGCAAGACCCATCTAATGCAGGCGATTGGTCATTACCGCCTAGAGATTGATCCTGAAGCGCGCGTGTTTTATGTGTCGACGGAAACGTTTACGAATGATCTGATTACTGCGATTCGTAAGGACGGTATGCAGGCTTTCCGAGACCGTTATCGGGCCGCGGATCTCATCTTGGTTGATGACATTCAATTCATCGAAGGCAAGGAATACACCCAAGAAGAGTTCTTCCATACGTTCAATGCTTTGCACGATGCAGGGCGACAGATTGTGATTGCGAGTGATCGGCCTCCTAGCCAAATTCCTCGGCTGCAGGAGCGATTAATTTCTCGCTTCTCGATGGGATTAATCGCGGATATCCAGGCCCCTGATCTGGAAACACGAATGGCGATTCTTCAGAAAAAAGCTGAGCAAGAACGCGTTGCTCTTCCTCGCGACTTAATTCAATACATCTCTGGCCGCTTTACCTCCAATATTCGTGAACTTGAGGGAGCGCTCACTCGGGCTGTTGCGTTTTCTTCGATCACAGGAATTCCGATGACCGTTGAATCGGTCGCGCCGATGCTTGATCCCAGTGGCCAAGGTGTTGATGTCACACCGCAGCAAGTGATTGAAAAGGTGTCTGAGGTGTTCGACGTCACGGCAGAAGATATGCGCAGCAGCAGCCGACGGCGAGCGGTGAGTCAGGCTCGTCAGGTGGGGATGTTCTTGATGCGGCAAGGCACAGATTTGAGCTTGCCGAGAATCGGCGACACCTTCGGAGGTAAGGATCACACCACCGTGATTTATGCCATTGAACAAGTGGAAAAGAAGCTTGCTACTGATCCGCACCTAGCGAGTCAGGTGCAAAGGGTGAAGGATCTTTTGCAAATCGACTCTCGCCGTCGTCGCTAGGAATCATCAGGCATCACTGCCTTTCCAGCCTGCCAAGTGGGATGCCGCTGATGAGCGAGCGAGCCTGCGCGCTGCAGGTAGGGCTGGATCCAAATGTTTTGAGCTAAAAGGAGGCATGGGCCTCGTTCGCAACCAGAGGCCCCAACGAAACTCGTGATAAGGAATCAAGGGCTGTGGCTTGATCACTCCCTCCTGCTTCAGTTTCCAAACAAGGCTGCGGTAAGGATCATCCTGAAGGCCAAGCAATGTGGCGGGCAGGTCTTTCGCTGGCCACGGGCCATTGCCTCTGCCGTCTTGAAGATAGAGCCAACCCTTGTTGTGTAGAGCCTGGAGAGCCTCCTCCCTGGTGCTAGTGGTTAGGTCGTCGATCACGTAGCCGTAAGTCGTAATCGTTGGAACCATTTCGAGCAAGGCTCGGAGGCGGTGATGTCGATCCACCATCCAAAGGTGTCCAAGCTGATTGCGTACCAATGGCACTGGCTTGCGATTGAGATACCGGCGACGTTCTTCGGGACTTTCCTCACGGAAATCACGTTGCCGGTTCCATACCTCAGCCATCCCCACACACATCTGTGTGGGCTGAAGGTCAGCAACGGCCACCTCAAAAAGCTTGAGACCTTTGTTGTGATCAGGTATTGGGGCGTAATCAGGAAGATGCAGAGGGCAGGCCTCAACGCTGCATCCATCCACTATGCCGAGGTTGAGTTGTGAATTGACTCGCTGATCACTCCTGAGCTGACTTGGCTCTGATTGTTGGTGTACTCGTGCATCGAAGGCAGCGGGCAAAATGTGAGAAAACAGTGAACCCCATGGAACAAATCTTTGATCTTGTGGTTCTCGGTGCTGGGTCTGGAGGCTTAGCTGCTGCCAAACGTGCTGCCCGTTATGGAGCCAAGGTGGCGATTGTGGAGGGAGATCGCGTTGGCGGTACCTGTGTCATTCGTGGTTGCGTGCCGAAAAAGCTGCTGGTGTACGGCTCTCTTCTCTCCGAACAACTCGAGGGTGCGTCGAGTTATGGCGTGAGTGTTGCGGGGGCAACGTTTGATACGTCTGTGCTTTTGCGCAATGTGCGTCAAGAGGTGGATCGCCTCAATGCACTTCATATCGATTTTTTGGCCAAAGCTGGAGTGGAGTTGATCACAGGTTGGGGCCGTTTTCTTGACCCGCATCGCATTGGTGTGTCTAAGGCGCGCGAGGGTGAGATCGATCAGGTGCTGCAGGCCAAGCGGGTGATGATTGCAGTGGGTGGGCGACCTTTTCGGCCGAACATTCCAGGGGCTGAGCTTGCTTGGATCAGCGATGACATGTTTTTGCAGCAGCGTTTCCCAGACCGGGTTGTAGTGGTGGGAGCTGGGTTCATTGCATGTGAATTTGCTGGCATCCTGCGAGGCCTTGGTGTTGCGGTGACCCAATTGGTGCGTGGCGAACAGCTTTTGCGAGGGTTTGACAGCGAACTGTCAGGAGTTGTGCAGGAGGGTATGCAGTCCAAGGGCATCGACCTGCGCTTTGGACAAGGCCTTGCTGCGATTGAGGGTCAATCAAATGATTTGACTGTCGTGACCAAGAGCGGTGATCGTCTGCCGTGTGGTGGGGTCCTGTTGGCGACGGGGCGTCAACCATTCCTTTCAGGCCTGGGTCTCGATGCCGCTGGCGTGGTGGTCGAGGGGCATCGAATCCCAGTTGATGCCGATCAAGTCACCAACCTTCCCCATGTTTTTGCGGTTGGAGATGTGACGGATCGCATTTGCTTGACCCCTGTCGCGGTGGATGAGGGGCGTGCTTTTGCAGACAGTGTGTTTGGAAGCACTCCTCGGCAGGTCAATCACAACTTGGTTGCAAGTGCTGTGTTCAGTCAGCCGGAGCTAGCCACAGTGGGCTTATCAGAGGAGGCAGCGATTGCCCAGCTCGGTGCGGATCAGGTTGTGGTTCATCGCGCGCGTTTTCGCTCCATGGCTCAGGCGTTGCCTCAACACGGTCCCCGTTGCTTGTTGAAGTTGGTCTTGGAATTGAACAGCGGGAAGGTGCTCGGATGTCACATGGTTGGTGAGCATGCGGCAGAAATTATCCAGATGGCTGCTATCGCCGTGGGAATGGGGGCGACCAAGGCCGATTTCGATCGCACGATGGCCTTGCACCCGACGGTTTCAGAGGAGTTTGTGACGATGGCTTGATCCGTTCAGCCTTTTGTTGGGTCAGGTCATGCGCTGGCTGAGAGTGTCAGCTAATCGCAGGGCTAAGGCGATGGTGGTCAGACCCGGCCCCACGCTGGGACAGCTAGGAAACACACTTGAGTCGGCGATATAAAGATTGTCGAGTTCATGGCACTTCCCTGATGGGTCGACCACAGAGGCCGCTGGATCGGTGCCCATGCAACAGGTGCCGCATGCATAGCCCACAACGCTTAAAGGTGCTTCGCCCCTTGGGTGGGTCGGTGCGGTACTCACCACCCGAGTGAGTGGGTCGGCTTCGATCGCTTTGAGGGTGTCAATCCAGCGATAGACCAGTCGATCATGAGCTTCGCGATTGTTATGGATGTAGTTGATGCGGAGCTGATCGTTGTTTAGCCACACCTTGTTGTGGGTGTCGGGCAAGACTTCAGACATGGCCCACCAAGCCACCGATCGGGACGCCAGTCGCTCCAGTCCAAAATCAGGAATCATTTTGGTAACAAGGGACAGCACTGGCGGTGACTCTGCAAATAGGGCGTCCTGCAAGACACCTCCTGCGGCTTGAATGTGGCCCAGCGGGAACGAGACGTTTTTGTCTCCCCAGTAATAGTCATTGATTCCAAGCGATCGGGCATAGCGTCCGTCGTTGCGTTCGGTTGCGAGCTGCAGGATGGAGGTGAGTTGCAGATTCATCAGGTTGCGACCGACCTGGTCGGACCCATTACTGAGGCCTCGGGGGTGATGGCTGGAATGCGATCGCAGCAGGATGGCCGGAGAGTTGATGGCTCCTGCGGCCAGCACGATGAGATCCGCCTTGAACAGCCAGGCTTCACCGGCTACGTCAACTTCCACCCCCTTTACGCAGCTGCCGAGAGGATTTAAGTGCAAACGCTTCACTGCGGCTTGCGTTCGGATTTCCAGTTTGGAAGGATCGGCATTGTCGATGCCATACAGCTGAGAATCTCCACTTGGATCTTCCTGGCTGTTGGACCAGCTCAGCGGAAGGTCATAGGGCTGACATCCCTGGCGTTTGAGCGCTTCTCGTAGGGGCTCAAGAAAAGGAACCAGTGGTTTTGGCTCATGCTCAAAAGGGGAAGAGCGGGTTGGTTCAGTGGGGTCGATTCCTGAGCGACCATGCACTCGGTACAACTTTTCAGCTGCTGAGTAATAAGGAGAGAGCTGGTTGTAGTTGATGGGCCAGGACGGTGAAACCCCTTCTTGCAGCGGGACTTCATCAAAATCCTGTTCGCGCATGCGCTCCAGCACTGCACCCCAGATTTTTGTGTTGCCGCCGAGGGAGTAGGTGGTTTGTGGTGCGAATGGATCACCGTCAGGCCCAAACCAGCGCTCATTTTTTGGGTGATAACGATCTTTCCGGAATAGATCCACATCGGCCACATTTTGATCTTCGAGAGCCATGGCCTCTCCTCGCTCAAGCATCAGCACCGAGTGACCCTTTCGGCTCAGGGCACCGGCAAGGGTTCCACCACCGGCACCACTGCCGATGATGATCACGTCGTAATGGCTGTCGTCGATGATCATGATGGAAAGATTGAGGGCAGATCAGATCTGAAAACTCGGATGGATCAGGTCGTGCGTTGCCAGACGTAAATTAAAAGGTAAAGAATGATCCAAATAACATCAACAAAATGCCAGAAAAGACTTACTGATGTGACGCCCATATCCCCCTTCTCATAATTATTTGGCCTGAAAGATCGAATCAGCATCAATCCCATTAACAGAATGCCTGTTATGACATGCAGGCCGTGAAATCCTGTTAAAAGAAAAAATGTACCACCAAAGACTCCACTGCTAAGGCCGAATTGAAGTTCGGACCATTCCACATATTGTCCATAAACAAAGTATGCTCCCATGGCCATCGTGAGGAGCCATAAGGCTCGAAAGCCCCAAAGGTTTTTCTGATGCAAATAGCGCTCTGCAAAATAGGCTACAAAGCTTGAACTGACCAGCACGATTGTGTTGATCAAAGGCATGCGTGTTTCTAGCCCCTCAACACCTTCAGGAAGCCACTCTGGAGCGGTGGTTTTTAAAAGCGCAAAGCCAATAAAAAAGGCTAGAAAAATAATACTTTCTGAACACAGGAAAATGATAAAACCTGTGAGGTTGTGCCCATCGTGCTTGATGTGACCGGGTTGGTGATTGAGCGGTAAGTCGGGATTGGTTGTGGTCATTGCTTCAGGCCTCCATGGAGCGATGGACGTAGAAGGCTTGGTCTTCGACTAAGGGTTTGCCCAAGCCATAGCCGTAGGGCTCGCTGATAACGGTTGGGACATCGTCTTCGAAGTTTTCGGCTGGAGGCGGGGAAGGTAACAACCACTCCAAGCCAATAGCATTCCAGGGATTGGCAGGTGCTTTCGGTCCTCTGGCCCAGGAGCTCACAATGTTGAGAATGAAGGGAATGGAGGCCACGCCCAGCATGAATGCCCCAATGCTTGCAATCACGTTCCAGATGGCAAATTCCGGGTCATAGGAAGCCACTCGTCTTGGCATGCCCAGTAATCCTGCCCAATGCAAAGGCAACCAATTCAGTGTGGCGCCAATAAATGTCAATACAAAGTGAACTTTGCCCAGTCCTTCGTAATACATGCGTCCCGTAAATTTAGGAAACCAGTGGTAAATTCCTGCGAAAATACCAAAGCCAATGGTATTGAAAATGATGTAGTGGAAATGAGCGACAACGAAATAAGTATTGCCTACGTGGATGTCAATGGGTGCGGTGCCAAGCATGACCCCAGTAATCCCTCCAAAGATGAAATTTATAAGTCCGCCAAGCACGAATAGCATGGGTGTACTGAGCCGTATTTTTCCTCCCCATAGAGTTCCCAACCAAGCAAAGACTTTAACCCCAGTGGGAACAGCAATCAACATGGTGGTCACCATGAAAAGGTTTCGCATCCACTGTGGTGTTCCGGAATAGAACATATGGTGAACCCAAACAATGAGCCCCAAGAAAGTGATGATAAATGAAGCAAGGGCAACAAATTTGTAGCCGAAGAGGGGTTTGCGCGAATAAACCGTAATCACTTCCGAAAAAATACCGAAAACGGGAAGCACCATCACATAAACTGCTGGATGGGAATAGAACCAGAAAAAGTGTTGATAGAGAACGGGATCACCGCCTCCTTCTGGACGGAAGAAGCTCGTTCCAAAGCTGAGATCAAATAGAAGCATGATGGCTCCACCTGTTAATGCGGGGAGTCCAATCAGTTGCAGCGTTTGAGCAGCCCATGCAGTCCAGATGAAAACGGGCATCCGGAAATAGCCCATCCCAGGAGCTCGCATGCGAATGATTGTGGTAACGAAATTAATCGCTCCCATGATCGATGAAACACCGGATAAAGCGACGGCGAGGATCCATAGAAATTGACCGTTAATGAAATTGCCTAAGGGATTCTGGATGCTCACAGGCGGATAGGACCACCATCCTGAGGACGCAGGGCCACCGGGTACAAAAAAGCTGGCCAAAAGAACGATGGCAAACACTGGCACCAACCAAAATGCTGCTGCATTTAGTTTTGGGAAGGCCATGTCGGGTGCGCCGATCATGGTTGGAATCAACAAATTGTTGAATCCATTCAGGACGGGAAACAGAAAGAGAAACAGCATGATTGTTCCATGCATGGTGTAGAGCCCGTTGTAAACAGAGGGGTCCACTAAATCGGCGGGAGGTGTAATCAATTCTCCGCGCATCACCATGGCTAATAATCCACCGATGAGAAGGAAGATCAGAGCTAGGCACATGTACTGGATGCCGATCACTTTGGCATCGGTGTTGAATGTGAAAAATCTCTTCCAGTTGTCCGGCGCTCCAGGAACCGGATGTTGTGTTTTAAGGATGCGTGGATCGTATTTTGTACTAGTCATTAGTGTCAGGCTTCGTGGGGATCGTCAGGGTTGCCGGGATCGTTGACCATCGGAGGTGGTGCAGGTGGAACTGTTGCCCAACCTTTGTTTCCTTTGGAGAGCCTTTTTTGGTATTGAACTGTTCCCGGACTCAATCCAGGAACCAGTGGCTTCTCATTTGTGGATTGAAGCCAATTTGAGTAATCGTCTTTGGATTGGACGATGACATGGGTTTGATTATCAGAGAAGTAAGCACCGCTGAAGTGGGCATCACGAAGGCGATAGCGGCCTTCTCTCGTTGGGGTGATGCTGTAAGAAATGACGCTTCCCGGAATGATGTCTTGCTTGAGCCGGAATGCTGGGATGTAGAAACTGTGGATTACATCTTTTGATGTGAGTAAGAAATTTGCGCGTTGATTGATTGGTAAATGCAATTCCGAACTTCGTACACCATTTGGATAGACGAATTCCCAATTCCATTGCCTTGAAATTACTTCGATCGGACCTACCTCGCTCAGTCCATCGAGACTGGCAACCGTTTTTGCTGACTGATTGACAGCCATGTCGTATTTATTCTTAGGCCCCAGCGTGTCGAGTTTTCCATTCACATCAATGGAGTAGATGGCTAGAGCCATCACGATGATGAATGGAATGACAGTCCAGATAATTTCGAGCTTGGTGTTTCCTTCGATAGGAAGTCCATCGCTCTCATCATATTTCTCCGCACGATTCGCAATGACCGACCACAAGATGAAGCCGACGCAACCGTTGAATAGAAACGCACCCATCCCTACTTCTAGGGAGAAGAGCCCATCAACATAGGGAGCTGCCGTAGAGGCAGCCACAGGTAGCCACGAAAATGACCATTGTGCAATTTGAAGACTGACAAGCAGATTCAGTCCCACAAGACTCAGCAAGATAAGTATCAACCTGAGCGATAGACCTTTCTTGGGTTTAGGGGTTGTGGATGTCATGGCAATACTTGTCTTAGGTCCGTCCCTGAAGCAAGCAGCTGATCGGCTGTGATGTGAACACCAAATTCACTCGCAAGCCAGGCGCCAAGGCTTCCATGCACGCCCATGGCCAGGAGCACTACGGCTCCGCATCCCAGATAGAGCCAGCTCACCTGGCGACCGTAATCTTTACGCCATAAAAATCTTTGAAATCCCCGCCAGATGGTCATCACCACAATGATGAGCAGCAGTGCGACCCCTCCGATCGCGTGCCACAACATGGTGTCGATTGCATTTTGGCCGATGATGCTGCGAATTCCTGGCAATGGAACGGCCAAGAGCATTTCGTAAAAGCCAGCTGCAACAGTGAAAAAGGTGATCACGCTGCAAGCGAGAACGTTGTACCAGCCAACATCGTGAAAACCGCTTCGTGTTGCGGGTAGTGCCAGGAAACGAAAAACTCGTTTCTCTAGGGGGTAAAAGGCTCCGGCAAAATCAAAGGCAATCCCGATGGCAAATAGGCCAATGGTGAAGTGCACCAAATTGGGATGGATCGGGATTGAGTAAGGGAGATTATTCGCCCCAAGTTGGTCGGCAATTTCATTTACCGGCGAGAGAATCGTGCTGATTACATTCATGACAGTGCTCCACTACGGACTGCTTCCACCACCGGGACCGTATGGAGGCCGTACACCCAAACGAGTTTGTCGCCTAGGTAAACCTGGCAGAACACCAGCACTGCAAGTACGGCGTCAATAATCAGAAATCCTCGCGGCAGCACGGTGGGGTCTTTTTGTCTTGCGACGTATCGCCACCCCGTCAGGAGGCTGAGAATCGCGGCGAGCGACCAGCCAAGCGTGCTGTGGTAATTCAAAATGTCTCTTGAAGCTCCATAAGGAGTGGCTAAGCCCGCTTCAATCTGCCCAAAGATGATGGCCACAAAGATGGCCACGGTCGCCACCAACAAGTTCCAGAAGCTCACCTCAAACAGGTTGCGCCGCCGTGTGAGCACTCCAATCAGGTCAAAGACCACCGTGATCAGCGCCATGGCAATCACGAAATGAACCACGATTGGATGGATGACATCCAGCCAGGGGAGATTCTTGTCGTTGAGCGGGGGGAGCAGCAGCCCAATCATCGGCATGCCGATCGTGCTCTTTAAGCATGGATAGCTTTTGCTCCGCAGTCATCCCTCCATAACGGAAGAGAAGCAGAAGCCCTTGTTGAACGTTATGCGCCCTTTCGTTTGAGCTGTCTCCAATAGCGAGCTGCCTGCACCGTGATGAGCACGACAACAGCAGGCAGTACAACGCAAAGCATGATGAGGCGAAATTCGTCTGACCATGACGACAGCCCTGTGCGGGGAAGAACGTTGTCAGTGATGTACAGGACGTAAAGGCCAACCAGTAAGCCCCCTTCAAGTCTGCTGATTCGTCCTTTGGTCCAGAAGATTGGTAGGCAAGCCAGGCTTGTCAGAATCATCACTGGCATGTCGTCATGAATTAAATCCTGGCTCACACTTAAGCCGTCTGATCCAGCAGCCAATGCTCCTCCAGCAAGGACAAGAAGAAGATTGAGAAGACAGCTGCCAACAACGTTTCCGATTGCGAGATCCGTTCTTCCTTTCAATGCTGCGACCACTGAAGTGATCAGTTCAGGCATGGAAGTGCCTGCAGAAACAATGGTGAGACCGATGATGGGTTGAGGAACCTTGAGGATCTCGGCAACTCCACTGGCTCCATTCACAAGCAGATTGGCGCCAAATCCGAGAACAACAATGCCAACGACAAGGCGCACCATGGCCTTGATCCAACCCTCTTTAGCTGTCTCTAGGTCAATCTCTGGTTCGGCAGGCTCCATCTCCTCTGGTTCCTCCCGTGCGGTTCGGATCTCCCAGACGGTGTTAATGACAAGGGCCAGCAACAGAGCAACGCCTGATTGCCAGGTCACACGTCCTGCAGATGCCATCCCCCAAGCAGCAGCCGACACGGCGAGCAGAAGGGGGACATCCCTTCTCACCAAGCGGCTTTCGACTCTCAGAGGAAGAACTAGGGCGCTGCAGCCGAGCACGACCAACACATTGAAAATGTTGCTTCCCACCACGTTGCTGACGGCGAGCGCATCAGCCCCTTGCATCACTGAACTGATGCTGACGAAAAATTCTGGCGCGCTCGTTCCAAGCGAAACCACTGTCAGGCCAATGACCAGCTGAGGGACGCCGAGGATGACGGCAAGAATCACCGCACCTTGTACGAATAATTCTCCCCCTCCGAAGAGCAGTCCGATTCCCACCAAGAGCTCGAGGGTAGAGATCAGAAAGTCAGGCATCGACTCCTTGCTTTATCAGAAACTATCTTCCCTGCTGGCCTCGACGGCTGCAAAGGGGAATAGACTTAGCATTATCCAACTTCTAAGGAGAGACCCTGGTGCTCCTGAATTACATCAGCACCCGCAACCTCCGAGGTGATGCCTTTGGTGGGCTGACGGCAGCTGTGGTTGCCCTTCCGATGGCATTGGCTTTTGGAGTTGCTTCTGGCGCTGGTGCGGCTGCGGGCCTCTGGGGTGCCGTGATTATTGGCCTGGTGGCGGCACTGTTTGGCGGGACATCCACGCTGATCTCTGAGCCCACTGGTCCGATGACGGTGGTGTTTACTGCCGTGATTCTCAATTTCACCAGCCAAATCCCAGACCGAGCCACAGCGTTAGCTCTGGCTTTCATGGTGGTGATGCTCGCAGGCCTTTTCCAAATCCTCTTTGGGTTGTGTCGATTAGGCAGATACATCACGATGATGCCTTACACCGTGATTTCAGGCTTTATGTCTGGCATTGGTGTGATTCTGGTCATTCTTCAGTTGGCCCCATTTTTAGGTCAGAGCAGTCCAACCGGTGGTGTGATTGGGACGCTGACCAGCCTGCCTCAATTGATTTCTGGTGCACAACCACTTGAGTTTTTATTAGCGCTGATTACTCTGCTAATCCTTTGGTTTACCCCTGAAAATTGGAAGCGTTTTTGTCCTCCCCAGCTTCTCGCTCTTGTTGTGGGAACAATTCTTTCGCTCACAGTGTTTTCGAATGTGGGTTTAAGTCGAATCCCTGAGTTTTCAGCTGATTTTCCTAGTTTTCAGCCTCCTACTTTTTCGGCAATTACTCCAGATTTGCTTCGATTAATGGTGGTGAATGGAGCTGTATTAGGAATGCTCGGTTGCATAGATGCTCTGCTTACTTCTGTTGTGGCAGATAGTCTGACTAGGACAGAACATGATTCCAATAAAGAATTAATTGGTCAGGGTTTGGGAAATTTGGTGTCTGGTCTTTTTGGCGGCTTGCCAGGTGCTGGCGCCACGATGGGAACGGTTGTCAATATTCAGGCAGGCGGTCGTTCTGCTCTTTCGGGAATTGTGAGAGCCATCATTTTGATGCTTGTTATTTTGGTAGCAGCACCCTTGGCTTCGCGCATTCCCCTGGCGGTGCTTGCAGGTATTGCCCTGAAGGTTGGTTTTGACATTATCGATTGGAGCTTTTTGAGGCGAGCGCACCATTTGTCGATGAAGGCGGCTTGTATTACTTACGGAGTGATTGGCCTCACGGTACTTGTTGATCTGATTTGGGCAGTTTTTATTGGTGTGTTTGTTGCCAATGTTCTAACGATTGAGCGGATGACTGCTCTTCAGTCCAAGGGCGTTAAGACGATTAGCACCACTGATGATGATGTGATTCTTCCACCTTATGAGCAGGAACTTCTTGATCGGGCTTCCGGTCGATTACTGCTCTTCCAGCTCACCGGTCCAATGATTTTTGGTGTTGCCAAAACGATCAATCGAGAGCACAACGCGATTGAAGAATGTGAGGCTGTGTTGTTTGATCTGAGTGAAGTTTCTCACCTGGGTGTCACAGCATCCCTAGCACTTGAAAATGCAATCAAAGAAGCCATTGAAGTGGGCCGTTTGGTGTATGTGGTTGTACTCCCTGGGGCGACGCGCAAGCGCTTAGAAAAACTCAAGCTTCTGGATCTCCTCCCAGAACACCATGTCAGCGCAAATCGCTATGAGGTGTTGTTGCATGCCGTCAATCAATTGCCTCAGTTACAGGAGCTCTCCTCTTAGATGGCCTCAGATCGTCTGGTCATGCGTCGTCCGGATGACTGGCATGTCCATCTCCGAGATGGCCCCATGTTGGAAGCGGTGCTGTTTGCAACGGCCAGGGTCTTTGGAAGGGCGGTGGTGATGCCGAACTTGCGACCACCCATCACAACTGTGGAAGCTGCGCGTGGCTACCGCCAGAGGATTGTGGATGCGCTGAACCACGGCGTGATGTTTACGCCATTGATGACTGCGTACCTAACGGATGATCTTGACCCCAACGAGTTGGAACGAGGTTTTGTTGAGGGGGTGTTTGCAGCAGCGAAGCTTTACCCAGCCAATGCCACGACCAATTCAGCAGCTGGGGTAAGCGATCTGGCGTTGATTGCGCCTTTGCTGGAAAGGATGGAGGCGATCGATATGCCCTTGCTCATTCATGGAGAGGTCACCGATCCAGATGTGGATGTGTTTGATCGGGAGGCAGTTTTTATCGAACGGCATCTCATCCCTTTGCGTGAGCGTCACCCTGGATTGCGGATTGTTTTAGAGCACATCACTACAGAGCAGGCCGTGGATTACGTCGCCAATGGAGACCAGCGTTTGGCAGCCACAATCACGCCCCATCACCTCCATCTCAATCGCAATGCGATGTTTGTGGGTGGTTTGAAAAGTGATTTTTATTGTCTTCCAGTCGTCAAGAGAGAATGTCATCGTCGCGCCCTGGTAAAGGCGGCGACGAGCGGCCTTCCTTGCTTTTTTCTAGGGACGGATTCAGCTCCCCATCCCCGATCGGGTAAGGAGTCAGCCTGCGGTTGTGCCGGGATTTTCAACGCTATGCATGCCATGGAGAGCTATGCCGCTGTGTTTGAACAGGAGGGTGCACTGGATCGTTTAGAGGCTTTTGCGAGTGAATTCGGTCCGCGCTTTTACGGCTTGCCCTTAAACAACGACACCATTGCATTGGTGCGTCAGCCGCAGATTGTGCCCCAGCAGCTCACTCTTCCTCAAGGTGGTTTCGAAGCATTCGACTCTGAAGAGGCGCCTGTCTTCTTTCATGCCGGTGAGTCTCTGGCTTGGTCTGTTGACTTGATGGGTCGGGCTTAAGGGATCTGCAACAGGTTCGACGCTTTGACGGAATGGGTCCAGAGGGGCTCCCTCTGTCTTCAGCTCTTAAAACTAGATGTGTGATCTGTTACGACCATGTCTTGACTGATGGGGGCGGGGGGACTTGAACCCCCACAGACATTTCTGCCCAAACGATTTTAAGTCGCGTGCGTCTACCGATTCCGCCACGCCCCCGCGTGCCATGCAGGCTCGCTCCGACATCTTAGATTCACCCCAATCAGGTCGTCTTCTGTGTCCATCGATAATCTCCTGTCTTCGGTCTCGTCAGACACGCTGCTTGTGATCGGTGGCTATGCGGCTTTGGGTGGCCTCTACCTAGTCGTGATGCCACTTGCACTCTTCTTTTGGATGAATCGGCGCTGGCATGTCATGGGGAAGATTGAGCGCTTCTCTGTGTATGGGCTGGTGTTTTTCTTCTTTCCAGGAATGATTGTGTTCGCACCATTCCTCAATCTCCGCCTCAGCGGTCAAGGGGAGGTTTAAGTCTTTGACGCGTGCCGGTGTTCTCAAGCTTGGTTTAGGTCTCTTACTCGCTGGGGGTGTTGGATTTTGGCTATTTAAGGCCGCAGGGTTTGAGGGGTTTTCAGCAGGAATCGCTGCTGAGGCCGTGTTGGTGGTGATTGTCGTGGTCTGGACAGGTTCTTACCTCTTCAGGGTGGTGACGGGGCAGATGACGTACATGCAGCAGCGTCGCCGCTATCGAAAGGAGTACGACCAACTCACAACCGATCAGCTTCAGGCTCGTTTTGATGCTTTGAGTCCAGATGAGCAGCAAGCCCTGCTCGCATCTCTCAATTTGGATGAGTCTGAATCGGAACAGACCACAGAACCGTAGGCTCCGTTAATCAGACCCTCTGCTTTCTGTGACGGAACAACTTTCCAGGATTGAAGCTGTTTTTTCCCGAACGGCTCAGGAACAACGGATGGCATTGATGCCGTTTCTGATGGCAGGGGATCCTGATTTGAGCGCGACGGCTGAAGTTCTCCTGAGCCTTCAAGCCAATGGCGCTGACATTGTGGAGCTTGGCATCCCCTATACGGATCCATTAGCGGATGGGCCTGTGATTCAGGCTGCTGCCTTTCGGGCCTTGGCGCAAAAGACCACGCCAGCGAAAGTGATCGAAATGTTGGCTGGCTTGAAAGATCAGCTCAGCATGCCCGTGATTCTGTTCACTTACACGAACCCTCTTCTTAATCGTGGACCGGAGCGCTTCTTTGCGGAAGCTGCTGCTGCTGGTGCGGCAGGCTTAGTGGTGCCTGATCTTCCTTTAGAGGAAGCAGAGAGATTGTCTCCTTTAGCTGCATCGTTTGGATTGGATTTGGTCTTACTCGTTGCACCAACAACACCGCAAAATCGGATGCAGAGGATTGCTGAATCCAGTCGTGGTTTCACTTATTTGGTGAGTGTGACCGGTGTGACCGGTGAGCGCGTCAAGCTCCAGGATCGCGTAGCGACGTTGGTTAGCGATTTGAAGGCGTGTAACAGCCGTCCGGTGGCTGTTGGGTTTGGGATTTCTGGACCTGACCAAGTTTTGCAAGTGAAACAGTGGGGGGCTGATGGTGCAATTGTTGGTAGTGCTTTGGTTAAACGAATTGCCGCTGCTTCGCCCGGAAACGCTGCTCTTGAAGCTGGAGAGTTTTGTCGGCAACTTAGGGATGCCGCTGGATGATCTGGCTAGCTGATCGATGCCGTTGTTGCAAAGGCATCGAATCGAAGGTTCCTTAGGCAGATCGTTAATAACGATTCAATGAATACAAGTCGTTTGTGCAACCAGAAGATGCCATTCTATTGTCAACAAAATACTTAAAGGGGGATGGACTAGTGGCACGTTTTGTTCTTTGGGGAACATATTGCTATGGCGCACTTCAAAAGCGTGAGCCTTTTCGAGATGAGCATCTTGCTGGACTGCGTGCGCTCAAAGAACAGGGAACATTAATCACGCTGGGCCCTACAGAAGGCAGTACGCACGTGTTTGCGATTTTTGAATCAGACAGCAAAGCAAGCGTTTGTGCCCTACTTGAGCAAGACGTGTACTGGCGTGAAGGGATCTGGACACAGCTTGATGTTTATCCCTGGGTCCAGGCCTTTTGAGCTTGTTGCCAAACCCATTCACCCACAATCACATCACCACCCTCACCAAGGGTTTCGGCGTAACCACTCATTTGTCCGATTCCTTCTCGGGCGACTTGCGCGATGGCCTCACTGCTATCGAGTCCACGCTTTGATAGCGCTTTGATCTTGAGAGTGCGTCCTCGACGAATAATGTTTTCGCCATTGGGGTGGCAACTCGCGCAATTGTTTTGAAACAACGAGGCTCCCGACTCAACGGCAAGTGCAGTTGAAGGCCACAAGAGCATTACGGCAAGCAGGATTGATGAGAGGAGTCGAATCATGCTCACAGAGGGTGGTAGAGCAATAGTTTGCTTCCTTGTTCGGCGACGTGCTGATGCTTGTCTCGATTGTTGGCAGGATTAGAGAATTGATGGACATTCCCCTTGGCCGAAAAGGATCTTCAGCGATTCCTGCAAAAGGTGAATCATCTGAATGGCTTGGTTCAGTCCCTTCACGAGCATCCTGAGCGACGTGAGCAGCTCGCCGCTTGTGACGATCACAACTCAGTTGTGCAACTTGCCCGTTCCTGGGGGTTCGAGATCGCTCGACGATGGGGTGATGGAGAGGGGGAAACGATTGATAGGCCGTTTAACAACCTGTTTCATGGTCAGGATTTAGATGATGGCGAGGAGCACGAGCGGATGCTTTGCCAAGGTCCTGATTGGCGCTTGATGCGGATCGAGTCATGCGCGGCTTCCAGCCCTGAAGGGTTCTGGTACGACCAGGCTGAAAACGAGTGGCTGACCCTGATGCGTGGCAGCGCCAGATTGCAATTCAAGGATCCCGAGGAATGTTTTGATCTCAGTGTGGGTGATCAGCTCTTGATTCCAGCCCATCGTCGCCACCGTCTCGTGAGGACAGATCCGCACCCTGGAACGTTATGGCTTGCTCTGTATTGGCCTGTGAACTCCAGTCCTCCTGTCTTGTCGCTGAATCAAGAGGGGTTGAGCGTTTGACGAGCCAGTAGGAGCCGGCAAGGGCAATCGAAGCGACACCAAGCCCAATGAGCAGTTGTGGTTTGTTCTCAGACCCTGAAGGTAAAACAATCACTTTTCGGGCAACAGCCGTTAAAGCTGTGACCAGAACGAGTTCAATCTGGATGATATGTTTCCTGAGGTAGCTGGTGACGTTCTGAAGAACTTCAAGGGCAATCAGGACGGTTAGGAGATCTCCAAGAATTTTGATCAGTCCATCGCCGAGCCAGTAGGAATTGCGATCGGTGTAAATCAGCGCAAGGCTGACGCGAATGGTGAGTTGGATCAGGGCCGCCACAATCACCACAGCTGTGATGACTGTGAGCAGCTTGGCGACTTGTTGCTCTGCGGAGTCAACGAGCAGCAGGAAGGATCGACGCTTGCGACGGGCCTGAGGCACGGCTGATCAGTTGGTGAATGGGTTGTAGTAAGGCTTGGCAGGGGTCGTACCTGCTGGGTTTTCGATCTTGGTATTACAGGTGATCGAACCGTCGTCTCCCGTTACGCAATCAGTTGGCACCACAGTGCTGCCTGGCCCTGAACGGCTGTTGGGACCAAGCAGCCATGTTTCTGTTTGAGCCTGCGCGATCTGGGGCGCACCAACACAGAGACCAGCACCAGCCATAAGTCCAACGCTGAAGACGAGGGAAGCGGATAAACGCAAGGCAGGAAGGCATCTAAAACCACTTTGCCTGTGATTGCGTTCAGTTGCCGCGATCGTCGCGGATTTCGCGCAGAAGGAGATCGAGTTGGCCAAATGGATCGGTGTCTGTTGTTAAATCTCCTGCGGAGGCGTTGGCATGCGCTGGAGCGTTATTGATCCAATCGGCTTCGATGCTGCAAAGCTTCGCAGCGAGACGGGGTAGCCCTCCGAGCCGATGCTCTCTTTCAAGCACTTCCATCAGAGCGGGCATGCGAGTTGAGGTTGCTCGAAGGCTACGGCGAAGATCGGCTTGGGTTCGACCCTGTTGTTTCAGCCAATCCTTCAGAACGAGAGCAAGCTCTTCCTCAACGTCTGGAGACCAGGGATTCATGAGCGTCCGAGGGGGAACCATCGATCCAGTCTGCGTTGTGCCCGTAGACGGATGTCTGGTGTGATGTGTTTGCTGCATAAACCGATCACAGCTGTCAACGCAACAAGGTCATCGCTGAACCCCGCGACAGGAAGAAAGTCGGGAATGAGATCGGTCGGTATGAGCAGGTAGGTGAGCGCTGCCAGCATGGTGAGTCTGGCTTGAGGAGGAGTGGCCTGATCGATCACCATCTCAAGGGCTTCAAGGGCTGGAGCCGCAATCGTTCTTCCAGCACGCCTGAGTAACCGCTGAAAGACTCCTTCATCAATGACGGAGCTGTCGATCACATCAGCTTCAAAAACGGAATCGGTGCAAGAAGAGGCATCAGACATGAACGATGCAGCATTGAGCAGTCAAGGTGCCTCCACTATCACTTAAATCGCTGGATTTTTAGTAGGCGGGTTCCACCAAGCCCTGTTGGATGCTGGTTTTACGCAGTTTGCGTAATGCTCTTTGAACCACCTGGCGGCAATATTCTCTGCTGCAATTCATCTGTCGGGCAACTTCGGCAAGGGTGCGCCACTCGTGGCTTCCATCAAGGCCAAACCGCAGCATGACGATGGTTCTCTCCTTTGGGGTCAGGTTCGAATTGTCGAGCAGTTTCCAGGCGGAGTCTGTGCGCTCAGCGATTTCAGCCCGCTCCATCGGTGGGATTTCATCGCTTGGCAGCACATCCACCAATTCGGATGGATCGGATTTCGACTTCACAACACCCTGAAGGCTCACCGTGACACTGCGGAGTTCACAGCCCAACAAGTCCTCAACCTCGCTGATCGGCAACTTCATGCTTTCGGCCAATTGCTCCGCGGATGGGGCAAGCCCATTGCTTTGCATGAGACGCGCTTTCGCAGCACGTAATTTCGTCAGTTTTTCATTGACATTGACAGGGATGCGAATCGTTCTACTTTGCGTAGAAAGGGCGCGATTCAAGCCTTGGCGAATCCACCAATAGGCATAGGTAGAAAAACGATGGCCTCGGGTGGGATCGTATTTTTCTACAGCTCTGGTCAGTCCGAGCGTGCCCTCTTGGATGAGGTCAAGAAGATCAAGTCCCTTGCCTTGGTAACGCTTCGCAAGATTGACAACCAACCTTAAATTGGCCGTAATCATTTGATTTTTTGCCTTTTCTCCCCGTTTGATTGTGCGCTTCTCTTCGTCGTTGTAAACGCACGCATCTCCTTCGCCACCTGCGATTGTGCAGCGCTCAGTCAGAGCTGCCATAGCCTGCACCTTGCGGCCCAGGGTTAATTCCTGTTCAGGCGTCAACAGTTGATGCCGACCGATTTCGCCGAGAAAAGCACTCAGAGAACTCACCATCTGTGACTCCTGGTTTTCTTGAACTTAGGGCGAAAGTCTTTCTATCCAGATTGCGTAATAAAGACTGCGGAATTTATATTTATACCTTAATTCATGTTTTTATCGTTATTCATTATTGCTCCATGATTTCTTTTTGTTGCGCGTTAGCCAGAGGCCTGCAGGTGGTCCTTACGCCAGCGCGCTGGCAAGCCAGCAGCTACGGTCAGCCCCACTGAATCATTTGTTATGCCGCTGGCCACTTTGCTGACTCCAGAAATCGCCAAAAGCGCTGGTGTGGCCTATGTGCACTATCTAAGTTTCATGCTTTGTTTTGCCGCTCTCGTGGTGGAGCGTCGCTTGTTGCGTCCAGATCCCGATCGACGGGCAGCTACGGCCATGGTGATCACTGACATCATTTACGGGATCGCCGCTTTGGCCCTGCTGGTGAGTGGCATTTTTCGTGTCTTGTACTTCGGGCAAGGCAGCGAGTTTTACACGACGAATCCTTTGTTCTGGTGGAAGGTGGGTCTGTACCTATCCGTGGGTGCCTTGTCGTTGTACCCAACAGTGACTTACATCCTCTGGGCAATTCCTTTGCGTAAGGGAGAACTCCCAAAGGTGTCTGAAGCGCTCGCTACTCGCCTGGGCTGGATTGTCAACATTGAGTTGGCGGGTTTTGCCCTTGTGCCCTTGTTGGCAACACTGATGGCGCGTGGTGTCGGACTACCGGCATCGTGATTTGAAGCATGCAAGTTGACCCCTGTCCCCCAGTCCAGGCTCAGCAGATCAGGACCGACTCGTTGCGAGCTAGTGATCTGACCAATGCGCCAGGGTACGGCTCCAGATTGGCGATTAGCTCATCTGGATTCCCTGTGCTGCAGCGCTGGTGCGTCTGGGTTCAGCCAGCTGAAAGCACTGAGCCCAATCGCTGGGAAAGACGATGGTTCGGCGCTGTAGATCGTGCTCTTGATGAGTGGTCTGCTGTTTTGCCGATCATCCGGGTTGACGACCCTGAGCGGGCTCATGTCCGAGTGGAACGTCGCAGGCCGCCCCGGCGACGTCTGGCTGATGGATGGCGAGCGAGCAATGGCAGAAGCGTCCTTCAGGTGTTGGAGGTACAACGGCAGGGGGTGTGGCGTCTTGAGCCCCAAGTCACCGTGATGGTGTCACCTGAGTTGAGATCGGAATCTCAACAGGCCACAGCGCTTCATGAGTTAGGACATGCGTTCGGACTATGGGCCCATAGCTTGGCGCCGAATGATGCGATGGCACCTGTCCAAGGAGCGTCCCCGGTGTTGAAGCTGTCGCCCCGTGATCAGCTCACTCTGGAGTGGATGCGACGGCAGCCCACTCGATTTGGACTGCCTTTGCCTGCGCCTGCAAGGCCTTAGGAACGCCTGGGCGCTCCACGTCGACTGGCGAGAACAGCTTGGACGTCTCGCCAGCTGACGTTGTGATGGGCTAGAGCCACTTGGAGGTGAAAAATTAAATCAGCAGCTTCACCTGCGATTTCGTTGGCGTTGTTGTCTTTGCATGCCATTACGAATTCTGCGCTTTCTTCACCGATTTTTTTGAGAATTCGATTGTCACCCCCTTCAAGCAATCGGTTGGTGTAACTCCCTTCGTCTGGGCAGTTGCGGCGATCTTCAATCACGCGCATCAATTCGGTGCAAGCATCGGCCGGTGGGGGTAATGCCTCGTGTCCTCCTTGGCTAGGAACTGGACCATCGTCATAGAAACAGCTGCGTGCTCCTGTGTGACACGCCACATCGCCGGTTTGTTCGATCGTGAGAAGCAATACATCAGCGTCGCAGTCGTAGCGAAAGCCCTTGAGACGTTGAATGTGACCGCTGGTTGCTCCCTTATGCCACATCTCTTGTCGAGACCGACTCCAGTAGTGCACTTCACCGGTGCTCAGTGTGAGTTCTAGTGCCGCACGATTCATCCAGGCCTGCATGAGGATGGCACCATCAAGCCAGTCTTGAGCGATCGCAGGGATGAGCCCCTTCTCATTGAAGCGGAGTTCGTCAATGAAGGCGATATCAGCGGCTGGCATCGGGCCTCGGTGCATTTAGATGTAGACAAGGTCAATTCTCCCGCAGTGTGCTCCCTCTTTTGAGCTGATGTTTCTGCCTCCCGCCGGCTTCACCTGCAGCAAGCATTTCGAGGGGTATCCCTGCTGTCATAGGCAGTGGCAACACGAAGGACATTGTCATTTCGTCCATGGCTACAGCCGAAGCTTCACCTTTTGGTTTGCCGCTAAGGAGCTTGATGCATGTGGCTTTGTGGTGGATTTCTCAAGTTTGCGTCCCTTAGAGAAACAGTTGAGAGATCAGTTTGATCACACTTTTTTGGTCAATGATGATGATCCCTTGCTTGAACAGTGGCGTTCTCTGCATGAGCAGGGAGCCATCGATCTTCGCGTGATGAAAAATGTGGGAATGGAAAATACGGCACAATTATTGTGGAACTGGGCCAATGAACTCCTGAATGAACGTGATCTTGGCCGAACCTGTTGTTGGAAAGTAGAAGCGAGAGAAAATATTAGTAATGAAGCAACATATTATTCAGTCCCACACTGGTTTGAGTCTACTGATCCGGAGAAGTAACTTTCTGCATCGAACTATTGCTTTTTACAGCTTGCATCGTATTGATCGTGCTGTGAGCCGTAGATCCTGCTCGAAGTGGATGATTTGATGATTGCTTTATTTTGATGCGCACAGGGAAACGTTGTGGCACTTTCACCCAATTACCAGTGGCATTCTGAGGTGGGAGAAGGGAGTAATAGGCTCCACTACCTGAGCTAATATTAATAACAGTCCCTTCGAATTTCTTGCCTGGGTACATATCAAGCTTGATCGATGCTTTCATGCCAGGACGTATTCGATGAATTTGTGATTCTTTGTAGTTCGCATCAACCCACCATTGACTGTTGTCGACGATTTGGAAGAGAGCTTGCCCAGGTTTTACATACTGCCCTGTTCTGATCGTGAATTTGTTGCTGATGAAACCATCAAAAGGGGCATGATATTTTGCGTAATTGAAGTTAATCTTTGCAGTTCCTAATTCGCTTGAATTTGCATCAATTAGTGATTCCTGCTCGAGAAGCTTTTGCGAAATTCTTCGTATCTCTGCTATGGCTCGAGTGACATCTGCATCTGCTTCAATGGTGGAAGCTTGGAGCTCTTGTTCTTTTTCAAGGGAAACGACATCTTTCTCCAAAAGGAAGGCATAGCGTTTTTGGTTTAAACCAACTAGCCAACGAGAAGCCTTTTTACTTTTGAGATCGTCTTTTGCTTTTTGAAGCTCTTGATGCATG
This sequence comes from Synechococcus sp. MVIR-18-1, assembly GCF_014279835.1. Classification (NCBI taxonomy): domain Bacteria; kingdom Bacillati; phylum Cyanobacteriota; class Cyanophyceae; order Synechococcales; family Synechococcaceae; genus Synechococcus; species Synechococcus sp. MVIR-18-1. The sequence goes on along the minus strand of NZ_CP047942.1, from coordinate 1,614,881 downwards.
CTTTTTAAGTTTTTCTTACTGGCTTCAAGTTTGCTTGTTTTTTGATCAACAATTACCTGAAAGGAATCAGGAACAATCTCATATATAAGCTCTCCTTTTTTGACAAACTGATTAGGTTGAATATGGATGTTTTTTATATAACCAGCGACATAGGGTGCGACTGTGATGGTATAAGCGTGAACGTATGCGTCTGGGGTATTTGGATAATAGTGGCCATAGACAAAAAATGCTGAGATTCCCAGCGCTAAGGTTCCACTTGAGCATGATGCAATCAGAATAGTCCTCTTATTGTTATTAGCTTGGCTTGATTTTTTTTGGGGGTTGGTCATTGCAAAATTTTGTAGGATAAGATTTATTAGTTGTTTTATGATACATCTAGCTCAGGTTTTTGCACTGGCTTCTTTGTGCAGGAAGGGAAGGAGGCTGAGAGGGATTAAGATCAATCCAGCAGTAGTCGATAAATTGATAATGCTTACGACGTCTACCTGCTTGCTTATTGCTTCATTTATGATCTCAAGAGATGCTTGTGACCATGTGTCTGTGGTTAACCCACTATTTATATTCAGAAATGGTGCTTGGAAGATTTCAAGAGCATTATTTGATTCAAAAATTTGAGAGCGGAATCGATCCCAACTGCCTTGGCTTGATGTTGTGATTAATGCTTGGCTGATTCCCCCTGAAATTGCTTTTGTTATATTCGTGCAGAAAAAAGAAACGGCGCTTGCTCCAGTCATTAGTTCTGCAGGCATTGTTTTAAAGCAAAGCTGTAATTCCATAATGATGAAACCGAGTCCAAATCCAAGCATAAAGAGTTGCTTTGTGAGGGTCTGATTGTCTTGGTGCGAATTGGTTCCACTGATCCAAAGTGCAGCAGTTGCAAAGATAAGAATGCCAAGGCTAGAGATTATCTTCTTTTGCATTATGCTTCTGCCTATATAAAAAGGATTTATGATTGGAGTGGTAAGGAAAGTGCCAGTAACAGTTCCTAATGAGAAAAAAGTAAATGGGATTGAATAACTTCCAATCGTATTTCCCATTACCTGCATCATGAAATGTGGGACTGTGCCGAAAATCATGAAAACAAAAAATAAGATCACTGAAAGGTTGATTAGGCTGACGCAGTAATTGATATCATTGAATATTCTTGGGTTGATCAAAGGTGGACCTTTGCTTAGCCTCCAGAAAAAGAATCCTATTAACAGAACTGAAGTCCATACTGCGATGATATATATAGAGCTTTGAAACCATTCTTTTTGATTGCCATACACTAGGGACATGCTGAAAAGACCAAAGCCTCCGGCTAGCAAGCTATACGTTAGCCAATCAATTTTAATTCTCGTATCACCAGGCGTGCTCGGCATGAGTTTGATGATGACGCCTAAAGAAATTAATATTAATAGACCGAATAATCCATAAATATATCTCCACCCAATATTCCAAGTGATGAATGCTGAGATGGCGATCCCGCCTGTAGCCCCAATGGCAAAGAAAAAGACGAGAAGCGATTTTCCTAGTGGGATGTAGGCCTTCCCGATGCGCCCACCCATGTGGCCGCCAGCAATGGGTAGCGAGACACCTCCTCCAAGGCCCTGCAAGATCCTGAAAAAATTAAAGACGTGTTGTTCTGTTGATATGGATGCGGCTATCAGACTAATTCCAAACAATCCAAAGCCAAGAACTGTGATGGCTTTGGGACCAACTTTTTGCTGTAAGTTTCCAACGAGCGGCATGATTAAAGCCGCAGGAATTAGGAAAAGAGCATCCGACCAAATGCTCTCGTATGGCGTACCTCCCAGGTAGCCTCTGGAATAAAGATGGTCAGGAACGCCAATGGTGTCTGTTAGGAGAAAGATTAGTTGTGTACAGAGAATAGCCATGGTGAGAACTGCCCGATTTGTTCCCCAGAAACCACTGAGATCTACGCGTCCTGTTGATGCGATTTCACCATTGACCTCTGAATCCATCCTTTCAACCTTCTTTGCCACCATTGAAGCGAACTTTAAGCTGGTTGTGAATGCACTCGCACAAGCAGTGAGTTGAGTAGAGGTTCAGTTAATACTGAGTTGTTCTTCTTCAACGTCTACTTGGGCTGTGCTGCCTTCTTCGTAGCGACCTGCGAGGATCGCTTTCGCAATGGGTGTTTCCAGTTCCCGCTGAATCGCTCGCTTGAGGGGCCTCGCGCCATAAACAGGGTCATAACCGGCATTGGCTAACCAGTCGGTGGCTTCTTCGCTGATGTTGAGATCGAGCTTGCGTTCACTGAGACGTTGTCTTAATCGTTCTACTTGAAGGCCAATGATTTGGCGCAATTCATCGCGACGAAGACTATGAAAAATGATGGTGTCGTCGATTCGGTTTAGGAACTCTGGACGGAAATGGCTGCGTAGAGCTTCATTGACCCGACTCTCCATCTCTTGATATTGGTTGTCATCACCTCCTAAATCGAGGATGGATTGACTGCCGATGTTGCTGGTGAGAATTAACACAGCATTGGTAAAATCAACAGTGCGGCCTTGGCCGTCGGTGACGCGACCATCATCGAGGATTTGGAGCATCACATTGAAGACGTCTGGATGAGCTTTTTCCACTTCATCAAACAAGATCACCGCGTATGGTCTGCGCCGTATCGCTTCTGTGAGCTGTCCTCCAGCCTCGTATCCCACATATCCGGGAGGTGCACCGATTAATCGGCTCACCGTATGTTTCTCCATGTATTCCGACATGTCGATGCGCACCAAGGCGTCTTCGCTATCAAACAATTGGGCTGCCAAGGCTTTTGACAACTCTGTTTTGCCCACACCGGTGGGTCCCAAAAATAAAAAACTAGCGATGGGTTGATTTGGGTCGCTGAGCCCGGCTCTGGATCGCTGGATGGCGTCGGCTACAGCCGTCACTGCTTGGTGTTGTCCGACGACGCGTTCATGGAGTTGGTCTTCGAGTTTGAGTAGTTTCTCCATCTCGGATTGAACAAGCCTTGCCACAGGAATTCCTGTCCACTTCGCAATCACCTCAGCGATGTCGTCTTCGCTGACCTCCTCTCTTAGCAGTGATTTTTCGCCAGTGTCATCGGTTTCTGCCAAGGCATGTTCCTGGGCGTGCAGTTGCTTTTGAAGTCCAGCGAGCGTTCCGTATTCCAACTCTGCAGCCTTGTTGAGGTCATAACTCCGCTTGGCTTGTTCCACCTGTAGTTGCACGCGTTCGATCTCTTCTTTCAGAGCCGAGAGCTCATCAATGGCACCTTTTTCTTGCTGCCATTGAGCATTGAGGGTGCTTTGTTGTTCGGATAATTCCGCAAGTTCTCGTTCCAATCGCTGCAGTCGCTCTTGACTCGCCGCATCAGACTCGCGTCCTAACGAGAGCTTCTCCATTTCTAACTGAAGGATTTTGCGATCGATTTCGTCGATCTCCTCTGGTTTGGAGGTGATCTCCATCTTAAGCCTGGCGGCTGATTCATCCACAAGGTCGATCGCTTTGTCTGGAAGGAAGCGATCGGCGATGTATCGACTACTCAAAACGGCTGCTGCTACGAGCGCGCTGTCTGCAATGCGGACGCCGTGGTGCACTTCGTAGCGCTCTTTAAGTCCACGCAAAATTGAAATGGTGTCTTCAACGGTGGGTTGATCGACCAGCACTTGCTGAAAGCGACGCTCTAGGGCGGGGTCTTTCTCGATGTGTTGTCTGTGCTCGTCCAGGGTGGTGGCCCCGATGCAGCGCAGTTCGCCTCGCGCAAGCATGGGCTTCAACAGGTTGCTGGCGTCCATGGCGCCACCGGTGGCACCTGCACCGACCACGGTGTGAATTTCATCGATGAACAACACAATTTGTCCTTCGGAGTTGGTGACCTCCTTGAGCACGGCTTTAAGGCGTTCCTCAAATTCACCGCGATATTTGGCTCCAGCGATCAGTGCTCCCATATCGAGGGCGATCAACTGACGATTTTGCAAGGCTTGAGGCACATCCCCATTGACGATGCGTTGGGCAAGCCCTTCCACAATCGCTGTCTTGCCGACCCCTGGTTCACCAATCAGGACAGGGTTGTTTTTGGTGCGTCGGCTGAGGATTTGAATCGTTCTGCGGATTTCTTCATCACGACCAATCACCGGATCGAGCTTGCCGTCTCGGGCAGCGCTCGTGAGATCTCGACCATATTTTTCGAGAGATTCGTAGGTTCCCTCTGGGTTTTGGTCGGTCACTTTCTGACTGCCACGCACGGCATTAATGGCGGTTTTTAAACGAGAGCTATCGGTGCCAGCTTGGCTAAGAAGCTGACGGCCACAGCGACCATCGTCGGCGAGGGCCAGCAGCAGATGCTCAATTGAAATAAAGCTATCGCCATAACTTTGCTTCAGCGTTTCAGCGCGATCGAGCAAGGCATTGAGGCCTTTGCCTAGAAACACCGAGTCTGGGGCGTTGGTGAGTGAGGGTTGCTGACTGAGATAGGTCTCTACAGCCGTTTGCAGAGCGGGTGGAGACACCCCAGCCTTATCGAGGATCCGGCCAGCCAAACCTTCTTGGTCCAACAAAGCCCGCAACAGGTGCTCACTTTCAAGCTGTTGATGCCGGCGGTTTTGCGCCAGCTGCTGGGCTGACATGATCGCGGACCAGGCTTTTTCGGTGAATAGTTCGGCTGTGGGTTGCATGGCGATTTCTACGTTTTATTGCTTGGAACCGTATGTGGATCTTTTGCATTTGTAGAGCGGAGAACCGATCCGGCTCGGTCGGTCTTTGCGCCACCATGCGGTATCCCGACCTGCACTTGTAGGGTCAGCCGATCCTCAACGTTGAATGGGAGATAGGGATGGCAACAGATTCAGCTTTGGTCAAGGCTTTGGTGGAGCGTGTCCATGCCGTGTACGGAGCCGAACTGAGTGATGTGGAGCGCAAGTGTTGGACCGTGGTGCATGAACATCACCATGGCGCCATGCCTACGGAATACGACATCCGGGAGATCGACGAGGATCTGTATCTTGCGGTGCTGGAGGCAGTTCGCAGTTAATTTGAAGGCCCCTCAGGAACTCAGGGGAGTTGTCTCAATAAATGATGCGTTACCAATATCCGGCAATAATTCTATTGTCTATAATTGAGGATTTATGGAATGCGGCACTGTATTATGTGTATTAAGCTCTAGAAGTATTTCTCAGTATTCACTTCGTAAAAGATCAATTTGTTGTAGGGAGCATAGAGTTGTTAGTGACTCTTTTGGCGGAATAGATTAATTGCTTAGATGGCTCTCTTGGCTTGAACGAAGAGCGCTGATTTGTTGCTGCGAAGATTTTGAAAGCTGAAAAGTGCTGATCTATACCTCTTCGTTAGATAGAGTTTCTGCTTTCATATGCTCATGTGATTGATTTTGGATGTCCAGATGGATAGCCATTCAAAGCATTTGCTCGTTTGTCGCTTTCGAAAAATTCGTGCCATCGGCTAAGTGCCTCTTGGCGTTGACCAATTGGACGGGTTGCCATGATCAGTCCTGCCTCGACAAGGGCTCCAGAGCCGGCCTCAGGCATTTCTAAGCGCACTTGCTGTAGGGCTTCGTCATGCTCTGTTCTCCAGGTCTCTCCATTGTTTTGATATTCCTCCCAGGCTTGGGCATAGGTCATTTCGCTGGGGCTTGGTAGGTTGTTGACGTCAGTCATTTCTTTGTTTCTAGTTCTGCGAACCTAACTTTAGTCATTCATTGCTTGGCAAGAGCTTTTATTGTTTAGTATTTATTCTTGAATGTTTCTAGTGTTTTGCTTTTGTGCGGATCATTTGTTGGTTAAGACCTTGCATTCTGATATCAAGCTTTCGCGCTTGACATTTCTGGTCGTAGTGCTGTCATCATCAATACATTTTCATGTAAAAGCGGTTTTGTTAGGTCTTTGAGGAATGGGGAGCGCGAATTCTAGTCATCTTTTGTTGTGATCTCTGTTGTGCTTGTTGGCAGTTGCTCGCGTAGTTCTACCGCCTTTCCCCAGGAACTCTGAAAATAATCCCCCCTCTTTTTCTGTTTGTGCTCAACTCTTTTGCGGTCCATATCCGTGTCATGGTTTGGGATGTTGGTTGCTAACTAAAGTTGGAGATTCCTAAAGAGGTAATTTGCGTTTTACGCCCATCGATTGGGTGATCAATCCTTGAATGTGGACTTTAGGCATCCTGCCAAGGCGACTCTTTCTGCCTACCAATCTTCCCCTCAGATTATTGAAGTTCTTAGGCTTTAGGTGACTCCAGCTTAGATTTAATGCCGGATCAGTACTGTTGAGCCTGCCTTCACAGTTCCTTGCAATCTTTAACATGTAATGCTGGTAATAGATGAAGCTACAACTTGGAATGCTTGTTTGTAGCAGCTTGTTTGCCTCTTTTATGGGAAGCCTCTCCTCGATGACAGTATTTGCTACGGAGACAATGTCATCCGTGAGAATTGTCCCGATTGCGGTTGCTGCATCTAGGTCGAAGCCGGAACGATGCCATCGGCTGAGTGATCTCTTAGCTTAGGGAAAATGGTACTGATCTCGATGAAGCCTAAACAGATTGGAGCTCTTCGCAGGGCTGGTATTTACTTTGTTGTGGGCTATGGAGGCTTGGTTCTCATTAATAACAGTGGTCTGCAGCTCGACAACATGTGGGTTGCCTACTTGCCGATGTTTATTGCTGTTTATTTCTTCTCACGTTGGGCTGATGCCAAGATTGAGAGCCGCTCGAGCAACCAATCTGACGATTGATTTTTCGATGTTGCCTAGTGGTGGCAAGCTGCTCTGAATCGGTCGGCATGGCTCGTGGCTGCATGCTTGGTTTTGCGGCCTGAGACACGTTTACGCCAGCTACGGAAGGATCCTGGTTTTAACGACTGGCGCATCAAGCTGATCACATCTTTCTCCCTCAGACCGAACTGATATTCAATCGCTTCAAAGGGTGTGCGGTCTTCCCATGCCATCTCAATGACCCGATCCAACTGTTCGCTAGTCATTGCATTTGCTTTGATCAACGCCTGATGTCGCTCCAGAGTTATCAGGATAAAGGTGAGATATGTACGCCGTGATGTAGAGGGTTGTCCGGTTATTGGATCGTGCTCTGCTCGAACCATTTGCTGATGGCTTCGGCTTGAGGGTCTTGGTTGAGGTCGTCTAGGCACAATGAGAAACCTAGTCTTTTGCCAAGCGCAACGATGTCTTTTGTTTCAATACAGACGCTGAGTTCCCGTTGAAGAGCTGGACTGCGTTCTGCAGCACGCAAGAAATCTTTCCAACCCTCTCGGCTCATCGCTGCCAGCCTTTTTCAGCCTTGAGTTCTACGTAGGCGGCTACATCAATGATGTCTTGTTCGCTCAATTTTCCTTCAAACGAGGGCATCGCATTCTTTCCATTTTCAATTTGGTGCTCGATGGCCTCAATGTGATCGTCGCCGTACTCATTGAGATGAGCTTGAAGATCCCTTTGACTCAATGTTCTGGAGGCACTGATCACATTGCCACCACCCATGTGGCATGCAGCGCAATTCGCAGAAAAGAGTTGCCCACCATGTTCGACGTCAACGCCAGAAGTGCTGGCCACCGCAACTGCAGGTGAGACTCCCAACAGGTTGAGGCCGATGCAAAGCAGCAATGCGAACAGGGACATGGGATGGAGCATCACCACCAACTTCAATTTCTACAACCCTATCCATTTCGGTTGACAAAAAAAGAGCCCGGTGAGCATCTGTTAAAACGCTCGCCGGACTTGTGTTCAACTGCTGATCTAAGCGATCACTCAACGATAACTTTGCCAACCATGCCAGCACCACGGTGGGGCTCGCAGTAGAAGTCAAAAGTTCCAGCTTCAGTGAAGGTTTCTTCCCATGATTCGCCGGGAGCAAACGCTAGATCGCTGTGGCTGAGCTCGTCGTGGCCATCAAAAACGGCGTTGTGAGGTGCCAGCTTGTTGTTGACAAATTTGACGGTGTCACCAGCTTTGATGTTGAGGGTGCTGGGTTCGAATGCAAGCATGCCGGAATCTGTACCGAGCTTCACTTCAACAGTGGCAGCATTGGCTGTACCAACACCGATACCCAGGACGAGTGCCAAAGCAATCGCGGCTGAGAGGAGAGAACGCAAACGGCTGATCATGAGCTCATAAACACTGTTGTGAGTTTAACGCTGTTCAGATGCTTCCACGATGTGGAAGTCCTGAATTCATCAGAACTGTTTCAAGGTCTGGTCCATAGCTTCGACCACCGAAGCGTTCAGGCTGGGTAACGGGATCATGAACGAAGTGACGTTGATGAATTGAAAATCGATCCCATGCGTTGATTTCGATGGGAAGGATTTTGATCAGGCCTTCAATTAACCAGCTCCAAAGGGGTATCCCAGGAGTTCGCGACACACCTCTCCAGCGACAGAGCGTGGCAACGGCATCGTTCACGCTGATCCACGGTTGTCCCATCACGATTCTGCGGACCGGTCCCTGCCCAGGTTCTGGATTGGGTTGGTGAGGCGTGGTAGCCAGGATCCCGCAGATTTCAGCAATGTCAGCAGCATGGATGAAATGGAAGCTGGCATCGGCTCTCAGCCAGCGAGCGAGCCATAACCATTTGCTTGCTTCCGCTAAGCCTTCCGTTAGGTAACTGGTCGGGAAGGGACTTGTTCCATCTACCCTTCCGCCGAATACCAGTGTTGGAAACACCGCCACAATGCGTTCAGCCAATGGATGTTGTTCAAGCTCCCTTAGGCATTGAGCTTTGGTTTGGATGTATTCGGTGCCGTAGGCCAGAGCTTCTTGAAGCGGTTGCAGGGAACGATCGAGAATGCTGGCGGTTGAGAAATAGATGATCTGCTCAACGACAGCTGGATTCAGAAGGGCCAGCATCCTTTTGACGGCCACGACATTCACCTGATGGGCACGCTCAGGATCTCCCCATGCAGTAGCCGTATGAATCACCCTGGTCACGGTGGAGAGTTCGCTCGCAAATCGATCTGTTTCACGCAGATCTCCTACTAACAAGCGGACACGTGGTTGATCTGCTGAGATTGCCGAAAGTTTGGCTGGATCTCGCAGCCAAAGCAGCAACTCGGCATCGGAATTTTCCAGGAGCCAAGCCGTTGTGTATTGGCCGACGCAACCACTTGCGCCGGTAATCAAGATTCGAGCGGGTGACGGGATCAATCAGCCCTCCCCGATTCGATCCATCACAGTCTTACCAGCTTCAAAGAATGCGCGGCCATTCTCCTCAGGCGTGCCAGGCAAAATTCCATGGCCAAGATTCAGGATGTGGCGGCGACCACGGGCCTTGCGTACGCAATCATCGATGCGATCGCGAATGGCCTCAGGTGTGCCAAACAGCAATCCAGGATCGACATTGCCTTGTACGCCGATGTGGTCAGGAAGGCGGGCGAGGCCCTCAGCCATATCCACGGTCCAATCCAAAGAAATGATGTCGACACCTGTGCGACCCATTCGTTCTAAAACCCCTGCGCTTCCAGAGATGTAAAGGATGAATGGGGTGTCGGGATGCGTTTGTTTGACGAGATCAACAACTTTTTTCTGATAGGGCGCAGCAAACGTGTCGTAATCGGCGGGGCTGAGTTGCCCTGCCCAGGAGTCAAACATCTGGACAACCTGCGCTCCGGAATCAATTTGATAACGCAGGTAGGTAGCAATCGAAGTCGCGAAGTGATCGAGGAGTTTATGCAGGAGTTCTGGCTCCTGAAAGGCCATCTTTTTGATGACGGCATAGTTCTTGCTGCTTTTTCCTTCCACGACGTATGCCGCCAGGGTCCAGGGGGCGCCTACGAAGCCAAGGACTGCGGCCTGGTTGCCAACGCTGCTGCGCAGCCGGCCCAGGACTTCGCCCACAAAGGGCATGCTCTCTTCTGGCTGCAAAGGCCTGAGCGCTTCAACTTGACTGAGGTTCCTGATTGGATCACCAATTTGAGGGCCTTTGCTCTCAACAATGTCGAACTCGATCCCCATGCCAGGCAGTGGGGTCAGGATGTCTGAGAAAAGGATCACCCCATCAGGCTGGAAGGCCTTAAAGGGCTGCATGGAGATCTCGTACGAGAGATCGGGGTTTTCAGATCGTTCTCGGAAGCTGGGGTGGCGGTCGCGAAGGTCGCGGTAGACCTTCATGTAGCGCCCTGCTTGGCGCATCATCCAGACTGGAGGACGCTCTACCGATTCTCCGCGGGCGGCACGGAGCAGTAGGGGCAGGGTGTCGCTCATGAATGCGTGAAGATCCAGGCGGCAACCTACCTGACGAAACTGACCAAAACGCTGTGCTTTTCGGCGATTCGGCCAGTTTTGTCACATCACCTGAACCTAATCACTCTCTTTTTTGCTGGCTTCAGCCAAACTTTTCTTGGCATCGTGCTTAAACACCATCACGCTGAGTGGCGGCAGGCAGAGATCCAAGGAATTTTCATAGCCATGGATTCCCCATTCATCGCTTAGCTTCCCACCAAGATTTCCTAGGTTGCTGCCACCGTATTTGGCAGCATCGGTATTGAAGATTTCTTCGTAGAAGCCAGAGATTGGAACTCCCACTTTGTAATGGGAGTGGCTTTGGGGCGTGAAGTTGGCCACGACGACTAACCAAGAGCCACTTGTGCTTTCCCGTCGCATGAAGCTAATCACGGAATGGCGATTGTCATTGCAGTCGATCCACTGGAAGCCGTACTGATCAAAGTCGTCTTTCCAGAGAGCTGGCTCTTGCTTATAGAGCGCGTTGAGTTCTTTCACCATGAGGTGAACACCCGCGTGCGGCTCATAGTTCAGCAAATCCCACTGCAAATCCCCCCAAACGTTCCATTCAGAACGTTGACCGAACTCCATACCCATGAAGATCGTTTTCTTGCCTGGGTGCGTCCACATGTAGGCCAGCAAGGCGCGCGTGTTGGCGTACTTCTGCCAGTCATCGCCTGGCATCTTGTGAAGGAGATGGCTCTTGCCATGCACGACTTCGTCGTGACTAAGGGCAAGCATGAAGTTTTCGGTGTAGGTGTACCAGATCGAAAACGTGATGTTGTTTTGGTGAAACTGGCGGAACCACGGATCCAGCTCGAAGTAATCGAGCATGTCGTGCATCCAACCCATGTTCCATTTGAGATTGAAGCCAAGTCCACCGTTCTCCGTGGGCTGAGTCACCATGGGCCAGGTGGTGGATTCCTCTGCGATAGAGAGAGCACCTGGGAAATGCTCGAACAGAACGTGATTGGCTTGCTGAAGGAAGCGAACGGCTTCGGTGTTTTCTCTACCCCCTTGTTCGTTGGCTAACCACTCACCATCGGGCCGTAAATAATCTCGGTAGAGCATTGATGCCACTGCATCAACCCGGATGCCATCGATGTGGAACTGGTCAAACCAGAAGACGAGATTGGCAACGAGGAAGTTTCTTACCTCATTCCTGCTGTAGTTGAAGATCAGCGTCCCCCATTCCTTGTGCTCGCCAATTCGTGGGTCGGCATGTTCGTAAAGATGGCAGCCATCGAAGAAGGCAAGCCCATGACTGTCTTTGGGGAAGTGGCCAGGCACCCAATCGATGATCACCCCGATGCCCTCGGCGTGGCAGCGATCCACGAAGGCGCGAAATTCGTCGGGAGTGCCGTAGCGGCTTGTGGGTGCATACCAGCCAGTGACTTGGTATCCCCATGACCCATCGAAGGGATGCTCTGTGATTGGCATCAATTCGATGTGGCTGAAGCCTTGCTCTTTGACGTAAGGAATCAGACGATCGGCAAGCTCGGGATAGGTGAGCAGGCGGGCACCTGGTTTTAGATCAGCAGCAGGCACCGGTGGGCGAGGCGTTCCATCGGCTTCGATGAATGGATCGTCGGCGGCGGCGTGAATCCAGCTACCAAGGTGCATCTCGTAAACCGAGATCGGCTGATCGAGAGGGTTGCGTCTGTCTCGGCTGCTGATCCAGGCGTCATCATTCCACTGAAATCCGTCGAGATGACTAACAATCGAGCTGGTATCAGGCCTAACTTCATGCTGAAAGCCGTAGGGGTCAGCCTTCTGATAACAGTGCCCATCTTGGGTACGGATTTCATATTTATAGAAATGTCCTTCCTCAAGCTCAGGAATAAATAGTTCCCAGATACCTCCCAGCCTTTGCTGCATGGGGTGATAGCGGCCATCCCAGGAATTGAGATTTCCGATCACGCTGACGGTGAGGGCGTTCGGTGCCCAGAGGCAGAACATCACACCTTGGATGCCGCCTTGTTGGCATTGGTGGGCCCCCATCCGGCGCCAAATGTGATGGTGATTGCCTTCTGCAAACAGATGGCGATCCATTTCGCCCATCCATTCATGCCGAAAGGCCCAAGGATCGAATTGCTCGTGCTCGAGCCCGCCTCGGCGGATCTTCAATTTGTAGTTATGCCCTGGATCCCTTGAGCATTGAGCTTCGAACACCCATGGGTGATGAGGCGTTTGCATTGAGAGGCGTTCGCCATCGAGGATCATCTCCACGGTTTCTGCTTCTGGAACCCAAGCCCTAACAATCCATTGACCCGACTCCAGCTGTTGGGGCCCCAGAAGAGAGAAGGGATGATCGTGTCGGCATTCAGCCAGCCTCTGGCTGTCCTGAACCATCCAGTCGAGAACAGCGCCGGTCATGCAGGGGGATGGTCTTCGTTAGGCCGGGAGCTTAGGCGGAAAAGCCGCCATGGCTGCATGGATTCGCTCGAGTTTTTGGGATCAGACCAGATCCTCTGAGAAGTCCACGTTGATGATCCGGCCTTGAGCATCGAAAATCACGAACAAGTTGTCGGTCACAGTTCCAAATTCAATGGTGACCAAAACGAGTTGTTGTTCGGCTCCTCTGCTTGAGACAACAGCGTTTTTAACCCGCTTCACTCCACCGAGGATGCGGCTCAATTTGCTCCACTTTCGTTCCAGATCCTCTGGGGAAATTTCTTTTTGAAAATCAAGCGACAGGTAGTAGCGAGCAGCAATCCAGCGTTTTGCGTCGAGATCGCGAACAAATGTCAGGGCGGTTGTCTCGATCGGCAGCGTTTCACCCAGCCATTTCCAGGCCACAAGCTTGCCTTCATCATCAAGAACGAGCAGCAGCTCCTTGCTCCCCTGCTCGGTTTGGGCAATCACATCTACGGTGGTGTCATCGATTCCTGGATAAATCGCTACAACACGCGTGGATTGGATGCGATGGGCCTGATTTAGTCGACCCTTCACTGCTTCAACGGTGGTTGCGTTTTGTAGTGGGGCGGACAGGCGATCAAACAAAGCCTGGGCGTTACGGGTTTGTAGAGCTGTCAGTAAAAAATCTGCTGCCTTGCTGGCCTCACTGGTGCTTAAAGGTGTCCTTGGGGCCAGTGCTCCCTGGGCTAAAAGCTGTTCACCTCGTGCCGCTGGCACCGGGAACGCCTGCAGCATCGGTGCCGCGAGAGCGCAGACCAGAAGGCAGGAGGAGAGCTTCATGAATGTGGGGCAACAATGGAATCAGTTTGCCGGAGTTCATGCGGCTTGGGGAACAAGCAGTGGCGCCATTTGCAGTGTCGCCTCATCCAGCTGTAAACAAAGAGTGATGACACGGCAATCGCTGTTGGGGGGGCCAAAGCGTTGCTTCCCATCGCCTGGATTGATCGCAATCGCTGGCCATGAGGCCCCCGCAAGCGAGAGCCTTAGTCGATCTCCAGGTTGGAAGCTCACAAGCAGTGGTTGTAGTTCGAGCGTGATGTTGATGAATGGGATGTCACTGTCGCTCTCGCTGTGAGTGGCTTGTCGCACTCGCAACACACCTGTTGAGAGTTGCTGCACCTCCTCTTCACCAGCGGGGAGTTTTGATAGTGCAGCGCACAGATCAAAGGCTGGCTGATCGGCGGATACTTTTAATTTCAAAACAGGGCGACCACAAAGCTGGAGCCCCGTTTTGAGTGGCGCGGAACTAAACACGGCCACGTCCGATCGTTGATCCACGATCCTCCGATCGCAGGGCCCAGCCGTAGGACTCAAATGACCACCAACGGCTGGTGCGGGTCGCCACGGGTCATGAACGATGACGCAGGTTCCTGATCCAGGGATGGCTGCATCGAGCAATTGCCCATCTGTGGGATCAAGGCAGGCCAAACCTTGGCTGCTGAGGTGCCAACAGGCACTGGACCATTGGCTTCCGCTTTGACGAGACCAGGTGGCATCGCCTTGATCCCACAGTCTGATCTCTGTTGTCTTGCCTTGGCTGTGGGGCGGAGAATTTTTAAGATGTTGATTGAAAAAATCCAGGAGGAGCTGGTTGGTTTCTGGCCACCACTGCAGATGGGTGGCGGGGCCAATGTGCAGTTCTGGATTGCCGCCGCTGGATCGGGCTGTTGTGAGAAGGTCGAGGAGACCTCGCAGATGGGGATCCCACCACCCTCCGATCAGAAGCATGGGTTTGCGGAGCCAGGCATCCGTTGGGCGATGGAGAGTCCAGCCTTTGGCTTGATCAGCAGGTTGTTGCAACCAGCGCAAGGCCATCCCCTTGGGGTCATGTCGCTCCAAGAGTCCGACTCCCTCGCGCAGATAGCGACCATCGACCAATGCGCTGTGGATCTCGTTCCAGCCGCCTGGATCGTTGCGGCGCTTGGCTTGCAGGGCTGCAAGCTGCAAGCCCCAGCCGAGGCCGAGGTGCCACCAATGAGCGCCGCCTTCGCAACTCCAATGCTCCCGTTCATCCAACCCGCACATGGCTGGTGCCAGGCAATCAGGTGCTGGGCAATCCGGTGGGGCGAGCAATTGGGTCAGCCCTTGGTAAGACAATCCGTAAAGGCCAATGCGGCCGTTGCATTCGGGCCGTTCGCGGAGCCAAGTCAGGGTGGCTGCGGTGTCAGCGGCTTCCTGGCCAAAGCCTTGAAATGTTCCTTCCGAGCTGCCCTGTCCGCGCACGTCTTGGACGACGACTGCAAATCCTTGGTCGCTCCACCAAAGCGGGTGGGGGAGGGTCACGGTGGAAGCAATCGCCCGCCCGTAGGGCTGTCTCATCAGCAGGGTGGGCCATGGACCAGAGCCCTGTGGAGTCCAAATGCGTGACACCAAACTCACCCCATCAGGGGTGATCAATCTCGCGTCTATGAAGCACTGATCAGCGAACATCCGAGCAGTGCAGTCCGATCACATAAGTAGCCAAGATTTCTGCATTACCTGGACTCATGTTGCGTTGATTTGCCAGCTGATTGATGGCTTCAGATGAGAGTGCGGACTGGCCATTGTTGTTCATGGCTTTGAACGACTGGCAGAGCGCTTTGGCTTCCGCTGGGTTTCTCTTCACGCTCTCTAGAAGGCTGGATTGAGCGAACCCTGGTGAAGCGGATATCAATAATGAGAGTGAAAGGAATGGAATCGTCAGCTGGCGCATAAACCAAGTTTTAACGAGACCTTGTTGGAGGGGACGCAAGGTTCCTCCTTGAATAACTGAAACTATTTCAAAGGAGTAAGTCCGGGGCTGCAGCTTGGAGCGGTCAGTTCGTGGTTTGCCTGGCTTTTGCTTGCATGATCCATTGTTTGGCAATCGCAAGATCCACAACCGGAGCTCTGCCACTCCCTAATTGGCGTTCCAGGCGCCCTGTGCAGTTTGTAATCTCCTGCGGCGAAGAGGTTGCGATCGCTGCGACCGTTGCAAAGCCTGCGTGCATTAATAAGGCCGCATCGGCTGGGGCAAGTTCCAAACAGCACACCAATTCAGCGATTCCGCGTAGGCGTTTGAGATTGCGAGCTGTGGATCGCCCCGTTGCGACAAGACGGCTCAGATTTTGATCTGTGAGATCACGGAGCTGCCCCCAGTTGCTGATGCCAGCCTGTTTTAAATCATGCTGCTCATCGCGAAAACCTTGGGGTAACGCATGGAGAGGGGCATTCGCGTTCATCCCTGGCTGAAGTCTCGTTTGGTTTCTCCCAACACAACAGGTCTTGAAGTGCCCTCGCTCACGGCCTGAAGCTGCCGAAGTCGAACGCGCACTTCACGATTGCGACCACCCGGACGGAGGTTTGCAGCGATCTGGTCCAGGGTTGGTGCAATGGCACCGTCTGCAAAATCACTGGAAGCTTGTGCCACGACAAGGTCGGTGCCGTTGTCATACACAATCGGCACTTGTAAAGCTCCTTCCACGCGCACCGGGGGCGAATAGCTGATTGAAAACGCCCAACAACTCACCGCTAACAAGAACGTAAAACTGCTGACGCCAACAAGGCGAAAACGCAGTCCCCAACGGGTCACGAACGCAATCACCGTCAGAACAGATAGGCCGAGGCCACTCCAGGCCAGCCATTTGCTCGAACCCTCCAATAATTCCGGAAGCGGCATGGGCTGGTTAGGGACAAATCTCCTCTCTATATTGCGTCGACCTTGGCAGGGATGACGGTCATCAATGGGGAGCACTGGCAAAGGCGCGATGGCTCCACGAGTGATGATCTCTGGACTAGGTCTCACAGTTGTGGCTGCAGCTGCGGTTTGGCTCACCGCTGACCGATTGATTGCACGGGCTGTGAATGGACTGCGCCCCTCCCTCGAACAGCAACTTTCCATACCTCTGGGGCATCCGATTGAGATCGGCCCTTATCGCGGCCTTGGCCTTGATGGGATCGGGATCGGGCCGATCAGCATTCGTCCTGGAACGAAGGATGCCTCAACCCTTCGTGTTCAGAAACTCAGCTTGGGGATTGATCCTCTCTCCAGCATTCGCCATTTGCGCCTGGTGGTCGTGGCCCGACTGAACGGGGCAACCGTCAACCTAAGCCGCAATCAACAAGGGCAGTTTTGGGTGCCAGGACCAAAGCCAAACGGTGAGTTTCTGCATCGCGTGGACCTTCGTGTTCGGCTTGTCGATCCAGCCAAAATCCGTGTTGAGCCAGCGAACCTTCAGCTTTCTTTGGCGGGAGCTGCGCGCCTTCGTCTCAATGAGAAATGGGCAGATGGTGCCTTCCAAATGGGTCTTCCTGATCGAGGCTCGGTGACGCTGAAAGGGCGGGCTCACTGGGACCGTCCTGAATTTCAGCTAGCGACGCGTCTGAAGCGGATTCGCCTGGACCGCTTGCAAGGGTTGCTCCCCATGGAGCAGCCCATCCAGTTGAGGGGGCAAGTGGGTGGTGATCTCAGTTTCGAATGGAATCGAGGTCAAACCAGC
This sequence comes from Synechococcus sp. MVIR-18-1, assembly GCF_014279835.1. Lineage (NCBI taxonomy): Bacteria > Bacillati > Cyanobacteriota > Cyanophyceae > Synechococcales > Synechococcaceae > Synechococcus > Synechococcus sp. MVIR-18-1. Next base: position 1,597,816 of record NZ_CP047942.1, on the reverse strand, counting down.
TGTGGTGGTGGACTGTCGGTCGTGGGCTTGAAGGTCAGCGGCAAGCCGCTTCAGCACGCGCTTGCATCCAGACAGCTGCGTCTCCAATGTGATGATGACCGACTCTCGATTCCCCGCAGTCAGTGGCGTTATGGCCCCTATCGGGCAAGTTTGGGCGGACGCCTTCATCTGAATCAGAGCTTTGATTTAAGCGCCACCCTGAAGGAGCTGAATCAGGATAATCAGCTGGCGATGCGCCTTGATGGTGACTGGTCTCAGCCCCGTTTCAACCTTTCAGGGCGATGGCGACTCCCTGAGGCCAATGTCCTGGAGCAACCCATTGCGATTGATCTGCAGGTGCGGGGCGATGGGCGTCGCGCAAAGGCATGGAAAGCCAGCCTCGAAACATTGGCTTTAAAGGCTCCTGGTGTATCGGTAAAGGCGGAGGGTGCGCTGTACCCGCTGCTTGATATCAAAACCAAGCAGCTTCAACTGGTGGGGAAGGCCTGGAAGGGACTGCCTTTGATTCCTGAGCTATTGGGGACGAAAGCCCCTCTCAATGGTGAGTTGCGTGCGTCGGGCCCCAGCCTGTCCCCTCGACTTCAGTTGGCGCTCAAGCAAGACAGCAATCCTTTGCTAGAGCGATGGTCTCTACAGGCCGATTGGTCTTCAGATCAGGGACTGTTGAGTCTGAATCGCTTCAGTAGCCCTCAACTCAATGCAGATGCTGTCTTGCCCCTTCAAATCGGGAAGGGTGGGCTGCAGGTTGGCGCGTTGGAATCCAATGTGCGTGTACAGGACTATCCCCTCAGCAGGATTGGGCCCCTCCTTGGGACGGAGATGGACGGCACGATTGCGGCGGACGGGGAGGTCCGTGGCCCTCTTCAGTCTTTGCAGCCTGACCTTCACCTCGAAATTAATAGTCCTCGTGCAGGTGCTATTCGCCTGGTTGAACGTTGGGAAGGCCGCTTTGAAGGACGCCAGGGTGGTGGTGGACAACTCCAGATGGCATCCGTTGGAGCTGTGATTTCTGGCTCCTTAGATGCTCAATTTGGGGGTAATTGGTTGCCCGAAAGCGTTCGCTTGCAGCGCAGGAACGGTGAGCTCCAGATCAGTGGTAGCCCTGCTCTTTACCGCTGGACAGCCAACGACCTGAGCATGGATGGTTTGGAGTTGGTGTTGCCTCCGAAACAGCGCTGGGAAGGGGTGTATGGACGTTTAAGTGGTTCCGGTGATTTGAGCTTGCAGCCTTGGAGCATGTCGGCCGATCTGAAGCTCGCGCAACCAGGATTGCTGGGAATTCAGTTGCGCCAAGCTCTGCTGACGGCTAAGTACAAAAATGATCGGTATGACGTCAGCGGCGAGCTTTTGCCTCGCGATAGCGGGCAGATCACATTTGAGGCGGATGGATATCGAAACGCTGGACTGAACGCCAAGCTTCAGGCCCGTGGCCTGAGTGCGCGCTGGCTAACAGCTAGTGCGCTCAGCCTCCCGCAACTCTCTCAGTCTCTTCCTCCGTATCAGGGCGATGCCACTGACCTAGGCAGCTTGTTGGTGAATACCTTTGGTGGATCGCTGGATGGTCAGTTGAGGGCCCTTAGAGGATCTCAATTGGCACTAGCAGATGCCCGTCGTCTTCGTAGAGAGAAAGAAGCGTTTCATCCTGAAGATCTACGGGGGCAAGTCGACGCTGTTGTTGATGTTCAGGGGCCAAGCCTTAATCGCCTCGATCTGGATCTCACCGCGCGAGGTCATCTTTGGATCGATGGTGATGACAAAGATATTGCCCTGCAGGTGAAGCCGTTCATCGCTGAGCTCAAGGGTCCCCTGCAGGCCGGTAAAGGAAGCTTTTCTTTGGCACATTTGCCGTTCAGTCTTCTTGCGCTGGTGGCACCCGTCCCTCCAGCTTTGCAAGGGGCCTTGGGGCTTTCAGGTCGCTATCGATTGGGTGAAGGGGCACCGGTCCTGACGACTGAGCTTGTGCTGGAGGAGGCACGTGTTGGCCAGGAGCCGATTGCACTCGATCGTGGTCAGGTTTTGCTTGCTAATGAGACGTTGCAGCTTGATTTGGCTTTGCGGGCAGAGGGGGCTGAGGAGCCGCTGACGGTGATTGGGCAAGTCCCCTTGAAGTCCGATCGACCCTTGGACGTCAGGGTTGAAAGTCATGGTGATGGTCTTCACTTCCTGGCTGGATTCTCGAGAGATGTGGTCGCTTGGAGTGAGGGAAATACCGATCTCCGCTTGTTAATTGGCGGCAGTCTTCTGGCCCCGGAGGCCAATGGATTCATCGTGATGAATGATGGAAAATTTGTTGTTCGAGACCAAATTATTAGCAAGGTTAAAAGTTCCGTTTTGTTTGACTTTGATCGGTTAGAGGTGCAGGAATTCAAGGGTCGAATTGGTCGTTCAGGAACTATTCAGGCCAGTGGCGCTCTGAAATTATTTAAGCCTGCGCCTGAAGACGTTCCATTGGCGATCACCGTTAAGAAGGCGAGAATCAAGGTGCCTACCGCGGATGTAGCTCTTGCTGCTGACCTTCGCGTGAATGGAGCACTTGTAAGCCCCGATTTGCAAGGGGATCTTCAGGTGAGTGATGGGGCGATTACTCCCGAACCATCTTTGTTCTCAAGATTTAAGAAGAGTGATGGAAAGAGTGGAGATACAAATGATCCGTTAGTTGCCGGACCTTTAGTTTCAGCCAATGCTCTTCTCGAAGAGGATTGGGATTTCAAGGAACCTCTTGTCTTGCTCGGCCCCAATGTTGAGGAGGACCCAAATAAGAGCCTTAAAGCCTCTATCCCCAGGTTGTCTTTTATCACTTTTGATGAATTTCGGGTTCGGTTTGGACCTGGTTTGAAAGTTCAAGTAAAACCTGTCACCAATTTGCCTGACTTGGCTAATTTCACCACAGCAGGATTAATCTCTGTCAACGGTCCTTTGGATCAAGACATTAAATTAAGAGGTGTTCTGCAATTGCTCACAGGGCGTGTTTCGGTGTTTACGAGCACCTTTAACTTGGATCGCAAAGCTCCGAATGTGGCAGTTTTCACGCCTTCGCAGGGTCTGATGCCTTACGTGGACATCGCCATGGAGACGAGGGTCTCAGACAGTGTGAATCTTGGGATTGGTAGTAATACGTCGAACACAACCGTCTTTGATGCCAATGGCACAGGAACCCTTGGTGCTGGAGGTCAATTGCGTTTGGTAAAAGTGATGCTCCAGGCTGAAGGGCCTGCCAATCGCCTCTCCGACAGCGTTCAGCTTCGTAGCTCTCCGCCGATGTCTCAGCCTCAATTGTTTGGTTTGATTGGTGGAAACTCATTGGCTGGACTTACTGGCGCAGGTGCAGGCACTGCTCTAGCGGCGGTGCTTGGCCAATCACTGCTTTCGCCTGTGTTGGGTACGTTTACTGATGCTTTTAACCAAAGGCTTCAATTTGCTTTCTACCCCACATATGTGACGCCTACTGTTGATAACAAAGGTGAAAGGGTTTCGGGTCGTGTTCCGCCTCAATTGGCAATTTTGACTGATTTTGGAGTGAATATTACTGACCGTTTTGATTTGTCTTTTCTGGCTGCACCCAACCGCAATGATATTCCTCCCCAGGGAAGCCTTGGATATCAAATAGATCCAAACTTGAGTATTTCTGGATCTGTTGATGCACAGGGCACTTGGCAAAGCCAACTGCAGCTTTTCTTTCGGTTTTAGGTCATGCATTTCCCGGAAGTGATTGGAGTTGATATAGGTGGAACTGCGATCAAGCTTGGTCGCTTCTCAGCAGATGGCAAACTTCTTCAGAAGCAGCAGGTACAAACTCCTCAGCCAGCAACACCAGGTGCTGTTTGTATCGCATTAGTAGAAGCGATTGAAGCCTTGGATCCCGATCGCCGCGCCTTGCTTGTTGGGATCGGTTTGCCCGGTCCTATGGATGTGAGTGCACGGGTTTCAAGGGTTTGTATCAACCTGCCCGGTTGGGAGGAGGTGCCTCTTGCTGACTGGTTGGAGCCCCGTCTTCAGCGTCGCGTCACCCTTGCCAATGACGGCAACTGTGCCTTGGTCGGAGAGGCGTGGAAGGGGGCGGCGCAGGGTTGCTCTGATGTGGTGATGCTCACTCTCGGCACTGGAGTAGGTGGTGGTGTAATGCTGTCTGGCCGTTTATTCACGGGGCACAATGGGGCCGCGGCTGAACCAGGTCTGATCGGTCTGGATCCCAACGGACCACCTTGCAACAGCGGAAATAGTGGCAGCCTTGAACAATTTGCCAGCATTTCGGCGCTGAGGAGATTGTGGGATGGAGATCCGGCTGAGTTGGCAGCCTTGGCTGCGAATGGTGATTCCGAAGCGCAAGCTGTGTGGTCTCGATATGGGACCACACTCGGTGTCGGAATCAGCTCGTTGGTGTACATGTTCACGCCAGAAGTGGTTCTGCTTGGTGGCGGAATTTCTGGAGCTGCCTCCCATTTCCTTCCCTCGCTGCGCAAGGAAATTCAGCAACGGGTTCAGGCCGTAAGTCGGGAAGGGCTGCGCATTGAAGCCTGTGCTTTAGGTAATGGTGCAGGTCGTCTCGGGGCTGCACGACTGGCTATCGAGCGCTTGACGTGAGGCGAAACGAGATGATGAACAAAAGAACAAGCGCGCGACGATGACCAGTCAAGGTGTGCCCGAACCATCAGCAGATCTATTGCTTCTGGCTACAGCGGTTCGGCGTGCTGCTGTTGGCTTGGGACAGAGTTCAAATCAAGAACGCCAACAAGCGTTGTTGTCCATGGCCTCCTCACTCGAGGCCCATGCGGATCGCATTGTTGCTGCGAATTCAGAAGATCTCGCTCAGGCCTCCGCTAATGGCTTAGCTCCTGCCTTGGTTGCTCGTCTCAAGTTGGATGCGAGCAAGCTGGCCGGAGCCATTGATGGCGTCCGTCAATTGTCGGCTCTGAATGATCCTTTGGGAGAGAGGCAGTTGTATCGCGAGCTTGCCGATGGCTTGGTGTTGGAGCGCGTCACAGTCCCTCTCGGGGTTTTAGGTGTGATTTTTGAGGCGAGGCCTGACGCTGTGATCCAAATCGCTGCACTGGCGATTCGTTCAGGCAACGGCGCAATTCTGAAAGGTGGTAGCGAGGCGAAGTGCACCAATCAAGCTGTGATGCAGTCGTTAAAAGAGGGCCTCACTGGCACAGGAGTGTCTGCAGATTCCTTGGATTTGCTTACAACCCGAGCAGAGAGCTTGGCTCTACTCCGGCTCGATGGTCTTGTGGACTTAATTATTCCTCGGGGTAGCAACGAGCTGGTCCGTTTCATTCAGGACAACACCAGAATTCCGGTCCTTGGCCATGCCGATGGTGTTTGTCATTTGTATGTGGATGAAGAGGTCGATTGTGCCCAGGCTTTGCGCATTGCGATCGATAGCAAGACCCAATATCCGGCGGCTTGCAATGCGATCGAGACGCTCCTGGTTCATGAGCAGATTGCTTCTACTTTTCTGAAAGAGGCTGTTCCTGCCTTTAAAAATGTTGGCGTGTGCTTACGCGGCGATGAGGCGAGTAGAGGCTTAGGGGTGGAGCAGGTTGCAACCAGTGATGATTGGAGCCAGGAATATCTAGATCTCGTGCTCGCAGTGCGAGTGGTGAAAGATGTCGACGAAGCCCTCGAACACATCAGGAGATATGGCTCACGCCATACCGAGGCCATTGCAACGGTGAATCAAGCCACTGCAGAACGCTTCTTGCGAGCAGTGGATAGCGCCGGGGTGTACCACAACTGCTCAACCCGTTTCGCTGATGGTTTTCGCTACGGCTTTGGTGCAGAGGTTGGTATCAGCACCCAGACCGTGCCGCCCCGTGGGCCTGTAGGGCTGGAAGGATTGGTGACCTATCGCTATCGGTTGCGCGGTGAGGGGCATATCGCTGCTGATTTTGCTGAGGGACGGGAACAGTTCAGCCATCGCGACCTACCCAGCGGTACGACATGACAGCTGGAGATTTGATTCATATCCATGATCTGCGCCTCTGGGCTCATGTTGGAGTGCTGGACCATGAACGACGGGATGGTCAATGGTTTCAACTCGACATCACATTGGGCTTAGATCTCAGTGAATCGGCCAAGTCCGATGATCTCAGTGCAACCGCCGATTACAGCCTGGCAGTGCTGGCGCTTCAGGCCTTGGTGAGAGAGCTGTGTTGCCTCACCATTGAACGTTTCAGTGAGGAGGTCTTTGAGGTGCTGGAACGTCTCTATGGCCCTTTGCCAATGCATTTGCTCTTGCAAAAGTGCAACCCTCCTATCGCTGGTTTTACAGGCACAGTTGCTATCGAGCGGCGGCGTAATTGGTCAGGTCAGCAGGATTTTTGATGCCATCTGAAGCTGCTAACCGACCCCTCGTTTTGGTGCATGGACTTCTCGATACGCCCCGGTTGTTTTCTCGCCTGGAGCGTCGCCTTGAAGGACAAGATCGTCCTGTGTTGTCTCCGCATTTGCCCCATCGCTTTGGTGCGATTCCGCTCCGCAAGCTCGCTCATCAGCTAGATGGCCTGATTCAAGAACGTTGGGGTCCGAAAACGCCGATTGACCTTCTTGGCTTTTCGATGGGTGGGGTCATTGCCCGCACTTGGCTCCAAGAATTGGATGGTGCCAAGCGAACGCATCGATTCTTTAGCGTTGGTAGCCCCCAACAGGGAACGCTCACAGCACAGTGCGTTCCCGCCTGTTTGTTCGCTGGTTTGGCGGACATGAAGCGCGGAAGTCCCCTGCTGCGCTCCCTTAATGGCGATTACGCCGAGTTGCAGTCTGTGGAGTGCCTGAGCTTCTTCTGCCGTTGGGATTTGATGGTGTGCCCTGGGTGGCAAGCCGTGCTTCCAATCGGGAAGAGCACAGCTGTGCCCGTCTGGACGCATCAGCAATTGATGTCCCATCCCAAGTCGCTTGATCTGTTGATCGAATCACTTCTTATTGATTAACTGACAATGCTGGCGTGCGTGTCCAAGCTTGGTCGTTCGTTGGTTTCAATTAAAGCTCATGTGCTTCTCGGCTTCTGCGAGTTTCACTGCGTCTGCGGTCCTCATGCCATTGGGGCTGTATTCCCATCACCTCGCGTCTAAGGCTGAACGGCCTGGATACAAACCGTTAGCACTCGTTCCTTTCTTCTTTGGTGTTCAGCAATTTGTAGAGGGGTTGGAGTGGACAGGAATCGTTGGTGGAAAGATTGAGCCATTGACATCAATGGCTGGCCTTGGATTTCTATTTTTTGCTTATTGTTTTTGGATGATTTGGATTCCGTGGAGTGCCTGGTCTATTAGTCGAACGACAGATTCAACGGGTTTGCAAAGACGTCTGAAATGGGTGGCGATTGTTGCAACTGTTTTAGGCATCTCTTTCTATCTTCCTCTGCTGCTGAACCCCCCAGCTCTTCAGCCTTCCGTATTTAGCAACGGTCGATTGATGTATGACGTCTCTAATCTCCAAAGTATTTTCCATAATTTTGTCAATACTGAGCCCGTTGGTGAGCTTGTTTACTGGGGATTTATTGTTCTGCCGCTAGTTGCTGTGAGTGATAAGGCTGTGAAACTATTTGGTGTATTGATCTTTGTCTCGATCTTCCTTACCTGGATCACTTATAGCGCAACATTTAATTCTGTTTGGTGCTTCTACTGTGCTGTGCTTTCAATCATGGTGGTCTGGATTGTAAATCGTCCCCAAGTTCAGCGCTCCTGAGCTGATGATTCAGCAACTTAGCGAGCAACTTGTTTCGATGGGCCAGGTTCTCCTGGCCCTTGATACTGGTGTCGGCCTTCTTGTGGCTGTTGGTTTTTCAATGTCTGCCTCCCACCTGTTTTCTCTGCTTGCTAATCGACTCACACCCAGGCAAATCTTGCTCCATATGGTGGTAGATGCTCTGGTCCTTAGCTTGGCTCTTTTGCTTTGCCTTGTTTGTCATTCTCTGATGCTGGCCTTGATGGAAGGGGTTCCCTTGCAGCCCATCACGTTTGGTAATCGGATGGCTGTGGCACTTTGGCCAGGCCTTTTTTACGTACTGGTTGCAGCTCCTTATGTGAGTGATCTGATTGCCGTCACAATTCTGGCGTGGATGCATCTCAATATGATGATTTTGGTGAATGCAATGTACGGAATCCCTTTCTCTCATGCCCTCTTTGTTTGCCTTCCTGGCTATGTGATTGCTCTGCTACTTGTAGGGGCCTTGTTCTCTCAAAGATGGCGATCGAGTTATGACACTTTGGCTAAAGAAGTTGCACTTCAAATCCAACGATGACTAGAAGTAACGCCGTCATTCATGGCCATAGACACAGCATTCGCCTTGGGGCACGTGTCTTGATTGGCGTGTTGGTTCTTGTGGGCATTTTGATGTTGATCGGTGTCGGTGTGGTTCGGCGGGATGCAGCCTCTCTTTTGCAATCAGGGTCTCTCTTAGAGCTGCTTGGCGTGTCAGGAGGGGCGATTGTTGTTGTACTTGCTTTGGTGGGTGTGTATTCGGTGATGGTTGATTTTGTGTTCTGGGAAGGTTGGATGCAAAGTTTTCCAGATGCCAGCGGTTTGTTTGTTGGCAATGAGGAGAAGCAGTCATCGCATCGCCACTTTTTGGTGTATCTCGATGGCATTCATCAAAGTGAAGAGAATCACCCGCCAAGAGTTCAAGAGTTTCTGAATTGTTTAGAGTCTGAAATTGATAATGATTCCCTATTGGTAAAAGGAATTGAGGCCTATACCATCACGAATGTTGGGCTCCGTGCTGCTTCTTACTCTCGATGGTTTTGGCAGTGGTTGTTTTCTCTTCAAGAGCATCACCCTAGCGGTTTTGTGCAGTTTGTTTGTGCATTTTGTATTCAAGCAAATAATGTCATCAAGGTAGGCATTTCGTCCGATCGTCGTTATGGCCCTGTTATGAATTACGAATTAGCTTTAAAAATTGCACGACGATTAGAGGCGTTAGGATTTCATCCTTCGCATGCATCCCGTGTGGTTTTAGTGGGTTATAGCGGCGGGGCTGAAATGGCTATTGGTACAGCAGAAATGTTGCAAAAGCTTTGCTGTAGCTCTGTTCAAGTTATTTCTATCTGTGGGGTCTTTAGTGGAAATGCTGCTCTTGAAAGCATCCAGGATGTTGCCATGGTGGTTGGAAGTAAGGATCCTGTTGCTGCTTTCGGTCGTCTCGCCTATCCCGGTCGCTTGAGCTTATTGCCTCTCACGAACTGGAATCGTTGGCAGCGAACGCATTCCTTGCATCGTTATCTCATCGATCGTATGAGCCATAACGGTTCGTCGGGTCCTTTTAGTGTGGCCTTCCGTCAGCAGGTTGTAGCTGCAATTTGTCGTGAACTTGAGCGCAGTTTGGTTAGCTCCTCTCCTGGTTGAGGCGTTGAATGAGTAAGAAAGGTGAATGTCTTGGCTGACTAGCTAGAAGGCGCCGCCGTGCATCTTTGCGGGTCTCTGAATTGTGATAGAGGTCTTGAGGCATCTCTTCGATTGCCACCTTATAGCGATCAACAGCTTCATCATTAGGTCTCATTTTGTGGTCGAGTAAATGATTCAGCTGTGCACTGAGTCTTTCTCGCCATAACCCTCCGAGCGTGAGTGGAAACAGGCTGGTACTGCCTGTCAGTGCTTGCTCCAGCAGTGCGGTGGAGTCGATGCAGAAACCGATCGCTCCGTACCCGCCGAGATGAAGCTTTTCCATGCTTGCCTCGCTGTTGTGGATGGCGCCCATCAGTTCGCAGAGATCAATAGCGTCGGTTAGTTGTTGATCTTGAAAGACCGTTGGGGAGTAATGGACGGTGCCGTTAGAGCGTCCGTTTTGCCACGGTCGATCCAAGTCATTCATTGCGGCCCAGCCATTCAGCCCTTCTGTGCCCTGGTAGTACTGCAGAAGAACGGTTTCTCCCTCCGGCGGTTGTAATTCCATCTCCAGGCAGGCATGGGGGAGCAAGGCGTTGATCTCTTTTTGGTTCGGCTCTTGCAAGCCCGTTCGGTAAGGAACGGCGAGGGGGATTTGACTCCACTGATTGCTGTTAGCACTGGGTGTACTCGCTCCAAGGCCGAAGCTGGCCACGCTGGTCCGCACTCTTGCCTTGCAACTCCAACCTTTGGCTTGAAGCCAGTGGATGAGATTTTTTCCGCAGGATTGACCTTCGAACCGATATGTCTCGATGTTGAGGCCCTGTCCCTTCAAAAGATTGCTGCCAAGAGCGTTGAACACTTGAGCCATCTGCTGGTTCTGATCTCTGGACGCTGCGGATTGGAGATAGGAGAGTCCGTGATTGCACCAGGCAATCTCTCCTCCGAGTGAAGTCAGTCCGGCTAGCCCTGATCGAGGATTTGGTTCATGTTGTTTGTTTTGTGATTGGAGGGATGCCGTTGCTTGGGACCTCCATGTCTCCAGTCCATCAGGAAGTGGTAATTGGTTGCGGTCGGCACCGTTGTAAGAGCGCTGGCACCAAAGATCCAATGCTGAGGGCTTTTGGCTTGTTGTTGGAGGGAGAAGGTGCTGTAAGTCATCAGCGAATGCCGCCAGGAGAAGGGGACTGATCAGGCCCTCTCCAAGCAAGATCCCTAGGCCTCTTATTTGTTCTGGCAGTGATGCGGGCTCTTGCCGCCAGCCGCGTGGAAGCATGGCGAGCAGAGGAAGCAAGCGTTGATGGTGAACATCTTTCAGGAGCTCCGCAAGAAAATCTCTACGGCTAATCCCTTTTTTCAAACTGCTGTGCTCTAGAGCTTCTTCCAGCGATACCAGCGGAATATGCGTAGATCGATCGGATTGAGAAGGGTCCCAGATGGAACTGAGCGCAAGCAGGTCGTGATCCATGTCTGCAAGCTCAACGACCGGCTGCTGCCAGTCCGGAATGGCGTATTAATGCGTCAGTGCTGGCTGTTCGACCCCTGAAAGACTTGTAGACATCAGCTGGTCGCTGACTTCCTCCCAGGCTCAGAACCGTGTTGCGGAAGCGTTCACCGGTGGCTTGTACCTCCGCTTCTTGATCGAGGCCAACTTCCTCGAAAGCGGCAAAAGCATCGGCGCTTAAGACCTCTGCCCATTTGTAGGAGTAGTAACCAGCGGAGTAGCCACCAGCAAAAATATGGCCGAAGGCACAGAGGAATCGGTCTTCCGGGATCGGTGGCAACACGGTTGTGTTGTCCGCAATCGAGCGCCTGAATGCATCCGGGGATTGACCAAGATCAGGGCTCCAAGCGCTGTGAAGTCGTAAATCGGTCAACGCGAAATGAACCTGGCGGAGGGTTCCACATCCCTGCATGAAGGTGCGGCTGTTGCGCAATTTGTTGTAGTCCTCTTCGGGTAATGGTTCCCCTGTTTTCCAATGACGGGCCATTCCCATCAGGGTCTGGCGATCAAGGCACCAGTTCTCCATGAACTGACTAGGAAGCTCCACCGCGTCCCATTCCACATTGTTAATTCCGGCGGCTTGAGGATGGTCCACCGTGGTGAGCATGTGTTGAAGCCCATGGCCAAACTCATGAAAAAGGGTCTCAACCTCTTCAAAACTCATCAAACTTGGGACGTCTCCAGCGGGTGGGGTCTGGTTGCAAATCAGATAGGCCACAGGGTGGATGAGCTCACCCTCAGAATTGCGAGACCGGTTCAAACATTCATCCATCCAGGCTCCACCTCGTTTGCTGGCGGGTCGGCTGAAGGGATCGAGATAAAACGCTGCGAGTGGCTGGCCCTCTTGATCGCTGACTCTGAAAAAGCGCACATCCTGATGCCAGATCGGTGCTTCGCCATCAGCAGGCTCAATCTCGATGGAGAACAAGCGTTCGCAAAGATGGAAAAGGCCATCGAGCACTTGTGGAAGTGGAAACCATGGACGCAACTCCTCTTGATTGAGGTTGAACCGCTCTTGACGAAGTTTCTCCGCCCAATAGCTCACATCCCAGGGGCTGAACTCATCCGCTTCTGTTGCCCCATGACGACGGGCACAGTCCCTCAGTTCGTCAATCTCTTGTTCCGCGACGGGGAGGGCTGCAGCACGAAGTTCTTCAAGAAGCTGTTCAACAGCTTCTACGTTGTCGGCCATTTTTGAGGCCAGGCTTCGTTCGGCCCAGTTTTGATAGCCAAGGCGTGCAGCCTGATGGGTGCGTAGGTCAAGGATCTCCTCGATGAGAGGAGTGTTGTCGAGATCCCCTGAGCTCGCCCGACTCACCTGTGCCCTGTAGACCGTTTCTCTCAGTGTTCGCTTGTCGGCATAGGTCAGTACGGGTAGGTATCGGGGCATATCGAGACCAAGACGCCAAGGCCCTTCCAAGGCCGTGGGATCTTGGCCATCGCGATGTTGATCTCCAGCATCCTTGGCGGCACCAGCCAGGGCTTGAAGGGCCCGTTCCGGTATGCCTTTGAGTTGTTCAGCGTCATGCACCAACAGGGTCCAGCCCTGGGTGGCATCGAGAACGTGATTGCTGAATCGAGTGGACAGGGAAGCGAGTTGTTCGCTGGCTGCGTTAAAGGACTCTTTGGCAGCTCCGCTTAATCCCACCCCCCGATGGCGCATCGACAACAGCTCGGCATCAAGGATGCGGATTTGAGTGGAGTCAAGCGGATGACTGGGGTTGCGTTGAAGACTTTCCAGGGCTTGGTGGATCACTTGGCTTTGCCCCGCGCGGTTGCTAAAGCGCACCACCTCCGGTTGCTGTGCCGCATGGGCTTCGCGCAGCTCGGAGCTGTTGCAGACGCCGTTGAGATGACTTACAACTCCCCAGCTCCAGCGCAAACGTTCTCCAAGATTGTGCAGTGGAGTCATCACCTCATCCCAGCTCAGGGCAGTGGTGTCAGAGAGGCGTTGTTGCAGCGTGGATTCCAGCGCGCTGAGCTGTTCTCCCAAGTCCTGAATCAGTGCTGGGATATGAGTTTCTACCTGGGATGCATCGATGGCCTCGAAGCGTGGAAGGCCCTGTCCGCGCAAGAGTTCTGGGTTGGTCATCGCTGTCAGCCCGCCGGCAGCAGGGTTGTGAGGGCTACCAGGCTATGAGTGCCGAGATCACTGGCGAGAGCATCGGTGGCTGCTTCGTAGAAATCCATGGCGATACGAGGCCAAATTCCAATCACCAAAGTTGGAACCATCAGGGTGAGCCCGATCACGAGTTCTCGAGGACGCATGTCATCGATGAAGGCCAAAGCTGGAATTCGTGGGCCGAAGAACACTCTCCTGCACATTGAGAGGAGGTACATCGGGGTGAGCACGAGTCCAATCGCTGCAATGGCAACAGCGGTAACGCGGAACAAGGTGGTGAAATTTTCCTGACTTGTGATTCCTAGGAAAATCGTGATTTCACTGATGAATCCGCTCATGCCTGGAAGGGCAAGGGAGGCCAGGGAGCTTGCAAGAAAGAAAGCAAAGGTGATCGGAAGCACCTTGGCAAGACCGCCCATGTTTGGAATCGACAGGGTTTTGGTGCGTTCGTAGAAACAGCCTGTTACGAAGAACATGGCTGCTGCAATCAGTCCATGACTGATCATTTGGAGCATGGCACCACTCAGGCTCAGGGCATCTACCGCACCGATTCCAAGCAACACAAAGCCCATATGGCTTACTGAGCTGCAGGCGATACGCCGTTTGACATTGTCTTGAGCAAAAGCGTTCAGCGCTCCGTAGATGATGTTGACGATGCCAAGAACGATGAGGGCTGGTGCAAGAACGAGATGCGCATCGGGAAGCATCTGAACGTTGAAACGCAGAAGGGCATAACCGCCCATTTTTAAGAGCACACCAGCTAGCAACATCGACACAGGCGCATTGGCTTCTCCGTGGGCGTCTGGGAGCCAAGTGTGAAGCGGAAACATCGGTAGCTTCACCCCAAAACCAATCAAGAAGCCCAGATAACAGAGCAACCCAAAGGTTCCGCCTGGCGAACGTGCAGCGAGTTCAGTCAGGTTGAGTGTGAAGGTGTCTCCGGATAGGGCTAGCGCAAGACCGCTGATCAAAATCAGGAGGGATGCGACAGCGGTGTAGAGGATGAATTTTGTGGCTGCATATTGACGATTGCTTCCACCCCAGATCGCTATGAGGAGATAAACAGGCACGAGTTCTAGCTCCCAAGCGAGGAAGAACAGCAGAAAATCCTGGGAAAGGAAAACCAGCCCCTGAGCGGAGGCCTGAACGAGCAAGAGACCGAAATACAACTTGGTCTTGTGTTGGACGTTCCAGCTGGCGGCAACGGATAAGAGCGTGACCAATCCACTCAGCACAACAAGTGGTGCTGACAGGCCATCAGCGCCTAGGGACCATTCCAATCCAATCGATGGAACCCAGCTGACTCTCTCAACGAGCTGGAGACTGCTATTACTCGGGTCGAAATGCTGGCTGAAGACCACCAGCATCAGCACGAGATCGACGAGAAGGACGCCGATGGCCAGATTTCGCGGCAACGGTGATTGCTGCGAGTCATCACCTGGAAGCAATGGCATCAACAAAGCCATCGCCGCTGGTAGTAAAACGATGAGCGATAGCCAGGGGAACGCTGCCTGAGACGCAGCCGTCAGCGGCAAATTGGCGTCCATGGCATTCGCAAGATTGTGATTGAACTTATCAGCCCTTGGGGCCCTGCTGAGTAATTCTACTCAGCGTCTTTGGGGTGCCAGTGGCTCCCTGTCGTCTGAAGGTTAAGCAGTGGAGCGCGACTAGCGACGCCAGCCGCTTCCCAAGCCTTCACCATGGCATTACTCACTGCTGGCCCTCGTTCTTCTGCGCATAACGCCAAAATGCTTGGCCCCGCTCCACTGATGGCACACCCCCAGGCTCCAGCCGCTAGAGCAGCCTCTTTGACGTCCTGTCCACCTTTGATCAGTCTCCAGCGATAGGGCTCGTGTAAGCGGTCATGCATTCCATCTGAGATCAAATCGCCGTTTCCGGTCCTCAGGCCTTGCAGCAGCAGGGTGAGGGCACCGAGGTTGACCACTGCGTCACCAATGGGAACCGATTTGGGCATGGCCCGCCTCGCTTCGCTGGTGCTGAGACGCATGGCTGGGATCGCAACGACTGCCTTGATGCTGTGCATCCATTCGCAACGCACCACTCGCCAGCGTTGCGACGCAGCCTTTGCTGTCATGCAAAGCCCCCCCAGTAGCGAAGGCACAACATTGTCTGGGTGTCCTTCGATATCGATCGCGAGCTCCAACAGTTTTTCTCGACTGAGTGGCTCTCCCACCAAGGCATTGGCACCGACAAGCCCCGCCACGATGGCTGTGGCGCTGCTGCCTAGCCCCCTGGCTGGAGGAACGGCTAAACGCACTCGAGCCTCGATCGCTACGGGCTCTTGGCCTGCTGCTTTCCAGACCCGCTGCGCGGCTCGATAGACGAGGTTGTCTGGCCCTCCCCGTAAATGAGACCCCTCCTGCCCCTCGATGATCAATTCAAATCGCTCTCCATCGCCATCGATTCGACGCATGGTGAAACGGTTATTGAGATCCAGAGCAGCGCCTAGACAGTCGAATCCTGGTCCAATGTTGGCGGTGGTAGCGGGAACATCCACCACCACTGTTTGGCCGATACGCGGCTGCGCCATCCCTGCGTTTCCACTCAGGCCAGTGTCCCACTCGACTCAGCCAGTTCCCGCGCTCTGCAAGCAGCACTGAACAGACCAGCTTCCGGATCGATCACGGCACGCACCGTCAAACCTTCCAAAAAAGGCTGAAAGCGCCCCTTCTGATGCATGGCATTTAAGAAGTCCATGGACTTCAAACCATCCTGGTTTTTTTCGGCTGTTCCTCCACCGATCCACAGTCCCCCACTACACAATTCTTGTAAGGCCAGGTCACCTGCTGCTGCTCCATAGGCACTAAGCCAAAGCGTCATCGCAGCGTTCGCGAGCTGGTCGCCTGCTTTGGCGTATTGGCATGTGGAAGCAGGGAGATCGTGATACTCAGGATGATCTGGTGTGTTGTATCTCCAGGCCTTGGCCTTCTCTAGAAGTGGGTGCATCGCATTGTCTGACTGCTGCAGCATCCAGTTCATGACGTGCCCCAATCCGGTTCCGCTGACAACCCTCTCCACGGAGATTCGCTCTAGGGATAGATCGCGCTTGAGCCATTGCACCAGTGCCCATTCGTCGTTGCAACGTGGAGCGAACTCTCGATGACCACCCTCGCTCGGTAGTGCAATCCATCCTGTGCTGGTGGGAAGTCCCCGAGCCATTCCCAAGCCCGTCCCTGCTCCAAGAATGGCCACGGGACCTTGCTGGTACCGGGTGCCATCAGAAGCCAATCTCGATCCTTTTTGAAGTGTGATCTGTTGACTGTCGCTGAAATGCGGTAAGCCATAGATCAGGACAGCGAAATCATTCACGAGTTCGACTTCCTCCAAACCGGCAGATTTTTTCAGCGACTCTTGGTTGATACTCCATCCCAAATTGGTGAGTTCAACGGCACGGTCTCTAACCGGTCCAGCGACTGCGAAGCAGCTGGTTTGAGGAGTGGAGTTGGCGTCAGGTCGTGATTGGAGGAAGTGCTTGAGCATGGAGTCCAGAGACGTCCATTCCGCCGACACGTAACGCTGGACATACTCTCGTTTCAGCTTGCCGTTTTGATCGCTGTAGATCGCTAAGAGCGTTTTGGTGCCACCGAGATCACCGGCCAGGTATGTGGTTGCCTGCATTGGATCGATTGGCGCATCTCAGCTGAAGGCTGATGGCTTTGATCGGAATCGACAAGTCTTCAAGAGGCTCTAGAACACTCAGTCATGAAAAAAGTCGAGAGGCAGGGGTCCCCATGTGGGGCCTGACTGTGGGCCCAATTGTTGAGACTCAGCTTGATGGCCGCTGATTAAGAAGCCTTCACCCAGCCCCGCCTCTGCTCGGATGCGAATGCAACCGGTGGATTGGTTGGCTTTTAGGAAAACCCCGCTCTCAATGCGTGTTCCCTCCTCGCACTTCATGGGAGGCCAACCCATCGCCAGCTCAAGGTCGCGGAGGCATGTCATGGCGTCAGTGGACGAGGGAGCCATAACGCCAACAGTGAACCAGGCAAAGTGACGCATCTCAGCGATGAGCTCGTTTTTGAGATCCTTGCGCTCATGTGAACTCAGCTGAGGAGCACTACGAAATCGATTGAGATCCGCAAGAGACGTGATTGCTGGGTCGCTCATACCCCGATACTCCCACTGTCTGCAAAACAAAGTGATGCGAGCCGTTCTTGGTTGGCCGATTGTGCTGTCGTGACCAGTAGTTCCCTCGTAATCACGCCAAGGTCCCCATCGCGGCGGCTGCGCAGACTCGCGGCGCCCTGTTCAGCTTCTTTGGCTCCAATCACAGCAAGCACTGGGATTTTCATTTGTTCTCCCGTGCGAATCAACTTGCCAAGTCGATCTCCGCTGCGATCAATGCTGGCGCGAATACCAGCTGCTTTGAGCTGGTTTTGAAGCTCTTCCGCGTATCCCAAAACGTCATCAGTTACTGGAAGCAGCCGGATCTGTTCAGGCGCGAGCCAAAACGGAAAATCTCCCGCGTAGTTTTCGGTCATGATTCCGAAAAATCGTTCCAGTGACCCAAAAATGGCCCGGTGAATCATGATTGGGCGCTGTTTGCTGCCATCCGCTGCGATGTAGTCCAGTTCGAAGCGCTCAGGCAAGTTGAAATCAAGCTGGATGGTTGAGCACTGCCACATCCGACCAATCGCATCCTCGATTTTCAAGTCGATCTTGGGTCCGTAAAACGCTCCCCCACCCTCATCAATTTTGTAGTTCCAGCCCTTGCGCTCTAAGGCTTCGATTAGGCCTTTGGTGGCGAGATCCCAGACAGCGTCTTCTCCGATGGCTTTGTCTGGTTTTGTTGAAAGGTTGATCTCATAGTTGCTGAAATCGAATGTTGACAGGATCCGTTCTGTGAGATTCAGGATTCGCAAGATCTCATCACTGATCTGTTCGGGTAGACAAAACACGTGGGCATCGTCTTGCGTGAAGCCACGGACTCTCATCAGCCCATGCATTACCCCGGGTCGCTCGTAGCGGTAAACGGTCCCTAGCTCTGCCCATCTGATGGGGAGTTCTCTGTAGCTACGAAGTTTGCTGGCGTAGGTCAGAACGTGGAACGGACAGTTCATTGGCTTGAGCTGATATTGCCTCTCATCCACCTCCATGGGGCCAAACATGCTCTCTGCATAGAAGTCCAAGTGTCCTGAGGTCTTCCAGAGGCTGATATCCGCAACGTGTGGTGTGTAGAGGAGCTCGTAATCCCCTTCGAAGTGCGCTTGCCTCCAGAAATCTTCAATCAGAAGACGCATGCGTGCGCCCCGGGGATGCCAGAACACAAGCCCGGCTCCAGCTTCGTCTTCGATGGAGAACAGATCGAGGTCTTTGCCGAGGCGGCGATGATCACGACGCAGTGCTTCTTCTTTGCGGCGTCTGTGCTCTGACAGTTGATCGGCGGTCTCCCAGGCAGTCCCGTAAATGCGCTGCAGCTGAGCTTTTGTTTCGTCGCCACGCCAGTAAGCACCAGCCACACTTTCGAGCTCAAACGCTTTTGGATTGAGTTCGCTCGTGTTGGCCACATGCGGTCCAGCACAGAGATCCCACCACTGCTCACCCAGGGTGTAGAGCGTGATTGGCTCAACCAGTCTTTCGAGAATTTCCAGTTTGTAGGGTTCGTTTTGAGCCTTGATTCGACGTTCTGCTTCGTCACGACTGACTTCAATCCGCTCCAACGGGAGCTTGCGGCCAATAATTTTCCCCATCTCCTTCTTGATTGCCTTGAGATCGGCTTCCGTGAAGGGTTCCGGATTGTCGAAGTCGTAATAAAACCCTGATTCAGTCCAGGGACCAATGGTCACTTGGGCCTTAGGAAATAGCTTCTGAACTGCCATGGCCATCACGTGGCTCATCGAGTGGCGAATCTTCAGCAGGGTCTCGCTATCGCTGGTCTTGGGCAGAACCACAGGCGCGGTAGGGGCTGGGGTGGTTGCTGCGACGCTGCTCACCGTTTCCTGTTCAGGGCCCGCCATCCTATTGGGGTGCGTTGAACAGGTCATGAATCAAGAGGCAAACGCTCTGCTCGAGTCGTTGTTGGACTCGTTGCTCAATGACTTCAACCACTGGTTCAAGCGTGGTCAGGAGCTTTTGGCGGCCTGTCCAGATTCAGTCTTGACTCCGGATGATCGTGAGGCGATGGGAGTTCGGATTGACGAGGGCCTTAAGGCGATTGCTGCCACAAGAGCCCTGGTCAGTGCCACCCCTGCGGCAATGGCTATCTCAATGGAGGCGATGACGCCGTGGCACCAACTTGTGATCGAGATCTGGGGTCTCGCAGCTCGTGTGTCGGAGGCGAATGCGAAAAAGTCGCTCTAGGCGCCTTGACGAAGCGTCTGAAGATTTTTTGAATAAAAACTTGCTAGCTCAGCATGGCTTTTGACGGGTTGACCGTAAGCACTTCGTCCTGAGTGGGTGGGAAAAGAAGCCCATTCCGGGGCGAGGCTATTCATGGCTTCAGCCGTGAGACCTTTCTGATCCACTTCGTTGAGAGCTCCGCGTCTCTTGACCAGATGAAGAGCCGCTTGGTCTTGATGTTCTGGAGAGAAACTGGGCAGGTCTAATCGGCCTGAAACCTCTTGCCAGGTAGTGGGCAAAAATTGATAGGCCCCGGCCGCGGCGCTGACATAACGCTTCACGACAACCCTTTCTGGATGTTTGGAGAGATCTTCAAACTGGCCACCTCCGTAGAGGGTGCGATACCCAAGGTCGTGACCGTCCTTCCAAGTCCCTTCTGCGAAGCGAATGGTGTTGAGCAGGGCGCGTCGTTCAGGAGTGATCGAATAAGGAGATGCTTGTTGGTCGGTATTGACGTCTTGTTGGAGTGCCAATGCCAACTTTTCTGCTTGTTCAATCCTTTCGCTGGAGCGTTCAGCATGAATGCTGTGTCCTAGGCCAAGCATTAGCCCCATGCTGACAACACCGATACCACTGGCTTGACGGAAAGTGGGTAATACGGCGCGGGGCAGCTTGGAGAAGGAGCTCAGCAAAAGGTGACGTTCCGTAACGAGACTGCCACCTTCGTCAGGATGGGAAGCTTTTGGCGAGTCCTTTGGTACCGGCCTTGACGACTGAGTATCAGTTGTGCATGAGCAGAAACACTTAATTAATCTCTCCTCAAGACTCGCGAGACGCGCCGTTTTTGCTCGTTTTTGCTGGCATTCCTTGGATCTGGAGTCAAGGCTTCTCAGGAAGCCTTAAGTATTAGAGAATCTTTTCAAAGGCCTCCCAAATGATTAGGCCGTCAGAAAGCCCATGGCCTTGCGTACGCGATCCACGGTGGCTGTTGCCACGCCTTCAGCCCGGATACGGCCTTGTTGCAGCACGTTCTCTAATTCGGCCCGATCATCCATGAGCTCGCTATATCTGCTTTGAATCGGCTCTAAGGCGCTCACGGCGGCCTCTGCCAGCAGAGGCTTGAAGGTTCCCCAGCCCATCGCTGCGCATTCTTCAGCAACGGCTGTTCGGCCCTTGCCGCTCAGCAGCGCATAAAGGCCGAGGAGGTTGTCGGTTTCCGGTCGATCCGGGTTGCTGAATTCAAGACCCATTTGAGGGTCTGTTTTGGCCCGCTTGATCTTCTTCGTGATCAGTGCAGGTGGGTCAAGAAGCGTGATCCGACTGTTGTCGTTCGGATCGCTTTTGCTCATTTTGCTGCGGCCATCCATCAGGCTCATCACCCTCGCCCCTTCGCGCATGATCAATGGCTTGGGAACTTGCAGGAGCGGTTGATCCTCTGAGCCGAAGCGAGCGTTGATGCGTTGTTGGGCGATGTCGCGCGCTAATTCCAGATGTTGTTTCTGATCTTCCCCAACAGGCACAAGGTCTGCGTCATAGAGAAGGATGTCTGCGGCCATCAGAACTGGATAGTCAAGAAGGCCTACTGAGACGTTGTCGCCTTGCTTGACGGCTTTTTCTTTGAACTGAATCATGCGCTCCAGCCAGTTCAAGGGAGTGACGCAGTTCAGGAGCCAGCACAGCTCGCTGTGAGCTTTGACGTGACTTTGGACAAAAACGGTGGATTGATCAGGGTCGAGACCGCAAGCCAGATAAAGGGCTGCCGTGCTGAGGGTGTCCTCCGCTAAACGATTTGGTTGGTGTGGAACGGTGACGGCATGCAGATCAACGACACAAAAGAATGTGTCGTTGTCGTGCTGCAGATCCACCCAATTGCGAATGGCGCCCAACCAGTTGCCCAAATGAAGAGCACCTGTTGGTTGAACGCCGGAGAGAACCCTCGGCCGCCCCATCGATCAGGCTCCAGTCTCGGTGTTGTCGTCGCTTGCTGGCGTGGAAGTCCCATCGCTAGCGCTGGCGTCTGTTGAAGCTTCTGTCTCTGGTGAAGCCTCTGCTTCTACTGCAGGTTCTGGTTCCGCTGCAGGTTCTGGATCAGGGGCAGGAGGTTGGGGTTTGGCTGGCCGTGCAAAAGGATCAGGACGTGGTGTCCGATTCCGTTCACCCCGATTGCCTTCTCCTCGTCCGTCTTCGGATCGTCGCCCGCCACCTTGGGCTCGTTGCTGAGCGATCAACTCAGTGAGCTGGCCGTCCTCCAGCATCTGAGCAAGAGCGCGAACGGCAAAACCCAGCACTGCAACGGTTGAACGCAGATTGAAAGCCTCTTGGAGGGCTCTCACTGCACGCATCTCGTTGTCACTGAGTCGAATACGGAATCCGCCCCCCTCTCGGTTGCCGGAATTGCGGCCGCCACGGGAGCCCCCGCCGCCCTCACCTTGTCTGCCCTGTTGACGGGAATCGCTGTTGGAATCAGTCATGGCCCGAGGCCTGGAATCAGGCGCAAGTGTGACGCATCATCGAACTCCTAGAGGCATCCTTTCTTGATCTCCGTGCTTAACCGTGGGTTCCACGGAAGGTGATCACTTGTTCTGCATAGTCTCTTGGCTCGAGGTGAATGGTGCAGCGAACGGGGCCGAACCGGGATTCAAGGCGCTCTTCAACGCGTTCAGTGATCTGATGCGCTGCAATCAGGTCATCGACATCCACCACCATGTGCATATCAATGAAGACCTGTTGGCCCAGGATCCCTCTGCTGGCGATGTCATGGCAATTGAGGACTCCAGGTACACCCAACGCCTGTTCGTTGATGGCTTCAGGGGCAATCGCAATGTGATCCACAAGCCAGGGCAGGTTGTCGCGCAAAACCTGCCAGCAGACACGAATCAGAAGCACGGCAAGGGGCATGGCGAGCGCGACGTCAAGCCAGCTGATCTTGAGCAGCCAGGCCCCTGTCAGCCCCACCAGGACAATCACGGTGGTCCAGATGTCACTCGTGGTGTGATGGGCATCGGCTAGGAGCAGTGGACTGTTTAATCGGCGCCCCTCTCGTCGCTCGTAGCCGGCGAGCAGAAGATTGAAGACGAGCACTAGAAGCAGCAGCAACAGCTCCGTTGCGTTAATCCGTAGTTCAGGCAATCCCTCGGTAAGGCGTTCACTTGAGGTGATCAGGATTTCGATTGCTGTGAAAAAGATGAAGCCAGCAACCGCCAGAGCCCCAATTCCTTCGTATTTGTGATGGCCGTAGGGATGATCTCGGTCTGGTTTGGGATCCGAGAGCCCATTGGTGATCAGTCCCGTCAAGCTTGAGAGAGCATCGGTTGCGCTGTGCATTGCATCAGCAACCACAGCCAGTGATCCACTGGCTAGTCCCACCACCATCTTCAGCAACGTCATGGCCACGTTGATGGTGAGGGCCACCATTAGGACCCGTTTGACCTCATGGCGACGATCGCGGGCCATCGATGTGAGACACAGGTCCCCTAACCATATAAATTTCTCGTTCAGAGGTCTCGTTATGAGGGACGGACTGGACGCTGCCAGTTTTCATACGTACGCAAGTGCTGGCCCTGACTAGACAGGTTGAGCTAGGAAAGCCCCAAGTTATGGATTTGTTGTGCTGATGCCGGTTCCATCAATCAGCACCATCAAGCTGATTCCATCCATCGCAGGGAAACTTGCTCTGGCTGGAGGGACCCTGGCTTTTGGAAGTTGGCTGTTCAGCGACCTGGTTCACCTCCCCGGTGGAGGCGCCGGCTTCTTGGTCTTGGGAGCTGGTTTCTGGTGGATGTCCCGTCCTTCTCGGCCTCCTCAATTTTCAGAGCCGTCCTCAATCTCTGGATGGATCCGTCGTTGTGAGGCGGTGCTGGCGCAGTTCACTGAGCTCGAGCTGGCGTTAGGTCTCGATGGTTTGCGATGTCCTCGCGAACAGGAGTTGGATCTGTTGAAAGCTCAGCATGCGCCTCTCAGTGTGGGTGTGGTAATTAGTGAGGGCGGGACTCATCCGAGTACTTCCGAGCTTCACAACGCTTTGGAAGGTTCCAATTCACTTGAGCTGTGCATCGCAAAGCCGTTGCCAGTGGTTGCTGATGCTTGGAACTGGCCTCAGGAGCTTGAGCTGCTTGATGTGATCTTGTACGGACTTCCAATGCCGCTGAGGGCAGCTGATCTTTTGCGATTGGAACAATTGCCCACGGATCGCCCCGCTTGGTTGCTCATTAAGGATTCTGTTCACGACTCTCGCGAAGCTCGACAGCAAGCCTTGAGCTGTCAATTACCCAAGCCATGGTGCGATCGACTGTTGTTTTGGAGTGGTGAGTCAGCTGATCTACGGAGAGGCTTGCATCCAGTGCGACGCCATTTTGCTCAGCCTTCTCGGAGCCGCGAGATCACCAAGCAACGCTTGTTGACCTCTCTTCATCGCCGTTGGCAAGCAGAGCTAGAGCAGTTGCGTCGTGAGCGATTCCGTTCCCTGCTTCAAAGGAGTCAGTGGATTGTGGCGGGTGTGGTGATTGCCTCCCCTGTCCCAAGCGTTGATCTTCTTGCTGTGGCTGTGGTGAACGGCTTGATGGTGAAGGAAATGGCTCAAATTTGGGGCTGCTCCTGGAGCTCTGAGGTGTTGCAGGTTGTGGCTCGCCAGTTGGGGACGGCCGCCCTTGGGCAGGGGGTTGTGGAGTGGAGTGGTCAAGCATTGCTTGGCATGGCCAAACTTGACGGTGGTACTTGGTTGGCGGCAGGGATGCTTCAAGGCCTTAGCGCTGCCTATCTCACT
Organism: Synechococcus sp. MVIR-18-1; assembly: GCF_014279835.1. Lineage (NCBI taxonomy): Bacteria > Bacillati > Cyanobacteriota > Cyanophyceae > Synechococcales > Synechococcaceae > Synechococcus > Synechococcus sp. MVIR-18-1. Next base: position 1,573,810 of record NZ_CP047942.1, on the reverse strand, counting down.
CGCGTAGTGGGTGCATCAATGGCTGATTGGATGGCCCTTAATGCCGGTGTTGCCCAGCCTGACCTCGATGATCTCAAGCGACAGGCCCCGCTGTTGGTTGCGAAGGCGGCAGAGCGTGAGCGAATGGATCTTCCCGGTTTTGCTGATCAGGCCAGGGCATGGCTCAAGACGAATCAATTCGCCGGTGCATGACACAACTTCATGAATCATTCATGAAGTTGTCATGAAAAATGTTGTCGAGATAATGAGATCCGTTGGTTTTGCTTGAATTGTGGACCCCTTTTCATCATGTTGACTGTGATCATGGCTCCTCTTTTGAGGATTGATTGATCGATCCCGTTCTTATTTTTTCTCATGGCAACTGCCGTTCGCAGCGGTCGCTTAAGCAGCTGGCAAAACTTTTGTCAGTGGGTCACTGATACCAACAACCGCATCTATGTTGGTTGGTTCGGTGTGCTGATGATCCCTTGTCTGCTTGCCGCTACCACTTGCTTCATCGTCGCTTTTATCGCCGCTCCTCCGGTTGATATCGACGGCATCCGCGAGCCCGTGGCTGGCTCTTTGTTGTACGGCAACAACATCATTTCTGGTGCTGTTGTTCCTTCCAGCAACGCCATTGGCTTGCACTTCTACCCAATCTGGGATGCTGCCTCACTCGACGAGTGGCTCTACAACGGCGGCACCTATCAGCTGGTTGTCTTCCACTTCCTGATCGGCATTTCGGCTTACATGGGCCGTCAGTGGGAATTGTCCTACCGCTTGGGCATGCGCCCTTGGATCTGTGTTGCATACAGCGCACCGCTGTCTGCAGCCATGGCTGTTTTCCTGGTGTACCCCTTCGGTCAGGGTTCTTTCTCTGACGGCATGCCTTTGGGCATCTCTGGAACCTTCAACTTCATGTTGGTCTTCCAGGCTGAGCACAACATCCTGATGCACCCCTTCCACATGCTTGGAGTGGCTGGTGTCTTCGGTGGTTCACTGTTCTCCGCCATGCACGGCTCACTGGTGACCTCATCCTTGGTTCGTGAAACAACCGAGAACGAGTCCCACAACTACGGCTATAAGTTCGGCCAAGAGGAAGAGACGTACAACATCGTGGCTGCTCACGGCTACTTCGGTCGCCTGATCTTCCAATACGCCTCGTTCAACAACAGCCGTAGCCTTCATTTCTTGTTGGGAGCCTGGCCCGTTGTGGGCATTTGGTTTACGTCCATGGGCGTGTCAACCATGGCCTTCAACTTGAACGGCTTCAACTTCAACCAGTCCATCCTTGATAGTCAGGGCCGCGTCCTGAACACCTGGGCTGACTTGGTGAACCGTGCCGGTCTCGGCATGGAAGTGATGCACGAGCGCAACGCTCATAACTTCCCCCTCGACCTGGCAACTGTTGAGTCCACACCTGTGGCACTTCAAGCACCTGCAATCGGTTGATCTGGAACCCCTTAAACGTTCAGATCAACTGAACTAGAAAGCCCCCCCCCTCCTGACGGAGGGGGCTTTTTTGTGCGCTTATGACAGCATCAAGAAGACTTAACTTCTTCAATTCAGGAAGCGTTTTTAGGCGCCATAAGACCAATTGGTGTCCCGCCGATTCAAGGTTGGAAATGAATTTGCGCTCAACTGCTTTGGCAAGGAGTCAAGGCTGATTGACTCCAATGTTTTCAAACTGAATGTGGTTTCACGAACTACCCTCGTCGTTTGAAAAAGATCAAGCACTGTGAGGCTCGGATCAGATGTGCGTTGCGTCCCCAATAACCGACGAGGTCCGTTCCCCATGGCACCAAGGCTGAGCATGCGCTGTCTCTTGAGTTCGCCCGGATACCAGGCGTGGTGATGTCCTGAGAGATAGAGGTCAACCTGATGACGTCGCATCAAATCGATAATGTTCACAGCATCTTCGATGCACTCGCCGGCACGATCCCTGCCAACACTGATGGCGGTGAGTGGGAGATGTCCCATCACGATGCAGCAATCGTCTGGTGATCTGGACTCTGATGCCAGTGCTTGCTCCAGCCACTGCCGTTGACCTTGATCAACAGTGGCGGATGAAGCATCAATTACGACCACGAATAAGCCAGGTTGTTTAACACTGAACTGAAAGGGGTACTGCGACGCATCGATGAACTTGAGCCCAAGCCGGTTCTTCTGATGGTCCCAAAAGGCTTCTGCCTGATGGCGCTCTCTTGCAAAAACGTACTGAGAAGCCTTTGTTTGACTGGATGCGTCGTGATTTCCCATCGTTGGAATCATTCCAATCCCCTGCTGGAGGAGGGGATTGAGAATCGTGGATTGGAAGCTGCTCCACATCGCCTCAAGCTGAGAATCCGTCAGGCTGATCTTCTGGCCGGCCACCATGTCCCCTGCGCAAAGCACCAGATCTGGTTTCAGTTCAGAAAGCAGATCAATCCCTGCTGTCACGGTTGGGCTGTAGCGGGTTGATCCGTAAGGACCGTTGAGATCACTGATCAAGGCCAGGCGAAGATCTCCCCGCTCTGAGGCTGCCACTGAGTGAAACGTTTTTTGATTGGGCGCTGCTTGAACGGCATGAAGCAAACACCGACTTACTGCCGTGGTTGCTAACAGCCTCAGAAAGTAACGCCGACTTGTTTGCATCGTTCCAACGGTATGAGCACACCAGCAAGAAGGCCATTAATTAGCCGGGCTTATGGGCGTGATGACCAGCCGCAATCTCAGGGGCAACACAAAGCAACACAACTCAATTAAATTTTGTTCACTGGGTGATTCCAGTCTTTCTTCGCCTCTTGAGCTCGTCTCCTAAGGCATCTATATCCGTTCTCATGACTACCACCATCCAGCAGCGCTCCGGCGCTAACGGCTGGCAGCAGTTCTGTGAGTGGGTCACCTCCACCAACAACCGTCTTTATGTCGGTTGGTTCGGTGTGTTGATGATCCCCACACTGCTTGCCGCTACCACTTGCTTCATCGTTGCTTTTATCGCCGCTCCTCCGGTTGATATCGACGGCATCCGCGAGCCTGTTGCAGGTTCACTGATGTATGGCAACAACATCATCTCTGGTGCTGTTGTTCCTTCCAGCAACGCCATTGGCTTGCACTTCTACCCAATCTGGGAAGCTGCCTCACTCGACGAGTGGCTCTACAACGGCGGTCCTTTCCAACTGGTTGTCTTCCACTTCCTGATCGGCATCTACGCCTATATGGGACGTGAGTGGGAACTTTCCTACCGCTTGGGCATGCGCCCTTGGATCTGTGTTGCATACAGCGCACCTGTTGCTGCTGCATCTGCAGTGTTCCTGGTCTACCCCTTCGGTCAGGGTTCTTTCTCTGACGCCATGCCTTTGGGCATCTCTGGAACCTTCAACTACATGTTGGTCTTCCAGGCTGAGCACAACATCCTGATGCACCCCTTCCACATGCTTGGAGTGGCTGGTGTCTTCGGTGGTTCACTGTTCTCCGCCATGCACGGTTCATTGGTGACCTCATCCTTGGTTCGTGAAACAACCGAGACCGAGTCCCAGAACTACGGCTATAAGTTCGGCCAAGAAGAAGAGACGTACAACATCGTGGCTGCTCACGGCTACTTCGGTCGCCTGATCTTCCAATACGCCTCGTTCAACAACAGCCGTAGCCTTCACTTCTTCCTTGCAGCCTGGCCTGTGGTCGGCATCTGGTTCACCGCCCTTGGCGTGTCAACCATGGCCTTCAACTTGAACGGCTTCAACTTCAACCAGTCAATCCTTGATGGTCAGGGCCGCGTCCTGAACACCTGGGCCGACGTTCTTAACAGAGCTGGACTTGGTATGGAAGTGATGCACGAGCGCAACGCTCATAACTTCCCCCTCGACCTGGCAGCTGCTGAGTCCACACCTGTGGCACTTCAAGCACCTGCAATCGGTTGATCTGGAACCCCTTCAAAGTTCAGATCAACTGAACTAGAAAGCCCCCTCCTCACAGAGGGGGCTTTTTTGTGCCTTCCTTTCTTCCTCAACAATTTGATGACTGCAGCTCAATGAAAATCAAAGCGATCGAGGTTTATCCCTTTGATCCAGGTCTTCATGAAATTGCGAACAAAGCGGTCCTTTTTAAGGCGGAAAAGTATTGATTCAGGATCTTGAGATCGATCTGATTAGCCCAATACTTTTGATTGCCAGTGGTGTTGCTTGGTTCCTGTCTCCTCGAGATTATGCATAGACAAGACTTCCGCCCACAGCGTTTGGGCGCAGTTCCTTTGGCGCTAGGCGTAGGGACCGAAGTGTGTTGCACAGGTTGCTCCGCACTGGGCCCCAAGCTTGATCGCTTCAGTGGTGGACCATCCTGCAGCGAGTCCGGCTGTCACGCCAGCGGCAAAGCTGTCGCCGCATCCATAGGTTTCTGCAAGAGGGCCAGGCAGAGGTTGGGCTTCAAATCGTCCTCCTGGAATGAGGACCCCTCCCCTCTCTCCTTCTGTGGCGATCCTCAAGGTTGGCGCTGGGGTGAATGCACCCTCTTCGATGCATTCGCCTGGATCAAGATTGCTGCCGATCAGGGCATCGAGACTGACTCCGGCCTCTTGAAGAACGGGTAGTCGAAGCCGGGGCGAAGCCGTTAAAACTTTGGCTGCGCGCGCCAGCTTGAGTCCTTGCGGATCGGTTGCAGAGACAAACACCCCGGCACAATTGGCGAGATGCTCCCACGGCAATGGATCATGAGCGACTGGTGTCAGTCGCTCCCCAATGACCGTGATCGCTCGATCGCTGCTGCTATCAACCAAGCTGATACCGCGGCGGGTGGGTTGGTCGCGCCAGGCAATGATGGGTGTGACACCTAACTCATGCAGGCGTGCTTCGCTCCGCGCGCCGATTTCATCCTTCCCAAGGGCTGTAAAGAAGGCCACTTTTTGGCCCGTCAGCCTGGCCAATTGAACAGCTACGACAGCGCCAGCACCCGCTGGCTCTTCGAGGGAGCGATGGGCACGGCTGATCTGCCCAGGTGAAGGGAGCTCATTAACGGCAAGAAAAGTAACCCACTCGAGATGCCCGACAACAGCCAGAGTGAGATCAGTTGGAAGTGATCTCATTTAAGGAATTGGCAGAACAGATTGAGCCGCATCACGCAGGCGCACATTGATCCGACCGCCGATCTCGGTGACGTCTACCGCTCCACCGACGTTCAACTGATCTTCGTCGGATGTTCCGACAAGAACAGGACCTTCATCCAACCCTTGCACTTTGACGGGAGCTGTCACTTCGTTGACTGAAACCTGTCCTTGCACGTCAAGTGATCGGTTTGATTCAATCAACACGGGCTTGGTGACGGAAACTTGGCCTTGCACGGGGAGAGCTTCAGAGGCCTCTATGGCGATCGAACCCTCACTCTTCACCCTTACAGGTTCCTTGATTTCATCAACAATGACGCCGCCAACGAGACGCACTGGAAACGGCTGTCCGAGGGGCAGTCCGATCGGGATTGGTTGACGGAGTATTTGGGTCGCAGCCACGGCAACTGACCCCGCCGCAATCACAACTGCGAGCGGCCAGCGGCTAGCCATCGCCAGGGTGAACCAGCGCGGATCGTTCTTGTCTGGCATCAAACTATTTCTAAATACCGTTCCGGTTTTACCGGATTTTTAGAAAAAAATTAGTGGATAAGGTCCAGATCTTGAAAATTCCCTAGAGCTCGTAATCTTCTTCAAATTGATTGAGAAGACCTTTGTAGAGAACGAGTGTGCCTTCGCTTTCCTCAGTGATGCCCTCAGCGTCGTACAGCTGGGAGAGGTGGGTGCATGCAGCGTGCACTTGAGCAAAGGCTTCTGCGTATTCGTTTTGAATATCTTCTTCTCGGATGTCTCGAATTAACGCAGAAATAAACTCAACTTTCTTATGGGCCGCTTTGATTTCGGCTTCCATGTCTTTGCTGAGTTTGCGCCGCTTTCGAGCCATTGGCCTGCACTGTCAGCCCTTAATCCTAAGGCCAGGGGGCTGACAGGCATTGACTAGTCAGATCAGAAACAGAAGGGAAGCATCTGAGCGCTGCAAGCTGTGTACCCATCAACAAGGGGGCCGAGGCCGATTTGATGGAGGATTCCTTGACCTGTGAGACCTTCGGTAATCACCCCGATCACAAATCCGATCATCGCGGCACGACCATTAAAAAGTTCAACTTTCTTGAGTTGATCTTCGTGAATGGAGCGAGCTGCCTTGCTTTGGAACCAGGTGTCGGTAGCGGGAGTGCGGTCCATGATGATCTTTCAATTGAAACGAACTGTAACAGAGGTTTGACGTTGGAGCGTCTTGCGGCTAAGGCCTTCTCCAGATCACCGGCTGTCTTCGTTTTGGGTACAGCTCGCGGCACATTGGGCAAACGGTTCCATCGCATCCACGAGCAGTGCAGTGCTCACGTCCATAAAAGATGATTTGCAAGTGAAGCTTGTTCCAGCTCTTCGGGGGGAATAGGGATTTCAGATCCTTTTCGGTTCGCTCAACGCTGTCTCCATTGCTAAGCCCCCAGCGCTGCGCTAACCGATGAATATGCGTGTCCACAGGGAAGGCCGGTACTCCGAAAGCTTGGGCCATCACCACGCTGGCGGTTTTGTGACCTACGCCAGGCAGCGCCTCCAGCTCTTCAAAGCTGCTTGGTACTTTCCCTCCGTGCACTGTGATCAATAGGTGAGCGAGTTTGTGCACATTGCGGGCCTTGGTTTTGGCGAGCCCGAGCTGGCGGATGTGTTCGTAAATCTCTGCTTCTGTTAAGGCCGCCATGGCACTTGGAGTTGGTCCAGCTGCAAACAAGGCCGGAGTCACTTCATTGACCTTTTTGTCGGTGCACTGTGCACTGAGAAGCACAGCGATCAGCAGGCTGAAAGGGTCGCTGTGATCCAGAGGGATCGGTGGATCTGGATAGTGCTCATCCAGGCGGCAGAGCAGGTGGGAAGCACGCTCTTTTTTGAGCAATGGTCATCGAGTTGCAGGACTGCCATCATGGCCTCACTGCTTTTGCGGCCATGACATCTGTTCGTAACGACGGTTTATCAGACGTCAGTTCCGCTTATCAGCGTGCGATCGCGCGCGAAGAAAAGGGCGTGAGTTCGGATGACGATCTCTTGGCAGTGGAGTCCCCCCAGCCAAGACCCGGTCCCCATTACCAAGCGAAAGCCGAGAGCGACAGTGATGGAGATAGCGATCTCTACCGCCATCACAGCCAGCAGCAATCGGCGGAAGGGGGGTGAAGGGGGCTGCCTTTAAGACCCAGGCTGAATGGCTTTTTTCAGGGTGTCCACGCCTTTCTGGATCGCTTCTTTGGGCGCTTCGATCATTTTTTTCTGCGTGTTTGACCAGATTGTGACGGCATAGACCAGAGCACCGCCAAGAATTAACGCCGCTAGAACCAGGCCAATGCCAGTGCCGCCGCCTCCTTGCTTGATCACAACAGGTTGCTGCTGATTGTTTTCAGACATAAGAGGACCTTTCTGCTTTTATCAAAGTGATCACCCAAAGGTCCTAGCGAGGTGACGGTTAATTGTCAGGTTGCTTCAAGAAGCTTTGAAAGAAACCTCTCCATCAGTGGAATCAGTGACCAGGTAATTGATCGGCCATTGATCAGCACTGAAAGACTTGGATTGACGCTTGCCCTAGCGTCGAGTTGAACAAGCATTTTCAAAAGGAGCTGCCGTGAACACCGCCGTGAGGGGGATTCTCTATGTTTCGATTTGGGTTGTTGTGTGGGGTGTCGCCTCATCACTCGTGGATTGGGTGTTGTTAGGCGGAGAGGTCTATGAGATGGGATCTTTTGGTCAAGTGGCCACATTTGTCGGCTATGGAGCCGCTTGTTCTGTCTTGGCTGTTCGCTTGTCTGGTCGCTTTCTTAAATCAGCTGAGGATCAGGCTGACGGTTGATGGGGTTCACGTGACACAGCGCCAGCTGCCAAAAGCCCAGCGATGAATCCACTCGCGTGACCAATCCAGCTCACTCCTGCAGGTGAGGCCCAGGGCAGCAATCCAGGTAAGGCGCTTCCGTAGAAGGCAACGGCAATCACGCTTAATGCGATGGCCAGCGGTCTGCGTTCAAGGAACCCAATGAGCAGGAGGTAGCCAAGGAGTCCATAGACGACTCCTGAGAGTCCGTGGCTGCCCACAGGCCAAAACATCCAGAGCGGAATTTCGAGAAGAATGACGGCAATCCAAACCGCCACATAACCGCGCAGGCTTTTCAACAGCACGAGATAGCTGAGGGGTAAAAAAACGATGCTGTTGCCGATGAGATGACCTAGATCTCCATGGCTGAATGGTGCGGTGAGCAGGGTCCACCAAGGCGTTCCAGGCCCCATGGCCAAATTCCATCGTCCGCCTAGCAAGAGTTGATCGATGCCTTCCTGCAGCCAGGACAGACCTAATAGGACCAAAGGAAGAAGGATCACTGCACTCTGAAGGTCACTCCCATCACCGCGGTGATGTCTTTGTCGATGGTGCTGGTGTCATAGGAGCCATAGCTCCCCATTTTTGTGGAGTTCGGCACGGTGATTTGGAAGGTGCCTGTGTCTGCATTGGTAATGGCTCCAATACCGGAGCCAGCCTGACCTGCGATCGCAATCGCTCGATCTCGAGCATCGGCAGTTGCTTTGGCAAGCATGTCGACGCGTTTTTCAGCCAGCTTTGTGTAGGTATAAGCCGGTGGCTGAATTGCTAACGACACTCCGTCGCCAATCAGGTTGCTAATGGTGTTTGATGCCTTACGGATTAAGGCCACATCTGAGCTGCCAACGTGGATGGACTGACGTGCTGTCCACTCTGTGTTGGTCAGCATCCCGGTAACACGGTTGCGAATGTCGTTGCGATCAGTCCGTAAAACGGTGAGTTGGGTGCTGTTTTCGGGGATGCCCGCATCTTGCAGAAAAGCGAGCGTCCGCTTCAAATCAGGTTGCAGATTTTGATAGGCCTGCTGCTGGCTTAGACCGTTGCCACTCACGGTCACGGTCCAATCTGCATAATCGCTACGAAGCCTTTCGGTGCTGGCACCGGTCACGGTCACGGTGTCTGTTGCGGTTCGAATCCCTTTCACGGCAACAGCTCCAGCCACAACAAGACCGCAGCTCAGCACCAGCATCGGCAACACCAGAGGAGGCGTTCGACGCCATAGTGAAAGCCGGTTCGGACCTGGGGACGATTGTTCTGGCACGGACTTTGGACTTTCAACCATTCCAACCGATCTGTGGATTGGGATGTGTTTTTCGCGATCACAACTGTGACTGGCTATGACCCAAATCAAGACCCATAAGTCATTGATGCCAAAAAGCACTGAGGTGATCGTGATCGGCAGTGGGATTGGCGGCTTGTGCTGTGCCGGACTCACTGCTCGAGCTGGTAAGGAGGTTTTGGTTCTTGAAGCTCATAGTCAGCCAGGCGGGGCTGCTCATGGCTTTGAACGCCAGGGCTATCGCTTTGAATCTGGTCCATCCCTATGGAGTGGGTTGTCGCGGTGGCCAAGCAGTAACCCGCTCGCCCAGATCCTGCGTGCCTTGGATCAGCCCTTGGATGTGGTGAGTTACAAGGATTGGGATGTCTTGTTTCCGGAAGGCCATCTCCGTGTTGGGGTGGGAGGCGATGGCTTTGAACGCGTGGTGCAAAGGCTGCGTGGACCTGAGGCTGTGGCTGAGTGGCAGCGTTTTACAGAGGTGCTGCAGCCGATCGCAGCCGCCGCAGATGCCTTGCCGTTGCTGGCATTGCCAGCATCCGTTGATGGGATTGGTCCTCTGTTGAGACGGAGTGGACGCCTGGTGCAGCATCTTCCAGCCATCCGCCATTTAAGTGGTGCATTCGGACCTCTAGTGGACCGTCACTTGCAGGATCCATTCCTGCGTCATTGGGTGGATTTGCTCTGTTTTTTGATCAGCGGTATGCCGATGGCTGATACCAACGCAGCCGCGATGGCCACCTTGTTTGGTGAGTGGTTTGACCCTCAATCTTGCCTTGATTTTCCGAAAGGAGGCAGTGCGGCCGTGGTTGATGCACTCGTGCGTGGCCTTGAGGCTCATGGCGGCAGCTTGAGGCTTGGCGCAAGGGTTCATCAGGTGTTACTCGATGGTGACCGGGCCATTGGCGTGGAACTCAGCAATGGCGAGACGCTTTATGCCGACGTTGTGGTGAGCAATGCGGATGCCTGGGGTACAGCGGCTCTTTTGCCAGAGACGGCTGCGAAGGCTTGGAGACAGGACAGGCTGTCTACTCCTCGTTGTCGTTCTTTTTTGCATCTTCATCTGGGATTTGATGCGAGTGGTCTTGAGGACCTACCGATTCATACCGTTTGGGTCGGAGACTGGGAACGTGGGATCGACGCTGATCGCAATGCTGTGGTGGTGTCGATTCCATCTGTGCTCGATCCCTCGATGGCACCGGAGGGACATCATGTGCTCCACGCCTATACCCCGGCCAATGAGCCCTGGTCAGAATGGGCGGATCTCCAGCGGGGAACTGCGGCCTATCGGGAGAAACGTGGACAACGCTGTCAGGTGTTTTGGGATGTGTTGGAGCAACGCATTCCCGATCTGCGCAGTCGTTGCCAAGTGGTGATGGAGGGGACCCCTATCACTCACCGTCATTACCTATCCACGGATCAGGGGAGCTATGGCCCTGCAATGTCAGCAGCCAAGGGGCTGTTTCCTGGGGTCACCACTCCCGTTCAGGGATTGCTGCAATGTGGATCGAGTTGTTTTCCTGGAATTGGTATTCCACCCGTTGCTGCGAGTGGTGCTATGGCAGCGCATGCGATCACAGGTCGCAGGGCTCAGAAGGACTTGCTTCGCTCACTAGATCTTTAGGGAGTTAGTTGATAGAAAACTCAGAAAGATTAATTTTTAACGGTAAAAATACTTGTATGTGTCAGGAAAGGAAATGCATAAATGGCTTAATCCTTGATTACATAAGATTGTAGCTGTTGGCTCTTCAATTATGCTTTTAATGTCTAATCATGGGGCAAACATCAAAAACCTTATTTAACTCCAGCGCTGTCTTTATGCGCAAAGTTAATTAATTATTGATTTCTCTTGAGTTGGTGGTTTAAATGATAATTAACCGATACTTTTGCGCGCAACAACTGCAAAAAATGGATCACCTTTCCCGCCAACTATTCCCATCAAACCAGCGGCTTTTGTTTCTTCCGCAAACACGCGTACGTCAGACCAACCATTGGCTTGCAGCACTGTGCCCACGTAGTCGAGATGCTGTTTGTCGTCGTTATCTGTCCAAACCTGTGGTGCTTTCGTAAAAAACATCCGATTCGAGAATGCAACGATTGCTGTTCCATTGGGTCTCGTGACTCGGAGCATCTCTGACGCGACATTTTCTGGTTGTGTCCAGTACTGCCAAGCAGCAACGGCCAGGCAGACATCAACGGATGCATCCTTTAGGGGGATCGTGGGCTCCAGATTCATGTCTTGAACGTAGTGGCTGTCGAGTCTTGGGTTGGCCACGAGTTCTGCCTCGTTCATGCCATGGCCGATTACGCGCTCGTAATGAATGTCTTCTGGTAGGTGACTCACCCAAGACGATCCCAGATCAAGCACAACAGCTCCAGATGGAATGTGCTCTCTGTAAAAGCTGGTGAGACGTGTCCTAAAGCCTTCATCTAAATGCTGGACGAAGCGTGGTTCTGAATAAAAAACGCGATCAGGCTCGCGGTCGAGCTTGTATCGCTGGTCTTCAGTGAGAATTTGAACTGCCATCGATGTATTTTGGCGAGTTTGTTGGCTGCCCTGCGAGTTCGAAGCCCTCACTCGTCTGGTGGAAGCTGTTGCCAACCGCTGGTCCAAAGCTCTTGGTTCTTGAGTTCGTTCCAGTGGATGCGTAGACGAACGCTTGAATCAAGCACTGCTTCTAATTCCACCCATCGGGATTGTCCTTTCCCTCCCTGAAGGATTAGGCGAAAATGGCGGAAGCCCTTCTGGGGCGTAACGCTTGTCCAGGATTTAGCAACAGTCCAGCTCATGGTTGAGGCCTAGCGATTTGTTTTTAAAAAGTTCTGATTCTGGCTCATCAATTGTGAGTTTTCAGCGTTGGTGACTTATCAAACTATTTTGACTCTTAAGAGTATAAGTCGTGAGATTCCGCTGTGAAAATAAATTGTTTCGATTGTAAGACAGTCAATGCTCTGGGGAGTCTGTTTGAGTCTACAATCAAGTGAATTGAATCGGTACATTGGCCAAGCTAGCAGAAACTGGAGTTAAAAGTCTTCAGCAATTCAATACAGCAGGAAATGGCCGAATTGTTGCATTTCATAAGTCTATTTTGAATGGATTAATTAGAAAGTTTGGCCTCTCAACGTATCAACTCTTATGGCTTTCCTTTCTAAAGGGAATCGTTCTTACAATGGTTGCAATCTGTCTTTACTATGAACTTCATTGAAACTGTATATTAGTTTAATATGCTCTTTTGATCTAGTCTTTTCGGTTAATAATTTTAACCCTTGCTTGCGGGCGGAAAAAGATTTGTATTATTAGTCTATGGAATCTATAATTATAGTTTTTCTCAATTCTGAACGGTTAACTTATCGATCCCAGTGGCTTTTACCCACGCGGCAATCGCTTCAAGGTCATTGCGACTAGGAATGCATAAGCATCCACTACCTGGGTTGCAATGATGGATACCGAGTCCGCTTCGGTCTGTTTTGAATTGTGGCTGTAGGTTCAACCAGATGTCTGTTCCCCATGGCTCGGGCTGCCCCAGCAGATAATCTCCAATTGGTAGAGCTGCTCCATTTCCTGGACTCCAGCGTCGATCAGCCGTTGGCTTCGTGTTGTATCCGCTGATGGCAGGCCAGCGGGCAAGGCGTTCGCTTCCTCGAAATAATTCGACCAGCCATTGGCCATTGTTGGCTGCGCCTGTGCTGGATAGACGCCTTGCTTTGAGCGAAAAGCTATCGTGATGACTCTGAAGAAGGGCTGGATTTGGACCTGTTTGGCCAGAATCAAGATTGTGTGGTTTTTGCGTATTGCTTCGTTTGATTTCATCTTTGCTTGCGGACTGCTTTGCGGAAATTCCTGGCTCGCAGCTCATGATCAACAGCAAGGGAGCTGCTAAGAACAAGCCTTTGATGATGTGAAGGGTTGCTTTGTAATGCATGGCTTTGCTGTTAGTTTCTCTGTGCTTTGACCTAAAAAACTTTTTATAGTTAGGCTTTTGTGCTTGTTTTTTGGTAAGTTTTGATGATTTGCTCCTTTGTAAGCCATGCATTACCTTTTGAGACTTTTTAGGACTAGCTGTTTTGAACCTAAGTATTGCATGATCACCTGCTAAATAATCGGCTTCGGTTCATGTCGGTTTTTTGGCTATGAACGAGAGGTCTTGCTACCAAGAAGTGGTGTTCTTTTTTAGTGATATGAAGCATTTGGTTCGTGTTGGTGTTGTGGTGTCTGGGGTAGTCACGATTTCATCCCTGCAATTGTTTGCGGGTCCTGCAATGGTCTCTGCAAAAACGATTGCTCGTGCACAGGGAGTGTGCCGATTGATGAGTGGTGGTGCTGTTGCCTTTCAGGGGCATTGCGTAAGTCAACAAAAGGTCAATGCTGGCAACACTGTGTTGGTGATCAAGCTTGACAATGGCTCCACCTATCGCTTTCGCGGACCTTCCAAGGAGGCTCTGCAAATTGAAACATCCTCTGGCTTGCACAACGCGCAATTTCGTGATGGCGGCAATAGCAATGTTTTTGCATGGAACGACAGAGGTCAAGCGCAACGCCTTGCTGTTCGTCTAGAAACCGCGCATGATCCGAGTCCTCGCTATGACAATTCTTCTTCAACGAGTACGGGGTCTGCAATTGGAGCGTTTGCTGGAGCTTTGATCGGAAGTTTGATTCAAGGTCACTCTGGTCATGGCGGGGGAAATCAGCGCCAGCATGCAGAGTCAACCTGTCTTCGCGCGGTATCGAATCAGGTTGGGCGAAGGCGTGATTCCCTCCAGATCGTTGGGACTGAATCGTATAAGGGAGGATTTTCAGTACGCGTCAATGTTCCTCGTACAAAGGCGCCCTGGCTTTGCCGTGTGAATGGTGACGGTCATGTGGTGGACGTGGAGCACACCCATCCCAATGGTTTCCTTTGACCTGATTTGTGTCTTTGTATCGTGATGAACGCCGATCTCCTTGACCAATCCCTATGTTTGTGCAGTAGCAACAGCTACGCATTGCATCGTTCACCTCGTTTTTACGAGGCGCAGACCAGCCCAAGCCAAGGAACGGGGACTTGGGTTTTCTCGGAGAACATCATGAGAACTCTTCTGTACAGAGGTCAGTCCTACGCAGCCCATCAGCCCTCTGCGGCTAAAACCTGTGTGGAGCTCACCTATCGCCACGAGCACTACAACACTTGCCGTGAAAAGGTCAGAGCTGAAATGCAACAACATCCAGTTTTGAGCTACCGAGGCGTTCGTTACTCCAAGTAACTAAGCTCCCATAGTCATCATTTTCGGTGATTGAGTTTGTTGCCCGGTTGCTTAATTGCAATCGGGCTTTTATTTTGAGTATTCAGAATGACCTTAACCTTACCTTATTTGTCCCACACACTCTTGCAGTTTGCTTTTTTATATTGTGATTTTGCTTTGCGATAGCTTTTGTTTTGTTCTGATAGCTCATCGCTAGCTTTTTTTGCGGCTTCACTATCTCCCTTGCTAGAAATGATGTAGCGATTGATGCTCATTCTTGAGCCAAGGCTATTCATGATTCTTGTGAGTAGCTCGCATTCTGTTGTCGCTTGGCTTTTGCCTGCTTGCAAGCTCATAAGGGCCAGAATTGCTGCAGCTATTGAGATTCTCATGGTTTGATGCGTCAGTTTTGACGTTGATGTTGATGCGTTGCTGTGCGCTTTACCTTAGATCTCCCTTATCATCAATTTTAGAATTATTGCAATAACACCTTCTCATGAGTCAGCGAACAATTGCGATTACTGGAGCCTCTGGAAAAACAGGGTTTCGGATTGCTGAGGAGTTGATGGCTTATGGAGACTGTCCGCGTTTGTTGCTGAGGTCTGAGTCGGTGATTCCCGAAACCCTTAGCAAGGCTGAGCAAGTTCGGATCAGCTTGCAAGACCCAAGCGCTTTGGATGCAGCCTTAAAGGGTGTGGATGCCTTAGTGATTGCAACGGGTGCCAGGCCTTCGATTGATTTGTTAGGTCCGATGCGAGTTGACGCTTGGGGAGTACGTTCTCAAGTGGAGAGTTGTTTGAGAGTTGGAGTGTCTAGGGTGATTCTCGTGAGTTCTTTATGTGCGGGGCGGTGGCGTCACCCCCTGAACTTGTTTGGTCTGATTCTTGTCTGGAAACGAATTGGGGAGCAGGCTCTGGAGAACAGCGGGCTGGATTGGACGGTCATTAGGCCAGGTGGTCTCAGTGAAAGAGAGCAATCACTGGAGGAAGAGGGGGTGTATTGGACAGGTCCTAATCAGCAGGAGAAGGATTCCATTCCAAGGCGTCTTGTTGCCCGTTGCTGCGTGGAGGCATTGAATACTCCGGCTTCGATCGGGAAGATTCTTGAAGTGACAAGCAGTGCCTCTCGCCCACTGATCGCTCTTCCCGAAGCATTATTGAGTATTGATTCCTAGAGACCAGGTCCTCTATATATGCGATAAATCAGTGATCAGAGTTTGACTTCTGATCATTGCAATCAAGTTGAGAAGATGGGCCGCCACCCATCTTTTTTAATGCCCCATGGTTGTTGTTGTTGCTTTTTAATTTAATCAAGCTCCTACAATGCTTTTGCTGTTGATAAATTCATGGATACCAAGTTTACCCAGTTCTCTGCCATAGCCACTGTCTTTAATCCCTCCGAAGGGAACCCGAGGATCACTTCTTACAAAATCATTGATTGCCACGCATCCTGCTTCAATGTCTTCGACTGCGATTCGCTTGGCATTGGCGGTGTTTGCTGAAAAAATGGCTGCTCCCAATCCAAAGCGAGTTTCGGAGGCAAGTTCAATCGCATGCTTGTCATTTTCTGCACGGACAAGGCTAAGCACTGGCCCAAAAATTTCATCATCAAATGCGGGCATCCCCGGTGTGACATCTTCGAGGACTGTGATGGGATACCACCAGCCTTGTTGTTCTGGTATTCTCCCACCTTTGCGAAGAGTGGCTCCCTGTTTAATGCTTTTTTCAACCTGCAGATGAATTTTTTGACGGAGATCTAATCTTGCTATTGGTCCAATATTAAATGCGGGATTCATTGGGTCTCCCATCACGTAAGAATTCAGTTTTTCCTGCAGAAGGTTGAAGAATTGATCGTAGACATCATTGACAATAATCAGGCGTTTTGCTGCAATGCAAACTTGTCCTGAGCAAAGCATCCGACTTGCTGCACAACGATCTGCTGCTAAATCAAGATCTGCATCGTGAAGGATTAGATAGGGATCTTGTCCCCCTAGCTCTAAAACACATTTTTTTAGATTGGCGCCTGCAATTGATGCCACAGCACGACCGGCCTCCTCGCTCCCTGTAAGGGTGACAGCGCGTACTTTTGGATGCGCAATGACGAGTTGTGCATCTGTTGATCGAATGGGCAAATTCGTGAAGACCCCTTGAGGGATGTCGCAGCTGTCAAAGATTTTTTGAATGGCCTTGCTGCATCCCGGCACATTGGATGCACCTTTTAGAAGGAGCGTATTTCCTGCCATTAAGGCAGGGGCAATTGCTCTGAAGGCTTGCCATAGAGGGAAATTCCAGGGCATCACTGCAAAAAGAATTCCGAGCGGTTGCGCCGTTACGACGGCCTTCTTCTCACCCAGATCGATCATTTCGTCAGCAAGGTGCTGTTGACCATTCGCTGCGAAATACTCGCAGACCCAGGCACATTTTTCTACCTCCGCTAATGATTGCTGAATAGGCTTTCCCATTTCTTGGGTGATACATTCTGCCAAGGCAATATTGTTTGCTTTTAATGCCTGTGAGGCCTGAGTAAGAGCTTTTGCTCTTACGCTAAAAGCAGAGGTTTTCCATTGTTGGTATCCAGAATGCGCCTGCTCTATGGCTTGAATGATCTGAACTTGATCCATTAATGGATACGTGTTAATGATTTCTCCGGTGGCAGGATTAACCGCTTTAAGGCCTTTTGCTTGTGTCATTTTTTCTTATGTTTTGCCCTAACGAATGAGGGCTTGTGACCTTGATTTTAACTATTTTACGTCCATCGAACAGGGTCTTTGGAGAAATGATGGAGGCATGAATCGGTTTCATTCCCTAGTAAGTCGCGGCTAATCGTGAGACAGATTGCATTGAGAGGCAATGCAAATGTGCTTCCATCTCCATCGAATGGACCTTCAACGTAGGCACCAATGCGTTCGGCCATTAAAAAGCCAAGGAACAACACGATCCCGGTGATGCTGCCGACTACAGATGTCCCATCTGTTTTGAAGTTCAACAGGAGCTGAAACCCGAAGATCCAGCTCAACATGCGAACAAAAACGTCGTAACTTGCAGGCAATGGCGTATTTCTAATTCTCTCAAGGCCACCGATTGCGTCAACGGTGGCATTGGCAATGTTCATTAATTGTTCTCTGCCACGAGCATTGATGCTTTTGTTTTCATATAGTTTGCGAACTGCAATGGCTCTAGCCTGCCCTAATTGTCTTAGTGTTGTTGTTGGTTTCATCTCTAGATTCTCCAAGAGGTAGTCTTGGAAGCGCCTTAGATCTTGATGGTAAAAATTTCTTAACTGAAAATTGAGCTGCCAAACCATTGCAACTTGATAACGCACTAGGTTGCGTCCATCTGCACTCGCTAAGTGATCTTCTGGAAGCAGACTTGTTAAAATGTCTGTCCAATTGCGGCTGTGGTTAACGATTGCTCCCCATAATTGCCGTGCTTCCCACCAACGGCCAATCGCCTGAGTATTTCTAAAACCTATAAAGATCGATACCGTAATTCCCATAATTGAGACCACGCTGCCGCTTTGTTGCCAATTGGTGGGCACTGTGTCACTCAAGATCAGAGTGCCAACCACCGCCAACAGCAAGAGGTCGTAGCGCATACGCCACAGCAACAGCAACAAAACAACGAAATAGTCCCGTCGAGCTGTACGCGGTGGATCGCCGTAGGTCCCAGACTTAATTGGCATGGCGTTCCCCATGATTCGCTTTGACTTAATCCCGCGGCCATTGGCGCTTTATGACCCTATTAGCTGACTCTCCGCATTCAGATTTTGATCTTGCTGTGATCGGAGCTGGTCTGGCCGGCACTGGTCTTGCTGCTTCGCTTCGTCAAGCCGGTTTTGACGGCACCATTTTGCTCTTAGAAGCTGGTCGAGGTCCTGGTGGTCGAGCCGCGTCGCGGCGCCGACGCGACGATTTGCTCTGGCGGCTCGACCATGGTGCGCCTTGTTTCAGCTTCAGCCAACCACCGAAGGGTCGTCTCGCTGAATTGTGGAATCCTCTTCTGGAGAAGGGGATTGTCCAGCCTGATCGAGGAATTGTTGTTGGGTTAAATGAGACGGGTTGCCTCGTTGACCCACCGGATCACCCACTGCTGCAGGGCCCTCGTTTTCGTGGTGTGCCAACCATGGCATCGGTGCCAGAAGCTTTGCTGCAGGCTGCAGGCTCAAAAACGCACGGGGTGTTTGGAGAACGAATCAGTGGCTTGAGTAGGGAAAATGGATGGTGGTGCTTCTCCGGTCAGCACCGTGCGCGTTCTTTAGTGGTCACTGGAAATCTTTTGGCGCATCCCCGCTCCCTGGCGATGTTGGGGTGGCGCGATGTGCCTTTGCGTTCGGCAGTTCCGTTGAATGTGGATCCCTTCCTGGACGCTGCACTCGAGCAAATTGCTGAGATGCGTGCATCGGTGCGCTGGAATTTGATGCTCGAATTCCCTCGATGTGCCGACCATCTCCCTAGGCAAATTTGGTTGACGTCTGAAGCTCAAGAAACATTTGGCATTGAACGAATCGTTCTTCATCGTCAGCAGGATCAAAAGCTGGGCTTAGTGGTCCATGGATTAGATGACGGGTCCCCGATCACGCCAGACAGCCAGCCTGGTTTGTTGGTGTCGCAGGAATTACGTCAACGAAAGGCTCTCACTGAGCTGTTGCTGCCTTGGCCAGAGTTGGCTCAGGCACTTCCTCTGGCGCGTTCTTTAGGGGTCATGCGTTGGGGAGCATCTCAGCCCCTGGATTACCCGCTCCCAACGTCCCTTCAATGGTGCGGGCCCAGTGCTGTTGGCTTTTGTGGGGACTGGATTGCCGGCCCTGGTTTTGGCATGGCTGAAGGGGCTCTCCAAAGTGCGGTTGATCTCGCTGCCCAACTGACCGAATAAAGATGGGTCGCGGATGCATTGATAACAACAATTTCAGAATGGATTGCCAGACCTGGTGAGCGGTTCATTGATGCGTCAAAACAGTTCAAAGCGGATCACACATGCGCCCGAGTTATCGCCCTGTTCAGCTCCATGCCAGCGTGCATGATGATGACCCTTGTATGTGTTTGAGCTGCACTGATTTACGTGGACGCTTAACGTTAAATGCGACACGATCTCATTCACTCTTGATTGGACAAGGCAGCTTCCAAGCTTCGAAGACGTTGTTCGTTGACCCCAAGATCTGATTCTCCAAGTCTTGAAACTGAGCGTGCCTGGAGTACAGATCGTTCTGAATCCGCGTAGAGCTCTAAATCATCAACGAAGCCGAAAATCTGACTGCTTGCGGTGGCATGGAGATAATCCGCTCGCTGTTCGACGATCTCGGATCGAGGGGTTTGTTGGATGACTTCGGCGAGTTCCCTTAGGCTTTCGACTGGATCGTTTCGCTCCCACTCGAGTCGTGCGCAGTGAGCGGGTGATTCGCACGAACTGAGTTGACCTTGATGGATGCCCAGATCGGTGGGCATCGGCCCGACGAAGTGAAACAGAGCTAGAAGGATTGAAAAAACGGTCAAAACCATAGGGAAGCTGTCTCAGCGTTGTTCAAGTGAGTTTGGGAGCCGATGGCCATCGAGCTGAACGTTCAATCTGCTCGGTACGGCGTACAGCCTCACGATACGGATCAAGATCCGACGATCATGGTGTCAGTCGTGAAGCAACCATGCACCCCAGCTGGAGTGAACAGTGGTGGCCCGTGGCCTATACGCGCGATCTTGACCCAACCCGTCCCCAGCGATTCACGCTTCTTGATCAAGATTTGGTGCTGTGGTGGGATGCTCCTGGCGACAGCTGGAGAGCCTTTAAAGATGTCTGCCCTCACCGACTTGTTCCATTGAGTGAAGGCCGGATCAATGAGGCCGGTCAATTGGAATGTCCATATCACGGTTGGAGTTTTGACGGGGAGGGTACGTGTCGGGCGATTCCTCAAATGGGGGAAGGAGCTCGCTCGCAAGCCCAGCGAACGGAATGTGGGAGCTTGCCCACTGCGATAGGCCAGGGATTGTTGTTTGTCTGGAGCGGCACGGCTACAGCTGCTGATCCTGCAGCGCTTCCCTTGGTTCCAGTTTTGAAGGAGCAGGGAGATGGTTGGGCGGATGGCTGGATTGTGCAAGACACATTCCGCGATTTGCCGATGGATGCTCTCACCCTCCTTGAGAATGTTTTGGATGTGAGTCATGTTCCCTTCACGCATCACCGCACCGTGGGCAAAAGGGAGAATGCCTCTCCAGTGGAGGCAGTGATCACCCGCGAGGACTCCCAAGGGTTTGAAGCGTTTTGGCAGGAGGGTCCTCGAAAGGGAAAGCTCGGTTCACAGGACACACATTTTCGAGCTCCCCAGTTGATGTGGCATGACCTCACGGCTAAGGGGTTTGCGCGCATTTTGACGGTGGTTTATGCCGTACCGATCAGCCGAGGGAAATGTCGTTTGTTTGCTCGGTTCCCCTTCCAGTTCAAGGCTGTTGCTCCTCGCGTCTTGGTGGGGTTGCGGCCTCGCTGGTTGCAGCACATCGGCAACCACAAGGTCTTAGAGGACGATCAGGTCTTTCTGCACTGGCAAGAAAGGGTCCTTGAAGCCGCTGGTGGCAGTGCTTCCGCTGAACAGGCTTTTGTCCTTCCCACATCAGCTGATGTGTATGTCAAGGCGCTACATCGCTGGGTCAACCGCGAAGGAGGTGGCCCCTTCGCTGGCCGGCCGCTGCCGCCGCGTCAGGATGTAGAGGTTTTAATGGATCGATATCACAGTCATACCAAGCACTGTCGCAGCTGCTCGGTTGCTCTGCGACGGATTCGTTCACTACGGCCTTGGCTCTGGGGTTCGCTGTGGCTGTCTGCCGTGTTGATCGGAGCGGGTCAGTTGAGTTGGCTGCTTTGGTTGGGTGTAACTCTCGCTGCACTGAGTGGTGTCTCGCTCCGCCAAACGTCTCGTTGGCAGCGGGGATTGCTCGTTGGGGATGGTCAGGCGCCCCGAAATCAGCGAATCTGAGAAGCTCTGTTCAATTACCACGATGATCAGTGTCACATCGCCTTGTCCCGAGAGCACGATCCTGGCTCTTGGTTTACGAGATTGGCCGATTTGGGGCTGCGACATCAGCAGATTCCCTTGGACCTATGACCAGCGCGAAACTTGCTTGTTGCTTGACGGGGATGTGACGGTGACTCCGGATGGCGGCGAGCCCGTGAGATTTGGGGCGGGAGATCTTGTTGTGTTTCCGAAGGGGATGAGCTGCACTTGGGAAGTTCACCAACCTGTGCGTAAGCATTACCAATTCGGTTAGGTGCAGCGAAACAGGCATTCCTAATCAAGCGTTGATTGTGATGGAGGTGGCTCAAATGTCTGAGTCTGAGCTCCACTGTGGGCCGCAGGGCCTCCAGCCAACGCGTACGAGCTCGCGCCAAAGTTGATCAGCTGTTTGCTGGCTCAAATGCACACGCGTCTTCAACAGGGGAGGGTCACCTGAAAGAGGTCGCCCTGAATCCACGAAGACGTGTGGATCACGGCTCCAACTTTTTTCATCGGGGTGGAAACGTTTCGTGTCCGTGGAGTTTGGATCCTGGATCCAGTCCTGGTGTGGCATGTCTTTCGAGGGCTGATGACAGAGTCATGCATCCACGCTTCAGCCTGGAAAGGGGCGTAGGGCGAACACGGAGCCAAGAATCTGTCGCTGGTACAGATGTTCTAGTTGAGTTCTGCGCGTGCGTCAACGCACTTTTTGTTTTTCTGGCTAAGGCTGAATCAGGCTGGCTGGATTCATCGTGGATATAGATGTCTGGGAAGCTGAGAGTGCATCGGCGCCTCTGCAAAAGGTCAAGAGAGTCCTGCTTGAGCCGGGTGCTGACGAACTTGTTTTAGAGGTCCTTCACTGCGGTCTTTGCCATAGCGACCTGTCGATGATCGACAACAGCTGGGGCATCAGCCAGTACCCGCTAGTCCCTGGCCATGAAGTTGTGGGCAGGGTGGTGTCTGTTGGCGCTGGCGTGGACTCAAGCGTGATCGGGCAGATTCGTGGCTTGGGCTGGATCAGTGGCAGTTGTTTTCGCTGCGATCAATGTTTGGCTGGAACCAGCAATCTTTGTCCGTCCCTGGAGGCGACGATTGTGGGCCGCCAGGGCGGGCTTGCCAGCCATGTCAAAGCCCACCAGGACTGGACAATTGTTCTGCCAAAAGGGATGGATCCTGCCGTGGCAGGACCGTTGTTCTGCGGTGGCATCACAGTTTTTGCTCCGCTTCTGGATGAGCAGGTGTCGCCTATGGCCCATGTGGCGGTTGTGGGGATTGGTGGACTCGGTCATATGGCGCTGCAGTTCGCTAAGGCCTGGGGGTGTGAGGTCACCGCTCTCACCACCGACCTCACCAAGGCTCATGAGGCCAGGGGGTTTGGGGCTCACAATGTGATGCTCTTAGAAGAGCTCCCCGCATTGGCTGGACGCTTCGATCTCGTGATTAACACCGCGAATCAACCGCTCGACTGGTCTGCCGTGATGGGATCTCTGGCCCCACGGGGTCGCTTGCATCAGCTGGGAGCCGTCTTGCAGCCCATACAAGTTGGTGCTTTCGATTTGATTTCCTTTCGTCGGTCGATCACGGGTAGTCCCACGTCGTCGCCTGGGAGTCTTCGAAAAATGATGGAGTTCTGCGTGAGGCATGCCATCAAACCTCAGGTGGAGCATCTTCCGTTCGATCAGGTCAATCAAGCGATTGAACGCTTGCATCGTGGTGATGTGCGTTACCGCTTCGTGCTTGATCAGACAGACGGCCTAATGGATGGCTGAGTCTGCGCTTGGTTGTCTGGTTGGTCTTGCAGAATCCATCATTCAGCACAACCAGAGGAGAGGAGTTCAGTCTCTAATTTCTCTCGCTTGGCCTGCCAAGTCGCAGATTCGTTAGACCACTTGTTTTTGAACTCTTCACTATTCCGTGCGCTGAGTTTGCAATTTAGATATTCAAATCGTCTGGAACCTGCTGCTCCTCCAATCCAAGATTGACTTTGAGATCCGCATTTCTTTTTGACGTGCTTTTTTCGTGCTTTTTTCAAGGACTCTTTCTCTTCAGCATTGATCCTGCTCAGCTTGGTTGAAAGGGTGTCGCAACTGGCATGAACTGAGCTGGATACTCCCAGCGCAAGCAGCAGCATCGGAAGGCAAAGATGTTGGGTTTTCATGCTGAATGCTGCATTCATAGATGGATCATCATCGCTCTATGGCTCTCGAATCTCAGGCCTGGATTTCTGATCGCGATGGCTTGGGATCGTGGTAGCGGTAGGGAGAGGCCATCCACTGTTGATGTGCTCCCCAAGACAAACCCTTGTGACTTCCTACCTGGTCCGATCAGATTTGATTTGTTGATGGAGACCTCTCGTTGATCGTCACCTCTAAAAAGATGGTTGATCCCAGCCAGTACCTTGTGACTGATGGTCACATTTACAAACGCATTGACATGCCAAATGCTCCCTCCAAGCAGTGGCGGCTTGAAGAATTAAATATTGAAGAAGCGATCCGGTCGATGATCTCCGATTTTGGAGGTCGCAGTGATGAGCCTTAATCACGTTGTGGAGACCCATACCGATTGAGCAAAGGCGACGTGATAGCGCAAAGAAGACTCAGCTCGAATGTGGCCAAACCTGGAAGCAATCTTTGGTGTTTGCCTAATCTTGTTGGATTGCTCTTAGTGGCTCAATCATGGATCGATGGGGGTTCGCCCTACCCCTCCCAGCACTGAGCTGGTGCATGAATTTGTAGGTCAGGTCATTGGACAGATTTTGATTAAGGTTTGGATCTTCAGCATCGAATTGCGCTGATAGGGCTCGATCCAACATGAAAGCACCAGAAGCCTTACTCGCTTATCTCCAACAAACCCCTGGCATGGAATCAGGTTCCAAGCGTTTGGTGTTGCTGTTCACTCAGCTGGGTGATTTCGACTCAATGGAATATGCCCAAGCCCTCGTGCCTACGCTCTCTCATTTGGAGCAGGTAGGAATCCAGACTTTGGGCATCGCGATCGGGGATCAAGCCGGTGCTGATCGTTTTTGCGTTTTTACCGGATTCCCAAGATCTCAGCTTCGGGTGGTTCCTGATGCAGAGCTGCATCGCAGTGTTGGTCTCTCACCCGGTCTTCAGGCTGCTGGCGGTCCTTGGCCATCCCTTTTGCTGATGTGTGCAGGGATTGGCTCGCCAGGCACTCTTGCTGAAGTGCTGAGGGGATATACGGGGGACCGCAGTGCACCAGCCCGTTTTGATGACTCTTCCCTGTTTCGCCTGGCTGGGGGCAGCGGATTCCAACGGCCATTTGAGCTGGCCACGGTTCGTCTTCGCAACATGAATGAAGTGCTCTCGAAGTGGGGGACTTATGTCCCCAACAACGCCTACATCACGCAGCGAGGCGGCACATTTCTTTTGGATGAGGATGATTCCGTTCTCTACGTCCACCGCGACAAGGGCATCTTGGGCTTCTCGGAAACAATGAATAAGCCGCTTACTTTCCTTGATCCTTGGCTGGATCGTGAGGACTGAAGGTGAGCACTGAAATGGATGCAGAGCAGCCGCTCCCTCCTTGGAGACCGCTCTTAACTGCGGCGCGTAAGAGAGAAGGTCGCTTACCGGGTGGTCGCTGGTTGCAGCTTGCAACTCTTTCCGTGGATGGTTACCCGAGGGTGCGCACGCTCGTGTTCCGCGATTGGAGTGCTGCGGCGACGCTAGATCTGCTCACGGACGCCCGAAGTGAGAAGTGCTTAGAGATTGAAAGAACGCCTGAGGTGGAGTTGTGCTGGTTGTTTCGTAAGGCCCGTGAGCAGTTTCGCCTTCGTGGAACGGCAACGATGATCTCTCCCACAGGGGATTCTGTGGATTTGGATCAGCACTGGAAGCGGCTCCCAGCTTCTGGCCGATCTGTCTGGGCTTGGCCTCCTCCCGGTGATCCGTTTGATCCTCAAGGCCCATGGCCGCAGGAGGTGTCAGATGATTCAGCTACGCCAGAGCATTTGCGCCTGCTTCGGATTTCGTTGCACCTCGTTGAGCAGCTCGATCTCAAGCCACACCCGCATTTGCGACGGTTGTGGACCTCTTCCAGGCAATGGCAAGAACAAAGGATTAATCCTTGAGTACCCAGAGTGCGAGTCCGCCTCCCCGTCCACGGGCCGCCATCCAGCCATCAGGGTTGCGTTCGATAAGAGCAAAAAAAGGCATACGTTTTTGATCTGGCGTGGGCAATACTTTTTTGAGCAAGACAATGCCACCAATGCGCAGCGCCAGCGAGTCGAAGTGAAAGATTAGTAGTGGGCGCTTTCCTTTCAAGAAACCTGGGCCTTGGAATTTGAGTTCAAGAGGTCCAAAGTTGACGGCGTTAGAAAGACGTATTTCACTGCTTTGCCCCTCGAAATCTGCTTCGATCTCCAGGCGGGCATCCAGGCTTCTCAGCATCCAGCTGCTGAATGGATTGGCGTTCTGGTCTCCCTTCGACCAAACCGTTTGTAAGTGCCAGCATCCCAACAGATCGCTGCTCTTGAGACCAGTGCCTGTCAGGCGGACGGCCTTTTCCCTGACATTCAGAATGGCGAAGTTCATGAGAGCGGGGAGGGAGCAAGGAGTCGTCGCATTGAAAAAATCTAAAGATGCTTCTGTTTTGGTGTTGAGTTAGACAACTCTTAAGAGGTTTTCAAGGGATGTTTTAACGATCGTGAATGGAATTCTTGGATGGGTGAATGTTGCTATCGGAATGATTCATCAAAAATGTTAATCCTCAAATGTATTGGCGAAAGTCAATTCTTTTGTGAAAAAGTTTTGATGCCATCTGAGGTGTACTTGTTTGAGGCGCCCGATGAGGCTCGCCTTGAATTCTGGTTGTTGAATGGCGGCGAGCCCATGCTGCACACCACGGCCGAGGCTAAGGACTATGCCCTCCTGAGCCACCACAGGCTGGGTGATCCTTGATCATGCATAGATCTGAATGTGGGCTATGGCCGATTTGCTCGCTGATTCTGTTGCCCTGAGTTGGGAGCAGCTAAAAGCTTTGGCTCCTGCTCCTGCGGAGCGTTGTGAAGGCCCAGCGAATGCCCAAGCCACATTGCGCTTGTTTGGACAGCCTGAGTCTCAGGTGCGAGTCACGTTGTTTCGTGATCATCATGCTTGGTGCCCCTATTGCCAGAAGGTATGGCTATGGCTGGAGTTTCGTCGAGTCCCCTATCGGATTCGAAAAGTCACCATGCGCTGCTACGGGCCGAAGGAGCCCTGGTTTACCGCCAAGGTGCCGTCAGGAATGCTTCCGGCCCTTGAGTTAGATGGACGGCTCCTCACAGAAAGTGATCGCATCCTGGAAGCGTTGGAGCATGCCTTTGGCGCTTTAGGCGCAGGGATGCATGACCAACGGGTGCGCCGGTTGCGCGATCTCGAGCGTCTTTTGTTTCGTGCTTGGTGCATGTGGCTTTGCACCCCCAGGCTGAACAATCGGCAGGAGGTTCAAGCGCGTGATCAGTTTCAGACTGTGGCTCGTCAAATGGAGGCGGCTCTCATGGCGGGAGGTGGCCATTGGCTTGATCCTGATTGTCCGGGTGGAGCTCACCCCGGAACGGCAGATCTGGTGTTCGTTCCTTACGTGGAGCGGATGAATGCCTCCTTGGCTTACTTCAAGGGCTTTGCACTTCGGCAAGAGCATCCAGGCATCGATCGATGGTTCAAGGCTTTGGAGCAGCTTTCGACCTATCGCGGTACCCAGAGTGATGTCCATACGCATGCCCACGACTTGCCCCCACAAATGGGTGGTTGTTGGAGTAATGGACGTCCTGAACAGCAAGCGATGGCGCGTGCGGTGGATCAAGGTGCTGGTCTCGCTGAACTCGAAACAAGCTGGTCAGCGCTGATCGATGACGACGGTGTGATGTCTTCTTACAGGGCACTAGAGAGAGTGTTGCGCCATCGTTCTGCGCTGATGGATCGCAACCCTCTTGGTGCTGCTTTTGATCAGCCTCTGCGGGCTGCACTGACCTCTTTAGTGTCAGGTGATCTTTGTCAGCCAAATGCTGACACTGCAAGCGGTCTGCGTTACTTGAGAGATCGAATTTCGGTGCCGAGAGATATGCCTCTGCAGAGTGCTCGGTTATTGAGAGCGGCCCTTGAAGCAACAGCAGCTCTTGATGGTGAGGCTCAATCAGCCCCACCGCCCTTTGAGCATCGTTTTGATCAAGACCCAAGGCCATTTTTGTCCCTGTGAGGGTTTGCGTTTGTTCCGGTGATCGCGATCCGGCAGGCTGGTTTCATATGTGAGATCACTATGTCGAGCGCTCAAGAGGCTCAAGCGGGCTCTGGTTTCGGAACCGGTAACGCTGGCAGGAGCAAGCGCAACAGAAAGAGCAAGCGCAAACATGGTCACTCCAACCATGGCCGCGAGCGGCAGCCCTTAGGTAGGGATCCTGATTATGAAGCGATTTGCGCGAGGCAGACCCTGGGCTTGGCTCTCTCGGGTCGGTTAACAGAACAGCTGGTGAAGAGGGTGCACAAAGCTCTCGCTGTGCAGCATCACCCAGATAAGGGTGGCGATCCCGAAACGATGACGCGTTTGAACAACGCCCGCGACGTGTTGCTCCAGCCTGAGATGTCAGACATCGTTGCGCCGTGACATCGAGGTTGACTTAAATACAGACTCTGGATGCTTTACGAATGCAGGTACTTCAGTCTGTTTCTATGGTTTGTTTAATTTTTTTTGGCAGTTGATTATTGAGAGTAGGAAAAGTCATGGATCCTAATTAGCCGTTCGTGTTTTTTATGCAGCAATGCTTGGTGGTGCATGAGCGATTGACCTGGATAGTCGGATTGGTAATTTTTGCAATGGAAGGAGGCCGATTTCGTCTCTTTTGACGCGCATGCTGGTCAACTGCCAACCGGAATTGATAATGATATGGAATTAATGTTTCGTGTTTTAGGATGTGGAGATAATTGCAGTATGCCTGAAGCTTGGACTTCTGCACAATGATGCTGTTAAGGCAATTTCAAGGGAGATTAAGCAATGGTTTCGATGCTTACTGGAGAGGAGTTTACGTATACGTTTAAGAGCGAAATTTCCATGCTTCAGCTCGATGGCTATAAGGCGCTTCAGGAGAAAATTAATCATGTTGCCATGAAGTTTGAGGGTTATCTTGGGCAGGATCTTGGCTTCTCCCCACTTCCATCAAGTAGTGGATACCTTTGTACTGCAAGAGTAACGTTTGTCAGTCTTCAGCTTTGCTTGGCTTGGTTGGATAGTACTGAGCGTCGTCAGATCTTAAATGAGGCAGAGGCTTCACTTGGTTATAAGTATTATTCGTTGTTAGAGCCTCATTCTTTTGATCAGTGGCTCAACTGTCGAAAAGGTATGCAAACACCTATTTGGAAAATTAATTTATTAGTTTGGTTGGCGCTTTATCCTTCAGTGATGATTCTGATTGTGATTGGTCAGAATACCTTGGATGTTCTGCCCTTGCCGCTAAATATGTTAATCAGTAATGCCATTACTGTTGCAGTAACGGGTTGGTGGCTTGTGCCATGGTTGAGCCAGCGTTATAGCGGTTGGTTGCAGACTAATAGTAAACGCTTGAATTTGATCTATTCTTCTTCTGTACTTGGCCTTCTTCTTTTGTTTTTGTTGCTTTTTAGCGCCTTGTGGAATGGCTAAAAGTAGACATATGACCTACTTGTGGCCAATGTTCCTACGTCTTTAATTGTTGCCTATTCTGGCAATCAATCAAGATTGTATTTTTCCTCCTTTCGCATGCGTCTAGGGTGATAAGCATGACAATCTCTCTGTCACCTAATGATTGCTTTAAGGCTTTAGGCAAAGGTAAATATTATCTCTGTGATTAGGTTGATACAAGTAAGTGAAGTAATAATTTATCCCTGTCTTTAGGGCGGTCAATTACTATCGTTTTAAGCTAAAGTGTGAGGGTGACCATCAAGCTTTCTGTTGAAATAGATTTTTTGTTGGCTGGTTTTGGTTTCTGCATGCGAATAATTTTTGTGAGCAGAATTTTTGCAATCTATTGTTGCTGATAAAGCTTAAGTGAAATGTAAAAGATGTTTTTGTGATGAGATTTATAGAGATAAATACCAGCGGATCACATCTGCAACTTGGCCTGCAGGTCCATGACCACTAATCAGTTCTCCGATGATGGCAGCCATAAAACCCAACATCGCCACTCTTCCGTTGAGTCGTTCAACAAAGCCCAAGGATCCTTGATTCCAGGGGCGTTTCGTCGTTAGGCCTTCACCGAAAGCTTCTAAAGGTTCGTACTGAAAATTTTGGGGTGACAAATCGTCTCCATCAAATCTCCGATGACTGTATGCAGAGATCCAGCTTCTTTTCATAAGCTTGGGACACCCTTAGGCCCGAACCCATGGACTCTGTTCGTTTAAAAGCACTTTTTACTAAACCCTATGGACAGTCGGCACCCACGGAGTCTCAATGGAGAGAGTTGTATGACGATCAGGTTCTCTTTCAGGATCCAACTCAGGAGCGTCAAGGCATTGATGCCTACATCGCTGCTCAAGATGGTTTGATGAAGCGGTGCGACGACATTTATCTTGTACCTGGCGCAATATCCGTCAATGAAAATATTGCTTTTATTGAATGGGAAATGGGCTTAAAAATTAAGGGAATAGAATTTATATACCCTGGTGTTTCTCGGCTAAAGATCAACGCTGAGGGAAAGGTCATCAGCCACAGGGATTATTTTGATTTTATTGGTCCCACTTTTGGTCCAGTCCCAGTCCTTGGCGGTTTCGTCAGATGGCTCTATAAGAAATTTGTGGATTGATCACCATTAGGGGGCTGCACAAATTTGACCTCGCTCTGGCAGGTTCAACGCGTAGAAGAATTTTGGGGTGAACGGCTTTGGCTCAGCTTCCAAAACGTGAGGCTGGTCACGGCAGCTCCAAAACCGAGGAAGACTGTGATCAACGCTTCGCTTGACATGTTAAGCATTCGTTACAAATGTCATCATGGCGCATCCGCTAGCCGTGCGCGAGTGAGTAATTATTCCTAATTGCCTCGCCCCTAGCTACGCACTTCTTCACAAAGGAGCGTGTTTTGATTAGGGTGTGTTGAGAAACGTAAACCAAATGCTGAGATCCATTGCGACGAAACCTTTTCTCTCGGATTTCGGAATTCTGATTCTGCGTGTCGTCACAGGCACCCTTCTCATTCACCATGGTTACGAGAAGTTGGCCAATATCGAGAATTTTGCTGACGCATTCGTCCGCCCACTTCACCTCCCCTTCCCAATCCTTCTCTCATATGTAGCCGCTTTTTCTGAAGTTATCGGTAGTTGGCTGTTGATTACGGGTTTCCTGACACGCTTCGGTGCACTGGCGATCATGGGAACGATCTCAGTTGCCATCTATCACGCCATCATCACAGCAGGATTCAACATCTATTTGCTGGAGCTACTGGGTCTGTACTTCGGGGCCGCCGTGGCGATTTTGGCTGTAGGCCCAGGACTGTTCGCAATTGACGAATTGATTGTGCGCCGCTTTAGTCCTGAGCTAGAGCGTGAGCAGTCTGGCTCCATCGACACAGTTGTATCAGAAGGTGGAGCTGCTTAGCTTTTAGTCAGTCTCATGGAAGGGTGAAGCCGGACTGGAGATGTTTGACGTCGAGCATGACCCAGCTCAGCCAAATCACCACGCCAATCACCCCTGACACTGCAGCAAATTTGCCTACGTTGCGAAGTAGCAGTTCGCCAACACTCATCTCTCGCAAGGTTCTGTCCCGATCAGCCTCCATCCTGCTTGATCAGTGACACCAATGACCATTCCTCTTAATTCCCCCTCAGTCAGCCTTTTGATTGTGGGGGTTTTCTTTGGGGTTCTTCAGGTCTGGTGGATTCGCTCCTTGTGGTTTAGAAATGCAGCGCGTCAAAAAGCTCAACCCTTGAGCTCCAAACAGTTTCGAAAGGATTTGGAACGAATATTCAAGAATGAATTCTGAGTCCTCAGGCAGGTTCTTCCCCATGATTGAGGACGCGTCACGTGTCTATTGGTTGGATGGGCTCTCTTCAAATCTATGAATTGGAGTCAGACCAGATTCCAATCGTGACCGATTGGTCCCGACGCGAGGGATTTGCTCCAGGTCTTGGGGACATTGAGATTTATCGGCATACCGATCGTCAGGGGTTGTGGATTGCCTGGCTTGATCGCGAGCCGATTGGTTGCATTGCGGGCGTTCGTTACAACCTTGATTATGGATTTATTGGCCTCTATCTCGTTGTTCCACATCAGAGAGGTCATGGCTATGGAAAACAGCTTTGGAAGCATGCTCTCGACCACCTTGCTGACCTCACCTGTATCGGATTAGAGGCAGCCCCGGCTCGAATTTTGGACTATGCGGGCTGGGGATTTGAATCGTCTTCAATGACCACCCGATGGAGCTGCTTCAACAAGGGTGAATTAGATGACTTATGGGGCGGTCTTCCACCCGGTTTGCAGGTGGTGGAGGGAAGCGATGTGCCTTCAGAAGCTGTTCAGCTGTATGACGCTCAGCGGGAGCCAAGCCCCAGACCCCACTTTCTTGCCGATTGGCTTGGACACCAATCGGGTCAGGTTCTTGCCCTTCTTGATGAGAACGGCAACTGCCACGGATTTGGCCGTATTCGCCCTTGCCTTTTGCAAGATGGAGAAGGTTGGCGGATCGGTCCACTCCTCGCTGATTCTCCTGGCTTAGCCGCGTATCTTATCCGGAAGCTTCAACAACGCCACCCAGGGGCATTATTGATTGATACCCCTGGATTTAATTCTGCAGCGAAAGAGCTCATGCTTACGCTCGGATTTAGGGCTGAATCGGAAACAATGCGGATGTATCGAGGTGGTTTACCAGAAGTTGATTTAACTGATGTTTTTGCTTTGGCCTGTCTGGAATTGGGTTGAGTGGCTTGGCTTTACTTCTTAGCCGCATAGACGACGGCTCCACCTGCAACGAGCGTCAGGGCGCCAGTGGTAAGTAGGAATCCAACCAACAGGGTGAAACCAATCAAGGAACCAAGCAGCGACATCTTGATGCGTAGAAGCTTGGACTTCATCAACATCACCATCAAGATCATGATGGTGGCTTTGAGGCCAGCCACCTTGCCGGCATTGATCAGGCAGAACGGATTAACAGGAAGCATTTTTTCGCATTTTAGGTTTCGCCGATTCTGACGAGTTTGATCTCTCATCTGTGAGATCTTCCATCGCGAGCATCCGCCATCGATGATGGATGGCATGTGTGGACGTTTTTCACTCACTGCGGATGCTCTTCAGCTCCCGGCGGCGATTCGGGAGCGAATGGATGATGTGCATCTCTCGCGCTATGCACCACGGCAACTGATCCGCCCTTCTGAACCCGTGTTGGGATTGCGTCGTGAGGAGTGCAAGACCGAAGCCGCGCTCATGCTTTGGGGCTTGATTCCTTCCTGGGCGAAAGACCCCTCCGCAGGACCTCGCCCCATCAATGCTCGCTCTGAAACCGTTGCCGAGAAAGCGAGCTTTCGAGCAGCCTGGCGCCACCGGCGATGTTTGATTCCAGCCACTGGATTTTTCGAAAAAAACTATTTGGTTCGCCGTCGAGATCAAGGTTCCTTTTGGATGGCTGGGTTGTGGGAGCGCTGGCTTGGTTCGGATGGAAGTGAACTTGACACCTGCACGATTCTCACCACGGCACCGAATTCTCTGATTCAGCCGCTGCACGATCGAATGCCTGTTTTGATTCCTGATGGTCTGGAAGAGGCATGGCTGGCCGTTGCTGATGGCCATGACCTCCGCGCTTTAGAACCACTCCTGATGGGTTGGGATCCTCAAGGTTGGATTGTTGAACCGATTCAATCGAGCGGGAACCAACCATCTCCATCTGCTGTCCAGGGTTCGCTGTTTGACATCCAGTGATCCCCGCTCCTTGCTGATCAATCTCGAATTCGTTGCTCCCTGAGGCGTCGCATGCTGTTGCGGGGCATGATCCGATTGTCTTTGAGTGAACGAAGAGGGGCGTCTCGATTCGCTGTTCTTGGGTTCAAGCTGATGAGCGCCATCAAAGCAATCAAGCCCAGCAATGTGATCCCAGACCGAATCGGTGAGATCATTTTCAATCCTCCACTGACGTCACCACATTCTGTTCGAGTGGTAGTAATTCATCGTCGTCGTTTGCACGAGTACGAACAGGAGCATTGAACCCACGAGCTCGTGGGTTCTTGACCTCAAAAGGGCCTGGAGTGCCTCTGGGCACAGCGAGTCGGAGGGCGAATGGATGGGCTCCTGGGTCTACATCTCCAATCGATCCAACACGTGTGCGGTTTTGAAGCACTGGCTCACCGCTGCGATCAAGAATGCGTGCATAAACATCTGTATCGACAACAGCGCGTTTGCTTGGATTATCGACTGTGCCGCTGAGCACGTAGCAGCTGGCTCCCTCAGGACTTGTGATGTTGTTGCGCGTATTCCCTTGCGCCTGTCCTGGTTGTGCCCCTGGGTCACTGGCATCGCAAGGAGCTAAGGCCACGTCACTCAACCGCAGTTCAGCTGCCAGAACGGGGGTACTGATCAGCAAACACATTGCGATCAGAAGTGAAATAAGTGAGCGCTGAATCATGGCTTGGACGGGGTTCAGATCTGCACCATGCCGCAGCGCATGCCTTTAAGGACAGCTTGCACCCGATTGTTGACCCCAAGAATTTTTAGCAGTCGCTTGGTGTAAGTCCGTGAGGTTTGTTCACTCACGGTTAAGGCCTCTGCAATCTCCCGATCTGTCATTCCCTGTGCAAGAAGATCGAGAACTTCATATTCTCTCGGCGTGAGTCTGGGACAGCTCAAATAGGGCAAATGACCTGAGCGAAGAGAGGCACTCCGGTAGGAGTGGTGCCCTAAGACCGCGAGCACAGCTGCCTCAAGGGGCTTGCGATCTTCAATGATGTCGGCTTCCGCGACAACCGCTTCAAGCCAGGAGGCGTTGGCGTATTCAACAGGGATGGCATCTCCGAGAGCCAGGACGACGACCTTGAGCGAAGGTTGCTGCTCGCGTGCTTTGCGAGTTAATTCGAAACCATTTCCCTTTTCCAGCCGATCGGTGCAAATCAGAAGCTCAAAGGGTTCTTTTTCTAGGTATTTAATACAACTGTCTTCATCAGTTACTGCACAGCCAATGCATCCTGTGTCTTGAAATGAATCACAAAAACAACGGAGAAAAAAGCGCCCCTTCATCGCAAGGGCGACCTTCCCTGTCACCGTGACCGTAAGAAGGCGATCTTCATTTTCGCGCTGCTCTTGGTTCTGGATATAGGGGGTCAGATCCATGGTCCGGACATCTTTAAGCGCAGGAACGTTCTCAGCGATCCTCGCAAAAAATTTACGACGTCATCGGTTCGATGGGGGCTTAGTCGTCATAAACGAGGCATTCAGGGGCATCGGGATTAATTTCGCAATGCAACTCCAAAGGAGAGGGGTCTTTATGCTCATCAGGGTGGTTTCGCTTATAGGTCTCGAGCCTTTCAAGTTCTTCTTTTAGATGAGCTTGTTTGCCAGCATCACCATCTCTCTTTGCTTTTTCAAGATCTGCTCGGTCTTTGGAGATATGGTTTTCAATGCTTTCCATATAGAAATCAAATGATCATTCAATATTCAAAGCTTTCCGGCTTTGGGCAGATACCCCCAGATGGGGACCTTTGAATTGACCCCAAATGGGGGTCGAAGAGATGTCCTTTGCTAAGGCAATGTGAAGTTGATTCACAATAAGGCTTAGCTAATGAGCACGAGCCCAGCAATCACGATTGGAGAATTAGAAGCAAAGTATCCCCTTTATTGCAAGGCGATGCGTCTTTTGCTTTCAGAAGGCCGCTCACCCCTGCAAATGAAGAAAACTTTGTGTTGGGAAAGGCTGGAGACACTACACCTGTCTCTCCCTCGTCGTTATAAGGCTCCTTCGCATTTGTTACGTCTTATCCAGAGGGATTTGGGAGATTAAAAACTCGTCTCAGGGAGATCTAATGACTTTCTGATTAACGACTTTTTCTTTTACTTGGGTTAATTGCTGCTGTATCGGCAAGCATTTGCAAGAAGAGGTGTTCTGGATTTAAGTATTGGTTTGGCATTGCTTCGTGGAGTCTGCTCAGTCGATTCCAGCAAACAGTCTTTTGAGCCTTCTCCATTGAGGATCCATCCTGAATGAGAATTTGTAATGCTTTTAAATAGATCGATTGCTGATCACGTAGTTCGGAAATGCTTTGAGTGGTGCTGAATGTTGGAGTGGTCATGATGCGCAAGTCTCGGATAGAAGTTCATGTGCAGTTTGCTTAGGTAAAGATAGTGGGTGGAGTTCTGAACTAATGGACCTTGTGCCGCAGCATCCTTCAAGGATGACCCTGCTACCTAATAAGACGATTGTGAACGTCCATCCATCCATTGAGAAAGTCATTTTTTTGCTTCGAGAGGGCCCTTGTACTGAGCTGTGGATGGAGCATGCTCTATGTAAGGCGATTTTGTTAGTCCCTATTTGGGGGTGATTAGTGGCCTATTCATGAGCTAACAATCACGAGATGATGGATTTTTGGTTGGTTATGTCAGCCTTGATCTTTGCTGATATTGGAGAGTGCAATGGCTCGTTTGTTTCACATTTGAATCTTCAGGGCCACCAGGATCTGCTCAATGAAAAATGAGAGTTCTTAAAGATTATCTGCTAGTTGCTAGAATGTTTGCTTTATATTGCAATAGTAAGCCTAGTCTCTAATAGGCTTAACAATAAGCGACTACGGCACTCACGATTGGATGATTTGAAGGCATTACTGGTTCTCTAGCCACTGCTACAGGAGGAAAGGTTTGCTTTTGCTGTCTTTAGAGCAACCTCGCAAGCCGATCGATCCTCCGCATCGATATCCCCCTGACTTCCATTTAGTCGTGCTTCCAGGAAGGCAATTTCGTCGATCCAATAGTCTTTGCCTTTTGCAGAATCGTTGCTCATCTGAGGTTTCTGGCTGCAGATTCATTCTCTCTTCTTTGCGAGCAATTTGCAATCTCCCCCCTTGGCCTCCAGTATATTTTGCTTACCAGAGTTGAAATTTTGTTGTATCAGTAGAAGATGCGGACAGTTTTTGGCTAAGAGCAACGGCTGCTAGCACTGGTGCAACCACACCTATGACAATTGTCTTGGTTATGAGCTGCTGCAGCTCATTGTGTTTGGATTGGCCATAGTGAAAGCCCTTAATTGCACTCGTCATCGGTATGATTGCATTCTAATAATCGTACCGAATCATGTTTTCTTGATCTTAGAGTTGGCTGAAAGTTCTATTAAGTGCCAATGAATAATGATATTTTCCAATATATGAATCAATCCTTTGAGCTTGTCTTCCTTGCATTGAAAATGTGTTTTAACCACTCCTATTGTTCTCAATATGATCGATGAGATCAATTCAGTACAAGTTGAATCGCGCGGCGGCTGCTGTCGATGGCCAAGACAATGGCTAGTCCTCGTAAGCAACGCACCAAAACTAATGAATCAAAAAGATCGAGGCGTCTCGCAGTCCATTGAGCAGCTATTGCCGCAACGCTGCCCAGAGTGAGTCCCATCCAGGGAATCCCCCGTCCTTCGTGCAGAAATTGGAGTGACGCTGCACTGGCTGAGCAGAGCACGGCCACTGTGCTCAGGCGAATGGCCCGATGGATAGGGACTGCAAAAGGCCCACTCATGAGTGGTACGAGAACGAGTCCCCCCCCGAGGCCAAGCATTCCTGCTGTCCAGCCCGCGATGCAGCCCACTCCAGCTAGCAGGGGCGCGGGCGTTTCTTCTGGTTCCAAGCAGAGTGGTTTCTCGAGCTCTTGCTCTATCTCTGCGTCTTCGATTTTTTCTTCGGCTTCGTCTGTTTCTGCATCTTCATTTGTCTCAGCTTTTGGCGCCTCTTTGATGGAAAAAGCCAACAACACATACACCGCTGTCTGCATGGCTAACAGCATCCATCCAGCAGCAAGGCCACCGAGTCCTCCAAAGATCAACGCTGATCCGAAGCCTGCTAGGCCAATGGCTAAAGCCGACCTTGTTGGCAGGCTTCCACTTTGCAGGTGCACGATTGTCCCAGCTAAAGCGGTTGGCACAATCGCAAAGCTGCTAGTAGCGAGTGCCTGATGAGGCGGCAGGTTGAGCCAGAGCAGAACAGGAGCAAAGATCAAACCGCCGCCGATTCCTAACAATCCAGCCAAGCCTCCTGCCAGGAGTCCGAGGCTGATCAAGATCGGTATATCCCACCAAGGCACCACGGCGACTGTTCCAGTGCGCTCTCAGCATGCTGTGAATGGCTGTCGCAATGGGGCTGATGCGTTCAGATGGTTACTGATTTTGTTGAAAAGTGGCGGTATGAACCACGCAGTTGCCCCAAGACCCTTAGAAAGGATAGAATATAAGTCAGTAGGTGAAAAATGAATCCGGCTAAACAGCATCGCAAGTTACATAAACTTCTCTCAAAGGCTGAAGTGTGTCTCACGAGAGACGAAGCTCAGAAAATCTTGAAGAAAGCTGCAAAAACTCAACGCAAACTTGAAAAAGGTCCTTCACCTGAAACTGGTGAAGAACCAAATTTGCAAATTAGTACCATATAGTATTTTAATAAGTGCCAGTTTCGCAATGCTGAACTTCAGTAAATGTTGGAAGAGAACAGTATTTTAATAATAGTTTTTATCAATTAAATCGCTTCAATTGACTGCACATTTAAAAGAGAGACATAGCTTTGATCTTTGAAACTTTTTTGGGGTCTAATCCCTGAAGATCATTGGCTTCGATCAGATCTCTTTTCATCATTTCAGCGAGAGAGAAGAGAATGGTGTCGTAGTTGAAATCCATTCTTCCTTCTAACTCGAATCTCTCCGTACTGAGATAGTCGTGAAGTGAGCAAACAGATTCGAGTGAGTTCAGAGACTGACTCTTGTTTTGGATGGCACTAATCAAAACGGTCACAGCGCGCTCGTTGCCTTTGAGGAAGGCTTTACGAGCAATCTCTGTTTCGGTGGAAGGCCAGTCAACTTGCGTCATGACGAGAATCAAAAGGGATGGTGTTAGCCGGTGGTTCAGGCCGTCTGACTCAATGGGGATCGTTGACGCAGACGCGGAAGATCAAACCAGGGTGTGGACGGTGATAGGTGATGTTCGCGATGATATCCAAAGTGATAGCAAGCTGCGAACGAGAGCAATGGATGAACCGTCAGACTTCTAGGTGTTTGACGATGAGGATTGTTCTTGTTGAGGTGGTGGGGAAACCAAGTGCCTACGAAAAAGAGCTGCAGAGCGCTCAAAATCAGAGGAAGAGTACAGAAAAGCGTGACCGATAAAATGGCTTGTTGGCCTGTTGACGGAATGAGAGTGATAAGGACCAACCAACACGAAATCAAAATCGTGAGCGGTCTAACACTCATGTACCGCCTGAGAAAGTCCCAGAACCAGCGCAAGGCTGAATGGTCTGGGTGATTGAGATAATCAGGGTCTCGTTCGGTTTCAGCCTTTAAATGGTGAAGATCGTGATTGCTCTTGCATCGTTGATAACTGAGACCCGCATAAAGAATGAGGGAAGCAGTACCAATGAAGTTGTTTAATTTAGAACGGTTTGGTGAGAGGGTTCCATGCATGGCGTCATGGCCGATGATGAATAATCCCGTCTGTACAAATGTTCTCAATAAAACAAGAGGGATTAATGTTGAGATCGGCAGTAAATCAAGATTTAACGAAAGACATCCCACGAGTGAAATGAGCCAAATCGCTGTGATTACTGCTGCGAACACTAATCCGAGATCACGCTGCTGATCAGATTCAGCTACCACCAAGTTTCAGGAGTTCGGCTGGTGATGCCAAGAGATCGATGGCAACAAAATAGATCTTATCGTTTTCGTCTAGCAGGAAACGCCAGGCAACATTCATGCCAACTTCTCCTCCAAACCAAGGAGTTTGAACCTGTCCCGTGACTTTAATTTGATTAAAACCACCATCCGTGGGTTCTCCGTAACCACCTTGAGGCAGCAGTTTTAGGTTCTGACAGTCCCGCTTGAAGAACTTGAGAATGGCATCTGTTCCAACGATCGGCCTTTGAAATGGTGGTTGGAGAGCACCATCAGATAAGAATAATTTAATCAGACCGTCAAAATCGTTGGAATTGAGTAGTTCCATGTAATCCAGAATCGTTTGATTCAAGACTCCAGGAATGAAAACTTTTACGCGAGCTTCTGCAGGTGTGGGCTCAACGATCGGTTCGGAAACAATCGCTGAATCGTCGTTGTCAGGGTCAAAACCCATGTCAACAACAAAGTTTCGCAGAATACTGATTTGTTGGCCTTGCTCAACTTTCTTGACGGACTCAAGAACAGCGTTGGCGTTGGAAGACAATTTATAACCTTCGGGAATCGGTGCGACTTTCCCTTGATTCATCAGTTCACCAAGTTCGTACCAGAAACCGAGCTTTACGTTGATCGACCAGAAGGCATAACGCGTAGAAATAGGAGCATCCACTTTTCCAGCTAAGTCGCACATCACGCGGCTTTGCTCGCTGAAACCCATCCCAGTAATTTCATCGAGTGTTGGCTGTGCGATTGCCATTCGTGCGGCACCCGGAGCAGCAACAGTGATCGTGCGTCCCATCTCTAGATAGGCGAACCAGATAAGGGCGAGTTGATCCTCTGCACTTAGCAACTTGTAGCGGGCAGTGATGGCCGGGACTGCATCTGCTGTACGTGTATCTGGGAATATCTGCGCGGCCTTATCGATCGTAAACATGGAAGTACCGCGCCTGAAGATGAAGATAGTGTAACACTCTGTATCGTTGGGGTCGCGCTTGAGACGTTGATTTGGTACGAGCTAAATCATTTGGCTGCGAATGATGCTGTCCCACACATTGGTGGGGAGCAATTTTTGAATAACGACAGATTCCGAACGGTGGCCGCATCGATAACGCGCATTCGGTGCGCGAGCCTCAAGGGCCTTTCTGATGGTTTTAGCAACGACATCCGCTGGAGATGCACGCCTAAACCCTTCCATCCAGTTTTGCTCCACTTTTCTCATCATTGCTGTCCAAGCCGGATCGCTTTGGGCTTCAAGCATGGATGCCTTAGCGATATTTTCGAAGCCGGTGGCAATTAAGCCTGGTTCGACAATGACGACTTGGATTCCGAATTGATGAAGCTCAAGACGCAAGGCGTCGCTAAGGGCCTCAAGCGCATACTTGCTTGCTGCATACCAACCGGACCCAGGGGTCACAAATCGTCCGGCAATCGATGACACATTGATGATTCGCCCTTTGCCATGCTTCCTCATTTCCGGCAAAACCATTTGGGTGAGACCGATGAGCCCGAAGACGTTTACCTCAAAAAGACTCTGAGCTGATTGTATTGGCATGGTTTCGATCGGTCCTACCTCTCCAAACCCTGCATTGTTTACAAGGGCATCAAGAACTCCAAATTGTTCATGAACATGCGTGACAAGGGATTGCCTTGATTGGATGTCCGTGATGTCGAGGGGAAAGATTTCGGCACCTGAAGCGCAAAGATCAGTCATCTCATCAGTTCTCCGTGCTGCCGCGATGACCTTCCACCCATGAAGGAGGAGGAGTTGAGCAGTTGCTTTACCAATCCCGCTGGATGCCCCTGTGATCAATACGGTGCGTTGAGGCTTGGTCATCCAGCCTTGATATGGAAGAGTGCGCTCAGGCTGACAGCGATGTCATGAAACAGCTTCCAGGTCGCACGCGACCTCGTTGGCAGCAACAACTTATTTCAGGTCTTGTGATTGGCTTGGGATTGGTGGTGATGGTGGCGTTGCTACCCATCTTGTTGCCGATCATGTTGATCGCTGGGTTGCTTGCCGCACTAGCCCTGATCCCGATCCTGCGTCAATTGCGCAGTGAACTCGAGCAACTGGATCAAGTGCAGAAAACATCTGCCGAACGGATTCCAACGGATGTCACTCCCTGGCAGCAAAAATTATGGGACCAATGGAAAGCGTCGCTTAATCGGCGCTCATAGGGCGCTGTCGTCGTCAGCGGTTCGAACGACGGAGATGGTTCGAGATCCGAATTCATCAAGAGCTGCAGCCCAAGCTGCTGCATGGTCTGAGGCAAACACTGTGATGGAGCCGACACTCTCACCCGTGAGTTTGAAAAAAACGGTGAATCGCTGGGACATCGTTCTCCAGTCGATTCCAATGTCACTGTGGCATTTTGAGCACGATCACCGCCTCATGTCCGCACATTTTCGCTAGAGAAGGGTCAGAAAAGTTCTAGCGGACAACATTTCCTATGCAGACCCCATCTCAGATGCGTTCGGTGACCCCAGGCGGGCCTGAAGGAGGACTGGTCGCGATCCTTGGTCTCGTCTTAGCTGCTTTGTTGTTGCTTTCTCAGGCTTTATTTGTGGTGCCAGCTGGTGAAGTTGCTGTTGTGACAACACTTGGTAAGGTCAGTGGCTCGTCACGCCAGCCTGGTTTGAACACCAAGCTTCCCCTGGTGCAGCAGGTTTGGCCTTTCAGTGTTCGCACCCAGGTTCGCCCTGAAAATTTTGCAACTCTCACAAAGGATTTGCAGGTGATTGAGGCCACGGCCACAATCAAATACGCGTTGCGTGCTGATCAAGCTGGTCGTGCTTACAGCACGATTGCGAGCAGTGATCGTGATATTTATCCTCGAATTATTCAGCCTTCCTTGCTGAAAGCACTTAAATCTGTGTTTTCTCAATATGAATTGGTCACAATCGCATCTGAGTGGAATGATATTTCGACTCTTGTAGCAGAAACGGTTGCTGATGAGCTTGATCAATTTGACTACGTCAAGGTGTTAGGCCTTGATCTCACTGGACTAGAAATTGCCGAAGAATATCGTGCAGCGATTGAGCAGAAACAGATTGCTGAGCAACAACTTCTCAGGGCTCAAACCGAGGTGCTTATTGCTGAGCAAGAGGCTTTGCGCTACGACACTTTGAATAAAAGTCTTGATGATCGTGTGTTGTACAAATTATTCCTTGATAAGTGGGACGGTATGACTCAAGTTGTTCCTGGTTTGCCTGGCACCAATGGTGGAATGCCTTCCGTAATCGTTGGATCACGCAAATAGTCACTTAGCTGGTCTATGGGTTAAAACATTAATAAAATGAATGTTGCAAATCTTTTGTGATATTCATTTTATTAATTCAAATTGTTGAAGTCTTGGGCTTTAGGTCTTGGGTTGAGGGTATAACTTATCGCAGGATGCAGAAATTGTATTTATTGTATGTTTTCTTAAAATCTGTAATGTGCACACAGCGATGACCTTTGTTTTCGATGAAGAACGGCCTCGAGCAACATGTTCGCTTTTTTCTTGCTGAAAAA
Source organism: Synechococcus sp. MVIR-18-1 (assembly GCF_014279835.1). Taxonomy (NCBI): domain Bacteria; kingdom Bacillati; phylum Cyanobacteriota; class Cyanophyceae; order Synechococcales; family Synechococcaceae; genus Synechococcus; species Synechococcus sp. MVIR-18-1. The sequence continues at coordinate 1,531,171 of NZ_CP047942.1, read as the reverse complement.
CCTTTAAAATTTCGAGTACCAGGTTTGTTTGAATAACCTGCTCCAAGTCACCATTGGTGGTTTTGTTCGATTTTTAACCCTGAATTATGAGGTGAGTGGGTGAATCGTCGTGTGGTGAGGGGTGTTTTCGTGGTGTTGCTCCTGGGTGTGCTCACGTATTGTGCATCCAAAACTCAAGTGCGTGTTCGCTATCGGGTTGTGCCACAACGCTCGCCAGAACGGTTTCAGCTTCCGAAGCAAACTCCTTCGCAGCATGGGCTGTTGTTGTAGGAATCAAGACAATATTTGAGCCTGGCTTGAGATTGTCTTCAAAAGACAATGGTTGAACTTGCCAGTTTTTGAATTGTGCTAATCGAATTCGGTGTGAAGAGAGAGTCGGCTTGAGCAGTTGTTGAGGTTAGCGGGTGTTTTTATTTCATCTTTTCGTGCGATGTCCGCGCCCTTTTTTACTGGAGCTACATCGCCATTGAATTAAAAAGCATTGAGCTGTGTAACAGCAAGCTCACCTTGTCCACGAACGGTCGTTCAAGTCACTTAGAAGAGTCTTGACCTGTATCGAGCTTCAGCCATGCAGAATAGTTTCAGCAGGGAACTTGCTCAATCACTCGTGGTCATGCTCTTGGAGATGCAGGCAGAGATTCGCGAGTTCTCATATCAAATGGATCTTGAGGAGCAGCGCTGTCAAGCTGCTCAAGCACGATCTGGGTCTACAGGTAGTCCTTTTAGTGTGAGCGCTAATTGACGGGCTGCGAGCAACCCCGGGTATAGAAAACTGGCTCGTTTGCTATTACCAAAGAGTCCGTTCAGTAAAGCCAACAAATGATCGCTTGGTTTGAGTTGACTGCAGAGAACAGAGATAGCTTCGCTTCCATGCCAGATCTGATCTCCGTCGATCAACACAGCTCCTTGACTCAAATTGAATCCCCGTCGACGCAAGTCGTTGCGAAGATCATCGTCGAGCCTTCCGTCTCGGATCATTAGATCTGGAATGCCACCTTTTAGTTCGCTGCGCAGGGCAAATGCTTCGCAGAAAGGACAGCCACCGTCGTAAACCAGCGTTTTCAGCAACCCCTCCAACCGTTCGTTCGGTAAGTTGATGTGATTGACAGTAATTTAGATGGCGGACAAGGAGCTACTCAAAGAGGTCGGACAGGAACTGTGGGGGTCTGTCAAGAAGCTCCGCCCCGGCTTGCCTCGTGAATCTCGTTTGGAGCTCACCCTCAAGGCACTGATGGTGATTGGCGATCTGTCTGATCAAATTCAGGCTGCAGTTGTTGTAGGGCTTATTGCGGAGCAAGAACCGCCCGAAAACGAACCTGAGGGCAAAGATGTCACAACCAGTGCTGACAGCGAGCCGGAGGTGGAGCAAACACCGGATGGTCGTCGCGTGGTGCGTCGTCGCTCGCGTGCTGCCGGTTAAGCAGAAAAGGAATGCTTGATCAGCATCAGCCGATCGAGCATTTTTTGGCCTTGGATCTTGTATTTCCTATGAATGTGCTGTTCCAAGGGGCAAGAAAGCCCTGCAACATCTGTGTTGCAGGGCTTTCTATTAGCGATTAGCTCGTTACGTGCGTTAGTTCAGCAAAGCCTTCCCTCGGCTGTGAATGTTGCGGGCGTACTCAGTCCACGTGCCTTGGCCCCAATAGCGAAAACAGCTTGTTTCCAGTAAAAGCAGGTGCAGAAGTGCTTTTTGATATCTCTCATCCTTCGTGAACGATGGATTTTCTTCTGTCTGCTGGTCGAAACGTTGATGAAAGGCTGCGCTGAGTTGGTTCATCGGCTCCAAAACGTTGTCGTACCCCTCAACCCAACTGAGGTTGTTGGTCCAAGAGGCCCCCTCCATTGAGAAGCCATTGTTATTGGCTTTGAGTTCTTCGATTGCGGCGTTGACAGTCTCACGATTCGAATCGCTTCCTACCTGTTGCCATAGCCGGTGCTGCTGCACCGCCTGCACTTCGGGGAAATCGGTCGCCGTTACTCCTGCCTGTTCGAGAAGCTCAAGCCATTCGCTTCCGTTGATTGCCACCGTTTGGGTGTGCCCCTCTCCCACTGGGTTTTGCTGGCGCGCTTTGCGGTGTGCTTGAAGAAACGCTTCCGGGAATTCATTCATCATCACCCCCCCGTTTTCGCCATCAGCGATTTGCGTCACCACTGATGGAATGTGCCTGCTTCCAAGCGGTTGTTGTTCAAGGGTGAGCGCCTCGTAATAGGGCTGCATTTGGCCCACAAGTTTGGTGTCAGAACCTTGTGTCTTGATTAATACAGTGATCCTTGCGGTGTCTCCTGTTGAGCTCCTTGCGACCAGTTGATTGGGGAGGTACCTCTGTGCATGGCTAAGAGGTGAGCCATCCGGGTTTTCTACGCTGTGTTCTTGAACCATCAACCAGCTGTAACCGCAATCAAGAAGAGCCTGGATGAAGGCATGAAGAGTATCTGGGTGGTTTGGAAGATGCATTTCGGGGGGTGAAAACCCTTTCACCCGTTTGAGCGCGTCCTCGCCGAAAAGATCAACGAACTGGTGCTGCCAAGCACTGATCTGAAGCTTGAGATCGGGAATTGGTGTGGATGGAGCCACCGCATGGCTCCAGAACGTACCTAGCCATTCCACATGGCGTTGCATGTCTGGATCACAGGCGAGATAGCGCAGCGCGTCTGTGATGTCTTTACGCCCCATCTGGTGAACTCCCCAGAGGAGGTTGCCGGAATAATCGAGCATGATCCGGGGATTGCATCCTTCGCTGATCAGCTGCGGTATGAGATCAGCCATGCGTCGGTAGCACTGGGCGAAGGGTTCCGCGTTGTGGTTGTCTCCCTCTCCCTGGTTCTCAACCATGTATTGCAGATGGGAAACCAGTTCTCCGCTTCTTCCTGCCGGGATTGTTGGCTGATGCATGTGCAGCGCACAGGCGAACGCTGAGCGGATCCCCTCAATCCGCAGATTTGTGTGCTGGATCCAGACAGGCTCGCGATTTTGCAAAAGGGAATGCAGATCGGTTTCTCGGCCAGCGATTGCTGGAGATTGGTGTTGTGTCATGGCTTGATTCGTACTCCATCGAGGCTTGGACGTCATGTCACGATCGATTCAGCAGCTCATTTCTGTTCTTGGGTTTCGCTTGCATGGGGTCTCATTGTGGTTTCCTTTCGTGATTCACTAACGGAGAAAAGGGGCATGGGCTATCTGTTTTGAGCGCTCTCCATTCATTTTTGGAACACTTGCAACGCGATGCTCGGTTGCAAAGCCGCGTCCAGTCAGCAATGACAGCAGCTGAGGTTGCGATGATCGCTCAGGAGCTTGGTTACGCCGTTTCAGGAAGTGAGCTCCTGTTGCTATCTGGCAAGTCACTGACAGGGATGCGGGTTGTTCGTATCGATCATCCTGGTGAATACCCACACCGTTATTGAGTGAAGCTGCTGAGTACAAACACTGATGTTTCTGAGAGATGGCATGCGCCATAACGAAAGAGCCCGATGGGAAGGGCTTAGATCAAGTCCAATGAATGCGTCTCGTGGGCCGTGGCCGGGGGGTTACGGCCTTTTCATTGGTCTGTTGTATCCATGGTGGAGGATTTCTGTTCGTCGTCTGTTATTCCCTTGAATGTGCTGAAAGCTTGAAAAATCGCGGTTATTTGTCTTTATCACCACATGAATCATGCCTGATCCCGAAGACTTCTGATGTATATGCGTGGTTTGCACCATGTTTTGCAGGTTGGGTGCATAAGTTGAGTACATACGAAACGTCATTGATGTACAGAATTCAAGAACTGAGCTCTTCCGGCTGGACGGATCATGGAGCCAGAACAACTGAAATTGAGGCCTTTTGGGCTGCTCATGCCCTCAGCCAGCAGGAAGGACAATCTGCGAGAGTCCTCAACCCTTTGGATGAGATGGTTTGCATCATGAACCGCTCTGGATCGACTGCGATCCAAACTGATCACGAATTGGTGGCTTAACCGATGGCTTATTTCAGTCACTACAAACATTTCACGATTCGCTACAAGATGTCTGATGGCAGCAAGCAGGAGGCTTGTTTCTATGCCTCTGACGCTTGGGAGGCCCGCATCCTTGCTATGGAGTTTTACGAGCACATTCGGCGATGGCCCAACAGCATCGACTTAATCCATGAAGTGGGTTGTCGCTTCTGATCATGGCCAGCCGAATCGCCCATTAAGTCAAGAAATGGCAACGAATGGGGCCAGAGGCATGAACTGGCTCCAAGATTGGGTTCATGACTTTGACGCACTGTCCGCTTTGTATTGGCTTAGCGCTGCTTTCAGCGATTCGCACTACGGCTCATCTCGTGATGATTGCTCAACTCGAGCGTCGAACTGCAGAGAAGTTTGAGCATCCAGCAAGTGTGCTGGGTACCGTATTTCAACTTTGAAATTGGCAACAGATGATCTCCTCAGTTTGAGTAGAGAAGCAGTGGTCACATTCTGTTGATCAAAGGGAGTTTCATGGAGCCAGTGGTGGTTTTCCACCAGTGGAAGCCACTCGAGGACTTAGGACCTCACCATCTTTGCTCCTTTTTATCGGAGGCCGCTCGTTCAAACGACGGGTTTATACGTGATCTGGCATCACAATGGGTCAGATAGATCAGCATGTTTTAAAAAATAAGGCTGAACACAAAGTAGATAATCAACATAGAATATATCCAAAGTTGCATATGAGGATTAAGTATTGGTTTCGAGCTGAATATTTGAGTCTAGACTTTCAAAGTATTTATATTCTGCGTGATTGCGGAATAATATTTATGGCTTTTGAGAATTTTACTCTAAATATTTAACGAGACGTTTGAATGTTAAATATGATAAAAATAGGCTCGTTTCGATATGTAGCTTTAAAAATCAGCTCAAAATTGAATTAATTGTGGAATGAATTAGATCCTTTCTTTCAGGCAAGGCAAATGAAGGATCATTTATTTGCAATCACCCAAGCAGTGGCAACACGTTGCTTGAGATAGAGATCTGCCAGATGCCTCGCAAGCTCTTGAAGCGCCACAACGTCAGTAGTGGCGTCAATTTGACGCTTAATTGACTCGGTTTCGAACTGCTGAGCGAGAGTTGCTTGCATAAAAATGCCTGCTGATCTCACTACTTTAAAAACTCTTTACGGAGACTGCGGGCCACGGTTGGCCAATGGAGGCGCCAGGATGTAACGAAATCGTTACAAAGCTCATGACTGTTGGCGAACTCGTGCTCGAAACCCTCTCCACTGGTGTGATTACGGAAGATGAGGTCACTTGGCTAACTGATCACCTGCAGACATTTACGCGGCCTGAAGAAGCAGCTGCCATTCGCTTGGGTCGTCTTATGGATGAAGGTCAAGTCAATCTCGGTTGCCGTGTCTCGAAGCGCTGGCTGCATCATCGGGAGGTTCTTGTGGACTGGATTGAACCACTCGGTCGTCACAGCTGATCAGTGTTGAGTGTGGCGACTCGAATGCCGCTACTTTAGATCAAGTTTAGTGATAGCTCTGATTTAAGGAGCGCAAGGCTGAGTCGCTCATTTTCCAAAGCCTCATACCAATTTCTGACTCACTATTAGCTCAGCCTTTGAACTATATTTTCTCTTATAAGTTGCCCATTTTTCACTCATTATTGATCAGGTCTGTCGACTATTTTATCTTTTGCGAATGAAGCCCTGAATCTTTAATCGCTTTTGGCATTATGTACATCTATTTTGCATTTTATTGCTAATGGAATTTTGTCTCTTCACACGAAGCGATTTCATCCATCTTTAGGTGATTTTGCTTATTTTTGAGAGACGGCATTAATTTTTGACTTCTGCTTTGGTTGAAAATTAATTCCATCTTTACTATATTGATAACGTAATTGGTGAAATTTGATGAAAAAATTACGTCCATTGAAGAAACTAGAATTATTAGTTGGAATTGGTTTCTCTTTGATTGGGTTCTTCATTGGCTCACTTTTGATGGGAAACACATTGAATAGTAAAATTCAGCTGGATTCACCTAAGGAAATCAGCGACAATAACTCTAGACCTTATTTAAGTGAGATTGCTCATGATAGTGAAATTCCAAATGTTTCCAATCCTCAAGTAGAGAGCGTTCAACAATTACGAAAAAAAGAGCAACAAACCGCTTCTACCTCTCCCTCTAATGGATTTACGAGTTTGTCTCAAGAAGAGAAGAATTGTGTTATTTGGAAGAATGCATATCCTGAAGCTGCTTATAAGCTCAAGCAAGGTGATGCATGTTACTAATCCATGATGATTACTCTTTTCATTGCACTTTTATTGCTATTTGAAATCAACAATGAACTGAATGGTTCTTTCGTGAAGTTACAAAGTCTGGAGTTTGGAAGCGCTCTCTTCAGACTCCGCTCTTAACCAAAAAAGCTTTTTAGACTGTTTCCATGACCCTAAGAGCTGGGTGGAAAGTCATTGTTTTTTTGTTGCTCTTGTGATTGTTGCTCCCTTAATCGCTTGGTTTATGTGGCCGTCTATTCAAATGCATAGATGGCCACACATCTATCAGCTCACACGTTGCTCCTGAGTTCTTAGAATTTCATAAGCTTTCCATAACCCATCAACCTCTGAGCATGTGAATTGCTTGTCACAAACTCGATATTTCCCATTTCCAACGGCATCGATTGTTGAACCCTTGGATGTTGCGCAGATTCTGCTGAGAAAGGCCACTGGATTGACTCAGTTATCCATGGTCTAGGTCAGCATCGGGGCATTGTGCCCGTTTTGCACCTATTCCTTTTCAGATCGAAATAGATTCTTGCAGAGAATAAAGACTTGGAGCAATGCTTCATCTTTTGATCTTGATGACATGCCTACCAGCTTTACTCTTATTGTTTGGGTTGAATCGATGATTTTTCTATTCCCCATAATAAAGTTTTTGTGGCGAGAACTGATAGGTTTGACTATCTAGTTTTTATTTCGCTTTAGTCCATCCTTTTGTGGCTTTTGCTTTGTCCTTGAGATGCCTTTTATGAATAAAACATTTTTGATCAGATTTGAAATTAACAGAGACTGATTCACTTTCAATAGCATTTGCTGTCTCCACTTCATTTTATTGGTTAGTCTTTACCTACTTTCTCTTCGATCCATTTGATGCATGACGGCAATGTTCACACTTCAGCGCATTGCTACTTAATATGGTGAAAAGACTATTCTCCATGAAAGCAGTTTTTAACGATAACATTCTTGCTGAAAGCAACGATATTGTCTATGTGGATGGAAATCCCTATTTCCCTCGTGAAGCAATGTACGACCAATATTTCCGCGATTCTAGACACACAACGGTGTGTGGTTGGAAGGGTAAGGCGCGCTACTGGGACTTGATTGCTGATGATCAGATTATTACCAATGTGGCTTGGAGCTATGAGACACCAAAGCCTGACGCAGAAGCCATCCGTTATCGGGTTGCTTTCTATTCCGGAAAGGGCATCATCATATCTTGATGGATTTGAGCTACATTTGTTTTTAGCAAGAAATGGTGGCCTGTAAATTTACGTCTTACTGGTTTTAATATGTACTAAGAATAATGCTTCGCTCTGCTCATGGTTCTATTCCATTAGTCGTAGTGGATTCGTAGTTTTTTGACGACCGTACTAAGTGCTTTTAGTTTGACTATGTTGTTTGCAATCCTGTCCATTCTCTATTGCTGACCTATAATCATTTTTTCATTGTGTGCTTATATGGAAAACGAATCATTTGAAGCTTTAGAATCTGGTTTCAAAAATTTGAGCGTAAGTGTTCCTTTGTACCGCATTGTTCGTGATGATCTTCAGGAAGATGCGATCACTAAGCTACAGTTCAATTGTTACAATAGCGCTTATGATGAGCTAGAGCGCTATTATGGCGATTTGTGCTGCTCAGATGAGAGAATCGAATACTCAATTGTATCTATTTGATTGTTTGTCCTGTTTACGTAAACTTCCAGCCGATTAACTTTATGAGCTATGTTTACATTATGTGCTCTTGGGCGAGCTGATTTGTTTTTGATGTGTTGAGACTAAGTATGTGATGAGAATGATTTGTTGTTGCGTTGTCTTGGATTTCGCTAGTGAGTTTATTTCGTGCTGCATTCGCCACCAACTGGTTATTCGTTGGTGCGAACGCCATGCTCCTTGATTATTGTTCCCTTCAATGGCTTCACACAACGTAGTCACAATCTTGAGTGAATCGATACTCACGCTCTGTTGGTAAGAGTCGTCACTATGATCTGCTCATCACATCTCAATGTGATGCAAAAGGCCGGGTGATGGGGATTACTTGGCGGATGACCGCTCTTGTTTCGAGCGGTTTTTTTGTGCTTGCCCAATTTGGCTTATTGGATTGGTTACGTGCTGTCTTATCGTTTTAATATTGTTCTATCGTTGATTCAATTTTTTGCTCTTTATGACTCCAACAAAGATTTTACGTATACTTATTATTGTGGCTTTTCTTGGATTGTCCGTTTTGGCGATCCAGTTGACCAGTGGAGTGAGCAATTCTGAGCCTTCTACTGAGCTTCAAGAGGCTATGCCGGCCTTACAGCAATGATTTTTAGAGAGATGCCTGTTAATGACTTGAAAAAAGTTGTTTTTTGCACGTATCGAGTGTGATTGTGTATCTTACATTCTGCTTGTCGTCTACAACTCTGTAAATCTTTCCCGTAGCCATACATTTTGTCCGAGCATCTACAAATGCTTTGAACTCTGTCTTTCTGGTTACTTCAGGTGTCCAGTTTTCATCGGACAGGTGTTCAATCGTGTACATCAAGATCTAAGCGTTATGGATATGCTGGCCTCTAATGGGACAAAAGTGTGGAATCTACTGATTAACCTTGGGATCACAAAGGCATTTTTAATTGTTCCAACGCGTTTCTTTATTTTTTATTTGATTTCGATTTGATCTCCATGCACTTATGCCAAGAGTTTGAACGGCTTTCTGAACACTGGTGATCTAATTATTTTGGACTTTCTATTGGCTCCAGGCACCTGGTTTGGCGATCAAAGGCTTGTGCCTGACTCATTTTGTTGAGCAGCTTATGGATGTCATGGGTGGAGAGTTCTCCATTCGAAGCCCACTTCATTGATGACAATTCGTATTTTTGAAGAGGGGCTGGCATCGACCATTTGATTAGGTATTTGAGCTTACGTTGAATCTTGAAATCAGAACAGGCTCATCCTTTGTTTTGCCCTTCAGAAATTCTGTAATTCGTTGTTAGCTGATGCGTTCTCTCCTTGCTCGTCGGTTTCTGGTGGTGGGGGTTGTTGAGTGCAGCGTGAGCTGTATCGCCTGGGCATTGCGCATCGGCAGCTCGGGGGAGCATGATGAAGAAAATATGTAGTTTTCCGCCGTGAACCATGGACCCTGCTGCCCCATTCATCAATCCACTCTCGATTCACCTGACTATTGGACAGATCCAGCCTTGATGTCATCTGCTACGCCTGCCTCGTCCACGGAATGGCGTCGTTGGGACATTGAGAGTCGCAGTCGCCACGCCAAGTGGGCAACTCGTCATGGCCAATGACAGACGATACTCAGTTGTTTTATTCGCGGATTGATGAAGCCCTGCGCATGTTCTTTCTATGTTTCATTGAAATTGTTTGCGAAATTGCTTGATTTTTAAGATTAATACGCTTAGTCGCCCTTGTTGTTGTATACATTTGCTTGTTAAGCGTTCATTTTAAGTAACTCTTTATTGGCTTTGTGGAATGACTGATGTTTTCTCTGAGCGGTTAGTCTCTTCTGATGTATTCCTTTCAGTTTTGTTTCTTCAGTCTTTCCATTGATCTTTCGTGGGTTTCTTGAGGAACCTGTACGCTCTTTGCCGAGATGCGTCTCCGTTTTAGGTTGATGACCTAACTGGCTCAGACTGGTCAACTGCTGCAGTCGGTAAGGCAGACTGGGCTTAGGTCAAGGATCCAATCATGGCAACAGCAGAAGAGAAGCGCACCATTACGAAGAAGCGCCTACAGGAACTGCGCAATATGTGTCGTGAGCACTACAACGTGCTCATTGAGGAGGGCACCATGCCTGATGCAGCAGATGTTCGCGTGACCAACCAAAAGCTTGAGGAACTCATGGAACTCCTTGATGGCAAAATTAAATGGGATAACGCCTGATTTGATTGTTTGGCACGACAGGGATTGGCATCATCAACTTCCTTAGTCGTAACCAAGCATCAGACCTTTAAATGTTTGACCTAGTTCGTTTGATGGGTCTCTATACGTTGTGGTTTTTGATTGTCTGGCTGCTTGAGTAAGCCATTGTTGAATTTTTCAATACTCTTTCAATAAAATATGAGGCTACCTGAGCCTTCGTTTTTTTCTAGTAATAATCTTTCTTCTATGTCTTCAGCATCCCAGGGATGAGCCGAATTTTTCTCAACCTTGTCTGCTGCTGAAATGATCGCCTGGGTTGAGTTCAAGCATTGTTGAATGGGCTTCCCCGTTCAAGTTAATTCTATGCATTCATTTGATTTTCTTTTGTGAATTTGATGCTCGACTCTTGTGTATCCAGCTTGTGTTAGGCACTCCAATGACATTTGGCTTGAGGGTTGTGTGCTCACAGCGAGCAGGAGGAACATAGAAGTCTTTGGATCCACCTGCTTTTGGTCTCAGCTTTCCTACCCATCCTCGTGCAATTGGGATAGAACCCTCGCGGCTAGACCTCGTGAAATCCTGCGTTCGATCAATAAGTTGCAAACCCAATTGAACAAAGGGGGGTTGGCTGGGTTCGAGGTCAGCCGACTTTGCAAGAGCATGAGCTCTTGCTTCGTTTTGATTCCTCGTAAGGCATCAATCAGCATGTCTTCGCCTGTTGTGGCTTGAATCGTGCGTTGAGCTGTGCTGGTCATCTGCCAAAGGCTTTCGTTCCTTTGTTCTGGCACGTCTTGCCTTCAATTTGCAAACCTGGTTTCTGTGCCCAATCAACTGCTGCATAGCTGTCGCTTTTCAACGGAGTCCCTACAGCTCCCTTCCCTTTGCCTTGCAACCCTTTTGGGATCTAGCTGACAGGCATTTCTTCTTGTTGATGCGCTTCTGCCTACTGGTCCGCAAGTTTTTCCAGGGAGTTAGCTGTTCGATACATCTGGTGTGAAGCCTGTGGGCTGATTCCGTCAATGGAACTCGCTGAATAGATGCTCCCGTCCCAGGCCAGATATTGAATGCCTTTATCCTCGCTCCACATCCAGCCGAGCACATTAATGAAAGCGCTGCCATCCCTGATGGCGTGGACGTTGGAGAAGGCTTGAAATTCACTAGGAATGTTCATTGCGATTCTGATTATTGGCATGCTCGTTGTTTGCAGTTTGGCAACGGATGTCTTGATGGACCACATCAGTTGCAAGCTGTCTTATCTCTTCCCTTATCGTTTTGCTGTCCATCGCAGCATGCTGATCCAGATTGCAAACAGGGTCCCAACCGGGATCACGATCACGAGGAGTTGACCGATCACCAATTGGCGTACTTCTGGATCCATTGTTTCAGTTCCTCTTGGTTAGCTGCTTGCTATTCGTCAGTGCGATGCGCTGGAACGATCGTCATTCCAATCGGAGCGATGGCAATGAGAGCGAGTTTGATGTGCTGAATTCCGAAAGGAATCCCAATAACGGTCACGAAACAGGCGAGTGCCGAGGTGAGATGGCCAATTGCAAGCCACCATCCAGCCACTAAAAACCAAATTATGTTTCCGATCAGTCCTAACGGGCCGGTGCCTAGATCAACACGTCTGCTGAGGTCGCGTCGGTTTATGGCCTCAAAACCAAAGGGCCACAGAGCAAATGTACCAATCACAAAACATGATCGGCTCCATGGCAATCCCACGATGCTGACGGCTGAGATCAGTCCCACCAGCCACCAGCCCAAGGCCATCGGCAGGCCTCCAAGGACGACCCAAAGAATATTGAGAATAGATTTGAGCATTCTCTCATTCTCACCAGATTCCGGGAATTAGATAAAAACTTTTTGATTTGTAATCTGAAAAGTCTTGATATTTAAATTTCATTGAAGATTCTTTGTCTCGAATGCGTTGAATGTATAAAAAGAAGATGGAAAGTGGCACTAAAAAGGCCCACAATGAACCTGCTACCACGCTAAAGCTTAGGTAGCGCATTAGATCACCTGTGTAATTGACATGCCTTACCCCACTCCAGATCCCGGAGCGCACTAAGCCCACACCGCTTGTTTTTTCTGTTGTTTTTTGTATGTCGGCGGCAGTATTGATTAAGCTACCAAAGTAAAAAAGTGGAAGAGCTGTTGCTGTGGCTGCGATTGATAACTTTGTTGGATTTGTAAAAGCCAAAAATGCTGGTAATGAATAAAAGATGCCCACGATAATGATTGCACCTATGAAACCGGCTGCATCAACCTTTTCTGTGAAAATTTGCTTGCGGCGTTCTGGATATATCTTTTGTTCTAAGAGCCACCATAAGCAATAGCTGATGTGCATGCATGCGTAGAGGATTTGCCTCTGCCCATTGATGCCAAAAAATAAAGATAAACCAATGATGACTGCAATCGTGATTACTTTTGCCCAGTTAATCGCTGTAAGTTGGGTTTGCATTATAGGCTAGGTATTATTTTTTTAACAGTTTGATTACAACTAGAGTTGTGCAGATTGCGAGTATCCACCAAATCCAAGTTGCGCTTGTTACGACTGCAAGCGCAATCCCCACAACCAAGAAGATTAAAAATTGATTGAGGGTCATGGGCTCTACAGGTGGTTCTTCATTCTGAATGCAACCCGGCGCTCTTCAATCTGTGATCGAAACTTCCGGTTGATCCTGGCTTGGGAAACGGACAACCAGAAGGTCTTCACCTGTGATGGAGCCATTGGCGTCAAGAAGTTCAGGATGGGTGGTCAGCAAGCCTGTGCGGTCTGTGCGACGCGTTGATTTGGCTGGCCCAGAGCTCAAGCGCATCATTCGGAAAGCCTGAACTAACAGAAAGACAAAAACGGATCCATAGACCAAGGGGAAAAGCGCAGAAAGCATGACATAAAACCCTATTGTTACGAAACGTTAACGGGTTTCTTGCTGCTTCGCGTTTCTGAATCAGCTGGAAACTGGAAGTTTCCTTGGTTTTGCCCTTGCTTTGAGTCAGCTTTGGGACATGACGATCTCTCTTCAATTGGCTGTGGCCCGATGCACCGCTCGCGGTTTGATCAATGGAACGGCTGCTGCTGACTACAGCGAGGTCATCAGTCTCCACCGAATGATGCAGCTTGAAGGTGAAACGGTTCTTGCTGCTGGATTGTTGGCGCTGGCCCGCTCATTGAATCCAACTGGGGCCATGCGTGATGTTTCAGCCCATGCACGTCACCCGTTGGCTAAGCCAAATGCTTGAGCCTTCGACCTGGACCTGGACCTGGACGTGGAGTGGTTCAGTCGAAGAACGGGTTTCAGACGAATGATTAGAGACGAGAAGCTGGATCGAACTGTGGTTTGAAACGGCTTGACGCAGTTTCTTGATGTAGCAACCAGCTTTGGAGTTGGGTCACGCACGCATCGGTTGATTCATAGGGAAGAACGTTGCGCCCATCAATACTTGCGCTTACAGCATTCGGCAGCTGCTGCGCATAGGCGTGGATACGTTCTTGAGCATCATCCCAATTCTTGGAACGGCCGATACCGGTTGCCTTGAGCCCAAACAACAGCCAAATCGGTTGTTTGATGTCTTGCCATTGCTTGGTCCAGTTGCGTCTCCAAAAACCAGCTAAAAAAGAAAATGTTGCCCAGCGTGTTGTCATATTGGCTGCTTCTTGTCCCAACGTGTCGAGCCATTCGGAGTCAACATCTTTGTGGTTAGCAAATAAATTATTGATTGAAAATGATTTTAAAAATGCACGGCGGCGTGCATAGCGGTAAAACAAAGAACCGATGGGTCCTTGAAACAGCAATCTCCAAAGCAGTTGAGATTGCATTTTTGGAAAAGGTTCCTCAAGAATGCGCCAACTTGGTGGGCTGATGGCGACCAAGCCTGAGACGAGTTCCGGTGCGGTCTCGAGCACAGCTAAAGCGATTGGAAGAGAGGCGCCTTGCGAGACCAGAACCGCTGGGGCGTTGTTGTGTTCTTTCAGTAGATCGATGAGGTGTGCTGCCCAATCCTCAGGGGCAAGCTGTTGATTTGGATGCTCGCTCCCACCGCATCCGAGTAGGTCTGGAGCGAGCAGGGCTGTCGTGTTGTCTGAGGCTCGCCAACAGGTGATAAAACGATCCCAAAACCGACTGGATAAGCCAACGCCAATGGGATGGATGAGGAGCAAGCGTTCTGCCTTCAAGACCCGACACCGCAGGCAATACGAGCACCGCCTCCGCCTAGGGGAGGCGTGTCGGTGTAAGTGTCACCCCCTGCATGCACCACAAGGGCACGGCCACGCAGGTCAGAGGCCTTGAGCCTGGGTGCCACAACGCTTGTGGTGGTATTTCCATCTCGGTCCACCACTAATCGGCTGAGGTCACCGCGATGGCCATTGCCGAAAGGTCCGAGATGGGTGTCTGTTTGGTCAGGATCCCAATGTCCGAGTGCTGCCAGACCGGCAATGGAGGCCCCTTCAGCGTTGGTTTGTGGATCACACTGAGCTCCAGCATGCAAGTGGAACCCATGCTCGCCCTCGCTCAGGCCGCTGAGTTCAGGAATAATCACCAACCCTTGGTCTGTGTCTCGGGCACTGATCGTGCCAATGGATTCACCGATTCCCTCGGCGTTGATGCTGTTCATCGTGACTTCAATCGTGCTCGCTTGTACGGCTGAAGGCAGCAGCAATGCCAGGCACAAAGCTAGGAGCGCACCAAGTCGGTACATGGGGTTTCTACGGATGCACTCATTTTGTCTGGATGATGGCTCTAACTGCTAGCGCGCTTGTGCATCAGCAAGGGAGCGGCCTTTCCAGGTCCAGCCCCTTCCCGTAAGGCTCTTCCAAACGGATGTGGGTGCGATCAGACCGATGATCATGCCGCCTAACCCCATGAGCCACCAATGGCGTAAAGGCACCGAAAAACGAGCACGGGTCCAGAGGCGAACGCTCAGCTGCATCAGGATTGCGATCAATCCGAGACCAGCATCACTAAGCCAAAGGATCTGATCCTGGCTGCTCAGACATGCCATCGTCAGGCTGGCTGGCAAAAGCAGCCATGGCAGCGTGAACATCAACAGCACCACTCCGCCAGCTCCAAGGGATTTGCTGATGCTGCGATCAAGACCGAGATACCAGTTTTTGCTCCAGCCTTCCCAAAGAGCCTGGAGATTGGCGTACATCTGCAGGTCGACTGCATCGATTCCAAGCACGTATCGCAAGCGAAATCCCCCCTCTTTAATCCGACGCGCTAACGCGAGATCTTCTACAACCTCTCCGGCAAGGGCCCTGTGGCCGCCAATCGCGTTGTAGCTGTCCCTGCGGAACAACATGAAGGGTCCTGCGGCAAAGGCCACCGTTGAGGCAGGGTCGTTGGCTTCAAGAATCGGAAACCCAAGCCCTAACAAGCTCGCCATGATCGGTTGGACCATCCATTCGGCGAGACAGCCACAGGTCAGGCGTGGAGCCAGGCTGAATAAATCGGCGTTCTCATTGATGCTCTGATGGAGTGCGCGACGGATGGCATCGGGTGCCAGGGTCACATCTGCGTCGATGAACAGCACCCACTCGCTGTTGACCTGCTCCATCGCTTGACAGCAACCCCAGTTTTTTCCAACCCAGCGCTCTCCTTTTGGTCGATGGCCAGCTTGGAGAACCGTTGCACCAGGTTGGTCAGCTCCAGCGACGGTAACAATCGCCTGTTCTGCAATCTTGACGGTGTTGTCGCTGGACTGATCATCGACAACGATGACCTCCCATCGAGAGCAAGGCCGTTCAGACATCAGGACGTGAGTCAGGCAACCCTCAATGTTTTGTTCTTCATCGAAGGCTGGGATTACAACGCTGAGACTGGTGTCCGTGATGTCCCGATCGTTGCTGTCCCAGAGCGTTGGAGCAGAGGCAAACACGCGTTGTAGGCCTAAAAGAAGGATGCTCAATCCAATCGCGGCCGCTAGAGCTGTGACTCCTGCAACCAAAGCCACAATCTGGAGCAGGTTCAAGAGCTAGGCGGCGTCTGCTGACTACTTTGACCAACGCCTGCCTCGATGTTGTCTTTGCAGGTCGAGCAAAGCAGATGACCCTTGTGTTTCCAGTAGGTACGGGTGGAACGTTCGATCGTTTGCCTGCAGATCAAACACTGAAACATGGGGCTCATGATTTTCAATTCCATCACGCTTCCCTCTTATCCCACGTGCCCGATCCACGTTTTGTTCATGCAGATGCGATTTGACGATGCCTCGCTCTTCATGTCTTCAGCGTCTTCTTTCGTCCCCAGTGCTCGTCCCACTGTTTGTTGTTTTGAGCGATGCGTGATTCGTTGCTTATCGACGTTTTCGTTCACGACGATTTTCTTTTCTCGTTCCCCCGTATTGATAACCAGGCTGGTGTTGCAGCTTGTTCCAGCAGCTGGGGCATGCAAATTGCCAGTTGGGTTGGCCTGTAATTTTTATTCTGTAGTGAATGGGCCCGTGACTGGAGCATTGATCACAAGCATGAGATTGGGATCGTTTGTGTTTGCCACGGGAGTGCCAATCCTTTAAAAACTTCAACTCTTCCTTTGTGGAGTCTCTCCCCAGTGCGGCATTGCGTTGGGGATAACGTCCATATCGCTGGATCAAGGTCTTGTTGCGATCAGCGACTGCAACCGTGGCGGGGTCGCTCCAGCGCTCCATGAACGAGATCGCATCCAGGATCACCCCCAGCTCCTCGCTGTGAAGCATTGGCATCAACCAGAACTGCCGACGCACCCGTTCTGGTTCTTCATCGAGCCATCCCTCTGCAATCGCTTGGCGGGTCAGTCTCAGGGCGTAAGGATCGCCTGCAAACGCTTTGGGTTCATGTCTCCAGATCTGCCGGGTGAATTGATCCATCATCAAAACCAGCGCTAATGCGCTGGTTGGGTGCTTCTCCCAGTGACTCAGTTCACCGTTCAATGCTGAACATGTGAGCTTGCCGAAGCGGTCCAACACCACGGTGTCAAAGTCCGCATTTCTGCGAAACCATTGGTGCGGGCGACAATCTTGAAACCAGAAGCGGAGAACCGCATTCGGCCTGGTCTCCATTAGCTGCTTTGACGCACTGCCTTTACGGCCAAGCCTGCTTCCGCGCTGGTCACAGCGGCCAGAGCAATCAAGCCAATGAGCCCAACGAGTTGGTTTTGTGGTTCAGCTTCAGCTGCGGAGTTTTGAGCTAAAACGGCTCCCACCACAAACCAGGTCGTGGCGAGTAGGGAGGTGATCCAGTAAGCCTTCCAACGTCGCTGATACAAATAACCAGCTCCAAGACCGGGCACCACGTTCAGCACAACCGCTACCCAGCCAGCTGATGCAGCGAGCACCTGATCTTTTGTCGGTGTCATCAAAACGCTCCTTCTTGACAACACTCTGTCGTGTGAGGTGCTTGGGTGGGGTGAACGGCTTCTCCTGCCTTGCGCTCTCTGCTCTCGTTTTGCTTGGTGGCGTTGTTGTGGCTTGCGCCATGCTCTCCTGCGCTAGCCACTAGCTATTGGTGTGAAGGAGATCTGCTCACTGCGGAGCGAACCAATTTGGGTCAGGAGGCGATCGGCGCTGTTTTGGAACCGATCCCGAACAGTGCTGATGGAACGGTTCCTGGCGATGGAATCCTTTTGCATTGGCGGGACCTCAATCTGCAACTGCCCCGCACCAACAATGCTGGACCACCCAGCTACACCGATGGACGTTGGTGGTGGCGGGTGGAGGATGCGGATCATCCTGAATTCCGCCAAAGGAAAGCGTCGATTGAAACCTATGCCTGTGAGGCTCAACTGGAGGGTGCTAACCCTCTCAACAACAGGAATTCATAGATCGCGACTGCGCCCACCAAGAGTCCAATAGCTCCAACTACAAGCTTGCCGTTCATCGACGAATTCTCCGCAGCCACCATCATGGAGGTATTCACAACTTTGTCGTGCACGGTTCTGCCTGGATCTTGTTGGCTTGGTTCGTCGTCGCGATTGCTTGCGCAACACGTTTCTGGCGGATCACAGCAGCCTTTCGTCGAAACAATGGGCTGGCTGAGCCCTCTAGCAAAGCGATGAGAGAGTCACTGGAACGGGCATGGGAGCGAAGTCCCCGTTGAGAACGGAGATACCGTGGGGATATGGATCCTTCTTCCAGTACGGACAAACTTGAACGTGAGTTCAAGCAAGCACAACAATTTGGACGTTGGCTGAGCGATGAAGAGCGTTTGGCTTTGGAAGAGGAGGAGACCAAAGCGTTGAGGGTGATCGAACAGCAACGTCAGAGACGTGTGCGTTTGATCATTTTGACAGGTGTTTGTGTGCTGATTCCTCCTTTATGGGGACTTGCGGCAGGACTTAGTTTTTACTTGTTATTCCCAGAAACAGCTAAACGAGTGGCCTTGATTGCTGGAGGTGGTCTTATTCTCCTTTCAGTTTTATCCGCTTTAACAATGGGATTGATAATAATGAGTATTATGTACCTACTTTTTTGAATAATAAATTTTTAGAAACGTGGTTGGTGCACTCTGTTGATACTGAATCTTCTAGCTGCAATGGATAGAGGGATTCAAAGCTTAAGAATTAGCCAAGCGAGTGAGCAGCTCAATACCAATGAAATGATTCCAGCAACCGCTTTCCAGAAGCGAGGATCATTTGTTTGAAACATGGGAAGGTGCTGACCAGGTCCGTCAGGATGACAGCTGGATCGTTCCGGCTTCAACGCGTTTCAAAAGATTGCTCCTCAGTTTTTGATCCTGTTCATCCAATCCGTGGTTCAGCAAAACTTCGCGATAGTGCTCAACACTGATTTGGTTGTGCAAGGTGGCATCCAAGTAAAGCTCAACCATGACGCGTAGACATGAAGTTCTGTAAAGCTACGCGTCTTAATCGGCGACTGCGTGCAAATTTTTCGTTCGGTTCTCCCCGGCTCAGTGATAGCAGCAGCTTGATGGTCCCGGTTCAGCTGAAGCTTGAACTCCGTTGCTTGTATCTTTCGCTTATGGATCATCGCCTGCGTCAATACAGCCGTTTTGGCCTAAGGGGTTTGCGAATCGGGGCAAGCACTTTGGCGTTGGTTTCGTTGCTGCGCTCAGAATGGGCGGCGGGAGCAGGAGCGTCGTTGGCCTGGTTCCTGTTTGTTCAAGTTGAGCGACGTTGGACCGATCAATCTGAAAGCGACTGATTTTTGCTCATGATGAATGGGCCTTCGGCTCAGCCCTTGATTTCGGCTGAGATTTTGATGACTCCTGGACATTCGTTGGTAATAACTTTTAGTCCTATTAATTGGATGCCGCTTGGGGTTGTGATGCAGCAGCTATGAATGTTTCTCATAGATGATTTTGAAGACACTTTTCGCAATAGAAAATGTTGGGTGTTGTTGTTTAGTTAAGACGCAATAGATGTGGACTGCTGATTTCATTGATCGCTTGACAAGTCTCAATCAAGCGTCATCGGCCTTATGGTGGCAATCTGCAGGTTTTTAATGCCTGATCAGCTGTTCCCTGGGATGTTTTGTCTGATGGCGCCATCACTGGATCGCCCAACAAAAATCTGTGCCGTCTGTGGGCGCCCATTCCAATGGCGTCGTAAATGGAAAGATGTTTGGGATGAAGTGCGTTACTGCTCTGAGCGCTGCAGGCGCCGGCGCGGAGCCACTGCAGCAAAACCATCCTCGTGAATACAAGCTCATCCAATCACAGATATGGCTAATATGAGCATCATTAACAACTTTTTGGCGGGAATATTGGGGAGACGTATTTTGCGTCAGGTGGCTACGATTATTCTCGCTTTGCCTATGGCTGTTGCCTGCTCAAGTCAGGGTACGTTGTCTAATAAATCAGGAAATAGTGCTGATAATCGTCCAGTTGTTCTGACAACATTCACGATCCTCGCTGATATGGCACGTCAGGTGGCTGGTGATCGTTTGCAAGTTAGATCGATTACCAAGCCGGGTGCAGAAATTCATGGATATGAGCCTTCACCGCGGGATTTAGAGCAAGCCTCAGGTGCAGACTTAATTGTTGAAAATGGGTTGGGTTTGGAGCTATGGGCTCGCCGCTTTGTTCAATCCGCTGGTGATGTGCCCACTGTCACTCTCACCGAGGGAATGCAGCCATTGCTCATTGAGGGTGATGCCTATGCCGGTAAGCCCAATCCCCATGCCTGGATGTCACCCCTGAGAGCTCAGGGATATGTGGATCGACTTGTGGATGCGTTTTCTCAACTCGATCCAGAGGGAGCCCAGTTGTATCGCAACAATGGTGATAGCTACAAGCTCCAGTTGGAAAACCTGGATGCTGAATTACGTAACCTCCTCGCTGTCATTCCCCAGCAGCAGCGCGTTCTCGTGAGCTGTGAAGGGGCCTTTTCTTATTTAGCTCAAGACTATGGATTTGATGAGGCCTATTTGTGGCCGGTTAATGCTGAGAGCCAGATCACTCCAAGACGTATGGCTCGATTAATCGAGCGTGTGAAGAAAGATCAGGTCCCCGCGGTGTTTTGTGAAACAACAGTGAGTGATAAAGCTCAACGGGAGGTGGCTCGTGCCTCGGGAGCTCGTTTCGGTGGCAGCTTCTATGTGGACTCTTTATCAAAACGCAACGGTCCTGCACCAACTCTGCTCGACCTTCAACGCCACAATGTGAAACTTATTAGGCAGGGGTTGGCTGCATCCGCCGAAACGTCCTTATGACCCAAAGTGAATTGATGCGGATCGAGGCCGATCAGATCTGTGTTGACTACAACGGCACAGTTGCCCTCTACGACGCTTCTCTTCATCTTCCTTCGGGGTGCATCTGTGGATTGGTAGGGATGAATGGGTCCGGTAAGTCGACCCTTTTCAAGGCTCTGACTGGTTTCATTCGCCCTTCGCGTGGACACATCAGAATTAACGGTCGCAGCGTTGCCCGGGCTCAGCGCGATCAAGCCGTTGCCTATGTGCCTCAGAGTGAAGGGATCGATTGCGATTTCCCCGTCTCTGTTTGGGATGTGGTGATGATGGGCCGCTATGGAGCCATGAATGTGCTCCGGATTCCACGGCAGTCAGACAGGGTTGCGGTTCGGGATGCTCTTGAGCGCGTTGAGCTTCTTGATCTCAGGGATCGTCCGATCGCTGCTCTCTCTGGAGGTCAACGCAAACGGACATTTTTGGCAAGAGCTATTGCACAGCGCGCATCGGTTTTGTTGTTGGACGAACCCTTCAATGGTGTGGATGTTCGTACGGAAAAGTTGATGGCAGAACTGTTTTTTCAGTTGCGTACGGAAGGACGCACCATTTTGATTTCAACGCATGATCTCAGTCATGTCAGAGACTTCTGCGATCTCACGGTTCTGATCAATAAAACGGTTTTGGCTTACGGTGAAACATCGGAGGTGTTCACTCCGGAAAATCTTTCTTTGGCCTTTGGGGGCCTCCCTCCGGACTTATTAACCGGAAATAGTTCCTCGGAGGACGCTTGACCACATTTTTGCTCGAGCCTCTTCAGCATGCCTTCATGGTGCGGGCACTGCTAATCAGCGCCACCGTTGGTGGCGTCTGCGGTCTCCTCTCTTGCTACATGACCCTCAAGGGATGGGCGCTGATGGGTGATGCGGTATCTCATTCTGTGTTGCCAGGAGTCATCCTTGCCTATGCCATTGGGTTGCCTTTTTCAGTTGGGGCCTTTGTGTTTGGTGTGGGATCAGTCGCCACGATTGGTTTTGTGAAGCAGAAATCCCGAATCAAAGAAGATACGGTGATTGGCCTTGTGTTTACGGGTTTCTTCGCTCTAGGACTGGTGTTGGTTTCGAAGACGCGTAGCAATATTGATCTCACCCATATTCTTTTTGGCAATGTACTTGGGATCTCTATTGCTGATATTCAACAAACGGTTCTGATATCAGTTCTGGTCACGGCTGTTCTTTTGTTGTTTCGTCGTGATCTGTTGTTGTTTTGTTTTGACCCCACGCATGCACGCTCGATTGGAATCAACACGGGTGTTCTCCACTACCTCCTTCTCTCCGTACTTTCTCTTGCTGCGGTTGCTGGATTGCAAACGGTAGGCATCATTTTGGTGGTGGCCATGCTGGTCACGCCTGGGGCTACCGCTTACCTATTAACCGATCGCTTTGATCGAATGAGTTGGTTGGCGATTGGCAGCAGCATTCTTTCCAGCCTTCTTGGGGTGTATACAAGTTATTGGACTGATAGTTCAACAGCTGGTTGCATCGTTCTTGTCCAGACAGGTTTGTTTGTGATTGCTTTCCTCTTTGCTCCTAAGCACGGGATCTTGCGCCATCGATTCGCATCGTCGCTGCCCATTTCAACCTTGCCCAATCGGTGAGATCCTGATTTAAGACTTGGATCTGCACTGGTTGGATCGTTTTGTATCGCACTTCAGCACCATTTGAGGCTTGATGTGTAGCGCAGCTGTCTAGCGCGGCCTGATGCATCAAACTCAACTGGTTGCAATCAAATCTGAGATGCGTCTCTCTCCCTCCGCTGGACTGCTTTTGGGCTTGCTGGCTTTGACGACTCCAGCAATCGCTCATCACGAGATAGGTTCTGACCACAGCGACACGTTGCTGTCGATGGAGATGGAGCCTTCCGCATCAAAAGCTGGAACGGAGCCCATCAAAGCGATGTATGACACCAAGGCAGAAGCCGAGGAGGCCGCAGCTTTGTTCAACTGCAAGGGGGCCCACCAGATGGGGGCGAAATGGATGCCTTGCAACGCTCATAACCATGGCTCAAGTGCAGGGCACTGACCTTGAACTGAGGTAGAACATTATTTCGGTTCTAGTGGGATTCAGTCACTAGAGGTAACGGGGAAAGAGCGGTGAAAATCCGTCGCTGTCCCGCAGCTGTGAACTGCTGAAATTCATCAGCAGAAGTCAGAACGCCCGCCGATTTTTTAACCGACGAGGATCGACCATTGATGTTCAAAAGAAGCACCAGAGCCCTTTTCGGTCTCGGAGTTGTTGCTGTAACCGGATTGTTACTCACGTTTGCAGGGCCCGCTGTTGCCCACCATCCCTTTGCGATGGCTGAAGGGGGTGACATGAATGCGCTTCAAGGATTGATCAGTGGGATTGGCCACCCCCTGCTCGGACCTGACCATCTCCTCTTTCTTCTGGCGATTGGATTGATCGGACTTAGGCGCCCAGTGGCTTGGGTTCTTCCCCTTTTGGCTTTCGCCCTTGGAGGGGCGGTATTAACGCAAATCTTTCCTCTGCCCTCCAGTCTTGCGCCTGCTGCTGAGGTGCTTGTTTCACTGACTTTGGCGGTTGAGGGTTTGATCGCTCTCAACATCATTCCTGCAGGAATCTTGCTGCCGGTTATTGGATTGCACGGATATCTGCTCGGTGGCGCGATCGTTGGAGCTGAATCCACGCCTCTATTCACTTACTTCTTGGGTCTTTTGATTGCCCAAGGTGCCTTACTTCTTGCTGTCAGCCTTGCCTCGAAGCGATTGCTGGATGCTCTTGGAGCTGAGGGCAAGCGTGTGGCAGCAGGGATTTGGATTGGTATCGGTGGAGCATTCGCCTGGGCTGCCCTGGTGGCTTGACGACTCTCAGATTCATTCCATAACGATCTGCAGCAACGTCACCACCGGTGCTTCAGATCTCCTGAGAATGGTGACAATTGATTTGGGGCACCATGCGTTTTTTGCTATCCGCTGTTTTTGCTTTGGTGCTGGTCTTGAGCATGCCCATGCGTGCGATGGCCTCTGACACCGTTAGGGGCGGTCAGATTTTTAATACCAATTGCGCCGCATGCCATGCCGGCGGTGGAAACATTGTGAAGAGTGAGCGCACGTTGCGGCAGGCCGACCTTGAGGCGTTCCTTCCTAACTACTTGACTGGTCATGAGACCGGAATCGTGGCTCAGGTCACCTATGGGCGTAACGCGATGCCTGCATTCCTGGATGTGCTTAGTGAGAATGAAATTGCTGATGTTGCTGCCTACGTTGAAGATCAAGCCAGCCATGGCTGGAGTTAACAGCTTCACCGCTTGATGACACGCTTCGCTACAGGCTGGGCCATCTTTCAAGGCCTCTTAATCGAAGCGCTTCCTTTTTTGCTTTTGGGCGTTTCGATTGCTGGCCTGGCGAGATGGCTTGTCCCCCAGTCCACTTGGATTAAGCGCCTGCCTCGCCATCCACTCTTGGCGCCAGTGGTTGGAGCCTTGCTTGGTTTCGCTTTGCCGGCTTGTGAATGTGGGAACGTTCCTGTCGCGAGACGTTTGCTTGCAAGCGGAGCGCCGTTGGGGACTGGTTTTGGTTTTTTGTTCGCAGCGCCGGTTCTCAATCCGATTGTGTTGGCGAGCACTTGGGCTGCCTTCCCTGATCAGACCTGGTTGCTTTGGGGGCGACCAATCGGTGCTTTTCTGATTGCGATCGCGCTCAGCGCTCTGCTGGGGCTGCTGCCTGAGTCGAGGTTGTTGGCGTCTGCCTTGCTCGAGGAAAGAAGACTGAGTCAACCCCTTTCTCGGGTGGGACTGCTTGAACGTGGCAGTGGACTGGTTGGTGTGAGCTTCAATGCTTCTGAACGTCGGTTCGAGGAGGTGCCGCTTCGGCCTGCGGAGCTGCTCCAACACAGCACGCGTGAATTCTTGAGCCTGCTCACCCTGCTCGTGTTTGGCTGTGCCCTTGCCGCTGCGGTGCAAACCTGGTTGCCGCGCAGTTGGCTGCTGGCTTTGGGCTCAGGCCCCACCGTTTCGGTGCTAGCTCTGATGCTCTTGGCACTCGTGGTTTCGGTTTGTTCCAGCGTTGATGCATTTCTTGCGCTTGGCTTTGCCGCCCAGGTCACGCCTGGTGCCTTGTTGGCCTTTCTGCTGCTTGGTCCAGTGGTGGATCTCAAGCTTGCTGGCTTGTTCACTGTGCTTCTTTCAACGCGAGCCATTGCCATCACCGCAGTTGCAGCATCGTTGCTCGTTCTCTTGATCGGGCAATGGGTCAATCTTGTGCTGCTGTAACGCAATGCCACGTCTGAACCGGATTCGACAAGCGCGATACGTCCCTCCCCTTGTTTTGCTGCTTTGGGGATGGTTGTTGGTTTGGAGCAGTGTGTCGGCTCGTTTGGATCTACTGCTGAATGCGGTTTTCCATCCGGTGGTTGCGATTGCAGGAGTTGTTCTGATGGTGCTCGGAGCCATACAGCTTCGCTCTGCTCCACGCTTGAAAACTCCTCTAACTCCTTTGAGTTGGTTGGTTTCGGTTGCGGTGGCCTTGTTGGTTTTGCTGTTTCCCCCCGCACCTTCTTTCAGTGATTTGGCTGCGAATCGCAGCGAAACCTTGCCTGAGGCGCCGCGATTGAGTTTTTTCCTTCCGCCGGAACAACGCACGTTGACGGAATGGGTTCGGCTGCTGCGCAGTCAGCCCGATCCCAATTTGCATGCGGGTGATCCTGTGAGAATTAGTGGTTTTGTGCTTCAACGCCCTGGGATGCAGCCCCAGCTCGCCCGTCTCACGGTTCGGTGCTGTCTGGCTGATGCCACCCCTGCTGGCCTCCCCATTGAATGGCCTGCAAACGCGGATCCGAAGCCGGATGAATGGCTGGCTATCGAGGGAACGATGACAACAAAGACCATGGATGGACTGCTTATCAACATGGTGAAGCCCATCACAATTCAATCCATCCCTAGGCCTGAACGGCCTTTGGAACCATGAGCTCTAAGGGTTTGGGCTCATCGAGCGCAAAGATTCGACTTTTAAGCGTCGCATTGATGGGCTTGGGCCTGGTCGCTTTGGTTCAGCAGCAGATTTTGTTGCGTCGTCCGCCGCGTTTGCGATCCGTTGCGATTCAATCCATGCGTTCAGGTGCTGCAGCACTTGACGTTCGTTTCAGCCGAACGATGAACCGCAAGTCGGTGGCTGAAAATAGTGGTCTGTTCCCCGATCAGCCCCATCAGTGGTTTGGTCAACAGGATCAGTTCCGCTTGCTTCTCGATCCTGGCGCCCTCATTCGTTCGCCTCAGAGGCTTGTTCTTGCTGGGGATGATCAACGGGGGCTTGCTCTGCCTAACCACTCGCTTTGGTGGGACCCTCGTTCCACTCTCGTTGCAGTGGTGGTCGAGGAGGAGGGAGAGCAGTTGAAACTGCGTCGTAAGGATGGCAGTTGGTTGCCGTTGTCGTCTATTGAGCAGCGCATTCTTCAGCTTGAGCCGCTTGGCAATGGAGAGGGCGTTGCCTTCGTGACCGATAACGATCCTTCCAAGCTGGAGGTGTTGCTTCGCCAGCTCACCCCAAGGGCGATTAGCGATCAAGCGCAACAATTAGCTGAACCGTTGCCAGGTGCCATCCAATCATTGGCATCTGGGTCACTTTTGTTTGCCCACTTAAGTAGCAATCAGCGCGGGGAATTACTCGTGCAAGTTGGTGGTATTGAAGCTGGTAGCGATCGAACCTGGATTCGTTCGGTTAGCTCCAAGCGACGGGATCTCAACCTCGAGGTTGCAGGCGCAATTCGTCTTCTTCCTGATGGAAGCGGAATGGTTGTTCCCTCTTACGACGGGCTTGATCTTTTACCAATGAACCCTGATCGAAATAGGAATGCTTCGCAGAGCCTGCCTGGAAGCAGGGAGCTCAAGTCGTTTTGCACTGGCTCCGGTCGCGCGGTGTTGTTAAGGAACTGGCCTGATTATCGACGGTCGATAGAGCTCGTTATTCCAGGACAGCCCCCACGACAGGTTTGGTTGGGGGAGGCGGGGGTGATGGCAACGGCTTGCGATAACCGGGGAGAAAAGATTTGGATTGTTCTGCGTGATGCATCGCCGACTCTTCGAGATGAATTACTGCTTCTGAACAGCTCTGGAACAGTGCTCAAGCGAAGGTCTTTGCCTGGATGGTATCTGGCTTCAGGCGCGATTCTTGATGTTGATCCCGCCACGAATCGTCTTCTTACGGTGATGACAGATGGGGATGGTGTGCAACGCCGAGCTGCCCTAATTGATGGCAGCAGCCTTGAGTTTGAGCTTCTTAAGCCTCAGGTTGTGTTGGCGCGATGGTTACCGGCAGGTGGCGAATTGGATGAATTCTCCAAGGTCCGTCGATAGGTTGAGCCAACTTGACGTTTCAATTTTTGGAAGAGCCAGTTCTCAGAGCAAGGGATGTGAATGTTCAATATGGCGATAACGTTGTCTTGGAAAACGTCTCGCTGTCGCTGCAATCAGGGACATTGACAGCTCTAGTTGGTGCAAATGGAGCCGGTAAATCCACTCTGTTGCATGTGCTTAAGGGGCAATTACGTCCGACAAGTGGCTCGGTTTATTGCGATGGGGATCCGATCGAAACTTGCCGCGAACGGGTGGTGTTGATGCCTCAGCGCAGTCGGATTGATTGGTCGTTCCCAATCAGTGTTCGTGATCTCGTGGATCTTGGAGCCATGAACGGTCAAGCCTTTGGGTGCTGCGATCGGGAGGCTGCGATGCAACGGGTTGGGCTGGCAGACCTTGGAAACAGACGCCTTGATGCACTCTCAGGTGGGCAGCAGCAACGCGCTTTGCTGGCCCGCGCTTTGGTACAACCCTCTCGCATGCTTCTTCTCGATGAACCCTGTGCTGCGATTGATCCGCCCTCTCGTGATCAGTTGTTATTCCTGATGCGCCAATTGGCTGATGCTGGTCATACCTTGCTGGTGAGTAGTCATGACTGGGGTGAGGCGCTCGATTCCTATGACCGCGTGATCGTGGTTGATCGGCGTGTTCTTGCTGATGGCCCACCTGCGGAGGTGAGGAGCTCTCTTAAAGGTTTAGTCAATCCGGGGAATCATCACTGTGGATGAGATCGTTTTTTGGTTGTTGCCTCTGTTGATGGCACTTTTGGTGGGGATTTTGTGTCCTGTCATGGGAACTCTGTTAGTGACCCAGCGCCGGGTGCTTCAGGCCAACCTCATTTCCCATGCCGTTCTTCCAGGACTGGCGGTATCCGTTGCGTTTGGTTTTGACCCAGCAGTGGGGGGCATCATCAGCGGCATTCTTGGTTCCCTGCTGGCGGAACGATTGCAGCGCAGCTCGAAGCTGAATGAGGAAGCTGTGATCAATACCGTGCTTGCCGGTTTTCTTGGGCTCGGCGTTTTGCTGATCCCTTTGCTGGGTTTGCGCCTGGATCTTGAGGCCTTGCTGTTTGGTGATTTGCTCACGGTGGGTTGGCTTGATATATGCCGGGTTTTGGTGGCGTGTCTTGCGGTGGCCTTGCTTCTTGGCACTCGCTATAGGCAGCTTGTCTATTTGGGTGTTGATCCAGAGGGTGCAGCGGCGGCGGGGCTGCCGGTGCGAGGTCTACGGCTTGCCATGTCTGCGGTTACTGCTGCGGTGATTGTCAGTGCAATGGCAGCAGTGGGAGTGATTCTGGTGATTGGCTTGCTATGCGCACCGGTTCTTCCAGGGCTACGCCGGGTAAAAAGTCTTCGTGCCGCAATGGTTCAGGCAGCTGTTGTGGGTTTGGCCCTGAGTGGCGGTGGCTTCCTTTTGGCCTTGCCTCTCAATCTCCCCCCAGGTCCTTTGATTGGTGTGGCTTGCGTTGTGTTGCTTTGCCCATTGGCAAGAAGAAGTACCTAGCCATTTTCATGAGAATGATTATCGTTTCTAGAAATTCTCCTCTCGCAAGTGCCCCTGATCGCTTCTTTACCGTTTGCAAGTGTTTTGCTGGCGGCAGCTAATACGGCAACTCCCACCGTGGTGGCTGCCGACGGGATTCTTTGCGATCTCACGCGCACTTTGGTGGGAAATCAAGCAAAAGTGATCTGTTTGATCAAGCCGGGCACAGATCCGCACTCCATGGCATTGCGCCCAGCTGATCGCCAAAATCTTGCGAAAGCAAAAATTGTGCTCTTGAACGGGTACAACCTCACGCCGGCGTTAAACAAGATCAGAATTCCAGGCACCGTTGTAAAGGTTGGAAATATTGCTGTCCCCAACAACCCCGCAAAAGATCCCCACATCTGGCATGACCCAGCCAATGTGATTGCAATGGCCAACACCGTTGCATCGAGATTGAAACCCTTGTTTGATGCCAACGGTGATGCTCAAATTGACCAGCGCCGCGCGAAGGCTGATCGCGTTCTTGCTTCTCTTGGCGTTTGGATCGGTCAACAAGTTGCCACCGTTCCAGAAAAGCAGCGTGTGCTTGTGACCGGTCACCGCACTTACGATTTTTTGGCTAAGCGTTACGGCGTTCGTGAACTTCCCGTTCTGGATGATTACACCACGGGGGGAACATTGCGTCCTTCGAGCTTGTCTGCAATCAGCAAGTCGATCAAAGCTTCTGGAAGTAAGGCCATCTTTCCCGAGTCACTTCCTCCTTCTAAAACGATGCGACGGATTAGTCGGAGTAGCGGGCTTCCGATTGCCAAGCAAGTACCTTTTGGTGATGGGCAAGCACCAGGGAAGAGCTTGGTGCAAACGGCAACGAGCAATGTTTGCATTTTTGTAAATGCTCAAGGAGGCAAATGTGATCAGAAGGGAGCGTCTCAACTTCAGCAGCGTTGGGCTGCAATTTAATAACTATTTCTATCTTCTTTTCTAACTATTTCTTATTGTCATGAATTTAATTTTGCGTCGAGTTCTTCAAGGTGGTGCTGTTGCAGGACTTTTATTAGGAGGCGATCTTGCCTTTCATCCTGTTCGAGCTCATGGAGCACACGGAGGTGGTGGTGAGGAGCTCAAACCGGGTGAATTTAAGGCCCGGCCAGTGGTCACGATTGAAGGCCACGGCGGCTTCGAAACCAATCTGGAGGGGCGTCCAGAGCACTACGCCATTGATGGCCAGTTCGGTGCTGTTCTGGAATGGGGCTTACCCAATAAGGGAAGTTTCGCGATCGAAGCACAGATCGGTCCCTCCCTGGTTTGGGGAGAAGCAGAGCATTTTTATGGTCGCGTGCATGTTGAGGAGGGAGGTCATGGCGGCCATGGCGATGAACACGGCGATGATCATGGGGATCACGCTGAAGATCATGGTGATGATCATGGTGATCATGAGGAGGGTCATGGCGATTCCCATGCTGGACATGAAGGCCATGGCCATGGATCAGGAGCACCGTTCCGTCGTACAGATATCAAGGGCTTTATGCAGGCCCGTTATCAACCGAATGATCGCCTCGAATTGTCATTGTCTTGGTGGCCTTATTACGTCACCGGTAATGAGGGTGAAGACAGTGTTGGTCTGAAAAATGAGGTGGGAGCCAAGCTCGTTTATGCCTTTGGAGATGGCGATCTCAACTTTGCCCTTGGAGATGGACTTGAATCCGTTCTAGATGGCGTGTTTGTGTCTGTTGAAAATCGAAGCGGTTGGGAGACCGACGGCCTTTTTATTGGAAATTATACGGATACCTGGCTTGGATTCGGCTTCTTTGTTGACCAGCTCAATGTGACCCTTACTGCTGGGCCTCGTTTTTACTCACCTGGTGATTACTCAGGTCTTTCCCAGAGGACAGATTGGGGCGGCGAGATTGGGATGGAATATCCACTTGCAGACAGTGTGGTGTTATTTGCCCATTGGAAGCCTATCTACAGCACCGCAGGTGGAGAAGGCTGGGGTAAGGGCTGGAGTCATCATGTGGGAACTGGTGTGAGTTTTAGCTTTTAAGGGGATGACTGGCTATAGAGAGCACCAAGGATTCTCTATAGCCAGATGACAATCGACGAAGAATCTCGGCGTCATGCCATCAGCCGTCTTAGCCGCAAGAGGTCCTATCGCCATCAAGTGATCAATTACCTCTGGGTGAATGGTCTCTTAATTGTGGTGTGGGCTTTTTCTGGGTTTGGCTTTTTTTGGCCGATCTATCCACTTATCGGTTGGGGGGGCGCTCTTTTGATTCAAGGATGGAAAATCACCCATCCTCATCGACACTCCTTTAGTGAAGAGGAGATCAAGAGAGAGATCGAGCAGAGCTGAAATGAAAAAGTCTTAAGTGCGTGTCTCCTAGATCCGCACTTTTCCTACTTCCGCTTGGATCGGCTCGCTTCCAGTTCCTACAAGAATGGGTAGACGCGTGAAGATTTCAACTCGGATTCCAATTCTTGCAACCACGATGAGGGCACGACTAACAAAAAAGATGGAAAGAACGATTGCTAAAGGCCATCTCCAGCTTTCTAGAAAGTAAAAAAAATCGCTCATCAGCTGATGTAATTGTATCTTCTTTCTAGTGATAGCAATATTTTCAGGGGAAGAAACGCTTCATTGGAATTTTTGATCAAGGCTTTGCACTTTGCTAGATGATTTAAAGGCTTCCAACGATGTACACGAAACCAGCTTCGATCTATAAAGATTCAAAACAAGCCGGGGTTAAAGCGTTTTGGGGTTGAGTCGACTTGGTCGGTAGGAAATCAAAAATTTCTGTACATTGCCGCTCGTTCGTTTTACGGCTGTAATCAGGTCCTCACCTGTGTTCCAAACCCAGAGCTGATCCTCATAGTGGTCTTCTTTGATCGATGTGCTGATTGGCTTGCCGTGCCGAGCACTCAAACCAGCAAGAACCTCGGTCATGTCATCCATGCTGAATTCGTAGGCCAGTGATGCAAGCCCTCCCTGCTCGTTCATGTCCAACGTGAGCTGAGAAACAGGTAATTGATCGAGATGGATGTTACGAGCGATCAAGCGTTGATGGTTCAAGTCTTCTTGCCTGACCGCACCATTGAGGTGGTCGTTGATCTCTGATTGGGGCATACCCCAGGCCAATCCTTCCACACAAGCGTTAGCTGTTGAAGGACTCATGAGGAAGCAGGCCACCAGTACAAAGGCGAAAAGTGCAGACAGCACATTTCGAATCATGGCTCAGTGGATCAAACGTTCTGTACCAGTCTGTTCGGTTTTTGGTTCGACTTTACAAAACAAAAATGAAGCTCTACTCGGCTTGCATTGAAAAAGCTGTCATTTGAGAAAAATCCAACTGTTTTTTCGTCTTGTCATGTGTCACATCAGTTCAATCGCTTTAGTAGCCCTTCTTAGCCTCATGATGCCTTCATTCGCTATTGCTGCAGATGTGGATGATGGAGGGCAGTTGTTTTCTGCTAATTGCGCTGCATGGCACATGGGTGGTGGCAATGTGTTTAGATAGGAGCTTTGAAATAATAATATCCATGGCTTGTGATTTTAGATGAGATTGATTCTATATTCTTTGCATTTTATTATGATTGGAGGCTTGTACAATGTGATAACAGCTTTGGTGCCTAAGAGTTGACCACATGCTTGATTGGCTGTGTGTAATTCAAATTCAAGAAAAGTGCTTAAATCTGAATAGAATGCGGACTTTGCATTGTAATGTAAGCTATTTTATCAATATTTTTTGTTTGCTCGGTATTTTAAATCTGTCTTGACTTGTTAGCGCGTGGGGGATTCATTTCCTCTGATTGTTGTTGGAACTGCATAATAATTCGCTCTCTCGTTGTGTTTGAGATTTGGGCGCTGCCCTATGCCAGTGCATCTTGCTTGTAGCTTCTTGCCGGGTGGAACTATCCAGCTTATTGACATACCAGTATTTTACCAAGATCATGTCTGAATTACATTTTACAAGGATGATATTGTTGTCTGCATTTTGATAGGAAAACTCTTTACCTCCCAGTTTCCGAATTTTCTTGATTGAGATTTTGCTGAGTTCTTCTGATAATCCTATGTTAATTTGATCTCCCTTTTGTTCATCGTCTGCAGATACAGGGTTGAGTACCGTTAATCCTGCCAGCAGTGCTATTACGAGGGCCTGATTTTTATGGTTGAGAATCTGCATCCCATTGCTGTCTCTTTTTAAATTCTACAGATGATTGATTCCATACTCTTGGAATTGGTCTTGTCCTTGAGTCAGAATTCGTTTCATCATTTGAAGGCCGGTCAAACTTAGCTGTTAAAACATGGATTCAGAGGCATTGGATCAATGGCTCTGAATCTGAATTGACTGTTTGATCCATTGATGGTTCCTGTCTTTACTGATCCATCTATTTTGAGCGCACTGCTCAATGGATCTAGCCTTTGCTCAAGTTTCCTCTCATCCGGCCTGGCTTGTAATGGCTGAGACCCGTTGGCCTCACTGGTTTTTTGCTCGGATAAGATCCACTGAGTTAACTCTTTCACGAAGGAATAATAAGAATTCGTCACAATCTTTTTTTCGTCGTATTGTCATGGAAGCTCTAGGCATAAAAATTATGGCAGAAATTCAAAGGCGAATCCGTTTTAATACCATCAGCATGAGCGTACTGATGATCACAATTGCTGTAGGAGTGATGACAGCCATGTGGATGTATGCCGATTCAATCGTTTGATTTTTTAAAACAAACTGCCAGGGCATACTTGTGTTGCTAGTGGATTTTATTTAGAATCTTCATTTAAACAATTGCTCTTTATTCTCTCAACTTTGTGATGTTTGATTGATGAAGAATTAATCTTTGCATCTCAATTTTTGGATCTGAGTGTATTGAGACTGGATTTGTGCTTTTGGTTGCTGTTGAGCAATTCGATGGC
The DNA here is from genome assembly GCF_014279835.1 of Synechococcus sp. MVIR-18-1. Lineage (NCBI taxonomy): Bacteria > Bacillati > Cyanobacteriota > Cyanophyceae > Synechococcales > Synechococcaceae > Synechococcus > Synechococcus sp. MVIR-18-1. The sequence goes on along the minus strand of NZ_CP047942.1, from coordinate 1,497,731 downwards.
TCGTTGGCGTGAGCACTTCTGTTGTTCTCAATTTGATAGGCCTTAACAGCAGTCGTTTTTAAGCGTTATTTTGTATGCATGACTATTTCAGAAGACCGCGTTAAACGATTGGTGGAGCAGTTTTCTCAACCACTGACTGTGATAGCTGCTGATGTGAGAGAGCGTCTGGTATGGGATTTCAACCTTCCAGTTGCTGTTATCGATGCTCGACTTGAGCCACCCGTGTTGATGCAATCGTCAGTTGGTAGTTTGGGAAATGTTTTGCGCGTTTCAACTAAAATTGATCATCCCTTAATCCGTCAATTGTTTGATATTTACCCAGACCGTGGGCCTGATGCTGCTATTGATGAGATGCTCAATGGTCAGCATGGAAATGAGTTCGCAGATGTTTTTGCGGACTATCAAGAAGAAAAAAAAGCGGGGACCTTGATGTGGGGTGCTGACGATCTAGCTAGTTTTGTTGTTAAATCTCGTACATGCTTTGAGGATGATGAGTTAGCGATTGCAGCCGTCTTTCCTGCAGATTTGGGCGATAATGGTCATGCACTTGCGACGTTTGGTATTCCATGGAGATATTTCACTCCCCTTTGACTATTCTTTGTGCTTCTATCAATTGTCTTAGGGTTGAGTTATTCATTGAACAGATAGCTTACCCTCTTGATGTTTATGATCTTGCTTGAAATTTCAATCTCTTTGCACTTTTTGTAGTAAATTTAGGAGTGTTGTGATGCCTGGATTTTGTCTTGCTTGATACGTACAACTTTAATCTCTGATTCGTTCCTAATAAATAAAGTCAGCTTGATTGAATGGCGATCACAATGAGCAGTGTGCCAAGACCAATAGCCCACCAAATCCATTGCCGATTGACTTGACGCATTGAATTTTGATTGGTTCGCGTGGTTTGTCCCTGCCCAACTGCTGCACCGCAGTTCATGCAGACCAAGCGTCCACCAAGGGAGCGATCAGCTCTGATGGAGGTTGATCCACAGCGCGGGCAGCTTCTGATGGACATTGACAGGTTTCTCCTGAAATTATTATCCCTGATGGGTATGACTTGAACTTTGTAATTATACTATTTAGAATCCCTGATTTGCTGATTAACAGAACGGTTGGTTGTTGATTGTCTTGATCATTTATTCCTGATCTTGTGGTCGTTTACTACGTTCATTGATCTTGGCTTTAGAGATTTAATGTTCTTTGATCGTTTGTTGCATGCTTTTTGCTTTTGCTAGAGCTAGTTTCAATGCTTCGGTTACAAATGCTTCTCAAGGACCCAACGGTGTCATAGCCTCATTTGATGAGACCCACTCAGCCATGAATTTTTCAGCAAAAATTGATGCCTTGCAGCTGATGCTGACGGATCTAAGAACGCGAAACGAGCCGATTCGTCATAAAGCAGCTTTCCGTGGTTGTCAGCCTGAATTTCAGGCGCTTGTTACGAAGTTGATTCATCAACTAGAAACTGAGCTACTTCATGAGAAGCAGCAGTTTAGAGAGAAGTAAAAATCGTTTTTGTTAGATTGCTTTTGAGAATGGTTGTGCTCATTTGAGTGTGAGCAATTCGCCGGAACGTTGTAGTTTTTCAAGGCTATCGAAGCCGCCAATAGTTGTTCCATCAATAAAGACTTGTGGAAAGGTATTCATCCCACTACGTTGCTGACACTGTTGGAAGGTGACGTCATTGTCAACAGTGATGACCAGGTGAGGAATGTTATAAGCCTCTAAGAGCCTGAGTGCACTAGCGCACCATGGACATCCAGGAAGGACCGCAATCTCTAAGCGTGTTTTGGTTCTGCTTCGCGCTGCTTGACCTTGTTTGAGAATTCCCAGAAGAAGATCCGCCCCTTTCAGTATCAGTGAGCCTTTTTCTAGATGGCCTCCCCAAACCTGACATGCGCCATCTGAAAGACTTAAGTGGAGATGAACTCCGTCTGCATCAAAGGTTCCATTTAAGGTGATGATTTCTAGCTCACCCTCTAAAACTGTTGGTTGATCGCGTCCTGGACATTGAAATGATGCTTTTGACAAATTTCCCACGACTCCTAATAGGAATCCGCTGATCTGCTTCTCTTGGGCTACCTCTGAAAGCGATAGCAGTAGGTCTTGTCCTGGCTCAAGATGAAGCGTCAGCGTATCCATTCGTCGAATTGGTCTTCCCTTTATTAGGTAAGAGACTAACCGGAGCTGGATCCCCTGCTAAGATACGTCTTAGTAACGGTACCGTAACTTAACCGTGTCATTTCTTGAAAGTCTTTTGCATGAGTTGCAGGACCAGCTCGTTCCTGTAGATGCTTCGATTAGTGCTGGCCAAGTGGCCGAGGCTGCCACGTCGGAGCGTCTTAATGTGACACTTCCCGCTGGCATTATGAGTCGGCTTAAGCAGCAAGCACTTCAGGAAGGTAGGAGTTGTAGCAGCTTGGCAACATTTCTAATTGAAGATGGGTTGCGACGCCACACTGTGATTCAATAAATATCCTCTTAATCCAATAATCTTGTTTTAATTCTTTCTGTGACTCCGTTCCGTTCCATATCTAGAAGCTCAATATTTAATTGGTTTCTTAATGGACTTCCCATCGGTAGTACGAATCCATAGGTTTGTATCGCTAATGGAAAGTTTGCAAGTTTTAGCTTGCTCTTTTTGTTTTGCTTGAGATAGTGTCGAAGCGGAGCTTCGTCAAAAATAATGCCTTCTACTTTTCCTTGATTAAGGATTTTGATTGCTCCGTTTAAGTCTTTGGTGAGGAAGGCGTTGATTTCATATAGTTTTCCCCATCTTAGGCTCGTTGTTCCTTCTACAACGGCTATTTCTTTACCTCTTAAATCGGCTTTTTCGCGAATAGCTGAAGGTGCTATTTCAGCGAGGGATAATGTAAAAGCCGATGCAAGCCCTGCGGTGATTGACGAGACTGCTACGAGTGAGATCACCATCCAAATGCCAGCGATGATGCGGCCACTTCGTGATAGTGGTGCTCGATCACCGTAACCAACGGTTGTGAGTGTAACGAGCCCAAACCACATTCCATTTCCTACGCCATGAAAATAGTGGCGAGGAAATTGTTCGGTGTTTTTGCGTCGCTCAGCCAACCAAATGAGATTGCCAAAAATAAACAGAAGTGTGATCAGTATGCCCACTGATGATAAAGCAGCCCAACCAATGAATGGGCGAAGCCGCGTTATCAGTCCAGGTGGTTTCTGAGGGATCAGTAAACCTTCGTATCCGTGATAATAAGGTTGCGTAAAATCTATTTTCGGATTGGCTAGGCGGGTTGGCGTAATGCTGATTGGACCGATGGCTAGATCAACGCTGCCATCAGCGACAGCTTCTACATTTGCATTGGTGTTCGGCTGAACAACAAATTTGTAAGGCTGCTCGAGACGCTCTGCGACGTCCTTCCAAATCTCGACACTGATCCCACTCAGCACACCATCCTCTTCGATCACAAATGGTGGTGACCCACTGACCCCAATCTGCAACTCGTTTGCGACTTCTTTTGCGAGTGTCTGAATCGGCAGTGAAATCAGAACGATTCCAGTGAGTACAAGCGTACGTATCATGACGATCCCCGCCTGTTTAGCCCTTTTCTAGCCGGCGAATAATGAAACCCATAGCCATCAGCGATCCAAGGAGTGCAAGTAGCAATGCCAGGGTCATCGTTCCAATGCGTCTTACGTCAAAGACTCTCACTGCGGCGGTCTGGAAGGAACTCTCGAAGCAACGTATGTGTGATAACGGCAATCAAACGGTTGCTTTGTCCTTTAGGGGTCTGATGACGTCTGGTTGTTGTTGGGGGAGCACCTTTTGAGTTCAGAGTTGATCCCTTCAACGAGCGCTGATCTTCAGGGCACTGGTTATGGCCTGACCTGGACTTGGGGGCAGGAGCGACTCGAATTTCTCCCGGAGAAGGCTCTCTGGCGTCCTAAAGGCCGTGAACTCCTGATTGCCGATCTGCATTTGGGCAAAGCCGAGGTGTTTCAAGCCCATGGAATCCCTCTGCCCAGTGATGGGGATCGCGGCACGTTGAATCCATTGTTGGAGCTTTGCGCGCGCGTTCAGCCCGAGACTCTCATCATTCTTGGTGATCTGGTGCATGGTCCCCTTGGTTTGACCGAGACCCTTCGCGAGACCCTGGAGGCACTTCCTGAGCTCGCGGGTTGTCCCGTCACCCTGGTGGGTGGCAATCATGATCGTCACTGCCGCACGTTGGGTCTGCCCCAGCAGCCGAGTTATCGACTCGGACAACTTTGGCTCAGTCATGAACCTGAGCATGCAGCGGATTCTTCATTCGATCTTTCCTGCCAACAAGCCCATTTGCTTAACGTTTGCGGCCATATTCACCCGGTTGCGAGCCTCAGCTCTGGTAGTGATCGCCTTCGTCTTCCCTGTTTTGCCTACGACGCTATGGAGGAAAGATTGTTGATTCCAGCCTTTGGTGAGTTGACGGGAGGGCATGAATGCAGTCAGCTTTACCGCAAATGGTTGGTGGCTGAGGGCACCATCGTTCCTTGGCAGAACCCCGAATCCCGCGTTCGAAAAAAAAGGCTGGTCCGGTGATTCGAAATCGGACTTCAGCTTCTGCTGCAGACATCCCGGCTCAAAAGAAGAGACGTAAGCCCAAGCCCGTCCCCCAGCGTTCCAGCCTCTGGCGCAAGCGTTGGCTGATTGTGGTGATCCCGATAACGGTCTTCATGGGTTTAATTGCGCTTGCGCCTAGAACTTCCGAAAAACGGGAGATTTCGACAGAGCCCAAGCCAATCGATCTGGCCAATTCTGTGGCAGGGCCTTTTGCCTACCAGCCCGACGATGAGGTCTATGCCCTCGATTTTGACCCCCGCGACGTGCGGCTAGGCCTCCTTGAAGGTTGGGATCGTGAGCAGGATGCCTTTGAGGACACTGCCGCTCTCGCCTACGTCTCTGGACCGATGTACGAGCGGCATATTGATGAGTTTGGACAGGAAATTACTGTTCCACTCGGTGATTTGAAACTCGGCAGCAGAGTTTGGCGCGGACGCAATCGAACGGCTTCTAGACAACGCGCCTTCATTGGCATCCTCAAGGATGGAACCGTTGATTTCGGATATGGAGAATTAACCCCCGATCGTGCCAAGGCCTACGACATGTTTGTTGGGGGTCTGCACAGCATCTACAACGACCTGGAGGAGCCACCTGAGAGCTACAAGGGGGCTTACAGCATCAGCATGGGCCAACGTATTCGTTATTACCTGCCACGCATTCGCATGGTCTACGGCTTGAAGGCTGACGGGCGCATCGAAATGTTGATGAGCAAAGACGGCCTCACTCTCGAGCAAACAAAGGATCTGGCACGTCGGCGGGGTCTTGTTGCTGCCTACATGCCAGATCACGCCTCGAAGAGTCGTCTCATCATTCCTGGAGTGAAAGGTTTCACAGAAGAAGATGCCAACTGGATTAGTGGTGGCGCCACCAGCTTTGTGCACGTTCCCTATTTACTCCGATTGAGTGAGCGTCGTGTCCGACTGGAAGGAGGGTTGATCGCTGATTTGACCAGACGCATCGAGACCAGCCAGCGCTGCGAGGGTGCGTCTGACTGTGCGTTTTTCTATGGGGGGCAACTCATGGATCGTGCTTTGGCTGGTTTGAACCGTGTGATGGAGCAGGGTGTTGAGCCGATTGCGCGCATGATCTGGGCACCTAAGCCCTCACCACGCCTCGATTACAACCAGACCACACCTGTCACCGAAATCGTTCCGACGAGGCAACCGCTGCGGGAACCTCCGATTACCGCGGACCCACTCGTGCTCCGAGAACGGTCCGACGTTGAGAGGGAACAGGACGACCTGTCCAACTCAGATGCTGAGACTCAGCCATGGGATTTCGATTTACCTCCGGATCTACCGCCACCGGTTTTGCTTCAGGAGGATCAGATCCTTCCGGAGGATCCTGAAGCCTGGCCTGAGCCCATCCCTCCAACCCCTGGACTGAACGAAGAGGAATCGGTGTCGTCAGCTGAAGACGAGAAGAGCATCATCTATGGAGCACCACCTCCGCCGGTGCTCCCTCCTCCACCTTTGCCCTGATCGTTCTCTTGATGCGCTTCAACGGGTGAACAATCCATTGCAATCACCTTTGGGAGGATTGCTGAAACACACATTGTCTGGAGACCAATAGCCCACGGCAGGAAATTTCAGGCCTTTGCGGCGGGCTTCAGCGTTCACCGCATCAGCACCACGGGCTGTAATCAGCACATGGCCAGGGGCTTCAACCTGATCTAAAAACTTTTGCTCCGGCATCTCTTGGCTTGATGAGCCTTGAGCTGAAAGGGGGGCGGCGATGCAGGCTGAAATCGCAACCAGAAGGAGTGGATTTAAACGCATGGCTTAATGGAGTGGTTATTTGGATGTCACAACGACGGGCGTCCCGACGTCGACTTGATTGAACAGGCTGATCACATCTTTGTTGAGCATGCGAATGCAGCCAAGGCTGACAGCAGCTCTCAGATTGACCCAGTTGGGCCAGGCTGTTCCGTGAATGGCGTATTCACCAGTCCCAAGCTGGAAGTAAGCCATGTAGCGCACTCCAACAGGATTCTTGGGACCTGGCGCGATGACCTTCCCTTTCTTGTGATAGATCGGCGCATCTTCCATGCGGGTGATTGCGTAGTTCCCCGCGGGCGTTGGTGATTCAGGAGCGCCTATCGCAACGGGAAAGCGAGCGACAACAACCCCGGAATCCAGCAGCTTCAAATAGCGATCCTTCAAGCTGATTTCGATCGTCTTCTCAGCGCGGGCAGGCAGCTGAGTTGCTGAAGCAACAACAGCGACACCAATGCAAAGCGCCACCTGGCGCATCCATGAACTTGACATGCGCCGCACGCAAAACTGTGCGTATTTTGACTCATCAGAATAGGGAGCTACCGTCTCTGCACGTTTAATCACCAACCAATGATCCGCACGTCGCGCCAGAAGACCCGTCAACAACTCCATGGCCGAGTGCTGCTGATCTGCACCTTGCTGGCCTCAGCTGTGCTCTGCCCTCAGCGTGCTCTTGCTGGATTCGATAAAGAGCAACTGGCTGGTTTTGAGGTGACGGAGCTGAAAGGAACCGTTAGCGAAGCTCTAGCCAAAGAAAAGGTGATCGAAATTGTGGATCCAGAGGGGCATACGGAGGTTTATACGGTTGGCCTGGATCTAGAGCCGCTTGGCTTAGAACCTGGAGATGAGGTGAGCCTCTCCGTTCTCGATGGATTGTTGGTCGACCTTGAACCAAGCGACGATCAAGATCTGAGCTTTAGTCGTGAAGACATCATCCTTCCCAGTGATATGGGCAAGTTGAAGAAAGGCATGCGCGTCGCCCTTGCCTCAGGAACGGGAAGGGTGATCAAGCTCGATCGTCAGGATGGAAGCCTGAGCCTGATGGGTCCCTTTGGCGGCATCAATAATCTCGACGTGTTAGTGACGCCAGAGAATGATCCTCTTAAGGATTTGAACGTTGGCGACCTCGTGGATTTCCGCTTGGTCCAGCCCGTCGCGGTTGATGTCCGCAAACTGTCTCGTTCGCTGAGCCGTCCTTCGGCCCTAAGGCCTCCCTTAGCGAGCGATCTGCTTCGGTCTGGAATGACCCTGAAGGCGGAACTTCTGGAGTCGTTTGAGATCACCCATCTCCACGCCATCGTGACCCGCCTGCTTCCAGATCAGAAGGTGCTGGAAATTGAAGGCCCAGAGGGACATAACATCCTTGTGACGTCGGCCGTGGATCTCAACAGCTTGAAGTTGAGTCCAGGCACAGAGATTTCAATGGATATTTTGGATGGTTTGGTGGTTGACCTTCGCCCTGCCACGAGCAAAGCCCTCAGTTTTGAGCGCCAGGATGTTGAGATTGCTGGAGATTTTGGCCCTGTGCCGAAGGGCACTCGTGTGGCGATGGCTACGGGCAGCGCCGAGGTGGTGAGGATCTCGCGAACCGATCGCACCTTGAGTCTCCGCGGACCATTCGGGAAGGTTCACAATCTTGACGTCAGCAAGCGAATGCCTGGAATGGTGTTCGATGAGCTAGCTCTCGGGGATCTGGTGGAGTTCCGTTTCATCAAGCCTGTGGCGATTCGAATCACGCCACTCGCTTCTCGCTAAGACTGTTCTCGCTAAGACTGTCCTGACGCCAAGGCTCGGACGATGTCACCCCGCGTTAACACTCCCACGGGGTGTTTGTTGTCGTCCACCACGATCAGTCTCTGGGTGCTGCGTTCATGCAGCAACGATGCAGCTTTGGGGAGAGGGAGACTCTCTGAGCAGCTGTGAAGGTCACGTCCCATCAGATCGGCCACCGTGGTGCCCAGCACTTGATGAACCTGCTTGTCCCAGTTGAGTGGATTCTTCAGATAAATCACGCTGTCCAACAGCATCACGTAGGGGCCGGCATCAACTCCGCTTTCACGCACCATGAGGTCTTGCTCGGTGAGCTCACCGATCAGAAGTCCGTTCTGATCCACCACCGGCAGGCCACTGATGTGGTGATCGCTCAGCAGACTCACGGCATCTTTTAATGCCGTTTCTGGTGTCACAGTCAATACGGGCGATGACATCACCTCTTTGACCGTCTGCTGAAGCACCATGGAATCCACGCATCTCAATGCATTCTGAGCCTTGATCTCTCCCTGGCGCCTCTGGGCTGATCGACTCACCTTGGCTCGAGCCCTGATGGGGCTCCCGCTTCTGCTTGCCTTGGCGACGCATTACGACGCGTTGGCCTGGTGGTTATTGCTGATTGGAGGCTGGAGCGATGCAGCGGATGGCTGGTTGGCGAGACGTGCCGGTGGTGGCAGCACGTGGGGCGCTCGGCTGGACCCTCTCGCTGACAAGTTGTTGATCAGTGCTCCTCTGATCTGGTTGGCGTCAGAGGGAACCCTTCCTGTTTGGGCTGTCTGGCTGTTGCTGGCCCGTGAATTGCTGATCTCTGGCTGGCGTGGTGGAAGCAGTGATGGGGCACCAGCATCCGCTGCAGGGAAAGCCAAAACAATCCTCCAATTTCTCAGCCTTGCGCTCATGCTTTGGCCCCCTCTGTGGGGAGATGCAGCACTGGTTCAGGGTTTGAGAGGGGTTGGTGTGGGTTTGTTTTGGCCCTCGTTGTTTTTGGCGTTGTGGTCAGCCTGGGGCTATCTCAAACCTCGCCGATCAGAGCCTGGTCAGCGCTGAAGTCAGGATCGGGTGTCGGCTTGCCTTTGTAGTCCCGCTGATAGCTGTCAAGGAGGGAGGCACAGGCATCAAACCGGGGTTCCCAAGCCAGTTCACGCCTGACGCGGGTGGTGTCGGTTAAAAAATGACTGAGCCTTAAAGGAAAGGCCTTGCGGGCTTTGGGATCTAGTCCACTGGGGTCAAACGGTCGTAAATCCAATTGCTTGGGGTCTCGGCCACAGGCCACGGCTGCCGCCTCAATCAAGCCACGGAAGGTGATGCCTCGGCTTGCGCTGCAGTTGTAGATCCGATTGCTAGCGGCATCCACCTCAAGCGAGCGCGCCATGGCCTCAGCCAGGTCTTCAGCGTGGCCGATCTGGGTGATGGTCTCACCTGATCCTGGAAGGGGAATCGGGCGATCATTCACGATTCGGTCAAAGAACCAGCGCTCTACGGGGTTGTAATTCCCAGGTCCCACGATGTAGGTGGGACGGAAGCTGGTGAAGGGAATCCCCTGCTCTTGCAGCCATTGTTCGGTGTCGGCCTTGCCTGAATGTCGACTGGCGGGATCGATCGCAGCTGTTTCATCCAGCGGCCACTGCGTGGAGGCGGCATAGACCCCAGCAGAACTCACATACAGAAAGCGATGCGTCGGCGTGCCCGTTACCGCTAAGACGCGACGACTGTCGTCCAAACTGCGGCCGGAGCTGTCGATGATTACCTCAAAGTCACGTCCCTTGAGTTGGTCGAGATCGGCATCAACACTGCGATCTCCTTGGATTGACTCCACTCCTTTGGGTGAGGGAAGTCGACCTCGTGTGAACAGGGTGAGTGCATGCCCCTGGTCTTGAAGCCTTGCCACCAATGGCTTCCCAACAAAGCGGGTGCCACCCATTACGAGAATCTTCATCAGCAAGGCGCTCAACCCAGCCATTGAAGCGCGGCCATTCCACAGCAGACATCACGCTTGCCCCCCGGCCTGCAGGATGGAGACAGTGAAAGGTGCCACCGGCGTCATGGAGATCATTCCCGCCATTGACCTCTTGCAGGGCAACTGTGTTCGTTTGCATCAGGGTGACTACGACCAGGTCACTCGCTTTAGCGACGACCCACTCGCGCAGGCTCAACAGTGGGTCAAGCAGGGTGCAACCCGTTTGCATTTAGTGGATCTCGATGGTGCTCGAAGCGGTGAGCCCATCAATGATCAAGCGGTGCGCTTGATTGCAAAAGAGCTCTCCATTCCTGTGCAACTTGGTGGCGGAGTGCGCTCGTTGGAGAGGGCTGAAGAGCTGCTCAGCTGTGGACTGGATCGAGTCATTCTCGGCACCGTGGCGATCGAGAACCCCGAGTTGGTGATGGAGCTTGCCAGCCGTCATCCTCACAAAATTGTGGTGGGCATCGATGCACGCAACGGTTTTGTCGCCACCCGTGGATGGGTTGAGGAGAGCACCGTGGAAGCCACGGCTCTGGCTCAACGGTTCAGTTCCGCAGGGATTGCGGCCATCATCAGCACCGATATCGCTACCGATGGCACGTTGGCTGGGCCGAATCTCGATGCCTTGCGCGCCATGGCTCAAGCGAGTGAGGTTCCTGTGATCGCCTCTGGCGGCGTGGGTTGCATGGCAGATCTGCTATCGCTACTCGCCCTAGAACCACTGGGTGTGGAGGGGGTGATCGTGGGTCGAGCGCTCTACGACGGCCGCGTCGACTTGCATGAAGCGATCCAGGCGATGGCGGATGGCCGTCTGCAAGACCCTTTGAGTGATCAGTGCCGCACGATCGCTTGAGACGAATTGGATTGGTTGGAGCGCTCGCTTCAGCTTGAGAGCGACGAAGTCTTGAATAAGGTTTTAAGATGCAATTAATAAAGTTGCATTAGTGGCGGTCGGAAGCACCCATCTAAGTTCGGATTTGTCCGCTGCTTCCAGTGGACTCCAAGCCACTTTTGAGTTGTGCCGAAAACTTGGGATGCGCTTGAGTCAGCAAAGGCGGATGGTCTTGGATCTGCTTTGGACTGAAGCCAGCCATTTAAGTGCGCGGGATATTTTTGAAAAATTGAATGATCAGGGGCGACGGATTGGCCATACATCGGTGTACCAAAATCTCGAGGCTCTCCAGAGAGCTGGTGTGATCGAATGTCTGGATCGGGCGAGTGGCCGCCTTTATGGCTATCGAAGTGACCCCCACAGCCATCTCACTTGCCTCGAGAGCGGACGAATCGAGGACCTCGATGTTCAACTGCCTGATGAACTCGTGCGGGAAATCGAAGAGCGCACTGGCTACACAATTGAGACCTACACCCTTCAACTCAGTGGACGTCCAGCAGCATTAGATGGACGGCGATGATTCGTGCTGGAGCATTTGCTCCTTCACCATTTCCCTGCGATCATTCGTGAGGGATGGATTACAGCGGTGAACGGGATTCCAAACAAGATTTTGCTTATCGCAAGGAATCTGCTTGCTGAATCTCTTTTGTCGGGGCTCGCTGGCAACAAAGAGTTAGAAATATCTGTTTCCGCGAATCAGCTGGATGGACAACCTGATCTTGTGATCTGGTCCATCGAAACGATTGCATCGCCGGCACTGCTCCAGCTTGAGGTTTTGAAACTGCAAAGCCGTTGGGGATCCGCTCCACTGTTGTTGTTGCTTCCTGCAAAACTTCCTTGCGATCCCACAGAGCTTCTTTCCCTGGATTGTGCGGGATTGCTTCAGGATCCTGATCTTGAGCAATTGCAGCTGAGCATTGCAACGTTGCTGTCTGGGGGCAGGGTGGTCGAACTGTCGGCGCACGCTTCGTCCGAGACGATTGGATCGTTTCAGTCACCAGGGCTGGGCCCCTGGTTGTTGATGACTGGTCTTCAGCAAATCAATCACGACCTGCGCATGATTGAGGTCCTGTTGAACCCACCGCCAGAGAATCCGATGTTGCGATTCATGCTGGAGGGTCGCTGTCGTGAATTGAACAGTGCTCGTCAGCTGTTGCTTTGGCTTTGGGGACCATTGCAATTAGGGCTGGAAGGTGCTCTTCCTCTCCAGCAATCGTCTCCCTTCAACGAACCGTCAGGAACATCGATTCAGTTGAAACAGAGAAATGGTGCTGCGGTGTGGGATGCCATTCATCAACGCCTTGAAATGGCGGTGACGGGAGGTTTAAGCAACGCCACCGGTCAGATGCTGGCGATTGAAGGTCTCCACCCTGAGCGACGACGCGAGCTCTTGCTTGCCCTGTTGCGACAGCTCAACGCTGTGCTGCAAAGGTTGCGTTTGGATCAGCAGGCTTCCGCTGAAAAGCGGTCGGATCGCGCGCTCTCGGAGCACTGGCAGGCTTTGCAACCGGAATTGCGCAAGCAGGCGTTGTGCACGATGGCGGGCCATTACGTACGCCTTCCTATGGGAGAGGAACTCAGCGGCGTGGCCGATCACCTGGTTCTGAATACAGAGCTGGAAGACATCGATGAGGAACTGCCGAATCCAAAGCGGATGCTTGCCCCTTTTCTTGACGATCAGCCCGTTTTGGTCGATGGGCAATTGCTGCCTGCCGATGATCCCCGCGCGTTGCTGCAGCTCGAAACGTTGGTGAGCAATTGGTTGGTGCGCACAGCCGAACTGATTGGATCTGAGCTGCTTGGCGTTTGCGGAGACTGGCCTGAGTTGAGACGCTACTTATTAGATCAACGCTTGATTTCCACCCGAGAGCTGGAACGTCTACGCAACCAACTCAACACCCAGTCTCGCTGGCAAGCTTGGATTCAACGTCCGATTCGCCTGTACGAAAGCCAGCGTCTTCTGTATCAGCTCAATGACGGAACGATCGCACCGCTGTTGTTAATGGAACCCAGAGACGAAGAGTTGCGTCGTCTCGGCTGGTGGCAACAACAGGTTGCTCTTCTGCTAGAAGCGCGGGATGCCTTGGCTCCTCAGGTTCAACTTCTGGTCCGCAGAGTGGGTGATCTGTTAGCGGTGGTCCTGACCCAAGTGATTGGTCGAGCGATCGGACTGGTGGGTCGAGGTATCGCTCAAGGGATGGGCCGCAGCTTCAACCGCAGCTGATCCAAGCGGTCAGAATGCTGCATCCACTGTTCAGCACCATGCCTTTGCTCAGCATCATGCGCCCGGTCCTGCGTTCTCTATTCGCTGCGGGATTGTGCTTGCTGCTGATTGCAGGCCCAGCCGAGGCAGCTAGGGACACCGATAGTTACGACGGCAATATTTTTGCGTTGTATGCAGGCAATGGATCACTGGTCCCACCCGCTACAACCCTGAAGGACGCTTTAGAGAAAGAACGCACCAGCGTGATCGTCTTCTATTTGGATGACAGCAGTACCAGCAAGATTTTTGCGCCTGTTGTGTCTGAACTGCAGCGTTTGTGGGGGCGAGAGGTGGAACTGTTGCCCTTCACCACCGATGCCTTTCAGGGAGATGACAGCCAAGACCCATCCGATCCAGCGACCTATTGGCATGGCACCATTCCGCAGGTCGTCGTCATCGATGGCAAAGGCACGGTTTTGCTCGATGAGGATGGACAGGTTCCTCTTGAAGTCATCAATGCTGCCGTCAGTGCAGCCACTGGAATTGAGGCACCTTCCGAGGGCAGCATCACAATCAGTTTCAACGAGCTCAATACAGAAGTGATGTCGCGCTGATCAATCCACCGGAACGCCTTACGCTGCTTGATTGTTTCCGGTCAGCTGACCGTTTTCCTATGTGCACGCTGTTGCTGATCTTGCTCCTGCTCGGCATCGGTGTGCTTTGGATTGAGGCGCGGCACAGGCTCAGGCCTTCGTCACCCCTTCAATTACGCGCCCACGATTGGCAAGTGCAACACACGCCAAAAAGCCTCGTTCTTGAGGGTTGGTTGACAATCACGAATCCGCATCAGCGCATGGAAGTGATGGTTCCAGAGCTTGGAGTGGACCCCACATTGCTCGGGAATAGCGACCTGAGTTCTGTCAACGTTCAGACCAAAATCACTCCGCATCACCCCGATGAGGAGGCCCGCCCGGATGGATATTGGGCCGCTTACATCGTGAAAGGCCGCAAGAGCACTCAGGTGAAGGTGCAACTCACATTTAGTTCGGATCAAGAGGTCGCGATCAACGATCGCGTCGACAGCGTTTGGGTTGATGTGCACTGGGTGAATTACGGGCCGTTTGGCCGCTTACATCGCCGTCAAGGGATGGTTGTTCCAACCCGTCAACCCGAACCGCTCCAGCTGGCTGATGCTTCCTTCCGTCAAGGAGATGGCTGCGCGGTTTTGCCCATCAAAACGCACTTGCTGGGTCCCTTAGATGACACGGTTGATGTGCTGAGGCACTACGCAGGTGGTCTGATTCAGCCCGGAGATGTCCTCACGATTGGGGAAACTCCTGTTGCTGTGATTCAGGGCCGATACGCTCATCCCTCCACGGTCCAGCCAAGTTGGATTGCCCGCTTGCTGTGCCGTGTGTTTCATCCCACGAGCAGCTTGGCAACAGCCTGCGGCCTTCAAACGTTGATCGATCAGGTTGGTCCTACACGCGTTTTGGTGGCTTGGAGTGTGGGGTTCGTTTTAAAACTCTTGGGTCAGAAGGGTTGGTTCTATCGACTTGCCGGTGACCAAGCACGACTGATTGACGACATCACCGGCACCACACCTCCCTATGACCAAACCATTGTTCTTGGTCCGGATTCTCCAGCAGAGCTTTGCAATGCTGCCGCTCAGACGCTTGGCGTTGCGGTGGCGATCGTTGATGTCAATGATCTAGGTCGAGTCAAAGTGCTGGCTTCCAGTCGTGGTTGCGATGAAGCATTGCTTCACCGTGCCCTGAAGCCAAACCCTGCTGGCAATGCCAACGAACGGACCCCCCTTGTGTTGGTTCGACCTGCCTAAATCCTCGGCTGCTCGAGGTGAGCGATACATTAATGATCTACAGCGGACGCGATGTGGATCAAGCATCCGGCAGCTCTCCTCGGGTGGAAGCTCTCAACGCATCCCATTTGCGCTTGCTGTTGACATCTGCTCAGATCAGTTCATCGAACCAATGGGCCGATCAACCGCAAGCCATGATTCCCCAGGCTTGGCTGCTCCGCAAGTTGCGGGTGCTGGTCGCTCTGGAGCAAGACGATGCAAGGGCTGAGCGATTGCTCTCTATTGTGGTTTTGCGCTCTCTAAACCGCCGTAGCAGCTGTTGGCAACTCGAACTCGAGGAACGGCAGGAACCAACGGGCACGAGCAGGATTTCTGTGATCCGGAGGTTGCTTCATGAAGCGCTTAGCGATGGGGTCGCCCGTTCACAGAGTTGGTTGATCCGCTGCGATAGCAACGATCAAGACCAGCTTGATTTGGTTCGTGAACTGGGATTTCAACCGCTCAGGAGGTTTGGGGTTTGGCGGCTTGATCCCTCCTCCCTCTCAGGGATACCAACCTCCGAGATGCCACCTCATTGTCGTTGGAGCGCTCTCGACAAGAGCACCGCAAGACAACTGCTCGCTCTCGAGCAAGCCTGTTGTTCAACGCATCATCGCCAAATTCTTGATCGCCAATGGCAGGACCTTGTCGATCAACGCGCGAAGGGTTGCGGCCTCTTAGAGCGGATCGATTCCGATCAAAATCAGGTGCTGGCAGGACTTGTTGCCAGACCCTCTGGTTTTGCCAGACCAAGGCTTGAACTGTTGCGAGGTTTGGCCTGGGATGATCGCCTCAAGGATGCCTTGCCTCCCGCTTTGGCGCGTTTGTCCCGACTTCAACCAACCCCTGAACTCCTGGTTGATGACGATGATGCCCGTCTCCAGTCCATCGTTCAGCGTTGTGGATTCCAGTCGCAGCAAACCCAACTCGTCCTGGGCCGCAGTCTCTGGCGCAAGCTTGGTAGCCGAGAGCTCAGTGGTATCCGTCCTCTGGAATCGATGCTGGGTCGTCTCCAACCACAACAGCCGCCCTTGCCGACGCCATCACTGGGTCGTGAGCGCTCATCGTGAGTCCATCTCCCCGTTCGATGTTGAGCCTGGATGTGGGGCGCAAGCGCATCGGCTTGGCAGGGTGTGATGCTCTGGGGATCACGGTGAGCCCCCTCCCAGCTCTTTTACGCAGAGCGTTTAAGCAAGACCTTGGGCATTTGGAACAGATTTGCCTGACCCGTCGCGTGCAGGGCCTGGTTGTGGGTTTACCCCTTGATGCAGAAGGTCAATTCACAGAGCAAGCAGCCCATTGCCAGCGTTACGGTCAGCGCCTGGCCATGGCTTTAAAACTGCCTTTGGCGCTCGTGAATGAACACAGCAGTAGTTGGGCCGCGGCCGAACGTCATGGCTTGCAAGGGGATCGCAGCGGAAGACTTGACAGTGCTGCCGCTTCACTCCTCCTTGAGCAATGGCTCGCTGATGGGCCAGAGCCTGAACCGGTCGACATGGCGACCCCGTCTGCTAGCAAGACGGACGGCGATGAAGGATCCTGAGGGTATTGATTCTTTAGCAATGAGTTCTAGCGGGCCTAACAACAGCGGAGACGTGCCAACGCTGCTGGTTAAAGACAGTGAAGGCCGTGATCTTCTTTGTTTCCTAGAGCAGCTCATCCCACTCGATGGTAAGGATTACGCGTTACTGACCCCTGTCGATACTCCGGTCTGTTTGTTCAGGTTGAAGGATGGAGATGAGCCTGAAGTCATCGACAGCATCACAAGCAATGAACCGATTCTCTCGGTGGCTGATGTGGTTCTTCAAGAGCATGACCTCACCCTTGTCCGCTCCGCAGTCACCCTCACGGTGAATGGTGAGCTCGATGAGCCCGATCCTGAAGATCTCGATGAGGATGAGGCGGGTGACGATGAATCGGAGACCTATGAATTGCTGGTGAGTTTTTTGGTCGATGAATTGGAATATGGGCTCTACATCCCTTTAGATCCCTTCTTTGTTGTAGCCCGAATGGATGATGGCGCAGCAGTTTTGGTGGAAGGGGATGAGTTCGATCAAATTCAACCTCGAATCGAGGCTGAGCTTGATGAGCGTGAGCTCTCCGAGTGATGCGTCGTGATTGGCTGCGACCTGATTGGGATCCAGGCTTAACGCTGGCCCATCTTCCGTTGGAACCCTTGCTTGGCAGAGGGATCAAAGCCTTATTGCTTGACGTTGATCGCACCCTTCTTCCAGGACGTGATGTGGCGTTGCCTGCCTCTGTCCTTCGCTGGGCCCAATCGGCTCAACGCCATACGCATCTCTATTTGATCAGTAACAATCCCTCCCGCGAGCGGATTGGGGCTGTGGCTGAGCAGCTTGGAATTGGCTTCACCAGCTCAGCAGCTAAACCGCGTCGCGGTGCGATCCGACGTGTGATGGAGACCCTCGATCTCAAGCCAGAGCAGATCGCAATGGTTGGGGATCGCGTGTTTACGGATGTTCTTGCAGGAAACCGTCTTGGTCTCTATACCGTTTTGGTGAGACCCCTAAGTGCAGACGGAACGCCCTGTCGTCACGATCGCGTTCAAGTGTTGGAGCGACAACTCGCTCGATGGCTTGGAGCAGGCCAGGCATGAGCCTGCGGGTCGTGAAGGTTGGAACCAGTTTGCTGCGCAGCACGGAAGCTCGCAGCACTGCTGAAGCCATTTCAGCTCTATGCCTGAATCTCGCCCAATGTCTTCAGCGGGGTGATCGTGTTGTCTTAGTCACGAGTGGTGCGGTTGGACTTGGATGCCAGCGCCTAGGCCTGAAGACAAGACCCTCCACGCTCAGAGGTCTTCAAGCGGCCGCGGCGATCGGTCAAGGCCATCTGATGGCTCTGTACGAAGACGCGATGGCCGCCCATGGCATCCCCGTTGCGCAGGTTCTTCTCACCCGATCTGACTTAGCCGACAGTCGCAGTTATCAGAACGCTTCGGCAACCCTGCACCAGTTGATCGAATGGAAGGTTTTACCCGTCATTAATGAAAACGACACGGTGTCTTCCGCTGAGCTGCGTTTTGGCGATAACGACACGCTCTCAGCCTTGGTGGCAGCAGCGATTGATGCGGATGATTTGATCCTGTTAACCGATATCGACCGGCTCTATTCCGCTGATCCGCGCAGTGATGCCTCCGCTCGTCCGATTTCGGACGTGCATCACCCAGCAGACTTGCAGGCGCTTGAACAGGGCGCAGGAGATGGAGGTCGTTGGGGAACCGGCGGGATGACCACCAAACTCGCGGCCGCTCGGATTGCCACCGCGAGTGGAATCACCGTGCATCTGGCGGATGGTCATGATCAGCACACGCTTGAAACGATGCTGGCTGGGGGGCGTGGAGGCACGGTCTTTCATCCCCATCCTCAGCCCCTGGGTCATCGCAAAAGCTGGCTGGCCCATGCCTTGCAACCCCAAGGCAGCCTTCACATCGATGGTGGTGCCTGCCAAGCGCTTTGCGACAAAGGCGCCTCGTTGCTTTTGGTTGGCATTACGCACTTAACAGGAGAGTTTCAGGCCAATCAACCCGTACGGATCCTCGATCAGGAAGGCCATGAAATGGCCCGTGGCTTGAGCTCCCTGAGCAGTGAGGCGCTTCGACGTCTTGTTCATGAGCCAGCGCGGACTGATCGGCAAGGGAGCTCGCCTGTTGTGGTGCATCGAGACGTGCTTGTCCTCAGCACGCCTACGATCCGCCAACCAGACCCCTGAATCGATGCGTTTCAGCCAGTTAATCGCCGTCCTTAAGGACGGAGAGGCAGGTCTGCTGGAGCATCAGCTCAGCAGTGATCCTGAGCTCCGTGGTGCTGCATCTTTGGAGAGAGCCGGTGCCGATCAACTCAGCTTCCTTGAAAAGGGCAACGCTCTGATTCAGAGCTTAGAAACCAGCCATGTTGGCGCCGTTTTGATTCCCAATCAGGATGACCTCAAGGCCATGGCAGAGCAGCGTGGTCTGGCTTGGGCCGTGATGCGTGATCCTCGCTTGGCCTTCGCAGAAGCTCTCGAGCGTCTGCATCCTCGGCCCAGAACAGAAGCAACCATTCATCCTTCTGCGGTGATCGGTGACCGGGTTCAGATCGATGCTGGGGTCTCGATTGGCCCTCACGTTTGTATTGGCGATGACACACGCATCAGTGCCAACAGCACCATTCATGCCGGTGTTGTGATTTATGGCGATGTGAGGGTCGGTCAGTCCTGTGAATTGCATGCCAATGCGGTGCTTCACCCAGGAGTGCGTTTAGCCAACCATTGCGTGGTTCACTCCAACGCGGTGGTGGGCTCAGAGGGGTTTGGATTTGTTCCGACTGCTAGTGGTTGGCGAAAAATGCCTCAAACCGGTCTGGTGATCCTTGAGGAGGGTGTTGAAGTGGGTTGCGGCAGCACGATTGATCGCCCGTCTGTAGGTGAAACCCGAATTGGTGCGGGAACAAAGATCGATAATCTCGTGCAAATCGGTCATGGCGTTGTCACCGGCCGGGGCTGTGCCCTGGCCTCGCAGGTGGGTATCGCGGGCGGCGCTCGCCTTGGACATGGGGTGATTTTGGCTGGACAGGTTGGTGTGGCCAACCGAGCGGTGATTGGTGATCGTGCGATCGCGAGTTCCAAGAGCGGGATTCATGGTGAGGTGGAGCCCGGTGAAGTGGTGAGTGGCTATCCGGCTATTCCCAACAGGCTTTGGCTGCGTTGTTCAGCAGCCTTCAGCAAATTGCCTGAGATGGCGAAACAGATTCGCGAACTTAAGAAAGCCACTCAGTAGCCTCTCTGGTTCCTCCCTCTGAAACCCAATGCCACAGCATCGCGTTGTTTTGCTTCCGGGTGACGGCATTGGTCCAGAGATCACTGCCGTGGCGAGGCAGCTCCTGGAAGCCGTGTCGGTTCGACATGGGTTCACGCTCGAATTCAGTGAAGCGCCGATTGGTGGCTCTGCCATCGATGCCACTGGTGAACCCTTGCCGGCGAGCACCCTTGAAGCTTGTAAGGCAGCCGATGCCGTCTTGCTTGCAGCGATCGGGAGCCCTCGATTTGATGCCTTGCCACGTGAACAACGGCCTGAGAGTGGATTGCTAGCCCTGCGCTCTGGAATGGAGCTCTTCGCCAATCTCCGTCCAGTCAAGATTGTTCCAGCCCTGATTGGTGCCAGCAGCCTGCGACCTGAAGTTGTGGAAGGGGTGGATCTGATGGTGGTGAGGGAGCTCACCGGAGGTATTTATTTCGGGAAGCCGAAAGGTCGTGTGCAGGCCGATGGCGAAGAGAGAGCGTTCAACACCATGACCTACTCGGATTCAGAGGTCGACAGAATCGCCAGGGTGGCGTTCAAGCTCGCCTGTGAGCGTCGCGGGCAGCTTTGCTCGGTGGATAAGGCCAATGTGCTCGATGTCAGCCAACTGTGGCGTGATCGCGTGGAGGGCATGAAAGGTGAGTACGCCGCAGTGTATGTCAGTCACCTGTATGTGGACAATGCGGCGATGCAACTGGTGAGAGATCCTCGCCAGTTCGATGTGGTGCTCACGGGCAATCTTTTCGGAGACATTCTCAGCGATATTTCGGCCATGCTCACCGGCTCGATCGGCATGCTTCCCTCAGCCTCTTTGGGAAGCGAAGGGCCTGGTTTGTATGAACCCGTTCATGGTTCAGCTCCTGACCTCGCTGGTCAAGACAAGGCCAATCCAATGGCCATGGTGCTCTCCGCAGCGATGATGTTGCGGACTGGTCTCAAGCAAAACGCAGCTGCGGACGATCTGGAACATGCTGTGGATCGCGTTTTGGCAGCCGGATTCCGCACTGGAGATCTGATGTCTGAAGGCTGTACTTCCCTGGGCTGTCAGGCGATGGGGGAGGAACTTCTCAAGACACTGTGATGCAACCTGGCAGGAAATATGTGGAATTTGCCCTTTGACCTGCCAAACTCATCGGGCCAGATCTTCCTCCGTCGATGTCGAAGCGTCACCCCGTCGTGGCTGTCACGGGTTCCTCAGGTGCAGGCACCAGCACTGTTAAGAGGGCTTTTGAGCACATCTTCGCTCGGGAGAACATCACTCCTGCAGTGGTGGAGGGCGATAGCTACCACCGCTTCGAGCGGATGGCGATGAAGACCGCCATGTCTGAATCGCTTGCGAAGGGTGAGAATTTCTCGCACTTCGGTCCAGAAGCCAACCTCTTCGACAAGCTCGAAGAGCTCTTCCGCGTCTATGGCGCAACCGGTGGAGGTCAGAAGCGTTATTACCTCCACAGTCCAGAAGAAGCTGCTGAACACAATGCTCGCCTTGGCGTGAGCTTGGATCCAGGTCAGTTCACCCCCTGGGAAGACATTCCTGGTGGCACCGACGTCCTGTTCTATGAAGGCCTCCACGGTGGCGTTGTCGGAGACGGCTACGACGTGGCGTCCCTCGCCGATCTCCTCGTAGGTGTGGTTCCGATCACCAATCTCGAGTGGATCCAAAAGATTCAGCGTGACAATGCCGAGCGTGGCTATTCAGCCGAAGCGATCGTGGACACGATCCTGCGCCGCATGCCGGACTACATCAATCACATCTGTCCCCAATTCAGCCTCACGGACATCAATTTTCAGCGGGTGCCCACGGTTGACACCTCCAACCCATTCATCTGTCGCAATATCCCAACGCCTGATGAAAGTTTTGTGATCATTCACTTCCGCAAGGGAGCGCGTGAGAAGTGGGGCATTGATTTCAGCTACCTGCTGAGCATGATTCATGACTCCTTCATGAGCAGTCCCACCAGCATTGTTGTGAATGGAGGGAAAATGGGCTTCGCGATGGAACTCATCTTGACCCCCATCATTCATCGCATGATTGAAGACCAAAGCAAACTCTCCTGATTGCTTTGCTTGATACACATCGAGCGATTACATCTATCGTGGACTCATCTGAATGATCAGGTGGGTCCTTTTTTTGTCCTCTCCCTCCTTTGAGATTGCAGGTGCCAGTGGATCAACAACTGCTCCACCGCGTTGGGACAGAGTGGATAGTCGTCGTCTGATCGCGTTGGCACGACGGATCTACTTCCGCTTCTTAACTGAGTCTGGGCAGCAGCTGGAACCGATGGGTGTTGTTGTGAATGAGCGGTTAGATGAGGGCAGGGTTGTGTTCGCAAGCCCCACACTGTTGCTTCAAGAACATTTCATCAGCATCGATCTCATCGGTCGACGATTGCGGCGTCCGCGTGGTTGGCGAGACCGACCCAGGGGGTCTGGGCTTTGACAAGTGTGCTGGGTCTGATCCTTGTGGTGGCTGGTGCGTGTGTGGGTAGTTTCGCCAATGTGGTGGCCTGGCGATTGCCTCGCGAAGAATCAGTGGTTTGGCCTGGCAGCCACTGCCCAAAGTGTGGTCAGGCGGTGCGCTGGCACGACAATGTGCCGGTGTTGGGCTGGGTCTGGCTTCGGGGACGTTGTCGCGATTGCCACCAAGGCATCTCAAGCCGCTACCCATTCGTGGAATTTTTTAGCGCCCTCCTTTGGTTGAGCGCGTTGTGGGGCCATGGATTGCTCGCCGCTTCGGATCAATTAGGCCTGGCGTTGCTCAATCTGCTGGCGGGGATTGTTCTAATCAGTGTGCTGCTGCCACTGGTGTTGATCGATATCGACCATCTCTGGCTCCCCGAACCTCTTTGCCGGATCGGCGTGTTGCTCGGCCTTGCCTTCACCGGGGCTCTCTATCTGGTGATCCCTGCTCCAGAAGCCAGTTCCGTGCTTCTCAATCATCTGTTGGCGGCATCAGCGGGATTGCTGGCGCTCGAGGGATTAAGCGCTCTCGCGGAGCGCATGCTTGGCCAACCTGCTCTCGGACTTGGTGACGCCAAATTGGCAGCTGTCGCAGGCGCTTGGCTTGGCTTGGGAGGTGTTTTGGTTGCTTTAGCAATCGCCGTTTTTAGCGGCGCATTCTTTGGCACGGTTGGACGTCTCTCTGGACGCTTAGGGCCGAGACAACCCTTCCCATTTGGCCCTTTTATTGCCCTTGGCATCTGGCTGACCTGGATCGGAGGTTCTGAGTGGTGGGGGCAGCAATGGTTCAGCCTGTTTGGTGGCCTTTAAAAGAACAGAAATCAGCTCAATGTCTGTTGTGCAGAGAGATTGCAACATCCCTGTCCTAGCCTGATGTGGTTGGTGCAAGATTCAGGCCCTTGGCTTGATTATTTGTTCCCTCGGATCTCCCCAATGTGGCGCTCGTACAAACCGAAAGCCCCAATGCCAACTGAGATCTGCTGTTGCCATTAAGGAGTAATCAACCTTGAGTTTGTTCGACTGGTTCGCTGACCGCCGTAAGGGTCAGTACGTCGGCAAGGTGAATCAAGAACCCGATGAAGGGGATGGCCTGTGGAGCAAGTGCCCCGAGTGCGGTCAGGTGGTGTATCGCAAGGATCTGCTGAGCAACGCCAGCGTTTGCAGCAACTGTGGCTATCACCACCGCATCGATAGCACCGAGCGCATTGCGGTGTTGGTGGATCCCAACACTTTTGTGGCGATGGATCAAGAGCTTCAACCCACGGATCCATTGGGCTTTAAAGATCGCCGGGCCTATGCGGATCGACTGCGCGAAACGCAGGCCAGTACAGGGCTTCGTGATGGTGTCATCACTGGACTCTGTGAGGTCGAGGGGATTCCTATGGCTCTTGCCGTGATGGATTTCCGTTTTATGGGCGGTTCGATGGGGTCGGTGGTCGGTGAAAAGATCACTCGCTTGGTGGAAGCAGCAACCGCCAAAAAGCTGCCACTCCTCATTGTGTGTGCGTCGGGTGGAGCAAGGATGCAAGAGGGAATGCTCAGCCTCATGCAGATGGCCAAGATTTCCGGAGCTTTGGAACGCCACCGTGAAGCTGGCGTGTTGTACATGCCCTTACTCACTCACCCCACCACTGGGGGCGTCACAGCAAGTTTTGCGATGCTTGGTGATCTGATTTTGGCGGAGCCAAAAGCTCTGATTGGCTTTGCTGGGCGTCGCGTGATTGAACAGACGCTGCGCGAAAAATTACCGGATAATTTTCAAACCGCCGAATACCTACAAGACCACGGATTCGTTGATTCGATTGTTCCGCGTACGCAATTGCGTTCCACTCTTGCGAGTCTGCTCAGATTGCATGGCTGTGAATCTCGGGTTGCTAGCTCATGATTCAGGTTTTGTCTTCATGTTTTCGGAGCTTGGCTGCTGTTGCTTTAGCTCTGATCCTTTGCACCGCTCCTGTTGTTGCGGGTCAGGTTGAATGGCGCGAAGTGCCATCTAGTACGGAGGGACAGCAATGGTGGGACGCCGGGAGTTTGCGTCTGAAGAAGGATGGCACCGTGTCAGTGCTGAGCCGCTACAGCTTGCGTCAGGAGGATGACAGCCCCGCGTTGGGAACGCTGGTCGTGATGGAGATCGACTGCAGCCAGCAGCTGTATCGAGACAAGCAAAAGAATGGATTGCCCCAATTCAGGGCCGAATGGCAACCTTCTGGTTCCGATCCTTTGATCGACGGTGTTCTTTCCGGTGTGTGCTCATCGGACGAGCTTTTGTCGCTTTCCTGATCCCAACGCTTCCCTTATGGCTCTTTCATCCTCAAGCCCTTCCCCGATTGGAGTGGCAATTGCGGGTCTCGGCTTTGGTGAATCGGTTCATCTGAAAGCCCTTGCCTCTCAACCTGATCTCCAGGCGGTGGCGCTCTGGCATCCCCGTCGGGAACGTTTAGATCAGGCCTGCCTTGAGCACAATCTCCCTGGTTATGACGATTGGGAGGCTTTGCTCAGCGACCCTCGCGTGCAAGCCGTGATCATTGCCACCCCTCCGGAGCCACGCTTTGCCTTGGCCCTTCAAGCGCTGAAAGCGGGCAAACACTTGTTGCTTGAAAAGCCTGTTGCTCTCAAGGCTGAATTGGTGGCAGAGCTCCAACGCGTCGCCATCCAAAACCGGCTCAGTGTTGCGGTGGATTATGAGTACCGGGCCGTGCCTCTGTTCATGCAGGCCGCCAGGATGTTGGAGGCAGGTGCTGTCGGCACTCCCTGGCTAGTGAAACTCGACTGGTTGATGAGCAGCCGTGCGGATGCGTCCCGACCTTGGAGCTGGTATTCCCAACGGGATGCTGGTGGTGGTGTGCTGGGTGCCCTTGGTACCCATGCCTTCGACATGCTGGCTTGGTTAGTCGGACCGATTCGATCCGTCCAAGGTCTCAATAGCGTGTCGATCAAGGAGCGTCCTCATCCCAGCGGAGGCATGGCTTCCGTTGATGCCGAAGATGTTTCCCTGATTCAGATGCAACTTGATTGGCAGGGCCGCACGGACCAGAGGGTTCCAGCTCAGGTCAATTTGGCGTCTGTGGCTCGCAACGGCCGAGGCTGCTGGCTCGAGATCTACGGATCTGATGGGAGCCTCACTCTCGGTAGCGCGAACCAAAAGGATTATGTCCATGGCTTTGGGCTGTGGCATACGCCCATGGGAGAACCCACCCGCAATATTGAAGCGGACGCTGAGTTCATCTTCCCCACGACCTGGAGTGATGGCCGTGTGGCACCGGTGGCCCGCATTCAGAGCTGGTGGGCTCACAGCATTCAAACCGGTGCTCCCATGGTGCCTGGCCTTTCAGAGGGGTTGATCAGTCAGCAAGCATGTGATCAATCGATTCAATGATCCGATCAGATGTAACAGATTGACCAACAAGTAATCGTATTTTCTAGAGTTTTTGATACATGCTGGGGTAATAAGTTTTTGTTTCTTACCACGATTAGGTGTGTAAAATTCTGAGACTTTCTTTGTTGTTGCGTCGTCCCTATGTCTCTTTCCACATACTCCAAAGAATTAATTGCAACAGCCAACTCTTTGGCAGTGTCGGGGAAGGGGATTCTTGCTGTTGATGAGTCCACAAAGACTATCGGTAAGCGACTAGGCGCAATCCAAGTTGAAAATACTGAGACTAATCGCCAGGCCTATCGAGGAATGCTGTTTACAACAGTAGGTCTTGGTGATTTTATTAGTGGCGCAATCTTGTACGAAGAAACCCTGTTTCAGAGTCATCTCGATGGCGAAACAATGGTTCAGAAGTTAAACAAAGCGGGAATTGTTCCTGGTATCAAAGTTGATAAGGGTCTTCGCCCATTGCCTGGTGCCCAGTCCGTAGAAACCGTTTGTACGGGTCTGGATGGCTTGGTAGAACGAGCGGCAGATTATTACGCCCAAGGTGCGCGTTTTGCAAAATGGCGCGCCGTACTGCAGATCACGGCTGATGGATGCCCCTCTGATCTGGCCATTCGTGAAAATGCATGGGGCCTAGCGCGTTATGCACGTTCCGTTCAGGAATCAGGTCTTGTGCCAATCATTGAGCCTGAAATCTTGATGGATGGTGATCATTCCATTGAAGTCACGTCAGCGGTGCAAGAACAAATCCTTAAGGAGGTGTACTTCGCTTGTCAGCTCAACGGAGTTCTTCTTGAGGGAACTCTTCTCAAGCCTTCGATGACGATTCAAGGAGCCGATTGTGCGCAGAAATCAGATCCCCAAATCGTTGCCGAAATGACCGTGAGAACACTGGAGCGTTGTGTTCCTGCCAGTGTTCCTGGAATTGTCTTTTTATCAGGTGGTTTGAGTGAAGAAGCGGCGTCGGTGTACCTCAACAACATGAATACAATTTCAAGAAAAGCGCAATGGAATATTGGCTTTTCCTATGGACGTGCCTTGCAGCATTCCTGCCTGAAGGCATGGGCTGGTAAGGACAAAGAGGCAGGCCAGGCAGCGTTGTTTGCGCGGGCGAAAGCGAACTCTGAGGCCTCACAGGGGCGTTACGTCCCCGGCTCTCAGCCGTCATCGGACGAGCAGCTTTTTGTAGCTGGATACACCTACTGACCCATCATTTGCTGACATTCCGGCGTGCTTTCTGCCACGGAGTGTCGTGACATTCACACGACTCAACTGTAAAGTCGCGCGGCTACGGACACATGTCCGTTTATCTGCCTTCGTTAGGACTTCACTATGGCGCTCGTTCCGCTTCGACTTCTGCTCGACCATGCCGCGGAAAACGGCTACGGCATCCCTGCTTTCAACGTCAACAATCTTGAGCAGGTGCAGTCGATCATGGAGGCGGCTCACGAGACTGACTCTCCTGTGATCCTGCAGGCATCACGTGGAGCTCGTGCTTATGCAGGCGAGAATTTCTTGCGTCATTTGATCCTGGCGGCTGTTGAGACCTATCCCGACATCCCTGTCGTGATGCACCAGGACCATGGCAATAGCCCCGCAACATGCTTCGGAGCGGCGGCTAACGGTTTTACCTCCGTGATGATGGACGGCTCTCTTGAGGCTGATGCCAAGACTCCTGCGAGTTACGACTACAACGTCAACGTCACCAAGGAAGTGGTGGACGTTGCCCATGCCATCGGCGTGAGCGTTGAAGGTGAACTGGGTTGCCTTGGTTCCCTTGAAACCGGTAAAGGCGAAGCCGAGGACGGCCATGGTTTCGAAGGTGAGCTCTCTAAGGATCAGTTGCTAACCGATCCTGCTGAAGCTGCTGATTTTGTGGCCAAGACCAAGGTTGATGCCCTGGCTATCGCTATCGGTACCAGCCACGGTGCTTATAAGTTCACCCGCAAGCCCACGGGTGAAGTGCTGGCTATCAGCCGCATCGCTGAAATTCACAAAGTCATCCCCAACACCCACCTGGTGATGCATGGCTCCTCCTCCGTTCCCCAGGAATGGTTGGCAATGATCAACAAGTACGGCGGCGCGATTCCTGAGACCTACGGCGTTCCCGTGGAAGAAATTCAGGAAGGCATCCGTAATGGTGTTCGCAAAGTGAACATCGATACCGACTGCCGTTTGGCTTTCACGGCTGCCGTAAGAGAAGCAGCCATGGCTGATCCTGCCAACTTCGACCCTCGGCACTTCAACAAGCCGGCTCGTAAGTACATGAAGCAGGTTTGTTTGGATCGCTTCCAGCAGTTCTGGGCTGCGGGTAACGCCAGCAAGATCAAGCAGCGCGACATCAACTTCTATTCCGGCCTTTATGCAAAAGGCACCCTTGACCCCAAGACAGCAGTTGCTGCCTGATTATTCGGTCAAAACCAACCAATCGGGGGGGCATCAGCCCCCTTTTTTGATGGCTTCATTCATGTGCTCGATCAGGAATGAGTTTCAGCGTTCCTTGATTGGCGTCGAGTGTTGCTGCTGCACCAAGGGGGAGAGCCATGTTGGGAAGTCCATGCCCAAGGGGCAGATTCATGACCAAGGGGATGCCTAGATCAGAGAGTCGCTCCTCGAGGATCCCATCCATTGAAAAATCACCTGGTTCGACCTCCCCTTTCCAGCTGAATCGTCCCGTTGCTACCCCAGCAAGGCCACGGAGCACGCCAGAGCTGCGCCACTGCGTCAGCATGCGATCCACTCTGTAGGGAGCCTCTCCAACATCTTCCAGCACCAGGATGGATCCGCGTAGATCAGGGAACCAGGGTGTCCCAATCAAATGGGTCGCAACCGTGAGATTGGTCACCACGAGCGGACCTCTGGCCACCCCGGCGCGAACCGCACGCCCCTGCAGAGGGGCGACCAGTTCCCCTTTCAGGAGGCGGACCGTCCGTTCCCATTGTGGATCAGGTCCCGCGGTGGATCCGTGGATGGCGCCCTGCAAGCCAGCTGACCATTGCGCCATCAGCATCGAGCTGGTGTCAGAAAACCCCAGGGTCCAGAGCGATCGCTTGGGGAAGCGAAAGCCAGCTTCTAACACCCTGGCGCCTCCCCAGCCAGCACCGACATAAATCAGACCATCCAGGGAAGGATTGTTCCAGGCACGCTCAAGATCATCCGCTCGTTGCTGATCGGTTCCTGAAAACCATCGCCATTGGCGTTTTACTGATTCTGGGACTTCTAAGGTCCAACCCTCAGCTTCACAGCGTTCCACCAACGGGCCAAAGTCTGTTTCCGGATCGAGCCAAGTTCCGGCATTAACGGCTCGAAGCCTTGAGCCCTTTTGTAACGAGTGAAGAGTGGAGTTCTTTTGAGTCGATGCCGCTAAACCACTAGCGGATGATGAAACGGCTATTGCTACGGCCGTTGGGACTCCCAACGTTAAAAATGATCGACGATGCATTAAAGAGCTTCAACTCTAATGAGCTTTAGTCTGCCAATTCGAGCGGGTTAAAGCTTTAAGTGATTCCTGAAAACCCATTTAGAACATAAATTGCAATAGAGAGGTTTGTATTAATGTATGGAGTTAGGTATAGTTTATGTTTTTTAGAGGCCCTGTCGCCAGTATCTACTGGATAAAGTCCTGCTTTATTGGCTCAGTGAATATGTTCAATGGTTGAATTTACTTCAGTAAATGTTGATCAGCTGATGTTCTCGATCTTCCGGTCTTGTCTCAAAACTAATAAGGACAGGTCATGATGACTGGATCAGAGCTTCAATCAATTTCCGTCCATCGGTGCATCCAGTGACTGGATCACAAGCCCGTTCAGGATGGGGCATCAAACCGAGCACATTGCCAGCTGGATTCGTGATGCCGGCAATGTCGGCAATGGAGCTATTGGGATTGCTGTTGTATTTCAGTGCGATGCTGTCTTTATCTTGAAGCGCTTTTAGTGTGTCTTCGCTGCATTGATAACGGCCTTCTCCATGGGCAATTGGCAGTTGGAGCTCACTTCCGGCTGTTAAGTGAGAGAGCCAGGGGGTGCGCGCACTCACCACATTGAGTGGGGTGTCTTCGCAGATGAAATGAAGACCGCTATTGCGCGTGAGTGCTCCTGGCAATAAGCCGAGTTCAGTGAGCACCTGAAATCCATTGCAGATGCCCAGCACCCGCCCGCCTTTGTTCGCGAAATCGATCAGGGATTCCAGCACTGGGGCAAACCTGGCGATGGCTCCGCAACGCAAATAGTCGCCATAACTAAAGCCTCCGGGTAGGACTACAGCATCTAAGCCGCTGAGATCTGTCTCCTCATGCCAGAGGTAACGGGTTTGCATGCCAAGGCATCCCTGCGTCGCCCAACGAACATCCCGGTCGCAATTGGAACCAGGAAAGACAACAACACCAATGCTCATGACAACTTGAGTTCCAGGGTCCAGTTTTCAATCACAGGGTTGGCCAGGAGTCGATCACTCAACAGTTCAACCTGTTGGCGCGCATCAGCTTCGTCAGACGCCTCCAGCTCCAGCTCGACCGCCTTGCCGATGCGTAGGCGTTCGATGCCTTCCACCCCTAATCGGCTGGCAGCTGAACGCGTGGCCTCACCGGCTGGATCGAGGACAGAAGGGCGCAGATGCACCAGAACACGAGCTTGATAACGCGGCACGGGCTCGGAGCAGGAATTGTTAAATCTTCGCAGGCCGCAGTCCCGTTCCAGGCGCTTTCTATTCACGTTGAAAACAGACCACGTCTCCATGTCCTTTTTCTGTGATCCAATCCATCGGATTCACAATCAGGTTGATCACACCACTTCTGCTGATCGCCCCTGGCTTCGCGCAGCTCGCACAGGCTGAGCCGGTGGCCGTTGATGTGGAGTGTCGCTGGAGCCATGAGGCTTGGGAGCCATGCCGTTTTGTGGCCGATCCGGTGGGCAGCCGTTGGAATTTGGCATTCAATGCTCACAGAATTCAGTTTGAGCATGACGGCAGCGGTTTGATGCGGATGCGGATGAATGAACGCTCTGCTTGGAATCGTGTTCAGGCCAGTTGGAGTGAGGAGGGTGCGCTTTGCTGGGGTGAGGTCTGCGCTCGAGGCGACCTGCCGATGGACTAACCCCTGCAGATCACCATGGACAACAAAGGTCTTCCGTTCAAGGAGCCAAGGCAGCAGGGCGATTGGCGTGAGAGTTTTCAGGGTTGGGGTCTGAGCTGGTCAGGATTGCTCAACAATCAAAAGGGTGAGTGGTGGTTGTTGGCTCAAGTGGTTCTGATCTGCGCTCATATCCTTCCGACCTGGCCCTCTGAGCTCCTCCAGGCTTGGAGTTGGCCTGTTGTGCTTCATGTCACGGGGTTGATGGTGTTTGCTGTTGGGCTTGGCTTGGCCTTGCAGGGTTTTCTGGCTTTAGGCCCCAGCCTTTCCCCTTTACCTGATCCAAAGCCCAATGCCGTTTTGATCACCACAGGGGTGTATCGCCATTGCCGGCACCCTCTCTATCGAGCTGTTTTGATTTGCTCCGTTGGTGTGGTCCTTGCCAAGGGAAGCCTGCTTCACCTGGCGCTGTTATTGATCTTGGTTGCGGTGCTCAATGGCAAGGCTCATCGAGAAGAAAAGCGCCTCTGCAGAGTCCATCCCGACTATTTGACGTATCGCTCCAATACCCCAGCAATCCTTCCCGGTCTTCCTGGCTTGGATTGGCGCCAGGATTAGGGCCAGCTGAACAACCGTTTATTTTTTCCAAAAACAATAAATAAACCCCTTAAGACAAGATCGCTTTTGATCGCTTCGGATGGTTCTGTCTGCGCCCTTGCAGTTGCTGGCAAGCAAAGCGACGCCTTCCGTGTTGCTCCTCAGTGCTGTCTGCGCAGGTCTCGAATTCAGCGCCCCAAGTCAGGCCAACGAATTTGTGCCGAACATCCCCCAACCTGTTGAGGTCAGTTCAAGGCTCTTAGCGATTCTTGAGCCTCCGATCAGCATCCCGGATCCTGAGCCTCAGCTCGTCCTTAACCGCACTAAGAGACAGATTCGTTCCACAGGAGATCCCATCTGGGACTTGCGGCTTGAGATTCCTGGAGAACCGGCGCGTCATTTCGATGCAGTTAGCGGTCGAGCCCATCGCCAGGATGCGGACCGTGATCAGATGGGCAGTAAGGCTCCCCTGCCGACAGGTAGTTACACCCTTGGGCCAGTGGAGCCTCTTGCCAAAGGTGCTTATCCAGAACTAGGTCCGGTTTGGATCGGCATCGAACCGACCTTCATTACAGGCCGAAGGGTGCTTGGGATCCATCAAGACCCAAGCGTGGGTCTCAATGGAAATAGCGGCACCTTGGGATGTATTGGACTGATTCATGAACATGACTTACTCGAACTATCTCAGTTGATTCAAGCCAGTGATGTGCGCTTATTGGTTGTTGAAGACTAAAGAAATGGACTCAATTAGCTTTGACTTTCGAGTCAAAGCTGTACTTGTTTATAGTTATAGCTAGCTAAGTTTAAATTAATTAATTCGTTAAAAAGTAGTCTTGCAATGGCTCAATCACTGAGAGAATTTTCTTTCACTCATTACCTTAAGCAGCCGAAGCAAGCAGGAGGGTTGTGAGTTTTTCAGAGGCAGTTGGATCAAATCCAATCACAACCAGATCCACTCCTGAGCGGCTTTCGGGAGTCCAGGCCTGGTCAGGAGCAGCTTCAAACCAAGTCTCTAAGCGGGGTCCAACCATTTGCACTTGCAGAGGAAGGGATTTGCCAGGTAACCAGACCCGTCCTTTTAGGCGTACCACCTGATGTTCAGTCACAAATGCAGGAAGGATCCGTTCAAAATCTGACCGTTGAATCACACCTTCAAACCGAACATTGCCGCCCACAACATCTAAATGCGTGTGATCGTGGTGATCATGCGCATCATGGTCATGGTCATGGTGATCGTGCTCATGATGCTCGTGATTGGCAGACGTCTCACGCTCCACTCCCAGCAGCAAACTCGGGTCGACTTGGCCGCGAGTCATGGGGATCACTGTTGTACCGGTTCGGATCTTGGCGACCAGTGATTGCTGGATCTTGTCCAGCTCGGTGGGCTCTAAGCAATCTGAACGGCTAACTAATACGAGGTCAGCGGATTGAAGTTGATCGGCGAACAATTCATCAATGGCCGTGAGGTGGTCGAGGCTTGGATCCTCCTGTCGTTGCCGCTCCAACGCCTCCGTATCTCCCACAGGACTTCCGTTGTTCAGGGCTTCCCCATCCACAACAGTGACAACACCGTTCACGTGCACCCGGGCCCGGATTGCGGGCCATTCGAGGGCCTGAAGTAGGGGTCTTGGAAGAGCTAAACCACTGGTTTCAACAACAATTCCATCGAGCTGATCAGCGCGAGCGAGCAGCGTTTCCATCGTGGGTAGAAAATCGTCCTGCACGGTGCAGCAGAGGCACCCGTTGTTCAGTTCAACGAGACGCCCCTCGATTTCATCCTCTGGGCAGAAGCCGCAGCTTCGGATGAGATCGCCATCCAGGCCCACGGTTCCGAATTCGTTGACCATCACGGCGAGGCGTTGGCCGCTGTTGATCAAGAGATGGCGCAACAGCGTTGTTTTCCCGGCTCCAAGAAAGCCGGTAATCACGGTGACGGGAAGGCGTTCAGACATCAGCGGCACCCCAGGCTTTCGCGGGTGCTCACGCCGCTCACACTATTCACGCCACTGGCACGACCGCATAAAGCCTTCATCTGAGTGAGATCGATCACGGCGTTGGTGAAATCCGTTCCCTCAATGCGCGCATCCACAAAGCGGCTTTGCATCAGCATTGCGTTTGTGAAGTTTGCGTCGCTTAGATCGGTTTCATCAAATCGGCTTGAGAACGCCACCACATCTTCAAGGTTGGCTCCATGAAGATCAGCTCCCTGTAGTTGAGAGGTGTTGATCACAGCTCCGCGCAGGTCGGTTTCACTGAGATCAACACCGCGGAGATCAGCTTTTAAAAATTCTTTTTCTTTTAAATCCCGGCCATGCATGTCGTTGCTGATGTCTTGCACCGCGAACTGACCACGTAATTCAGGGGCGGTAATGGCCTGAACAGGATGAGGAAGGGAGATCAAGCTCGACGCAAGAAGCACCCCGAACAGAACGGGTAACAGGTGCTTGTGGAACAAATCGGGAAGGGGCATCAGAGAAGGATGCAGCCGGCATCAGGTTGCAGCTGCCGTAACTTAACTTTCACGTTATGGCAGACAGCTGCCCAGCTACGTGCCATGGCCAAAACCTTGAGGGTGATTGTTCCCCCCCATCCACTGATTGCTCACTGGCTCACGATGTTGCGCCATGCCGGGACCCCGCCGTCGCTGTACCGAACAGCGCTTGAGGAGTTGGGACGTTGGCTCACCTATGAGGCCTTGAGGGATTGGCTCCCCCATCGCCGCGAAGAGGTGCAAACCGCCCTAGAGCTCACGGAAGGAACTGTGATTGAAACGGGTGTTCCCTTGCTTGCTGTGCCTTCTCTCCCTGGCGGGTTGATGCTCTGGGAAGGGGCTAGGCAAGTGCTGCCCCACGCAGAGCTCTGCCTGGGTGGTTTGCCTGAAACGATTGAAGCCAACGCTGGGCTGGTTTTGCTGATCGATCAAATCAGTGATGGGGAAGAGCTTGTCGGGCTGATGGAGGAGCTTGTCTCAAAAGGTGTTGAGAGTCGAAGGCTTCGTGTGATTTCAGCCTTAACAGCCAGCCCTGGGCTCAAACGACTGGGTGAAACATTCCCCGAACTCACCATCCACACCGCCTGCATTGATGAAGAACTCAATGCAGATGGGCAGATTTCTCCAGGGATTGGCAACACATCTCAAAGGCTGCAAATCAGAACAGCTCCCTCGACCTAGGCTTGAAAAAATCCATCGGCGGCGATGAGCAGGCAGCAAGAATCCACCTCAGGAACACTCTTCACACTCCTGAGCGGAGCCCTTATTGGGGCAGCAGGTGTGGGTTGGTGGCTGCTCACCGAAGCAGAACGGCGTCAGCGGATCAAGCGTCAGCGCTCCATGCTCTATGCGCCAAGGATGCAAGACGGCAGTGAGGCCTTTGAGGCCAATCAATACGCCGATCGTGACGATCAACTGGAACATCGCGTTGAGCAGCTCAATTCAGCTATCTCTGATGTCCGTCGTCAGCTTGAAGACCTCGGCTCCAAGTCGTAACCACCACGGCCGGTAAGTTGGGGCTTGTCCCCATCTGCGATCCAGTCGTTGCCATGCTTCGCTCAGACGCCGTTACTCAAGGCATTCAGCGCTCACCCAATCGAGCAATGCTGAGAGCAGTTGGCTTTGGTGATCATGATTTTGGCAAGCCAATCATCGGGATCGCAAACGGTTTCAGCACGATTACACCGTGCAACATGGGATTGGATGCCCTGTCCCGTCGTGCAGAAGACGCTGCTCGAAAGGCAGGCGGAATGCCTCAGATGTTTGGCACGATCACTGTCAGTGATGGCATTTCTATGGGCACCGAGGGAATGAAATATTCCTTGGTGAGCCGTGAGGTCATCGCTGATGCGATTGAAACGGCATGCAATGGCCAGAGCATGGATGGTGTTCTGGCCGTTGGTGGCTGCGATAAAAATATGCCTGGCGCCATGTTGGCGATGGCACGTATGAATATTCCCTCGATCTTTGTGTATGGGGGAACCATTAAGCCTGGGAAACTTGGAGG
Source organism: Synechococcus sp. MVIR-18-1 (assembly GCF_014279835.1). Classification (NCBI taxonomy): domain Bacteria; kingdom Bacillati; phylum Cyanobacteriota; class Cyanophyceae; order Synechococcales; family Synechococcaceae; genus Synechococcus; species Synechococcus sp. MVIR-18-1. Next base: position 1,462,406 of record NZ_CP047942.1, on the reverse strand, counting down.
CTGTGACCTCACTGTTGTGAGTGCTTTTGAGGCTGTAGGTCAGATTACGAGCGGGAAGATTGATGAAGAGCAGCTGACAGCGATTGAAAAAAATGCCTGCCCAGGAGCTGGAAGCTGTGGAGGTATGTTCACCGCTAATACGATGAGTGCTGCGATTGAAACGATGGGGCTGAGTCTTCCCCACAGCTCAACGATGGCTGCTGAAGATGAGGAAAAGGCAGAGAGTGCAGCCCGTTCCGGTGAAATTCTTGTTGAAGCCATTAAATCTAATATTCGCCCCCTTGATTTACTCACGCGTGAAGCTTTTGAGAATGCGATCAGTGTGATCATGGCGGTGGGCGGGTCCACCAACTCTGTGTTGCATTTGCTCGCGATCGCGCGCACATCTGGCGTTGATCTCAGTATTGATGATTTTGAAATGATCCGAGAGCGGGTGCCAGTGATTTGCGATCTCAAGCCGAGTGGTCGTTTTGTCACCGTGGATCTTCATCAGGCAGGTGGTATTCCCCAGGTGATGAAATTGCTATTGGACGCAGGACTGCTTCATGGCCATTGCCGCACGATTGAAGGCAAAACACTGGAAGAACTCTTGGCGAATGTTCCTTCCACACCTCCTGAAGGACAAGAAGTGATCAGGCCACTGAGTGATCCTCTTTATGCGAAAGGCCACTTGGCGATCCTGAAGGGAAATTTGGCATGCGAGGGAGCTGTCGCCAAAATCAGCGGTATTAAAACCCCCGTTCTCACTGGCCCTGCTCGGGTTTTTGAAAGCGAAGAGGATTGTTTGGCTTCAATTATTGGCAAACATATTCATGCCGGCGATGTCATCGTGATTCGCCAGGAAGGTCCTGTAGGAGGACCTGGAATGCGTGAAATGCTTGCACCAACTGCTGCCATTGTTGGTCAGGGACTCGGGGATAAGGTGGCGCTGATTACGGATGGGCGCTTCAGCGGTGGAACGTACGGTTTAGTTGTTGGCCACGTGGCACCAGAGGCTGCCGTTGGGGGAGCAATCGGCCTAGTGATGGAGGGAGATAGCATCACAGTGGATGCCAATCAAAATCTTCTTCAACTCAATGTGAATGAGATTGAACTCGAACGCCGCCGCAGCATGTGGTCAGGGCATCAGCCTAAATATAAGACAGGAGTTCTTGGCAAATATGCTCGACTCGTTTCGAGTTCGAGCCTTGGTGCCGTGACAGATCAGCCTGATTAATGCTCTCTTAAGGAGGGTTTTAATTGATTCATTAGTAGTGGCATGGTTGATGGACATCTACGCCATTAATATGTTTGAACTATGTTTGCTGCAGGATTGTCTTGAGCTGAGATCGTTAGATCAATCCAATCGAGATTGACTCACGAGTTGTGCTCTGAGCCGTCGTGCCATCGCTTCTAAGGGTTGGCCGTCGGCTGGTGCCGTGCAGCGCATGCCGTTATCTCCATGCATCCAAACGGGATGCTGCCCCTGCCAAAGCATGGGGCGCTCAGCTTGATCACACCAACTCAGCATGAGATTCACATCACTGCCGCTTCGATAGATCTCGAGTTCGAGGTCCATGTCCTCCATCCGAGATCCAGACGCATCACGGGTTTCGATGCGAACAAAGAGATCATCAATGCTGGATGGTCCTTCATCCTCGTGAATTGGAACAACAGCATGCTGGTATGGCTTACGGCAGAGATCAGCCGTGTGGGCAATCACAACTGCTAAATCGATCATTTGTAGGCTTCGATCGAATGAATCAGAAGTCGGATTGCACCCGCACGGAAGCCTGGATTGGTGGATCCCGCCTCATCAAACCGCGAATGGAGCACTTGTAAGCGCGTGATTGCTGACGCATCAAAGCGCAAAGGAAGTCCCACCGGTTTGGCACGGACCACGGGCTGAAGATTTTTAAAAGCAACCTCCACAACAGTGGTTCCTTCCACCTCTGTTGGAACGGGTGTCACCCAGCGCAATCCGCCAGGAATCATTTCTGTGAGTCCCATCAATCCATCAGAGCAGGCCACTGCAAATTTCAAAGTTCGCCCTTCTGCTTCGATCGCTATGCGCAAGCCGCTGAAAGCCGAAAGATCGAGGGGGGGTCTGAATAAGGGGGAACGGCAGCTCACAAAACCGCCGCCATCAGCAACCACCTCACCCTCCAGTAACAGACCTTCAGGAGTGAGGCGGCAGCCGGCTTGGCTTGTCCCACCCATGATCGTGTCGTTGAGCGTGGCCCAGGAATCGAATGAGACGCGGGAGGTGGTCATCTCAACCCTGCACAAGGAAAGCTTATTTAAAGACCTTCACTGGCAGCTTCGTCGGCGAGCACAATAATTTCAGCCTCTGGTTGGGCCAATTTTGCGGGAGTGCGTAGTGGGGATTCAGCTGGATCGAGCAAGCGTCGCAGGGCTTCCCTTTTGTTGGCACCACTAACCAGGAACATCACGGTTCGAGACGCGCTGAGTACTGGTGCAGTCAGTGTGATGCGCTCCAATCCCTTACCCCGTCCAATCGTGGTCCAGCGATCACGAACCTCAGGAGCGTCAGTGCCGGGGAAGAGTGAGGCGGTGTGACCGTCATCACCAAGGCCCAACACCATCATGTCGAAGATGGGTGGTTCGCCACTACAGCTGTTGGCTATCAGCTTTGCGAAAGCATCGGCACTGGCTTCTGGCGAGGGCAGCTCAACCGTTGGAACAGGATGAAAGCAGGCCGCTGCCGCGGGCTCGCCGGCTAGGAGCAACGTGGAGCGAAGCATGCGGGCATTGCTGGACTCGTCATCAGCAGACACCCAGCGTTCGTCTCCAAGAAACACATCCACTCGATTCCAGGGCAAATGTTGTTGGCCTAACCGCTGATAAGCCTTGGAGGGAGTCGTCCCTCCCGACAGAGCAATCTGAGCACGATCGCGTTGATCGAGCGCCAGTTGTATCGCTGTGGCGATGTATTCAGCGGCCCGCAGAGCTAGATCCTGGGGATCTCGGGCCCGTTCGATTCGATAGGAGGTCATCGCTCAGATCAATCCAACCACTCGGTGTGAAAACTGCCTTCTTTATCAACGCGTTGATAGGTGTGTGAGCCAAAGCAGTCGCGCATGGCTTGAACTGCATTTTGAGGCAGACGAGCTGTGCGGTAGCTGTTGATGTAGTCGAGGGTGTTGCTCAGGCAGGGCACGGGAATTCCTGCTTCTGCGGCTCCTGCAACGACTTTGGCTAAGCCAGGAAGTCGGGTGTTGACTTGATTGGCAAACCAAGGATCAATGAGCAGATTGTTGAGCTGCGGATCGGTCGTGAATGCATCCTGAATCCGCTTGAGCAGTCGCGCGCGAATGATGCAGCCACCCTTCCAGATCTGAGCGATGGAGGGCATATTTAAGTTGTAATCATGCTCAGCGGAAGCGATCCGCAGAAGCTCCATCCCTTGGGCGTAGCTGGCCATGCAGGCGAGCACCATCGCATCCATCAGAGGCGCCATTCCATCGGCAGGGGTGCCCAAATCAAAGGACTTGACGGCGGGGCCTTTGAGGACGGTTTCCGCTTTGACGCGCTGATCTTTCATTGAACTCATCACGCGACCATTGAGAGCTGCGTAGATGGTTGGCACAGACGCACCCATCTGCAGGGCGCTCACCACAGTCCACAAACCCGTGCCTTTTTGGCCAGCTTTGTCCTGAATCTTCTCGATCAGATCGCTCCCATCCTCGGGATCCTTGGTACGCAAGCAGACTTCTGTGATCTCAACGAGGTAAGAGGCGAGCTCCTCTGTGTTGTTCCAATGGGCAAAAACGTCGGCCATCTGTGTGCCATTCATGCCCCCCACCCTCTTCATGAGGTCATAGCCCTCAGCAAGGATTTGCTCGATCCCGTACTCAATGCCGTTGTGCACTGTTTTGACAAAGTGCCCGGATCCTCCTGGGCCGATGTAGGTGACACATGGACCGTCTTCGACTTGGGCCGCCATTTTTGTGACGAGGCTCTCAATGGCGTCGTAGGAGGCTTTGGTGCCCCCAGGCATCATGCTCGGACCCTCAAGAGCACCTTTGGCACCGCCAGACACGCCCATGCCAATAAAGCCAAAGCTCTTGCTTTCCAACTCGGCTACGCGACGCTCCGTGTCGTGATATTCCGAGTTGCCACCATCAATCAAGAGATCACCTTCGTCTAAAAAAGGAGAAATCTGTTCAATCACAGCATCAACAGGACCCCCTGCTTTCACCATCATCAAGATGCGGCGAGGTCGTTCCAATTTGTTGACAAAATCCTGCAGGTCGGTGGCACCTTGAATGTTTTTACCGGCACCAAGACCTTTCAGAAAGTCTTCTGTCTTTGAATAAGTGCGGTTGTAAACAACACTCGAAAAACCGTTGCTCTCAGCATTGAGAACAAGATTTTCGCCCATCACGCCTAGACCGATAAGACCAAAGTGAGACTTGGACATCAAAAACTGCATTCACTGAAGTCAGTGTGACCACAGGATCAAAGATCGGCTGCGAACTGGTCCGCCTCTGTCAGGGATAAGAGATGGAAGCGCCGATCCTCAAATCACTTTGTCGTCAAATCACTGTGTCGTCGGCAATCGATGCGTTTTTAACGACAACGATGATTCCGTTACGGATGTAGAAGCCTTGGTCAGGACGATCAGCTTCTTCCACGTGATCCTTATTCACAATGGTGACGTTCTTACCGATCCGAGCATTCTTATCAAGAATGGCTCGTTTCACAGTGGTGCCCTCGCCAACGCCGACAGGAATACCGCCTCGCGCTCTCAGGGTTTCGCGTTCGCTTTGAGATTCAAAGAAGTCAGCTCCCATCAACAATGAATCCTGGAGGACCACATTGTTTTCCACGCGACTACGCACACCAAGGACGGAGTGGTGAATGCTGCAGGCCTTGATAATCGATCCCTCACTAATGATCGAATCTGTGATCTGACTGTCCACGAACTTGCTAGGTGGCAAATACCGCGGGCGTGTGTAAATCGGGAACGCTTCGTCGTAGAAGCTGAATGGAGGAGTTGGCTGCTGCGTTAGGGCCAGATTGGCTTCATAGAAGGCTCCGATGGTACCGATGTCTTCCCAGTAATCATCAAAGACATAGCTCTTGAGGGTGTCACCACGAGAGAGCGCTTCTGGGATGACCTCCTTGCCGAAATCCTTATGTCCAGGATTTGAATCGAGGAGATCAAAAAGGGTTTTACGACTGAAGACGTAAATGCCCATGGAAGCGAGGTAAGGACGCTCCTTAGAGGACTCAGCGCTGAGGCCAAAGCGAGATGTGTCAACGGCCATTTCCTTCAAGGAATCGCCCTTGGGCTTCTCGCGGAACTCCTTGATGTTTCCGTTCTCATCGGTACGCATCAAACCGAAAGCTTCTGCTTGTGCAGCGTCTACAGGCAGTGCTGCAACCGTGAGGTCTGCTCCCGTACTGCGGTGATGCTCCACAAAACGGCTGTAATCCATCCGGTAGAGCTGATCACCGGAGAGGATCAAGTATTCATCAACATCCCATTCGCTAAACAGGGTTTGGTACTGGCGCACCGCATCAGCTGTTCCTTCGAACCAAGACGGGCTATCGAGCGTCTGTTGCGCCGCTAGAACTTCGACAAACCCTTGTCCAAATCCAGCATTGAGGTTGTAAGTCTGGCTGAGATGGCGATTCAGCGAAGCGCTATTGAACTGCGTCAACACATACATCTTGTTGATGCTGGAGTTGATGCAATTGCTGATTGGAATATCAATCAGGCGGTATTTGCCCGCCAAAGGCACTGCTGGCTTGGCTCTCATCTTTGTGAGTGGTTGGAGACGGGTGCCAGCCCCTCCCCCGAGAATGATTGCCAGTACTCGCTTCATGCCGCTCCCGCCTTTCGGCTATGCCGGGTAAACTTACTGGATTTTTCGCGTTCAAAACCAACCCGTGGGCCAGATGGTGGAGATTGCAGGAAATTAATCTTGCGAGGGCGCTCCAGATTCCAAATCAAAAATTCTTTCAACGACCTGAAGAGCCTGTTGTCGCTCGCTGCGTTGCTGTGCACTGCGGAGCTGAGTCACAGGGGTGTGAAGGATCTTGTTGATCATTCCCTTGGTTAAGGCCTCCACAACCTTGCGTTCTCGTGCTGAGAAATCAGGACCCATGCGGCTCAGCGCTTTGGTGAGTTCCTCCACTCGGATCTCCTCAAGCGAGGCCCTCAAACGGTTGATGGTGGGAACGGCCTCCAGGCTGTCCCACCACTCGAGGAAAAGGCGGCTCTCTTCTAGAAGCAACCCTTCAGCCTCTCGAGCAACCTGTTGTCGGGCCTCTTGGTTGCGCTCTACAACCTCTTGAAGATCATCCACATCGTGGGATTCCACTCCAGATACCGCATGCACGTCGGAGGCGATATTGCGAGGCACGCCGATATCAACCAGTCGCAATGAGCTGCGGCGATTGAGAGCGTTCAATCTGTTGGCATCGATGATTGGATCATCAGCGGCTGTGCTTGTAAAGACCAGCGAACAGGTGCTCAAGCACTGATCAAGATCATCAAGCCCACGGCACTGAATGGGCAGATTTGGGAAGTCTGTTGCTAACGCTGAGGCCCGCTCAATCGTGCGATTCAGCAACACCACTCCAGAGGCTCCCTTGGCTTGAAGGTGTTGGAGGAGTAACCGGCTCATGCGTCCAGCGCCGACAACGGCGATCTGCTCCGTTTCAAGCGTTACTAATGCATCCTGGCCGCGAGATTGTCCAAGTTTGAGTTGAGCCAATTCAACCGCTGCTGAGCTCACAGACACAGCACCGGTGCTGAGATTGGTTTCAGAACGGACTCGCTTTCCTGTGCTGACAGCTTGGGTTAGCAGACGATTGAGAATGGGCCCAATCGATTTGTGCTCTTGCCCCAGGCGCATCATTTTCTTGACCTGGGACAAGATTTGTCCCTCACCAAGAACAAGGCTGTCGAGTCCTGCCGTCACGCGCATCAAATGCGCGATGGCTTCATCGTGGTGATAGGTGAACAGGTGTGGAGATAGATCACGGCTTTCCAAACCGGAGTGGCCACTCAGAAAATCACGTACAGCAGCAATCCCTAAATCGGGGTTGCGCACCAAGGTGTAAATCTCAAGTCGGTTGCAGGTGCTGAGGATTGATGCCTCCAACACCTGCTCATGATTTCGCAGGTTTTGTAGGGATTCCTCCATGGTTTGCTCAGGAATGCTGAGCTTTTCGCGCACTTCGACCGGAGCCGTTCGATGACTGAGGCCGACTACGGCGATATGCATAGAGAAATCCCTCTGTTGCTGCGTGAATCAGTTCAAAGCGATGCTTTGAGCACCATCCTTCATGTGAATGGTGTTTGTGAAACTGCAGGTGTTGTTCAGGTTGCTGATGATCAAGCTGCTCGTGCGGGTGCAATCAGTTTCGAACTTCACTCCGTTGAAAAGAAGACCATCTGTGATGCCGCTGCCGGCGAACACAACGTGCTCTCCGCAGGCGAGCTCACTGGCTTCGTACACCTTATCGGGGTCGGTAATCCCCATTTCTGCGAGGCGGGCGAGATTGCCTTCCTTCGTCATATCTGCCCACTCAGATGTCTGAGCAATGGCTGGGTCATACACCAGTTGTCCTTGGAAGTGTCCGCCAAGTGCGCGCATCGCGGCAGCTGAGATCACACCCTCAGGCGCAGCACCAATGCCCATCAAGCAATGCGTTCCGGTTCCAGCAAAACCACAAGCGATAGCGGCCTGCACATCACCATCTGAAATGGGTTGAATACGAGCACCGGTGGCGCGGATTTCAGTGATCAGATCTTTGTGACGGGCACGATCCATCACAACGATGGTGAGCTCGTCAGGAGCAAGACCCAAGCACTCGCTCAGGATTTTGATGTTTTCAGTCGCAGATTTGCGAATGTCAACCTTGCCCTTAGCTGCTGGAGGAGCAGCCAATTTCTTCATGTAGAAGTCGGGAGCGTTGAACAAACCACCGCGGTCGGAAGCAGCCAAAACGGCCATGGAGCCGCGCTGGCTGTAGGCACAAAGATTGGTTCCTTCACAAGGGTCAACGGCGAAATCCACGCCAGGGCCAGTGCCGGTACCGACTTCTTCGCCGATGTAGAGCATGGGAGCTTCGTCGCGTTCCCCCTCGCCGATCACAATGCGGCCCTGCATTTGGATCTGATTCATGCGCTTGCGCATGGCATCAACAGCCAATGCATCCGCTTCATCCTTCAGACCTTTGCCGGAGAGCGTGGCGGAAGCGATGGCGGCCTGCTCGACGATCTCGAGAATTTCCTGGATGAGAGTGCGATCCACGTAAGTGCTGCGGGGGTTAAAGAGAGGCTTTGAGGAGAAAGCCTGCAACAGCAGGGATTTCTGTCTCAGATGCGCGGCTCACTGTATCAGTGGTATCAGCGCTCTTTACAATCGGCCTATCCCTTAGCGCACTCCGTCATGAGCACCAAACCCCTGGTGATCTCTCCATCGATCTTGTCTGCTGACTTTTCCCGCTTGGGTGAAGACGTCAAAGCTGTTGACGAGGCGGGTGCTGACTGGATTCATGTCGACGTCATGGATGGCCGATTTGTTCCCAACATCACGATTGGCCCGCTGATTGTGGAGGCCTTGCGTCCGGTAACTAAAAAACCTTTGGACGTGCACCTCATGATTGTGCAGCCTGAAAATTATGTAGAAGACTTCGCAAAAGCTGGGGCAGACATTATTTCTGTGCAAGTTGAGGCCTGTCCTCACCTGCATCGCAATCTTGCTCAAATTAAGGATCTCGGCAAAATGGCGGGGGCTGTGCTTAACCCCAGCACTCCACTCGACACGCTTGAGTACTGCTTAGAGCTCTGTGATCTTGTTTTGATCATGAGTGTGAATCCAGGTTTTGGTGGTCAGAGCTTTATTGATAATCAAGTCAAGAAAATTAGTGATCTTCGCCGTATGTGCGATGAAAAAGGCCTTGATCCATGGATTGAAGTGGATGGAGGCGTCAAAGGTGCTAATGCATGGAAAGTGATTGAAGCTGGTGCGAACGCCATCGTGAGTGGTTCTGGTGTGTTCAACCAACCCGATTACGCAGCGGCAATTCAGGGAATCCGTAACAGCAAGCGCCCTTAGTTGTTTGGCGTTTAGCAAGGAATTCAATGTTGCTCGTTTAGACCCAACTCTTTTCTCTATGACCCCTGCAAATCGCAGGGGTTTTTTGATGCACTGGTGAATGCATAATGATTTTAAGTGATGTACCTTCTTTGCTATTTCAAGGTTCTATCAGTTGTGTGAGTGGATCATCTTTTGCTTCGAACGTCTGGCGAGTGAAATGCTTGAAAGTGTTTAAATCGCCTTTTTTAGGGGTAAAGGACCTTGATAGTTTGAACCCAAAGAGGGTTTTATGAAAACATTTACCGCACGTTATTTTTGCTTCCACGATCGTTCCTTAGGCCGTTAAGGGCCTGTCTTGCTTGCTCTGTGATGCGCCCGTTCAGTCTTAGATTTTTTCTTTGAAGGCTTTTCTGTAATGCCTGCACTGGTAGGAGGAGTGAAGGCTTTGGGTTGTTTCGTCGATTGCACAGTTAAAACCTTCTCTGAAAGCAGCACGCTTCATGGCTTCGATTTGAGAGACAGCGTAAATGCCGAGCACAATCAAGATGAATAGTGAAATCCCTGCTCCCGTGCCTTTTGGGTACAGCTTCATCGCTTCTGGGTCATGTGTTGAATGAGTTTAGGGCGCTAATATTGAGATGTAAAGAATGAAAGATCAAGGTCTTCAGTTTGAGTCTGTTTTGGGGTGGGGGGTATGTTTTTCAGGTGTTGGCTGGCTGAAATGAAGTCCCTATGTGTTTTTTTGGTTTTTGCCAACAAGCCAAGCACTAAACGCAAGCATGAGTACGCATCCACAGTATTGGAGTATGTCTGATATTGATTGCACTTCATAGCTAATCATTAGCTTAAATGCTGTTACGATTAATGCGACGATGATGACATTTGTCAATTTCTGCTTGAGAGATTCAAGTGAGGTAATGCTGAGTATGTTTCGCCTCTCTTTTGATAGATCTTGAAGTCGTGGATCGATGTCAGAAATGATCAACTCATAGATCCCATATCCGAAAATAAGTAGGGCAATTCCGATCACGTAGTAATCAATTCCGCCTACCACTTTGCCAAGCAAGATAATGCTTTGATCTGGATTGAAGGATCCTTTGAACAAATGACTGAGTGCATGAATCTCCTCTTGGGTTCCAAGGATGAAACAGCTAACACTGCCAAGGAGGCTCATCACGACAGGCAGGATGGTCACCAATCGGAATCGCCACAGCAAATGTTCAAAACGTGACTCGAATCGGGCTCTCCGACTCTTTTTGATTTTAAGTTCTGCCATTTGCTCATTCATGGTTGATTGTTAATGCTTTGGTTCTTTTCATTAAACGGTTGCGGCTGGTGGATTGGTTGGTGGCGGAAGCGGACGCGGTGTAAAGAGTGCCGGAATAGACAGCGTGATCAAGGCGCTACCAACGGCCAGCAGCACGAGGAGGGGCAACGGTTTGACGAGGGGCTGCTTCTCTAGGACCGTTCCACAGCGCACACAGATTGGCGTGGCTCCAGCGGGTGGGTATAGGACAACGGCTGGTCCACAACAGCATTCTGGGCAGCGAAAACGTGGCATGGGTTTATTTTATAGATGCTGATCTCTTGCTGCCACAGATTAATTCGTCGCTGCCAACTTTGTGTGGTTGGAATCTTTTGAAGCCAATGGTTCGTTGATTTCTGTTGATTCGTTCGTGGCTAATTTTGAGTTTATGAACATGATTTATCTGTTCTATATCTAATGAAGAGGTAGGCCGATGTATAGATTTTTTGGATGCATAAAAAACCTCTAAATACTTTTTTATTTTAAAGCAGGGATTCAATTAGCAGGCAAAGGCAAAGGCAAAGGGTAGAAACCTGCGGTTGGGGCCTAGTCCTTGACAGAATCGTGCGTTGCCGACAGTTGTTCCGCCATGCCCCTCAGCTCTTTGGTGCGTCTGTTGCAGACCTCAGCGCTGAGCGGTGAGTTGTGCGAACGAGCGGAACGGGACCAAAGGCTGTTGATGCGCGGCGCTGGCCGAGCCGCTCGGGCGTTGGTGGCCAGTGCATTGGCGCGACGCATGGATCAGCCGCTGCTGGTGGTCGTTCCCACGTTGGAGGAGGCCGGACGTTGGACAGCTCTCTTGGAGCTGATGGGTTGGTCCCGTGCGCAGCTTTATCCCACCAGTGAAGGGTCTCCATACGAACCTTTTGACTCCACAACCGAAATCACCTGGGGCCAACTGCAGGTGATAAGCGAACTGCAAACAGACCGCAGCAAAAGTGATTTGGCGATCGTTGCCACAGAGCGCTGTCTGCAGCCCCACTTGCCACCTCCGCTGGCACTTGCAGAGCATTGCCGGGCCTTGAAGAAGGGCGATGTTGTGGATCTCGAAGAGCTATCGACCTACCTGAGTCAACTCGGCTATGAGCGCGTCTCGACGATTGATCAGGAAGGAACCTGGAGTCGTCGTGGCGACATCGTTGACGTTTATCCCGTGAGTAGTGAGCTTCCTGTGCGTTTGGAGTTCTTTGGGAATGAACTCGACAAACTTCGCGAATTTGATCCAGCTAGTCAGCGTTCCCTCGATGCCGTCGACACGCTCAAGCTCACCCCAACTGGTTTCAGTCCTCTGATTGCTGAACGTCTGCGCGAGCAGGTGCCTGATGACCTTGACCAATTGCTGAATGAGGCGCAGATCACTGAGCTGCTGGAGGGCGGAACCCCTGAGGGGATGCGTCGATTGATGGGATTGGCCTGGGATGCACCTGCGTCCCTACTCGATTATTTGCCTGCAGACTGCTGCATCGCTATCGATGAGCGACGGCATGGCAGCGCCCATGGGCAGCAGTGGCTTGATCACGCTGAAGAGCAACACGCCGAGCTTCCTGTTCCCATTCCCTCTTTGCATCGGCCCATCAAGGAGGCGATGGAGCTTGCCGAGGCGTTTGCTGGTTTCGATCTTGCAGAACTTCAGGAACACGACAGCCACCCCAATGCCTTCGATCTCGCCAGTCGGCCCGTTCCTTCTTATCCCAATCAATTCGGAAAACTCGGTGAATTGATCAAACAGCACCAACGGGAGCGTCAGGCTGTTTGGTTGTTGTCAGCCCAGCCCAGCCGCGCTGTGGCTCTGCTTGAAGAACACGACTGCATCACGCGCTTTGTCCCCAATGCAGCCGATACGCAAGCGATCGATCGCTTAATTGAGCAGGGCACACCTGTGGCCTTAAAAACCCGAGGAACAGCTGAGCTCGAAGGACTGCAACTTCCTGCGTGGAGGGTGGTTCTTCTTACGGATCGCGAATTTTTTGGACAGCAGTCGCTCACCAGCAGCGGTTACGTGCGTAGGCGGCGCAAAGCGGCCAGCCGCACCGTTGATCCCAACAAGATGCAGCAAGGGGATTTTGTGGTGCATCGCAACCATGGAATTGGTCGCTTTAAAAAGCTCGAAAAATTAGCGATTAGCGGGGAGGTTCGCGATTACCTCGTTGTTCAGTATTCCGATGGCATCTTGCGGGTGGCCGCCGATCAGCTGGGAAGCCTCGGTCGGTTTCGCGCCAATAGTGATACTCCGCCGCAGCTCAGCAAAATGGGCGGCTCCGCTTGGGTGAAGGCGAAGGAGAGGGCCACCAAGGCGGTTCGCAAAGTTGCTCTTGATCTGGTGAAGTTGTACGCCGAACGCCATCAAGCTGCAGGGTTTGCCTTTCCGATCGATGGGCCATGGCAGGTTGAACTCGAGGATTCCTTCCCCTACGAACCCACCTCTGACCAACTCAAGGCCACGGTTGATGTCAAGCGAGACATGGAGAAACCAGAGCCGATGGACCGGTTGGTTTGCGGTGATGTGGGTTTCGGGAAAACAGAGGTGGCCATCCGAGCGATTTTTAAAGCCATTACCGCTGGCAAACAAGTGGCCATGCTGGCTCCCACAACGGTGTTAGCGCAACAGCATTGGCGCACGCTCTCAGAACGTTTTGCCCCCTACCCGATCAAGGTGGCACTGCTCAATCGTTTCCGCACGACAGGTGAGCGCAAAACAATTCTTGAGGAACTCAAGGCTGGCACCATCGATGCGGTGGTGGGCACACACCAGCTGCTCAGCAAGAACACCGCCTTTGACAAGCTTGGTTTGCTGGTGGTGGATGAGGAACAACGTTTTGGTGTGAATCAAAAGGAAAAAATCAAGGCCTTGCGCAAGGACGTGGATGTTTTGACGCTCTCGGCGACGCCCATACCGAGAACCCTTTACATGAGCTTGTCTGGAGTGCGCGAGATGAGTTTGATTACCACTCCACCACCGTTGCGCCGTCCGATCAAAACCCATCTAGCAGCTCTGGATGATGAGGCGGTGCGGAGTTCCATCCGCCAAGAACTTGATCGTGGTGGGCAGGTGTTTTATGTGGTTCCTCGAGTGGAAGGGATTGAAGAGGTGGCTGGCAAGCTTCGTGAAATGCTTCCTGGTCTCAAGCTCCTCGTGGCCCATGGACAAATGGCCGAAGGTGAGCTCGAGAGCGCGATGGTGGCGTTCAACGGAGGGGAAGCCGACGTGATGCTCTGCACCACGATTGTGGAGAGCGGCCTCGACATTCCTCGTGTCAACACGATCTTGATTGAGGATGCCCACCGGTTTGGACTCGCTCAGCTCTATCAGCTCAGGGGACGGGTCGGGCGCAGTGGCGTCCAAGCCCATGCCTGGTTGTTTTATCCAGGAGATGCCTCACTCAGTGAAGCGGCACGTCAGCGCTTACGGGCCATCCAGGAATTCGCCCAGCTCGGCAGTGGGTATCAATTGGCGATGCGGGATATGGAGATCCGCGGGGTGGGCAACTTGTTGGGTGTGGAGCAAAGCGGTCAGATGGAGGCCATTGGTTTCGATCTCTACATGGAGATGTTGCAAGAGTCGTTGGCTGAAATTCAGGGACAAGACATTCCCGCAGTGGATGACACGCAGGTGGATCTGCAGGTCACGGCCTTTATTCCTGCGGATTGGATCGTGGATGCCGACGAGAAGATGTCTGCGTATCGAGCTGCATCCGAGTGCCTGAGTTCAGAAGCCCTTGTGGAACTGGCTGCTGGTTGGGCTGATCGCTACGGGGCCTTGCCTGGACCTGTTCAATCCCTGCTGCAGTTGATGGACCTCAAGCTGCTTGCGAAACGCTGTGGATTTGCGCGGATTCGTCCTGACAAACCAAATATTGCGCTCGAAACGCCGATGGAGGAACCCGCATTTCGTCTTCTTCGTCAGGGTTTGCCCCAACATCTTCATGGCCGACTTGTTTATCAGGCGGGAAGTGGAAGCGTTGCCAAGGTCGTCGCACGAGGTCTTGGCGTCTTGCCTGTGGAGAGGCAGCTTGATGAACTCAAAGGCTGGCTAGAGCAGATGGCATCACAGATTCCTGATCCGGATGGACTGACGCGTGAGCAGCGCGACCGACAGCAAAAAGACCGTAACGAGGCTGTTTTGACGGTTTGAGCCCAAGCCTGCGCTGGAAAGATGAGAAAGTCCAACACAATTCGCAATCCTTCGTTACCATGTGGGCCTACGACGTGATACCCCTGTGGCTGAATTCATCGATCCAATTGCTTCGGGAAGTTCCCTCAGTCTTCTAGGCAGTTTGGTTGGTGCAGCCGCACTTGGAATTTTTGCTCTGTGGCAGAACGACACGGAAAACGATGACGACGACTCTTCTCCAGGTGGTGGTCTGATGCAGCCCGTGGCCTGAGCTGCTCTTCCCTCACATTTGGTCATACAAATCACCCATCTGGGTGATTTTTTTTATGCATTGATGTCCGACCCTGATGAGGTGACCCGAAGGCGGACCATGCCAATACAGCCGCTTGACCCCTTTAAACGATGGACATTGCTTGCTTGCTTCACACCTCTAGTGCTGCTGGTTCCAGCACCTGTCCACGCGCAATCCTGGGCCGCGGTTGATGCCTTACGCACCAAGCTCACGTCTCACGGCGTCAGGGTGGTTCAACGGGATTGCTCAACCCCGGGGTTGCAAGGGGCTTACCACCCAAAAAATGACACCTTGATTGTGTGTCGTACGCACCGCAATGCGGCACAAGTTTGGAACACCCTGGCTCACGAAGCCACCCACAGAATGCAAAGCTGCGCCGGTGGATCGATCACACTTCCGAGCCAACATCGCATGATGTCTCGCGTGTTGAGACGGGAAACACCACAGGAATGGAAATCGATTAGGGCGTATCCCCGTGGTCAGCATCTTGCAGAACTTGAGGCTCGCTATACGGCAAAGCTTCCTGCCAAAGATGTCTTGAAGCTCTTCGATCGCTACTGCGGCTCAACAGTTCGCGTCTAAGACCATCTCGCTCCCTAACAAATACCAACTGACTGATGAATAACCTTCTTCTCCAATTAGCCATGGCAGCCCTTGGGCAAATGTCTGGAGGTGGACTACCTCAATTGCCGCTCAACATTCCATCGAGGCCTTTCCCAGTGAGCCGCCAGAGCCGACCTGTGTATCCCACGCGCTCCACTCAGGCGGTCGATCTTCAGGTTGCCACCTTGGCAACGACCACTTGTTTGATGCGATCAGGTTCCATCGGGCGTGGAGAGGCGATCACCTTGTTGGAACGTCAAGGAAAGACCTGGGGATGGCCTAGGACTTGGGGGCAACGCATTCCTTTGAACAACGTGGATCAGGCGATCCAATCGGCTGGTGGCTGCAATGCTCTTGTCCAGAGGGCTCGTGAGGCCGCTCCAGGAAGGACAGCCACGATTTCTGCAACGCACCGAGGCCGCAATTCTGGAGGGAATCAAAGCGAACGCGAAGGGTTTGGATTGGCCCCTTATCGCTGAAGTGCCGACTGAAGGTTGGCCGCTCCTGGTTGATAGGTGCTTCCAGTTTTCGGAGCTTGCAACGCTTTGAGCAGGGTGGTTTCTGCTACGCGGTATTGCCCATCTTTGTTGGTCCCCAATTGTTCAACAGTGAGGGTTTTAATTTCCTTCTCGCTCATCTCCACCGGAACATCCGGTTGGATGCCGTTTTTGTGGATATCGGTGCCCTTGGGTGTGAGGTATTTCGCAATCGTCACAGTCATCCCAGAACCGTCAGAGAGACCTCTCACGGATTGGACGAGTCCTTTGCCAAATGTTTTTTGGCCCACCAGAAGTCCACGCTCGTTGTCTTGCAGCGCTCCTGAAAGGATTTCGCTTGCACTTGCTGAGCCTTCGTTTACCAACACCACGACTGGACGGTCGGTTAACGCATTGCCAGTGGCGCGGCGCACATCTTGAATGCCCTCACGGGTTTTTGTGCTGACGATTGTGCCTTCATCCAGCCACTGACGCGCAATGTCGACACTGGCTTCGAGCAATCCCCCTGGATTGCTGCGTAAATCAAGGACGTAACCCTGAGATCCTTGCTTCTCCAGTTCGCGAATCGCTGCACGCATCTCTTTGGATGCATTGGCATTGAACTGCTTCAGGCGGATGTAACCCACCTTGGTGCCATTGGCACTGGTATTGAGCTGACTGTCAACGGCCTGAATTTCAATGCGAGCCCGCACAAGAGGTACGTCGATGATGGAGCCATTCCTGCGCAAGCCCAGGACGACGTCACTTCCTTCCGTTCCACGAATGAGCTTCACAGCATCTTCCGTGGTCATCCCTTTGGTGAGTTGACCATCAATCGAAACGATGACGTCTTTGGGTTGCACCCCGGCTTTTGAGGCAGGCGTGCCCTCGATTGGAGACACCACCACGATCTCTTTGGTGTCTTTGTCCAGTGAGATTTGAATGCCGACACCGGTTAATTCACCTGACGTGTCGATTTGCATTTCCTTG
Source organism: Synechococcus sp. MVIR-18-1 (assembly GCF_014279835.1). Classification (NCBI taxonomy): domain Bacteria; kingdom Bacillati; phylum Cyanobacteriota; class Cyanophyceae; order Synechococcales; family Synechococcaceae; genus Synechococcus; species Synechococcus sp. MVIR-18-1. The sequence continues at coordinate 1,445,566 of NZ_CP047942.1, read as the reverse complement.
AACTCTTTCGGGTCCAGGAATCGGGTGTAAGGGTCATCAAGACTCGCCAACATGCCGCGAATCGCTTCATACGATTCCGCTGTTCCGGCATAGGACTTGGAGAGCAAGTCCTTGCGAAGAATGGACCACTGATCGAGGTCATAACCCCCGGATGAATCCAGGAAATCTCGATAGACGATCTGCCATACCTGATCAATGACCTCTTTCGGGCTGTTGGTGATGGACGACGAGGTCGTGCTTGGTAAACCCAACCCAGGATTGGCCACCACCACTGCCGCTGTGACAGCCCCTGCGCCTAGGGCAACAAACCAGCTGCTGCGTTGGGATCCTTTGATGCCGAATTTTTTAGCGCGCATGCCGTCCACAAGGACCTTTTCAGCACCTTAACGACATCAGTCGGGTTCAACCCAGCGACCGTCGTCTTTGATCAACTGAACCAAGGCGGCCACACCTTCCGACTCGGGTACTTTTCGGATCTCATCACGATTGCGGTAGAGCGCGATCACCCCAGGCCCTTTGCCGACGTAACCGTAGTCCGCATCAGCCATCTCGCCAGGACCGTTGACGATGCAACCCATCACAGCAATGTCGAGACCGGTGAGATGGCAGGTGGCGTTTCGGACCTGATGGAGGACCTCCTCGAGATTAAACAAAGTGCGACCGCAGCTCGGACATGCCACGTACTCGACCATCGTCTTGCGGATGCCCAGCGCCTGCAAGATCGAGAAGCACACAGGAATTTCCTTTTCAGGGGCTTCTGTTAGGGACACCCGGATGGTGTCTCCAAGGCCTTCCGCCAGCAGCGTTGCGATTCCGGCCGTGCTCTTAATGCGGCCGTAGTCGCCATCCCCTGCTTCGGTGACACCCAAGTGCAGTGGGTAGTTGAATCCTTCCCGATCCATGGTGTCGGCCATCAATCGGTACGCCGCCAGCATCACGGGTGCACGGGATGCCTTCATCGAAATCACGATGTTGTGAAAATCGAGTGAATCGCAAATGCGCACGAACTCCATGGCCGACTCGACCATGCCCTGGGGGGTGTCTCCGTAGGTAAACAGCATGCGTTCAGCCAAGGAGCCGTGATTCACACCAATCCTCAAGGCCTTGTTTTGCTCTTTCAGCACCTTCACGAGAGGAGCAAATGTGTCCTTGATCCGATCTCCAATCGCATCAAACTCGTCTTGGCTGAACTCCTGGCGATCGGGATCTGGTTTATCGAAAACAAACAGCCCAGGATTGATGCGCACTTTGTCGACGTGCTTGGCGACTTCGAGGGCGATGCGCGTGCCGTTGTGATGGACATCGGCCACAAGTGGGACCATGCATCCCTGAGCTCGAAGCGCTGAGCGAATCTTCCCCATCGCTTTGGCATGTCCGATCGACGGCGTCGTGACGCGCACGATTTCGCATCCTGCATCGACAAGACGTCGGATTCCTGCGACCGATCCGTCGATATCAAGCGTGTCTTCATTGATCATCGATTGCACCGCGATCGGGTGCTCACTTCCGATCGGAACATCGCCGACCATCACCGTGCGCGTCACCCGGCGGTGAATCTTGGTGTCGTAACGCTGCGAGGCGGTCATCAAGGATCGCTCGAATCTGGAGTTAACCCTGACACAACCCCGTTCAGGGCGTGCTTGACGTTGGCTAGATCAGTCATGAACAGCGAGCGGGGCTTGCCAGGGTCTCGTGAAGGATTGCGCAAGAGGTAGGAGGGATGAAAACTCGGCATCACATAACGCCCTTGCCATTCCGTCCACTGCCCCCTTAAGCGACTAATCGGGGTGCGGCATTCGAGCAGTGTTGCTGTGGCTGTTGCTCCAAGAATGAACAGGATCTCCGGATTGACCTCAAGAATTTGACGATCCAGCCACGGTCTGCAGGCCTTGAGCTCAGCTGGGCTTGGACGTCGATTGCCAGGGGGCCGGCATTTGATCAAGTTGCAGATGTAGATGTCGTCGGTTTGATCAAGACCGACCTCCGCCAGGCAGGCATCCAAAAGTCGGCCGGAACGCCCAACAAAGGGACGCCCCTGAGCATCCTCATCAGCCCCTGGTGCTTCACCAATCACCATCAGCCGCGCTGAAGGATTCCCGCGACTGACCACAACATGCTGGCGTTCTTTCGCTAAGTCACAGCGTTGACACTGGAGACAGGACGCCTCTAAGTCTTCTAAGGACACGCGCTTGGCTTGCTCGGCTCAAACCCTATGAGTTCAGGGCACCTTGCGGCAGCACCAAGGTGAGAAAGGGCTGCCCTTCCGGATCCTCCATCCAGCATTCCGCTCCAAACGATTCGAGACGAGCGGCTTCGCGCCGCCGCGCTCCCAACGCTTCCAGTTGTTGGATCCAACCTCCGAGCTCCGTCTCTGGATGGTCGGTTCCGATCCGTTGAAAACAAGGGGACAGGGCCGCACCTCGAACGGGCCAAGGCCGTTGACGAGAAGGGCAATAAATCTGAAGCGTTCCTCCGGTTGGTAGAGACACCATCCAGTGCTGGTCAGACAGTCCTGCACGGCATGAACATCCCAAAGCTTTCGCATAAAACTCAGCCAGCGATTGGGGATTGTTGGCCGCCAACACCCAACTCAGAGAGGCCTTTTCAGCTGACATGTTCGTCGTGGTCAACATTTCGTTCCAGGCTGTCATCAGCACATCGGTGTTGTCACGGACGCCACATCAGGCAGGATGTTGGTTCACATATCTGAGCATCCATCGAGGGGGTGCCGTGCTGATGCCAGGCCCCCCATCTCTCTCGCACCGAGCCTTGGCTCTGCAGCCATCGCTCACACTTGCCATCAGCGCCCGAGCAAAAGCTCTGCAGCAGCAGGGTGTAGACGTTTGCAGCCTGAGTGCAGGGGAGCCGGATTTCGGCACGCCAGAATTCATTGTTGAGGCAACGATCCAGGCCCTCAGGGATGGCATCACCCGGTACGGCCCCGCTGCTGGCGATCCGGAGCTTCGCGCTGCCATTGCTCAGAAATTGAGTCTTGAAAACAAGATCCCCACTACCGCCGATCAGGTCTTGGTGACCAATGGCGGCAAGCAGGCGATCTACAACCTGTTCCAAGTTCTTTTGAACCCAGGTGATGAAGTCATCATTCCGGCCCCCTACTGGTTGAGTTATCCAGAAATTGTTCGCTTGGCCGGGGGAACGCCCGTCACAGTTCTGTCGTCAGCAAGCGATGGGTTTGGCCTTGATCTGAACTTGATCGAACAATCCATCACCCCAGCAACCAAGGTTTTGGTGCTCAATTCACCGGGTAACCCAACGGGGCGTGTGTTGTGTCTCAGTGAATTGGAAGCCTTGGCAGAGCTGGTGCGAAAGCATCCAAACCTGATGGTGATGAGCGACGAGATCTACGAATATTTATTGGAAGACGGAGAATCTCACCACAGCTTTGCCGCCGTCGCGCCAGATCTCAGAGAGCGTTGTTTTGTGGTGAATGGTTTTGCCAAAGGTTGGGCGATGACCGGATGGCGACTCGGATATCTCAGTGGTGACAGCACGGTGATTAAGGCCGCGGCTGCCCTTCAAAGCCAAAGCACCAGCAATGTGTGCAGCTTTGCCCAACGGGGAGCATTGGCAGCGCTTCAGGGGTCACGGGACTGCGTCCGTGCGATGGCTGTGAGCTACAACACGCGGCGTGCTGAGCTCTGTACGGGGCTGCAACAGATGGAAGGCATCACCCTCGTGCCACCCAGAGGTGCGTTTTATGCGTTCCCTCGCTTGCCCGATGCCATTACCGATTCACTGGCCTTTTGTGAGCGTGCTCTCGAGCAGGAGGGACTGGCGATTGTTCCTGGTGGTGCCTTTGGCGATGATCGTTGCGTCAGGCTTTCTTGTGCCGTCTCGCGTGAGACGATTTCAGAGGGACTGAGTCGGTTTCAGCGTTTGCTGACAAATCCCTAACACCATTATTTGTCAAGCATGGTCAATCCTTTGACGCGGGTCCGAAAAAAAGGGGCCGTTGTTCTTTTGGCCCTTTTTTGTGGTCAAGGCGCAACGGTCCTTCCTGCTAATGCGCAAGCAACACTTCGGATCGGGGCCATACCTGATCAAAACCCAGAACGTTTAAATCGTCGTTACGGCCAACTCGCCACTGAATTAAGCGACCAACTCAAGGTTTCTGTGCGGTACGTGCCAGTGAGCAATTACCCAGCAGCCGTGAGTGCTTTTAGGACCGGAAGTTTGGACCTTGTTTGGTTCGGAGGGCTCACAGGTATTCAGGCTCGTCTTCAAACACCAGGTGCTCAGGTTTTGGCACAACGGGCGATCGACGCAAAGTTCAACAGTGTCTTTATTGCTAATACTTCAGCGGGTTTACAACCTATCAGCAGCATTGATGGTTTGAAATCCCTGAAAGGAAAGCGCTTCACCTTTGGATCAGAAAGCTCCACGTCGGGGCGATTGATGCCTCAGCATTTTCTGGCCCAAGCAGGAGTGACCCCGAAGCAATTCGCTGGAGGACAAGCAGGCTTCAGTGGCAGCCACGATGCCACGATCGCTTTGGTGCAGAGCGGCTCTTATCAGGCTGGTGCTGTTAGTGAGCCCGTTTGGAATGTGGCTGTTAAGAACGGGAAAGTGGATCCCAACAAGGTGAAAGTGATTTGGAAAACTCCTCCTTTTGGGAATTACCACTGGGTGGTACGCCCCAATCTTGATCAACGTTTTGGGAAGGGATTCACCACCAAACTCCAAAAGGCCATTTTGGGTTTAACCCCCACCAACGAGCGGCAGAAAACCATTTTGGAGTTGTTTGCAGCCAAACGTTTTGTTCCAGCGCAGGAATCTCAATATCAACCCATTGAGAAGGTGGGTCGTCAGCTCGGCAAGATCCGTTGACCTCTCTCCTTGAGTTGGTAAATGTAAGCCTGAGTGGCCCAAGAGGAGATCGACTGCGCTCGATTTCCCTCTCGGTGTTTGAGGGGGAGCGAATTGCCTTGTTGGGACGAAGTGGGGCTGGCAAGAGCACCTTGCTTGCCATCGCCAATGGCAGTCTTCGTGTGGACCAGGGAGAGGTGCGTTGGCGCGGTGCGTCGGTTTGCACCATGCCTCGCCGCAAGAAAAGGGAGATCGGAATGCTCTGGCAAGACTTGCTGCTTGTGGAAGAGCTCAGCGTTGGACAAAACGTCAATAGCGGCGCCTTGGGGCGCCACAACTTGATCTGGGGATTGGCCAATCTGTTATTCAACGTGGATCAATCGGCTTGCAAGCATTGTCTTCAGCGCGCAGGGCTGGATGCCGATCTCATCGAACGCGGGTTGATCGATGCTCCGATCCGCCAGTTGTCCGGAGGGCAGAGACAACGCGTGGCTCTTGCCCGTTTGCTGCGTCAGCAACCGCAACTGATCCTGGCCGATGAGCCGATCGCCAATTTGGATCCTGCAATCGCCTCTGACTTATTGGATCACTTGCTGAATCGTTCGCAAGAGGGGCCGCTGAATTGTGGCGCTAAGGCGATTGTGATCAGCTTGCATCAACCCCAACTCGTTCATCGCTTTGATCGTGTGATCGGTTTGCAGAATGGGGAGCTTGTGATGGATCAACCCTCAGAGCAACTCAATGCTGCTGACCTGTCGAGGTTGTACGAGGCCGGATGAACCTCCTGAAACCAGCGGCACCCCTGCTCACCTTGTTGCCTGCCATGGCGCTGGTGCCCGTCTTCATCGTGACTTGGACAGGGCTGCATGGAGGCGGGCTCTCGATTTGGCAGCAATTCCTTTCAGGGGCGCTGCATCCATCGTTGGATCCCGATGTCCTGCATGCGGTTTGGCATGGTCTTGGCGTCACCATGGCCACGGCTTTTCTGAGCTGGAGTCTCAGTTTGTTGTTTGGCGTGCTGCTCGGCAGCGTTTGTGCGGATGTGGTTTGGAGAAGCTGGTCTCTGCCTACCTGGCCAGCGATAGGGCTTCGCCGGGGCCTTGCGATCCCAAGAGCCGTGCATGAGCTGGTTTGGGGACTGTTGCTACTGCAGGTGTTTGGGCTCCATCCTTACGTTGCTGTCGCTGCTATCGCGATTCCGTACAGCGCTCTGGTTGCAAGGATTTGGCGAGATCATCTCGACAGCGCAGACCACCGTCCTCTCCATGCCCTCATCAGCGCTGGGGTGCATCCGCTGTCTGCTCTGATGACGGCTCTCAACCCAGGGATGGGCAGCGTTTTGATGAGCTACGGGGGGTACCGGCTCGAGTGTGCCTTGCGCAGCGCCACCTTGCTGGGGGTTTTTGGCTTGGGAGGGCTTGGCACCGAACTGCAGCTCACCCTGCAGTCGTTGCAGTTCCGTGAGCTGTGGACAGGTTTGTGGGTTCTAGCGGCCGTGATGTTGATTCTTGAGCAGCTGTTGAGGTTTTGGCGAAAACGGTCCGGAGTGGGTGTGCATGGTCAGCGTCGAATCCTGTTGTTTGGACTATTGGCGATTGCTTTTGGGGTGATCGGCACGTTTTGGCTACGGCACATCGTCCCCGATCAGTTTTCAGGGCTCAGTTGGTTCGGGCTAGAGGTTCCTTCTTGGACCCAACTGAATGCCGCCGCCCAGGAACTTCCTTGGTTGCGCATGATTTTGGAAACGCTGGGTCTCACCGTGTTGGCAGCGGGGATTGCCATTGGACTCCCACCTCTGGCCTTGCTCCTTTGGCCGTCACCAAGGTGGCATCAATGCTGCTCCATGTTTTGGGCTTGCATGCGCTGGATTCCCCCGCCACTGATGGTGCTTCTGCTGTTGCTCAGCAATCGGCCGAGCCTGGCGATTGGTGCCCTAGCGATTGGTCTTCACAACAGTGGGGTGATGGGGCGTTTGCTGCTCGAAGGCCTTCAGCAACAAAGTGGCCAGCATCAAGAGGCCCTCAGAGCGATGGGGAGTTCGGAGCGGATCAGTTGGTTGTACGGCCTGCTCAGTCCCCAAAGCCCTAGTTATCTGGCTTACGGGGCCTACCGCAGCGATGTGATTCTCCGCGAAACAGTGGTGGTGGGAGTGATCGGTGGAAGTGGTTTGGGCTGGCAGCTGCTGGAATCACTCAGTTCCTTTCATTGGGCCGCGGTGGTGTTAGTGCTTTGTTGCTACTGCGCCCTCACGATCACTGGGGAGTCACTCAGTGATCGTTGCCGTTCGCTCTGGCTGCAAAGCTGACATCTGGATTGCGTGACCGCTAGTGATGACAACAGCGCCCCGCAAGCTTGTCGTGATTGGTGATAGCGGTGTGTACGGATGGGGTGATCCAGAGGGGGGTGGATGGTGTGAACGCTTGAGGCGTCAATGGATGACGATGCCCTCTGCCCCAGTGGTGTACGGGCTTGGCATTCGTGGGGATGGACTGGAGCGCGTCGCTCAGCGTTGGCAGCAAGAGTGGAGTTGCCGCGGTGAACTCCGTCGTCAGAAGCCCGATGGTCTGCTCCTTTCGGTGGGACTGAATGACAGTGCACGGGTTGGGAGGCTCGATGGACGGCAGCAATTGAGCGCTGAAGCGTTTCGCTTCGGGCTGGAGCAATTGCTTGCGGCGATGACGCCTGCCACCCAAGTCATGGTGATGGGGCTCAGCGTTGTTGATGAAGCGGTCATGCCTTTTGCTGACTGTCTTTGGTACAGCAATGAGGCAGTGGCCATCCATGAAGCGCAATTGGAGGAAACATGCCTGGAGGCCGATGTTCCGTTTTTAAGCCTGCACCGAGCGATGGCAGCAGAGCCTGATTGGCTCACCTGGTTGGAACCCGATGGGATTCATCTCAACAGCACTGGTCATTACTGGATTCATCAACGTCTTCAGGGGTGGAAGCCCCTTCTCAATTGGGCTGGTCTCGAGCCCCACCGTCAGCTCACACCCACTATTTAGTTGTTGAACCCTTCATTCCTGTAATCCTCGCTAAGGGTGTTTTTTGCTACAAGGATTAGTGCTGATTACTACCAGCGTTGAAGTAGAGCCGATTAACATATGCGGGCACCAAAAACAAGGGTAATGAGATTCCGCCAAATCTTATTTGCTCTTTTTATATTTTCCTTCCTCGCTTCATTGTTGCCGTGAGAAGACCAGAGGTTACTGCTACACATCTTTGGTTTATTTTTGGCGTGTTGCTATGTTTCTTGGTGCAGGCTGGTAAGTATTAGCCAGTTTAGTTGGCCTGGGCAGTAACAATTGAACTAGCAAGTAATGGCTAAAGAAGATGGAAAAGGTAAAAGATAATCGATGAGAGCTATTCTATCATTAGTGCAATTCTTTTTTTTGAGTCCATCTAGGATTTTCATTGATTCATTGTTTAAGTGGGGTATGTGGGCTTATGGATTAATCCATCTTCCCCAGTGTGAGGAATGGCATCGAAAGGATGAACTGTTTTTCATCCTTTCGAGTGGCACCTTTCATTGAAAAGGAGGAGGGTGGAAACGGCGAACAAAGCGACGTTGAAAGGGTCGTACATACCCATGCTTCATGCCTTCCACCCAAAGTCTTCGACGGCGCGAGCAGCGCAGATCGTTGCCCAAGCCCATCCTTGAGCGCAACGATTCTGTTCTTGAACATCTTGGATTGGCGCACCATGCCGCTATCCATCAAGCGGCTCGCTATCCAGGCGAGCAAGACGATTTAATCCAAGAAGGTCGCGTGGGTTTGATCCATGGAGTGGCCAACTTTGATCCTCAACGTGGATTTCGTATCAGCACCTACGTGTTGACCAGAGTCAACGGCCAAATTCTGCATTTCCGCCGTGATCGTCAACATGCGCTGAGGATTCCTTGGCGCTTGAAGGACTTGCATAGCAAGGGTGTGCGTCTTCAGGCTCAACGCTTGCAGCAGGGACTCGAGCCACTGGATGAGCAAGGCCTCGCGGCATCCCTCCAAGTGAGCCCTCAGCGTTGGCGAGAGGCCCTGATCGCTCATGCTTTCGGCCATGTGGAATCGCTGGATGTTGCTCCTTCCATGCAGGCCTTAGAAGGCGAGCTGAGAAGCTCCCTGCTCGATCAGATCGAGGATCCTTCCTCCATGCCTGTATCGCTGGATGAACCGACACTTCTGTGGTTGCAGGATGCGTTGAAGACCCTTGAGCCGCAACAGCGTTGTTGGCTTCTTGCTCGTTATGTCGACAACATTTCAATCAAAGATCTTGCCTTGAGAGAGAAGGTTCAGCCAGGCGTGCTTCGCCAATCCATTCGCGCGGCTTTAAGCATCTTGCGGCAGGCAGCGCAATCCTCTACTGCCCATCCTTCCGTCAGCCACCAAGTCCTAAAGAAACCGCGATCAGCATCGCCAAGACGGCGGCCCAAGCGGTTTGCAACCCATTGACGATTTCATTCGTTAACCAACTGACCTTCTCTTGAGCCAAAGCTCCCAGCAGGCTTTCCAACAGGGTTGCGATCAGACCCACAATCGCGACCACGATCATTGCCGTGGGTGTGGTCAACACCGATAGCCCGGCCATCACCAGCATCATCAGCAGGCTGCCGGCGGCGCTCGCCAGGGTGCCCTCCAAGCTCACGGCACCTTCCGTTCCTGCTGGCACTCTGCGAAGACTGGTAATCAAAACGGTGGTTCGTCCCCAGCGTTTGCCGATCTCACTGCCAAAGGTGTCAGCAAGTTTGGCCGCGAAGCTTGCTGCAAATCCAATGAGCAACAGCGTTGTGGAGCCGATGCCTGCTCCAATCAAGAGGGCGATCACCGTGCCAGTGAAGGCAGATCCCCAAACGTTTGCTGGTCCTCTTCGGCCTCCACGCGCCTCCGCAAGCCCCTGCTTTTGTTTTTGGGCAAAGCCAAGGCGTGTGACCAGTGATCCCAATACCAGGTAGATCACTACTGCGACCCAGCCCCTCCAGCCAAGGCAGCCCCAGAGGATTGTTCCCAGGATTCCTGCATGCACCCAACCTTTTGGTGTCAGGAGGGGAAGGCGCTGCGCAATAGCGATCAGCACGCCATTGAGAAGCAGAGCAATCCCCCACATCGTGATGCTTTGGTCGGGCAAAACCATCGAGCTGTGTTGCACTGCCCTAAGCATCAGTCCTTTCAGACTGTTTGGGTTGGATAATCAGCCCACGTTGTTCACCGGAACCTGGCATGGCGCTGAAGAGCAAAGGCTTTTTCCTCAACCTCGAGGAAGGCGCTTCGACCGACCAGGTGCTTCAGATAGCGCCTGTGCGCGATCTCCCTGTCGAGGAGGGTGAAGAGGAGTCTCTTGCGCCGATTCCCGCCATTTCTAAAACAACGGATGGAAGTGGCACGGCTGAGACCGCTAAGCCAGCTTCAGCGGTGAGCACTCCAGTCACGGCTGCTGCTCCAGTCACGGCTGCTACTCCAGTTACAGCATCTGCACCAGCTCCAGCGGCTCCGGCAGCTGCAGCAGGCTCCCTGACCACGGCGGAAGCGATCGCATCTGCTCTTGCTGAGGCTGAAGCGGCCCGTCCTGTCGCGACGCTCAGCACCTTCGCTCCAGACATGCTTCAGCCTGGTCGTGCCCTTCGTTCTGAGCCGCGTCGTCCTGGGCGCAATTTGAAGGGTTTCAAGGACATGGCCTCCGAACTGTTCAGTAGCTGAAGCCACTTCAGTTGTTCTCAGCAGTCGGTTGGCTCAGTGGTCAGCGTCGTACGACGCCAACTGTTGAGCGTTGCCACCCCAGCAATTGCTGCTGTGGAAGAGCGCAAAATGTCCTCACTGAGACTGACCGGCGACCATCCTTCGGTTAAGGCCTGCGCCTGTTCTTGAGGGTCCCAGCCTCCCTCCGGACCAATCGCAAGCCAGATGCAGTTGCTTTCAGGGGTCTGGCGCTGCAACCAAGGCTCTAATGCCATGAGCCCCTCTACTCGTGTAGTGGCAATCGCCCGCGTATCGCCGTTTCCCGGCATCGACCACCAGTGATCCGACGATGCAAGTGGTAGGAGCTGGGGCATCCAGAGCCGCTCGCATTGCTCGACTGCCTCCTTGAGGATCAGCTGCCAGCGCTCTGGTTTGAAGTCCGCTTGGGGTGTACATCGCTTTGCTTGCAAGGGCTGGATCCAATCCACGCCCAACTCACAAGCCATGCGCATCACGTCATCCATGCCTCGACGCACTAATGCAATCGCAAGACCGAGCTGAGGGCTTTTGGCTGGGCTTGTGGTTTCACAATTGTTGGGGAGAAGAAGCTGTTCCTCCCCCTGAAACCATCCCTCCCAAAGATGGCCGCGGCCATCCACTACCGCCACTGGTGATCCAGCACGCAGCCGTAAAACCCGGCGAAGGTAATGACGTTCGTCATCACGCAGCACAAGGCATCCATTGCTATCACGATCGGCCAATCGTTTGGGCTCGATCAGTAACCGACGCAGCTCTGCCACCATTCGGTTCAGTTCAAGCCAGCTTGTCGGGCTTCGCGATACAGCGCCTCAACACCAATCCTGTTCAGGGGAAGACGCAGCAACTCCAAAGCCAGGGATGGTTGGCCCCGTTGAATCAGCCAAGCCATGAGCGGCCGCAGGCTGTGTTCATTGAGAAGGCCTCCGAGCGTGAGCAAGGACCAAAGCACGCGATGCAACCAGGTGAACTGAATGATGAAGCGGACCCGCCTACTGGGGTGCTTGCGATAAAAAACCAATCCCATGCGAGCGCGTTCCCGCTCCACACGAATCAGGTCTGGGATTTGCTCCAGGCGAAAGGCTGGATGCCAGTGATAGCCAACCGCTTCTGGACACTTCACCAGTTCCACACCCATTTGCCTGAGTCGCTCTCCGAGCTCTAGGTCTTCCCATCCGTAGAGGCGGAACCCAAGATCAAATAACCCGGATCGTTCCAAAACCTCACGGTCGATCGCCACGTTTCCTGTTGCGAAGTACGCCCAGGAGAGATCCCGCAGTTTGTGCCGTTCTGCCGTTGGCTGATCAAAGTTGGCCGTATTGATGACGGCCCCGTAAGTGAAACAGAGACGATTGTCCTGCTGATTCCAACGTCGACTTAAAGCTCGGGCATGGGATGCCAGGAAGCTTGATGTGACCACTAAATCGCTATCGATAAAGACGATCACATCTCCTTTGGCATGATCAACGCCGCGATTACGACCCTCAGCAGGTCCGCCATGTTGTTGTTCCACAAGGCGGACATGGGGGAAGTGAGCTGCGTTTTGACGCAACCAGTCGGGAGTGCCATCGCTGGAACCGTCATCGACGACAACCACTTCGTAGGTCTCGATCTCTCCGCTGGGATCCTGGTGTTCCAGTGCCTGCAGACACTTCTCAAGAATGGAGCGCCGGTTGTAAGTGGGGATGACGACGCTGATGAACATCCGCGCGAAACAGAGGCATTAAGGATTCAGCCTAAAGCCATTAAAAAGAGAGGGGTCTCCCCCTCTCTTAATAGAAACGATGCAGGGTCACGCCAAAGCGTTCAATCAGCAGCACCACCATTATTTGCCGTACCGGTCACTCCGTTACCAGCACCTTCACCACGGCCATCGTTGCGAAGCTTGCGCTTTTTAAATTTGCGGGCGTAAGCGCGATTGCGCTCCTGCTTTTCCTTCTTGAGGTTTCTGCGCTTAGCCATGCGTTTTGGAAAATTCCAATTCTTAAACTCAGACCAACTTAACTAATCGTCTGGTAAAGACGCCCATCTTCCATTCGAACAAGACGATCTGCCACATCAAGGATGCGCGGATCGTGCGTCACCATCAGGACAGAACACGACTGTTCTCGCGCGAGGCGCTTCAACAACTCAACAACTTCTCGGCCTGTGCCGCTGTCGAGAGCAGCGGTTGGTTCATCGGCTAAGAGGAGCTGAGGTTTGGCTGCAAGAGCTCTGGCGATCGCTACGCGCTGCTTTTGTCCCCCGGACAGGTCATGGGGAAGTTTTCCCAATTCGTCCTCTAGTCCCACAGACCGCAACCACTCCCGTGCTTGATCGCGACGAGCCCTGTAGCCAAGATTCGGCAACAAATCAGCTCCCATCTGAACATTTTGTTCAGCGGTGAGACAGCGCAAAAGATTGTGGCCCTGGAAAATCATGCCGATGCGACGGCGCAAGCGCTGACGCTGGCCTCGAGCCGCTCCGCGTAGCTGCTGTCCAAACACTTCAACATCACCCTCCTGAACCTTTCGTAACGCTCCGATCAAGGTGAGCAAGGTTGTTTTGCCACAGCCGGACGGACCCGTGAGTAAGACCACCTCACCTGCAGAAATTTGCAGGTCCACACCTTGCAAAACCTGCCTGCGGGTTGAGCCTTTGCCATACCAATGGCTCAGTGCCTGGATATCAATGGTGAGTGAGCTCGTTGCCATTGCTTTAAAAGATCTCCGCGGGATCGGCATCAACGAGTCGGCGCATGGCAAGACCTGCTGAGAGCATGCACATGATCAAGATCATGCTGAACACGCTCACGGCTCGAACCGTGTTCATCGCCACTGGCAACTGGGTGGCGTTTCGCACCAAGAGGTACAGGCCCTGTCCGGCGGCGTAGGCCGGTAAGTAACCAAACAGAGCAAGCAACAGGCCTTCTCTGACCACAACTCCCAGCAAACTATTGAGCTTGTAACCCATCGCCATCAGGGTGGCGTATTCGGGCAAATGATCGCTGACATCTGAATACAGAACTTGATAAACAATGACGCAGCCCACCACGAAACCCATGGCGGCACCAAGGGTAAAAATGAAGCCAATGGATGTGCTTGTACGCCAGTAATTTTGCTCGAAATCGATGAATCCTTGCTTGGTCAGCACGGTCACATCATCTGGTAATTGAGATTGAAGGCGTTGAGCCACCTGCTCTGCATCACTTCCAGGCTTAAGGCGAACCAAGCCCACTTCGATGCTTCCCGAGGGGGTGTTTGGAATTAAATCCAAAAATGTTTCGCTGCTCGTTAATAAGTTGCCATCAGCACCAAACGACGCCCCAAGGCCAATCAGGCCTGCTACGCGAACTCTTTTGCCATTGATTTCACTTTCAACAGTGCGTCCCTCACGAAACCATTCGGCTACGGGACCAAATTCTGCTCGCGATTTTTCGTCAAATAAGACCCGGCCTTTCTGTGTGAGCAGCTTGGCTTTTTCTGCCAGCGTTGGATCGGTGAAAAGAGGATGGCCTGGTTCAAATCCCAACGCAAGAATGGATCGTGTCCCAAGGGTTTCTGGATTCCTCCAAAGCAGCAGATTCCAGTGGACGGGAGTAATCCCTTCAACCTCAGGAGAGGCCATGGCTTGAATCAGTCGTCTACGAGGGAAGCCGGCCATGCTCACGGAACTGGTAGAGCGTGGGCTGATTAGGACGATGTCTGCATCAAATAGGCGATGCACGGTGACGCTGGCGTCAAACAAGCCGTCGCGGAAGCCCAGCTGCATAAACATCAGAATTCCGGCGAAGCTGATACCGGCCAGAGCAACAGCTAGACGAACGGGCTGACGGATCAGCATCAAGGATGCCAACGGAATTCTGCGCTTCCGCCAAAAGGCTCGGATCATGGGGTCTTGAAGCGGGCAATCACTTTCAAACCGGAGAGTTGCGTCACTGTTTTTGCCGACTCTGGCGTAAGAACAACATCCACTTCGATGACCCTTGCATCGGCATCACCGGTGGGATCGGTTGAAAGCACTTTTCGCTGTCGCACCTGGGGGGTGATGCGTTCGACGCGTCCCTCGAGTGTTCCTTTGAATCCGCCGTTTTCGCTAATCAAGCTGACGGATTGGCCAATTGAAATGCGATTGATATCCGACTCATACACCTCAACCAAGGCCTCCATGCTTTGGCTCGCTCCGACCTCCATCACACCGTCACTGCCAGGACGTTCTCCGACGCGACTGTGAATTTTGAGCACCACACCATTAATCGGAGACAGCAACTCGCTGTCAGCAAGATCCGTTTCGAGGCTCCGTCGCTTCGCGATCAGCTCGACGCCTTTGCGTTGGAAGCGTCTGAGTTCATCTTGTTTTTCCTCAAGAGCCACCATCGCAGCGGCTCCTACCTTGGCCGCGGCTGCATAGCGGGACACCTCTCGCTGTTGAAGTTGCACTTCGATCGCAGTCGATTCGATTTGGGCGTCAATCTCAGCGATTTCAGCTTCTAGTTGGGGTCGGTTGTCAAAAATGGCCAGGGGCTGACCCTTGCGAATTTGGTCTCCTTCCTTCACGAGAAGCGCAGCAATGCGCGGCGTTCCGCCGACTCCACTGGCCGGGGCCGCCAAGCGACGGACTTCACCAGCTGGCTTGAGTTGGCCAAGGGCAGCAACTGCTTCCGGAGCTCGAACTTTTGGAACTGCAGCCGCTGGTAGGGCTTCTGGTGCCGGCCGGCGGGTGACCCAGACTCCGGCACCGACAACAGCAGCACCGAGCACCCCGACCATCACCCAGAGACGGATTTGTTTCATGGGAGAGGTGGAGGATCGTCGAACAGCATCTCTTCGATGTAGCGATCGGCCCAAGCGCTCCCGAAGGCCTTCTCTAAGACGCGTCGAGTTTTGTCGTTGCGTTTCTGCTGCCGGCAATAGGAGAGTTGTCCTTGCTGACGATTGATCGTAGGGAGTTCATTAACAGCATCGGGAGCTGTTGCCAGAATTGCCTGGCGAAGAATGTTGAGGTAGTCAGCGACAAGGCCAACGAACCATGTCTCCTCTTGCTCATCCACGGGGCGTATGAATTTCACATAAGGGGAAAAAATGGTCCCCCATGCAGGTAGGTCTCTTACTTGCTGAAACGGTGGCAATTTCAGCGCACTGAGTGGTTGACTCACCGCATCAGGTAAGGCATCGCATACGGGAGAGAGATCAACAATGGCCGCTGAAATTCCAGCTTTGCTGGCAACAATATCGGCTCCAAAGACGGGTAAGTCGAATCTGGGATCTGGAAAAAAAACGCAGTGAAGGATCTGCAATCCCATGCCCAGCCGAGCAATCTCGAGATGCAGTTTGCGTAGACCAAGGCATTGATGCAGCTCGTTGCGAATGAAGAGCGTTTCACCATCCAACATTCCGCTGATCGCCTCTAGTGCCGGGTCTACAGCCAGAGGAGACAGGTCAGGTAGGGCTGTCCGACACGTACGAATTTGCTCCGCTAATGAGGTCACCAGCGGATGCAATTCAAGACCGTTGGTGGATTCGGACATCAGTCCAGCAAGGGACAACACAGAATGGGACTTTGACACGGGACCCTGAACGAGATCGCCTCCGGCCCTGAGCTGCAGCATCAGCTCTTGAAAAACGGTTGCCGAACCGTGAGTGCACTGATGCCAGATGCAGACCTCACTTGCCTCGACTTTTGGTGTCGAGGAGGAAGCACCTTTGAAGACCATGGGGAAGAGGGTCTTGCCCACTTTTTAGAGCACATGGTGTTTAAGGGCAGTGCAACCTTGCAGGCTGGAGAATTCGATCGTCGGATTGAGGCTCTTGGTGGCAGCAGTAATGCGGCAACAGGTTTCGATGATGTGCACTTTCACGTGTTGGTGCCGTCCAGCTGCGCACAGAACGCCCTCGACCTGTTGCTGGACCTCGTGCTCAATCCTGCCCTGAGAGAGGACGCCTACGGCATGGAGAGGGATGTGGTGCTGGAAGAAATTGCCCAGTACCGAGATCAACCCGACGAACAAGTGTTCCAAACCCTTCTCTCTCAGGGTTTTGGAAAGCACCCCTATGGCCGTCCAATTCTTGGCTGGGAACAGAGTTTGCTCGACAGCACTCCAGAGGCGATGCGCCAATTTCACAACAGGAGGTATCGCGGACCCAACTGTTGTTTGGCCATCAGTGGCGCTGTGACATCGAATCTGTTGGAGCAGATTCACTCGAGCCGCCTCGCCGAGCTCGAAGCCAATCTTGATCAGGGGGACGAAACCGCATCCGCTTCACGTTCGCTTGCATTTCACAGCGGACGTCAAAGCATCCGATTTCCTCGCCTGGAAGCAGCTCGTTTGTTGATGGCGTGGCCGATGGCTGCAGCCAATGATCAAGACAGCGTGATGGGAGCCGATCTGGCGACCACCCTTCTGGCGGAGGGGAGGCGCAGTCGTTTGGTGCAACGCTTGAGGGAAGACCTACAAATTGTGGAATCCATTGATATGGATGTCACGGTGATGGAACAGGGAAGTGTGGTGATGCTGGAGGCCTGCTGCCCTGAAGACCAGATCGAGCAGGTGGAAACCGTGATCGCAGAGGAATTGAACCGGGCAACGGTGGATGCCATCGGTGATGACGAACTGCATCGCGCAAAGCAATTGGTGGGGAATGGGCTTCGATTCAGCTTGGAAGCACCAGGATCCGTTGCTGCAATTGCTGGATCCCAATCCTTATGGGGGCGCAACCAAACGTTGTTGTCTCCGCTCAGTCATCTGCAGACCTGGACGGTTGAGCGCTTGCAACAGTCCCTTTTGCCTCGTTTGCAACCTGAACAAGCGTTCACGCTTCTGGCCTTACCGGAGGACTCTGAATGAGCCCGACTGATTTGGTTTTAGATCCGGTTCAGACACCAGGGGTGTTGGCCGCCAAATTGTGGATCGGTCGTGGAAGCGCTGCTGATCCGATCGGCCAGAGGGGCGCACATCAATTGCTGGCATCCGTGTTGACTCGCGGGTGTGGCTCCCTTGATGCCATGCAAATGGCCGATCTCGTTGAGGGTTGTGGCGCTGGACTTCGCTGTGATACCAACGAAGATGGCTTGCTGATCAGCTTGAAATGCAGGGATCTCGATAGCCCTCAATTGCTTCCCTTGTTGACCTCGATGGTGCATGAACCCCATCTGCAAGCCGATCAGGTGAACCTCGAGCGGGAGTTGAGTCTTCAAGCACTGCAACGTCAGCGAGAAGATCCCTTCCATCTGGCCTTTGATGGTTGGCGCCATCTGGCCTACGGGCTGGGCCCTTATGGCCATGACCCCTTGGGAGTTGCTGGTGAGTTGGAGCAACTCACCGCAGCATCTCTTCGGCCGATTGCACAATCCCTCAGCGCCGAAGGAGCGATTTTGGCGTTGTCGGGTTCGATTCCAGCCGGATTATTGGACCAGCTCCAAGCAGACGGTATTTCCCCTCAATCCAATTCTGCTGATCTTGATCCGGACGCCAAAGATTTGAGTGATCAAGCATCTATGAGTGCGGAACAAACGGTTTATCTCCACCCGCAGTCCACCGAGCAGGTCGTGCTGATGCTCGGTCAGCCAACGCTTCCTCACGGACACCCAGATGACCTTGCCCTTCGTTTGTTGCAAACCCATTTGGGTACAGGGATGTCCAGCTTGCTATTCCGCCGCCTTCGCGAAGACCATGGCGTGGCCTACGACGTCGGCGTGCACCATCCAGCAAGAGCGAAGGCCTCACCTTTTGTTTTGCATGCATCCACTGCAGTTGATAAGGCCTTAACCACCTTGGACCTGCTGATCATGAGTTGGCAGGAATTGATGGAACACACGCTGGAGGCAGCAGACCTCAACCTGGCGCGTGCCAAATTTCGTGGTCAGTTGGCTCATGCCTCACAAACAACAGGTCAGAGAGCCGAACGTCGTGCTCAGCTCAGAGGTCTCGGCCTACCCGACAATCACGACCATCGCTGTATGGAGGTTTTGGAGACCCTTGATGGCAAGGCATTGCGTTTGGCTGCATCCCGCCATCTGGCCAATCCACTTCTCAGTCTCTGTGGACCAAAATCTGCCATCGAATCATTGGCTGATCGATGGAAACAAGCACTTGATCAGCGCTGAGTCTTTGCAAGATTGGAGTTCTTCTTGAATCAGACCAGCAAAATCATTCTTGCTGAGCAGGCTTTTAATCGCTTGAGAAGACGTCTTTTGAGTTCAACGAGTTAATTATTGATTGGTAGCTTTTTGGTTCCAGCAAAAAGCATTAATCGTTAAAAACCGCAAATTCTTTGACCCGTGACATGAAATCCTTCATTTCATGCTCTGAGATGCTGCACGCTAAGTCTGTCCATCGATCCAAATGCATCTGTAGTTCTTGGCCAGAGTATTTATCTGCAAATCTGTGAAATGTGTGATGCAGTATTAAAATTAAATCGCGCTTGGGAATCCATGGATGGGCCAATGAAATTTGATCGAGTCTGTTGAGCCTGCCGATCTGCAAGTGCATGAATGCATCCGTGACGGATAACTCAGGATATGGAGACATATCTGATTCTTTTCATTCAAAAGAAAAAGAGTCCAGTATCAAATGAATGTTTGAAGGCAACGCGATGTATGACTCACTTGCTATTGCGTGCATTGCAGGCTGGGGGGCGGAGCCTTCTCTTCTCTGTCGGCTGGTCGACCTGCACCAACTTTTTAGCGTTGGTGATCAAGTTTTTGTGTGACGTATGGATACTTTGTCTGTGGAGATTGCAGTGACTGGTGAGCTGACTCGCGGCGCAGGGTCGAAATTTGCCAAGGTATTCCCATGAAAAAATTGCTTCTCAAACTGATCGGTCCGTTGTTTGCGGCAATTGGTGTGTTTGGCCTCGCTGGATCAGGGATTGTTTGGAATTTCCTAGGTCGTTCCCTTGGTCTCCCCAGCACAGTGGCCTCTCTTGTTGTGTTGATGCTTGGGGTCGTGCTTCTACGCCCCCTGGCTCGTACATCAACATCACTTCCCAAGCCATCCCCATCGTCAGTTCTGAGTGAATCTGTCGCCACAGGATCGGAGTCTCCTGTAGCTGCGTCTGAGCAGGCTCTGACTACAGCCGAATCCATCGCTCGAGAACTGGCCGAATCGCAAAAGTTAATTGACACCGCTCCCCCGGTAAATTTTGCGCCAGAAATACTTTTGCCTGGTCAAGGTGTGCCAAGTCGTAAGCGTCGCCCTGGTGCATCGTTGAAACGCTATAAAACAATGGCAGGAGAGCTATTCGTTACCAAATAATTCTTAGAAGTTTTCATTAACTTGTCTTCTTCTTAAGAGCAGTCCAAAAATTGTTTTGCAAGAGCTTGTGAGACAATGACTAGATTCGTTCTGACGAAGAGTTTTTGCTTCGATTTGGGTTTTGCTTGATGATGTTTTGTTTTTGGATAAGCTCCCTCCTTTGCCGTCGGTTGAATGTCAAACAGGCGCTCCTCCAGTTATCTGGTTGATGTGTTGCTAGAGAGAGGGTTATCACTATTTTTTTCGATGAAAGTCATCCTTTCGCTTGCAACGGCCGCCATGGTGCTTGGTACCTGCGGGGTTGCTTTTGCCGGATCAGCAACTCAAGAGGCGATGGATGAAGAGGTTGCGACCAACAGGGCGTTGTCCAAAGTGCCCCAAGGTCAAAAAGTGACTAGTACGTCATGCATCTCCATCGAGATCGGTATGGGTGGCGAGACCTCCTATCGCTGCACAGCGACCTGGGAGTGAAGACACAGCAACCTGTGCTTTTCAGCGCAGATTCAAGGCTTTAAGAGTGAGAGTGCTGCCCATAAAAAAGCCGGCTTTAAAAAGCCAGCTTTTGAGTAGGGATTTTGTTTTTGTTTGAAATCGGAGCGGCGGGATTTGAACCCACGACCCCCACTACCCCAAAGTGGTGCGCTACCAAGCTGCGCTACGCCCCGTCAGAAGGAAACTATCACAGCGCATTCCCAGTTTTGTTGAAGCGTGTGGAACGTTTCAGCAGGCGGTCTGTTAATTCGCTGCGGGCGTCGCTGCTATACCCCCAAACTCGCAAATCCCTTGCAAGGAGACGCAACTCACAGAGTGTCATCGAAGCCAACTGGAGTTCAGGCAGGGTGCGCCAAGCTCGACTGGTCATCGGCATCGCAGAGAGGTTAGGACGCTCGTTCAAGGCAAGCGTTCCATCCGCTAGCCACTCAGGTATGAGTACAACCAAAACGGCAATCAAGCCGTAGAGCTCCACCAATCCCTTAGGCAATGGGTGAAGCCGACGGCGCTGGCGTGGGTCAGGTGAGGGCTTCACGAACCTTTTTTAGGTGCCTTGATGGATCTAAATAAGCGAATTTTCACAGTCAAAACTCTGTTTGTGATCAAATCGCCAAGGAGCTCCCGTTAGGGGTGGATTGCTCTTTCCAAAGAAATGGCTCGGCGTTGTTGTCATTGGGCCTCAGACTGAAGATCAAAACGAACACCAAAACGAGCGTGAGAGCAATCGCGGCCATGACGACCCTGTCTGGCAAGGCGTTGTTCATGGGTTTATGCCTTCAGAGAAATCGGGCTGTTGTCACCGCGCAAAACACAGTGACTGATGGACCAGTCGTAGTGGCTCCAAACAGAACTAGGAAGCTTGTAGTTTGCACCCGCAAAGTCGCCAAGCAAGACACCGCTGGGCATGGCTGAGCAATAGGGCCGGCTGCCTGGTCGGGCTAGGTATTGCTGGTGATACTCCTCAGCTTTAAAAAACACTTGATCGGCCGCGATCTCCGTTGTGATTGCGGCACTGTCTTGTTGGTTTAAGGCTGTTTGATACCAATCACGGCTTGCGCTTGCCAGCTTTGCTTGATGTTCGGTGCTCGTGTAGATCGCGGATCGATACTGACTGCCTCTGTCGTTGCCTTGTTGATCCCCTTGCGTTGGGTTGTGGCATTCCCAAAACAGCTTCAGGAGATCACTGAAATCAATCGCCGTCGTGCTCCACACCACGCGCACCACTTCCGAGTGGCCTGTGCGGCCGCTACAAACTTGTTCGTAGGTTGGATTTTCGACGTTTCCTCCCGCATAGCCAACGGCTGTTGAAACCACTCCAGGAAGTCTCCAAAAGCCTTTCTCAGCTCCCCAGAAGCAGCCGCAACCAAACAGGGCTTCTTCCTGATCGTCCATCAGAGGCGCATTGAGTGCAGTTCCGAGCACCACATGCCGCCCTTGATCGCTGGACGGCTGTGACGATGTTGTTTGTCCGGTAAGCCAGGAGGGCAGCATCGCGATTAAGTCAGTGCCAAAACCCTAGGCAACTGATTTGGGTTCCAGTTGGATGTGATTCAGCAAGGTCGTCACAAAGGCGAACAGCAGAAAAGGCAAGCTCAACACAAGAATGAGACCGACTCCCACAAGAGCGAACAGCGGTTTGGACGACCCCATGAGAGCCAGACCAGAGGCCAAACTCACAAAAATCACTGCCATCCAGGCCAAGATTTGGCCGTAAACGTCGCCGAAGGTGAGGGTGCAGCGCACTGCGAAAGGAGGGCTGGAAGACATCGCTAAAACCTTTTGCTCCAGCTAAGCCCCGAACGCATCATTTGTCGTGACTTTATGGATAAGCGTTTCATGTTTCATGCCACGGCATCTAATCGTTCTGCGGCCTGCTCCCGCTCCCAAAGGCTGCGGTAAGGACCTTTGATGGTAATGAGTTCGTTGTGATGCCCCTGCTGAACGAGGCGTCCCCGCTCCATCACAAGAATCCGATCGCAAGCTGCCGCTGCCGACAATTGATGGCTGATCATCACAATTGTGCGCTGGGTTTGGCGACGGACGGAGGCGAGAATTTCTGCGGCCGTGTTGTTGTCAACGCTGGCTAAAGCGTCATCCAGCACCAGCAGCGGTGACGTCATCAACAAGGCTCTGCCCAGGGCCGTTCGTTGTCGTTGCCCCCCGCTGAGTGTGATCCCTCTTTCTCCCACCAAGGTGTCAAAACCATCAGGAAAGCCCTTCACATCAGCAAGCAGGCGCGCTTGATCTGCCGCTGCTTCCACCTGATCCATTCCTGCTTCTGGATCTCCGTAACGAAGATTGTCGGCAAGGCTGCTGGTGAACAAGTAGCCCTCCTGTGGAACGAGTGCAATCTGTTCTCTGAGGTCTTGCAGTCGCAGTTGTGTGAGATCGCAGCCATCTAAAAACAGCTGTCCCTCGGGGACTTCCACCATCCGACCAAGGGCGCGGGCCAAGGTGGTTTTCCCACAACCAACAGGACCAACGACCGCCACCAACTCGCCCGGTGCAATGCGGAATGAAAGGCCCCTCAAGGTGTCTTGATCGCTGCCGTCATAACGAACATGCAAATTTCTTGCTTCTAGTTCGCCCTGCATTTGCTCTTTAACAGCGACGGGCTCCAATGGATCAGCAACACGAGGACGGCGTGAAAGGAGCTCCTCGACTCGCTCCAGACTGACCTGACCGGTTTGAAAGGTGTTGAGCGTGAAGCCCAATAAGGCCGTTGGAAAGACCAGACGCTCTACGTAAAGGATGAGAGCAACCAAACTCCCGATGGTGAGAGCCCCTCGCTCAAGCTGCCCACTTCCGAGGGCAATCAACAGCAGCAAGGAGATGGAGGAAATCCCTTCTAGTAATGGGAAAAGGGTGCTGCGGGTGCGAGCCAAGCGAATGGCCGAATCCCTGTAATTTTTATTCCGAGCGCTAAAGGCGTCCAATTCTGGAGCCTCCTGTCCGTAAATCTTGATCGCTGCGATGCCGGAGAGATCTTCTTGGATGAGCTCACTCAGACCAGCCAAATCTTCCTGTTGGCGTCGCTGTTGGCGCATCATCCGGCCGCCAAACAAGCGCACTGAGCCGAGCATCACTGGATAGAGGGCGATTGCTGCAACGGTTAGTCCTGGATCAATCGCCAACATTGCTGGGAGCGTGAAGGCATAAGCCAAAACAGTGTTGGTAAGGCTGAGGACAGCAAAGCCAAGAAGCCTCCTTACATTTTCAACATCACTCGTGGCACGGCTAATGATTTCGCCGCTACCCGTTTGCTGCACCCAGCCGGGCTCCTGCAGCAGCATTTGATCAAATAGTTTTTGGCGTAATTCCACTTCAACTTGCCGTCCAACCCCAAACACCAACTGGCGAGAAATCAGCCTGGCAATGCCCATACTCGTGGCCAGCAGCACGATGAAACCGGCTTGACGCAGAACGTCGGAGATTGCGAACCCGTCTTGTAAGTCATCAATCACCCGCCTTACTTCGAGCGGGATCGTGACACTGAGAATATTCACCACGACCAGAGTCAGGGCTCCCACCACAACCGTGCGACGGTGCGGACGCAAATAGCGACCGATTAAATCGAGACGGAAGGCGGCCATGCCTGGTGCAGAACAGCTATCAACCTAGGCATTCGTCTTGGTCAAAAGTTGGTTCGCAACCTCACCACCGCGAGTCATAGCTGGTTACTTATCGATCTGGTCATTGCCTCGTTTGTGGGTGATAGTGGAGAAGTCCCCATCACTCGGCCCGGCGTGCATTTGCACACCGGGCTTTTTTCTGACCAGCACATTCAATCGCGTTTCTTTCATGGTCACTGCATCAGCGTCCTGGCCCCAACTGCTTGAGCAATTGTTGGCTGGAAACGTTCTGTCTAAGGAGAACGCTGCTGCGCTTATGGAGGCTTGGCTGGCGGAGGAGCTCACGCCAGTTCAGACAGGTGCATTCCTCGCTGCATTGCGTGCACGCAACGTTCAGGGCACAGAACTCGCTGCGATGGCCCAGGTGTTGCGCAAGGCGTGTGCGCTCCCAGACGCGAAACCAAACCTTGCTCTTGTCGACACCTGTGGAACGGGTGGTGATGGGGCCAATACCTTCAATATTTCAACAGCTGTGGCTTTCACAGCGGCGGCCTGTGGGGCCACTGTCGCGAAACATGGCAACCGCAGCGCTAGTGGAAAGGTTGGCTCAGCGGATGTTCTTGAGGGATTGGGCTTGCAACTCAAGGCTCCATTGGAAACAGTGGTGGGCGCCTTGTCTGCGTCTGGAGTGACGTTTCTCTTTGCACCCGCATGGCATCCAGCACTCGTGAATCTCGCTCCGCTTCGCCGCAGCTTGGGGGTGCGAACGGTGTTCAACCTGCTTGGCCCTCTCGTGAATCCACTCACACCAGAAGCTCAAGTTCTCGGTGTTGCAAAAGCTGAACTGTTGGATCCGATGGCGGAGGCGTTGCAACAGCTCGGGCTCACCCGTGCTGTTGTGGTGCATGGTGCAGGAGGGCTGGATGAAGCCTCGCTAGAGGGGCCCAACCAAGTGCGCATTCTTGAGAATGGGAACGTTCATGCCGATCAACTCAGCGCCTCTGACTTTGGTTTGACACCTGCTCCCCTTGATGCACTGCGGGGTGGGGATTTGGTGACCAATCAGCAGATTCTTAAGGCGGTCTTAAAGGGTGAAGCGCCTGCTGCGCATCGTGATGCAGTTGCCTTGAACACCGCGCTGGTCCTTTGGGCTGCAGGCATTCAGTCTGATTTGTCTGAAGGAGTGAAGCAGGCTTTGACAAGCTTGGGGGAAGGTCAGCCGTGGCATCGGCTTGTGTCTCTGCGTGATGCCCTGGAAGGTCGCAAGGAAGAATGAGGAGGCCATGGCTGACACTCGCTTCTGCTAATGACCGCTCCTAACCCATTCACAGCGCGTCTGGTCCTGCAGGACGGCACGGTTCTCGAGGGCTTTGCCTGCGGTCGGCGCGGCAGCGTGATCGGCGAGGTGGTGTTCAACACCGGGATGACGGGATACCAAGAGGTCCTAACGGATCCGAGTTATTCCGGTCAGCTCATCACTTTTACGTACCCAGAGATCGGCAATACCGGTGTTAATCCAGATGATCAAGAGGCGGATCAGCCTCATGCCCGTGGATTGATCGTGAGGCAGATGGCTCCACAGGCGAGCAATTGGCGGAGCAAACAGTCTCTTCCTGAATGGCTGGAGCAAAACGGTGTGATCGGAATTCATGGTGTGGATACCCGTGCTCTGGTGAGGCATCTGCGCGAATTGGGCCCCATGAATGGTGTGATCAGCAGCGACGGTCGCCCGCCTCTTGAGCTTTTAGAGGATCTCAAGCAAGCCCCCTCGATGGAAGGGCTCAACCTGGCTGATCAGGTGACCACCCCAACCGCGTACCGCTGGACCAAGTCCTGCAGCGTTGCTTTTGACCAACGGTTTCAAACGCGTCCTGAGCGTCCTTATCGGGTTGTCGCTATCGATTTCGGGATTAAGCGAGCCATTCTTGAGCGATTGGTTAGCCACGGCTGTGACCTAACTGTTTTGCCCGCCAATACAGATCTCGATACCGTGCTCTCTCACGAGCCTGAAGGTGTTTTCCTCTCCAACGGTCCTGGTGATCCAGCGGCTGTGCAATCAGGCATCACGCTGGCCCAACGTTTGCTGGAACATCGTCAGCTGCCGATGTTTGGGATCTGTTTGGGGCATCAAATTCTGGGGTTGGCCCTCGGGGGCACAACGTTCAAGTTGGCCTATGGACATCGAGGCCTTAATCATCCCTGTGGCAGCACCGGTCAGGTGGAAATCACAAGCCAAAATCATGGCTTTGCTCTTGACGCTGGTTCATTGCCCGAGGACAAAATAGAGGTGACTCATTTCAACTTGAACGACCGCACAGTGGCGGCATTTGCCCATCGGAATCAACCGGTGTTTGGCGTTCAATATCACCCTGAAGCAAGTCCAGGCCCCCATGATGCAGATCATCATTTCGCCCGCTTTACGGGCTTGATGGCAGATCGCCGTTGAATCTTGATCAGATCGTGGTGAGAAGCAGCCAATCTCCCTAGAATTTTGTCCAACAGAATTTCGGGGGATGAGTCCCATTACTGAACTGCAGCGATTAACCGTTTCGCTTCGGGGTGGCTTCGAGCAAAAGGGTGGCTGTGTGGTGTTTCATTTCACCGGTCAGCTTGATGCCTATTCCGAGAGTCAGTTTCTGACCTACGTGACTGATGTTTTGAAACCGAATAAGTCACCGGCCGTGATTGATCTCATCAAGATTGATTTTCTTGACTCGTCTGGCCTGGGTGTTCTTGTGCAATTTGCCAAACAATGCAAAGACTCCAAGCGACGCTTTGCGGTTGTTGGCAATGCCCGCGTTGTTCAAACCGTCAAATTGGTGAAACTTGAGGAGTTTCTCCACCTATCGGAAGATCTCGATAAGGCTGTTAGCCAATTGGCAACTTGAGTGACTGGATTCGTTCTCAGTTGCCACAAGAGCCTGAGCGTGATCTTGGATCGTTACAGCTTGCTTGGCTTGGAGATGCTGTTTGGGAATTGCATCAAAGACTGAGGTTTTGCAAAACTCCAGGACGATCCCAGGATCTTCACCAAGCGGTCGTTTCTCTCGTCAGGGCTGATGCTCAGGCGGCCGCATTAGAGAAACTGGATCCGTTTTTGACAGATCAGGAACGCGATTATGTAAGGCGTGGACGCAATCGGGCTGGCCGTGGACCCAAGCGAGCTGATGCCGGCGTGTATGGCAGAGCTACGGGATTTGAGACAATGATTGGCTGGCTCTTTTTGCAGAATCCGGCGCGGCTTGCGCAGCTCTTGGATCGACTTGAGGAGACCGACACCGCCCTGTCATAACCACCCCTGCTATGAGCTCACGATTCGATCGCCGCCCTCCCTCTGGCTCTGGCAGCGGCTCAGGTTCACGCGGTCGACGTCCGTTTCGTGATGGATCACCACCCATCCGTCGCGATCGGGATGACAGCTGGGGGGGACGTCCTGAAAACGGAAACAGCGAGCGACGTTCCAGTGACCGTCGTCCCTCGGATCGGCGCTTTTCAGAACGTCGTTCTGGCGACGCGTATGGAAAGGACCGTCGACCTGCTTTTGATCGCCGCTCGTCCGATCGAAGCCCTTCAGATCGACAGTTTTCGGATCGAAAGTCTTCAGATCGATATTCTTCAGATCGATATTCTTCAGATCGATATTCTTCGGAACGGCAATCTTCTGATCGCAGGCCCTCCTTTGATCGTCGCTCCGCTGAGGGTCGCTCTCCAGGCAACCGTTTTTCAGATCGTCGCTCAAGAGATTCGGTCTCGAGTGACCGCCGTTCTTCATTCGATCGTCGACCCTCATTTGATCGGTCTTCAGATCGCACCTCAGATCGTTCCACTGGGGATCGCTCCTCAGTGGATCGCTCCTCCTCAGACCGGTTCAATGACAGTCGCCCCCCTGAAGGCTCTTTCTCAGATCAACGTTTTTCCGAACGTCGTTTTAAAGATTCGGGCTCAACGGATCGTCGTCCTTCTTCTGATCGCCGTTCTACTGATCGCCGCTCGTCTGATCGCTCCTATGGAGAGCGTCGAGCGCGTTTTGCGGAGCGTCGTGGTCAGGGCGGCAGCGGTGGTAAAAGCTTTTCAGCACGCTTGGACGACAAACCCTCTGGTGAGTCCAGTCCTCATGCCGCGGAGGCTGTTGCCGATGACTTGCTCTGGGGGCGTCATGCCACTCAGGCGGCTTTAGAGGCAGGAAGACCCATTCATCGCATTTGGTGCACCTCTGAGCTGCGCAGTGCCGCGAAATTCCTTCAGCTGCTCAGGGATGCCAAATCGTCCGGAGTATTGGTTGAGGAGGTCACCTGGGCAAGGCTTGGCCAGCTCACCGGTGGCGCTGTGCACCAGGGCATTGTTTTGCAAACTGCCGCAGCTGAAACCTTTGACCTTGATGATTTGGTGAATGGATGCAGCGCCTTGGACGAGGCACCGCTGTTGTTAGCCCTGGATGGTTTAACCGATCCCCATAATTTGGGCGCCATTGTGCGCTCAGCTGAAGCGCTTGGAGCTCATGGTGTTGTGCTTCCTCAGCGAAGAAGTGCTGGATTAACGGGCTCTGTCGCGAAGGTTGCTGCCGGTGCGCTTGAGCACTTACCTGTTGCTCGGGTCGTCAATCTCAACCGTTCCCTTGAGACCTTGAAATCGTCTGGTTATCGGGTTATCGGCTTGGCTGAGGAAGGTGATCTCACCCTTGAGGAGGTGGATCTGGATGGTCCGTTGGTGATTGTGACTGGCTCTGAAGGGCAAGGACTTTCGATGTTGACGCGTCGTCATTGCGATCAGTTGATCCGCATTCCCTTGCGAGGCGTGACCCCCAGCTTGAATGCATCCGTTGCTACGGCCCTTTGTGTGTATGAGGTGGCGCGTCGCGGCTGGATGAAGGGTCTCAAGGGACAGAACCCATCGCCACGAATTACGAGGCCGAAGTTGGCCGGTCCAGCTGTCGAAACGGCCCCTGTCGTTCCAGAGCTTGGCGACGCCAAGATCTCTGATCAGCCTTCTGATCAGCCTTCTGATCAGCCCTCAGAAAAGCCCTCTGGTGCGGTTTATGAGCACGTTTCTGAGCAGGCCTCAGAGGGTCCACTGGTCAGTGTTGATTTAGAGCAGGAGTCTGAAATGTCAGGAACTGATGCTTTTGCAGTGAGTATTGATCTCTAATTTCGAGCAAATGTCTTGAAGCAGTGCAAAATATATTGACCTCGACCGCTCTTCCATGAGCCCCTTGATCAGGCCCCTCCGCAGTCTCGCCAATGGTCTTGGCTTTGCATGGTGGGCTCGTGTCCAAACTCATGGGCCTGATGTCACGTATTGGTTCGGTCCTTTTGTGACCAAGAATGGTCTCGAACAAGTCCTGCCGGCCTTTCTCGACGACCTTTCCTCAGAAGCACCGTCCTCGATGGATCACTCGGTTCTCCGTTGCCGTCGATCCGAACCTCTAACCATCAACGCTCAAGGGTGATGCTGCGGCTGATAGCGTCAATGTTGGAACCCAAATCCTGCAGATGGCGATTGCCGAGTGGCGTCAGCAACTTGAACGCGGTGAAGTCTCCGCAAGGGAGCTGACAGATCATCATCTGGCCCGAATTGAGGCAGTTGATTCAAGCGTTCATGCCTTTTTGGAGGTCACAGCCGATCGCGCTCGCGCCGATGCCGATCGTTTAGATGAGGCTCGTGCTTCAGGGGAGGATCTTCCGCCCTTGGCGGGTGTGCCGATCGCCATCAAGGACAACCTCTGCACGAAAGGCATTCGTACAACTTGCTCTAGCCGGATGCTGGAGTCTTTTGTTCCGCCCTACGAATCCACCGTTACGGATCGCCTCTGGCGTTCTGGAGCTGTTTTGATCGGAAAGACCAATTTGGATGAGTTCGCCATGGGCGGCTCAACCGAAACATCAGCTTTTGGACCCACAGCCAATCCCTGGAACACGGAGCACGTGCCTGGAGGGAGTTCTGGAGGCAGTGCAGCAGCCGTTGCGGCGGGTGAATGCATGGCGTCCTTGGGGTCTGATACGGGTGGATCCATCCGACAACCAGCATCCTTTTGTGGCGTGGTGGGTCTAAAGCCCACCTATGGCCGCGTGAGTCGGTATGGGCTTGTGGCCTTTGCAAGTTCGCTTGACCAAGTGGGCCCCTTTGCGACATCTGTGTCGGATGCAGCCGAGCTGCTGCAAGCGATCGCTGGGGAAGATCCTCGAGATTCGACCTGCCTTAAGGCCCCTGTCCCCGATTACCGCGAGCGTCTTGGTCGCTCGGTGAGTGGGCTGCGCATCGGAGTGGTGCGTGAGTGCTTTGATCAAGACGGACTCGATCCTCAGGTCAAAGCTTCGGTTCTTGCCGCTGCGGATCTTCTGCAGTCTCTAGGGGCTGAGCTTGTGGATGTGAGCTGCCCTCGTTTCAACGACGGGATTGCCACCTACTACGTCATCGCTCCATCCGAAGCTTCAGCCAACTTGGCTCGCTACGACGGCGTGAAGTACGGCTTTCGAGCTGACGATGCTTCCAGCCTTGCTGCGATGACAGCTCGAAGCCGAGCTGAAGGCTTTGGTAGTGAAGTGCAACGGCGCATTTTGATCGGGACCTATGCCCTTTCTGCCGGATATGTGGACGCTTACTACCGCAAGGCTCAGCAGGTTCGCACCTTGATCCGTCGAGACTTCGAGACGGCATTTGCCTCAGTGGATGTGTTGCTCACTCCCACTGCTCCGTCCACCGCCTTTGCCGCGGGTGCCCATGCAGACGATCCCCTGGCGATGTACCTGGCGGATCTACTCACCATTCCTGCCAATCTGGCCGGTCTACCCGCCATCAACGTGCCTTGTGGTTTTGATAGCGCGGGGCTGCCGATCGGAGTTCAACTGATCGGCAACGTGCTCGAGGAACCTTTGCTTCTCCAGGTGGCCCATCAGTACGAGCAGTCTGCAGATGTGATGGCTCGACGCCCTGAGGGAAGCTTTATTCCCGCTTGAAGCCGCATCAAATCTCCTCATCACCCTGCATGTAGTGCTTGCAGGGGTTGATACCCCTACATCTTGCGCATGCGTTTACGCTGGTGGCATGGCATTTGTTCCCCTCCATAACCACAGCGACTACAGCCTTTTGGACGGAGCCTCACAGCTTCCCCAGATGGTGGAACGTGCCAAAGAATTAGGGATGCCGGCACTGGCACTCACGGATCACGGGGTGATGTATGGAGCCGTAGAGCTTCTCAAGCTGTGCAAAGGAGCAGGCATCAAGCCGATTATCGGCAATGAGATGTACGTCATCAACGGTTCGATTGATGACCCACAACCCAAAAAGGAGCGCCGCTATCACCTCGTGGTGTTGGCGAAGAACGCCACTGGCTACCGCAATTTGGTGAAGCTCACCAGCATCAGCCATTTGCGTGGGATGCGAGGACGAGGAATCTTTTCCCGCGCCTGCGTTGATAAACAGTTGCTGAAGCAATATGGCGAAGGTTTAATTGTGGCCACCGCTTGTCTCGGGGGTGAAATTCCCCAGGCGATTATGCGTGATCGCCCTGATGTGGCACGTGATGTGGCGCTTTGGTATCAGGAGACTTTTGGCGATGACTTTTACTTGGAAATTCAGGATCATGGCTCACCTGAAGATCGCATTGTCAATGTAGAAATTGTTCGAATTGCTAAAGAGTTAGGAATTCGTTTGATTGCTACCAATGATGCTCATTACCTCACGCGTAATGATGTAGAAGCGCATGATGCTTTGCTCTGTGTTTTGACCGGCAAGCTGATTAGTGATGTTAAAAGGTTGCGTTATACAGGCACTGAATATCTTAAAAGTGAAGAGGAGATGTCACGACTCTTTGCTGATCATCTCGAACCAGATGTGGTCTCAGAAGCGATTAGCAACACTGTTCTAGTTGCTGAAAAGGTTGAGGATTACGACATCCTTGGCCGGTATCAGATGCCGCGTTTCCCAATTCCAGAGCCACACACTCCGGTGAGTTATTTGCAGGAAGTAACAGAGCAGGGTTTACGCAATCGTTTGGAGATTGATTCCGAAACAGCCATTGATCCCATCTATGGAGATCGGTTGTCCCATGAATTAAAGATCATGGAACAGATGGGATTTCCTACCTATTTCCTTGTGGTGTGGGATTACATCCGCTTTGCGAGGGAGCAGGGAATCCCCGTTGGACCTGGGCGAGGCTCAGCGGCTGGATCGCTGGTGGCCTATGCCCTTGGAATTACCAATATTGATCCTGTTAGTAATGGCCTCTTGTTCGAGCGATTCCTGAATCCAGAACGGAAGTCGATGCCTGATATTGATACCGATTTCTGTATCGAACGTCGGGGTGAAGTGATTGATTACGTCACCCGCCGTTACGGCGAAGACAAGGTGGCTCAGATCATCACATTTAACCGTATGACCTCCAAGGCGGTCTTGAAAGATGTGGCCAGAGTGCTGGATATTCCCTATGGCGATGCTGATCGACTAGCCAAACTGATTCCGGTCGTACGCGGTAAGCCTGCCAAGTTGGCAGCGATGATCGGTGAGGAATCGCCCAATCCAGAATTTCGCGAGAAGTACAAGAAAGATCCAGTCGTCAAGCGCTGGGTCGATATGGCGATGCGCATTGAAGGGACTAACAAAACATACGGAGTTCATGCTGCTGGAGTTGTGATCGCAGCGGATCCTCTCGATGAACTTGTTCCTCTGCAGAGAAATAACGATGGACAGGTTATTACTCAGTACTTTATGGAAGATGTGGAGTCCATGGGACTCCTGAAGATGGACTTCCTAGGCCTTAAAAACCTTACGATGATCGATAAAACTCTGGAGCTCGTTGCTGCCACGAGTGGAGAAAGGATAGATCCAGACAAGCTTCCAATTGAAGACCCTGAAACGTATGCCCTGCTTGCCCGTGGTGACTTGGAAGGAATCTTCCAGCTTGAATCCACTGGAATGCGCCAGATCGTTCGCGATCTAAAGCCCTCATCTTTGGAGGATATTTCTTCGATTTTGGCTCTTTATCGACCTGGTCCTTTAGATGCGGGATTAATTCCTAAATTTATTAACCGAAAGCATGGTCGTGAGGCTATTGATTTTGCGCATCATTCCATTGAGCCGATCCTTCAAGAAACCTATGGGATTATGGTTTATCAAGAGCAAATCATGAAAATTGCTCAAGATATGGCCGGGTATTCATTGGGTGAAGCTGATCTGCTTCGTCGCGCGATGGGAAAGAAAAAAGTGTCAGAAATGCAAAAACATCGGGGGATCTTCGTGCAGGGTGCTTCCGATCGAGGTGTGGATCAAAAAATTGCTGACGAACTCTTTGACCAGATGGTGTTGTTTGCTGAATATTGTTTTAATAAAAGCCACTCCACAGCCTATGGAGCTGTTACTTATCAAACGGCCTATTTAAAAGCGCATTACCCAGTTGCTTATATGGCTGCTTTGCTCACAGTGAATGCTGGAGCCAGCGACAAAGTGCAGCGCTATATCTCCAATTGCAATGCGATGGGCATTGAAGTGATGCCTCCTGATATCAATGCATCAGGTATCGATTTCACGCCTAAGGGTGATCGCATTTTGTTTGGGTTGTCTGCTGTTCGTAATCTTGGCGATGGCGCGATCCGTGCCGTGATTGGGTCTAGGGAATCCGAGGGGGCGTTCCAATCTCTTGCTGATCTGTGTGATCGTCTTCCCTCTGCAGTGCTCAATCGCAGAAGTATGGAGTCGCTGATCCATTGCGGAGCGATGGATGCTCTTGAGCCCGAGGCGAATCGGGCCCAACTGATGGCTGATTTAGATCTTCTTCTTGATTGGGCCACGTCAAGGGCTAAAGATCGCGCCAGTGGACAAGGCAATTTGTTTGATCTGATGGCGGCATCCAGTGACGGCGCGGATGACGCGGCAACCGACCTCAGCTTGGCGCCAAAGGCTCCTGCGGTGAAGGATTACCACCCCACCGAAAAGCTCCGTTTGGAGAAGGATCTTGTTGGTTTCTATCTCTCTGATCATCCGCTAAAACAGCTCACTCCTCCCGCGAAGCTTCTAGCTCCCATTGGGCTCGGGAGTCTTGAAGAACAAGCGGATAAAGCCAAGGTCAGCGCAATCGCGATGATCAGTGAGATGCGTCAGGTCACTACGCGCAAAGGAGATCGAATGGCGGTGTTGACTCTGGAAGACCTCACTGGATCCTGTGAAGCGGTGGTTTTTCCTAAGAGCTATGCACGCTTGGCTGATCATTTGATGGCTGAGGCTCGTTTGCTGGTATGGGCAGCGGTGGATCGCCGCGACGAGCGCGTGCAATTGATCGTGGATGACTGCCGAGCCATCGATGATCTGCGTCTACTGATGGTGGAACTTGATCCCGAACAGGCCAGCGATGTGGCCGTCCAACACAAATTGCGTGAATGTTTGCAGGCTTTCCGTCCAGATCAGGAACAGTTGGGAGTTCGAGTCCCCGTTGTTGCTGCCGTTCGACAGGGCAATACGGTTCGCTATGTGCGACTTGGGCCTCAGTTTTGTGTACGCGATGCTTCAGCTGCCGCTCTTCATCTCCAAGAAAAGGCCTTCAATGTGAAATGCAGCGAACCTCTATTGAATTAATTGCGGTGTGAATAACAGTATTAGTTAACTCTGCTTTTGAGCCCGAATGGATTCGCGCATGCGCTGAATATTTGGCTTGATGTGCTCAAGTCCAAGCAAAGTTCCGGCATTTTGTTCCCAGCTGGCTGATAGAACGCCATAACTCAGCCCTCCGAGACCCAACAAAAAGAAGCCGCCAGAGCCCAACAAGGTGATCCCTGGCGGAACATCCATGATTTGCCGTGAGACCAGGAAATAGCTTCCTACAAAAACACCCATCCCCATAATTGAAGGGATTCCTGTGGCGATAGCCACGCGTCGTGCCATTCGGTTGGCCACCGACTTGGGAATGGGTTGGCTACTTCCTGATTCAGAAGCAGCTCGTTTGGATTTGGATTGTGATTTCGTTCCTTCAGCTGACCGGCGCGGCTCGAAGGGCAGAGAGTTGCGTCGATCAGCCATGGGCTCCTGAAGTCCTGTGCAGCTTGCTTAGCCGCGGATTCCAAGTTTAGAAATGAGATCGCTATAGCGCTGCTCGCTCTTGCCACGGACGTAACCAAGCAGACGCTTGCGACGTCCAATCATCTTCAGGAGACCCTGGCGGGATGAAAAGTCGTGGATGTTTTGCTGAAGATGGCCGCTGAGCTTGGAGATGCGCTCGCTGAGCATGGCGACCTGAACCTCTGCCGATCCGGTGTCGGTGGCATGAGTTTGGTGACTGTTGATGAGTTGCTGCTTTTCAGTTGTATCGAGCGACATGCGAAGCGTCCGGCCCTACTTGTGCAAAGAACCAATTTACCTTGTCGTGGGCACGATTACGCCGAAGGGCGGTTCAACCAACGCAGACTGGCGCGTAACCACCCATCTCCGTCATCCGACGCCGGGACTTCTGCCCCTGTGGCCACTGCGCGCATCGCGCGACGGATCTCTAGATCCTCATATCCCAGTGTGCTGAGGGTGAGCTGTAAATCCTGCAGTGGGTCAGGTTCAATTGGCAGTGATTTGAGATCACTCCTATCCACAAGGGAGAGGTCGGAACGATCACTTTCTCGCTCCGCACTCCATGCACTCAGACGATCGCGAAGCTCTACCGCAAGGCGTTCTGCTGTTCGTTTGCCCACACCTTGCGCTTGGGTGAGGCGACGCAGGTCTCCATCGATGATCGCTTCGATCAAGTCTGCAGCGCTGCAGCTCTCCAGCAACGCCAGTCCCACCTGAGGCCCAACGCCATTCACGCTGATCAGAACTCGAAATAGGTCCCGTTCTCTTCGGTCCGGGAAGCCAAATAAACTCGAGCCATCGTCTCTCTGCACCTGATGAATCCAGACGGTGCAGGTTGTCCCTGCTGAGAGAGGTTGCAAGTACCTCGACGCAAGTTGAACTTCGTACCCCACACCGGCGCAAGCAATGACCAATCCCTGACGCCCGCCCTGACTCCAGTGTTCGATTCGTTCTCCTTGAAGCCAGCCAATCATGCGAATCCTTTTAATGGCCCCATCGAGGCTGCTGGGGGCGTGTGGTGGGGAAAGACATCAGACAAGGCAAGCCACCGATGGCTGACAGCTCCATCTTGAACGGGAGTCAACATCCGACAACCACCGCGAAGAGCCATGCATTGATCGCAAGGTCACACAGATGACAGGCTTGGTGCCATGCCAGGTCATAAAAAAAGAAGGCGAATCCGCCTTCTTCGGGGGTGTGAGGAGCCAAATCTTGTGAGGAGATGGCTTTCTCCATGACTAATAAACACGTGCCACTCAGTCAACCAACTGATACGTACAGACTTGGTTGTACTGATGTCTGCGCCTTTTATGGTGTTTTCATTCAAGACCTCCCCTCACAAACATGAGTGTTGATCGGCTCTGTTTGGCTGTTTTCCAGAGTTTGCGTGCCACGTAGGCCACCCGCTTGGCATAAAAAAAGAAGGTGTTTGACGCCTTCTTTGGGGGGTGTGAGGAGTCAATCCTTTGTCAGGAGTTGACCCTATCTTTATAAGTCAATAGCCAAGCTGGGTGGTAATCCAACAAGTGACAAGACGTGTCTTGAACGTTCTGCCCCATACGCTTAATCGTTCTGTTGGCAATGAATCGAGACAGCAGTTGATGTGCTTAGCTCCCAACTCGGCCCGACCAAGTTGAGTGGTTTTGTTGCTGGTCATTCATGCCCTCTTCTATCAGGGATATTGACGGAAGTCATTGATTTACGATCATTTGGTGGGCAGGTGATGACGCCACTCTTTCTAGATCAATGAAAAAAAAGCGAGACCTTGATCGCATTGTCATCTAGCTCATTCTGGAAGAGGAAAGCTTTTGCCAATTGCGCGAGCACCTAATTCCATTTTATCGCTTACGACCCATTGAGCAAAAGTGTTGCTGTTGGGGCCTGGCCAGTATCTATATTTTTGAATGAATGGATAATTACTTGGGGATGATTCAATCTTTTTAACCATCAATAAAGCATCATCATTTAACCATTTTTGTATTAATCGAGATTGTCCATTTCCCACTCCCTGATAGGGATCCAAGAGGTTTTTATGAAGATGCCCCCAGCAAGAATTGTTTTGGTGAGGATGTTGCCATATCTCCCAACGATCACACGTTTGGTTGTGACTGCTCTCGACACCACGAAGAACAAGAAGCCAATAATGATCTGCAAAGATGCCAGGCAATCCAGGAATCTTGGCAGCCCGAAGCTCAACTTTAACCATTAATTGTGCCCAATATATTTGTGATTTTATTATGACAGAGTGCCATCGTTTATATGTTTGATCCCATGTGATTCTGATTATGCGTTTTGGCTCAGAAGCTTGCGATGGCTGAGGGATGCATCTGGTAAAAGAGTTACCCTTAAACAAAGTCTCCGCCCGTGCGGGGCTAAGTATTGGTTAGTACCAGCTGTTTGAGTTTTATTTAGGGATCTATGACGCTAGCTGAAGTTATAAAAAATGTCTACAGTGGCAGTGGCTTTGGGTATAATTCATCATTACTTCACTTCACTTGGCCTTTTCCGTTTTTGTAGTTGATTAATCCAACCATAAGCCCAGAACTCTTTGATCACCTATTGCGCTAACGATGAAAGCGGCTACAGCTCTATTGCTAGCATTTTTGATTATCCCTTGTACGGTTAACTCTCAGGGATTGAAGAGCTCTATCAAGCAATGCAGTCGAGAAGTTTACGATTTGATAGAGGGAGAGTATCAATATACGTGCCTTACTAAATCAGAGGTGAAACATTCTGATCCTAAAAAGGACTATATAGAGGAATGCAAGACTACATACGCTAGGAGACACGAAAAATGGTCTAGAAGGTTTGTGGATAGGATAGTCAATGAAGAATGTCAGTCTAAAGCTAAAGTGCCAGAGACAATTATTGAGTATCCTGAAGACTGGCCTTAGTTCTTGTCATTGGTTGCTGAAGGTAGCGCCCTTGGTGGGGTTAATTAGTATTTTGTTGGTTGATCGATAGCGAACCTACGCTCCCTGCTGAAGCGGTAACAGAAAATAATGGGTTAAAGGCAGGTGATTTGTGATCTGGATGATCCTGGCTACAGATGGAATCCGTCTGAGCTGATGGCTGATTCCGATCGAGATCATGATTTCGAGTGCTGATGAAGCGAGTGCAATTGGCCAGTGATTGATGCCATTAGCGTCATTAGCCCTTATTGCGATCAGCAGCTCCCTACGCAGATTCAGTGTCCTCCAAGTGTTGAGAGGCACATGGCAACAAGGTGGTTTCTTAAAGCATTCCCCTGCGAGCAGCGATGTCGACAAAGCTCTGCTAGTACAGCTGTATTAATGCCGAGGGTTTGTGGAGGAGTGGAGCTATGTGGACGAGCGGGAGTTGAGCAACTGCCGATGTTCAAGCGTTTGTGTGGCTTGTCAGCACTTTCGGCATGGGGTTGATCAGCACTGCCGCACCTTGGTGGCGTGCAACATCAGGCAGCAATTGCTGCAGCAGGGCCAGCATCTCACCAAGACCTGCAAGCTCTGGGCGCCCACCTGGCAAAGCACAGCAGGCTGGGCTCCTGAGATGGGTTGAGCCAAGGCATAAAAAAAGATCTGCTTCCACACAGACCTTTCTTTATTGATTTGAAGACCGCTCCCTCAAGCGACATTCGTGCGCAGATCCCGTCCAAGGAACGCTTTGCGTAATGTAACAGCTTGGTAACGGTTTGTAAAGTTCACTGGTTAGTCTCTCGCAATTCAAGGTCTACAAATGAACCGATCACCAAACATCGCTTTCTTTGGCGGCACAGTGATCATTGCAATCATGGTCATGGCAGCGTTCGCAAACTTGGCGAACGCCTAGGAGATTGTCGCTTCGTGCTCGAACCTGGCAGTGCATCTGAGATGGGTTGAGTCAAGGCATAAAAAAAGAAGGCGACTAAGCCTTCTTCGGGGGGTGTGAGGAGCCAAACCTTGTGAGGAGTTGGCCTCCCCCATGATGATGAGGTCTCTGTAGATCAGTCAAGCAACTGATACGTGGGGACTTGCTCAGCAAGATTTCTGAGACATAATTCATTCGTGAGGAGGGCTTCTTCACGGAGTGGAAACAAGGCAACACGCCCAAAGAGAAGCCGAGAAACCCTGCCTTTGGCGGGGTTTTCTTTTGCTTTGCGTTGTCTTGAGGTCCAAAAGGCAGCTTGATCGGATTCCGTCAATTTGCGGAATCAGTTAGGAATAACAGGACAAAAAAACGAGCGGTTTCTCAGGCCGCTCGTGCTCTCCCTTTTTCAGCAGCTCGATGCCACTGGGGAAAGGATCTTCTATGTCCGTGTTTTTGTTTGTAGCGATACACACTCATTGCCGAAAGTTTGTGCATCGAGAGAGTGCAGAGAACTTGGCGGACAATCCCTGCTTGTCATAGTTGAACGGATGGGACGCAATCGGCATGGCCGCCACGATTTATCTGCATTGGACCGCCACTGCCTACGACTGGATTCGCCCTGGGCACTATCACTCGATCATCACTGGTGATGGTCTTGTGCACCGTTTGCATTCCTACAGCGTGGATTTGCCAGCTCACACCTGGCAGCGCAATAGCAATGCCGTTGCCCTCTCTTGCTCCTGCATGGGTGGTACCCCTGATCCTTGGACGCAACCACCAACTCCATCACAGCTCGAAAGCCTTTGCGCAGAAACGGCTTCGATCGCTCGGAGCTGGGGTTGGAGTGCGGCTGATATCAACATCACCACAGTGATGACCCATGCCGAAGCCGCATCCAATCGCGATGGCAGATCAATGCATGACAACTATGGACCGGTGATTTGGGGTGGCAGCGGCGAGCGTTGGGATCTTTTGCAATTGAAGCGGAATGGTGCCACGGATGGTGGTGAACAACTTCGCGCCGGTATTCAGGCACTCATGCGCGGTGAACCAAGTGCTGGCTTCACTACCAGATCTGACAAGCTTGAACCACTGTTGTTTCGTGGTCATACGACAATCAAGGCGCGTGGTGATGATTTACCTGTCCAAATTGATGCGAATGGCACGTCATGGGCTCTAGCGGCTGATCTATTGGCTCGTTATGACATTCCTTATGTTTGGGATACCAGTTTGCAGCGGCTTTTAGTGGGTGCCCTTGATGTTGCGCCCACCTACCGTGCTGATGCCATTCAGGCTGATGTGGGCTGGGCATTGTTTGAGATGTCGTTGCAAACCGGCAATGCTCCTGTGATTCTCACTGGAATCATGAGGCCTACGAGTGATCGCCCTGTTCAGACCGCCCGCGCTTGGTGCCGGGTGGTGGAATTTGCTGAGGAATTCGGTGTCTCGATTGCTTATAACCCTCTCGTATTAGGTGAACGGCGGGGTGGTTAAGTGGCTGAAAAGACAACTTGATGCAGCTGTACTTCAACATTGCCAATGAATAAAGAGAGGCCGCCCCTCCCGGATGGAAGAGACGGCCTAACTCGCTCGTTTATGCATATCGCAAACCATTAATCAGTGAACCTGTATCGCTGAAGTCTGAACCTCGTATCGAAAACAGTGAACTGAAAGGGTGGTGCGAAGCGACTGTCTGCAGGATCACCTGGGGCCGGGGCTCTAGGTGTGGGGTCGTGTTCTCCGTAGGGCACCTAAGACGGTGCAGATGGAGCATCGATTGGCGTGGCGCGCAAGGCCTTGCCTACCAAAGGAACAACCCACGTCTTGTTGAGACTGTTGGAGCAGGGACCTGAAGTCAGCTTGCTTCTGCTGATAACTCAGGTGGAGTGTCGTCTGTCAAAAGCGCCTCCGATCTCGATGTCCATAGTTTGTGCCAACAGCGCACCCTTGCCATCGGTGTAAAGGCGCATTGCCTTCACAGCGAAAACCACCGAAATTAGAAATGGCGTGCCTCATCAGCTATTAAGACGCGTTGATGAATCTTTTGTGGATGAGAGCATCGCAAAGGCACACGCGTGATTCGCAGCGTCTGATCAATCTTTTCTGAGTGCCAACTCTGGATCCTGTTGGATCAACGAAGGATGCAATTAGACGACCATTGCCATGGTCGCAATAGCCCCATGGATGGGCGGTTTTACCTATCGCACCTTGTTCAGCGCCTTTGTAGAACTAGTACAGCGAAACACTCACTCATGGAAATTCATACTGCTCATGCTCAACCGATGGGGAGCTTGATTTTTGAAGGTCATCACAAGCCATTTCACGCCTTGGCCTGCCCTCTCAATCCTCAATCCGTGCGGATTGCCAAGAAAAAGTAATTGGCTCCTGCCCCACCAATGATTCAGCACCCATCCGCCTTGTGCGGATTTTTTTTTGCACCTTCACGGCTCTCGTTTTATGGCCAACAAGATGGATCCAATCGGCAACTATCGTTGTCAGCATTGATTGGCTGCTCATGCCGCCTGCCCTGCCAAGACTGAATGTTTGGATCACACCGCTCAAGCGCAGCGTTCGGCATTTGCTTGTTGTTTGCATGGTGTTGCTTTTGAACCTTGGA
Organism: Synechococcus sp. MVIR-18-1; assembly: GCF_014279835.1. Classification (NCBI taxonomy): domain Bacteria; kingdom Bacillati; phylum Cyanobacteriota; class Cyanophyceae; order Synechococcales; family Synechococcaceae; genus Synechococcus; species Synechococcus sp. MVIR-18-1. The sequence goes on along the minus strand of NZ_CP047942.1, from coordinate 1,404,256 downwards.
TTAACTGGATGTGGTCCCTCCGATCAACCTCCACGCGGTGTGTTGCTGAAAGCGTTGGGACTGCAAATTCAATTAACCCAAACAGCAATTGCGCGCTCCCTGGAGTTAGAGCCTGTTGGGGTGCCTGAAGTGAGTCGTGTGCGGGTGGAAGAGCAGGAGTCGATTCGCCTCGGAGAGCAACGTGGGATCCATCTCACCGGGCGTTTTGATTGGAGGCTTCCTTCCGATTCCGTGCGTGTTGATAGTCCTTTTGAGCTCTTTTTAGAGCGAGGTGAACGCGGCCAAAGCTGGCGTCTAGCCCAACCGGTTGGCTCGAGCGATGGCACCTCTCAAGATTGGATTACCCATCCTTTGCCGATTGATTCGCTCTGAATTCCAGGCTCGAAAGGATTCAGGCTCCTGCTTTTCGAGCCGTCCTGGCGCTCAGGCTGATCAATGTTGCCCCCAAGACGCATAAGGCTCCAAGCACTACAGCGCTCGTAATTGGCTCAGCAAAAAAGAGCACGCCCCACAGTGACGCAAACACCACTTGGACGTAATTGATCGAGGTGGCGCGGGCTGCAGGCAGGGCAGATAGGCCTTCTGTTAACCAGATCTGCCCGATCTGAGTGAACAACCCAACTCCGATCAGCCAGACCCACTCCGTTGGATTGGGCCACAGCGTGGCCTGCCCCCATAGCAAGGGCAGGGTTGCAGGCACAGACACCAAGGGGAAGTAAAAGACGATCACCAGAGGGTGCTCTTGAACCGATAGCTGGCGCACACTCACGTAAGCCAGTGCCGTCAGTAACGCACCGCCTAGGCCAATCAGAGCCGCCATGGCAGGCAGGCTTCCCATCGTGCCTCCGACCCATTCCGGCTGCACCACCAATGTGACCCCCAGCAGCCCTAGCAACACAGCGATGCCGATTCGGCGTCGGATGGGCTCGCCTAACAGCAGCCATGCCGCGAGTGCCGTCAGGGTTGGATAGGTGTATTGGAGCAGGGTTGCTGCCGCGAGTGGAAGCCGAGCGAGAGCCTCAAAGAAACACAACAAGGCCGCCGTCCCTAATCCCCCACGGATCAATAACAACCCACGTTGTTCGCCCCATGGCGAGACCTTGAGACGACGCAACATCGCCAGGGTGATGGCAATGCTGATCAAGGAGCGCACCAGCACGACTTCTGCCACGGGCAGCCGTCCCCCTAGGTGTTTCACGCAAACGGTCATCAAACTGAACGCCAACGCACAGGCGATCAGGGCTCCGCAGGCTCGCCATTCCTTCGTGGACTGGCTGCCTCGTATCGCGCCTAACAGCCCCTGCATGGTGGTTCACGACGACACCTGCCAACCATGGCGCATCGCGCTGAACAGCCAGAACGGCATCGGGGCTCGCAGAATGGCGTCATGGCGATGCCCCGTCTTCACCCCCGCACGATCGACGCCGTTAAGGAGCGTGCCGACATCGTTGATGTTGTGGGCGAGCACGTGGTGCTCAAAAAAAAGGGACGGGAATTCGTTGGTGTCTGCCCGTTTCATGACGACAGCAAGCCGTCGATGACGGTGTCGCCGCAGAAGCAGTTTTATTACTGCTTCTCCTGCGGAGCGGGTGGCAATTCCATCAAGTTTTTGATGGAGTTTCAGCGGCAGAGCTTCAGCGACGTTGTTCTGGATTTGGCGCGCCGGTATCAACTCCCGGTGGAAACGGTTGATGGTCCTCAACAGGAGCGTCTCCGTCAACAACTCTCAAGGCGGGATCACCTGCATCGTGCGTTGGCCCTCGCTTCCGGTTGGTTTCGCAGTCAGCTCAAGAGTGCATCGGGCGCCGATGCCCTGGCTTACCTGCGCGATCAGCGTGGCTTGAGCGAAGCCACGATGGAGACCTTCGAGCTCGGCTATGCCCCCGATCAGTGGGACGGTTTGCTCAAGCATCTTCAACACGTTGAGGGGTTATCGCCAGAGCTGCTTGAGTCAGCGGGCCTTGTCGTGCCAAGAAAAGGAGGCAACGGGTTCTATGACCGCTTCCGTGGCCGGGTGATCGTTCCGATTCGCGATCGGCAGGGACGGGTCATTGGCTTTGGCGGTCGAAGCCTTGATGGCAGCGATCCCAAGTATCTGAATTCTCCCGAAACAGAGGTCTTTGAAAAAGGCAAGCACCTCTTCGGTCTGGATCAGGCGGCCAATGCGATCCGCAAGGACGATCGAGCTGTGGTGGTGGAGGGGTATTTCGATGTCATTGCCTTGCATGCGGCGGGCGTCACCAACGCTGTGGCATCGCTTGGTACCGCCCTCAGCAGTCAACAGATCACCCAACTGTGCCGGTGTAGTGACGGCAAGCGCATCGTTCTCAATTTTGATGCCGATCGTGCGGGGATCCGAGCTGCGAATAGGGCGATCGGCGAGGTGGAGCAACTTGCGCTTCAAGGACAGCTGGAGCTGCGCGTGCTCCATACACCCTCCGGGAAGGATCCAGATGAGTACCTCAAGGATCACGGAGCTGGGGACTATCGCGCCCTGCTTGATCAGGCACCGCTTTGGCTCGATTGGCAGATCGAACAGGTGCTGGAAGGTCGTGACCTGACCAAGGCTGATCAGTTCCAACAAGCTGTTAGCGGGTTGGTGGAGCTGTTAGGCAAGCTGCCTCAATCTGCAATTCGTACGCACTACCTCCAGCAAGTCGCGGAGCGGCTAAGCGGTGGTCAAGGCCGTTTGGCGTTGCAGTTGGAGCAGGATTTGCGCCAACAGGTGCAAGGTCAGCGCTGGCATGGTCGTTCAGCCCGGCATGAAAAGGCTGGTGAAGTCAGCCAACGAGAGCGTTGTGAAGCCGAGATCCTGCGCATTTACTTGCACTGTCCGATTCATCGCTCGCAGGTGCGTTGCGAATTACGCCAACGGGAGTTGGAAGACTTCGCTCTTCAGCACCACCGTCTGTTGTGGTCTGCGATCACCGATCTTGAGGAAGGCAATATCGGCTCCGGTCGGCTTGAGGCGATCAGTCGGGGGAAAGATCCTGGTCATGAGTTGGCCGACCTTGATCTTCCGCGTTTGCTCACCGACCAGCTGCTGCTCGAAAACAGCGCGTTGGTGGCCAGGTTGACGCCACTTTTAGAGCCTGCAGAACTGCAGCGTTTGGCGTTGGCACGTCCTATGGACGTTTTACGAGGTACCGCGGCCATTTTGGAGCGGCAGAAGAGCCATAAACGCTGCCGTCACTTACTAGAGGCATGGGGTGGTCAACGGCTTGAGACTCTGGAACGGTGCATTGCTTCCCTGATTGCGAATGAGCAAGAGCAGACGGCGACAGCCGAGGGAGTGGATATGGAAGGTCGTATTCAGGAGATGTTTGAACAGTTGAATGCAGATGCCCTTCGATTGCAAGAGCTGTATTACTCCGAGAGGAAGCATATTCAGCATCTTGATCAACAACGTTGTGCTGGCTATGAGGTTGCTGTTGCTAATCCCCCTGAATCCATTCCTCCTGCGGCTTGATGCATTGGTGCTAGCCCAATGACCTATAGATCTTGATGTTGCGACAATAGTGGGCCTCACTCTTGTATCAGCTTATGCAGGCCGTTTTGAAAATGTGTCATTTGATTCGATGAGGTGTTCAAAATGAAGTCCAGAGCTATCTATCCGTCCGATTGGCTTGGTAGAGGATGCCGCAGTATTTTTTTAGAGCTAGACCTTGAGGGTGTTCTTCAAGACCAATGAAAACTGCGCTCGCCACACTTGTTGTTGCCCTTGCCGCACCCATTGCTGTTACAGCTGCTCCTGGGGTGCCTGACTCAGTCATGAGTGAAATTACTGAGAATTGCAACGAAGCGGTTGCTGGAAATAGTCAAGCAACTGCATCCGATGAAAACTGCATCGCTAGAGCTGTGGAGGCTTACAAGAAATCCAACTGATAGGACCATCAGTCAATGCTGGTCCAAGTGATAGGAGTTGAGCCTGAGTTTTTTCTCGGCCCATACCTCAATTTTGGTTTTTAAGCCCTGCTTTCAGCAGGGTTGTTTGTTTGACAATCTTGATGTATTGGGAGTCTTAACGTTTGATTTAAGTGCTTGATCAAGAGTTGACCTTGTTAGGGACTTCAGCAGCTTGATGGAGTCAGAGGGTAATTGCTTTGTATTCAGCATTTGTTCAAGTTCGTTTGCCCGTGCCAGCACCATTTGGCAGGCTGCAACATGATCATTGGGATCTAACTGTTGAACATAGATATGAGCACGGGCATCGTCTTGGATTGTGCCATCAAGATTCAGTCCAAGGCCTTGCCTGAATAATTCTGCCTGAAAGTGGCCAAGAGCAGTTTTCATGCCAATGGCATCAGCGAGCAACTCGTCGAAAAGGTTGATTCTCATTTCCCCTACAAGTTTGCGGCAAGCGATATGGGCTAGCTCATGTTCCAGTCGCCAGATCTGAGACTGCTTGATCCATTGATCGAGACTGGGGCTGCCAGGAATGCTTGAAGCTGAGAGACTGCTGTATGGGGCTCGATGCAGAATCAAGATCTGACAGCGATCTTTCACATCGAGCTCTCTGATCAAGCCCCAATGAATCAAGCCTGCAACAGCTTGTGCATGCACTGTTCCTTGTACTGGAATAGGTTCACAGCGATGGGCGAGGCAACGCATGATCAGCACAAAGTCATCGTGATCGCTAACAGATAGAACCGGCTTTGCTCCGCACGGATGGTTTGCGATGGTGATGGAAAACCCTTTCGGGTCCCGCAAGCGTGGAGCAACCTCAAGGTCCTTTGGCTGCGGTGATTCACCCCGAAGCACCAAGCGTTGATAGCGATCACTGAGACCTGCCATCCGTGTTTGCTGTGGCAATCAGCCAACGACGCCACCACAGTTCAATGGCGTCTGGCGGAAGCGGAAGCGCGGGCCAGATGGCGTCAGCCTTTGAGAAGGGCTTGCAATAGTCCTGGAGATCTTGCATCGCTGATAATGGCTGAACAGCTTTCCTCAGAGATGTCTGAATTTTTTGAAGCGATCTGGCATGGAGAAGGCATCGGCGATGGCGGCGATCTCGATGAAGCCCTTCAGGCCTTCGTGGTTGTGAAGCCTGAGAATAATGATTGGATCGAGGCCTGTGCTGTTGAGGGGGCTAATCCTCGTATTGAGCGTTTCGCCTCCTTTGACTCCTATCTTGATAATCAAGATGCCCTTGAAGTGATTACGGTGACTCCTCAGATGATTGCAGTTGCGATTGAGCAGTTGCCTGTTTGATGGCTGATTCCACGATTGACTTCTCGACCTACACGCCAGTGAACCACCTCTGGCCCGCTTTTGTGGAACTATTGGGATCTGAGAAAGCACAGCAAGCAGTGCGTCAGGCTTTGGATCTTCAAGGCATGAGTGGGAATGCCGGCAGTCTTCCCGTTTTGTTCGTTGAAACCTGTGGCCTGGCTCTCGCTCATACAGATCTTGTGCGAGAACAAACAGGTCTTAATAGCCACGGATATCGCATGGTTTTATTGCTCAGTCGACGTGAATTAGAAGTGCAGCTCTTGCAAGATACGTTGTGAATTCATGTCTATTGCTTGGTGCAAACTTAGGTCACTAATGTTGGGTATTCCTTGGCAAGCATGGCAATGACAACCGCCAGTGTGACCATGGAAAGAATTGTTGTTCCGGCTACAATGGACTCAGTTTCTTCAACATAGACATCGTGTGATCGGGCTACGGCATATTGGCATTTTGCTGTAGGTACTGCGCTGCATAGAATCACGGCAACCGAAGGTGCTGGTGGTAACTTCACGAGGTCACAAATAAACCAAGCAAGCGCTGGCATCAGGAATAATTTGAAAAATGTACATTCACTCACGATGCGAATGTGATTTTTGAAAAGTGTGAAATTCAACTGAGCTCCAATGGCAAAGAGTGCGACTGGTGCTGTTGTCATGCCCACTGCGTTCAAGCTCGTACTTAAGACGCTCGGAAATTGGAAACCTAGGAAAGAAAGAATTAAGCCCAACACCATGGCAATGAAGTAATTCGCTTTCATGGCTTTGCCGATTGAAATGAGTATTTTTCGTACATCTAGTTTTGCGTTTTCTTCTGAGGTGTATTCGTAGATGATAGATGTTGTTTGCAATCCAATGATCAAAACCATTACTCCAATCACGCCATACGTTGCACCGCCAACTGGAAGCATTATGGCAAGGATTGGCAGTGCAATCATGCAGGTATTTGAATAGGAAGCGGCAGCGGAAAAGTAAGATCCAATCAATAGATTTTGGCGCTTAACGATCCGTGCATATGAATAGGCTATGGTGAATACAATGGCGGATACTAATAGATAACCGCCGAAGAATTCAGCATACTTTGAAAGGTCTTTGAACATGTCCTGCCTTGTCATGTCAAGGACAATCATGCAAGGAATTGAGATGTTTAAGACGTAGCCAATTAAGATTCCGCTATTGCTCGGGTCGAATTTTTTGGTTCGTTTTGCGATGTAGCCAATGCATAAGTATGCAATGACTGGAAAGATTGCCTTAAGGATTGATCCTGGCATTTTTGCCTATTTCTGATCCTTTACTTAAGGCGTAAAAAGTGGCACTGTCAATTTTCTGTTGCCATAATCTATATTTGCTTTAACGGATGTAAGCCCAGATGCTTAATTGTGATAGCTGAAGCTGCTGCTGGTAGCATTAAGTTGTTTTTGCTGGTGTTGATCTTGAATAATTTTGCTTGTAAAATAATCTTGATTATTCAGATTAGCCGACTTTCGTCTGCTGGGTTCATCTTTTCTTTTGGTATTGAATGATGAAGAAGGTGTTGATTATTGGTGGTGGGATTGCTGGTCTAACGCTTGCCTTGTCCCTTAAGAAACTCGGAATCCCTGTTGTTGTTCATGAAAAGTATGATCATTACCAAAATCAGCAAACAGGATTTCTGATTTGGAGTTATGCGATCAAAATCTTGCAGGACTTGGGCATTCCTGTTGATGAGGTAGGTGCGCCCCTCGAATCATTCCAAATCCATGGTCGAAAGGGAAGATTTGTTTGTGAGATGCCAATCGGCTCAGTGTCGCGATTGCATGGAGCAAATAGTTATGAAATCAATCGATATCGCCTTTCTGAATTGCTATCTAGAATGGTCGGTGATGATTTAATTCTTGGTAGTGAATGTATTTCTGTCTCTAGTCTTGAGGAGAAAGCGATAGCAACTTTTGCTGATGGTAGCTCAGATCAAGGCGATATTTTGATTGCCTGTGATGGATCTAATAGTGTTGTTAGGATGTTTATTCATCCAGGTGTTCAGCTCAGAATGCTTGGCTCTGGTGGTTGGATCTCAGTGATCAATCAACGTCCTCCCTTGTTGCCATTAAACACTCAAATGGAGTTTTGGCAGCCGGGTGTGAAAGCAGGAGTTGCTGATCTTGGGCATGGTGAAACACGCTGGTATGTTGCTTTTAAAAATTATATTCCTAGTGCAGTTGAATCAAAAAAAGATCAGATTTTCAATCGTATGAAGCCTCTTCCAGAGATGATCAAGTCCTGTTTGGAATGTACTGATGAAGATCAAATGGTGCCTACTCAGGCCGGAGATCTTTTGGCCTTGTCTCCTTGGTACCGTGATCGCGTCTTGATGATTGGTGATGCTGCCCATGCCACTAGTCCGTATGCCGGAATGGGAGCCTGTTCAGCGATTGCTGATGCCGCATTCCTTGCCGATTTAATTGGTTCTGGTCGGTCTATTCCTGCCATCTTTCAAGATTTCCAGGCGGTGCGTAAGCATGCAGCGGATTCGGTGATTAAGGAATCACGACGTGGCCTTGATTTATCCACTTGTGGTGATCTCAAAGGCTGGGTTCGCGATTGGATGTTTAGGAATATGCCAGAGAAGAAATGGAATCAGATCATGACTGACATGGTGACTGGTCATTGAACAATTCCATCGTTTCTTATGCCTGCACCACAGGCACGTCGCTCAGGCGAGTTGTGGCTGCCCGACCCAGCCGTTCGCGTCGCATGGCCCAGCTCGGATCCAGACCGCAGGCAGCCCATTGCACCGTACCTCGCCCGTAGCGGTGATTGAGGCGATCGACTGTTGCCATCAAGCTCTCCCGTTTCCGTTGCTCTTCCTCTGTGCAGGGCACCCATAGATGCTGTTGAAGTTGATCGATTCCCTGCAGGTGTTGCATCAGAACACCTGCCTTCGCCAGCGGTCGGTGCGGTTGGAAAATTCGGTCCACTAGGGGTAATGCAGCGTCCAACAACACGCGTGTGTCGTTGCTGGGTAGATCAAGGCTGGTGCTGGCAGCTCGGCTGTAAAAGCCTGGAATGAATGGGCTGGTGCGCGTATAAATGGTGAGAGCCGCTGTGCGTTGATGCTGTTTTCGCAGCTTCTCAGCTGCTCGCACTACATAGGTCGCTATCGCTTCACGGAGCTCTCCCAGGCTGGTGATTGGATGACTGAAACTGCGGCTTACGCAGGTTTCCTGCTTTGCAGAGGGTTGGAGATCAAGCGGTAGGCAGGCATGACCTTGCAGTTCTCTTTGGAGTCGAACTCCCACCACACCGGCCTTTGCGCGCAGGCATCCGCTGGGCATATCACGCAGCTCCCGTGCGTTCACCACTCCCCGCATTCGGCACCAGACAGCGAGTTTGCGGCCGATGCCCCAGACGTCTTCAATCGAAATTGTTTCCAGCCAGCGATCGGGATCGCGACACAATCCAAGATCAAAGAGTCCAGCGTGGGCCGGCACCACTTTCGCGAGGCGGTTGGCGAGCTTGGCCTGTCCTTTGCTGGCTCCGAGACCAATGGCAATGGGTAATCCGAGGTTGCGTCGAGCCAAGGTTCGCAACTGCTGGGCCCATGGACGCAGATTTCCGTCCGATGGGCGGCTGAGCCGGGCAAAAGCCTCATCGATGGAGTAAATCTCCAGATCCTCAACCTGGCTTTCCAACAAACTCATCAGCCGCTGACTCATGTCGGCGTAGAGCGCGTAATTCGAGCTGCGAATCACAACATGGTTCTGTTCCAGATCTCGTTTCGCCTTGAAATAGGGAGTGCCCATGGCGATGCCAAGAGCTCGTGCTTCAGCGCTACGGGCCACGATGCAGCCATCATTATTTGAGAGCACCACCACTGGCCTGCCGATCAGGGCCGGATCCAGGCTCTGCTCGCATGAGGCATAAAAATTGTTGGCATCAATGAGAGCCGTGACCTGGTTCATCGCGAGGACCTGAGCTCTAGAGCGGATGGATGACGTGAATGGCGACGCCCCAGATCTGCACATCTCCGCAACGATGGAGATCTAAATGGGGATAGTCAGGGTTGGCCGCTTCCAGGCGTAGATGGCCGCGATAGCGAGCGAGGCGTTTGAGAGTGAAGGCCCCATCCAGGACGGCTACCACCACTCGTCCAGGGCGAGGATCGAGGCTGCGATCGACGAGTAGGAGATCGCCATGGTGAATGCCCGCGCCAGTCATGGAGTCGCCGCTCACACGCAGAAAAAAGGTGCTGCTTGGATGGCGAATCAGTTGTTCATTGAGATCGATCCCCACGTCGATGTAGTCATCGGCAGGGGAGGGGAACCCTGCGGCAACCTGGTCACTTGCTAGAGGAAGGCTGAGCCTTTGACGCTGGAGCCGCAGAGGCTGGGGTGGCTGAAGCGAGATCCGATCCACTCTCACGGAAGCGCAATGACGGCCCTTTAATAGTACAAGTGTTCTAGCGCATGTGCTGTGGCTGGTTCCCGAGGGCCCGTTGCTCCTTGGTTAGGTCATGGAAGCAGTCATGGAGCAGGGTCTCTTTCATGGAGTTGGATTTTGCAGGACCTTGTCCTTCTCTTCTGCTTCCCAGACCTCGAGGACGTCGGGGAAATGCTCTTCGATGCATGTATCACAGATCCCGTGGCTGAAATTTAAGTTTGTACGTGCAGATAAATACTGATCTAGGTGTGACCAGTGGCCAGAAGTATCTTTTGCTTTTCGGCAATAAGAACAGGTTGAAATGATATTGCCAGAATCTTCTAGTGAGCAATAAGATTCAATTAAATTGATCGATCTCTTCCTCAGTTCAAGAAAGGCAACAGCTTGTCTTGAAAGAGATTGCATGATGCTGAACTGCTTATCAGTCAGCCCATGGGGCTCTCTATCGATCACGCAAAGCGTCCCGATTCTGAGGTTTTTGTCATTTTGCAGCGGGAAGCCTGCATACAATCTAATTTTAGGCTCTCCTCGAACTAAGGGGTTGTCAAAAAATCGTTCGTCTTTTAACGCATCTTCAACGATTAAAGGTTCAGAGGAGTGAATCGCATGAGCGCAGAATGACCAATCGCGAACAGTCTCTTCAGCTTCAATACCAACCTTGGCCTTAAACCATTGGCGATTGGAGTCAACAAGGCTTAAAAGGGCAATTGGAGTGCCACAAGTAAGGGAAGCTATTTTTGTAATGTCATTATAGTTTTCCTCAGGCTTTGTCCCAAGAATTTTGTATTCACTAAGCGCTTTCAGCCGTTCCGTTTCATTTATGGGGATTTCAGGCTTTTTCAAGTGAGAAGATTGGCTTATTCAATAGTTTTGGCGGTAAACAGCTCGTGGCGCATAAAGCAATATAAAAGTTTATTTTATATTGCTGAAGCTTTGCGTCATTCTCCACTATTAGCTTGCAGAAATTAACGAGATTGTTAACTTAATCCAATGATTGTGGCGTCCAGGCGGGCATGAGCCCTGAGATAAGCCATGACTTGATCTTCGCCGCGCCCATAGGCCGATCGAGCGCTTCTGGGCATCGTTTTGGCTTGCCTGATTGGAGTTGTAAGCGTTCTCTGCAGGCGCCAAAGCGAGGCATGGAGTTCGAATCGATCAAGATGGCTGCCTCTGCAGCTGCTGCTGATGGCCGACTCTCCCTACCTCCTCGCCATTGCCCTGTTTACACAGAATGGGAAACGAGCCATGCCTCTTGGCGGTCGCTCCCTGCCGAAGGATGTCACGCAAGATGAGCGGGGGGTTCCTGCACAGCTGGCGAGTGAGCTGGCTTTTGAACTCCTGCTTCGCGTTTGGCAACGCAGCGATCAGGGACCTGTGCAACGCGAAGCGGCGCCAGGAAGTTTGCTGCTGGCTGAATTAGGCATGGAGCATTTGCCGGAGGATTTGCCCCTGCTTAAAGCGGCCTGGCTCACCACTGGGGATAGCCCAGCCTTTCGGCGAGGACTGTTGGCGATCACCTCACGCTGTTGGAGTGTGAGCGTGGCCAAATTTGAGCCCATTGCATTCACCGCACTTGAGGTGTCGGCGTCACAGGCGGAAGGCTGAACGGGCCGTTGAAAACGGTTTCAGGATGGAATCGCTTGAATCAGATCTGCTAATCCAGACGCAATGGAGTCCTGCTGATCGGCATCGAAGTGAACGCCATCGAGGGGAGAGGTTTCCGCAACAGCTTGTATATCAAAAAAGAACACCGACTCTTGTTCAGCAAGATTCCAATAAAGAGAGGGAAGCAATCGAGACTTTTCATGTGCACCTTTAAAGCCCCAATCAAGAGATTCTGGTGTGGTTTGAATCACTCCAGGAGGGACTAAAATAATCGTGGGGGGTTGATTAGAATGGCGTGGTCCACATTGATAGGACATGCGCACATCGTGGATCAGAATTTTTGCTCCTGATGTAATTTCTTCTGGAGAAAGATGTAGATGGCTTTTGCAATCGTTGCATCCAAGTGCAAGAATAACAACGTTAAGGGGTTTGCAGCTATGCAAAATCACGGGTAAATCTTTCCTGCCATTGCAGCTGTAGTCGCCACCATAATTAACGGCTCCAAGAGGATCATCCATCACCCAAGTTCTGGAATTCAAGCCTTGTTCAAAGACAACCCATGGCTGATGATTGGGATTCCGCTGATTCAGAATCTGTTGGAGGCGATTGGGCCAGCGTGTTTCAAATGGCAGGCGCCCACTTCCATCAGGAGCCATTCCCCAGGTGTTGGAGTCTCCAAAACACAAAATACTTTTTGGCTCCATGATGATTTGGTTTAGCAGTAGGCCAACAATGGTGTCTCTTGCTTAGGCACGGTGATAGGGACTCCCTTGCTGGATGGCTTGGGCTCTGAACAATTGTTCAATTAAGAGAAGTCTTGCAAGCTCATGGGGGAATGTCATCGGTGAGAGGCTGAGTTTCCAATGGGCCAGGGCTTTCAGCTCGGCTGTTAATCCATCAGCACCACCAATCACGAAGGCCAGTCGTTGCGATCCAAGGCTGCGGAGCCGCTCAGAAAAGCTGATCGACGTCAGGGTTTCACCCTGTTCCATCAACATCACTGGCCATTCATCGCTTCGCAGCGTTTGACGAATCAAGTCAGCCTCTTTCTCAGGATTTCCATCCCGCAACTCAACGATTGTGAGTCCAGGAAGGCGTTTGCGATAGAGCTCGATTCCTTCCTGAACCCAGGTCTTTCGAACTTTCCCGATGGCGATAATGCGGCAGCGAGATGGATTCATCCTTGGAGATCCAAACGCATGCAGGAGTCGGACTCAGTCTTCGTCATCTTCCAGAAGAAGCTGCCCAAACGCCACGTAAAGCGATTCTTCTTCGCTGCCAGCCGCCACATTCGGGCGAGTGGGACGGGTGGTTTTTCCTTGGCCGCCGCGCAGCGGTTGTCTGGAGAGAGTCTGCGATGACGGCAGCGTCTGCGCGTTTGCTTTCACTTTGTTCTGAGTCGCAATGTGGCGCTCAGCATCCTTGAGCCGTGCCATCAAATGCTCGGGAACAGTGCCATCACTGCTCGCTTTCATCAGCTCTTGAAACAGGCGTTCTGGATTGTCTTCGGTTTCAATGCGATGGCGCTTCTCGGTCGCCTTCACGGGGCGATTGGTGGTGTGTTGGGGCGGCGCAATCGGCTCAGGCAAGGAGCGGCCCAACTCCTTCAGGCGCTCCAGGCTGCGGGGATCAAAGCTCATGAGCAGCCAAGGGTTTCGCGCGTGTCTCGACCGGTGACGGGGTTCACCCCCTCAGCGTTGGCGCACAACACTTTCAGCGCATCAGCGCGCAGAGGCACATTGGTGAAATCGGCGCCAGTAATGGTGACGTTGATGAAGCGCGTGTTGAATGCAAACGCGTCTTCCAACACTGCATTACTGAGGTTGGTGCCATCAAAGACCGCTGAATCAAGCGTGGCGTCACGGAGATTGGTGTCGCTCAGATTGGCGTCTTGAAGTTTGGCCCCATAAAGGCTGGCACCCTGCAAATCACTCCCCGAGAGGTCAGCTTCTCGAAGGTTGGTGAGGTTAAACGTCACACCTTGCATCTCCCGATTAGCAAAATCGGCTCCGATCAACACCTGCTTGGCGTAATCCATCGCTGCGAATGCCGGTTGCATCGGCAGGGCCAGCGTGACCCAAAGAACCATCAGCGCAGCCAACAAGCGCAATCGCATTAGGAGTGAACCAACTGTTGTTCAGCCTAGGACTTTTGGATCGGTTTGTTTTTTTCGTCTTGAATCGCCTGATCCAAGCTGTCTAGACGATCGTCTCTAGCGCCCCAAAGCTCAATCAAGACTGGTGGATGATTGCTTGGCATCAAAGAAAACCGCTGATCCCTATAAATTTGTTTAAAGATGGAATCAACTTCGTCGCGATAAGGGAGATCAATCGGACGAATTCCGTCATTTTCCATCGCAATTGGCCAATGCTCTGTAATCGGTAAGAAGATTATTAGATCAAGTTGTTGAAGAGAGTTTCGCACTCTTGCCGCTAGTGATTCAACAAAATCGTTGTCGATATCGGTGGTTTTATGATTGGCTGTGTATTGTGAATATGCGATGTAATCAACTGGGCAGCGATCAAAAATAACGCAGTCACTTTCCTGCTGGTAATGCATCAATCTGCTTATGTTGTAATACATCTGGATTCCGTTGTGAAGTCTGGTGCTTTCTTGGCGAAAGCGAATATCATAGCCTTCTCTATGCAATGCTCGAAAAGGTTCTTCTTCGCGAATGTAGTGATGATGTCGCTTAATCCAGTCGTGCACGAATGTGCTTTTTCCCTGTGAATGTGTGCCACTAATCGCAATGCGCATACGAAGATTTAGCTTTGAAGAGTTATAGCCCCCAAGCGCCGTCCTTCAATCGTGCTGAGCGGGGGAATGGTTGAGAGCACGTTGTACTGCCATACCTTGTTGCCTCACTCTCAACTGCAAGGAGCTCAAGCAGAGCACTATGCGAAAGAAATCTTGCTGCGTCATGGATGGCGCTTGCTGGAGCAGAACTGGAGCTGTCGGTATGGAGAAATTGATCTGCTTTTGTTGAAACAGTCTTTCCTGAACAATCGAATTTTGGTTGTTGAGGTGAAGGCGCGTCGCCGTTCAGGGTTGGATGGCTGGGGTCTCGCTGCATTTCATCAAGCCAAACGGAGGCGTCTGGCTCGCAGTGTGTCTTGCTGGCAATCCGCCAACCCCTGGAGTGAGACCTGCTATTTCGAAGTTGTGCTGGCTCTCGTCGCACTTCCAGTGCACAGACATTGCGTGCGTTGGATCCGCATCGACGGTCTCGATCACATGAGTCGGTGATCACCTTGCTGATGATTCAGTCATCAGGGCCTGGATGAGCGCAATCGCAGCCACTTGTCCCTGGCGTGGGTTGGTGATGACAAGCCCCGAGACCGATCGCAGTGGGCGGATAAAACTCCATTCACCAGGAATCATGTGCATCAGCATGTGTTGGATGATCTGAATTGGATGACGACCGCGCTCTTGTTGATCTCGTCGTAGCCGTCGAATCATGCGCAGCAGCAAGGGTGCTTCGAGATAAAACAGTGCTGTGATCGAGCCATCGTCGAGCAGCTCTTGCGGTCCATAGGCTCCTTCGAGCAAGACAAGCTGGTAGCTCTGGTTCAGCGGTTTGCGCGCTACATCACGCGTGCCCATGTCGTAGGTGCGCAAGCTGCTTGCAGTGTGGTGCTTGACCTCATCCAGCTCAGCGCGCAACGCGTCGATGTCGATAGCTGCCGCTGTGTCGAATCCAAAGCGTGGGTGAGGGCGCCAGTGGTGCCTGTAGTAGTCATCGCAGCAGATCACGAGCACTTCAAGCCCAATAGTGCCCAGTGCTTGTGCCAGGGCCAGGGTGAAGCTGGTTTTCCCAACCGCGGAAGGGCCAGTGATGCAAACCACAGGAACCTTTGCCATCACGCCGTCGCCCCAGTCGATCAATCCTGCATAGGGCACAGTGAATCAACGCTGTGAATGTCATGACTTTTTCAGGGCACACGGCCCGCAAGCGTTTTGGCCAGCACTGGCTGATCAATGAGCGAGTGCTGGATCGAATCGTTGAGGCCGCCGAACTAGAAGACGGGGATCGCGTCCTTGAGGTGGGTCCCGGTCGCGGGGCTCTGACCGATCGTCTCCTGGCCTCAGCGGCAGCTGCGATCCATGCAGTGGAGCTTGACCGTGACCTCGTCGCTGGGCTTCAGCAGACCTTTGGACGCCATCCAAAGTTCTCCTTGCGTGAGGGAGATGTGTTGTCCGTTCCCTTGGACCTATCCGATGGGGTTCCTGCCGACAAAGTTGTGGCCAATATCCCTTACAACATCACCGGACCCCTACTAGATCGTTTGATCGGTCGTCTCGATCGTCCCGTCGATCCCTCGTATCAACGACTGGTTTTACTCGTTCAGCATGAGGTTGCTCAACGCATTCGTGCTCGTCCTGGGCATAGCAATTTCAGTGCTTTGAGTGTGCGCATGCAGCTATTGGGACGGTGCAGCCACGTCTGCCCAGTGCCCCCCCGCTGCTTTCAGCCACCCCCCAAAGTGCAGTCGGAGGTGATCTGCATCGATCCCTTTCCTCCTGAGCTGCGGCCCAGCGCTGCCTTAGCCCGTGGGGTGGAACGGTTGCTGAAGATGGCTTTCTTGAGCCGCCGCAAAATGCTGCGCAACACCCTGGCCCCGGTGTGTTCCCCAGACCACTTGCAATCGTTGGCAGAAGAGGCCGGCATCAGCCTTCAGCAACGACCCCAGGACGTGGCACCAGATGCCTGGGTTGCCTTAGCGAAAGGTTTGAATCAGTTGGACTCTGCTGCTTGATCGGATGACCGCCACCGTTCGCGTCACCGCTCCCGCCAAAATCAATCTTCATCTTGAGGTGCTCGGTCAGCGCTCGGATGGGTTTCATGAATTGGCGATGGTGATGCAAAGCATCGACCTCGCTGATCAACTGGACTGTTCGAACAGCGCTGATGGCTTGATTCAACTGAGCTGTGATCAGCCTGGACTCAGTTGCGGCAGCGACAATCTGGTGATGCGTGCCGCCGAACTGCTCCGGCAGCGGTCTGGTTTCAATGAGCTTGGCGCTCACCTGCATCTGCGCAAACGGATCCCCATTGGCGCTGGTCTTGCCGGAGGTTCGAGTGATGGTGCTGCAGCTCTTCTGGCGCTCAATACGCTCTGGGGGCTCGGACACACCGAGGACTCTTTACGAGCCATGGCCGCTGAACTTGGCTCCGATATGCCGTTTTGTCTTGCCGGTGGGATTCAGCTCTGCTTCGGTCGAGGCGAATGTCTGGAATCCGTCCCGGCTGCAGCGCAGTCTTTAGGGGTGGTGCTGGTGAAAGATCCCAGCGTCAGTGTTTCGACGCCCTGGGCCTATGGCGAGTGTCGTCGTCTCAAGGGCGACCACTATTTAAGTGGTGAAAAGGCTTTTGCACAACGGCGGCAGGATCTGCGTGCAGCGTCGTGGTTGAACCCCCTGCGAGCGGCTGAGCCACCGCCGCTTCGCAATGATTTGCAGGATGTTGTGGCACCTCAAACAGCCTCAGTGCAAACGTCACTGCGTTTGCTCCAAAATCTTCCCGGCCAACTGAGAACAGCGATGAGTGGTTCCGGCCCTAGCTGCTTCGCCCTATTCCCAAATCGCTTGGATGCTGATCAGGCTCTGAATGCAGCGCGTGATTCCTTCGTTGAGGCCGGTTTGGATGCATGGAGTTGTTCATTCGTGGCTCATGGCGCCAAGCTGATGCCATGACCAGCAATGACAGCCAAACGCCAGAGGCACCTTCAGAACGCAAGAAGGGGCCAATCAGTTTCCTTTCGGGCTCGTTGACAAGCTTGATGTTGAGCTGGCTCAGCCTGGGTCTAAGCAAAGGGATGGTGGCCTATTTCGCAAAGCATCCATCAACGTCCAGTTCTGCCATCGCTCAAAGCATCACCTCAGCGCTAAAGACGCTGTTTACCGGCATGTGTTTCCTGGCCACATTCAGCTTTGCTTTTATTGGTGTTGGCCTGTTTTTGGTGTTTCTTCGCAGTCTTTTCACAGGCAAAGAAGCTGATGCTGTCTAGCCTCAGATCACTGTCCTGAACTGCTATAGGCAGTTATTGGTAATGACTCCCCACGATCTTGGTCAGCTGATCCTGCTGCTTTCTCCGGGGTTGCTTCTCTCGGTGCTCTTGCTCACGACGTTTGCTGCAGGGGGCTGATTTTTTCGTTGCTGAGATAGCTTGGCCACTCACGCCGGCTTGGCCGGGATTGCAGAAAAGCCGTGGCAGGGACTCTTCTCTTCAACGCACTTCGTGAGGCCATCGACGAGGAGATGGCCCGAGACCCCCACGTTTGCGTGATGGGTGAAGACGTCGGTCAATACGGCGGCTCTTACAAGGTCACAAAGGACCTTTACGAGAAATACGGTGAGTTGCGTGTGCTCGACACGCCAATTGCTGAAAACAGTTTCACGGGCATGGCTGTTGGTGCAGCCATGACAGGCCTGAGGCCAATCGTGGAAGGCATGAACATGGGCTTCCTACTTTTGGCGTTCAATCAGATCTCCAACAACATGGGGATGCTGCGTTACACAAGTGGCGGCAATTTCACGATTCCCACAGTGGTGCGTGGACCAGGCGGTGTGGGCCGTCAGCTGGGAGCAGAACATAGTCAGCGCCTTGAGGCCTATTTCCATGCCGTCCCTGGCATCAAGATTGTGGCTTGCAGCACGCCTACCAATGCCAAGGGGCTGATGAAGGCTGCGATCCGCGACAACAACCCTGTGCTCTTCTTTGAGCACGTGTTGCTCTACAACCTCACAGAAGAATTGCCAGATGGTGATTACATCTGTGCTTTAGATCAAGCCGATCTAGTGCAAGAAGGCAGCGACGTCACGATCCTGACTTACTCACGCATGCGCCACCATTGCTTGAAAGCGGTGGAGCAGCTGGAAGCGGATGGCATCAGTGTTGAGTTGATCGACCTGATCAGTCTTAAGCCGTTCGATATGGCAACAATTGCCAAATCGATCCGGAAGACCCATCGCGTGATCGTGGTGGAGGAGTGCATGAAAACAGGCGGAATCGGTGCTGAATTGATTGCCCTGATCACGGAGCACTGCTTCGACGATCTCGATGCCCGGCCAATTCGCTTGTCCAGCCAGGACATTCCCACGCCGTACAACGGCAATCTTGAAAATCTGACGATTATCCAGCCCCATCAAATCGTGGAAACGGCCCAGGCCATCGTGCGCAAGGGGCTCTGATTCATGGCCCGTCAACAAGGGTGGTTCGCCCTCATCCTCGCTCTGGCCATCGCTGCCGGATCTGTCCTTATCAGTCCCGGTTTTCCTCTAGAGCTTGGCTTAGATCTCCGTGGTGGGAGTCAACTCACTTTGGAAGTGCAGCCCTCCGGTGAAATCACCAAAGTGAAACCCGAGCAGCTGGAAGCCGTGAAGGCCGTGCTGGATCGCCGCGTCAACGGCTTGGGTGTGGCCGAGTCGACTCTCCAAACCGTTGGAGACAATCAATTGGTTTTACAACTTCCTGGAGAAACTGATCCCACCCGAGCAGCTGAAGTTCTTGGAAGTACAGCGTTGCTTGAGTTCAGAGCGCAGAAACCTGGCACTGATGAGGAATTGCGTGGATTGATGCAGTTAAGAGCTCAATTGGAAAGCGTGCTGGAGTTGAACAAAAGCAAGGACAACTCTGATTCAGGCGATCAAAACGATGGCCCCTCCCCTGAGCAGTTAGCCAAGGCCCAAAAAGAGTTGGGTCTTGAAGGAACTGCTGATTCTGAACAAGAGCAGCTGGAACAACTCCTGGCTCGTGCCAACGAAGAAATTGTGGATCGGTTCGAGCCGGCGGGCCTCACCGGTAAGGATCTCGTCACTGCTGGGCGTCAACAGCAGCAAAACGGCAGTAGCTGGGAAGTGACGCTCACTTTCAATCGAGAGGGTGGTGACAAATTTGCAGAGCTCACCCGCTCAATCGCAGGCACCGGGCGTCTGCTCGGAATCGTGCTTGATGGGTCCTCAATTAGCGAAGCGGGCGTGGGTGAGCAGTTCAAAGCCGCTGGCATTACAGGAGGCTCCGCTGTTATCACTGGAAACTTCACCGCAGAAGAGGCTCGCGACCTAGAAGTCAAAATTCGCGGAGGTTCCCTCCCTTTGCCGGTAGAAATCCTTGAGGTGCGCACGATTGGACCCAGTCTTGGCGCTGAAAATGTGCGTCGCAGCCTGATCGCCGCACTTGCGGGTTTGGTGTTGGTCGCCATTTTCATGCTGCTCGTTTATCGACTTGCAGGTGTCGTGGCTGTGCTGGCACTCAGTCTTTACGCCCTGTTCAACCTGGCGGCCTATGAGCTGATCGGAGTGACCCTTACATTGCCTGGAACGGCCGGATTCATCCTCAGTATTGGTATGGCAGTGGATGCCAACGTGTTGATCTTTGAGCGCATCAAAGACGAATTACGTCGAGGCAACACCTTGATCCGATCGATCGAAACAGGCTTCTCTCAAGCTTTCTCCTCGATCGTTGATGGTCACATCACCACGCTGATTAGTTGCGCTGCGCTGTTTTTCCTCGGGACGGGCTTGGTGAAAGGTTTTGCAGCAACGCTTGGAATCGGTGTTCTGCTCAGTTTGTTCACGGCACTGACCTGCACGCGCACGCTCTTGCGCTTCTTGATGAGCTACCAATCGCTGCGCCGTCCAACCAATTTTCTGCCCGCAAGGCAGCTGCCTTCCTCCGCTGTTTGAGCCATGGCTGTGTCCTCCCCAACTGGTCAAGAACGCCCTTTGCGTTTTCCTCTGAGTCGACAACGGCGCAAGGTTTGGTTGATCTCCGTGATTGTGCTGTCGCTCAGCGCGCTGGGTTTGGTGCTGAGCTGGACGAATCCTCAGATTCGTTCCCCCTTAAGGCCTGGACTCGATTTCACAGGTGGAACCAAAATCCAGCTCGAGCGCTTGTGCAAAGACAATTGCCAAGACATCAGGGCCATCGATATCCAGCAGACGCTTGGAAGCCTCACGTTGCCTGCTGAAGGTCGTGATCAAGACGCCAACACCCTGCCTAATCTCGCTTCGGCTCGGGTGCAGTTGCTCGACCGAGGTGAATCGGTTGTCTTGCGCATGCCCGCTTTAACCGCCTCACAGGGGCAGGCCGTGATCGAGGCTGTTGAGCCCATCGCTGGTCCCTTTGAAGTGGGTGGCCAATCGGTTGACACGATTGGCCCCAGTCTTGGTGGTCAGTTGCTGCGCAGCAGCTTGATCTCGTTGCTGGTGGCGTTTGCCGGCATCGCTCTTTACATCAGCATTCGTTACGACGGTCGTTATGCCGTTCTTGCCCTCGTGGCCTTAGGCCATGACGTGTTGATCGTTTGTGGAGTCTTCGCCTGGCTTGGACTGATCAGCGGTTTGGAAGTCGACAGTTTGTTTGCCGTTTCACTCCTCACCATCGCCGGCTACTCCGTGAATGACACCGTGGTGGTGTTTGATCGCATCCGCGAACGACAACGTGAAGACGGTGACCTGCCCCTGGATGCTCAGGTGGATCGTGCCGTTTCCGCGACTCTCACCCGCACGATCTACACCAGTGGCACCACCCTGTTACCCCTTTTGGGTCTGATTCTGTTTGGTGGGTCCACCTTGTTTTGGTTTGCGGTGGCGCTTGCGATTGGCGTGATTGTGGGCAGCTGGTCGAGCATTGCTCTTGCCCCTTCCCTTCTCAGTATTTGGCCAAGACAAGGCACGGCAGGTGCGTGATTTGGCCATCACACCCAGCTCTCCATCCCAACGCTGGGTTCCCCTGCTGTTGGGCGTTCTCGCTCTGTTGGATCTACGGGTGGAGCTTCAGCTTCTGGTGGATCACATCACGCTGACCAGCCTGATTTTTGCGATTCGGCACCATCTCCTTGCAGTGGTGGTCATCCTTCTTCTTCCCTCCATGTGGCGTCACTACGGACCTGGGCGTCGGTCTGAGCCCTGACTCCTAAGTTGGATGTCCGCCTCGAATGCATGATGTCGCTCGATCTCGACGCCAAGAAAACCCTTCTTAGAAAAATTCCCCATGGCTTGTTCATCTGTGGGGTTGCAGAAGGGGATCAAGTCAACGGGTTCACCGCTAGTTGGGTGACTCAGGGATCGTTCGATCCACCCCTCGTGGTGATGGCTGTTCGTGCTGATAGCACCAGCAACGGCATGATTCAACGCACGCGCCGCTTCTCCCTCAATGTGTTGGCAGCCGATCAGAAGGATTTAGCTGCTGTGTTTTTCAAGCCCCAGCAAGCGGTTGGCGGACGCTTTGATGCCGCACCTTTTACAACGGGCGAGCTGGGTTTACCGATCCTGAAGGATGCTCTGGGTGCCGTGGAGTGTGAGCTCGTGGGGGAACTTGCCCATGGTGATCACACCGTGTTTCTTGGTCAAGTGAAATCAGCGGTTCTCCACCGTGATGCTGCTGCTCTCGAGCTCAGCAGCACGGGATGGCAATACGGGGGATAACTCCCAGCGATCCATGATCTGCCTGATCACAACTTGCTGCATGATCACTTGAAGCACCACGACCAGCGGTAACGCGAGCAGGACGCCTGGCAGCCCGAGCAGGGCTCCCAGACTGAGCTGGGCGGTCAGTGCCACCGTTGGCAAGAGATTCACCGTCCGGCTCAGCAGCACAGGCGTTACGACAAAAGCTTCTAGGTTTTGCAGTGCAAGTCGCAAGACCAGCACCTGCACCATCAGGGTTGGGGAGATCAGCAGGGCAATCCCCATCGGCACAAGGGTCGCGGCTGTAGGCCCAATCGTGGGGACAAAGGTGAGCAAGCCACACACCAGGCCGCTGAGCAGGGCCAAAGGCACACCAAGAACGGCGAGCCCTGTCCAGGTGAGGACAAACACCGCGGTCGCTGAAATGGTCATGCCGGCAAGCCATCCACCGAGAGCTTCACGGCAGCGATCCAGCAATTCCGTGACCTGAGCCCGTGCAGGGCGTGGACTCACGGCGATCAGCATCTGCCGATGAGAATTGGGATCCAGCGCGAGCAGAATCGCCAGCAGACTCATTAGGAGCACTTGAATCAAGCCGTTGGCCGCACCACCGGCATAACCAAGTAGCTGTGCCCCAACGGGCTGAATCCCTGTCCAGCTCAGCGATTCAGAGGGACTGATGTTGAGGTCTGCCAGGCTTGGTTGCGTGGCGATGATCGACTTGATTTTGTCGATCAAATTGGGCAATAGCGCAGTGAGTTGTTCGAATTGACCCAGCAGTTCAGGTAGGAGAAGTTGAACCACCAAGGTTCCACCGAGGAACAGGGTCACCAGAACCAGCAACAGCGCAACGGGCCGTTTGAGCCTGAAGCGTTGCATCAACTTCTGAATCGGAACGTCGAGGGTTACGGCCAATACGATGGCTCCGAACAGAATCAGCAGCACCCAGCGCAGCTGCCATAGCAGCAGGGTGAGCAGAATGGATGTGAGGGCAATCAGCAGGGTGCGTGCGTTCATGAGGCCAGTTTTTGCTTCTTCCAGGGGTCAAGAAGATCGTGAACGACGACTTCGCGGATGAGCACCTGCAAGACAACCGCCAAGGGCAGAGCGAGCAACAAGCCAAGCGGACCGAACAGAACGGTGAATACAAATTGAGCAGCAAGGGTGAGTCCTGGAAGCAAATTGACCTGGCGCTGCATCACCGAAGGCGTGATGACGTAGCTCTCAAGGTTTTGAATCACGATGTAGAGCCCCAAGACAGCCAATGCTTTCCAAGGAGCATCGAGGAGAGCAACGGACATCGGAAAAATCGTGCTCAGCGTGGGACCCACATTGGGAATCACGTTGAGCAATCCCGCAAGCAATGCATTGGCCATCACGAGCTTCACTCCCAAGAGTGAAAGCCCGATGCCCGCCAAAACAGCGACGCAAACCGAACTGATCAACACGCCGATCATCCAGCTGCTGAGGGCATCGCCGCACATGTTGAGGATGACGCGAGCTCGTCTTCGATAGAAGGACGGCAACATCTGAATGCCAACGTTCTTGTACGAATGGGGTTGGACCGCCACCATCAAGGTGACGGCAACGACGAAGAGAAGCTGCAGCAGACCACTGCCAACATTGCCTGCCAAGCCAAGAAGGCTGAGAAATCCTCCAGTCACGCCTGAGGCAATCGCAGGCCCGCCTGGACTATCCGCCAAACCTTTGGGAAAGAGTAGTTCGCTCCAATTACTAGAACTCCCACTGCCGTAAACCATTGAGCTCACCGATGAAAAAGCCTGCAAAAGCAGTTCTTTCAAGGCTTTTGCCGCCGATGGCAGCTGAAGAATTAATTGTTGAAACTGGCTCGTAAAGGGCGGCACGATCACGGTTAAGCCAACCGCCACCATCACCACGAGCCCGAAAACACAGGCCAAAAGAGCCAGAGGCCTGGGAATATTCCAGCGTTGACGCAGGGCTCCAACAAGGGTGCACAGCGCCATTGCCAAAACAATGGCCGCGAATAAGTGGATTAGGACTTCACGCAGACTCCAAAGCAGCAGACCTGTTGCCAGAACGGCGCAAAGTCCTAGCCAGTGTTGAAGCTTCACCCGTTTGCGTTGTCACTCTCTGCAGCTTCGCCTGAATCCTGGGAATAACCAAGACCTGAGGAATCGGCATATCTCTGAGCAAAGCGCATGAAACGCTCAAAATCCTGCTCACTCTTCCAGGTGTAGGTGGCTTCCAAGGCGCTTGCTTTGCCGTTCACAAACTTGCCATTGACCTCTCGCGTGACGAGCGTGCCCTCTTCGTCGAGCATGAACATGCCTGTGATCGCTTCCATGACTTCAGGAGCCAGGGCCTCGGGTTGTTCAAAGACGAAGATCGCTTGTCCAGTACGTCCGTCACGACTGCGTGTCACGCGGATATCAGGAACAACGGGCTCATCCACACCACGAAGGAACTGGATCACTGCCTTGCTTCCGTCTGCCATGAATGCTGCTCCAGTACCTAAGCGGGATCTTAAGGGGCATCGATCGGTAGAACGCGCCCGGTGTTCAGCAGTTCGATTGCCGCATCCTGTGGATTGCGGCCACTGAGATCAAGATTGGACGTTTCTCGGGCTTGTTTCAGCTCGTGGTCGTAGCAGCGGTCGTAGTAGTCGAGCATTGCGCTGCAAGCATCGTGCCAGCGCTGATCTTTGATTGCCTCTAGGGCTGCCTGAGTTCTTTGTGGGCCGAGCCTGCGCTGGATGCGTTCTGTGGCCTGTTGCAGCTGATCGGAGTCTTGGCAGCCGTACACCTCCACGAGCTGATCGATGCGCTCTTCCAGAGTGCGGCGAATTTCGAGGACCGGTGCCTGTTGCATCTGTTCGAACAGTGCTTTTGGAATGCGACAGCAGCCCACCGAAGAGCTCTCGGCTTCCAGCCAAATTTGTGGGGCTTGTCGTTTCCGATAGCCATCTAAGGCTTCAGCAAGTTTGTTTTCGTAATGCTCACTGCTGGGCTGGTTGGGTTGACCAAGACCACCGAAGCTGCTTCCACGGTGATGAGCTAAACCCTCCAAATCCACCACAGCCACATTTAAAGCTTGCAAAGCGATCAGGAGATCTGTCTTTCCCGTGCCCGTTCTTCCGCCAAGTAGCTGGACGGGCCACCGGCGTTCAAATTGCTCGAGTACCCAGCGGCGATACACCTTGTATCCGCCTTCGAGCACAAGGGTGGGATGGTCTTTGAGAGCGGCAAGCCAGGCCATGCTGTTGGAGCGCATTCCTCCACGCCAGCAGTACAGCCGAAGCGGCTGGTCGGGGCCTCCTGCTGCTTTTGTAAGCGCTTTGGAAAGATCGACAAGGGCTGGACCGGTAAAGCTCAGACCCAGCTCTATGGCTTGTTTCCGGCCCTTTTGCTTGTAGGTGCGACCCACGACGGCTCTCTGTTCATCGTCAAATAGCGGGATGTTGATCGCGCCTGGCCAATGGCCCTGTTCAAATTCCGATGGAGTGCGCACATCAACCAACGTTCCACTCGCTGTCCGAAACTGATCGATACCGCTCACGTTTGTGGATCCCATCCCTGACATAGTGGGACAACGCCGAGCCAGTTAGAGCCGGTAGTTCGTCATGCTTTCTGGTCTTTCTTCTTCCTCCGATCTCAGCGTCGACCAGCTCCTAGAGAAATTCTCCAGTGGCTCGTTACGACAAAAACGCTCCTTGATCCCAGCAGTCGAGAAAGCGGCTGATCAGTTTGCTGCCATGGGTGCGGCTGCGCTGGCCTCCTTCGATCGAGAAGGAGACGACTGGGCTGCGGGTTGGATTTTGCAGACCCTGCATCGCCATCAACCCTCGGCCCTGAGCTCTCTTCTTGATGCTTCAGGGGGATGGTTTGTCACCGGTTCGGAATCCGATCTCGACTACTCACCTCTTCAGCAGGCTCTTCTCGAAGAACGTTTTGAAGAGGCTGATCGCCTTACGAGTGCCTTTCTTCGCCAGCTTGCCGGTGAGCAGGCTGAACTGCGAGGTTATGTCTACTTCAGCGAAGTGTTATCCATGAGAGGTCTGGATCTCGTCACGCTGGATCGTCTCTGGATCGCTTACTCCCAAGGTCGATTTGGTTTCACAGTGCAGGCCCGTTTGCTGGCCACTCTCAATGGTCGTTACGACAAGCTTTGGCCTCGGATTGGCTGGAAAAAAGAAGGAGTCTGGACGCGTTATCCGAAGGCTTTTGATTGGTCCTTGAAGGCTCCAGAGGGCCATATGCCTCTGGTCAACCAGCTTCGAGGCATTCGACTGATCGATGCATTGCTCAACCATCCGTCCCTGGTTGCTCGTCAATGAGTTGCTGCCCTGTGGCATAGATCAGATCAAGGGGTATGGTCAAAACAGAGTGCTTCGGTCCTGATGTCATCACGGCTTGGATCGACTTCAGGGTCGTTCGGTTTCAACCTCACCCCCTCGTTCCCACGAACGCGCTGGGCTGATTTCATTCTTCCTTCAACGCTCCAACTCTCTCCGTTGTTGGAGTTGCTTCTCGACCCCGTTGATTGTGTTGAGACAACGGGTCGACTTCAGCTCGGTCTTCAGGAAGCGCTTGTTAACGCTGTTCGTCATGGGAACTCAGGCGATCCCAAAAAGTGTTTACGTGTGCGTCGGATTCTCACCCCTCAATGGATGATTTGGCAGATCCAGGATGAGGGTGAAGGGATTCCCTCCGATGCCCGTTTCGGCGAACTTCCTGAGTGCATCGAAGCGAATCAAGGCCGTGGGCTGTTTTTGATTTATCAGTGTTTTGATGATGTGCGCTGGAGTCGCCGCGGGAATCGTGTCCAGTTGGCAAGCCGCAGGCCCGACTCTCGAGTGGCGTCCCTCAACGGTGCGGACAGCCAGGATCTTTCAGTTCCCGTCTGATCCAGCGGAGTGCTTGCTCTGTGAGTTCCTCAACATCGTGACGCTCTCCACCCTGGATGAGTTGCGACAGAGCAGCAGCCATCAGTTCAGCGCTTCGACGGTCGGCATCGGTCTTCAAACGATGCCAGTCACGATCGCCAAGACTCAAGCATTGATGAAGGTCTTTAGCGAGTTCAGGTGCAGCTTCTGGCCAGCGCGATTCAGCCGTTGACATTGTCTTTGGACGATCGAGTGCCTTTATCCTGATGGTTCACGTCAGATGTTGTGACGTGCATCGTGAACGCTCTCATGGCATCAGGCTCCCGTCGCAAAAAGTTGCGTCCAATACACGCCCTGGCCACTTTGATTCATGTTCAGCCAAGAGGTTGGGAGGGCAACGATGTTCGCTCTAGAAGACGATTACAACGCCGGAAGCTTCTTCAACAACTCGTTGAAGGTCAGAATGAATTTAATTGGATTTTTAAACCAAAATCAGCCCCAATTTTTTGGCGTTCGCTGCGTTGGGGCGGTCCCGGAATTTTGATTGGATTTGTGTTGGTGAAACTATCTACCTGAGGCGATAACAACACAGCCTTGAATTAACAAACGAGAGACTTGTGATGCACAATCACAAGCGAATCAGGCACGGTAGTCGTCGTTTCAGGGGAATCATGCGATTCACAGGAATGAGCTGGAACGGCTTGACCTTTTAACCAAGATTGATGCAGTGCGTGGCGCCGCTTGTCTTCTTGGAGAACGAGTCGATCGGCAGCATCCTGAGGTGTTTCGCCATGCAAGAGGGCTGTACGGATACAGATTCCAAAACCATTCGCCTCCACCTGCACTTTTCCTTCCATAAGGACCAACTGGAATGTCCAGCCTTGAAGCCAGCGGACATGAAAGGGGTTGATCATCAAAGCCCTCGGCAAGGGTTCCTGCACCTTATGGGGCGCTAGTCGACATCACCGCAGGTATGTCAGGGAATCACTTCAAGGCTTGTTGGCCGTCCAAACCCTCACCATGAAATGAGATTCAGCTGAAATCCCTGTGAAGCCAGCATGACTGAGGCGTGATTCGATGTCATCTGAAATGAAATCTCGGTAGAAGGGCTCATGAAAGATCCGGCGGAAGTTATCCATCGCAACGCTGTACTGCGGTGAATCTTTGAGTTGAATCGAATCGGCAAGAACAAGAACTCCACCGGGCTCTAGCAATCGATAGGCATCATTGAGAACAGCCTGACGCGCTTCAGCTGGAAGCTCATGCATCAGGAACACGCAGGTCACGGCCTGCATGCTTTCATCACCAAAAGGCATGGATTCACCATTGCCTTGCAGCAGTTGCACAAGGCTGTCGCTTCCTTTGTTCAGCCATCGATTGGCTTGACGCAAATAGGACTCAGAGAGATCAAGCCCAAACAGTGAGGCTTTCGGGAGAGCAGCTCGGATCTGGTGGAGCGTCCGACCTGTTCCTGTCGCGACATCAAGGATGCGAAGGCTGGCTTCAGGGCGATCACTAAAGCGCTTCAAGCCACGTTTCAAGGGAGCGATCAGCCTCCGGCGCATCGAGTCTGCGGAGCCGTTGAACAAAATGTCGACTTGTAGGTCGTAGAGCTCAGCAGAGTGGTCACTGAGATAACCATCAGTTTGATGATGGAAATTTTGTAAGTAGTAGTCGGGATACAGCTCTTTATCGTGTGTTTCAGGGATGTCTTGGACGTTTCGAGATCTTCGCCTGGCCCAATTTGAGGGAAGGTCAAGCCAAACGCGTGGGTAACGTTCGGCCCACTCCAGCCAAGGAATATCGAATAGCAGGGATTTGGGATAGAGCCCTTGTTCAGACTCCTGCCAATCGATGTCCTGAAGAGCGCTTAATGAGCGCCGGAGCTCGTTCAACAACGCGTCGGGAACAGGCTCTGTGCTTGGCACAACATCGGGTGCCAACAGCTCCATGGCTTTGGTGCTCAGCTCCTTATGAACAAGTCCTGCCAGGCCCCGGCCCTGCTGGATGGTGCGGTAAGCAATTTCAGTCAGGCTCGACGCCATTGGCCTGTTGTCCTATCGATACGCCTATTTCAATCGATGAGCCCATCCAATCGGGGATGCAAAGCAGGTCTTTCAGGAAAGAAATGTGAAGCAGATGCAAATTTCGTATCAACCGCTACAGAATAATGGCATCGAAACGAGGCCTTGCACCATGAAAGCCGTTCTTCGTTCCCTTCCGGTTGGCTACAGCGGCAATGTGCTGGAGCGTCGCCAGAAGTCTGCTGCTGAATTTCTTGCCTGGGCCGATCATCACGCCCATGAGCAAAGGCTGAGCCAATCCAGCCACGTCCAGCTTGAGGGACATCCAGATCTTCTTGATTCCAAGAGCGCACTTGCTCAACAGCGCGTTTGGGCGAACCGCCATGCCCATGAAAGGCATCTGCATGAGAGTGCGATGGCTCACCTGCGCCATGGCTGAGTCCAAGGAATCAAAAGCAGAGCCAGCATTGATTTCGGTTGAGTGACTACGCCCGAATCAGCATTGACAATGACGTTGTCTCAGACATCTTGATCTTGCCATTTTTTAACTTTATTAGAGCAAGATCAAGTTGATGATTTGGAGTAGGCATACGGTTTATATATTGACTGAAGAATATGGATCGCTTAAGCATAAAAATCCTGCCAAAGGCAGAGTTTATAAATTGTTCTTGTTCTTGTTGCCTTGTTTCCACTCCGTGAAGAGGCTCTTCTCATCTCTGAAGCTTGCCTTGAAAATTGTGCAAGATAAGGACTTGAGTCTTTAGTGATTGATGGTCGTAGTGGGTAACCCATACAAGCCTCAGGAGGCCAGCCGAACACCTTTCTTGCTTCCTGATTTTTCTAGAAGTAGGTGTGTAGATGCATTCTCTCTTTTAACAAAATAAAGATTGAGATAAAATGTCAGCGTGTGAAGAGCTCTTCGATCGAAAACTCCCCACGCAAGGCCCTTGCATCTTGAATTCTCTGTTGACTCACAAGGTGTCTTAAGCGCTCGTCAAGCCATAGCCGTAAACGAGGGGTGAACAGCTGATTCGATGGTTGATTCGATGGTTGGTACTCGCCAAATGGAATCGTCATCAGTGTCAATGGGGTGATTTACGCTAACAAGATGGGAAGAAGCAGCTGGCTTTCCTACTCGGATTAAGACTGTCAGATTATAGATTTATGTTGCTTTTGTTTACTGATTATACATTCTTCAAAGAGATGCCGGCAATTTATTATGAATGACTTCTTTGGCATTTAATTGAATGAGGACCAGCATCCCTTGTCATATTTGTGAACCTTCTCCCCAAGGCTGATTTTGTAGATCTCGGAGCTGTCGAGTCTGCATTGCTCTTCCTTGTTGGCGATTGGAGCAGCTGCTTTTGCTTTTTCAACGCCCTCAACGACGTCATTTTCATCATTGTCTTCATTACAATATGTTTGAGCTATTGAATTAGCCCAAACTTTGAAAGTCGCATCTTTCGAGGTTGTCGCAAAATTAGTGGAATTTGTGCAAATTGTCTCTGCTGAAGCTTGGTTACTGATATTGGATTGGATCAATTCGGCCCATTTCTGTTCATTAACGCCTCTCCACGGTGTTTCTGCTGCTGAAGGGAACAGACAGGATGATGAGATCATCACAACTGAAGCAAAAGAGATTGAGTCCAGGCGTTTCATTGGCTGCTGGTTTGTGGGTGATTCTTCTTGTGCTTGCTTAGTATCGATGCAATACCCCGTTTTCCACATCCCCTCAATGGGGGAATGTCGGCAGTCTGTTTGTTTCTAGAGTTGATCTTCTGTGATGACGTAATGGATTCCTGTCACCACACTGTCATTCTGCATGAAAAACTCTATCAAACTTGGGTCGACAATCTCGATCTTGGTGGTGGTGCCATCAGCATCCATCTCAACCCACAACAACCAACTGTGTGATCCGTGGCCTGTTGGTTCTAGGCCAACATCCGAGTACAACTCCCCTGTTACCACTCTTAGATAACGTTTCATCCAGGCAGGCGCTGCTTCGAATGCTGCAGGGGCACGCTCATGGCAACGTCCAAGCCCAAACTTCTGAGTCAAGTCAGCAAGTTTCTGTGAGAGTACAGGGTTGAAAACGTCCATTCCGTAGGTGACTATTTTCTTTTTGTCTGTCATCTGCTCTGTAAAAAGTCAAGCACCTTGTTGGATGTGTGAGAGGAATGATGCTGCCTATTCGCTGATGTCAGGAGGAGGCCTTAGATGACTGCGACAGCGCTCAATCTATATGAGCTCAACCGCTCTTGCAGGTTGCCGTCTTGCAGTCGCAAACGCTCAACAAAATGCTATCAAGACGATTTGATCTAGATCTGGTTATTCTAATATTACGGACATGGATGAAAAATGAGGAGGTTTTTTGCCATTAATGGCAAAGAACCTCTTAGTGATCAAAAAGTTGCTCAATGAGCATTTAATTTGCGCCCAAGCAATGGCTTATAGCCAGCGTTACTAAGACAGGTTTTTGGCGGTTTTAAGTAGCCAAAGAAATTTTATCGCTCATCTGCAAAAGGTAGGGAGCGACAAAGCCCTCGTACTCACCTCTTTTTTCAATGGATAATCCCTTCCAGCCATTGACATGCACTCTGCAAGTTACTTCTCCACACAAACAGGGATCGGGAAAATAATCAATTGAATAATTTCGCATTGCATAGTCAAAAGTAATTTCTTCACCCTGCTCAATACCTCTAAAGGCAATAAAATCATGAGCACCAGATGCATTGACTGAAATGCCACATGATGGATTGCATGAGTGATTAACCTTGCTGATTAAGCCTGCATGCTGAACATGCAGTGAGGCTGATACTTGTGAAGCATGAGAGTGGTTTGCGGTAAGAGTTTTTTCGATAACTCCAACCATCACGATGTCTCCAATTGAGAAGGATTTGGTAGAAAAAACACCATCTCCTCTACCTGGAGTGACCTTCAATTCATACCCTATTGACAAAATACGATTCCAATGATCAACCTTATTCTTGTCAATTGTCATTTTTTAGCAATGGGTATTATCACTCACCAGTGAATTTAATTTTTTTAAAAATCAATAATTATAGCACTCATTGCCTTCTAATTATTAGAAATAATTCTTGCTCAAAAATAAAGCACTTCGACGCTTTTTGTTCTGGTTTCAACTTATATCGCATTGCAATCGAATGATGCCGGGTTTTCGCTTAGATTGAAAGTGATGATAACCGCGAATGCTGAAAAAATTCTTGGCTATCATATGTCATTAGATTTCTATGCTACGAAGCTTCACCTAATTTGCTCTTTTTCAGGGCTGATGAATTTTTTGTGTCATTTATGCTGTAATGATTGAATTTCTTGTCTCAACTCCTGTTGCTTAGGTCTTGTTTTGGTGTTTGCTGATCATTCCTCAAAAGATGATTGATGCAGCGTCTTATCAAGTGTTAGCACCATATGTCGCGCTTAAACGTATGACTACTGCCCATCTGCTGCCGGCGAGACCAACCCATCACTCCGCTAGATGCTGTGGACACATTGAGAACTATCTTGTTTCTGCACACCAGTTGATACGTTCAGAGAATTCAAGACTTGTTGTATATCGTTCGGGTGCTTGCCTAATTGGGCTATCGCTTTAATTTTGAGCTTTGACGTAATTTACGGGAGGCGAGCTGATGACCATCGAAACAGTTGACAACGTGCTCCATGCCCTGATGTCTGCCGGCGGCGAAAAGATCGATTGGAAAGAGGGTGAATCGCGCTCTTGCCCTAATGGCAGTTGGAGCATTTCTGAGAGTACTGACTGCAGTCATTTTGGACATTTAGATGAAACGATCACCAAGCGTTTGTCTCGTCTTGACATTACTGTTAACCAGGAGATCAACTTGCAAGTGATTTTTGACCCTGAAAGCCGTCGAAATGAAGCACTTGAGATTTATGAATCCACTACCGCTCGGTCTTTGCTGATACTTATGTTTTGGCCAGGTTTGGAGTCCGCTAAAAAGCTGGCGATCGCAGCTATTGATCAATGGCAAAGAGCCATTGAGGACGGCTGGTACGAGAGCGATTGAGTTAAGCCAAGTTGATCGTCACCGCAAAAACAGGTGCCGTTTGATGCAAGGCCAAATCACTGCTGATTTCACTCCCTAAGGTGAGATGGAGATGGGGTTCGATCTAAGCATTCGTGGTGTTTATTGGAATGTTTTGTGAATGGCATTGATGTCGCCCTACTCATAAAAAATGATCCCCATCATGGGGATCATTGAGTAGAGAGCTTTAGGTGGTTGTTCTCGATCCTGTGCGCTACTAAGCCGTTTCGATCAGGCGTCGTAGTACATGGTGAACTCGTGGGGATGGGGCCGCTGACGCAACTGCTGAACCTCTTCGTATTTGAGATTGATCCAGTTGTCGATGAAGTCTTTGCTGAACACCCCACCTTCCATGAGGTAGTGGTGATCAGCGTTCAAAGCTTCCAAGGCTCCGTTCAGTGATGCAGGAACGGTGGCAATGTTCTTCAGCTGTTCGGCTGGGAGTTCGAAGAGGTCACCATCGAAGCCATCACCAGGATCAATCTGGTTCTTAATGCCATCGATCCCAGCCATCATCATCGCCGCAAAGGCCAGATAGGGATTCGCTAAAGCATCACCGGAGCGGAATTCCAAGCGCTTGGCTTTTGGATTGGGGCCGGTGAGGGGGATCCGAACTGCAGCAGATCGGTTGCCTTCCGAGTACACCAAATTCACAGGTGCTTCGAAGCCGGGAACCAGACGCTTATAGCTATTGGTGGTGGGATTGGTGAAGGCCAAGAAGCTTGGGGCATGCTTCAAAATGCCCCCGATATACCAACGGGCTGTCTGGGACAGATCTGCGTAGGTGCCTTCACCGAAAAACAAGGGGAGCTCTCCTTTCCAAAGGCTTTGGTGCACATGCATGCCAGTGCCATTGTCGTTAAAGACAGGTTTGGGCATGAACGTTGCCGATTTGCCGTACTTTTTGGCCACGTTGCGAACAACGTATTTGTAGGTCATCACGTTATCGGCAGCCTTAATAAGCTCCTCGTACACCATTCCCAATTCGTGTTGACCGGCGCCAGCCACTTCATGGTGGTGCTTCTCAGTTTTGATCCCCAATTGAGCCATCATTAACAACATCTCAGAGCGGATATCCTGAGCTGTGTCGTTTGGTGCAACAGGAAAATAACCCTCCTTGGTTTGGATTTTATAAGCGAGGTTGCCACCTTCTTCTACCCTTCCGGAGTTCCAGCCAGCCTCGATGGTGTCAACGCTGTAGAAACATCCGCCTTCGCTTGAGTTGTAGCGAACATCATCGAACAGAAAGAATTCGGGCTCGGGGCCGAAAAATGCCTTGTCTGCAAGACCTGTATTGGCGAGATAAACCAATGCTTTCTGAGCTAAAGCCCGCGGGCAACGGTCAAATGGTTGATGAGTACGTGGATCTTGAATCGAGCAGATCATGCTCAGAGTTTTATGCCGATAAAACGGATCAATCCAGGCCGTGGAAGGGTCTGGAACCATGGACATATCCGACTCGTTGATCGCCTTCCAGCCGCGAATCGAAGAGCCGTCAAAGGCCAAGCCTTCCCGAAACTCATCTTCGCCAAGCATGTCGGAACACACCGTTAGGTGTTGCCACTTGCCATGCAGATCGGAAAATTTGAGGTCGATCAGCTCGATTCCTTCGTCCTTGATCTGACGAAGCACGTCCTGAGCAGTTTTAGCCATGGTTTGGACGACAGCCTAGAAAATATCCTTTGAAGGTAGGCATCGAACTGGCTCATTTTTGTATCCTTTCGCACTTTTTTAAGAGTGCGCCCCTGTCGGTGAGTGATCGGTTAACGCTTGGTAACCGTTTCTGTCAAATTCCTTGAATCCCAGGTGATGAGAGCGTTCTGACCGCCTTTGCAGTGTTAGCTTTCAGCTAGTGATCCCTAGCGACCTCATCATGCGTGATGCCATCACCGGGTTGATCGGCCGTTATGACCAGTTGGGTCGCTATTTCGATCGATCGGCCATCGATCGGATTGAGGGTTATTTCGGTCAAGCCGAGCTGCGACTCAAGGCCGTTGAACTGATTAATCGCGAAGCGACTGAGCTCGTACGAGAAGCCAGTCAAAGATTGTTTGTTGGAGATCCTGAGCTTTTATTGCCCGGTGGTAACGCCTACACCACCCGCAGGCTTTCAGCTTGCTTGCGTGACATGGATTATTTCCTGCGTTACGCGAGCTATGCCCTAATTGCCGATGACAGCACGATCCTGAATGAACGGGTTCTTAACGGCTTGGACGACACTTACAAGAGCCTTGGTGTTCCGACCGGACCCACGGTTCGCAGCATGATTCTTTTGGCAGATGTCCTCTGCGAGCGCATGGTGGCTGAAGGATCAAGTCCCAGCGACTGCTTGATGCTTCGCAAGCCCTTCGATCATCTGGCATCTGGTCTTTCTGCAAACGACATCAGTCAGCGCTAATCGCTCAGCGATTGGTCTCGTTTCAAGAGGCGTTGCAAAGCAACCGTTTTGCTCCCTTTTGTGACCTGTCTATGCGTAGGCTGCTGGCCATTAATTGGTGATCCTGGCTTTGGCGACGACGCACTCCCCCCGGTTGGTTGATTCGTCCCATCGCAGGGTCATTGCCCCAATCAGCACTCCCGATCGTTTGCTGCTCGGTCCAGGACCTTCGAACGCCGATCCAACGGTGCTTAAGGCTTTGTCTCGAACTCCGATTGGCCACCTCGATCCGCTGTATGTGGAGCTGATGGGCGAAGTGCAGGAGTTACTTCGCTACGCCTGGCAGACAGACAACCGCCTGACTTTGCCGATGAGTGGCACGGGCAGTGCGGCCATGGAAGCAACCCTTGCCAACACGGTTGAACCCGGCGACACCGTTCTTGTTGCTGTTAAGGGCTATTTCGGGAATCGTCTTGTGGACATGGCCGGTCGCTACCGCGCCAACGTGAAAGTGATCGAAAAGCCCTGGGGTGAAGCCTTTACGAAGGAAGAGCTTGAAGCCGCTTTGATTGAGCACAAGCCCACCATCTTGGCGATGGTGCATGCCGAGACGTCTACCGGCGTTTGCCAACCGATGGAGGGAATCGGAGATCTCTGCCGGAAGCACGATTGTTTGCTCCTGCTCGACACCGTGACCTCCCTTGGTGGTGTTCCTCTCTATCTCGATGAATGGAAGGTGGATCTGGCTTACAGCTGTAGTCAGAAGGGCTTGAGCTGCCCTCCAGGTCTTGGCCCATTCACGATGGGTCCCCGCGCTGAAGCCAAGCTTGCTGCGCGTCAAGACAAAGTTCCTAATTGGTATCTCGACGTTTCCCTTCTCAATCAGTACTGGGGAAGTGACCGTGTGTATCACCACACAGCACCGGTCAACATGAATTTCGGCATGCGCGAAGCGCTCAGGTTGTTGGCGGACGAAGGCTTGGATATGGCTTGGGCGCGTCACCGCACTAACGCTGAAGCGCTTTGGTCCGGTCTGGAATCGATGGGCATTGAAATGCATGTGCCCGAGGAGCTTCGTTTGCCCACCCTCACCACCGTTCGTATCCCAGAAGATGTGGATGGAAAGGCTTTCACCCAGCACCTGCTCAATAACCACGGCATTGAAGTGGGTGGTGGTCTTGGTGTTCTTGCCGGAAAAATCTGGCGAATCGGCCTGATGGGTTACAACTCAAACCCTGAGAACGTCAGCAGGTTGTTGAATCTGTTTGAAACGGAGCTTCCCCAGTTCCGTCAGAACGTCGCCGTCGCTGCTTAAACCAGCTCGACAGCATCTCTTTCGCTTCCTCAGCCTGCACACCACCGATCACTGTCATTCGGTGATGTGCACTGACATGAGTGGCCAAGTTGACCGTGCTTCCCATAGCGCCTCGCTTGGGGTCAGTTGCGGCAAAGATCACTTGTCCGACTCTCGCTTGAACCAAGGCACCGGCGCACATGGGACAGGGTTCCAAGGTCACCAACAGGGTGCAGTCATTAAGACGCCAGTCACCACGCAGACGGCAGGCCTGTTGAATCGCCATCAATTCAGCATGCCCAAGCGGATCATTGTTCAGCTCCCTTTGGTTGATGCCATGGCCGATGCATCGGCCTCGGTGATCCAAAACAATGGCGCTAACGGGAACCTCTCCACGCTCCCCGAAACGGCGCGCGCGCTCAATCAAGCGCTCCATCCAGGCTTGCATCTGCGTGGAAGACAGTTCGATTGGAGACTGCATCGTCAGGCTCTTGGCTGAGCGCATCGTTTGATGTGCCACCACTTTGATGTTCCACCACAGGGGAGAATGATCACTCCCCATCTTGTCTTCTTGGTTGGACCTTCCAGCAATCCTGAACCGGTAGCTCTGTCGGCGTTTGCTTCACCCGATGCGCTTGACCCTCTATTCCTTCAGTTTTTGGAGGGTGCTTCCGAGCGCTTATGCAGCTGGATCGGTTCGGCGGGTGAGCGGGGTCCACTGCCAGCACTTCGGGTGCTTCCTGATGCTGCCCCGCAAGCCCATGGTCGCGATATGGAGCAACTGCTGGATGACCTCCAGCAGGTGATGGATGGGTCGTTTCAGCCTTCCCATCCCGGGGCTCTTGCCCATCTCGATCCGCCGCCACTGAGTGCGTCTATCGCCGCGGATTTGATCTGCGCTGGGCTGAATAACAACCTTCTGGCCGAGGAGCTGTCTCCCAGCTTGAGTCATCTCGAACGGCAGCTTTGCGCCTGGTTTGCCGAACGCCTTGGCTTTCCTGCAGGGGCCTCAGGTGTTGCGGCTAGTGGTGGCACGCTGAGCAATCTGATCGCCTTGGTGTCCGCTCGCCATCATGCGGGCTTGGATCACAACCCAGAGGCCGTGGTGGTGGTCAGTGCTGATGCCCATGTGTCATGGCATAAGGCAGCGCGCGTGATGGGGCTTCAAAGCGACGGAGTTCGTGCCATCCCGGTGGACGAGCAAGGGCTCATCGATCTGCAGCAACTAGAGGCTGAAGTCGCAACGCTTTCAAGAGAAGGACGCCCTTGTATCGCAGTGGTGGCTACAGCAGGCACCACGGTGCGAGGCGCCATCGACCCCGTTTCTGCGATGGCTGATTTC
The DNA here is from genome assembly GCF_014279835.1 of Synechococcus sp. MVIR-18-1. NCBI lineage: Bacteria > Bacillati > Cyanobacteriota > Cyanophyceae > Synechococcales > Synechococcaceae > Synechococcus > Synechococcus sp. MVIR-18-1. Next base: position 1,366,634 of record NZ_CP047942.1, on the reverse strand, counting down.
TGCGCTCGCCTGGGCCTATGGCTGCATGTGGATGGGGCGATCGGTGCGGTTTTTGCTCTGAGTGCCACCACCACCCATCTGCTCCATGGGATTGCGCGCGCTGATTCGATCACCGTGAATCCCCAGAAAGTTCTTGGCATCACAAAGACCTCATCCCTTCTGCTGGTTCGTAAGGCCGCCGTGCTGGCCGCTGCGTTCTCCACAGGCCTTCCCTACATGGAGCCTGCCCTCGAGCACGATCACGGTGGTGAATTGGGTCTGCAGGGCAGTCGTCCGGCGGAAGTGCTCAAGCTCTGGCTTGGCTTGCGACAACTCGGTGAATCAGGGATTGAGCAGGTGTTGACGGCCGCGATCGCTCGACGTGAGTATCTCCAGCAACAACTGGATCCGAACAGGCTGATGATTCTCTCCGGCCCTTTGCATGTGCTCGCCGTTAGGCCCCAACGCGGACAGGCGCAGCAGCATGAACGCTGGTCGATCGAGACACGCCGGCTCTTGCTCAGCCAGGGCATCATGGTGTCGAGACCGCTCCATCAAGGACATCATTTCCTGAAGGCTGTTCTTGGCAACCCGCATACCGATCATGGTTTGCTGGACCAACTGGCATCAGCTCTAAATCAATCCGTGGAGGCTTTGCCCTGATGGCTGCCCCAAAGCAGCAACGTGGCCGCTGGGTGGCGATCGTCACAGGCATTGTGTCTGTGCTGATTGGTGTGGCCTATTTGGCTCTGATTACCGTTCTCGATGCCCGCGGCCCGATGCGTCCCCCTCCGCCCGAGGCCCTGGTTGGGGTGGTAAGCGCTTCTTTGCCTTTTGCCGCAGTGGTTCCACCACCTGTCTGAGAGCGGTATCGAGGAATCGTTGGAGGGCACTATCGCGACGGTTGAGGTCGTAGTGCTGTTGCACAACGTCTTGCACGCCACCATCCCCCCAATCTTGATCTTGCTGGAAGTAAGTGATGAAACTGGCTCCTGCGATCCGCGTTAACCATGCAGCAGCAACACCTTGAACGGCTTTTCCCAGTAACAGGGTGGGCAGATTCACGCTCAGTGCGGTGCCAATCAAGGCGACACCACCTTTGACGACCCCCAGACCTGCCAGGGTTCTTCCCACGGATACGGCCAACTCCTGCGCTTTGGCGCGAGTGAGCTGCACGTTGTAGACCTTCGCCACCTCCATCACCATCTGGGCATTGACGGCAGCAGTACCAAGCAAGTCGATGCCGGGTAGTGGTGTTGCTGCCACGACGCCTGCACTAATCCAGCTGTAACGGTCCACGATCCGTCTTGCTTCGCTCTGTCGCTGTTGGTTGAGGAGTGAACGCCCCTTGTCGCCCAGCGTTCTGCATTGCAGAAGAATGTTGTCGGCCAAGAGCTCTTCGCCGTCGGCATGGAGCACCACGGCCATGCGTTGAAGTAGCACTGCCACTTCTGCTGGAGGTTGCCAGGGTTTCTGGCCAGGTCTTGGCAACGATTGGGGAGAGGCACTGGTTGGGATGACGTCCTCAGCAGCCAGCAGGCCTTGGCAACGTCCGCGCAGCAAGGCCAGAAGACGCTTCTCCTCCTCCTCTCCCCGTAAATCGCATTTGTTCAAGACCAACATCAAGCGCTTGCCTAACCCCGCAAGGCTGCGCACTACATCCCATTCGGCAGAGCGAAGATCACCATCCACCACCACCAGCATTAAGTCGGCCCGGCTGGCGCGTTCACGGGCTTCTTGTTCCCGATCTCTTCCATCCAGTCCGCTTTCAAGGATTCCAGGTGTGTCCACCAATTGCAGTCCGCGCTCCAGCTTGTTGAGACGAAGCCGATAGGTCTGGCTGCCGGTTGTGGAGCCCATCGGTGCTCCAACCTTCCCAACAATGTCTTGGAGCAGGGCACGAATCAGGGAGGTTTTGCCGCTAGAGCCCGTGCCAAACACCACCACCACTAAATCGCCGCGTGCTAACTCACGCGCCACGCGCTCGCGCTCCAGATGCAAAGCCTGCCGGGCTACATCGTCTTGGAGACGCTCCAGGAGGCGATCAATGCTTTCCAGGCTTTGTTCAGCCGCTTGACGACGCGACCCAGGCGGCAAAGGGGCTGTAGTGCCGGCTTTTGTCGCTCCGCGACGGCTTTTCCATCCCTTCCACACGGGCCAGCCAATCTGCACCACGAAGGCAATCACCAAAATGGTGCCGATCAGCAGCACGGGTCCTACAAGCCAGGGAGGAAGGATGTAGCTGAGATCCCAGAGCAGATTGCGAATCGCCTGGAGCACCAGGCCAAGCACCAAGAGGACGATCAGCCCAGCGGCGCCAAACAAGATCAGGCGGTTGGATCCCTTCATCGGCCCACCACACCGCCCTGTCCTGCGGCACGCATGATGCGACTCCAGAGAGAGGCTGCTAAGACGCTGGAACTAGCGGAAGGACTGTTGTCATCGTTGCCCAGCCAGATTCCCAGCACCCAATGGCGACTCGGCTCGTAGCCAATGAACAGCAGGTCCCGCCCATCATTTGTGGTTCCTGTTTTTCCCCCTTCTTGACCACCGAGCGAGGCGGCACGCCCTGTGCCGCTGCGAATGACCGCTCGCATCAAGCCCTGCATCTGCTGAGTGGTCTGTGCCTTCAGCACACGACGAGACGTTTGGCGCTGTCCAGCTTCGCCATCTCCATTGAGGCTGCCGCAGCCACTCGGTCGATCCAAGCGGCAGGTTTCAGCATCAAGCAAACGACGAATGGTGGTGGGCGCTTGCCAGATGCCGCCATTGGCCACAGCGGCATAGGCACTGGTGAGCTCAATTAAGCGAACTTCACTCTGTCCAAGAGCGAGCCCCGGTACAGGATCTAAGGGAGTGGTGATTCCCAGGCGTTTTGCCAGACTCACCACTTGCTCCAGGCCCACGCGTTGGGCCAAGCGCAGCGCTGCGGTGTTGTGGCTTGAGGCGAAGGCACTGGCCAAGGTCAGTTGGCCCGAACAGGTGCTGTCGAAGCGCTGTCCTCCCCAGCGAAGGGGGCTGCAATCCAAGGTGTCGTTGGGTTTCAGGCCTTGTTCCAGGGCCGCCAAGTAAGTGATGAGTTTGAAGGTGCTTCCTGGTTGCCGTAACGCCATTGAGGCACGGTTGAACTGGCTCGCGTTGTAGTCACGACCTCCGGCGATGGCGAGAACTCCGCCCGTGCGGCTGTCGAGCACAACAGCGGCCCCCTCCTGAACGCCAAGCCTGGAATTGTTGGCCAACAAACCGCTCAATTGGCGTTCCAGCACAGATTGCAGAACAGGGTCTAAGTGCGTTTCGATCAAGAAATTTCCTTCATCCGCCACGTCTGGACCCACGAGCGCTGTGAGGTCTCGGCGCACTTGATCGGTGTAGAAAGGTGCTGAGCGACTGACCTGCTCCCGACTGCAGGCCTCTTTTGCAAGCTGAATCGGTTGACGACGCGCCAGTCGCGCTTGCTCCAGGGAGAGTCGACCACCATCGGCCATTTTGTTGATCACCCGATTACGCGCTTTTAAAGCGCGCTGGGGAAACTGACAGGGATCGTGCCCATTGGGTGATGGCAATAAACCCACAAGAAGTGCAGCCTGCTGCACGTTTAGATCTGCTGCGGATTGATCAAAAAACACGCGTGAGGCATCTTCAAATCCCCAGCCAACGCCTAAGTACACGCGATTGAGATAGCTCAGCAGCAATTGGCTTTTGCTGAAACGACTTTCCAACTGCAAGGACACAAGCAGCTCTTTCCATTTCCTCTCCAGGGTGTCTCCATCTCCTACGTAATTGGGATAGAGGCTGCGAGCTAATTGCTGCGTGAGACTGCTGCCTCCCTCCAGCACCTTGCCGCCGATCAAATTGGTGCTGAAAGCTCTCAGCGTGCCAATCGGATCGACCCCTGGATGCCACCAGAAACGGTTGTCTTCACTGCTGAGCAGAGCATCAACCAGCAAGGGGGAGAACCCATTGACCGATTTGAGCTCGCGATGACGACTGGAGTCAACAGAGGTCAGCGGTTGGTTATTGCCGTCGTAAATGGCCACCGGACCGCGCACGCGCGCCAGTTGCCCGCGGATCGGCATGGTGAGATTGGACAGCAATAGCAGCGCTCCTCCTGCACCCAGGCATCCGAACAAGAGCAGGCCCAACCAGCGCTCAACTCGATGGCGTCGGCGGCCGGCTGCATCGTTGAACTGTAGGAAGGGAGCCTTTTCGTCTAGAGCTGGCGCAAACTGAACAACGTCTCCATCGCGCAGTTCCAGCTGCGACACCCGGCGGCCTTTCCACCACAAGCCATTCGTGGAGTCCAAATCTTGAAGGATCCATTGCCGCCGCCCCTGGCGATGCAGCAACGCGTGTTGGCGGCTGACGGCTGGATGATCGATGCTCACTTCCAGAGGACCATCGCGTCCAATCCGATAGCCATCGCCATGCAATGGAATGGTCCGATCCGCCTGATCGCTCTGATGAATGATCAGTTGGGCTGAGGACGGGCCGTCAGGATTTCGCTTGTCCATGGCGTTGGGAGAGAGCGTCGATGGCGAAGCAGAGGACGGCGAGGTTGATGGCGATGTCCGCGCCATTGAAGATGGGAAAACGGAAGGGCACCAGCTCGATGAAGTCGGTGACATATCCCAATTGCCAGCGGTCGATGCCATTGCCAAGCGTTCCTCCCAGCAGGCAGGCCAGGGCCAGACCTAACCAGAGATCGAGTCGCTTGGATCGCCAGATCCAGGCCAGCAAACCCAGCGAAACGAGCAGGCTGAGCAGTCCGAGTAAGGCCGTGGAATCACTCAGCATGCTGAAGGCGGCGCCGGTGTTGCGCACGAGCCGCAACTGCAGTAACCCCGGCAGGAACGGTTGCGACAGATTTGGAAGCAGATGGGATCGAGCCCAAATTTTGGATGCTTGATCCAGCAGCAGGATCAATAGGCTGATGAAGACAACTGTGCGACGCCGGATCACTCGGTTGCTGCGGCTGATCATTCGATCCAGAGCAGACGACGAATCGGAAGTGCAATCAAGGCGATTGCGACGCAAAGAGCCAGTTGGGCCAGCAAGGGACCCAAGCTGTAACTGAATAACAGATCAGGGAGTGATTCACTCCAACGATTCACACCTGCACCGAGAAGCAAATTAAGAATTCCGCATAGCTGAATCGTGACCACTCCGGCAAGACCCGCCAACGTGAGACGCGCTAAGTCGTTCATTCCTTCTTGATGCGCAAGCCGTCCGGTGAGCCAGGCAGCCGGCACAAAGCCTGCGAGATAACCAAAGGCGGGAGTGAGGACATAGCCAAGACCTCCACCGTCATGAAAGACGGGAAGATCAACCAGCCCCACGGTGATGTATGCAACCGCTGCTATTACGCCTGATCGTGGGCCGCAGACAAGAGCGCATAACAACAGTGCCGGCACTTGCCAGGTGCTGGGCAAACTCAGCAATCGGGGGGGAAGTTCTGCAACCGGCACCAGGACGGCGGCCGGGATCAAACTTCCAACAAGGATCAGGAGCACTCCCGCGATCGCACCGCTCCAAGTGGCAAGAGCCCGCACGGGCAAATAACAGCTGACCCCATCCTGCTGTAGGAGAGGGTGATTGCCCAGGTGTCATGACCGTTTCTATTGGTGACCAAGTCCAACTGATCAGCCCGATGCCCTATCTCAAAACGGCAGATCCCATGCCAATGCTTCGGCCTTCCGATCTCGTTGGCAGTGATGAATCAGGGTCTGTGGTTGCTCTCCATCCCCTCGAAATTGCCGCTGTCCGCTTTCGGCGAGGCACATTTTTAATTCCGATTGATCGTTTATGTCCCGCAGGATCTGAGAAGGAGAGTTAAGGACGAATCGAGCTACTCAGGGCTGGCAGACGTCTTAATGGATAGTACGTATTGGACTGCTCAATGACAGCTGAGAGCGTTCAGCAACGCACTCAACAACAGGGCCTAGATGGACACGGAGATCATCGGAGCCATTTCTATCCTTTTTGAACAAAGGATCTTTGACTCTAAAATTTCTTTTTAAAGCTGATAAGATAAAAGATTAAAAGGGTTTTGTTAAGAAGAAGTTAACCGGTGGTAAAAGATTAATGAAGAGGGCTAATTGGGGGTAATTGTAGTTTGGAATACATCCTATTGGCGTCGAGCATACAGAGTATTATTTGCTGGTCGAATAATTTGATTGCGGGTTAATTCCCTCATTAATTTTTGGTGTGAGGACCGAAAATGAAACTTTTCCATCAACTGCTGGTGGCCCCAGCTGCCTTGGGCCTTTTGGCACCTGTGGCTGCTAATGCCACTGAGCTGAACATCAACGGTGTTTCTGACTACGCCGCTACCTCTGCATCGAGCAGCCGCGAGCAAGTCACCAGCATCACTCAGTTTTCAGACGTCTACCCAACCGACTGGGCTTATCAGGCACTTAGCAACCTGATCGAGCGCTACGGCTGTGTTGCCGGTTACCCCAACGGCACCTACCGCGGTAACAGGGCCATGACCCGCTTTGAAGCGGCTGCTCTGTTGAACGCTTGCCTCGACCGCGTCACTGAAGTGACCGACGAGCTGAAGCGCCTGATGAAAGAGTTCGAAAAGGAACTCGCCATCCTCAAGGGCCGTGTTGACGGGCTTGAAGCCCGCGTTGGCGAACTGGAAGCCACTCAGTTCTCCACCACCACCAAACTCAAGGGCAAGAGCACCTTTGTAATCGGTGCAACGAATGCTGGAGGTAGCAAGGCTGGCGCTGATGCTTACAACAGCAATTTCGGAGCTACATCTTTTAACTATGATCAACGGTTAGTTTTTAATACAAGCTTTACTGGTAAAGACAAATTGCTTGCTCGTTTGCGTGCGGGCAACTTTAAAAAAGGCAAAAATGCTTTTGCTGGTTCAGGCGTGAACCTTGCTGCGCTCGACGTCGCGACCGACTCTGGTGCTGTTGACAGCAATGTAAGCAATAATGTGATTGTTGATCGTCTGTACTACAAATTCCCTGTAGGTGATCAGTTCACATTCATTGCTGGCGCTGTTGCTCGTAATACTGAATCCATTGCTCTATGGCCTTCTAAGTACAATAAAGGTGGTGCCAAAATCCTTGATTGGACGGCATTGATGGGAACCAGTGGCGTTTATAATAAAGAAACAGGTCAGTTGATTGGTGCTTATTGGCAGCAAAAAGTTGATAAGGGAGACAACAACTTCAGTTTCTCGGTTAACTATGTTGCCGATGATAAGAACGGAAATATTTCTGATCCCAATAAGGGCGGTTTTATGACCTCCAACTCTGAAGCCAGCTTGATGGCTCAGCTGGGTTATGCGGGTCCTCGTTGGGGTGTAGCACTTGGTTACCGCTATGGACAGTGCGACAGCGGTAATGGCTTCCGTCGTGGAACTAGCTTCGCTAAGTCCGATGACTGGAACAACGATTGCGAATATACAAATAGCAAGGGTGTTAAGGACGCACGTCGTTCAAGTAGCACCAACAGTTATGCAATCAATGCTTACTGGGCTCCTGAAGATCCTGGTTTCATCCCCTCCATCTCTCTTGGTTGGGGTTTGAATACTGTGAGTTCTAACGACAAGGCTGACGGAACTGCGCTGACAACTCAGAGCTGGATGGCTGGTCTTAAGTGGGATGATGTCTTCTTGAAAGGCAATGATCTTGGCTTCGCTGTTGGTCAACCTACGTTTGCGACGGCTCTCAAGGGCGGTGATACTCCCTACGATGGCAACTATGTCTTCGAGTTGTATTACAACTTCCAGGTGACGGATAACATTGCTATTACCCCAGCACTGTTCTATCTGTCTCGTCCTGAAGGACAAGACACGCAAGCTTTCGTAAAGAATGGAAGCGGCTATGATGGCCAGTTTAATGTTTTCGGAGGATTGGTTCAAACAACCTTTAAATTCTAAAGTTTGGTTGATGCTAATTAAGGTTAGCTTGTTGATTTTACGGCCCTTAGTATTTGCTAAGGGCTTTTTTATTGCCATACAATTCAGTCTTTGTTGTTGATGCGCAATGTTGATGATAAGTGTCATTGTCTGTTAGTATTTTGATATCCATCCGCACATTTGGGCGTGTTGTATCAACATTTTTTGATCGACTGTTGTTCACTTGCTCACTCCTGCTTGATGCCCATCTATTTCTAGATGGATGGACACAGACCTGCAAAGGAATAGCTCTTTGGCTACAGTAAATGGGGTCATCCCTAAAAGATTTTTTAAGGTGTTCAAACCTGCATGACAACAGATTTTTTTGATATCTCCCATGCAGCCCGTCTGTTGATTGTGGATCACGATGCAGACACCCGTGATCTCATCTGTGGCGTTCTTTCGGAAGAAGGCTTTGACGTTAAAGCTCTGGACAATGGACTACTTGCATGGGAGCTGCTACAGGATGAAGAGTTTGAATTGATTGTTCTTGATCGAAAGCTTCCTGGGGTTAGTGGCTTTGATCTTTGCAGAAAACTCAGAATGCAAAATAATCAATCTCTTGTTTTAATGATTAGTCATTTGGATACAGAAGCTGATCGTGTCATGGGCCTTGAAGTTGGTGCCGATGACTACTTAGTGAAGCCATTTGGGAGTCGAGAGTTTTTGGCTCGTTGTAGAGCCCTACTGCGGCGTCACCCATTAAGTGGAGCGGCACCTGTTTTTGAAAAATTTGAGTGTTGCGATTTGAAGCTATTTTCTGATGAATGTAGAGCTTCTCGTGATGGCTTTGATATTAAATTATCGCCTAAGGAGTTTAAACTCCTTGAACTATTTATGCAACATCCTAAGAGAGTCTGGAGCAGAGACGAGTTGCTAGATCAGATATGGGGAGTCGACTATATCGGCGACAAAAAAACTGTTGATGTTCATATTCGTTGGTTACGTGAAAAAATTGAAGTCAATCCATCTAGTCCAACAAAAATATTCACTGTACGCGGTTTTGGCTACCGATTCTGTTGATAGTTTCCTGTATTAAACGCAATTGATAGTGATCTTCATGGTTATATATTTGCTCCGTATCTACGTTCAGGACTTCGTTTAAGCCAAGATCTTTTTGTTTTCGCTTGTATTTCTACTCGGAAGGTGGCTTACGATGATCTTTTGTTTGCTGTCATATTGAAGCCAACCACTCTCTTTGAGTTGTCCTAGTACCTTTGTGATTGTGACTCGGGTTGTGCTTACAGCACTAGCGATTTCTTGATGGGTTAGGCGTAAATTTAGTTTGAGGCCTTGATCGCAAGGTTGACCATAATCTTCTGCCATCAGCTCTAAAAAGCTTTTTACACGATTTTCAACACCACGCAGGCCCAATAGGGCGATCAGAGCTTCCGACTGACGGGTTCTATGCATCATTGCCTTCATCAAATTGTTGCTCAGATGAGGCGTAGTATTCACATCTTGAATGGACAAACCCAGCAAGTCGCAGTGATCAAGAGTTGTGGCCTCGAACAGGTCCAAATGCGTTAATGGCTCTCCAAAGGGCTCATTGGGTCCTGCAATTGCAAGCAAAACATCATCACCTTGCTCGTTGAGGCAACTTAATTTCACAATGCCTCGTACAACGATCCAAATGTGATCTGGGAGTAAGGGTACCTTCACTCCTGAATCAAAATGAATGGAGCGACGTCGATAACTGTTTTCTAGATCTCCGAGGAATCCGCTGGAGCTGCTAGGCGTGCAAACCATTTCTCGATATACGAGTGGTATGCGGTAACCCTATGGAGCCTGATTCAGCACTGAGCAAAGAGCTGGTAATGGTTTGTTTAAGAATTTTTGTCTTCAGCGCTGATGTCTCGCTTTTTGCCATCTCGACGTGAAGTGCTGGATATCTTTACCTATCCTGTCGAATGCTTTAACCCTTTCTAAACACAGCGCCTCCAACTGTTGAGTATTTGTGGTGTTATCTCTTGCTCAACTTCGATGCGCATTGGCATCAATGGTTTTGGCCGGATTGGTCGGCTCGTTTTTCGTGCTCTATGGGGTCGACCCGGAATTAATATCGTTCATGTGAACGATTGCGCTGGTGATGCCGCAGCTGCAGCCCATCTGCTTCACTTCGATTCTGTTCATGGACGCTGGCAACATGAGGTTCGCCCCCATGCAACGGGCTTCCTCGTTGGCGACCAGGAGGTGCGATTCAGCTCAGAGATTGATCCTACAAAAGCAGGCTGGAGTGACTCTGGCGTGGAGATGTTGCTTGAGTGCAGTGGGAAGTTCAAATCATCAGAATTGCTTCAATCATTTTTAAATATCCTTAACCTAAAAAGAATACTTGTTGCATGTCCAGTTAAGGGGTCTGTTGATGATGTCGAAATCCTTAATATCGTTTATGGGATTAATCATCATCTCTATGATCCCAGTCGGAATAGGGTCGTAACGGCTGCATCTTGTACAACCAATTGTCTTGCACCCATTGTGCAGGTTATTCATAATAGCTTTGGGATTAAGCATGGTTCGATTACTACATTGCACGATGTCACCAATACTCAGGTTGTTGTAGATGGGTTTCACAACGACTTGCGACGTGCTCGATCCTGTCTCCAAAGTGTGATCCCAACGACGACAGGATCAGCAAAAGCTATCGGTCTTATCTTTCCTGAATTAGAGGGAAAGTTGAATGGTCATGCGGTGAGGATTCCACTCTTGAATGCATCGCTCACTGATGCAGTGTTTGAGCTTGAGAAGGAAGTATGCGTTGAGGATGTTAATGGAGCCTTTGAGGCTGCTGCCAATGGAGACCTTCATGGCATTCTTGGCTATGAAACTCGACCGTTGGTGTCAGTGGATTATGTCAATGATAATCGCAGTACCATTGTTGATGCGTTGTCGACCATGGTTATCAACGGCACTCAAGTCAAGATTTATGCCTGGTATGACAATGAGTGGGGGTACAGCTCACGAATGGCAGATCTGGCATGCCATGTGGTCTCCTTCGAGGAATGAGGCTCTCTTCGCTGCAGCAATACAGCGTCGTGACCGCCAATTACTGGGCGTTCACGCTTACCGATGGTGCCTTGCGCATGTTGGTGTTGTTTCACTTCCATGAACTTGGTTATTCCACCCTTGAGATTGCGTTTCTATTTCTCTTTTATGAATTTTTTGGCATCCTGACCAATCTCTATGGTGGTTTGATAGGTGCTCGTTATGGGTTACGTCTCACGCTTTGGGTTGGCACGTTGCTGCAGATCTTTGCGTTGTTGATGTTGATACCTGTGGCTGCTAGTTGGCCCAAGTTGTTGAGTGTGAGCTATGTGATGGTGGCTCAGGCAATCAGTGGCATTGCAAAGGACCTCAATAAAATGAGCGCCAAAAGTGCAATTAAGGTGGTTGTTCCCGTGAATGCAGATGAGGCAGAAACGGGTGAATCACAACTATTTAAATGGGTTGCGATTCTTACTGGCTCTAAAAATGCACTGAAGGGAGTCGGTTTTTTTCTGGGAGGGGTTCTTCTCACATCCTTTGGATTCAATCTTGCAGTTGCCTGGATGGCGGCAGGTTTGGCATTTGTATTTCTGCCAACTTTGGTTTTGCCAGCTGATTTCGGCAAGATGAAGGACAAGCCTTCGATCTCGTCACTGTTCTCTAAATCTGAGGGGATCAACGTTTTGTCCTTGGCTCGTTTCTTCTTGTTTGGGGCTAGGGATGTCTGGTTTGTGGTGGCTCTGCCTGTTTTTCTAGAGGCTTCTTTGGGTTGGAGCTTCTGGGAGATCGGTGGTTTTCTGGGCCTTTGGGTGATTGGTTACGGCCTCGTCCAGGGGGCCGCCCCTGCTTTACGTCGTCTTTGGGGTAAGACCACTCCACCTGGGGTTTCATCCCTGCAGTTTTGGAGTGCCTTGTTAACTGCGGTCCCGGCCCTCATCGCTGTTTCCCTATGGCGAGAAGTTGATGTGTCGATTGCGATCACTGCAGGACTGGCTGTTTTTGGGGTGGTGTTTGCAATGAACTCCTCCATTCATTCCTACATGGTTCTGTCGTACACCGATTCCGAGAACGTCAGCCTTAACGTTGGTTTCTATTACATGGCGAATGCAGCTGGCCGTTTAACGGGCACCTTGTTGTCTGGAGCTATTTTCTTTGTAGGGGGAATGGAGGCTTGTTTGTTGATGTCTTCCGTTCTTGTCGGTTTGGCATTTTTGAGCAGTTGTCAATTACCGCCACCTCCTAGACATTGCGTCAATACCATCCAGTCTGTGTGATTCTCTTTATTGATACTTCTCTATAGATTTTTTTTGTGTGTACCATTTAGGCGAGGTCTTTTTGCGCTCCTATGATGTATTTGCGATGATTTTGTAGCGGGCAGGGCATCCTGCGGCTCTTCATGTGTCTAACTTTTACTCATAAAAAATAGGGGGGAGAATTTGTTCTCCCCCCTATTTTTTATACCCTTTGTCGTTATTCGACGAAGGATTACTCCTTGATTGTGTTGACAGCTTCTTTGGCTTTGCTAACCACTTCCGGCGGAAGTGAAACGTAGCCAAGTTCTGGAGCTATGGACTGGGCCTCTTCAGAGAGCATGTAGTTAAAGGTCTTCTGAAGCAGAGGCAGCTTTTCAGCATTGCCGTTGGCGTAGGCCAGCACCCACGTGAACGTCACGATTGGATATCCACCCATAGGATTGGGGTTCCCACCGATCAGATCTGGTCCAAGATCGATGGATCCCAATGCTTCACTGGCAGTTTTGTTGGTGGGAACAACTTGCTTCCCTGAGCCGTTTTGAACAGCTGCTGCTTGCAAGTCTCCTTTCACATAGGCCAGTTCGACGTAGCCAATGCCGCCATCGATTTGTTGAAGTTGAGCAGAAACACCTTCGTTTCCTTTGGCTCCAATTCCAGATGGCCACTGCACAGATTTGTCTGCGCCCACATTATCTTTCCATTCAGGACTAATTGCTGAAAGGTGCTTGGTGAAGTTGTATGTGGTTCCAGATCCATCGGATCGATGCACAATCTTGATGGCTTTTGGATCGCAACCCAGTTCGCTGTAGTTTTTAATCGTGCCTAAAAAGATGCCGGATAATTGATCTTGCGTAAGCTTCAGTTCACAATCTGAGTTGTTGTAAGCAACGGCGATTGCGCCAGCTGTCATCGGGATCTGAACAACACCTCGACTCACTTTGTCAATGGCTTCGGGTTTCATTGGCTTGTCAGAAGCCCCGAAGTCGACCGTTCCTGCAGTGAATTGGCGTACTCCTGCTCCAGAACCTACAGATTGATAATTGACTTCCATCCCTTGTGGCGCTAGATCCGAAAACCAGCGTTGATAAATCGCAGCGGGAAAGGATGCACCTGCTGCAGAGAGTGTCCCTTCAATGTTTTTGTTGCTGTTTTCTGTACTTGTACACGCTGCAAGGCTGAGGCCTGCAGCCACACCCATGAGAGTGAGGGATGAGCGAATCATGAAAGGACGACGCATGCTGCGAAATCACTGCTCGCTTGTTTTAAGAGCTGATCTTCATAAGCAATTAAAGTGAGCATTAAGAAATGGTTATCAGTTTGGTTTCCCCAGCCTCTCAGGATCTTTGGGATCTCCATATCTGAATCGTCTGGTCATGTGCTGTGGCTGTCTTGGAGGGGGTCGGGTTTGTAGTTTTGAGTGCAAATCAAACGCGTTGCAACGGCATAGCGATTGAGCCAGCGGTTCACTCGGGTGCGCTGGATGGGAGGAACCTCCTCCACCAATTGTGAAAGTTCAATCGCCCCGAGCCGTCTTAACTCGCGAACATCCACGTGCCAAAGGGATTCTGCTTCTCGGATTAAACGCGCCCAAGTGCGCGCTTGTTGCCAGCGCCTCAAACGACGCCGTAAGGGGTCAAAGGTCCTGAATTCGCAGTGGCTGAGTGGTCTCTGCACGCTGGGACGAAGGTAGAGAACAACCGTACTGACAGCCTGATGCCGCGGACCTTCTCCGTGAAAAATCCCCTACCTGCCTTCGGATTGCTGAAACAAAACCAGGTGGTTGACGTCAAATTTCCTCTTGTTGCACGACTGGAAATGGCAGTTCTTCCACTTCACGGGTGCTGAGACGCCTTGTCCAGGCTCCTTTCACAGGATCATTCCAGCGGAAGCCTGCATCTCGAGCAAGCTGGCGATCGTCGTAGGAGACCTGAGCTCGCATGAGGGAACGGGGTTCGCGCCCATGTTCAATGAGTTGTTCCAATTGACTGCAACGGCGGAACACTTCGGCCAAATAAATGCAATCGCTGAGAGCGCGATGGGCTGCCCAAACCGGAATCTCGTAGGCCAATGCCAAATCTCGGACGGAAGGGCGTGACCGCAGTTGTTTTTCTTTCGGCCAACGCATGTCCTCCATGCTGCAGAGCCAGGGCAGATCTGTTCCAGGAAGATGGCCCCTGCCAAACCATTGCCGATCGAAGGCCGCATTGTGTGCCACTAAAAGATCAGCAGCGTTCAGCAGCTCTTGGAAGTAATCCAATCCTGGTTTCCAGGGTTGCGGCAAGCGCGTCACTGCTGCGGGGATGCGATTGATGGCCTCAGCTGCATTGGTCGCAACGGGTAACAAGCAAGACATCTGGGCCAGGATCTGCCGGCTTGGGACATCAAACAAAATCGCCCCAATCTCAAGGCAGTGATGCGCTTCAGGTTCGAGGCCAGAGGTTTCGGTATCAATGATCAGCAGGGTGCGCGCTGCCGATGTATTGCGCTCTTGCTTTGCTTGTTTCGGTAAAGGTTGCGGCTCTTCAACCTGGAATTCACCCAGAAGATTCAATTGACCAGGAACAGCGCCTGACTCCATCACTCCAGCTCGCTCGTTCTTAAAACCATTCTCCCGTCTCGCCCTAGGTGCTTCCTAGGGTGCCGCCAATTCTTGATTTCCTTTATGGCTCTCACGATCGGAGACCGGGCACCAGAGATTGCCCTCGAAGATCAAGACGGCGTGCTGCGTCGTCGTGATGAGCTGCAAAACAAGGTGTTGGTGCTGTTTTTTTACCCTAAGGACGACACTCCCGGCTGCACTGCTGAAGCGTGTGCCTTCCGCGATACCTATTCCTCTTTCGAGGCTCTCGGTGCTGTTGTGTGGGGTGTGAGTAGCGACGATGCTGTGAGCCATCGAAAATTTGCCCAGCGTTACCAATTGCCCTTTCCTCTCCTCAGTGATCAAGGGCAACGCCTACGTACAAGTTTTGGCGTTCCCAAAGTTCTTGGCTTGCTTCCAGGACGGGTGACCTATGTGATTGATGCCGAGGGCACCATTCGCCATATCTTCAACAACATGCTCGATGGGCCAGCGCACGTGCGTGAAGCGGAACGGATCGTGAAGGAGTTGTCCAAAGGATGAGCCGCTGGCAGCGACAACAGGGCTGTTGGTGCCTCTGGCCTGCTTCAGCGCAAGGGCTCGTTGAATTTATTGGTGGGAGCTATTTAGCCACTAATCCCCAGATCAGTTACCGACGCCTATTGGAAGGATTGGCTGCCCGTCAGCTCGCGGTTCACGCTTGGAGCTATGTGCCAGGTTTCGACCATCAGCTGCAGGCCAGAGAAGCTTGGCAGGCTTTACGCGCCTGTCGCTCAGTCCTCAACCAACGCTTGGGTAAGGATCTCGTTCCGGTGCGTGTGGGTCACAGCTTGGGCTGCAAGTTGCATTTGCTGGCCCCGGATGGAGGTCGCAACAGTCTTGCGATGGCCGCCTTGAGCTTCAACAACTTCACCGCTGAACGCTCGATTCCCCTACTGGGCACATTGGCGCCAAGCCTTGGTGTGGTCACGGAATTCAGCCCTGGACCTGAGGAAACACTGCGCTTGATCGAACGCTATTACCTCCAGCCTCACAACCTGGTGATTCGTTTTGGCTCTGATCAGCTCGATCAAAGCCAGGATCTGATGCAGGCGCTCAGCAAGCGCTCCGGCGACCAAAGTCAGTTTGTTCCTATGAAGGGAGATCACCTCACCCCTGCGAGTGCTGGACTTCGACAAGGGCTCTTGGGAGATTGGGCCGATGATCCATCAAGAGCCAGGGTGATCGGCAACTTGATTGAATCCATTAGCAATCTTGGACTCGGCCTTGAACGTCAGCGATGATTGAAGAAGCCCTGTTTAGACCGTTGTGAGCGCCAACCCACAAAAAGTACTTCTGCAGATTGCAAGGTGTATCGCGCTGAGTGATGGCACGATCTCAGACGAGGAAGATCGTTTGCTCAAAGACTTGCCTGAGCGCTTATATCTCGAGGAGAGCACTCCTGATTACAGGCCCAATCAGCCTCAAAGTTTGACTGAGCTCGCCAAATTGCTCACCAATCACACCGATCAATGCACAGCGGTCAGGGTGGCTTGTTTGGTGGCGGGTGTGTCGCGGAATCCAGGCGATAACGCTGATATCAATGCAAAAGAACGAACGGCTTATCGAGAGTTAATCGCTGCGCTTCAAGTTTCGGATGAGGAATTAAACGAAATCCAATGGGCTGCCAAAGAGGAGCTTCAGCAGAAACCCTCTCTTCTCAACATGATTTTGGATGCCATTTATGGCAAAGATGGCTGGCCCGATCAAGCGCTGCTCCCACCCGACTTTCCAATGATTTGAGATCAACCGATGCAGCAGCCCTCGCCGCTGATGCTGCATCGGATGTCTGGACTTAGCCGCGTAGACGATCAAGAACGGAGCGGTCTTCCAGCGTGCTGGTATCGCCTGTGACCTCTTCACCGGCAGCAAGAGCGCGGAGAATCCGGCGCATGATCTTGCCACTACGCGTTTTTGGCAACGCATCGCTGCAGCGAATCTCGTCGGGCCTGGCGATCGGTCCGATCTCCTTGCCGACATGGGCGCGCAGTTCGGCAACGAGGGCGTCGTTGGACTCTCGTCCCAGTTCCAGCGTCACGAAGGCAACGATGCCCTCACCTTTGAGATCATCGGGTCGACCGACGACAGCCGCTTCGGCTACGGCGGGATGGCTCACCAAGGCCGACTCGATTTCCATCGTGCCAAGACGATGACCCGAGACATTGATCACGTCATCCACACGACCCATGATCCAGAAATATCCGTCGGTATCCCGGCGTGCCCCATCACCAGCGAAGTAGAGGTGGGATCCATCTGCAGGGCGAATGGCTTCCCAGTAGCTCTCCCGGTACCGCTGCGGATTTCCATGAACGGTGCGCATCATTCCTGGCCAAGGGGCTCGCACCGCTAGGTATCCGCCTTCGTTTGGTCCGCAGCTCTTGCCTTCGGCATCGATGATGTCGGCTTGGATTCCAGGTAAGGGCAAGGTGGCAGAGCCTGGCTTGGTGGGGGTCGCTCCAGGGAGTGGGCTGATCATTACGCCACCGGTTTCGGTTTGCCACCAGGTGTCGACGATTGGGCAGCGTTCACCGCCCACCACATCGCGATACCACATCCAGGCTTCAGGGTTGATCGGCTCACCGACGGTGCCGAGCAGGCGCAGGCTGCTCATGTCGTACTGATCAGGCACCGCACGTCCACTCCTCATAAAGGCGCGAATGGCGGTAGGAGCGGTGTAGAAAATGCTCACTTTGTGCTTCTGGATCATTTCCCAGAAGGCCCCTGGCTTGGAGGGTCGAGGAGCTCCCTCGTACATCACTGTGGTGGCGCCGTTCGACAGAGGCCCATAGACGATGTAGCTGTGTCCGGTGATCCAGCCCACATCGGCCGTGCACCAAAACACATCGTCGTCACGGATGTCGAAGATCCATTGAAAGGTCAAATGGGCCCAAAGGTTGTACCCCGCGGTGGTGTGGACCACACCTTTGGGTTTTCCTGTTGATCCAGAGGTGTAAAGCACAAACAAGCGGTCTTCGCTCGCCATGGGCTCCGCGACGCATGCATCCTCTTGATTGGCGACCAGGTCATGCCACCACTGATCTCTCCCATCCACCATCTCCACCGGTTGATCGGTGCGCTTCACAACCAGCACGGAGTGCACCGTTGGGCATGCACCATCGGCAAGCGCTGCATTTACAGCCGGCTTAAGTGACACAGGTTTGTCCTTGCGGAAACCGCCATCGGCGGTGATCACCGCTTTCACTTCACCGTCGATCAGGCGATCACGCAGGGCTTCTGCAGAGAACCCACCAAACACCACAGAGTGAGGAGCGCCAATGCGCGCACAGGCGAGCATCGCGATGGCGGCCTCAGGCACCATCGGCATGTACAGAGCGACAAGGTCACCTTTGCCAATTCCGATGGCCTTGAGGGCGTTGGCGGCACGGCACACCTCGGCATGCAGCTCTTGGTAGGTGAAGGTGCGCACATCCCCGGGCTCTCCCTCCCAGATCAGGGCTGTCTTGTTGGCCTTGGGGCCATTCAGATGACGGTCAAGACAGTTGTAGGAGAGGTTGGTTGTTCCCCCTTCAAACCAGCGTGCAAAGGGTGGGTTGTCCCAGTCGAGAACGGTGTGAAACGGTTCGAACCAATGCAATTCACGACGGGCTGCTTCTCCCCAGAACGTGTCTGGATCGGATTTCGCTGCTTCAGCTAGAGCGCGATAAGACTCCATCCCAGAAATACGCGCATCCCTGGCGAGGTCCGCTGGTGGATCAAAGACACGCTGTTCTTGAAGCACGCTCTCAATGGTGGAACCCTCACTCATCGCTTGCTGCTCAAATGCACTGACAGGACAACACTATCGATGCTTTCAGCATCCTGACCAGTCGCGTTGTCAGAATCCACAGAAGAGTGATGCGGCAACGATGCCAAAGGCAGGATCCTTGTCAGCGCCAAAAGCATGCCTGTTTGATCTTGATGGTCTCCTGCTTGATACCGAACCTTTACAGGCAAAGGCTTGGAAGGAAGCGGCAGCATGCTTCAACGGATCCTTGTCGCGTCAGCAACTGCAACAACTCAAGGGACGTCGCCGGGAGGACAATGCCAACTTGGTGTGCTCATGGTTGCAGCAGTCCGTTTCAGCGGAACAACTCCTGAAGGTGCGGGAGCCGATTGCCAGGCGTTTAGTGGCTGAGGCTCCAGCCGTTCCTGGTGCGGAGCAACTGATCCGATTTTGCAGCTCTAAGACATTGCCCATGGTTCTAGTCACCAGCAGTAAAAAGGCGTCTCTGCTCTACAAAATCTCCGGTCATCCATGGCTGGATTTAATTCAAAGCCGTGTGTTGGGCGATGACTCTGAACTTCGTGCGGGAAAACCAGCTCCTGATCCCTACGTCTTAGCGACCCAAAGGCTGGGGTTGTCGCCAGGGGAATGTTGGGTGTTTGAGGATTCCGAGGCTGGCTGTCAGTCGGCTTTAGAGGCAGGCTGCTGGGTCTGGCAGTTGGTCGATGCGCTCAGCGAACCCGCTGCAATTCACCATTCCCAGCTCACCTTCATCACCAGCTTGGGCGAAGGGGAGCAACAACTCCGGAACAGCCTTAGTACAAACGACTAAGAACGAAGTCTGGTAATTCGAGCAAGGCAGTGCGTGATGGGGATTCGGGCATCCAATCCAAGGATTCTCTTGCTTCTCGAGCGAATGTTTTGGCGAGTTCGCGGGTGCGGGGGATTGCTTCTGACTCACGAACGAAAGCCAAAGCGGTTTCAAGGTCACCCTCTCCACTGAACTCGCGTTCAATCAAACCCGACAGAGCAGGGCGCTCCTCAAGGGCGTAGAGAGCAGGAGCTGTGAGGTAGCCACTGGATAGATCACTAGCTGCCGGTTTTCCGAGCTGTTGATCACTGCCAGTGAAGTCAAGGATGTCATCGACAACTTGGAAAGCCAAGCCGAGCTGACGGCCGTAGTGATAAAGCGATTCAAGTTGTGGCTCTGACAAGTCGCTTAAAACACCTGCTGCTTTTGCACTATTGGCAATTAAAGATGCGGTTTTGCAGTAACTCTTTTCGAAATAGGTCTCGAATGATTGGCCTGTATCGAAGCGAAACAAGCCTTGTTTAACTTCTCCATCGGCGAGATCCATGATCACGCGACTAAGCAATTTCACGACATCGAGATTGTCGAGATTTGCGAGGTGCCAACTCGCTTGAGCAAACAAAAAGTCACCGGCGAGAACGGCAACTCTGTAATTAAAACGGCTGTGAACGGTCTCAACGCCCCGTCGTGTTGACGCTTCATCAACAACATCGTCGTGGACAAGCGATGCGGTGTGGATCATCTCAGTGATCTCAGCCAGGCGTCGATGCCGTGAACTCAACTCTCCGTCTGCTGAAAGCGCCCTTGAAATCAGTAAGACAATTCCAGGCCTGAGTCGCTTCCCACCTGCACTGAAGAGGTGTTCAGCAGCTGCTTGGAGAATCGGGTGACCGGCTCCTATCAGGCTGCGAAGGTCGCTTAGCAGGATCTCAAGATCCGCCTCGACCGGCTGCAGCAACTCGGTGACGGTGGCCATGAATCCCCTCGGTGCTGAGATCCTAGGAAACGCAGACCTATGGCTGCAGATTCACGAGATCAACGCAAGGCCTTTGGCCCAGCCAAGCCGTGGCTCTCTCCGCAAAGCCTTGGGCATCTTTCGTCACGCAAATGTGGGTGGCTTCCAGTGATACCGGCTGATTTTGGCTTCCGGGTAACGGTTGGCCCAAAAAGGCATCGAGTTGGGTTGCGACGGCGACAGCCGGGTCGATCAGACGCATGTGAGGAGGCAATAAGTTCGCAAGGAGTGGCACTAGCAGCGGGTAATGGGTGCAACCAAGCACCACCGAATCGACCGAGGCTTCAAGCAGGGGTTGTAAATATCGAATGGCTGCTTCACGAAGTTCATCAGAACGGAGATCTCCGGATTCGATCAGCGGAACAAAGTCTGGACAGGCCTGTTGAACCACCAAGGTGCCGGGATGGAGCGCTTCGATGCTCTCCCGGTAGGCGCCAGAGGCAACTGTTGCAGGAGTGGCAAGAACACCAACGCGGGATTCTTTCACCAACGCAGCGGCAGCTCCAATCAGCCCTACAACCGGAACGCCGGCTTGTCCTTCGGTGACGTCCCTGGCGAGAGCATTGGTGGTGTTGCAAGCCATGACGACGGTGGAGACCTTCTGGGCTCGCAACCAAGCCACAACCTCAGCCGCAATCGAACGAATTTCTGAAGGAGAGCGACTGCCGTAAGGAACACGGGCGGTGTCGCCTAGGTAGGTCACGGGTACCGCACCGTGACGCTCGAGGATTCTGCGCAGGACGGTGAGCCCGCCAATGCCGCTGTCAAACAGTCCGAGACGAATGGTCAACGCACTCCTTTCAGAAAATCAAGAATGCCGGTGGCAAGGGCTAAAGCCAGCCTCTGACGATGGGACGAGGTGGCCAGGCGCGGAGAATCAATGTTGCCAGTGACGAATCCCATCTCCACGAGAGCTGCTGGCATTGTGGTGCGCCTAATCACAAAAAATCGACCTCGCTTAACACCTCGATTCGGGCTGCCGGGGGACACATTTAGCATTTGCTGCTGAAGGTGAGCGGCTAAGCGGGCGGAACGACGGTCGGAGTAAAAAAACGTCTCGATACCGTTTACATCAGGCCTGGCCATGCTTAGTGCATTGGCATGAGTGCTGACGAAAGCATCCGCACCAGCCCGATTGGCAATTGAAACCCGAGGCGGAAGATCGACATCCACTTCAGCTGTTCGCGTCATGATCACCTGGACCCCCTTGGCTTCCAGCAATCGAGCGACTTGAAGGGAGATATCGAGAACGATTTCACTTTCCCTGATCCCTCGGATTCCCACAGCGCCCGGATCGGGACCACCATGGCCTGGGTCGATAACAACGCGGTATTTTCCTCGCGTCACGGTGGGTAAGCCCGCCGCATTCACTGGAGTTTTGCTGGGTTGGATGCGCAGGCCACCCGCCCAGGACCCCGAGGATGCACGGTTGAGATCTCCTTCCCCGATCGGCCTTAACCCTGTGGTGGAAAGCCCTTGAAAGCTGAGCTTCCAGCGATTGGAAGCAGTACCGATCAATTTCAATTGACTGGGATCGAGATCGACCCCTGGCTGAAACTCGATCACCAATCGGGTTTCACCTGCGCTCGGTTTTCCAAGCCGAATTTCGCGAACGGGGCCGGACCCGGGCAGGCTTCTCGATCGACTGAGCTCACCTGGAAAATCGATCCACACCCTTGGACCGCGGGTGCGATCCCCGGCTTCGAAGAAGGCTTGAAGTCGCGCACCCGCTGCGGTGCGCAGCAGGAGCTCCCCTGAAGAACTGAGTTTCCAGGCTGCCAGGGCACTGGCGGCTTGGGCCGGCAGGCTGAGAAGCAGGGATGACGCTTGGACAGCCGCCGCAAGAATGAGCGCACTGAAGCGGAAGGTCAGCGGAGCCATGCCCTTCAGAACAGCGAGGGTTGGCGGTGCTGCAGGCTCGGCATCTGCCCGCGAATGCGCTGGAGATGGCTGGGGTCAATGGGAGCGATGGCGGCCCCTGGAGCCACCCCGGCATCGGACAACACCGTGCCCCAAGGATCCACCACCAGTGAATGCCCGTGGCTCTGTCGTCGCTTGTAGTGCACGCCTGTCTGGGCTGGAGCCAGCACGTAGGCCGTGTTTTCGATCGCCCGTGATTGGAGCAAAACTTGCCAATGGTCCTTCCCTGTGAAGGCTGTGAAGGCAGCGGGAATCATTAACAACTCAGCTCCGGCTCCAACGAGGTGGCGATAGAGCTCAGGAAAGCGCACGTCGTAGCAAATGGACAGCCCCACACGACATAGTCCAGGCACATCCACGACGGGTGGGGGGGATGTCCCCGGGCTGAAGCTCGCTGATTCCCGGTAGGAGCTCCCGTCTGGGAGGTCCACATCAAAGAGGTGGATCTTGTCGTAACTAGCCAGCACTTGACCGTCACGGCCTACCAGCTGTGACCTTTGAAAGTGGCGTTGGCCATCACCGACGGGAACGGGGAAGCCACCACCCAGGATCACGACCTGATAGCGACGAGCCATGGTGACCAAAAAGCGAGATGCCTGTTCAGACAAAGCCGGTGCCAGCTCGAGTCGCTGAGCGTCGTCACCCATAAAGGCAAAGTTTTCGGGCAAAGCGATGAGCTCGGCGCCACGACGCGCCGCTAAATCGATTTGCTCCTCAGCGGCCGCAAAATTGCTTTCAGGGTCAGTGGTACTGGTGAGTTGTAGGGCCGCAGCCAAAAAGTCACTCACGTGCGTTTAATCCGATTCGCAAATGGTATTGGCTTACAGCCGTGCGGCTACCCAGAAACAGCACGAAGCACGCCTGGTTCGGCCTGCGTGGGCACCACCGACAGCTGATCAAGGCCAGAACAGCGTTGGAAATCCGCGTTGTGATCACCCAAGCCAATTAAACGCTGTCCGTGGGATGCGATTCGTAAACAGGCTTCCGGGTTGTCTTTCCATTGGGACCACAGCGCAAGTGCTGCTTGCATTTCATCGTTCGCAACGGTGGCCCCTGCTGCCAGGAGAGAGTCGGCGAGGGCGCCGGCTGCCAACGAATCCTCCAAGGAATAGGTCCCTTCCCAGCCGCTTCCCACCATCCATACCTGCTGGGGCTGATCGCGGATCAGTCGTTGTGCCACCGCTTCTCGGTTTGGTAAAGCCGCCGTGAGCACACAGGCCACCTCTCGAACCCGGTGCAAGGAGCGGGTGCCATTGGTGGTGCTCATAAAGAGGCGTTTGCCCTTCACGGTCTCGGGGACAACGGAAACGGGGGAATTGCCGAGATCAAATCCATCCAGCTTGGAACCTCCCCTCTCGCCCACCAGCAGACGCTTTGCCTCGGGCCAAGCATTGGCTTCCGCTCGAAGTTCATCGAGATCAGCAAAGGTTTGAACGGCTTCCGCTCCGTTGTGCAAGGCCCAGGCAATGGTGGTGGTGGCGCGCAGGACATCGATGACAACAGCGGCGTCAGGACCGTCTGAACCGTTGATGGTGTCTGGCACGTCACCAGCAACGTGGAAATAGGAAACCTTCATGGCCACGATCTCGATCAGCGTGCGTCACAGTAACCAGATTGCTTCCTGATCACCCTTTCGACTCCATGGCTTTGATTGGACCCGGCCCTGGAACGAGAGATTTGCGGGACTTCCTCAAGCTGCTGGAAGAGCGCGGTCAGCTGCGGCGGATTACGGCGCCAGTTGATCCAGATCTTGAGCTTGCAGCCATTGCTGATCGGGTTCTTGCTGCTGGTGGACCAGCCCTGCTGTTTGAGAACGTGATTGGCTCCAGCATGCCCGTAGCCGTCAACACGCTCGGCACTGTGGAGCGTGTGGTTTGGAGCATGGGTTTGGAGCGGGCTGAACAGCTCGAGGAGCTTGGATCCAGACTCGCCATCCTGCAGCAACCAAGGCCTCCAAAAGACCTCAAGGAGACCAAGCAATTTGCAAGGGTGTTTTGGGATTTGGTGAAGGCACGACCAGACCGCGATCTTGTCCCTCCCTGCCGTCAGCAGATCTTTTTGGGAGATGACGTCAATCTTGATCAAATCCCGCTGATCAGGCCTTGGCCGGGTGATGCCGGTGGTGTGATCACGCTGGGTCTTGTGATCACGAAAGATCCTGAAACCGGAGTCCCAAACGTGGGGGTCTATCGGTTGCAGCGTCAATCGGTCAACACCATGACCGTGCATTGGTTGAGCGTTCGTGGAGGTGCTCGTCATTTACGTAAGGCGGCGGCAATGGGCAAAAAGCTGGAGGTCGCCATCGCTATTGGTGTTCACCCTTTGCTTGTGATGGCAGCAGCAACACCAATCCCTGTGCAACTCAGTGAATGGCTGTTTGCGGGAATTTATGCAGGGGAGGGCGTGCGTCTCACCCCTTGCAAAACAATTGATCTGCAGGTACCAAGTTGCAGTGAGGTGGTGTTAGAGGGAACGATCACCCCTGGAGAGGTAGGCCCGGACGGTCCGTTTGGCGACCACATGGGTTTTTACGGTGGTGTGGAAGATTCACCTTTGGTGCGTTTCCACTGCATGACGCAACGGCGGTCGCCGATCTTTCTCACCACGTTCAGTGGCCGGCCACCGAAAGAAGAAGCGATGTTGGCCATTGCTTTAAACAGAATTTATACGCCAATACTGCGTCAACAAATTCCAGAAATCAAAGATTTCTTTTTGCCAATGGAGGCGCTAAGTTATAAATTAGCAGTTATTTCGATTGACAAAGCCTATCCTGGCCAGGCAAAGAGAGCTGCAATGGCTTTCTGGAGTGCGCTTCCCCAGTTTACTTATACGAAGTTCGTTGTTGTTGTTGACAAGCACATCAATGTGCGTGATCCACGTCAGGTTGTCTGGGCTATTGCAGCACAAGTTGATCCACAACGGGATCTATTTGTCTTAGAAAATACACCCTTTGACACCCTTGACTTTGCTAGCGAACAACTGGGCCTGGGTGGAAGGATGGCCATTGATGCTACGACCAAAATTGGACCAGAAAAAAATCATGAGTGGGGTGAGCCACTGAGCCGTCCAGCAGATTTAGAGCAAAAAGTTACTGACCGGCTCGAGGAGCTTGGCTTGTCAGATCTGGAAGATGCTGAACCAGATCCTGCACTCTTTGGTTATGTCTTAGACAAGCTTATTTCCATCCAGCCTCGGTCATAAGACGAATCGCTTCTTTGTTGTAGCGACTCAGTTGCGAAATAGTAACGCGATCAGGAGTGAATTTCGTCATTCCTTTGAGGTAGGTTGAGCCGCCAACTCCTTTTAAGGGGAACTCATAGGTTGGCCCTGCAAGTCCAGCGCTTCCCTGAGGGGATGAGAGATATTCGATCAATTTAACTGCATTTTTCTTGTTCTTAGAATAACGTGAAACTGCTGCAGCACTAATGTTGACATGAGCAGGTTTAGGCATCACGATTTTTACTTTGTTAGCAAATTGCTGATCTTTTTTTCCGTTGACTCCCGCTCTCATGCGCGCTAAATAGTAGTGATTCACAACTCCGACGCCACACTGGCCTTGGGCAACAGCCCGAATGAGCCCGATATCACCACCAAAATAGGGTTGACGAACATTGTTCGTAAGACCTTTCAGCCAGGTTTTAACCTTGGCTGTTCCCTTTAGTGCTAGTTGATCGGCAACAAGTGATTGATTGTAGACATTTTTTCTCTTTCTAAGACAAACTTTCCCCTTTAGGGCTGGGCTCGCTAGTTGTGAATATGACGTGACTGAGGATGGAGAAACGAGTGCTGGATTAACAATAATCGCGCGTACGCGTCGGGTTAAGCCAAACCACCTTTTCTTAGGATCGCGATAGCGAGATGGTACAGATTGATCCAAAGATGAGGATTGAATATTGCCAAAGAGTCCTGCATTGGCTGCATTATTGATGCGTGCAGCATCAACTAAGATAATGACATCAGCTTTTGTATTCTTACCTTCGCTCTTTAATCTCTGAACCAATGAAATCCCTGAGGCTTCAACTAGGCGAACTTTGATTCCGGTTTGATCTGAAAACTTTTTGTAAACTTGACGGTCAGTATTGTAATGACGACCTGAGTACACTCTGACTTCTTCTGCCGCAAAAGCTGGCGCAAATAGTGCTAGAGGCAAAAGAGATGTGAGAAACAAAAAAGGTTTCATCTCAATAAAGCATTTTCTTTTATTATAGAAGCCTGTTGGGACGCAAATGAATCATTTGTCACAGGGCTACGCTTCGTCGATTTTTTCAGAGATACAAGGGTTGAACAATGAATCACTTGCAATTGCAAATACTGGACTCAATAACCTGCGAACGCTTGCTTGAGAGACTTGCTCATGAAGCGGAATGGCAGGATGGTTCGCTGACCGCTGGTGCTCACGCTAAGGGGGGGAAACGAAATTCACAACTTAACGATGAGTCTCCATTGCGAGAAGAGATTCATGAGCTCGTAGAACGTGCCATGTGGAATCATCCCGTCGTGAAGGGATTTTGCCTTCCGCGCAAGCTCCACCGATTCTTAATTTCTAAAACAGAAAAGGATGGTGGGTATGAAACGCATGTTGACAATGCCTATATGAGCAGTGGAAGAAGTGATTTGTCTTTTACTCTATCTTTAACTGATGAGACAAGATATGAGGGTGGTGAATTGGAAATCGATAGTATTTCTGAGTCTTTTCCTATCAAGCTGAAGCAGGGAGAAATTGTGATCTATCCCAGCACATCGTTGCATCGCGTTTGTACTGTAATGAGTGGTGTTCGTACTGTTTGTGTGGGTTGGATTGAGAGCTATGTTAAAGGTGAAAATGATCGTCTTTGTTTGTTTCAACTAGAAAGTGGTGCGCGAGCAATTTTGGCAAAGCACGGTCGTAGTGATGAACTTGATTTGATCTTTTTGGCTTATACAAATCTGTTGCGCCGTTTAGGTCATTAGGCATGTATAAAAAGATGCGGCCTCTTTCGCTGTTGTCACTAAGCTAGGTTGTATGCTCAAAATTTCATGAAAAAGACAACTGCTCTTTCAATATTTCTTGCTAGTGCAGCTGCATTGTCAGGTCAGCTAGCCATAGTGGACCCTGTTCAAGCTGATCAAGCACCGACGGGTGGCCTTCAAGAATGGTCGACAGATCAAGATCTCGATGCTGCAGCTAAGAAAGATGCTGATGCCAAGGCTGCAGCTAAAAAAGCAGCGGAGCAGGATATTTGTATTCCCATTGGAGAGGGTGAGAATTGCTGGTAATACAGAGTCTTTGACGGTTTTTTGGAGGGACTTATCAGTCCCTCCTTTCTTAATGGCAACTTATGGCAAAAAAAAGGAGGGATGTACCCTCCTACTTATTGATTAACCCGATTGGATTTAAGCTTTAGAACTTAAATGTAGTCAGGACAAGACCACCAAGAGTGCTGAAGGTGTCAGCACCAGTGCCGCCGTACTCTCCACTTTCACCAGTCCTTTGTCCAAAAGGACGGCTCAGATAGAACAATGCAGGAGTCACGGTGATGTTATCGGTGACCTGGAAGTCATAATACAATTCGAAGGCATAGTTGCCATCGTCTGCATACCCGGTGTCGTTCTTACCTTGTCCCTTGATTGCAGTTACAAACTGAGGTTGACCAACAGCAAAACCTAAGCGGTTACCGCGCATGAATGCATCCTGCCAGTTCAAACCAACAAGCCAACCTTGTGTTTGGCTACGTGTTCCATCAGCAGTCCCATCGGGAAGGTTATAACTTGAGAGACTCCAACCAACACTGATGCTTGGGATCCAGCCACTATCGAGAGGCTGATAATAAGCATTCAGGTTGAACTGATTAGCATCAGAGTACCCCTTAGTTGACGCACCAAGAGGTGTTCCAGCACCGCCAACAGTCATACCTTTTTGTGAATAAGCATATGCTGCAGAAACTTGCCATGAAGGTGTTCCATAAGCAATTTGGCTCAGGAATTTGCCCTTACCATTTTCTGTTCCAAAGCCGCCGCCGCTGGAAATTTTCTCACCATCAGAATCGAATTGATCTCTGGTCTGGCTAACCATTCCATTTTTGGATACATAGTTAGCGCTTAATTTAAGCTTTGGATCGCTGTAATCAGCATTTCTGTTGCTGATCCAGTTGATACCAAAACCTGGTGAGGTACTTGCGCCATAGGCACCGTAGTAACCACCGAGCTTGAACTGTTTAAGTACATGCTTGTAGACGCCAGGTGTGGCGGCAAGCATGTAGTAGTTTTCGATTAGAGGACCACCAAACACTTGGAAATCATTACCAAGTGGGAACTGATACCAAAGCTTGTCAACTTTCAGGCTGTTAGCGCTGCTTTTGGAAGCTTCG
Organism: Synechococcus sp. MVIR-18-1; assembly: GCF_014279835.1. Lineage (NCBI taxonomy): Bacteria > Bacillati > Cyanobacteriota > Cyanophyceae > Synechococcales > Synechococcaceae > Synechococcus > Synechococcus sp. MVIR-18-1. Next base: position 1,338,065 of record NZ_CP047942.1, on the reverse strand, counting down.
ATTTGCGTTTGCTTACCGGTGTAGCCATTTCCTGAGAAAGCGTTCTCGTTGAAGTTACCTGTTCTCAAGCGTGTGTAGAGCAGATCCTTCCCGGTGAAGCTTGTATTAAGATTCAGAGTGGTGCGATACGAGAAAGTTGTAGCCGTGTCTCCTAAATAATTGCCGTCTTCGTCGTAAAGCTCATCGGTTTCGTCCCCTCCGTATGAGGTGGCACCGATGGTCATTTCGGCCTTGCCGCTGAGCTTGGTGGTGGTGGAGAACTGAGTGGCTTCCAGTTCGCCAACGCGGGCTTCAAGTCCGTCAACACGGCCCTTGAGGATGGCGAGTTCCTTTTCGAACTCTTTCATCAGGCGCTTGAGCTCGTCGGTCACTTCAGTGACGCGGTCGAGGCAGGCGTTAAGCAGAGCAGCCGCTTCAAAGCGGGTCATGGCCCTGTTACCGCGGTAGGTGCCGTTGGGGTAACCGGCAACACAGCCGTAGCGCTCGATCAGGTTGCTAAGTGCCTGATAAGCCCAGTCGGTTGGGTAGACGTCTGAAAACTGAGTGATGCTGGTGACTTGCTCGCCTGTAGCGGCGTAGTCAGAAACACCGTTGATGTTCAGCTCAGTGGCGTTAGCAGCCACAGGTGCCAAAAGGCCCAGGGCAGCTGGGGCCACCAGCAGTTGATGGAAAAGTTTCAAATTGATCCTCACACAAGATGACGCAAAATGCGTCGACGCAAATTTAATTGCTCTTTGCCGAAGTTGCGACGTAAATAAGACACTTTAGTCCCCTTGTATAGCACAATTCTTTTTTACATAAGGCACATTGATGCACGTCATTTGATACAAGCGAATTCAATTCTGTTTTTGTCGCTAGACAATGGCCTCGAAATTAACTCGAGACTTGGACACTACAAAATTCATACTTAGAACCTCTTTGTTCGCTCTCGCAGCGCTTGTAGCGGTCGCGTTCGTTCTTGTTCGACGTGACTCCATTGGTGGCAGGGATGACTTTGTTGGCGATCAGACGCAAAGTCAGTCGTTTTGGATCAAAAAAGGTCGAGATCGCACACGAACCCCTTCAACAAGCAATAGCTATTGAGAATCGATTGCAGAAAGGCTCTGTTTCGGCTATGTTGCTATCAATTCTCATTAGCGTTAAAACCACTCCGTGAGCTTCCGCTTCCTGCCTGACGACCCCACGTCGTCGATCCAAATCCCGACGGGGCAAACCGTGCTTGTCGACACCCACGGGCGCAGTGATTGCATGAAATTAAATGTGCTCGAAGGGATTGCCAGGGTGTATTGCCCTTGCGAAGAAACAGAAGGGATGACGCTTGCCTTCCTACAGACAGGTGATCAGCTCAGGACTGATTGTTTGTGCAGTGATGGTATTTGCGTTGAAGCGATGACTCCACTGAGAATCGAAACGAAATCGATGGAGCCATCCCCAAATGGGTATGACTCAGTGAATGAGTGGACGCTGCAACTTCTGAGAATTCGTCACTTAGGACAAGCAGAACAGAGACTTCACGCCTTGCTGAGTCTGTTAGTGAATCGCTTGGGTAAGCGCTATGGAGAGTGGTGCAATCTTCCCTTTCGACTTACACACGACCGAATTGGTGAATTGATTGGCTCCACCAGAGTGACGTCTACGCGCTTGATCTCCAAACTTCGCAATGGTGAAATGTTGGTGACCAACTCTGGTGAAGCTTCTATGAAACTCTCTCCCAGATTGATTGAATCAAGTCCGCTCGGATTTTAGGTGATTACGTGGAAGGAATTGCTAGTGAGAGCCTGGTTCTGACCTTGAGTCAGGAGGTTGAACATTTAACGAGTTACCAGTGCATCGCCATTGAAAGAACAATTAAATCGATCAGCCCATTGCTGAAGAAGCGTTTAAGAGACGATTTGGAATCGATTCACATCAGGCTCGTGGAAATTTATGAAACTTTTGACGTCCTTAATCTTGAGCAGCTCACGATTAGTGCTCGTTTGCTCTACGAACAAAGCAAACGAGCAATGCTCAGGTCAACCTCGCTGCGTTTGACCTGCTCTTAATTCGTTATCGATGACAAGCAACGCTGTGGGGTCACCATTCGCGAACTTCACCCGCCCGAGCAAGTAAGCGAATTGATCTTCGGATTGAATTTGGGCTTCAATGAGTGGATCTAGGAATACGCTAGTTCTGGTATCGCTGTTTCTTTCAGCCATGGCATACACGCTTTGGATCGAAGACGTTGTATCAGCTTCCATCTGAAAGGCTGTTGCCATTAATGCAGCCAAATTGTCCCAGCTTTGCCTTGGAGCAGCTAATAGTTGCAGGTCGTTGGATTGACTGCGTGCTATCAAATACTGGGTGAAGTGCACGGCATGGGACTGCTCGCTCTTCGCTTCACCATCGAAGAATTGATAGAAACCAGCAAGTTCACGTTCAGCACACCAGATGGACATTGCCAAATAAGTGATTGAGGCATGCCTTTCGATTGAAATGTGTTGCTGGATTGCACTGAGCAAATCTGGATTCATGGATTCAGCCAGTGCCCTTCCGTTAGGTCCCTGTGCAACGTTCGTTGCCATCTGCGTTGACGAATCTGAGATCGTCATATTGAACACTCCTCTGAATCAAAAATCACTTATTAATTATTGACTTTTTCCACTGTTTCGTCAAGCAACATTGTTTATTTTGTGCGCTTTCGACCATGTATAATGAGAGTCAATCTCAAGATGACTCGAATGGCACGACTTCAGGGTTCACAAGAAGGCCTTGGGATCGATAAAATGACGAAAAGACTTTCAATTTTGAGCTTTTTTAGTAAGAAAAAAGGCTGTAAGAAATCAAAATGTTCGAAGTGGAAAGGTGGCCATTGTAAATGTGGTCGTGGTTAATCAAGTGAATTGCAAATACTCTACAAATGTTGATTCCTGTGCGATTAGTTTCTCGCTAACTAAGATTCCAAACTGGTATTTTTCTGAGCAGATTAATCCCTTCTCTTTCATGAAGCCAATTTGACGCGTTACAGTTGATCGGGTGCAGCCAACTAAGAGGGCGATTTGTGAATGGCTTAATTCGAATGGCAGTGTATAACTCTCTTTATTCCTTCTTCCAAACGAAAATACTAGAATCGCGATTAAACGACAGATTCTGATCTCAACTTGAGTGGATGATTTTATCATGCACAATATTAGTAGCCAGTGATTGTGAAAGATGGAATCCACTTCGTTTGCACAATCATGGGTGGATGTTATTTTAAATTTTACTTCATTTAGTGCTTCTAGGCGCAGATCAAAATTTCTAAGTCTGTTTTTCTCAAGCCTCAACCACTCTGAACCAAAAAAACCAATTGGAAATAGTTCGGAATTGATTGTTGAGACGAGGCAGACGCGTAAGACTCCTTCTTCTATGCCTAAAAATTTGCAAGTTTTGGCTTCATCAAGATCCAAGAATGTGATATCTAAACTCTGACCCCTTTTGAGGCAATGCAATTGATGCTGGCTAATGTTCTGGGTAGCTTACCCAAATTTCACGACATCATGGTCGTCATATGAATCATCAGATTGTATAAAATGATATATCAACTCACAGTTATTTTGCTGGCTTTATTCGGAGGTTTTGGCGACCTAATCATCGCTTGGATGTGATCTCAATTCTCCTGTTATTTGTTTTCTATGAGCATATTGGAATGATTGAGTTTATATTTTCAGGGCTATTTCTTTGTTGATGTGATCGTTATTGCTTTTTGTCTGGGTTGTTAGCGAAGGTTTTTGCTTTTACAGCAGGAGTTGGTGACAACTTTAACAACAAGCCTGAGCCTTTGAAGATTGGGCTAATAGGATTGTTTTCATCAACCACAGGCTGTTCAACGGTGTCGGGATCAAATGGCTCCCCTAGGGATCTGAAGGCAGGTGGCAGCCTCCATGGCCGGGTCCGTGTTCCAGGCGATAAATCTATTTCTCATCGGGCACTGCTCTTTGGTGCCATCGCTGAGGGCACAACCACAATCGAAGGTCTTTTACCAGCAGAGGATCCGATTAGTACAGCTGCTTGCCTGCGCTCGATGGGGACAATGATTTCGCCGATTCAGAGCGGTGAAATGGTGACCATTGAGGGCGTTGGTCTTGATGGTTTGCAAGAGCCTTCGGAGATTCTCGATTGCGGTAATTCGGGCACAACCATGCGGTTGATGCTTGGTCTTCTTGCTGGACGCGAGGGGCGCCATTTTGTTTTGACCGGTGATGCTTCTCTTTGTCGCCGGCCGATGAACAGGGTTGGTCAACCCCTCTCCCTCTTAGGGGCAGATGTGCGTGGTCGCGATCGAGGAAATTTGGCTCCGCTGGCTGTCCAGGGTCAAAGGTTGAGGGGTGCTGTTGTGGGGACCCCTGTTGCCAGTGCTCAAGTGAAATCCGCCATTCTCTTGGCTGCTCTCACGGCGGATGGGGCAACGAGTGTGATCGAACCTGCCCATTCTCGTGATCACAGCGAGCGCATGCTCAGAGCCTTTGGTGCTGACCTTGAAGTTGGTGGTGAGATGGGACGACATATTTTGGTTCGTCCTGGTGCCACATTGAAAGGTCAGCATGTTGTGGTGCCGGGAGATATCAGTTCAGCGGCTTTCTGGCTTGTGGCAGGTGCCCTCGTTCCTGGCGATCAGATTACGGTGGAAAATGTGGGTTTAAATCCCACGCGTACTGGGATTCTGGACGTGTTGGAGATGATGGGCGCTTCGATCAACGTGTTGAATCGCCGCGATGTTGCGGGTGAACCTGTTGGCGATCTGCAGGTGAGTCATGGTCCTCTCAAGGCCTTTCAGTTTGGAGAGGAGATCATGCCGCGTTTGGTGGATGAAGTTCCAATCCTGAGTGTCGCGGCCTGTTTTTGTGATGGAGAAAGTCGTATTCGTGGTGCAGCTGAGTTGCGTGTGAAAGAAACGGATCGACTTGCTGTAATGGCGCGGCAACTTAAAGCCATGGGTGCCGACATTGATGAACATCCTGATGGTCTCACCATTCGTGGTGGCCGCTCTCTGAAAGGTGCTGAATTGGATAGTGAGACAGACCACCGTGTGGCGATGAGTCTTGCTGTTGCTGGCTTAATGGCCGAGGGTGATTCAAGAATTACCCGCAGCGAAGCAGCGGCTGTGAGTTACCCCACCTTCTGGGACGATCTTGAGAGATTGCGTCGCTGATTCCTCTGTGCTGAGTACGCGCTTCACAGCCGACGGAAGCTTCAGTTTGCATAGCGATCGTTTTGCTGAAGGCTTCCACAGTTCTGGCGGTGCTCTTCAAGAAGCCAATAGTAAATTTGTGCTGCCGGCTCAGCTTGATCGCTTTCCCAGCGGTTGTTGTTTACGTGTTTTAGATGTCTGTTTTGGCTTGGGTTACAACACGGCTGCCCTGATGGCGGCCCTTCCCAATGCAGGCGGGCCACGTTTGGAATGTTGGGGGTTAGAACTTGATCGATCGCCTTTAAGACTGGCCCTTGCTGAGCCGAGATTTATAGACCTTTGGCCTAAGCATGTTGTTGCTGCCTTAGGGGCAGTTGCTACTGATGGCTATTGGCAGGATTCGCTCCGGCAGCATTCGGTGCAGATGCTTTGGGGTGATGCGCGTCAGGAGCTGCAGAACCTACCCAAGGATTTACAACTGGATTTGATCCTGTTGGATGCTTTTTCTCCTGGAAAATGTCCCCAGCTCTGGAGTGAAGAATTTCTGCAGAGCCTTGCCTCTTTACTCGCACCTGGGGGGCGGTTGTTGACCTATTGCAGAGCAGCAGCAGTACGAAATAGTTTGCGCCATGCCGGTCTCGAGTTGCGCTCGCTGCTTCCAAAGGCAGGAGAAAAATCAGAGTGGAGCTCTGGAACTCTGGCGTTATGTTCTAAAGATCGCGATCAGACTCCACCTGAAACGGGCCCTGGTTGGTGTGGCTTAAGCGTGATGGAAGAGGAACATCTTCAGACGAGGGCGGGTGTGCCCTACCGAGACCCGTCAGGCACCGACTTGGCCGCTTCGATTTTGAAGCGACGCCAACAAGAACAGGCTTTGTCTTATCGGCCTAGTACCAGCGCTTGGCAGCGAAAGTGGGGGTTGCTGAGACAAGCTTGAAATTAAAACCTTGGAATCATCCGACTAGATGGACATGATGGCGAACAAAACATGCTTGAATCCATCAGTTGTTCTTTAATTTGTTGCTTACTTTTTATGATTACTGTTCTTTCTTCGTCTTAGTTGCTTTCTTCATTGAAGGGCAGCACTTTTTGCTTAGAATCGTTGATTATGATTGCTTCTTTGGCGTTCTCCATCAGGTTGGACTGTTTAATACGTGTAAAACTCTTGCGAATACGAGTGATTTCCTTTTTTCTTTGTTCTATTGTAATTGGCTTGTCATCGTCTGTGATATCAATCCCAAGGCGCTCTCTTTCTTCAATGTGGTAGATGGCTTCATTCGCTTGTTCGATAAATCTGGATCTTCTGTTGGCAGCGTATACGTTCTCCTGATTCATCACTTTTCGTCAATACATTGATTCTTGATGACTTTACTCGCAGTCTTTGATATCTTCCTGCTTGTTCTTGAAAAATATGTTGCTGACCGCAAATAGTATTGATTGTTGTTTCAACTTTGTACAGTCATGTCCGCATAGCTCTCAAAGTCTGGATTCATCTCCCAGGCCCCTTGGTAGACGCCTGTTCTGCAGCTCGTAACGTGATTGCAAGCAAAGCAAGCACTGCCATAGCAGTCCTTGGATAACCGTTTGTCTTTCTTGATAGCTTTAAATCGAAATAGTGCGTCTATGTATTTACACCTGTTTGAATGCTCATTCATGTGATGACTTGTGCATTCATGCATTACTTCTGACATTGTCATATTCCACGCATTCGCATAATCTTTTAAAAGACTATGATATTGGTCGGACATTTGTACTTGAACTTTTTTCAATGTCTCGTTAATTGAGTATCAATTCAACTTTGAAGATTTTGTCCTGTTGCGATGTAGCGGTTGATACCATCTAATCAATATTTATTTTGTGGTGTGTTGGTATGCCTCTATCTTTACAGCTTGTTCCTTTTGCGAATCAATAAATTGTTTTGCAAGGGCCTCAGCAGGTTTCTCTGATAGGCCCAGTACGCGTGCTTGGCCGCGAAAGTGGCAGTGTTAATGAATTGCCTCGTTCATACTGGAGAATTAGTCGGATTTCGTTTGCGCAAGCTTTTATCAGTCGTTGCTGCAACGTCTTTGCTCACGGCCACTCCATCGATTGCCACTTCTGCTCTCGACGGTCTCGAGATCAAGTTGCGCGGAGAGGCCCAAGGTTGGTTGAATGCCACTTGCAAGTATTACGGGCTCGGTTGGCTCCAGCCTGATCAGGGTCGTCAGGCTTTAAAACGTTTGATGCTGTTGATTGCTGCCCACCAAATCGGAAATTTGGAGGTGGATGATGTGAAGGCTGCCGCATTAGCCCGAGACCCAGGCTGTAAGGCAATCTGGCCGGAAGCGTTTGATGAAGGCGATTAAGTCTGTTTTTTAGGGAGAAATATCAGAGCCAATACCATCTGAATCGTGATCAGACTGTTGAACCGCTTCAGCCTCAAAAGGTTTAATTCAATAAGGAATTTGAACCTCTTAATGTCGTAATCTACCAGTGAATGCTTGCATCGGCAACACTCATCAGTGGGGGTACAACATTGTACTTTTCTCGCACTTCTTTCAGGGGAACAGTGGCCATTTCGATATGATCCATTGTGCTGAAGTCGTTGTTGCACTTGGTTCCTCTTTCCAATGCATCAGCCAACATTTCAGGAGCTCCCTTCAACGTCATCACACCCTGTTTTCCATTAAGTCCATCAAAAGGATCTCCATCCACGCCGAGTGGTTCGTATTGAGCGCTTTTCCCAGGCTTGAAAACCCCCGCCTCGTGAATTAAAAAATTGGTCATGGATGCCATCCAATTGGCATCACAATCATTCATGCTTAATTTAAACGCACCCAAGCAAATTTCCCCGATCCCAGTCGGTTCATAGCCGGCAATAACATGATTCATATCATGACAAACATAATAGCCAGGGTTGATCGATGTTCTACTTGGTAAATGCATTCCATTGCGCTCGTAGAAGTTGAAAAATTCTCTACCTAAGCTGCCCGGACTCATGATTGAAAATGAATCGAGTGTTTGAAAGAATGATTCATCATATTGGCGGCCGCCTTCATGATTAAAAGCCTCCGGTCCATGCTGTTCCTGCAGTACTAAGAAATATTGTTTGTAGCGTCTGATGTAATCTGTGGTGGCTTCAAGTGCGGACATGTCGATCATTTTTCTGCAAACTGTTAATGCATTTCCATTGAGGCCGAGTTCTTCGGCTGATGATTCAAGTTTGCTGAGTTGTTGATGGGATTTAGGGTGTCTGCATAGTTCAAGCATGACTGCGAGTTGGATATAGCGTCTGCGTATGAATGGCTCTACCACAACCTTCGCTAGTTGTTGCTGGTTTATCGATTCCAGATTGTTATAAGCCTCTATTGGTATTTTGAAGATTCCTAATGCGATCGCTTTGAGTACATTGATTTGCTCTTCAGTCCCGTTATCACCGCAATCAATTAGGTCTTTGAGGCCAGAAACTATGGAGTGGAAATGCAGTTTACTTGACATTTTTGTTATTTCTTTGATCTATTTTAACACGTTGTTTTCATTCTTTTGTTGTGCTTAAGGTTTGCCTGGCGGATTAAGTCTCCTCACAGGACTTTCTTGTTCCAGATTCTTCACTTGTTCAAGGCCAGCCTTGTACGGCACCTTTTGATGTTTTGGCTTGATGATGCTTAGGGAGTGTGATGGCGATACTTGTTGAGTCTTCTCGCTTTGAGTTTTACGTCTGAGTGTTGTTTTTGCTGGTCTAGTAGCGGTGGGAGTGCTGGCACAGCCTTTTCGCCGATCACTAAGTTTTAAGTGGAGATCTGATAACCGCAGTTGACTGTTGGTGTATTCCCAGAATCTGCTTCCACCGGTAGATTTCGCCGGTCTTGCTCCTGTTCCATGCTCGCCGTTGCCGTTCTTGCCGCTGGGAAAGGCACGCGTATGAAAAGTGCGCTTCCGAAAGTGCTTCAACCCCTAGCGGGAGCTACTTTGGTGGAACGCGTGCTCGCCAGTGCCCGGAACCTTGCGCCAGAGCGCCGGCTGTTGATCGTTGGCCATCAAGCGGAGCGTGTGGAAGAGCAGCTCAGCTCCAATGGCGGCTTGGAATTTGTGCTGCAACAGCCACAGAATGGCACTGGGCATGCTGTCCAACAGCTGTTGGAGCCTCTCCAGGGCTTTCGAGGCGAATTATTAGTGCTGAACGGTGATGTTCCACTTCTGCGAGCCGAGACCATTGATGCATTGGTGAGCACGCACCGCAGCAGCAAGGCAGATGTGACCTTGTTAACGGCAAGGCTCGACGATCCCACTGGATATGGCCGCGTGTTTGCGGATGCCAATGGCCGGGTGAGCGGAATTATTGAACATCGCGATTGCAGCGACGAGCAACGGGCCAACAACCTCACCAATGCGGGCATTTATTGCTTCAACTGGGAAAAGTTGGCAGAGGTGTTGCCGAAATTGAGCACCGACAACGATCAGGGCGAGCTCTACCTCACCGATACGGTGCAGCTCTTAGGCGTGGCGATGCAGATGGAGGTGAGTGATCCCGATGAGGTGAATGGAATCAATAACCGCAGACAACTCGCTCAGTGTGAGGGTGTCTTGCAACAGCGCTTGCGTGATCACTGGATGGATGAGGGTGTGACCTTTGTGGACCCCGCCAGTTGCACCCTGAGTGAGGACTGCAGCTTTGGCTGTGACGTGGTGATCGAACCCCAAACTCATCTGCGAGGCACCTGCCGAATTGGCGATAACTGCCGCCTAGGCCCAGGCAGTTTGCTTGACAATGCCGAACTCGGTTGTGATGTCTCTGTTGTGCAATCCGTCGTGCGTGATGCACGTGTTGGTAACGATGTTGCGATTGGCCCCTTCGCCCATATTCGACCTGCCACCACCGTTGGTGATTCCTGCAAGATTGGAAATTTTGTGGAGATTAAAAAGAGTGTGATCGCTGCTGGTAGCAAGGTGAATCACCTCAGTTACATCGGAGATGCAGAGTTAGGCGCCAATGTGAATGTGGGAGCGGGCACGATTACGGCCAATTTCGATGGCAAAAATAAGCATCTCACCGTGATTGGTGCGGGCAGCAAGACTGGGGCTAACTCCGTATTGGTTGCACCTGTTGTGATCGGTAAAAATGTCACGATCGCTGCGGGGTCGACGATCACCAAAGCTGTTCCTGATGGATCCCTTGCGATCGGTCGTGCGAAGCAATTGATCAAGGAAGGCTGGGATCGCAACGCCGAGTGAGCTGAATCAACAGACTTTTTTCACAGCATGCCCTTGGCCTGCGTTCGTTGATGCGTAAGCGTGGGGCGACAGGTTGATACTTCCATGTCCGATCAAAAGCGTTTCACTGTTCGCTATCGCGATGCCACCAGTGATCATCAAGAAGAATGTTTTTATGCGGGAGATGCCTTTGAAGCAAGGGTGTTGGCGATGGAGGAAATTCGCTACATCCATGACCATCCCCATGCGATCGATTTGATTCGCTGCGAAGACCCACCGGACGCGCTGAGAGCCGCCTGACCTAAAGCTGTGGCAATAACGGAAGCAATCGTTCCAGTGCAATCCCTCGACTGGCTTTTAAGAGCACGGTGTCTCCAGGCCTGAGCCACTCGATTAAAGGTTCAGCGGCCTGTTCGGGTGTTTCCACCTGCCGAAACAGTGGCAATGCTGCACTTGCGTTGCTCATGGCCTTGGCCTCCAAGCCAGTGGCCACAGCCACCAGTCCATCAAGCTTCAAGGCTGCGGCGTGATCGATCACCGCCTTGTGTAAGCGTTCACTGTCTGGTCCTAGCTCCAGCATGGTGCCGAGTACTGCAAACCGTCGACCTGGCTGAGCTGCTAATAAATCCAACGCCGCAAACACTGCTTCCGGTGAAGCGTTATACGTCTCATCGAGAACCGTTAAGGCACCGATTTGTTGGCGGCGATTGCGACCTCCCGGTACCTCGACATCGAGCTGTTGTAGGTCTGAGGGTGCAACGCCAAGGGTGTTGGCAACGGCAAGTGCCAGCATGAAATTGCGTGCATTGTGTTTCCCCTCTAGGGGGCAGCGATAGCTGTCATTCCCCAGTTGGATCTGTCCCGTTGCAGGGTTGTAGTCGCCGAGATCATCAGCGGGTTGACCAGAGTTGTTGGTATCGCCTACAAGCGAAACACGCCGCACACGACCACTCCAACATCGGGCGAGGGTTGCATCGAGGAGAGGATCTCCGGCTGGAATCACCACAAGGCCATCGGCTGAAAGCGCTGCAGTGATTTCACATTTTGCTGCGGCAATTGCTTCGCGACTGCCCAAGCGGCCAATGTGCGCCGTACCGATATTGGTGATCACGGCAATCTCAGGTTCCGCACAACGCGATAAGCGTTCAATTTCACCAGGACCGCGCATTCCCATCTCCACCACCACAGCAGCATGCTGTTCGTCTACACCAAGCAAGGTGAGTGGTACGCCAACGTCGTTATTGTTGTTGCCGACACTGGCTTGAACGGCTCCAAGGGGTGTTAACGCGGCACGAATCAGTTCTCTTGTTGTGGTTTTGCCGGCGGACCCGGTGACGGCCACAACAGCGCTGTTGAAGTTGCGCCGCACCAAGCAGGCGATCTGTTGGTAGGCCTCCAGCGTGTCGTCCACGGTCCAGTGCAGCAAGCTTGGCGGTATTGGGATGTCACTATCACGGGCCACCACGGCGGCCTGCACGCCTTGCTCCGTTGCAGTGGCGAGGAAGCGATGACCATCAAAGCGCTCACCGTGTAACGGCACAAAAAAGGCGTTTGCCGTGAGCAGTCGGCTGTCTGTGCAGACAGGGCCTAAGCGTTGCTGGAGGTTGGGTGCAGCGCCATCGCCACGTTGTGGCGGCCCCCAGAGCGAAACGAGATCAGCTAGATCCAGCACGTTTAAACCCTCTTTGGATCGAACACGATCATGCCGCCACCGATCCTGGCGGGTCGAGCCAAGAGCTCTTGTTGTTCATTCACAAGACGCAGATCGGCATAGCCCTGGTCTTCCAGTCGGGTCCACCAGGTTTCGGCTAGGTGTTGGCGTTGGTCAGGAGACTGTTGCATCCAAGCGGCAGCATCGATTTGCAGAATCACAGCGTTCCGCTCTGGTTGGGGTTTGGCGGAAACAATCAGAGCTGATCCCTGACCGCTATCGGTGCCACCCTCCTCTGCCAAAAGCTCGAGGAGTGGATCAAAGCGCAATAGGTCTGCGTCAGTTTCTGCTGATGCCGGCTCGCGTTCCAGGTCGCTCAGGGCAGGGGGCTGATCGCTAGTTGTTGGTTCCTGCGCCAAGCCTTGGTTGTTGAGATCGGATGCGCCGCTGGTGGTGATCGGTAGGGGGCGTGCTTCTGGGAAGGGGGTGGTGCGGACACGTTCCACCTCTGGAGCTGCTGGTGGCGACTGCTCTTGAAGGGACTGACGCAATTGAATGCCGCCCAGGATCAGGACTGCGAGGCCGAATCCCAGCAGCACAGGCCAAAACAACGCTGCGAATGACTCTGGCCAAAACGCTGGAACCGACAGATCTCCCTCGCGGTTACGGCGCCACAGCTCTTGGCTGCGAAGACGCAGATCGGCGCTCACGGCCCTCAGATCTTGGCCAAGGGCCTTCCAGGGGCTGTTGTAAGGAGCTGGGAGGGCGCTGTCGTTGTCAGATGGCTGCGGTTCGAAGGAATCCTGCATTCGTGGTTGCCTGCAGCATTAGCGTCGCTGACCGCCAAACAGTCTGGCTAGCGGGTTGCGTGAGCCAGGTTCCTTGGGCGAGTTGTCTGTGGGTTGTTCGGGGGGGCTGGTGGGGGCTCCGCGTTGGCCTGGGTCCAAGGAGGGATCGGCACTCTGGCCTTGGGAAAACTGTTCAACGGCAGCGGCATCGGGACCTGGCTCCTTGAGGCCACAGACCTCCCGGTACATCTGGTCGTATTCCAAGGCTGAACGCGCCCAGCTGTAGTCCTGCTGCATGCCCCTGCGCTGCAGTTCACGCCAGCTGTCTTGATGGCGGAAGGCTTCCCAGGAGCGCACGAGGGCGGTGTAGAAGTCCACGGGATCGAACCGATCGAAGCAGAACCCTGTGCCGCTGTGCTGGGCAGGATCATGCGGTGGAACCGTATCGACCAAACCACCCACCTTTCTCACCACGGGCACGCATCCGTAGCGCATGGCGAGCAATTGGCTGATGCCGCAGGGCTCAAACCGACTGGGCATCAGGAAGGCGTCACTGCCGGCGTAAATCAAGCGTGAGAGGTCGTCGTCGTAGGTGAGAAAAACAGAAACGCGACCTGGATAGCGGGAGGCCATCTGCCAAAGACCGGATTCCAAGCCGCGATCACCGGTGCCAAGCACCACGATCTGGGTGTCGGTGTAGGCGAGCAAACGATCCGCCACTTGCAACAGCAGATCAACGCCTTTTTGATCCACCAGACGGCTCACCATGCCCAGCAAATAGGCATCGGATCTGACCTCGAGACCCATGCGTTCCTGGAGCACCTGCTTGTTGCGGGCGCGACCCGACAAATCATCGGCACTGAAGGTGGCGGGTAAGGCCCGATCGGTGGCTGGATTCCAGGCCTCCAGATCAATCCCGTTCAGGATCCCGCGCAGTTTGCCGGAGATGTAATTGAGCAACCCATCTAGCTTTTCGCCGTATTCCGAGGTGCGGATCTCTCTGGAATAGGTGGGTGACACCGCATTCACGCCATCGGCATAGAGCAGGGCGGCAGCCATGGTGTGGTCGCCTTGCATGTACCAAGGGCACCAGGCCATCTTGTCCAGCTTCCAGCGCCAGGGCCCCTGATATTTGAGGTTGTGGATCGTGTAAACGGTGCTGATCTCTGGGTCTTGGTGCATCCAGACCGGAATCATGCCGGTGTGCCAGTCATGGCAATGGAGAACATTCGGCTTCCAGACGTTCCAGGAAAATTCAGCCGCAGCACTGGCAAAAAAGGTGAAGCGCCAATCTTCATCTTCTCCGCCATAAATCCGTTCTGGATCAAAGACGGGGTGACCAACCAGATAAATGGTGAAGCCATTGGTGGGATGGCGGGTCTCAAAGACCGCAAAATCGGTGCCCATGGTCTGGCCTCGCCAGATCGGTTCCGTAGGGATCTCCAATCGAGACCAGAGCTTGCCGTATCCCGGCATGATCAAGCGAACGTCGTGCCCCAGAGCCTTCAGGGCAGGGGGAAGGGATCCAACTACATCGCCCATCCCACCGACTTTCACCATGGGGGCGCATTCGGCGGCGGCAAAGAGCACGCGCATGGACGATCAAACCTGTAAGCCGCGAGACTGTAGACGCATTACTGCGTTGGTATCACTTTCACGGGACCACGGTCACCTGAGTTCCAACCCTGACGAGATCGAACACCTCCTGAACGTTCTCCTCATAAAGACGCACGCAGCCATGGGAAACGGCCCGTCCCACCGTCCAGCGGTAAGGGGTGCCATGGAATCCGGCCACGGTGCAGCCATTGATATCGAGGTATTGCTCGCCGTCCCAACCCGAGCGTCCATTGCAGTCGCGGTAGAAGCCAATCCAGCGTGAACCCAAGGGATTTCCTTCACTTTCCGCATCCACAAGATCACCGCTCACCGGATGGGTCCACACCGGTTTTTTCACTTTTTCAAAGACCCTGAAGCGTCCGGCAGGGGTCTCCCAGCCTGTGGTGCCCACCGCGGCTGGAAACCGGCGCGTCATCCGGCCATCCCTCAGAACGAGAAGTTGATGGTGCTTGCGGTCGAGCACAAGCTGCAGCCCATCACGCTCCATCACATCGCTCGGAACACGGGCCAGGGAGGCGGCATCGCTCAAGGGGATCGCCAGGGGCGGGATCGGATCGGATTTGCGTTTAGGACCCTCCTCTGGAGCCTCCACCAAAATCTCGCCCTTCACCTCTGTTCGGAGGGTTTCGCCAACCTCTTGTCCTGAGGCCACTCCTGCCGCTGCGGTGAGCAGCGAGGCGGTGAGCAGCGCAGCAGGCATCAACTGAGCAGGCTTTTGAAACCGCATCCGAAGGGGCGCAACAGCTTTCTTTTTTTAGCGACTTTTGTGGCTAAGGCAGCCATGGGGTGTCGGAAAAATCTGGATTGCGCTTCTCCAGGAAGGCATTGCGGCCCTCCTGGCCCTCTTCGGTTCGATAGAAGAGGTGGGTGGCCTGTCCGGCCAATTCCTGGATGCCAGCTAAGCCATCGGTTTCTGCATTGAACGCTGCTTTGAGGCAGCGAATCGCCGTTGGGCTGTGTTGCAGCACCTCTCTGGCCCAACGCACCCCTTCGGCCTCGAGAGCCTCTAAGGGAACAACCGCATTCACAAGGCCCATGCCTAGGGCCTCGTCGGCGCCGTATTGACGGCAGAGAAACCAGATCTCCTTGGCTTTGCGCTGGCCCACCACGCGAGCCAGATAGCCGGCACCAAAGCCGCCATCAAAACTGCCAACCCGTGGCCCGGTTTGACCAAACACAGCGTTCTCCGCCGCCAGGCTGAGGTCGCAGAGCAGATGCAGCACCTGACCGCCACCGATCGCATACCCCGCCACCAGAGCGATCACCACCTTGGGCAGGCTGCGAATGATGCGTTGAAGGTCGAGCACGTTGAGGCGGGGCAGGCCTGTTTCGTCGAGATAGCCCCCATCGCCGCGCACGCTTTGATCACCACCTGAACAAAAGGCGTAGCCCCCATCGGCGGCGGGGCCCACACCGGTGAGCAGCACCACGCCGATGCGGCTGTCATCGCGGATCCGGGCAAAGGCGTCACAGAGCTCTGAGACCGTGCGGGGCCGGAAGGCATTGCGCTTGGTGGGTCGATTGATCGCTAAGCGGGCAATGCCCTCATCACAGCGATCCAGCAGCACATCCTCGTAGGTTCCCCAGGGCTGCCAGTTCACTCCGCTGGATCCAGGGAGCACCTGCCGGATGACGGGCTCTGGCATGGCGATCAGGAAAGGCTGGAATCCTGTTGTAACGCCTCACGCAGATTGCGGCGAAGCTGGGCGTCGTTGCGGCGATCGGTGCACACCCGTAGGAGTGCTGGTCCAGATCTATCCAACCCCCATTCCAGGGCGGTAGGCAGATCGTCTAGGCAGGCGAGCTGACGCACGGGGATGGAATGGGCTGCGGCCAGAGCGAGGGGGTCCACCCGTTGGGGCATGGCAAACAGCTGATCAAAGCCATCGCTGGGGGTGGTTTCTATGGGCAGTTGTTCGAAAATGCCGCCGCCGGCGTTGTCGATCAACAGCACGAACAAGGGCAGTTGGTGAGCGCTGGCCAGGAGCCAGCCGTTGCTGTCATGCAACAGCGCTAAATCACCTGTGATCAACACCGTTGGACCGAGCTCGGCCGCTAGACCCATGGCCAGGGAGAGGGTGCCATCGATGCCGGAGGCACCCCGAAAGCTGAAACAGCGCCGGCTCCCGGTATCGCCTGCGGCAAAGGCTTGCCAATCACGCACCGGACTGCTGGCAGCGAGCATCACAGGCAGCGCAGCTGGCAACAGCTGCGCTAGGGCCAGCATCAAGGCGGGTTCATTGGCGGCTCCCTGGATCGGCAGCAGGGCCGAGAGGCGCTTGCCAACATCAGCGTCTGCGTTTTTCCAGGCGTTGAGCAGCGACCGTGTTTGCTGTGCGCCAGCCGAGGCCTCAGTAGGAGAGCGACTGAGCTGGGGGCTGAGCTGTTGCCACCACTGCGCTAGGCCGCCGCTCCATTGCTGGGCGACGTCGAGCGGATCGAGGGGCCGTGGATCACCTTCTGTGATCAGAAGTTGTGGCCCTTGCTGGCTCGCTAGCCAGGCCTCCAGGCGTCGACTGGCCGGCATCGAGCCCAGTCGCAGCACCTGGGCGTTGGCGGGCAGCTGGCTCAAACCATTGGGGAGCAGCAGATCCCAATAGCGAATCACGCCCCCTAAGCCGTTTGGGATCGCGGCGAGGGGATCGGCGAGTACGGGCCAGCCACTGCGCTGTTGCCAGTCGATTAAGGCGGCTTGATAGGGCGCAAGCGTGGAGCTCAGTCCTCGCCAGGGCCCGGCAACGATCACACCGGGCTGGTCAGGATCGAGTGCTGGCGGGGCGTTGTTGCTCGTTGGCCTCCAGGGTTCAGCGCTTTGGGTGATGGCCTCAGGCTCTGAACGGTTCCACTGGCTCCAAAACGCGTTCTGCTGATTCAGATCCGGGAGCAGGGGCTCTTCAAAGGGAACGTTGAGATGCACAGGTCCGGGCTGCTGATGCAGATGCCGCCAGGCCTTGTGAGCCAGGGCTTGCAGCTCCTGCTCCATCCCTGCGTTGAGGCCATCCAAGGGACCTGACCCACACCAGCGGCACACCGGGGTGAGGAAGGCTTCCTGATTCACGGTTTGATTGGCCCCTTTGTTTTTGAGCCGTAGGGGCCGATCGGCGCTGATCAGCAGCAGCGGCTGGCTGGAGCGATCCGCTTCAACGGCGGCGGGGAGAAGATTGGCCACCGCGGTTCCGGAGGTGGTGATCACGGCCGTGGCAGTACCAGAGGCGCTGGAGCGACCGAGGGCATGAAACCCAGCAGAGCGTTCATCGATCGCCGTGCTGAGCGTGATCAGCCCAGCGCGCTGCAAGCCAGCGGCGGCAAGGGCTAAGGGGCCGGATCGACTCCCAGGACAAAGCACCACGTGGCGCAGACCCTGTTGCTGCAGGGTCTGGAGCAACAGGACAGCAGCTTGCAGATTGGCGAGGGCCTGCGTCAGGGGAGCGGTGATGGCTAATGCGATCCTCGGCTAACGCAGAACCTGCCATGGCACCCACTCCCAACTCAGAACCCAAGCGCAACAGTTGGATAGGCCTACTGGTGTGGGTGGTTTTGGCCCTGCTCCTGCGTTGGCAGGTGATCGAACCCCGCTGGATTCCCTCCGGTTCAATGTTGCCCACCTTGCAGTTGCAAGACCGGATCCTGGTGGAGAAAATCACGCCCAAATTGAACCGTCAACGGCACAAACCGATTGGCCTGGATCAAATTGTGGTGTTTGCGGTGCCCACCCAGCTCGTAGAGGCTGGCTACGACGCCAATGCCGCTCTGATTAAGCGTGTGGTGGGCCGCCCAGGAGACACGATTGAAGTGCGAGATGGCGCGTTGCTGCGCAACAACATCCCTGTGCCAGAAGACTGGAAGCCTGCGGAGATGGATTACGACCAGGGGCCCCTCACTGTTCCCCAGGGGCAGTACTGGGTGCTGGGCGACAACCGCAATGCCAGCCTTGATTCCCATGTATGGGGTGCACTGCCTGATGAGAGGGTGATTGGCACCGCGGTGTGGCGTTATTGGCCCTTGAACCGGTTCGGTCCGATTCGGTTCTCACACCAAGATTCGGAGGTGCCCCAGATCGCAGCTGCGATAGGGTCCAGTGACTGACGACAGGTGGGCAGGATGTTCAATCCAGAGTTCCTAACCACGGACAGCCAGGACGGCCAGCCCGTTAATAGCTTGATCCAATATCTCCAGGACCAATCGCCGGACGTGCTGCAGCGAGTGGCCCGTTCTGCCAGTAACGATATTCAAGACATTATTCGCCACAACGTTCAGGGTTTGCTCGGCATGCTTCCCGGCGAGCAATTTGAGGTCAAGGTCACGGCGAATCGCGACAACTTGGCCAACATGCTGGCTTCCGCGATGATGACTGGATACTTCCTGCGTCAGATGGAGCAGCGCAAAGAACTGGAAGAAACGCTTTTCGCTGATGATGAAATGGCCGTGAATCCAGACGACGATCTCAATCTTTGAGCTCTTTTGCTTTGGTCTAAGAGTGCAATAGCTCTTTTTTAAATGTCTGCCAATTGTTTAATCGAAAGACTGATCTTTTGAAAGATCAGTCTTTTTTAATGGATTTTCTGGGACAAATCCAAGCTCTAAAAGCCGCTGATCGATACCACTGAGGAAGGTCCAATTTCCTTCATTGGGTGCCCAGTTTTTCTGTTTCAGTTCCGATCGCAACGCCGATGCCTGTTGCGCACTAAAGGCAAGCGGCGCGCTGTAGTGGGCGGGGATCAACCAGCGCAGATCTGATTTGGATTCCAGTTGCTGAAGCCAGGCGTTGATCGCCTGTTGCGCTCGCGGTAACACCAGCCGTTCCAGCACTGGAGCAACCTGCAACTTGGCGGTTTCCTTCCCCATCAAGGCTGCAGCATCGTCACGCCATCCGGTTTGCCAATCGAAGGGATACACCCCGAAATGGGCTTTCCAGGTCCGCAATCCAGGTCGGAAGGCATGGCGTAATAGCTCGGCGATCGGCGGCACCCGCAGGCAATGGGGCCGGAGATAGGAGGCAAACAACACCAACCGGGCCCAGCCACGCCGGCGAGCCTCTGGCGAATCAGTGAGGGGTTGATCACCTCGATCGCGCGCATGAAACAGCAGAGGCGTGGGATCGCGATCAAAGATCGCGGGTGGTGTTGCGTGAATGCCCACCAGGGCATCAGTAATCAATAGGGCGCCGCTGGGTTGATGCAGGCAGCTGATCTCTTGAAAGCGGCCTACACCGAGATCGAGGGGGCCAAGTGAGATCCATTGGCAGATCTCGGGATGGGGCACACCATCCGTAAGCAAAATTTTGGTGCGCGCAGCCGGTACCCCGAGCCAGCTCAGGGGAAGCTGCACCGGAAAACTCCATTGGCCTGGGCACACCCAGACCTCAGCCTTGGGGAAGGCGCGTGCGAGCGGGCCGAGAGGAAGTTTGTGCTCCAGGCCAGATGCGGTGGGCAACACGATCGTGCACACGGGTCCATGCTCAGCTTCCAGGGCCCTAAGGCCTGCGAGCAATTCAGCAGTGGGGGGCAGCGGATTTACCAGCATCAAGCCGCCGGGCACCTTCACCACGGTGAGCCGGATCGGCACGGCGACGTAATACACGCCCTGGAGCTGCTCAAAGCTCCAGACCTGGCCAGGAATCAGCTCTTCAACGTGGGTGGCGCGCTTGCCGTAGGGATACAGCGGCAGCAGCGGCCACCAGAGCCAGCGTTGGTCGGTTTTCGTTACGGAACCGGATTGAGTCACGAAAACACAGAAATCCAACTGTCATTCATTCCACTTAAACTACCTGGCATGACTGAGCATTCGACGATCTTGGTCATGTTGAGGACAGTCGACATGTTTCATGAGTGATCACACCGAGCAAAGATTGACCGCGCGGGAAATGGTTCGGTCGCATGCCTACCCGGTGTTGGCATTCATCAGCAGCATCAGCTTGCTGTCAATCGTCATTCTTTTGATTCCACAAGCCGTTAAGACCCATCGCTACAACCGTTGCGTCGATGCGCAGGTTGCTTTGCGTGTGGCGATCAACCCCAAGGGGCTAACAACTCCCGGCACAATGAATTATCTCAAGGCCGTGGAACACTGCGAAGGCCTCTGAATTTGATGATCAAGACCGAGTCATTGATGTCAGTTGCGATCGCTCTGGTGGCAGTCTTTGTAGGGAGCAGCCCAGCGCTTGCCCATGGCAAAGGCCTTTACTCCACTGAGGCCGAGGCTCAGGCGCGAGCCGATGACATTGGCTGTACGAGCGTCCATCAAAACAATGGGAAATGGATGCCTTGTGCGGATGAACGAGAACTGCACCAACAACTACGCAAGCAATGAAACCTGGAGTCCAGACCCAGCGAAAAGCACGACGCATTCACAGGTGGTTGGTGCCGCTTGCTGCTCTACCGCTTTTGCTTACCGCGAGCACAGGCTCGCTTTATAGCCTTCTTCTAGAGCAAGGAATTGATGCCTTTTGGCTCCTCAAAGTCCATACCGGGCAGTTTGGCTGGCTCAATCTCCAACCTGTTTATCCAATGCTGCTGGGGGTGCTCACCATCTTGGTGACAGTGTCAGGACTTGCCATGCTTTTGAAACCTTCCAGATAACAAGGATCGTTTTGAAGTGAGATCAATAGCTTTTAAAGACAGATGCATTGCTGCAAAAAGAAAAGCAAAAACTGCAGTTGATCTAATCGGGTTCAGACGATTCCAACGGCGGAAGCTAATTCTTGGAGCAGTGGGTGATCGATGTCTTAGGCCTGTGATGGTGCCAGTAGCGGCAACTTGGGACCAGCTTGAGTCTTTTGCCGAGATGCCCTCAATGGCATTCATAGGGCCACCACCAACACCTCGAGACGTAGGTGATCAAACCCAAAAGTGAATTGAGCTGTCGATAACAAAGTCGGTGATATCAGTCGGATAGCTGCAAAAATATTGCAATCAGGGAGCCAAACCGCGCTCCCCTCAAGAATTTCTGAGATGTCTCACCGCCTTCGTCGTTTTCTCTGTCTTCTGCCTCTGCTGACTCTGTGTCCAATCGCAGCAGCGCAGGAAACTGTCGAGTCGTACTTGAGGGAGTATCCGAATCAGGAACAGGTCAAGATGATGAACACTTGGCTGGAGAAAAACGAGAAGGGGAGCTTCAAGTTCACCGGTTTGGTGGATCCCAGCGACACGACGGTGGTTACGCCTCAAGCCACTGTTGACTACGGCTACAACTGGTTTTCGATCTCAGACGGCCCGGCGATTCTCACAACGCCGACTTACGACAAATTCCTGTCGGTGTCGGTCTTCGATATGAAGCACAACGTGCCGGCTGTCATCACCAACCCAGCAAAGCCGATCCTGCTCAAGCGACCAGGCCAGGCGGTCCCCGCAGGTGACTTTGAGGTGGTCGAGCTTGAAACGGATCAGGGTCTTGTGTTGACCAGGATGGTGGTTGTCGACAACCTTGACGCCGTTGTCGCCTCCCGTAGCCAATTCCAGTTGCAGGGTGGTAAGGGAGACATGCAGCGTGAGGTTCAGCAATTCAGTTCAGAGACAACAAAGAACGCCCAGGCCGTTATCGATACGGTGATCTCCTATCTCAACCCGGATGAAGCCTTCGGTCGGGTCAGCGGCGACATCAGCTTCCTGGACCTCGCAGCCGGAGTCAAGCTGGGTCAACTAGGAACGCCAGCGGACACGGTTCGTTACGGCGCGATCATGGTTGACGACACTGGCGCACCACTTCGAGGTGATGCGACCTACACCCTGACTGTGCCCTCTGGTCTCTACAACTCAGGCGGCTACTTCTCAGTGACCCTCTACGGAACCGATAACAAACTGCTGATCCCAAACGATCTGAAGATCTACGACCAGACCACATTTTCCTCAGAGCCGAACCAAGACGGCACAACAACAATCACGCTGAGTCCTAGTGGGGGTGGAAAAAACGGAATTCCCACCGGCAAAGACTTTTATGGAGTCCTTCGTGCGTACGTGCCAGCCCCTGGAGCGATCATGAAAGTGAAGGTCCAGAAGCAGTAATGAAAAACGGTTGAGACAGCTGCTTCTTCAAGAACGACGAATCGAGCGGCACAATCATGCCGTTCGAAAACTGGATGCAGTTGCTGCATCCAGCGGTTGCTCGCAATCACGACCAGTTGCACAAAAAACTAGAGACAACTTGGCTTACCTAGCCAGTCACTCTCAACTTCAATCAAAAGCAAATGCGTTTCTTAAATGTTAATTGTCCAGCTATTTAACTGATTCGAAGTCGCCTGGCGTTCCATTGATGAACAGTTCGACCGCACGGGAGATGTCTACGAAGTTGCTGACTTTGTAGGCAGTTTCCTTCGTTGGAAAACCGTCTTGAAATCTCAGTTCACCGAGATAGCTGCTCTCCATCTTGTCGGGAGTTAGCAATACCTCGGGAACCTTCGCTTTATAGGTTGGACTCTCCTACGGTTGAAGGGGTGAAACGGCAATGATCCTGCAAGAACCGCGGCGGTGAGGATGAAGTGCTTGGTTCTCATTTTCTTATCTCCTTATTGTTGAGTTGGATTGCCTGAAGACATTGATGTAACAGGAAGGACTGATCTCGCGCCCCGAGTAGCCCTTCCTGTAGTAGCCCATTGATGGGGCTTTCTCATGCAATCGTTAGTTCACAGGCATGATGTCCTGCAAGGGATAGGTCTGATCGAAATAGGCCTGAGTCGGTCCGTAAAAGCGCAGATAGGAGAACCAGCTCTCCTTGGGATTGGTTTGAATCCAATTGGCTTTTTCAACGCCGTCCGGCAATTCAGGGCTGAAGTGCATCGTCACTGAACCATCGTCGTTTTCAATCAGACCCGTTCTTGAGCTCAGTGCAGCCCTGCCTTCATCGTTGAGAATCAGCGTGCGCGAATTGACGTCATAAACCACAATCGACCAGAACACCTCCGCAGGCGCATTGGGCGGCATCGTCAGCTTGTAGTGCTTGTCGCCTTCCAAAAAGTTGCCATTGCCATCCTTGTAAGCCGTCCGGTATTGCTGTCCGATGCCTGCCTTCTCGATGTAATAAGCCTTGCCCCTTGAAACAGCCTCCCAGGTAAAGGCAGCCCTGCGATATAGCTGATCCATATCACCATCTCGGTCATCCACTGTGACCACCATCAGCTGATCCCAGTTCGTGCCCTTGTAAAGATCATTGTTTGAGAAGGGCTTGTCAAAGGTGATCGATTTGAGCATGGCCTCACCGATCACGGCAGCTTCTTTCAAGACCTCAGCCTGAGTCGCCGTGAGCTGTAAGGGTTGGCCCTTCTCCAGACCAAGCGAGGCGAGCATGCTCAAAAAGAAGCGATCGCGATCTTCAAAAACTTCGCGATCCATGATTTTTTTCAATGCCTTCCAGTAGGCCATCCCATGGGGCTGCCATTGCCCCCACTCCGTGCTTTCATCCACATCAATGATCGGATTCAGGGTGGGATTGGCACGTTCTGCATAGGGAAAGATGCGGAAACTTGATAACAGCTGATCCGCCTCAGCAGGATCAGGCATCAGAGCCCTGATCCCAAAAAACGCAATGTTCGAGCCATTGCGAATGACGGTGTACTCATTGGTATCCAAACCATCGGGGATGGCCATCTGAGGCGCAAGGACGAGCAGCTTCGCGCCATTGCCCTGATCCGGACCAGACATCCCGAAATCATGAATGCCACGCTGCCAGATGTCATTGACAACCCCTGCTGACAGTCCTTTGGGAATGTCAAAAACCAGTGGCCCTGTTCTAGAGAGATCGGCAAAGGCAACTGCATAGGGAGTTGTGGCATTTGCCGTCAGAATTCCCTGCTTCGCCTTAGGAGAGGTGAGCCGCACGATCTGGCCATCTTTGGCACCGAAAAGCTCTTCATGGGACTCAAGCCATCGGGCATAACTGACAATCGGAGCGGCCCAGATGTACGCCTGTGTTGCCTTTTGAAAATCGAGCTCATTCTTAAGAGTATCGATGGTCTCAAGACTGGGGTAACCGCCTGCAAAACCGCCCTTGGTGAATGTGAGTTCACCAAGGCGAGATTTCAGTTTCTTAGGTGAACTTTCTCCATAGGCCCTGAATTCACTGGGGCTAAGTTCATCTTTGATGGTTGTGACATCAACGGATTGAGCTTGGGCGATCTGTCCTCGCTCAGCTAATCCCCCAAACAAAAGGCCCAAGGTCAAAGCGATCGGGAGAGCACGCATGAAGATGTAAAAACTCTGGTTTGAGTCGTTTTTATTTGACTTAAACGATATTCGAGCTACATATAAAAATGGTCCTGATCGTGCATTCTTTTTCTTCTCGAGGCGTGCAGCGTTCCGCTTCCACCGGAATCAATCGCTCTGGCACAACTGGCTGAACAAGCCAGCCAATGCGATGAGCCTCAGAATCTCGAGATTCCGGCTGACTTGCACGGGACCTACTTCTGAGCTCCACTTGGCCTCACGAGCGGTTCGCTGCCCGTGAGGTTTTTCAACGGCACTGACCGAGTGAGAAGCACTAACGAAACCTGCTGAATGGGCTCCCATGAGCCCATTCGTACAAGATGCCCGTTGAGGGGGTGGCAAGGGCAGTGACCCCCTCTAACAAGAAAGGATTCGCCCATCCATTGCATGGTCCTCACCAACGCCTTGAATCGAGGACTGTTGATCGCTGGCCTGGGTATCAGCCTTGCTGGCTTTGCTGGTGATCAAGCGGCACAAGCTGGCGACCACAAGCCGCTACGCGGCCAGGTTTCTGTGATGGGACAACCTGTGGCTAATGCTTCGATCACCCACTGGACAACGCAAGGCGGGACACAGCCCAAGAGGGTCAACGTTGTGCGTTCCAGAAGCGATGGACGTTTCGATCTGGCCGTTAAGCCCAGCGCTGGAACCGTTCACTACCTGATCGCATCAGGTGGAACGGTGAACAATGCAAAGGTTGATCGCCTCACGATGCTCACTGTTCTCGATGAAACAGTGAATGGAACTGTCGCGATTAGTGAACGAACCACAGTGGGATCTGTCTGGCCCAATGCTCAGCAATTAAAAGGTGATCAACTGATCGGCAGCAAAAATGCTTTGGCGATTGGTTCAGGACATGTCAAGCACCTAATCAACCCAAGCACAGGAGAATTTGGGGAGACATTGCTCAATGGATTCAACTTACTTAATTCAGAAACTGCTGCTCGTATTAATGTTCTTTCCAACCTTTTAGCGCTTTGCGGGGATCCTCAAAAACAACAATCCTGCACCCAGCTCTTCTCCCTAACAGAAGCCACGAATACTCTTGATGCAATGACAAGCATTGCGAAATTACCCTGGAAAAATACAGATAAGTTATACAGACTATTTGATAAGAATTATCCTGTTGGCCAAAACTCTGACCGAAGAACAACCGCATCGCTTCCCTATTTGTTGTTTCAACCAGAGAGTTTTTCCCTGTCGATCAGACTGCAGGGTGGTGGTGCATTTGCACTCGGAAAGTTGAGCTTTGACCAGAAGGGCCATCTCTGGAGTGGAGCCAACTGGATCCCCGGATCGCAATCCGGTGTGGTGAACAGCATTGGTGGCGGCATGACGCACTTCGATCAAACGGGAACAGCGCAATCACCGGCAATTACTGGCTACAACGGACAGGGCTTGGACGGGGTTGGCTGGGGAACAGGAATCTCAGAAAACTATGCTTGGGTTGGCACATTCAACAACAAAGTTGGTGTGTTTGACCTCAAAGATGGAACAGCACTTGGACCTGCCACTATTGATAAAGAAGTAGGCCAACTTCAGGGAATTGCTACATCTAAAAATGGTGATGTCTGGATAGCAGACAACACTGGAAATTACATGATTCAGTTTCCTGGAGGAGATTTCAGGAAGGGTGAACGCATCTCCATCGAAGGCCTTCAAGCACCCTTTGGAGTGGCAACAGACGATCAAAACCGCATTTGGGTAAGCAGCAGCTTCAATAACAAACTCACCGTGATTCAGGGTGATTCACCTGATCAATACAAAACAGTCACGGTGGCATTGGGAGCTCGTGGTCTTGCGATTGATTCCAAGGGCAACGCCTGGATCTCTCAACAATCCAATTCACCGACAGGAGCACTACCTGCAGGTGCGGTGATGCCTCCTGGCACACCCAACCCGCCTCAACAGCCCAAGACAATCATGCAGGAATTTGAGGCGGGTGCTGCTTTTGCAGCGGCCAACCCCAATCTCCAAACTCTTGGCAATCTTGCCTTGATCTCTCCTAATCTTGAAATTATCAAAAACGGAGTGGCCGGTGAAGTCGCTTTCGTGCCATGGGGCGTCACGATTGACGGAAACGACAATGTTTGGGTTGGCAACCTCTACGGTCAAAGCCTGATCCACATCTGCGGAACAGACCCATCCACATGCCCTGATGGGAAAACCACCGGCGATGTGATTCACAACTATCAAAGCGGTGTCATCCAAGTCACAACAGATGTTGTTGTGGATGATGCCGGCAACATCTGGAGCGCCAACAATTGGTATGACGCCGATGTTGTGATCAACAACAGCTACAGCCCTCGCACCTCAACATTCCCAGGAGGCCAAGGACTTGTGGTGACGTATGGCGTAGCAGCACCTGTTCAAAATCCCCTCTTTGGTGCGGTGCGTAAACCCAATTAACCCCCGACTGAACACGCGCAAAAACACGTTGTAGGTGGCGACTCAAATGAAGGCTGAATAAAGTCTTCGTTGTATCCGTGCCTTGTTAAGGACACCTGTTTGGTGATTCAGTTCGACAGCCCCTTTTCCAGCTGCCATGGGCTGCAGGAGCTGTTTAAGCCCCTGTCTGCCGATCTTGTCGCGCTGCAGATGAGTCGCGGGCCTTTGCAAGGGCGACTGCGCATCTATCAGCTCGGAGCCATTCGCTTCAATCTGCTCGAAACGAACCAAAGCCTGTTTCTCAGTGGTACCCGGCGATCGACAGCTTGCACCTTGGCTGTCCCCCTAAATGATGTCGATGCGACATCGCCCTATCGCGCGCAGGGCATTCCCGTGTCTTGGCCAGCCCTGATGGGATACAACCAGCAACTCACCAACTTCGATCTAAAGGTGCCTGCTGGTTCTCGGCTGGCCACCATCGTGATTGGCAAAGACGTTCTGCTGGAACACCTGGCCCGACTGGGAGCAAGCCAGCTCAGCCTGGAACGCTGGAAAAGCACCAACCAACTCGAACTGCTTCCGGAACTTCGGCAGGCACTGCAGGATCAGCTCAGCCAATCGATACAAGAGGGGCAAAACCCTTCGAATTCGAACCACGAAGAACCCGAGCAGTTGATCGAAATCGTGATTCGCTGCTTTGAGCAAACCCAGGCACGCACCATGCACATCGCCAATCGAGAGGCACGCCATGAAGCAGCCATCGACCTGCTGCACTGGTGCGCCAAGAATCCTATGAAAACCGTCACCGTGGAGGACCTCAGCACCGAGCTGTTTCAATCTCGAACCTCATTATTCCGAGGATCCCGCGAGCATTTCGAACGCACACCTTTGGAGCTGCAGCGCTCCATCCGCATGGACCGCGTGAGGCAGTTGCTGCTTGAGCCCGCCCTTCGCGCCAGCCTGGGTGTAAAGGGTGTTGGTGACAGCGCGGCATCGATGGGTTTCTCTAGCCGCGGTCACTTTGCACGGCGGTATTTGGAGCAATACAAGGAACAACCGCAGACCACGCTCGCTGAGAATTTGAAGCTGCAGCTGCAGCCGCAGCAGTAGCCATAGCCATCAACGCCAGATTCCATGATTCTGTAAAAGCAACATCAGGAGAAAATTAAGTCCCCCACCAAGGCACAAAACAGAACAACTCTCCATGCCGGTTGCTTCCAGCAGATCAACATCAGAAAGGCCGTGATTGCAAGGCTGAACTCCGCACTACCGCGAATTGCTGATTGCCAAACAGGTTGAAAGAATGCGGCCAGCAGGATGCCAACAACAGCTGCATTGATGCCAACAAGAGCTCGACGCATCATGCCCAGACGGCCAAGGTCACTCCAGAACGGCAAGATGCCACCAATGAGCAAAAAAGAAGGAAGGAAGAGCGCCGTTATGGCCAGCAAAGCGCCACCGAGGCCATGAAGCCCCGCCTGTAGGTCAAAACCAAGGAATGCCGCAAAGCTGAACATCGGCCCCGGTAGGGCTTGGGCAAATCCGTAACCCGCCAAAAATTGATCAATCCCGATCCAACCGTGGGGAACAAGGGTTTGCTCCAAAAGGGGCAGCACCACGTGCCCACCCCCGAAAACCAGCGCACCGGTCCGTAAAAATCCACTGAGCTGTTGAACAACGATTGGTCTATCCGCCGCCGAAAGCCAAGGCAGAGCCAGCAACAATACCCACAGAAATCCCAACATCACCAGAGCAAGCCACCGACTGAGTGGAACCACAAGTCGGTTCGACTGCAAGGACGCGTTCTCTGGAGGAGCTAGGACCACAAGTCCCACCAGTCCGCCAACAGCCAAGGTCAGTAGCTGCGCCCAAGCATGCGGAATCATCAGAACCAGAACGGCAGATAAAGCCATCAAGGTGGCCCGCTCTCGATCTGGGGCAAGTTTCTGCTGGAGCGAAACAACTGCCTGGGCCACAACAGCCACTGCAGCCACCAGCAGGCCATGCACCCAGCCGTCGGTGAACCAGCTCGGTTGAGACGAGAGCAAGGCTGCGGCTACCACCATCAACACTGCCGACGGCAGAGTGAAACCAACCCAGGCTGCTAACCCTCCCAACCATCCAGCCCTGATCAAGCCAATGCCCATCCCTACCTGGGAACTCGATGGTCCTGGCAGCAATTGACATAGCGCGACAAGATCGCTGTAAGCATCAGCCTTGAGCCAATGCTCGCGCAGCACAAAGCGCTCATGAAAATAGCCAAGGTGGGCCACAGGGCCTCCAAAGGACGTGCAACCCAATACAAAAAACTGAAGGAATACCTCCAGCAAGGAAGACATAGTGGAGGAAACGTCTCCTTACAAGGCTAGTAAGTCTTTAAAGCTTCATTGGATACGTAGAACACATCGCGCTACTCCCAAGTCCATGGGCAATAAAAAACCCCGCTGGTGGCGGGGCTAGGGATTTAGACGCAAATTGTTGACAACAATCAATCCAAATTGAATGGGCTCAATCTTTCTTGATTATTTGCCAATCTTTTTCACCGCAGCTTTGGACTTCGCCAAAATGTTGCCCTTCAATGGAACAAAACCAAGAGAAGGTGCAACTTTCTGAGCTTTGCTGCTCAGCATGTAGTTCAACGTGTCTTGAACTGTCTTGGCCTTGGCGCCGTTACCAGTCTTGTAAGCCAGGACCCATGTCAAAGTTGCAATGGGGTAGGCACCTTTTGCAGATGGATTGGGGTTTTTACCTGCTAAGTCCTTATCGAGGCTGATCCCGTTGAGTGCCTTGGCTCCAGCTGAAACCGAGGGCTTCAGGTACTCGCCAGATTTGTTCTGTAGTGCTGCAGCGACAACTTTGCCCCTGATATAGGACTGGTTGACGTAGCCAATGGCGCCAACTTTGTTTTGAATCACGGCTGAAACGCCTTCGTTGCCTTTGGCGCCTACAGCATTCTTGCCAGGCCACTTCACAGACTTACCAGTTCCTAACTTCCATTCAGGAGAAAAAGCCTGCATGGAGTTTGTGAAAGCCTTGGTGGTGCCAGAGCCGTCTGAGCGATGCACCCAAGTAATCGTGCCGCCGGAACAACCAAGATCCTTCCAGTTGGTGATCTTGCCTGTTGCAACACGCACAGCCTGAGTCTGAGTCAGCTTCAGGTTGCAGCCAGGCTTGTTGTAGCCGAACGCAATCGTGCCACCCACCATGGGGATTTGGACCACGCCGCGCTTCACCTTGGCCATGTCCTTCTTTTTCATCGGATCATCCGATGCACCGAAGTCAACCGTGTTTGCCATGAACTGACGACGGCCAGAACCAGATCCAACGGATTGGTAGTTCACCTGTGGCCCCCCAGAATTGGCTAAATCTGCAAGCCAGCGTGTGTAGATCTTGGCTGGGAAGGAAGCGCCAGCTCCTGTCAATCGAGGAGCTGCATGTGTAGAGACTCCAGCTCCAAATGCAACCAAAATAGTGGCAATTGAAAGCTTCTTAAATGAGTTCATGAGTAATGCTTGGTGATGCCATTTTTGACACCTTTGAAAACTAGTTCCGGATAGATGCAGCCACTGATAAGGACAGTTGAAGGTATTGTTAACTTTCGATTAAGTCATCGATGTCCTGCAAAAAATACTACACCATAATGTTGTTTAGAATACATAAGTTTTTGGGATTTACATGGTCCTCGTGAATACCAACTTGGCTCATGACTGCAGCATCGCCAAGCCAAGGGGTGGTCACCAATGTCAAGAGCTTCTTTGGTCACTGGCCGTCTTTCATGCGTTTATATCTAACCAGGCGCCTAGACGTTATTGATTGCGGATTGGATCGCAAAGAAAGAGCTGTCAATGTCTGTTAAGCCCTTCTGCGTTTGCATCACTTCCTCCGCGACATCTAAACAATCTGCGTATAGAATTATACTAAAACAATGTCGTGATCCATACACCCAAAACTCTGATACTTGATCAAGTAATCCCTGACACAGCAAAAGAGCTTGTCATCAGCTGAAACTGAACAGGCCTTTAGTCATCACCAATGACTAAGACTATAAAGCCAAAAACAATTGCAGATCTGGAAAGCGGTTTCCCCTCCTACTGCAAAGCCTTGAGACTGTTAGTTGAGGCGGGTAACAGCCTTGAAAAGGTTAAACGAACAATTTGTTGGGATTACCTTCAGCGATTGCACTCTTCGCTTCCCAAGATTTATCATTCGCCTGAATACCTTTTTTATAAATTTATTCGTACAAGGTTGATTCTCAAAGAGATTTGAATTGTTCGCTGCTATATCTAAGATGTTCAAGCTTTAGGCTATAGTGAATCGGCAGTCATTGAGCTCGCATGTAGATGTTTTATATGTGAGTTGTGCCTATTTTGTTTATTCTCTGGCTGCTGATCTTTAGCTGATTGTTCTGTATTTAATAGAATACTACGCTCGGTCTGATCCAGTTGCGTCAATATCTGTAGCTCTTTTTTTAATTGAGACCTACTTCCTTGTTGGGATATTCAGGATGTCGACCGCGCGCTGGGATGTAGAAACGTTTCCGTACGATTTCAATGGGATCGGCGAAATGAGCCCATGCATCGATGTCTTTAATCAGATTGCAGCAGTCATGTCGAAACACGGATGGTGGGAGACCACTTTGAAGTCCGTTGCTGTTTGCTCCAACAGCGCAAGAGCTTCCGGACTTGGGGAACTGTCGAACATGGCAACCAGTGTCATCTCTCGCAGAATGCGTTCTCTCCATTCGGGATCCGGATCGCAGCGCATCACAGCTGCAGCGATGGCGTCTGGTTGCAGGCTTGGCAGAGCGTTGAGATCAACATCCACCTTGAGAAGGTGGTCACGGATTCCCCGGATGCCAGCAAGGGCTGAGTTCATGCGAGAGCTGTCGAATGGGGTGAATCGTCATGCCTTCTCGCAATCGCCAACCCAAGAGATAGCGATGGATTCAGCCGTTGTTTTCTGGCACTACGGGGGCTTGCATAACTTTGAGATCGCGGTTCTATAGCGAAACCCGTTCCCTGGCTGATGTCCTTGCTTCTACAGCGTCAGATTGAGCGGTTGGAAACCGCTATTGAATTGTCTACGGACTGGCTCGAGATTCACTATCTGATGGCCGAATTGGATCAGCTCAAACACTTGTATGAGGAGCCAGACGCAGAGGCTGCATGATTCCTTCCGATCCCCATCTTGGTGGATGAACTGAGTTGTCTACGGTGGATCAATGTCTCGCCATGCTGTGTCGTATTGGGTGCTACCTGGACCAGAGGCGCAGGTCAGGTTGAATCAGCTCTCGCTTCTGGCCTGTGAGGGGATGTCGCATGGGGGAGGGTTTTGCATGTTGCCTCCACATATCACCCTTTACAGCCACCCTCTTGATGCTGATCAGCCCAAGAGTGAAGGAGCGGTGATCGATCGCCTCCAGCAACTCGCCGATCGCCATCAACCCGTTTTGCTCTCCCCAAAAGCGATCGAGGCAACCGAAACATTCACGCAGAGTTTGGTGCTGCGTTTCAACTCCGAAGCCCTCAGAGAACTCCAGCCTTGGTTCCAACAGTTTTGCCTCAGCTCTCCTAATGCACTCGGTTACAAGCTTGATCCGCACGTGAGCTTGCTCTACAGCCAAGCCCCTTTTGCGTTCAGGCGGGAAGCTGCCAAGCGTATTGCTCTTCCAACATATCCGCTGTTGTTTGAGCGCGTGAGCGCGGTCACGCATCCGCTTACGATCAACAGCTCAGCTGACATAGCTGCTTGTACCACCCTTCAAGAGTATTCTCTTTTACCGTCATAAATTAATCAAGGCCACACCATCAATCAGCTACTTGTTCTCAACCTGGCAAGACCTGTCTGAATCCCTTGTGCTCGAGTACGCGTAAGGGAGTATTAAACAGATTGCTTAGTTCGTGGTCTTGTAATAATTGCTCTGGAGTGCCATCTGCGCAAACTCTTCCCTGCTTGACGAATAAAATCCTTCTCATTTCCGGGAGAATGGTGTCAATCCGATGGGTGATCACCAGGAGGGTGGTGCCTTTTTGGCACAGCTCTCGCATTGTCTCCAAGAGTTGATGGCATGCCTTGAGATCAAGTGCTCTACATGGTTCATCAAGAACCAGCACCTTGGGATTGTGGACGAGCGCCCTGGCAATCATCAACCGGCGACGCTGGCCGTCTGACAGCTGTCCATAGGGCTTCTCTGCGAAGGCCTCAAGATTCAGTTGGTTCAGGAGCATGTCGCTTTTGGCGATTTGATCCAGGCTGGGATTCTGGTCACGCCCTAGTCGTGTTGAACCAAAAAAGGCACTTTGAATCAATTCTTTTGCAAGAATCGATGGACGAAATCTTGTTTCTAAGTCACTATTAACGATTCCAATAGAGGAGCGTAGTTCCCAAATGTTGATGGTGCTCGTTCCAAAAATTGCCAGATGAGAATCCTGTTTAATGATTGGGTAAAGACTGCGATTAATCAGGTTAACGATTGTGCTTTTGCCAGCCCCGTTTGGCCCCAGTATTGTTGTTGACTCTCCAATTTTTAATTTTAAGCAAAGGTCGTGGATTACGGGCTGTCCGCCAAGCCAGGCTTCGAGATGATTGGCGTCAAACCAGATATCGCCCATGACAATCAACTTGATGCAGATTCAATCCTAGCAAGGGTGTTACGTCATCTTCAGGCTCCATAGAAATCAAACCGATGTGAGTTTTCGAGGTTTCATTATTTTGTTTCCTTAGGAGGATCGATGCGATTGCGGCTTAAGGATTGCGAATACAGGCGCCCTGTCCTTGAATGATCAGTTGATGGCTAGAACTATTGCCTTGATATGCAGATATGTTTTTTATGAATAGTGCTTGCTGTCCAGCATAGTTGTTTCTTGTCGGAGAATCTTTCATTTACAAAACACTCAGGCAGAAGGGATGTTGTTATTAAGACAAATATTTGTAATTTGGAGCTCTCATCCAGGATTAGAGGTTTGATTTTGAATCAGATCCCAGGCTTCAGTAGCCGTGTCTGCAAACTGGATTAGTTTGAGATCTTTATCATCAATCAGTCCTGAATCAGCCATAAACTCAAAATCAATCAGTCGTGACCAATAGTCTTTACCGAAGAGCACAATAGGCATGGCATGTTGTGTTCCCACCTGCCGCAACGTTAATAACTCAAAAAGCTCATCGAGGGTGCCGTAACCACCTGGAAACAAAACAGCACCTACGGCACGCATCACAAAGTGAAATTTACGCAGTGCAAAATAATTAAATTTAAAGCAGAGATTTGGCGTGATGTATGGATTAGGATTTTGTTCATGGGGTAGTTCAATATTCAGTCCGATTGAACGGCAACCAGCATCAAAAGCTCCACGATTAGCTGCTTCCATAATTCCAGGACCACCTCCTGTCACAATCACATGGGTAGAACAACTAGGCCCTGAGATTGGTCCTGATTGACCAAAATGAGACGCCAGAAATGCAAATTCTCGTGCTGCGTCGTAATACGAAGAGAGTTTCACCATCTTTCTGGCTCGACTCACCTTTCGCTTCCATTCTGCTGAATCTGGATTTGCATCCAGCTCTTTGATCGCTTCCTTAAGACTCGCTTCTGCAGCTGTCTTTTCCTGTAAGCGTGCACCTCCAAACACAATGATTGTTGAGGTGATGCCAGCCTCCTCCAAGAAAAGCTCAGGCTTGCTGATTTCCAGCAACATCCTTACGCCACGCATTGAGGAACGATTGAGAAGATCAAGATCCTGATGCGCGAGTCGATAGTTGTCCGAGTGAATGATCTGTTCAAGGTTGTGAGCCACTCGGGTTGGATCTTCACTTGGCAAGCCTGAATCCAGGAAATTTGAAACCATGGGCTGCTCCTTCACAACATGTTGGCTGCTAGTTCAGCCAATGCACTTCGTTCCCCCCGCGTCAAGGTCATATGACCCACGAGGGTTTGACCTTTTAAGCGCTCTGCGAGCCAAGTAAGACCGTTGCTCTCCGCATCCACGTAGGGATTATCAATCTGATAAGGGTCACCGGTGAACACGATCTTCGTTCCTTCACCCACACGAGTCACGATTGTTTTCACCTCATGAGGGGTGAGATTTTGTGCCTCGTCGACCACCATGAATTGATGAGGAATCGATCGTCCACGGATGTAATTGATGGCTTCTACTTCTAGAAGTCCCATCTCGCGGAGATCAGACCAGGAGCTTTTTGGACCACCACCATGGCGGCGGCGATCATCCTTTTGCTCATTGCTCATGGCATCACCCGTCAGGAAATCCAGGTTGTCCACGATCGGTTGCATCCAAGGAGCAAGTTTCTCGTCCAGAGTTCCCGGCAGAAAGCCGATCTCTTTGCCGAGTGAGATTGGCGGACGGGTCACCAGCAGCCGGGCATAGCGATGCTCATCCGCCACCTGATGCAAGCCGGCTGCAATCGCTAGCAAGGTTTTGCCGGTTCCGGCTTTACCCACAAGGGTGACGAGTTCCACAGATGGGTCCAGCAGCAAATCGAGGGCAAAGTTCTGTTCGCGGTTGCGTGGCTTTAGGCGACCGAGGCGGGCGCGTTTCAGCCAAACCAGAGGTTCTAGTTCTCCCGAATCGCCGTGTTGACGAGCCAGGAAGGTGTGGTCTGAGCTGTCTCGATCAATCAGCGTCACCCCCTCATTGGGTTGCAATGACGCCACCGCTTCAGCGGGCAGGGCCTTCAGGGAAAGACGTCCATTTTGACGCAACTCATCGATGAGATCAGCTGAGACCTTCACGCCTCTTGCCCCCGGATAGAGGTCGGAGATCGCCACTTTGTCGTTGGCGTAATCCTGCGCGGCTAGGCCTACGGCATCAGCTTTGATGCGCAAATTGGTGTCTTTGGTGATCAACACCACCTCTGGAGCTTCGCTTAGGCCCTTAGCCCGCATCTGTTCCAGAGCTACAGCCAGGATGTTGTTGTCGCCGCCGCCACCGCGGAGTTCCGGTGGCAACTGGGCCAAGGTCTCAGCCCGGCAGAACGCCACCTCGAGGGTGCCGTCACCATCAGGCGTTAATGGAACACCGTCTGCGAGATTTCCCCGCTCCCGCAGACCATCAAGCAACCGGGCGACCCGACGGGAGTTGCGACCCTTTTCAGAGGGATCCCGCTTGAAACGATCAATTTCCTCGATCACCTGAATAGGGAGAACAATGCGATCAGATCCAAAGCTGCTCGGAGCTTCTGGATCATGCAGAAGAACATTGGTATCGAGTACAACCACCTTCTTCACAACCACCTTCTTGTTCATGACAAACCCTCTCTCTTCTCTGTTTGTAATTTAGAACGCAAAAAACACGGTCATTTCCTTCTGTACCAGGACTTCACTCATTGCCTTATTTAATTCTCTAAAAACGTTGGATGCGCCGTCTGCCCTCAAAAACGCAGCTGATTAAAGCGATAGCTTGATGGCTTCCTAGCGCTTGGGCCCATGACTGCAAAGCCTTTGCCCAGCACCGCTGCCGTGACCGGACTCAAGGAGACCCTTGATTTCTTCAATGATCCGTCGTTTGCCCAGCGGCGATTTGACGCCTATGGAGATGTGTTCGCCACCAAGTTGCTGGCGCAGCGCATCGTGTTCATCCGCGGAGAACGAGCGATTACGGAGTTGCTCAATCAAGGCGACTCCTTAGAGGGCTGGTGGCCCGAAAGTGTGAAGCAGTTGCTTGGGAGCCGCTCTTTGGCCAATCGCAGCGGACCTGGCCATAAAGCCCGGCGTAGGGTTGTTGGGCAGTTGTTTTCAAGCGCTGCGTTGGTCCGCTACACCCCATCGATTACCGGGCTGATCGATGAGCTCGCCAATGATCTGATCCAAAGCCCTGGTTGCGTGTCGTTATCAGCGATGATGCGCCGCTTTGCTTTTGCGGTGATCGCCACCACTGTTCTGGGGCTGGATCGAGAAAGCCGCGAGGTGCTCTTCGCTGATTTTGAGATCTGGACCAAGGCCCTGTTTTCACTTCCTCTGGCGATCCCCGGTACTCCCTTCGCTCGTGCCATGGCCGCACGCCTGCGTTTGCTTAAGCGCATCAAGCAGGTGTTGCAACAGGGCAGCAATCGGGGGGGGCTTGATCTGATCAGTGGTGGTCTTGATGAAGCTGGGATTCCGCTGGATGACGATGACCTGGCGGAACAATTGTTGCTTTTGCTGTTCGCCGGCTATGAGACCACAGCTTCATCGCTGAGCTGCCTGTTTCGGGCCCTGCTGATCCAGCCGGAGGTGATGCAATGGTTGCTTTCTGAGCTGATGGAGTCTCCGTGGCCAGCCAGCTCAATACCGCAATCAGCTCGTCTTGATGCCACGGTATTGGAGGTCATGCGCCAGACCCCACCTGTGGGTGGGTTCTTCCGCCGCAGCCTGCGCAAGATTGAGTTAGCGGATGTGGAGGTGCCAGAGAACAGTGTGATCCAGGTGGCCCTTAGCCCCTCTGGGCAAATGGATAGCAGCGATCTGTCCCACTTCCGCCCCCAACGCCATCTTGATGGTTCCTTTGATCAAACTCTGCTCCCTTTTGGAGGAGGAGAGAGGGTGTGCCTCGGCAAGGCCCTGGCGGAACTGGAGATTCGTTTGATGGTGGTAGGTCTGCTCCAGAAGGTAAAGCTGCAGCTGGAACCGGATCAGGACCTTTCCTTGCAGCTGGTGCCCAGCCCCTCGCCCCGCAGCGGCCTGATGGTGAGAGCTATGCCAACCACTGATCGGCATCCATGATCTTTTTGCTCAGCAAGCCAAGGCGCTTGAACTCAGCAAAGTTCAGATCTTTCACCGCCTGATCGATTCCGCAATCGAGCCATTGGCCATCGCGCTTTTCATAAATAGTGAAGTCCTGCTCCAGCGTGTCGCGGCGGATGCAGTAGGTGATGCCGTCCTCATGGAGGAACTCAGCGGATTGCAGTTGCAGACCCATCGATGGACTCCCATTCATCCTTAATCACGCATCGTGTTGCATCAACCTCGTGGA
The DNA here is from genome assembly GCF_014279835.1 of Synechococcus sp. MVIR-18-1. Taxonomy (NCBI): domain Bacteria; kingdom Bacillati; phylum Cyanobacteriota; class Cyanophyceae; order Synechococcales; family Synechococcaceae; genus Synechococcus; species Synechococcus sp. MVIR-18-1. The sequence continues at coordinate 1,300,131 of NZ_CP047942.1, read as the reverse complement.
TTTCAACACTTTGTACAGACGCAAGTGACATTTGATCGGACATAATGAGAATGATTCCCATTTATGCGATGTCTGCGTGGGTGGAGCTGTCCTCAAGTCCTGAACGATGCAGCAGACCTGGTTAATCACTGGCCCACCCGGCTGCGGAAAAACGACCTGGATTCTTGAGACCTTGCTTAAGCATGGAGGTGAATGCGCCTACCTGCGGCTCGATGGTCCCAGTGATGAGGGGTTGGAACAGGGCCATAACGCAGGGATCGATTGCGCTTGGTTGATGGATCAGGTTCCCAAGCTGCAAGATCTTTCCATTTCAACTTCAGCTTCAAAAACAGCGTTGCCTTCCCAGGACTGCTTGGTGTTGATTGAGGTTCAACAGTTTCAGCCTCCAGATCAAAGTAACGCCGGTGGAATCGACCTTCACGTTCTCAAGCAGTTAACCAGCTTCCAACTCAAACCCGATCGAATCTTTCTGTTTGGTCGAGACCCTGAGTTACCCAAGCACCACACGCTGAACTTCACCCAGCTCGAGGCCTGGCATCTCACTCTTCACGGCTGTGTTTGGGACCCGAACAGCCTCAGCAGTTTTTGGTTTGAGCTTGTGAATGGTGCCTATGGCGATGTGTATCGCGCCAAAGCACTCATGAACTTGCCTGATGGCCGTTCATTTTTCTGCAATTAGATGGTGAGCCAAGAGAGTTCTCAGTTTCTTCCCCTGGAAGCCGTTGAGCCACTCACCTCCCGGCCCAATCGCATCTCTCATTTAGTAGTTCAGGGCAAAGCTCTGGATCACGCCGCTATCCAGAGCACGATCAACGACTGCTTACTCACTGATGACGTGCTTGAAATGCAGCAGGCACAGCTGCGTCAGCAACAACAAGACCTTCAACTGTGTCCTTTAAATCTGGATTTGATCTGCCCACAGTTCCAGAACTGATTACTTTTGCCCGTGAGCGGGTTGGGTATAAGGTTCCAGAAGTTCTGCAGCTACTTCCCTCTCTTCCTCTTAATTCTGTGGGAAAGATCAACCGTGTGGCTCTTCATTCCATGACTTCCAAGCATTGAGCGACAGCTCGCGGTTCATGGTTTCATTTCTAGTAAAATGATTTACGCTCCTCATGCACTACAAAAGGCATCGCTATTTGCAATCAAGCTGAAAGAGTTAATGGGATGACTTGTTGTAAGTCTATATGCAAATCTATACTGAAATTATTGGTAAAAGTATTTGCAAGGATTAGGTGCTAAAAGTGCTTTCTATTTACAACTCACCACTCAAACTAATTTAAACAGTGCTACTGTTGATTTGCCTTCAATCTAATCAAAGCTGATCTTGCTATTCTCGGTTTGTTATCTATTATCCAGCTTTAGCCATTGATTTAAAAGCTTCATTGCCTGAATCATCAGCCATATCAGTCAATAATGCTTTGCCGTCTTCGCCGAGGTTTTCTAGAGTTTTGGCTGTGTAATCGTAGTTATCAAAAATAGTTTCTATGGACCATACGTAATTATTTTCTATGGCATAGCTGCAAATACTTTTAACAACTTCGTCTTGAGTGGCTCTTATTCCTTTGTCCCAGAGATCTTTAACGATGAAATCCACCGTCACGGTCCCTTCAAGCATCGGGTCGAGGTCGAATGCCAGCACGCAACCAAGTTCATTAAAGGTTTCTACCCACGCAGTGTTGGTCTCAAGGCAACCCTTGATAATGGTATGGGCTTCTTGCTTTGTGGTCACTTGGAACCGATCAGATCTCTCATTCTTAATGCATCAACACCGGCAATGCCCTGATATTTCGGAATTATTTTATTCGGAATGTCTGACAAATCCTTTAGGGCTGCCGACTTTGCGATCACGCCTTGGATCTTGTGGTCCACACGAGGTTTCTTAAGGGCAATTTATGTAGTGTCACTTCTAAGAAGCTTGCAAAAGTTTCTGTTTCATGACAGATCAGATCTCTCCTCGTGAACAGCCTTTTCGCAGGCTCTATTAGATTTTTTGACCAGTCAATTTTTTGTTTTTCTTCTGTTGAGCTGACTACAGCTCTTTTCAGTTGGCGGATCGTAAGCATCAATATCGTGACGCGATGAGCTAGAGCTGATACCAAGAGATCATTGCGTCATGACTGCAGCGACACTGACCTCCCTTCCCTTGCAGAACTGCAGGTTTGAGCGGTTTGGCACTGCGATTATTCCCGTGGATGACATGACGCCCCATAGCGACGTTGATGCCCATCTCAAATTTGAGGGAGCTGACCTGCGCTACTACGTGATGCGCCTTCGCCATCGGCCGGCGGTTCTGGCAAGCATGACCCGCCATCAGCGGGCTACGCAGTGTTTAGGTTCTGCTGACGCCCAGCCTTGGTGGTTGGCTGTCGCCGCTCCAGAGCTGCTTCCCGAGGAGCTTTGTGCTGCATCTGTGCAATTGGTTTACGTCCACCCGGGCGAAGCTGTGAAGCTCCATCAGGGCACCTGGCATGCTGGGCCCTTTTTTCACGAGCCCTCTGCCCTGTTTTACAACCTGGAGTTGGGCGATACCAACCTCACCGATCACAACTTTCAGGCGCTCACAGCTCCGATCAAGTTGATGCTGGACCCATCCCTCAGCTCACCCAGCTACAAACGATCTGCTACTGATGAGTCTCTGGCCAGTCATAGACGCCAATGAGCACCACCAATAGCTTGCGTCCTCTTCCTTGCAGAACGGGTCCGCTCATTGGGGTGCGCGAATCCATCGCTTACCTGCGGGATCCTGACGGTTTCATCGCAGAACGTCACCAACAGTTTGGACCAGTTTTCGGCACAACCCTCTTCTTTCGTCCTACGGCCGTTGTTGGTGGTCCAGATGCGGTTGAGCAGTTCATCCGCCTTGAGCGCAGCATTAGTGAAAGCGCGTTACCAGCCGCCTTTACCGCCTTACACACAGCAGACGGTGCTTTAAATCAGGCTGGTGAGAAACATCGGTCCACGCGACGTGGCTATTCCGCTCTCTTCAGTCCAACCAATCTTGAGTCTTATTTACCAAAGATCAATCGCTGCATGGTGCAGTTCACATCAAGCATTGCTCAACACGGGAGTACGTGTATCGCGCTCGATGCGAAGCATCTCTGTCTCAATCTCTACTCAGAACTCTTTGCTGGTGAATCGTTAACGAAGGATGAGATCGAAGCTTTTATCTCTTACAACGATGCACTTCTGAGTCTTAGCAAGCAGCTTCCTTCGTTTCGGAAGGGAGAGAAGGCACTAGCTGCGCTCCAGCAGAACATGGAAGTGCGCTTGGGCAAATATCGACGCGGCGAACTGGACGGAGCTTGCTTCCGGATTTTTACTGACAATCTCGATGAACATGGACAGCCGTGGAGTGATGAACGCATTGCGACCGCCACCGTCTTGATGGTGTGGGGGGCCTATATCGAAGTTGCCTCCTTGATGGCTAGTTGTTTAATCCAAACCAAACATCGTCTTGATGTGAGAGATCAGGTCCTCGAGGAGGCAAGGAATCACAATCTGGAGTCTCCAGATACACCAGCTCATCTCGCTGCATGGGACCTTCCCTTCGTACAAGGTGTACTGCGTGAATCACTTCGATTAGCACCCCCGGCTGGAGGCGGTTTCCGGATCACCTCTGAAGACATTGAGGTTTCTGGGTACCGCATCCCAGCGGGCACCGTTGTGACGGCTGACCCGCGAATCGGAAACGCAATGTCTGCATTTTTTCCAGAGCCTCAGTCGTTTGCACCTGAACGGTGGATGAGTGACTTTGATCTCAACGGCAACCTCAAACAAGGGCCTGGATGCCCTTTTGCAGGGAGTGCCCTTCGGCTCCCTAAGGAAGGTTGGTTCCCAGGAGGGATTGGTAAACATGGTTGTCCTGGCTTGCCATTGGCTGAGCTCAGTGTGAGAGTTTTTTTGGTGCGTTGGATGCAAACGATTCAGCATTGGGAGGCTGATTCAGACCAGGCTGAGTCGATTCCATACACACTTGTGCCTATTCGAATTCCTAGGGATTCCTACCGCTTCAATGTTGTACCGGTTCCCAGAGTTTCCATCTTTGGTGGATTGTAGTATTCAGATCAGTGCTTATTCTCTTGGGTGATTTTCCTTGTCTCTTCTTGATTTCGGGATTTCTAAAAGTGTTTTTAATGGATGATAGGTAGCAGCTTTTTAAGTATCTATAACTTCGTTTTTGCTTCTCAGGATGGTCTGGAATTTTATTGATGTTCGCAAACGAACCTCAATGCTGAAATTTCTGAATGATTGTTGGATTATTGGTAGGCCATTCTGTAGCGTTTGTACTTATGCCCTGCTTTTCATATGAGATATTAGGGATTACCTCTTTTTCATTATGGCAAAGCTGCGCCTGACCATTTATGCCGCCACAGCCTTCGGAGGGATTGTCTGGCCTTGGTATTGCATCTATCAGTTTATCCAAGAAACTGAAGCTCTAGGTCTGACTGATCCGCTGGAGATTGTCGACCTATTTTCTCAGGGCGTCTGGGCTAACGCTTCCGCCGGTTTTATTGCTGCTGATTTGACTCTTGTTTTGATTGCTGCTTTTGCATTCATTATTGCTGAGGCATTGAGACTGAAAATGAAGTATTGGTATCTTTACTTTGTTGCTACTTTTGGTATCTCTTTTGCGTTTTCATTCGGCCTATTCATGTTTAATAGAGAGAGGAGCTTGATGCGGTCGTCTAATAAATCTGTCTAGGTCTTGGTTTTAATTAGAGTGTGACATAACCTTTTGATGAGTCTCCTGGTAGAGCTGAATTAAATTCAACGGTTTTTCGTTGGTCATGATTGTGTCCTGACCAATATTCTTTTTTTTAGCCAAGGTGCTGATGCAATGGGTGTTCGCACGAGCGTCAGCTAAGAGAGGAAGGAGGTGCGAAAGGTCTTAACCCTTACGACCGATTCTGAGAGAGTCTGCCAACATATAAGCAAACGATCACTAAGGCCTGATCTGATCAAAGACAGTGGTCGTGCCGTCGTGTGCGATGGCAAGTACATCAAAAGCTTCAGCTTTAACACCTGCTGTTTCCATTCCAGGAGATCCCATCGGCATTCCAGGTGCTGCTAGGCCTCTAATGTCTGGCCGTTGCTGCAACATTTTTTTGATGGATGCTGCCGGAACGTGGCCCTCTACGACATAGCCATCAACAACCGCTGTGTGGCAAGACGACAACTCCGGGGTAATGCCATTGGCTTGTTTGAAAGTCTCCATATTCTCGACCACCTTGTCTTGGATCCTGAAGCCTGCTGTTTCTACGTGTTCTCCCCATTTTGTGCAGCAGCCACAGCTCTCAGAGCGATAAATGGCAATGTCAGGAATGGACTCAGAATTCATTGATGGCTCCACAGCAACTGCTGTTTGCTGTGCCTCCACCGAAAGAGGCAGGATGGCAAAAAATAGCGCCATCACAACTCCTGAATAAAACCGTTTCATCTCTATCTGCTCAACAACACGCTAATGATAATAAGCAGGAGCCCTCGATTGGAATCGTGATCATTAAAAGGTGCGACTATGCAGATCCTTTTAATAATTTTATAGGGTGATCAAGGCAACCTCTGCGCATAAGCCTGGGCCGAACGCAAGCGCGACACATGGTCCATGACAATCATGTTGTCGCATCTGATCAAGAACAAACAATATTGTTGCTGACGACATATTTCCATGCTGACTCAGAATCTCTCTTGAGTGAGCAAGTTGATCGTCACTAAGTGACAATGACTCAGCACACGCTTGAAGAATTCTTGGCCCTCCAGGGTGAATGGCCCAATGTTGGATGCTATTGAGATCCGTTCCACTGGCATGAAGCCACTTGTTCAGCCATGGTTGCAATGATGTGGAAATCGCTTCGGGTACTTTGGGGGATAAGCCCATGGAGAATCCGTGATCGCCAATTTGCCAATGCATTAAATCATGGGTCTTTGGAATCACTGTGGATCCAGAGGCCTGCAGGGCTACCTTTCCTGACGTTGATTTCGGGTTGGATGTCTCAGCATGAGTAGCGACCAAAGCAGCAGCACCATCTGCAAATAACGTATTGGCCACGACATGTTCAGGATTCCAGCCGTATTGCAAATGAACACTGCACAATTCCACAGCGCATAGGAGAACAACAGCTTTTGGATCAGCTTCTACAAAGGCGCGGGCAACGCGTAAACCATTCAATGCCGCATGACACCCCATAAATCCAATATGTGTGCGTTGGACATTGGGAGACAACTGAAGTTGATCGATGAGATCACAATCAACGCCAGGAGCATGAAACCCTGTACAGCTGATCGTGATTAGATGTGTGATTACACCAGCAGAGAGTTGTGATTCTGCGAGTGCACGTTTACATGCTTTGAGTGCCAACAAGGAAGCGTTTAGGCGATACGCTTCCATTCGTTCTTCTGTCCTTGGGCTATTAACCCCATAAAACGGCAAACGTTGATGGATCGTTTGGGTTGCATCGCCAGTTAATAAAACACTGCCCCTGGTTTGGACTTGCGAGCGTCTCTGAATGCGGCGTACGAGCGAGGCGCGTTCGGGACGATCTGCACTCACCCACTCAGACAGTGTTGTGGACTCTGTTTGATTGACGCTCTGTTCGGGTACTGCGGTTCCTAGACCACGAAACATCAAAGGCATGGCTCACCTTTGGGCGATGGCAGCTTTTCTTCGTTCAGGCTGGAGACGATCGATTCAGCTATAGAGGGCCAACGTTTCACAAGTTCAAATAAAACTGTTGTGGAGGCCTGACGTTTTAAGACTGAGGACAAGGCTCTACAGACTGTTTGTCTCCTGCCGATATGCACCTGAAGCGTTGCCTTCCAGCGCATTTCTAAGTCTTCAGTCCACCGTTCCAGGCCTTCCAGTACGAATGGTGCTGCAGCAGCACCTGCCGTTAAGGCCCAGGCCATCCCTTCACCAGTGAAAGGCTCGACATATCCCGCGGCATCGCCCATCACAAGAAAGCGATCCCCTGCCACCACATTGGAAGTGCGGCTGAGAGCAGGAGTGAGTTGCCAGCGTTGCCCTTGTTGGAGTGCCGGTGGCACTGGAAATCCTGCCTGATTCAAAACATTTTGTGCTGCATCCACAGCTCCTTGACCTTGGGAGAGTGCATCTCGATCAAAGGCCCCCGCAAGATTCAGCAATCCGTCTTCCCTGCGAACCAATCCCACATAGCCCTGATTTCCAATGGCCATGTGAATAGATCCACTGGGGTAGTAATCGGTGTCATCATCCACGACGCATCCGGCACCGTGTCTGGATTGCTTGCGAATCCTGCTTTGCCCTGCTTCGTTTTGGGGAAGACAACGCTGAGACAGGCCTGCGGCGACCAGCACAACGCGCGCGTTGACATGGCTGGTAGTCCCACTTTGATGATCTTTAAGGCGCACACGTCTGTAGTTAGGGCTCGCTTCTTCCACTTGCGCAGTCATCTGAAAGCGAGCTGACGCTCCAGCTTTGATTGCTGCATTGATCAGGGCTTGATCGAATTGTTCTCGAGAAAGGACATAGCCATTCGGTAATGCCAACGATGCTTCACGACCGCGTAGTCCGAGGCGCAAGCTGTCCAGTCTTTGTCCGCCGCAATCTTCAAACAAGGTGGTCTCACCTCGAGAACTCAAAATCGCTTGAGCTTGGTTGTTAAAACAGCATCCACAGACTTTCCAGCGGGGAAACGAACGTTGCTCAACAAGCATGACGCGCAATCCTTGCTTGGCACAATCCAGAGCAGCAAGACCTCCAGCTGGTCCAGCTCCAATGATCAGGACATCCCACAACATGTCCATCTCAGGAATGGGCCCAAGTCAACAGGTATCGCTCTGGCCATGAGCATTTGATCTGAGCATTTTTCATGCCTGCTTGCTTGGCGATGCTCATCATTTCATCGGGTTGAAAGGCGCCGCGTACTGAGAGAGGACCATCGGTATGAACCACCCAGGAACGGCTTAAGAGACGGGTTCCCATCCAGGCCAGTGCAAAGCCAATCCGGCTACGAATTAAATCATCCACGAGCACGAGTTTCCGAGATCGCAATGCCATCACTTCTAAAAGACGAACCACGTCAACCTCATCCAAGTGATGCGCAAATAGCGTGCAATACACCACATCAAAGGTGCTGTGTTCTATGGGTTTTGTTAAAGCATCGGCAGTAAACACAGTGATTTCTGCTTTTCTCCTCTCCGCATTCGAGCGTGAAATCTCAACGGCCTCAGGGTTTAGATCACAGGCATGAATTTCGATTGCCAACCCCTTTTGTTGAGCCATCAGGGCAAGGTCGATGGCTGTATCACCTCCTCCACAGGCGAGCTCCAAAACGCGAAGTGGTTGTTCTGGTTGCGTGATCGCAAGGGCCTCGATGGCACGAAATAGACCAGCAGAACAACGGCTGATTGCATTGATGCGTCGCAAGCCCATCAGTGCTTTTGCATGCTCCTTTGGATCGAGGCCAGGTTGATCCATTACTTCCGGTTGACGATCTCGGTTATTGAGAGCTGCACCCCAGATCATCGGTCGCCCATTTCTTTGTTTGGACAAGCTAAGAAAAATATGGTCTGGAGACGCTTCTCAGTTGGGCTTTTGGCTTCTCGGGATTGAGGCGTTGGTGTCCTAAGACCGCTAAGAATCCTCCGGTGGAAGCGCTTTGCCTGAGGTTATGGGAATCACCCCTGCGCGGATCGATTCTTGCTGAAGCACCTGTACATGCCTCACTCGTCATCGATACGGTATCGATCGACTCACGCTTGACGGGTAAAGACTTGTAAAAATGGGTTGACTCAATTGTTGCCAGATGTCTTCCTACTCCGTTATTGGTTGTGGCTACGTCGGTAGCTTCGTGGCGGCAAACATGAAGAGCCAAGGCCATTACGTCATTGGTACAACCCGCACCTCTCAACGGTTCGCTGAGTTGCGCAACGTTGTCAATGAACCGATCAGCCTTGATCTCGCTGACCCAAACTGCGATTTTTCATTCCTTGAAGACCAGCAGGGTCTGCTGATCAGCGTGGCCCCTACGCAAAACGGTGATGGATATCAATCGGTTTTTTCTAGCGGGATTCGAAACCTTGCCCGCGCTTTGCGTTGTCGTCAGTCCATCCAGCCTCTCCACGTGACCTACATCAGCTCTGCTGGTGTGTATGGAGATCATCGCGGCGAGATGGTAACTGAAAATTCATCTGTTGACTCTGTAAACCCTGTTAATGCGATGTTGGTGGAAGCAGAAAATGTATTGCTCACCATTGATCGGCCTGATACAAAAATCTGCGTGATGCGTTTAGGAGGTATTTATGGCCCCGGTAGGGATATGGTTTCGATGATCAAACAGGCAGCTGGTGAACAGATCCCAAAAAATGGGAATGACGTTCCTGCTTGGAGTGGCATTGTCGATATCACCAACGGTGTGAGTTTCGCTTTTAACAACCAGCTTGTGGGAACTTACAACCTTGTTGACGATATGCAGCTCAGTAGGCGCGAATTGTCAAATGAAATTTGTGATATTGATGGATTGCCTCCTGTGATTTGGGCCAATGAAAATAGCCCAGGAGCTCGGGCGATGAATGCCAAAGTAAGTAATGAAAAAATAAAATCAGAGGGGTTCCGCTTGAGTTCTCCCTCCATGCTCCTTCCTACCCCTGTTTAGGCAATTGATTGGTAGTTAATCATCTAAGTTGTAGAGCTAGGTTCAACCATCGTTTAACTAGCTCTACATGTATATAAGTCCTGATTGCTTTCTTATTTTTTCATTAAAAAGTATCGCTTTTGAGGATCTCAGTCTAAACATGTAGGAGTATTTTTAAGATAATTTCTAATCGTCTTTGAAACAGCAAAAAGGATCTCCTCATAGCATTGAAGAGTTCAACATAATTATTTCATTGATAAAATTAAGGATTTCAATCTTCGGCTATTGAAATCAACGGTGGAAAATTGCTTCATCATTTTGAAGTATCAATTCACCAGGGAAGCTGTTGTCCGCTGGAATGCCAAAAGGTCCCGCTGGCCTCGAGTTCTAGCTCATCAATTCGTGCCAGGAGCCCTATCACCGCTTTTTCTGGGCTGATTCCTTTTGGATTGAAGTTGATCATGCGCGTGCTGACAAGCCCTGGGTGGAGGATGGCTATCGCAATTCCGCGTGGTTTCAGGTCGATCGATAGTGATCGACCAGCCATATTCAGCGCCACTTTGGACATCCGGTACCCATAAGAGCCACCCGATGTGTTGTCGTCAATCGAACCCATTCGACTTGTGATCAGGGCCAGCTTTGCGCCTCGGGGCATCAGTTCCACTAGCGATTGCGCCAACAACAACGGGGCTAGGGCATTCACTTCAAATTGACGTTTGATCCCTTCGCTATCAAGGGTCTCGAGATCCATGGATTGCAAAATACCAGCATTAAGGATGACGCCATCCAACGACCGACTCTGTAAGTTCTGAACTAACGCGGAGATAGAGGCTTCACTGCTCAGTTCGATGCCGGACTGAATCTCCACACCGATGGCCTCAAGCTCTGGAGACGCTTGGCGACATACAGCAATTACCTGGTCATGACGAGCCTGTAGTTGACGGCAGAATTCAAGACCGATGCCCCTGTTTGCGCCTGTAACAAGAAAGGTGGCCAAAGAGCCCTCTGAATCAGACAACAGTTTGATTCGGAATCATGAGGGTGCGATGACCGGCAGGAATTTCCAGTTGTGCCAGTCGACATGCCACCATTCCGTGGCAAAGAAACGAAATCCTCTGCGCTCCATTGCCGTTCGTAGTTTTTGAGCATTGGCGGCGCGGTCAGCGAGAACGCCATCAGCATCCACATGGGCGGACTTCGAAAAATCGTCGTAATCCGTTGGCATTCGCAACGGACTCCCCTGCTGATTGATGAGTGTTACATCCACTGAAGCGCCTCGGGTATGACGTCCAGCATTGACTGAGGGATCTGAAACGTAGCGAAGGTCTTGGATTGCATCCCACATCAGCTGCTGAACAGCAAGTGGACGATGAGCATCCCAAATTTTTAATCTAAGTCCTTCCTTGGCAAGATCTTGTTGGACGTTTTGTAGTGCCAAGGCCACGGGACAACGTAGTTGTGGTCAACCTTGGGATAAAGGGTTTGTCCTAGAAAATTATTAGAACTGGCATAGCGAATTTCAAACAGAGGTCTTGGTGAAACCCTATTTAATGACACAAGGTCAAGGCCGCTGCACGTTAATGGGGTCTCAGCACCACTAGGCAATGCGCTGAGTGGGATGCAAAGACAAAATCCAGCCGCCACTTTGAGCAGGATCAGCACATCTTTAAGGCTTTTCCTTTTGCTTTAGGTCATTAAACCAAATACTGATATCAATGATTATGAGATGAATGTTGATTGAAAGTTCCACATTTCACCTGCCTCTTGCCACAACACCCAGGAGTGCCGAGATCCATCAACATCAATGAGTTGTCCTGCAAAACCGGCTGGTGATGGTTGAAAGAGATCGGTTAAATCCTGTACGGCCTTGCCATCACTTGTCAAGATTTTGGTGACTCGCTTTCCAATCCGCTTGGACAGATCTCGCTGGAACTCGTCAATGTTCATATGTCTTTTTCATGATGTTGCATGAAGTGTTTAGAGGTTCAGTGTTGAAACTGATTAGAGGTTACCTCTTGTCATTGGTTTCGTCTTCATGATCCTTCAAAAAGATTGTGTTTATTCATTCAACTAGAGCTGCTTTCGTTTCGAGAAATGAATAAGCCAGGCATAGTTCATGGTTTGATTAAAGGTTTGTTGTATATATAATGTTGAAAGAGGTCTATGTTGACTCAATCCTAATCAACTAGTTTGCACAATTAACATGGTTAATGCGTTTGCAAGAGCTGTGGTCGGTTGATTTAGATGTTGCCTTTTGATGGAATTTCATTCAACGTGATTGCTCTTTGTACTCCGAGCATCAGGGCCGCAGCGTTTCAAGTGCAATCAATGGATTGAACAGGGGGTCGTGGATGCTATGAGGCATGATGTTCGATCCGGCAACGGCAGCGAATCATGGCAAGGTCTTCCTCCTTAGTCCATCGCTAATGCTCTGGGTGGATGTTGTCTCTCAATATCAATCGGCTGCATCCGTAGTGCCTGACTGGGACGAAATGCCGAGGAACGAGAACATGAAAATGATTCTCATTTTGTAAGAACTGAGCTAAAGTTCTTCTACTGGTTTCTCAGGGGTCAGCCTGAGAAGGAAACGGGGAAAGAACGGTGTGATTCCGTCGCTGTCCCGCAGCTGTGAAGCGTCTCTTCGGGAGCCGTCAGTCAGAACGCCCGCCAGATCTACAACCGACGAGGATCGACAATTGACTCTTTCGAAACAGGCCTTCTTGGGGCCGATCAAAACGGCTGCCCTAGGAATTATTCCTCTCCTTTTGCTGGGAAGTCCAGCTTTTGCTCACCACCCGTTTGGCATGGGTGACAGCACCCAGCTCACCGGATGGTCGGGTCTTGTGAGTGGCATTGGCCACCCACTTCTTGGGCCAGACCATTTGCTCTTTTTGCTGGCCATCGCATTCATTGGTCTTAAGCGTCCGAGCGCCTGGATTATTCCAATGCTGGCCATCGGCTTAGGCGGAAGCCTGATTTCTCAGTTCATCCCCTTACCTGATGTAGTTGCGCCCTGGGCTGAAGCCCTCGTGTCGTTAAGCCTTGTGGTTGAGGGCCTGATCGCGCTTTCAATCGCTCCAGCTGCCTGGCTTCTGCCGCTCTTTGGTCTGCATGGCTTTTTGCTTGGCAGCACCATTGTCGGAGCGGAGCCCACTCCTCTCATCACCTACTTCTTAGGTTTGCTAATAGGACAAGGTGTTTTATTAGCCCTTGTCTGCTCTTTATCGCAAACCGTGATCACTCACCTTGGAGAGCAAGGGCGTCGTCTCGGTGCTGGGATCTGGATGGGTATCGGAATTGCCTTTGCCTGGGTCGCACTGATCGACTAATACGCAGATCAATAGAGAAAAACATTCACGACCTCTTCCTTCTTGATGGAAAGGAGGACTTATTGTACAAACATTAAAATAGCCATGAATTTAATTCGGAAAATATTCATTGTGCCTGCAACTTTGAGTATTGTTTTTTCGACAGCTAATCCGAAGAGCAAAGCATCCAGTGTTATTGATCTCAGTATCAATGATATGCCCGAAAACACGGTGCACTCTGTTGCCAGCAGCCGCGAGCAAGTCACCAGCATCACTCAGTTTTCAGACGTTTACCCAACCGATTGGGCTTATCAGGCTCTTAGCAACCTGATCGAGCGCTACGGCTGTGTTGCTGGTTATCCCAACGGCACCTACCGCGGTAACAGGGCGATGACCCGCTTTGAAGCGGCTGCTTTGTTGAACGCCTGTCTCGACCGCGTCACCGAAGTGACCGACGAGCTGAAGCGCCTGATGAAAGAGTTCGAAAAAGAACTTGCCATCCTCAAGGGCCGTGTTGACGGGCTTGAAGCCCGCGTTGGCGAACTGGAAGCCACTCAGTTCTCCACCACCACCAAGCTTTCAGGATTGGCAACGTTTGTTGTTGGTGCCAATAACTTTTCTGGAACCAAATCAAAAGCAGATGCAGCCAATAGAGATTTTGGCGCTACTACGTTCAATTACGACCTTCAATTAAGTCTTGAAACTAGTTTCACGGGAAAGGATTTATTGCTTACTGTCTTAAGAACAGGTAACTTCGATGGTAATTTTGCTTTTGGAGGCAGTCCTAATGCATTGTCAACTTTAGAAACAGCATTTCAAGAAAATGGTGGAAGTAATTTAGGAATTGACAAGCTTTTTTATCAATTTTCTGTTGCCGACTCACTCACCTTCACTCTCGGTGCTCGTGTTGGTCAGGAAGATATGCTTGCCGTATGGCCTAGTGCGTATCCAATCGATGCAATCTTGGATATAACAACATTAAATGGTGCTCCAGCTGCTTACAACAAAAACCTGGGAACAGGAGCTGGTGTTAGTTGGTCAGCTGACAACGGTTTCAGCGTCTCTGCCAACTATGTTGCTGCTCAGGGTTCAAGTTCAGACCCCAATGCTGGTGGTATAGGAACTGAGTTTTCAGAAGCTTCAGGAACTATACAAATTGCTTATGAATCAGAAAGCTGGAACATCGCTGCAATTTGGTCAGGTGTTCAAAGTCCATCTGAATTAGCCGGTAGTTTTGGCACTCCATTTGCTGCAGAAAACTACTTTTCAGGTGGTAACAGCTTTATGAATGCTTGGGGTATTGGCGGCTCCTGGCAACCACAAGACAGTGGTTGGATACCATCTGTCTCAGCAGGTTATGGCTATAACTCTGTTTACGCTAAGAATGCTGGAGATGTCACGGCCAGTCAGTCATGGAATCTTGGTCTGGAATGGGCAGACGTCTTCCTGAAAGGCAACAATGCAGGTATGGCTGTAGGCCAACCTATTTTTGCAACTAGTCTGAAAGGTGATTTAACTCCAGCTGATGGTAATTATGTATGGGAATGGTGGTACCAGTTCCAGGTCACTGACAACATTAGTGTTACACCCGCATTATTCTATTTGAGCCGTCCGGAGGGTCAAAATACTGATCTTGATGATAACGATAATACGTTTAGTCAACTAGGTGGATTGGTAAAAACAACTTTCAACTTTTAAATTACTTCAAATTCAAACTTAATTTTCTTCATTCCCATGTTTTCTCTCTTGCGTTCTAAATCATTCTTCTCTGTTTCTGGTGCGTTGCTGCTTATGGCGTTTCTCGTTTCCTGTGGCACATCGCAAAAAACGAATCGTAATAGTGATCAATCAAAACTCAACGTTGTTACAACGTTTTTACCTATCACTCTGTTCACGGAAGCGGTCGCCGGTGAATGCGCCACTGTCACGTCATTGATTCCACCAAATCTTGGCCCCCATGATTTCCAGGCTACGCCTGCCGACATCTCAGCTCTAAGTAATGCCTCGGTCTTGGTAAAAAATGGACTAGGGATGGAATACTTTCTAGACAAATTAATTACCTCAGCAAACAATAACTCGCTTCAAGTTGTCGATACAAGTCGTGGCGTGGCTGTGATCAGGTCAGACGACGATCAGGATGAAGCTAAGCAGGGGGACCAGGAGTATGGCGAGGTCAACCCTCACATTTGGCTGGACCCACTCCGTGCGGTTCAACAGGTCGAAAATATCCGTGATGGCCTTGTGAAAGCTGATCCAGATTGCGCCGATGGGTACACAAAAAGGGCGGCTGCATACGCTTCTCAGCTGAAGGGCTTGAATACAACAATTGCAACCCAGCTCAAGCCTTTCCGGGGTCAGACGTTCATCGCTTTCCATGACTTTGCTCCCTATTTCGCAGAGCGTTATGGTCTCAAAGCGGATTTTGTCGTTGATGTTCCCGAGATGAACCCCACACCAGAGGATCTCCAACGCGTGTCCAAAAAGGTACAGCAGTCACAACTCAAGGCCCTTTTGAGTGAACCCCAGGAAGGTGACCGTTCTTTTAATGCGTTGGCTTTAGATCTTGGTGTCAAGGTCGTGACGTTTGATCCGCTGGAAACAGGTTCAGAACAAGCTTCTAAACAGCCCGATACTTACTTCAAGGTCATGGACAAGAACGTGGCCTCCCTTATCCAGTCCTTCGGAAGCTAAGGATGAGTGTGAAAGAAGCAATCCTCCAGGTTCATGATCTAAGCGTCGAACGCCGAGGGCGTTTGGCAGTAGAGGGGGTTTCCTTTTCTCTCCCTGCTGAAAGCGACACGGCCCTTGTCGGTCCCAATGGAGCAGGAAAGAGCACGCTTGTCGCTGCTTTGCTTGGACTGCTTCCCCATGCTTCTGGGCGTGTTGAGCTGCTGGGTCAGCCCATAGCTGCCAATGGTTGTTTGCCGCGTTCTGTGCGGGCTCAGATCGCTTATGTACCTCAAAACCTTGTGATTCAAGGGTTGATTCCGCTCAGTGTTGCTGAGTTTGTGGGCTTTGGGTTTGACTTGCCAGGACCAAGCCTGCCGTGGAGGTCGGGTAAGCAAAGAACAGCAGCTGTCTTGAGAGCCTTAGACCGAACCCAAACCTGTGATCTACGCAAACGCTTGCTGACGGAATTGTCGGGTGATCAGCTGAAACGTGTTCTGCTGGCCTTTTGCCTTGTTCGTCCACGACGCTTGCTCGTGCTCGATGAAGCGCAAGCCGGTCTTGATGTTCATTCCAATGAGCAGTTTCAGCAGCAATTGCTCGACCTACGCCGTGAGGAGGGTTGGACTGTTTTGCAGGTCTCGCACGACTTAGAGATGGTTCGACGCAGCAGCGATCAGGTTCTTTGCCTGAACCGGAGTCTTCGCTGCAGTGGCACTCCGCAAGCAACCCTCAGTGAGGAGCGGTTAGGAGAGCTTTACGGCCTCAATATGGTGCCTCAGCCCCATGGTTGAATTTCAATTTTGGAGCCTTCTGTCTGAGCCGTTCATGCAAAGGGCGTTGCTTGGAGGGATGCTTACAGGTGCCCTTGGCGGAGTACTCGGCAGCTTTGCCGTACTTCGTCAGCTGTCGTTCTTCAGCGATGCTTTAGGCCATTCATCTCTGTTGGGAATCACTCTTGGCATTCTGCTTGGCGTGAATCCCACGCTTGTATTGATTCCTTTTGCCGTGCTTTTTGCACTGCTTGTGAGTCAGTTGGTTGAACGCAGTGCTCTTCCCACTGATGCGCTGCTTAACATTGTTTATTCAAGCTCACTGGCCGTAGCGATTCTGGTGCTGAGTCGCGTGAAGACGTACCGCGGAGGTATTCAACAGTTGTTGTTTGGAGATATCCTCGGTATTAGTCCACTCGATATCGTTGTGATTGCAGTCTTTCTTGTTGCAAGTGTGATCTATCTAGGCCTCAGTATGCGGGCTCAAGTATTGCTCACACTGAATCAGGATTTGGCGGGCGCGATGGGAGTACGTACGCGTTGGCATGGTTTGGCATTTGTCATCCTTTTGGCTGTTGTGGTTGCCATATCAATCAAGGCTGTAGGTGTGTTGCTCATTTCAGCCTTTGTTGTGATTCCCGCTTGTGCTGGCCGTTTATTGAGTCGAAGTTTTCCAGTGTATGTGATGATTTCTTCTGCTATTGGTGGTGGATGTGCATTGCTAGGTCTCCTTTTCTCGGGCTTAACAAATTTGCCTTCAGGTCCTTCAGTCGTGATGGTTCAATTCCTTGGTTTTCTACTCGCAATGTTGCTAAGCAGCAGCATCCACCTCAATTCAAGATCATCCTAATTCATGCGCCTTTTGCTTGTCTTCTTTGAATCATTGATGGATCGTTGATATTAAATACTTGGCAATGCCTGAGCTAATACTGTGGTGACTGCCGTATCAACACTAAGAACTCTTGTGCCTAGATGTATTGGCGATGCAATCTTTGCCGTTGCCAGATCAACTTCAAAGGGTACGAATCCACCTTCAGGTCCAATCATGACGACAGAGGGTTTTGAGGCAATATTAAGATCAATTGCTGAATTTTCTGCACCCATGTCTGTAATCCAGCAGCTACGAGATCCGCAGAGATGGGGTAATTGATCTTCTACAAAAGGGCGGAACCGTGGATAAAATTGTACATTCGTCATCAGTGTATCTTTGGAGCGTTCCATGCCTGCAACGAGTGACTCCTGAATTTTTTCTGGTTGCAAAAGAGGGCTTTGCCAGTAACTCTTCTCTACTCTTGCGCTGTTGATCAAGTGTAAATTCTTAACACCATATTCTGCAATCGTACGTAAAATTCGTCGTAACATCTTTGGTCGTGGTAAGGCAAGGACAATGTCAAATTGATGCCTTGGAGGGGCTGATTGGTTTAGAACAACCTTAAGTCGTACAACTTGTGAATCAATAGACTCAACGATGCCATGACCGCAATCACCACCCAGTAGGCCTACTTTTAATGATTCTCCAATAGTTGGATTTAAGACCTTTAAGATATGCGTTAATCGATAATCACGAATGTGTGCTGTATTTGAATCACTAAGAAAGTCTTGCGTTTTGAGGAGAATAATATTCATGGAGAATGATAAATCTATTTAATGGTGAACGATCTGCTGATCGTATTCATTTTATGGATTGGACTCAAGTCAGCTGAATCGTCGGTTTTGAAAGGATGGTCGCTTCACAGACAGTTTGGTCAGAATGCTGGACGTGAACAACCTCTGTGAGAGTCTGATCGTTCACCCTATGGTGATCTGAGCAGGATGGCTGAGCATGCCGTGCGTTGTTTTGGCTGCTAATGGGGTTTGATCCTCGGCGATGGTCGTCAGCGGCAGAACCGCATCGTCGTCAGACGGTTACAAGCAACGTTGACGCCCTTTTGGCTGAAAATGACAGTCTGCGTAGACAGGTTCTGCAGCTGAAAAGGCAGCTTGATGTGCTCCGTCAGCGTCAGTGGACACAATCCCAGTCAAAACAACAACAGCGCTCAAATCCGCGTCGACAAGAGCATGGAGACACAGCACCATCCGTCTCTTCTGAACAGGTTGAACGTTGGGGAGAAGCCCTTGCAAAGCAGCAGGGATGGAATGCCCTTCGTCTCAGCGAACTTGAGCATCTAATCGATGCATTGAATCGGGCCAGTTTTCACCCTCATCTCAATCTTCAACAACGATTGGATCGGCTGATGCCTGGGCTGGGTACCGATTTAATTGCTGCCATGCTTAAGCCGGTCACAAAAAAGCGATGCGCAGTACTTGCAGCATTTGCTCTGTATGGAATTAGGTCTCGTGAATGGCTTGACGAAGACCCACAACGGGTTGTCTTTGAATTAAAAAATAGACAAAGGAGCTCACAAAAAAGTCGCAGAACAAGGTCTGATCAGCGAGCTTCAGATCGCAACTACCAGTCCTACGGTGAAGGAAATAAATCTACGGAGTTATCAATCATCGAAGCACTCCGAGTTTTAGGTCTCAAGCATGGGGCATCTCAAGACTCTATTAAAAAGTCTTATAGGCGCTTAGTTAAACAACATCATCCAGATCTTGGCGGTTCACCCGATTCATTTCGTAAAGTCAATGAAGCCTATCAGTTACTCATCATGAATGCATGACTCATGCTGAAGTGCAAAAGCTATTTATGGTTGTAAATACTGAAGCGAACATCAATTAGTTTTGAATCATTCCCATAGAATGCTTTGATTGTTTTCAGATGATTTTTGGATTCAAGCCAGATCCCGGTAATTGTAAATTTTTGGTTGAGAGTGATTCTTGCTGGACAACGTAACACAATGTTATCAGGGAAAAAATATTCTTCTTCATTCGTTTGTGGTTTCATTTCGAACGTGGTATTAATCGAAGATCGAGTCAAATCAGTATCAATAATTTGAGTGATTCCATGCCATTGGTTTCTGTTTTCCCAAGGTGGAACAAGCTCACTTGTATTCGACCACGATGAATCATCAAGATCCTTACGTCGCTCACGAATGCAAGCTGTTCTTTGAAGTTCACCATCGACCCCATAAAGCATGCCAACGCTGCAGCGAACATTCTTGTTGGTAAGAAAAAGCTCCATTGGAAAATATTGTTCTTTTTTGGCCTGAAGAACAAGCCATGCAGCAGATCCATCGCGAAAAGCCAATCCCCGCATATAGTCGCTCGCAGGATGCATGAATCCATCTTTTTTGCAGTGATCTTTGAAGCTGTACGTCCAATGCTTTTCCTCATGCTCGCCATGATTATAGAAATACTGATTAAATTGATTAATAATCTTTTTTTCAGGATCGGATTCAAACGATCGATTACTTAAGAAGGATTCTGACAACTCTCCACTTGGTTTATAACGTGTCCATTGCCCATCCCAGGCTCCGAGGTGATAATCCCAAAATGCATTCCAGTTTTGTAGGGAGGATAAATTTTGATCATTCATGGTGTCACACCAGTGGAGATGAGGAAAGATACTTTTCTTAGACTGTTAATCTCAATGAAATAAAAGTTGGTGCTTCAGGAGGGGACATCGATCTCAATGATTTGGTTCCCTTAGTCTCATGAATATGCTGATCAAACTCAACCATTGGTAGTAGACGTATTTGAGTAATGGGTCCAGAATTGATCAAGACCACCATTATGAACACTCAGCGGCTGAGTATCGATGATTTGGACCTATTCCTTTTGCCTTGTTGCAGGAGCAGTTTTAATCGCCTTCTCCCTTGATAACGATGGCAATGGTCTCGATGGCGGAGGGTTTGATGGTGATGGTTCGGGCGGAAACCTAAGCCTGCTATTCAGTACTCCGTTTTGGTCGTTTGGTCTCTGTGGGTTCGGCTTGTGTGGACTGTTGATGTTGTTGCTTAGCCCAAAGGACAGTGGATTCCTTTCCTTGTTTGTTGCTTGTTCAATGGGTTTGGGTATGGGATGGGCTGCATCTCATGTGTTGCGCCTTATGAGCCGTCGGGAGGCAGACACACTCATCCGCAATGACGACTTTATTGGTCAACAGGCTTTGGTGACATTGCCTATCACCCAAGCGGAACGTGGTTTTGTTGAATTACGCGTGCGTGGCAGTTTGATTCGAAGACCAGCCCTGAGCAACGCGGGACGACTTGAAGAAGGTACGGCTGTGGTCGTGCTGGCCAGTGATGAATACACCCTGCGCGTGGACCGGTTGTGAGGTTTGTGGACAATCTTCTTCTACGGAGCTAACCCAGGATCAGCTTCCCGTTGCCCATGTCTTCACGACTGCTCAGTGAGCAGCCCTCACCATCGGTTGGTTTCCTGTCTAGGGATCAAAACAACACAATCGCAGGTGGGGTTGGAATTGTTGTCGTCAGTCTCGTTGGACTGACACTTCTAAGTCGATGGATGATTCGGATTTGTCGACCCAACGAGATGCTGGTGGTAACGGGATCGCGTACCAATCAGGGAAGTCAGGGCTTGAAGGGATATCGCGTCGTTGCAAACGGCGGCTGGACATTTGTAAAACCAGTGCTCGAGACAGCACGGCGTATGGATGTCACGCTGCTACCAGTCTTAGTTGAAGTAAAAAATGCCTATTCTAATGGAGGTACACCGCTGAATATTCAGGCCATTGCCAATGTGAAGGTCAGTACGGATCCTGATGTTCGTAACAACGCAATTGAACGTTTCCTGGGACGCGATCCTCGTGAAATTATTCAGGTTGCCCAAGAAAACCTAGAAGGAAATTTACGTAGTGTTCTCGCTCAGCTCACGCCAGAAGAGGTCAATGAGGACCGACTACGTTTTGCTGAGCAAATTGCCAAGGATGTAGGAGATGATCTGAGGCGACTCGGACTTCAGCTGGACACGTTAAAGATCCAAAGCGTTTCCGACGATGTTGATTATCTCAACTCAATCAGTCGCAGAAGAGTGGCTCAGATCGTTCGTGATGCTGAGATTGCTGAAGCTGAAGCGATCGGTCAAGCCGAGCGGATTGAAGCTGAAATGGAGGAAAAAGCCGAAGTGGTTCGGACTGATGCGCAGACCGTCGTGCTTGAAAAGGACAACGGTGTGCGAACCAAAGTTGCCTTAATGGAAAAAAAGGCACGATCTGAAGAGCAGCGAACAGAAGCAGCGGAACTGGAAGCTAGAGCGATAGCGGAGCAAAAACTTCAAAAAGTTAGGGCGGAGCTAGAACGACTACGGCTGCAAGCCGAACAAGTCCTTCCAGCTCAAGCCAATCAAAAGGCAAAAGAGCTGAGAGCTCGTGGAATGGCTGCTGCAACGGCGGAGGACGTTAAAGCAAGTGCCTTAGTGAATGATCTGCTCACTCAGGTTTGGGAAGAGGCAGGCAGCACAGCAGAGCTTGTGTTTCTTCTTCAGCAAATTGAAATGGTGCTTGATCACGCCACACGTCTTCCAGGACGTCTTCATTTGAAAAGGATCACAACGTTGGATGGCAACGATGCATCCAGCCTTGCCAGCCTCGTAGCGCTGAATCACGTCGTCGTACGACAGTTCTTTGATCAAGTCAAAGAAATCTTTGGTATTGACCTGATCGACACCCTTTCAAACAGAGGTAATCAGTAATGTTTTTGTCTATTCTTCTAACAGGCGGAGCGGGCGTATGGGCCTTCATAGTGCTCCTCAAAAAGTTGTATTACATCTGTCAACCGAGCGAAGCTTTGATTTTTGCCGGTCTTAGACGCACAACTGGATCAGGTCAAACAGTTGGTTATCGAACCGTTCGAGGCGGTAGTGCTTTGCGCATCCCATTGCTCGAAGAGGTGATGCGATTAGACCTAAGCAATATGATCATTGATTTGCAAGTTGAAAGCGCTTATTCACGTGGTGGTATTCCTTTAAACGTGTCTGGCGTTGCAAACATAAAAATTTCAGGTGACGAACCAGGTATTCATAACGCCATTGAACGTTTAATTGGGAAATCGCAAGACGAAATTCGGCATATTGCAAAAGAAACCCTTGAAGGGAATCTTCGAGGTGTCATGGCTAGTTTAACTCCGGAGCAATTAAATGAGGACAAGGTAACCTTTGCACGAACGCTACTAGAGGAAGCGGAAGACGATCTTCAAAAGCTAGGTTTGGTGTTAGATACTCTCCAAATTCAAAATATCTCCGATGATGTTTTGTATCTTGATTCAATTGGTAGGAAGCAACTAGTTGAATTGAAGAGGGATTCACGAATAGCAGAAGCAGAGGCCAAATCTCAATCTGCTGTGAAGCGTGCAGAAAACGAACGTATTACATCGCTACGTCGACTTGATAAAGACCTGGCAATTGCGACAGCGAATGCAAATAAACGCGTTCAGGATGCACTAACAAAGCGTGACGCCTTGGTTGCTGAGGAAGAGGCACGTATTGGTGCTGAGCTGGCTCGTGCAGAAGCAGAGCTTCCAGTACAGGAACAACGTATCAAGCAAGTTTTACAACAATTAGAAGCTGATGTTATCGCTCCTGCGGAATCAGAATGTCAAACAATGATGGCTGAAGCGAAAGGTGAAGCTGCAACAATTATTGAACAAGGAAGGTCTCAAGCAGAAGGATTACGTGATCTTGTTGAGTCACTAAAACGATCAGGTAGCGATGCCAAGCGTCTGTTCCTATTGCAAAAGCTGGAACCGCTTCTAACGATGCTAAGCGATACTGTGCAACCCATCGAAGTTGAAGAAGTCAATCTGATTGGAGAACGTGATGGGCAGAACAGTCTGTCAATTGCTACATTATTGAAGCAGCTGCAGTCAAGTACAGGGTTACGGTTACCAGAACAAATGACTTCTAAAGATATTGGGGATACGACTGACTGATTATCATATTTAAAAAATTTTAAAGGCCAAACCATATATTTACTTTAAGAAAATTGGATTAATGTATACCCTATGTCTGTTCAAGTCAAGAGTATGAAAATTTTATTTCCTGTTTAGTTTTTCCCAAGCATCACTATGACGGAAAGCAGGCCACGCTACAAAATAATAAATGAAGAGTGGAAATAGCGAATATTCTGGATGAACATATGAACCATACAATAGCCAGTAACCTCCTAATGCTATAGGAAGAGCAATTAATCTTGGTCCATTTCCATAATCGTCTTCAGCCCAGCGTGCACTCAACGCTTTTCCTACAATCCAAGGAGACAAAATAAGTAAAAAAGACCAATGAATTAACAGACGATAGAGATTCCAGAACGGCTTGAAAAACAATGAAATAATCAGGAATACGATTAAGTATGGAAAAACCACTGCTGTAATGACGCTGAATACCTATGCTAGTGCTTTGAATGCCCTAAATCAAAGCTGCTTATAGATTTCTATAATTGATTGACAATCGAACTCAGAATTATAATCGCCGATTGTTAATATATCCTCCATCATGTCAAGATGACTAGTCATTTGGTTGTTAATATGGTTTTATTGCAAAAGAGATATGTGTGGAGAATCAAATATTCCGCAGGAATCGCATCAGAATTGGTTATCATGAATGGGTAAATTCATTAATTTATAATTTTTGCAATATGGTTATTAAATAGATCTACTTGATAATTTAAATCGAGCCTTAATAAAGCCTTTTGGATATTCAACATTTAGCCACTATTTTTCATTGACTACATTACGTAATTCTCGGAGAACCAAATCCTATGTCTAAAAGCTGGAATGACATTGAGAATCATTGGATACGTCTAAGAGATCAACCAACTTTTGTACTAGAGACTCCTTGTGTTTTGATAGATAAAGATGGAGACTTATTTGAAACAACCCTTTTTGACTTAATAGATTATATTAATATGCCTCCAACGCTGTCGAGACAACTCTTGAAGGATTATCTTCAAAACGCTGTTGAGTATGGAGTAGAAGCTGCAAGGAGCAAAATGATGGATACATATAAAAGCAACAGCCAGAAGTTTTTTGAAGAGCTTGCCTTGATCAAACAGCTGTCTCGAAATGATACCTTAGGTGATATTGATGACATCCTTCACGCAATGGATGTCGCTAATAAAGGTTTTATTGCAGCTCCACGAAAGATGCTGATTGTTCAAATGGGGGAGTCTCGAGCAGATCTCTTATTAGTTTCACCACCTTCCAATGATGGCAGGAAGATGGTTGCCACTCAGTAATTAATTCCCGTATATTTCAGTTCACTGCTTAGTATTTTTATTATTAGATAGTTTTTGTGTTTTCATTTGATTGTTACTATAGGATAGTATATTACTTCCTGGTTTTTCATGAATGCTGATTTGATTGGGTATATAGCTGCAACTTTAACAACAGTCAGCTTTTTTCCACAAGCGCTAAAAACGCTACGAAGCAGAGATACGCAATCGATCTCATTACGAATGTATCTACTATTTACAGCTGGTGTGACGTTCTGGTCCATCTATGGGTGGATGGTAGATGATGGTCCAGTTTTGCTTGCTAACCTAATCACTTTAGTACCAGCAGTTATTGTCCTGAGTATTAAGCTCAGTAGTTATTTGAAGAATGAAAGACGACTATAAATGATAGGTGTAATTATGACTTAAAAGTATTTTCCAAATGATAAAAAAATTGAATATTATTTGAAATCCAACAAACTCGTAAAAAATAAAACCGTAGAATGACTAAAATCAAACTAATGCACGATTCAGTTGAAAAATATTATCACGCAAATGAATTGATAGGTACAAAAAATAGAGAGAAAATCTTGACAGCCTAGTAAATGTTCGAGAACATAGCTTCTTTTAATGAAACTTTTTCTTTATCATAGCTTTCATCACCATGAAAGAACACTACCCATTGACAAACTAATGTATGAAGACTCTCGAGAGATTTTAGTTGTTCTGTCGATCCTGGTTTTGTAAATTTAAAATCCATAAAATTTCTGTCTGCTGTGCTTTGTTGGCTTTTACAGTGTTGATCAATAGTCATAGCTTAGATTTGATCTTTTTTAGCAACTCTCAAGGCTGTGAGCTGTGATAAAGCCAAAAGCACTACTGTCGTATCAATAACTAGAGGCGCATTCAGAGCAAAAAATTTCGTCGAATAACCTGACACGGGGAAGTATGTAGTTATGTGAAGACTCTACTACAGCCTTGTGGACTCATTCGTGAGTGTTTATACCATGCTGAACATGGCCAATGAGGAAGTCATGCCTCGAACGCGGCAACATCATAAAGCGCATAGCTGCGTCCGGATCAAGGGGCAGCTAAAGATAGGCTTCAACGCTTATGTCCAGCAAGAAGCTATTTCCTCTATTACTATTTCATGAAAGGTAGGTAAGCCATTGCTTGATGAGCTAAAGAATCAAATTTTCATCGCCGATGCAGAGCTCGTGACGTTGAGGAGTTTGGCTGTTCAACTTGGTGTAAGCGATACGGAGCTAGACCTCGCATCAGTTGTCCTAACCATTGAAAAGGCGTTGCATGAAAAATTTGATTGGGAATTAAAGGCTGAGGCTGCTGGATACCAGTCTGTCGATATGGCACTCGCGGCTCTAACTGAAGTAAATGCATATTCCAAGGTTCCATCTGAGTTCACGACTGCACCAAGTCAATGGCTTGTCTCGCGTTCTGCAAATAAGAACGATCAAAGTTCTCATGAACCGATCTCTGTAACAGCGACTCAGGCACAAGAGCTACTTAATAAGCTTCAACCACTGATCGCTGAGTTTTGTGATGGAGCAACAGAAGCCTCGATTCAATCGTTACGAGAAGGTTTTTTCTGTTTGTCATACAATGATTTCTCGATTGAATTACTTAGAATTATCATTGAGGATAGGGGTATAAATAATGTATCAAAACAGTTAGATACTAACGCGTTCTGTCCACCTGTTGGAGAATTAATCCTTGCTTATGAAGATGTATGCCGACCATGGCTTCAGTCAAAAATTGATTTTCAAATGCTGGTTAAGTTTGCCAAATATCCAATTCGTATGGACTTAGTAGACCAGGCTTCAGAACTTGATGCACTCAATAATTTTCAGAATGCAGAAATTGCTACACTTTTAATTAGTACATCGTTTTATGAATTGGCATCTATCGGACTGGAAGAGGTCACGGGGTATGAACTAAACCATCCAGGAGGACTTCCCACGAAAGGTCAGCTATTCCTTGAAAGATTAAAGAAAATAGGGCTGCAAGAGTCGATTAAGGATTACCAGCAAGCATTAATTGACTAATTCCTGCTTTGTATTATACTTTCATTTTCAAAGCCTAACTCTTTCTATGACTCTTTAGTTAAAATATATTTCCAATCTTATTAAAAAAACTCTGGTTTTGACCATGTATTACCCACTGGAATAGGCTCTTTCAATTGAAGAAGAATTGGTCAGAGATTGAAAATCATTGGAATAGACTAATAAGTCATGAACTATTTGATATGGCGATTCCTTGTATTATTATTAATCCAAACTGTGAGGTAATAGAAATAAATATTTCAGGACTATCGAATCACCTAAAGGTGTCGATGTCAATGTCTTCGCCCTTAGTTAAAAAATATAGCCAACTGTCATTACAGATCGGTTCTGAAAAAGCTATGAAGCAAATGATGATGTCTCATATGAATGAGGTAGATGAATTTTGTTTGATGTGGGATGAGGCTAAGAAGGATGTCGCAAATGGTGCAATGGTCACAATAGATGATTTAGTTGATGCCATAGGTACAGCAAAAAAGGAATTTTTTGAAAGCCCAAGGCGAATACTTGTTGTGCAAATCAATGAAATAGATTGTGATATATTGCTTGTTGGCAAGCCCGAATTTGATGAGTTACCCGAGAGTGATTAACATTTAAAAGTACATCATGATATAAGAGCTTATAGATTTGTTAGCGAAAATGTTATGATTTGAATACTGCGCTTTAGCTTGATTTCAAACAGTTTTTTTCTACAAACTTCTTTCCTTTGTCATCGCCCAGCTCTACAGCTCTTTTCCAGTCTAGACAAGCAGTCATTAAATCTCCAGTCATATCCATTGACATTCCATGGTTGAAGAATGCATTACCATTGTTTGGATCAATTGAGATTGCTGAATCAAAATCTAAAATAGCTTCATTTAGATTGCCAGATCTAGCCTTCGCAATTCCACGATTTCCGTATGTATCAATTCGATATGGGTCTAATTCTATAGATTTATCATAATCAATGATTGACCCGGAAAAATCCCCTTTTTTAGCCTTTGCAACTCCTCGATAGTCATAAGTGACTGCATCATTAGGGTCTATTTCGATCGCCTTACTGAAGTCAACAATAGCTCCATTGTAATTACCTAATTCCAGCTTTTCTATCCCTTTCCGCTGAAAGTCTCCATTGACATCTGTATAAGAAGATATTGTCAATGAAATGAACACCAGAAATATTGCTAGTAGAAGCGAACGATACCTCATCTTGTTTAACCGTACTTGTTACAGCGTACACTCAAAACAACCTTCATGCTCCCCGATGAGATGGATCAAAGCAAATTTATTGTGAAGGAGGAAAGCTCAATTGAAATAGGTACGTCGCTTGACGATTATCCCCACTGTTACCTGTTCGCTTGCAGGTGCTTTTACCTGTTGAATTGTCAATAATTGTAGATGATAAAAAGCTTTTAAGAAATAGCTGACCTACAAATTATCTAGATCGATTTCTACCCTTTTCCTATGGATTGAGGAATCCAGTCATTCACTGCTAAATCGGTTCTCTTCAGCAGCGCAAAGCACGTGCCCGCATTTCCACGGCAAATCCGAAGTGAGTCATCTAACCCTGTGATATCGAGCCAAGCAGGAAAGGATTGATTAATCGTAGCTAAAAGCTTTGGTCTCCATCCATTGCCTAAAGAGGGACCAAGCCAGCCGCCTCTTTTAAACTGTACGCCAACTTGATTGGTGCTATTGATCGACAATTCAGCTTCAACAGCAATCCCCACTACAGAGCCAATGGGAGCACTTAAACGTAATAGATTAACCCCTTTTTTTTGTACTGGATCAAGAATCTGGAGATTTTCAAGCCAAGGAGCTTGCTTAAGCCAAGGCTGACTTGAGCTACTCCATTTTAATTCCCAAACTCCCTTAAGTAATGTTATATCAGTTTCAAGGTTAACCCTTGATAGCAATTCAAATTCCTCGATCAATGATGGAATGAAGCAACTTTTAGGATCTGATTGAAGTAAGTTCGTTAATTGTTCCTTGCATTTCATCAGATTAACTCCGGATGGTTTATGTCGCCTTTAAAGGGCCCAATCGTCCAACTTGTAATCCACCCACCATAAAATGAACCAGGTTGAGGTGAAACATGTTCACCTTCCAAAATGCAAGCATCAACTAATCGGGGGTACAGACTTATCCAATCCTTAAGGAGTGAAAAACGTTCTGTTGGTCTTGGATAGCTCCATCCAGCACGTGATCGTGAATCTGTTCCATCAGCTTTGCTCAGTGACCAATACTCAGCTACTCCCTTCCATTCGCAAAATGAGCCACGTCCAGAGATTTGTTGTAGAGAGCCATGGACAAAAGCCTTTGGATTGATATAGATCGTTGGTGGGTGAAAGGTTTCACATACACGCACGTAGCGGGTATCCTCAGCAATAATTTCATCAGCAATACGAACCGAGACATTCCCATTCACTAGCTCAATCAATGGTGGCCTTGGGTAATCCGATACATTTTCTTCAATTGGCATTGAATCACTACAACTTATATATTCTAGGTATTTAAGCTTTGCACTGCTTGCATTCCTTTCCTAAATTTAAATAGCTTTCAACTGGCAGCTTGAAACAATTTGACCTGGGATACAAATAAGTATGCTATTTTATCTAATCACTAGTTATTCTGCCGTTTTCAATAATTATGTTACCTTTCATGCCGCAACGCTTCATTTTGCATTCTTGTGACTCTTTCTAATATTGACTCATTGCTGAGCCGAGATCGTAATCGCTCAACTAACAGTGGAAACGCTAGTGGACCTGGTCTAACGATTTCACTATGGATAATGTCACCTTTTCGTATTCGTTGTAATGCTTTTTTTAAACGAGGTAACTCAAGCTGTTCATTTAGTACTTCAAATCGTGATTGCCTTAGCAGTAGATTCTTTGGTTCATGCTTATTGAATACATCCCACAGTAGAGATCCGCTGATTTGCAACTGTCCACTACTTTTGTTTTTACCTGGAAATCCTTGCATCATTAGTCCTGATATCTGAGCAATACTTCGAAAGCGTCGTTTACACAATTCTGATAAGTTTAATGCATTTTCAATGTCTTCCTCTAGATCTTTATCATCCAATAGAATTTCTAGAGTTTCTTCAACTAGTTTGCTTAATGGATATTGTTTGGGCCCTAAAAGTTCAAATCCATAATCATTTACTGATACAGTGATTGTACTTTTTTGATACTTTGATAGGCGTGATGCCCATAAAAAGCCTAGTCCTTCGTGAACAAAACGTCCTTCAAATGGATAGGCGAAAAGATGTTGTCCTTCCTTGGTAATACATGTTTCAATTAAAAACTGATTTTCACTAGGAATCATTGACAAGTCCAGTTGTCGATCGATCAAGGGTCTTAAAGACATTAACTCTGGTGTATCTAGAATTAACTTGGATGCTCGTGATACCTCTTCTCTCAGCTGAGTCGTCAAAAGATCAGATAAGGCCATCTGACCTCCTGCCCATGCTGGAACCATTGAACTCTTCCTGGTTGTTGTTTTTACATAGGCTGTCATTTCTTTCATTCTGATAAGTTCTAATTGACGTCCTGCAAAGAAGAATACATCTTTTGGTTTTAATTGACTGATGAAACTCTCTTCAACATGTCCAAGATAGATACCACGACTAAAGCGAACACGCACGGAAGGTGCAGAAGTGATCGTCCCAATATTCAGCCGATGAAGTCGGGCTATTGATTGATCACTTACAAAAAACAGCTTTTCAATAGCGTTCCATTCAAGTTTACGAAAGCGTGTATATGCATTTAAACAGACTCCTCCTTTTTCGAGAAACAATAGACACCATTTCCATTCTTCGTCTTCTAATGAAGCAAACGAAGCTGTTCTACGGATTGCTATGAGTGTCTCTTCAGGATTAAAGCCTGGTCCACATGCCAATGTAGTTAAATGTTGAAGTAGTACATCAAGCGGCTTACTAGGCGTTTTTCTATTTTCTACTAAATCATTGTCTAGGCCTCTTCTTAATGCACTTAGCTCTAGGAGTTCTAATGCATTTGTGGGCATAAATAGTACTTGTGATTCTCCTCCAGGGGAATGAGCCGAACGCCCAGCTCTTTGTAGTAATCGTGCGATGTTCTTAGGACTACCAATTTGAACAATTTTTTCTACAGGTTGAAAGTCAATTCCTAGATCTAGTGAACTTGTACAAACCACCCAACGGATTAACCCCATTTTCATATTTTCTTCAATAGCTTCTCTTTCAGAACGATCTATTGCACTATGGTGAAGAGCTAGTAACCCCTCCATTTCCGGGCATGCATAACGTAAGCATTGGTGCCATCGTTCTGATTGGTTCCGTGTATTTGTAAATAGTAATGTACTTATTTTCGGATCTAGCTTTGCAATGAGTCCTTCGTAATTGCGTAGGCCTAGATGTCCACCCCAGGGAAATCCATCAATGGATTCTGGGATTATACTTCTAATTGTTGTTTTTCTTTTTGGTGCATGATTTATTATTACTTTATTTGCAGTACTGATTCCTAATGCATGCTCAGTAGCTTCCTCAATATTTCCGATTGTGGCGCTCAATGCCCATGTTTGCAATGAAGGTTGCTGATGTCTCAGCCAACTTAATGCCAATTCTGTTTGGCTTCCGCGCTTGCTTCCCATTAATTCATGCCATTCATCCAGAATGACTGTATGCAATCCATCAAATAATTCTTTTGCTTTTCGATTACTCATTAATACACAGAGTGATTCTGGTGTAGTAACTAAGATTTCAGGTGGACTTTTAAGCTGTTTGGCTCGTTCTGTTGAGGATGTGTCTCCATTCCTTGTCCCTACACGTATTGGCCACTGCATCGCATGGATTGGTTCCTGAATTGCTAGCGACAAATCCCGACTTAGAGCTCTTAAGGGAGTGAGATAGAGCACTCGTAGTCCTTTTGGACTTGTTTCTTCAGACAGGATCCTTGCAATGGGACCCATCACTGCTGCATAGGTTTTTCCCGATCCAGTTGGCACTTGGATGAGACCGCTCGCACCATCTAAATAGGAATGCCAGCTTTGTCTTTGAAAGGTAGATGCTGTCCATCCTTGATGTGTAAACCAACTCTCGATCGGTTTGAGTAGATCTTCAGTTGTATGACCTCCATCACATCCTGATTTTTTTTTCATTGGTAATGATTGATTGGTTGCCTTTTGTATAAGCTTTTACTTTGTGCTCCTCTGCGCTTGATATGTACTTTGTTGAGATAGACAGATCTTATCTTGATTTTCATCTGACTCATTTCCTTACAATAGACTCTTTCATCTTATAACCTATATTTTTTGAGTTAATTTGCATTATATAACTTGCTTTAATAATGCTTGCGCTTGTTCGATACAGTCTGCTTCCATAACTGGTTTATCAATTCTCCATCGGTGGATTCTTGGAAATCGTACTGCAAGTCCGCATTTATGGCGTTTTGACTCCATAACGCCCTCAAAGGCGATTTCAAAAATCTGTTTCTGCTCAACGACTCTTGTTGGTCCATATCGTTCGATTGTATGAGCGCGTATCCATTTGTCTAATTCCATTAACTCAGAATTGTTTAGTCCAGAATATGCCTTTGCAAAAGTTACTAGTTTTCGATCCCTTGAATTTTTATTACTGTCATCCCATAATCCAAATGTATAGTCAGTAAAAAGATTTGCCCTTTTACCCGTTCCAGCTTGTGCATATACTAAAACTGCGTCAAGAGTCATAGGATCATGTTTATATTTCCACCAATATCCTTTTTTTCTGCCTGATAAATAGTGTGAGCTGTTTTTTTTAATCATTAAACCCTCGGCACCTTCGAGACGTGCTCGATCCCTTATTTTAGTTAGTTCTTCCCATTCTGCAAACTTTTTTTCACTGTCCATCATTAAGCATGGATGATTACAGCTTTGTTGTATACACTCCAAAAGTTTTAATCTATCTCTTAGATCGTACGCTCTAATATCTGTTGATTTATGTTCTAAAATATCGTATGCCATGAATACTGTTGGGCACTCCTTCAATAACTTCTTGTTCACTGTCTTCCGTCCAAGCCTGCGTTGCAACGACGCAAAAGCCATCGGTTTGCTTATATCTTTTTGCCAACATAATATCTCACCGTCTAGCACCGTGCCATCAGTAAGATCTTCTGCCATCTCTATTATTTCAGGAAATACATGATTCACAAGTTCTTCTCCTCTACTCCATAGATAAGCGCCAGTGTCCCTTTTTATCAATTGTCCACGAATACCATCCCATTTATATTCCAATCTCCAATCAGCTGGTGGGGTTTCTTTAATGTCTTCAATCTGAACAGGACTTGCTAGGTAAAAGGGATAGGGAATGGCTCCACGATCTGTTCTTTTTTCCGACACTTGTTGAGTTAATTCTTGAAACCATACTTTATTGATTTCCATTGGTTTCATCAGACGCTCAAGTACGGTGCTTTCATCTAGTTCATATGCTTGTGCAATACTTTTAACAACGAGGCCTTTTGACACACCATTCCTGAATCCACCTGTGATTAGTTTATTTGTTAAGTAGTGATCTTGGTCTGTGATTTCACTCCACAATTTCAGTATTAATCTTTGTTGTGTTGTTTCTGTTGAATCTTTAATCTCTGGCAGCAAGGTTTCCATCCACCAATGAAGGGGTTTTGACTCTTTTGTCTCATTAAACAATTTATTGTCATTCTCCTCGAATTCAATATCTGTGGTAGTAAGTTCATTCTTTAATTGTGGCCATAATAAACTAATTGTTTCTGCGGAGTCTCCCACTTGAGCAAAACAGTCATCAATAAGCCACGAGGGCATTTTTGAGGATGCTTGTAGAATTTCTTTCAAACGTCGACCTGTGATCAGTCTTTTCTGTCGACTGCCCATCAATAATAGGAGTATCCATGATCCGTCTCTTGGATCAATATCCTTTATGAATGTACTAATTAGGTTGATCTTCTTTTTTGTAGAATTGCACTGTTCAAGGGTGTTTATCAAGTTTCCAAATGTTCTAAAGCTAACATTGCGCATTAATTGAACCTCAGCTTAATGATTTGAGTGGATTTGCTTTGATGCCTTCTACTTCCCGCAGATATCGTGAAATCACATCTTCTTGTCCATGTGTGACATAGACCTGTTTGGCTTCACTTTCTTTAATTGTTTTTATGAGACCGGACCAATCTGCATGATCACTTAGGACGAAGCCCCTTTCGTAACCACCTCTTCTTTTCGCTCCTTTCACAGCCATCCAACCTGATGCAAAAGCTGTTTGTGGTTCTTTAAATCGCTTCATCCAACTGGATCGATATGCAGATGGGGGAGCAATGATTAATCTGCCTCTGAGTGGATTCTTGCGTTCTAATTCACTCACTGGACGTGTTTTAGCCATGTTGATTCCTGCTTCACGATAGTGTCGTGTCACCGTTTCCACAGCTCCATGCAGGAGAATTTCCTCATTGATTCCCAGTCCACTTAGTTCGGCTAGTACGCGTTGTGCTTTTCCAAATGCATAGCAAAACAATAATGATGGACGATCCTTTTCATCATTCCACCATTTATAAATTTCTGCTGCTATTTCCTTTCCTGGCTTCCAGTGATAGATCGGCAAACCGAAGGTTGATTCTGTGATCAGTACATCGCATTTCACCGCTTCAAATGGTTCGCAACTTGGGTCATGGCATCGTTTGTAATCGCCTGTCACAAGCCATACTTCGCCTCCTACTTCGATACGTATCTGAGCACTTCCTAAGACATGCCCCGCACTATGAAACGATATCTTTGCTTCTCCAATGATGAGTGTTTCTCCATAGCTCACTGCATTAAGCTTGATCTCCCGTCCTAGTCGTTGTCTTAAAACCCCTTCCGACTGTTTCACCGCCCAATATTCTTCAGACCCAGCTCTTGCATGATCTGCATGGGCATGGGTCAAGAGTGCTCGTTTCACTGGACGCGTTGGATCAATCCATACCCCTGCTGCAGGGCAGTACAAACCTTCAGTTCGTTGCTCAAGAACCGCCATACCTTATTTTGTCGAATTTTCTCTCTCAATGTGGTTCTCCATTGGCTTTTTAAGATTATTTTGTTGATCGTGTCTATGACTTATTTAGTTGTCTTGATTCGCTTTGCATTTCCTTGTAAAAGTGCAGCTCATTTCAATGATGAGCAGTTTCTTAATTGTTGAACTCTTTTACCCTTTTTCGGTTTCAGGTAATCCATGATGAATTGACATTGCATTTGTTGTATTGTTCTACTTCGTTTGCTGTTTTTGCTGAGCAATGGTTTTCTGCATATCATAGCTATGTGTATTGATTTTCTGATGAGATCTTTATTTATGATTCTTTTCGAGCGTCAATTGTATTGTCCCTTTTGTTATTGAAGAGTGGTTATTTAATTTTTCTATTTGCTCATCTCCAGCATTTTCTGTATTGGTGCCAATGCTTTGACTCGAAGGTTTTCGTCCATTTCAATCTTGGGTTCCAGTGTTTCTAGGCAATGCCATAGTTTTTCGAGTGTATTCATTCGCATATACGGGCATGTATTGCAGCTACACCCGTCTAGCCCCGGAACATCGATAAACCTTTTATTTGGAACCATCTTTTGCATTTGATGCAAAATTCCGGGTTCGGTGAGCACGATAAATGTTGTTGCTGAGCTTGTTTGAGCATGCGCTAGGAGTTTGCTGGTTGAGCCTATGAAGTCGGCAAGGTCTAGAAGGTTTTCCATACATTCAGGATGTGCAATGACTTCTCCATCAGGGTGTTCTAGCTTTAGTTTCAACAACGCTTCTTCGCTAAATGTTTCGTGAACGATGCAGCGTCCAGGCCACAATGTGAGCTCACGACCACTTTGTCGTTGCACCCAACGACCCAGATTCTGATCTGGTGCAAATAGAATCGGTTGATTAGATGGAAGTTGATTGACCAAGTCAACCGCATTACTACTTGTGCATATCAAGTCGCTTTGCGCTTTTACAGCTGCTGTGCAATTGATGTAACTCACAACAAAATGCTCAGGATGGTTTGCTCTAAATGCCTCAAAATCATCGGCTGGACAATCATCTGCTAGTGAACATCCTGCCTCGCTGTCAGGTAGCAGAACAATTTTCTCTGGACTTAAAATTTTTGCTGTCTCTGCCATGAAATGCACGCCACAAAAAACAATCACATCCGCATCTGTGTTGGCTGCTTTTCGTGAAAGCTCTAAGGAATCACCAATGAAATCAGCTATATCTTGTATTTCTGGCTCCTGGTAATAGTGCGCCAGAACGATGGCGTTCCGATCCCTTCGAAGCTGGTTGATGGCGCTTACGAGATCACTGGGAGCGTCTTTCATGATCCTGATCCCTAGATCTGTCTCAGTGTTGATTGCAGACATTCTGGCCACATCGGGCAGGATGTCCAAAGCCTAGGCACCACTCCTGACCAGATTGCGCCTCGCCATAGCCGGAGACCTTCACGGTGACTGGAGTTGTCACGACGAACAACTGCTCGAGCAGTTACGTCCTGATGCTCTTTTGTTCGTGGGCGACTTGAGTGATGGTGATTTGCGCTTAGTGAAGGCAATCACACGTCTAAAGCTCCCCTGCGCCGTGATTCTTGGTAATCACGACCGGGGCAGAGATCGCACTGGTGAACGACTGCGGCAGCAGATTTCAATGTTGGGTGATCTCGACTGCTCCTGGAAATTGCGCAATTGGTCGTCACCAGCCGTTGCCATTGTTGGCGGCCTTCAATGCAGTTCAGGAGGTGGTTTCCATATCTCTGAAGCGGTGCAAAGCGTTTTCGGCCCAGTCACGGAACAGGAGTCAGTGGATCGGATCGTTAAAGCGGCGTCCCATGCTCCCGAGGATTGGCCACTTGTATTGCTTGCTCACAGTGGGCCTACTGGTCTTGGATCTGATGCGTCCAGCATCTGTGGTCGGGATTGGAAGCATCCCCACATCGACTGGGGTGATCGCGATCTAGCGATCGCTGTTGAGACCCTCCGTCGCCGCCGAGCCGCAGATCTTGTGGTATTTGGCCACATGCACCACAGCCTCAGAGGAGGCAAGGGTGAACGGATGACTTTCCATCGTGATCGTTATGGCACCGCCTACGTCAATGCCGCCTGCGTTCCTCGCTCGGGTTCAGACGAAGCTGGGCAAACCTTGATCCATTTCACCTGGGTTGAATTTGAGGGGCGTCATCTCAGCCTTGTCAGTCATCGCTGGTTCCATCCAAATGGAACCCTCGCTTATGAACAAACGTTGTTGCGGCACCCCAGTGAAAGTCGATCGCCATGCTGATTTATGTCTGCCTAAGCAGCCATGGTTTTGGTCACGCTGCACGACAAGCCACTGTTCTGTGCGCTTTGCACCGCCTTAAGCCGTCATGGAGGCTTGTAGTCAGTTCCAATGTCTCTGCTGATTTTCTAAAGCTCGTCTGCGCTGCTGTGCCCGTAGAGCAACGCTTCGTTGGGTGGGATGTGGGAATGATCCAGGCCGATGCCCTCGGCGTTGATCAAGAGAAGACGTTGGCGTCTTTGAAGGCTCTGGAGACTGATCTGCCACAACGAATCGATCAAGAGGTTGCCTGGATTGGTGAGCAGAACACTCCAGTGCTTGTTGTAGGTGACATTCCTCCGGCAGCAGCAGTTCTATCTGAACGGTTGGGAGCTCCTTTGGTTTGGATGGGGAATTTCGGTTGGGATGACATTTATGAGCCGCTTGGTGGTCGATTCAGCGAATACGCAGCAGCAGCTCGCGCTCAATATCGGCAGGGTGAGCTGCTGTTGCGCTGCCCCTTTTCAATGGCGATGCCTTGGGGTTTAGATGAGCAGCCGTTAGGTCTCACCGTGTCTGCCTTGCGCGAGCTTCCTGCTCCATTGAGAGCGCACTTGGACACGATTCAACAGCCCCTCGTGCTTGTTGGATTTGGGGGCCTTGGTCTAGCAATTGACCCTGCCCTATTTCGTCTCTGGCCTCATCATCATTTTTTGATGCCAGCCCCCGTGGCTCCTCACCTTCGGGCCAACTTGAAATATGAGGCCAATGTCACTCTTTTGCCCGAAAGCGTGCGTCCTTTTGATGTTATGCCTTTTTGCGAGCGGCACCTAGGCAAGCCTGGTTACAGCACGTTTTGTGAAGCGTTAAGCCAAGACCTAGGCATGCATGTCGTGGAGCGTGATGGCTTCGCGGAAGCTTCCGTCCTCATGAATGGTCTTCGATCATTCGGACAGCACAAGATTCTTAGTCGCCATGCTTTGAATCAAGGAGAATGGGAGCTGGATCAACAACTTGTCGATGCAATCCGCCCGATTGGTTCAAAACAAGGCGCGGAAGAGGCAGCAAAGGCTTTGGTCTCGGTTGCAATGAACACAGTTCAGCACGACTGATCGCAGCAATTACTTTTATTTATCTATGCCGAGACGGACGGCCCTCTTTGGTTTTGGCGCAGGATGCGTCCCATTTGAGTCTTGCCAGTCCCTAGGGACAATGGCTCATCTGGCACATCAGCTCTTGGGCTGATTGAGCGTGTTCGTCAAAGTTCCGTCCATTGAGCCCGTTGTGTTCAATTTATTTTTTGCTGATATTTCGAGTGCCGCCTCGCTGCGGTCTGTTGATCTCCTCCTTCGATCAATCTTTCTTTTTTTCACGTATGACTTTCCTTGCGAAAACTGTCTGTCGAATCCTTCCAGCGGCTCTCGCAAGTTTTGGTCCTTTGTTGATGTCGTCTCAGTCAGCTCAAGCTGCTGTCGCTGCGATGCCAACCCTTGAAGCCTCCCGTTCGGGACTGACTACCCCAACAGATCAGTCTGTAAGCGCTCTTCCATACATCATTACCCCAGAACGGCGAGCTCTTCTCAACACGATTCGCTTTGCTGAAGGAACCTGGAAAAACGGTCACGATGTTGGTTACCGCGTGATGTTTGGCGGGAGTCTGATGGGGTCGATGGATCGCCATCCCGATCGTGTCATCTACTCCTCCCGTTATGCGAGTGCGGCGGCGGGCGCTTATCAGTTCATGCCGTTCACCTGGGATCTTGTGAAGCGCAGTCTGGGTGTGAGGGGGTTTGGACCTGAAGTTCAAGATCAAGGGGCCTTGTTCCTCGTTCAAAGGCGCAAAGCTCTACGGCTAACGGATGTTGGTGTGATGACACCTCAGTTGGCGGCCAAACTTGCCCCTGAGTGGGCCTCTTTCCCAACGCTTCGCGGTCGCAGCTATTACGGCCAGCCTGTAAAACGCTTCGTCAATCTTCAATCGTTTTACAAAGTCAATTTGAGTCAGCTGCGTCAGATCAGAGATAAGCGCCAGGAAGCTCTCAGCGGAGATGATGGCAGCAAGGGCTTAAAAGCCCCTGTTTGCACAGGACCCAAGATTCTTTGTGGTATGCCTTGATCAGGGTCTTGACCTGAAGAGACAGAATTATTCGTCTGTTTCTTTTGCCAATTTCCGACCAACGATTGTCTGGGCGATGAGATAAGCACCCACCATGCCTCCAATAAATCCCATCCCGTTCCGAACAAGCGGCAAGAGATCGCTTGTTCGTGTCACCACCGGTGCGATACCAAACACTCCAAACAACATCACCCATAAGGGAGATAACAGGAGTACCCAAGCCCAAGCGATCCGTTCACCTTCTTTGCGCGGATAAGCAGCAAATCCTGCGATTAAGCCACCGAGCACTGAAGTCGCCAGAGTTAAGAGCCATTGTTCCTGTGGCAAACCAGGAACAAACTGACACCCGCCACGATCCAAGCAAAGTTCTACGGCTCCGATCGTTGCCAACAGTGAACCGTCTTCACCATTGTCGCGGACGTAAAACTGATTTCCATAGCGCGTTTGCAGTTCTACCCACCAGGTGCGAGGCATTAATGCAAAGAAGGCATCGCCCACGTTGAAATTGAGCAGATTCCCACCGCGAGGATCTCCAATAATCAACAAACTGCGCTCATCGAGGCCCCAGAACTCTTTAACGGCGAGCCCAGGAGTCTTTTCATACTGAGTGAGAACTCTCAGTTTCCAGCCACTGCGCTGTTCAAACGCATCCAGCGACGTTTCCAGTTCTTTGAGTTGATTGTCACTAAAGGCTCGAGCTAGATCGATCACCGGCGTTGGATGGTCGGGAAGTAGCTCTGGGTTGTCAATCGCTTGGACAGGATTTGCGACGAGGAGCAACAGAAATAAGCTGAACAGGGGGAACAAAAATCGTGTGAAGCGCGGTTGTGTTCCCATAGCTCTGTCGCATTACAGGCATTCTCGTCAATGACAGGCCACTCTGCGTCTTGCCCTTTATGGCTTCAACAGCGCTTTGAGCAATCAGGAGGTTCCGTACCCTTCTCCCAGTTCATGGCCTGGGCTTTGCATGACCCTGAATACGGGGCCTATGGCAGTGGCCATCTGAAGATTGGCAAGGAAGGTGATTTTGTAACGTCAACCACCCTTGGTCCTGATTTTTCAGCCTTGATGGGTTGTCAACTTGTCCAGTGGCTTCGAACTCTCGCCCTGAACCACCCAACCAAAACCCTGTCCATCGTTGAGGTTGGGCCTGGCGAAGCGGAGTTGAGTTGTGACCTCATCGATCATTTGGTTGAGCAGCTTCCCGACCTGATCCATCGCCTTGAGCTGGTTTTGGTGGAGACCAATCCAGGGATGGAACAGCGTCAACGCAAACGTTTAGAGCAGCACCAGAGCTCATACGAATCCCAGCAACGTCTTCCACACCGTTGGACCTCCTTATCCAATCTCAAGACCTGCCCGGTCATTGGTGTCTTGATTGCTCATGAGCTCCTCGATGCCTTTGCGGTGGAGCGCCTTGTTCTGAATGATGGACGGCTACGGCGTCAAATCGTTCAATTGCAACAAGGAAGCGATGGCGAGAAAAGACTGCACTGGGGAACAGAACCCATCCCTCAAGAGCTTCAAGAGCGCATGGACGCAACGTTGTCAGCCACACAGATTGCCTTGCCTCCAGAAGATGCTGAGGATGGATGGACAACGGAATGGCATGACGCGTGCGCCGATTGGTTCGCAGAAGCATCTGAGGCGTTCATTGCGGGCCATCTGCTTGTTGTTGACTACGCCCTCGAGGCTCATCGCTACTACTCCGCTCCACGCGGGGAGGGGACCCTCATGGCCTACCAAAACCAACGGGCAAGTGACAACGTCTTGCTTGATGCAGGAAAACAAGACCTCACGGCCCATCTCTGTCTTGAGACCGTCGTACACCAGGCCACAAGCAACGGATGGACCCTGGAGGGGCAATGCCGCCAGGGAGAGGCTTTGCTCGCTTTAGGCCTTGCTGAGCGGTTCAGCAGTCTTCAACAGCTTCCGGGACACCAACTTGCTGAGGTTCTGCAACGACGTGAAGCACTCCTGCGTCTCGTGGATCCTGCCTGCCTTGGTGAATTTCGCTGGCTGTCGTTCCTGCGATTCAACCCGTTGCTTCCAAACTCAGGAACAGGGGAGCGGAGTCAATTCCTGCAAGAGCCTTAAGGCATCAACCCATCGCTGCTAGGCAAGCTCTGATTTCGTCATTACTGACGTCATCCACGATCGACACAGCACCGATGCCTGACGGCATGACAAAGCGAAGACGACCATTGCGGACTTTCTTGTCGCCTTGAAGCGTGCTTAAAACCAGATCTGGATCGAGATCTGGCCATTGGATAGGCAATCCAGCATTTTCAATCAAACGTTTCTGACGTTCCGCATCGGATTGGGGCATCACACCGCGCTGAACGGCAAGGGAAGCCACCGCCACCATGCCAATCGCTACCGCTTCCCCATGGAGCCAGGTGCCGTATCCGGTGAGTGTTTCGACGACGTGTCCAAACGTATGGCCGTAATTGAGGATGGCCCTCTGACCTCCCTCTTTTTCATCAGCAGCAACAACGAGGGCTTTGGCTTGCGCAGACCGTTCGAGCAAAGTTTCAAGCAGCTCGGTGGACATGGAGAGAGCGTCGTCAAAGCCGGCGGAACGCTCGAGCAAGTCGAACAAATCCGTATCTCCGATCATTCCGTATTTGATGACCTCAGCTAAACCAGCCCTAAATTCCCGCACGGGAAGCGTCTGAAGCGTGTCGGGATCAATCATCACCAACCGTGGCTGATGAAAGGCGCCGATCAGATTTTTACCGCCTGGATGATTCACACCAGTCTTTCCGCCAATGGCGGCATCCACCATGGCCAATAGCGTTGTCGGCACCTGCACGACGCCGATTCCGCGCAGCCAGCAAGAGGCCGCAAAACCAGTCATGTCGCCAACAACCCCACCCCCTAGAGCGAGCATGAGTGACTGACGCTCTAACCCGTTCTCTTTGGCAGCATCAAGAATCGTGCTGAAGGTGTTGAGTGTCTTTTGTTCCTCACCCGCAGCAATCGTTAGCAAACTGGATTGAAATCCCGCCTCGGCGAGGCTTGAAAGGCATCGGCCTCCGTAAGGCGTTGCAACATCTGCATTGCTGACTACCAGAATTTTGGTGTTGGGGCGAATCCCAATTCGTAGTAACTCAGCACCGAGATGATCGACTCCGCCGGAGTTGATCACAACGTCATAAGGATGGTGTTCGAGCGCAACGCTGATACGTTTTGCAGCTAGCGCTGATGTTGAGCTCAATTGGGATTTGGTCATGCCGGCCGCTGTGACGGATCTATTCTCCTTCAAACCATCTGGCGCTGGTGATGGCCCTGCCTTCAACGTCCAAACACCGGTCCACGCTGATCGCCTGGGGTTTTCTAGCTCCTGCCTTAATTCTTCTAAGCCTTTCCGTGCTGGTTCCTGCACTGATGGCGCTTGTAATTAGTTTCACGCAAACAGGTCTAGATGTCACCGAGCCACTGAAATTCATCGGCTTAACCAATTTTCAGAGGCTTCTTGGCGATCCAATGTTTTATCAGGTGCTTGGCACCACTTTGATTTATTTATTCGGGGTTGTTCCACCCATTGTGATCGGCGCCCTAACCCTGGCGGTTCTTGTCAATCGAATCCTTCCAGGTGTGCACATCCTGCGTGCTGCTTTCTACACGCCAGTTTTAGTTTCGATCGTTGTAGCTGCAATTGCCTTTCGATGGCTCTATGCCGAAAACGGCTTAATCAACGGATGGCTTGGCGCCTTATTTGGTCAAGGATTCATCCCCATCGATTTTTTAACCAATCCATTTTTAGCCCTTCCCTCAGTCATGCTCGTCACCCTGTGGAAAGGTTTGGGCTATTACATGGTGATTTTCCTGGGAGGACTTCAAGGCATCCCAACAGAGCTCTATGAAGCCGCTGAGTTGGATGGAAGTGAAGGCTGGCGAAAGCATGTTGATATCACTTTGCCTTTGCTGCGTCCGTACGTCACCTTGGTGGCCGTGATCTCCGCGATTGCAGCGACCAAGGTGTTTGAGGAGGTGTTTCTGATGACACAGGGTGGCCCTGCAGACTCCACTCGCACCCTCGTTTATTACGTCTACGACCAGGCCTTCGCAGAACTTGAAATCAGCTACGCCTGTACGGTTGGCCTCGCGCTGTTCCTGCTCGTTCTATTGCTAACTGCCATTCGACTTGCGTTCGGAGGAGAACGAAGCCTGATTTAAGGCTGTCATCGTTGCTAAAAGGAGAGAATGACAAGCTCCACTCAGACCGATCTGCAAAGGATGCCCAACGCTGACAACACAATTGGGGTGATCGGTGGAGGGCAACTTGCCCTCATGCTCGGTGAAGCAGCGCAAACACGAGGTTTGACGCTTGCGGTGCAAGCTTCTAAAGCCGAAGACCCTGCTGCCTCACTAGCTAAGGATTTAGTGATTGCTGGATCCACAGATGTCCGTGCAACAAGGGAGCTGTCATCGCATTGCGTAGGCATCACCTTCGAAAACGAATGGGTCGCTGTCGATGCCTTGATGCCTATGGAGCGACAGGGAGTGCAATTCACTCCATCACTGGCGAGCTTGGTCCCTCTTGTCAATAAGTTGTCCCAGAGGCGCCTACTCAATGACCTTTTGATTCCAAGTCCAGATTGGATTTCATTAGCTGAACTCAATCCTGGGTCGCCATCCTTACCGAGCGGATGGACCTTTCCCGTTATGGCGAAGGCTGCCTACGGCGGTTACGACGGGAAGGGCACAAGGGTTGTAGAAGATCTAAATGGTTTGGCACAGTTGCTTCGAAACGTCGATGCCAATGAGTGGTTAATCGAGGCCTGGGTTTCCTACGAACAAGAACTTGCTCTCGTTGTCAGCAGAGATTCAAAGGGGCGTATTCGTAGCCTGCCCTTAGCTGAAACACATCAGAAAAATCAGGTTTGCGACTGGGTCATCGCACCTGCACCGGTGAGTCAACTCGTTGAAGCAACGGCCTATAACATTGCGGCCTCACTTCTCACAAAGCTCAGCTATGTAGGAGTGATGACATTGGAGTTTTTCTACGGGTCAGAGGGTTTATTCGTAAATGAAATAGCACCACGAACGCATAATTCAGGGCATTTCTCAATTGAGGCTTGTTCAAGCAGCCAATTTGATCAACAACTCTGTATTGCCGCAGGGCTTGATGTCCCCAATCCAGAATTCATTGCCGATGGCTCCTTGATGGTCAATCTCCTTGGTCTCAGTGCTGACCAGGCTGAACCACTTGAAGAACGGCTTTCAAAACTACGCTCGATCGATGCCTTGCATCTGCATTGGTACGGAAAAGATGAGATCCCCGGGCGCAAAGTGGGTCATGTCACCACCCTGCTCAATGGCCATACAGCCGATGAGCGTGGCGAGCGAGGCCAGCAAATGCTGCAAAGGATTCGTGAAATCTGGCCTCTTCCCCTAAATTGGTAAAGAACTGCTGTGTTGGTGACGGCCTTTTCTAGTGCTCTGATCTGACTCTCTTTCGACATGGGGTGACTGTCGTGTTGGTGCCGTAAACCGGCCTTGTAGCCGGAAACGAATCCTCTCGAAATCTTTCGCCCCTTCTGGTAACTCCAGGTCGAACACTGGGGCTCGCACGGCACAGCGGTTCACCATTTTGATAATCAAACAATAAAAATCGATTTGAACGATTGCAGAGGAAGTGGAGTTGCTTGCAACAGGGGCGATTGCCATACATAACAGCGAAATAAAAAAATGCGCAGTTATGTTCTGATGCGATCTCTGCCCTGCATTCATTGGGCAGATTGAATCCAGCGCAGCAAGATTTCTAATGGCTTCGTTTAATGGTGTCATTTTAATGGTATTGCTATGTTGATACTGTTTGGCCTAGTCAATGAACTCCTTCAAACGAGTTGTCCCAGGCTCTTTGGCTGGTATGGTTATATTATTTGCAGGGACCACTGAAGCCCAAGTATTACCACTTGATCAGTGGAAATCTGGAATAAATCGCGTCGATATTCAATATAACAATGATAATATTAGTGGTGCTTGTACAAATGCAATTAATCTCGCGCA
The DNA here is from genome assembly GCF_014279835.1 of Synechococcus sp. MVIR-18-1. NCBI lineage: Bacteria > Bacillati > Cyanobacteriota > Cyanophyceae > Synechococcales > Synechococcaceae > Synechococcus > Synechococcus sp. MVIR-18-1. Next base: position 1,255,234 of record NZ_CP047942.1, on the reverse strand, counting down.
CTCTATGAATACTAAAGCCTCTGAAGTGAGGCAAGCAGGCAACAAAGCATTAGCACAAGACGTCGTTTTCTTGATGTGGGATTGGCAAACTTATGTTGGCAAATACTGTGGAAGAAGGCGATTGGTCAAAAAATCGAGACTTTGGGATGCCATTGATCATCGATAACTGATCATCTATATGTTGCGCAAACTATTCACTTTTTACTCTTATTCATCCACTCACCAAATGGAATGACCAATAATCCACCAAGTCCCAGCCAGATAATCCAGTAACCAATAAAAGTGATACCCGATGGGTCTTCTGGTAATGGTAGGAATCGATAATCGTAGGGGAAAGAAAATGCCCACAACCAATAAACCACTTTAAGGGCATTTGGAAGAGAATTATTACTAAACACTGATTTTCATAAATTATAGTAATTATATCATCTTAATCGAGCTAGGCCAGGCTTTATTCCTGATCATGTCGCGAACAAAGCACTTGTTGTTTAACAACCCTCAAACTCACAAAGTGTAGTAAGAAATCCTTTTCTGGGATCAAAACTCCTAGGTCACGCAACTGGATCATTGGGTGAGAATCTCATATTCCTCTAAGACAACTCAAAGCTTAATCTCAAGCTGTAATGCTTTTAGCTTCTAGCATGTGGATACTTGAGATTAAACCATGTCTCGTTTCATTTTCAAACGAAAATCCAATAAGTTCCAGTTTTCATATTTCTTGCCGTTGGCTATCATTATCACTGGATCTGCAACATTTCTGGAATACATAGAAAAGCAGGAAAACCCAACCAGTCATATCCAAACTGAATCAGCTATTTTCAAAGACGTTAGTCTCTGATGATGTCTGCTTGATACATCATACTGGCTTCACTGAAGGATATCATTAACTTGAGGCTCGGTCTCAAGAAACTTGGTGATCAAGCTGATTAAACAATGCGTTATTGACGAGACGAAACTAGTAAAGATCTGGGAGAAAGCTAAAATTACGCTACAGATGAGTCCCGATGAAACAACTTACATTTCTCTTGGTGCTCCTAGGGCTCTTTGGCTGCAATGACTTCATGTCGCCTAACAATATGGAAGAAGGTGTTGAAGCTGAGGAAAGGTGCAATAACTGGCAAGAGGAAACCAGAAAAGAAACCATACGTTTTGGCATGGACTATTCGCTCTTTAACCGAGCATGCAAGCTCAATGAGAGAAAAACAATGATTTTGGGCTATGAAGGTGAGTACGAAACCGGAAATAGTCAGAAAGATAGAGAGATCCGCGCTACTTGGACAGTCGTTACAACCTTTGAGTTAACGAAAAACTAATTGATGCGCCAATAATAAACTCTTACTAAATCCATAAATCGATTCATTGGGATAGCACACGCTTCATGCATTTAAAAAATCGAAGACCTGGAGCTGGCTAATCGTTCAATCAAGTCTGATTTATCCAGAGTTGTAATGACGAAGACTTCTTGAGCTGTCCTGCCACGGCGCGCCATCAGCTTGAATCCACCTCGGATTGGAACCGATGGCCTTAGCGTGAGGTCTTGGCAACGCCCCTTCACTCTTGCGATCACGCCTGGGGTGATGGTCTGGATCTGTGGGTCATTCGCCAACACCTTGAGCCAAGGTATGAGGCCCTTTACATAGGTGCTGTGCGTAACGACAAGACGGCCCACGAGGGGTACAAAAGTAAAGCTTGTTTAAGTTAGCCGCTCTGGCTAGAGATGAGGGAAGCGTTCCTTGCGAGCCATGCTCCGATCCGTCGATTCCCTTAGAACTGAAATCTCTGGTCCGTTGACATCTCGAATGGGCCCAAAAGTCAAGATCCTTACGGCAGAGGTCCATGGTGATGAGGTGCGGGGGCTCGCGTTTTGCCCTGGGAAGGTGATTCGGTATGTTTTTGCTGCTCAAACACAACGTTTACGCACCAAAGCTCTGTTGTCACTGACTTGCTCCACGCGCAAACCTGCTGCTTGATTCAAGCGTCGATTTCTGCCATCAACACCATGTCGAGTCGTTGGGTAGTGGTTTCTCTGAATTGAGCGACGCTGAGCTGATTCAGAACAATCAAAGCGCTTGCCATGACAAGGATTTCAATCGTAAAAACCAAGCCATAACCAGCCATCGGTCCAGCATTGGGCAAAAGCTGACGACCAAGATCAAGCAGCCCACCACCCACGACCTTTCCAAATCCCCGAGAGAGCGCTTGTGCTAACCCCCAAATGCCTACAAATGTTCCAGCCATCTCTGGAAGAGTGAGATCGAGCATCAGGGTGAGTGCGCTGTTGGTGCCAACTCCGGCAGCTAGGCCAAACAACACCATCACGACAGGAAGTAGTCCAGAAGCTTGTTGCCAACCACTCACTACCAATAGGAACAAAGAACCCATCACCATCCAGCAACCCAAACGGGCAGTGGCCAACTTTCCAAGTTTTGGGGTGATGAACCAACCTGCTAAAAGTAAACCAACAAGGGTTCCCGATCCCCACCAAGCATTAAGCAATGTGGTCTTAGATACTGGCATTCCAAACACTTCTGCGCCAAAACTCTCTAGAATCGGATCCTGCAAGAATAGTCCGAGAGTAAATAAAACTAAAAATCCAAAAAATATAACAATTTGTCGACTTGATGTAACAACTCCCCAGGCATCTTTAAGTGTGACTAAATCCTGTACAGCGCGAACAGATTCAGGAGCTATTGGTTTTTCAACGCCCCAAGTGGAGATAATTGCCAACAGCATCACAATCGCAGTGATCGAAATCATGAACTTCTGAAGCCAGTTCTGAAGAATCACTGGATCTGAAATGCCATCGATTGAGCGGACGGCAAGACTGATCGCAATGGCGCCAACGATGATTCCTACTGTGAGCATCGCCCAAATCACACCGATGCATCGTGGCCTTTGCTCTTCGGTTGTGCGGTCAATGACGAGGGCTAAATAAGAAGTACTTGCTAAAGAAGTACCCAATCCATAAAGAGCAAATAAACCGCAAAATGCAGCAATACCGGCAGCGGCTATCAAGGGTGATCCACTATCGAGAGCTTCCTTCACTTTGAAACTCACCGGAACGCTAAGAATCGCCAAAACACAGATGGCGATCGTCCCGAGCAGGACATAAGGCGTCCGATGTTTGCCCATTAAGGGATGGGAGTCACTGAGATGTCCGAACAGCACCCGTGCTGGTGAGACCAATTGCTCAAATCCCAAACCTCCACCCGCCAGCAATGCAGGAAAGGCAAGTTCTGTAATCAGAATCCGATTAAAGGTCCCAGTGAAAAGCACCGCAAGGGTTCCAAGACAGGCTTGAAAGAGACTCAATCGGAGCAGGGTCGGCCAGCGAAGACCTGGAACGTCATTCAGATCAACGGTTGCGGCAAGAGGCATTAATTACGTTCCAATGGAGCCATCGTGAGTCCCTCACTGCTGAGTTGTTGGTGGTAGAGCTCAGCTGGCTCTAGGGGACCAGCCCACACTTCTGCAGCGCCTTCTTCATCGATTTGGTGGGCAAGTGTCCAAGCCCTATCACTATTCATCCCAGGGATGATTTTGCATAAGCACTCAACCACGTGTTCAAACGTATTGACGTCATCGTTGAGAACGATGACTCTTGCATTCGGGTAACGGAGGGTTGTGCGTTCCGGTTGAAGGACGCTCGCGGTTCCAGGTGTTGCCATAGTCATAAGAAGTAATGAATCAACCAGTCAGTTCCGTGGAGGAACCTAGGTAAGCTCACTGCATTCAAGCGTTATTTCAATGCTGTTCACGATTGCCTGGGCATCACTGGCTGCTGTCTTCAGTTTCTCGATCGCCATGGTCGTCTGGGGTCGCAACGGTGATGGCACCCTGAATTTCTGAAGTGAACGAAGCACTGCAAGCTCCCATCGTCAGTCAGGGATTGGCGATGACCGCTGCGGTCCTTTTGGTCTTTGTCAGCGTGATAGTCGCTTACCTCTCCACCATCGAGTGGAAAGATCGTCGTCGCAGGCGTTCTCGTGACCGCAGCTGACTCACTCCTGAAGATCTCCACCTACCGATCGATCGCTCAGTCCCTCCCCGTCACGTCATTGGGTTTAGGGGCTGTTTTATTGGGCGGTTTGATCGGCGTCATTCTGAATCAGCCATCAAGTCAAGACGATGGAACACATGCATCGCTGAGCCGTGTCTCAGGGGCATTCAGCTTGATGCAGTCCTTTCACGGAGATTCAAAACGCCCAGCGCCCCAGCTTTGGAATCAACGGCTTGGCCTCGTTCGAGCTGCAAACTTGTGGAAACGGCAAGGGCGCTCGATCTGGTGGCAGGGATGGTCAGAAGATGGCGATGCCTATTTGATCCTTCCTGATCAACTTCTTGCCACCGACACGAAAAATTTACGCAAACACCAAGTCTTGGGATTGACGTTGCTTGGCTCCGATGAGCTGCATCGTCAACAACTCATTCAAAGACTCCAACGCCAACCCGAACGTCCACCTCAACCAACATCCCTTCAAAGTCGATGCATGCAGCGTCTTGCCAACGCTCCTGCCGTGTTTTGGACGAGCGACGCACTCGCTGCCATTAGTGGAACGACAGCTCCCCTACTCCAGCAGGCGAGTCACGGATGCCTTGCACTTCGCCTGATCGGCAACACACTCCATTGGGGCGGCGTTGTTGGTGATCGCTCGCTCGCTTTTGCCGCATCACAACCCAAAAATGGTTGGAATTTTTTGGTTTCTGAGCGTCGAAAGCCAGCAAACTTTGATCGAGACAGTCTTCTAGAAGTGCATGGAGCCCGAGTCGATTTAATTCTGGGCACACTGCTGAGTCGCCAAATCATCAAAGAGCCCTTGGAAGATCAGTACGGAGTGAATCAATCGATTCGATCAAGGCTTGCGCTAGCACCGTTTTCGCTTCGTCTCAAACAACAAGCCAAAGGTGCTTACCGAGCGGGGCTTCAATTTCAGGCGCCATTGCCAGGAGGATCTGCAGCTTGGGCCTCAGTCCTTGATCGCGTGAGCAAACGCTTAGAAGAACGGGGCTTTGAACGTATTAATCCAGCTGACGACAAAGCCAAAAAATCTGATGCCGTGATTTGGAAAGATAAACGTGGGGGGCAAAATAAGATTGTGGGCGGCTGGCGTTGGTTGCAAAACCCCAAAAAACCGATGCTTTTGAGTGCCGGACTGGCAGGTCTTCCCGACACAAAACCGTTTTATCAAGCTCTCCCCGAATCCACGCGCTTAGCACTGAAGCTCAATGCCCGCCCGCGAGATCTCGTGTCGCTTGGACTGATGAACGGATCATGGCCTGCCCTTCTGAAGCAGGCCGATTCCTTGCACCTTCAAATCAAACCAGCAATCCACGCGTCCAAATTGAAGGCTTCAGGCCAACAAGCTTGGTGGGAAGTCAGTGGTCAATTAGTGCTCTCTTCCGCGGCTGAATCCTCTGACGACTCAGATTGAGCTTCAGGTGTCTGTGAATCGCTGGCTTGAGAATCAGCCGCCTGACGATCTCGTTTGCGCCTTTCTGCAGCAAGGGTTTCTTCAATCAGTTCCACAGCCTGAGCCATCTTTTCGAGATTGGTTGTGTACAGGCTGAGGTCCTTGTCAAGACGAGGCTTAGAGAGTCCTAGTTGCTCACCAATTTCATGGGCGAGGGTCTTGAGCTCAACGGGATCAGAAGGTTCACCACCCTGGGCGGAAGAGAGCAGGCTCAACAAACCCACAGCCATCAAACGCGAGTAGTGAAACGATTCGCCGCCAACACTAGAAATTCCCGACGCCAAAGGCTCTGGAGCTCCAGCGCCGCGATTGGAAAGCCATTCACGGACTTCACTGACGGTATGTCCTGAAACAGCTGAGGTGGATCCCTCTGCCAGCTGTTTCAAAGCCTCTGGATTGAACCCATTGCAGCTGCAAATGGCCGCATAGAGCTCATCGAGGTGTGTCTCAGGTTTGTAGCCCTGCGTGAACGCCTGAAACACCTGACGCAGGCCCACAGCGAACAAAGCGTCGCTTTTGAAATGCTGCTGATGGCTGAGTAGATGCAGCTCAACCAAGAGCTCGTCTGCCGTTCTTCTGTACAGAGACGGAATCACGTAGGGAAAAGCTTTATGGAAGGCACGCTTGCTGTCAGCGATCGTCCGTTGATCCGTCAAGGTCCTTCCACCCCACTTTGAATCAAGACCATAGCGCCGCTGCCGCCGCCGTTAGGATTGTTCTAACTGAAGCTATGCAACATGATCCCGATCGTGATCGAGGAATCAGGAAGAGGAGAAAGGGCTTTTGATATTTATTCTCGTCTCTTAAGGGAGCGAATTATTTTCTTAGGCGAGCCTGTTACCAGCGATTCCGCCAATCGAATCGTTGCTCAGCTTCTTTTTCTCGAAGCGGAAGACCCCGAAAAAGAGATCTTCCTATATGTGAATTCCCCCGGCGGTTCTGTTTACGACGGGCTTGGAATTTTTGACACCATGCAACACATCAAGCCGGATGTGCACACAGTCTGTGTTGGACTTGCCGCGAGCATGGGTGCATTTCTGCTCTGTGCTGGCGCGAAAGGCAAGCGCAGCAGTTTGCAGCATTCTCGGATCATGATTCACCAGCCCTTAGGAGGAGCAAGTGGTCAGGCCAGTGATATTCGAATCCAAGCCGACGAAATCTTGTTCCTTAAAGATCGTCTCAATCATGAATTGGCTGATCGCACTGGACAACCTCTAGACAAAATCCAAGCCGATACCGACCGCGATTTCTTTATGTCCCCACAACAGGCGATGGAATATGGCTTGATCGACAATGTCATTGATAAGAGCCCAGTTCGCTCTGTATAAAAAAAGACCCTCAAAATGAGGGTCTTTTAAATCATCACTAACCAACTGAAAGACCAGGTTTTCCCAAAACCTGGTCTTTTTTATTCAAGCTAGTAGGGGAGAGAATCGTTCCTTTTCGGGGATTTCTGTGAATTCAGCAACAACAACACGGAATTCATCTCCATCTAATGTTTCCTGTTCGATAAGCTGCTCGACTAATTTATCCATGGCTTGGCGATGTTGGCCTACGAGTGCAACGGTCTCCTCGTAGAGCTTCATGACGATCAAGCGCACTTGTTCATCAATTTGCTTGGAGATGGCATCGGAAACATCGCTCCTTGTCATCAGATCGCGACCAAGGAACACTTCCTGGTTGCCACCCTCAAGTGCCATTGGTCCTAACTGACTCATCCCAAATTGAGTCACCATTTGGCGAGCCAGAGAGGCCACCATTTGAATATCTCCACCAGCGCCAGTCGTGACTTCGGAGTGACCAAACACAACGTCTTCAGCAGCGCGACCTCCCAAAGCCCCCATGATGCGAGCTTTGAGTTGGGCGCGCGAGACGAGCATCTGCTCTTCATCAGGTGAGAACCAAGTCAAACCCTGTGCCTGTCCACGTGGAATCAACGTGACCTTTTGAACAGGATCGTGATCTTTTACAAGCGTGCCAACTAAGGCATGTCCAACCTCGTGATAGGCAATCAGTCGCTTGCTTCGACCATCGGTGAGGGGATGACCTTCCATTCCGGCAATGATGCGATCCACGGCATCATCAATTTCAGAAATACCGATGCTTTCCTTGCGACGTCGTGCCGTAAGGATCGCCGCTTCGTTCAACAAATTGGCAAGGTCTGCCCCTGTAAAACCAGGAGTCCTTCTTGCAATGCTGTCGAGAGTAAGGGTTTCTTCGAGCTTTTTGTTTCTTGAATGAACTTCAAGGATGGAAAGACGACCTTTGATATCAGGTGCATCAACGGTGACTTGACGGTCAAAACGACCTGGACGCATTAGCGCAGAGTCAAGAACGTCAGGTCTGTTAGTCGCGGCAAGAATGATGATTCCGCTATTTCCCTCGAAACCATCCATTTCTGTGAGCAGCTGATTAAGCGTTTGCTCACGCTCATCGTTACCACCACCAATTCCAGCACCACGCTGACGGCCTACGGCATCAATTTCATCAATAAAGATGAGGCAAGGGCTGTTTTCCTTCGCACGTTTAAACAGATCTCGGACCCGGCTAGCACCGACACCCACAAACATTTCAACGAATTCAGAACCAGAGAGGGAGAAGAAAGGAACACCAGCTTCTCCAGCGATGGCTTTAGCAAGAAGAGTCTTGCCAGTTCCCGGAGGGCCAACTAACAAAACACCCTTAGGAATTTGTGCACCAACTGAAGTAAAGCGCTCAGGCTGCTTCAAAAAGGTCACCACTTCCTGCAAATCTTGCTTCGCTTCGCTAACACCGGCCACATCATCAAATTTCACACCGGTATCGGCTTCCATTGCAAAACGAGCTTTCGTCTTACCGAATTGCATCGCTTGACCAGGACCGCCAGGCATGGAGTTGCCACGACGAGCCAAAAAGATCAAAGATCCGATCAGCAACAGGGGGAACAAAAGATTGCCGAGAATTCCAAGGGCAGGAGGAGCAGTCTTCGGTGGATGAATATCGAAACTGATGCCCTCTTCTTTCAGGGTGTTGATTAGCTCAGGAGCTAAGCCAGGAAGATCAACACGGAGCCTTTGAACGCGATTATCAAGATCAGGATCAACCGCTTCTACAACTGCGTTACGGCCACCGTCGTAAATATCAACCGCCGTGACGCGACCAGCTGCCACGTAATCCAAGAAGCGTCCGTAGCTCATTCGAGCAACGGCAGCATTGCGTGGAGCAACTGTGGTAGAGCCGCTCGTGGGAGCACTACTGCTGCGAAGATTATTGAGAGCTCCGCTTCCAACCAGCTGCCAAACAAGCAGCAACGCGACGCCTATGGGAAGAATCCAAAGGGCTATCTGACGCCAGCGTTGATTCATGGATTCATCGTGAGTAGCAAGACTGTAAGAGTTTCCTTACCTAAACCGCTGTTTCGAGGCAAGGTGAATTAAAGGCTTCTTAATGCAACGATCGGATCGAGCATCGCTGCGCGCTTGGCAGGGACAACTCCGAAAAACAGACCGATGGATCCGGATAGCCCCACCGTCACCAAAATTGTCGAAGCACCAATCGCTGCCGGTAAGGGCGTAAAGAAGGCAACAGCTGCCACGGTGCCAAGTCCTACTGCGGTTCCAATCACGCCACCAAGGCTCGCCAAAACAAGACTTTCAACCAAAAACTGGCGAAGGACATCGGAACTACGTGCACCCAATGCTTTGCGCAAGCCGATTTCTTCTGTGCGCTCGCTAACGGATACCAACATGATGTTCATGATTCCGATGCCCCCAACGAGCAGAGAAACGCCTCCGATCGCACCGAGCATCAGGGTTAGGCCGCCTGTAATCGTGCCAACGATGGTGAGAGCATCCTTCTGAGATCTGACAGCAAAATCGTCTTTGCGCAAGATGCGATGCCGTTGCCGCAGCAAATTGGTGATTTGAAACTTGGCTGGCCCTGTGCTTTTTTCATCGTTCGCTTCAACACTGATGAAACTGAGACTGACTCCATAGGTGGGGTCACGGCCAGTGAGGCGACTCACCATGGTTGTTAGCGGGATGTAGGCGTTTTCATCCTGGTTTGAACCAAAGACCGCTCCCTTGGGCTCCATCACCCCAATGACAGAAAAACTCTGGTCTCTAATCCGAATGCTTTGACCAACAGCTGCACCAGAAGGGAAGAGCTTGTCACGAAGATCTGGACCAATCACCACAACAGTCTTCGCGCTCAGATCATCCTCGGAACTGATGAATCGACCACGGGCAACCTCAAAACTACGCACCGGTAAAAACGCTGCTGTTACCCCTGAGATCGAGGCGCTCGTACTCCTCGCTCCCGCCTGCACCACTTCATTGGCTGAGATCTGAGGAGCGACCCGTTTGACACTTGGAACTTGAGTTGCAATGGCAGTGGCATCGTCCAGCACCAAGGTTCGCGGAAATGCCACCCCCTGCCTTCGCGTGTCATTGCTCCCAGGAACCACAAACAACACGTTGGCTCCAAGACTGCTGAGCTGGTTCTCCGCCAAATTTTGGGCACCTCGTCCCACACCAACCAGCGTGATGACGGAGGCATTACCAATCACGATGCCAAGCATCGTGAGCAAACTACGTAAGCGATTTGCCTTGAGTGTGGTGAGAGCCATGCCGACGGTGTCGGCAAGAGGCAGCTTGCTAGCCATGAACGGTTAGGGACCTAACTCAGAGCATGGTGTCTAATTTCATCGCCACGTTGCTGCCGGTACCCCGATGAACCAAACCATCTTTCACGTGCAAGGTGACAACTTCGCCTTCTCTAAGGTCTTGCGTGGCATTGACCACCCCTGTGATCACTGGAACGCCCAGTCGTTTGGCGATGACGGCAGCGTGAGAATCCTCTCCAGGTTGTTCTGTGATGACAGCTGCAGCTTCACGAATGCCGTCGAGGTAGTCAGCTGTCGTTTCACGAGCCACAAGGATGTCTCCTGGTTCGAGTCGGGCGCAATCACTTGCAGACATCGCTATGCGTACTTTTCCGCTAACAGAGCCACTTCCAAAGCCCGTACCTCGACCGAGAACAGCACTCACAATCCCCACTTTGATCAAATCTGTAGAGCCACTAATTCCAGCCAGTGTTCCCGCTGTTTGCACGCAAAGATCACCGTCTTTCACCACACCAAGCTCTTGGGCGTAAGCCATCGCCAAGGTGAAGGTCGCGGTGGTGCTCTTCTGGGTTTCAATCAGCAGTGGTGACACACCCCAAACCAATTGAAGTTTGCGCGCCACATTGACTTCGCTGGTGATCGCAAGGATGGGAGTAGAGGGCCTGAATTTACTGACGTTATGAGCGGTGGCACCACTTTTGGTTAAGGGCAAAATCGCCGCGGCATTGAGCTGGCGAGCAATGCTGCTCACTGCCCCACTGATCGCATTCGGAATCGTGCTCGGCAGATGGGTATCAATGGGCCGTTGGGGATAATCGCGTTCGATCCGTCTGGCGATCGTCGCCATCGTCTCAACGGCCTCAACAGGAAAGTCACCTACGGCGGTTTCATTGGACAGCATCACGGCATCAGTGCCATCAAGGATGGCGTTGGCAACGTCACTCACCTCGGCACGCGTAGGTCTAGGGCTCGAAGCCATGGAATCGAGCATCTGAGTTGCCGTAATGATCGGAATCCCGAGGCTGTTGGCTTTGTGGATCAGATCTTTTTGAAGGAGAGGAACCTCTTCTGCGGGCATTTCAACCCCTAGATCTCCACGGGCCACCATCACGCCATCACAAAGCGGCAAGATCGCGTCAATTTGATCAATCGCTTCGAACTTTTCGATTTTTGCGACCACAGGAGTGGTGTAACCGTGCTTACGAATCAGTTCTCTGATCTCCTGCATGTCAGAGGGGTTGCGCACGAAGCTCAGCGCGACCCAGTCCACACCCTGCTGAAGACCAAAGGCGAGATCCTGACGATCTTTTGTGGTGAGAGCTCTTACAGAGAGCTGCACATCAGGGAAATTCACCCCCTTGTTGTTGGACAACACGCCAGGAACCGTGACCGAGCAGTGAAGGGTCTGGTCGACGGCATCGACTCGCTCAACCTTCATTTCAACGCGACCGTCATCAAGAAGGATGCGACTTCCAGCAGACACTTCTTCGGCCAGCTTGTCGTAGGTGACCGTTGCAACCGTCTGATTGCAACGCACCTGCTTAGCCGTGAGTGCGAATTGATCACCTTTCGCGAGCGTGATCGGACCTTCTTCGAACCGACCTAAGCGGATCTTTGGACCCTGAAGATCCTGAAGGATGCCGATGTGGGCTCCCAATTCGTGGGCCACCTGTCGAATCGTGGCGATCCTTTCAGCGTGCTCGCTGTGATCTCCATGGGAGAAGTTCAGTCGAAACGTGGTCGCTCCGGCTTGAATCAGTTCACGGATCCTTTCAGGGCTTTCCGTTGCGGGCCCAATGGTGGCCACGATCTTGGTTCTACGGGTTAGATCGATCTGGGCCATCCACAGGTCTTGAAGCTTGCGGAATCTACCGTCTTGCCCTTTTGGACTCGACAACTTGTTGGATGATGACTCTCTTCAACATGTTTCGTATGGACCTGAATGCCTATCAGGCCGCTGCACGGCTCACCGCTCTGTACCCAGATGCTGGCAGCAATCCCATCTATCCAACCCTCGGACTGACTGGTGAGGCGGGGGAGGTCGCAGACAAAGTGAAAAAGGTGCTACGCGATCGAGCAGGACACTTTGACGATGAGGTAAGAGCTGAGATTGCCCTGGAGCTGGGTGATGTGCTCTGGTACGTCGCTCAACTAGCCAGCGAACTTGGGTATGAGCTGGAGGATGTGGCCAACCAAAACCTCAGCAAATTGCGTGATCGTTCAGCGCGTGGGCAGCTGAAAGGGAGCGGCGATCATCGCTGAGGCCCTTGTCTCAAATTGTCCATACTCAAATCGTCCTTAGCCGTAGTTGCCAAAGCCACCGGCAAACGCGTAACTGGCGGACACCAGGAGCTGCTGCATCAAGCTCAGGGCAACGAAGGCGAGAATGGCAGAAAGATCCAGCCCTCCTAGTGGAGGGATCAGGCCCCGAAAGGCATTGAGGTAGGGGTCGGTAATCGAACTCACGGTGCTAAGCACTGGGTTCCCCATATCCACATTTGGGAACCAGGTGAGAAGCACTCGAACGATTAAGACAAACGAATAAATCTGTAGCGTCTGGGCAATGATCTGAAGAAAGGTGGAAACAAAACTCAAATCCATTGGTGCTTCTTGAGCGTGAGTAATAGGTGAACTTTATGCAGCCTGGTCTGGTTCTGAGATCCCTCTATCAGGAAGCACAGAAAATGTGCGATGAAACTTTTCAGAAAGGCTGAGCCAATACGAGCGCCCCTCGCTTTGGCGTTTGCGTTCAATGAAGTTCTGACTGAGCAGCTCTTTGATGTGGTCGTAGGCGCCTGACCCCCTTAATTCAACGAGCTCCGACTGAAGAATTCGTCGTTTCAAGGCAATCGTTGCAAGCGTTCTCAGCGTTGCGGTGGACAGATTGACCGGTAGAAGATTACGAACCAGTTCTCCAAGACCAGCCCGAAGCTGAAGGCTGTAACGTCCGCTGTTTTCATGAATTTCTAAAGCCGTATCCCGTTGGGCATAACCAGCAACCAACGCGAGTAAGCCCTGTTCAGCTTCTTTTTCACTGGCGTCAGCTAGCTCAGCCAACTCCGAAAGGGAGAGGGCTTTTCCCTTCAGGTAGAGGATGGCCTCCAAGCGAGCTGGAAGAGAGAGATTGAACTCCTGCATGTTGCTTCGCTCCAATCCTTGTGCCATTACCTCCCCATATGAACCGGTTTCAAAGTAACGCTGGTGCAGGTTTTAGCCATTCACACCACCTCATCCACCAAGAAAGAGTTGGTAAGCAGGATTACTTGTTTCTTCCCAACTGCTGTAACCAAGGTCACTTAGGAAGGATTGCCAGTCCTTGAGATCATCGGTGCTAACAAGAACACCGACCACAATCCGACCAACATCAGCTCCATGATTTCTGTAGTGGAAAATGCTGATGCTCCAGTCGCGATGCAAGGCCGTCACGAAGCGCATTAAGGCCCCTGGGCGCTCTGGAAACTCAAAGCGATAAAGCAGCTCCTGAACATTGCTGGCCGATGAACTCGCGGGGAGTCGACCCCCAACCATGTGCCGGAGATGCACCTTCGAGAGTTCATCGTCACTGAGATCTAGGCAGGCATAACCGTGCGCTTTGAGATGGTCGATCAAAGTCGCTCTGTCATCGGGCCCGCTCACCTGAACGCCCATGAAAATGTGGGCCTGATCACCAGCCCCCATTCGATAGGAAAATTCAGTCAGGCTCCGGTCTGCCAGCAATTCACATAGGCAGCGAAGACTTCCCGGACGCTCGGGGATTTCTACGGCGAGCATCGCTTCACGTTCCTCACCTAATTCGGCACGCTCAGCAACGAAGCGCAGGCGCGCGAAATTGATGTTCGCTCCACAGGCAACAGCAACAAGGTTTTGATTCTGAAGCGACCGCCGGCTTACATCAGCCTTGAGTCCCGCAATCGCGAGGGCACCTGCCGGTTCGAGAATCGAACGGGTGTCTTCAAAAACATCTTTGATGGCTGCACAGATTTCATCGGTGCTCACCGTGACGATGTCATCAACGTACTTCTGGGCCAAAGCAAAGGTGTGCTCACCCACCTCACGGACAGCGACTCCATCTGCAAATAGACCCACCTGTGGCAATCGAATGCGTTCACCGGCCTCTAACGACAGCGTCATGGCGGCAGCGTCGTGGGGTTCAACACCAATGATTTGAACGTCAGGCCAGAGACTTTTCACGTACACGGCGATTCCGCCGATCAAACCACCACCACCCACAGCCACATAAATCGCATCGGGTGGCTGATGGCACTGTCGGAGGATCTCCATGCCCACCGTTCCCTGTCCAGCAATCACCTCCGGATCGTCAAACGGATGGATAAAGCAAAGTTGTTCCGCTTCGCTGCGTGACCTGGCCTCCGCATAGGCCTCGTCGTAAGTCTCACCATGCAGGACCACCTCTGCTCCCAACTGGCGGACAGCATCAACTTTCACGCCAGGGGTGGTGACCGGCATCACGATCACGGCTCTACAACCGAGGTGAGATGCACTAAGTGCCACTCCTTGTGCATGATTTCCAGCACTTGAGGCGATCACCCCGAGTTTCAGCTCAGCTTCAGAAAGTTGAGCCATTCGGTTGTATGCACCACGCAACTTGAAGGAGAAGACGGGTTGAAGGTCTTCCCGTTTCAACCAAACGCTGTTGCCCAACCTTCGGCTCAGGTTGTTGGCAAGTTCTAAAGGGGTTTCCCTGGCCACGTCATAGACGCGGGCGCGCAGGATCCTCGGCAAATAATGATCCATCACTGCAGTCTGACAACCACTCACCATCGCGAAGGGTCGGGGAGGCTCGTAGATTGACTGAATCGGTCTTGGGATGGGTATGCATCTGAGCGAATTAACCCATCCCAATCAGCTGCACGGACTGTCCGCGGCGCAGCTTGAAGAGGTGGCCAAGCAAATTCGTGAACGCCATTTAGAAGTGGTGTCAAACAGCGGCGGACATCTTGGCCCTGGATTAGGCGTTGTTGAATTAACCCTGGCCCTATACCAAACCCTTGATCTGGACCAGGACAAAGTGGTTTGGGATGTAGGGCATCAGGCCTATCCACACAAATTAATTACCGGACGCTATGGAAGCTTCGACTCTCTGCGTCAGCAGGGAGGAGTGGCCGGTTATTTAAAACGAACAGAAAGTCGTTTTGACCATTTTGGAGCAGGGCACGCCAGCACATCCATCTCAGCAGCCCTCGGAATGGCCATGGCCCGTGATCGGCAAGGTCTTGATTACAAATGTGTTGCCGTCATTGGTGATGGTGCCTTAACCGGTGGCATGGCCTTGGAAGCGATCAACCATGCCGGTCATCTGCCATCCACCCCACTACTCGTTGTTTTAAACGACAACGATATGTCGATCTCTCCACCGGTTGGAGCGCTGTCGACCTACCTCAACCGGATGCGATTAAGCCCGCCCCTTCAATTTTTGTCTGGAAGCGTTGAAGAAAGCGTGCGCCATCTCCCCTTTATGGGGGGAGAAATTCCACCAGAGCTGAATCGTCTCAAAGAGAGCATGCGCCGCCTCGCTGTTCCCAAAGTCGGTGCCGTTTTTGAAGAGCTTGGATTCACCTATATGGGTCCAATTGATGGTCATGACATTGCTGAAATGACCCGATCGTTCCAGGCCGCACATCGCGTTGGTGGGCCGGTCATGGTTCATGTTGTTACAAAAAAAGGAAAGGGGTATCCCTACGCAGAAGCCGATCAAGTTGGTTACCACGCACAGTCAGCTTTCAATCTCAGTACTGGTAAAGCAAGACCCAGCAAAACCCCAAAACCACCGAGCTACAGCAAGGTATTTGGACAAACCCTGGTCAAACTCTGCGAACAGAATCCAAAGGTTGTTGGCATCACAGCTGCCATGGCGACTGGAACTGGCCTGGACATCCTGCAAAAAGCACTTCCCGACCAATACATCGATGTTGGCATTGCTGAGCAGCATGCAGTCACCCTCTCCGCTGGCATGGCTTGCGATGGACTCAGGCCAGTGGTGGCCATCTACAGCACGTTTTTACAGAGAGCTTTTGATCAACTGATCCACGATGTCGGGATACAAAAACTGCCCGTGACCTTTGTTTTGGATCGGGCCGGAATTGTCGGAGCTGATGGTCCAACCCACCAAGGTCAATACGACATCAGCTACATGCGTGCGATTCCTAATTTCACCGTGATGGCTCCCAAAGATGAAGCTGAGCTTCAGAGGATGCTGGTGACCTGTCTCCATCACGATGGCCCTACAGCTCTAAGAATCCCTCGTGGCCCCGGTGAAGGTGTTCCCCTAATGGAGGAAGGCTGGGAAGCTCTTCCCATTGGCTTTGGTGAAGTCGTGCGTGAAGGTAACGATGTTTTGATCGTTGCCTACGGCGCCATGGTGCCGAAGGCCGTAGCCACAGCAAAGTGTTTATCTGCAGTGGGCGTTGAGGCAACTGTGATTAATGCACGTTTCTTACGGCCGTTGGATGAAGCACTCATTCATCCCATGGCCCAAAAAATCGGCAAGATCATCACGATGGAAGAGGGAGCGTTGCCAGGTGGCTTCGGTTCGGCTGTTCTTGAATCGCTCCAGGAGAAGGGGTTAGCGATTCCGATGCTGCGCATAGGAATTCCTGACCGGCTTGTGGACCATGCAACTCCCCAACAAAGCTTTGAAGCCCTGGGTTTAACTCCGGATCAGATGGCAGTGAGGATCAAAAAACATTTCGTGCTTCCAACCACGGGTTTCCTAAAACTCGAAGAAAAATCACCAGCTGAAGTCTCATCAGCTGGCTGAGCTTGGTTGATTTGAGGCAGCTGTGCTGCCTCAAATCGAGAACAGCGAAGGGAACTTAAAGCACGCCTCGAGCTGCGAGACCTTGGATTGCGCCAATGCCAATCATGTGTCCCAGGCTTGTGGTGGCAAGCATGCTTGCGTGACTCATACCCCCGAAGAAGGAGGAACCGGGCAGTTTGATGCCTTCGTTTGGATGCTTAATCGTGGCTTTGCCAATCCCGATGGCGATGACATTGCAGACCACCATCACAAGGGCAACCTTGGGTGACCAGGAAACGGTGGCAGGAGCAATAGCCAGAAGAGGAATAAACATGCAGCGCAACAAGCGACACCTCATCTTCCGATTTCATTGCCCCAAGATCTCCTCCTCGTAAGAGTTATTTACTGGCTGGTGGGATTTGAATCGGAGCAGACCAGCAACAATGCAGGCATTGCTCAGTGTCAGAAACGCTTCAGCACCACCGTGAAGCCAATCCACAGCCACCAATTCAGAGTCGTAGCGAACCAGAGCAAACACAGCAGCAGCAATGGTGACGGCAACGAACAGAAGCGTGAGCTGAAACCCGAGAACAGTCAATTTTGGAAGCTGCCGGCTTCTCCCAAGGTGATAGAGGAACACCAGGTAGGGAATTAAAGACAGCGCGAAGAGGGGGGCTGGATCAAAGTTGGAAATCATCCCTTCACCGTGGCGTCACGTTGCAGATTCCAGGCAGCACAAGCCAACGTGATGTTCCCAAGCAGGGTTGTACTGGCTTGCAGAGTGACAAGCCAACGAAGGCTCTCAGCATTGTCGTACAGGTGCCAAGTGCATGCAGCCATGGCACTGATCAATGCAGGAATCATGGCTGCTGAGAGCCAGATCATGCTCGTCTGAGAGCGGAGTGATCCACGCTGGGCGATCAACACCATGGCTAACAACCACTCAAAAACAGACGCCACATGAATCCACCATGTACCGAGCGAAAGAGCATGCATGTATCACAACCAAGTGATTCTCCAACGTAGGCGCCCTAAGCGCAGATAATGAAGGCCCCCCTAATGTCCAAAATGTCTGGCAAGGCTCCGTCTTCCTCACCGAGGCGCATTCTCCTCTGTGGCTATTACGGAGAACACAACCTGGGAGATGATGCCCTTCTGGAAGTCTTGAACAAACAGTTGCCTACAGAATGGCAACCATTGATTACTGCATATGACGCAGCAGCAGTTCAAACAATTGTTCCAAATGGAAAGGTGGTTAATAGAAGATCTTTAAAAACTGTCCTAAAGAGCATCAAACATGTTCAGGTGGTTGTACTTGGCGGAGGAAGCCTGCTCCAAGACAGCACAAGTTTTCGAAGTCTTGTTTATTACATTGTTTTGATATTAGTAGCACGAATAAAACACAAACCGGTTTTGTTGTGGGGGCAAGGTCTTGGTCCATTGAGGTATGCATGGAGCCGCTATCTCGTGGGTCGGGTTCTGAACAGTGCAAAATCAATTACCTGGAGAGACAGTGCATCGATGCAACTAGCCAAACGCATCGGGATCACAACGACGATGTCAGTGGCACCCGATCCAGTGTGGAGCCACCAAGCAAACGATTATCAAGGAGGAGGAAATATAGTGCTGTGTTGGCGCCCAACAGACCTGCTAACGCCAAGGGGATGGTCACTCTTATTAGAAGCCGTTGATCAACTAAGCGATAACAAAGGAAAATCGGTAACTTGGTTTGCCTTTCATGCCAATCAAGATGTCAACTTGCTACGGACGCTAAGCCAAAAAGGATTGGTACCCAAAAGACTCGCAGCAAAATCATCAACAATTATCGCAAAGAATATCGAGCATGCACAAGATATTTTTAGCAATGCAAGTCTAGTTGTTGCGATGAGGTTGCATGCATTTATTTTATCAACTGTTAGCCAGTGTCCCACTGTGGCACTCAGTTATGACCCAAAGGTGGAGGCCGCTGCACAAACAGCAGATGCACCTTGGCTTGACATAGCCCATCTGCCAAGTCTTGAAAGAATAATATTGCAATGGAGTGACTGCATGTCACAAGTACCGTCAAAATCAAATCTACAAGGTATTCAACGACAGGCCTATAAACACGAACAAGTTCTCAAATCCACGCTAAAAGATATCTGAGTGTCAAATAATGACAGCAAAAGCAAGGGGAAAAACTTAAAACAAGTATTTAAATTCGATGATAAAGATCAAAGACGTCGACCAGTTTCTACGTCAAAATGATGCTCATCAGAGCGATGCCAAGAAACGTGGAAAGATTCAGGAATATCAAGAGCCGTAGAGCAGGCCAATCTCAAAAAACCTTCAGGAGAATCAAGGTAAAAAAGCTGAGAACTACCAAGCCATTCGCGAGACATTAGCTTGCAAGGAAGCCCCTCGTTAGCAAAGAAAAGAGACTCTGGCCTGACCGCAGTAATAACATCATTCTTAGGTCGGAGGCAATTGATCTGAGGACGACCAATAAATTTGGCAATAAACAAAGTTTCGGGGTGGTGATAAAGCTCAGAAGGAGTTGCAACCTGTTGAATTCTTCCGGAATGCAAAACGGCGATACGGTCAGCAATAGCCATCGCTTCGTGCTGATCATGTGTAACGTGGATCACCGGTTTTTGCCTGTCGAGTACCAGTCGACGAAGCTCAGGCCTTAATTCCTCGCGAAGTTGTGCATCTAAATTGCTCATAGGTTCATCGAGCAAATACACATCTGGATCACGTAGCAAAGCTCTTGCTAATGCCACCCGTTGCCTTTGACCTCCAGACAACTTTGCCGGCAACACATCTGCTCGGTCATGCAACTGGACAAGTTCAAGCATGGCTTGAATTCGATTTTGACGATCAATTGGACGAACTCCTCGCACTCGTAGGCCGAGTTCTAAATTAGCGAAAACACTTAAATGTGGAAGTAAGGCATAGCTTTGAAACACCATTCCAACAGCTCTTTGTGCTGCAGAAACATTCGAAACATTCATCTGATTGAGAGTAATCTCACCTTCAGAGACTGTGTCTAGTCCTGCAATCAGTCGCAAGGTAGTACTCTTACCACAGCCAGATGGACCCACTAAAGCGACACATTCACCATCCTCAACATGTAAATTGAGATGGCGAACAATCCATTGTTGCCCAACACGACGTCCTAAATCTTGGATTTGAAGGGTCATCCTTTTACAGCTCCGCTAGTAAGACCAGACACAATGGGTTTTTGAAAGATTAAAACAAGTAAAACCAAGGGAATCGACCCAAGTACTGTTGCTGCCGCATAAGCACCATATGGAACAGAATAAATCGATGATCCTGCAATGCGTGCCATGGCAACCGGCAGAGTTAATTTGTTTGAATCACTGATCCAGGTTAAGGCAATTGGATACTCGTTCCAGGAAAACAGAAACACAAGAATGGCAGTGCTAGCGGTAGCAGGTGATATCAACGGGATCAGAATCCAACGAAAACGTTGAAAAAGTGAAAGACCTTCAAGCTTTGCGGCATCCTCTAATTCAGGCGGTAGATCATTAAAAGCATTATTGAGTAAAAGGATGGCCAGCGGTTGAGATAAAGCTGCGTAAGGAAGGCTTAATGCCAAGAGTTGATTGCCTAAATTAAATTCCCGAGCCAACTCAAGCAAAGCTAAAAAGAGTAAAACGTAAGGGAATAAGGCTGCACCAACGAGAGCCAAACGACTGAGAATAGACAATCGTCTAGGAATCCGATTCAGAGCATAAGCAGCAGGAAGTGCTAGGACCAAGCAGAGTAAAGTGCTGGATACACCTACAATGAAACTATTGACAAGATACCGCCAAAATGGCGGATTAGCATTTAAAACATTCTGATAATGAGTCAAGGTCCAACGGTGATCATGTGAAATGAACGGCTGAATAAGAGCCTGATCACTACAAAAGGACGTATAAACTTGCCATAACAATGGACCTAAAGACCATAATAAGAGCAGGGAGATAAGAAAACGTCTATTCATGACTCAATGACTCCTCGAGACTTTGAATGAGTAGGAATAAGAATTTGCAGGAACATCCAGGCAAACACACAAATCAAGCTTATAAGCATAAAGCTTGCCATAATAATGGTAGAGCTGTATCCAAAATCTAAAAACCTGAGCGCATTCCAATATGCGTACAAAGCAATACTTTCAGTACTACTTGCAGGTCCACCTCCTGTAAGGACTTGAATTAAATCAAAAACTCCAAAAGCTTGAGCAATTCTAAAAAGTAAAGCGAGAAGAATATAAGGGCGGAGTAAGGGCAATGTGATTCTTCTTAAGCAGATCAAAGAATTTCCACCCTCCAGCCGTACTGCTTCATAAAGGTCAGCTGGAATCGTCTGCAACCCAGCTAACAAAATTAAGGCTGCAAATGGCGTTGTCTTCCAAACATCTGCCCATACGGTAGCCATCCATGCAAAATTAGGGTCGCCGAGAATATTTAGTGAACCAATCCCAGCCAACTTGGTGAAATGATCAACAGGTCCATAAGGTGTATTGAAGATCCAACGCCAACCAAGCGCCATCACTGTGGTCGGTAAAGCCCAAGGGATGAGCGTCAATGTTCGAACCACATCTCGGCCTCGCCAGCGCTGATCCAAGAGGAGAGCGATGCTAAGCGCTAGAATCAGTTCAAGACCAACAGATACTCCTGCAAAACGCAGTGTTTGCCCAAGATCCTGCCAATATCGCTGATCTTGCATTAAGCGCAGCCAATTGGCACCTCCATTCGGAATCGCAATTAAGCCAGTCATCACGGAGTTTGCATGGAAACTTAGCCATGCGTACCGAAATAAGGGACCCACAAAAACAATAAAAAGCAGCAGCAAGGCTGGAAGTAAAAGAAAAACAATCATGATTGCTCACCTGCTGAGATCAAGATTTGATTGGTGTTGGCAGCAGCTACATTCATCCCCTCTTCTGGTGTTTTTTTATCGGTAAGGATGCTACTCAGTTGGCGAGTTAATACGTCACTAATTTGAGCATATAAAGGCGTTTCGGGTCTTGATTTAGCAACTTTTAGGGCTCGAACGAATTCAGCAAGGATAGGTTTATCTTGTAGTAATTGAGGATCATCAAAAACACGTTGTTGTGTTGGAGAATAACCATATTTGAGAAACAACTGTTTTTGTGCAGTCTCACTGGTAAGAAAGCGAACAGCTTCGATGGAAGCATCCACATGGGTAGAACCTTTTAAAACCGTGAGCCCCCAGCTTCCAATCGTTGCGGTGGAGTGCCCGGGATTAGCAACCATGGTGGTGATTCCAACATTCCCCTTCACGGCACTATCTGATTTTTGCAGCTCGGCCCAGGCGTAGGGCCAGTTACGCATGAAAGCGGCGTCTCCTACCTTGAAGCTCTGTAGAGCCTCAGGTTCTCCATAATTGGTGACTGATCTTGGACTGATACCTTGATCAATCAGTCCCTGTAGCCACGCCGCTGCTTCTACACCAGGTTTTGAATTTAAGCCAATTTGGTTGACATTGGTCTGCAACCAATCCCCTCCAAAACCATCAATCATCTCTAAATAGACACAACTGAGTCCCTCATATTGTCGTCCTTGCCAGACATAACCCCAATCTACCTTTTTCTCATTTTGTAGAGCTTGACTCACTTGAACTAAGTCATCTGGAGTTTCTGGAGGTCGTTGCATCAGATCAGTTCGGTAATAAAGTAAGCCCATATCTGAGTTCATAGGCCAACGATAAAGGTGTCCTTTGTACGAGTTACCCGCACGTGCTCCGACCACCAAGGTATCTACATCTGCTTCGTTAAAATAACTTTCTAAAGGTTCAAGCCAGCCAGCTTCAGCATACTTTGCCAGCCATGTGACGTCCATTAGTAGTCCATCAAATGGGGCTTTGCCCAGAAGCAAACTACTAATCGCCAAATCAGACATGGCTTCTGTTTCTAATGGACCCTTAATAACCTGAAGTTTGATATCACCACGGTGCTCTTGATTAAATTGCTGGACTAAATCTTGAGTAGCGTCAGCAAATGGAGCTGCCATCAAAAAGGAAACTGATTCAACCGTTTTTGCCTGTGCAAGTCCAAAACCAGCACTACAGATCAAGACAACAAAAAGTGACGCTAGGATCCTACGTATGAACTGATTCTCCCTCATCAATCATCACAATTTTGAGTTTCAAGTGCATCCATTTGTTCACTTACCCAATCACTCACGGTAAAGCTTTCAACAGCACTACTCATTCTACTCATTCTTTTAAGTTGTTCATCTTCCGGCATCTCCAATGCACGTTCAATGGCCTCATCCATCTGTCGATGTGAATAAGGGTTGGTCAAGATTGCGCCATCAAGAACAACAGAAGCACCGGTAAACTCAGAGAGAACTAGTACACCACCTCGATCCTTACGAGCTGCTGCATATTCCTTCGCAACTAAGTTCAATCCATCGCGCAGTGGTGTAATCCAACAGATATCCGAACGAGTAAACCAAGCAACCATTTCTTCATAAGGTATGCGTCGTGTAGAAAAACGAATAGGAACCCAATCAATCAAACTAAATCGTCCGTTAATTCGACCTGCGGTTTCTTCAATGGTGCGTTGTGTTTCTTCGTAGATTTTCATGCCACTTGCAGCGGCAACACAAGCAAGCATAAGAACTACTTTTCCATGCCAATCAGGTCGATGCTCAAGTAGCCGTTCAAAGGCAAGCAAGAGCTCTTCATTGCCCTTGGTGTAATCAACACGGCTAGCAGAAAGGATGAGTTTTCTACCCTTCTTGGTGTCATCATCTATCTGATCGGCTAATTCTTGAACATCAGCACGTGCTGCAAGCTCTTGGATAACATCGGGTGATGTCCCAACAGGCGATGACAAGAGTTGTATCTTTCGTCCTTTGTAATGTAAATAAGGAGTTTCAGATGGCTCCGTTAAAGCTGAACCGGTTGGAGCGAATCTTGAATTGACAGGTATCTTGGATCCTTTCTTTGCACCTAATAAACAGTTGGCAGCTCGCGCGAAGTTTTCGGTATAACGCGGAATATGAAACCCTACTACATCGCAACTAAGGAGACTTTCAAGAATTTGTTCGCGCCAAGGTAAAATTGCAAAGACATCATTTCCAGGGAATGGTGTGTGATGGAAGAATGCAATCTTTAGGTCAGGCCTTAATTCTCTGATATAACCAGGAACAAGCCACAAATTGTAGTCATGAACCCACACAGTTGCTGAATCTGCGGCTTGATGACAAGCAGCTTTAGCAAAACGTAGATTAACTTCTTCAAAGATTCCCCAGTCGGCGTTATTAACGTTAAAATGGGTTGGGAAGGTATGAAGTATGGGCCAAAAAGATTCTTTTGACGTGACATGATAAAAACTTGATATCTGATTATCTTCTAATGGAATTCTGCACAATGTAAATGGTTTCGGATCAGACATCGCGATACTTTCATCAGCTGAATCCTCAACCTTGTCTACTTTTCTCCAAGCAATCCATGTCCCATTTTTTCGCGTACGAAATAAATTTCTAAGCGTTGGGATGATTCCGTTTGGACTTTTCTGATCACACCAAATTCTGTTGCCCTTTTCATCCTTTCCTTCATCAAATGGCGTGCGATGGTACAGAAGAATGAAAGGACTTTGTCCTTTTGTGACCGCCATGCTTCACCTCCCTTTACTGACTCTGCCGAGTCATGGTCTACGTCCCATCTCTAACACGCGCAGAGGACTTACCCGGTTTGTAACTCCTTGAGACGGCTGAGCACCTCGTTGGCATGACCAACTGGTCGAACTCCTGTCCAAGCAGCTTGAAGCACAGACTCTGGATCAATAAGGAATGTATGGCGCATCGAGTATGGCGCCATCCAAGAGCCGTAAGCTTTGCTTACAACACCATCAGGGTCTGAAAGTAAAGGGAACTTCAGCTCCTCAGAACTACAAAATGATTCATGATCGCTTACTGAGTCAGCACTGATAGCAACAACCTCTGCTCTTTGCTTTTTGAACTCTGGCAATGCTTCCTGAAAGCCATGAGCTTCGATTGTGCAACCAGAGGTGAAATCTCTCGGATAAAAGTAAACGACAAGCCAACGTCCTTGAAGGCTTGTCAAACTCCAGTGATTTTGATCTGGATTGACACTACTGAAGCCCAAAAGATCGAAATCAGGAGCTTTGATTCCGATTTCGGGAGACGTACCACCTAAAGCCCGTACACGAGCGGGTGCCAATAAAAAAATCCCTGCTCCCAGAACTGCAGTCTGGAGTAGGGATCGTCTTTTCATGAAACCGTTGTTGGTTTCAAAATTCTAGAGAGGCTTCACAGCTTTCCGAGATCAACGCCCAGTGAACGTGCGTAGGCACCCAACCCTTTCTTCTGGATGGTCTTGAGGGCACGTGTCGTGATGCGGATGTTGATCCAACGCTTTCCCTCAGCCCACCACAGGCGACGCTGCTGCAGATTGGCCTGCTGCAGCTTCTTGGTACGAATATGCGAGTGACTCACAGCCATGCCGTTGTTGGCGCGAGTACCTGTGAGCTGACACACCCGTGACATAACGGCGTCCTTAAGAAAGCGGTGGCCAATGGCCGAGTCAATAGTTTAGCAAAGTGTCTGCTTAGAGACCTCGTTCCATCAATTGCGACATCAGCTGCAAATTTTTGTTTTGGAAGTTTGCAAGCTCCTTGGGATCTAAACCTCCCACTGACAGCTTTGCAGTGTCATAAAGATGTTGAGCAAGGTCTCGTGCAAGCATTTCGCTTGGTGATTGCCCAGAATCACCAACAATGACCCCACCGGATTGAAGTCTGAGCAGACCCTCCACAAGGGGATGCTTTTGATTGACCAACAACACGTGATAATCGGGTAAACCCGGTAGTCGTTGATCCATTAATGCGCCAATATCATTCATACGACGCATTTGTTCTGGAAGCAAAATCAGAGCCGCAGGCCCGTTTGATCCAGATTTGAGCGCTTGAACCTGAATGGTGACTTTATCGTTAGACAATGCATCTTTAATTAATTTGCGCAAACTTTCGCTCTTCGTTTCCCCATCACCATCACTCAATTCGGGTGTTTCTTCCTTAAGTGATGCATCCAACTCAGCATCAACACGCTGAAATTTCAATTCTTCATGTCGTGATTCAAGCCAAGGGAGGAATTGACTATCAATCACCGTATCGGCGAACAACACTTCACGCTCTTGAGAAGTCCATAGGTTGAGCGCTGCAGATTGTGATATTTCGTCGGTGCAATACAGGATTATTTTTTCATCATTAGGAAGCCTTCCGCGATACCCATCAAGTGTGGTGAAGTTGCGCTCGTTACCTCCAATTGGATCAGAGGTATCGTCAGTGGAGATTGAAGCATTGGTGGCGAACATCACCAGTTCTTCAACCTGTTCAGCAAATTTATCATCTTCCATCGCTCCAATTTTTACGAAAGGGGCAAGAGACTCCCATGCTTCTGCATAGGCTTGTGGTTCATCTTTTTTAAGACTACGAAGACGATCAGAGACTTTTTTGGCAACGAAATTACCAATAGAGCGCACACGTCGATCCGTCTGCAGTGCACTTCTACTTACATTTAATGGGATATCTGGAGAATCAATCACTCCCCTCAATGGCAGAAGATAGCGTGGAACAACTTCCTTAATGGAATCGCTCACAAACACTTGATTGCAGTAGAGCTTAATTTCTCCTTTCTCCCAATCAGCCCTACCGGTTTGCTTGGGGAAAAAGAGAATTCCTTGTAGGTTATATGGATAATCAGTATTTAGGTGCACCCAAAGCAAGGGGTCGCCTTGAAATGGATAGAGATAATTATAAAGATCAATATAATCTTGATCCGAAAGTTCCCGAGCATTCTTACGCCATGGAGCGACCATTTTGTTAACTGTTTCCCCTTCAAGCTGAACAGGTACTGACATGAAATCGCAGTACGTATTGATGAGTGTCCTAATCCTTGCAGGTTCTATATATTCCAATTCCTCTTCCATAAGATGCAGGATCACATCGGTTCCTGCATCTGTGCGTTCTGCACCTGTGAGATTGAAATTAGGAGACCCGTCGCAGGACCAACGCACGGCTTCATGGTCGGGTTTGGCAGATTTGGTAAGCAATTCAACCCGCTCCGCCACCATGAAGCTCGAATAAAAACCTAAGCCAAAATGTCCAATAATGGCATCATCTTCTTGTTTATATTTCTCAAGAAAGTCCTCAGCGCTTGAAAATGCAACCTGATTGATATAGCGCTTTACTTCATCTGCCGTCATACCAATTCCGTTATCGGAAATGGTCAGAGTTTTAGCCTCGCGATCGACGTGAATTTTGATCGTGCCGTCGTCTCCCTCACTGCAGTCTCCAGCCATTGCTGCCATTCGACGCTTGTTGATGGCATCAACGCCATTGCTAACAAGCTCACGCAGGAATACCTCATGGCCGGAGTAAACAGCCTTCTTGATGATCGGGAAGATATTCTCGGTGTGGATCTGAATTTGACCCTGCTCGTCCAACACCGCCATGACAGCAACTTGAAAAACTGAATTTTAGAGATAGAACCCCTGAGAACACAACAGCCTATTGAGGGGGTTCTCCGAACCTCCGATCAAACAATGTGTTCATTTGGATGCACAGATGGATGCAGAGACATTCATTAGACGAGGGATCGCTGCATGGAACCTCTTTCTAAGCAATATCAATAATACATAAAAAAACACGTATCCAATAATTAGAGATTATTAGCTAGTAACGGTTAAAGATGACAAGTAAATTGATATCGTACAACCCACTGATGGATTGTTGAATATCGGTAATTTGCTATCAGCCAGGTATTTGTAAATCTGCCCTCTCTTCAGGAAGGATTGCATTAGCCACGGGGCAAACCTGGAGACAAATACCACAGTCAATACAGGTATCGAAGTCAATCCAATAAAAATCCGTTCCTTTTTTGTTTTTGCCATTCCCTGGATTGATACAGGCAACGGGACAAGCATCAACACAGTCAGCCACGCCCTCGCAGATGTCGGTGACAATGGTGTGTGCCATAGATGTTAGTAACTCTCCCCATCAATCTAGTCAGAGAGCCAGTCGATGGTGTTGCATCCAGAAGTCTTGAGACGCTGTTCAGCTTCTTCGCGATTGGAACAAGACTTGAGATCACATTGAGCGACTTGTCCTTGTGCATGCCAGCTCGTCTGTTTCAAGAGTGCTTTTTCAAGACTTGAGTGGTCGCTCCAGCAAATTAAAACTGTGGATTCTCGTTTGGGATTCTCGGAACTCGAGCCAGGTAGATCACGAATGTCATCGAGGCAGAAACTAAATCCCACACCCCCAGCATTTGCCTCGCTCTCTCCGCATCGCTCTACTAGTCCGTCATATCGCCCTCCACGGGCAATGACCACCGGAGCTGAAACCCCCTGACAAACGAGCTGAAAGACCAAGCCGTCATACAACTCATGGTGAGGGTGAAAGGTTGGATCCAATTGCAGTGTCAGCGATTGTTGTTGAGCGAGGGGACTGAGATGCACAAATAATCGCTTTAATTCATGCAGAACAGGTTGTGAGCCAAAGCTTTCTGCCAATCGATCAAGAATGGTCATGGGTGTACCACGACAGTCCAAAAGCATCACGAGTCGTGCAAGATCCGTTGCTTCAAGATCCATCGCTTCAAGTCCAAGCCGGTCGTACTGAATTAAGCAGCTGCGGATGTCATCCCGATTTGGTTGCTCGAATGGTGCCAACACCAATTCCATCAACGCGGTATGGCCTATCAAGAGTTGGGGCTGATGCTCTTCCAGCAGCGAGAGAGCACTCATTGCCTCTAAGAGGAGGGTTAAAAGTTCAAGTTCTGCTGCCAGATCTTTCACGCCAAAGAGCTCAACACCGCTGTGCAGTTTTTCTTCGATGCACAGCCCCCCCTCTTCTGCCGCACGGCTCTCGAAAATGGTTCCGCAAGCACAAAGTCGCAGCGGCCTAGGTCGATCCTTCAGTCTTGTGCAGGCTGCTCTAGCAATCGAGGCTGTCATCTCTGGCCGAAGACCCAGCGGGTCATCGGCTACAAGTCGAACCACGTCATGGCTTGCAATGGCACCACCGGCCATGAGTGTGTCGAGCCGTTCCACCTGTGGTGGCGAAACCTCGTCGTATCCCCAGTGGCGATACACCGTCGCCAGCTGTTCCCTTAGATGCTGATTTTGTTGGACTTGCTTCGGATTCAGATCTCGAGCGCCCGTGGCGGGTTGCAGGGCCATCCAGCTAGTCAACAAAACACGAACAACGATCCTATGACTGCCGAACCTCAAGCTCCATAAAGCTTGGGTGAGAAGGCGGTCACGCAAGCGAGCTCTTGCTTGAGTGGGAGGTGAAGTCCTGGTGACGTCGCAAGAATTCTTCCATTCACCACATCAAACGCAGAGTTTCTGTAGTCACCAACGGAACCACCAGCACAAGCCACCAATGCAGCGCCTGCAGCAAGATCCCAAGGCGCCAAACCACGCTCCCAGTAACCGTCCAGTCGCCCTGTGGCCACAAAAGCAAGATCAACGGCGGCGGCCCCACCGCGACGCACACCACGACAACGATGGGTTAACCAACAAAACTCGGCGTAGTTGTTATCGATAAGCTCATGCCTGTCGTAAGCAAATCCCGTCACAAGAAGGCTGTCCTGCAAGCTGCTGCAGTCACTCACGTGAATCGGGTTGTCGTTGACAAAGCTCCCTTGGTTGGGAGAACACCAATAGGTCTCATTTAGGAATGGCACTGCCACTGAACCCAGCAGTGGTTGCCCCTTCCAGATCAAACCAACGGATGTGGCAAAAAAGGGATATCCGTGGGCAAAATTCGTCGTTCCATCGAGAGGATCCACGCACCAGCAAAGAGCGCCTGGTGTACCACTGGACCCGGTTTCTTCGGCAAGAATTGCAATGGCCGGCGTCTGTTCTCTCAGATACGCGAGAACAACTTTTTCAGCGGCAAGATCGGCGTTGGTAACCAAGTCGCCTACGCGACCCTTACTTTCGATGCTGCTGAGGCGGCCGTAATGCTGCATGAGCACGGCAGCTCCAAGGTTTGAAGCTGTTTTGGCTACCTCAGCAAGCTGTTGCTGGCTTGATGCGTCGAGGGCAGCATCAAAGGCAACTTGCCGGCAATCAAGTTCTGAAGTCATCACTCCTCATCCAAAGGAAGGCCAGGACGCACCTGACCACGTCCGAAATGTCGACCGAACTGCAGTTCATAAACCTCATCCTCATCTTGCGTCACCGCTTCGAGAGGACCGATAGCTCTTGCAACACAAAGCAATCCATAACCCTGTTGTCTGAGCTCTTTTGAGAGTCCCATGGCCTCAGCCTGATCGAGCTGTCCCCTTTGAACTCTCACTGCGCAGGACGTACAGCAACCGTTACGGCAAGAGAAAGGCAGCGGGTCGCCCTGCTGCTCAAAGCTCTGGAGGATGTACTCCCCCTCGGGGACTTGATGGGTGATCGTTCGTCCAGCCTGGGGCCAATGAATTGTGACGGTGTGACTTGGTCTCAAATCAGGTCCTCAGGAAACGCCCTGCTACATTCTCACTTCAGCCACTGGAGAGGTGGCCGAGTGGTCGAAGGCGCAGCACTGGAAATGCTGTATAGGGGCAACTCTATCGAGGGTTCGAATCCCTCCCTCTCCGTTAGCTAACCCTCAAACCCCTGGATCACAAGGGGTTTTTTATTGGAAAGTATTTCCTAACAAAGGGATAGGATCCTAAAACAAACATAGAGCAAGTTTTGATCGAGCAATGAATGTGATCAACACGCAAAATATCTATACAAAAAACTTAAATGGAATCAGAGTAAAGGCACTAAGTTTTAACGGATAACCACAAGATGACCTGTTCAAACAGATCAATCAATTAACCAAAGCGGCCTGAAACGTAATCCTGGGTGGCCTGTTGTAATGGCGCG
Source organism: Synechococcus sp. MVIR-18-1 (assembly GCF_014279835.1). Lineage (NCBI taxonomy): Bacteria > Bacillati > Cyanobacteriota > Cyanophyceae > Synechococcales > Synechococcaceae > Synechococcus > Synechococcus sp. MVIR-18-1. Next base: position 1,224,492 of record NZ_CP047942.1, on the reverse strand, counting down.
TTGAAAATTTTGTCGGTGTCATTGAATTCAACGAGGTAACCAACTTTTCCTGACCCGCCTTCAACAGCTTCCGCATTAAAGAACGCTGTCATATCACTCACACGTACGGCCTGCTGCATATTGTGGGTCACAATCACGATTGTAAAACTCTTCTTCAGCTCATGGATGGTTTCTTCGATCTTCAAGGTAGAGATGGGATCAAGTGCAGAACAGGGTTCATCCATCAAAATCACTTCAGGCTCAATGGCAATGGTGCGTGCAATGCAAAGACGCTGCTGTTGACCACCTGAAAGTGAATTTCCGCTCTCTTTGAGCTTGTCTTTGCATTCATCCCATACAGCCGCCTGACGCAGTGACCGTTCCACTAATTCATCCATATCGCCGTTATAGCCATTAATACGTGCACCAAAGGCGATATTTTCATAGATGCTCTTCGGAAAAGGATTAGGTTGCTGAAAAACCATTCCTATACGACGGCGAACTTCAACTGGATCAACATCAGGAGCATATAAATCAGCACCATCAAAAAGAATTCTTCCCTTAAGCGAACATCCCTCAATAAGATCATTCATCCTATTAATGGCTCGTAAAATTGTGGACTTACCGCAACCTGAAGGTCCAATAAAAGCTGTGACTTGTCCTCTTGGGATATCACAAAAGACATTTTTTAATGCCTCAAAATCTCCATAGCTAATGGTTGCATTTTGAATGGATAGGCAAATATCTAAATTAGATGGAACTGATTCAGGGGATGATGAAGCTGTCATAACTGGAGAAAATCAGTGGCGGCAAGAATGGGGATTAACACCTTTGAAGGTGATGATCATTTGCTAGCAAATCGCCCAAGCCAGCGAGCAAGCAGATTAAGAGCTAATATGAATACGACGAGAATAAAGGATGCTGACCAAGCGAGCTGATTTTGAAGATCATAAGGCTGAGCAGCAAAATTATAAATTAAGACCGATAAAGTTGCAATGGGATCAAAGATCCCGTTTGGCCAAAACGGGGAAAATAGTGCCGTAAAAATCAAAGGAGCAGTTTCACCAGCCGCTCTAGCGATTGACAACACCACACCAGTTGCAATTGGGGTAAATGCCTTAGGAAGAGTGATTTGGCTCACTGTCACGAAACGCGATGCACCCACTCCGAGTGCTGCGCGCCTCAGGTCGTTGGAAACAAGCTTCAAGCCTTCATCGGTTGTCTTAACAACGGTGGGCAGCATCAACACCGAGAGAGCTGTTCCTCCTGCAATCGCACTGAAGGTATTGCCAAAAAGAATGCGCGTAGAAACAATCACTCCATAAACGAAAACACCAGCAATGATGGATGGAACGCCAGCAAGAACATTGGTTCCGAAACGAATGAACTGCGAAAAACCACGACCTGTGGAATATTCGGCTAAGTAAATCCCCCCTCCAACACCAATAGGAATCGCAATTAGCGCCGCAATTGTTGTGACAACAATACTGCCAATAATTGCATTGCCGAAACCACCACCTTCACCACCTGGAGGTGGTGGAAGTTGAGTGAAAAGATCTAAGCTAAAGGTTGACATTCCTTTTATTAAGATATATGCAAGGACCGCAATCAGCGGCAAAACACATAGGAATGAAAACACCCCTGCTAATACTGATAAGAGCCGACTAACAAGATTGCGCTTCTCCCAAGTTTTATAGTTGAGGTCGGGAATGTTATCTGCCGACCTTGCAAGTGAATGATATTTCATGATTAATACTTAAGACTCAGACGTTTCACAAGCCACTGCGCAATGACATTAACCAATAAGGTCAGAACCATTAAAACAAAAGCTGCATACATAAGGGAAGAGAGTTGACTTACATCTGCCTCTCCAAACTGATTGGCTAGCATGGCTGAAATGGTATTTCCTGGAGCCAACAATGACCAGCTAAATACATTTGAATTCCCAATAATCATCGTGACAGCCATGGTTTCTCCCATTGCTCTTCCGAGGGCAAGCATCACTCCGCCCACAATTCCCGATATGGCTGCAGGCAAGATGACATTCAAAATCGCTCCCCAACGTGTTGCCCCAACGCCATAAGCAGCTTGGCGAAGTCTCATTGGAACTTGGTTTAACGAATCACGGGCAATAGCAGTAATGATCGGTAAAATCATCACAACCAAAATCAAGATAGCTGGAGCCATGCCTGGACCCAAAGGTTCAGTACTAAAAATAGGAATCCAACCCAAATCCTCATATAAGAACATAAGAAATGGTCGAATAAGAGGCTCTAAAATAAAAATTGCCCACAACCCTAAAACGACTGAGGGAATGGCCGCCAACAGCTCCACCATCAATCCAATAATGTTTCTAACTTTAAGTGGAATAATATTTTCTGTAATGAAAATTGCAGTGCCTACACCCAAAGGAACAGCAATCACAAGTGCCAGTAGAGAGGTCACGAGCGTTCCATAGATCGCCGTGAAGGCACCGTATTCGTCATCAACAGGGTTCCAGTTGGACGTGAACAAAAAATTCAGTCCATAACGCCCCATCGACTCCAAGGATCCCCAAAACACCACCACAAGGATGGAGATGAGGATCAGCGCAACCATCGAGGCCATGACCACGACCAATTTCTGGAAACTGCCATCAACGAATTTTTCCGCTGGTGGTCTGCTTCGAAGTAGGTATTGAGCCTTGAATTCGGTCACTCTGCAGGCAGACAGATTGCCGAACCGTACCCGTATGCCTGCTGTTTTGCATGTAAGCGCAAGAACACCACAGGATTCCTGCACAGAAGAGCTTGGTGATTGGAGTTTGGCCCGTTAGCTTGGAGGCACCAAATGCGCGGTTATGGGCCGGATCGTCGGAATCGACCTGGGAACCACGAACTCCGTCGTCGCCGTGCTCGAGGCGGGTCGACCGGTGGTGATTGCCAACGCGGAAGGAACGAGGACAACTCCATCGGTCGTTGGTTACACCAAAGAAGATGAGCTTCTGGTCGGACAGCCCGCTAGGCGCCAACTTGTCCTCAACCCTCGCAACACGTTTTCCAATCTCAAGCGTTTTGTCGGGCGCGCCTGGGATGAACTCGACGACAACACACTCACCGTTCCTTACACGGTGCGTGCAAACAACCAAGGCAACGTTCGTGTTGCTTGTCCGCAAACCGAAAGGGAATATGCCCCTGAAGAGCTTGTCTCGAGCATCCTGCGCAAGCTGGTCGATGACGCCAGTACTTACTTAGGAGAAACGGTCGATGCAGCCGTTCTCACGGTTCCGGCTTACTTCAATGATGCCCAACGTCAGGCCACTCGAGACGCGGGACGTCTTGCGGGCTTGTCGATTGAGCGGATTCTCAATGAGCCCACGGCTGCTGCCCTCGCCTATGGCTTTGATCGCAGTGCTGTTCGTCGGGTCCTTGTGTTCGATCTGGGTGGAGGGACCTTTGATGTCTCGCTCCTTCGGATCGCAAATGGTGTCTTCGATGTGAAGTCCACCAACGGTGATACCCAACTAGGTGGCAATGACTTCGATCAACTCATCGTTGATTGGCTTGCTGATGCCTTTCTCCAGCAACATCAAATTGATCTGCGCAGGGATCGTCAAGCGCTTCAACGTCTCACCGAAGCGGCTGAAAAAGCCAAACAAGAACTCTCAGGCGTTTCCACCACTCCGATCTCCCTTCCTTTTATTGCAACCGGTCAGGAAGGCCCTCTTCACATCGAAACCACCCTCGATCGCAAAACATTTGAAAGCCTTTGTCCTGATTTGCTTGATCGACTGCTCACTCCCGTTCAGGCTGCATTGCGAGACTCAGGCTGGCTTGCAGAAGACATTGATGACGTTGTGCTCGTAGGTGGCAGCACAAGAATGCCGATGGTGATGCAGCTCGTGAGGACGTTGATTCCTCATGACCCCTGTCAATCCGTTAATCCAGATGAAGTTGTCGCTGTGGGTGCAGCCGTTCAGGCAGGAATCATCACTGGTGAGCTAAGGGATCTGCTGCTGAATGACGTCACACCCCTGTCCCTTGGCTTGGAAACTGTGGGTGGCCTGATGAAAGTGTTAATTCCTCGGAATACCCCGATTCCAGTGCGTCAATCCGACGTGTTCAGCACTTCTGGTGCCAATCAATCGTCTGTAGAAATTCACGTTTGGCAAGGTGAGCGTCAAATGGCTCAAGACAACAAGTCATTAGGCCGTTTCCGTTTATCAGGTATTCCGCCTGCCCCACGTGGTGTGCCTCAGATTCAGGTGGCTTTTGATATCGACGCCAACGGGATTCTTCAAGTCAGTGCGACAGATCGAACCACGGGCCGAAAGCAATCCGTCACGATTCAGGGAGGGTCGAATCTCAATGAAGACGAATTGCAGGCACTCCTCGCCGAAGCGGAAGCGCGCTCTGATGAAGACCGCCGCCGCCGTGCTGCGATTGAGCGGCGCAATTCAGCTCTCACCTTGGTAGCGCAAGCGGAGCGACGTTTGCGTGATGCTGCCCTTGAGCTCGGTCCCTACGGCGCCGAACGGCAGCAAAGAGCTGTTGAAATGGCCATGCGTGATGTCCAGGATCTGCTGGAGCAGGATGATCCTCAGCAATTGGAGATGGGCGTGAGCGGCCTTCAAGAAGCTCTCTTCGGTTTGAACCGCCGCCTTTCAGCAGAACGAAGCAGCGATGTAGGTCCTCTTCAGGGCATTCGCAGCACGCTGGGAACGCTCAAAGACGAACTCTTCGCAGACGATGATTGGGAGGATGACCCCTGGTCCACGGGTAACAGCCGTTCTGACGAACGCATGAGAAGTGGACGTCGCGGAATCGACCCTTGGGATGATGACTTCTATCGCTGAGCCCGATTATTGGGCCCTTCTAGGTCTCGATCCAGGCAGTGACGGGGATTCACTGAAACGTGCGTTCAGGCGTGAAGCAAGGCGCTGGCACCCCGATCTCAACGGAAACGATCGCCAGGCTGAAGAGCGCTTCAAACTCGTCAATGAGGCCTATGCCGTCCTCAGTGATCACGACAGGCGCGTCGCCTGGGAGCGCGGTCGCACCGGTCGAAGTCTTAATCAAGACCCGTTTGCTTCAGGGTTCCCTGATTTCGAGGAGTATCTCGCCGTCGTTCTTGGCATTGGTCATTCTCCAGAGCCTGATCGCCCCGAAGACACCCACGATGACGATGACTCGCCATCAGAACGCAGACCCACCCCATCTCCCCAACCTCCACCTCCTGTTCGCTCACAAGACAATCTCGAAACAACCGTTGTCTTGACTCCCGACCAGGCCCTTCACGGCACAGCGGTGAATTTGGAGCTCTCCGATGGAACTGTGATCGAGGTGGATACGCCTCCATTCGCAGGGGATGGCTGGCGCCTCCGTTTGGAGGGGGTCGCACCTGGTGGACGTGATCATTTTTTGCAGTTGCAGGTTGTCACCGCTGAAGGGCTCCGCATTGATGGATTGCGCGTGTTGTACCGCTTGGAACTGTTTCCGCCCGATGCGGCCCTTGGATGCGCAGTGGATGTTCCAACACTGTCGGGTTCCGTCACCCTTCAAGTGCCTCCAGGGTCATCAAGTGGCCGCCTGCTGCGACTACGAGAACGCGGCCTGGTTTGGAATGACCGACAAGGTGATCAGCTGGTTGAAGTGGTCATCGTGATTCCTGCCCACCTGAACGATGACGAACAAGCCCTCTACCAGAGGCTTCAGGAGCTGAGTCTGGATCAAGGTCGGCTCTAAGCAAGGACTTTCGATGAGAGACTGAAAGCGACCTCGAACATCTCATGCTCGTTCACGTCCTTCTTTACGACGCCGGTCAGGACAGTGAGGGCATTCATTCCCTTGAGCTCTCTGGCCAGACCGTGGTTTTGATGTTTGAAAACTGCGACGATGCCGAACGGTATGCAGGCCTGCTAGAGGCCCAGGATTTCCCCACTCCGACAGTTGAGGCTCTCGATCAACACGAGGTGGAACTCTTTTGTACTGAGGCTGGATATGAAGCGCGACTCGTCGAAACTGGCTTTGTACCCAAATCAGATGACGAACGCTTAATGCTGGCTCCTCCCACTGCCAATCGTGACGTCAGCAATTGGCAAACCGAGGATCAATCGCTCGATAGCGTGCAGCCATCAAGCCCAAGTGATGGTCTGGATGACGTCCGTCGTCGCTTGGAAGGTTTGCTGTGAATCCATCTGAAAATCGGGGCTACCTCACAACAGAGCAATCGAATCCCCGCAGTGCCGATTTGGACGTACTGTCCACAGTCGATCTCGTGAAGCTGTTCATCGATGAAGATCGCAAACCGCAGTTAGCTGTTGAAGGTGCTTCAGAAGCGCTCAGCGCTGCAGTCGATGCTGTAGCAGTGCGATTAAGCCAAGGCGGGAGACTGTTTTATATCGGGGCAGGAACCTCGGGACGTCTTGGTGTTTTGGATGCCGCTGAATGTCCTCCCACCTTTTGCAGCCCACCAGAACTGGTACAGGGTGTTTTAGCTGGAGGTGCTCCGGCCCTTTTACGCAGTTCAGAGGGTCTTGAAGATCTTGAGACAGCAGGCGTAGACGACCTCAAAGAACATCAATTCGGCGCAAAGGATTGCTTAGTAGGCATTGCCGCTGGTGGCACCACGCCCTATGTACGCGGTGCCCTCCAATACGCCGTGGATTTACAGGCCTTGGCTATTGCAATGGCCTGCGTTCCCGCAGAACAAGCGCCCATGCCCTGCCACTTGGACATCCGCTTGATCACCGGACCAGAACTGCTGACTGGATCGACGCGTTTGAAGGCGGGAACCGCTACAAAAATGGCTCTCAACATCCTCTCCACCGGGGTGATGGTGAAATTGGGAAAGGTGTATGGAAACCGCATGGTTGATGTCGCTGCTAGCAACAGCAAGCTTGTGGACCGCTCACTGCGAATTTTGACCGATCTCGTTGGCTTATCACGCGAGCAAGGCCTTCCCCTACTCAACGAAGCCAAGGGCTCGGTCAAACGAGCCTTGGTGATGGCGGCTGGATCCATGGATCTTCCAGAGGCTCAAACCCTGTTGTCCAATCACAACGGCAACCTACGACTAGCCCTTGGTTCGATCGGAATCACCCTGAATGCAACGCCTCATTGAACTGGAGCGGTTGCCGGTCCCCAATAAGCACTCGTGAATAAATCCAGGCGATGCCTGGTAGCCGCAGGAACAGCATCAGGAGGCGTCATTAATGCATCTTTGAGAGCGTCATGGGCAGGGGAAGAAGGACGTTCACGGCCTAATTTTTCCATGAGTGCGAAGAGGATTGGCCCCGTTGCAGTGGCATTGGCTTTGAGGTTGCCAATAATCATCTCAACGGTCACGGCATCATGTTCTTGATGCCAACAATCAAAATCGGTAACCATGCTCAGGGAGGCATAGGCGATTTCGGCCTCTCTCGCTAAACGGGCTTCCGTGTGATTCGTCATGCCGATCACATCACAACCCCAATTGCGATATAGCTCGCTTTCCGCTCTTGTCGAAAACGCTGGGCCTTCCATGCATAGATAGGTGCCACCACGATGCAGCCGATGTCCGGATGGCATTTCTGTCGATGCTGCAGAGGCAAGCAGATCACTCAACCGCTCGCAAAACGGATCAGCAAGGCTGACGTGGGCAACGCAGCCATCGCCAAAAAAAGATTGAGGCCTCTGCACCGTTCTGTCGATGAACTGGCTTGGAACAACCATGTCGCGGGGGCGAAGATGTTCCTGAAGAGATCCAACGGCTGACACCGATATCAGCCAGCGAACCCCTAAGGACCTCATGGCCCAGATATTGGCCCGATAGGGAACTTCGCTTGGGAGCAGGTGATGTGAGCGTCCATGGCGGGCAAGAAACACCACCTCAACTCCATTGAGTTGGCCGACGCGCAAACAATCAGAAGGAACACCGAATGGCGTGTCCAACGTGACTTCTTCAACAGATTCGAGTCCATCGATCGCATACAAACCACTACCACCGATCACACCAACTCGAGCGTCTTGGAGGGAGGAATGGACTGTGGTCATGGCTTAAAACAGCTGGCATTGACACTCATCTTGCTCGCTTGCCTAAGATCAGTTTTTGCTTTTGGTGCCTTGACGACAGTCCTGATGAAAACGGATGCCGGCCAGATCAAGCTGGAAATGTTCGATCAAGATGCGCCGAACACCGTCGCCAATTTTGTGAAGCTCGCGCGTGAAGGCTTTTACGACGGTCTTGCCTTCCATCGCGTCATCGATGGTTTTATGGCTCAGGGTGGATGCCCAAACAGCCGTGAAGGCGCAAAAGGAATGCCTGGAACAGGCGGTCCTGGCTACATGATCAATTGCGAGATCAACAGTAAGAAGCATGCCCCTGGCATTCTTTCGATGGCCCATGCCGGTAAGAACACGGGCGGAAGCCAGTTCTTCATCGTTCATGAAGCTCAGCCCCATCTCGATGGTGTTCACACGGTGTTTGGACAAACCGGTGACATGGATGTCGTTCTCGCCTTGAAAAATGGCAGTCGCATTGAAAGCGTCACAGTGAGTGACTGATCCGCTAGGACCAGTGAATCAAAATCGGCTGGTCAGCTTGGTCTGTCCAGCCATTTTTTTTGTCGTCTAACAAGGAAGCCAAGTCTCTGTCTTCGCGATTGAGTTGCAATGAAGGATGGAGACGCTGTTCTGCTTTCGCCGTTTTCAAGAAGCCAAGCCTTTTTGTTTCCGTCCAAGACGCCAAAGTTTTGAGAAATTGCTCAATTGCGGAATTGTCACCTGAAATAGTCCAAACAAATTGAGGACGCTCCCAAAGAGCAAGCAGTCTTGGTGTTTGCTCTGGTTGCAAACTCAGATTTAATTCTGAAGCCAACATCTCAGCCCTATTTAAAAGATCTGGGAGCTTCGCGATCAGATCTTCGCCACAATCCCAGGCTAGAGTGACAACATCGTTAGAGCTATTCTCATTGAATAGATGTCCTAATTTATCTCTTTTTGTGGCTAGATAATTGGCATTATGATCGCCTGGATTAATGATGAGTGGGATTCGACTCACAACTTCCAAGCCGTACCCCCCGAGTCCTGCAATTTTGCGTGGGTTATTGGTTAAGAGCCTGAGGCGATGAATACCAAGATCACCGAGAATCTGAGCCCCCACTCCGTAATTGCGGAGATCTGCTCCAAATCCAAGCTTTTCATTCGCTTCAACGGTGTCGAGTCCACCATCTTGAAGGCTGTAAGCCTTCAATTTATTGATCAGACCAATGCCACGCCCTTCTTGCCGTAAATAAACAACAACCCCTTCACCTTCTTGCTCGATTTGCGACAAAGCGGCCTCAAGTTGTGGCCTGCAGTCACAACGAAGAGAACCAAATGCATCTCCCGTCAAGCACTCAGAATGCATCCGAACCAAAACAGGTTCTTGCAGTTGCCCGGGAATACCTTTCACCAGGGCAACATGCTCACTGTTATCCAGTTCATTGCGAAATCCAATCGCCTGGAACTGTCCGAACTGACTAGGCATGACTGCCTGAGCATGACGACGAACAAAACGCTCGTTCTGAAGCCTGTAGCTGATGAGGTCAGCAATGCTGATCAGCCGTAAGCCAAATTGTTTGGCGTAGTCCTGAAGTTCTGGCAGACGAGCCATCGACCCATCGGAATTCTGTATTTCACAAATCACCCCCGAGGGGATGAGTCCGGCGAGCTGGGCGAGATCAACAGCAGCTTCAGTATGTCCAGCACGTTTGAGCACCCCTCCAGAACGGGCTCTTAGCGGAAACACGTGCCCTGGACGCCTTAAATCGGATGGTTTGGCATCGGCCTGAAGCACAACCTGAATCGTTCGAGAGCGGTCTTCTGCTGAAATTCCAGTCGAGACACCATGCTCAGGGCCGGCATCAATACTCACCGTGAAAGCCGTTTGATTTTCATCGGTGTTGCGATCAACCATCAAGGGGAGGTCGAGGGCATCAAGACGATCTCCTTCGATGGCAAGACAAATCAAGCCACGAGCCTCTTTGGCCATGAAATTGATCTGCTCTGGCGTCGCAAACTGCGATGCACAAATTAAATCTCCTTCGTTTTCACGGCGCTCGTCATCGACGACAACAACGCACTCGCCATTACGGATGGCGTTAAGGGCATCAGGGATGGAATCAAAGATCGGATCCATGTCCTCGGCAGCTGCGGCTGAATGGCTCAGCGTTCTAGGTATTCAACAAGCTCTCATCATGATCGACGCCAGTACGATCAGCCGATCATTCCGCTCAGTTCATGGCGATCAAACGAGTTGCGGTCATCGGAGCATCCGGTTATGGGGGCTTGCAAAGCCTGAGGCTGTTGCAGTCCCATCCAAATTTTGAGATCAGCCTGCTCGCCGGAGAACGCAGTGCTGGCAAGCGTTGGAGCGAGCTCTGTCCGTTTTTGCCCCTACCGGATGATCCCCTGGTGGAGAGTCCTGAGCCCACAAGAATTGCCGAGCGGGCAGATGTGGCCTTGCTCAGCCTCCCCAATGGATTGGCGAGTGGCCTGGTGCCTGGGCTTCTGGATCGAGGCGTACGCGTTGTCGATCTCTCCGCTGATTACCGCTACCGCTCGCTCGACCAATGGTCGAGCGTCTACGCCCAGGAGGCTCTCTCGTGCAAGCGCACAGATGCCGATCTTTGTGCTGAAGCCACATACGGATTACCTGAGTGGAATGCTTCTGCTATTGCAACAGCGCGATTGGTAGCTGCGCCCGGCTGCTTTCCTACCGCGAGCTTGCTTCCTTTGTTGCCCTTTCTCAAGCAGGGATTAATCGAACAAGACGGTGTGATTATCGATGCAAAGACGGGCACATCCGGTGGAGGACGCGCAGCAAAAGAACATCTTTTGCTGGCGGAAGCCTCTGAATCAATTAGTCCCTACGGCGTCGTAGGCCATCGCCACACCTCTGAAATTGAGCAGATGGCCAGTGAGGTTGCCGGATGTGGAATCCAGTTGCAGTTCACACCCCATCTGGTTCCCATGGTGCGCGGGCTGCTCTCAACCGTGTACGCCAGATTGCGCGATCCGGGACTTACTGCCGAAGACTGCACCACCGTTTTGGAGAGTTTTTACCGCCATCACACCTGCGTCACGGTGTTGCCGGTTGGAACCTATCCAGCAACCAAATGGGCAAAACACACCAACCGGGCCTTTTTATCCGTCCAAGTCGACAATCGAACCGGACGTCTTGTCCTGATGAGCGCCGTTGACAACTTGATGAAAGGACAGGCCGCACAGGCCATTCAATGTCTCAACCTGATGGCAGGACTACCGGGCGAAACAGGTTTACCTCTCGTGCCCTTTTACCCCTGATCTGTGCTGGAAGAAGGCGCCAAGGTCTGCCGCCACTGCATGCCGGCAAGAGCGATAGCCCAGGGCAAGATGCGATGTTCTTGGGCTTGGATACGCAAGGCCAAGGACTCTGGGCTGTCGTCCTGAAGCACTGGAACAGCCGCCTGGGCGATGACGGGGCCGGTATCCACATCCGCCTGGACCAAATGTGCAGTGCAACCACTGATCCGCACAGACGCTTGAAGAGCTTGACCAACCGCATCGAGACCTTTGAAGCTGGGTAAAAGTGATGGGTGGATATTGAGCAATCTGTTCGGGAACGCTTCAATCAGCACAGGAGTCACAATCCTCATCCATCCAGCCATCACAATCAGATCCACATCAGCCTCAAGAAACGCATTCACAAGGGCGTGATCAAGACGTTCTCTCGTCTCAAACTGACGATGATCGAACAACTCACAAGGAATGTTCAGACGCTCCGCTCGTTGTTCAGCTCCACAGCCTTGGTTGTTGACCACTAAGAGGCGAATGTCGGCATGCAGCGCTTTAGCAGAAATCGAGCTTTGAATCGCCTCGAAATTGCTTCCGTTGCCAGAAGCCATCACTCCCAATCGCAACGCTGGCTCAAACTGAGGCCATTGCTGAATCGACGGGGAAATCAGCTCGAGACCTGAATCGAGTGAATTCGCAGCACAGTGGCTAAGGTTCAAAGGCGCAGGCATCATGTGCTCATGTCCCATCTGACCATCCTGCCAACCGTCATCACAGACCTCGAGCTTCTTGAGGAAACTCTGTTAGCGGAGCACTACCTCGTCCAACGTCCAGGCCTAATCAAAGCGTTTGGCCAGGATATTTATCCAGCTGAATTGGTAGCCACAGACAGCAGCGGGCTCCAAATGGGCTGGAGGTGGGATGCCGATGGATCGTTGGCGTTGATGCTGGATCTTGGTCAAACCAGAAATTCTGCAGGACACAAAACGCATCTCAAAACCATTTTGCGGGCCTATGCCCTGAGGTCGGCCCTGCGCTCTGCAGATGGGGTCAGCTTGGATCCATCCGTTTCAACAACAGGTCAGCAGGGAGCTGAGCGGGCCATGTGCTGATGGATGGCGTCAGGATTTCGATCGATCTCTGCGAGCCTGCACGTCAGCAACTCAAGGTGAAACTCGAGTGGACACCTCGAGTACACCATCAATCCTGGCTAATGCCGAGTTGGACACCTGGGTCCTATACCGTTCGCGATCACGCGCAGCATCTGCACAGCCTTCAGCTTCAGCAATCAGGTCGCGCGATTAGATGCAAGCGAGTAGCGCCCTCGTGCTGGACAGCCGAGCTCCTGGACCTCGATCCCGTGTGCTTGACCTACACGCTGGAAGCGCGTCAGCTCACGGTGCGCACCAATCATTTAGATCCAGATTTCGCATCCCTGTGCCTTCCCGCAGTGGTCATGCTGATTGATGGGGAACGCTGGAATCCGCATCATCTCCAACTGTGTTTGCCTACCGATTGGTTAGGACATCTCCCCCTGCCACGTGTTGACGATGGCTATGAAGCAAAAGACTTTGACCATCTCGTTGATGCGCCAGTACACGCCGGTCCCTTTGATTCTCGTCCGTTCACTGTTTGTGGACATCAGCATGAGTTGCTAACAATCGGCGAGCCACCGATGGGTTGGCCTCTCCCCCTTCAAGCCGATATCGAGGCGGTCTGTGAAGCAGCTTGCACGCTGATGGGTACCCCACCACCGGCTGGTGATTGTTATCAATTAGTGATTCAGCTGCTCGATCAAGGTTATGGCGGTTTAGAGCATGATCATTCTTCAGTGCTTCAATTTTCCTGGGAAGCTCTCACAAAAAAAGATGGCTATCGGCAACTCCTACAGCTCATAGGCCACGAATACTTTCACCAATGGAATGTGCGTAGACTCCGACCAGGCGCCTACGTTCCCTATCGATACGACAAGGCAGAAATTAGCGATGGACTTTGGTTTGCAGAAGGAATCACCAGTTATTTTGATCTCACCCTGTCGCTTTTAGCGGATAAATCTGATCGACAGACGTTCCTCGAAGATTTAGGGAAAGATATTTCCCATGTCCTCCTAAATCCTGGATGCAACATCCAATCCTTAGCTGATAGCTCGAGAGAAGCATGGCTACGGCTTTATAAACAAACAGCCGCAAATTCTGTTGCTCAAATTAGCTACTACCGACTTGGAACTGTTATTTCATTTTGCCTTGATGTACAACTTAGACAATCAGGATCGGCCCTTTCCTGTGTTGTTCGTGACCTTTGGCAACGCTTAGGCCGCTACGGCAAGGGTTATGAGCCAACAGACTTGATTCAAGCTGTGGCGGCCCACAACATGGCACTAGCCGAGCTTTTGCCAACCTGGCTTGAAACCACCATGGCAGCTCCTATTCACGAAAGCCTGAGCGCTCTTGGCTTGCAAGCGGTTGCAATTCACGCAAAGCACCCAAACGTAGGACTACAACTTTCCAAACAAAAAGGTCGTTTCATCATCAACAAGGTGAGTCCGAATGGTCCTGCTGAACACGCAGGACTTGTCCCAGGGGACGAACTGATCGGGGCTCATGATTGGCGTCTAAGGGGTCTTGATCATTGGCAAGCACTCCTTCAAGGGCCTGAGCAGATTCCTGTTCTTTATGCGCGTCGTGGTCGTCTTAGCTCGACAATCCTGAAGAAAAGCGATCCAATTGTTGAGCAATGGGAAATCGGCTGGGACCCTAGAGCCTCCTCATCACAAAAAGACTTACGTGATCGATGGTTTTCAATCGTTTAACTCAAATCTGGAAGCGACTGAAGTCTCAGGTATCGCATCGTGGTGCAACGGTCATCCTCTGTAGCGGCACTGTCGTTTTGGGCATGGGTGCTTTGGCCTGGTTGAGCAATGATCAAAGTGGTGCACTGAAAGCGAGTGGTCCGTCTCTCCTCGATCTTCTTGATGAAGTGGGCAGTGAGGCAAAACGAGAGCGTAAAAATATTGAGCCAACCAAGCAACCATTCCCTCCTAGGGCGATCTCCTGGTCTTCACCCTTATCGAAACAATGTTCTGGCTTTGACTCCAAGCTCAAAAATCGGCTGGAAGCTCAACAACGCACGCTGAAGGATCGTCGTGTATCGGTAGCAACAGATCCAACAAATTATGGAGACCGCTTCAGAATTAATCCCTGGGGAGCAGCTCTCAATCCGGATCCCCGTGTTGTTGTCCTCCATGAAACGGTGTACTCGCTCCAGTCTGCTGTGAATACCTTTTTGACTCCCCACCCAAGAGATGCAGACCAAGTGAGTTACCACACAGTGATTGGTCTTAACGGGAAAATTGTTGATCTTGTTGATCCACTCAATCGCGCCTACGGGGCTGGTTATTCAGCTTTTTTAGGTGAATGGGCCGTAACCAATCCAAAAATAAGGGGCTCCGTTAATAATTTTGCGCTTCACTTAAGCCTGGAAACACCAGGGGATGGAGCCAATAGCAGATCTATCCATAGCGGATACTCATCCGCCCAATACGACTCTCTAGCGCTTGTCTTAACAGACTGGATCAATCGTTTTGGATTCACACCAGCGGCCATTACCACCCATCGTCATGTTGATCTTGGTGGAGAACGCGGCGATCCAAGAAGTTTTGACTGGGATGAACTTCAAACCCGACTCGCTGCATTAAAAGTTCTATGTCCTTAACGTTATAGAAAAATGAATAAACAGACATTGATTGCAGAAAATGGGATTCAAATGACTAACTTTTATCAGTATTCAAACCAACGGCTGAGTGATTGGACGACGTTCAGAAAAGATTAGGCCGTGCAACTCGGTGTCTTGCATGTATCGCAACACACGCCTTGGATAATCAAGTTTGCCATTATGGAGATAAGCGAGGGTTGCGATCGCTTTGGCATCAACATACGAGCGACTCGCAATTAAAACTTGATCGGGAGAAAGGCCTAACTCTTTTTTGAGTCGAGCTATCTTTGCTGCAAGTAATTCAACATTGGCCTCGGAATTCATCAAAAGATTTCTAGCTTCAGCGATTTCAACGTTTGATGGTTGCAAAGGAAGTCGACCTTGATGAATCAACTCACTAATTCCAAGCTGAGCAGGTCCATGCGTTGAGACAAGTCCGGAATGGACAACAAAAGGCAGATCTTCTCCCGGCTTGGAATGCTGTATTTCATCAAACAAGATGGCCGTAACCAGCATCGGATTCACCCGATAACGTCTCGATTCCCGCTTAATCACGGGCTTTAGTTCTTGAAGGCGATTGACCGTTTGCGTTCGCAGAGGTTGGAATTGGTCCATGCCCCGGGTGAACAATTGAGCAAGTTGCGTTTGTGGTCCATGCACACCAAAACGTCGCTGCAGCAGCAAAAGCTCTTCTGGGCTGAAGACACTCGGATCTCCATGCAGAGGCTGCGTCTGGATCTCAGCATCGACTGAAGGAAGTTCCGCGGTGCTGCGAAGGTGAGCAACGGACAAACAGATGAAGCCCAGAACTCCCGTTATGGCAACAACCTGACGTCCAAGAACACTCACAAAACACAGACCACGTTTCCGCCGAGAGAATAACCGTGATATTCCAATTCGTGGGCATCTCGGACAATCACGGATAGGTTCAGGGATGAAGGTTCTCCGCAAGAGATGAGCTTCCCGGATTTCAGCGCCATCGATAGCCAGACCCAGTGGCAACGCTTTTGCGATTTGCTTTGGTATCACGACGATCTCGGGCTCTGGCTTGATGTCAGTCGGATGCATCTCAATAGTTCTGCTCTCGAGGCGCTCACTCCCCGCCTGGAACAAGCGTTCCAGGCGATGGAAGAACTGGAGGGGGGTGCGATCGCCAACGCCGATGAGCAGCGTCAAGTTGGCCACTATTGGTTACGCCAGCCGCAGCTAGCACCGGATCAACAGGTTGGGGCGAGCATCTCTGCTGAAATTGATGCCATCGATCAATTCGGTCAATCAATTCTTGGTGGATCGATTCAGGCACCTAACGGACAGCCCTTTACTGATGTCCTTTGGATCGGGATTGGAGGGAGTGCTCTCGGTCCTTTGCTCATGATTCGCGCTCTTCAGGACCATGCCGTAGGCCTGCCGTTCCACTTTTTCGACAACGTGGATCCCAATGGCATGAGCCGGGTTCTTGCAAGCCTGGGGGAACGTCTCCGTACAACGTTGGTGATCACGGTGAGCAAATCGGGGGGAACACCCGAACCTCACCTCGGCATGGAACAAGCCAGACATCGCCTCGAAGCCCATGGAGGCAGTTGGCCAGGGCAAGCGGTCGTGGTCACCATGGCGGGTAGCAAGCTTGATCAGCAGGCTGAAAAAGAAAACTGGCTCCAGCGTTTCGACATGTTCGACTGGATTGGTGGTCGAACCAGCATCACGAGTGCTGTTGGTTTACTACCAGGCGCCTTGATCGGTTGCGATATCCGTGGCTTCTTGGCAGGCGCAGCCCAAATGGATGAAGCCACGCGCTGTCCAGATGTGCGTCGCAATCCAGCAGCACTGATGGCAGCAGCCTGGTATGCCGCAGGCGAAGGCAAAGGCAAACGCGACATGGTCGTACTTCCTTATCGGGATCGACTAGAGGTTTTTAGTCGTTACCTCCAACAGCTGGTAATGGAATCACTTGGTAAACACCTCGATCGCGATGGGAAAGAAGTGCATCAAGGCATTGCCGTGTATGGAAATAAGGGATCAACAGACCAACATGCCTACGTTCAGCAATTGCGTGACGGAATCGATAATTTTTTCGTGACCTTCATCGAAGTCCTGCGTGATGTGGATGACATCCCTTCGATCGAGGGGGAGCGTCCTGGTGACTTCCTCGATGGGTTTCTGCAAGGAACGCGCTCAGCACTCACGGAAGGAGGACGCCAAAGCTTGAGTATCAGCATGCGTAGCTTTGATGCGCGCCGTCTCGGAGCACTGATCGCTTTGTTTGAGAGGGCCGTTGGTTTGTATGGGGAATTGGTCAATGTGAATGCCTATCACCAACCAGGTGTCGAAGCAGGAAAAAAAGCCGCAGCCGCCATTCTCAATCTGCAAAAGCAAGTAGAAGACGTCTTATCCGACGGAGTGTCCAGATCTGCAGCCGACATCCAGAAGGCCATTGGATCAGGCACCGAAGAAGCCATTTTCTGGATCCTGCGTCATCTCACGGGCAACGATCGTGGATATATGGCACAGGGAAGCTGGGACAGTCCAGCCTCACTGCGCTTTAGCAAAGGTTGATCGGTTAGGTGCTCGGCACCAGGTTGACGAGCTTTCCGGGAACCACAATCACGCGTCTGGGGGGCTTGCCTTCCAGCCAGCGTTGAGCCACGTCGCTGGCAAGAGCCAAGCGCTCTAGCTCTTCCTTGCTGCAATCAACGGCAACGGACATCGATCCCCGCACCTTCCCTTTGACTTGAATCACCACTTCAATGGAGTCCATGACCAGGGCATCAGGGTCGTGGTCTGGCCATGGCTGACGGTGGACACTGTCTTGACCACCGAGTCGTTGCCAAAACTCTTCGGCTAGGTGAGGTGCAAATGGCGCAAGTAAGCGCACGAGAGCAGACATCGCTTCTTGGCGCACACCCGTAGAGGCTTGAGCCAAGCCAGAGGAGAGGGCATTGCTCAGCTTCATCAGCTCCGAAATCGCCGTATTGAACTGAAAATCATCACTGAGATCCTCGCTAACAGCCTTGATGGCTTGGTGCACGGCCCGACGCATCTCACTGTCTGATTCACCTGTTGCAGGGGGGGCAGCGTCATGACTGACCTCCGCATCCACCAGCCGCCAAAGACGCTGCAAGAAACGGAATTGACCCTCTACATCCGCGTCGTCCCATTCCAAATCCTTTTCTGGAGGAGCTTTAAACAAAATGAACATCCGAGCGGTATCAGCGCCGTAGCGATCAATCACAGCAGCTGGATCCACACCGTTGTGCTTCGACTTGGACATTTTCTCGAATAAAACCTCTAACGGTCCACCGTCATCTGGATCGAGGGGATTGGATTCATCCGTCACCACCGCTGGGGAGACATAACGCCCTGTTCTCGGATTGCGATAGGTCGTGCCTTGCACCATGCCTTGCGTTAGCAAGCGTTCAAAAGGTTCATTTGTCTCGAGTAAATCACGATCATTCAATGCCTTAGTAAAAAAGCGTGCATATAATAAGTGCAGAATTGCATGTTCAATCCCCCCCACATACTGCTTAACCGGTAACCAACGATTAACCGAGGTTGCATCAAATGGAAGATCTCGATTGTGAGGATCTGCAAAACGCAAGTAATACCATGATGAACACATAAAGGTATCCATCGTGTCGGTCTCGCGTCGAGCTGGTTTACCGCACTTAGGACAGCTCACACTGACCCAATCCTCGGCACGAGCGAGGGGAGATCCGCCTGAACCCTTGAGATCAATTCCAGTTGGCAATTCAACAGGAAGCTGATCACGGGGAACTGGAACAGCACCACAATCATCACAATGAATGATTGGGATTGGGCATCCCCAATATCGTTGACGGGAAATCAACCAATCGCGAAGCCTGTATTGACGTTTAGCCCGAGCCCAACCTTTCTCGGCCCCATGATTAGTAATCGCAGTTTTAGCCGCTTCATTCGTTAATCCACTAAAACTTGCACTGTGAATCAAGGTGCCTGGTCCTGTCCAAGCTTCCCCATCATTGAGATGCTCATTGGTTCCTGCAACTTCAATGACCCGTTGAACAGGCAGTTCATGTTGCCGAGCGAATGAAAAATCACGAACATCATGGGCCGGTACTCCCATGACAGCGCCAGTTCCATAATCAGCCAGCACGTAATCGGCAATCCAAATGGGAATCGATTCACCATTCGCTGGGTTAATCGCTACTGCACCGGTGGGAACCCCACGTTTTGGTTGATCATCAGACGTCCGCTCCTCTTGACTCAGTTCAGCCATAAGATCCCGGAACGCAGTAACTGAAATGCGTTCATCGCTTGTGGTGAGTTGATCAACAAGAGCGTGATCAGGAGCCAAAACGAGATAACTCACTCCAAACAACGTGTCTGGACGCGTTGTAAAAACAGTGATTGAAGTCTCTGGATGCGCTTCAACTTGAAAATCGATCTCCGCCCCAATAGAACGGCCGATCCAATTGGCCTGCATGGTGCGGACGCGTTCAGGCCAACCCTGAAGTTGGTCAAGATCATCCAGCAGGGCATCGGCATAATCGGTGATGCGTAAAAACCATTGACGTAAGTCCCGCTTTTCCACCAACGCTCCAGAGCGCCAGGAGCGTCCATCAGCATCCACTTGCTCATTGGCAAGCACCGTTTGATCAACAGGATCCCAATTGACAGTGGCGTCCTTTTGGTAAGCAAGCCCGCCGGCATGAAGTTCCAGGAACAGCCACTGCGTCCAGCGGTAGTAATCGCTGTGACAGGTTGCTACCTCCCGATCCCAGTCAATCGATAATCCCAGGCGACCCAACTGGCCTCGCATCTGAGCAATGTTGCTATCTGTCCAAACGCCTGGTTCGATCTTCCGTTCAATGGCGGCATTTTCAGCTGGTAAGCCAAAAGCATCCCAACCCATGGGATGAAGCACCGCATCACCCCGCATGCGTTGCACCCGAGCAATCACATCCGTAATCACATAGTTACGGACATGCCCCATGTGAAGCGTTCCCGAGGGATACGGA
The DNA here is from genome assembly GCF_014279835.1 of Synechococcus sp. MVIR-18-1. Taxonomy (NCBI): domain Bacteria; kingdom Bacillati; phylum Cyanobacteriota; class Cyanophyceae; order Synechococcales; family Synechococcaceae; genus Synechococcus; species Synechococcus sp. MVIR-18-1. The sequence continues at coordinate 1,204,535 of NZ_CP047942.1, read as the reverse complement.
AACATCGACAAGGCATAAAAAGCGCGCTGACCTGGCTTCGGGTCCTGCGTTTCATAGAGGCGCTGGTCCTTCCAAAGCTCTTGCCAGTGCTCTTCGAGCGCGAGGGGTTGATACCGATCAGCCGCCGAAGAGGCTGGGCTGGCGGATGGGGACGAGGAAGCCGTCACGACAAGGGACCATTTGGACAGATCGTGACACAAATACGGTTTTTCAAAGGCCCCTAGGCAACGGCCGGACCAGGAGCATGCCGGCACGACTGATCAAAACCGGGTCGTCAGAATCCGTTGGTTGAAGCGCCAAACAGTGTTGGTCTTGCCAGATCAGCACTCCAATCAGCCGACGCCCATCGGTTAATTCAAGACTGAGGATTTTGCGATCACGAATCCAGGTCTGCAGCAAGCGAATGCTGGGCAAGCTCGGATCGAAGGAACTTGGCTCCATAGGATCAGAGAGGGATCGGACATTTCATGCTGCAATTCAGCAAGTATCAGGGTTTAGGCAACGACTTCGTGCTGTTGGAAGGCCGCGGGGGACAACTTCCTCTGACCATCACGGAGCCAGATCCCCATTGGGTGCGCCAGCTGTGTGATCGCCGATTTGGGATCGGAGGCGATGGCTTGATATTGGCCCTGCCCCCACAGCATGGCGAAGAACTACGGATGCGCATTTTTAATGCGGATGGAAGCGAAGCCGAAATGTGCGGCAACGGCATCCGCTGCCTAGCCCGTTTTCTTGCTGATAGCGATGGAGATCAGCCAGGACGGACATGGAGAACCGAAACCATGGCGGGCGTCATCGTCCCTGAACTTTGTGATGACGGACAGATCCGGGTCGATATGGGGCAGCCATTCCTGGAACCCGAACAAGTTCCCACCACACTCTCAAAGGGGCTGTCTGGACTTCCTCAAGGGGAGATCGAACTCGAGAGCAGCACTCTTCAGCTCGCCGCTGTGGGAATGGGCAATCCCCATGTGGTTGTGCCGGTACAAGACCTCAAAGCCATTCCCTTTGACGCATGGGGATCTGCACTGGAGGTAAATCCTTTGTTTCCAGCCAAAACCAATGTGCACTTTTTGGAAGTGATCGATCAGCACACACTCGAGATCCGTGTATGGGAGCGCGGGGCAGGTCCAACCCTGGCTTGCGGCACGGGAGCCTGCGCCACGCTCGTTGCCGCAACGCTGCTCGGGTTATCGGAATCAGAAGCCACGGTGAAACTTCCAGGCGGGCCTCTCGAGATCAGTTGGCCTGATCGCAAGGGCTCCGTGTTTATGACCGGACCCGCCGTAGCAGTTTTTGATGGCGTTTTAAATCCTGAATTACTGCCAGAGACAAGGCAAGAGCAGCCAACTTCGGCGGCAGCTGTTGGACAAACCATGCCGTCTACAGCTGCTGCCGCCACCCAATCAACGCAGAGCTCGAAGAGCTTGAACTGCGCGAATGATTGCAAAGACACCTGCCAGAAACCGGACCATTGCTTACGCGATGAAGCCCAGGCTCGCGTCCAAGAATTTTTGTCGTCAACCTCTCTCGACGCCATGCTCAACCTCGCTGGCGACTCCCTCGAAGAGCGAACCCTGTCACGCTTGAATCGCGATGACAAACCCTGAAGACCCCTATTTTTATCTGGATGGATGTGCCACCGCTCCTGTGAGAGAGAGCGTGATCACTTCCATGCTTAAGGCACAGAAGGGCAGCTGGGGCAACCCTTCCAGCCTTCATCGCTTCGGCTGTGATGCAGCTGAGTCACTGGAACGTGCGCGCCTTTCGATCGGCAACAGCCTGGGAGCTGAACGATCGGACATCCTGTTCAGCTCCGGGGCCACCGAGTCGGCCCATCTTGCCTTGATAGGGCTGGCCAAAACTGAATCAGCAGGGCGGTTGGTGATCTCTGCTGTGGAACATCCCGCTGTTGCAGCTGCAGCTCAGCAATTGATCGCGTGCGGATGGACGGTTGAACGATGGCCTGTTGATGCCTACGGACAGATCCAAATGGAACATTTGGATCGACTGCTAGCCCCTCCAACCAAAATCGTGTCCTTGATCTGGGGTCAAAGTGAAGTGGGAACGCTGCAACCGATCCAAGCTGTAGGTGAGGCCTGTCGTTCCAGAGGGATTCCGTTCCATACCGATGCCACCCAAGTCTTGAGCCAGGGTTGCCCTAATTGGGGAGAACTTCCAGTTGACCTGCTCACGGCCTCAGCACACAAGTGCGGAGGTCCAAGAGGCATCGGCTTGTTGCTCCTAAGACAAGACATCGCTGAACGGATCCAGCCCTTATTTGCCGGTGGCCAACAGGAGAATGGGCTTCGCGCCGGTACTGAATGCCCCGTCTTAGCGCAAGGCATGGCGGCAGCATTCCGTGACATCGCTTCTTGTCAGGCGAATCAGGTCGAATCATCAGGATCTGGGATCGCTCGGTTGCGCGATGCCTTGCTTGCCCTGCTTTGCCAAAACGATGCAATCCGTCTCAGTGGACATCCCAGGGAGCGTTTACCGCACCATCTCTCAGTGCTGGTCTCCGATCGTCACGGTCAGCCCATGTCGGGTCGCGCCTTGGTACGAGCCCTGGATCGTGAAGGAATCGCGGCGAGCAGTGGAAGTGCTTGTTCCTCCGGCCGCGATAGTGACAGCCCCGTACTTGCAGCAATGGAGGTGGATCCCTTATGGCGTCGATCAGGACTTCGGCTCAGTCTTGGTTACTGGAGTGACCCCTCAACATTGCCAGCGATCAACGATCGAATTCAAAACGCGATTGATCGTATGAACCACGATCGCGCCTGACGTCTAGGTACTCTCCGCGCAGCACTCCAACGAGTTGAGTTTGTCCGTCACCCTTCCTGCCGATCTTGTACAGGCCGAGGCGATGACCCTCGCCTCTCTCAAGCAAGCTCTGAGCGATCGTCAGCAACGGCGTTGGACCGTGACCTGGCGCTTTGAAGGACTAAGGCTGCTAAAACCGGCTTTGCGCCTGGCAACGGCCTTGGAGACTGCAGGGCATGACGTGGTGTTGGGCTGGCCTGATGCAGGATCAACGGCCTTAGCGCAACGAGAAAGCCCGGAATTGGCTGCTCACTGCTTTGCCTTGAAGGATCTGATGCTCTCCAGCGACCCAGAGATCACAGGCCGAATGCTGTTGGCCATTGGACCGCAACCAAGCGATTACGAGATGGTCGAGCAGATCTGCAACAGCTGGCAAGGAGCGGTGGTTCTCCTCAATGGAAAGCTTGAAGATGCTGGTGTGGGCATTGGCAGTGTCGCCAGGGGAAGGCGCAAAGGGTTTCTCTCCATCTGGCGGTCTGCCTTCCACTTAGAGCCACTGGCTGAAGGGGCACTCCTGCAAACCGAAAAGGAGATGTGGCATCTGTTTAAGGCGGATCCTGATGGCTATCGGTTCCTGGGCACCATGCCTTCAAAACCAGACGCTGAAGCGATTGGGATGGCACTGAACGGCGATCGTGACAGTCTTGGGCGTCAATTAGGTGCTGTCGATCGCTTTATCGAGGATCTACGTGGTTGATGTTCCCAGTTAACGCTTTTACTGTGACCAGGTGATCGGAATGGGTATGGATTTAGGAAACCGATTACGAGGGTTCTCAGCTCTTGATGCCACTGCTGGACTGATTGCCCTAGGGGCCCTTGGTGGTGTTCTTTGGAGTCCCAAGCTCACCAACGCGTTAGCCAAAGCAAACGGGTCAGTGAAATCCGTGCAGGTGATGGTTGACGTCCGTCGTGTGAGTGCTGCAGACCCTGAAGCCTTGGTCCAGGACGCCCTTGCCTCTGGAAGGACGAGCATCATTATTCGGAATCAGCCCGCCGGAAGCGTCAAGTTGATTCGCGTGGACGACATCAACCGAGTGCTGGTACAGGTACAACCTGATGGATCCGTCGTGACAGCACCCGATCCCAACCGGGCAAGCGTTAACGATCTGAATGCTCGCTTTGTGTTGGAAGGCGATGCAACAGTTTCAAAATCTGGCGTGGTTCTCGCCGGTACCAAGTTGAAAGTCGGCACACCCGTGGAACTTGAAGGTGCTCTTTACCGCCTGAATGGGACCGTTAGCGGCGTCAAGGTGCAATGAAAGCAGCCCTCCTTCTCCTAACGCTGGCGGCAACAACTACAGCATCGATGCCTGGTCGTGCGGAGCCTTTTTTACTAACCCCTCCAGCACCGCCCTCCGACCAACCTCTTCCTGATCTTCAACAACGGGGTCGTTCATGTGAACCCCTACAGCAAGCTTTGAATCGCTTGATCGCTCCCGTTGCCAGGGCTTGGAGCGTGTCAGTGGTCAACAGCAATGGTGATCTGTTGGGTGATGTGAATGGCGCGATGGCACGTATTCCAGCCTCCAACCAAAAACTCATCAGCACGGCCTTCGCTCTCGACCAATTAGGTCCAGATTTCCGCTTGCGAACACAGTTAGTGCAACGTGCTGATGGAACCCTTGAGCTCAAGGGTCAAGGTGATCCTGATCTAGGAATTGCCGGTTTACAGCGTTTTGCCATGGCCGCTATGGGCCAGGGAGGAGCGCGGGGAGCCTCTGCCGGGCCCGTGAACTTGATGGTGCGAGAGGAACCTCGTCAAAATTGGTGGCCAAACGATTGGCACCCTGCAGATCGCGCCTATGCCTATGGAGCCCCAATTACTCGGCTGGCCCTAACCAGTAATGCGTTGGGAGGTGCCGTGAGCGATCCCTACAGGCGGTTAGAGACGCTGTTCAAAAAAGAAGTGAAGCGTCGCGGCGGATCCGTCCAAGTGCAACAAGCTCGACCCATCACCAACACTCAACAGACTCAACAGACTCAACAAAGCGATGATCAGATCGTGCTGCATGAGGAGACTTCTGCTCCGATGCATGCTCTGCTCAGCCTTGCCAACACCGAAAGTCACAACTTCACGGCAGAAGTGTTGCTGAGACAAGCAGCTGACCAATGGGATGTCCGCGCTGCATCGGCGTCCGCACATCGTTGGATGCAACAACAAGGAATCCCCGTGAGGGGGCTCAGGGTTGCAGACGGCAGTGGTCTCTCGCGCAACAACCGTGTGTCGAGTCAGACCATCGCAGCGTTGCTGATGCGGATGGATCAACATCCTTACGCCGCCTACTACCAAGCTTCGATGGCGATTGCTGGACAGCGCGGAACGCTGCGCAATTACTTCATCGGCTCACCGATCCAAGGCAAGTTTTGGGGGAAAACAGGAACCATCAGTGGGGTGCGCTCGATTTCTGGAATCCTCCAAACCAGCGATGGCCCTAGGTATGTGAGCATGATCTCGAATGGTGCTAGCCGACCGAATGCAACGATCGGCCAGATTTTGAGGATCGTTTACAACCTCAGCCCGTGCCCTTCATCGATCTGAGACGGGACGCGGCACGACGTGCTTTGTTCATCGTCACTGCTTTCCCCTGACGGTTTTTCGCTTCAGAGGTCTCTGTCTCAGGTGCAGAACTGTCGGGGCGAATCATCTGAATTTTGACAAGCTCCTGGCGACCGGCCAAAACCACCTGGGCCATCTCTTTGAGTCTTTGCTCAAGCTCACCAAGCGTTTGCTCGGCATAGCGGTTGGCACCGTCCTGAACAGATGCGGCATCGTGACGTGTGCGCTGAATCAACGACTCACACTGCTGTTGGGTCTGCTGGCGAAACTGGAGTGCATCGTGATGAATACGCTCAGCTTCTGATTGGGCTTCTTTCTGAAGCTTGACCCCTTCACTACGAATCTGCTCGAGCTCCTGAGCTGACTGCTGTCGGCTGCGTTCATGGTGCTCGGCCAATTGGCGCTTCAGTTCGAGCGCTTCCTGATCGAGCTGTTGACGGCGTTGCAAGGCCTCTTGCTCTAACTGTTGCCGACGCGCAGCAAATTGCTGCTCCAGCTGAACCTGCTTGGACTGCATGTCGTGCTCCATTTGAGCGGCCTGCTGGCGAGAGCTCTGGAGGAGCTGTTCGCACTGCTGGCGAACTTGATCTCTCATCTCATTCACTTGGCGCTCCGCTTCCTGCCGAACCGCAGCAGCACTTACAAGCTGTTCGCGCTGAATCTGAGCTTTTTGAACAATTTCGTCGGCCTGACTGCGGGCTGAGGTGATGAACTCATCCTTCTTTTGCAGCAACTGATCAGCCTGAGCAACCTGCCCAGGCAGCGATGCTCGAACGCCATCCATGATCTCGACGGCATCCTGCTCATTTACCAGCCTTCCACCACTAAAAGGAATGCGGCTACCTTCGAGGACAATTTCCTCGAGCTGGTCGAGCTGGTCGAGCACGGAGAACTGGATCTCGCTCATCGCAACTGACTTATAAAGCCGAATTAAAGAACCTCTTGAGGTCCTCCGCCACCACCGGAGGGACCATGTGTTCAACACGACCGCCAAATCGAGCTACCTCCTTCACAACTGAACTGCTCAGAAAGCTGTAGTGGGCAGCGGTACTGAGGAAAATGGTTTCAAATTCAGAATCCAAAGATCGGTTCGTATGAGCGATCTGGAGCTCGTATTCGAAATCACTCATCGCTCGTAAGCCGCGCAAAATCAACTGGGCCTGATGGTCGCGAGCACAGGTCACCGTCAGGCCGTTAAAGCTGGTCACCGTGACCCCCTGCAGATGAGAGGTGGCCTGGGTGATTTGCTCCAGCCGCTGCTCAAGGCTGAAAGCGGGGGACTTCCCTGGGTTCTGGAGAACGGCGACAACCACTTCTCCGAATAGAGAACATCCACGTTCGATTAAATCGAGATGTCCAAGAGTGAGAGGATCAAAACTGCCCGGGTAGAGAGCGCGCATCAGCCATGAAGGACTGATCGGATCCTATGCAGCGCAGGGTCTCTAGATTCAACACATGCAGCGTCCTTTGCTTGAGCAACCGGAGCGCCTGGAACAGCGCCTGAAAGAGATTCCCCCTGAGCCGGGCTGTTATCTCATGCGCGATGCCGACGACCGCTTGCTGTACGTCGGAAAATCAAAAACCTTGCGCAGCAGGGTTCGAAGCTACTTTCGCAGCAGCCATGACCTGAGCCCACGCATTCGCTTGATGGTGCGTCAGATCTGCGAAATCGAATTCATCGTGACTGACAGCGAGGCAGAAGCGCTCGCTCTGGAATCGAATCTCATCAAAAACCAGCAACCGCATTTCAATGTGTTGCTTAAAGATGATAAAAAATATCCCTATCTCTGCATTACCTGGAGCGAACCCTACCCCCGAATTTTCATCACTCGACGTCGAAGATTTCGAAGTCCACTGGATCGTTTTTACGGACCCTATGTAGATGTGGGATTACTACGAAGAACCCTCTTTCTTGTGAAACGTGTGTTTCCTCTACGCCAACGTCCACGACCTCTCTATCCAAACCGTACCTGCCTCAATTATTCCATTGGACGTTGTCCAGGTGTTTGCCAGGAAAAGGTTAGTTCGGAGGATTATCACCAGATTTTACGCAAAGTTGCGATGGTGTTTCAAGGGCGGAGCGATGAGCTCAGGCAACTCCTCAACCAGCAGATGGAGCGATACGCCGAGAGACTTGATTTTGAATCTGCTGCTGGAATACGCGATCAACTTCAAGGCATTGATCAATTAACGGCAGATCAAAAAATGAGCTTGCCGGATGCATCCGTGAGCAGAGATGTTCTTGCTGTTGCTCAAGATGAGCACTTTGCCGCGATTCAGTTGTTCCAGATGCGAGCTGGAAAACTCGTGGGAAGGCTTGGCTTTGCAGCAGACGCAACAGACCTGCAGGCAGGATTAATTCTTCAGCGGGTGATTGAAGAGCACTACAGCCAGGTTGATGCTGTTGAAATTCCTCCAGAAGTCTTAGTGCAACATCCGCTTCCTCAACAGCCTTTGATTGCCGAATGGCTCAGCGAGCAAAGAGAGCGCAAAGTTCAGGTGTTGCATCCCCAACGGCGCCAAAAAGCTGATCTCATTGATTTGGTCATGCGTAATGCTGAATTTGAACTAGGCCGTGCTCGCCAAAGCCAAGAACAACAAGCTTTAGCGAATGAAGATCTCGCTCAACTTCTTGAATTAGCCACACCTCCAAGGCGAATCGAGGGTTATGACATCAGTCATATTCAAGGCAGTGATGCTGTTGCCTCCCAGGTGGTTTTTATAGACGGGCTTCCTGCTAAGCAGCATTACCGCCGTTACAAGATCCAAAGCAGCAGCATTCAGGCCGGTCATAGCGATGACTTCATGGCCATGGCAGAAATTATGCGCAGGCGCTTTCGCAAGTGGGCCCGCGTGAAAGCGGAGGGTGCTGACCTGGTTCAAATCAGGCGTCAATCCAGCAGCAGTCTGAACATGGACGGACTGCATGACTGGCCCGATGTCGTGATGATTGACGGAGGTAAAGGTCAACTATCAGCCGTGATGGAAGCTTTGCGCGAATTGGATTTGCATGAGGATCTTGTGGTGTGTTCCTTGGCCAAACAACGAGAAGAGGTTTTCCTCCCAGAAGCCAAGCAACCCCTTGAAAGCGAGCCCGATCAACTCGGGGTGGCCTTGTTGCGACGTTTGCGTGACGAGGCGCATCGCTTTGCGGTGACCTTCCATCGACAGCAACGGGGCCAGCGGATGAAACGCTCACGCCTCTCCGATATTCCTGGACTAGGCCCAAAACGCGTACGAGATCTTCTGGCCCACTTTCAATCGATTGATGCCATTCAGCTCGCAAGCGTGGATCAGCTCCATCAAGCCCCCGGGGTGGGACTCTCGCTGGCCAAACAGATCCGCGCCTATTTTCATCCTCAAGACTTGGATGACAACAACGTGGTGATGGCAGGCGAGGACACGGCATGAAAAGGTGCTTTCAAGCCACAAATCTGATCTTCACAGTTTTGATCGGGGTCGCCATCACGCTGATCAGTCCTGATCGGGCTCTCGCTGCACCTGGTCTATGTACAGGTGTGGTGTGCGCCGATGAGATCACCCGCAGCGCCAAAAATCACTGGCAATTGCGCATGCGCCTGGAAGATCAACAAAGGCATCGCGAACGGGTGGTGATGGATTGCCGCAACCAACAGCTCAGCCCACGAGGTGGACTGGTGGATCGAATCCCAGCAACAGCTCTCGGAAAGCGTGCCTGTCGACTGGCGGGAGAAGCCGGTTAAGACGCTATGGACATCACCCTTGTTTTCCCCCATCAGCTGTTTGAACACCATCCCGGCATTCGTGCCAACAGAAGCATTGCCCTGATTGCTGACGGCTTGATCCTTGGAGGTGACCCTCAGTGGCCACTCACCATCCATCCACGCAAGCTCGAATTGCATCAACAATCGATGCTGGCGTATCAGAAGCGCCTTGAATCCAAAGGCCATAGCGTTCTTACCCTGACGCCAAACAAACAGCAACAGACGTCAGATCTGCTGAATCAACTGATCGACTCTGGATATCAAACGTTTTACCTCGCTGATCCCGTCGACGATCTTTTAACCAAGAGAGTCAGAAAGACCCTGCAACAGCGAAGTTGCGTCGTAGAAATTTTGCCCACTCCGATGTTGCTCACACCAACTGAAGTGATGGATGACTATTTCAATGGCCGGCGCAAGCCAATGATGGCCAATTTCTACCAAATGCAGCGCAAACGCCTGGGAGTTTTGATCGATGATCAGGGGGCTCCTGTGGGTGGTCGTTGGAGTTTTGACGCAGACAACCGTAAAAAACTTCCCAAGGGCATCAGTGTTCCTGACGAACCATCACTTGATTTGCCCGTTGATCACTTGTCGGCACAACAATGGTTGGACACTTTTCTTGAAAACAGACTGGCTGGTTTTGGCACCTACGAGGATGCGATCAGCTCCCAGCACCGTGTGATGTGGCATAGCGTTTTAACACCCATGCTGAATCTGGGACTTCTCACTCCCCAACAGGTTTTAAACCGAACGCTCGAAGCAGCAAACGCGAGTGAGATCCCTATGAATTCTTTGGAGGGTTTTCTGAGACAAATTATTGGTTGGCGTGAATTCATGGCCGCCATGTATTTGCGTCACGGAGTAACGATGCGAAACAGCAATTTTTGGAAGTTTGAGGATCGTCCCATCCCAGATGCTTTTTACCAAGGAACGACAGGAATTCCGCCCATTGATGATGCTATTAAACGTGCTCTCAATACTGGTTATTGTCATCACATTGAGCGATTAATGTTACTTGGAAACATGATGCTTCTTTGCGGCTTCCACCCCACCCGAATCTACACCTGGTTCATGGAACTTTTTGTGGATGCCTACGATTGGGTAATGGTCCCGAATGTTTATGGAATGAGTCAGTTTGCTGACGGTGGAATCTTTACGAGTAAGCCATATTTATCAGGATCGAATTATGTGCGCAAAATGTCTGACTACAAACCTGGAGAGTGGTGTGGCATTTGGGATGGCTTGTTCTGGAGCTTTATTCATCGTCATGGAGACTTTTTTCGTTCGCAACCACGGCTGGCGATGATGGCTCGGAATCTTGATCGCATGTCTCCAGAGGTCTTAGACACGCATTACATGAACGCACAACAGTTTCTTAACTCGCTCAGCTAACGGCTTTCTATTGTCGAAGCGAGATTGATGGGGTCATGACACTGACGCTTCCACCTGAGGCTTACCTGTGGTTCAAGACCCTTCACATCGTTGGGGTGGTGGTCTGGTTTGCCGGTCTGTTTTATCTCGTCAGGCTGTTCATTTATCACGTGGAAGCAGAGGAGGAGGAATCGCCTGTACGCGAAGCCTTCAAAGCGCAGTACGCCGTGATGGAACGGCGACTCGCCAACATCATCACCACACCTGGACTGATCCTTACCGTCACGATGGCTGCAGGGCTGTTGATTGCCCAGCCGTCCTGGCTTCAGCAAGGTTGGATGCACGCAAAGCTCGGGTTTGTGGGCTTGTTAGTGGCGTATCACGTGTTCTGCTATCGACTCATGGGCCAACTTCAGGCTGGGAGCTGCCAATGGAGCGGACGGCAACTCCGTGCCCTCAATGAACTTCCCACCCTGTTGCTCGTTCTCGTGGTGATGCTGGTGGTGTTCAAGACCCAGTTCCCAACTGGGGCGGCAACCTGGTTAACCGTCGGACTGGTGGTGTTCATGGCAGGAACCATTCAGTTTTATGCCCGCTGGCGTCGTCTTCGTGAAGCAGCTCTTGCGCAGGAGTCGGTCCCAGATGCATGACGATCACCCGTTGCGGGATGTCCTTGACACGGTTGGTCCTGAGAGCTGCCCAGGCTTACTGAATTTTCACTGCCATACCGTCTGCAGTGACGGCAGTCTGGAACCGATCGCTCTGATTGAACAAGCCACTGAGCGGAAGCTGAGTCACCTTGCGGTCACCGATCACCATTCGACCGCTGCCTACGTTCCGATGGTTGCTTGGCTGGAACGCGCCCGCGATCGGGGTGAAACCACGCCAACGCTATGGAGTGGGATGGAAATCAGTTGCATCCTGCGCGGATGCTTGGTCCACGTTTTGGCTCTTGGCTTTACGCCAGGACATCCTGCCCTTTTGCCCTATTCAAGCGGCGATGCTGCAGTCGGTGCTCCACTAAGGGCCGGTGAGGTCCGCAAAGCCATCCATAGCGCCGGAGGGCTTGCAATCCTTGCTCATCCAGGTCGCTACAGATTGGGGTTCTCCGCCTTGATTGAAGCGGCGGCAGAGCTGGGTTTTGACGGTGGTGAAGCTTGGTACGACTACGACATGCAACAACGCTGGGCCCCTACCCCATTGATCTGTGAATCGATCGACAAACAGTTGAAGAACCTTGGCCTTTTGCGTAGCTGCGGCACCGATACCCACGGTATGGACCTAAAAGGCCGCTAAATTCATGTATCGATCTGGATCACAGGAATGGGCCTCTTTGATCGGCTGCTGAATTCAAGCTCCAAGGACGACGGTCAACAGGACCTTCCGAAGGACCGTGCCAAGCCGAAAGCCGAAGCCTTCTATCTCGACTCCGACGCGTCGTCGTCCTACGGAAACGTGGATTACATGCGAGAGGCCAAGACCATTCGTCGCACCTTCCCCGGAACCGCCGACAACCCTGGCAACAAAGAGTTGGTGACCAAGGTCGACGCAATGGACGTCACCGTTGGAAAGCGCACCCAAGGATTGGGTGATGAGAAGCCCAATGAGGAACCCGCGATTCCGTCTTTGCTCTCCAGCGGCATTCCTAAGCCTGTCAAAAAGACATTCGCCGAAACGATGACCCAGGCCCAACTGGATCAAAAACTGAAGGGGAATGCGTTACGCACAGCTGGCGTCAATACGCCAATGGCGCCTGATGCTGCCCCTATGGGTCGCAAGGAAGAATTGAAGTCTGAGCCCGAAATTCAGCCCAAGAACACGCCGGAATCGCGGGATCCCTCTGCAAAACCGGGATCGATTGATCCGTTCAAGGCCATGGTTCGCGACCTCAACAACTAAGACCTCCTTTCTCGACAGTCTCCTCAGCTTGAAGAACCAAGCCCCTGATCTGGTCAAGCTGATCAGGGGATGGTTGAGACCACAATCCTCGGTTGGCAGCTTCAAGTAAACGTTCGGCCATATCCCTGAGAACCCAGGGATTGGACCGGGTCAAAAAGTCTTGTGTGCCAGCTTCCAACAGCCACTGATCACAGATGGCCCCGTAGCACCAATCAGGAACGGCATTCGTGGAAGCGTCGTAGGCAAATAAATAGTCGAGGCTGGCTCCCATTTCGAAGGCTCCCTTGTAGCCATGCTGTTGCATTCCCTGGATCCAGCGTGGGTTTAACAAACGGCTTCTCACCACCTTGTCGATTTCACGGCTGAGGGAATGAATGCGAAGCCGTTCTTGGCGAGAGTGATCTGCAAACCAGGGCTGCACTGAGGTTCCACCGGAACGACGCACCGCAGCCGTCATCCCCCCATGAAACTGGTAGTAGTCATCTGAATCGAGTAGATCGTGTTCCCTGTTGTCCTGGTTATGGAGCACAACCTGCACGTGACGCAGAGCAGCCTCTAACCCTTCTCGATTGGCCTGGGCTCGCACATCACTGTCATAACTCCACGAACTCCAGGCTAAAAAAGCCTCTCCAAGTTCGTCCTGGTTGTCCCATTGACCCGAATCGATCAAGGCTTGCAATCCAGCGCCATACGCTCCCGGTGCTGAACCAAAAATCCTCGATTGAGGCCCTTGCTCACGGGTGATCGCCGCAAGCGGGTTTTCACCGTCTGTTTCGTCGAGTGATGAGACGAGTTGCACAGCGCGATTCACCCAGCCCACAAGCTGGGGGAAGGCATCGCGGAACAGTCCTGACATCCGCAAGGTGACATCAACCCGGGGTCGAGCCAGCAGGCTTAAAGGAATCACTTCAAGGTCCACCATGCGCCGAGTTGGGCCATCCCAGAGAGGACGCACCCCCAGCAACGCGAACATCTGGGCGATGTCTTCACCGCCATTGCGCATCGTGGCTGTTCCCCACACCGACAACGCAAGGTGCCTTAGATCTTCTCCTTCCTCGAGTCGGTAGAGATCCAACAGTTGCTCAGCGCTACGCCGGCCTAAATCCCAAGCCGCTTCGGTGGGAAGACCGCGCAGGTCAACGGAATAAAAATTGCGACCCGTAGGCAACACATCTGGACGACCACGCGTTGGGGCTCCGGAGGGTCCACTAGCAATCCGTCGTCCAGCCAAAGCAGCAAGAAAAGCCGTCTTTTCACTGGAAGCACAGGCCAACAATCGCGGCACCAGCTCGTCGCGCAAGCGCAGCAGAGCAGGCTCTTTGTTGTCTTGAAGCCACTGCTGCAGCAAAGGACACAGAGATTCAGAGGGCTCGTCTGTGATCTGCTCCAGCAAGCGGAGCGCTTGATCATCGAGCCAACTCACAGCTGCCGATACACGTCTGGGCTGATCACAACCCAACTGCTCGAGGGTTCTGCAGTCGTGGGCGCTAAGACGAGCACCGTCTTCATCCGACCAAGGGTCGCATTCCAGTCCAATCACCTTGGCCATCGCCTGAGTGATGCCTTGACAGCCACCGGAGGGCGATCGAGCAATGGCCAGAAGAAGTTCTCTCTGCATCAACGGTTCAGGTTGGCTGCCAAGACGATGCAGGCCTGTTCTGATTTGCGCCTCCTTCAATTCACACAGATACGTTTCCACCTGATCAAGACAGCGGGCCCAAGACTCGTTGTCTTGATCAGGAGAACTTGATGCATCGTTTGGTGCTTCGTTTGATGCATTGGGGAGGGAAGGCCAATCCAGACGTTGAAGTAGCTGCTTGATTTGCTGCTCGAGCAGATCGCAGCGTTCGGCAGCAACCTGACGAGCCTCGACATACTCATCGAGCAAGGCTTCCAAAGACAGCAAAGATCCATGCAATCCAGCCCGACCCAAGGGCGGAGTGAGGTGATCGAGAATCACGGCATGGCCCCGACGCTTGGCCTGGGAACCCTCTCCAGGATCATTCACGATGAAGGGATAAATGTGAGGGATCGGAGCAAGCGCCAGTCCTGGCCCACAGGCCTCACTCAGTCCAACCGACTTGCCTGGTAGCCATTCGGCGCTGCCATGTTTGCCCACATGGACCATTAGCTGGGTGCCATGCACCTCCTGCAGCCAGAGATATTGAGCCAAATAACGATGTGGAGGAGGGAGATCCGGAGAATGAAGATCACTGATCTGATCGGGGTCGTAGCCACGGCTGGGCTGAATCAACACAGCCACATGACCCAGCAGAAGACCATGCACAGCAAATCCCTTCTCCTCCAGATCCACGGCCTGTTCCGGTGAGCCCCAGCGGCGCTCAATCAGAGCTCGAGCTTCAGGCGTGAGCTGTCGCCACCAGCGCAGATAGTGGTTGAGGGGAAGATAGGCAAGGGGCTGAAGGTGAGAACTCTCCGGATCGTTGCTGCGTCCAGACAACAATTGGGCCATCAGCGCTTGAGACGCATCGGGACACGACTCGCTGCCAAGCGCAACACCGGCTTCAGAAAGCCAATTCAAAATATTGATGGTGCTAGCGGGAGTATCCAGACCAACCCCATTGGCCAAACGTCCATTGCGAACGGGGTAATTCGCAAGCACCAATGCCACGCGCTTCTCTGCTGCGTCCGTTTGACGAAGATCAACCCAACAACGGGCATGGTCCGCAAGCCAATTCAGCCCAGCAGCGTCGGGAACCAAACTTTTGACAGCGGTCGACAAACTGGATTCCGCATCCTGGACTTCACGGAATGCACCGATTCTCGTGGTGATGCGTCCATCCAACTCAGGAAGCACCACTTGAAGGGAGAGATCGATGGGATCGAGCCCCTGGGTGGTCGCGTCCCAAGCTTGTTTGGATCGTCCCGAGCAAAGCAGTTGCAACACAGGCAGATCAAGGCCATCCCACAACGGAGTGCCCAGTCCCGCCTCTTGAAACTGCACCGATGCAAATGCCGTGGTGCTGACCACCAGCTGAACATCCTGCGCTTGAAATGCTCGTTGCACCCCCTCCTGAACCACGGGATCTCTCAAGCTGCTCACCCAGAGGGCACGCGGTGCTAATCCACGACTTCGCAACGCCGTTAAAAGTTGATCACACCAATCCGTGTCAGCGGCGCGGGCATGGGCCCGATACAACAGGACTCCGACCTTCGCACCTGATTCATCACGCCAATCAAATGGGGCTGGATCAGCCATCCGTTCCGGCTGAAGATCGGGCGCGTCCTTCAAGGCCTCAGGTTCCGTGCAACTGGTGATGAAGGGATGAATCGCCTTCAAAACCTTGGTCATGTTGGGCATCCCGCCTTCGCGCAACAACAGAGCCAACTGTTGAGAAAGGGTGGGAGAAACCGATCCAATCGGATGGAGCTCGTCGTTTTGATCAGCGGTCCCCGCCAAGACGATCAAGGTGCGTTGTGGGGCAGTCGACTGCCAACGCCTGCACTGTTCAAGCCCATAGCTCCAGTGACCCCGCCCACCTAGCAAGCGCACCACAAGCACCCGGGCGGCTCGCCCCGTTGTGGCCAGATAGTGGTCAATTTGAGCCGGATGTCGCAGGCAATCGAGCGGCAAAGCCCGCAATTGCTCCTTCCACTGCCCCAGCTCTGGCTGCCGAAGACAAGCGGAGAGCGTACTGATATCGGTCGCAGCGCTAGTCAGAAAAAGAATGGGGGCAGGCGGTTGCTCAACAACGGTGAAAACCTCGTTGCTTTCGGCGCCAGGAAGACTGCTCAGTCGATGCATGTCTCCATTCTGGTCTGATCACATCACACCCACCGAGCGAGGTGAGTGAGAAAATTTGAGCATCGATCAATGAGCGATGCATCAGTTCCTTCCCTACGCCTGGTTTGAAGGCCGCTGCATCCCGTTTGACCAGGCCAAAGTTTCGATCGCCACGCATGCCCTTCATTACGGCACCGGTGCTTTCGGAGGCATGCGCGCGATTCCAGATCCGGAAAAACCTGGCGGCATGCTGTTGTTTCGCCCGGACCGCCATGCCCGGCGTCTCTCCCAGAGCGCCAAGCTCCTGCTCGCTGATCTCACGGAAGAAACCGTGATGGAGGCTCTCGTTGCGGTGCTGAGGGCTAATAAGCCCACAACGCCCATCTACCTGAGGCCATTTGTTTACACCAGTGATTTAGGCATCGCACCACGTCTGCACAACATCGAGACTGATTTTCTGATTTACGGCTTAGAGCTCGGCGATTACCTCTCTCCCGATGGCGTGAGTTGCCGCATTAGTAGTTGGACCCGGCAGGAAGATCGCTCACTTCCCCTGCGCGGAAAAATCAGTGGTGCTTACATCACAAGCTCACTAGCCAAAACGGAAGCAGTCACGAGCGGGTTCGACGAAGCCCTGCTCATGAACACGCGGGGAAAAGTGAGCGAAGCCAGTGGCATGAATCTATTTTTGGTGCGCGACGGAGTCCTGATCACCCCTGGAGTTGATCAAGACATTCTTGAGGGAATCACCCGCTCCAGCGTGATTGAGCTGGCAAAGCACATGGGATTTCAGGTGATCGAACGCCCCGTCGACAAAACCGAACTCTGTATCGCCGATGAAGTCTTCCTTACGGGAACTGCAGCGAAAATTACGCCGATTCGGCAACTCGAATCCACGGTCTTACCGACCCATCGACCGGTAATGGATGCCTTAAGACAACGGCTCGTGTCGATTACGCAAGGACGAGATCCTGAATTCAGCCATTGGGTCACCAGGATCGAACTCGAAGACTAAGGATCGGCCTTCGGATCAAGAGCAGTTCATAGAATGGCTCGAGAGAAGCAACTGAGCGATGCAGGCCGTCACAGAGACCCCCACCCTGATCGCCTCACGTTTTTTAAAGCGGCTGCATGATCCATCAAGACCTGTCTTGGTGTTTGACGGAGCAACTGGCACCTCCCTGCAACAGCTCGACTTATCCGCCGATGATTTCGGCGGGGAAGCCTTAGAGGGTTGCAATGAAAACCTTGTCGTCACAAGACCCGATGCCGTTCAAAGCGTGCATCGACAGTTTCTTGACGCCGGTTGTGATGTCATCGAAACCGATACCTTTGGTGCCGCCTCTGTCGTGCTGGCCGAGTACGGCTTAGAAGACAAAACCTTCGAGCTCAACAAGCGTGCTGCCGAGTTGGCCAAGGAAGTGGCCATGGAATACAGCACCGACGAAAAACCACGATTCGTGGCTGGGTCGATGGGACCCACCACAAAATTACCCACGCTGGGACACATCAGTTTTGATCTCCTTCGCGATTCCTATCAGGAGCAAGCAGAAGGACTGATTGCCGGCGATGTGGATCTACTCATCATTGAGACATGTCAGGACGTTCTGCAGATCAAGGCTGCTCTTCAAGGGATTGAGCAAGCCTTTGAAACCAGCGGTGAACGCCGCCCATTGATGGTGTCCGTAACGATGGAAACCACAGGCACCATGCTGGTGGGTTCCGACATCGCAGCTGTTGTTTCCATTCTTGAACCCTTTCCGATTGATGTTCTTGGGCTGAACTGCGCAACAGGTCCTGAACAAATGAAAGAGCACATGCGTTATCTGACAGATAATGCTCCATTTGTGGTGAGCTGCATCCCCAACGCAGGCTTACCAGAAAATGTTGGAGGCGTGGCGCATTACCGGCTGACACCGGTGGAGCTGAAAATGCAATTAATGCACTTTGTGGAAGATCTTGGGGTTCAAGTGATTGGTGGATGTTGCGGAACAACACCTGCTCATATTGGAGCTCTTTCTGAAATTTCATCAGAGCTAAATGCCGCACCAAGAAAAGTGCGCACCCACCACCATGAAAGAAAAGCCCTCAGTTATGAAGCAGCGGCCTCATCGATTTATGGCGCAACTCCTTACCTACAAGACAATTCTTTCTTAATCATTGGTGAACGACTCAATGCCAGTGGATCTAAGAAAGTACGTGAATTACTGAATGAAGAGGATTGGGACGGATTGGTCGCCGTTGCCAGAGGCCAGGTCAAAGAAAATGCTCATGTGCTTGATATCAACGTTGATTATGTCGGTCGTGATGGTGAGCGAGATATGCGCGAGCTGGTGAATCGAGTCGTCACCAATGTGAATCTTCCTTTGATGCTGGATTCCACCGAATGGCAAAAGATGGAAGCCGGACTCAAAGTTGCTGGAGGAAAGTGCATTCTCAATTCAACCAACTACGAAGACGGTGATGAACGGTTCTTCAAGGTGTTGGAGCTAGCCAAACGCTATGGAGCTGGAGTGGTGATTGGCACGATCGACGAAGACGGTATGGCCCGGACTGCAGACCAAAAAGTTGCGATTGCGAAAAGGGCCTATCGAGATGCTGTGGAGTATGGAATTCCAGCCCGGGAAATCTTTTACGACGCGCTCGCATTACCGATCTCCACTGGTATCGAAGAAGATCGACGCAACGGGGCTGAAACAATCGAAGCCATTCGCAGGATTCGCACGGATCTCCCCCAAGTTCATGTTGTCCTTGGCGTATCGAATGTGAGCTTCGGCTTATCTCCTGCCGCCAGAATTACGCTGAATTCAGTCTTTTTGCATGATTGCTGTGAAGCTGGAATGGATGCGGCGATTGTGTCACCAGCCAAGATTCTTCCCCTGATGAAAATCAGCGAAGAGCATCAGAAAGTTTGTCGAGATTTGATCAATGATCGTCGTGGATTCGAAGGAGATGTTTGCACTTATGACCCGCTTACAGTTCTAACAACGTTATTCGAGGGTGTAAGTGCCAAAGCCGCCCGTGAATCGGGACCATCCCTGAGCGACCTACCTGTCGAAGAGCGGCTGAAACAACACATCATTGATGGTGAGCGCATTGGATTGGAGGACGCTCTCAAAGAGGGCTTAGAAAATTATCCGCCATTAGAAATCGTCAACACCTATTTGCTTGACGGAATGAAGGTGGTTGGAGAACTGTTTGGGTCCGGGCAAATGCAACTTCCTTTCGTCCTTCAGTCTGCCGAAACCATGAAATCTGCAGTGGCATTTTTAGAACCCTTTATGGAGAAAGAAGAAGGGGAGCGATCTGCAAAAGCCAAGTTTTTAATCGCAACAGTTAAAGGTGATGTTCATGATATTGGCAAAAACCTCGTAGACATTATTTTGACCAATAATGGCTATGAAGTTATTAACCTTGGAATCAAGCAAGATGTGAATGCAATCATCACTGCCCAGGAAGAGCATCAGGCTGATTGCATCGCCATGAGTGGACTTCTAGTGAAATCTACAGCCTTCATGAAAAATAATTTGCAATCTTTTAACGAAGCAGGTATCAACGTACCGGTCGTCCTTGGTGGCGCTGCACTTACACCCAGGTTCGTGAATAAAGACTGCAACGATGTGTACGACGGCAAAGTGATTTACGGCAAAGACGCTTTCACAGATCTGCGCTTTATGGACGCGTTAGTGACTGCAAAAGCAAAGGATCGCTGGGATGATCGCGCTGGCTTCCTCGATGGCACCCCCGAAGGTCTCTCGATTGGTGGGGACGCAGAACCCTCAGAGTCAGCCGACGCAGCGCCTGAGAGCTCCTCTGAGCCAACTGAGACACCTGATCTCAAGCTTCCCGTCAGTTACCACCGATCCGATGCCGTTCCTGAGGAGAAAGCCGTCATCACTCCCTTCCTTGGTGCCTCCGTTCTTCAGGGAGACGATCAGATTCCCCTCGACGAAGTGATTGCGTTCCTCGACCGTCAGGCACTGTTCGCTGGTCAGTGGCAGATGCGCAAAGCCAAAAACCAAAGCCGTGAAGAGTACGAACAGGATCTCGCGGATAAGGCCGAGCCAATCCTCCAAAAATGGCTGGCGCGGGCCAAAGACGACCAACTCCTCCATCCAGCAGTGGCTTACGGCTATTTCCCTTGCGGTCGCGATGGCAACGCGGTGGTGGTGTTTAACCCGGAGGGTGGTGCAGAGCTGGGTCGTTTTGACGTCCCCCGTCAACGCAGTGGGAATCGCTACTGCATCGCCGATTTCTTCCAAGACCTCAAAGAGGGGCATCCCTGCGATGTACTGCCGATGCAAGCGGTCACCATGGGTGAAGAAGCCAGTCGCTTCAGCCAAGAACTCTTTCGCAAGGATGCCTACAGCGACTATCTGTTTTTTCACGGATTAGCCGTTCAGATGGCAGAAGCGCTTGCTGAGTGGACCCACGCCCGGATTCGGCGTGAATGCGGCTTCTCCGATCCCGACGGGATGCCTCTCAGGGACATTTTTGCCCAGCGCTATAGGGGTAGCCGGTATTCCTTTGGCTATCCAGCCTGTCCCAACGTGGCGGATTCCCGTCAACAACTGGAATGGCTACAGGCTGATCGCATTGGTTTGACCATGGATGAAAGCGATCAACTGCATCCAGAACAGAGCACAACAGCCCTGGTTGCTTTGCACAGCAACGCTCGCTACTTCAGCGCTTAAAGCCTCACAGCAATGTGTTGCCTCAGACTTCTGAGGCACTGCACTTGCTCCCATGGACTTCAGCGGCCCCGACGCCATCGACAATGCGATTAAGGCTGGATTGGATATCGATGGCAGCCCTCTTCCAGAAGCGATGCTCACGCTCTACCGCGAGGTCATGGATCAAGAGGCACAACGAAAGCGCAGTGGAGTGCGTAAGTCGATGAGAAACCGGATCGTTCGCACCGGTGCCAAACATTTCAGCCAAGACGTCCTGAACACCCGATTAATCGAGGCTGGCTGGGAAGGCCTGAAGGACAAGGAAATCAGCTTTTACTTCAGCTGACAACCGATTCAATGTGAGCTCTGCAGGATCACTCCTGGCAGAGCTTTTCCATCGTGTCGATCACGTCCTGCTGAAAATCATCCAGCGCGCTGGACTCGCTCAAATCAAATCCTTCTCCCGCAGCGTTCTGCGCAAGATCCTGAAAGTGGAAGGCTCCCTCACCATTGGCAAGGAACTCAATAGCCGATGACTCGCCACTTTCGCGGAACGCATCGCAGAGGGCGATAAACGCCGCGTCTTCAGTGAACTCCCAATCCATCGAGGAGGCATAACTGAACGACCTTTAACGCCTAACCCCCGTGATCCGTCAACCATCTCGTCTCGGAATGTGCCAGTCGTTCGGCAGACTCCTGGCAGCAAATGCAAGCGAATGCCGTCACAACAACAAGAGCAAAAGCCAGTTGGGCAGGGGAATCTGAATGTTTTAGGTGGTGCGCTTGAAGGCTGTAGTTGTGAGCCGATGACAGGTTGGTTTCGAGATGGACACTGCCGCACAGATCCCAGCGACGTGGGGCAACACAGCGTCTGTTGCGTGATGTCTGAACGCTTTCTGAATTACAGCAAGGCCCAGGGCAATGACCTGAGCACTCCCATGCCCGACTTTGGCTTCCCTGGTCTCAAACCAGGCGATCACTGGTGTGTCTGTGCCCCACGCTGGAAGCAGGCCTATGACGACGGAATGGCTCCACCGGTTCGACTCGAAGCAACCGAACACACAGCGCTGCAGGTGATCCCCCTAGACGTCCTCAAAACGCACGCTCACCAAGGAATCTCCTGACCATCCCAAGCCAGGAAACGGCCGCTATCGCCTGCTGTCTGCTCGAGCAAAACATCAAGCAACAGGGCGGCCGCTTTTTGAGGACTGAACAGACGATCCGGCGGAACAAAATTTTGGAACGGCTTGGAAAGTGCTGTATCTGTGGTGCCTGGATGCAGCATCGTGACTGTGGCGAGAGGAAAACGCCGCGCCCACTCCACACTCAACGAACGCAAATACATGTTCTGAGCCGCTTTGGCTCCCCGATAGGCGTACCAGCCCCCTGTTCTGTTGTCGCCGATGCTCCCGACTCGCGCGCTGAGACTCGCAAAGTGAAAAGGGAGATCCCGGTTCAGAGCTGGCTCAATCGCTTTAGCCAAGAGCAGAGGGCCAGCGGCATTGATCGCAAAGGATTCCATCAAATGATCGGCACAAACCTGCTGCAGACGCTTCTCAGGGGTGAGGGAGCCTCCATGCAGTCGCCCAGTGGCATTGATCACCAAACGCAGGGGCTGTGGATCCCCTAGGAGCCTCTGAGACAACACCGCAAGGCTCTGGGACGACTCGAGATCCACCTGCCAATTTCCACACTCGTCATCGGCTGAACCCAAGGTTCGGCCGCAAAGCATGACCTCCAGAGCAGGCTGACGGCGTTGCAACTCCTTGGCAAGTGCTGTACCAAGACCACCACGCCCAACGACCAATGCACGGCCATTCCAAGCAACTCTGTTGATTTCAGGCATGATCAAAAGCGTTGTCCGAGGGACAGTGAGACAGCTCACCCCACTGTTGCTGGGCATGACCGCCACCGCGGGAATGATCGGTGTCGTCTCCTGGAGTGTCCAAGCGCTTGGGACGCTCGAACAACAGCGAACCCAAAAAAATACCCTTGAAACGCTGCTTGAGAGCTCCGAAAAAGATCAAGCAACGATTCACTCCCCAGCTGATGGACGTGAGCTCCATCGGCCGCCAACTAAATCAGTAGCGCAGCCCACTCCTAGTGCAAGGCCACTAGGCGCTCCTGGCAACCCGATTGTGCGCGTTGCTTTGTTGAGTCAATCGCCACCGCGTGCCGTGGATTTATCAGGGCAAGCCGAGTGCCGATTCAGCAACGGTGAAGTCGTGCAGAAACGAACTCTTAAAAAACTTTTTGCTGATCGTCATTCGAACCTAGTGACCTGCCATTCAGGTCAAAATGGGGCCGTAGTCGTGAATGAGCGCTCCTATCCGGGGACAGTTTATTTCCTCAACAGAGGTGATGGTTGGATTGCGATTAATCAACTTTCTTTGGAGCGTTACGTAGCCTCTGTAGTTGGAGCGGAGATGCCGAGTCACTGGAATCCTGAAGCATTAAAGGCACAAGCTGTTGCTGCACGGTCCTATGCCCTCGTGCACCTTGTGCGTCCTGCAGATTCCGATTTCAATCTTGGTGATACAACACGTTGGCAAGCCTATGGAGGCCTCAATAGTCAAAGCGCACCCACGGCAGCCGCAACAAAAGCGACCCAGGGTTTGGTGCTGAGTTTTCAAGGAGGATTAGTGGAATCGCTGTACGCATCGACCAGTGAAATCGCTGCTGAGGCGCACAGCCATTTGGGCGCAAGCATGAGTCAACACGGCGCACAAAACCTGGCCATGAAGGGGCTCAAGTTCAATGAAATCTTGAGTCGTTATTACGTGGGTGCCTCCCTAGCGAGGCTCAAAACAAATGGGAACTGAGACCTACTGGAAGCGAGCGCTCGAGCAAAGCGAGAGGGCACTGAAGTCTGGAGCGCTCGTTCCTCTTAGTACCTCATTAGAACCTCTTGTTGGTAATCCAGAATCCAATTTCGAGTTGCGAACTCTCGAAAGTCGCTTGCCTAAACATTTAAAGAGAGAGGGACCTAAACCCAATCCATTTCAACCGTGGGACCCACAACTTGAGGTGGCACGTTTAGATCCAGGTCATGCAGTCATTTTGAATAAATATCCGGTCCAACGTGGACACATGCTTCTGATTACTTCCGATTGGGCCGCCCAGGATAGTTGGCTCACATTGGCTGACTGGACCGCATTAGTTCACGTTGATCAAGACACATCTGGCCTGTGGTTTTTCAACAGCGGACCTATTGCAGGCGCGAGTCAACCCCATCGACATCTTCAACTGTTGCCACGCAACAAAGACGAGATTAGTTGTCCAAGAGACCTCTGGTTTCAAAAACAATTGGCTTCACAGAGAAGAATCGAAACAACGAACGATTCCTTGTTGAACAGCTGCTCCGTTGTCTCGCGATTCAATCCAAGCAAGAACCAAGATGAACAAGCACAACACCTTTATGACTGCTATCTATCACTTTCTAAACAACTAGGCAACGGACATCCCTCTCAAGATCAACGCCCAAGATCTTTCTACAACCTTTTGCTTACACCGCAATGGATGGCGATGGTGAGGCGTCGTCGAGAAGGTGCTGCCGGATTCAGCATCAATGCCCTTGGATTTGCTGGATACCTATTGGCCACCGCAAGCGCTGATCGGAACTGGCTCAAAGTTCATGGCCCAGAGGCCTTATTGCGTGAAGTCGTTCTCGAAATCCGTGGAAACACGGTTGTGGAGTCATCCCCTTAGCTGTCTGTCTAAAGAAGGACAACCGTCCGATACCGACCCCCTTCTTCGATAACAACCATGAACGAAAACCACACGATCAGAAATGCACGGATCAAGCATCATCTGAACCTGGTCGATCCGATTGCAGGGCATTACGCAAGACGATCAGGTCTGGATCGAGATGATCTCGAGCAGGTGGGCAGGCTTGGGTTATTGCGAGCGGCAGAAGGCTATGAGCAAGGTCAAGACAAACCATTTGAGGTGTTTGCAAGGCCTCACATCAGAGGAGCCATTCTTCATTACCTCAGAGACAGCGTGGGACTGGTGCGACTCCCTAGACGGCTCCAAGAACAAGCCCAAAACACAATTAAAAACACCTCTTCAGAACCGCAAAAAGCTTCGATGTCAGCGGAGAGGGAACTTCAGGTCCATGCCTATCGCCGTCGTCAATCGTGGGAGCCCCTAGACGAAAGCAGAGTGGCAGCAGACCAACCTGGATGGGAGCCGATGCTGATGCAGGAAAGCGCCCGCCGAATCTGGAAGGCCATTCACCAATTAGCGCCAACGGAGCAAAAGGCGCTGATTGAGGTCGTGATCGAAGGTGCCAGCCTCCGTGTTGCTGGGACAAAGCAGGGTGTCAGCGCAATGACAATGCAGCGGAGGCTGAAACGGGCCCTAGCCCAATTGCGGCAGGAGTTGGTAGATCAGGATTCGTCGCTGTGGTCCCGTTGAATTTGGCCCTCAAGTGTGGTCATCGCCGCGTTGACAGCAGCAAGTTGACGCTCAAGCCCATCGCGCCAGAAACGGAGCATCTCCAACTTGCGTTGTTGGTGATGACTCCGCCAATGACTGGAGGGCTCACATGAGGACTGGCAGAAAAATGGAGGCAACATGCGTAAACACACGATCTTCCATAATCCTGGCGAATTGTTCCAGAAATCGAGACTGCCAACACACACTTGGCGCTTCTGAACCAGACGATTAGGTTTGGAACTTGCGGAAGAATCCAGCCGCATGGCCCAAAACCAGTCTCGCGTGTCGCACCGATTATCAAAACTGGTCCTAGTCAGCGTCGCAATTGCGACATGTGATTTAGGTGTCGTGGAGAAGGCGCATGCTTACGTGCCCTTGATGGCTGGGCAGAGAGCTCGTGCTCTCAATGGCACCTTTAATAACGTTCCAGTCCTTCATTCGAACCAACCCGAAATTGTCAAAGGGCCTGGGATCCTCGTCAATACAGCTCCAGGTTCAGCTGTCGCCGCTGAAAACAACCAGCCATTAAGGAATGCTGAATTCACTTTTAATGGCGAATTCGGGTTGCATATGCACCATAAATACTATCCTCAAGACAGCAGTAAGTTAGGAGGTCGTCGATCCAGAGGATTGCTATCAGTTGCAGCAATTGCTATCAATCCAGGTAGCAAACCTGTGACCCTCAAATTAAAAAGAGGCTCTGTTAAAAACAGTTTTGAGGCGCCCTATCAGTCCAATCGTTTGATGGGCGTAAAGCCCCTTGGCCGTCGTCCATGGAATACGGGCCCAGGTGACGCCACAGCAGTGCAAATGTTGAGAGGCGAACTTGATCGCAAGCTCCCACAGCAAATAACGATCCCAGCTCGAAGTCGCAAAGTGATTGTGAGTTCAGTTCTTCCTGCGAGAGGAATTATGAACGGTCTATTGAGAGGTCGTAGTGACGGGCCATTCCAACTTGCTGTGGTAGCAGCAGAGGAAACAAACCAAGAGCAAGAGCTTATTGCTGTTCTTGATAGCAATAGACTGGCACCGGGGCGCATTTATTTGAACCGTCTCAATGAGATTCGTACGGGAAAAGTATTTTCAAGAGTGGCTGGTGTGGCCCTTGGTGACGAATACAAAGCCTCGATCAATCATGACCTCTCACAAAGTGCATTACACATTCCTTTAACAAGCACTCGCAAGCATCACTTTGGAACGAGAGATATTCAGGTCAATCAATTATCAACACGGATGATTGATTCCGCTCTTAATAATGTTGGCACCTACGGAGTGCGCTTTGATGTTGAGCTGAATCTCTCTGGCATTGGCGCTCACGAGTTGGTTTTAAGCCATCCAGTGGCATCCGGTCGAAAACCTTTCACAGCTTTTCGGGGATCGATCGGAATCAAAAGTCAGGAAGGCTATCGAGAAGTTCATGTTGGGATGAAATCGGGGCAGAGCCTGCCCCTCGGCCAAATCAATGTTCAGGCAAACGCTGTCAATCCCGTCACAATCAGCGTTGTTTATCCAGCTGATGCCACGCCAGGACACTTGTTAAGCGTGGTTCCAGTGACCCAGCTCGCAGTGCTTCGTCGGCGTGAAGAGTTACTGGAAGCAGCAAGAAAAGCTGAAGCAGCAGCGAAAAAACGCAAGGTTGTTCCGCCAACGCCTCCACCGGCGATCAATGCGCAGCCAAATCCCCCTAAGGCGAAAGACAACAAGCCAAACCCCATCATCAGATCTCCTCGACCTGTAGCCACACCTCGGACCACTCCGAAACCAGCCCCAAGAATTCAGCCTTCAACGATTGCCGCGCCATCAAGTGGTGCCAATCAGTTGCCAGCAGCGATGATCATGCCTCAGCGCGTTAACGATTCATTGGAGCAGCGCTATCGCGATGCCATCAAGGCTCAGCAGGATTGGCTGCGCCGACTGCAAGGTCGATAGGCTTCGCGCATTGTTTTACTCGGATCATCGCGGCAGGCTGAATGGGGCGTCGGATCACACTTGAACTTCCTGATCATCTCGTTGATCGCATCGACGAGCTGAAGAGAGAGTGGTGCATCAGGTCCAGAGGAGATTGCTTAACGCGATTGCTGGAAGAAATCTGGACTGATGAGACGGATTTCGAGACAGACCTCGAGGCAGGTGTCGCTGATCTTCTCAGCACTGGAGCCAACAAGGAGCCAACGGACGACGTATCAGTCGCGACCTCGCCTGATGCCATCGAATTAAAGCGAGACCAGCGACCAACGGAACCCTCCTACAACGAGGACCGGGCCATCGTCTTGGTTCGCCGTAGTCAAGACCCGAAAGAGCAAGACACAACATCAGTGCTCACCCCCGACACCAGTCAGCCGAGGGAGATCAACACAAAAAAACGAGGCATTGACTTACCTGGATTTGTGAGAAGCCGCACGCAGGCCATCCGAACCAGCCTTCAACAGCCTCAAACGCCAGAAGAAGGACGTGACAGTCCCTTTGTACCAGTGGTGAGCTTTGATCACTTAACCGCTTGCTGCAATAAAGCCATCGATCACTGGACCAGCCTGTATGGATCAGCGCCAGGGGCAACGGTTCTTGAAGCTGTGATGTTGTGGATGGCCCGAGATATTTGGCCCCAATTGGACGGAAGCGAGGGGCGCACCTTCACCTGGAGCCAGGTCAACCAATCAATGCAGGATGTCTGCACTGATTGGTCCGTGCAGTCTCCAAAATTTGAACATGTGATTGTCGCTGCTGCAGTTCTCGAAGATCCATTTGCCGCAGGCAACGTGGAAGATCGCATCCCAACGTTGATTCGTCGCTTTGTGAACCGCTTCAAACGAAGTCGGCGTGTGACGTCCTTTGAAACCTTGGAATCCACCATGACCCTGCATGGTGCGCTGCGATTGCTAGATCTACCAACGCAAGCTGGAGCCTCCCTCACTCTGCGTACCATCCGAGACGCTTACAAGAAAAAAGCGATCGAAGCCCATCCAGACGCCGGGGGATCTACGGATGGAATGAGACGACTGAATGAGGCTTATCAGATGCTGCGGGAGCTTTATAGAGACAAAGAGTCTCAGTAATCTCAAGCATGCATCAGAGTAGGACTCATAATAAGACGCATGCAAGACGACTAAGGGTCATAAATCTCAGCTGAGTCTTACAACTGGTCTCAGAGCAAGTCCCAAGCCAGATAGAAGATTGATTTGTTGTTATGAACTCACTTTTCGATTGTTTTAAATGCCACCCTTGCCGAATCCTCATTCCTAGAGCCAACAAAAATCAATCGATCATCCAGACCCGAACGTCCACAGCGAGTCGAGGAGCAACGAATCAATCGCCTAAAACCTGTCCAAGCCCGTCAATCGGATGTCCAAGCGATTCTTGGCCAATAAAGACACAAGTGATAGCACCATTTTTGAAGCTTGCGTACCTGCTGTAGACACAGTGACGCAAGACCATTGGACGACCTGGCCAGGCCTATGACTCAAGCCACCTTGCGCAGCAAGACAACAGCGCTGCAGGCTTTTGCCGCACCAAACGAAGGAAACAACAATCGCAATCGAGTCTTGTGTCAAGACTCAGTGCAAGTCTCATTCACGACATACAAGACAATAATTTCGGGGATCACCCCAAACGAGCCCCTTCGCTCTGAAACAAAGCACAGCTGCAATCCGCAACGAGAAACCCGCCTCAACAATGCGAGGCAAACCCGCTGTCAGCAACCAAAGTTGAGTCTCATGCGGCTCATCCAAGACCCTTAACTGGACTCATAAAGCGTCTCAAGTGAGACTACTGCAAGCAGTTTTGAATCTCTTTGGCATTAAAAGAGCCGCCCCTACGGGCGGCTCTCGAAGAAAAGCAAGACCGTTTAAGTGGACGTTTGCATTCCTTGAATGAGGTAATCAAAGTATGGAGCTGCGAGGGCTTGCTGATCTTCGGAAAGCAGTGTGAGGGAAGCCTCTCTCATGCAGCGCATGGCTTCCACCATCCCAGGCATCGGAACTCCAAGACTGTTGTACATCTCACGGGCGCCAACAAGACCAATCTGTTGGATGAGCTCCGTACTTCCTGCAAGAACTCCGTAGGTCACAAGGCGCAAATACCAGCTGTAATCACGCAGGCACTGGGCGCGTTGCTTCTGACCGAAGGCGTTGCCTCCTGGAGCAACGTATTCAGGTTTTCGTGAGAACAGCTGTTTGGCGGATTCATCAACGATTTTCTTCTCGTTCTCTGTGAGACTTCGAACAACAGATAAACGAGTCGAACCCTGGCTGAGAAAATCAACCATTGATCGCAGTTCACCGCTGCTGGGGTAACGCAGATCGTCATCTGCTTTGAGAATCAGATCCCGAACAACGCTCATGTCAGCTGGCAAGCTTGAATGAGTCTAGAGCTATCGATCGCTTCGCATGAAGTTGCAGCGATTGGTGTTACGCCTTTGCAATGGCCCAGTCCTTGAGCGACCCACCAGTAGCTGGTCAAATCATCACCGTTCTGGGGAGCGATCTCAACCATCAGGGCCTCGGACTCGCGCGCTGGCAAGGCTGGGTGGTGATTGTTCCCCAGTTGCTTCCAGGTGAAGAGGCCCAGGTGCAATTGCTGCAACGCAAGAAGTCGCAATGGTTTGCGCGCCATCTCAAAACACTCGTTGCCGCTCCAGGTGCGAGAAAACCTCCGTGCATCCTTGCCAAAGACTGTGGGGGTTGTTCTCTGCAACACCTCGAGGAGAGCATTCAGTCGGAATGGAAGCGCACGCGACTTGAACAGACCCTGAAACGAATCGGTGGGATCGACATCCAGTCGCCTGCCCCGATCCATCACGATCTTGAACACTTGGGCTACCGCAATCGAGCCCTCATTCCTCTGCTTCGACAAAACGATCAGCTGCGTTTGGGTTACTACCGACGCGGAAGCCATCGCATCGTGAACCTCAATCGTTGTCCTGTTTTAGACCCACGCATCGATGCCCTCATCAAACCCCTGAAACAGGACCTTGAAGCCAGCGGGTGGCCGGCTGATGCTGACCTGCATGGCGAACTGGGGTTGCGCCACCTTGGTTTGCGCGTGGGTATGCGAACCGGGGAACTGCTGATCACGCTGGTCAGTGCAACCAGCGAACTCAACGGTGTGAAAGACCTGGCCGTGGAGTGGATGAGCCGTTGGCCTGCAGTAGCCGGTGTGACCTTGAACCTGCAGCCGCGCCGGAGCAACACCGTGCTCGGTGCGATCACCCACACCCTCGCGGGTCGAGATTGCATCAGCGAACGCTTCTGCGATCTTCAACTTCTGCTTAAAACAACCACCTTTTTCCAAATCAACACGGCGCGGGCGGAGCAGATCGTGATTGTGTTGCGGGATTGGCTTTTGAAGCGTGGGGACTGCAAACGCTTAATTGATGCCTATTGCGGCATCGGAACCATCAGCTTGCCGATCGCTGCAACAGGCATCAGCGTGGTTGGTCTTGAAATCAATCCCGCTTCTGTTCAACAGGCACAACAAAACGCGGCCTTGAATGGAATCACCGATGCCAGCTTTGAAGCGGGTGATGTGGCCTTGCTGCTAAGTGATTACCTTCCGAGTCACGATGCTCTTGTGGTGGACCCACCGCGAAAAGGATTGGCGCCAGATGTACTTGACGCCATTCTGAATTGCCCGCCCAAGAGCTTGGCCTACTTGAGTTGTGACTCAGCAACCTTGGCGAGGGACCTCAAGAGACTGGTCTCAGAAGACGGTCCCTATGCCATTGATCGCATTCAACCCGTGGACTTTTTTCCCCAGACAACCCATCTGGAATGTCTGGTGCTGATGAAGCGCATCAACTGCGCAGTTCAACCTTGAATTGTTTAACCAAGGCTTGCCGAACTTTGTCTTGTACGGGCTGAAGTTGCTCATCCGTAAGCGTGCTGTCTTTACCGCGATAGCGAAGTCGAAAGGCTTGGCTGCATTGATCATCAGGAAGTTGACCTCCTTCAAATCGGTCGATCAACTCCACACTTTCTAGAAGTGGCTTGCCAGCTTTACGAATGGCTTGCATTAAGTCTGCAGCTGGCAATGTCTTCGGCACAAGCATCGCAAGATCCCTCTCCATCGCAGGCAGTGTCGAGAACGCTTTGAAGGAAGGCACCCAACGATTGCGACGCGTCACCGCTTCCAGGAGACGGGGGAGATCAAGATCAAACAGATAGGTGGCGTCGGGGAGCTCGTACTGAGCACACAAAACCGGATGGAGCTGACCAAAGCAACCAAGGGTTCGGCCTTCCACCACCACCGCTGCAGCCCGCCCGGGATGAAGACGGGGGTCATCCGCTAGGGGACGGTCTTGGGTTTCAAGACCCAAGGAGTTCAAAACAGTGGCGAGTGCTCCGCGAGCCTTGAAGTAATCCGGAGCGAGTGCCTTGCCGCTGGTCGCCCAGCGTGAAACACGCCGTTCTCCGCAAATCACGCCGCCGAGACGTGCTGTCTGCACAATCTCTCTGTCCTGGGGATGGAAAACATGACCAATTTCGAACAGCCAACAACCGGGTTGAGAAGCCTGAAGATTGCGTTGGCAAATCTGGAGATGCTCCTGCCAGAGCGTGGTTCTGAGATGGCTGGTTTCCGCCAACAGTGGGTTACTGATTGGAATGCGATTGGGATCATCCGCATCAGCGCCCGTAAGCGATAAGCAGGTGATCTCTTGAAGCCCTGCACTGCAAAGGCGGCGACGCAACCGACGCTCCGCCTGCTGCATGTCCGTAAGACCCCCGGGAGCCAGGGGGTCAGGCAAGTGAGCACCAAAACAGTCGAATCCCACAAGACGCGCCACCTCCTCGATCAGATCCACCTCGCGAAGAAGATCCATCCGACGGGAGGGAGGCACAACCACCGTCCAGCCATCCTCAGTAGAGCTGAGGTGGCAGCCGAGTGCGGAAAGACAATCCTCTACCTGTTGATCACTCACATCGGATCCCTCTTCTTCTTCAGAAGCCAAAGGACCAAGAAGTTGATGAAGAGCATGACGGCGAAGGGTCACCACGGGTTCCGGGCCTTCCTCGGCACAGCACAGCCAACTGCGGCCTGCCACTCCGCCTAGGAGCTGTTCCATCAGTTCGAGTGCACGACCCGCTGCAGGCAAGGTGATCTGACGCGGTAACCCCTTTTCGTAACGAGAGCTGGCATCCGTGCGCAACCCTGTTGCACGACTGCTGCTGCGAATCGAGGCGGGAGTGAACAGGGCTGATTCCAACCAGATTTTGGTGGTCGTGGCCGTGACTCCGCTCTCAGCACTGCCGATCACCCCCGCAATCGCAACCGGTCGATCACGACAGGTGACCAACTGAACACGCTCGTCAACCGTGATGGTGCGGCCATCTAATCCCGTAAAGGGTTCCTTCGCCAGTCCTTGCCTAAGTCCAAAATCAGCTGGCTTGAGATCGGGTCCACACAACCGTTCCAAGGCATCAAGGTCAAAGGCATGGAGAGGTTGACCTTGTTCCAACATCACCAAATTGGTGATGTCCACAATCGCGTTAACGGGTTTTACACCAGCCCGGAGAAGTCTCTGTTGAAGCCAGGCAGGAGCATCTTTCCCACCATCGAGACCACTCACTTCGGTCAAGGCGTACACACCCCCCTCTTTCATGGCAGCAGCATGGTCGGCTGAGGGGTTCAAATCAGCTGTCGCCTGTGGCGCCACCGGCTTGGGCAACTGCAGGGCGGCACCTGTCAGTGCCGCCACTTCCCTTGCAATACCTGTCATCGACAGACCATCTGGCCGATTCGCGGTGATCGCCAATTCCAGAACAGTGTCATCCAACCCAAGGCAAGACGCCACTGCCGTACCAGGTGCCGGAAGGCTTTCAAGCAGATCGTCCAAGACAGCAATGCCGTCAACGTCGGTGGGTTGCCCGAGCTCTGCGAGCGAACAAATCATTCCCTGGCTCGCCACTCCACGCAGCTCACCAGCCTTAATCGTGAGATTGACCGCAGGAAGAACAGCACCAATGGTGGCGACAGGAACATGAATGCCTGCCCGCACATTGCTGGCACCACAAACGATCTGAACCGTCTCCTCCGCCCCTATGTCCACAACACAGACACTGAGTTTGTCGGCATTGGGATGTTTATCGCGCTCCAACACATGGCCCACCACAACACCTTGGGCGAATCGACTCAAATCATCGATCTCCTCCACCTCAAATCCAGCCATGGATAGGCGTTCGCCGAGTTGATCAGCGGCTTCATTTACCTGGACGAGATCCTGCAACCAGGAAAGGGAGACCCGCACGTCAACGTTTCAATCGGATATCGATCCTACGAAGCTCCGCGCAATCATCAAAACTGTTTGTGCTGTCAGCTGAAGATGTAAAGTCGTTGTTTGTTACTACGCTTCGCTTCTGCGGCGCAACGTCCTTTATGGCTAAAAACAAGGGCGTCCGGATCGTGATCACTCTCGAGTGCACTGAATGCCGGTCCGCCTCCGCCTCCGAAAAGCGTTCTCCCGGCGTGTCTAGATACACGACGGAGAAGAACCGACGGAACACCACTGAGCGGCTGGAGATCATGAAATTCTGTCCCCAGCTCAACAAAATGACTCTCCACAAGGAAATCAAGTGATTTTGCAGGTGTCCATCGTTCAACAGCTTTCCTGAGTTATGTCTAGTTCCTTCTTTAAGAAGCGTCTTTCTCCGATCAAACCTGGAGATCCCATTGATTACAAAGATGTGGATCTGCTCAAGAAATTCATCACCGAACGCGGAAAAATCCTTCCTCGTCGTTTGACTGGGTTGACTGCCAAGCAGCAGCGCGACCTGACCAATGCTGTAAAGCGTGCACGCATTGTGGCGTTGCTTCCCTTCGTTAACCCAGAAGGCTGATCCACTGGCTTCGTCCGCTCTCCAACCAGGAGATCTTGTCGGCGTTCAAGAGTCGAAGGGGAATCAACTGGCTGTCGTTGAATCTCTTCAAGGCAGCAAAGCGCGCTTGAAGCTTGGATTTGATCGCAAATCCGTTGTATTACCCCAGCGGCAATTAGATCTCATTTGCCCCCTGCCATCTGGAGCTGAGCTCCCCGATGGACTGGGGGCTTCTCCATGGCATCTCAAGGCCGAGCAGCTTGATCCCTCCTGTCTCGATCGTCGCAGTTGGGGCGCAGCTTGGCTCTTGCTCCTGGAATCAGACGAGACGGTCGAGATCGACTTTTTTAGTGATCTCGTCTGTGGAGGGACCAACCCGAGCCAATTAGCCCTGTGTTGGTTGGCCTTGATGGGGCCCCAACTTTGGTTCCGTTACAAACAGGATCAGATCAAGGCTCGCTCGGCTGTCGAACTAAAACCGCTACGCCGACAACAACGGCTCAAAGCTCTTGAACAGCAAGTAGAGCAGCGTTGGAAAAAGCTACTCAGCGCTCGACAACAACTTGATCTGCAAAGCCTTCCACCAGCGCTTAGCAACAGGTTGGAACAACTCATGGACGTGGTTTCAGGGTCCCTCGAATTCGCCCAACTTGACCGGGTCGTTCAGCAAAGCCTGGTGGGTCTGCGTCTTGATCAAGACCGGGCAGATCTTCGCCTTCTCTTGGTGGACCTCGGCCTTTGGGACCCCCATCAACTCGCATCGATGGCTGGCACAACCTGGTCATCAGGATTCAGCCCGGCTCTGCTTGAGGAGGCTGAGCGCTTGGTGGAGCTCAATACAAGCGAACGCCCCGGTGACTCCAAGCGCATCGATCTTTGCGATCAACGCTGCGTCACGATCGACGATCAAGACACGCGAGATATTGATGACGGGATCGCGCTGGAGCGTCGCGAGGATGGCACGCAACGACTCTGGATTCACATCGCAGACCCGGGGCGACTGATCGATCAAGACTCAGCTCTCGACCTCGAAGCCAGGCGGCGCGGAAGCAGCCTCTACTTAGCGAAAGGCAATCTGCCGATGTTTCCAGATTGCTTGTCGACGGGGCCTTTCAGTTTGCGAGCACGCACGCGAACGGCTGCCTGGAGCATTTGGGCTGAACTCACCAGCGACGGTGAGCTCGGAGATCACGGAATCCAACGCAGCTGGGTGCAACCCACCTATCGACTCAGCTATGAAGACGCCGATGAGTTGATCGACTTAGCGCCACCAGAAGACACCGATTTAGCAGAATTGGATGCGCTTCTCAGCCGCAGGCGGGACTGCCGAGTTCGCAATGGGGCCCTTCTCATGGATCTGCCAGAAGGCAGGATTCGTTGTCGAGATGGTCAGCCCTCTCTTGAGGTCAGTGAACCTGGGAGATCCAGGCAGATGGTGGCTGAAGCGATGATTTTGGCTGGTGCGGTGGTAGCCCGAATTGCGGAAGTGCAGGACCTGGCTTTGCCATTCCGCAGCCAGCTCCCCGCTGACCTCCCCCCCAGCTCCGAATTGGAGGCACTGCCAGATGGAGCCGTTCGATTCGCTGCTATCAAGCGCTGTCTCAGTCGCGGATTGATGGGAACACAACCTGCGGCCCACTTCAGTTTGGGACTCGCCTCCTACGCCCAAGCCACATCACCCATTCGCCGCTATGGCGATCTTGTTGTGCAGCGGCAATTCCAAGCCCAACTCAATGGCGAGGAAGCCCTGGATCGCGATGCCATGCAACTGCTCATCAGCGACTTTGATGCAGCGGTGCGTGAAGGCATTGGTATTTCGAGGGAAGACCAACGCCACTGGCAACAGGTGTGGTTTGAACTCCATCACAAAGAGCAGTGGGCTGCTCAGTTCTTGCGCTGGTTGCGTCCTCAGGATCAGCTTGGACTGGTGCGCATTGACGATCTAGCCATGGATGTGGCGGCTGAATGTCCAAGAGATTCAGAACCAGGTGAGGGCCTGCTCGTCAATGTGCAGCATGTTGACTCGGCTCGTGATCAACTCAGGCTGGTGGCTTCTGCTCACTAAATCCCACTGGAGCCCTGCAGGCTGATGCCCCGTAACCAGGGCCCCCAGGGGTTGGCCACCGCGAGCAACTCAACGGCCTTCGGGCGTTCCTGATGCGCCAGCCAACTGCTCAAGTCAGGCTCGAGGGTGATCAAGGGCCAACGCCGGCCGCTCACAAGTTCCAATTCGTATCCACCTTGGCCATCAGGCAGCAGCGTTCCTGACCAAACATCCTGTTGAGGCTGGGGAGGAGGTGCCATCCCAGAGTGCGCATCAGAACCGAGCCAAGCCCCATCGCCGCCGAGAAGCTCAGGGTTATCTAGGCATGCGCGCTGTCTGTGTTGCCAATCCGGATGATGCCAAGGAGTGTCCCAAAGCGGAACGATTCCAGAGGGAGCTGTGGGCTCCTCGATCAGGAGCTCTTGAAGAAGGCGAACGGGCAGAGCAGCGAGTGGACGCTGGAGCCGAATCGACAAGGCCGCGGCTGCTCCAGCAGCCTGCCCCACATTGAAAATAAGCGGTTGAAGCCTTGTGGCCCCGTTAGCCATATGGCTAGTACTGAAGGCCTTGTCAGCACTCAACAAGTTCTCCAGGTCAGCACTGACTAGTGCTGGATAGGGAATGCAAAAGGGAGTCCCGGACCAACGGCCACCCCAGCGACAGCTTTTGGGGGCAAGCGGCCAATCAGGACCGGGATAGTGATGGTCGTTGGCGTAATTGCCAACAGCAATCGAGTCCAACGCACCAGCGTCATTGAATGGAAGCGCAGCGATCGATTGCCCGGTCGTCTGAGGCAGGAGCTCCTGTTCGATCACCGTCTTGAGACCAACCATCCGGCGCCCCTCACGCCAATAGGGCATGGCCGCCAACCAGGGAGCAGGACTTCCAGACTCGTGGGGGAACGCCTCGCCCCGCGTTAACCCACCGGCACTACACCGCTGAAGTTCATCGGCAAAATGCAGGCTGTGGGCTTGCATTTCAGCCATCAGCTCCTGCTGGACCTTGGGATTGGGGTCGAAAGCTCGATCTAATCCTCGATGCCAGTCGTTGCCATGCAAGGGCCAGTTCAGCATCACCAATCCCCCAGGCAAGCGCCCGTAACTGATGGTGCGATTCACACCAAAGGCTGCGCAGGCCTGTTCAAACGGCTCCGACAACACCGGGGGAGCATCGAGTTCCCGCTCTGACGCAGGATCAGCGAAAGGGTGATCGCTGTGCAACTGACCCATCACCACCCAGGTGGGTGACTGCACTGGCTGCTCTCGAAAAAAGGCTTCCGTTTTAAGACGATGCGCTTGAGGAGCGCTCGGTTCCCCCCACAGCTCCTGAGCCTCCCAACCCAAACGAAAGGGTGCCTGAACCAAGGGCAGTAACTCTCCGCGATCACTGCCATCGATCACCACGTCGCAACCAATGCGATGGACACCTCCAGCGCGTTCGATCAGCACTGCTTGCACCGCTGATCCTGAACGTTCCACATCCAGCAGCTGACAATTAGCCCACCACTCAAGATTCGGGAGTGCCTGCACCCAATTTTGAAGAATCCGTTCAGCTGTCGTTGGCCGATAACCAAAACAACTCACCCAGTTCTGATCGAGGCCTTCTGGCTCGGTTTGATAAAGAGCCCTGAGGAAGGCACCCCACAAGCCGGTCTGCCAAGGGGCGAGTTCATTGCCATCAGGACAACACACTCCTGCTGTACTGACCATTCCTCCGAGCCAACGACCTGGGGTGAGCAGAAGTGTCTTGGCATCGGATCGAGCAGCTTGAAGGGCGGCGGCAACACCGCCCGTGCCACCACCCCAGACCACCACTGGGCTATGGCAAGTTTGCGTGGTCATACCTGAGCCGATTCGCGACAACTGATCCGCAGTTGTTCATCCATGGAAAGGTGGCCAAGACAACGAAAACGCAGCGCTACTAGCTGCTCGTACAAGGGATTGATTTTGCACATCGCTGGGACATGAACCAGCTTGCGGCCAAACAAAATAATGTCTCGCTCAAAAGGGCACTGAGAGGGAATCAGCTGAACAATGAAGGACGAAATCCTCTCGTCACGAGGATCCAAATCATCGAGCCATTGCTTCAGGGGATCCAAGGGTTTCCAAGGCTGGGGCTCCCGTGAAGAGCAGGGAACCAAGCTGTTAATCAGTTCACTGTTGAGGCCAAGCGCTGAGGCCCAGGTTTGGAGTAAATCAAGTTCAGATTGGCTGAGATGACCATCCGCTAAAGCAACCACGACCGCTGACCTCAGGAATTGCTCCGCACGATTGGGGTCTGAAGAGAACAGACGGTTGATGTCAGAACAATCGGGAGCACGGCAGTGGTTCCAATCAAAACCTTGAAGTGGACAGTCTTCATTGAGCTGCTCGGCCAGCAGCCGCTGTTCCTCAGGATCGAAGTCTCCATCAACAAGGGCCAAATGGTGCAACGCTGCCAGCCAAGTTGACCTGGCCTCATCGACAGACGCAACGTTGAGAAGTGGCATGACGAAACGAAGGGAGGTCGTTAGGATCCAAGGCCGGAAGGGGATCACCCCGGGACGACCATGATTTATACCCTTACAACCCCTCTTTACTACGTCAACGACAAACCACATCTAGGTAGCACTTACACCACCGTTGCCTGTGACGCACTGGCTCGCTTTGAAAGACTTGAAGGCCATGAAGTGGTCTTTGTGACTGGCGTGGATGAACATGGTCAAAAGATTCAACGCACAGCCGCTGATCAAGGAATCAGTCCTATCGATCACTGCAATCGGGTCACAGCCAGCTACGAAAAAGCCTGGAAAGAATGGGACATCAGCCACGATCGATTTGTCCGCACGACATCGGCTCGCCATTTACCTCTCGTCCAACAGTTTTTCCAACGCTGTGAACAGGCTGGAGATATCCGTAGCGGCCGTCAAACCGGTTGGTATTGCGTCGGCTGCGAGGAGTTCAAAGATGATCCTGCCGAAGCAATCAACCCAACCTGTTCCATCCACCAGAAACCATTGGAATGGAGAGATGAGGAGAACCTGTTCTTTTGTTTATCGCACTTCCAGGACAAAATTGAAGCTCTTCTCAACCAGTCTGATTTCATTGCACCAGCAAGTCGGCGCAAAGAAATTCAGAATTTCGTAGCGGGAGGATTGCGCGACTTTTCCATTTCAAGGGTCAATGTGGACTGGGGATTACCTGTACCAGGACATCAAGGCCACACCTTTTATGTTTGGTTTGATGCCTTACTTGGCTACCTCACAGCTCTATTAGATGACGGTGGGAGTATTGACCTTGAACGCCTAAACGCTGTTGGCTGGCCTGCAGATCAACATGTGATTGGCAAAGACATCCTGCGTTTCCATGCTGTGTATTGGCCAGCAATGTTGATGTCAGCAGGTTTACCTCTACCCAAAAAAGTATTCGGACATGGCTTTTTAACCAGAGAGGGGCAAAAAATGGGCAAGTCGATTGGCAATGTTCTTGATCCAGACGTGCTCTTGGATCGTTGCGGCACCGATGCCGTGCGCTGGTATCTCTTGCGCGATATTCAATTTGGAGATGATGGTGATTTCCAACAACAGCGTTTTGTTGATCTCGTCAACAATGACCTCGCCAACACCATCGGCAATTTACTAAATCGAACCTCTTCGATGTCTCGCAAATGGTTCAACGAGTCCACACCCATCGTTGAGTCCAAAGACAGCGATCACCATGCGTTACGCCAAGCAGCCGAAACAGCCATCGCAACTGTCCGCGAGTCCATGCCCTCCATGGCCTTTCAGAAAGCAGCTGAGGCCATTCTTCAGCTTGCCATTCAAGCGAACGGATACCTCAACGACCAAGCGCCTTGGAGCAAAATGAAGAAGGGTGGTCAAGACGCCGAAGTTGCTTTGGATCTCTATGGAGTCCTTGAAAGCGCTCGACTGGTGGGTTGGCTCCTGCAACCCCTCGTTCCCGATTTAAGCGAGCGGATTTTGGCCCAGCTCAACCAATCCTCAGATTTAGACAACTGGTCTGGACAACTGGTATGGGGAGGCCTCGAATCAGGCCATCCCCTCCCCCAGCCTCAGCCAGTCATGCAACGACTGGAACTTGAGGAAGCATTGTGACTCTTGCGAAGCCATACCATTCCAGCAGAATTCTGAAACAAACGATCTGGATCTCACCAGTCATTGTTGGTGCCCTTTTGCTGGGCTGCTCCTCCTCAACAAGGAACCGCTCGGAAAAAGCAGCACCCATACCTTTTGTGTTTCGCAAGCTGGAGCTAGAGCAGAAAAAATCCAATGGAGATCCCGACTGGATCCTTTCGAGTCCTGAAGCTCGATATGAATTTTCTCGAAGATTAGTAAGAGCCAAGCTACCCAGTGGAGTTCTATTTAGCAACAATAAACCTTCTTTTAAAATCAGGGCTGACTATGCGGTCGTCTTCAATGATGGCGAGCAAATTATCCTTGAAGGTGATGTTCAACTACAACAGCTTAATGGGCAAAAAATATTGTTTAAAGGCGAAAGACTCCGCTGGCAACCAAAATATTCACGTCTAGCCATGGAAATACAGCCACGCGCTTTTGATGCTCGTTCAAGGATCACAGCAACCGTAGCTGTTCTTCAGCAAGACACCAATGATCTCACGCTAACCAGTCCTGTCCAACTGTATCGATGGAAAGACAAACTGGCGCTCACCAAGAAACCAGATACGGCTATTCAAGCAGGGAAGACGCTATGGAATTTAGAAAACGGCGCGCTCACAGCAGAAGGACCCGTTCTCGGACAACGCCTTGATCAAGAGGGCGTTGTTCTTGAACAATTAAAAGGACGGGAATTGAACGGAAATACACTAAAAGGAATGATCACGGTTAAATCTCCTGTGATTGTGACTATGCCTAAAAACAAAGGCCTTTTACGTGCAAAAGATACAACCTGGAATTTCCGCAAACAAATTATTAGCAGTACTGATCCATTCGAGGGATTGATCAATAAAATCCAGATCAACGGCGAAAAATTCCGTGCTGAACTCAACCAAAATACTGTGATAATTCCTGAAGTCTGCCGAATTAAGCAACCAGGTGAACGTTTATTCTCTCGCCAGTGCCGTTGGAATTGGGAAACAGACGAGATATTAGCGACAGGAGACGTTCGAGTAGAACGCGATGACAACAATCAAATTACAGAGGCACAAAAGCTCAACGGATCCATCGGCGAGAAGGGGGCACTGATTTTTTCTGCGCCAGGTAACAAGGTGCGTTCCGAGCTCACGATTGAGGAGAAGGCAAACGGTCAGGATCAGACATCCAAGAGCTCTCAACCTCCGGTGTTGTTTTAAGACGGTTCCGATTGGCTCTATGGCTTAAATCCGTCGCCTAAAGCTGCCAATAACCCAAGAAGGATCAGCTACCCCATTACGAGAACCTGGACAGGCTGGGTGGCTCACGTTTCAGCGAACAATCTCCCATCGATTTTGGTAATTTCCAGGCAGTAGTAGTGCCGCTAGTTATTGCTTAGCGATGAAATTAATAGTGACAACAATCCTCTCTGAGGCTCTAGCTTGCTATTCCTTTAGGGATTCAGCCCAGAAGTAGCCCTAGCTTCCACTGCCAATCCTTAAGTATATATACTTGTCGTTTTTGCCAAATATCAAGCAACAAACAAGCGATAGCTCGCTTTGATAAGCCAAATTCACCTCTACCCATGCCTTCCTCTTGTCCCGAAGCCTGTCGACGCGCTCTTGACCTATTTGCTGAATCAGTTATCAAACCAGATCATGAATTAAGAACAAATGCGGCCTATGGAAAATACTATGCAGAGCCTATGGAGGTTCGCCAACGCTGCCTTGCATACTCAAACACTCTCAAAGAGATTTATCACATTGAGTGCGCAGACGAAATCGATGAAATCGAAGTAAATAAGACGTTTACCACCAAAAAGAATCGATCCAGATGGCTTTCTTTCATGACGAAATAATGTAGACAACCAATCACAATCTATGAATTTGAGCTAGAAAATAGACGGCATTAATGGCGTTAATACATGGATTAATATCGATAACCATCTAGACATCCCTTGCCATCGGGACCTGGAGCGACATTTAATCGCCTCCTTGTGTACTGCCTGGTTCGCCATCATGGTCAATTCTGTCTTCATAAACCTGGCGAATGCTTAAGCAAACGCAAGCGTCGAACGGCCATCCATCTAGCGATCAGAAGTTTTCAATGAGTGCATTGGACACAACAGCAGCAAGGGCTAGGCAACTAGCGACAGCGATGAAGCCCATGGGAAGAACTTGAACACTCAATGATCATTTCCCTTCGAAGGGACCATCGCCTGTCTCAGATGAGACCATTTTGAGAATCGCAAGCTTGAATCAAAGGTGGAATGTCCATCCAGACAGAAATCGCGCTAAGTGCGTTGCCGCATCTCCGTTGACTCAAGTGATGCACTCGTCATCTGCACTGGCGCTCAAAACATTGTGTTTTGCCCTTGGATCACTCGCGCCTCATTCACAGAGAACCGGACCCCTCGACCAATTTTCATCAGCCTTCAGTGCAACCTGCTGAACTGATGAGGCAATCACCAGTTGCCAGCTTCAATGCTCAGGAATTTCGGTGGCTTGGCCTCATCAGATGGGTTGATAACCAGCTCCTGTGATCAAAGCGAGAAAGAACAGAGGGTTGGTTGGTCGCGATCAGTCCTCAATAAGTTGACGCGTTGCCCTATCCCGTTAAGGCAACTGCAAGCACAGCCAATCGAGACTAAAGGCTATGACTAGCTTTCTTCTTCTAATTCTGCAACCTCCAGTGTCGTTTTAAGGCGTTCAGCCCAACCCGATAGCCACCGTTCATCGGAACGACTGAAACATCGCTCCGACCAGCCACCAATCACCACCCAGCCACTCTCTCCAAGAGGTTGCACCATCACGGAAGGCAAGCCGGGCAAAACGGGATCAAACTCAGCTTTGCCTGGGTAGAGGGCTGTTTTTACAAGCGAAATCAGTTCTTGCTTTTGAACGGATCGTCGACAGATCTCACCAGGTTCAAAATCACCAACGCCCAGAAGGCCCCGGCGAAGCAGAACCGAGCCCTCCCAAAAAACAAGAATCGTGGCAGCAGAAGTTGCGGTCAAGAACTGATGGCTACCCCACGCCATTTCCGCTCGTACAGCATCGGGTAAATCGGAGGAGAGGACAAAACCCTGTTCACCCTCCAGCGCAACCGCTTCCGGACTGCGTGGAGAGGCCCGGGTCCAGAGGATGGAAACGAGCATCAAGCCAACCCCCGCCATCCCGGCAAGAACATCGGCTCGCTCCAGGCTTGGTGTAATGGTTTCAGCGGTGCTGGCGTTAAGGATGGAAAGCCCCAAAACAAGAACACCTGCGAGCAAACACCATTGGTGGGATCTCAACATGTTTTGCAACTCATGAGCAGTCAGATCAATGCACTTTTGCTGAAATAGAGGTCAACCCTCCAACGCTGATGACCGAATCCGAAGCCTTTGCCGCGATTGCGCTGGCCACAGTGGCTTGCGATGGAGTACTGGGCAAAGATGAAGCGCATGCTTTAAGACTTCAATTGGAATATCGAACCCCTTACAAGGATCGAAGCGAGAGTGAGATGGCAATGTTGTTTGACCAACTACTCAAACGCCTTCGCGAGAAAGGATCAAGTCAATTGATCAAAGATGCCCTACCCCAACTCAAAGAATCCCAAAAGGAAACAGCTCTTGCTGTGGCCGTGCAGCTGGTTCACGCTGATAGGACTGTGACCACTGAGGAACAAACGTTTCTCGACGAGCTCGCTAAAAGCGTCGAGCTCCCTCAAGGCAAAGCGCAAGCTGTCATGGACGCGATCATGGCCTTGAATCACGACAGCCTTGCCAGCTGACGGCAGACCCCACCCATCGAACGCCTCATGATGCCTAGCCCCTTCAAGTCTCTGCAGCTGCTCATCGCCGCAAGTCTCTGTTTCTTTTTGGCAGTGCCAGCGGGTTTTGCCTTTTCTCCCCAAGACCTACCAGCCCAGCCACCGGATAAGGCCGTCCTGGATTCAGCTGATGTGCTGAGTCGGGCTGGAAAAAATGAGATTGAAACGC
The DNA here is from genome assembly GCF_014279835.1 of Synechococcus sp. MVIR-18-1. Lineage (NCBI taxonomy): Bacteria > Bacillati > Cyanobacteriota > Cyanophyceae > Synechococcales > Synechococcaceae > Synechococcus > Synechococcus sp. MVIR-18-1. The sequence continues at coordinate 1,160,364 of NZ_CP047942.1, read as the reverse complement.
GACTGAATCAACTGGAGTCTTCCAAGGTGGACGCCAGGGTGATTACCGTTCGCAAACTGGACTACGGGCTGAGTCTTACGGGATTTGGGGAAGAGTTGGTTGAACGTTGGTCTAATAACGACAACACGAGTGAGCGTCCTCTCATTCTTTTTCTCGAAGAAACTCAGAACAAACAAGCTGCGGTTGTTGTCTCAGCAGAGCTGAGTGATCAACTGCCAGATGCATTACTTCGCAGTACCGCGAGGACCACGATGAGTCAGCCGATGCGAGATGGCGAGCGATTCCGCCAGGCCTCCATGGATGGAATTGAACGCATTGCAGTGGTTCTCAATGGGGGCGAAGATCCAGGCCCACCAATTCAAATTGAACGCACCACTCTTCCCACAAACGTTCCCACGGTTGAGGAAACGAGCGAAAGCAACGCCTTCACTTGGGTCATTGTGCTGCTGGTGGTGGGAACCATTGTGCCGATGGCCACCTGGTGGGTCTTCTCCCGCTGATCAGCTATGGCATTTCGCAATTGGATAGGAGCCTTTGGCAAAGCCAACGCGCTTGATGTCAACTCTGATCTCGATCGAGGCTATGAAGCGGCCCTATTAATCCAGAGCTTGGAACTGGAGTATTACGGCGACCGACCCATCCGTCCCGAACTTGAGCTCTCTGTTCCGAAATCGGTTCAAGCGACAGTACTGCGCAAGTTCCGAGTAGCGATCAATGTTTGTCGTGCATCGCTAGATCAACTGGAGTACCAGCGTGCCCAGCTGGATCCCCAGGAATTGCGTCAACTTCAGCTCATTGAAAGTGTCGTGAATCGGTATAGCCCTAGACGGGCTTCGGCGGCTCCGACCATGACTCGAGCTCCAGATCCGCTGCCGCGCTCCCTGCTTGGGGTCTTCGACAAGGTGCGCAGGCAGCTCAATCCAGCTGGAGAAGCGACATTAGTTGCAGGCTTTCGAAGACGCAGGGATTCGACGCTGATCTCGCTGAAGGTTCTTTTACTCCTGATTCTGGTGCCACTGTTAGTCCAACAGGTCAGCCGCACTTACATCATTAGTCCTGCTGTCGACCGCTTTGCTCCAGACCTGCCCTTCTTGAGTTACCCAAAGCCACAACTTGAAGAACAGGCAGTAGAAAAGTTGAGAGTGTATAAGGCAGAAATTGAATTCGATGCTCTTCTTCGCGGTGACTCAATCCCAAGCCAAGAAGAACTACAACAACAATTAGGGAAAAAGGCTGCTGAGCTCAAAGAAGAGGCTGATGCTGAAAGTACCCATGCTGTAAAAAATGTTTTAGCGGACATATCAGCCACGCTTGCCTTCGTCATGGTTTGCCTGTTCAGCCGCGAAGAACTAAGGGTTCTTCGCGGCTTTTTCGATGAGGCTGTTTACGGATTAAGCGACTCAGCCAAAGCCTTCGCGATTATTCTCTTCACCGACATCTTTGTTGGATTCCATAGTCCAGAAGGTTGGACTGTGCTGCTTGATGGTATTGCCAATCACTTTGGATTTCCAGCGCGAGAGAATTTTATCCTTCTGTTCATCGCTACATTCCCGGTGATTTTGGCAACAATTTTCAAATATTGGATCTTCCGTTATCTCAACCGTGTCAGTCCATCCTCTGTCGCCACATTGCGAGGCATGAACGGAGGCGGATAAAGCCTTGGCTCATTCAAACAAACAAAAATCAGAGGTTCCCAACGGACTCATTGTTGTAAGCGGGCCAAGCCGTGGAGGGAAAAGCCGGTGGGCTGAACATTTGCTCAGCTCTCAAGAAATGGTCACCTACGTCGCAACTTCTGCGCATCGGTCGAATGATCCAAGCTGGGATGAACGGATGCGACTGCATCGCGAAAGAAGACCCCTGCATTGGCAGCTACGCGAGCCGGGATCAATGCTTGCTGCATGCATTCGCACAGAAGAGGCCCATCACCCCTTGCTGATCGATGCCCTCGGTGGCTTTACAGCACTCCACCTCGATCGCGATGATCTTCAGTGGGAGCAAGAGGCTGAAGAGCTGATTGAAAGTCTTCTCATGCGAACATCTCCCACCGTGATTGTGATTGAAGAAACAGGCTGGGGAGTGGTCCCAGCCACCAAAATCGGCGGATTGTTTCGGGACCGCCAAGGCTGGCTGGCTCAACGATTAGAACAACACGCAATAGACAGCTGGCTCGTTGTTCAAGGAAGAGCTTTGAATCTCACCCAATTAGGCATACTCGTACCGTGAAGAAAGCTTCAAGCAATCAATCCATAAGTAATCAATCACTAGATCAGCAGTCTTTGATCCAAAAACCTTTGAGGGTGGCACTATTTGAACCACGAATACCTCCAAATACAGGAAATATTGCTCGTACTTGTGCTGCTTTTGGTTTACCACTGGATTTAATTGAACCACTTGGGTTCAGCCTTGAAGATCGTTATTTAAAAAGGGCTGGTCTTGATTATTGGCCTCATGTTGACATCACTATCCATAAGAATGTTGATGCATTTTTTGAGTCTCTTGCTCAATCCTCAAGGGTGATTGGCTGTAGCCGTCGAGGAGGGGTTCTTCTTCAAGAGATGCATTTCCAACGGGGAGATATTTTGTTGTTCGGTCGAGAAGACACTGGCCTATCGGAGGCAACACGCAGCCGTTGCACTCAAATCACAACCATTTCGATGCCCTGCAGCGCTGGTGAAGATGGCCAAGGGGGCGTGCGAAGCCTCAATCTCTCTGTGGCTTGTGCCATCGTCAGCCACCAAGCAGGGTCCCAACTTCAGTTGTGGTAATTGGCAAGCTGACACTTCAGCCCTTGCGCCAATCTCCTACACCCGCTACTTTCAGCCCGTTCCTGAGCTGTGGCGGCTTCTCCAGGAGCGTTACCAATTGCTGATTCAGATGAAGCCCCTTCTCGTTCTCGTTACGGCAATCGCATCAGGAACGTCTTTATCTGTTTTGGCGCAGCATCCAGGCTTCGCTGACGCTGACCACGTACAAGCCCCATTTCTTCTGGCATCAGCACCAGCAACTCAAAGCAGGATTTGGGTCAAGGTCTCGACGAAGAGCACTCTTAAAGGTATAGCCGCGGATCTTGGCCTTACCTCCACTGATTTAACCGCTCTTAACGACCAGACGTCCTTCGAGGTGATCAAGGCTGGCTCGTGGATCGTTCTCCCTGCTGACGCTGAGGAAAGCCTCGCAAACGCAAGTCATCTTGACGGAACAACGGTTCTTCATAAGGCGCCGCTTCAATCTCCTCCAGATCCGCAATCCGTTGTTCGCATCAAAGCGAACGAATCTCTTTCAACCTTTTCACGAGACCAAGGGGTCAGCTTGAGTGAATTGCGCTCGCTCAACCCTGGCCTAGACCTAGCCCGTTTGGCCATCGGCAGCGAAGTGCGTGTTGCCAAAGCTTCACCGCGGGCCCTCTTGGCGATCCGTCCAACCGTTTCAGGCGGCGCAAGTTTTCCAGCTCTGCCCCCATTACCTGGAATGGAGGATGGTGGTGTCGTTGGGAATCAATCCTTCATGTGGCCCACAAAAGGAGTTTTTACCTCTGGATTCGGATGGAGATGGGGCCGCATGCATAAGGGCATCGATATTGCAAACAACGTTGGTACCCCAATTGTTGCGGCCAAAGATGGCGTCGTGAAATTTTCTGGCTGGAGTAGCGGATACGGCTATTTAGTGGAGTTAGCTCACGCCGACGGTTCATCCACCCGCTACGCCCACAACAGCCGTCTACTGGTTCGCAAAGGACAGATCATTCCCCAGGGAGTAAAAATCTCACTCATGGGCAGTACTGGAAGAAGCACTGGACCTCATCTGCATTTCGAAATACGCCAACGTGGTGGTTCAGCATTAGATCCAATGGCAAAGCTTCCAGCACGTCGTCGGGCTTAAGACGTCCAGGCGATCGTCTAAAATTAAAAAGTTGCGGCTCGGTAGCTCAGCTGGTTAGAGCGTGGGATTCATAACCCCAAGGTCGGGAGTTCAAGTCTCCCCCGAGCCATTTTTTGTCTTCATTAAACCGATTTGTGCGACCGATTTTCAGCGCATTTCGATCGCATTCAGTCGATCTCTGAATGATGTTGGATTGTCCTTCGTCGTTTCCTCAAGCGTCAAAATTGGTTGATCTTCTGGAACAGGATTTGGCCGCCGCTGTTGTCGTACAGATTGTCCATGGTGAGGCCTTGCCTGAAGCGTGAGCTTTCTGGTCTGAGCGTCACGGTTCAGTGGCTGACTTTTGAGCTCGCTGCGAACTTGATTTAAAAGTCGGAAGTGACCTGTACTGCTGAATTTCCGCAATAAGGCCTGATCCCAAGACATTGGTTGATCAATCATTCGTTGATTTTAGGACTCCATCAGCAGAGTGCTCTCTGCGATTCAAGCCGGCCGCAAGCAAGGGGAGAGCGTGATAAATTAAAAGATGTAACTAGAAGTCGGACCGACTTTGGATTGAGTCTGGTCCGCTGCTTCCGTCACGTATCCATCGATCTTTCATCATGACCGACAACGGTTGCCTGCGCGTGGGCCAACAGGCCCCTGATTTCACCGCTACCGCTGTAGTTGATCAAGAGTTCAAAGAGATCAGCTTGTCTCAGTACCGCGGTAAGTACGTGGTGCTGTTTTTCTACCCTCTGGACTTCACCTTCGTTTGCCCAACTGAAATCACAGCGTTCAGCGATCGCTACTCTGATTTCTCCAGCAAGAACACTGAAGTTCTGGGCATCTCCGTGGATAGCCAATTCAGTCACCTGGCTTGGATCCAGACCGCACGTAATCAAGGTGGAATCGGCGATATCAACTATCCGCTCGTTTCAGACCTGAAGAAGGAAATTTCCACTGCTTACAACGTTCTCGATGACGCTGAAGGCGTGGCTCTGCGTGGTTTGTTCATCATCGACCCTGAGGGTGTGATCATGCACGCCACGATCAACAACCTGCCTGTTGGCCGGAATGTTGATGAGACCCTGCGCGTCCTTCAGGCGTTCCAGTATGTGCAGTCCAATCCAGATGAAGTCTGTCCAGCGAACTGGACTCCAGGCGAGAAGACCATGAAGCCTGATCCCAAGGGCAGCAAAGAGTTTTTTGCTGCGATCGGCTGATCGCTGCCGTCATAAGCCTGTAACGATCATTAAAAACACGGGATAGGTCACTGATCTATCCCGATTTTTTATGCTTAGTCTTTCTGTGTTTCCAATACTTCAGGAGTCCTTCTGGTTGCCCATGCTTAGACGCGACACGGATCTGAATACAGATCTTGCGGACTGATCCAATGGGACAGCAGCCCGCTGTCTTGTGTCATTAGTGTCATCGGAGACAGGCAAATGATGACTTGAAGCCAAATGATGAGACTGTCTTCGACTCATTCTGATGGGACTCGTTGTTGTTGCTAGCTGTCTTGTCGTAGCAGCCACCCTATGCTTCAGGTTCATGAATGCGTAAAACCTGCTGACTCATTGGCAGCTGATCAAGTGCAAGCGCTGGTGCAGAGAAGATGAGTATGTATCACTACGGACATTCATACGAGGTCTGGCCAACCTTGCCATGAAGTCAATAGCCCGTTGATATCAATGCCCCGATTGCCAGGCGTGATTGCTTTTGCTGCAATGGCTGCAATCACTGTTGTTCCAGCCCATGCAGGCATGGTGGACAAGATCATTTTCGGCAAGTGCTCATCTGCCATGAGAAAGGAATACGAGAAAGCTGGGCAACAACTGCTCTTGAGCCATTTGAATGCCACCTGCAACTGCGTCGTGAAGGAGATGAAAAACAAACAAAGCGTTGAGCAAGCCAAAACCTTTTGCACCTCATAAAGCAAGCGCTTATACGTTGCTAGCCAAGGTTTACCTCAATTCTTCGACTGGAGAGGTGAGCTTGGAAGGCTTGACTATTTCAAACAGATCATTAAGCGACTGATGATTCTGTTATTGATCCTTGGCGTCAATATTGGACTGTGCTTATTAGTGGGATTGGAGATCACTGCCGAAACCTGAGATAAAAATCTATCACTCATAACAATTGCATGAATCTCAATTAACCCTTAACAGTTCACCACAGGTTGGCGCTTATACATTATTAGTGGTCATACCTTTGTTTCTATGGGGATTAATTATTTTATTCAAACCTGGAAAAACATTGAGAGAAGTACGTCGTCAAATGGAATAAGTTTATCCAAACAAAAACTAGTTCTACAAAGCTTTATCCAGCTCCTGGACAACAACATCTTTTGCCCCACTCCCCTGCACGAGTGCATCAAGACCCGTGCGTAAATCCTTTGCCATTGCCACACGACTGCCATCACTGACAACGACACGCGTTAATGTCGGCAATCCACCTCGCCGTGCTCTGAGGTAAATCGGCTCAACATAGAGAAGGGCATTTCCGAGTTGTACGACCAATAAATTCCCTTGAACAACTTGAGAGCCTGCTCGGTCCCAGAGGCCAAACTGTTGACTGATCACAGGATTTTGATTGATCAGAGCCTGGATCTGCTCAGGTCCAAAAATCGGAACATCGCTAGGGAAGCGCAACAGTATTAGTTCTCCGTAATGCTCAGCGTCGTTTCTTGCCGCCAACCAGCCAGAAAGGTTGGGACGTGCGAGCGGAGTAAGGGGTTGTAAGAGTAAAAATTCAGAGTCAACACTGGGTTTCACTTGCGCTGTAATGTGATACGGAGCCACTGGAATCTGTGTTTTTCCATAAAGCTCTTTTGGAACTTGCCAAACATCATCTCCACTATAAAAAATGCGTGGATTCGTGACATGATATCGAAGCAATTGCTGCACCTGTAACTCAAATAGGGCACTAGGAACCATCAAATGCTGTCGCAAAGACGAAGGCATAGCTGCCAAGGGCTGGAACAATTCGGGGAACACCTTCTGCCAACCACGAATCATCGGATCGTCCGGTTCGCTCACATAGAGCCTTACCGTTCCGTTGTAGGCATCAACAATTGCCTTGACAGAATTGCGTACATAGCGCATCTCTTGTCCGTCAGGAAGCGTTGAGGCATAGGGATAGGTGTTGGAGCTGGTGTATCCATCAACAATCCAATATTGATGTTGATCTTCCTGATACTGATTGAGATCAGACTCCATGGGAACGGAGACAAGATAAGGATCACCTTTTAACTGCAAAAAGGGTGCCAAAGCCTTCACGCGCTTTTTGACATCGCGTCGAAGCAATAATTTTGAATCAGCTTGCAACACGCCCGTATTCAGCAACCTTGGATCTCGGATGTAAACCGATGCAGCAATCCGTTGTCCTAAAGATGCCAGTGGGATGCCAGCTCGTCCTGAATAATGGTTATATGTGTTTTCGTCACCTTCTGGATGATTGAACTCCTCAATTTGAGTTGGTGCAACGGCATAGGGAGAAGGAAGCATCCCAAAATAGAGGGCAGCCCTTCCAATCGGAACATTCTTCTTGACATCGGCGCGACTAATATCTAGGAATTCATTACCTTCAATACGCGCTGAACGACCGATATCACTAATGAAATAATCCGGAAGACCATCTTCTGCGCTTGAATTCACCGGACTCAACGTAAATCCATAGCCATGCGTAAAAACAAAGTGACGGTTTTGCCAGGTGCGTGACCGCTTGGGGAGAGCTGCCTGATCGAGTTCACGCGCAGCGAGAATCACCTGCTGACGTTCAAGCAAATCAGGACGCAACTGATAGCGATCAACTGCTGCATTGGTGAAGCGGTAGTAAACCCTGAGCTGCTGCAGCTGTCGGTTCGTCGCGAGTAGAGGCTGACTATCCCACAACCGAATATTGCGTAAGGTGCTTGCGCCGTCCTGGAGATCCTGGGGACTCAAGCGAGGAGATGGTTCAACCTGGGTGGTGGTAATGCCGTCCAATTGATAAGCCTGACGCGTGGCCTCAATCGCACGACTGATATATGGGCTCTCCAGCTGTAATTCCCGCGGACGCACCACAAGCCAATGCATCAACGGAAATAACACCATCTCCAGGCCAAACGACACCACGGCAATACAGGCCAGGATCAGCCGTAATTGACGGCGACGAAGACTCGAGAATGGTGATGGCAAAACAACAAATGCCAACACGAGCAGTGCAATCGAGCCCACGGATCGCAAAGGAAGCAGAAGATGAACATCAAGCCATCCGGCACCTGCAACGATTCCATCCTGAGTCCAAAGCAACTGGTGCCTTGAGAGCCACAGCAGTCCTGAGCAGGTAAGCAGCACCAAAGCAAAACCTGGCCTCAAACCATGTCGCTGACGCACGGTTAAGCCTGGAAAAGCCCAATCGCTAAGGCAAGTTGAACGTGTTAATCGACTCCATAACGCTGTACTCAGCGTGAGGGATAGCTGTAAAAGGACTAACTCAAGGCCAAGCGCGATTGCAGAAAAACGACCCAAACCAAAACTCACATCAGAGCCGAGCATCGGTTCAATGCGACCGAGATCAGGAATCGCAAAAGCAAGGCTCCAGAGTCCCCAGCTCCGGGCAACGATCAAACACACACAAGCGCTTCCATAAACCTGGGCAAGGCCTAACCGTCGGCTGCGCGTGAGGCCAAACATGATCAACATCAACGCCAAAATTGACACACTCAGCAGCGGCCAAGCTGTCGAAAAGGGAAGACTCCACCAGTACGGCAATGAAAAAGGGTCGCTCCAGGCCAGCCAGGCCAGACGGGTATCGATCGCAAGAACGGAGAGCAAAACCAAGAGGCATGCCAACAGGCTGAAGCCAAAGCGATAGCCGGTCAGGACAGATTTTTTCTCATCCTTGAGGGATTCAGGTAAGCGCAACCAAGATTGACGCCAAAGCGCACAACCGCCAACAAACAAAAAGGCAAAGAGTGCGCCTGCTAATTGAAGATATAAACGTTTGCCATAAACAGATCCAAGTTCAAACTGATCGAACCAATACCACTCCACCTGCAACCTGGAGACAATCACAATCAGTGGGATCAACAAGATCCCAAAACGCCCCACCATCTGGATGATTTTTGCCACTGGAGTGGAGCGAATCAAGTCGCAGCTGGCTTTTGAGCCAGAAGGGGTTTATAAAAATCATCATTCTTCAATTGATTTTCCCTACTTTGCGGCTGATCTAGACCCCCTATTTCATAGAAGCGCGAACTCGATAGCGTTTCTTCCGTAATCAAGGCCTCAACAAGACGATCCATGACTTCACGACGGGGCTCTAATAAGGCGATCGCCTCATCGAGAGCTTGGCTTGCCAGCTGGCGAACACAAGCATCAATTGCTTTACCTGTGCTCTCTGCATAGGAGGGACGGGTATGGATTAAGTCTCTACCTAAAAACACCTCCTGATCACCACCTTCAAGAGCAACGGGCCCCAGAGAAGAAAATCCAAAGCGAGTCACCATTTCTCTGGCGAGCTGAGAGACCATTTGCAGATCTCCACTCGCTCCCTGGGTGATCTCACCAGGACCAAAGACCACCGTCTCTGCTGCACGTCCACCGAGTGCCATGACAAGACGCGCCCGCAAATAAGCCTTGCTGACCAGGCCGGAATCAATCACCTCCTCATCAGGGAAGAATCGGGTAAATCCGCCCACTCCACCACTGCGTGGAAGCAAGGTCACCTTGTCCACAGGATCGGCGTGAGGCGTAAGGGCTGCCACCAAGGCATGACCAATTTCGTGATATGCGATCAGCCGTTTCTTGGCACTGTCCTGGAGGGGAGACGCCGATAAGCCCATCGTGATGCGTTCAAGGGCTGCCTCTAATTCTGAGCTGCCTACAAAGGAACGGTCATGTCGCGCCGTGAGGATCGCGGCTTCATTGATGAGATTGGCCAGATCAGCACCCGAAAATCCTGGTGTTCTTAGGGCCCAATCAGCCAAAGACACCTCATCTGAAAGAGGTCTACTTCGGGCATGAACCGCAAGGATCGCCTCACGCCCCTTGCGATCAGGCAGGTCGACATGGATACGACGATCGAAACGGCCTGGACGCATTAAGGCCGTATCGAGCACGTCAGCCCTGTTGGTGGCGGCAAGCAAGATCACACCTGAATTATCAGCAAAGCCATCCATTTCAGTGAGCAACTGATTCAGGGTCTGCTCCCGTTCATCATTGCCCCCGCCGATTCCTGCACCGCGTTGACGGCCAACGGCATCAATTTCATCGATAAAAATGATGCAAGGCGATTTCTCCTTGGCCTTGCGGAATAAATCGCGAACGCGACTTGCACCAACGCCCACAAACAGCTCTACAAACTCAGATGCCGCAATCGAGAAAAACGGAACCCCAGCCTCCCCAGCAATGGCCTTGGCCAGCAATGTTTTTCCCGTTCCCGGCGGTCCTACCAACAGAACACCCCGAGGGATCCGCGCTCCAAGACGAATAAAACTCTCGGGCTGCTTCAGAAAGGTCACGACCTCCTGGAGTTCCTCCTTGGCTTCGCTGATCCCGGCAACGTCCTCAAATCGAACGGTGATTTCATCTTGAGGGCGGATCCGAGCTTGACTGCGACCAAAGCCCATGGCTTTGTTTGCGGCCTGCGCCGAGCGACGAAGCAGAAAAGAAAGGCCGATCACAATCAAGGCGATCAGGGCCAAATTTCCTGCCAACCCAGCCAAAGCTTGTTCCTGACGAACATCTTTCACCGTCAAGGGAACGCCAGCAGATTCAGCTGTACGCAAGATCTGTTGATCGTTCGCCAGTGTGGAAACAGTGGCATTGCGGCCGTCGTCGTATTCCACGATCACTTCCCGACGAGCAGGAACCAATTGCAGATCTTTGACTTTTCCCGCTGAAATTTGCGTCAATAACTCGCTGTAACTCGGCGGGGGATCCGATTTAAAGCGAGCAAACGGATTGGTGGGGCTTTCCTTGGCATCGGTCCCAGATGCCTGGGAGACGATGATTTCACGATCTTCCGGACCTGAACTCACACCGTTCCTGCGATGTATTAAGAGTAGCGATTTGACGAGCGGACTCTCGAAAGTAGATTATGGGCGTTTGGAAGAGTTCCGGCTGCAATGGCTGTACCGAAGAAGAAAACCTCTAAGAGCAAGCGCAATCAAAGGCATGCTGTTTGGAAGGCAAAAGCAGCCACTGCTGCACAACGTGCTATGTCAATCGGCAAGTCAGTGTTGAGTGGCCGTGCTCAAGGTTTTGTGTATCCGGTTGCTGATGCTGATGACAGCGAGGACTGAGTTCATTTCAAGGTGATCTCACGAACGGCGCGTTGGTTTGTGAGATCAATCACAACATCGGATTGATGCAGATCCTGCAGCCAAGGTGCTGGAAATGCAGTTTCAATCATCCGAACAAAATCTTGGACAGCGGATTCAGACACTTGAACACCGGTGGTCCTGGTTTGGGTCTCCACCTGCTGTCGCTTCCAAAGCCGGCTCGATGTACCGCTTTGAGATTTGAGGTGCCAGAGCTTATCGATTCGATCCCAGATCGGTGCATAGTCAGGGATGAGCCGAATGAGCCGCTCGCGATACAGCATCTCTTCACTTGTGAGCTCAAGCGAGTGCAAGTTCTGAGCGGAACAAATTTCATCAGGCACGCAAACGCCCACGAACCATCCCTCCAGCACCACTAAATCAGGAGTGGATCGAACCCATTCACTGCGATCCCCTCGACCTTGACGGAGGGATTTATCAAAGCGAGGGGCGTTCAATATCCCTGTCTCTCGCCACTGATCAAGAGCTATGGCCATCAACTCCAGATCGTGACTACCTGGTATTGCCCTGGGCACACCCCAGGGATTTCCTGCCATCCGTCGATCAAGCTCTGGACCAGGCCAATAAAAATCATCGATTGAAAGAAACGCGATCGACCATCCCAACTCGGAACTGGCTTGCACAAGCCAATCGCAAAGGGTGGTTTTTCCGCATCCAGGAAGAGCACTCAGTCCGAGCAGGGGACGACCACCCATCTCCATGAGGCTCTCTACCTGCGAGAGCAATGGAAACGCCACACCCAGCAGCCATTCATCGTTCACGTTCTCGGGCCAGACGCAACGGGCAAGTTCAACACCACCGCGTTGCTGCCAATGGCTCCACCAGCGCTCGGGTTCGGACCAACCCAAGGCTTCAAGGAGCAAAGGCAACCCTTTTGGAGCCATTGGAGACGGATCAAGAGCCAAGCTTGAAGGCCTCAAACACAACGGAAAAGACGGCTCCAACGCGGATGTTGTCGAGAGCTAGCCAGCCCAGGGGCCATGGTTCTTGCTTCACATAGCTGCGTCCTCGAATCAACAGCTCAATAACAATCACCATGTAAAACACCACGAAAGGGCGTTGTTGATCGACCTTTTGAAACCAATACATGGTGAAGTTGCTGCCCAAAAGGAACCCCAGCAGCAGGGAGAGAACACCCAGGCTGCGGCGACGCCAAGATCCAGTTAGCGCTCGTGTGAGTTGAACACCAATCCGTCTCTGAAACTGTTCATAGCGGGTGAGATGGGTCGTCATCAATCAGGTAAGACGAGAAGCATCTGCAAGTACTCCAGCGTGACAAGCCCATCCAGACAAGGGGGGCCGCTCGAAACAGTGCATGGGATCTGGGCACTCCCCAGATGATCCAGCATCGCCACGGCCTGATCTTGATAGCGATGGAGCTCCTGATCCCATGGAGAGGGCATCAGCAGACAGCGCAGGCCAGCCGTTCTGGCCGAAAGAAGGCCCGGCGTTGAATCCTCAAACGCCAAGGCCGCATCAGGATCGGTATCACTGCATGCAAGCGCTTTTAAATAGGGATCAGGATTGGGTTTATGCCTCGATACATCATCGGCACTAATCACACCAGCAAACGGATGGTCGCCGCCGGGAAACAGGGTGTCTAACAACGCGGATACGGAAGGACCACCACTACTGGTCACAATCCATTGAGGAATCGCCCGCGCCTGAAGCTCACGAAGAAGTCTTTCCACGCCTGGGCGAAGAGTCACAGCTCCGGCACGCACTGCATCGAGATAGTGACGCTGTTTGGACATGCGCAGCTGAGCAAACTGCGCATCGCTCAAGACCTCACCCTGCTGCTGCGCAAAAGTTTTCATACGAAGGATTCCACCAGGAATGCTGAGCAAACGCTTGTAAGTCTCTGGATCCCAGGTCCAATCCAAACCCTGTTCAACGAAAGCTCGGTTGAAGGCTGGTCGATGCCCATCCATTTCAGTGTCCGCAAGGGTGCCATCCACATCCCAGAACACGGTCTTCAAGACAGGCATGACAGCCATGCAATTCATGGCAACAGCTTGAAGGACGAAGCACAATGCAGGCTGCTTGTGCTCCTGCCCGTTGCCGTCTGCCGCCTCAATTCAGCAATGGCAACTACCGCGGGGCATTGACCTCACTGCTCTCGATGCGGTTCCCCTTCCTCTGCCCCTGCGTGCACTGCTGTTCCGCCGCGGTCTGACAGAACCAGATCAGGTGAATGCCTTACTGAGTGATTCCCCCTTACCCAACCCGGATGGCCACTTCCCTGAATTGGAAACGGCGGTCCAACGCTTGCATCAAGCCTGTTTGACAGCAGAACGCGTTGCCATTTGTGGTGACTACGACGCCGATGGCATGACGAGTACGGCGTTGTTGCTGCGCACCTTGCGCACGTTGGGGGCGGAACCCCAAGCAGCGATCCCAAGCCGTATGGCTGATGGCTATGGCTTGAACTGTTCCATGGTGAATGAACTCCACGATGGTGGCGTTCGGCTCATTGTCACTGTCGATAACGGAGTGGCGGCCCACGAGGCCTTGAGTAGAGCTGAAGATCTGGGCATAGAGGTGGTGCTCACCGATCACCACACGCTCCCAAAGAAACGCCCAAAAGCTCTCGCTTTAATTCATCCGGCCACCACGCCGGACCACTCTCCCTATCGAGGATTAGCAGGCGTTGGACTCGCCTATGTCCTGGCGCGCGAACTCGCAGAACGTATGTGCCAACCAACAGCCATCGCCAGTGCTCGTGATTTGTTTTGCATTGGAACGGTGGCCGACATGGCACCGCTGACAGGAGCCAACAGGACACTCCTGAGAGAAGGGTTGCTTCATCTCCATCAAAGCAACTGTCCGGGAGTGCGCGCCCTGCAGCAACTTGCTGGACTCGGTGATCGGCCACTGCGCGCCGATGACATCGGCTTTCAACTGGCTCCCAGAATCAACGCCGTAGGGCGAATCGGCGATCCCCAATTGGTGGTGGATTTACTCACCGCCGACGACCAAAACAGCGCGATTGAGCTTGGCCGCCAATGCGACAGTCTCAACCGACAGCGGCGAGAACTGTGTGATGCCATTGAGGCCGAAGCCTTGGCCCTATTGGAGTCTGACCGTGATCCATTACCACCCTTTCTTCTTCTCGCGCAAGGCCACTGGCATCACGGGGTGATTGGCATCGTTGCGGCACGCCTCATGGAACGTTTCCAACGTCCAACCGCCTTACTGGCTGCTGATGGCGATGGCCTGATGCGAGCCTCGGTGCGGGCTCCAGCAGGGTTTGCCGTCGACAACGCTCTCAACCACTGCACAGCCCTTCTCGAGCGCCATGGCGGCCACCCCGCCGCAGGGGGATTCACGGTGAAAGCCGAGCAGGTGCATCGCCTGCATGAGGAGCTCAATGCCTTGGCTCTGAACTGGATTCAAAAGCGTGGGGAAGGAATCCTGGTGGAACCAGAAGCATTGTTGTCGCTCGCAGCGATCAATCACGAACTCTGGTCCGCATTGCTCTCTCTGGAACCTTTTGGAATCGGCCATCCAGCACCACTGTTTTGGTCGAGAGCTTGCACGGTGACATCCCAGCGATTGCTCCGCGGCGGTCACCTCAAACTCACCTTGGCGCAAGACGACTGTGAAAGGGAAGCGATCGCTTGGCGCTGGCAACAAACCCAACCACTGCCAACCGTCGTGGACGTGGCGTTTCGAATCAGCCTCAACCGCTGGCAAGGAGAAGCAAAACTGCAGCTCGAAATCCAGGCCCTACGCGAACATCACGCTTGCTTGGATCTGCACCGCGGCCTAGGCGTTTATCGCTGCACGAGCCCCCACGGATCAACCGTAGAGATTCGGAATCCATCTGGGGAAAGGCTGTCTGGATTGGTCAACAGCAACGGTGTATTTGAAAGTGAAGACAACAGGGCAAGACACCCTTACGTTGCTGGCCTCATTCAAGACGCTTGCATTGGCCTTGGCCTTCTTCCATGACCTCTGAACGCAACACAACAAACTCACGGTTCCGTGGCCCAGCGTCGGTCTTGAACGAAATCAATCGACTTGGGCGCCATTTCATTGGCTTGCTAGCTGTTGGCGTCTTGATTGGCCTGGCTTGCCTCCCCCTGAATCTCGTCGATCGCATTCAGGAGTGGTTGTTCGATTTCTTGCCAACAACCGGCCAAACCCGCTGGACCTCCATTGGTCTGCTGATTGCAATCGCTCCCGTTGTGGTGATGCCGATCCTGTTGATGCTTCAACGAGGGCCGTGGCGAGGCGGCGCTGGATCTGGAATTCCTTCAACGATGAACGCGCTGGAAGATCCATCGTTGATGCCAGATGCGATGGAAGCAGGCAGCACGCTGCACAGAGGAATCCTTTGGTCGGTAGCGACAGCAGCCATGTTTCCTCTGGGACGGGAAGGTCCAGTGGTGCAATTTGGCTCAGCGGTGGCACGCGCCACGCAAAAACGTTGGCCCAATTGGATGCCAGCTCTCACCGAACGACAGATGGTCGCCATTGGCGGAGGAGCCGGCCTAGCCGGTGGTTTCAACACTCCTTTGCTGGGCGTTGTGTTCATGCTTGAGGAGCTCACAGCTGAATATTCAATCGTCACGATCTGGCCGGCTTTGCTGGTGTGTGTGGCCGCGGCTGGATTTTCAAACCTTGGAGGAGAACCGATCTTCGGCTTAGGTCTCATCAATGTGTATGCGCCAGAAAAAGAACAACTGATGCTGGCGATTCCGATTGGAATCGCCGCTGGTCTTGTGGGCGGATTCTTCAATCGAGGACTGGTGTGGACCACAGCACGCTTATCTCCATTGGTCCGACAGCGTCCCCTGCGCACCGGTCTGTGCCTAGGCGCCGCACTGAGTTTGCTCGCCCTGTTGAGCTGGGGAACAAGCACTGCGGATGGTGAGGCACTCGTGAAACAACTGCTTGAGCGAGGCTTGCCGGAACTTGGCTCTGAGCATTCTGATTTCAGCTCGGGGATCGTGAGCATTTGGATCACCGTTGTCCGGGTGATCGGTCCCATGCTCGCCCTCGCACCAGGAGTACCAGGCGGGTTAATCGACCCATCGCTCACCTTCGGTGCCGTTCTCGGCTACACGGTCTGTGCGGTGATTGGATTCAGCACCCAAGTGGGCGTAGGGCTTGGCTTAGCAGCAGGACTAGCTGGAGCCACCCAATTGCCCTTGGTCTCCTTAATTTTTTCCTGGCGACTCGTCGGCGATCAACAATTATTTGCAGGAGCTTGTCTCACGGCCGTGATTGCCGCTTACACCGGCCGGCTGGTCTCGCGAACACCGGTGTATCACGCACTCGCAAAGCTTCAGAGAGCTCCGCGCCTGTAGAAGAGGATGAAGATCACTGCTGGGCCAGCAAGCGTGATGAGAGCAAGAGCCCCAAAATTTGCAATCAGGTGGATGTCAAATCCCATGGAAGGAAAGCAGTTGATCAGCGTGATGCCTCCAAAAGGGTACGGGGCGTTCCACCGCATTGCCCTTATCAAGAGGTATCACTGTGATGCCTTGTCACAGCAACCTCTGAATTGAACCATGAGCCGCCCGCCCCTTCACTGGTCCTGCCTGAATCACTGCGGTGCATGTTGCAGGCTTGCTCCGGCTGAACGACAGGACGCTCTTGAAGCGTTATCGGACGATCAGCAAACGATCTATCTGGAGATGGTGGGGGAGGACGGATGGTGCAGGCATTTCGACCAAGGAGGCCGGCGCTGCAGGATTTATGAAGACCGCCCTGACTTTTGCAGGGTGAGCGGATTGGCCGATTTATTTGCGGTACCTGAGGAGGAAGTCAATGCCTTCGCTATTGATTGCTGTCGGCAGCAAATTCGATCGGTTCATGGCGGAAGAAGCCTGGAACTGCGTAAGTTCGAGCGGTTGATTCGCTCACCTCAGGATTCCGATGACTGAAGCAGGTAGCGACAGCAAGCTTGGTTTTAATGCCGTTCTACTGAGCACATTTACCACCGTTTTCCTCGCTGAATTGGGTGACAAAACCCAATTAGCCACCCTCCTTCTGTCCGCCCAATCCGGCGAGCCATGGTTGGTGTTCATCGGGGCCGCGCTGGCGTTGATCTGTTCAAGTCTGGTGGGCGTTCTGGTGGGACGTTGGCTCTCCACCATCCTTCCCCCAGAACGCCTGGAACAAATGGCTGGTTTGCTGATGGTTGGACTGGGTTTGTGGCTGGGAAGTCAAGCCTTGCAGTCACTGATAGAGACCCAATCACGCTAAATAGTTATGGACTTCACCCTTCTCATTTCCACGTTTGTGACCGTGTTCTTGGCAGAGCTCGGTGACAAAACCCAACTAGCAACAGTGGCGATCAGCGGCACATCGGATCGACCGTTGGCGGTGTTTCTCGGATCCTCCAGCGCCTTAGTCCTCGCCAGCTTGATTGGAGCTGTTGCTGGAGGGTCTTTGTCCGCTGTGATTCCCGCCGACTGGCTGCAACTGGCGGCCTCAACTGGATTTCTGGTCATCGGAGGCCGCTTGCTGATGCCCATGCTCCAAGCCGGACTGGGATCCAGCCAGACCGACGACTAAGAGGGGGATTGCGCCCAGTCGGGCGATTAGAGTTGGATTGTCATTGACTGATTGCATTACCAACTCTTCGAGTGCAACGGTTTTGATTCAACTCCCGGTCCTGAAGGCCGGTTTCTTTCACGCTCCGATGAAATTCACGGTCGCCGACCTTCTCGACCAGGTCCCCCAAGACGGCTCGCTTGAGGTCAGCAAACTCGAGAAGATTCTCCGTCTAACCAACCGAGCCGACAAGCAGTCACTCAGCATTGCGCTAAAGGGCCTTAACCGCCTTGGTGTGCTGAGCCTTGAAGACGAGAGTTCGATCTCCCGTGGTGACGACATTGGCTTCATTGAAGCCCGTTTGCGCTGCAGCAGCAAAGGATTCTGTTTTGCCATTCGTGATGACGGCGGCGAAGACATTTACATCCGTGACCATCAGCTGAATCACGCTTGGAATGGCGACCGCGTGTTGGTGCGCATCATTCGTGATGCAGGCCGTCGTCGATCTCCAGAAGGCGGGGTGCAATGCATTTTGCAAAGAGCAACCACAAGCCTGTTGGCCCAAGTGGAACAACAGGATGAGCGACTGCTCGCCGTTCCCCTCGATGATCGTCTTCTCGCCTCCATCGAGCTACCCGAGGGAGATAGCAACTACCAACTCGAGGGACCAGCCACATCAGTGGTGGAAGTACAGCTGGACCGATACCCGATCGCTCAACACCCCGCCCGCGGCCATGTAGCCCGTTCGCTGCCACTCAACGGTGGTGTCGATGCTGATCGCGATCTTTTACTGACCAAGGCCCATTTGCACTCCAGGGCCAGTGCCCCCAGAACAACGATCAAGGCTCCAGCAGATAAACGCCGCAAAGACCTCACCGATCAGCCCTGTTTGCTACTGAACAACTGGGAGATTGATGGTGCTCCTCATCTGCCTGCAGTCCATGTCATCCCCCATGACGGTGGAACCCAGCTGTGGATTCATGCTCCTGCTGTCGCTGAACGCGTGAACCCGGGCAACAGCCTTGATCAGTGGCTGTGCGAACAAAGCGAAGCGCTTTGTTTGGGCAATAAGTGGATCCCGTTGCTGAGCGCCAACCTTTCCAAAGCGGCCGCTTTCAAGGTTGGGGACTCACAAGCAGCGGTGAGTCTTCGTGTTGATCTCGATGCAGAAGGCGAAGCTCGCGACTGGGAATTTTGTCTGACTCAGATTCGGCCTGTCGCTGAAGTGACGTCGGAGGCTTTGGCTGCTTTGGCGGGGCGCAAGCCCCGATCTCGTGCCATCCCAGCAGCACTCAAATCGATCAAAGATCAGATCGGACAACTCGAGACTTTGATCTTTTGTGCCAAAGCTCTTCATGCCGCAGATTTGAGACATGGCCAAATTGAATTGGATCTCCCAACACCCGATTTGGAAACGCTTGGAGACCTGCGAGTCACCGAACCTGATGGTGGCAATCGGCAATGGATTGAACCGCTAAGGGAAGAGGATCCCTTTTCAATCTTGGCTGTATTTCTGCGAGCAGCTCACGCCACCTGGACTGAGCATTGCCTGGATTTCAATCTTCCAGCTTTCGTGCTGCAAGCCAATGATCCCGACAGTGGACCGCTGAACGATGTCGCCAAAGCAGCCATTGCCTTAGAGCTGCCTCTCTCTCTCGATGAAGAGGGCACCACCTCAGCTTCAGAACTTGCACAAGCCTTAATCGCAAGCCCATCGAGACGGGTGCTCAATCTGCAGCTGCGACACACCCTCCCCGATCCCCAGTACCGCCTGATCCAGTCGAAGGCCAAGCACATCGCCCTCGCCGGTGAAGACGATCAATCATCGATTGAGACGGAAGATGGTCTTGGAGACATCGACACTGCAAACGACACGGATGAGATAGCTGGTCCTGCTCAGGATGGATCGACTCTCCTATTGGCTCCTTGGTGCTGTCCCAGCCTGCATTACGCCGATTTATTGAACCAGCAGGTGTTGTGTCAACTGCTCAACGACGGCAAGGATCGTCCCAGCGTTCGCCAAAAAGAAACGGTCAACTTGGGCAGCAAAGGTGCCGCTTCAAGGATGACCTGGCCGCTGTTTAGCGGGTCGCTCCAACAACGCTTGCAGGAGCTTCTCCAAGAACGCCAACTGCAACGGCTCAACTCCCGGCGTCGCCAGCAGACAGAGCTTCGCAGAGATGTGATTGCAATGGCTCAAGCACGAAGCGCGGAACCCATGCTTGATCACGAGCAGCAAGGTGTTATCAGCGGCGTTCAGAGTTATGGATTCTTCGTGGAGATTGCCCCCTCCATGGTGGAAGGTCTGGTGCATGTCAGCTCCTTGAACGACGATTGGTACGAATATCGCTCGCGCCAAAATCGATTGGTGGGGCGTCGTAATCGCCGCATTTACAAACTTGGAGATCCCGTCACGGTTCGGGTCACCAAAGTGGACGTCCTGCGCAATCAGATCGACCTGGACATCGTGTTGAGCTCCGAAGAAACACAGGAAGAGTCACCGATACCTGTGGCCTTGAGTGAGGGTTAGGGACGTGTCCTTCTTGGAGCAACCTGATCGTCCCTATGTCTTAGGGGTGAGCGGTGCCTCAGCCCAACCGCTTGCCGAGCGGGCCCTCCAACTATTGCTTCAGCAGGGACGCAGCGTTCACCTGATCATGAGTCGGGGGGCTCATGAGGTTTGGCTAGCCGAGCAATCCATCCAGGTTCCCGTCGATCCTGAGCTTCAGGAACGATTTTGGAGATCGCGGCTGAATGTTGAAACTGGATCGTTGATTTGCCATCGCTGGGGAGATCAAGCCGCCACCATCGCCAGTGGAAGTGTGGCAACCAGGGGCATGGTGATTGTTCCTTGCTCAATGGGCACCGTGGGGCGTATCGCCGCCGGAGTAGCCAGTGATCTGCTTGAACGTTGTGCCGATGTTCATCTCAAGGAGGGACGACCACTGGTGCTGGCACCGAGAGAAATGCCATGGAGCCTGATTCATCTTCGCAATCTCACAACTCTGGCTGAGGCGGGAGCGAGAATTGCACCACCCATCCCTGCCTGGTACAGCCAGCCCCAAAATCTCAGCGAGATGATTGATTTCTTGGTGGTAAGACTCTTCGATTCCCTGGGCGAAGATTTGAGTCCTCTAAAGCGTTGGCAGGGTCGCCAGCCATGACAGCCTTTCAACGCTTGCTGCTGATTCCCTGTCTGAGTCCGGTGGTGTTGATGTTGTTGATCGCCTCACTCAATCTCGGACAAGCGTCATCGTTGCGGGTGCTCACATGGAGATTGCCCACATTGCCCATTGGGGCCTGGATTGCGGTCGCAACGGCCTTGGGATCGAGCGTCACTGCTGTGGCTGGATTGGCGATGGTGACCTCGAGACCTGTGCTGCGCCGAGAGGTTCGTCGGCCGGCAAAAGGGCCCGATGTTCAAGAGCCGTTGCCTCGTGAGCAACCCCATCAGGCCAGATCAGCTCAACCCACGCCTTGGCCAGAAAGGGATGTGCGCGATCCCGCCCCAACCGTCTCAGTGCCCTTCAGGGTGGTGCATCGAGGCAGCCAGGCCAACGCAACACCAACCCAATCCACAGACACCAAGCCCGTCCGGCCAAAGCAACAACAGGCCGACCCATCGACTGCCGATGCAGGGGGAGGAATGGGGGCTGATGCCGACGATTGGAATCAACAGATTGGCGATGATTGGTAGAGAGAGCACTGGGCTGTCTACAGTTCGCCCAGCAATCAAAGTCCGGTGAGCGAAACTCCCGAAACACCCAAAGCGGCTGCCAAAGCGGCTGCCAAAGCAGATGCCAAACCAGCGGCTAAGCCAGCAGCAAAACCCGCTCCGAAGCCAAAGCTGGAGGACAAACCCTTTCAGGCGTTCATTAAGGACGATCTCATCCCATCCCTCAGCAAAGCGCTGAGCAGCAATCACCAAATCACCGCTTCGATTGAGCTCATCGAAGGGGACCGTCCTGTCGTTGGTGGCCAATGCTGGATGGTCACCGGTGCCTTACCAGGAGACCGGCGGTTCTGGGTCTGTTTTGAATCGGATTCGATTACATCCGGTAAAACCATTGCGCTTGCAGAATCCGGAACGGAACCAAGTTTGCTGGAATCCTTTTTGATCGATGAGAAGCGCATCAACCTTGCCCTTCTCCAGTCCCGATTGCTACAGCGGCTGAATGGACAAAAATGGCTGGGTGGGAATTAACTGAGAGGTCGTAACACTGGGCTGTTTGTTACCGGAGGGCGACCTACGATGAGTCGTAGTGACTGACGCAACCGATGGTGCCTCCAACAGCCGTGACGGAAGCCACAGCAGCACCAGGGTCCAACGTTACGGCGAAAGACCCGGAGAAGGACACGATCCTGACCCCTCGTTTTTACACGACAGATTTCGAGGCGATGGCCGCGATGGATCTGCGTCCAAATGAGGCAGAACTAGAAGCCATTTGCGAAGAGTTCCGAAAGGATTACAACCGCCATCACTTTGTGCGCAATGGTGAATTTGATGGAGCTGCAGATCAGCTTGATCCAGAAACTCGCAAAGTGTTCGTTGAATTTCTAGAACAAAGTTGCACGTCTGAGTTTTCAGGGTTTTTGCTTTACAAAGAACTCAGCCGTCGGATCAAAACCAAAAACCCACTTCTCGCCGAATGCTTCTCGCATATGGCCCGTGATGAGGCGCGGCACGCCGGCTTCCTCAACAAGTCGATGAGTGATTTTGGTCTGCAGCTGGATCTTGGCTTCTTAACAGCCAGCAAAAGCTATACATTTTTTAAGCCAAAATTTATATTTTACGCCACATATCTTTCTGAAAAAATTGGTTACTGGCGTTACATCACTATTTTCCGCCATCTCGAACAAAATCCCGACTGCAAGATATTTCCGATCTTCAACTTTTTCGAGAATTGGTGCCAAGACGAAAATCGCCACGGTGATTTCTTTGATGCCTTGATGAAAGCTCAGCCAGACACCGTGAGGGGATTGCGCGCACGACTGTGGTGCCGTTTCTTCCTTCTAGCGGTGTTCGCAACTATGTATGTGCGTGATGTGGCACGCAAGGAGTTTTACGAATCCCTGGGTTTGGATGCTCGTGAATACGACCGTTTGGTCATCGACAAGACCAATGAGAACACCGCACGGGTGTTTCCAGTGGTTCTCGATGTCAAGAATCCACGCTTCTTCAATGGTCTCGAACGCTTGGTGAACAACAACGCTGCGCTCAGCGCCGTGGATGCCACCCAAGCCCCTGCACCCATCAAATTGCTGCGCAAACTTCCCCATTGGGTGGCCAATGGTGCTCAGATGGCATCCCTGTTCTTGATGGCACCGATCCGCAGCGAGCAATACCACCCAAGCGTTCGTTGAGAGCTGGCAGCTGACTTGGGCCTATGTCTCCGATGTCTTCCGCGATTCTCCATAATCAAGGTTGACGCGCACGAGGGGCTTGGTCCAAACCCATCCCGCTCTTAACCAGACCTTCACTCTGGATCCGAGCCACACTCCCTGGAAAGATCGCCTGGAAACGCTTCTTCAGACAGGGGTTCGTGCTGGTGCTGATCTTGTTGAAGTGTTCCTAGAACGCACGGATCACTTAGGTGTTCTTGCGGAACAGGAGCGCATCACGAGTGTGTCTCCATCCTTTGGAATGGGCGCTGGAATTCGCGTCTTCATGGGTCATCGAGATGGGTTCGTGAGCACAAACGACCTCAGTGAATCCGGTTTAGCCCAAGCCCTTGATCAAGCCTTAGCCATGCTCGAATTGGAGCACAATGCTCTGCAGCATGAGCGAGGCTTTGAAGGACTCAGTCAGCTCAGGGATTTCGGAGCCAATAAGGACACCTGGCTCGCGCAGTCTCCTGAGCTCAGTGAAATCACGCAGCGACTTCTGGAAGGAACAGCTCGACTCGATCAGATCGGACAGCACCTAGAGGTTCGTCGAGGCAGCTTTTCACGAGACTGGCAAGAGGTCCTTGTCGCTGCCAGTGATGGGACATATGCCCGCGATATCCGCCTGCATCAGTCCAGTGGCCTCAGTGTTTTAGCCGCCGATGGCGAGCATCGAGCGAGCATTGCCCGCCGATTTGGATCTAGCGACCGCCCGGATGATTTACGGGAATGGGATGTGGATGCAGCTGCCAATGAAGTGTGCAGCAGTGCAGCAACCATGCTTCATGCCGATTACGTGGACGGAGGACAGATGCCCGTGGTCCTCGCCAATCGTTTTGGAGGCGTCATTTTTCATGAAGCCTGCGGCCATCTGCTTGAAACCACCCAGGTGGAACGCGGGACAACCCCATTTGCAGATCAAGTTGGAAAAACGATTGCCAACCCTGCAGTGACCGCCATTGATGAAGGTCTCAGTACCGGCGCCTTTGGGTCTCTGTCCATGGACGATGAGGGGATGGAATCGCAGCGCACGGTCTTAATCGAGCAGGGCGTCTTAAAAGGATTCCTGAGTGATCGTGCGGGAGAACTACGCACCGGTCATGCGCGGACCGGTAGCGGCAGGCGACAAAACCACGGCTTCGCAGCGGCAAGCCGCATGCGCAACACTTACATCGCAGCCGGTCCGCACAGCACCGATGACCTGATCCAATCGGTCGACCGTGGCCTGTATTGCAAGTCCATGGGCGGTGGAAGTGTGGGACCAACCGGTCAATTTAATTTCTCTGTGGAAGAGGGCTACATCATTGAAAATGGCCAACTTGGCCGTCCGGTCAAGGGAGCAACGCTGATCGGTGAGGCCAAGGAAGTGATGCCAAGGATTTCCATGTGCGCCAACGATCTCGACTTAGCTGCTGGCTACTGCGGATCAGTGAGCGGCAGCATTTTTGTGACCGTGGGGCAACCCCACATCAAGGTTGATTCGATCACCGTGGGAGGCCGTTGACCATGACCCATACACCTCTCAATGTGGAAGAGCTGCGGGATCAGCTCCACGCCCTAGCAACCAGGGACGGGATCCGTCAGTGGGATCTTGGAGCCAGCCGAGGAATGAATGCCTCGGTCCAAGTGGACCGTGGTGAAGCCAAGCAAATGAAGGCGGCTCAACGCAGTTCAATCACGGTGCGCGTATGGAATGAGCAAGGACTGATTGGTGTGACAAGCACCTCTGATCTTTCACCAGGCGGACTCGACAAAGCCCTCAAGGGCGCTTATCAGGCCAGTTCCTTTGGCAATGCCGAAGACATCCCAGGTTTCTCACCGCTGGCCACGGCAGCGATCCCCGAGCTTGATCGACCGCTGAAACCCTCTCAGAGCATTCAGACGTTGCTGAGCACTCTCAAAGATGTGGAAGGTGAGTTGCTTGCCAAACACCCTGCGATTGAAACCGTCCCCTACAACGGTTTGAGCGAAGGCAATAGCGAGCGGATTTACCTCAACAGCGAGGGGGCACTCCGCCACATGCAACGGACGCAGGCCAGCCTCTACTTGTATGCACGCGCAGAAGAAAGCGGCAGAAAACCACGCAGCGGTGGGGCCGTTCGAGTGGCACTAGGTAGTGCTGATCTTGACCTGGGTGGCTGCATTCAGGAAGCCGCAGAACGCACCATCAGCCATCTCAACTACCAACCGATCGATACCGGTCGTTATTTGGTCTGTTTCACACCGGAGGCATTTCTAGATCTTCTTGGTGCATTCAGCAGCATGATGAATGCCAGATCCATTCTTGATGGCGTGAGCCTGAGCAGCAAGGAATCGCTTGGCCAACAACTCGCCGTGCCATTTTTCAATTTGCACGACAACGGCTTGCATCCCGCTCATGTAGGAGCAGCTGCCTTTGATGGAGAAGGCACACCAACCAAACGTCTCTGCCTGATCGGCAACGGAACGTTGGAAAATCTGCTTCATTCAGAGGCCACGGCTCGTCAGTTTGGTGTGCATCCCACCGGTCACGCCGGACTCGGAGCCAAGGTCTCCGTTGGACCCGATTGGTTTGAAGTGAGTTCAAGCTCAGGCGTGAGCAGCGCCGCCAACCATCTCGACCATCGCAACGCCAGCGAACCCTTTGTGTTGATCGAGAGTTTGAATGCACTCCATGCAGGCGTGAAGGCCAGTCAAGGTGCTTTTTCACTGCCATTCGATGGCTGGCTCGTGAAGGATGGTGAGCGAATTTCTGTGGAAGCAGCCACGATCGCTGGCGATATCCGGGATGTTCTGAAAGGGATTGTTCACCTAGAACCCAACGAAGTGGTGACCCATCAGGGCGTTTCACCCCATGTTTGGGTGGATGGCTTAGCGATTACAGGCGAAGCCTGAGCCCGCAACGATGAACATTTTGTTCTGGGGAACACCGGACTATGCAGTGCCAACGCTGGTGGCACTGCATCAAGCCGGCCATACGCTTGTGGGAGTGGTCACCCAACCCGATCGACGCCGGGGACGTGGGAAGACATTGATTCCATCGCCCGTGAAGGCCAAAGCGCTTGAGATGGGATTGAAAGTATTCACGCCCCAACGGATCAAGCAGGACGAAAGCTGCCAAGAGCAACTCGCAGAGCTCCAGGCAGACCTGTCCGTAGTGGTGGCCTTCGGGCAGATTTTGCCAAAAAGTGTGCTGGATCAACCGCCGCTGGGCTGCTGGAACGGCCATGGATCTCTGCTCCCAAAGTGGCGCGGTGCCGGACCGATTCAGTGGGCGCTGCTTGAAGGCGATGCTGAAACTGGCGTGGGTGTGATGGCAATGGAAGAGGGTCTCGACACTGGACCTGTTCTGATAGAGCGAAACCTGGCGATTGGGTTGCTCGATAACGGCCACACCCTGGCCGAACGCATGAGCGCTCTCACCGCTGATCTCATGGTGGAAGCCATGCCATTGATTGCGTTGGCAGGACTCGGATCGGAGGCTGAACGTAGGGCACGGCTCAAGCTAAGCGACCAGGCCGATCGCCCTGGAGAAGCGAGTTATGCCCGCATGCTCACCAAACAAGACCACCAGATTGACTGGTCAGCCTCGGCACTCACCATTCACCGCAAAGTGATGGCGCTCTATCCCAATGCAGTGACGATTTGGAATGACAAACGGCTCAAACTCTTGCATTGCGAACCGCTTATCGAGCGACTGAGAAAGGAGCTCCCTACCGAGATACACCCCCTCATCGGGCGCTGGGCCACAGGAGAGCATCCACCAGGAATCGTGCTGGAATCGGTGAAGGGAGTCGGAATTGTCGTCAGCACAAGTGGCTGTCCAATCCTGGTTCGTGCGGCGCAGCTCGAAGGCAAAGGGCGAAGCGAAGGCGACTCGCTTCTTCAACAAATAAACGCTCAACCCAAACAATCATTCGGCACGTTTACGTAACGTTAAAGCGTTATCGGCGATACGTTCTCGTGCTACGCGTCTCTTGTCGTCGGCGCGACGAACCTCCTGAGCGGCGCCCCCGCCCACCGCTTAAGTCGAGCGGTGGAGCACTGAGAACGGTGGGCTCGAACCCGGGAACGTTTTCACGACGCAGAGACTCACCCGTGAGGCGCTCAATCGCCTTCAAGAGCAGTGCTTCTTCAGCAGCAACGAGAGAGATGGCGTGGCCGGTTTCTCCAGCACGACCTGTGCGACCAATGCGATGCACATAGTCCTCGGCAACGTTGGGAAGGTCGAGATTCACCACATGAGGAAGCTGCTGAATATCAATCCCTCGTGCAGCGATATCCGTGGCAACAAGAACGCGCACCGATCCATCCTTGAATCCCTGCAAGGCCCGTGTTCGCGCACCCTGGCTTTTGTTGCCATGAATAGCAGCCGCCAACAGACCCTGCTGACTCAGGCGCTCCACGACGCGATTGGCACCATGCTTGGTTCGAGAGAAGACCAACACCTGGAGCCATTCACCACTGCGAATGAGATGGCTAAGCAGATCAATTTTGCGAGCCATGTCGCATGGATGAACAACCTGCTCTACAGATCGCACCGTTTGATTGGCAGGGGCAACCTGAATTTGTACGGGATGGTTGAGCAACCCCGTTGCCAACTTTCGAATTGGCGCACTAAAAGTGGCCGAAAACATCAAAGTCTGACGACGATCAGGAAGCCGTGAAATCACCCGTCGGATGTCATGAATAAAGCCCATATCCAACATTCGGTCGGCTTCATCAAGCACCAAGAACTCCACCCGATCAAAACGCACAGCCCCCTGCTGGAGCAGATCTAATAAACGCCCTGGAGTGGCAACCAACACATCAACACCCTTTTGCAGACGCTGAATTTGAGGGTTGATTTTCACACCACCAAACACCACCTCACTGGTGAGAGGAAGATGCTTGCTGTAGTCCCGAACACTGGCCAGCACCTGGGCGGCGAGCTCGCGGGTGGGGGTGAGCACCAAGGCACGAATTTGACCTCGCCCTGGACGAGCACCATGATTAAGGCGCTCCAACATCGGAAGCGTGAACCCTGCGGTTTTACCCGTTCCTGTTTGTGCAGCAGCCATCACATCCCTCCCAGAGATCACAGCCGGAATGGCCTGCAACTGAATCGGCGAGGGAGCGGTGTATCCCTTCTCCTGCAAAGCCTTAAGCAACGGCTGACTCAAACCAAGTGAATCAAAACCAGAGGCTGCGGACTCCGATGCAACAGGGGAAGCGGAAATGGCCGGTCAAGCGAAAGATTCAGCCTAGATCCACACCTTCAACACTCCGTATAAAGGATGCGAGCTTGATTCCAAATCTGCTCTAGGTCTTCATCGGACAGAACAAGCGCTTGCGGATGGACCAACGCCAACCACTGACGTCGATGCTCCAAGCCCG
This sequence comes from Synechococcus sp. MVIR-18-1, assembly GCF_014279835.1. Taxonomy (NCBI): domain Bacteria; kingdom Bacillati; phylum Cyanobacteriota; class Cyanophyceae; order Synechococcales; family Synechococcaceae; genus Synechococcus; species Synechococcus sp. MVIR-18-1. The sequence goes on along the minus strand of NZ_CP047942.1, from coordinate 1,131,926 downwards.
TGCTGTCAAAAAACTCCTCACCAGCCGCCAAGACCCTGAATTTTAAAAATTCAAGCAATACTGAGCGATTTTTAATGCGATCAGCGTCCGTCATCAAGTTTCCACCAGCACAATTGAGAACCACTCACTAAGTGTTGCTCATTACGGAACTACAACCGAACCATACTCAGAGAATCCGTAAAAGCTAAGCGCAATAAGCGGCAAAAATGATTCAATCAAGCAAAAGCATGGACAAAACACAATGACTCACAAAAAAAGACGCTAGTCCAACAATCAGACAAGTCATAAACACGACAACCCAAAAGATTGCCTACAAACCGTAAAAACACTATTAAACAGAATATAAGATTTGGATAGCCGTAGGATCCACCCCGAGCTCAAACGCTTGATTCAAACAAATGGGACCAACATAGGGAGCCAGGATTTTCAGTACAGATGGATTTTGCCAATGCCTGGCCTTCGTTTCTGGATGTGGATAATAAACCAAACCAGGCACATTAATACCACTACGACCAATGGAACGCAATCGAATCTTCCAAAACGAAAAAGTCTCAGGAGGATGCAAATGGGTCCATTCAAGATCCTGAAAAAAATAATCAGGCTTCCTAAGCTGGAGCTCTACAGGTGAAAATGAAAGATTTAATGTTCCAGGCCAAAATGGGGAAAGATCAAGCCCTAACGCCGCAAAATAGGGTGATTGCATCGCAATCGTGCCCTTGGGGTACGGAGATGTCTTTAAATGAACTGAATTCAAAGCTTGACCAGAAGCGACGCCGTGTCCCTCAAGAAGAACAGCAGCATGCCAGCTAAGGGAGGTCATCAGCGCGCTTCTCTATGAACACAACGATCGCATGGTCCATCAGGCAACACGGCGCAACGAAGCAGAGGACTCAAAGCATTAAAGCGACAATCAGAGTCTCCAATCACCCAACCATGACCAACGAAGTGAGCATCAGCAGGCTGCTTTTGAGCTTTAACGTGGAGAACAATCAAAGAGAGTTCATAACGACCAGAGTGCAACTTATAGCGATGTCGTCGTTGCATAACGAGGTAGCTGACATGTTCATGCAGAAACCATTGCCCAGGCGTTGGAGGATCAGTCGACTCCATGCGGGCGAGCAAAACAAGACTGACGGACTGACGAAGTTCAACAATCATCAGATCAAACTTCGTGTGCCAATGGCTCTTTCCGCTCTGAAAAGCCCCAAATCATCAGTAGCGCAACAGTTAACAACGTCCACCATTCAGGCAGTTGCAAGTCAGAAAAGATCAATGTAGAAATAAGTTTGACGCCTACTAAAGCAACGGCAAGATAGCCCGCAGTTTCTAATCGTGTATAAATATCAAGCCAACGAATGAACAGTCCCGAAGTAAAGCGTAGTGCAACAACACCAATGAAAGCACCGGTAATCACAAGAATAAGTTGGTCACTAATCGCAACGGCAGCAGCAACACTATCGACTGAAAAAGCTAGATCGGTTAAGGCCAATGCAACGATCGTCTTTGTAAAGGAGATCGGAGATGCAGGCCTTGAGGATCCCGAGGGAGTCTCAGAGCTTGATGCCTTGAACCAGATATGAGAAAGAAAGAGCCACAGCAGATAAACACCGGCAAGGAGTTGCAACGGTTTAAACGCCAAAACCCACTGAGCCAATAAAATCAAGGCAACTCTGAGGAAAAAAGCAATCGCAATTCCATAGTCGAGCGCTTTCTTTTCCTGAGCTGGATCGTTTTGCTTACGAGCAACAGCAGCTAAGGCAATGGCATTGTCGGCGGAGAGTACCAGCTCCAAAGCCACAAGCACTGGAAGGAGAGGTAAGAGCTCAGCCCATCGATCAACGCCATCGAGAAAAGGCGTTAAAGATGGTAGGGCTGCTGAATCCATCGCAACAGTTTAGAAATGGTTACCCCCCTCCAGAGGCATGAAGACAAAGGTCGAAATTTGCCACATCGATAGCGACCGATGTGTCGTGCGTGTCAGCGGCATCGAGGGTGAACAGGATCTCGGCAGCTCGCTAGGAGAGGCTGCTGATGCAGAGCAAGCAGAAGACCGTGCACGAGAGCGGCTCGTACAAAGGGTCCTTATGGCAAAGCCACCCACTGAACGAAAGCATCCCGTAGAAAGTTCCGTAAAAAAACAAGAACAGGGAGAAGCCAAGCCACCAAAAAAGCAACAAGTTGAAGCTAAAAACGAGCAAAGCCGATCAGAACCATCGCGATTAGCCCCGTCTCAAGATCAGAAATCGCAACCAAAAGCAGTCTCTGGACAAATCGCCGAAACGATCACAGAACAGATCTCAGAACCGAGCGAGGCACCGATAGACCCAGACGATTGGAGCGAAGAACTCACCGCAATCGATCTACAACTTAAGCGCATCGGATGGACCCGTGAGAATGAACACATGTATTTAGAGCGAGCATATGGACATGGGAGCAGGCACAAATTAACGAGGTATAGCGATCTAGTGTCCTATCTCAATAAGCTGAAAAGCTTCGAAGTAGGAGCAGAAGCCAGTGCAGTCCAGACGCCTCTACGCAGAGGCGACTTGATCACGCAAGGGGACGAAATACTCACGACCCTGAAATGGGATCAAGAACGGGCAAAAAGTTTCCTTCAATCAAAATTAGGAGCAACATCAAGGCAACAACTCAGCGATGAACAATTATTTGAATTCAATATGTTTCTAGAGGAGCAGCTGATAGCAAAAATGCCAACAGGAAATTAACCAGGTCGTAGGCTCCTATTCTGAGTCAAGAAACAAGTAAAATCAAACATTAACCAGGCTGAAGAGCAACTGCTAGATCAAGCAGATAACATTTCTCCAGAGTCAAGGATGAAAGCAAAGTCGGTTGTTTATGAACTCAAGCGAACCCTAAAAAAGTGCAACATCTCAATAGAGAACCAAAGACCAACTAGGACAAACAATTGAGGAGGCCTAGCTGACTAAACATGACCTGCTGTCGCGCTGAGAGCTTGAAGACTCACGATCAAAACCTCAAGGAAACGACAAGCCGTCGCAACAGTCGCAATCAAGACTTCTTAAGGATTGCTCCATGGCAAAGCAGTTGTGTGCGCATACCGTGACAGAACAGATAGGGCTAATTCAATGGTCAGCATTCCCAAAAAAGGTGTTTTCTGCATGAAGTGGGATTCGGATGGCGAGCTTTCTACCCATGACACGGATGCATTGATCAAACGCCTGGCCAACGCTGAAAAATCTCGGCGCACGATGCTCGACCACTATGAACTCAGAAGATGGCACTCGCGAATGAATGATGACTTTCCTACTTGCCACACACTGGCTAGTTAGTAACTGCACCCTTAAAGATTGAAGAAGCCACAAAACCAAATCAAACATTCGATTAAAACTCAAAATATGTTTAATAGGATAAAAGCCGTCACTTGCAAATGAAAACCTACCAACTCGTGAATTTACAGTGAATCGCGAGTTGGGATTCTTAGAAGAATCAATGAAGTAAGCGAAATATGATGCATCTCGCGATGATCAGCAAAGATGAATTCATCAAGGCTAAACCCATACAAAAACGGCGCACTCACATCAAGTGATTGTCAAACAAGCATCGGGTCTCTAGAGTTTAGTAAAGAACTGGAGACACATCATTTGGCAAAACAGAAAAAGATCAACCTTCCCTATTCAAGAAAAGAGATGGTGGATTCACTCTGTGCCAAATGGAATTCGATGTGCCACAGCAGCAATGATCAGAATCAGCTAAGTTCTGAACAATTTCGAGACTTAGCGAGGACAGAGACGGATGATGAACTTTTCAAGGATTGCTGTACTTCTGCAAAGAAAGAAGGTCTCACGCTATCTGAATTCATGGCACGCTATGTGTAAATAGGTAATGGGTTATACGCAACAAGAATCCATCCGCCCATAAAACAAAGCTTGCAATATCAATAAGCTAAAGAGTCAAGGATTGGCAAGTGCACAAAGCAAAAATAAACTTTAAGGCCAATAACCATTATTCATAACAACCTGAAAAAGATGGATTGCTAGTCATTTGACAATCCATCCAACCCGTATAGCACATGTGATATTTCGGCTACATTGACCCAACTAATCTTTTCGTCATCAACATCAACAACTTGAATCACATGATGACCGCTAGGGTCTCTAGCCTCTTTTTTACAGGACACAACTTGGCCCATCCACCAACTGTGGTCTTTCTTGAGTGTGACTTGATTATCCCCTTTTACAATGATGTAATCACCAGGCTTTACACCAAGAAAAGCAGGATAAGCAACCTGTCCATAGGGAAATGGCATTCGTTCCTTAGCTTCATAACTCATGACTTCGGCCCTATCTGCTACCGCTCTAACCCACTCAAACAGGAAATGCCAACTTGGATGGCGAAATGTAAAGCAAATCTAAAGGGCTGATCCGCTTTGCCCAGTCGTAAGGGGCTGAATGGCAAATCGCAGCAAGAAACAGAGATTAAGCCTAAGAACCAAAGAAAATAGGAAGTGATGACATCAAAGTAAGAAAGTCTCTTCCAACGATACATAAGCGAAGAAGAATTGATGTTAAATAAAGGTCTTTCACATGCAATACCAGGCAAATCAATAAAGCAACTATCAATCGATAACAGGCAGTATAATATCAATTTCAAGTAATTCTTGAAATTGTCTAAGCAGTTTGAATAATTAACGTGAAACACAATACATAATCAATCAAAAAAAAGGACCGTAAGAAAATCATCAGCGAGGATGAATTCCCACAGTGCCAAATTAAACAGACGAATCAAAAGATCCGAATCAGCAATCAAAGACTTTGCACATGGGCGAACCAGGATGGGTATCGCAGATATCGTCAAGCACTTTATCTTTGTGACGGTTAGCTGGATTATCCAAGCCGCCATTCTCTTTAGGATCAAACTCCTCTGAGGAGTGCTTTTCATTGGTGCTGTAAGGCACTTTGAACTTTTCGTACTTATCAGTGATGTCTGACATGATGGGCGTACAACAACTTATTTACTATAACGAGCACTCCTGTCAAATGGGTTAAGTCAATATGTAGGTCCAGACTCATAGTATCAACAATCACAATGAAATTGGTGTGGATCTGGAAACAATTTGTTTTCATCTCATTGCCTTGACAGTCCTAGATGAAAACGATTGAACAAATCGAAAGCCTTGAACTCGCATAGACAGCAGCTTGAATCAAGCTCTGCTAGCACGGAGTAAATGAAACAAAAAAAATGGGAGGTGCATTACTTCTCCCACTGGGCCTTGCTTTTACCATTCAATTTTGACTGGTCTGACAACAAAAAATGTGACTGAGAATCAGCAAAGTATTGCTAAATGCAGCTAAGAGTATTACATAACTCTTAGCCAACACATGAATCAAGATACTGCGATACCACTTGGTTAGCTTAGGTGTATCTAAGGCGAAGACAATGAATCTCTACTTGACTTAGCTTCGCCTTCAGAAAGGGTAACCGCATCCTAAAACGTAGAAGACATGGAGATACGCAGTAATGAGGCCAAGGGAAGCTGGTATGCAGCTATTGACGTGGCGAGGGCTATAGTGAAGAAGATCCAAGCAGCGATGGTACAAGCCTTAGCTTCACGCTTTTTATTTTTTTAATCCTGCCTCTGCACCTTTCATAGAGGACTTGGATAATTCAAATCTGATCTAATGTTAAACGCTAAAGATACAGTATCAGACCAGCGTATTGAAGAGATCAAAAAAATGATTTGGGAGATCTTTGACACCTACAAAGATGGTTCAAGCATCGCTAGACAGTACCAACTATTTCAAGACATGAAAGATTTGAATATTGAGATTCTCGCAAGTAACAATCAGTTTCGGATGGAGAACAAGCAACTAAAGCAACAACTACACGACATCAAAGATTATCTATCCACCGATACCGAAGAAAACTATTTGCCAAATAGAATGATGAGCGAGTAAGTTTAACGCAACCATGCTATTTCTAGTTTCAAGGAGTAACTTGATTCTAATTCGGATAAAGTTAGTCAGATCCTTGACGGATTCTACCTATCTGGCTGATGTAGATGACCAGGGCAGCCTCCTAGAAATGAGGAGTTCTCTCTAAGTCAATGAACAGAAGGGCAAACACTCACTAATTCCAATCGAGAATTGGCATCAGAAGCGGATCTCGAAGGTTGGATCATGCATGGCTTGATGGATACCGAGGCACATAAACAAAGTTGGGATGCACTGCGTTTTGGATAAGAGCTCTTGCTGGATCGGTATTTTCCTCTTTTAGCGGTGCATTGGGAAGAACACTAAGAGCATTCACTAATTGAATGGCGTGATGAGTGGGATTCTGCTCAGTATTGAGAACTTTATGTCTTGTTAATCCTTTTGTCGTAATAACCCATCCATAACCGAACACCCTCGGTAATAACTGGGGTTTCCCTCACCTGCCTGTAGGGTTTGCCCCCTTCTGATTTGTTGTCTATTCCAATAAGTATATATGAACACGAAATAAACAAATGACAAAAGTTGTTGGCATTGACTTGGGCACAACGAACAGTTGTGTCTCAGTAATGGAAGGTGGCAACCCCACCGTGATCGCCAATGCAGAAGGGTTCAGAACAACCCCCTCTGTTGTTGCCTACACAAAAGGTAAGGACCAATTGGTGGGTCAGATTGCCAAACGCCAAGCAGTGATGAATCCAGAGAACACCTTTGGATCCATTAAACGCTTTATTGGCAGGCGAACCGATGAGGTGACTGATGAAACCAAAGATGTTCCCTATACCGTTGAGTCCGTGGGAACCAAGGTGAAGATCAAGTCACCACTGATGGAGAAGTCCTTCTCTCCAGAGGAGATCAGCGCCAGTGTGCTCAGGAAACTCGCTGATGATGCTTCTAAGTATCTGGGTGAAACAGTCACTCAGGCCGTTGTGACCGTTCCTGCTTATTTCAACGACTCTCAACGTCAGGCCACGAAAGATGCTGGCAAGATCGCTGGTCTTGAGGTTCTGAGAATCATCAACGAACCCACTGCGGCTGCTCTCGCCTATGGATTGGACAAAAAGAATTCAGAGAAAATCCTGGTGTTTGACCTTGGTGGTGGAACCTTCGATGTTTCCATCCTGGAAGTAGGAGAAGGCGTGTTTGAAGTGATCAGTACCTGTGGTGATGCGCACCTTGGTGGTGACAACTTCGACAAAGTCCTTGTCGATCACATGGCAGAAACCTTCAGGAGTGCGGAGGGGATTGATCTGAGAAACGACAGTCAGGCACTACAACGCCTCACTGAAGCCGCTGAAAAAGCAAAGATCGAACTCTCCTCCTCAACTCAGAGTGAAGTGAACTTGCCCTTCATCACAGCTACCGCTGATGGTCCTAAGCACCTCACAATGACGGTGACCAGAGGCAAGTTTGAGGAGATGTCCTCTGATCTGATTGATCGGTGTAAGAAGCCAGTTCAACAGGCCCTCAAAGACGCAAAACTCTCACCCAGTGACCTCAATGAAGTGGTGATGGTGGGTGGTAGTTCACGCATTCCATCAGTGCTTGAACTGGTGAAGTCAGCGACTGGGAAAGAACCTAACCAGACTGTGAATCCTGATGAGGTAGTGGCGATTGGAGCGGCTGTTCAGGGTGGTGTTCTTTCAGGTGATGTGAAAGACATCCTCCTCTTGGATGTCATTCCCCTTTCTCTAGGAGTGGAAACGATGGGCAGTGTTGTGAATGTGATGGTTCCTCGGAACACCACCATTCCAACCAACAAAACTGAGATCTATTCCACTGCCATGGATGGCCAAACCACAGTGGAGATTCATGTTCTCCAAGGTGAAAGGCAAATGGTGTCCGATAACAAGAGCCTTGGAACCTTCCGCTTAGATGGAATCCCTTCCGCCCCTCGTGGCGTCCCTCAGGTGGAAGTGGCCTTTGACATTGATGCCAATGGAATCCTGAGCGTTACTGCAAAGGACAAAGGCTCAGGCAAGGAACAATCGATCACCATCACCGGTGCATCCACTTTGAGTGAAAGCGAAGTGGATCGGATGGTGAAAGACGCCGAAGCAAATGCTAATTCCGATCAGCAAAAGCGGGAAGCGATCGACACCAAAAACCAAGCGGAATCCTTGATCTACCAAGCTGAAAAGCAGGTAGAAGAACTAGGTGAAAAGGTCTCTCCTGAGGCCAAAACCAAGGTGGAACTAGTTCTCACTGAACTGAAAGAGGCCGTTGCCTCTGATGACACCCAGAGGATCAAGGAACGAGTGGAGGGTGTTCAGACAGCATTGATAGAGATGGGAGCTGCTGTTTATTCAGGAGAAGAGGAACCATCTACCACCTCCTCAAGAGATGACGATGTGATCGATGCTGAGTTCGTAGATTCCCCTCAATAGGGAATCACAATCACTACAGGTGGTGAGGGTGTCTCCAGAATCTCTGAGATCTATCCACTCTCACCATCATTCCTCTCAATCCTGCCACACTTTGCAATGAGGTACTCAGAGATCACACACGTATGGGAGAGTCTGTCTCTATTCAATGGTTAGATGATTAAAAGACAGAAAGAAAACTTGCTATTATCGCCGTTCTTGACGTTTGCCAAATACTCTTTTTAGAGATAGCAACTAAATAGCCAACGAAAAACCTGGTTATCCAAAGAACCATCCATAGCTATGGAGACCAATACCAAGAAGATTAACGCCGATATAACAAACCCCAATCACAACCAAACCTGCGCTCGCCACTAGGGCAGGACGCCTGCCCTGCCAACCTCTACTTAAACGCGTATGCAAGTACGCCGCATAGACCAACCAACAAATCAGGGCCCAGGTTTCCTTGGGATCCCAGCTCCAGTAGCTGCCCCAGGCCTCGTTGGCCCACACCGCGCCGCTAATGATCCCAACGGTAAGAAGCAGGAATCCAACCGTAATGGTGCGATAGCTAAGGCTGTCCAACAGCTCATTACGCGTGAACTGCACAGAAGACAACTGAACGTCAGGCTCACCCACGCTGCCAAGGGGAGTTGCAAGGGCAGCACGCCGATATCCTCCACTTCCAATCGAGCTGCTGCGCAGTTCCAAGGCATGACCACGATCCGTCACCAAAACAGCGACTGACAACAGAGAGCCCACCAAAAGGGCGGCGTAACTCACCATGATCACGCTCACGTGCATCACAAGCCAGCTCGATCGCAGCGCTGGAACGAGCGGAGAAGCCTCTTGTAACTGATCAGGAAGCGCAAAGCTGGCAAAAGCAATACATCCCAGGCCCATTGGAGTCGCTGACGCAGCAACGATCGGTGTTGGCCAAGATCTCTCCACCAACAGCTGAGTAAGCGTGCATGCCCACGCAAGGAAGCAAAGCGATTCATAGAGGTTGCTAATCGGGAAATGCCCCGACTGCCACCAACGGAAAACGAGTTGAGCGGTCAAGGCGAGGTTGGCTGTTGCGATCAACAGCGTTACAAGGCCTGACGTCTTCTCTGAGCTCACTTTCCAGAAGGCGAGCGGTAAGGCCAACAGCAAAAGGGCGAAAGCAAACAATCCCAGCCCAAGAACCGGATCCATCCCAGCCATCTCCATGAACACCATCAACGCTTAATAACCTAATTCTGACGTGTTTGCTTACCGGCTGGCCTGTCGCAACAACACTCCACCACCTGCAAGAGAAATCAAGACAGGTCCCCAAGCAGCCAGAAGGGGAACCAATGTCCCTTTGACACCAAGTGAACTGAAGCTAAAACTCAACACGTAGTAAACAAAAATAAGCACCACACTGATACCAAAACCCTGACTGCGACTCGTTCTGCTGTTGGGCTTTGCACCAAGACTCGACCCGATCAAACCAAAAACCAAGCAGGCCATCGGGACGGTGAATTTTTCTTGAATCCGAACTCTGAGCCTGCGAGCTTCTTTACGGTCACCAGCATCAGATAAAAGTTGCTCTGCCTCTATGGCTTCAGATACAGTCATATTGTTGGCATCTTTTGGCAATCTTGCGATCCTTAGAGGCGCAGGACTCAGTGGATAAAGGTATCGATCGAAATCAGCTGATGTTGTACTGCCTGAGGGAGTGAGCGTAAGTATTTTGCCATCCTTAAATTCCCACTTAGCCTGCGGCTCATTCCAGTTTGCCTTTTCTGAAACAAGCATCTGGGTGAAACCGAATCTAGAAAAATCTAAAACAGTCACGCCACTCATCGTTCCATCCCTGAACTCACGTGCATAGAATAATTGAGTTAAACCCTTACCCATATCACCATCGGGGCCAGAAACTCGACCAAAACGAGAATAAACAATATTGTCTCCTTTTTCGGCAGCAATCGCTTTACCTAGAGCACGTTGTAATGTGAACTCCGCAGAACGATTTGTTCGCGGCACGATGACGTCGTTGAAAAGAAACGACAGACTCGTCATCAACAGGGCTAGAGCGATTGCAGGTGCAACCATTCGGCTCGCCGTCACACCAACACTTCGAAGCGCGGTGAGCTCACTATTGGCAGAAAGACGGCTGTAGGCGAGCAAAGATGCCATCAATGTGGCCATTGGGAAGGAAATCACCATAAAACTTGGCAACTTCAGCAACAACACTTGAACGGCGATGGTCCAAGGAAGATTTGATTCAACAATCTTGCGAACCAGATCAAACATCACCCCTACGGATAGGGACACAACCGTGAATGCTGTTAGAGCAAATAACAAGGGTCCGATCAGTTCACCAAGAAGCCAACGATCAATTAAGGGAACGCGATGAATAAGTCTGCGCAGCTGTCGTTGAGCTGCAATCCAAAGATCGTTTATCACAACTGGAATCCCTCCCCTAAATAATGGCGTCGTACAAGTGGGTCATTGGCTACTTCGTCGGAACGACCAGACGCGAGGATGCTTCCATCCGTCAAAATGTAAGCCCGATCAGTAATGGCAAGAGTTTCACGAACGTTGTGATCGGTGATCAGGATGCCCATTCCTCGCTGGCGTAATCCATGGATCATTTGCTGAAGATCGGCCACAGCCAATGGATCTACCCCGGCGAAAGGCTCATCGAGAAGGAGGTAGCGAGGACCTTCTAAACCAACGGCAAGAGCTCGGGCCACTTCGCAACGCCGACGTTCACCACCCGAGAGTTGGTAGCCACAACGATGGATAAAGGGCTCGAGATGGAAATCCTCGATTAATTGATGCAAACGTTGATGACTATCAACCTTGGAAAGTCCGCTTTGAACTAACACAAGTTCCAGATTTTCTTGAACCGTCAATTGGCGAAAGACGCTGGGTTCCTGCGGTAAGTAGCCAATTCCAAGACGCGCCCTTTGAGGCATCGACAGGTCAGCAACGGGATGCCCATCTAGAAGAACTTGACCCCGATCAGGACGTAACAACCCAATCACTAAATTAAAGCTGGTGGTTTTGCCCGCCCCATTGGGTCCAAGCAAACCAATCACTTCACCTGGCTTCAAGGTGAGAGATAGGGAGCGTACCAAGGGCCTGCCACCGAGAGTCAAAGTGACCTGATCAAGACTCAAGCTCATGGCGTTAAGGGAGTCTGACCATCAGGACTCTGTTTTAACAACAGAATGGACTGAACTTGCTGACCTGGAATTGGGTTCGCCAGAGCTCGTTCCTCATCAAGGTTGTAGGTCACGCGCTCAGCACGAATACTGTTTCCATCGTCTTGCACCACATCCACATCTCCGCTTAAAACAAGGATCGACTCCCGGCTGAAATACTGCGCCTGACGAGACGTCGCGACCGTTCCCCGAGACGGATAAACGATCCGAACATTACCGACGGCGGTCACCACACCGGTGATGTTGTCTGCACTTTGCGTATCCGATTCAATCGTGATCAAATTATCTTCCCCTGCTTCTTGCTGGGCATGCATCGGAAGCATAGAACCAGCAAAAACCAAGAAGGCAGCAACGGAAGAGAGTTTGGCAATCCAAGTGATCATTACAGGTCTAAGGGATGGAAAAAAAACAGATCAAACTAATTATCCCAGGCAATGTACCTGGACAGCTAAGAGTGCACACGTAACTCAGGAACTGGAAGTGCGACAGGATCGGTCTCTCGTTGAAGCGCTTCCAGTCTCAAACGAGCCTGCTCTCGAACGAAAGGCAAATCGAGCCCAAGATCTCCTGATTTTGCAGAAGAAAGTCGACCTACACCTTCGCCCAACAAGATTGTTGCACCTCTAAGATTGCCTCGTTCTAAGTGAACATGAGCAACTGCAATTTGGAGTATTCCCTGTAACAATCTCCGATCGGCTCCAGCCGTTTCATGCCAAATATCCTCAAAAGCATCGTGAGCTTCATACCAGGCGCGTCGATTGAAGAAATCGACGGCCTGCTGAAATCGGGGATCGTCGTGAACGCTCAACGCTTAGCCATTTTTTTGGCAGGTAATTTTCTTAACCGCATCGATTCAGGAGTGACCTCCAGCATTTCATCAGGTCCGATATATTCCAAGGCACGCTCTAAAGTCATCTGAATCGGTGACTGAAGCGAATCCAAAACATCAGCGCCAGCAGAGCGAATATTCGTTACTTGCTTGGCTTTGCAGATATTAATTTCCATATCTTGCTGACGCGTGTTCTCACCAATAATCATTCCCTTATAAACTTTTGTGCCTGGAGTAATGAAGAATTGCCCACGATCTTCAGCTCCTTTTAGAGCATAAAAAGTAGCTGTGCCTTCTTCAAAAGCAATCAAAACTCCATTCCTTCTGTTATCAAAATCACCCTGCATCGGACGATATTCAAAAAATGAATGGCTCATGATTCCTTCACCGCGCGTAGCGCGAATGAATTCACCGCGGAAACCAATGAGTCCCCTAGACGGAACAACAAATTCAAGCTGCGTGCGGTTGTCAGCGCCGGTTTCCATATTTTGCATCTCACCCTTACGCGTTCCCAATTTTTCAATACAGCTACCAACAGCAGCTTCAGGAACGTCCATCACCAGTGTTTCCACAGGCTCACAAGGTGTGCCATCAATCGTCCGGAAAATCACCTGGGGCTGAGACACCTGAAATTCAAATCCCTCACGGCGCATCGTCTCAATCAAAATTCCGAGGTGAAGTTCACCACGACCACATACAGAGAAACGATCAGGAGAATCTGTATCTTCAACTCGTAAAGCGACATTCGTGAGCAATTCACGCTGCAGGCGATCACGAAGCTGACGACTGGTGACAAACTTGCCTTCTTTTCCTGCAAAAGGAGAATCATTGACCACAAATGTCATCTGAAGCGTGGGCTCATCAACTTTAATCAGGGGTAACGCTTTTGGTTCATCCGGGCATGCAATCGTTTCGCCGATATTGACATCATCGAAACCAGCAACTGCAACAAGATCGCCAGCAGATGCTTCTTCGATATCAACTCTTTGCAGACCTTCAAAGCCCAAAAGCTTACTAATACGTCCTCTTTTTATGCTGCCGTCATCCTTAATAAGAGATGCTTTTTGACCCTGCCTGATCACACCATTATGAACGCGTCCAATAATGATTCGTCCAAGAAAATCTGAGTAATCAAGGGTAGTAATTTGAAGCTGAAGTGGCTTTTCAGGATCACCAACAGGGGGTGGTACATGACGCAAAATCGCATCAAACAGAGGACGCACGTTGTCGCTCTCTGTTTTCATGTCGGGCTTCGCGAAACCGCCTAAACCACTACCAAACAAGTAAGGGAAATCACACTGATCGTCATCAGCACCAAGCTCTATAAAAAGGTCAAGAACTTTATCTACAGCCGTTTCTGGATCAACACGCGCACGGTCAATCTTGTTAACGAACACAATCGGCCTCAAGCCCTGTTCGAGGGCTTTTTTGAGGACAAAGCGGGTTTGGGGCATGGGCCCCTCATTGGCATCAACGATCAGCAAACATCCGTCCACCATGCCGAGCACACGCTCAACTTCTCCGCCAAAATCAGCGTGACCAGGCGTATCAACGATGTTGATTCTCGTGTCGTTATAAGTAACCGCCGTGTTCTTCGAAAGGATGGTGATTCCGCGTTCCCGCTCTAAATCATTGGAGTCAAGAACGCAGGTTGGAACGGCCTCGTTGTCGCGAAAGATTCCGGACTGGCTGAGCAGAGCATCCACAAGAGTGGTTTTGCCATGATCCACATGGGCGATGATCGCTATGTTGCGAATCGCCTTATTCTGGGCGCTCATGAGGTCCGTAACGTTATAAGGGAAACTTGGGAACGCCAGCAGGCGCAGCCGCGACATGCTATCTCAAAGTGAGACTTGTAACGCTTGATTTTCGCTTCCGATGCGCAAACTGCCACGCGTAACGCCAAGCCCTTGATCGATTTGCTCCCTCTTCCATACGTCCGCTGAGAGGGGGTGACCCAAAAGAGCATCGCTCTAAGGCTGAATCCTGAGTCGAGTTGCCTAGGCGTCTTCATCGAAAAGATTCAGGCAATAGCGTTTGATTCCCGCATGAAGCAGGGCACATAGATCCTCGACTCCTGTTTATGGCTTGCCGTTGAAGAGAGTATTGCGACAGCCATGATCTGTTTTCAGCGGGTGCTCCACAAAACCTCGATCCGTTCCGGTGGAGAATCCTCCACCAAGTCAAGCAATTAGCTGAGATTCAAATCACAACTGGCTGTTAGACGATCGAGCCCCCAGAACTCGAGGAACCAAAGCAAGCTCAGCGGATTCGCAAGATTCAACGAGACGTCACAAGCGCAAGAGACCAGCCCGTACCGCCCAAACGCTCACGACCTAAACCGTGATCCCGGGTTATCTCCAAAACGGCCTGACTCATGGTGTTACCGCGCTCTCCATCAGCCAAAACGGGCTGAAGCCCCAGATCCAGCGGAGTCACCACATGTTCTGATCGACACAGACAGGTGCTTTGCCATTTCGGATCACTGCTGAGGCACTGATAGGAATAGGCCACGCATAAGGCCCCTCGCACAAACACCTCTAAGGGCATGGCAAGGGAACGCTCTTGGAGCTGGGGAAAGCAACGCTGGGAAAGATGATGTGTTCAACGTCCAAGAGCTAGCTGACGTGCCGGTTCAAATTGACGCAATGCATCGGCTGACCCTTCAAAACGCCAATGCCATGGCTCATAGCTCACACCTTGAGGGTTCACTTCTGGAAAAGACAGCGTGAAGTGATAGCTGGCGGCGTAATCCTGCAACCAACGAAATGCCGGAGTCGTTTCAAAGGAAACCGAAAGATTGGTATCTGGGCGACTGCCATCACCAAGATCAATCGCATAGCCAGTGCTGTGTTCGGAATAGCCGGGCGGAGCAGAAACCTTGGCCCGTTCTTCGGCCGTTTGATTTCTTTCTGATTTCACATCAAAAAAAATCCCCTGCTGCAAGTTATGAGAGCGATAGCCACTGATCAGCCTCAGATCGATTCCATCTGAGGCTGCGGCACGGCGCATCGAGTCCAGTGCGAGTGCTGCATCTTGATGCAGCTCAATTCCTGCCTCAACGGGCACAAGTTGGCTGACAATCGCCTCCTCATAAGGAAAGTGTCCAAGCAGACGACCGTCTTGATCTGGCGGCGCTTCAATCCCATCCACCACTGGAACTGGAGCCGATGGAAACAAAAAAGAACGACTTGCCAGCAATCCAGGGCCAAACCAAACAGCAGCCAAACTGCCTCCACCCACAAAGAGACACGCGAAAAACACACCAAACCCGCTGCCACGCTTGCGAGGAGCAGGTTTCGAGCGTCGGGCGACAGGAATGTCATCCCGGGTGCTTCGGCGAGTGGCGGCGACCCTTCCCAGAGGAATCATGCAGTGTTGTTTCAATCGTAAGGGGGTCGGCTAGGGCCTAGTAGCCCTTTTCAAGATGCGTGATTAGTTTGAAATCAATGACCCGGCGGAGTTTGCTGAGATGCTGAGAGTTGCCGTTGTCGGTGGTGGACCGAGCGGATCCTGTGCCGCAGAAGTGCTTGCACGGGCCGGCATCAAGACTTGGTTATTCGAGAGAAAACTCGATAACGCCAAGCCTTGCGGGGGAGCGATTCCGCTTTGCATGGTTGAGGAATTCGATCTTCCGGATTCGATCATCGACCGCAAAGTTCGGAACATGAAGATGATTTCACCCTCCAATCGGGAGGTTGATATCAAGTTGGACCCACTCGGTTACGACGACAATGCCTATATAGGTATGTGTCGACGCGAGGTGTTCGACTCTTTCCTGCGCAATCGCGCTGCCGACTTAGGCACCACTCTGATCAATGGGTTGGTGCAAAAGATCGACACAGGTGACAAACGCCAAGGTCCTTACACCATTCACTACGCCGACTACAGCGCAGGCGGTCCCACCGGCGAGATGAAAAGCCTGGATGTGGATTTAATCATTGGCGCCGATGGAGCTAACTCCCGCGTCGCGAAAGCGATGGATGCCGGTGATTACAAAGTGGCGATTGCCTTCCAAGAGCGCATCAAGCTGCCAGCAGAAGAAATGGCCTACTACGAAGATCTCGCCGAGATGTACGTAGGAACAGATGTCTCACCTGACTTCTATGCCTGGGTGTTCCCTAAATACGACCACGTCGCCGTGGGCACAGGGACCATGCAAGAAAATCAGTCCCTGATTAAAGGTCTTCAAAAAGGCATTCGCGAACGCGCCCGTAAGCGCCTGTTCAAGGGCGAAGTCATCAAGGTGGAAGCGCATCCGATCCCAGAGCATCCCCGTCCTCGCCGAGTGGTGGGTCGCATGGCGTTGGTTGGAGATGCAGCTGGCTACGTGACCAAAAGTTCCGGTGAAGGCATCTACTTCGCCGCAAAAAGTGGTCGCATGTGTGCGGAAGCGATCGTGGAAATCTCCAAAAACGGCACCCAAATGCCTACTGAAAAGGAGATCAAGAACACCTACCTGAAACGTTGGGACCGCAAGTACGGAGCAACGTACATCGTGCTCGATATTCTTCAACGGATCTTTTATCGCACCGATGCTGCCCGTGAAGCATTCGTCGAAATGTGCGATGACCAAGATGTCCAGAAGCTGACCTTCGACAGCTATCTGTACAAAAAAGTGGTGATGATGAATCCCTGGCAGCAGGTGAAACTCACAGCTCGCACCCTTGGGAGTCTTCTGCGCGGTCAAGCCTTAGCCCCTTCGAGCTACGACTGCGTACCTTCAGCGGTGGGGCGATCCGATGGTGACTTCCTTGCCGATGAAGCGGCCCAAGCCATCAAAGCGCAGACCTCTGGTCATGCAGTCAAAAAAGGTGAAGCGGAGATCGAGGAAGAGCGCTCCAAGGTCACAGCAAGCTGAAACCCTGGTGAGGCATCAGGACTGGATGCAATCAAATTGCGCCAGGACTGATGCCTGATTTTTCAAGACACCAAGAAGATTGAGGCGATTGCGGCGGACATCGAGATTGTCCGCCATCACCATCACGCTTTGCGGACCATCAAAAAAGGCCTCCAGCGCTTTCGCAGCACCCTGCAACCCTTCCGCAAGCTGGTTGTAATTGCCTGATTGAGCAAGGGGAGACAGCTCATTGAGCGATTGCAATAGAGCCGCTTCGCTTGCTGATTCGAACAAATCGGAGGCAACCACTCCCGAAGTTGTGAGCTGATCGGCCCCAAGATCACCTTTCTCGGCAAGTTTTGCAGCGCGCTGCACCACAGCCTGGACCGCCTGTAGCCGCTGATCGCGACGAAGCTGATGCAGCAAAACAAGACGTTCGCGAGCATCCACTGGATCACGAAGCAAACGCGCATCGCCGACGGCCTCTCCTGCTACGGATTGAACCAAATCAGCTGGAAAGCCATCCTCCTCGAACTGAGAGACCATTCGCTGCCGCAGTAAAAGCGACAGATCGGCCACTAAAGCCTCAGGTTGCACCGCAAAGGAGGGGAATCGTTCCGCCCAATAACAGGCTGCATCCGAAAGCAAGCTCTGCAAAGAAAGACGCCAACCGCGATCCCAAAGAATCTGAACAATGCCATTTCCAGCCCGACGCAGGGCATAAGGATCGGATGAACCACTGGGGCGGTCGCCCTTGGAGTAGATGCTTAGTAGCAGTTCCAAGCGTTCCGCAAGGGCCAACAACGCTCCTGCATCACTAGAGGGAAGAGCATCTCCAGCACCACGGGGCTGGTAGTGCTCAGCCACTGCAAGAGCGACCTGACGATCTTCCCCCTCCTCGAGCAAGTATTTACCGCCGATCAAACCCTGCAGCTCAGGGAACTCGCCCACCATCTGGCTCACCAAATCATGCTTGCAGAAGTGAGCTGCTCGCTTGGCATGCATGGCGATGTCTGAAGGAATCGAAAGCGATTCGATCAACTGCTCTGTCATCCAAGACATCCGCTCACATCGATCGCGCAAACTTCCGAGCCCCTTCGCGAAGGTGACGCGATCCAGGGCATCCCGGCGCGACTCGCTCGGACTTTTCCGATCCACATTGAGGAAAAATTCCGCATCGGCCAAGCGGGCACCCAACACCCGCTCATTGCCCCGCACGATGGTTGCGTCCGCAGGCTCGAGGCCATTGCTCACCAGCAAAAACTTCGACAGCAGGACGTCGCGTGCCTGAAGTGCCAAAGGATCGTGATGCGCGTTCTCGCGTTTCAACGGGACATAGCGCTGGTGGGATTGCATCACCGTGACAATCACCTCAGGTGGCAGATCGAGATAACAATCAGCAATCTCCCCACTCAGCACTCTGGGTGCCTCCACAAGATCAACCAACTCTTCAAATAAACCTTCGGGACAGTCAACAGAGGCAGAGCATGCTGCGGCCTCTGTGTCCAAAGCTGAGCGAATCAATTGCTCGCGTTGGGATCGATCCACCATCACACCAGCCTTCTTTAAGGCATCGAAATATTCATCCGCGTGCTCGATCTCCAATGTGCTGTTGCGAAGACGATGGGATCGACTCAATCGACCGCTTTGAACAGGTGGTTGCGCCGCAGAAAGAGTGACCGGAATCAGCTCAGATCCATACAGCGATACGAGCCAACGAACAGGACGGCTAAAGCGTTGATCGCCATTGCCCCAACGCATGAATCGCCTGCCTTGCAAGCCATTGATCCAGGCAGGAATGCGCTCATTGAGAAGGGTTGTGGTGGTGTCACCTGGGGTACAAACCCGAGCAAATAGACAAGGCCCCTTCGGCGTGTCACGCGCTTGGAGTTCTGAAGGATCCACACCGCAACGCTTCGCAAAACCCAAAGCGGCAGGACCGGGTTTCCCATCCACCAGGGCCTGCTTCACGGGAGGTCCCTTGCGTTCTTCCTCTAAATCAGGCTGTTGATCAATCAACGAGTCCACCACCACAGCAAGGCGTCTAGGTGTCCCCGACACCCTGACTTGGCCATGGCTTAAGCGAAGGTCCTTCAGGTCGGACGCCACCATTTGCTGAAGCTGCTGCAATGCCGAGTGCACAAACTCTGCGGGCAGTTCCTCGGTACCGATTTCAAGCAGGAATGTTGAGGACACGCCGATTGGATATGTAGGAATTGACTGTATTGGAAGCCGCTTCGCTAGTTTCAAAAGACCTATCCCTTGAATCCGTGAACGAAGGTTTGACGACAACCTCAGGGACGCAAGAAGCTGGGCGCGATCGGAAGCTTGATGGCCCTTCAATACCTACAGAATCGATTGACACAGCTCTGTCTAAGGCTGAAAAGCGGAAGCTCTACAGCGGGCATCTTCGAGAACCGTTATTGACAGAGCTGAGCAATGAAGAGATTCGCTTTAGTGAAGATGCAGTTCAGCTACTGAAGTTTCATGGGAGTTACCAACAGAATCATCGAGAATTAAGAAAAACGGATAAAATTAAGTGTTGGCAGATGATGCTTCGCCTTAGAAATCCAGGCGGAAGAGTTCCGGCACAACTTTTTTCGGCTCTGGACGACCTTTCTAATCAATACGGAAACGGAACACTACGCATCACTACACGCCAAGCCTTTCAAATGCATGGCATCCCGAAATCCGACCTTAAAACAGTCATTGGCACGATCATTAAAAATTTGGGTTCTACTTTAGCCGCCTGTGGTGATATCAATAGAAACGTTATGGCACCAGCAGCACCATTTGAAAACAATGGATACCCAGCTGCCAGAAAACTTGCTGACGAGATTGCTGACCTGCTAAGCCCCAAAGCGGCTGAAGGTTCTTACTTAGACATGTGGGTTGATGGTGACCTTAGTTACCGATTTAAACCTGCAAAACTTGTCAAGCAAGCCCGAGAAAGGCAATTCGAAGAAGGGATATTTTCCGGAAGCCAGGATGAACCAATTTATGGTGATACTTACCTTCCTAGGAAATTTAAAGTTGCTGTCACCGTACCCGGAGACAACTCAGTTGACCTACTCACACAAGACATCGGGCTCGTTCTATTCACAAACAAGAACGGAAGTATGCGCGGGTGCAATGTTTATGTGGGTGGAGGCCTAGGAAGAACGCATAATCAAGAAGATACGTTTGCACGAATTGCAGATCCCTTGGGTTATGTAGAGGCTGAGAATATATTTGACCTCCTGCAATCAATCATGGCGTTGCAAAGAGATCATGGAGATCGCGAAGTAAGAAAACATGCTCGCATGAAATATCTTTTGCACAATCGTGGGATTCAATGGTTCCGCGAAACCTTGATCAAGGACTATTTTAAAAAGGATATCAAAAGTTTAATTCAGGAACCGCCTGCAAAATTAATGGATTATCTAGGCTGGCATCGCCAAAAGCCAGGTCTATGGTTTGTGGGACTCCCTTTCATGTGTGGCCGGCTGGAAGGAACTGTTAAGGAAGGGATTCGCTCCATTGTTGATAGATATCAACTAGAAATACGACTCACCCCAAATCAAGACTTACTCCTCTGCAATATTGGTTCTAGTCAAAAATCATCCATCAAAAGTGAGTTGTCCGAATTAGGGTTTGAACTTCCAGCAGAGGTTTCTCCCCTCGTACGGCATGCCCTCGCCTGTCCAGCCCTACCCACCTGCGGACTAGCCGTTACTGAATCGGAAAGAGTTCTTCCCGATGTTCTCGAAAGACTGGATTCCCAGCTCAAGCAGCTAGAGATTAAAAAATCCATTCTTGTTCGTATGACCGGATGCCCGAATGGGTGCGCCCGTCCATATATGGCTGAACTTGGCCTTGTAGGAAGCGGTGTCAATCAATATCAGCTCTGGCTTGGTGGGAGCGCCAATTTGCAGCAGTTAGCCCGTCCGTTCCTACAGAAGATGCCTCTTGAGGACCTTGAAGCAACGATCGAACCCTTGCTTCAAAGTTGGAAAGAAGCTGGCGGGCGGCGGGGCTTTGGCGAACACATCAGTAAACTTGGTGATGCCACCGTTCAAGAGATGCTCAAGATTTCAAACTGAACAAGTCTGGATCCCGTCCATAAATGGCACGATCCGCTTGAACAGTCCAAGCCCAAAGCTGATCACCAAAACTGAAGTGCCACCACTCATTCGGGTGACGCACAAATCCCGCCTGAGTCATCACACGATGCAGTAAACAACGACGGCTATGGAATAAAGCAGCGGTCCCATCAGGATGATTCAGCGCTGCATCAGCATGGTGAAGCGGTAAAGACTCGGGGCCGATCGCATCAATTTCCCCCCCCATATCCAAGGGGTTCCCCTTTGCATCAATGAGAGTGAGATCCACAGCAGCTCCAGTGCTGTGGGGAGGCGGTATCGAAAAATCAGAACTCGGTGGAGCCCAAAAACGTGCCACCTCAGAGCGAACGCTTTCCAAACGATTCAGCTGTTCTGAATCCTCTGGATCAATGCCTTGGCGTGCGCACTCCTGCTCAATGGCGTGGCTCACCATGAAGGATTGAACTGACACGGGACGCCAGGCATCGAAGATTCCAAACCGAAGTGGTTGGAGTCCAACCCCGCTTGTGATTCCTTGGAGATGAACTTGAGCAGCCAGCAAACGACTTCTCACTCCTTGGCGAAGACAAAAGGGATCTGCTGCATTCCCATAGGGCGCCCCCAATGACACATAGGGGTGTGGCTCCATGCAGATCACAACAGAGCGCAGCGGTCGCAGGAATTCACCGCAATCGTCAATCAAGATCGAATGCCATGGACGCAGCATGATGACGCGACACTAAAAACGCTGTCAGCAGATTGCCAGGTTCTTGATCACAACGCATCCCGGATGCGATCTCGAACGAGTGAAGGACTAATTGAGTTGTACAGCGGCGGCTGAACGCTTGCGTTGCTGTTCCAACAGCACACGCATGTGCTCATAACATTTGAGGTCGGGATCCTCCTTGAGGATGCTTGCCGCCTCATCCCGGGCTTCCTCCAAGACAGAGCCATCGTCTGCGAGGCTCGCGAGCGCTAAATCAGGCAAACCCGATTGACGGGTGCCTAGCACCTGACCAGGACCTCGAAAGCGCAGGTCCATTTCAGCAATCTCAAATCCATCATTGGAACGGACTAAAACTTCAAGCCGTTGTTTGGCCAAAGGATTACGGCTGTCGTTCACGAGTAAGCAGTAGGAAGCGGCCGCTCCACGACCCACCCGTCCCCGCAACTGGTGCAACTGAGCCAAGCCAAACCGATCGGCATGATCAATCACCATCACACTGGCTTCAGGAACATCCACCCCCACTTCCACCACGGTGGTAGAAACCAAAATCTGTGTGGCACCGCCAGCAAAATCAGCAATCACGGCCTGCTTGTCAGCACTGGCTAATCGGCCATGGAGCAGTCCGACGTTGAACTCTGGAAATACCTCCTCCGAAAGCTGACGATGCACATCAACCGCTGAGCGAAGATCCACTTTTTCTGATTCCTCCACCAAGGGAAGCACCACATAAATGCGCTGGCCCT
Source organism: Synechococcus sp. MVIR-18-1 (assembly GCF_014279835.1). Taxonomy (NCBI): domain Bacteria; kingdom Bacillati; phylum Cyanobacteriota; class Cyanophyceae; order Synechococcales; family Synechococcaceae; genus Synechococcus; species Synechococcus sp. MVIR-18-1. The sequence continues at coordinate 1,109,176 of NZ_CP047942.1, read as the reverse complement.
GAAGCACCTGTTCCCGGATGAGTTCATAGGCCTCCTCACGCTCAGAGCTCTTCACAACCTTGGTGCGAATCGGTGTTCGACCTGGAGGGAGTTCATCGATCTGACTCACGTCGAGATCACCATGGAGCGAAAGCGCCAGGGTTCGCGGAATCGGTGTAGCGGTCATCGTGAGCAAATGGGGTTGCAAGCCCTTGTCGAGAAGACGGTTGCGTTGACGCACTCCAAAGCGATGTTGCTCATCAACCACCACCAATCCCAGACGATCGAAGGCAACTGGATCCTCCAAGAGGGCATGGGTTCCCACAAGGATGCGCAACGTTCCGCCGGAGAGATCGCTCAAAATTTGTCGTCGGCTGCGTCGTGGAGTGGAGCCAGTGAGCAGCTCCACGCTGACGTGCAGTGGAGGCAACCAACTGCACAAATTGCGGTAGTGCTGCGCCGCCAACACTTCTGTTGGCGCCATCAAGGCTCCTTGGCACCCAGCTTCCACAGCACGCAGCAGCGCGGCAATCGCCACAACGGTTTTTCCACTTCCCACATCCCCTTGCACGAGCCTCGCCATCGGTTCGGGGCGCACCAGATCCTGTTCAATTTCCGCGAGCACCCGCTTCTGAGCACCCGTGAGTTCAAACGGAAGCAGAGACAAAAAACGGCCGACCAATCCTTGGTGCTCTCCCCCCCCATGCAGCACAGGCGCTGAACGCTGACGCAGGGCGGCTCTGCGTTGCATCAAGCTGAGCTGAAGGAGAAGAAATTCGTCAAACACCAAACGATGACGTGCTTGCTGCAGTTGCTCACTGGTTTCTGGTCGATGGATGGCAACCAGCGCTTGATCGCGAGCTAGCAAGCCAAGGGCTTCACGGCGCGGCGCTGGCAGGGGGTCAGGCCAAAGACGAACAGCGGGCAAAACCGCTTCCACCAAGCTTCGAAAACGATCGGCAGTGAGTCCTTCAGTGAGCGGATACACAGGCAACAACCGGCCGATCTGGCGAGAACGCAACGGTGCATTGGCGCTCTCCATTACCTCAATGATCGGATCTTGAAAGCTGATGCCATACGGCCCGCTTTTTACCAAACCACTCACCGCCACGGTGGCGCCGGCAGGGTACTGACGGGTCTGGCCATGCAGGTATGCAGGATTACTAAATCGTTTTCCTGCCAAAAATCGCGTCACCTTGATCCGACCGGTGGGGTCTTGAAGCTGCAACTCAATAATCGAAAGATTTGGGTTGCGAGGACTGGTGAAGCCATGGGATCGACGCACCGTGGCCACAATCGTTGCGGTTTCTCCAGCCTCCAACGCCTCAATTCTGCGTAAGGCGGAGTAATCGACGTAGTCGCGTGGGTAATGCTGAATCAAATCCCGAACGACAAGCAGACCAAGGCTTGCTAATCGTTCCGCCAACTTGGGACCAATCCCATGAACCCTGGCAAGCGGCGACTCCAAATCGAGCGTAAAAGGTTGGTTCGTTGATCGCCCAGAAGTCTGTGGAGACGACGACACCCTGATCCGCGGGGGTGCCATCGGTGCCGATGGCTCAAGACGAGCGCGCAAACCGTGAAGCCATTGCCGGGTGCCAGTGACGAGCCGGCGGCGACCGGCATCACCAAGTTCGGGATACGCAGCAAAATCAGTCGCTAAAGACTGCAGACGCATCAAGCTGTCTTTAGGCAAAGTCACCGGGGGTGGCGTTGCCAATTGGCGGCTCAAGAAGGCATGAAACCGTTCATGACGACCTTGAAGATCGAGAAATCCCTTATCAGCTTCTAAGGAGAGCGACTGCTGAAGCGGCCGAAGCCAGGCAAGAAAACATTCCAAGCCCTGACGATCCAGCGGCGGGGTCAGTCCTGAGCTGTCGTCGGCGGATTGGGCCACCACTGACTCTGCACCTCCTGACTAGTAAGACGGCTTTGCCAATGCCGCTGCTGCTGCACCATTGTGAGCAAATTGCTGCGATGTTGTCGCAATCGGTAGCGGCTCTGCCGCAGCGAACCATTGTCATATTCCAGATCAGCGGGCCTCACCAAAACGCTGAGGATTTCCAACTGCTGGTCTTGAGAGGGAATCGGCAAGGGAAGCTTGAGCCTTAAAAGATTCGATGGCGAAGGAAGCGCCTGCAGCTGTCCAGCGATCGCTGCATCCAGAAGCGTGGTTGGAAGAAGGCTGCTAACCAAACCTGCTCTCAGCAACTCAACATTGAGCGCGTGGGACAAATTTCGAATCCTGCGGCTTAAGGCGGCGTCCTGTCCATCGAGCCAGTTCACCAACTCCACTGGCATCGAGGGGAGCAATTCCTCCTCCAGCTGATCTGATGGGACAACGGATGCACCAAGTCCGGAGGCATCGGATTCAAAACTCGCTGGCCCGCTAGCCGAATCACCCTGCTGCATGGCCTCACCAGCCATCAAAAACAGGGAGCGCAACAGATCAAAGTCAGCTGTCGTGCCGTCGGAAGCAGCCTCAGAATCAATCGAATCCTGAACAGGCTGCGGCTGCTCATCCACTGGCTCCACAGATGGAAGATCAACATCAACCTCAGCATCCATTCGTGGAAGCAATCCCTCGAGAAGATCAGGATGCTCAATGGGAGGGCTAAGGCTCAACTCAATCCCGCCACGATGGATCTCTTGCGGTTCACTCTCAGCATCAGCCTGAAGAGACTGGTTCACCTCGCGTTGGGCTTGCTGGCGAAACTCCGATGCTTCTTTCTGAAGACGCCTGTCGAGATCCATGAGCTGCTCAACAGTCAGCAGGCAGGAACAGCGCTGAATAAGTCCATCAAAGGTCAGCTGAAGTTCAGCCTGTTGCTCCGAGGACATTCGCGATAATCGTTCACCCCGTTCACACAAGAGATGACCAACCGCATTGCGTACGCTCGACAACAAGAGGTTGCGCATTAGTTGTAAATAAAGCGCTTGCTCTCGATAGAGCAAAGGAACTAGGCGTCGGCATCGTTGTTGAAGCCGACGCAGCTGTTCCTTGGGCTCGTAGCCCCTCGTGGCGTGAGTCTCAGCCGTCAAAATCAGCTGTTTGTCATCGATGCCACTTCCGTAGCAAAGTCGACTTGCTCGATTTCAATGCCTTCACCAAGGGTGTATCGAGTAAAGCGGCGAACCCTGACATTCTCACCAATTTTTCCAGCCACTTCCTTGACCAAATCGGCCACAGACATTGAGCTGTCACGAATGAAAGGTTGATCCAACAAGGACAATTCCTTCAAGCGTTTGCCGATACGTCCTTCGACAATTTTGGTCTTCATCTGATCTGGCTTGCCATCCAGATCATCGCGACCCATTTCGATCGATTTCTCACGATCAATAATGTCTTGAGGAATCTCGTCGGTGCTGACGTATTCCACGTTTGGACAGGCTGCAACTTGCATCGAAACGTCGCGAAGCAATCCCTGAAAGAGATCACCACGGGCGACGAAATCAGTCTCACAGTTGAGCTCTAGCAGTACTCCCACGCGAGCACCCGTGTGGATGTAACTGCCAATCGCTCCTTCTGCAGCTGCACGACTTGATTTCTTTTCGGCACTTGCGATGCCTTTCTGACGAAGCCATTCGATCGCTTTCGTCGTATCACCACTGGTTTCTCCCAGGGCTTTCTTACAATCCATCATCCCTGCGCCGGTTTTGTCGCGCAGTTCTTTAACCAGCTTGGCTGAAACGGCCGCCATGAGGTGAATTAAGTGGGGGGTCTATGTGAATGCCGCTACGGCTATGAACACGCAGCGGCGAAAGCTAAGGCTTTAGAGGCTGATGTCAGCCCTGGCCATCATCGCCACGGCCGTCCTGACCGCCATGGCGTCCTTCGTTGATCGCGTCAGCCAAACGGCTCAACACCAACTGAATCGAACGGACCGCATCATCGTTGCAAGGAATAGGAACCTCACACAAGTCGGGGTCGCAGTTGGTGTCCAACATCGAAACCAAAGAGATATCGAGCTTGCGAGCCTCGAGGACTGCGTTGGTTTCACGGCGCTGATCTACAAGCACCACGACGTCGGGAATCCGACGCATGTTCTTAAGACCACCCAAGTACTTCTGAAGTCGCTCGAGTTCACGACGCAAAACCGCACCTTCTTTCTTAGGGCGCATAGCGATGGCACCACTCGATTCCATCCGCTCAAGATCTTTAAGTCGATCAATCCTGGCCTTCATCGTGGTCCAGTTGGTGAGCATTCCGCCCAACCAGCGCTGATTCACATACGACGATCCGCAGCGAAGGGCTTCTTGAGCCACAACTTCAGACGCTTGCTTCTTGGTACCAACAAAGAGGAAACGCTTGCCGCTCCGCGCAGCTGTGCGCACCCACTTGTAGGCGTTATTCATGCAGACAGCTGTCTGCACTAAATCAATAATGTGAACTCCATTGCGCGCGCAGTAGATGTAGCGCGACATCTTGGGGTTCCAACGACGGGTCTGGTGACCAAAGTGGGCACCAGCCTCCATCATCTCGGCGAGAGTGACAACAGCCATGTTTGTTTAGGGGTTTCGGGTTCGCCTCCACCTGTCAGGTATGGCGTGTGGTGAGCAAAAACTCAGAGCACAACGTCCAGCACCCGAAACGGACAGGTGTGCGGGGTGAATAGGACGTCTCAATTTAACAAAGAGTCAGTTCATGTTTGGAAACACGCTGTCGGGGTGATCCTCAACAGGCCAATCTTCATTGACGCCACCGATCAGCAATTGATCCAGCTGCACAACATCAGAGTTGAGTTGCCTCAACGCATTGATTAAGACGTCTAGGCCAATTCCATCACTGGTACCCAAATCCAACCAGCAGCGAGCCCACTCCTCGTGGTACTCGAGTTGACCCATGTTGTGCATCAAGGCCGGCATCGCTGAGGAGGCATCGTCGTTGTCGTAACGCATGAAGCTCAGATCTTCTGCTTCTTCATGCACCTGAAGGTTTTCGGCATTGAAGCCACCAAGCCGACCGATCACATACCAGCTGTCAAAGATGCCATCCACATAATTTCGCTCCCCTTGACTAGGGATTTCACTAAACCGAAGCCACACCCAGCAATTAAACGGATCAACCTCTCGAAAACGAACGTCCATGGCCTATCTGAGACCTTCTCATCATCGCTGCCTCAAAAGAGAACGGCCACGATCATGATCAATCATGCTGAACACAGCACTGCAATCAACAGAATCATCGAAGCCCAATGCTGGAGCTGAACAACATTCGATTCCGGCCGGCGACGTCAGAACGCGTGGTCCTGAACGACATCAACCTCAAAGCATCGCCAGGCGAGCCGGTGTTGATCTCAGGCAATAGCGGCAGTGGAAAAACAAGCCTGCTCGAGGTGATCAGTGGCTTAGCAGGAGCGCAGAAAGGCTCAATCCACTGGAATCAGGAAGCGCTCACGCGACGGCAAAGGCGCTGGCTGTGTGGCGTGGTGTTTCAGTTTCCTGAACGCCACTTTCTCGGATTGAATGTGTCTCAGGAATTAAAGCTTGGTCACAAACGGCTTGGGAGTGAGGAGAGAAGCAATGTGCTGAGGCGCGTAGGTCTCGGTGATGTGGATCTGAGACAGGCCCCAGAACGCCTGAGCGGAGGGCAACAACGACGCCTTGCCTTAGCGGTGCAGTTGCTACGCCGCCCACAAGTGTTGCTGTTGGATGAACCAACCGCTGGTCTTGATTGGTCTGTGCGCTCCGAAGTGCTCGAGTTACTTCAAGATCTCGGCCAAGATCGACTGCTGATCGTGGTGACCCATGAACCGGATCTCTTTGAGGAGTGGAGCGGAAACCATTGGACCTTGAGAGAGGGACGACTCCACGCTCTGTCACCATTGCCCCTGCGATGAACAAACGCCATGGGTGACTGCCTTGTCCGGGCCACGGCAGCTGGCGGAGGCATCAGGCTTGTGGCGGTGATCACCACAGAGGCCACTCGCGAGGCGAGGCGGAGGCATCACCTCTCCTACTTAACGACCGTGATGCTCGGGCGTGCAATGAGTGCTGGGCTGTTGCTAGCCAGCTCGATGAAGGTGCGACACGGCCGCGTGAACTTGCGCATTGGCTCCGATGGACCCATCGGTGGACTGTTTGTCGATGCAGGTAGGGATGGGCGCGTTCGCGGGTATGTAGGACACCCAGAACTTGAATTAGATCCGATTGAAGATGAAGCCGGTCACTACAGCTTTGATTTCCATGCTGCTGCTGGCACGGGTTATCTTCATGTTGTAAGGGACGAAGGCAAGGGAGAACCATTTAGCAGCACTGTTGAATTAGTTCGTGGAGGAATTGGCGAAGACGTTGCATCATATTTACTGCACTCAGAACAAACACCCTCAGCCGTCTTTGTTGGCGAAACAATCAATCAAGAAGGGCTAGAATGCAGTGGTGGACTATTAGTACAGGTACTACCTAAAGCAGCAGAAGAGCCAGCATTGGTTGCCTTGCTAGAGGAGCGCTGTCGTGAAATAAATAATTTCAGCAAACATCTGCGTGACAATCAAGATCACCTTGAAAATCTTCTCAAAGACGTGTTTCCAGACTTAGATCCTCAACCAATCCCGGCTGGAGAACCATTACAACCAATCCAATTTTCTTGCCCTTGCAGCAGAGAAAGAAGCATCAACGCAATGAGATTATTTGGCAAAGATGAGCTCAACATTATGCTCAAAGAAGACAAAGGCGCTGAGATCACATGCCACTTCTGCAGTGAGCTTTACAAACTTAATGAAAAAGACTTATCGGAGCTCATCGATAGCCTATGAATATCTAACTCAAACCAACAACAATATTCCTGCAAGAACAACTAGATATGCTGGTAATGCTTCTAGGAGAATCGGATTCAAGGGCAAACCCGCCTGGGTCGCGAATACGGCACCAATCACCGCACCCAAAACCAAACCCAAGGCCACTAGAGCCAAACTCCAACCCAAAGCACCCAGTGGTCTGCGACCACGCTTGACCTGAGAAATAAACAAGCCAATCGTGGAGAGGGCTAGAACTAAATCGACAGCTGTTGGAGCCGCGAGAAGTAGCAGTAAACCGATCCCTCCAGCGATGAGTCTTACCAGCAGACCTTGACCCTCCACCAAACTCAAGCTCGGAAGAAAACCTGCTGAGTTCAACTTGGGGCTAGGTAAGGAGAGGTTACGAATTCTGGTTAAAAGGGCAGAGGTGTTAACTGGCGACGTTGAAGGCTTCGATGCGCTTTGATCCTCAAGTCGAGAAGCCGTAACGGCAGCAGAGCTAATCGTTCCCGACTGTCGTTCGCGCAATCGACCCATTAAGACAGCGTCATAGGCCGTCTCAATACGAGCCCTTGCCATTGGATCATCACCAGCGGCTTTCAAGGACGTTTCACGCGCCCTCTGCACCTCTTCAAACCCCGCATCAGCAGAGATTCCAAGCCTTTCATAAGGATCCTGGGACTCTGAGCTCGAGCCGAGATCAACCCCTGATGCCATTAATTCACTTCACTCTTTAATGAGCGTATCGAGCGGAGCACGCAATCGGGAGAGCTGAATTGAATCAAAACAGAGGCTGACCATGTTTGTAACCTTGATTCTTTTCAAGTTGCCGTCTGCAATGGGGTACTTCAGCACTATCGAGCCATTTTCGGCGTTTGATTAAAGGCATCTGAGGAGGGAGGTGATAGCCCTCAACCACCTCGACACGATCCTGCCCAGGACGAAAACATACATACTCGGTTCCGCCGTCGGGACACGGACGTAGAAGCCAGACGTGACGCAACACAAGCAGATCCATTGGACCAGTCTGGCGAGCACGAAGCGTTGCTGTGAGTGGCCAAGAGCCACAATCACGACTCAAAGACTGATTGGCTCAACACCACTGACCACAGGCGCAACGGTATTAAGTTCAAGCTCAGGGTGCTCCTCAACAAGTTGGTTTAAATTCCACTCATTTTTGAACAACAACACGGGTCGATTCCATGCATCACGCACGGTCTTGCAATTGAAGATACGACCAACGTCTTCTAAAGAAGACCAACCACCCGTCACCCAGCGTGCAACCTGAAAACCAAGAGGTTCGAGACGCGTGTCAACGCCATACTCACTTTCAAGGCGATACTGCACCACTTCCAACTGCAACTGACCAACGGCAGCAAGGATGGGATCGCGCTTACTCTCGTCTGTGTCATAGAGAATCTGAACAGCACCCTCCTCACGTAGCTCATTCACTCCTTTGCGAAAACTTTTAAACGCAGAAGGATTTGGATTGCGCAACCAACTGAAAATTTCCGGACTAAAGCAAGGAATCCCTTCATATTCAACCTTTGTCCCGGTGTACAGAGTATCTCCAATAGAGAACATCCCAGGATTATTTAAGCCAATCACATCTCCGGGATAAGCATCTTCAACAACAGCCCTATCTTGACCAAATAATTTCTGAGGGCGCGAAAGACGAATGGTACGGCCTGTACGGGCATGACGTACGGACATATCTTTTTCGAAACGCCCACTACAAACACGGACAAACGCCACACGATCACGATGACGAGGATCCATATTCGCCTGCAGTTTGAAAACAAACCCACTGAAATCTGGACGTAAAGGATCCACTGGACCGTCAGTACCAATCCGTGCAACAGGCTTTTGCGCCATATCCATAAACGCATCGAGAAATGGACGCACACCAAAATTAGTCATGGCCGATCCGAAAAAGACCGGGGTGAGTTCACCGGCATGAACCAATTCAAGATCAAGTTCAGCGCCAGCTGCTTCAAGAAGTTCAAGATCTTCAACCGCCTGAGCGAGCAACTCTGGTTCCACCAAATCTTTCAATTGCGGATCATCCAAATCCAACAGCTTTTCCTCAGACTGGCGACCACGCTCAGCACGACTAAACAGAACAACCTGACGCGTCCGACGATCGATCACTCCACGAAACAGTTCACCGCTACCAATCGGCCAATTCACAGCCCATGGAGTAAGACCTAATTCAGCCTCGATTTCATCCAGCAGAGCTAAGGGCTCTCTTCCAGGACGGTCCATCTTGTTGATGAACGTAAAAATAGGAATCTCACGCATCCTGCAAACCTCAAACAGCTTGCGTGTTTGAGGTTCGAGGCCCTTCGCAGCATCTTCAAGCATCACCGCGTTATCAGCAGCAGCGAGAGTGCGGTAGGTATCTTCAGAAAAATCCTGGTGACCAGGCGTATCCAATAAATTAATAGTGCTACCGGAGTAGTCAAATTGCAGCACGGTCGAAGTAATCGAAATGCCGCGCTGTTTTTCCAGTTCCATCCAGTCAGAGGTAACTTTGCGTTGCTCGCCTCGAGCCTTCACAGCACCAGCTTGCTGAATCGCACCTCCGTACAGCAACAGTTTCTCCGTAAGCGTGGTTTTTCCTGCATCTGGGTGGGAGATAATCGCAAAATTGCGACGTCGAGCCACAGCTTCAGCCAGACCATCCTCACCACTTAGTGCGTCCAACGACTCGCTGCTCTCAGTTCCCAAACGCGTGCTCATGATCTCGCTGTTGACACCACCAGCCTGACAGTCAATGGGCAAGGAAGCATCAAGATCTCCACCGACCAGACACCTCGAGGTATCTATCACCAATCTCCTTCACCGTGAATTGGCTCAATCCAGCCAGGACAAGCTGTTCACAGACCTCAACAGCCGTGAAGGCAGCCATCAGGGATGCTCGAAAGTCACGTTGCAAGACGGCAGGAGCCCCACTGACATAGCGATCACAAAGCGCATCGACCTCCTGCACAGTGGAGGGTCGACGTAGATCGCGATGCAAGATAAAAGCGTTGGGTGCAGCAAGCTGCTTGACAGCATCCCAAAGCGTATGAGGGTTATGAAGATGATGAAGAAGGCTGTTGCTAACGATTACAGAGGCACCTCTTATCGGCTCCAGATCATCAAGACAACAACGACTCAAGTCAATATGTTGATACTTCAAATTCTGAATAGCAGGCTTTCGAGTGAAACGTCTTTGATTGGCCACGCTGATCATGGCGGAGGCCCCATCAATACCGATCACATCAGACAAGGGCCAACAAGAAGCAAGCCGCTCAGAAATATTTCCAGGTCCACAACCTAAATCCAGAATCAAACTACCTGGAGGAAGGGTGACACAAGAATGATCAATCAATGCAAGTAAACCTTCCAAAACAGTTTGATCTCCAGCACTAAAGTCTGCTTCGGCATAGGCAAGCACCTGATCAGAAGCATTCATCAATTCTGGTTCGGGACAACGTTGCATCAGACTTCAGAACGTAGAGACTCGACAAAAAGAGTCTGAGAGGGGAAGGGAATTTCAATATCATTATCACCAAGCACTTTAATGAAGCGCTGATGAAGCCTATGAATACTGTCTTCGAAATCGTTCTGCATACGATGTGTGGATGATATTTCAATCTCATGGTCATAGCTACAAGCAGAGATTTTCAATAAACGACAAGCAACACAATGAAGGTCAGGGTCGTAATTGACAGCGGAGCGCAGCAGATCGGGGACACGCAATAACTTCTCAGAGGTTGTGGAATAGGAAACACCTATCGTAATTTCATACAAGTCGATCCTCTCAAGCAATTCCTCAAGTTGGACCAATAAGGTCTCTCTCATATTCAGATAAGCTGGCCAACCATGAAGTTCAACCAAAACGAAAACAATTAATGTCTTGCCATCTCCAGAATCATTATCCAAGCTCACGAGAGATGACTCTGGCTTCAAACCGTGGAGGCGTTCAGGATCCTCGATAAGAAGACGCGATTGACGAAGCAACTCTTCCAACTGAAAGGGTGAAAAGTGAGAAGGCAATTGCAAGCGCAATTCCATACCCTGCCGTGGATTAGGCGTCAGAAAACTATCTCTCCTGGAGTAGTTAATAATAGTAGCTTCATCAGCTACGGAATTTGGAATCTTGACGGTACTTTCAAGCGTTTGAAGTTCTAATGAACGAAGACCAATTTTCGTCACGAAGCCAAGATTGTCACCAATTTGGCAAAATTCACCCACACGAAGCGGGCGATCCGTCTGAATTGACAACCCAGCGAATAAATTTCCAAGTAATTTTGATGCTCCAAGACCAATAGCAAGGCCTGGAACAGCTGAAAAAGCGAGAACAGTACTAGCAGGCAAGCCCAATAACAGCAACAATCGATAAATGAGAACTATCGCAACGAGAAGACCACCAGCCCTACTCAGAGGCATCACCAGGTTGCTGATCCGTTGCAATTGAAGCGTTGAACGACCACCTCGCAGACGCGTCAAAAGCTCAGCACCACTACGACCAATCGCTTCTAAAAGATAAAAAACGAAAATGCTTGCCGTTAAATAAAAAACGATGTAAAAAAAGTATATCGCAAGAACCAAAGGAAGGCCGGTGAAATTAATCACATTATCTATGAATTGATCCGTCAAGTAAGTCAGTAAAACTATAGGTAAAATCACAAGAACTCTTGTCCAAGCAATATTATCCTGAAGCCAATCAGAAACAGGGATTTGAAGAGATTCAGAATCTCTATAGGTTGTAATCAATTGACCAATAAGCCAAAAGATTACCAAGAGATAGAGAGTAAAAACCACGAACGCACATCCAACCTGAAAGAGTGTTTGTCCTTCAATAGGAATCTCAATAACACGCCTTATTCCGGCAGGAAGCATCAAATACCATTTCGGAGGAACTAGATATCCTGGAGTAAAAATAAAGTCTTTATAAAAATAAGGTGTTGCAAAAGGTTGATTAACTGACGGTTGATTTTGAATTTCTTCATACATTTCATGGATAGATGAGACCGTATAACTTGAAAAATAAAAATTTTGATTATTAGTATCACTGTCAAGCACAGTCGTCAGCTCAATTGCCGTGCCTGGAAGTCTCCAAGAAGCAACTGGATCAGAGCCTTGATCACCAGATGATTTCAAGTCAGCAATGCTTGGAATTAGGATTGGCTGATGACTGTGCGAAAAGACATAATCAAGAACAGTTTTAAGTTGTATCGCTGCCTCATCAGCCATATCGCTACGAACACTCTCCGGAAAATGTGAAGAGTCAAGAGACTTCACAGCCAAAGCAAACAACAAATTTGTATCTTCAATTTGCTCTCGCCGCTCTTTAGAAGAAAATAGTCCCTTATCAAGTGTTGCCTGTTGTCCGAGCGAATCAGCACGGTGACCAACCTTTGCCATCACGGCATAAAAGTTCAGCAATGTGACTTTTGGACTCTCTCCAACAACTTGACCCAGAACGATGTCAGTCCAAGACGACGAAATTTCTTGCAGGGAAGGATAAAAAGGCTGCTCTTGGAGTGGAATTGCATTCGGTGGAGCGGCAACGACATCAGCAGATCGAGCGTGCGCTGACCTGAGCCCCAGCGTTGGAAGCAACGAAACCACAACGGCAAGCGCGCAAACCAATGCACGCTTTATCCATGGGTGCAAGCTTCTGCGGCGCTCAACCATGGTGATTGTTGCTGTATGGAGACTTCCATCGTGGCAGGGAGCGAGATTTGGGCATAAAAAACGCCGCCACCAGAGGCCAAACACTGTTGATGGTGCCTAGAAAGACATACAAACCCCATTGGTGGCGTTAAGATTCCGGCAAGAAATCGTTTATCGCTAGTGACACTCACACCAAGCCGCACTGAAAAGCTAGATACGCAAACCACTGGGACCGCCCCAACAAACGGTGATTTCCCTGTCAGTGCGCCCGCAGCCAACCCTGTGTTTTATCGCACTTACAGCCGTCGATTGCCCAAGGGTCGAGAAAGCTGGCACGAAGTTGGGGAAAGAAATCGATCAGGACTCCTAAAACTTGGCTCCCTTAATGCTGAGGAAATGGATCTGTTGGCAAGGATGCAAGCTGAGAAGAAAGCACTTCCCTCAGGTCGCTGGCAATGGATTGGTGGCACTCCTTGGATCGAAAAGCCTGAAAATTTTTCAGGGGCTTACAACTGCACTTCCACAAATCTTGTGGATTGGGAAGCGTTCGGGCTGATGATGGATTTAGCAATGATGGGATGTGGAACAGGAGCCATCATTGAGCCCCACTTCATTGATCAGCTTCCAGTCGTCACGAACCCGATCGAAGTCTTAAGCGTTTCAAATATTGGAATCACACCTGCAGAGCTGCGTCAAGAAAAAACGACTTATAACATCACCGATCACAACGTTTCCATCAAGGTCGGAGATACCAGACGAGGTTGGGTTGATAGCTACCAATTGCTTTTAGAACTAAGTAGCGATCCTCGTTTCGAAGGAAGAAACGTCAAGGTCGACATAGACCTATCTGATGTACGTCCCGTCGGCGAAACCCTCAAGGGTTTCGGAGGCATGGCGAATCCAGTGAAACTGAAAGATCTATATGGACGAGTCGCAAAATTGCTTGGTAAATCGATTGGCAGAAAGCTCACTTCGATTGAATGTTGTCTATTAATTGATGAAGCAGCCGTCACAATTGTGGCTGGCAACATCCGCCGCAGCGCAGGAATGCGTCAATTCGCTTCCGATGACACATCAGCAGCCGGAGCCAAGGAGAACTTGTGGCAACAGGATTCGGAAGGGAACTGGAGAATTAATCCTGAGCGTGATGCTCTGCGAATGGCCAACCACACGCGTGTTTATCACACTCGCCCAAGCAGAGACGTGCTGCTGGAAGCTGTAACGCGTCAATTCCACAGCGGAGAAGGCGCCATCCAATTCGCCCCAGAAGCACTCGCTCGCTCTAACGCTGATTTGCTATCAACTCAAGAATTAAGAAGCGAATTTATCGAGATTTATTGTGACCAAGGTCGTCAGGAAGCTGGTCTCTGGCTTCAACAAAATCATGGTCCTATCTCTGAAGAAGAACTTGAGCATCGACTGAGCCGTTACGGCTTAAATCCATGTGGTGAAATCCTTGGCGCAGATTTTCATTGCAACCTTGCGGAAGTGCATCTCAACCAGATTGACCCCAAGGATGAAGATTCACAACGTGACGCTTTCAGAGCAGGAGCACTTTCAGTTGCGTGTCTACTCAATCACAACTTTGAGGTGGATCGCTACCGCCAGAGTCGCGCCTGGGATCCAATTGTGGGTGTGAGCTTTACTGGCTTATTTGACTTCTTCGTCCATGCTTTTGGTACACCATGGTTGAAGTGGTGGGAGGCTGGTAGGCCTGAAACCGAGGAGGGACTCAACTACAAGAAGCAAGAGGCTGAGTACTTAAAACGGTGGAAGTCCATCGTGAATGAAACCGTCTGGGATTATTGCGATCGACATGATTTACGACGTCCAAACCGCTGCACCACAGTTCAACCAGCCGGGACAAAAAGCCTTCTCACAGGTGCTGCACCAGGATGGCATCCGCCCAAAGCTCAACGATTCATCCGCAGGATCACATTCCGCAAAAATGATCCTGTAGCGATGGCCTGCATGGATTATGGCTACACCGTGGTTCCATCCCAGTCGGATAAGGATGATCAAGGTCGTCTTTTGAACGATCCATTTGATACCCGCTGCACGGAATGGTTAGTAGAAATCCCAACAGAGGTGAGCTGGGCCAATCTGCCAGGAGCAGACACTGTTGATATCAATGCTTTTTCAGCATTGGCACAATTTGACTTCTACATGCAAGTCCAATCGAACTTCACCGCTCACAACACATCGGCAACGATCGAATTTCGTGAGCATGAGATCGAACCTTTAACTGATGCTCTTCATCAAACCATTCAACAGGGTGGTGGATACATTTCTGCGGCACTCCTTGCACGATTCGATGCCAATGCAACGTTTCCACGCCTGCCATTTGAACCCATCGATGCACAAACCTATGAGCGCATGCAGAAGGAAGTCATTGAACGCCGAGTCAATGATGACTTTTTTGATGCCTTGCAAAGGTATGACAATGGTGAGCTTACGGAAGCAGGTCCGGCTGGATGTGATTCTGATAAATGCCTATTACCCTTAGCAAAGCCAAACAGCTAAAATAGAAGAAAGGGCTCAAGCACTTAGTTTGAGCCTTTTTTATGCCCAGAGTCAACTTCGATAAGCCTAAGGCAAGAGAATATGGCACAGAGATTATCACAATCCAACAGCTGAACTAAAAACTACACAGGAGCAGACTCTAGCATTAGAAACGCGAACAATTACCAACCAAGGCATACAAAAAGCAGGAGAATCCTTTCAGGATTATTTCAGCCAGACAACGAAACTGATGACATCTACAAACCTTCTTGGAGCAACAAGAACTCACTTTCGAGAAAAGTTATACCATTAAGAGTTCAAAACAGAGGCAAATAAAGCCCTAGCATTAATGTTGGCGAGATGATAAGATATCAAAGCCTCCAGGAGAGGTGGTCGAGTGGTTTATGGCTCTGGTCTTGAAAACCAGCGTGGGTGCAAGCCCACCGTCGGTTCGAATCCGACCCTCTCCGTTCAATAAGTAGCTAAAGCCCAGTCACTCACTGGGTTTTTTATTGCCTAAGTGCCTAAAAAATCACTGCTAAAGGCAGAGAAGAGACATCTGCATTCAAGCTACTAACTCACGGTGCTCGATCAACTTAGATGCAAGTTGTTTTTTTGCGCGTTCAACCCTCTGACGTACGCGCTCACGGCTAATCCCAATTTCATTAGCTATCGATTGAAGGCTTTCATCATCAATAACATTACGGCGGAGAAGCACTTGGTCATGATTAATAGCAAATTCAGTTTGTATTTCTAACATATCCCTAACAATCTCCCACTGGAACTTATCAATATCGAGTGTTGACTGCTCATCACACAGCAGTTCGTTGAGGGTAGAACCATCACCATCGCTGCCAAGTTTCATATCTAACGAGGTGGTTCTTTTTGCAACTAGAGCGAGGCGAAGGTTTCGTAGCTGCACAACGCTAATCTCTAGATGCTCACAAATCTGCTGCTCATTCAATCCAGGAGGCAAATGATTCAATTTGAGAAGCATGTTGTGCATAGAGGTTGGCACCCTGATCGTTGATGCAGTTTGGTCAATTGCCCTGCTGATTGCTTGACGAATCCACCAATAGGCATAGGTACTGAATTTATAGCCCAGCTCTGGATCGAATTTCTCAACTGCGCGAGTCAGACCAATGCATCCTTCTTGAATCAGATCACCAGATTCCAATTGGCCCATCTGGCGGTGCATGTATTTGCGGCTTACGTTGATTACAAGCCTAAGGTTGGCTTTGATCATCCGGTCCTTGGCCCGTTTGCCAGCCCTTTGTTGACGTTGTGTCGCCTCTGGCAATTGACCGCGCTGTACAGCGGTTCCAAGCGTGATTTCTTCAGCTGGCGTGAGCAGTGGAATCCGCCCCATCTCGGCTAGGAACTGATCAATGTTTCCGTTGACAAGAAATGGCATTCAGTTCAGAAGAAGTTCGACAGATTGCATCGTCGCGTGCATCGCCTTTCGTGGCTGTTAAATCCACCACCTTCAGAAAAACCAGCGAATCAGAAACAGCCCACGAATGTGGCGGAGCTTATCGCTGTTGAGTGAAAACGCCATAGGAACTGGTGTGGAAGAAGCTGAGATACAGGTCTGACTTAAGGACTACCTCTGAAGGAGCAACTGAGTGCTGTGTTTGCGTCATTGTCAGAAGATCACACGGAAAGCGATGACTACAACTCAAGAGTTTTCTCAGTCACCATCTGGAAAAATGTGGTAACTTCTGTTATTTGCTTCGGAATAATCGGAGCCACAACATTGGCCGTAGCTCCGTCAGCTGAAGCAAAGCAGCGCAACAGGCAGATACGCCGTTAGAACAGGCAACTACGTCGTGTCGTGCGTCATGACCGACGGGATTGGAATCGATATCGCCGTAACGGCTATAGCAATGGAAGGTTTGGCGGTTATAGGCCTCTTCGTCCTGCCTACGCCTATGGATAGGGATACAGGAATGGATCAAGGTATTACCGTCCTTCAGGCTTGAATGTTCAAATTGGACTTTGATCTGGAATCAACCGCCCTTGTCATGGGCTCACTCATCTGGGCCTTGGTCTGGCCTCAGGGATGGTTGCGGGGGATCGATCCCCCTTCCGACCATTTGTTGGCCATGAAACAGAATTAAGGATCTGATTTGTAGATGAAATAGTACAACCAACCAGTTGAGCAAGCCAATTCCCCTCTCCAGTAAACTCATGAATCACAAGTACCTAATACTTAATCAATTCACGTGCTGATTTCAACAACATCATCGGTGCCAACATTTTCCGTGACATGCTTGCAAGTATGAGAGACATCATCGGCGGTCGCTCGCGTGCATACGAGCAAGCGCTGGAAAAAGCGCGGCAAGTAGCCACCGAAGAAATGGTGGTTAGAGCGACTGCAATGAAAGCCAATGCGGTAATCGGGGTTGACATTGACTACGAGGTATTCGGTGAAGGAGGAATGATGATGGTTTCACTCAGTGGCACCGCTGTCCTTTTAATTGGTGAAATCCCCCACGAAAAGCTCGCAACAACAAAATAGTACCTACAAAACAGCATAGAAATACTTAAAACTTATGCTGATTAACCTGTAAAAAATACAATCTTGACACTCAAGCGGCAAACAACGAGCTCATAGAAAGCTACCATCTTTGATATGAGCTATATATAGAGAGAAGCATCATGCAGATTGTCAAGAACTTTGACTGCATCTAGAAGTTAACAAGGCCCTCTAAAGACAGACTCAGCTGGAATCTGATTGGACACCCACAAACGCATTCCATATGGATGCAAGAAGCCACTCCCTGATCAAAATCAGGTTGCAGGCTTAAAACCAGGTCCTGGCATGACAGGAGTACCACCATTGCAGAAGTTGGAGGCAAAAACTTCTTTGTCTTGAACCGTCCAATCAGGTTTATTGGCCTGATACCAAGCAATGCTGTCGTCATAGCAGAGGTTCCAACGAGTCGAATGCTGAGCAATCGGACGCAGCGAAATCGCAACAGAAACTGAACTCACAGTGGCTACAACTGCCAGAATTGGAAACAAGTGAGCATTGATCATCTCGCGGGCTTGGGACATGACTGGATGTTTCGAGTACGACCATTCTCAACCATTGCTCCAAACAAAAGTCAGTGGTCAATGCCGAGCCATAGGGCACATACGACACACTCAACATTTGCCGAGCAAACGACGCAAGCCAAACACGCAATCAAAGGAAGCACCAGACAAAAGAAAACCCCGCCAAAGGCAGGGTTTCTCGGCTTCTCTTTGGGCGTGTTGCCTTGTTTCCACTCCGTGAAGAAGCCCTCCTCACACGGCAATTCTGTCTTCCGGCGAGCACTGTGCAAGTGATTGTCAACACTTAGCCAAGTGTCACAGCAATGGATTGTCAACGTGGCCAACCAACAATTGCATCAGTTGAACGAGCCACCTGACGGTCATGAGCGTGATGACCACGCACATTGCCAAGCATCTTCCCGAACAATCACCGCGAACCCATTCAGCACCTGCTGCTACCCAACGTTCTTGTCGTCAATGAAAAGCTCGGCAACAGTACGTCCATAGCGATCTGTTGTGATTCGGCGAATACCCACCAGTCGACCTGAAACCAAGGCCCTCAAGTTGTCAGCAGAACGTTCGAAGGCGCTGTTGTCATACGAAGTGGAACTCATCCTGGTAGCCCTAAAACGTTGACGTTTGGCAATATCAGGCGCATTGATACAAGCCAACCTCACTTTTTCAGCGTCAGTTGTCGTACATGTATCCCCGTCATAACACCCCTGAAATCGGACGAGAGGAAGACGTTGATCACTAGCTCTTGCCACAGTGGCTGGAGCTAGCAACATGAGTGTGACCAAGGCAAACTTCAGCATGAAGCAATTTTTGCCATTGAGATGGATGATCTCAATGGTTTAGGTGGGAAAAAATGCCATGCATATGATGTCTCAACACAATCGAGAGTTGCTGAAAGAACAGCTAGTCCCCCGACCATAACGAGGGTAAAGATCTTAGGGAGTTGAGCACATGTCGACGTCGCTTACTTAGCAGACGAAGCCCAGTAGCGGCGGTAGATCGATTGTTTTTTGGGGAGAACAAAAAGAACCGCCATAGCAGGGTTTGATACGAACTAAAACTTTAATAGCTCGATCGAATGCGTCATGCAAGCATTAAACGACACAAAATTGCGATCCTTGGAAACTTTTAAGAATCAAAGAGGGTTGGTATCAATACTTATCAACCCTGAGCAGGCCAGAAGACTCATTCAGGTCCTAACCGAATGGCACACATATCAATAGTCTCAGCGTTAGCAATCAAACTATTGCCAGTCTGGTATTGCAAACAAACAGATCGAAGCCTGGCCTCCTCAAAAGAATAACAATAGATTTTGGGCATTATCATACAAATGCAGGCATTTAAACCATCAAAAAGCAAACATATTCAAAATAAAGCGAAGAAAGCTGCACAAGCAAAAGCTTGTAAGAAATAACTTTACTTCACACCCAAGGCATAATCGAAGACAGTGCTCCAGAATTCTGATGAAACGATTTGAAGGAACCTGGATCGAATGGAAAATTTTGTCGATGTACGACTCAGCGCAGAAGAGGCTGAACTAATCGACTTTGCACTAGACCTGGTGGTTGATGCTTACGGCAAGAACCTTGAACAAGGCGGAATCGTTGATCAGCTCAAGGAAAAGTACAGAGGTACAGAAGCAAGAGCCTTTGTGGACCAGCTCCGCAGACGTTGCTACATCGCCACGGATCTAGACTAAACGTTCAAATCAAGTCAACAAAAAACGTTCGGAGATACGCATCGACCATTAACGTTCTGCTGGGGTGTCTATGGAAGCAATCATGCCTAAAAGAGTTGAGTTAATCCAAAACATAAATATCTTTCTACTACGAACCGAAGAAGTCCATGCGAGTACCCCTCATCTTGACAATCAAAAGGTTAGAACCTAGCTCTATCGGCCTCAGCAAAATGAGTCATTGCAAAGAGTCCGGTAGCCAACTCCAAACCCAGATCAAGTTGAAAGTCTCAACCTACCTCTTAGAGGAATATTTCGAACTTTGGATCATAGGCCTACTCATCAGAGCCATAAATGACACTTAATAATAGTGCCAGGTTGAATCAAGATTAACCAGAAAAGATAGTTCGGCGAGCTATACACGCATTCAACAAATTAATTACAAGTGAGATCACAGATTGCAGTTGCTATTCCTTTAAAGAATAAGAGAACACGTAGCCCGACAATTAAAAACTTTCACATCTATTCTTAATTTTATGTATCAGATCAAACAGATGGACAGATTAGTTGAACACAACTATTCAGCCCTTGGTTTGGATGTGAACACTTTGCTTGCTATTGGGAACCAGAGTGCGAGATCATTAGGTCAATAAGTAAAATTACTCATGGTCAATATTGAACAGCTCACTCCTGATGGCTGGAAACCGAGTGCCAGCAAGGACGATATTCATTCGGCGGTCACCTATGCCAAAGCGCTGTGCATGGAGGAACCTTCCACATACAGAGTTCTTCGCAACAGCGATTTGATCTGTTTAGTAAGACAACAGGGGATCATCTGGATCAATGCCAGCTCAGAGGTCATGGGGGAAACCCAGATTGAAGAAACCGTCTCAGTTTGATAGCAATAGCTGAACATTCTGACCCACACCACTAGATCAACACGTTCTTCTTCCTTTAATACTACTAAACAACACAAACAGATGTCTGATACGATAACTGACTATTAAACGCGAAAGGGTCAAAAAATCTTATTATTCAACATTATCGCCTAACGATAAATTCATTCATTAACATTCCAACGAGACAGATCACCTATAAGGCATTACTCCATCCACAAATGCTTCAATCACAGTATTTCCATACAACGCAAGATCTCATCGCAAACCTTATCTACATCAGAGATTGACGAGAGATCTCATCTCTAGAGTTACAACTTCAAGCTAAAAATATTAAAATCCATATGTCCAGCATGAAATAATCCATAAAACCAGCCGAAGGGCGGCGCAAGGCCTAAAAGAAGTGGCTCATTCGTACTATTAAATCGCTTCTTTACTTGTATTGCATACAGCAAAAAGCCCCGCTTAGCTGAGCTAGGCGGGGCGGGTGATGGGGAACCATTAGCATGACATACTTTGGTCAGTTTTCCACAAAATCAGCCATTCAGCACCCTATTGCCAGCTTTATCCACAACGTGTGGGAAAACCGCTGGGTGTCCAACCGATCTGTGGAGCGCCAGCCAAAAGTCGTGGAGAACTGCTGATCCACACGGTGGGAATCGATCTATTATTCGATGGGCTGGGTGATGGGGATCATTCCAGTGAACTCTCCCTCCCTCTCGAGGGAATTCTTATTCGTGAGCTAGAAGGATGTCATCAACCTGAGTAGGTGATGGAACCTAACACTCTATAAAGCCTTTCAATTGCCAAAGCAGAAGAAGTAAGACCGGCACCATTTGTTGTTGACAAGGAATTAATAGTGTTTAGCAGAATGATATCGTTCCTCAAGGGGGAATATCTGTCTAAAACGGATAGAGATTAAAAAGTTGACGCCAAATAATAATCTTATTCGCTAGTATATAGTGCCTTAATTGCTCATCACAAGCAAGTAACTAGCGAAAAAATTGGCCTTTCAGTATTTCGATGCCACACACTTATGAACAAGCAAGACTTAAGATAAATTCAACAGAATATGAATAAACCCCTCTTGCCAAAGTCAAGCGACTTAAAGACATTATAAATTAGTAGCATTTAAATTCAATAAAGCCCATCTTGTAACAAACCAGAAATGCAGAACATCTATCGATTGGAACTAACAGACTTTGAAAAACTGATCATGAGATTATTGGCAGGCAAGTCTTGGACATGCATGCTTTTAAGGTTAACATCAAAACAAATTTTCTCCACATCTTCAAGATCACGTACCCCCCATAATGTATTGCGCTCACGCAGCGATTGATCAAAGGCCTCATTGCTCAAGCTCGTATGAAAACCATTTCGGCGATAAGGTCCATAAAGAATTAAGCGACCTCCAATTGGAAGAGATTCAGAGGCCTGTTTAACTAATGATTGAGAACAAATCCAAGGGGCGATATGAACAAGATTGATCGCAACTATAGCTTTTAATTCAACCCTTACCGGCTCAGGAAGCGGCCAAGGTCGTTCAAGAACATCGAGTTGTAAGGCTTGTGGCATCTGAGCACTCAGACATTCATGTTCAATCCAAGCGTTAATACTTTTGCAATGATCCGCATCAGGATCACTGGCTTGCCACAAAACACCGGGAAACCGCCGCTGAAAAGTTACAGCATGTTCACCACTTCCGCTTGCAATTTCAAGGACAGAGCCCTGTTGCGGCAGAATTTCAACAAGAGCATCTCCGATTGGGCCACGATTCCGCTCTGTTGCTGGGAAATAAAGACGATCTTGATCAGTGGGTGAAACCATCACTAAAAATAAGCTGAGAAATCAATCTGTAATCAAAACGAACAAGGAAGCTAAGAATTAAAATACAAATCACCCGCTCCATATTAGCTCATCCCAATGCGATACAAATACATCAGCAACAAAAAGGAACCAGGCGCCTCCTGAAGTTGATCAACTCTATTCGCATCGAATATGCTATTAAAATCAGAAATTGAGCCTTTACCGACACAAACATTGTCAAGAATGTATCAAGCAGATCGTGCAGAATCCTAATCAATAATCAGCTCTTGATTTTTAGAGACAGTCCTGATCAGCAACGCTATAAGTAGGGAACACATCGATGCTGAGCGCAAGACTTGAGATTGAGAACAGCCTAAAAAGCTTCTCGACGGTTCCCATGCTCTGCAACGACGCTGTTTATGTCATGAGCTGATGTCATGGAACTCAAGCAGCGAAGCTTTGGCCCCCATGCGAGGGCTTAACTTAGTTGATCAAAATATGCCCTGAGGGGCCTAGAAGCGATGCCCCATCCATCACGACTGGCAGCTCTACAGGCCATTCAACAACGCAAGCCAATGGCTTGCGAGACAACTCCTTCTCTGGAAGAGATCTGGGCCAGTGATGTCTTCACACTGGCGCGCATGAAAAATGCACTCCCCAAGGAAGCATTCAAGGTGGTTCGTCGCGTGATCCGTGATGGAGGCAAGCTGAACTTAGAAGTAGCTGACGCGGTTGCTCAGGCGATGAGGGATTGGGCCGTCAGCAATGGTGCTCACTATTACGCGCACGTCTTTTACCCCCTCACAAATTCAACGGCTGAGAAACACGACGGTTTTATTAGCCCACAAAGAGATGGCCAAGCCATTCATGAATTTTCGGGCAAACTCCTCATCCAGGGAGAGCCGGATGGGAGTTCCTTCCCCAATGGTGGGATTCGCTCCACATTCGAAGCCCGTGGATACACAGCCTGGGATATCACAAGTCCCGCGTATTTGATGCGAACGCCTAATGGCGTCACCCTATGCATCCCCACTGTGTTCGTGAGTTGGACAGGCGAAGCTCTCGACAAAAAAACCCCACTCCTGCGCTCAAACGCAGCAATGAATCGCCAAGCGCAACGGTTGCTTCATTTGCTTGGCAACAAGGACGTAGCTGCAGTGAACAGCTCTTGCGGCGCTGAACAAGAATATTTCCTGATCGATAGTCAATTTGCAACGCTTCGACCCGACCTCCTTCTCGCAGGTAGAACCCTGTTCGGCGCTCCCTCGCCCAAGGGGCAGCAATTTGATGATCATTACTTCGGTGCAATTCCTGAACGCGTTCAGGTCTATATGCAAGACGTAGAACACCAGCTGTACAGGCTCGGAATTCCGGCAAAAACTCGCCACAACGAAGTTGCTCCTGGACAATTCGAAATCGCCCCTGTTCATGAAGCCGCCAACGTGGCGACGGATCATCAACAAATGATCATGACTGTGTTGCGCAGCACGGCAAAACGCCATGGATTTACGTGTCTCATGCATGAAAAGCCATTTGCTGGCATCAATGGCTCTGGCAAGCATGTGAACTGGTCTGTGGGCAACAGCACGCAGGGCAATCTTCTAGATCCTGGCTCAACGCCCCACGACAATCTGCAATTTCTCTTGTTCTGCGCCGCCGTGATCCGTGGTGTGCATCGCTACGGCCCACTCTTAAGAGCAGTCGTTGCGACAGCAGGAAATGACCATCGATTAGGAGCCAATGAGGCTCCACCAGCGATCATCTCGATGTACCTGGGCAAACAGCTAGAAGAAGTCTTCCAGCAGTTCCAGCGTGGCGAGGTGACCGGAAGCAGCACAGGCGATGTGATGCGTCTGGGTGTCGACAGCCTGCCTGAGTTCAAGAAGGATGCTGGTGATCGCAACCGAACATCCCCGTTTGCATTTACAGGCAACAGGTTCGAATTCAGAGCTGTGGGATCTGGACAATCCGTTGCTGGTCCACTGGTGGCGATGAATACCGTCCTCGCGGATTCACTGGAATGGATTAGCGATCAAATTGAGGCACACATTTCCGGAGGCCAATCCTTGGAAGCCTGTGCGGCAGACGTCCTAAAGCAAGTGATGGACCAACACGGTGCAGCTGTCTTTGGAGGTGATGGATATTCCGATGCATGGCATCAGGAAGCCACCGAGCAACGGGGATTGGAAAACCTACGCAACACCGCCAACGCCCTTCCAGTGCTGCGCCGGGACGACGTCAAGGAACTGTTTCAGCGTCAAGCTGTGATCTCACCAGTGGAATTAGAGAGCCGCTACGAGGTGTACAGCGAGCAATACTCGCTGGCCGTAGAGGTTGAAGCCAAAGTTGCACTGTCCATTGTTCGGACACAAATAAGCCCTGCTGTTCAGAAACATCTGGGCTCATTGGCACGCAGTATCAGCCAACAACAAGCCGTAGGCCTAAACCCTGATCAACGGACCCTGCAATATGCGGCAGAGCTACAGCAACGAATGCAGGATCAAATCAATGCTCTCGATGATGAATTGCACCAGCTGCATCACGGCGACACCACTGCATCAATGAACCACGCAGCAAACGTTCTTCTACCGCGTCTCCTGCAGCTGCGGGATGTTGTGGATGGGCTTGAAGGACTCGTCGATGACGATCGTTGGCCTCTTCCTTCCTATCGGGAGATGCTATTCGTCAGTTGAGCAAAGATCCCGTCATGGCATCAACCAGGAAGGCAGTAGGTCACAGCATGCTCTTAGGCCTACTGATGGGTTCAGCATTACCGATTGCTGTTGTGGGCGAAACGACCCATCCCAGCCAAGTTGTGACCGTACTCAAGGTCAACAATGGCCAAGAGGTGCTGGTTGACATCAATGGAGAAGGAAGAGCGGTTCGACTGGCCTGCATTCAAGCTCCCTTGCAACAGCAACAACCCTGGTCGGCTCAAGCGAAATCAGCGCTGAGCAAAGCACTGCCGCAAGGCTCAGCCGTACAGATGGAATTAAGGGCCCGGGATGTCTATGGGCGTGTTGTAGCAAGGCTCCTGAAGGGGAAAACGGACATTGCCTCCCCTCTCATTAGCAGTGGTCAAGTCTTTGCCTACGACGGTTATCTCGGCCGATGCGACGACCTGAACTATCAAAAATTGCAGAGTGAGGCACAACTCAGGAAAGCAGGCCTATGGGCCGTGCAAGGCGGAATTGCAAGACCATGGGATTTGATCGAGGCAAGTGGAGAGCAACAAGAGCCCTAGAAATACGCCGCTTGGTAAAAATGGCCACAACCTGGTTGGAAACAATCATGCTGAATTAGAAAAAGTTTCAGATTTTTCATGGGCTACGAACCTGGAAGTACCGATTGCCGCCTGTTGATTGATGCAAAGCACCATCTCGAGGAAGCGCTGTTGACCCTATACGCCATGCCACACACAGATCACATTCAAAGACAATTGAAAGCCGTCTATCGACAGCTTGAAGGAATGCATGATCTCAAACGTGCCGGAGGATCTCAGGTGTCTCTTCAAAATGCAGATTGGTATTCAGAATCCGTTCGAACATGACCCAGCAAGAGCGTTCAAAAGATTTCATGGTTTTAAAACGCTGATCAGGCAGAATTGAAGGGTCACTTCCCCCGCATTGCATGTTTGAGAACCGTGATCGCCCCGCATGGGTGAACTGGCTATTTCTTGCGATCTTCCTGTTCAGCTCGTGGCAACTCGCCGGATACTGGTTTCAGCAGCTTCATGGCTAACGACGCGACTGCACGCTTCCCACAAGGAAAGTCCAAGAAACAATAAGCACAATCAAAGATCAACCCGTTGAATATATGAAAAAAATTTATTAATACAAAACTATTTTCGCAGCCTTAAGCAAGCTTAAACTGACAAGATAAGCACGCAGCATAAACACAAAATATAAGCATCACGTATTAAATTCACAAGCGAATCAGATAAAGAAGGAATTTAGAAATAGATAATTTAAATTGTATAGCCAGGGATGCAGCATGGTATCAGATTAAAAAGCAAATACAACAACAAATCAAAAAAGAGTCTCGTTGCATTTGCACAAAACTTATTATTTACTCTCCCTTTTAATAGTGCCACGCGCAATCTTCATGCTTCCCATGATTTCAAGAGCCAATGGTTGGGTATGGTTGAACCATCGCTCTATCGCTTCAAGCTCTTCTTCCTGGTACTTCCCAAGCAACGCAACAAGACGAAGATCCATCTGTAAGCATTAAATTTAACATTGAAATATTAGATGCTGAGACGTAATGCACTTGAAAAACAATCACAATCAATGGTGATATATGAAATCAAAGCCTGTATCTAAGAAAAAGGCCAGGAATGTAGAGATCCATAGGCTTAGGATCCCAGATCATTTCAACAATCGATCAGATGCATGAAAAACAAAAATGGCACCTTGCCCCCTACTGACTCTCTCTTGCTGGCAGAAGAGTCATTACTCAATATCGAAAATATTTCACTTTTACCATTCTTCCTCTCATTCCATCTTCGTCTTTCCAAACACCCTCTTGAATCTTCTTGTTTTCATAACCTACAAATAATTTTTCACTTGGCTCATACTCACACATGCGGGAATACATTTTCATTGCTTTTGTGGGGTGCTTGGCAAGAAAATTCTCCACTAATTGATTCCATTCATAGAGCCTATCTGCATATTTTAATTGGTCTATTGTCGAACGAGAAGAGTTTGATATAGGAGCTGGATTCTCAAGACCAAACCTTGAAGCCACCTCCGCTATATTAATATTTGTCGCGTAAACAACAACATTCCCGCTATCCTTCCAGTCTTCGCACTCCTCAAAGGCTTCTGCTTTTGAGGAGTACAAACCTATACCTTTATCGTAGTCAAAACCTGACAAGCCAACCATCAAAAAAGATAACGTGAGAATTTTTAAAAAACTCATTGCCATACATTCCTGACGATATTCATCTTAGCTGAGAGTAGATGCATAAACTATAACGAAGCGTCAATTGTTACGAATTAGAGGGAACAAAATGAGACATTTACCGAGACAATTAGAATCTTAGTCTTAAAAAGTTATCGAGGTCCCCAGCAATCTATGCTCCATAGCTTAGAAACCTTAACGTGACGATGGTTTTCATCTACCTACCTAGCCAGAAAAGAATTAACGGATTAAACAATAGAAACTAGGCTGAAATAGCCAAAAGAATTATTCACTGGTTTGATCATAAGGATAATGATTAGGAACAAAAAACTGTTCATTAATAGGTGGCCTATCATAGGAGCCCTGTTTTGGCCTTGGTGGTAATTCAATCGCTGGCGGAGTCATATCTTCCCATGGAACCTTGCTAAGAACATGCCTGAGACAATTAAGCCTTGCCCGTCGCTTATCGTCGGCTTCTACGGTGAACCAAGGTGCCTCAGGGATATTGGTGCTGGCAAACATTATATCCTTTGCCTCTGAAAACTCCACCCAACGATTACGTGCTTCAAGATCCATCGGACTGAGCTTCCAACGCCTGGTTGGATCATCAATGCGTGATTGAAATCGTACCTCTTGTTCCGTATCACTCACAGAGAACCAATACTTCAACAACAACACACCACTACGAACCAACATTCGCTCAAACTGAGGACAATCTTCAAGAAAACCCTCAACCTCATTAGGGGTACAAAACCCCATCACCCGCTCCACACCAGCGCGGTTATACCAGCTGCGATCAAACACCACAATTTCGCCAGCAGCTGGAAAATGTTCCACATATCGCTGGAAATACCACTGCGTTTTCTGCTGATCGGAAGGGGTTCCCAAAGCAACAACTCTGGCGCCACGGGGGTTTAAAGGTTCAGTTAAGCGTTTAATCGTGCCTCCCTTACCAGCTGCATCCCGTCCCTCAAACAGGATGATCATGCGGAAGCCCTTTTCCTTGATCCAATATTGCATTTTGACGAGTTGAGTCTGAAGCTGTTCCAGTTCAGACTCGTAAATCTTTTTCTTGAGTCGTTCTCCGTCGTAACTAGGTCGTTGGAGTCCATCACCCTTCCGGTCGGCCAGGGCCGCGCTGCTGAGCTCACGTCCATCAAGCCCACCCATCTCCGCAGCAGATAGGGGCTTAGACCCATTCGGTAATGCCGTTTCTTTGCTTTTGCTGTTGTGTTTTGACTTTTTGTTTTCCTTGTGGCCCATAACGAAGCAATCAGCACCCTCCCATTGGTGCCTTCCAAATCAACAAAAGGAACAGGACTTCAGCTTTTCGCAACGTTCTGCACCATGAGGTCTATTGGCAGTGACAAACGAATAGCGAAGCGCCCTGGAACCTTCGAGTCATTCAAACCATCGGCATAACGGCAGTCGAGGTAGCCACCATGCAGACGTGCCACATGCACAACAATGGCCAACCCCAATCCACAGTGGCCCTGTCCTCCACGCGAGGAATCGAGGCGGTGAAACGGTTGAAGAGCCTGCTCAAACAAATGCTGAGGCATGCCATCTCCCTGATCCCAAACTTCAATCGAACATTGATCTGCAGTGCGCAACAACCTCAACACCACAGGGGCTTGGCCATAGGTGAAAGCGTTATCAATCAAGTTGGCAACAGCTCGACTCAAGGCCACTGGCTTCACCATGACCTCAAATGTGTCCAACTGAAGCTGCAATTGATCGGCAGGATGACTGCTCGCCACCTCTGCCAGCAGTTGATCCAAAGGAACAGGCACAGAGAGTTCTTCATCACCGCCTCCTGCAAACAGAAGGAACTGACCTGTGATGCGTTCTAAAGATTGCAAATCTCCAGCACAACGTTCGCGTTCTTTTGCACTGAGTTGAGGTAAAGACAATCGAAACTGCAGCCGAGTGATGGGCGCGCGTAAGTCATGGGCGATTCCAGCGAGCATGGTGGCTCTTTCATTTCGATTGGCAGCCAAACGTCGGACCATTGCATTGAAACGGCGCGTAAGGCGCTGAACCTCAGGAGCACCACGAGCCGGAACAGCATCAGGATCAATTCCGTCCCCAACCCGGGATAAGGCCTTTTCCAATCCACGTAACGGTGCCTCCACCTCCACGAGCAGAAACAGGCCGCCACAAATCATGCCCGCCCCAACCAGTGATAACCCCAACAGAGTGGGCTCAGGCGGCCAGCTCATCGGAGCACGCACATTCACGCGCAGCCAAATCGGTTCCAACGGTGAAATCAGCTCAATCCAAATTCCGCGTTCGCCCTCGTGATCTTGATCCGCCACAACCATCGGACAATGGGAGAGCCGCTCACAAAGCTGCGTCTGAAGCGCTTTCGCCTGGCGTTGAAATCCTGCGGAAGGAATCTTTTGAACCGATTTGGGGTGGATCGCAACTGTGAGGTCAAGACCGGTGAGTTCAGTCACCAGATGGGGGGGGTAGCGCTCTAGAGCCAACTCAGTGAGCCTTACATTGAGGGCCAAATCACGGCCGAGCTGCACCGTCTGAAGCTGCTCAAGCTGCTGTCCAAACAACACCTGTAAAACCAACAAGCAAAACGCCCAGCTGCCGAGAGCAAGGCCACTCCAACCGAATAAAGATCGCAGTCGAACTTGCCACACCCGTGGGGTCATTCCATCCCTCAACGCGAACGAGGTTGTCCATCAGGAACGAAGACATAACCGTATCCCCATACCGTTTGGATATAGCGAGGACGCGCAGGATCTGGTTCAACCAGCTTGCGTACCCTCGAAACTTGCACGTCCATGCTGCGACTATCCGTATCAGACCCTGGTCCGCGAGCCAGCTCGATGAGTCGTTCTCTAGACAGAGGTCGATGGGGGTGCTGCACGAAAGCCGCCAACAAGCTGAACTCACCACTGGTAATAACAACAGGCTCGCCCTCGCGAAACAGGGTCCTGGCAGAAAGATCAAATTGATTTTCTCCGAACGTCACATCACCGCCTTCAGCCAGGGGAGTTCCGGCAGGAATCGAGCTACGCCTTCTAAGCACTGCTTCGATGCGTGCTGACAACTCACGGGGAAGAAATGGCTTAGCGAGATAGTCATCAGCCCCCTGCTCCAAGCCAATAATGCGATCAACTCCATCTCCTCTGGCCGTCAACATGACCACGGGTAGATCGTCGCCAGCATCTCGCAAGCGACGTAAAGCTGACAGGCCATCATCGCCAGGCATCATCAAGTCGAGCACGATCAAGTCTGGGCGCTGAAAGTCCAGCCTTGCCTCTAGCTGCTTGACATCACTAAGACAGCGAACGTCATAGCCCTGATCAATCAAGTAGGTACCTACCATCTGACGAAGTTCCGGATCGTCATCCACGACCCAAATCATCGAAGCTTTTTTGGCCGGGGAGTGCGAAGCGGTGCCGGAAGGTTGGGTCATCGCCACTTCAATTGAATGCTCCGATCGTATGGAGCATCAAGCAAACTGTCTCGCTGAGGCGGACCATGTCACAGTTAATTGACGATCTGTCATCACTCAGACATCTCTTCAGCAATCACACTGCATAGTCTTCTGTGATGGAGAAATGGGTACCTTTCACACTCGTTGCACTGGGGGCAAGCCTCCTGCTGCCAGACCAAGGTGCTCAAGCCAACCCTGTGCGTCATTACGGCACCAGGATGGAGGCCTTATTCGTTCGGATGGATTCCAATCGTGATGGACGCTTGGAGAGAAGAGAAGTCAGTGGCCAGCCCTACCTCGAACGGAGATTACAGCGACACACAACCCGAAACTATTTGTTGATTGAAGACATCAGGCCCTCCGCTTCCCACCCAAGTGGTCTGCGATTGCAAAGACGATTTCAACAAGCCGATCGGAATTTTGATGGAAAACTTGATCGTAAGGAGGTGGCATCCCTTCCCTGGCTGCAACGAAATTTCGAAAGTCTGGACCGCAATGGAGACGGAGGTCTGACCTTGAATGAACTTTGGATGATGCAACGTTCACTCGCTCCTCGATCGAGATAACGTTGAGAAAGGTAGAAAGGTCTGAATTAGCGCATTTTTCGTAGTCGGCGGCGGCGACCCGAACGAGAGCTTCGTCGAGGAGTTTTGGAAGCTTGAAGCGATTGCCGACGTTCTGACGATTTAAAAACAACAGAGAACGTGCGCACGAGTCGAATCAAGCCTGAGAGAAGAGCCAGCAGACCCAATACAAGAAGTGCAGCAATCAGAATGGCTGCAGACAAACCAAGAAACGCTTCCAACAGTTGACTGAGGCCGCGAATCAAATCAGCAATCGCTTCACTGACAACAACGATTGCATCAACCTTGGTCGGTAACCAGCTCAAACCTGCAAGCAAGCCGGTTCCAAGCATTAATAAAAGGACCGACTCCAAAAACATCCTCCAAACAGGAACGCGCATGGAGTTACGTTTGTTTTTGCTAAAAACGCGACGTTCTCTTCGAGTTCTAGGCAGACGGGGGATGTTCTTCGAGGTCATGACACTAATGACAACTTGGCTCGACGCATCCAGCGCTCAAATTCAATGAGAACCAACTCATTCGGGCACTCGATCAAACTGAGATCACCAACCGTGCAATCTCCGTAACCGCTGTGATGAAGGGTCAGTTGATAATCAGCACCACTCAAGCCACAAACCTCCGGATCGCTTCGCACAACGACATCCAGTGAAGCTCCAATCCTTGCGACACGACGTCTCAGATCAGACCAACTGGAGGACATAGAACGCAAGCAATAAAAGCCAATATATGGGCGAAAACCAGAAGAAGCTCAACGTGATGGATCAGCTTGTGAAGGATCGCTCACAGGATCTGGACGGGGAGCCTCTATGGAGTCAGTAGGAGCCTTGGTGTCTTGGCTGGGCAATGGAACAACCATGGCCATGACCCCAACGACAACAAGAGCTACACCACCAAACACAGGTGCAGCCAAACGACGAACCAAAGGAACCCGCTCCACTAATTCACGACGACTCAAGGGGTGATTGATGATCACGGGCCAAGAAATAGCCACGCGTTCGTCAGCACGAAGCGCATCTAGGCAGCGCAAAAGATCAGCAAGATCAGCATCATCCAACTTGATTTCCAACGGGGGAACATCAGGCTGACTACTGGTTAGGCCAAGCTGATGGCCACCATCAACAGGGCGGATACTCACTGGATGATGCGACCAGCCTTCAGGCCTGGAAACACCGGAGATTTGATGGCGTGCATAGGGAAAAACAACAGCCATCAACGCTTCAAGGTGATCGCGTTTCCCCTCCAGCTCAGGAGCACCAACCAATTGAAGACGCCAAGCAGACAAGATCCCAATCACGCTGTCACCATGGCCGGACGAAAAGTCAGGGAGGCCATCCACCTCAAGCCTGGCCGCCGTTTGGTCGTAGCGGTAAGAGAGTTTGAGCATCGAAATCATCAGGGTGTTGGGTCAAGAAGACTGGCCCGAAGGCGATCCACTCCACCGGGACCTGCGGCCAGCGCCAGAATCAAAACAAGCTGTCGTTGAATCGACGAAGAGTGATCGGTGCTGAGCAAACGTTGAACAGCCCCCCGGCGGAGATTGAAGCGCTCAGCGATCAAATCCCTCAAGCGTTGGTCAACTAAAGCCCAACGCTGCTTGCTGAGGTCAGCGGGTTCACGACTCGAGAGAAGCTGGTGAAGCATCGGATAAAGCCGATCAGCCATGGCACAGAGAAGCCTGATAAGGGCCTCTGTTTCAGCCGAACCAAGTCTTCCACGACGCGTAGAACGACGAAGCGGGTTATGGCATCGACGCTTCCAAAGCTCTACCCGGTTTGGGAACAGACTTTCGAAGCCGAGTTGTTGGGTGGCCCAAAGCATGGCCTCCCCACCGTTGAAATCCAAGGACTCCACTGTGAGCAAAAGGAGATCGAGACGCTCCATCCCACGACGACCAAGCACAGCTATTGGCAAAGACGTTGCTGGAAGAGGAGTGACTGTTGCTTCAGTCATGGCTGGGTGGCGTACCGATTCGAGTCATACAGCTTCGAGTTCAATCAAGACAGGCTTGGATGCAGTGCTAACACACGATCAGAAAAGCCTGGACACGGCCTCCTGATCAGCAACCAAAATGTTTGACCTTATTCAAAACAATCCAACCCTAAGGCTTTAAACAATTCTTTCAAGGGAACGGCAGCAACAGCTGGAATTGACACAAGATCCCTGCCAAACAAGAGACGAGAGAACAAAGCAGAATAAGATTCTCACTCATCAATCGGATCTACGATGCGCAGACGGGCTGCACAAATAAACCTATAAAATGGGCACAAAGTAGCAACAAACCAACTCTAATTCACTGAGAAGACAACGAAAATTCTCCTCCGCTCAGCAAGACAACCACTTAATCTGGCATGATACAAAAGATTACTTTATCGATTGAAACTAATTTTCGAAGCTTAAAGGCGCTATTGCGCCAGCGAAAAAATAAACTTTTGGAATGGGGTAGATCTTCTCCTCTCATGGATCAATTCAATCTGAGAGAATCAGCAGGAACGAGCTGCTTAGAGGACACACGTAATCAAGCTCATCCACAGTCGTATCTGCGATAATTGCGTGTAAGTCTCACTAGAACATGTCCTTGGATCTTCGTCATTACATTCAAGATATTCCAGACTTTCCAAAACCAGGAATTCTCTTCCGAGACATATCCCCGATGTTGCGTGATCCCGTGGGCTGGGCAGAGGTCATGGATCGTCTTGGAACGCTATGCGATTCGTTGAATCCAGACCTGATTGTGGGAATTGAAGCCAGGGGTTTCATTGTGGGAATGGGTTTGGCAACGCAGAAGAAGCTGGGATTTGTTCCAGTACGCAAACCAGGAAAACTCCCCGGGCAGGTCTACGGAATTGATTACGCCCTGGAATACGGGACGGATCGCCTCGAGATTCATGCCGATGCCATGAGAGACGAACCAAGAATTTTGATTGTTGATGACCTGCTAGCAACAGGCGGGACTGCCTCGGCCACAACCGATTTAGTCAAGAAGGCTGGCGGTCAACTGGTGGGCTGCGCCTTCATCGTGGAACTCACAGCTTTAGGTGGACGAGGGCGTCTTCCCGATGACATCCAGGTTGAATCTCTGATTCACTACTCCTGAGCTTGCTGCCAGTCCAAAACATCTTGGTAACCTTGCAAGCTGAGCAGTCCAAAACTCCAGAGCACCACTGGCAGGGGAGCCTGTTCTAATTCAGCTTGCCGCAGGCCAAGATTGATGGCACTGGCACTCAATCCAAGCTTGCCCTGCAAGTAGGCAAGCAAAGCAGCAGACGGCTTGGGTTGCGGGTCACTACTAATGACCATTAAAAGCAATCAATTCCACTCACTTTGGCAAGTTATGCAGAAGGGTGCTTGGTCCATCTGACATCGCCTGAAGTGAAACCCTCCGAAACAAGGGTGAGTGCTTGAGCATGAAAAGACCGAGACGTCGTACGAACAGAACTGCTGACTGGCGGTTGGAGAACAAACGAACAAGAAGATCTGTGGCAAGCCCAACGGTTAAGAGATCGAAAAAACGGAGCCTGGTGTAGCGACCAGGAACAGCTTTTAGCCCACGCCGAGCACAGGAAGCAGACGTCATCAGTTGAAGGAGAGTTTCAACATCTCGCCAACAAAGATTGAGCCCCTGCCCACCTACAGGATGACAACGATGACCAGATTCACCAACGAGAACTACATTCTGTTGATGCAGTTTTGGAGCAAAACTAATCTCTAAGGGGAAAGCAGCAGGTGAATCGAGCAACGCATCAGGTTCGAGACCGTTCGGAAGGATCGTGCAAAGCTGGTCAAGAAAGGCCGATGTTTCAAGACCAGCTAACTGACGACATCGATGAAGAGGAGCACTCCATACCACCTGAAAATCAGTTTTACCCAATGGAAGGATGGCTAAAGGACCTTCTGGCCTGAAACATTCGAAGGCTTTTTCTGAATCAACATTACGAAAACGAATTTTCGCTGTTAAACAACCCTGAGAATACGAGTGTGTCCACCAAGGAAATTTGAAATATGTGCGGGTCGGTGAACGTGGACCATCTGCTGCGATCACCAAACCAAAATCATGACTAAGAAGCAGAGATTGGTTGGCCGATTCGCCAAAAAAAAGATTGACATTGCCAGATTTCTCTAATCGGCTTATTAAGAGCGTCATCAAAGAGCAATGATCCAAAATCCAACCAACCGCTTGGGATGATCTGTTTGCTTTTTTGAGATCTAGCTCAGTAAAATTCACCGATTGGTTGATACCACGATCCTCGAGACCCAAGGTCTTAAAGGGTGATAAAAAAGGAGATAACTCACCCCAAAGTCCTAATCGCGTTAAAAGACGTCTAGAGGAATGAGTTAGCGCGTACGCCCGACTACGAGAACAAATTTGATCGGAACTCAGAGGGTCATACAGATGAACCTTATACCCGAAGTTTGCAAGCCCGAGGGCAAGCAAACTTCCAGTTGGACCGGCACCATTGATCCGAATCGGAGCCAGGTAGCCGGTCATCACTGTGTTTAGCCGATGCCAAGAAGTCCACGGGTGAAGGCTTCACCACCCATGGCCAATTCAGTTGCAAGTAAGGCAATGAATCCGAGCATGGCCATGCGGCCATTCAACTTTTCTGCGCGCTCGTGAAAGCCCCAGCCGCTTTCCACGTCTACAACTTCCATGCGTGGCTCAGTTGCGAATGCATTGAGACGCCCACCATCTTCCGTGGTCACGGTTGCGCCGCGGATGGTTGCTGCGTTTGTAGAGGCTTGAGTCATGGGGAACCTGCCGGTGTTTAAGAAGTGTAACCCATTTGTGAAGAAACTTTGCGCAAACGCATCCGACAGAGGTCTTCGAAGGCAGGTCGGAGCAGATATGGGTACTCTCCAATCCAGATCCGAAGACCTGGAAGCCAAGCATCGGTTAGGGCTCCCAATCTCGAAAAATCGTTGCGGTCGCTCAGCACTACACAACGGATCAACGCTCCAGAGCGTATCGATGCATGCTGCTTGGTCATTGGGAAAGAGATCCGTCCGAGATAGCCGTCTTCATCAGCCAGCTCAAGCACTAACCACGTCCTTCGGTTTTCAATCAATTCGAGCCGACCGCTCGCATCAGCCTGCTCCCGTTGATTTTCAACGCGCTCCTGCCGAGAAGCCTTAACAACCTCCCCTTCAAAAAGAGCCGCCGCGGGGTAACGGCGCAACACTGCATTTTTTCGACCGGCTTCCACAATCGGCCCCCACAAGATGTAGAGAAAAAAAACGACGCCAATGATCAACAAAATCGAACCCCATCGACTAGATAACTGGCTCTGACTAATTAAGAGAGTGATCACCCCCCCAATCGTGGCAATCAAGAGTCGCTGAAGAATTTTTCGGGGGTTACCAAGGGACGATCTGAATTGCTGGCCTGTTGCCACAGCGGGAATCAACCGATGCAATTCTCCAGGTCGAAGCGGAATCAACATCGTGCCAACCCCTTAAAGAAGACGCTCGAGGCCGTACACGAGCGTCGGTAACTGTCTGACCTTACGGACGCAGAGCAAAACGCCTGGCATATAGGCAGCCCGGTCAATCGTGTCGTGGCGCAGGGTATAGGTCTCTCCAGGGGAGCCAAACATCACTTCCTGATGCGCCACGAGACCAGGCAATCTCAAGGAATGCAAGCGCAGGCCACTTGGCCGCTGTCCTCCCCGACTTCCAGCAAGCGATTCATGCTCATCCACTTCTGATTCATTGAATTGTTTGCCTAGCTCCTCCATCAGTTCGGCAGTTTTGATACAGGTTCCACTTGGAGCATCGGCCTTACGGTTGTGATGGAGCTCCGTCAGCTCGGCATGGTCATAAAAACGAGCAGCAGCGGCAGCCGCCTGTTGAAGCAACACCATCCCCACTGAAAAATTGGGAATCACAGCCCCACCAATAGATGCCTTATCAGAAAAGGATTGGAGGTCATCGAGTTGGGCGGGCGATAGCCCCGTAGTCCCGATCACGGGATGAACTCCGTAGGCAATCGCAGCTCTGGTGTTGGCATACACCACAGATGGATGGGTGAAATCCACCATGACGGCTCCTTTCCCAGGCCCTGCATCACGAACCGCCTGACTCGCAGAGCACAAGCAGCCCTCTAGGTCAGCAGTCACAGCCACTTCAAGAGCATGAAGCCCAAGTAATTCGCCTACGTCTTGGCCTTCTTTGCCAGGCGTGTTGTCCACTGCACCCACCAAATGGCAATCAGGAGCCATTTGCACAGCCCGAATCACTTCTGCACCCATTCGACCCAGCGCACCAGTCACCACAACGGGGATCGAGCCGGTCTGGATGTCGCTCATGAACGTGCTGCAGATGGACTCAGCCTATGGGGCCAGGCGCGGATGTAACACGAAATGCAGATCTCATGCAGAGCGACACTCACACCCGTAAGCTTCTTTACATTGCTCATAAGTGCTGATGTTTACGCAGGTCCGTTCCGCTGATCGTCGGATTGTTCCTGCTGAGAACAACAATCATCAATCGGTCATGAAGGCCGTCTACGTCGTTCTTGAACCGCAATATCAGAGTGCGTTAACCCAGGCAGCGATCACCCTTAATGCGCAAAATGGTCCGATTGGGATCGAACTCTGTGGCTATCTCATTGAGGAACTTCGTGACGAAAATAATTATGCAGATTTTCAAAAAGACATTGCTGAAACCGACGTCTTTATTGGGTCCCTTATTTTTATTGAAGATCTCGCCCAAAAAGTTGTTGATGCAGTTAGTCCTCACCGCGATCGCCTGAAGGCCGCAGTGGTTTTCCCCTCAATGCCAGAGGTGATGCGACTCAATAAGTTAGGCAGCTTCTCGATGGCTCAACTCGGCCAGAGCAAAAGCGCGATCGCTGGCTTCATGAAAAAGCGAAAAGAAGCAGGTGGCGCAGGTTTTCAAGACGCCATGCTCAAACTCTTGAACACGCTTCCAACCGTGCTCAAGTATTTGCCTGTCGAGAAAGCTCAAGATGCTCGCAGCTTTATGCTGAGTTTTCAATATTGGTTGGGTGGCACACCAGATAATCTTCGAAATTTTCTGTTGATGCTGGCCGATAAATATGTATTTCCCGCATCAGAAGGTAATGATCGTCCTGATCTTGTAGTTGCAGATCCAGAAGTCTTTCCTGATTTAGGAATTTGGCATCCACTAGCACCTCAAATGTTTGAGGATTTAAAGGAATATTTGAACTGGACGGCAAGTCGTCCAGATCTCAACGACAAAGCCCGCAAGGGTCCAGTGGTTGGTCTCGTCCTTCAGCGCAGCCACATCGTGACGGGAGACGACGCCCATTACGTGGCAACCATCCAAGAACTTGAATTCAGAGGCGCACGCGTTATTCCGATCTTCTGCGGAGGCCTTGATTTCTCAAAACCAGTCAATGCGTTTTTCTACGACCCGCTCAATTCAGAGCAGCCTCTGGTGGACAGCATTGTGTCTCTTACCGGTTTTGCCTTGGTTGGCGGTCCAGCGCGTCAGGACCATCCCAAGGCCGTTGAATCGCTGAAAAAGCTCAATAGGCCTTACATGGTTGCCCTTCCATTGGTCTTTCAAACCACGCAGGAATGGGAGAAAAGTGATTTAGGCCTTCATCCAGTGCAAGTAGCACTACAAATCGCGATTCCCGAATTAGACGGCGCAATCGAACCGATCGTTTTGTCTGGTCGTGATGACGCCACTGGCAAAGCCCACACTCTTCAAGATCGCGTCGACGCAATTGCTGAGAGAGCAATCCGCTGGTCATCATTACGACTGAAACCACGAGCAGACAAAAAGCTTGCGATTACCGTTTTCAGCTTTCCCCCAGACAAGGGCAACGTGGGAACAGCGGCCTATCTGAATGTTTTCGATTCCATTCACAGGGTGCTTCAAGAGATGAAGGCCAAGGGGTACGACGTGCAGAACATGCCACGTGATGCCAAGGCACTGATGGAAACAGTGATCAACGATCCCGAAGCCCTTCAAGGATCACCAGAACTCTCGATCGCCCATCGAATGAGCATTGAAGAATATGAACGGCTAACACCCTATTCCGAACGCTTAGAAGAAAACTGGGGAAAACCACCTGGCAATTTGAACAGTGATGGGCAAAATTTATTGATTTATGGGCGTCATTTTGGAAATATCTTTGTAGGAATTCAACCAACCTTTGGTTACGAAGGCGATCCTATGCGCCTTCTCTACTCACGCAGTGCAAGTCCACACCATGGGTTTGCCGCTTACTACACCTATGTAGAGAAAGTTTGGGGAGCAGATGCCGTGCTCCACTTCGGCACGCATGGTTCTCTTGAATTTATGCCCGGCAAGCAAATGGGTATGAGTGAAACATGTTACCCAGACTCCCTCATCGGAGCCTTGCCAAACCTCTATTACTACGCAGCCAATAATCCATCTGAAGCAACGATCGCAAAACGACGGGGGTATGCATCCACGATTAGCTACCTCACACCACCAGCGGAAAATGCTGGCCTCTACAAAGGACTTAAAGAACTTGGTGAGTTGGTGGGTTCCTATCAACAACTGAGAGAAAGTGGTCGGGGCATTCAAATCGTGAATGCAATCGTAGAAACCGCGCGTTTGTGCAATCTTGATAAAGACGTCACTCTTCCCGACGATGATTCCTCTAATTTAACCCTCGAAGATCGCGACGCGGTTGTTGGGGCTATTTATCGCCAATTGATGGAAATTGAAAGTCGACTTCTTCCTTGCGGCCTTCATACCATTGGCAAGCCGCCCACAGCAGAAGAAGCCATTGCAACTCTGGTGAGTATTGCTGCTTTGGAGCGTGAAGAAGAGGGCCTACGTTCGTTACCCGGACTACTCGCTGAATCTCTCGGCCGCAAGATTGAAGACATCTATAAGGGAAATGACGATGGTGTTCTTGAAGATGTGGAACTCAATCGCACGATCACGGAAGTTTCGCGGGCGGCTGTGGGATCCATGGTGCGATCTCTTACAGGGGGCGATGGTCGCGTCAATATGCGCGAAAACTTTGGATGGTTCCTGGATCTGATCTCACGCTTTGGATTCAAACTGCCAATGCCTTGGTTCCGAGCCTGTTCGGCTGGTGGTTTCACAAGCGTCGACAGCACTGCGCTTGACACCCTCTTTACCTATTTGCGTTTTTGCCTCCAACAAATCTGCGCAGATATGGAAATGGAGAGCCTCTTAAGGGCTCTGGATGGTGAATACATTCTTCCCGGCCCCGGAGGAGACCCAATCAGGAATCCAGGCGTACTGCCGAGTGGCAAAAACATCCATGCCCTTGATCCTCAAGCGATTCCTACGAGGGCAGCCGTGGCTGCAGCAAAAATTGTTGTCGACAAATTGATCGAACGACAGAGAGAAGAACAGGGCGATTGGCCTGAAACCATTGCTTGCGTGCTCTGGGGAACAGACAACATCAAAACCTACGGAGAGTCACTCGCACAGATCCTTTGGTTCATTGGAGTTCGCCCCGTTCCCGACTCCTTAGGCAGGGTCAACAAACTAGAGCTCATTCCGCTTGAAGAATTAGGAAGACCAAGAATCGATGTTGTTGTGAATTGTTCGGGTGTGTTCCGAGATTTATTTATCAATCAGATGGCCCTGATTGATCAAGGTGTAAAAATGGCCGCCGAATCCGAGGAAGCCATTGAACAGAACTTTGTTCGAAAACATTCTCTCGAACAAGCAGAAAAAGAAGGAACAAGTCTTCGTGATGCTGCTTGTCGAGTGTTCTCCAATGCAAGCGGTAGCTACAGCTCTAATGTAAACCTCGCCGTTGAAAACAGTAGTTGGGAAGAAGAGGGAGAACTTCAAGAGATGTATCTCTCCCGTAAAACATTTGCCTTTAATGCTGATAACCCTGGTGAAATGGATCAAAAGCGTGACGTCTTCGAGTCAGTCATGAAGACAGCTGACGTAACGTTCCAAAATCTCGACTCCGCTGAAATTTCACTAACCGATGTTAGTCATTATTTCGACAGCGACCCCACCAAGCTGATTCAGGGACTTCGCGAAGATGGAAAATCTCCAACGAGCTACATCGCAGACACGACAACGGCGAATGCTCAAGTTCGCTCTTTAAGTGAAACGATTCGCCTAGACTCACGCACCAAACTCCTCAATCCAAAGTGGTACGAGGGCATGCTTGATTCGGGTTATGAAGGTGTGCGTGAAGTAGCGAAACGCTTGAACTTCACCTTGGGATGGAGTGCGACTAGCGGTTCTGTCGACAACTTTGTTTACGAAGAAGCCAATGAAACATTCATCAATGATCCAGAGATGCGCAAACGCTTACTAGAGCTAAATCCTCACAGCTTCAGGCGCATTGTTGGCACCTTACTTGAAGTCAATGGACGTGGATATTGGGATACCTCTGACGAAAATATCCAGCAATTACAAGAACTCTATCAAGAGGTTGAAGATCGGATTGAAGGGGTCTCAACATAAGAATAATCAATGCACATTACGCATCATCGATGAACCCTGGAGATGGAGAATAGACCTTAAATCATTAACTCAATCTACCTAAGTACACGCATAGTTTTTTGAATAATCAAAGCAATGTCTAAAGCAATCATCAATAGCGCATTGCCAAAACACTAATTTTCAATGTCAATCATTCAATTAGAAAACATCTACATAGCGATGATAGATATTCAAATAATAAAACTTTTAAGCCTTGTCGTGGCATCTAATAACGCTCTGATTCCGATACAATCTGCTTGCAATTGCACAGTTCATTGAGACTTGCACGTCCAGTCATTCGCAGACGCTGCGAGGCCCAAAGTGCATAGATCCGATTGATCAACGTTCCAATCAAAGGCCATTGAGTCGGGGCATAGATCCAACCAAGGCCAACGCAGCGATAAGCCTCTCGGAATACAGCTACATCTTGGAGAACCTCTCCGTCAGCTCGAATGGCATGAATGCGTGCCATCGCCTCTCTATAACCAATTCCCTTCCATTGGGCTGGGTCATATGTGTCCTGATCGATGTCGACAAAAGCAAGCCTTCCATGAAGATCTCGGCGTTTCAAAAACTTGACTTCACGAAGGCAAAGCGGACAAGCTCCGTCATACAAAAGAGTGAGACTTGTTTCACTCATCATCAACACTTAGAAATAGAGATCAGTTCTAGCGATTTGAACCAATAGCTGAGGCCATCGTCACCACTTGATGAATAGGTCCTACGTCGTGCACTCGTAAGACAGCTACGCCAGCATCAACGGCCCGAGCGCATACCGCTGCCGTTCCCCAAAGACGAGCACGAGCCCTTGGTTCATCCAAAACAGCACCAATAAAACGTTTGCGCGAGGGTCCCAACAACAGAGGAATCCCTTCATCTACGAGGGTGTTGAGCTGCTGCAGAAGGGTGAGATTTTGGGCTGTTGTTTTGGCAAAGCCAAGGCCTGGATCCCAGAGCAACTGGTCACGATGCACGCCGACTTTTAAAGCTCGATCTGTTGCTGCACGTAATTCCTCCAGAACCCCCTGCACAACACCCTGTTCCCCGTAATCCGTACAGAGATCCATCGTTCGGCTGGTCCCACGACTGTGCATCAGCACAAATGGGCAGCCAGCCTGTGCGATCAACGGCAACATCTCTGAGTCCCGTCGGCCACCGCTGACGTCATTAATCCAATCAGCACCAGCCTCAAGAGC
The DNA here is from genome assembly GCF_014279835.1 of Synechococcus sp. MVIR-18-1. Taxonomy (NCBI): domain Bacteria; kingdom Bacillati; phylum Cyanobacteriota; class Cyanophyceae; order Synechococcales; family Synechococcaceae; genus Synechococcus; species Synechococcus sp. MVIR-18-1. The sequence goes on along the minus strand of NZ_CP047942.1, from coordinate 1,066,275 downwards.
CTTGTTGGCAACTGAAGCCAGAAAGGTATCAACTGAGATCAGAACCTTGGGGTGAGCGGCACGAATGGCTCTGAGCGTTGGCAAAAGGCGCTTAAGCTCCTCATCCTTTCCCACTTCAACGGCATTTGGCCTGGTGCTTTGGGCTCCCAAATCCAAACAATCAGCCCCAGAGGCAATCTGACGCGATGCCTCGGCCAAGGCACGATCGAGTTGGTTGAACTGACCACCATCGCTAAAGGAATCGGGAGTGAGGTTGATCACTCCCATCACTGCCGTACGCGTGCCCCAATCCTTTGGCCAACGCATCAAGAGTCAGCTCTTGATGTAATTCGCGATTCGCCCAAAGCCTTCAGGGTCCAGGGAGGCACCACCAACCAGCACCCCATCAATATCGCTCATTCCCATCAACTGATCGATATTGGCGGGCTTCACCGAGCCCCCGTACTGAATGATCAAATCTGGTGAGCCAACCCAGCTGCGAATCAATCCACAGATTCGATTGGCTTCACTCGCTTCACACGTTTTACCGGTACCAATTGCCCAGATCGGCTCATAGGCCACAACCAGCTGGCTGGGATCAAGACCTTCTAAGCCCTGTTCAACCTGACGACGGATGACCCGCTCAGCCTCACCCCGGCTGCGCTGCTCGTCGCTTTCACCAACGCAAACAATGGGAATCAATCCATTGGTTTGGGCTGATCGCGCCCGGTGATTGATCTGTTCATCACTCTCGCTGAAGTACTTGCGAGGCTCGCTATGGCCAACGATCGCGTACTCAACGTTGTGTTCCTTGAGCATGCTCGGAGAAATCTCAGCGGTGTAAGCGCCCTCTCCCTCCCAGTGCACGTTCTGGCTGGACAGTTCAAGGCGGGTGCCATGGCTCAGCTCAGCAAGCGTGCTGATAGCCGTGAACGGTGGCGCCACCACCAAATGTCGGTCATCGGGCAGTTCTGCAATAAGAGGAAGAAACGTGCCCATCCAGGCCCTGGCTTGCGCACAGGTCATGTGCATTTTCCAGTTGCCAGCAATTACCGGTTTGCGCACGCTTCCGTCCTCTGCATCTCAGCAGCTGACAACTTAAGGCCCAGCCTGAAGAGAATCCGAAACTTCGGCAGAGTCGACACCCATTTGGACGCGATCGCCAGCTTTCAGTTGACGGCCACGCCGTTGCTCCAGGTCGCCATTGACGAACACGTCACCCCCCTGAATCCTCAACTTGGCTTCTCCACCCGTCGCCACCCAGCCCATCCATTTAAGGAATTGATCAAGTCTCATTGCAGCACCAATTAGTCCATTCACCATTGATAGTCTGACCCGATGCTGAAGCCATCAGAAGCGGGATTCCGCAGGTTGATTCCACTGCTGCGACCTCACAGGCGGCTCCTAACGATCGGCACACTTTGCATGCTGGTTTTTGTCAGTAGCCAGTTGGTGTTGATGCGACTGATGGGCCAACTGTTGCCCGATGTGGGATCAGGCGATCTAAAGCGCATCCTGCCTGTCATAGGCCTGGTTCTGTTGGTGTTCGCGATCCAAAAACTTGCTCAATTTGGCCAAGACTCCCTACTCGCAGGTCCTGCTTTACAAGTCAGCCAGTCGCTGAGACGAGACCTGTTTCAGAGGCTTCAAAAGGTACAGCTCGGCGCCTTGGAAAAGATGTCGTCAGGAGATCTCACCTATCGGCTCACAGAGGATGCTGACCGTGTGAGTGAGGTGATTTATAAAACCCTCCACGACAGCATCCCGAGTGCTCTGCAATTGGTGGCCGTTCTTGGCTACATGCTTTGGCTTGACTGGAAACTAACGGTCGCAATCCTGCTGCTCGCACCCTTCGTTGCCTGGCTGATCAGCCTGTTTGGAGCGAGAGTAATGATCGCCACAGAACGCAGTCAAAAAAAGGTCAGTGAGCTGGCAGGTTTACTGGGAGAGGCCATTGAAGGCCTACCTCTCGTACGCGCCTTTGCCGCAGAACCCTGGTTAGAGAGCCGATTTGAACAAGAAATCGATCAACACCGGCAAGCTCGTTACAACACCTATCGGCTTGTTGCTCTTCAACATCCCGTGGTCGGGATCATTGAGGTCCTGGGTTTCGCCACAGTCCTGGTCTTGGCAGCGATCAGGATCAGTAGTGGGGATCTAGGTGTCCCTGAGCTGATTACCTACCTCACCGGCTTGGTGCTCCTCATCGATCCGATCGCCCATGTCACCGCGAATTACAACGAATTTCAGCAGGGACAATCCTCGCTACGCCGTCTCCGTGAAATCGAGAAAGAACCCTCGGAACCGGCAGATCCGGTTCCATCGATTCCCCTAGGCCGCCTGCGCGGAGACTTGAACTTCGATCAAGTCGAGTTTGCTTACACACCAGGACAACCCGTTCTTCAAGACTTCAATCTCTCGATCCAGGCAGGACAAGTTGTGGCCCTTGTGGGACCTTCAGGGGCTGGCAAGACCACGCTTTTTTCTCTGCTCCTGCGATTTAATCGCGTTAACAAAGGTCAGCTTCTTTTTGATGGCAAAGATCTCAGCCAAGTCAGCGCGCGCGACTTGAGACAGCAAGTGGCTCTGGTGCCGCAACGCAGCAGTGTCTTTTCTGGAACGATCGCAGAGGCGATTCGATTTGGTCGGCAGGCCACGCAAGAACAGCTCCAACAAGCCGCAAAGCTTGCCAACGCCCACGACTTCATCATCCGTCTCCCAGACGGCTACAACACGCGTCTTCAGGAGCGAGGCACCAACGTTTCAGGGGGACAGCTCCAGCGCATCGCCATCGCGAGGGCTGTGCTTGGAAATCCCGCAGTGATGTTGTTGGATGAAGCCACCAGTGCCCTCGATGCAGAAGCGGAGGCCTCCGTTCAACTGGGACTTAAGCAAGCCATGCTGGGCCGAACAGTGATTGTGATTGCCCATCGTTTGGCAACAGTTCAGGAAGCCGATCTCATTGTTGTTCTCGAACATGGTCGTATAAGCCAACAAGGCAGCCACGACGATCTAATGAGTCAGGGCGGTAGATATCGAGAACTCTGCGAAAGACAATTCATCCGCGTCAACGAATGATTGGTTTCAAACAACACACCAGCCAATAAGATCTTTGCGATTGCTTTCCATTGATGACCAGTTCTTCCGTTTCCCAAGACCAGAATCCAATTCTGACCTTTGAAGGAAAACGCTATGACCTCAATAAGCTCCCAGATGACCTGAAAGAGCTCGTTAGAGGAATGCAAGTCGCCGACGCCCAACTACGCATGCATGAAGACACCCTCAAAGTGCTGGCAGTAGGGCGTCAGTCCATGGCCATGCAACTCAACGACCGACTGAAAGAAGTTAGCCCTCTTCCTGAGAACGGTTGAAGTTGTAGTCGCTTGTGAGTTTAAAAATCACTGGCGACAGCAGGAGCAAAGAGACAAGGTTTGGAAGAGCCATCAGGCCATTCAGGGTGTCAGCGACACCCCAAACAACACCACGATCTCCTGCCACTGAGCCGATCACAACAACGGCAACCCAAACAAAGCGGAAGGGCTTGATCGCCCTTTCGCCAAACAAGAATTCAGTGCAGCGCTCTCCGTAGAAACTCCAACCGAGCACGGTGGTGAACGCAAACACAACGAGACCAGCAGTAACGACCCATCCAGCTCCGTTCAAGCCCGTGTTGAACGCCAAGATCGAGAGGTTGGCCCCGGACTCACCCCCGCCATAAACACCGCTGGTAATGATCACCAATGCCGTCAACGTGCAGAGAATCAAGGTATCAATCACGGTGCCCAACATCGCCACGGTGCCTTGACGGACTGGATCATTCGTTTTGGCAGCCGCATGAGCAATCGGTGCACTGCCTAAACCGGCTTCGTTGGAAAAAATACCGCGCTTAAATCCCATCAAGACCACCTGTCCTACCGCTCCACCAACAGCAGCTTCACCACTAAAAGCATTAGAAAAAATGGTTCCAAAGGCAGCAGGGACATCAACGATATTTATTCCTAAAACAAGAATGCAAGCGAGGATATAGAGGATCGTCATGGCAGGAACCAGGGCTGAGGCTGCTTGAGATATCCGGTCAATACCACCAATAATCACAGCAAAAACAAGAACACCAAGAACCAATCCGGTCACCAACCTGGGGATACCAAAAGCTTCCAAGGCACTAGAGACTTCAAAACACTGGACACCATTACCGATCCCAAAGCCAGCCAGCATTCCAAACGTGGCAAACAACACCGCAAGCCATTGCCAGTTCTTACCTAGACCGTTGCGGATGTAGTACATCGGACCACCGACGTGATTTCCAAGAGCATCCACTTCCCGATATTTCACAGCCAACACAGCCTCGCCATATTTGGTTGCGATACCAAACACAGCAATCACCCACATCCAAAACACAGCCCCTGGTCCACCCACGGCGATGGCCCCAGCAACACCGGCGATATTGCCCGTACCGATCGTGGCAGACAGGGATGTCATCAAGGCTGCGAAAGGGGAAATATCTCCTGTTTCAGAAGCCGTAGACCTAGTAGCCAGCACACGAACGCCAAAAATCAAGCGTTGCAATGGCATCAATCGCAAGCCGAACATCAAAAGAATGCCCGTCGCTGCGATCAAGATGACCATTGGCCAACCCCAAACGACCCCATTAATGGGGTCGTTGATCGCCGAAATAAGTGTTTCCATCCATCAACTGATACTCAGCAGATGGTGACACATTTCAAGCGGTTGTCAGGTCAATAAAGCGAAAAGTCTGCTCACTAGCAGGAGAATCTCCGCAAGCATCCGTACGAATTGTGCGCTCGCTCAGCACCCAAGAACCACCATCAGAGACGGGGACAAAGGTGTCGGTAAAGCGATTCGTTCCTCCGCGCACGTCTCCCGTGGCTGGATCTGAGTATTGACTTGTGTAGGAATGACTGAGGTAGCCATCTCCTGTATCGGTCGTACTTTCGGTGTGAATGGTTACAACCGTTCCATGAATGTGGCGATGAACCATGGTGACAACATCATTTTTAATGCGGTACTTATCACCTTGACCCTTGCCACCAATAATGACTTCAAGGCCCTCGTTCGTGCAATCACCAGCGGTAAATGTATTTTCAGAGTGGGTCTGTTCGAATGTGCGACGCACACGATGAATGCATACTTCCCACAACTGTGAAGCAAATGCTTTTTCAACTTCAGCATCTGAAACCCCTTCAACCTTGGCCTTTAAATCAGCGCCAACACGGAAAGTGCCTTCAACAGAGCGATCACCTTGTAGCCAGATGCAACGACCTGAATATCCAGCAAATCCTGGATCCCAGGTGTAACGGTTTTGATAAGCGGCACGAAAAGCATCCCGGCAATCGCTACCTGGAGCGATCACTGTCTTGGAGGTCGTGGTCAAGAGATCAACAGCAAGCTTTCAAAACCCTACTGGCCAGCAAGCGATGAATGGACGTCTTGCAAAGCATGGATCACGATTGTTCGAGTTTGCAAGGCCTCAATGGCCTCAACGGCAGCACGCGCACCAGCCAGTGTGGTGAGGGTGGGAACGGAATAGTCGAGAGCGGCCCTTCGTAAATAACGATCATCGTGAGCAGCTTGGCGACCAATTGGAGTGTTAATCACAAGCTGCACGCCCCCTGAGCGAATGAGGTCTTCGATATTGGGCCTTCCCTCATGCACCTTGAGAACAGACTCAACCTCCAACCCTTTCTCACGCAGTGCCATAGCCGTTCCTGAAGTCGCAATCAATTTGAAACCCAATCCGATCAGCTGGCTCGCCACAGGCACGAGTGCCGTCTTATCGCGATCATGCGTGGAAAGAAAAACAGTTCCAGTCGTTGGTAGCGCTTCACCTGCCGCTAGTTCTGCCTTGGCAAAAGCCATGCCGAAATCGGATGCAGAACCCATCACTTCACCCGTTGAGCGCATCTCCGGACCCAAAAGAGAATCGGCTCCAGGAAAACGCCGGAAGGGGAGCACTGCTTCTTTAACGGACTGCAAAGGAGGAATTGGCTCGCGCAGCAGACCAACCTGGCGCAACGTTTCACCAGCCATTAGGCGCGTTGCAATACGGGCCAAAGGAACACCCGTTGCTTTTGCCACAAAAGGAACAGTTCGAGACGCACGAGGATTGGCTTCGATGATGAACACCTTTTCTTCCCCATCAACAGCCCGTTGAACCGCGAATTGCAAGTTAATCAATCCTTGCACTTTCAATGTGGTTGCTAATGCCTCACTCCAACGCCGAATAAGAGCTAGAGCATCTTTACTCAGAGAAATGGAAGGCAAACAACAGGCTGAATCTCCAGAGTGAATTCCTGCAGGCTCGATGTGTTCCATCAAGCCACCGATCACAACCGTGCCCTCATGATCACAAAGGGCATCAACATCAACCTCAACAGCATTTTCTAGATACTGATCAATAAGCACTGGATGGTCTGGCTCAACTTGAACAGCTTCTTTCATGTAGCGATTGAGTTCTGCCTCGTCGTACACAACCTCCATGGCGCGTCCACCCAAAACGTAAGATGGGCGAACAACAACGGGGTAGCCAACGTTGTCAGCAATGGACCGGGCTTCCACTTCACTTCGGGCCAGACCATTGCGAGGTTGACGAATCTCTAACTTGCGAAGAATGGCCTCAAACTGCTCCCGATCTTCTGCAAGATCGATGGACTCTGGTGAGGTTCCCCAAATCTGAGTGCCGGTGGAGAGTCCTTGCGGTGTGGAAAGCCAATTCAAAAGTGGTAATGCAAGCTTGAGAGGTGTCTGCCCACCGAATTGAACAATCACTCCATTCGGACGTTCTGCCTCAATCACATTCAGCACATCCTCAAGTGTGAGGGGCTCAAAATAAAGGCGATCACTGCTGTCGTAATCCGTAGAGACCGTCTCAGGATTGCTGTTCAACATCACCGTCGCGAAGCCCTGATCCTGTGCCGAAAACGAGGCATGGCAACAACAATAATCAAATTCAATACCCTGCCCAATGCGATTAGGACCGCCTCCCAAAATCATCAATTTGGGTCTCGTTTCAATGGCAACTTCTGTGGATGGAGCCAAGGGCTGAAGTTGTCCATCCTCCGTCAAACGGAGAAGTGGTCGTTCATAAGTTGAGTAGTGATAGGGAGTGGAAGAAGCAAATTCAGCAGCACAGGTATCGACTGTTTTGAACACGGGCATCACACCCAACTGGTTTCTACGCTCTCGCACATTCAGCTCTTTACTATCAACAAACCAAGCAATCTGGCGATCGGAATACCCCAAAGCTTTGAGCTTGAATAGCGTTGACTCATCAAGCTCTTCTAAAGTACGACCATTTAAAAGCTCAGACTCGGTATCAATCAATCCTCTTAATTTTGCAAGGAACCAAGGATCAATATGGCTTAATTCATAAATACGGTCATCAGTCATTCCAGACAGCATGGCGCTGCGAACAGCCAATATCCGATCAGGAGAAGGTGTCCGCAGGGAGCGTTCAAGATCAGTTTTGGAGCAGGAGGGCTCCGGTCGATCCCCCCCCCAGCCAGACAGGCCTGTTTCCAGCGATCGCAATGCTTTCTGAAACGACTCTTCGAAACAACGACCGATTGCCATCGCTTCACCAACCGACTTCATTGCGGTGGTCAAGACCGCGGGAGATCCACGAAATTTTTCAAACGCAAAACGAGGGACTTTCGTGACCACGTAATCAATGGTGGGCTCAAAACAGGCCGGTGTTTGTCCAGTGATGTCGTTGAGGATCTCATCAAGGGTGTATCCAATCGCCAACCTTGCAGCGATCTTGGCGATTGGAAATCCAGTGGCCTTACTCGCCAATGCAGAGGAGCGACTCACCCTTGGATTCATTTCAATCACCACCACTTCGCCGTCAGCTGGATTGATGGCGAACTGGATATTGCTTCCACCCGTAGCCACACCGATCTCACGAATGATCGCGATCGACTGATCTCGAAGCCTTTGGTATTCGCGATCTGTGAGCGTTTGGGCCGGTGCAACGGTGATCGAGTCACCGGTATGGACCCCCATGGGATCCAAATTCTCAATGCTGCAAACAATCACGACATTGTCTGCCAAGTCACGCATCACCTCAAGCTCAAACTCCTTCCAACCGAGCAGAGATTTCTCGATCAGGATCTGAGAGACAGGACTGGCATCAAGACCCGTCTTGCAAATGGCGCTGAACTCCTCTGGGTTGTAAGCGATCCCTCCACCACTTCCGCCAAGCGTGAAGGCAGGTCGAATGATGCGTGGATAACTGCTGATCGAGGCACCAACCGATTCAGCTTCCTCCAAATTGGACGCAATTCCTGACGGGCATACGTGAACGCCAATGCGCTCCATCGCCTGCTTGAACAGTTTCCGGTCTTCCGCTTTTTGAATCGCTTTGAGATCAGCTCCGATCAGCTCGACACCAAAACGATCCAGCGTTCCATTTTCGGCAAGAGCAACCGCAAGATTCAGAGCGGTCTGCCCGCCCATGGTTGGGAGCAAAGCATCGGGCCGCTCGAGTTCAATGACTCGAGTGACAACGTCGGGGGTGAGCGGCTCGACGTAAGTACGATCCGCCATTTCCGGATCCGTCATGATCGAGGCCGGATTTGAGTTGATCAGGATCACCTCATAGCCCTCTGCCCTCAGGGCTTTACAAGCTTGAGTTCCTGAATAGTCGAACTCGCAGGCCTGACCGATCACAATCGGACCGGAACCCAACAGGAGGATGCGACGAAGATCGTTCCGCCTGGGCATGGGCCTTCAATACAGCCAAACCAGCCAATACTCCCATGTGGAGCCCTTGAAAGATTTCATCAGCAACCTTTCGGGTCGGTTGGTCGCTAGCGTTAGGTGAAAGGAGTGCTTAATCCACCATGAGTGAGCTCCAGCGACTGAAAGGGTTGCTGCCACCTGAGATGCAGAGCTGGGTGTTCGTAGAAGCTGCTGCTGCTGTGGAACCTGCTTTGATTACTCTTGAAGAGATCGGCAGAGATGAGGTTGAGATTCAGGTGGATCTTGATCTGTGGGACAGCTTTGCTCTAGATCACAGAAACCTGCTGTTTTGGCACGAGGTTGGTCGTATCCAAAACGACACCATTCCTAGAGATGGTTGGGAAATGGCTGCTCTAGCCATCGGCTTAGGTGGTGCCATTGGTGAGCTTTGGGTCCAAGACGGTCTGCTGCTGTTTATGGCCCTGGGCTTGTCTGGATTTGCTGGCTATCGCTTGTATCTCAAAAACAACGCAGAAAAGCGTCTTCGTGATGCGATTTCAGCTGACGAGCGGGCCATTGATCTCGCTTGCCGCTTTGGCTACAGCGTTCCGAACTCTTACAAAAGCTTGGGTGGAGCCCTGAAAGAGTTGGTGGAACAAACACGCAAAAAGAAAAAGAGGAGCTTCTACGAAGATCGGCTCGAGGCACTACGCAAAAGTGCAGGCAAAGCGAGGGCAGAGATGGCTCAGCAACAGGGCTCCAATCAATCCGTTACCAGCGAGAACGTTTATGGATAGTGAACAGCTGGCTGAGCTGGCAGCGGAAGCTTGCGACGATCGCAAAGGTGTAGATATCCAGCTGATTCGGGTTGACGAGGTTTCAAGCCTTGCCGATTGGTTAGTGATTGCAGGCGGTCAGAGCGACGTTCAGGTCAAGGCAATGGCCCGATCGGTTGAAGATCGTCTGGAAGAAGATGCCAAACGACTCCCCTTGCGCAAAGAAGGGATGAACGAGGGCCGTTGGGCCCTGCTCGATTACGGCGAATTGATCGTGCATATCCTTCAATCTCAAGAACGCAGCTATTACGACCTGGAAGCGTTTTGGAGTCACGGTGAACGCCGTTCTCATCAAGCTTCCGAACCATCCGTAGGCCACTAAGACCTGTTCGTATGGCTGCGACTATCTCCTGTCCTGTTCCTCCCGACCAACGTCCTCAGGAAGAGTTCACCCAGCTAAGTCAATCGTGGTTTTTTGCCTGGCCTCGTCATCGACAAATTGATTTAGACAAGGCTTTGCTCTTGAGTTGGATGCTGATCGTTCCTCTCACTGTGCTGATTGCAAGCGGTAGTTGGAGCTTGAGACACGATCCAATCCGTCTCGTCCTCGCAGGGGCTGTTTCTGGGCTGATTTTGCCAATGTTGTTATTGATACGCCAATGGTTGGGTTGGACCTACGTCCACAAACGTCTTCTTTCTGAGCGGGTGGAATACGAAGAATCCGGTTGGTATGACGGGCAAGTCTGGGAAAAACCTTTGTCCTGGCGCGAGCGCGATCTGCTGCTTGCACAACATGAAGTACGCCCAATCCTGGGACGGCTCGGCAGAGCCATGGCCACAACAACGGGGCTCATTCTTGGTGGAGCCAGTCTCTGTCAGGCTCTCTAATTTCGCTGACATTATTTCACTAGTACTCCCTCTATGACACTTCCTCCTGGCTACGGCAGATCGTCCAGAAATGCAGGCTCTCCTGCTTTTGAGGTTGTGCTGAAACGAGGTTCATCGGTGGAATCCATCCATCGGGTGCATGCCGTTGTTTGTGATTCAAAAGGAAGAATCCTGATGAAGGCCGGACGGCCTGATCATGAATCTTTTGTTAGATCAGCACTAAAGCCTTTTCAAGCCTTGCCTGCCCTCAGCAGCGGCGCCTCTGGAAGCTATGACTTTGGCGATCGCGGTTTGGCCATTAGCTGTGCCTCCCATGCCGGAACGGCTGAGCATGCCAGGGAAGCCTTCCGACTGCTTTGGAACGCCCAACTAGAAACGGACTCTCTCCAGTGCCCAATTCCAGCATGGGGTCACAGTCCCCTGGAGCACAATTGCTCCGGTAAACACGCTGCATTTCTTGCCACATCACGAAAAATGGGGTGGCCCTTGGAGAGCTATCTCCAGGGTGATCATCCACTGCAGCAAGAGATCAATCGACGTGTCGGAGAATTTCTCGGGCTCCCCGCAGAGGAATTAGTCGCAGAGCGCGATGACTGCGGTGCACCCACCCTGCTATTGCAACTTTCCCAGATGGCCTTGCTCTACGCCCATCTCGGCTCCTCAACCCATGCTGAGCTGGAGCAAATCAGCAGAGCCATGCTCGCCCACCCCAAGCTTGTTGCTGGAGAAGGCCGCTTCGATACCGAGCTCATGTCCCGCTCTCATCAACAGGTGATCAGCAAAGGTGGCGCCGAGGGCATTCAGTGCCTCAGCAGAACGGGAGATGGCTTAGGTGTGGCGATCAAGGTGGAAGATGGCTCTCGCCGTGCCAAACAGGCTGTAGCACTCCATCTACTGCGGCAACTTGATTGGATCACGCAAGGGAGCCTGGACGAACTGGAAGACAAGATGTTGATCATTGGTCCAGGAGTCCGACTTGAAGTGAAGGGAGAGCTACGCGCGTGAACGCTCACAATCCCCTGGCTTGCGAACCCCAAGTTGTATAGTTTTGAGGTCAACGCGGGGTAGAGCAGTCTGGTAGCTCGTCGGGCTCATAACCCGAAGGTCGGGAGTTCAAATCTCCCCCCCGCCACCAAATCAAAACCCCCTCTTAATGAGGGGTTTTTTATTGGCTGAAATTTCAATTTTTTTGAAAGTCGAAGAATCGCAGACTTCTTAGCGGTCCAGGCCCAGCAGCGGTTCCCAACTCTTCAAAAAAGAATCAAAAGCAAATTACTTTCTGAAAAAACACAACTCCAAAGCAAAATAACCTTGAAATATTAACAACACAAGTGCTTCACGCGCTGATCACAAGGGCATGAAACAGGCTAGCTAGCAGAACACAAATACTCTTCAAGCTAGGACTAGACACAATAATTTTATCTCCAAACCACCAGGACTATCAACAGTGAAGACTGAAAGAGTTTTGAATAATTGGATCAAGATATGCGCAACATGATCAACCGATTGCAAGCCTCCAACCTGATCAAACTTATAAATAGTCAAGTCGGTTAAGGTTGTCAAGCCGAGGCTTTTCAATCAGCTGCTAGAAGCCTCTGGCCAAAGACATCCACTCAGATCAAAAGATCAGTGGGCGAAGAGGGACACTAAGTACAGGTCATCGCTTGAGCTGTGCCGCTGAAACCCTTCGAAGCCATCGTGATCGGTTCAGGTGCAACCGGTGGTGTAGCAGCCCAAACGCTTGCTGAAGCAGGGGTACGTGTCTTGGTGGTGGAAGCAGGGCCCGATCTCAGCGCGCAAGCAGCACTGGGGAGCGAACCAACCAACAGCATGCGACGCATCCGTGGCCTTCTCAGCGGTCAGCACCGACAACAGGCACAGCATCCCGGCTATTGGAAACACAATCCACTTCTCTATGCCGATGAGCGGCGCTATCCCTACTCCACTCCAAAAGATCAACCTTTTTTATGGACACAAGGGCGCCAGGTTGGAGGTAGGAGTTTGACCTGGGGTGGAATCACCTTGCGACTCTCTGATCTGGAATTCAAGGCTGCAGAGCGTGATGGCCAAGGACAATCCTGGCCTATTTGCCATCAAGATCTTGACCCGCATTATTCCGCACTGGAACGGCAATTTGCCATTCATGGCAACAGAGATGGACTCGCTCAACTCCCAGATGGTTGCACCACCACGCCGCTAAGTTTCACCCCAGAGGAACAACAACTTGCTGCTGACCTCCAGGGCTCGGCAGACATCGAGATGATTCACTCGCGCGGTTTTTCAGTGCATCAACCGTCCGCAGAGTGTCCATGGCCGCCATCGAGCAGTCCTGGCAGCAGTCTCCAAACAGCACTCTCCACTGGACGCGTGGAGGTGCTCTCAGGGCACCTGGCAGAACGCCTGATGATGAACCGTGATCAAAGTCGCGCACGAGGAGTCGTTGTCATTGATCAAGGCAGCGGGATGAGAATCGAGCTGGAGGCAGCTTTGGTGGTTCTCTGCGCTTCCACCATCGCCTCCCTGCGATTTCTACTGCTCTCAGAACACTCAGCAACAGAAGGAGGCTTTCAAGATCCCTCAGCAAGCCTCGGGCGTCACTTGATGGATCACGTTTCAACCTGCCGCTTCTTTCAAGTGCCAAGCAGGAGTGGCCGTCAATCCCTCCAAGACCTAGATCCCACCAGCCAGTTATCAGGGGCCGGAAGTTTTTTCCTTCCCTTTGGAAGTCTTCCACCACAACGCCCTGAGGCTCTTCCGTTTTCAAGGGGATATGGACTTTGGGGAGCGATCAATCGCTTTGATCCACCCTGGTGGTTAAAAAGGAATTCCAACTGCCGTTTGGGTTTTCTGATTGGTCATGGGGAAGTTCTTCCCTCCGCTCAGAACAGGGTCACCTTGTCGGAAACAGTAGATAGCTGGGGAGTTCCCATCCCCCATATCAGCTGCCGGTGGGGAGAGAACGAGACAGCGATGGTGGATCACATGCACTCGATGATGGCTGAGGCCATTGGTCTGGGGGGCGGGGAGATTCAACCTCTCACCGATCTAATCAAGATGCCGCTGATCGAACCCATTATTGGAAACATGGAGGCGATGAAAGCAGGTGCGCCTCCGCCTGGCTACTACGTGCATGAGCTGGGTGGAGCTCCTATGGGCAGCGATGAGAACCACAGTGTTGTGGATGCCTGGAATCGCCTCTGGCGCTGTCCGAACGTGTTGGTCGTTGATGGCTCGTGTTGGACCACATCAGCGTGGCAAAGCCCAACCTTGACGATGATGGCAATTACGAGGAGAGCTTGCCTGAAGGCGCTCCAACCTGAGAGCGAATAAAAAGATCGTCGAGATAACGCTCAGTGACGGCTCGATCTGTACAACCGTTTTGAACTAAAAATTGAGCAATTGCAGAACTAAGAAGTTGATATTGGTCCCAAGATGGATTTAATCCAATGAAATCTTTCATTCCGCGATATAGGACTTCAGGGATTTCCGCTTCCATGCTCACTAAGGAAATTCCAACATCACTGATTGATTCAGAGACAGAAGTATCACAATGTTCAAAATGAAATCGATTCATGGAGTGGGGGAAAACCTCAGAGGGGCATGACACCTAGAAAGACACATGGAGGGGGTCGCCGTCAAAGCCGAAGCAATCAGGTGGACCAGAGAGAAGCCCTGATGAGAATCATTCCAGCCCAATGGGTTTCGAGGATCGTGGAGCAGTTTTTTCAAACCGAGTACTGCTTGCAGGATGGTGTCAAGTTCAATTGAAGCCAAATTCGAAAAACCACAGACTCTGAGCAACGAGCCACGATCACGTCCAAAAGCCGGTGGAAAACTCCGCCAATTCTGTGGAAAAAGAGCGAACAATAAGCTTGGTCGTTGATTGATAAGCCTCACTGATGACTTCAAGTCTCTTTGGACTTGCCTGAGACGAATTCATGAAGAAACTGAGTTGCAGAAAGAGTTCTTCAGGATTCAGGAGCATCCCTCTTCGAATCCGCACTGCGACCACGAAGGGTGCTTGGACCTAAAGGATGTTCTGCATGTGGGTAGGGATGATGGCCGTGGTCGTGGGGATGCTCGTGAGCATGGTCTCCATGCGTATGAGGCTGATGCCCACCCCCCAGTGGAATTGGCACACCATCGGGCTGACAGGCCCCGGTGCATTCGAGCTCACACAGATCGCAGCCATCGGTCAATCCCTCCACGTGGTGATGGTGACTGGCCTGGGCTAGGCCTACCTCGGTTTCAAAACCCAAAACCTGGGCTCTGTATTTACAGAGCGAACAATTCATCGCTGTCTCACCACCGAGAACTTCATCCACCCGCTCAATAAACGTGTCTTGCACCCTTGCGTGGTCTCCGAGATAGGAGGCATGCAGAAATTCCACCTCGGGATGATCGTTAGCGACGCGTTCACTGTGCTGGCGGATCCTGGTCACCAGAACCCCAGAAAACAGAAAATAAGGAAACACGATGATGCGCTTAAAACCAAGGCGCACCACATGCCGCAGCCCTGGCTCCACCAGCGGGAACGTCACACCGGAATACACGGTTTCGCCCCAGCCGAAGCCAAAACCTTCCACCAACATTCGCGCAACCTTCGCAACGTTGGAATTGGCATCGGGATCTGATGACCCCCGTCCAACAACCACCAACATGGTTTCAGATAGAGGAACATCTGAATTGGCATCCAACGCGTCTTGAATCCGAGCGCCTGCCGCTGCAATCATCAAGCGATCAACACCGAGTTCTCGGCCGTAATCAATCTCCAAGCCCGTTTCAGCGCTGTAGGTATTCAGCACCGAAGGGATATCGTTTTTGGCGTGGCCTGCCGCAAACAACATGGCCGGAATCGCCAGCACCCGCTCCACTCCTTGCTCTCTTAAGCGATCTAAACCATCCCTAAGGATTGGATTAGCAAATTCCAAAAACCCGTGTTCAACAGGAATCGGATGCATGCGCCGGCGCAGACCGATCGCGAGACGTTCGAATTCCTCAACCGCTAAGCGATTCCTGCTGCCATGGCCGCAAATCAAGACGCCATAGGGCGATGGCTGCGGCGCACTCGGATCTGAACTCACTCGGTTCGTTCCACTCCCACGACACTATCCTCGGCCTTGTTGAATCGCGCCGGATGGTCTTGCCTCGACCACCAGCTTGCTTGGGAGCCACAACATGACAAAGCTCGCTGCGCTTTGGAATCCAATGGCCGACGATTCACAGCCAACGGGTTGGATCTCCACTGATGCCATCCATCTTTCCAATCTGATACGCCAAGGGATCCAGCCAACACCCTTATTGGTTTGCGCAGGGGGCACCAGCAGTCGCTGTGCTGCAGATGGGCTTTGGACACTCGACTTAAGAGCGCGCCATCGCCAGCTGATCATCAGCGAAGAAGGAGATGAGGTGGAGATTGGGGCCGGGCTCACCATGGCCGAGGTGTTAAGCGGTCTGCAAATTCATGGACGCTCGATCCCGGTTGGCCTTTCCACCGTTCCGGGCTGTGGCTTTGTTCTCACAGGTGGAATTGGACCTTTAAGCCGATCACAGGGCCTAGCCATGGATCACATTGTGGGTCTGCGAGGTGTCTGGGGAAACGGCAACATCTTTGACCTTTCAGCGCCGACCAACCCTGCAAGCCCTGGAACAGCTAGTAAGAACGAAACACATCAGCAGTGGAAAGGACTGCTCGGTGCCGCTCCCTTCCTGGCTGTTGTCACTGCGATCCGACTGCGGACTCAGAAACTCACACCCTTAGTGATTTGGCGGAGTGTATGCAGCGTTCAGCAACTTGAAATCGCCATTGAGGCGGCGGAACAGTGGGAGCACAGCGCCAGCCTGCAGTGGGCCTGGAACGAAAACATTGAACTGTTCATCGCTTGTAGCGCCAATGACCCTGCAGCGATCAAAGCGGTGGAGACACTAAAAACGCTGCTGGGCCACTGCTCTGAATCCAGCATGACCATCGTGCCTGGCCAACATGCTCAGCCTCTATTTGGAGCTTTGGCGACATCCACCGCTGCCCAGGGGCGCATCCACAGCGAAGTCAGTAGCAGGCTCGGTCCAGCCTGGGGCCAACGCGTGCCCTCACTCCTCAGAGACCTGAATCAACTCATACGCGGGCGTCCTCACCCCAGATGCCAAATCAGTGCCCAACAACTTGGAGGGATGAGTTCTCAGATTCCAGTGTCACGCACATCTTTTATTCATCGCGATGCAATTTGGAAACCATGGGTCACCGCAGCCTGGAGCGCCGGTGATCCAAAGGGGAGAGAACAAGCACTGGATTGGCTATTTCATGCCAACACCATCCTCACTGAATCCTGCCCTGGAGTGCACCTCACACAGATCCATCCACACCTGCCCTGCCATAAGGCAGAACTCAATGACGCCTTTCAAGACTGGCTTCCAGGCCTTAAACATTTGAAGTCACATCATGATCCCTATGGGTTACTGCCACCGCTCTGAGATACGGTCCCTGAAAAGAAAGTGGCACTGACGCCCATGGCTTCCTCTCCCGCAATGGGACTTCAGAACTGGTTCAGCAATCCGAGACGCGATGTCCTCTCTGGGCTAGTCGTGGCTTTCGCCATGATTCCAGAAGCGATCGCGTTCTCTGGGATTGCAGGCGTAGATCCAAGAGTTGGATTGTTTGGAGCCTTTTGTCTCTCCATAACGATTGCCTTCGTCGGTGGACGAACGGCGATGATCACCTCTGCTACGGGATCAACGGCCCTGTTGATGACCGGATTGGTGGCGACAGGAAATGCGAGAGGGGAGGGACTGGGGCTGGCCTACTTGATGGCAGCAGGCATTCTCACCGGCGTCTTTCAGATTCTCTGGGGTTACTTGCGCCTGGCTTATCAGATGAGGTTCGTGCCTCTAGGTGTCTTAAGCGGATTTGTAAATGCTCTTGCTTTATTAATCTTTCAGGCTCAACTTCCGCAATTGGGAATCAATCTTCATTTTGGGGAAGCGGGACATGACCATGTGATACAGGCTCTGACTGGAGGCCAAATGGCAGTTATTTGGCCGCTCGTTTTGCTTGGGCTTGTCATTATTTATGGTCTGCCACGCATCACACGCGCCCTTCCTTCCCAGCTGATAGCCATCATCGTAATTACAGCCATCAGCATGGGGCTAAGCTCAGTATTTCCGGATTTAAATATTCCCAAGGTAGAAGATCTTGGCAAACTCCCCAATGGTCTCCCTATGTTCAATCTTCCTTTTGGAGATGTGAGCAACCAAAGAGTTCCTTTTAATCTACAGACGTTTGGGATTGTCTTGCCGACAGCTTTATCGATCTCATTGGTTGGCTTGATGGAAACATTCCTCACTCAAGACATTCTTGACGAAAGAACTGATTCCAATTCAAACAAGAATACTGAAGCGAAAGGCCAAGGAATAGCAAACATCGTTTCCTCTTTATTTGGAGGAATGGCTGGCTGTGCGTTGGTGGGGCAATCCGTCATGAACATCGATAACGGTGGACGAACACGCCTCTCCACACTGTCTTCAGGAATCAGCCTTTTGGCGATGATTTTACTTGCCAGTGCTTGGCTTAAGCAGATCCCCATGGCAGCTCTAGTTGCAGTCATGATTGGAATCGCGGTCAGTACAGCTGATGTTGCTGGCTTGAGAAACATTCGAAATATCCCGAAAAGTGACACTGCCGTGATGGTGATGACGTTTGCAGTCACCATGCTCACCACTCCCCACAACCTTGCTCTTGGAGTGCTAGCCGGAGTGGCTCTTGCAGGTGTTTTATTCAGCCGCAAAGTCGCAAAAGTCATTCGCGTCGAAGCAATTAAAATCAGTGAAGATGAGAGCCGCTATGTGGTTAGCGGCCAATTGTTCTTTGTGAGCAAGATTTATTTCCTACAGGGATTTGACATTCACGATCATCCAGCCAGAATCACCATTGATATGAGTCAGGCACACATTTGGGACCAGAGTGGTGTTGGGGCTCTCAACCAACTCATACGCAAACTCAGACTTGGTGGCTCCGTCGTAAACGTTGAAGGTTTAAACAAAGAAAGCCTGAACCTTTTTGAAAGAATCGGGAGCCAACCTGAGGGCGGTCATGGTTAAGCCTGAATCCGCCTGATGACTATTCCTTGCTGTAGAGGAGTGCCAAACAAGCCGTCATGTCATTCCGCATGCCGTCGAGACGATTGCTGATCTCAACGTCATTCGGATTGAGCTCGACATAACGAACAGTTACGTCGTTTCCGATGCTCATAATGAGACAGAGTGTCTGCAAATCATTCGTTTCAACAGCCCTGATTCGAGCCCCTTCAAGCATTACTTTAAGGAGAGACATTTTATTATAATAAGCCTGTTGATCAGTTTCTTTCCAAGCCAGTGCTGGAGGAACGATTCCAAATAAAATTAGAGCTGAAACCAGGGCAGATCCCAACAGCGTTCGCGTCATCGAGCTATTCACGAACATTTGCGAACGCTAAACCAGTTCTCTGTGTTGACAAGAACGATCAGCCCTGATGAACGAGCTCTGACACACTTGTTCCCTACCAGAAACAATCAGATGAGAGTCCGTCTTCTTGCACTGCCACTGGTTTCTTTCTTATTCATTTTGAATGGATGTGCCACGCTTGGGGAGGGCGGCGCCTCAAGACTCGATCTCATAAAAAGGAGAACCGAGCTTCGCTGCGGAGTCAGCGGCAAGATTCCAGGCTTTAGTTTTCTGCAAAGGGATGGATCCTTCGCTGGACTTGATGTGGACATCTGTCGAGCCTTTGCAGCAGCGTTTACTGGCAGCCCAGATCAGGTGCAATACAGGTCACTAACCGCTCCAGAACGATTCACTGCACTGCGTACCGGAGAAATTGATCTCCTATCCCGCAATACCACCTTCAACCTCAGCAGAGATGCTGCGGGAGGTAATGGCGTCAGCTTTGCTCCTGTTGTTTTTCATGACGGGCAAGGGCTCCTGGTTAAGCGCAGCAGTGGGATCTCCAATCTCAACAACCTCAAAGGCAAAACCATCTGCGTGGGCTCAGGAACCACGACCGAGCAAAACCTCAACGATGCCTTTCAGGCCAAAGGCATCGATTACAAACCCATTAAGTATCAGGATCTCAATCAAGTCATCGCGGGCTACCTCCAAGGTCGCTGCAGCGCCATGACATCCGATCGCTCGCAGCTCGCCGCGGCCAGATCCGGTTTTAACAAACCAGAGCAACATGTGATTCTCCCTGAAGTCTTGAGCAAAGAACCCCTTGCTCCACTAGCTGCAGGAGGTGATCAGCGCCTGGCGGATGCGATGCGCTGGGTGATCTATGCATTGATCGCTGCAGAAGAATTAGGCATTACACAAGCGAACATCGAAAATAAGCTTGAAGAAGCCCAACGTCGTCCTGAACTCACACAACTAAGGCGTTTTCTTGGCGTAGAAGGCGATCTAGGCCAAAAACTAGGTTTAAACAACGATTTCATTGTCAAAGTGATCAAAGCAGTAGGTCATTACGGTGAGATTTATGATCGGCATCTCGGATCTAAGAGTGCCGTTCCGATACCAAGAGGCCTCAATCATCTCCATAGGAATGGAGGCGTACTGACCTCACCCCCATTCCAATGAATCGTTCAAAACGCTGGTGGTGGCAGGTCATCATTGTGGTTGGGCTCCTCACGGTGATGGGGATTCTGATCAATAATCTCGCCGTTAATCTGATTCGAACAGGCCTAGGCCTCAGTTTTGATTGGCTTTGGAGACCGGCAGGTTTCGCGCTCAGTGAGCACCCCCTTCCTTATCAATCTTCAGACAGCACAGCCTGGGCCCTGCTGATGGGATGGCTGAACAGCTTGCGCGTGATCGTTGCAGGGATTGTGCTGGCAACTCTGCTGGGCGTGACCACCGGTGCTGCTCGCCGGAGCCTGAATCCGTTATTGCGGCAGTTAGCAGCTTTGTACGTGGGATTCATTCGTCAGATCCCTCTTCTATTGCAGCTTCTGTTTTGGTATTTCGTTGCCTTCCTGGGACTTCCTTCAGAGCCATTTTCACCACTGGGAGCTTTGATCCACCTCTCCAATCAAGGCATCAGCTTGCTGGGAGTCACGCTCAGTGTGGAGTTTGCAGCTGTCCTCCTCGGGCTCAGCGTGTTTACAGGAGCCTCCATTGCAGAAGTGGTTCGCGGTGGCCTCGATTCAGTCCCCCGCGGCCAGTGGGAAGCCTTCCGAAGTCTTGGCATGACAGAAGGCCTCGGCCTACGCCGAATCGTCCTGCCCCAGGCTCTTCCTGCAATCTTGCCAGCACTCAGTAGTCAATATTTGAACCTGGCAAAAAACAGCACCCTGGCCATTGCCGTTGGCTACGCCGATCTCTACTCGGTGAGTGACACAACCATCACCCAAACGGGACGAGCGATGGAAGGATTTTTGCTGCTTTTGCTGAGTTTTCTACTCTTGAACTTGCTCATTAATGGTGGGATGCAGCTGTTGAACCGAGCTGTTTTAAGAAGCCAGCACAATCATTAAACTGAAGACGTCACAGTTCGCTTTCATGAATACTCGTCGTATCGCCGCGGTCTTTTTAATTGTGGCGTCTATTGCAGCGATTTTGCTGCCCTTTGCATCAGCAACCCTTCTCACCATTGGCTTAGGCGGGATTGTGTTCGTTGCAGGGCTCAATCAACTGCTTCGGATTGGAGATATTCCAAACAATCAAGGCAAACTCTTTAAGGGCTTGTCAGGGCTGCTTTATATCGGTGGTGCGGTCTTCATTCTGATCGACCCGATCGACAGCGAAATCAGCCTCACGCTGTTTGCCGGTGTGCTCTTGCTCGTTGAAGGGTTAATGGAATTAGCAACAGGAGCTAGTTCCAATGCATCAGCGCGTGGTCTTGTCGTGGTGGACGGAATCGTGACTGCCGTCCTCGGATTGCTGTTAGTGATCGAATGGCCCTCTGACAGCCTTTGGGCTTTAGGGACCATCTTTGGCGTGTCTCTTTTCCTCTCCGCCTTGAACTTGCTCAAGCCCACGGATGCTCCCCCTGCCGCCAGCTAATGGCGAGCCAATTCAAACCTCGGCAACAGCACTACCGGCGTTGGCAGCACAAACCAATTGAGGCTGCCTTCAGTGTTTTCATCCTCGGCTTGATTCTTTGGGCTGTCTGGTCAACAGGATCCTGGCTGATCACCGGAGCTGATTGGCGAGTCGTCACCCACAACCTCCCGCTTTATGCCTTTGGCAGCTATCCCGCTGATCAACGCTGGAGGCCTTTGGTTTGGATGGCCGCTCTCCTGGTGCTAACGATCACCACCTTGGCCAGTGATCACTTGCCACAACCACTGAAACGCCTCCAACCTTTGCTTCCCTGGGCATGGATCTTGATGGTGCCCGCAGGAGTGGTTCTGCTTGCTGGATCCGCCAACCTCCAAGCCGTGCCGACTCGCGCCTGGGGGGGCCTGACCCTCACCTTGCTGCTGACCACAGCGAGTGGATTCTTAGCCCTGCCCATGGGGATAGGCCTTGCGATCGGCAGAACATCCAATTTGGGTTTGGTCGCGATGCTTTGCCGCGTTTACATCGACCTCATGCGTGCAGTCCCCCTCATTGCGGTGCTGTTCTTCGGGCAATTGCTCCTACCGCTCTTCCTCCCGGTAGAGATGGAAATCAACAGAGTATTCAGAGCTGTGATGGCTTTTGCTCTATTTGCAGCGGCATACGTAGCAGAGGATGTGCGTGGTGGACTGCAATCCATCCCACCCACACAAGCGGAAGCGGCCGCGGCCCTCGGACTCAATGCGTCTCTCACAATGAGACTGATCATTCTTCCCCAGGCAATGAGAATTGCTGTTCCAGCACTAACCAACCAAGCGATCGGATTGCTGCAAAACACCAGCTTGATGGCCATTCTCGGCTTGATAGAACTGTTGGGAATTAGCAGAAGCTTGCTCGCAAATCCTGAATACATCGGCCGTCATCTTGAGGTTTATGTATGGCTCGCCGGTGTGTATTGGTTGCTCTGTTCAGGGATGGCCCTCTTAGCAAAGCGCATTGAACGTCAAGGTTACTTATCCACTAGCTCCTAAGACCGCTCGTACCTCCACAACATCTATGTCCATCGCCATTCACGCGCAATCCATAAGTAAGTCTTACTCCGACGATCATCGCGCTCTTGATGAGGTGAATCTCAGCGTCAACCTTGGTGAAGTTCTTGTGGTCATGGGGCCCTCTGGTTCAGGAAAAAGCACCTTGATCCGCACCTTTAATGGCTTGGAAAGCATTGATGAAGGTCAGTTGGAAATTGTCGGGATTCAGCTGGATTCCAACCAAGACGAACGACAGATCAAACGAATCCGGCGCAGGGTTGGAATGGTCTTTCAACAGTTCAATTTGTTTCCCCACCTCTCCATCCTCGACAACATCACGCTGGCACCAATCCGCGTCAAAAAAATGCAGAAAAAAGAGGCGGAGCTCAGGGCGATGTCGCTATTAAGCCAAATGGGGATTGCTGATCAGGCCATGAAACGCCCTGCCCAGCTCAGCGGAGGGCAGCAACAACGCGTAGCGATCGCCAGAGCCTTAGCGATGGATCCAGAGGTGATGTTGTTCGATGAGCCAACAAGTGCTCTCGATCCAGAACGCGTCAAGGAAGTGCTTGATGCCATGCGCACGCTGGCCTCAGCGGGAATGACCATGGTGGTCGTCACACACGAGCTGGGATTTGCCCGTGAAGTCGCTGACAGGGTGCTGTTTATGGATGCAGGAAAAGTAGTTGAACTTTCAGACTCAAAGACGTTTTTCAGCCATGCCAAAGAAGACCGCAGCAGGCGCTTCCTCAATCAAATGACTAATTGACAACGGCCATCCAACTGGTGCAGGGCTCGCTCAGCAGCGACGAGCTCTCTTTCGGTTTGCAGCCAGCTTTCATTGCCAACGGGGAGGCTATGAATTTGCTCAGCCAACCGCTCCTGCAGACGCTCACGTTGAGCTTGCAGGGCTTCACTGAGCCGTTCCACTCTCTGGGGGATGGAACAGAAAGGAGCCGAAACAGCCACTGAGCACCTGTCATGGGACAGCTGTGACTTTGGCACATCATCGCGAATATTCCTATTCTCTACCGAGATCTGGCAGACATCGCGATTCTTCGCCTCCTGGTTGAACTCATTCCAGGCCTACTTGGTGGATATTTACTTGGACGCTTCAAACCAGGGTGGGTCAAGCCATTAGCAACCCCACTAGTGCGCTATGGCGTTCCCATCAGCCTGATGGGCTTGCTGTTGAAGGGTGGATTGAACAGCTCCCTGCTCAGCACAGCCGCCATAGCGGCGGTTGTCATCATGGCCATGCTGATGATGCTCAGACGTTGGCGTCGAGCTGGTGATCAGCTGCTCTCGCCCACACTTCAACTGGGCTGTTGCGTTGGCAATACAGCCTATTTCGGGATTCCGGTCGCGCTGGCCTTACTCCCCCCGGAAGCCCTATCGATCAGCATCGGCTACGACTTCGGCGCAACGCTCCTGGCCTGGGGGCTCGGACCGATCTGGCTTGCAGGATCACAGCAGGCGGCTCATCCGCAGCGTTGGCGTGTGTTGATCAACCACCTCAGTTCCAGTCCTGCCTCACGAGGACTCCTGGGCGCCTTGCTTGTGATGGCAACACCATGGCAAGCAACCATCACAGCCGCACTGTGGATGCCGTCAAGGGTTGTGATCGTGCTGGCCTTAATCGTTGTGGGCATGCGACTTGCAGGCCTTTCAGATTCGAGATCAACTCCATCGCAGACAGAAGCAACACAAAGCGCTCAGCTCAAAACCTTGAATGCTGCTCTGGGCTGCAAACTTTTGCTGTTTCCTGCATTCGTCTTGGGACTCAGCCTGATCCTTCCCATCAGCGCTTTCGCGCGTCAGGCCTTGGTCCTACAAGCTGCCGCCCCCACTGCTATTTCCGTGCTCTTAATGGCAGAAACAGAGCAGGCAGACAGCACTGCAGCAGCACAGCTGATTTGGCGCAGCACCCTCATGGCGCTAATCACGGTGCCAATTTGGGCTGTGCTGCTGAAGACATTGGAAGAAAGACTCGGAACGTGAGGTTCAACCTTGGCGTGCGTACCCTCTTGCGAACCGGAAGGGCGTGCATCCATAACCGTTGGCAATCAGGTTCCATCACCAGCAAATCTCCATCCGCAAGGGCTAATTGCTCTCGGCTCTGGCTCTGGCGATGACGAAACTGCAACGCCCTAGTGGCACCAAAAGAAAGCGATGCGATTGGACATCTGGCATCAATCTCCGGTTCGTCATCGGCATGCCACCCCATGCGGTCGTCTCCATCCCGATAGAAATTGAACAAGCAACCATTGAATTGAGCAGAACAACTTTGATTCACCTGCTCAAGCAAGGGCATAAACCAATCGGGCCAGCCCTGGCCGCGATGAATCACACCGCTGTAGCGATAAGACACCGAAGCCTCTGCGAGAAAAGCTGACAATCTCGGCACACGGTGGACTTTTCCGTACACCCGAACTTGGGGCTGCTCCCAGACAATCTGTTTCTGACACCGATCAAACCAGTAAGCCGAAGCCTGCGGTTCAAGCCAGCCAACGCGATGGTTCCAACTCATCGATCGTGGGTCTTGTCTGAAACAAACCAGTAAAGAGCCATAACAGAGACGAAGACTTCGAGGCAACACCCCATACATTCTTCTCATGGCAGCTCGTATCACGGAATCGGAATTTCTCAAACGAGCGCGTGAGCGTTTCGGTGATCATTTCGATTATTCAGAGATCAAATACCGCAGCTACAAGAGCCCGGTCAACATTCGCTGCAACCACCATCCGGTCCAACTGATCAACATCACGCCTGAGAAGCATCTCCAAACCACAGGAGGCTGTCGGCACTGCCTTAGAGAGAGACGCATTGCCGCCTTGGAGCGGGAACTCAATCGCGATGCTGCTCAGCGGCCGATCGAAACAAGGCCCATTGAAACAACAACGCAAAAAGCTGCTTGTCCTGTTCAGGACTGAAGGCTGACGCGGTGATAGCAGAACCATAACCACTGCTGAAATAGCAAATTACGATGGGAACGCCACAGCGTTCTCGGGTGGTCAGAGTCAAAATTTTCCGGCGGCGGAACATCGCCACGAGCGAGATCGCGCTCCATTTCCGCCTGCAGCCTGCCAACGTTGTATTCGGGATGGCCAAGATGCATGAGCTGACGCTGATCTGGCGTCTCAAAAATGGTGTACCCCACCTTCTCTCCATGGGCGAGAAGCCTCAATCGACCCTGGCGTTGCGCCGATTCCATCGCCGCGTCCGGTAATCCCGCATGACGGCTTTGAGGACAGAGAAATTGATCATCCTGGGTTCCCATCAGGGGATGACCAGGAACAAGACTTCGCATCGGAAACACCCCAAACAATTTCCGATCGAACGTGACCTTATTCACTCCTGCGAGATAAGCCAGAGCAAACCCAGCCCAACAGAGGCCGAGTGTGCTGGCACAAGAGTGACGCGCCTCGTTGATCAGCTCAACCAATTCGGGCCAATAGGTGACGTCCTCAAATGCCAAGTGCTCCACTGGAGCACCGGTGATGATTAATCCATCCAATGGACGCTGTGACTGAGCTTCTTCCCAGCTCACATAGTGCTGGTTGAGATGGCCTTGATCCCAGCTTCGGTA
Organism: Synechococcus sp. MVIR-18-1; assembly: GCF_014279835.1. Lineage (NCBI taxonomy): Bacteria > Bacillati > Cyanobacteriota > Cyanophyceae > Synechococcales > Synechococcaceae > Synechococcus > Synechococcus sp. MVIR-18-1. The sequence goes on along the minus strand of NZ_CP047942.1, from coordinate 1,040,289 downwards.
CGCATGCGATTGGAGGCGAATCCAGATCGGTTCAATTTGAAGAACCGAGAGACCCAGAGGATGCAGCAGGTTGAATTCGTACTGCTTCCCTAAGGGCATGATGTTGAGAATGCCAATGCGCAGAGGTCGAATGTCTTGACGCTCGGCTTGCTCGGGTTCAATCCAAGAGATCCGGTTCCGTTCAACAGCGGTGATCTTGTGATAATTCCTAGGAAGTATCAGTGCCATCAGCTCAGATCCCTTCCACTGAGTGAGTTTTATTCATCATGTTTGCAATGACGAGCGACTTTTTCTATGCAAGGTGTTGTCTGTTCAACGTAGCCAAGGCTTATGCCAGTGACCCCACGGCGGTGGATCACCTTGGCCTTGGGCTCCAAGTGACCAACCGCCTCTCCCCTACTCAGGTCGCCAGCGCCTTCTCAAAATCAGCTTTGATGTCGTCGATGTGTTCCAAACCGACAGACACCCGAACCATGGTGGGAGTCACGCCAGCCGAGGCTTGCTCATCAGCGCTGAGCTGCTGATGGGTCGTGGAGGCTGGATGAATCACAAGCGTCTTGGAGTCGCCAACATTGGCGAGATGGCTCGCCAGCTTGAGGCTGTCGATGAAACGCACCGCATCGTCATACCCCCCCTTTAGGGAGAACATCAGCATGCAGCCCATCCCACGATCGGTGAGATAGCGCTTAGCACTTGCGTGATAAGGGTCGCTAGGTAATCCGGGGTAGCTCACATCAGCAACAGTGGACTGCTCCTGCAACCAGGTTGCCAACGCCATCGCATTTTGCGCATGCCTCTCCACGCGCAAGCTCAATGTTTCTAAGCCTTGCAGCAACAAAAAGCTGTTGAAGGGGCTGATGGCCGGTCCCCAATCGCGGAGACATTCCACTCTTGCCCTTAGTGCAAACGCGATATTGCGTTCATCAGGTAACCCCAGCATCTTGCAGATGTCACTGCCGAAACCGAAGGCGTCCCAGTGCACAAGGCCGTGATAAGCAGCGCTCGGCTCACTCATCAACGGAAACTTGCCATTGCCCCAGTTAAACGTTCCTGCATCAACAATCACACCACCAAGGCTGGTGCCGTGACCACCAATCCATTTCGTAGCGCTCTCAACCACCACATCGGCGCCATGCTCAATGGGTCGAATCAAGGCTCCTGCCGCGCCGAGTGTGTTGTCGACAATCAGAGGGATGCCACGTTCTTTAGCAAGTGCAGAGAGGCCGGCGAAGTCGGGAATGTTGAAGCGGGGATTGCCCATCGCTTCGACATAGATGGCCTTGGTCTTGTCATCAATCTGCGCCGCGAAACTCGCGACATCGTCACCATCGGCAAACTTGACCTGGATCCCTAAGCGCGGGAATTGCACCTTGAACTGGTTGTAAGTGCCGCCGTACAAAAAGGACGTGGAAACAAAATTGTCTCCAGCCTGCATGCAGTTGGTAATCGCCAAAAACTGAGCCGACTGGCCTGAGGCGGTGGCGACGGCGGCGACCCCACCCTCCAGTGCTGCAACACGCTTTTCAAAGACATCCGTGGTGGGGTTCATCAAACGGGTGTAGATGTTCCCGAATTCCTTCAACCCAAACAGATTTGCGCCGTGTTCAGCGTTATTGAACACATAAGAGCTGGTCTGGTAGATCGGGACCGCCCGCGAGTTTGTCGTGGGGTCAGGGACCTGACCAGCGTGCAATTGAAGGGTCTCGAAACGTTGTGATGTCAAGGCCGAAATACGGATAACTCCGTTCTAGCTCGCAACTTCCGTTGAGGCGCTCCAATTGTCGTCAGGTGCCGGTTTTTCAGTCTCCGCAAGGGATGGAAGCGTCTCACGCATCAGGGGGCCAAAACGACTGCGCACTTCCGATCGGAAAGAGCCTGCCGCTTCAGCACTGAGCACTGGATAGGGCTGGTCACCCTCTTGCTCGCGCAGATGACGCCACTTGCTGTTCTCTTGGGCCTTGAGTTCTTTTAGTGCAGACATGAAGTCGTAATTCTTCGTCTGACCATCTGCAGCCGCAAGTGGGCCAGCCTGTGCCGCGAATTCTTCGCGGATCGCATCAAAAGCTTTGGCTTTGATGGTGTCGGGAAGACCAAGAACTGGCTGGTAGTAATCGAGCAAACGTCTTTCCTCCTCCAGCAAGATCGGCCATGCGCCACGGGACCCTTGGGGCAAGGCGTACCCGGCCTCAGCCGCATCCATCGCCTCCAAGTGAAAACAGATCCAGCGGTAATACGACTTTTCGTTGATCGCCTTTTTCGCTGCAGCCTTGCCCGAAACAATCGCGGGAAGTGCGGCTTCAGCCTTACGCAGGAACAAACGATCCTCGCGTTCGAGGTTCATTGCTCCCCAACGCTGGCGATAGTCCCAAAGCTCGGCGTATCGGGCCACTTCATCCGTGGACCAGCCAAGGGTCTTGAGCTCATCGGCCCGATGCGTCAATTCCTTAGCCAAAGAGCTCAGCCTTCATCTGATCGGAATCGTAGAGGTCAAAGGCGATCACGCCAGTCTCTAGACCTCAACCTGCAGGACGGCTGTGCGGGTTCTGACGCAAATACTGCAAGACATCGGTGGGCTGTGGCTGGTTGTAGCCCTCATGAAGCCAGAGATCACCGGCCGAAGAGGCGTAGTGAATTTGCCAGTGATACAAGCCGCGATAGGCGAGAGGATCCCGTTTCAACAGGTCGGCGTAATGAACCACAGCCTTGCCGTAGTCATCGCTGTTGTTGTACCCCCAGAGTCCTTTTCGGATGTCCTGAAGGCCTCCACGACGAACCAAATAACGCGCAGCCGCATGGATGGCATCCCAAGGATCGCGAATGTCACCACCACGGCCAATCCCAGGCTCCGTCCAGGTCGTGGGTAGGAATTGCATCGGCCCTTGCGCATTGGCGACGGAAATGCCATCAATGCGACCCATTCCCGTTTCGACCAAATTCACAGCAGCCAACACCTCCCAATCAATCCCTGTAGCTGCTGAAGCACTTCGATAAGCCTTGAGCAATTGATCGGGAGGAGCCGGGGTCTGGATACGCCAAGCAGGAAGCCTGGATGAAGCCGGACCACGATGCATGGCAAGAAACGAGCGACGAGCTGCGATGTGCTGATCAAACACCCAGCGCCAACGGTCATCAAGCTTCGATCGAACCTGGTCGGCGAGAGCAGAGCGATGCGACAACACCCGATAGATCACCTGCTGCTGATGAGCAAGGGAGGGAATGGCCTCTGAAGAGACGTCGGGGTTGCGAATGGCAAGCTCAATCTCTGACAACAATTGAGCCAGCTGATCGGGGTTGGCCAAAAACAGCGGATAGTGCGCTCCCGATGGAGAGCGGGGAAGATCTGACCTTGTAGGGAGCGACGGAAGCGCAAGATCCGCTGGTTCAACCTGTTCAAGAACCTCCTGTTTAGAGGCGTCCTGCTCTTGTTTCGGGGTGGACTGGAGTGCAGGTGAGCGCCTGCAGCCCAAGGCCAGGGGGACCACAAGCAGCGGAAGACAAATCAGTAGGCGGCGGACTGAAGTCATCATCTAAATCGTGGACAATCCATCAACAGATCAGAAAGCTGCGACGGTCATGAAAGTCTGCAGCGTCTCCTGGATGGGAGAGAGCCCAGTAGCTGAGACGACCATTGATTTCCTCCACAACCATCGTCAAACCGAGTTCTGGCATGCCCTCAATCGGCCACCAGGGACGTAAATCCAAGACCACATCACAACGGCAGTCCCATCGCGTTTGTCGCACAGTTACGGAGGGTGGCAAGGCCTCAACCAACCCAAAGCCACCCTGTCGGTAGCGCTCAAAGCTGTAAAGGTTCCAGTGACCTAAGGGCGATACGTTGAATTCCCAGTACTGCTGAGAGCCAGGCACACCGATGAACGCCTCAAAGCAACTGTGCTTCCAAAGTTCATCGCGGCGATCACCCTGCATTGGAACGGACGATGGCTGAATCGAAGGCAGCGAAACAGCAAGCAAATCTCCATCACGCTGAGCCGGCCGAAGGTTGTAGCTGAGTTCAAGAATGCCCCCCTCACGCCAGACAAACTCAGCACTGAGCAGGAGATCAGGGGATTCTTGGGGGTCTTGAGGAAGGAGCGGGCAAACCTGCCGGACCATCACGGGATGGCGCGACATTCAGCTCGCTCCTGAAAGTTCGAGAATCATGTGCTGGAGGTCATCCTCTTGGGCTTCGATTGATTGAGTGAGCGCAAATTGCACCAAGGCTCGATCCAAATTATGAGAAGGCCGATCTGTTCGGAAGTAACGATCGCCATCCAGGTAGTCGGTTAAAAAGCGCAACCCAAGCTCAAACGGAATCAGACGAATGCAGTCTGGTAGATAGCGAAAATCCTGGTCGGAAAGAAAGGATCGACCCATCGTCAGATAGCCCTCAAGAATCGCCCGACAAAGGTTGAGATCGAACGTCACCAACTCAACCTGCAAGGTCTCTTCGCCAAGAGGATTGCAACAAGAACGCAGGCAATCTCCGATGTCGTAGTGAACCAAACCGGGCTTAACCGTATCGAGATCGATCAATCCCACAGCAAGACCACTTTGTTCATCAAGCATCACGTTGTTGATTTTGGGGTCTCCATGAATCGGTCGGCGTTGCAGTTCGCCACGAGCACAGGCAACTTCCAACACATCCACACAGTCGCGGCGACGTTCCACGAAATCAAGCGCACGTTTCAGCCGCGGATCGAGTGATAACCGTTTCTCAAGCCTCTCGAATTGATCGCGGCAAACAGTGTCGTAATGCTTGAGATAGCTCGGAGTGATGTGAAAGCCTTCAAGGGTGTCTGCTAAGTCGCAAGTCGGTAAATCACTGATGAGGTGATGGAACATCCCCAGTCCATACCCCAGCTCGCGCGCATGCCCAGCATCACGGATCACATCACTTGTGGTAGCAGCTCCGATATAGGAGATCGAGCGCCAAAACTCTCCGTTGTGCTCAACCCAATGGCCTTCGCTGTGGCGCGTTGGCAGAACCGTTGGAATTTCCCAACGCCGTCCAGCCAATTCAGGTGGATCCGTCGCCAACCGTTGTTGTACATGCGAACCAAGGGCAAGCAAATTGCGCATGACCAGCTCGGGCTTTTCGAACACACTTGTGTTCAGACGCTGCATCACGAAGGCCCGACAGTCCGCATCCGCAGTCAAAGACACCAAGAACGTGTCATTCACGTTTCCAGATCCCAGCGTGTCAATCGAGCTGATTTGCTCGGGCGGATGAAACAGACCTGCGATCGCGTCAAGCGATGGATAAAGCCTGGTATTGGCATCGGCCATGACGAATCGCATGAGACTCAACACGAAACAATGCCGTGTATCTACAGATCCGCTAGCGCAGAGTGTGCGGAAAAAGAGCCGGGAAGCGGCAGCATGGGGTCAGACCACCCGATCAGCAACGGTGCCACGTTTTCTTCACACTGCTGACTGGCAAATCGGCAAGCCTTATCACTGGATTGAGGATCCTCAAAAACGGGCCCGTCTTCAGCAAGAACGGGTCAATGCCGTTTCACGTATCGCTGCAGCAGCCAGCGATCAAAACGTCGATGCCGTGATGGTGGCCGGTGATCTATTCGACTCGAGCACTGTGGCTCCAGCGGTAGTGATGGAGGTGATGGAAGCCATCGCTTCGATCCCCTGCCCTGTGCTCGTGATTCCTGGAAACCATGACCATGGAGGAGCCGGTGGCATCTGGCAGCGCCGAGATGTGCAACGTCAAATGCGGGAACGCTGCCCCAATTTGCAGCTCTTGCTTCAAGCAGAGCCTCAGGTCATTGCAGAAATGGTGCTGCTCCCTTGCCCGTTGCTACGTCAAAGAGACAGTCGTAGCCCCGCAGATTGGCTGGACTCCCTGAACTGGAGTTCTTTGCCCCACGATCAGCCCAGGGTCGTACTCGCCCATGGCTCGGTACAAGGTTTTGGCGCAGAAGGGCAGGTCAACCAATTGCATCACGATCGATGGCCTGCAGAGGAGGTGGACTACATCGCTCTGGGTGATTGGCATGCTCTAACCCAACTGAATCCGCGCGCTTGGTATTGCGGCACTCCTGAACCCGATCGTTTTCCCACAACTGATCATGATCAGCGTTCTCAAGTCCTTCTTGTTGACCTGAAACGGCAAGACATTCCTGAGGTCACTCCGATTGCAACAGGTGCCATGTCCTGGCACAGGATCGAAGCCAAGGTGAGCAGTGGGGCAGATCTTCAACGCCTTAAAGAGACGATCGAATCCTGTGTGCAGCGAAAGGTAGGCAAAGATCTTTTGAGAGTTGAGCTAAGCGGCCAACTGTCTTTTCAAGGGCACCAACAGCTACAACAGCACTTGCAGGATTTGGATCAACAACTCCTCCACCTCAGAATCCGCGGATTGCCCCGTCGAAGACCGGAGCCAGGAGAATTTCAAACCTTTCTGCAACGCGACGATGCACCCTTGATAAAGGGCATCAGCAAAGATCTTGCGACTGAGCTCGATGACAACAGTGCCCAAGGCCCTGAACACAACGACATCGATCGAGCCATGCTCGAAGAAGCGATGCTCGAGCTGCGCAGGATTGTGCTGGAAGAGGCCGGGGATCAGGAGGCTTCATGCGGCTGATTCGCAGTGAGTTCTCCAGCGTTCGCCGCCATCAAGAACTGGTTCTGGACTTTGATCCAGGGTTAACGGTCATTGGCGGAGCCAATGAGAGCGGCAAAAGTTCCTTGGTCGAGGCTCTGCATCGAACGCTGTTTGTCCGTGCTGCATCCAGTGGGACAGCAGCGCAGGACCTGCGCTCCCAACTCCATGCTGGCCATCCCCAAATCAAGCTGGAATTTGAAACAAGCGAACAGCACTGGACCCTTCTCAAACGCTTCAGCGGTCCCAGTGGCACCACCCAATTGGAAGCCCAGGGGCAGGTGGCCCTGATTGGATCAGCCGCTGAGGATCAACTAGCCCACCTACTCGGCGTTGACGAGATCCTCAACAGCAGACAGGTGAATAAAACCTTGCCCAGCCGCTGGGCCCATCTTTGGGTAAAGCAGGGTGAATCGGGTCGCGACTTGCTGAGCCTCAGCCATGACCACTACGACCTCAATACTTTGATCGAGTGCTTGGAACAACAGGCTGAGCAATCGTTGCAATCGCCATTGGATCAACGCGTTCACTCCGAACTCGAACGGCTCGTGTCTGAAAGCTTGAGCACGCGAGGCGTCCGTCAGCAAAGCGAACTATGGAAGCGTCAAGAGGCTCTTAAAGCAGCCAAGGAGCATCACACGGCAAGCCTTGAGCAACTGAAGGCATTTGAGTTGTCATGTGAGGAACTCGATCGGGTTGAAGCGAAGCTGAACAACCTGGAACTGGAGCGGTTACCGGAGCAGCGACGGCAGCGCCAACGCTTGCTTCAGCAGCAAGAAGCGCTGCAACAATTGAAGCCACTCACTCTCCAACAACAACAATTCGAAAAAAGCTGCGCCGCTCTTCGCAAGCTGTTGGCTGACAGCACGGCCTGCGCAGGCAACTTGGCCAGCTTGGAGCGTGAACTCAAAGACTTTGAGACGACCTACAACGCGGAAAGCAACCAAATCAAAGAGGCACAGCACCGAACGGCAGAACTCGAGCAACAAAGACAGGCCCTGGAAGAACAGGGTCTCTTGCTGAGACAACGAAAAGACCGCGATGAACTTCAACAACGCCTTGAAAGGCTTAGTCGCGAAGATGAGGAGCGCCAACGCTTAACCGAACAACACCAACAACTCATCACTGCGTTCAACGCGATCGAGGGCGGTAGCGCTCAAGATCTTCAACAACTGAACAAAACGCAAGAGGAGCTTCGGGCCCTAGCCATCCGCATCGAAAGCATGGCATCCACCATCCTGGTGGAATCTGCAGATCAGACCATTTCAATTGAGGGCTCCGATCTAAAGGAAGGTGAATCGTGTAATCAAGCAGGTGTCTTCCGGATTGATGTTGGAAAACATGTACGCCTCAAGGTCAGCCCCGGCGAAGGCACAGGACTGGCTTCACTCGAGCACGCACAAAAGTCTCTGCAAATCGCTTTAAAAGCTGGATTAAAGCTTTGGAACGCAAGCTCGGTGGAGGAGGCTCAACAACGCAGCGAACAACGCAACCTTCTCTTCCAACAACAAGAGCTCTTAAAAGCCCAACTCAAACAACTCGTCCTTCCTCCAGACCAAAAAGCTCCCAACCTCGACGAGTTGCAACTCCAGTTAGAGACACTCAACCAAGGCCTTCCATCCGGAGACCTAAAACAAGATTTAGATCATGAGAAAGAACTTGAACAATGCCGAATTCGCTACCGAATGTTGAAAGATGAAAGCGAAACCCATCAAAAACAAGTTCGAGAGCTTGAAGTTCAGCACGACAAAGTACAGACACAATGGCAGCAAAAGCGCCTCCAGCAAGAACGTCTAAAAACAGAGCAAGAGCAACGCTTAAGGCAACATCAATCGCTTGAACAAGAGGTGGGATCTCAGGAAGAACTCGCTCGATCAATCGAAACCTTGACATCTCAACAGCTGACATTAAAAGCACATATTCAGGCCCTTCAGCAACTTGATCCAGCCCAAGGCAATAGCGATCCAAAGCTAGAATTAGAGAGGCTTGATCGCCAAGAACATCAGCTCACCGAGCAACGTCATGAGCTTGGAGTCCAGCGTGGTGCACTCTTAGAGCGATGCAACTCTCTAGGACAAAGTGATCTCCATTCAGCAGTGGCAGAAGCTTCCGCAAAGCTTGAATTAGCAACGCAAGCTGAACAGCAAGAAGCGCTCTTGGTCCGCGCCCGTAGCCATCTACTCCAGCGTTTTCAACAAGCTCGCAGTGATCTCTCTCAGCGTTATTCCACTCCTTTGAAGCACAACATCAATCAAGTCCTTCAACCCTTACTGAGAAACCCAACAGACAGCTGTTCAATCCATTACGACCCACAGGACGGTCTGCAGCAACTCGGCCTACAGCGTGAGGGGACTCTGTTTGCCTTTGACCAGCTAAGCGGTGGAATGAAAGAACAGCTGAATGCTGCCCTACGTATCGCCATTGCTGACACCCTTAAAGAACGGCATGGGGGATGCCTTCCCCTGCTCTTCGACGACGCCTTCGCCAATACTGATGCTCAACGCTTAGAGGGAGTGTTGGAGATGTTGCAACAAGCCGTCTCAAGAGGGCTTCAGGTCATTGTTCTGAGTTGCGATCCTGATCCCTACAAATCTGTTGCCAACAAACTGATCATGATTGATTAAAGCGCATTTTCAATCACATTCATGGCACGGAGGTAGGCAGGAGGATCATCATCAACCTCCATATCCTCTAGGCCTGAATCGCCTCGAATTAAGCGTCGGGCGTTATCAGCAATCACGGCATTAACAATGAGATCCATGGCTTCAGGCATATCCAGATTCTGCAAAGCCTCAGCGTAACGACGGCTATGGGTAGGTCGCACAGATTCCTGGCAATAAGTAGATAATTGACGGCTATCTGTCATGACTGAAAAAGCAACATCTTTGGTTGCTTGGCGCCCATAAATAGCCATATAGAGCAAATTAATCATGGATGCATCATGAACCGGAATTGAATATTTACGTGCAATCTGCGGCCAATAACGCAATGCCTTCAATCCCTCTAAGCCACCCTTGCGTAAACCGGCAGCTTCACACCACCCTTCCAATTCCTCCATGCTTTCAGGACAGCGCTGCTCAAGACGCATATGGTCTGAGAGCACCTGACCAACCTGAAAATTCCGCGTTGGCTTACCTGAAACAGGCATCATCATGCTGCCTCGCACATCAGCAACCATCGCCGTGAGCTGGGCAAAGGTGTGATCTCGAACTTTCTCCATATCTCCCTCACGCACAAGGGCCGCTTCGATTCTCGGGACCCCATATCCCAGTTCAGTGAGTGAAAACGGCTGACGGTTATAAAGCCGTTGACGATCGCGTCGTGCCATCGAGACCGTAGCGGCCTGATCCAGGCATTGATCCAAGAGAAGCGTCAGCAAGGTGGGCAGAACGCCTGGATTTTGTTTGTGGAATGAATAGCCAAAGCCGGCAAACACAGATGCCATATTTTTAGCCGCCTTGATGTACTGGCCCTCCACGTTGTGAACACCCGGTGAAACCTGAATATTCGGCGACAGACGATCAAGCAAACGCGCACCCAACAAAGCCGTTAAGGCATTGGGATGACAGAAATTGGCCGTAAAACTATCCAGAGGATTTCGCAAGGCTCCATGACGATGAAAGCCTGAGAAAAAAGCCAAATTGGGCTCTTTTTCGCAAAGCACGTAGGACTCATTGGCAATTTGGTCATGCCCAAAGGAGCCTGCAAGACAAGCGATCACCACCTGTTCTCTGTTGAGCTCCGCACGCAGCCGGCAAGCCTCTCGCAGATCATCCTCAACGTGATTGCTGTTAGCACTGAGAATCACCAACTCACAGCGCATGAGCAGGTCGGCTAAGGAGTTGGTCACACGGTTGCCAGCAAGCTCGTGCGTGGCCATAGCCTCAATCGTTGCAACATGGACTTCGTCCATGCCATCAATCACATCGTCGGGAAACGCTCCAAGCAAGTCCCGACCTGGGCGAGGAGCCAGCAACAGGTGTCCCTCACTGTTCTTCTGCATGGCGCAGTTGTAAGCCAGGGAGGCGGGATAGAGCCCCACGCTGTAGAGGCCAACCTTGCCTTTCTCCAGCTCCAATATTCGGCGGTGGATGGCGTCCCGATCAAGGGACGGTGAAAAAAATGAGTTGCTATCCAGCACCGTCTCCATCAACCCACCACTGTGCACACCCCAACACTAAAGAAGGCCTGGCCAGGCGCGATGTTCGAGATGAGAACCCACACGGGCCCTTACAAGCTCTGCAGCTGGAGCGATCTCGTGCCTTTGATGTTTCCCCACATCGATCTAGCGCCCTATCCATCAATCCAAGCAACAATCAAACAGGTTGAGCGTCGTCCCGCCTATCGCAAAGCCATGGGACCAGCTTGAGTTGTCTCCTCAATGGACAGAATTAAAAGCCACTCAGCCCACACAGGAGATCTGCGCTACCCCAGCTCATCTCGCTATCAAACTCCTCCACAACTCCTGCAAGGACATCGTTTCAAACAATGGCACCACTAAGCCTTGATGCACTCCGCGACGAAATGAGGGCGGAGACAGACTTGCTGATCGTGCAAGACCTCGACGGAGTTTGCATGCCCCTCGTTAAAGATCCACTCACACGCCGTCTTCGCGCTGACTATGTGAAAGCTGCTGCAGGCATGCAAAACCAGTTCAGTGTGCTGACCAACGGAGAGCACGAGGGCCGCCGTGGTGTGAACCGACTGGTTGAACAAGCTCTGGGCGACAACGAGAAGGCACAACGCGAAGGCCTCTACTTGCCAGGACTTGCCGCGGGTGGGGTTCAATTTCAAGATCGATTTGGGGTGGTCTCACACCCGGGTGTCAGCGATGAGGAAATGAGCTTTCTGGAATCCGTGCCTCAACAGATGGGAGATCTGTTGCGCTTAAAATTGAGTCAAGTCTTGCCAGAGTTGCAGGGCCAAGCACTCGAAGAAGAGCTCAAGCTCGCGATTCTTGATACCCAGGTCTCTCCAACCATCAACCTGAACAGTTTGTTCAGTCGAATCAAAGGAGATGTAGAGCGGCAGAGAAAGCTGCAACTGATGTTGTCCGATTTGATGGATTCCCTGATGTCAGCCGCAGCAACGGCTGGACTACCCACGTCGTTTTTTCTGCATGTCGCCCCAAACCTGGGACATGATTCCACTGGTCAAGAAAGAATCAAACCGGCAGCACCTGGGGATGTAGGCACCACTGACATCCAATTCATGCTGAAGGGAGCCATTAAAGAAGTGGGATTGCTGGTGCTTATCAATCGCCACATCGCTCAGAAAACCGGGACAGCGCCGCTCGGTGACACCTTTAATGTGCGCACCGCCCCCCACGACCATCAAGCCCTACTGGATCTCTGTCATCAGCAGATTGAGCGGGATGCCATTCCCATGCTGGTTGGAGTCGGTGACACCGTAACGTCCACGCCCTGCCCGTCAGGTGATGGTTGGCTGAGAGGAGGAAGTGACAGAGGATTTCTGACCCTTCTTCAACAACTAGGCGCAAGCTATAACCGCCCAGCCCGTGTTGTTCTTGTTGATAGCAGCCATGGTGAAGTCGATCGCCCCAACTTGAGCGACAGCAAGCTGTCTGGAGTGAGCGATCCAGACGACCCACTTCGTTTTGACTGCCTCGTGAAAGGGGGTCCAGAAGAGTATGTGGATTGGTTTAAAACGTTGCCTCAATAATGCTTTGCCTGATGAATGCATTGAAGGCTCACAGCATGAAAGATGTTGATCACATCAGCACTACGAATCAAAAAAGCAGGACCTCAAGAGAGAGTCATCCGATCCAAGATGGGCCTAGTTCCACACCCATACCCCTGCTGCCAAAAGATAAAGTTTTGATTCATAAGGATTAGCAAGCACTTCTCTACCCCCTTCACCTTGACCTCCATCTCCCAAGCGACTGAGCAGCAACACCGACAAAGCACAAACCGATTCCCTGCACTGAACCGTGGCGAACTTGAAACGCTTCAAGTCAATCTCGGTTACCGCTGCAATCAAAGCTGCAGCCATTGTCATGTGAATGCGGGACCGTGGCGGACGGAAATGATGGAGGAAGAACAGATCAATCTCATTCCCAAGGTTCTTCAGAAACTGAACCTCAACTGCCTGGACTTAACCGGGGGTGCGCCAGAACTGCATCCTCAATTCCGATCCCTCGTGCACGATGCACGGGGCCTTGGCGTTCAAGTGATTGATCGCTGCAATCTCACGATCCTGCAAGAGCCTGGCCAAGAAGACTTGGCTGCATTTTTGGCCAATGAAGGAGTGAAAGTCGTTGCCTCTTTGCCTTGTTTTGAAGAGGAGCGAGTGGATAATCAGCGAGGGTTGGGTGTATTTCAGCGCAGCATTTCTGGACTACAAAGCTTAAATGCACTTGGTTACGGACTTCCCAATAGCAAGCTTGAACTGGATTTAGTGTTCAATCCTTCAGGCGCACAACTACCACCAGAGCAAGGCGAACTTGAACTCCTATATCGCGAAAAGTTATTGCAGAATCATGGCATTCATTTCAGTAGATTATTAACAATCACAAACATGCCGATCCAGAGATTTGCTCAAACGTTGAAAGCTCGGGGCGAGCTGGAGACTTATTACTCCTTGCTTCATCAAGCGCATCGTGACACCAACCTCAACTCCGTGATGTGCAGAAGTTTGATCAGTGTCAGCTGGACCGGAACTCTGTTCGACTGCGATTTCAATCAACAGTTAGGCCTTCCTGTGCGTTCTGGAGCAAAGACCCTGGATGAGCTCCTACATCAAACTGAACCCATCAACAACCAGCCAATTGCTGTTGACACTCACTGTTTCGGATGCACGGCTGGAGGAGGCTCCAGCTGTAGTGGGGCGCTCAACTGAGCTGATCAATGTCAACAGACGCCGGCGCGAATAACAACACCCGCTCTCCCACACGTCGCTCTTGGCCCTGTAAGGCGTAGACGCCCCCTGAAACGAAGTCAGCGGTGCGCTGAGCAAGTTTCGCCTCCATCTCTGAGAGGTTGAGCAAAACTGTGCGTTGTTCCCGCACAGCCATAACCGCATCCAACCCCTCTTCGAATCCGCGGGGTGTGAGAACGATAATTTCGTGAAAGCCTGAAACGCCAGAAAGGTCCATACTCACCAGATTGACGGAACCTTCTGCTTGCCACAAGAGCAGTAATAATTAATCAATGATTGATTCAGACCCAAAGACCAACGGGGGACACTGCGGCACGAAGCCAAAGAAATTCGCAATCGGAATTGCTCCACTTGGAACCGTCTCCATTGGAGTTGTGCCAATGGGGGTGATTTGTATCGGGGTGGTTCCAATGGGAGTGGTCTCGATCGGGGTCGTTGCGATGGGCGTGATCAACCTGTCAGTCGTTGGGATGGGACTGCTGGCGATCGGGGTTAACACCATGGGCGTTTGGACAGCAGGACCGATGAGCATGGGCCTTGTGCAATTAGGCAAGAGCACAACAGACCACAGCCGGCATAACCATGGCCAGCCAAACCAGCATCAGGAGGGTGATGACCCAAGGTTCATGGCTTACCCCACCAGGGCCGAAGCGGAAGCACAGGCCACTGCTCAAGGCTGCAAAGGTGCCCACGCGATGGGTGACTTCTGGATGCCCTGCTCGGAGCATCCATCAAGCGATCCATGATCACAGGCAGTTAGGACAAACGGCGCGAACAGTCAAACTCGATTCGATCAATTCAAAGTTGAAACGCTTGGCTGCTTCACGGCCAGCCTCAAGTACGGGAGTGCTTTCAAATTCTTCGGTGCGGCCGCAGCGAACGCAAATTAAATGATGATGATCTCCATGATCACCGCTTGAAAGCTCAAAACGACGGCCCCCATCACTGAGTTCGAGCTCTTGGAGAAATCCCATTTCAACCAAGAGTCTCAACGTCCGGTAAATCGTCGCCAATGAAACCCGCGCCTTCGAATCGACCAGCAAGCGGTGGACATCTTCAGCGCTGAGGTGAGTGCCCCCGCCAATTTGTTCAAAAAGATCGAGAATCAAGCGCCTCTGTGGCGTTAAACGCCTGCCGTCCTGGTGCAACCCACGCTCAAGAGGCCCTTCAACCGGAACTGGCAACGAGGCCATTAGCGTCTGCACCGGAATAACTCTTCTCAACAGTACCCATTAATGCGAGAGGAGAACAACGCAGGAATAAAGACCGGTAAGGTTTGAATCTGTTTCGCAAACGCTGTGTCTACCTCCTGGCGAGTGTTGATGCGCTTCGCTGCCAGCGGGTTGTTCCTGCTGGCACACGGATTGCTCGTGCTCGAGTACGTAGCTCTAGGAACAGCCCTTCACGGAATTGCTGAGATATTTCTGGCTCCGTGGGCTATCCGTCATCGAGCCTGGGACTTAATCGTGATCGGGGTGATCTTTTGCGTCTTCGATCTTTGGGGAACGCTCCGGCTCACAAACGCCATTGGCTAAAAATTATTCGATCCACCAACGCTGCACCAATCCAGACACATCTGACGAAGGTGAAGGAACCGTGACCACCGAAAGCCTCTGTCGGTCACGGGCATAGTCGTAGCGACAAAAGCCAATTCCAGTGCCAGAACAGGACGAGAGGGCAGGAAGTGTTGGTCCAGATGAATCCTGCTCAAGGCCCTCAATGGCTGGATCGGGTTTTGGCAACCAACCAGATGCCAACAACGATGCATCGGCAGCGCGAATCGGCTGACCAACCTGCAATTGAATCATCGAGGAAGAAATGGAGTCGGCGTAGACCACACCACCACTCAGGAAGGGCAAGACGCAGAGTGCCAAGCGCAGTCCTTTCATCGCTTCCAAACCATGACTGACTTTGGCATAGCAACACCGCAAGCCGAACGTCATCAACGCAACGAAATGCTGAGAACCATCAGGAGCAACGCCTTCCCTGGAACTCAAAGGGGCTAGAGGTTGTAAACAGATCCTTCACGGGAACATCCGATCAAGCGTCAAGCAACCCAAAAGGCGAATGTCGGCGCTAGCAAGGAGAAGTACATACAAAAAGCCAATGTCCGCTCAGGCCGTCATCGACCTTGCCAATGCGATCAAAGCGGATGCGACTTTGAAAGCGCTCTGCGCGTCAAGTCAGTGCGCTGACGTTGATGATCAATGCAACATTGCCAAAGAAAAAGGATTTGACATTCACCCCCATGACTTTGATCAATTCAATAACGGTGACCTAATAGAGACAGACCGCGAAGACACATTCCTAAAGCCATCATGGTGGGAACGCATTCCACAGCAATAAAATCATCAACAAGGAATGAACAAACAACTTGCAGAAAGGGTTAACGGATACACCAAAACTTATAAGCCCAATATTTAGCTAAATAAACACCTCAATGAAGCATGAACTATCGCGTCGAATCCTAATCACAGGAGGAAGTTCTGGCATCGGACTGGAGGCAAGTAAACAGTTGATGCAAAGAGGGCATCAACTCTTACTCCTCTGTCGTACAGAAGAGCGATGCACGGAAACAGTCAAGGCACTATCAGCAAGTGAACCAAAACAAACAACAGCAAAAGGAATAGCGATCAACCTTAAAAATCTTGTAGAGATTGAAACTGGTTGCAGCAGACTCCTTCAGATTAATGAGCCGATTGATACTTTAATTCTTAATGCAGGGATTCAAAATGTTGGAATCAGAAACCCACAATTTACAAAACAAGGAATAGAAGAAACGTTCTGCATCAATCACCTTGCCCATCAACTCATCCTCATGCGTTTATTACCATTACTACAAAAAAGCAAAAGACCAAGACTGGTGATTACGAGCTCAGAAGTGCACAATCCGAACAGCGGAGGAGGACGGGTTGGTCAACCTGCCACACTTGGTGCTCTCGAGGGATTAAGGCCGCATGAAAGCATCGCCATGCTCAATGGCCAAAAGATCTTTGATGCCGACAAAGCCTATAAAGACAGCAAACTCTGCAATATCCTGATGGGACGACATCTTGCCAACCAACTCAAGCAAAGGGGAGAAGAGATACCCGTGTTGGCATGGAGTCCAGGCCTGGTCATTCCCAAAGGAAGCGGCGGATTTTTTAGAACAAGTCGACAACAAAATCCCGTCGGCCTTGCGCTCTTCAGTTTCGTCGCAAGAGATTTGCTAAGACTGACAGAAACACTACAAAAAGCAGGCTCCCTACTTGCAGAACTAGCCGATGGAGATAGCTACGAGCAGAGTGGATTCCGATACATGAGCAATCAATTGATCAGACCTGGACATCATCTTTTTAAAGAGGCGGAACCCAGCGATGAAGCCAGTAACGAACAACTTGCAGAAAAGCTATGGACCCTTAGCAAAAATCTAATAGATCAAAAGTTGCGTGAGAGCCTATCAACTTAACTCAACATTGAGAGTCACGTAGCATCAACGTGCATCAGCAAACCAGCAAGCCGCACCCCCAAGCTAGGGGAATTCATAAGACTTGCCAACAACGCCCCGGTTTAATAAAATACAAAACAAAGCTTGTATGAATTAATCATCAATTATCTACATATGAAAACAAAAGACAAAGATATCAGTCCGTATCAACAGTTTGAAACCAGCGAATAAAACCTTCCATCAACTAATATTGCAAGAGAATCGAAAACCTCATCAGCGATGGCAATCATCCTTTACGGCGGACCACAAACGCGTGCATCCATGCCCCGCTGGTACATGGAAGAAATGGGTATACCCTACGAACTCGTAGAACTCTCTTTGGCTAACGGTCAACATCTAAAAGATGATTTTTTGGCGATTAATCCATTCGGAAAACTTCCAGCAATGAAAGATGATTCCGTTCTCGATACCAATAATCAACCTCTTATCTTATTCGAATCAGGCGCTATTCTGTTGCACTTAGCAGAGCATCACGGAGCTGAAATCCTAAGACCTGGCGATCGATCGTTAATCAGCCAATGGACACACTTTGCAAATTCAACATTAGCATTTGCAATCTTCGTTCCCGATCAAAAAGCGAAGATATTGCCTCGACTTTTAGCCGAACTCAATTCAGAAATCGCTAAAGGGTATTTCATCAATAATAAGTGGGGCGCTGCTGATTGCGCAATCTCATCTTACTTGGCATATATCAAGTTATTCTTTCCGAACGAGGACTTAGGCGCATATCCCGCTGTGGAATCACTGATCCAAGCCACTCGTGAAAGGCCTGCCTATAAAAAAATTATGGGACTTTCCTGATCAACAGAAAACAAAGAACGCCAAAACAGATTATAGAAATCTACATTAATGGTGATTATTAACACTCTACCCCCCTCCCTATGAACGATCCCCGAAACATATTGCTCTTGCATAATAGTGGGCATTGGCAAGGATGTTTTATCAGGCTAGATCACACTGCCAAAGAACAGGAACGCTTTTCCACATCTCTTGAAGTAGAGGAAACTGAGGGCATCATTCAGACATGTTTGACTTACACAGAGAGTGGTCGTCAGCAGTCAATGAATTTTGAATCGTTACCTCCAACCATGCAAGTCACCCAGACGGGAGACTGGTCAACAGGTCCCGATTACATCACGCCATGGAGCTGGGTAGCAGAGCTTTGTGTTGTCAATCAACAACAACGTCGGCGCATGATCGTTCGCCATGGTGTAAGCAGACTGGATCGCGTCATTTATGTCGTCGAAACAAAAAAAGGCACAGATCAAGTCAGTCCATCGCAGCCACTTCACTGCCAATCATCAACCTTTGGATCGTATTCGATTTGGCAACCAGAACCAGGCGTAGAACTATTCATTGACCCCAGAGATCGCCAACAAGGAGACATCACAGGCTGTGGCATTCGCTGGTGCGATCACCATGGGATCACACATCAAATCCTGCGTCAGTACAACGCTGCAGGAGCGCTTACCCCGTTGGCCAACGAATGGATTGATCAACCTGATTGAGCCCACTGTCCCAAAGCACTTCCTTGATCTTTAATCGAATCAATTGAATTGAATACCATCTCATCCCAGTTGGTTTCAGGCAACCCGGCGAACAGCATCAAGTTGAGAGGGTACTGATCAGAATCAGTGCAACGGCGAAAGTCATCACGGAACAGGAAAACAGGCTTATTGAGTGCATAAGCAGCTCCAACCTCCACCATCACCCCTTCATCTGGAGGGGTTCCATTCACGATGGCAAAAACTCCGTCAGCGTCTCGAACATCCTGCATGCATTGCTGGGCCACCCGAAATGCCCATCCAGGCTTGGTGGTGTCGACATGCCCATTGCGCTCAAATGGCTCCCAGACCATGAGGCCTAAATGGGACAGAGCAGCAACAAACTCTGGAAGCAAGAGACGTTTGCATTGTGCAGAGAACCCATATGGAGAGGCGAGGTAAATCGTTTTCGATGTCATGAAAAGTCTTAGGGAGTCTTGGATCTTGAGGCCCGATAGCGAGCTTCATCCTCTGCCGCAAACGCTACTTTCTCCCAAGGAAAGACCAACCATTCATCGGGTGAGGTTGTTATTGCAGCATTCCACCATTCTGGAGGAACTTTGCTCATCCAAACCACAAAAGTGGCATCAACTTGATCACGAATCGAGGACAAAGTCTGGCCAGTTTCATACACATCATCCACAACAAGACATCCGTCTTTTGGCTCTGAGAGCCAGGGAAGGGTGAGCGAGTGACTCAAGGCCGCTGCTAAGCAAACTCCACCACGCGGAACTCCATAAACACCAGAGAATGAATGAGAGACATAGCGTGCAGTGATTGTCTCCACCGCCCAATCAAATTGGATCCAAGTGAGTTGCTGCATCAAATCGTTAGCCGCATAAAATCTAAGGAGTCTCATCTTAATCCTCTCAACAAGAGATTAGTGGCATAACAGCTATGCCACCGAGAGCCTTGGCCGATATTGATCAGAACCCTCATTGATACCAACTTGGATCAAGAAACGACCACTTAGAGACAAAAAGATGCGAAAGGCAACGATTAGCCATCCATCACAGCAAGACAATGCAGAACATTTGGAGCTGACATACGAGAAACAAAACAAGAAAATGATTGTTTTGTTTGCAGGTAATTCGGTTCTTCTTTGAAGGGCATTGCCATTTTTTTTACAAGTTCTTGACGCTCTTCCTTGAGCGTGAGCTTGGGCAAAACAGGCATCATCTCAGTTGCTTGGATGCCTATTCTGAAGCGCTCTCCAACCAGTGTATGACAAGAAAGAGAGTGATTAATGACTAATTATGTCTGTGCTTGCTGCTGTGAACCGAATCAATTGAATTGGGCTTTCGGCTTAGAAGGTGCATGCGGACCTAGAATAAAAGTAAGCATCCATGAGTACATTTAAACAAGTTCAATGCACAAGAACATGAATTAATCCGGCATGATGTGTCTAGCAATTAAAAACCGCTTTAATGCTATTAACAAGATGAATCACTATCCGAAGTAGCAATTTATGCTGAGCTGATAAGAGCTATAGCAAAATTCTAAATCTCTCTGAATCAACACCCGAACGATCAAAACCAATACACAAATTTAGCAGTCGTATTCCACTTCTGAACGCTGTTGATGCCTAATCACGTCGTCATCCCTCATCTGGGATTCGTCATAATCAAGTGCCCGAATTGGACATGCCGACGCCTTAAATGGCTGGTGCTCGCCTTCGCGAATCAAGGTACCAATGGGCTGTGCTGAGGCGATACTGATCTGCATCAATGGATGCTGCAACCAACGTATTACTAACGACTTTGAAGCGAGGTGCCAGCGTCTGTGCTGTCTTCCGGATCAAGAGAGCTGCCGTTCATCGTGCAAAAGACAGCGACAGCAAAGGAGCCGTAATGGAGGCATCGATCTGTTGAAACAGCAAAAGAGCGAGAGCTTGGAATGCAAGCCAAGACAATCCCATGCTTCGATCATCCATAACGCTTCATAAAGTCATCGATGGTGTAGAACTCATTATCTGTTGAGGTTTCCCTAATCAGCTCTTCAAGAGTTTTTGCTTCCATCTCTGATTGATACTCTTCAAACGACAAATCGACCCCTGGATCATAAGCATCTTTAAACAAATGTTTGTATTCATTGCATAGAGCTTGAATAATGTCCCTGCGACTAAACTCCACTAGAGGCTCTGTATACCTTTCTCATTATTACGCATCGGCACTATCACAGCTCGCTGGGGGTCATATCTATCCCTCATTCCATTCACATCAGCGCCAGAACTGTATATCTTTGATAGCCACACAATAGAAACGACCAGATCAAGAAGAAAAAGATTTGCACATGATTGAAAAATCATGTCGCCATGAAATCAAGCTCTAGATTCTGAAAGCCATCTTTTCTAGTTCGCAACGATTAAGCACAGACCAATCGATCTAAAACTCACAAACCTTGAAATCAACTGGACAGCCTTCACAACAGAGCTGACGCTTCAAGAGTTCCTGGTGAGCATTGGATGCCGCTGCCAGGCCAACTGCTAAAACAAAAGCAGAGATGGCTGCAAGCAAAGGAAGTCGAATCACCATTGCCGATGTCAAGATTTTAAGAAATAGCCTTACCATTAGAATTAAAACATTGTTTCATTAGCGCAACAACTAAAATTGATCCCAATCGTGCGGGGTTTTACGCATTTTCGAGTTTTTTAACGAAAACAGCGATATCCAATACAAAATCCCCCCTAACCATCTAACTGCCAATACAATCCCTAGCCAGACAATCAATAAGAATAATCTAGCCGATCAAGCTCAAAGAAAAACAATCAACTTTTCAAAAATGCCTGAAAGCAGACATCAATGAATGCGCTTCAAGCGTTCTATTTAGAATCAGTTGACCTACCTCACGTATCCCTATTTCTATACAGATTACGTCTCATATATATCCGAAACGAACATCACTTTCATTAGCAATCTGGTTAGTCATCGTCCTTTGGAAGCAGACTTAACCGAATCCTTTAATGTGTTTCCGCAAGAGGGTTTGGAATGGAATCAGTTGGAGCATCGAATTGCCCCTCCACAACATATTCCAAACGCAACTTCATGAATGTAATGAAGGTGGAGTCTGTAGAAACGACTGCGGCTGAAGGTTGTGGCACCTTCGCTTTGATCTCAGACAATTCAGGTGCATCCAGAAAACTTGGATTGCGCACAAGCCAAAAGTCAATCTCCTTGCCTTGTTCGCCGTAATGCCTGCGTCTTTCTTTAAGCACTTCTTCAAGGGGTTCTTCTTCTGTCAAGAAGCGAGTACTGGCTGCAACAAAATGATGTGTGGTCATGAGCTACTGCTTCCGAACAAGGGGTCACGTCTGGGATTCTGAACCAAGCTCTTCATCTCTCTCACCGCTTCTTGCAAACCCACAGACAGAGCCCGGGCCACGATGGTGTGCCCAATATTGAGCTCTTCCATTCCTGGAATTGCAGCAATGGGCTCCACATTTTGATAGGTCAAGCCGTGGCCTGCGTTGACCCGCAATCCCATCGAACGCGCTTGTTCCGTGGCCTCGATGAGACGTGCCAAGGTCATGGGTTGCTCCCTCCAGCTGGCCTGCGCAAAACGTCCGGTATGGAGTTCAACCCAACGAGCGCCGCTTTGCTGACACGCCTCCAGCTGGTTTCGATCTGGATCCACGAACAAGCTCACAGGAATGTCGTTGCTCTGGAGGGTATCGATCACAGAAGACAAGCTCGTGCACTGACTACGGACGTCTAAGCCACCCTCCGTTGTGACTTCCTCTCTCCGTTCTGGCACCAGGGTGACCATGTCTGGTTGCTCTCGCAGCGCAATCTCCACCATCTCCTTGGTTGCAGCCATTTCCAAATTCAAACGAGTCCGAACCGTTTGGCGTAAGAGGGTTAAGTCGCGATCTTGGATATGACGGCGATCTTCCCTGAGGTGAATCGTGATCCCATCGGCTCCACCCAACTCCGCCATCAAAGCCATTGGCACAGGATCAGGTTCGACCGTGCGCCTGGCTTGCCGAACATTGGCAATGTGATCAATGTTGACCCCGAGACTGGCCACAACCCTCGTCCAAAGATTTAATTTTATGCGCGGGTGGTCTGCAAGCGAGACGCCGCTCTAACTGCCCAAGCTTCCGCGATACAGAGACTGAGGCAACCTAAATTCCAACCCTGTAGGACAGCGCTATCTAGCCGTGGGCAGTGCTCTGAAAACTAGAGGTGAAGTCTTGGGTTCAGCAATGAACCCATTCTGGTCATCGCTTGCGATGTTGTTTACGCAAGACCTTGCATTGCCTTGGTATTTCCGAGAGCGTCATGTCATTGGAGCTCATCATCTGCCCAAGGAAGGGCCTGTGCTTCTGGCCCCGACCCATCGAGCCCGGTGGGATGCCCTGATTTTGCCGATGGCAACGGGGCGACGCATTACTGGCCGTGATTGCCGCTTCATGGTGACGCGGAGCGAAATGGAAGGACTTCAGGGCTGGTTTCTCTATCGACTCGGCTGCTTTCCCGTAGACCAAGGACGTCCGACCCTGACGTCGCTTCGTTATGCCATCGATCTTTTAGCGGCTGGTCAGCAGGTTGTGGTCTTTCCCGAGGGGCGAATCAACCGCACCGATGAACCAATCCGCTTAAGGCAGGGACTGGTTCGTCTTGCCCAGCTGTCCAAGTCCAATGGAATTCCTGTCAGCGTTGTTCCCGTAGGGATCGCCTACAGCGAGGCCAGTCCCCCAGCTTCTAGTAGTGCTGCAATCTGCTTCGAAGCCCCCCTCTTAGCCGATGGAACAGGGAGGGAAGCTGCAGCTCATATGAGTCAGCAATTAGCAGATCGAATGCATACGGCTGAACAAGCGGCCCGAGAAGCGGTAGGCCGACCGCTAAGAAGCCACTAAAGTCCGCCCACTGTCCTGCTCAGTTCATGCGTTCCCGTCTCACCATCACCGCCTTAGCCCTTTTGGCCGGTTTGGCTGCTGCTCCCGTGCAGGTGTTGGCTCAGTCTTCAGATGGAACCAACTCCTCTGTGAGCAAAGTACTGGCTTCAAGCGGTGCTGGTTTCAATGTTGCTGCTGTCCGCAGCCTTCTCAATCGCGGCGATGCCGCAGTGGCATCAGGAAATCTCGATCAAGCCAAGACCGATTACGACAGTGCCCGGACTGCTGCAAAGCAGCTTCTGGCTTTCTACAGAGATCTCAGCGGTGCTTTCAGAGGTCTAGATGCACGTATTCCAAGGGAGATGGATTCCAAAGGTCGAGAAGCGCTCTCCCTTTTGGCTCAAGCCAATTTGCGTTTGGCCGCTTTGTTCAGACGGCAAAATCAGCCAGAAGTTGCAGTTCCAGTTCTTGTTGAGGTCGTCCGTCTGATGACTCCGGCCAGCAGCGAAGGTCAGAAGGCCTATCAAAGCTTGATTGAGCTGGGATTTGTAGAAACTCCTTTCGCTGGGGCGAAATCAGCCAAATAAGAAGTGATCCACAGGAGTCATTCACGACGTTGATCTGCCAGCATCAGCTCAGTTCAATCCCGCGTTGCATGGTTCAGTCAGAGGCTGTGAGTTCGGCGATTCGCCGAGCTCTTCCAGATGCTCAAGTGTCAGTGGAAGACCTCACAGGAGGTGGAGATCATCTTCAGGTGACTGTGGTGTCTGCACAATTCGAGGGTCTCACCCGAATCAAACAGCACCAATTGGTCTATGGCGCTTTGCGTGAAGATCTTGCGAGTGAGGCGATTCATGCCTTAGCGCTCACCACTTCCACGCCTGGCTAAACATTGGCTCGCTACGCCCTCATCTTCTTAAGCCATTTTTGATCCATGGATTCCCAAACGAAAGAGCGCATTCAAACGCTGATCCAGTCCAGTCCAATTTTTGTGTTCATGAAGGGCACAAAATTAATGCCTCAGTGCGGCTTTTCAAACAATGTCGTGCAAATTCTCAATGCCCTCGGCATGAGTTTTGAGACCTTTGATGTGTTGTCTGACATGGAAATTCGTCAGGGCATCAAGGATTTCTCAGAATGGCCCACGATTCCTCAGATTTATGTCAAAGGGGAATTTATGGGTGGATCCGACATCTTGATCGAGATGTACAACAGCGGCGAGCTAAAGGAAAAGCTCGAGATCGAGCTCGCCAGCTAAAACTGAGCGATTCGATCTCATCCAGAGATTTATTCTCACCAATCGCGATGGGGATGGCTGTACAGCGTGCTGACGTCCCCATCGGGCCCAATGAAGCTTGATGGGTCCATGATCCACCGCTCAACAAGCGACTCAAGGCGAGCCATTTCGCGCGTTTCCAGTGCACTACTGCGCCTCAACGCATGCAAATACCCATCGGCATACAGCCTCAGCTCAGATGGGCTGTGATATCTGGTGGTTAGCTCTTGACAGGCATCGCACAGCGATTGGAAGTGTCGAATGGCTTCCGGATGCTGAAGGGATGTCATCTTTAGTGTGAGCTGCAGCCTCTGCTACCAGCAAGCTGTGGATTAGTACTAGCGTAAGCGCGGTTTTCCCTGCTGTGTGACCTCATCATCCCGGGACCTTCTGGACAACAGTCCTGACTTGGTCTCCACCTCACAATTTGTGCCGTCTGCAGGTCAGCCTCGAGAACCGTTCAGGGTTCTAGTGGTTGAGCCCCATCCCACGCTGCGAACTGTTCTGGTTCAACGTCTGCGTCAAGACGGTCACCTGACGGCAGCGGTTTCATCCCCTGCTGAAGCTCAGGAGCTTTGCCAAGACCAATCTCCTGATTTATTGGTTTGCGCTGAGCTCCTCGAGCAAAGTTCTGCTTTGCGCTTGGCCCAGCAATTGCGCGCACCTGTCATCGTTTTAACCGCTCGTACCGGTGCTGAGCCGGTCGTAGGACTTCTTGATGACGGAGCTGACGATGTGCTCCGCAAGCCCTTCGGGCTTGAAGAGCTTGCTGCACGCTGTCGCACCTTGCTTAAACGCGGCCACAGCGGCCTTCAGGAGCGCGTCAGCGTGGGGCCCTTAGAAGTTCATCTCCTGCTGCGACAGGTCACCCTGCGCGAGAAGCCTGTTGAGCTGAGCCCTAGGGAATTCGCCTTGCTCTGCGCCCTGTTGATGCCACCCGGAATGGTGCGGAGTCGTCAGGAATTGCTCCGCATGGCCTGGCCCCCCTTCAGTGGAGGTCCCAGATCCGTTGACACCCAAGTGCTCACACTGCGGCGCAAACTTGAGCAAGCAGGGCTAGGAGATGGGGGAGGTATCACGACCGTTCGCCAGCAGGGCTACCGATTCAGTCTTGAAAACATCAGGGACTGACGGTCGATGATGTGATGGCAGTTTACAAAACGTAACAGGGGCAATCGATTACGTAGATCCAACAATCAAATTGCCCCATCGGAATGCATTGAGCGACTGCGATCCAGATCAGGGTTGGGCTCTATAAAAGCGAAGGGACCCTTGTAATAGCAAGACCCCTTTCTGCACTCTGCTTGTTCAAACAGCTGTTTTGAGGTTGTCTCGACCTAAAACGAAACGGACAAAAGATTTGAGAAAAGATTTAATTGCTTGTGATCCAGCAGCTGGAGTGGAATAACCATGGCTAGGAGTAGAAAAAAATAATGCTATACACATAATCTCTGAGTCCAATGGCATAGCTGTCACTGATCAAAATCCATGACTAGTTTTGTTATTGCAGGCAGCCTCGTACTTTTAAATGTGGCGATGATCTCCACGATTTGCTATCAGTGCCGTTAGTTAAAACTGGGTCAAAAACATTAGATCATTGGAACAGCTTAAATCTCTTAAAATGATTCAATTTTGACGATACAAAATAAGTTTTAGCTTGAGTCTCTTCGTTCTCTAGGTCATTCGAATCATGAGGGGACGATAATTAATCCCTGCTGCACAGCAAACGCTACGGACAGCTCACCAACAAGCATCAAAGCCGCCAAAAAAGCCAGCAGTTGATAGGTCCATGGGGGTGTCAATCTGCCAACGCCCGTTGTTCGCAATGAGCTCTGGGATTGAATGAGATCGAGAAAGCGATCAAAATGTTCAAGTCGCTGTGGAAGCAGACGTTGGCTCTGATCGTGGGTTGTGATGTAAAACACTTTCCCTCCTTGACTCGTCCCCACAGGAACGAGCGCTTTCATTTCGGTCCAGTTCAGGCTCCAACCACGACGCAGCAACCAGCTACACCAGGAAGGGTGACCAACAGTGATTCCAGAGTTGGTCACGGTGACTTGTTCGCTGAGCATCGCCAACACAATGAGCAATCCCATGGGAACAGCGGCAAGCAGCCACAACCTCAAAGATTCAGGTGCCAGGGCTGGTAACGGCAGTACCAGAGCTAAGTAAACGGTGATCAACGTCCCGCGAATCAACGGGGAGAGTTGAAAACGATGGTTGGTTTCGTTCATCGATCCTCCGAAGAGCCAGGCAGGGGCTCGATCACATCATTGGAGAGATACACCCCAGAAAAAACCTCCGCCTCTCGACCTTTCCAGAATTCCCCCAAGCGCATGAGATCGGAGTGTGCCTGCCTAATGCTGCACATGTAATCCTCTTGGCTCATGCTGCCGCGAGTTTCCTTGAGCTTGGCCAAGCGCAACATCTGCAGCATCCAAGGCTTACTCAGCTCCTCCCTGCTCTCGAGATAGCGAGCCAATTCAGCGGCGCTGGGAGGAGTGGGCTCCACGATGGGCGTTTTTACAGAGACCAAACCCTAAGCACAGACAACCACCTTTAGCGCGAAATCCCGATGGTGCTGCTATCGATTCAAGCTGGGAGAGACCAAGGGTTCAGGCCAAGATCGGCCCCGATTCGGTGGCTACAGGCATAACCACTAAAAGCCACGGCATTGAGCCCTTGGCCGGGGAAACAAGAATCACCAACGCAATACAGATTTTTCAAACCGGTGCGATTAAACGGCATCGGCAACAATCCAGGGAGTCGGTTCGCTGGAACCGGTCCGTAGCTCCCGCCCATACGACCAAGGAAGCGCCGATGCGTGCGGGGCGTCCCAATTTCCTTGAATTCAATGGCGCTCTTCAAGCCAGGAAGGAGAGCTTCTAAACGATCGATCAAGCGATCAGCATCGTGCTGTTTCTTCTCGGCATAAGCCGATGGAGAGAGCCCCTTCCAATGGCACATATCGCTCTGCGTAAAGGTGTGCAAGATGTGACGTCCAGCTGGAGCCAAAGAAGGGTCCAGAAGAGATGGCATCGACACAAACACCACGCCTTGCTCCGCTTCCATCTCAGCCCAGTCTTCAAGCAAAAGGTGATGGCAATGAAAACCCTTGGGAACCACCGAGGCATCAACGCCGAGATGGAGAGACAGGAATGAGGATGAAGGCTGGTAGCGCTTGCGCCAAGTGGTTTCAGCGGCTGGCGTGTGCTCAGGGCCAACCAGAGTGGACTGTGCTGAACCTTCCCCAGCGAAGGTGTCCCAGCGCGTGGCATTGCTCACGATCCGCTTGGCCCGCAGCTCCTCCCCATTAGCAAGGCGAACCCCAACGGCCTGACCCTGTTC
The DNA here is from genome assembly GCF_014279835.1 of Synechococcus sp. MVIR-18-1. Taxonomy (NCBI): domain Bacteria; kingdom Bacillati; phylum Cyanobacteriota; class Cyanophyceae; order Synechococcales; family Synechococcaceae; genus Synechococcus; species Synechococcus sp. MVIR-18-1. Next base: position 1,012,281 of record NZ_CP047942.1, on the reverse strand, counting down.
AATCAACACGTTGGTCACGCGATGTTTGTAGCGAATTTCGCCGCCATTGGCCTCCAGGCCAGCCACGAGTTTTTCAGCGATCACACCCACGCCACCTTTCGGATAGTTGATGCCACCGGCATGCCGATCGGAGAACACCATTCCGGCATTGATCATGGGTGTGCGATCTGCTGGCATCACCGACCAGCAGAAACATTCCATATCGATCAAACGCAAAAGATTCTCATCCTTGATGTGCTTCTTGGCCACATCACCAACATTGAAGGGAAGCCACCGAGCCAAACCAAGGCAAGCAAGTGGGGCCTTAAAAAACACTTTTGCGAGATAGGCCGGATCCTCCAAAGAGAGCAATGGCATCGCATCTAAACAACGAAACACCTGCCAGCAGGTCTCGTAAAACGCGCGAATCCCCTTGGCTTCATGGGGAAAACGGGCACTCATTCGCGTAATGAAGTCGTCGTAGTCCCTGTCCACGGCCATGGTGAGACCATCTGGCAGGTGATATTCGAGCTGCACAGCGTCAGGAACCGTCGCGCAGCGCTGACCAACGTCGGCCAGGGCTCTGGTTAGCAGGTTGGTATGCCCCTTCTCTCCAAATCCAAAAATCATCGAAGCACCCACATCGAAGGTGTATCCCTCCCGCCGAAAGCTGCCTCCAGATCCCCCAGGAATCAGATAACGCTCGAGGACCAAGGTCTTCGCTCCCTTGGCAGCCAGTTGTGATGCTGTGACCAGGCCACCGATCCCGGATCCGATCACGATTACGTCCCAGTCAGGCATCGGAGCGCCGATTCATGCTTCGAACCAGACCCTAGGAGGCTCCGGTCGTGGAGAAGGGAGGGGTAGCGGTCAAAATCACCTCTGATCGCACTGGCATGGCTAAGAGCTCACGGCAACGCTCCTCAATCCGTTCTCGGATCAAATCGATGGCAGCGCCATCCATCGGTTGATTCGGGGGAGATACACCACCACAAAAGCCGTGCGCCCTGCCTGCATCACGGTGAGGTCCAGCAGCCAACACGACAATCCGGCCAGCAAGTTTTCTAGAGCGAGTCGAGTGCTGCGAACGCCGTTCAATTTGTCGTGCCTTAAGCGGTGCAAGCGACATGAGCGACCTGGCTCTTCTCAATGGTTCGCTGAAGATCTGCCAAAGCTCTGTCGCGGTAAGCGCCGTAACGGGCGCGTTTATCTCTAATGCGCTCCGGAAGTTCAGGCATCAAGCCGAAATTTGGAGGCATCGGTTGGAATTTGCCCGATGGTGCCTCACTGATGAAATGGGTGAGTGCTCCGATCATCGTGGTGTGAGGCAACTGAATCGGGTCTTGCCCCTGAACCAACCGTGCTGCATTTGTGCCAGCCAACCAGCCTCCGGCAACAGCGGCGGCATAGCCCTCAGTGCCTGTGATTTGGCCGGCGGCAAGCAGATGAAGGCGGCGGCGGAACTGGAGAGTTGGCTCCAATAGTTCTGGTGCCTCCAAAAAGGTGTTGCGATGCATCACCCCAAAACGAACGAAATCGGCCTGCTCTAAGCCTGGGATCAAACGCAGCACCCGTTTCTGTTCCCCCCACTTGAGATTGGTCTGGAAACCCACGAGATTCCAGAGTCGACCGTCCTTGTCTTCCTGTCGCAATTGCACAACGGCATAGGCCCGTTTTGCGCGGCGCACATCACGATCAGTCACGTCTCCCCAGCGCGGATCCCACAAACCAATGGGCTTGAGCGGCCCATAACGCATCGTGTCCTCCCCACGACGGGCCAACTCTTCAATTGGCAAGCAGCCCTCGAAAAAAGTGGCACTGTTTTGGTCAAAGTCCTTGAGTTCGGCCTGTTCGGCCTCCAAGAGAGCCGTTCGAAATGCCAGAAACTGGTCTCGATCCATCGGGCAATTGATGTAATCGGCGTCGCCTTTGTCGTAGCGGCTGGCCCGAAAAGCCCTGGACATATCGATACTTTCACCTTCAACGATCGGACTGGCCGCGTCGAAAAAATGGCAATCGTCTCGGCCGGTGAACGCGCGTAAATCATCGGCCAACGCTTCACTGGTGAGAGGACCTGTGGCCAACACGGTGATCTGATCAGGATCAGGAAGCGTTAGCTGCTCTTCTCGACGAATCGTCACCAAGGGATGCTCATCTAGGAGAGACGTGAGTGCAGCGCTGTAACGGCCACGATCGACAGCGAGAGCCCCACCCGCCGGAACGGAATGATGATCCGCCGTTTGGATCACAAGTGATCCAAGACGTCTTAATTCTTCCTGCAATAAACCTGCTGCACGGTCACTGCTGAGAGCTCCAAAGCTATTGCTGCAAACAAGTTCAGCGAACTCAGAGCTGTGATGGGCAGGCGACCGCTTGATCGGACGCATTTCCCAGAGCGTGACGGGAACACCTGCTTTTGCGACCTGCCAAGCAGCTTCAGTACCGGCAAGACCAGCACCAATCACAACAACCGAAGACTGTTCGCTCAAGGACGATGGGATCGAGAACTCAACTCAACCCTATCGATCACGATCAAGCCCGGCTTCGTTTGATCATCAACTGCAGCTGACCAACAGCAGCACGACCGATATTGAACCCAGCCCAGGCAAGTGCCAAAAGGATCGGAGAAGCCACGAGCACGAGCCGAAGGTCCATGAGTTCATCTACAAAAGCCTTTTGAGTTTAAGGACAGTCGGGAGAAGCCGGGATCAACAGTGGGCAGTCCGTTTGGTTTTGCAGCAATTGAGACCACTGCGCCGCTAGCTCGGCGTAGTGGTGTGCGTGCTGCCATTGATCCTCAATCTCTTCTTGACTCAGCTCACGTTTCACCTTGGCGGGCACACCAGCCACAAGCATTTGGGCTGGGACATCCTTCGTGACGACAGACCCTGCAGCAACGAGCGCTCCACGCCCAACTTTGACGCCATTGAGCACAACGGCACCGATACCAATCAAACAACCAGCCTCCAACAAGGCGCCATGAACAACCGCTCGATGTCCAATCGTCACGTTTTCAGCAATGTGAACCGGGAAATTTGGATCCCCGTGCAAAACAGCTCCATCCTGAATATTGCTGCGGGCACCGATAAAGATGGGTGCCATATCTCCACGCGCAACGGCCGTTGGCCAAATGCTGGCCCCAGAACTCACAGTCACATCTGCCATCAGCACGGCTCCTGGTGCAATCCAGGCATCCGCAGCAATAGACGGGTGAGGCCAAAAGCTGTTCATTCCTAACGGGGTCATCAGTGCGGGGGGCAAATATCTTGCTCATGGATCGCTGAGTGATAACCTCCACAGGTGCCTGATTGGCATGCCCATGCGGCGGGTCGCTAGCTCAGCGGTAGAGCACTCGGCTTTTAACCGATTGGTCCTGAGTTCGAATCTCAGGCGACCCATTTGTTCAAAGCTACATCTTTCTCCATTCTTTCTTAATGGTTTTAGGTCAAAGCCCCTTGGATCAGGAAATCTATGAAATGCGTCGCCGTAGTTGACGATGATCCACGGTTACGTGAATTGATTCGAGATGAATTGATTGACGAGGGGGTTGAAGCTGTCGTTTGTTCAGATGGGGAAGCATTACTGGAACTCTTAGATCAACGACAGATTGATTTAATTTTACTCGATTTAATGATGCCGAAAATGGACGGCATGACCTGCCTACAACGGCTGAACGAGCACTTTAATGTTGTGCCTGTTGTAGTCGTCACTGCTTTTAATGAAGACGACAAACGCAGCGAAGCTAAGGCGCTTGGCGCTCGTGACTACATTCTAAAACCAGACTTATTTGAGCTACTACCTGAATTGCTCGAGCGTTATCTCTAAATAGAGCTTTTCATCCCAAGCGATGATTTATGGCGTGGAAAATACAATGTCACAACAAGGCCCTGACGACCTACACCAATTTGTTCTTTGGCAGATGAACAACTTACCGACCCGCCCATTCCCTCCATCAAACTCTTCACCAAAGGAAGGCCTAGCCCACTTCCATCTGTCATGTCTGCATTTCGATGCTCCTCAATACGGTTAAATCGCTCAAAGACTGCAACGCAATGATCGTCATTATTGATACCAGGACCATCATCTATGAATTGCAGGAGGATCTGAGACACTGTTTGAACCAAGCGGATCTCTATTGAGGGCTGAGAACGACAAAAACGACGACTATTATTGAGAAGGTTATCGAGGATCAGATGAAAAGCATCTTGATCCAGCTGAACCCGGTAGTCATCAGATTCATTCACCGTAACGATATGCAGCAAGCCTCTTGATTCAGGATTTAGCATGACAATCCATCGATCGACAAAATTCATCAAGCTATCGATTTGCAACGTCCAGCGGCGGTAATCAGTATCAAGCTCAGAAAGCAACAAAAGATTATCAACAAGAGCGCCAATGCGTTGTGTTTCCTCCGTAGCATCAGACAAAGATTGCTGAATATTGCCAGAAAACTGTTTTTTACGCCTCATCCGATGTAGATTGCCAGTAATAATTGCTAGCGGAGTTCGTAACTCATGAGCAAGATTATTGATAAATTGACGTTGTCTTGCTAAGGCTTTCTCTAAGGGTTCAAGATCACGAAAAATCAGCAAAACAAAGCTTTGATCCATTTGCATAATCTGACGCCAACTCACCGATCGTGTGATCAATTGCATCTTTTCAGTAGCAGGAGCAGATAGGGCTTGGATGAGATAGGACGAACGACCTTCAGCAGATAGGGCTTGTTGTAAGGGGTGACTGGGCTCTTCATCCTCCAAGGGGCTTCGATCCAGGTGATGAAACTGCAGCAAGGCTGAAAGAGGCCTACCAACCATCTGCAATGTGATTCCTCCTCCCCAAAGATCTGCAGCTTGCTGATTAGCCCAACGCACTGCAGAGGATTCGTCGACGATCAACATCGCTTCACCCGTGGAATCGAATGCAACTCTTAGGAGCCCAAGCGACTGACTCATCTGCTGAATCAGAGCTCTGGACTCTGCTTCTGCTGACCCTGAGAAGCTGTCTTCAGCAAGCATGGGGGCCTTCCAGGGGCCTCAGCGTTGCCGCAAAGCTCCATCCACCCTCATCACAGCGTTCAGCAACGATGAAGTGTTCACTACGAATCTCAGCTCCATCACCACAAATCGTCGCCAGCTCAAGGGGATGATTGACAAGCTTGGAGGTCTCCGTGAGTTTGAAGCGTGAGAAACCTGCATGATGAAGCTCACGGAAGGATGCGGGCAAGATCATCCCAATCGTTTGCCCTACTAAACGATCGTCCCAGCCATAAATAATGCGAAAGCGTTCGTTGAACTCGACCACCTGCCCCTGCGCATCCGTTCGGACAAAAGGAAGATTGTGTTGCTGCCTTAACGCATCAACCGCGCCAGGGGTCCAGGAATTGGACATGCCCGGAAAAGCTTTTTGTCAGCTTAGACACGCATCGATGAGATAAGGAGAACCCATTCCTTTAAAGTGAGCGGGCTACGGGGTGTAGCGCAGTTTGGTAGCGCGCCTGCTTTGGGAGCAGGATGTCGCAGGTTCGAATCCTGTCACCCCGACTGCAAAACAAGTCAGTCCTGCACTGACATCTGAGCCGCCCACCCAAGGCGGCTTTTTATTGCCTGCAGGGTGGTGTGTGCAAAATGTGTGCAAAGCATTGAGTGAGGGACTGGTTTTGCACACGACTTTCCGAGCGTTACGCCCTACCTACGGGCACCCTCGCCATACTGATAACAAGCTCATTGAGCCCGACAGAAATAGCCGCATCAGTGCCCCTGGACCGCCGTTTTCGTCTCTCGCGTCATCCATCAGACCAAATCTTTTGAAGTGCTGATTGAGCCACGCCCGATTGAAGGCTCCCTGGAGTCCTACATGAGCAAGCCGATTGCATGTCGGCGCGCATCACGTTTGAACATCCCCAAGGATGTTGATCCAGTAGCGGCTCGTAGGTTTGTCAGAAGACAAACCGCTGTCGGTTGCCGTCTTGAAGACATGAAAGGCGAAAGCAAAAAAGGGGATCTGTTGAATTACAAGATCAACGGGTTTCTTCGAGCACTTCAAATAGAAATTCTTGAAACTGAAGGATGGCCCTCTGCCGAATTAAGGCAGGAGGCTCAAGATGTCATCAACGCATCTAAGCCAGAAGACTCTCCAGAAATCCGCGCCTATTTCGAGCGAATCTGGGGACCGATTAAGAGCAGGGAACTACATTCCTGAATGGGTGCATGAGCCTGAAGCCGCAAAGCTTTTGGCTTTAAAGCCCAGCACCCTTAGAAATATGCGCCGTGAGCGCAGGCTCGATCCTGGAACGCATTGGGTTTATGCAACAGGATCCATCGGTGGACCTGTCCTCTATTGCATCCCTGCAATTCGGGAGATGCAGCGTCGACGGACTGTTGAAGCGGTGCGCAAAGAAGACGAACGTAGAGCCGCAGAACTAAAGCATCTCCAACAAGCCATCGAGATCTACGAGGAGACAACCCTTGATCAACTAGTTGATGGGGGACAAGGGTGATGCCAAAGCTCCGAAAAGATCACGTCGAATACCTGAGAAAAAGAGGAGTCAAAACAGAGCTGCCTGAAAACAATTATTTCAGTGATGGCTGCCATCTTGGTATTCGCTACCTCGACCCTGAGGGCAAGCCATACATAGACAGCAACGGCGATGATTACATCGTCAGACGTTTGTTCCCTACAGGTAAGCCCAAATTCAAAGCGCCAAAAGGAAGTGGTTCGCGACCTTATTTCAGCCCGTTGATGCCTGATGGCTACCTCGACAACATCAGCGTCCCGTTGGTGTTTATCGAAGGTCCAGTCAAGGTTGATAGCTGTTACGAGCACATCCCAACTGGGTTCTGTTTTGTCGGGCTAACTGGAACTTGGAATACCAGAGACCGTCGCGACGAAACCGGTAAATGGGAATCAGAAAATGACACCCGTTTGCTGCCTGAACTAAAGGCAATTCCGATGCGTGGTCGCAAGGTCATCATCCTGTTTGATTCTGATATTGAAGACAACATCAGCGTTGATGAAGCAGCAGGCGACATTGGTAAATGGACCCGTAATCGTGGCGCTCGTCCTTATCGTTGCCAGCTTCCAAGCGAACCTGATGGCAGAAAGAATGGAGCCGATGATTTCCTTGTTCGTCATGGCGCACAGGCTTTAGAGGACCTCTTAGCCGCTGCTGAGGTTGAAGGATGGCCCTTGCCTGCATCTTTACTTACGCATGAAGGTGATTTGAAGCGCAGCTACACACCAGCAGAACGGAAACGTCTGATAAAAGCACTCGCTGAAATAAACGATGTTGAGACTGTTGACGCCACCTGTTCCGTTCTTGCAACCAAACTGCGAGTCAAAATGAGTCAGCTATTGGCTGACATCGACGATTACAGAGCTGGAACTACTGAAAACGGTTTCCTTGGTTCAGCCGAAGACCTTGAAGGTGATGACGACATCGATGGCAGTTGGGTGATTCCGTTCCTGCTGCCGAAGGAAGAAACCATCGTTATCAGCGCTGACCCAGGAACAGGGAAATCATTGTTCGCTTATTCCATCGCGGCAGCCGTCGCAATGGGAACCGACTTCCTTGGCTTCCCCGTCAAGAGAGGTGTTCCCTTAATCCTGCAACTTGAAGAAGGCGGCACCTTTGGTAGACGCGTCAAAGCAATTGGACTGGCTAAGAGTGAGTTCTGTGATGGCTTGGAAGTCGGTAAGGATTGGTTCTTTAGCAAGACGTTTGACCTCGCAAAAGGACGTCATGTTGAACAACTGAAGCTTCTGATTCGCAACAACGTCGACTTGGTGATTGTTGACTCTGCTCGTGCTGTTGCTCGCAGCCTGAGCGTTGACGAGAACCATGCTGACTTTGGAAAGCTGGTGATTCGCAAAATTGCCAAGTTCATCAACGATTGCGGCAAGTCTGGAATCATCATTCACCACAACAACGGTGCAGGTAAAGCCAGCGGGACGAAAGACACCCCTGCTGGTGTGTGGGGTCTGTTCAATCTCAAAGCCGTTGAAGGTGATGAAGAGCTGCGGACATTGCAGACCGACAAGAAGCGCGAGACAAGCATCTTGTGGCAGCTGCGCTTACAGCGAACTGAGTTAATCGATGGCTTGCCAAACGGTTGGGCTTGGACTCTTGATTCCGATCTGAGTCACATGGCTCCAGACCAAAGCTGGCGGACCAAGTTTCAAAACCTTTTGAAGCTGCAAGAGAAGCCCATCGGGCTTCGTGATGCAGAACAGTTGATGGGGCTTTCTTCTGATGAAGGAAACACCCTCAGAAGCTCTGTCGGTCGTGACACTGCTTGCCGTCGATGGTTAGTTCAAAAGCCACGCCAAGGGGTTGCTGGTCTGTACTTCATGCCGCATGAGTTCAGAAATAGCTTCCAACAAAAGCCACAAAAAGAGAAAGGGGTTCAAACAAGAGAGAGACACCCCCTAATAAAAGAGGAAGAAATGTTGGAAGTAGGTGAAGAAGGTAGTTCACCACTACTTCCTGAACTTCTAACAACACTTCCAATGTGCATCCAACCTTCAACAGCTGAAGGCAATGACTTCCAACAAAACACCCCAGACCTTTCCGGGGTGTCTCTCTCTCCCCCCTCCTTGAACGGTCACACCGATGCCTTCTGGAAAATCGTCAAAGACAGCCCTGGTTTGTTGCCTGTTCAGATCGCCAACAAGTTTCAACACGTCACCAAGCGCACCATCTCCGGCGCACAAGCCAAGGCATTAATTGCCGAAGGTCCACCCGTCTACGAGTTCGACGATGACGAAGAAATCTGATCGCTCGTCACCAGTTCACCTTCATCTCTTCCTTTTGACCTATTTAGCCTGATCTCATGGGAAAAAAATGTACCAAAGTCGAAAAGAAAGCTCGCATAGAAGAACTGGCTGACCTGATCGTCAAGGGTTATTCGCAACGTGAGCTAAAGCGCCATGTTCAGCAGCGATGGGGGCTCAGTGAAGATTCAGCCAATCTCTATATCCGTGAAGCTAGGGATGTAGTGAAGGACGATCTCGTTGATCTCGACCGCACTGACATGCTCGCTAGCAAGATTCAGATGCTTGAACAGATCGCGCGGGATAGCGTTGCATCGGGCAGGGAGAACAACGCAATTGGTGCCATCAGGTTGTTAGCGGAATTAACTGGTTTTGGTGTTGAACAGAAGCGATAAGGAAGGAGACTTAGCTGTGCCTGTCCAGCGTCACTGTGGTCAAGGCAGTTGATCAATCATTGAAAAGCTAGTGGCAATGCGCGATTGATAGTGATCCCGAAAAGAGCTGGACACAACTGGCACACTTGCCAACTGCTATCAACAGCTCCTGAAGCAGAGCCAGCGTCATCTGAGTGTCGAGGGTCATTGGTTGAGGGCAACTGCTTAAAGCATTCCCCGCTGCAATAAAAAAACCCGCTCGTGGCGGGGTTCAATGTCCAAAAATGACACCTTATTTCAGCTATATCGTTTTATCTAAAGGTTCGAACGCTTCATATAGCTGCAGCTTCGCAAAGTCCCTCAACACATGCTTCACCCGCGGCTTCGGCAAATTCTGTTGCGTCGCCTTCGAGGTCTTCTAAGAGTTCCCTGTTTTTTGCAGCTATTCTGGCTTCTTTAATTGCTGCTCGTGCTATGGCTCGAAGCTCACTAGCCGTGTAGTCAGCGGCATCCTCTACGCCCGAGGCGACATCATCAGCGACATCGGCGACATCATCAAAGCCGCCTTTAATGTCACCCCAAAGGCTATCATGGACTCGTACATCTCTGTTTTCAGGCGACATAGTTAATGCACTGATCACAGGTTGTTGTTGAACAACTTTGCGATGTGCTGTTGTACTTGCACCACCAAAGCGAACCTTCAGATCAGCTGAAACTCTTGTCTCAAATGCTTCATCGTAGGAGAAATTCACTCCTGCTATTAATCCACTGCTGACTTCATACGCAACTCGTCCGAGAACGCCAGAGCCATCTGCAGAACCGAGATCGCCTTGCTGGTAGTAGTAACCAACAGAGGCATTAAGTGCAGGCGTTATGAAATAGCCAACATCGATTCCATAAGTATCGAGTGCGCCCCCATCAAAAGCCCAATTCAGAATCTGCTCGGTATCACCGACAGGAATTAATGCATAAGCATTGAAATTCCAATCATTTGAAACAGCCTCTGCATTAACGGCTACCTGCTGGAAGAAAACATTCCGCTCAGTCCCAAATAAAGGAATTCCATAATCAGTTGCACCTGTATTCATTGGGCGGCTGTCATAACCAGCATTCAGCCCATACATCCAGTTGCGATCACTATTCAGCCAGCGGTATCCAAGCCGTGATGAGGTGCTGATCGTGGTGCCAGCAACTTGCGTATTCATGATGCTGCTGTTGTTCTCGTAATCAGCAAAGTTGGCATTAGCCAGGACATCCAGGAACCAAACGCTGTTCTCGCCAACAGAGAGAGGTAAGAACCCACCAATGCCTGCCTGGTTAGGTGTTCCTGCACCCTGCAAAGCACCTTGAAAACCAAAGGTGGGCTTGACCACATCCTTAAGGCTGATGCTCATCACACCAAGGTCATCAGCACTGCCGTCCTCTTGGGCAATGGCAGGCAGAGCAGCAACAGAGATGGCAGAAGCCAACAGCCCCAGGGAGAGACGACGCAGCATGGGAGTAATGGTGTAATTCAATACACAATGCTTCGCTTGTACTGTTGCTGCCCGCTGCAGTAGGCAGTATGTGGCTTTGCTGTTATTCAGTAGGCAATAAAAAACCCCGCTCGTGGCGGGCTGCAATGTCCCTAGCTGACACCCTTATTTTAGCGATCTCGTTTTATCTAATTTCAGCTCAATCGTGCCAGGTATTGAACCATCAATTAGCTGCTTTTATGAGAGTTTTGATTGGATATTAAATCCTAGATGGGTCAGTACTATTTAACGCGTTCCCAGCCGCCATTTTTATTACAATGATTGATATATTTGACAGGATGGCTGCTTGTTCCGAACGCCGTTGAACGGTAAAGGTACTGTACGGAAAGGCTCCCTGACAAGGAACTGATAAACCTGCCGTCGAACGGATTAAACAACTTGCACTTAGCTTCTGGATCTGCTGCATCATGAACGCGGATATTCCTGTGCTTAACGGCTTCAGATAAGGCTTGAATGGTTGGTTTTTGCCATGCTTTTTTCTTGGTTTCTGCAGCTGAACTATTGCTACCAAAGCGATACTCAATGTTGCCTGACACTCTGGTTTCAAAAGCTTCGTCATAGGAAACATTGATACCAGCAGTTAAACCATCAGCGATCTGATAGTCCAGCTCGACCTGAACTCCTGAACCATCTGCTTCTCCTAGATCACCGCTTTGGTAGTAGTAACCAACAGAGGCATTGAGTTCAGGGGTGACGAAGTAACCAACATCCAGGCCATACGTATCAAGCGCCCCACCGAAATAACGCGCATTGAGGCGCTGCTCTGTATCACCAACAGGAATCAAGGCATAAGCATTGAAGTTCCAGGTATCTGATACTGCTTCTAAACCTGCTGCGATCTGCTGAAAGAAAGCACTCTTCTCTGTGCCGCTGACAATGATCCCCGTATCAGTTCCACCTGTATTCATCGGCCTGCTGTCATAACCACCGTTCAGCCCATACATCCAGCTGCGGTCGCTATTCAGCCAGCGATACCCAAGCCTTGATGAGGTGCTGATCGTTGTTCCAGCAACCTCTGTATTAACGATGCTGCTCTTGCCGCCGTAATCAGCAAAGTTGGCGTTGAGCAGCACATCAGCAAAGAACACACTGCTCTCGCCAACAGCGATTGGAAGGAACCCACCGATACCTGTCTGGTTTGGTGTGCCTGCTCCTTGTAGTGCGCCTTGAAAACCCCAGTTGAACTTGACTGCATCCTTGAGGTTGATCTCCTGCAGATCAAAGGCATCGTCTTTGCCTTGAGAAGAGCCGCTGATCTGAGCCTCTAGCTGTTCATTGCGTTGCTTGAGTAGTTCATTCTCCTCAAGAAGCTTGTCGTATTCCTGCTGCCGCAATAAAGCAGCACTCTCTTCTGCAACAGCAGGAAGCAAAGGAGTGCCAGCTAGTACCAGTGCAGCAACACCGCTCAGCGATAACGACAGCCGCAAGGAACTCTGCATTGATAAGGATCTATTGAGCGCAGAATGCCTTGCTTTGATGGCAGATGAGAGCTGCAGTAGGCAGTTTCAGCTCTGCTGCTATTCAACAGGCAATAAAAAACCCGCTCGTGGCGGGCTGCAATGTCCCTAGCTGACACCCTTATTTTAGCGATCTCGTTTTATCTAATTTCAGCTCAATCGTGCCAGGTATTGAACCATCAATTAGCCGCTTTTATGAGAGTTTTGATGAGATGCTAAATCCTAGATGGGTCAGTACTATTTAGGGGGTTCCCAGCCGCCAACTTTTGGGTTGCCTGGGTTGCAGTGGGCTACAATGCCGGACGCCCCTGGCCGGACTGGGATGGCTTTGGTTCTGTAGAACGTAATTGATATTTCTTGGCTTTGGCTCCCCTTATAAATCGCTCCAAAATTATAATCCTGCGTGATATATATTTTGCACGTCCCATCTGGATCTGTTGCATCATGAACGCGAACATTCCTGTTTTTAACGCTTTCAGATAAGGATTGAATTGTTGGTTTTTGCCATGCTTTTTTCTTCGTTTCTGCAGCTGAACTATTGCTACCAAAGCGATACTCAATGTTGCCTGACACTCTGGTTTCAAACGCTTCGTCATAGGAAACATTGATGCCAGCAGTTAAACCATCAGCGATCTGATAATCCAGCTCTACCTGCACGCCAGAACCATCTGCTGTTCCTAGATCACCGCTTTGGTAGTAGTAACCAACAGAGGCATTGAGATCTGGGGTGATGAAATAACCAACATCAAGGCCATAGGTATCAAGCGCCCCACCGAAATAACGCGCATTGAGGCGCTGCTCTGTATCACCAACAGGAACTAAGGCATAAGCATTGAAGTTCCAGCTATCTGATACTGCTTCTAAACCTGCTGCAATCTGCTGGAAAAAAGCACTTTCCTTGTCGTAGAGCGTGACACCTGTTTCAGCATTGCCTGTATTCATCGGGCGGCTGTCATAGCCGCCGTTAACGCCATACATCCAGCTGCGGTCGCTATTCAGCCAGCGATACCCAAGCCTTGATGAGGTGCTGATCGTTGTTCCAGCAACCTCTGTATTAACGATGCTGCTCTTGCCGCCGTAATCAGCAAAGTTGGCGTTGAGCAGTACATCAGCAAAGAACACACTGTTCTCGCCAACAGCGATTGGAAGGAACCCGCCGATGCCTGCTTGGTTTGGTGTTCCTGCTCCTTGTAGTGCCCCTTGAAATCCCCAGTTGAACTTGACTGCATCCTTGAGGTTGATCTCCATCACCCCGAGATCATCTGCGCTGCCAACGTCTTGAGCAGCAGCAGACAACACAGCCCCATTGGAGAGTGCCAGTGCTGCAACACCGCTCAGCGATAAGGACAGGCGCAAGGAATGCTGCATTGAGAAGGATCTATTGGGCGCACAATGCTTCGCTTTGATCGCTGCTGCCCGCTGCAGTAGGCAGTTACAGCTTTGCGATAAGTATTTAGACAATAAAAAACCCCGCTCGTGGCGGGCTGCTGGGTGCAATGTCCCTAGCTGACACACTTATTTTAGCGATCTCGTTTTATCTAATTTCTGCTCAATAGTGCCAGATATTGCAAACTGATTTGTAGGCTTTTGGGGTAATTGAAGCAATAAAAAACTCCTGTCAATGCAGGGGCTTTAGGATTAGATTTGGGGGCGCAACTGACCAGGTCTATATGTCCTTATGGGTGGAGTATGCATTGGCATGCTGAGACTGAATCTATCCTACAGATATAAACACTAATGGTAAAATCAGTTGATCACTAACCAGTACACACGCCGGGCTTATTTGGATCGTTATCGTACGGTGTGCATTGCTTTGTACAGCATTCACTATAAAGTCTACACCTACAAGCGTCAATCCCGTTCGGACTACGGAAGCACCCGTTAGGATATGGCGAATCTGCGGAAGGTGTGCACCCGGAGCCAGAATCGTGAACAAAAATATTCCGATTTGATGGTGTTTGCGTTAAAGATTTGATGACTGGGATATTAGAGGACTTTTCCTTCTCAGCTTTGCTTTGATTTTCTGTAAAAAAGCGATAACTTATTGTACCTAAAACACGGGTTTGGTATGCATTGTCGTAGGAAATCGACCCGCCTAAGGTTAATCCGTCTGTAATTTCATAGCCTAATTTCCCAAGGATGCCAGACCCATCAGGATTCTTGCCTCCAGCTTGGTCGCAGGGTGCATCGCCTGCCTGATAATAATATCCAACTGATGCATTGAGGTCAGGAGTAATGAAGTAGCCAACATCGATTCCATACTTATCAAGTGCCCCTGATTCGTAATAGGGATTCAATCGTTGTTGAGTATCACCAACAGGGACTAGGGCATAGGCATTAAAATTAAAGCTATTACTAACTGCCTCTGCATTTACAGCAACTTGCTGAAAAAAGACTGACTTTTCTTTGCCGCTGACGTCAATCCCTGTATCTGTCGACCCTGAATTCATCGGGCGGCTGTCATAACCGCCATTCAGCCCGAACATCCAGCTGCGGTCGCTATTAAGCCAGCGATAACCAAGTCTTGATGAGGTGCTGATTGTTGTTCCTGCAACATCGGTGTTGATGATGCTGCTCTCGCCAGCTCGGTCAGCAAAGTTGGCGTTAGCGAGGACATCAAGAAACCAGACGCTGTTGTCGCCAACAGAGAGAGGCAAGAACCCACCAATACCTGCTTGATTCGGCGTGCCTGCTCCTTGCAGTGCCCCTTGAAAACCAAGGGTTGGCTTGACGACATCCTTAAGGCTGATGCTCATCACCCCGAGGTCATCAGCACTTCCGTCCTCTTGAGCAATGGCAGGAAGAGCAGCAATAGAGATGGCAGAAGCCAAAAGCCCTAGGGAAAGACGACGCAGCATGGGGTTTTGTGAGATGAACTAAGGGTGCACTGCTTGTGTTGCTGCTGCCCGCTGCAGTAGGCAGTTACAGCTTTGCGATAAGTATTTAGACAATAAAAAACCCGCTCGTGGCGGGCTGCAATGTCCCTAGCTGACACCCTTATTTTAGCGATCTCGTTTTATCTAATTTCTGCTAAATCGTGCCAGGTATTGAACCATCAATTAGCTGCTTTTAAGCGAGTTTTGATGAGATATTAGATCCTAGATGGGCTTGTACTCAAGCGGGTTCCCAGCCGCCATTGCCTGGGTTACCTGGGTTACAGTGCCACCTACGCCTCTTTCCCGCCGTGCCCGCCGTGAGTGTTGCCTTGTATTGGCTCCCGAAAAATGTTGCGACAGGACGGCCGTCGAGCGGATTAAATATCTTGCAGCTATTCTGTGGATCTGTTGCATCATGAACGCGAACATTCCTGTTTTTAACGCTTTCAGATAAGGCTTGAATGGTTGGCTTTTGCCATGCTTTTTTCTTGGTTTCTGCAGCTGAACTATTGCTACCAAAGCGATACTCAATGTTGCCTGAAACTCTGGTTTCAAAAGCTTCGTCATAGGAAACATTGATACCAGCAGTTAATCCATAGGCGATCTGATAATCCAGCTCGACCTGAACGCCTGAACCATCTGCTGTTCCTAGATCACCGCTTTGGTAGTAGTAACCAATTGAGGCATTGAGATCTGGTGTGATGAAATAACCAACATCAAGGCCATAGGTATCAAGTGCCCCACCGAAATAACGCGCATTGAGGCGCTGCTCTGTATCACCAACTGGGATCAAGGCATAAGCATTGAAGTTCCAGGTATCAGAGACTGCTTCTAAACCTGCTGCGATCTGCTGAAAGAAAGCACTTTCCTTGTCGTAGAGCGTGACACCTGTTTCAGCATTGCCTGTATTCATCGGCCTGCTGTCATAGCCGCCGTTCACGCCATACATCCAGCTGCGGTCACTATTCAGCCAGCGATACCCAAGCCTTGACGAGGTGCTGATTGTTGTACCAGCAACTTCTGTATTGACGATGCTGCTATTACCGCCGTAATCAGCAAAGTTCGCATTGAGCAGAACATCAGCAAAGAACACACTGTTCTCGCCTACAGCTATCGGAAGGAACCCACCAATACCTGTTTGATTTGGCGTGCCTGCTCCTTGTAGTGCGCCTTGAAAACCCCAGTTGAACTTGACTGCATCCTTGAGGTTGATCTCCATCACCCCGAGGTCTTCTGCGCCGCCAACGTCTTGAGCAGCAGCAGACAACACAGCGCCGTTAGAGAGTGCCAGTGCAGCAACACCACTCAGCGATAACGACAGCCGCAAGGAACTCTGCATTGATAAGGATCTATTGAGCGCAGAATGACTTGCTTTGATGGCAGATGCCCGTTGCAGTAGGCAGTTTCAGCTTTGCAAGAAGTCAATTGGGCGGCGTGCAGCGTTGCCAACCGATCTTCTGCAAGTTGATCCACATCTCGATGCCTAGATGCCTGAGCATCCTTTGCTGCCTGATGGGTTTCCCAATGCGAGCTGACAAGCGGTAATAGCTCACCAAAACGAACTGAGCATGTTGCGTTGGTGTATCGGGCTTGATCTGAAGGAGCATCCCTTCCTGTCTGTTGACCAGCCAGCCTTCACCGTTGGACTTCTCTTTGTATCTGGCGTAATCAGGCTGCTGCTGCCACATCAGAGAAGTTTGGCGAGATTCCCCATTGGGTTGAGACTGTTCTTTTAGCCGTTCGTCTTCCAAAGCCGCCATATCGCCCAAGCAAACAGAGCCACCCAGAAAGCAGCAACTAGTAGGACAGGTGGACCAACAAAAGCTGGCGGCAGGACATAGGACAGACCCCATAGGAGACTCCTGCCTAAGTCTTACCAAGCGATGTTTGGGATGACGATGCATGCCCATGCAAGAGCTGCCGTGAGAAGGGTTTTCTAGAAATTATTCATTCCATTCCTCGCTAAACGTTCACCTCTGCATAAAGGTTTCCTGTTCCTGATGGTTTGAACCTGCCGTAGTTCTTGAGATGGACTTCCATCGTGTGTCCCATTGCCTCAGCGATGTTGGCGACAGGAAGGTTCTTGGTATGGCTTTCTTTGGCGTAGCGATGCCTGAATGAATAAGTCGTGAGCTGTTCACCTGCATGGTCTGCCTCCTCAATCATTGCCATCCAGGTTTTACGTCTTCGCAGATATGAGGTGACAGCTTGAGCACCTTTTCCTTCAGTTCTTAGGGGAGGCAATTCTTCACCGATTTGAAGACGAGCCTGAAGCTTCCAATCAACAGCCGTGCCGTCAACATCACGGACAAACAACGGATGCAAGCGACGCGGTTCTGTTTTCTGACCTTTGATGCCACCCATTGATTTTTCATAGATGCACCAAAGAGCACCATCCTTGATTCGCAACCAACGCAACTCTTCAGGACGCAACCCAAAAACCGCAAGCAATTGAATAGCAAACTGCCAGCGAGGGTCAGGGATTGATTCAATCAAGGAAAGGATTTGTGCATCGCTGAGTGGGAACCCAACCCGCTTTGGCTTCAACGTTTCAGGCAAACGAGCAGGTGGGCTGTAAATGGGTTTTAGGTGACCCCTTTGCACCGCCCAATCCAAGAACTTGGAAAGGACTCTGCGGCTGATTTGTCGCATCCTTGTGCCCTGTTCCCATTGCGCCAGTGCTGCCATACAAAGAGCTTCACCGTCCACTGGGGGTCGGTCTTTGAATTGCTCGCGGCAGTTGCGGAGAACAGGCACGTAATTCTCTTTCCACGTTTTCTCGCCTGCATAAGGAACGAACTTCTGAAAAGCATCAACTAACTGAGTGAAATCGAGTTTCTGATGTGAACTGCTTGTGTTGGCGACTTGCGATGCAGCAGTAAGGGTGATGCGCCCACCATCCCAACGCTTAAAGATCTGCTGAATACGAGGCAAGGCTTGCGTTGATCCTTTCAGCGTCCACTCGTAAGGGAGCATCACTGACCCCACATCAACGACCTGAAGTCGCATCGTTCCACGACTATTCAGGACCTTCCAACCAGGACCACAAGACACCTTTATCTGGTCCCTAAAGGGCTTCACCCAAGGCTCAATTTGACTGATGCGTGGCAACTGCTTAGCGACATCCTGCTCTCCAATTGTGTGCAAGATGTGTGCAAAACGTCAAGCAGCAGATAACACCAGATGACAGAAGGCAACACTGAATGCTGTCTATGACTGAGATCTATATTTCAAAAGCCCTTGCCTACTAGGGTGAGCAACCGCTTTGGGAGCAGGATGTCGCAGGTTCGAATCCTGTCACCCCGATGCCCGAGACGTCTGCATTGACGGGCTCAGTTGCCGCCTCCCCAGGGCGGCTTTTTTATTGCTCGAAAAAGAAGGAGGAGCGGCAGTGTCACTGTCCTACCAAAACCAAACGACATCACCTCAATGGCATGAAATCCATGCTTGATCTAGAGGCAGGAATCATCCGCTGCGGTCATTGAGGGATGTAGCTGCGTGGTCTCCTTCTACTGAGCGAGGCAAAGCCTGAGAATTTTGATACTGCATCTATTCCAGACAATATTTTTCAGCGCTGAGCCCTAAGCCTTCCTTTTTGACAGGGCGGGCTGTTTGGCTACATAAAGAACAGAAACGTCGGGGCGCCTTGTGATGATTGCCAAAATCCAAGGTTCAAAATGGCGACGTTCGATCAAACCACTCCCTTCATGCTGTTGGCCCGGATCCATGTGAAGCCGGGATGCGTGGACAGGTATCTGGAGCTGGCCCGTGTGACTGACGCTGCTGTTCAAGCTTCCGAGCCTGGAATGATGCATCACACCTTTGATCAGGATCCGGAAGACCCACAGGCATTTGTTTGGTCAGAGGTCTACGCAAATGACCAAGCATTTGCCGCTCACGTGTCCAACCCTCCAGTCCAGGAGTACTTGCAGAAACATGCTGAATTAGGAGATGGGTTCAGCATCGAGGTTTACGGCACTGTTGGTGATGAGTGCAAAAAGCTGATGGAGTCCTTCGGCCTTCCACTGAAGATCTACCCCACCATGCTTGGTTACAGCAGGGTTTAAAAAATCAAGATCAATTCCACTATCACTGAATCCGGGACGAGATTCGGGGCGTCGATTGCTTGCACCAACGCGGTGTGGTTGTCAGCTGGTCATTCTTTCCTCAAGCTCGACAAACTCCTCATCGCTGAGACCAGGCGTGATCGTCGCCGTGACGCCGAGCCCTTTGGTCCAGGGATAGGTGTGCTTCTGCACTGCTGCAAGGTTGTCGGCTTCCACTAGGAGCACACCTCCTCCGGTTTGGGGATGGATCTGACGCGCCAGCAACTTAAAACCGGCAAATTCATCCATTGGCTTGCCGCCCTTGATGTAATCCACAATCGCCTTGGTGTAGTCATCGCTGGTGGGATCGGGAGCGCACCACTGGATCATGAAACGTGCCATTTAAAAGCGTTCAGAAATTTCTCAATACTCGCTTACACAGCCAAAGACCAGTGGTATTAATCCGAACATCCGGCTTGCCCAGTTGATCTAAAACTCATCCTTTCGAGGGAAGAGGCCTCAACGCAATGGGCAATCCAGCCAAAAACACTGATGAGGCAGCAGCAACCCGATTACGCCAGATAAAAGGAGAAGTCCAACGGTGAGTGCTGGCTGGTCAACAGGCAGCAGCGGATGCACGGTGATCTGAAGTCCTAAGAAAATGTGCGGACTTGCCGATGATCCCGATCGTGCAAGCCTCGCCATAAGGGGTTGAGCCCAGCTGCCTCAGCCGCTTGGGTGAAGGAATGAACGAACCAAGCGAGTTCCTCAGCCCGGAGACAATTCAAAAGCTTGAGAAGTCAGCACTGTTGGTGACCCCCCTGCTTGATGCCCAACTCTCCTTCGAGATTGACGATCTAACTCCGCACCAAAACGAATACTGGAATTGGTGGGTGCTTGAAGAGCAAACAAGTATCAGCCGCAAATACGAAGAGGACGAGAAGTCAGATCCAATACATGAAATCGCCGAAGGATTCAGCCATGCCTGCAAGCGGGAATTGGAAATCATCAGGACGATTTCAGATTCAGCACTGGAGCTGAGGCGAACGCGCCTTGCAAGCGAGAGGAAGCGAACAGCAGCTTGACCCCAGCATCTCCACGGCGTTAGTACAGGCGGACTAAAAAGGCGCTGCATGGAGGAGTGGAGCTTTGTCGGTGAGCTGGAGCTTGAGGGCTGGAAAGGACCTCGGATCTGCCAAACCTTCCATCACTTCACCTATGGCGTGGATGCCCACTGCAGAACACTGCTGGCCTGCAGCATCCGGCGAAAACAGCTGCAGCAGGGGCAGCACCTCACCAAGACCTGCAAAGCTCTGGTTACCCCACTTTCACGAGCAGCCGAGATGGGAGGAGCCTGAATTAAGAGCGAACCAAGGCATAAAAAAAGAAGGCGACTAAGCCTTCTTCGGGGGGTGTGAGGAGTCAAACCTTGTAGGGAATTGACCGAGCACATGCTGATGAAATTCCGCAGAACAGTCAACCAACTGATACGTGGGGGATTGCTCAGCAAGATTTCTGAGGCATGATTCATCTGTGAGGAGGGCTTCTTCACGGAGTGGAAACAAGGCAACACGCCCAAGGAGAAGCCGAGAAACCCTGCCTTTGGCGGGGTTTTCTTTTGTCTAACGCAATAGGCAGCTTCAGCTTTGCTGCTATTCAGAGGGCATTCAAAACCTTCGCTCGGTGAGGGATTGATCTTGAGAGAGTGAGGTCGGCACTGGAGCAGATGGAATAAGGGTGGTATCCGCCTTTATGGATACATCCAGACGCCAGAGGCTCTCGTATAGTTAGAGCAAAAGATCGAAGTTCCTGTGAACACATTGATCGTTCTGGCTTTGGTGCTTGTAAACCTGGCCTTGATTTTCCACCTGGGCGAGAAATTATTTAACTACGTGAAGAGATATACAGATCACAAGAAGTTAGTTAATGACCATCCTGAGATGAAGTCAATTGATCCTGAGCGTGGGCTTATGGGATTTGAAAGTGACGATGTGATCCGTTCATTAGTTCTGGACAACGATGAGCCAGGAGCAAGTGAGCCGTACCTGGCAACTCTTAACGAAGAAGAGGAAGATTAGTCCCCCGCTGCAATGAGAAACACCGCTCAAGCCGGGATCAGTGAGACAAATCACTAATATTTTTGAATGTACGTTTTTCACTCTTAAGAACTTTTGGCTCATCTCGAAGTTTTTTCATTGCATTACAAGGTCAATGCTTTCTATACATCACCAGAGAGTGACTCAGAAACCAACTCTTTAAGGCTTTTGAGCATTAATCCGCCTCCAATTCTAATCGTCACAATACAACCCATAGTCTGACATATCATTATTGGCTCGAACGTCATTAGAATACGATGCAAGAGTCCGCCCAAAAGAGCCAACTATTTATCTCTGATGCTCTCTGTCAAATGGAAGCTGACGGCATCATCACTCCCGAACAAATCATGACTCATCTTAGAGTGTATGGAGAGCTTACATATGGCTTTGATCAAGAATATCTAGAGAGGATATTAGGAAATTACATCGGTCTTAAACGATGCTCCTTTTCACGCAGAGTAGTTTATGACAAGAAGCCTTTACTTCCTTAAAGTTAAGAATTGACCAGTTTGCCAGCGTGATTTAGTAGTTTAGCTTGAAAAATTGATATGGCGTGCGTGGAGATCATCCCTCCTGGACCTCCTCACTATTTCTGAAACGATGCGAATCACAATCCCCCATTCGCGTTGGCTTCTCTGCTGATTTACCCCCAAATGGGTTAAAGACTCGCTCTCAACTGCCAACCTATAAGCTTGTCTCTCTCAACATCAACTAGATTGAACTCTTCAAGTCCTTTGTTGATTGACTCATGGAAACTCGCTAATACTTAAAAGATAAAGCAAGGTCGTTCAACAAACATTTCCCTCCATCTTCATGGTTTTCATAGCCGATTTACGTATTAGTCAATGATTATCCACTCTCGTTGAGCATCAATAATTTCGTAGTCATCCATAACTTCATCGTCCCTATAAAGAACTAACTCCATGTCAAACTTGCAGAACTTATCCTGTTCATTCTTCTCTTCCTCCCAATGCTTCATAATCTCATCGTATGAGTCAGATGTGCATTCGGTTTGAGATTCTCCCGTTATCTTATTAAGGATGATTCGATAGGTAGTCATTGTGAGAACTCTGCGACATTATAAAGAATATAGAAGAGTAAGGCTTGACCACAAAGTGGCATCAGTAGCTCGTGCAGCAGAGCCAGCACCATCAGTGTGATGAGTTTGATTGATAGGCGCAACTGTTGAAGCCTTCCCCACTGCAATACAAACCCCGCTACTGGTGGTGGGGATACTGAAATCCTTCATTTTAGCTTGGTATCAGTTCTACTAATCCCTTCGGCGGTAGAGGGAAGAGCTTCAATGATCATTTACTGAATTTTTCATAAATTCTCCACTCTTCAATACACATAAAATCGAACAAATAGCACACAGCCAGCCAGCAAATGGACTAGAATCTCCTGACCTTAGCAAAGGAACACTATGAATCAACAGCCATACGACCTTTTCGACATTGATAAGGGCACAGATAAAATATTCTTTATTGGAACATCGTTCATTGTTCTCCTCCTGTTTCTCCTTTGATATAAGGATTTCTGCATTTAACAACACAGAAGATCTCAAAACGAGGAACCAAAAATCCTTCTAGAATTGGATTGCAATGGCACTCAAGAAATTTTACTAAACTACCAGCGGTCGGGTGTCTAGCATCTCAGCATTCCCTCTTGACTGAATATTATTCATTAGATGTTTATCTTTTTATGTTTTACACTGACTTTCTAAAAGATAATGAATTGACTCGAGCAGGATAAGGACAAGATATTATGCCTGGCGATCTTGATGCTGATTTATTTTTGATAACTTTGATCAAATTGATAATTCATACGATATAATTAATAATTTCAATCTATCGGGTGGCGACAACTTTGCTGTAGAGGCTTTGATTAATATTGAAGCAGATTCAGATTTTATTTTCTCAAGCTACTCAAGCTTTGAAGCCAAAGTTGATATTGGCACTGATTGGAATTCGGATTTAGTACACTAATTCAAGTATAATTGCAATCTAAAGCAACGCCTTGGCACTTGTAAGAAGATTGGTTCTCTCCATAATCATCATGTTCGGCATGTCCCGACCGGTTGGTTATGGCTAGGAAGAGATTGAGATAGCTCCATACAAGGCACCAACTGTTAAAGGTAACCTTGTCAGATGGCAGATTCGACCACTCTCGTCAGCACCCTCATCAATGAGCTGAAAGGCCAGCTGGCTCAGTCAGCAAGAGAGCTGAAGATGAGAGATGGCTGGGATATGGGGTGTCCAGTGATGGTGATCGACACTCGGAAAAACCCAAAGCGAGTGATTGCGACGACGGTTCGTGGCGTCACTGGCGTCATCACCACGTCCCGTGTCATCGACCACCCATTGATGAGGGTCTTTATGGCAAGGCACAAGCAAGTAGGAGCTGAGGAAGCCGTAAATGAGCTCATCAATGGTCCTGACGGTGAGGAGTTCGCTGAGATTTGGGACTCCTACGTGAAAGAAAGAGACGAGACAGGACTGGCTTGTTGGTCTTATGACGATGCTGCGAAGTTCGCCAGTAAGTCGAGGGAAGCTTTTGAAGATGGTTGTTTGGCTTGTGTCGCCATCACAGAGGGAGATGAGGGAGACGACGTTGGGGTTTTGACGTTTCAGGTCAAGTCTGAGTGGCTTACAACATAAAAAGAGTGTTGAGCGATAGCCGTCTCTCCGTACGCTGGTCCCATGGATGTGGACGACATGTACGCCAACGTGCGGCTGGACGAGCTGGTGGAGAAGCACCAGTTGGAACTGTGGCAAGCAGCTGAGCAAATCGATGCGTCCAGCGAGTGGTCGCTATCGAGTCCGTGCGTGCTTGTCAAAGACGGCAAAGCATTGGTTATTCCGGTCTCTGGCATCGGGAACCACCTGACTGTTTGTTCCTATGTGGAGCATCCGCTTATTCAGAAGTGGCTTCAGGTCTTTGAGGCTGAAGGGTTTGAGGCGGCATTTGACCAGTGCCTAAACCAAGCCAGTGATGAAGACGGTGAAGACTTCGCTCTCATCTACGACGAGTGGCGACAAGACGTTAAAACCAGAGGACACGGTGAAGTTGGAGCTGGTGACATAGCTCGTTTCACAGTCAAGGCAAGAGAGACTTATCCACGTGAAGTGCCAGTGATGGCAGTCATTCAGGACGGTGGGAAGAAAGCCGTGATGACCTTTTGGATTGGAGTGAAGGGTCTGCTCAAGTAAGCGGCGATTGAAGCAGAGCCATTGTCAGCTGTGTGTCGATGGTCATTAGTAAGCGGAAACAGCTGAAAGCATTCACCGTTGCAATAAAAAACCCCGCTCGTGGCAGGGCTAAATCTTATCGATGGATTTTCTTCCCCCTGATGAACACACCGTCTCCCAGAACAACAGATAGGGTGATCTCTTATATCAAGCGATGTTGTGATCGTGCTCACACGCGCATTTGTTATCGCAATGTAATTACTTAGCTGGGCGGGGTGCAGCGTTGCCTACCGATCTTCTACTGGATCAGGTTTAGAGTCATATCAACAGAGATGTACTAGAGACTTCCATACCTGATTCGTTGGAGATTAACGATGCAAAAAAGCGTACCGGAATAACATTCACTTCCGCTTTACTGCCATCCAGCAAACCAATTGCAAACCCAGCTTGTGCATTGGTTTGCTGGCATCACTGGTGGTGGGATAAGAAGGGAAAGGACTAAATGGCACTTCATGTCTATGATTAAGCTGTGAGGGAGAGACCTCTTCAGGCGTGGTTGCTTGTTTTTGGTGGGTGGGGTCACGCCTACTGCCTCTCTCACACCTCTTGTACCTTGGGACATCACGATCAGAGGGTGCTGCCATCACTGGTAGTGCAGTCTTGACAGCCAGATCTTCATTCCCCTACCTGTGCCGGAACTGTCGATTAGAGGTGCATGAAGGGCAACAGCTCGCTTTCTACCTATCAAAGTGATGACACCAGAGGATAAGCCAACCAACAGAGCAGACCTATCAAAAGAAGACCTGCATTGCTGCAGCGCTGATCAGCCATCAGCAAGGAGTGAGCGCTTAATCATGTTGAAGGATAAAGCCAAAAAGAAATTCACCTGATAGGGGGGATATGGATCTGTACCGTATCAATCTTCCGGCGAACAATTCACGAGCCCCGCAAACAATCCTGTTGTGCTGGAATTCAAGAAAACGAAAAGACCAAACAGGTAATGGCGGCTGAGAATAAAAGACCATCACTTAAACTGAAACCAAAGACCACAAACCCATGAGCGAATCCACTGATAGTGCTGAAAAGACACAGTTCTTTCTTTACTTAGTGACCCTCGCTTACGGCGAAAAGGACACGCCGACACTGGCTCAAGTCGTGTTCCTGAGTGACAAAGAGGAAGAAGACACGAGGACGGTCGCAAAGGCTTTAATAGAGAACGCCAAAAACACAGCTCCAAAGACACCGAGGTTCGACTGGTCGACTCTCAAGGTGCAAGGAAGCCAAACCCTGAACGACAAGGAGCTGACAAAGCTGGTAGACGCAGCTTCACAAGGTCAGGTCGGTATCGGACGAGTGTCTGGGTTGAAAGTATCTCCAAACTGACGACTCAAGGTGTATTGCAAAGACCAGAGCCACAAACTTCTACTTTGACGACTAACTTTTATGCCGTGAGTGAATGGTGAACACGTTACTTTGACAGCAAGCCCCGCCGCGAGTGGAACGTTTATTTTCTGTGTATCGGTGATACAAAATCTAGACTGAGTGCAGGTTTGTAGCGTGATGAACAACAAGAAGGCGGTTGTTGTTGCTATGAATGACTCGTAGCAGCCGCTACACAACGTTCACCTCACATCTGTGAGGCGCAGACTCGCCAGGCCACGGAACGGGGACCTGGATTTCTGAGGAACCTCAAATGACCCTGACCTATCGCGGCAAAAAGTACGTGCAACTTCAAGGTGCCGGTTTTGATGCAACCAAGAAGGCGCAACTGACCTACCGCGGGTTGTCATACACCAAGTGAGCTCTAGGGTTCACGTCTAAAACCCCGCCTCAAGCGGGGTTTTTTATTGCCCGTTACCAAACGCCCGAGCAGGAGGTGCAGGCCAAGCCGCTGAAGCGTTCGTCCACATGCCATTAGGGGTAGCAAACGCTGTAGCCAACGTTGACTTAGGCCAATGACGCGCTGGCCCGATACCCCCCTTCCCAGGGATTGATCTTATAAATGTACTGAAGACTGAATTAACCAGAATCACCAACCACAACAATCAAGAATGATGATCAACATTCTCGGGCATCCATCATCCGAAATACTCATCCTAAAGAACATCAGAGATATCAAATAAATAGATACGCAAGAAGATTCTTGCAGCAAAATCATTGAGGCACAGGACGCCTAGACAACAAAAAAGTCAATATCAAACCCTAACAGGCAAAATACATGCGTTAAAAGCGCTGCAATAAGCAAAATGATTCAAAAAGTGCAAACAGAACCTACAATTAACCGCTTAGCCAGCCCCTAACACTATAATCAATTTAAAAGATTACTTGATTGCTCTTCGCACAAGTAGTACTTTATTCGACTTTCACAGTTAAAGAATGGACTACTCGCAAAAGGTAACTCTGCTTGCCACCATTACGGTGAACTTAAATGTCCCCGAGCTGCAGAGTAGAGAACAACTCAATGAATGGATTAAATCGGATGCCGCTCGTATTCACTTCATCGACCATTTGAAGCCTACGTCTTTTGACGACCTGGAAGTGGTGAAAGCAGCCTCAGAGGCAGACTTCGTGAGCTAACGGCTGGATGTGGAGAAGGTAATGAGCAAGTCAACGAAAGACTTCGTTCGTTCGTGGAAGGACTGACCCTCAATAACCAACGTTTGTGTATCAGCACGACACAGGCAATCGGACACCCGGGCATCAAGAATGAGGTTAATCAGTGTTCAAACTGCAGGTCATGGCTGAGTACACACACACCATCGGGTTCACCTTCACGGCTTTTCATGCATTCAGCGTGACCACTGAGAACCCATTGATGAGCGTCGATGAAGCTCGACACTTACTTTCAACGGATGAAATGAGAAAGGCAATAGCAGATGAAGCTATTGATGAGGTCACCAACGATCAAAATCCCTCCGAAAAGCTAGACAATATCAAGTTCTATGCAGACCATTTTGTTGAAGAAATGGTTGAAGCCTTAGGCGATGGAGCCGTTGTGGTTCAGGAAGTCATAACCGAAAAAAATTAGCTCTAAACAGAAACTTCTTTTCCAAGGAAGACTGCATTCAGTAGAGGTGTCCTTGCATCTACTTTTAAGCCAATAGGCTGCACAGACCTGCAGCCAAATATCAAAAAAGCAATAACAATTAAACTTTTGATCTAACAAGTACAAACAAAGAAAGTGATATCACTTGTCAGAGACTTCTTCTCCAAAGAACGAAAGGAATAATCGTTACTAACATCAAAACACTATAAACAGCCGAGGGGAGACTAAAACGACTTAATCCACCTTGAATAAGCGGTTCACTGATCAGTGAACCAACAACAATACCAATCGTTCCATTCTGAAAACCAGCCTCTACAGAAAGCGAGGTAATCTGAGATTTCTTTAATCTCAGCAAATGACCAACAACTAAACCGATGATAAGCATTAATAGATTGAGGAGCAGCAGTAAGGGTCCAAGGAGTGGAAGATTAGCGATAAAGACATCCCACTGACCAATCAAGACTCCAATCAAAACTGCAACAAATAAACCATTTGCCAATTGACTGCTTGGCAACTGCCAACGAACAGCCAGTTTTGGGCTCCACTGGCGAATAGAAACTCCCAATACAACAGGTAATGTTGCTAAAGCAAAGACTTTTAGACTTAAGGGCACTATTGATAATTCAACATCTTGCTGTGGGATAAGAACAGGCGCTGTTAAACTCAAAACAAGAGGTAAAGTCACTGCCGTCACAAGGCTAGCGAGTGCGGTATAAGAGATTGAAAGAGCTACATCTCCTCGAGATAGTTTAGTAACAATACTCGATGTAATGCCTCCAGGATAGCAACTCAAAATCATAATGCCAAGAGCAAAATCACCTTGCAAACCAAAGATCCTTAGCAAGGCAAAAGCAATCACTGGAAGCATCAAAAGCTGAGCCATTGCTCCTGCAATCAAGGCTTTTGGCTGGTGAAATGCAACTCCAAAATCTTGCGGCTTCAGTGATAACCCCAAAGAAAACATAATAAAAGTGAGACTTCCGGTTAAAAGAAGTTCGATCACAAGTCTACAAGCTCCATAGCACGTAACAATAAACCATCCACTGGCTCGTATATCGAACACACATTCAGTAAAAATATTACCAAATCATCAAAGTCTTAGAGTTAAAGGCCATGGGATTCAGGCAACAAACATCAAACTAAGCCTCTCGGTCAATGCATCAATCAAAGACTGCCAATGCAACAGAGCCATGATCACAGTCAACATGCTTTTCAAGCGAATCAGAGAGACGCGTTTGAACCGAACAGAAGATAGACGTACTGTTTGAGAGAATCATCCAACTTCACTGCTCACCATGGCAACATTCGATCGATCCACTCCCTTCATGCTTCTCGCACGCATCCACGTCAAGGCGGATTGCCTCGATCAATATCTGGAACTCGCCCGCATAACTGACGTGGCCGTTCAGTCTTCCGAACCTGGAATGCTTCATCACACCTTTGATCAAGATCCTCAAGACCCACAAGCGTTTGTGTGGTCAGAGGTCTATGCCAATGACGAGGCATTTGCGGCTCATGTCTCCAACCCTCCCGTTCAGGAGTATTTGCAAAAGCATGCTGAACTTGGTGACGGCTTCAGCATCGAGGTTTATGGAACTGTTGGAGATGACTGCAGAAAACTGATGGAGTCTTTCGGACTTCCACTCAAAATTCATGAATCTAAGCTTGGATATAGCAGAGTTTAAATAGAAATAACAAGGCAGCTTCAAGACTTTAAATAAATAACAAAACAAGCCATTTTTAATTCCCAATCGTAACAATCGCTTGCTTATTTTTCCACCAGACCCAATCTCGAATCGGTGGAGTGTCACGGAGCTGCTCACGCGTGAGGCCGAGCCTCAATTTCATCGATGCTCCGAGGAGTACATCAAGCATCTCTTCGCCATTGGCACAGGCAGCAAGAGCCTCATTGGTGCGTTGGGCACCATCAAGGGCGTTCACAAGCAAGCTCACGCGACGAGCCACTGGCAATGATCGTGGATCCACACCAAGTTCACAAGGGCCATAAGGGTAAGCATTTTTACGCATCGCATTCGTACAAGTAAAGGGAATTAATGTGATTAGGCCATCTGCTGTTTGGCATGCCATCACTCACGGGAAAGCACTGGGTGATCGGTGACGTGCATGGTTGTTATCAGCCACTGCAGCGGCTACTCGGTGTTTTGCCGAAGAATGATCACGTCGTGTTTTGTGGAGATGTCATCAACCGCGGGCCTGATACCGCGTCCACCATGCAGTTGGTTTGGTCCTTGGTCACCGCTGGACAGGCAACTTGGCTGCGGGGAAATCATGAGCAGGCACGACTCCAAACCCTCAAGGAACCTGAAGGAAGCAGTCCCAACCCATGGCTCATGCGTCTCCAACATCTCCCTACTGTGTTTTGGGGACACGGCTGGGTAGCGACCCATGCAGGATTTGATTCCAACGGTCATCCCGACCTGACCATTCGTGAGCCCTTCTGGGAGCATTACGACGGAAGCCATGGACTTGTGGTGATTGGTCATACCCCCCGACCTGATGTGGAGCGTCATGGCCGGATCGTGATGGTGGATACGGGTGCGGTGTACGGAGGAAAACTCTCGGCGTACTGCCCAGAGACTGCAGCTGTTGTGCAAGTGGAGGGAGTTCGGGAATCAACAGCTGCTCCACGAAACCTGACGGCTCCATCGCTGCAGGCAGATCGTTGTTAACGGTTTACCGCAGCAATCGCACAGAGTTTCTGGCAACGCTTCTGGCTCAAACGCTGACGCTTGACCCACCGGGTCCGTTTGAGGAGCTGGAAATTGTCGTCAATACCTGGCCCACAAGCCGATGGCTCGGCGAGCAGCTTGCCAAAGCCAACGGCATTAGCGCTCTGGTGCGTTTTCCCTTTCCTGGATCGCGCTTACGCCAGCTGGTGCGCTGCATCTTGGATCTCGATCCAACCACTGAAGATCCTTGGCGCGCAGAACGACTGGTTTGGTCTGTTTTAAACGTGCTCCCCGCTCTTCTCGACCACCCCAGCGCTGAAAGCCTGAAACTCTGGTGGGAACAACACGCAAGCGTTTCTGGACGGCTCAATCGTGATCATTGGCAACTGGCGCGCTGCCTCGCCGATGCTGTGGATGACTACGCCCTTTACCGACCACAGGAACTGAGCCAATGGATTGAGGGCCATGGAGACGCTGATCTGCCGGCCCATTTGTACTGGCAACCACAGCTCGTTCGCGCCCTTGCAGAACTTCTCCCCTGTGATCCCTTTGGTCTTCAGGTGCACAAGGCCGTTCAACGTCTGCGGGAAGGAGATGTTTCGGCCGCCGCTCTACCGCCTCGATTGCGCCTATTTGGCATCAGCAATCTCGCCCCGGTGCAGGTGGAACTCCTGCAAGGCCTCTCAGGCCTGATGGCTGTCGAGCTCTATCTACTCACGCCATGCCCAGATCTATGGCAACGCTCCGAACAAAGGCGAAGAAGCCTCGGACAAGCGTGGAACACCCCACCCGATGGGCCCTGGCTCCTGGAATCGCCAAGACTGGAGGCGATTTTGGGACGTATGGGGGCTGAGTTTCAGTTGCTTTTGGAAGGCAACGGAGACTGCTTGCTCGGCCAATGGGATCAGGGCGATCTCTTCGCCGCACCGATTCAGATCGCTGCATCCGAACAGCGGCCAGCCACGCTCTTAGAACAAGTGCAACAACAGTTGGTGGATGGAAGTGCACCACCTCTCACCCCTGTTGATCACGACAGCTCATTGCGCTTTTTGGCCTGTGCAGGTCCGTGGCGCGAGGTCCAACTGGTTCGCGATCAGATCCTGCAATGGCTGGCCTCTGATCCAACCCTGGAACCACGCGATGTCTTGGTGATGACGCCGGATGTAGAGCGCTATGCCCCGCTCCTCAGCTCCGTCTTCGGTGATCATGACGCCACTGGGATCAGCATTCCCTGGCGACTCACCGACCGAAGCCAACAGAACACCCCAGGACTGAGCCAAGGGTTTATGGCCCTTTTGAGACTGGCCAGTGAGCGCTTCACGGCATCCGGGTTAGAGGCTCTTCTGGCGAACCCAGCTCTTCAAGCGCTTCAAGGCATCACGGCCACAGATGCCGTACGCATCACCCAGTGTCTCCAGCAGACCGGCTTCCGTTGGGGGGTGGATGGCAAGGAGCGGGGAGGCGATGACACCCATAGCCTCAGCTGGTGTCTTGATCGCTGGCTGCTTGGCCTCGTGCTGCCTGCCGAGCCAGGTCTCGCTCCTGGTGGCTGTGCTCCCTTCCAAGGAGGTCTCACCATTCAGCAGCTCGAACAATGGTGGCCACTCCTGGATGGACTAGCGCAATGGATCATTCGCCTACGTCAACCCCACAGTCCCAGCGCTTGGACCACGCAGTTAAATCAGCTTCTCCAGCATCTCTACGGCGATGGAGGGGACTGGGCCTGGGAGCAACAAGCGATCGTCGAAGCACTCGACACGATGCAGCAACAGGCCTCTGCATGCACTCTTGACCTTGATCTCTCCGTTGTGGTCTCGATTCTTGATGAGGCCCTCTCCGCCGATAGCGGTCGCTTTGGACACCGCAGTGGTGCCCTCACAATCAGTGCTCTTGAGCCGATGCGGGCGATTCCCCATCGGCTGATCGTGCTGATGGGGCTTGATTCGCAAGGCTTTCCACGTCAGCGGGAACGCCCTGGCTTTCACCTTCTGGAGCAGCAACGCCGACTCGGCGATCCATCGAGCACAGATCAAGACCGTTACGTGCTGCTGGAGGCGTTGATGTCCGCGCGACAACATCTCCTGATCAGTTGGAATGCACGTGATGAACGCAAGGGCGAAGAGCTTCCCCCCGCGCCGCCGGTTCAACAATGGCTCACCTTGCTCAACGAGCAACTCACCCCCGAACAGTTCGAGCGCGTGGTGTTGGAGCAACCAGCGAATCCCTTGGATCCTCGCAATTTTCTCGTCAATCGCTCCGGCTCAGCCTTCAGCTCTGATCGTCACCACCTCGACGCCAGGCGCAATCTCGATCGCCGTGATCACCGCCGTGATCACCATCGCCTGAGCGACAACTCCCTGGGCCTAGCCCACCCCCTGAGCTGGGGTCCAGATGCAACCCCCAACAGATTGGATTCAGACGGCGTTGATTTAGACGCAGTCAGTCGCTGGCTTGAGGCTCCCCAGCGCTATTGGCTCAAAGCGCGGGGATTAGACACACGGGAGTGGTCCACCCCCGTGGAAGATCTCTCAGCGCTCGAACTCGAAGAGCGGGAGCGTCAATTCCTTCTGAACCAGTCTTTTCTCAATCAGCTCGACTGGCTGGCGACCGATTCGAACTTGATCTGGGAGCAGGCTCTTCCAGGGGAATGGACCACACAGCTACGAGGCCAAGGAATACTTCCGCCTGGAGCGGCAGGCCTACTGGCGGCCAATCGCCTCGAACAGCGCTGGCAAAACCTGCAACAAACCCTGTTGCGACTTGGCCCTTTGCACTGTGAATCGATCCGCTCCGAGTCCGAGTCACGCACCGTTCTGAGGGCTGGGGCAACCACGGTTTTGGTCAGCGCAGGTCGGCTTCAATCGCGTACCGCTCTTGGCGGCTGGTTCACCCACCTCATCCAGCAAGCGTCGGGAGTCTCTACGCCAACGGCTGTGATCTGTCGATGTAACAGCAGCAGCAAAGCTGATCACTTTGAGCTTGCCCTTCACTGGCAGCCATTGGATCCAGACCGAGCTCAGGAGCTGCTCTTTTCCCTCCATGCTCTCGCAATCGCAGGAGCTGAATCCTGCTGGCCGGTCCCACCTGCCAGTGGATTGGCCAGAGCCCTCACGTTGAGCAAAAGTCTGGAACAAGCGAACCGAGCGTTTGAAAGCCGCTGGGACGGGGGATTCGCAGGCATGGGAGAGCGGGAGCGTCCAGAGATGCAGCTTTGTTTTGGCGACCACTTCGAAGCGGGCCATTTTTTAAGCGAAGCCTGCTTTGAAGACGCCTTTCAAGTGTTGTATGCACCGATGCTGGAGGCGCAACGGCCATGAGCAGCCGTTTTCAACCCAATCAGTACCCCCTCAATGCCGGAGTGCGTCTCCTAGAAGCCAGTGCTGGCACGGGCAAAACCTTTGCTTTAGCCCACCTGGTCTTGCGGCTGGTGACAGAGCGAAAGCTCAACCTCAAAGAGCTTCTGGTTGTCACCTTCACAGAAGCCGCCGCTGCGGAATTGCGGGATCGGATTGGACGTCGTCTCAACGACGCCTTACAGGCCCTGCTCCAACACCAAGCCAACGACTCAAACGCACAAAGCGACTCCCCACCCCGCGATGCAGTGTTGGAAGAATGGCTGGCACTCCATGGACAAGACCCCAACACCCGTCGCACGCTTGCCAGCAACCTGCTGGAAGCACTGGAAGGGCTTGAACGTGCCGACATCACCACTATCCATGGCTTCTGCCGGCGCAGTCTTCGCCGGCAAGCGCTTCAGAACGGCACAGCGATGGAGGTATGTCTTGAGAGTGACAGCCAGCATTTGTGCCAAGAGGTGGCTTACGACTACTGGGAACACCAGGTGCTGGCCCTGCCTGCCGACGACGTATCAGGGCTGTTGCATGCCGGCCTCTCCGCTGATCAGTTAAGCCATGCCCTAAGTCGCTTGGACAGCGATTGCGCTGTTCGGATCGCCGGTACTGAGGGAGCTCACGATCAAGAGCGTCCGCTGATCGAGTGCTTTGACCACTGGCTCCAATCGAGCTGGACAGAATTCGAAGCGCAATGGACAACCAACGGTCACGTATTAGAAACAGCCTTTCGCAACTGCGCAACGGATTGGAGAAGCCAAGGCCAAACCGATACCAAGCCCTACTCACCGAAACCAAAAAAAGATCGCGCTAGCGAACTCAGCGCCTGGATCTTACAGCTAACTGGCACGCAACAGTTACGTATCAGTTACGGCACTGTGCGCAAACAGAGCTTACTGGGTGACTACTTCCATCCCGGATGTTTCAGCAAAACAGCCCGCCGCTGCAGCGAACTCAATCCAAACCTTCCCCAGCCAACCCTGCAAAAAGCCATTGCAGCGCTGTGGGATGGCCCAGCTGAGCAGGTCTGGCGCCATGCGCTTACGCACGGACTCCACACCCTGGCCGCCCGCCGTGCGCAACAGGGCGTGATCAGCTTTTCTGGCTTACTTGATGCCCTCGATCCCAAAGCGACAGATGCTGACCCGCAACGCTGGCTGGCCCCGATTCAGCAGCGTTATCGCGTCGCTCTGATCGACGAATTTCAAGACACGGATCCACTGCAGTGGCGCCTGCTCCAGGCCTGCTTCGCAACGCCAGACCATTTATTGCTGATGGTGGGTGATCCCAAGCAAGCGATCTACCGCTTTCGAGGAGGAGATCTCAACACCTACAAACAAGCCCGACAAGCAGCGGATCAAATCGACAACCTGCTCGACAACAGGCGTACAACCCCGTCCCTGATGGAGGCGATGAACCAATGGATGGCTCCAGGCCTCACCCTGTCGAACCTCAAGGTGCCGGCTGTCACTCCCTGTGCCAGCGCCCTTCCCTTGGAGCTCCCGGACGGTGAACAGCCTCTCCAACTCATCGATCTGCAGGCCGATGACCCCGATGAACCACCCACCCGCACAGCACTCGAATCGACCATTCCGCCCGTGGTCGCTTGCCATGCCCTCCACCTCCTGGACAGCGATCCATCCCTAACCCCATCAGACCTATGCGTTCTTGTCAGCCGGCATCGACAAGCTGAGGCGGTGCGAGAGCAGCTCGCGCAACGAGGACTACCCAGCCGGCTTGTGAGTCCTGGAGATGTCCTCAGCACCTCCGGCGCGACGGAGCTGCAACATCTTCTCGACGCCCTCACCACCCCTGCCGATGGCGGACGATTGCGGCGACTGGCTTGTTCTGCCTTGATGCAATGGACAAGCCGTCAGTTGCAGGACGCGGAAACCAACGGTGATCTCGATCGACTCGCAGGGCAACTTCGCAAGCTGCAGGACGACCTCCCTTTCCTGGGTTTGCTCGGTTGCTTGTCGCAACTCCTCGAGGGCCGAATGCTTGCTGATCTCTCCAGCCGCGGGCGTTTGTTAGGCGACATTCAGCAATGTGCGCGACTGGTGCAAGACGCCATGCATCGACAAGGCCTCGACCTGGGCAGCGCCGCAGATTGGCTGAGGCGACAACGCTTACAACCCATCGAACCCACCCCTGATATCAGGCAGCCCCACAGCGATTTAGCGGAAAGCGCGGTGGCTGTTGTCACCGTGCACCGCAGCAAAGGCCTGCAGTACCCCGTCGTGATCTGCCCCTATTTGTGGCAAGCACCAGCTGATGGCAAAGGCCCTCTCTGGCGAAACCCTCCCAACGATCCAGAAGGGACCTGGCAAGTGGCGCTCAACCCCCATTGGGACCGAGGACACAAAGCTGCAGAACGAGACCAACACGACAGTGCAGCAGAAGCAGAACGACTGGCCTACGTGGCCTTAACGCGCGCAGAGCGCCATCTCGTAGTGTTTTGGGTCGCCGCTGCTGGACAGGATGCCAATCCCTTGGCCAGCTGGGTTGCGGAGCTGTCCAAGCTTGACAACCCCCTAACGAGTCTTCACTTACCACCTAAGAACACATCCCTGCAGTTCTGGCGTCCAGCTCCGCGGCTCGAAACCTTACAGCTGTCGGACGTTCCTCAACGCAGCCTCGACCGCAGCTGGGGTCGGAGTAGCTACTCAGCCTGGATCTCCTCTCAAAAAGGACATCACAAGCCCGCTCCTATTGATCCACGCAATCTCGAAGAGGGACGCGACATCGATGCCGTAGCCAACACCGATGCCGTGCCAGACACCGAAGCTCTTGGCAGCCAGGTGGATTCAGCCGATCAGAATGGTCCTCTTGCAGAGTTCCCAAAAGGTCCGGGAGCTGGCGATTGTCTGCACAGAATCCTTGAAAAGGTGAGCTTTCAAGGCCCTGCAGACCAAGCTGCCAATCAGGCGGTGGTGGCTGAAGAGCTTGGACGAGCCGGAATTGACCTCGAGCATGGCGATGCCGTGATCTCAGCGCTCAAGACCGTGCTGATGGCACCTCTAGGCGGCCCTCTCCAACACTTGAGGTTGTCCGATTTGGACGCTAAACGTCGTCTTCATGAACTCAGCTTCGATCTGCCCGTTGCCCAGCAAGGCGATCCAGTGCGCTCCGCTGGTTTAGCCCATGCCTTCGAAGCAGACAGCGACCATCGTTTTGGGAAGAACTACGCAAAAAGCCTGCGCCAATTAGACATTCGCAGTCGCGGGTTTCTGACGGGATCGATCGATCTGGTGTTCACCGATGGGGATGATCCCTCCACAGCCCGGTGGTGGGTAGCGGATTGGAAAAGCAATTGGATTGGCGAACGGGACGACTCTGGCCGTGGCATCGCCTGCGGCCCTCGCCACTACAGCCAAGCCGCGATGGAGGAGCAAATGCTCGCCCATCACTATCCGCTCCAAGCCCATCTCTACCTTTTGGCCCTGGATCGCTACCTGCGCTGGAGGCTCGACGGCTACGACCCGAACCGCCACCTCGGCGGCTATGCCTATGTGTTTTTAAGGGGCATCAGCCCTGCAGGAGGCTCTGGAGTAGTCATCGAACCTGCACCTTTGACACGAATCCGCCGTCTAGACCAATGGCTTGAGGGGCTGTCGTCATGAAATCGGCAGCGACGGATGCTCTCTTTGCCCTGCAGCGTGGATTGCTCGCAACCCTGCTCCGGCGGTATCCGCCGGAGCAAAGCAGTGAACCGCTGGTCGAGCTTGTGCATGCACTCACCCTTGCCCTTAGCCGAGGTGACATCTCCCTTCAACTCCACGATGAAGCGGAGGCTCCAGAGGGGATCGAAAGTAAGGGCTGGCCGAAGCTTCACCGTGAAGCCTTGGTGGCGAGTGGATGGCTCGACGGTGATCAATCCGTTTTGGTTCTGAGCCACAACACGCTGTCCTGGCGTCGTTGGCATGGAGCCATGCAAGAGCTCGAACGCGAACTTCAGCGCCGCTGTTTCCAGGCTCCAATCCATGCCACACCCCACAGCGCCACATCCAGCCAGCTAGCCAAGAACAACGATCTCAGTCCGGAGCAGCGATCGGCTGTCCGTGCGATCGATCACTACGGCGTGGTTCTGCTCAGCGGCGGGCCTGGAACCGGTAAAACCAGCACGGTGTTGCACATGCTGCTCCGCGCTCTTGAACATCAACCCAAGCTTCGGGCGAGGCTGGCCGCTCCTACGGGCAAGGCCGCACGTCGGCTCCAAGACGCGATTCGCAGCCACCCAAAAACCGCATCCTTGCCCTGCACCACGCTGCATCGATTGCTGGAGGCCCGTCCTGGAGGCTTTGGCCGTCATCGACGCAACCCACTGCATGTAGACCTGCTCATCGTCGATGAAATGTCGATGGTGGACTTAGAGCTAGGCCGTGCCCTGTTGAGTGCTCTACCTCCCCATTGCCAACTGGTCCTGGTGGGAGACAGCGCTCAGCTGCCACCGATTGGTGCAGGAGCCGTTTGGCAGCATCTCCAAGAACCGGATCAAATCAGGCGCTTCAACGATGGGGCCATCACCCTCACGAGGGTTTATCGCAATCGAGGTGCCCTTGCTCAGATGAGTGCACTACTCCGTGATCAAGGCCTGAGACCGTTCTGGTCCCAACTCAGCGCGTTGCCTAAAACCTCAAACATCAGCGTTGCTTGCCCCAAAACCAAACAGATTCCTGAGGCTGTGCACGCCGAACTGATTGAGCATCTCGACCATCTCAAGGAGAGGGCAAGCGCTTTAGAGATCAACGCCCATGGACAACCCCATCAACAACAAGCCCAAGACCTTCTGAACATCCTTGACGGCTTGATGGTGCTCTGCCCGCGTCGGCGCGGGCCATGGGGTGTTGATGCCGTCCATCAACGGTTGCTTGATGGCGCTGAACCGCAGCGCTGGCCGTCGGGTCTACCAGTGCTTTGCAGTGAAAATCAGCCGGAACTCGGACTCGCCAATGGAGATCTAGGGGTCATGGTCGGAGAGGGGGCGCATCAACGGGCTCTTTTTCTCAGCAGCGACCCCTCTGGAGAAAGCCGGCATGCGCTTTTGCATCCAGCCCGTCTTCGGCACTTAGAGCCAGCTCTGGCACTCACCATTCACAAAGCTCAGGGATGTGAGATGGACAAAGTGCTGCTGCTCTGGCCTGCTCTCGACGATCGCCAAAGCAGCTCGCTTCTTTACACGGCCATCACCCGCGCTAAACAGCAACTGCTTTTATTTGCAGATCCAACAGCGATGGTTTTAAGCCGCACCACAGGATCTCGGCATCCTGAGGATCAAAGCAAAATCGGGAATGGGTAGGTGAGCGCGTCCGAGAGAGTGATCCGTCCTTGGGGTTGGTACGAGGATTTAGGCAGTGGACAGGGTTACAAGCTGAAGCGTTTGCTGATTCGGCAAGGGCAACGTTTAAGCCTTCAACGCCATCAACATCGCAGCGAAAACTGGACGGTGGCCCAAGGAAGCGGGGAGCTGTTTTGCCAAGATCAATGGTTGAAGGTCTCAGCCGGAGACACGTTGCATATCCCCAAGGGAGCCATCCACCGCGCGTTCGGAGGAGAGGGGGACTTGCTGATCATTGAGGTCCAACATGGCTCGATCCTTGAGGAAAGCGATATCGAACGCTTAGAGGACGATTTCGGCAGAGTGTTAACATAAATTTTCAACCTTTGATCGAAAGGCAAGCAATACAGCGCGGCTCAGGCCGATTGGACGTTGCAAGCCTGATTTAAAGGATTA
Source organism: Synechococcus sp. MVIR-18-1 (assembly GCF_014279835.1). Classification (NCBI taxonomy): domain Bacteria; kingdom Bacillati; phylum Cyanobacteriota; class Cyanophyceae; order Synechococcales; family Synechococcaceae; genus Synechococcus; species Synechococcus sp. MVIR-18-1. The sequence continues at coordinate 973,141 of NZ_CP047942.1, read as the reverse complement.
ATCAGGCAATTGCCTTTCAAGAATGACCAATACACCAGCTCAGGACTCAGGGTCCTGTTCAGTAGATCTCAGTATGTCTGAGATTTCTGAGAGCACCGCTTCTCAGACCACCGAAGAGGTTTTTACAACAGTCGTCGAGAGCGTTGAAGAACCAGAAGCTCCATCCGGATTTTCGGAATTCGGTTTCAGTGACGCACTCTTAAAAACCCTTGCTGACAAGGGCTACAAAGAACCCTCACCCATCCAAAAGGCGGCCATCCCTGAGCTCATGCTGGGGCGCGATCTCGTGGGCCAAGCGCAAACAGGCACGGGAAAAACCGCCGCTTTTGCTCTGCCTTTACTGGAGAGATTGCAAGGCGACAGCCCGCTCCCGAGCGTGCTTGTGCTGGCACCAACCCGTGAACTGGCGATGCAAGTGGCGGAAGCGTTCAAGGCTTATTCCGCTGGGCATCCCCACCTCAACGTGTTGGCGATCTACGGAGGGTCTGATTTCCGCTCCCAAATCAACGCCTTAAGACGTGGCGTTGACGTTGTGGTTGGGACTCCAGGACGCGTCATGGATCACATGCGCCAAGGAACGCTGAACACAAGCGGATTGCGCAGCCTGGTCCTAGACGAAGCAGATGAAATGCTGCGTATGGGTTTCATCGACGACGTCGAATGGATCCTCGAGCAATTACCTGAAGAACGTCAGGTCGTGCTGTTTTCAGCGACGATGCCGAACGAAATTCGCAGGTTGTCCAAGCGCTACTTGCGTGAACCTGCAGAAATCACGATCAAGACGAAGGAGAAAGAGGCGCGCAGGATCCGTCATCGCTGCATCACGATGCAGAACTCTCACAAAATCGAAGCGCTTAACCGTGTGCTTGAAGCAGTGACTGGCGAAGGCGTGATTATTTTTGCGCGAACCAAAGCCATCACACTCACGGTTGCGGAATCCCTGGAAGCCGCCGGTCACGACGTGGCTGTGCTCAACGGCGACGTGCCCCAAAACCAACGGGAACGCACCGTGGAACGCCTCCGCAAAGGAACCGTCAACATTCTGGTTGCCACCGATGTTGCAGCGCGTGGTCTCGACGTTGACCGCATCGGTCTCGTGATCAACTACGACATGCCTTTTGATAGTGAGGCTTACGTCCACCGCATCGGACGTACGGGCCGAGCTGGACGCAGCGGAGAAGCCATCCTCTTCATCACACCCAGGGAGCGCAGGTTCGTCGGCAATCTCGAACGCGCTGTGGGACAGGCCATTGAACCAATGGATATCCCTAGCAATGCCGAAATCAACCAGAGTCGTCTGGACAGACTTCGCACCCGCCTCAGCGCTGAAGCCACCAGCGAAGACAAACCTGAAGAAGAGACCGCACTGCTTCAGGAGCTCATCCAAAGAGTGGCCCAAGAGCTCGAGGTAGAGCCAGGACAACTCACTCTGGCCGCCATGAGGTTGGCTGTTGGTGAAGGCCCACTGTTGGTCCAAGGCGATGAAAGCTGGCTGAAAGCTCCCATGCGCAACGACCGGCGCGATGACCGACGCGGAGACCGAGGCAACGACCGCGGCAGGAGACCAGAGCGTGCATCACGCCCGCCAGAAGACGACATGGAACGATTCAGAGTTGAAGTCGGTCATCGCGATCGCGTGAAACCGGGCAACCTCGTTGGCGCAATTGCCAATGAATCAGGACTGGAAGGACGCATGATTGGCCGGATTCAGATCTTTGAAACGCACAGCCTTGTAGACCTTCCCAAAGGCATGCCAGAGAACGTCTTTAATTCTCTTCGCCAGCTCAAAGTGATGAACCAGGAGCTTCAAATCCGCAAGGATTCCTAACTCTTGAATCTTCGTCTCCGGATTGTGATCAGTCTCTGCTTATCACCGATGCTGATCACAACTTCAGGATCGTTAGCGAAAGCTTCCGATGATTCAGAAGAAATCAAAAAGTTCTGCATGGCTAGCGTCTCTGCCGCAATGTCTCAAGCTGGGCTAACTCTTCCCGAAGGCATGGGTGATTTCACTTGCTCATGCTTCACCAAAGAGATGAACGGGAAAGGCATTGCTTCCATCCTGCAAGCCCAAAAATTCTGCAAAGAACGCGCTAACGAGAAGTACGGGCCTCTCCTTCAAACACAGTGACATCAATCAGAGTCAAGATGCTCTGAGCAGCACAATGTCGTTGTTGAGTCATTGTCGACCTAGCTCAAACCGCCCTTCCCCATGGCCTGAACTGATTCGTTCAGCAAACCTTTGAGTAGGGAAAAAACATGATGGGCATGGTCAGGATCTCCTGACCATGCAACAGAACAGCGAAAAAAATGAAACTTTTCGATTTTCTGTTCGAATGTTGAGAAATTGCACCAGGCAAGCCTGTAGCGTGGTGTTGCATCAGCTTCATGTTCGGCTCTGATCGGCTCGCTCCCCCAAGCTTCAGCTCTCCAGCTTCAGCATCAAGGACTTTCCTTTTCGGACCAAAACTTTTCTGATCAAATGTCCAACGGTCCCCTCAGGTAATGACCATCTACATCGGCAATCTGTCTTTCCAGGCAGAACAGGAAGATCTTCTCGATCTATTCGGTCAATACGGAGAGGTTAAGAGCGCAAGTCTTCCTCTCGATCGCGAAACAGGTCGCAAACGCGGCTTTGGCTTCGTTGAAATGGCCACAGACGAAGATGAGCAAAAAGCCATCGACGACCTCCAAAACGTGGAGTGGATGGGTCGCATGATCCGCGTCAACAAAGCAACTCCACGTGAGCGCACTGGCGGCGGCGGCGGTGGCGGCGGCCGCGGCGGTTACGGCGGTGGCGGCAACGGCGGTGGCGGCAACGGCGGCGGCGGCGGCGGCGGTTACGGCGGCGGCAACCGCTGGTGATCCGAATGGAGGAGACAGCTCATCGAGCCGTTTCCTCCATTTCGAGCCTGTCATCCAAAACGAAACTGCGATCCATCAATTTTTGAATGTGATCCATTGGTCTTGTCTCATCAGCAGGCAAAACAGAAGCGGCATTCCGTACTTCATCTCGATGCTTCCGCGCTAAGAAGCGATGAAAACGATTGAACGCTCTTGAACGAGTCATACAGTTCCCCGATCTCTAGTTCCGGTCTACACCGTTTCAAGAAATTTGACGCTGTTGGGCAACACAACGCTTGAATAGAGCGTCTTGCCATAGATGATGGCCGCTCCCAATCCAGCTAGGCGCATAAAGCCTGCCCTACCAAGGCTTCTGAGCCATCTTCAGCCCTACAGAAGACGGGTATGGATCGCGGTGAGCTGCTCGATCATCAACAAAGTCTTTGATTTACTTCCTCCTGTTCTGATCGGCCTGGCCGTTGATGTTGTTGTTCAACAGGATTCATCGTGGCTGGCAGCTTTGGGTGCCACAACAGTGCCGAGCCAACTCATCGTGCTTGCGCTGCTGTCCTTCCTGGTCTGGACAGCAGAATCACTTTTTGAATATCTTTACGGCGTTTTGTGGCGCAATCTTGCACAAACCACGCAACACAGCCTGAGATTAGAAGCCTATGACCATCTCCAAAAGCTTGAGATGGATTTTTTCGAGCGAGACAGCACTGGACGGCTACTCACCGTGCTTGGTGATGACATCCATCAACTCGAACGCTTTCTGGAACGTGGTGCCAACGAAATTCTGCAATTAGTGACCACCGTTCTGCTGGTCGGTAGCGCCATGGCACTCCTGGCACCAGGCGTGGCACTCTTCGCATTTGTTCCGATCCCAATCATCCTTGTGGGATCACTCAGTTTTCAACGCCGCCTCGCTCCGCGATATCGCGACGTCCGCCAAAGAGCTGGAGATCTCGCCTCCCGACTGTCTAACAATCTTGGTGGAATGCTCACCATCAAAAGCTTTGCAACTGAAGCATGGGAACTCGAACAACTTCGTACAGCGAGTAATGCCTACCAGCAGTGCAATCGTGAGGTGATTCGAATCTCTGCCGCCTTCATTCCCCTTATTCGCTTTGCGATCTTATTTGCCTTTTTAGCGATTCTTCTGATCGGAGGCATCCAAGCCTGGCAAGGACTAATCGCAGTGGGAACCTACAGCTTTCTGGTTTTCATAACCCAGCGACTGCTGTGGCCTCTAACCACATTGGGGCGAACCCTAGATGATTACCAACGATCAATGGCCTCCACTCAGCGCGTTCTGGATCTCATCGACACACCGATTCAGATCGCCAGCGGAAACATTCGCCTCAACCCAAGTGATATCAAAGGAGACATACGCTATGAACAAGTTTGCTTTTCCTATAAAGATCGCCAACCACTGCTGAACAAGTTCGACCTAAGCATTCATGCTGGACAAACAATTGGCATTGTGGGTGCTACAGGTTCAGGTAAAAGTTCATTGGTCAAACTACTGCTGAGGCTCTATCCGCTCAGTAGCGGCAGGATTTTTCTTGACAACCATCCAATTGCATCGCTGCATCTGCAAGATCTTCGTCGCTGCATTGCACTCGTAAGTCAAGACGTTTACCTCTTCCACGGAAGCGTCGCTGAAAATATTGCCTACGGATCTTCAGAAGCATCCAAGTCGTCCATTATTTGGGCAGCGGAACAAGCCGAAGCCCTAGCCTTTATTCAAGGCCTACCTCAAGAATTTGATACGGTTGTAGGCGAGCGTGGTCAGCGTTTATCAGGTGGTCAACGCCAACGAATCGCCTTGGCTAGAGCCATTTTAAAGAATGTACCCGTGTTGATCCTCGATGAAGCAACGGCCGCGGTTGACAATGAAACAGAGGCTGCGATTCAGCGTTCACTAATGCGCATCACCGCGAATCGGACCACACTGGTTATTGCGCATCGACTCAGCACCGTGCGACATGCCGATCAAATCATTGTGATGGACGCTGGTCGCATTGTGGAACAGGGAACCCATGATCAACTTCTGCACAAACCAGGCGCTTACTCCGACCTCTGGCGGGTTCAAGCTGGCTTACGTAGTGACGAAGCGCTGAGCCTCTAACGCCAAAACCTTTCTTCCAAGACTTCACTGATGGCTGCTTCGCTATCCCACCTGATGCATCACCCACTGGGCATTTTTGCCCAGCTTGTTGCGATCAGCGTCTTGGTTCCGCCCATCACAAGACGGTTAAGGCTTCCTGATCTTGTCGGACTCTTAGTAGCTGGCGTACTGATCGGTCCCCATGTGTTGCATTGGATCGATGCCAAAAGTGAAACGATCACCCTTCTCTCCGATATCGGAGCCATCTATCTGCTGTTCACAGTCGGGCTAGAGATCGACCTTGAAGAGTTCAACAGAGTCAAAAGACGCTCTGTGACATTTGGGGCCCTGATCTTTGTGCTCGGAGTTGGTACAGGGTTCGGGATCGGCCAGATCTTTGGCTTCCCCTTAGTACCCAGTCTCCTATTGGGAGCCCTGATGGCAACGCACACTCCGCTCGGCTATCCGATCGTGAGGAGTTACGGCGCCCAGCGTGACGAGTCCGTAATTGTGAGCGTTGGAAGCACGATTTTCACGGACATTGCAGCGCTGGTCTTGCTCGCTGTAGCCCTAGGCCTTGGCAAGGGAAATCTCACACCGAGCAGCTTTATTGCGCTGCTCATCAGCATCAGCGTGTTTGCTTGTGTCGTCGTCTTGGGCATTCGAATGATTGGGCGACATCTATGGATGCGCAACGTCATCGATGAAAACAGGGTGTTTCTGGCGGTGTTACTCACCTTGTTTGTGGCCTCCCTCGGTGCTGAACTCGCGGGGGTTGAAAAAATCGTGGGCGCTTTTTTGGCTGGGCTCGCCGTGAATTCCGTCCTTCCAGAAGGCAAGGTCAAAGAGCAGGTGATCTTTGTAGGGGGAGCCTTATTCATCCCCATTTTCTTCATTCATTTGGGACTGCTGCTCGATCTCGGCAGCATCGCCGACAGCATTAGCAACATTGAGTTCACCGCCCTAATGCTCACTGGAGCTTTGGGATGCAAGGCACTTGCTGCAGTGATCGCTGGGCGCTGGTTCCGCTACAGCCGCAATCAAATGCTGCTGATGTGGTCACTTGCCATGCCCAAGGTGGCTGCCACGCTTGCAACCGCGTTCATTGGTTTTCAGGCCGGCTTACTCGACAACACAGTTCTCAACGCCGTTCTTGCCGTAATGGTTGTGACGGCAACGCTCGGTCCAACTCTCACCACACGCTCCGTTGTGGCCCTGATGGAACCGAATGAGCGCTCCCCATACGGCACAACAGGACTCGATGAAGATCAAGAGGTCCCCGGAGAGGTGGTACGCCGCCCTCTCAAAGTGTTGGTCCCAGTTGCCAATCCAGACACAGAGTTGAGCCTGCTCAAATTGGCCGCTCGACTCTCCCAGGGAGAAGGCGATCACAACGGACAACTCCTACCCCTCGCATTAGTGAGTCCAAGCCTTGAAGAGGCCCGCGGTGGCTTAAATCGAGCGCTATCAGCGGCAAGAGCCAGGCTGAATCAGGCGGCAAGCAACGGAGAGGGCCTCACTGCAACCACGCGATGTCTGTTGCGCGTGGATGATGACATCGCTGCAGGCATGAGTCGAAGCGCTTTAGAGGAGGGTGCCGATCTGCTTTTGATTGGAGCCGGACGGCCTGACCCACTGCGCAAATGGCTCCTGGGAGACCTGGTCGACGGGGTCTGCCGAACCGCGCATTGCCCAGTGGTCGTTGCCAATCTTGGGCGACGAGAACTCAATGATCTCAACCAAATCCTGGTTCCAATCAAAGATCTATCGGCGAGTGCCCGCGAACAATTTGAGCTCGCCCTTCGGCTCCTATCAACCGCACCAGACCCAACATCCACCACCATTAGTCTTCTCCACATCCATGATCCACGCTTTAACCGACACGAACGATCCTGGATGGAGCAGCAACTGATGAGTTGGTGTCCTCGCAACATCTCTAGCCAACAAATTCAAATCAAATTGCTGCAGGGACCAGGCATCGATTCAAAAATCCACTGGTTCAGCAAAAACCAAGATCTCGTGATCTTGCGATCACAACGACGGCGGGTCGCGGGCCTCCCCATTCCGGCTAGTGATCGCACGAGCAATTTGGTCCATCAGTTGGCCTGCCCAGCCCTAATGATCAGCGATCCCCTCAATTAATCATGGTTCACACCACACAAACATCAACACAATCGAACTGCTGGAGGAACAGACCTAAGATTTGAAGATGAACGGCCAAAGAAGTCCGAACAAAAAATCCCTGCTCACAGCAGCAGTGCTTGGACTCTTTGGTGGATTGCTGCTGTCGATACCTCTGAGTCGATCTCTCCTTCCATCAACAGAACTCCCCAAGCTGACCTCAATCAGCAACCCATTCGAAGGCTGGTCGAGCTTTGATAATGAAAACATCGTTGTTCTCGGAATGGATGCTGGAGGCGGCAATACAGACACTATTTTTATTCTAAGTATTGAGAATGGTGATACTTCAATCATTCAAGTTCCAAGAGACAGTTATATCAATTCACGCAGCTTTGGACCAATGAAGGCCAACGCACTCCATGCCAGAGGTGGGCCAAATGCTGTCAAAACAGAATTAACGCGCCTAATGGGTCGCCCAATTAATCATCATATACTCGTTAATTTAGAAGGGATCCGCACCATTAGTGATTTACTTGGGGGTCTAGAAGTTGATGTACCAAAACGCCTCTACTACCAAGACAAAAGCCAAGGATTATTGATCGATCTTCAACCAGGTCGCCAGGTCCTCAAAGGCCGTGAGCTCGAAGGGTTTCTACGCTGGCGCCACGATGGACAGGGTGATTTAGGACGACTTGACCGACAACAACTTGTGTTAAAAAGTCTCTTCAACAAACTCATCCAACCTCAGCATCTGATCCGTCTGCCAGCCCTAATCACAGCAGCTGGACGTAATCTTGAAACAGATCTTGGTCCTATGGAGTTGGGAAAATTAATCACCACCATGGGAACAACAGATCTTCAAACGAGTCGACTAAAAGCCCGTCCTTTTTATCAAAATGGAGTGAGTTATCTCGACACACAATGGCCTGCGAAGGAGACAACAAGGGGAGTCGATGCGAATGAGTCCAGCAGCAGGCGCTTCCAATTGTTGTTCTGAACGCGTCTAAAAGGTAGCACTTCCAGCATGAACGACAACCTTGTCAAACAAAGCCTGCGACTGGGAATCAGTGTCTTAATCACCTGTGCAATCGCTCAACACTTTGACCGCATCAACTTCGTTTGGTATCCGGTCTTGGCCGTAATTTTCGTAGTAGATGATCAAGATGAAAACACACTCCGAGCAGCTCGAGGAAGGATTCTCGGCACGGTGACTGGGGGGTTGGTCGTTTTTCTAGTTCACACGCTTCTATCAGGCTGGATCGGAATTTTGATCAGTCTTCTCATTACCGTTCCCTTGCTTCGGCGCCTCGGTTGGAGCAGCGGTTTATCGACTGCTGTTGTGATCACTGTGATGTTTTTAGGGATCCATGATTACACGCTATTGGATTGGAATTACGTTCTAAATAGAAGTATTGATACCCTAGTTGGCATTTGCGTAGCGTTAGTGATAAGCCATTTGCTTTGGCCTAAAGATCGCTTGAAGCGTATGGAAGAGCTCCATGAACTATTAATGGCGACACTAAATCAGCGAATGTTTCAACATATGCAAGCCCTTCAGGGACTTACACCAATGCCAGCCCCCTTGAATCCTGTTTCGCTCACAAGAAATATTTTAGAAATCCAGCGTCTGATGAATATCGAGCAACAACTGGGTCCGCGGCGTCGCGATCAGCTCACTCGGCTGCGCTGGAATCAACGCATCAGCCTATGGCGTAGTCTTCAATCACATTGGATATTGATCGAGCGACTTCTAGATTCTTTATCCGGTAAGTACCAGCCTCTGCGATTACCTGAATTAGCACAACAATTAGATCCAAACCATGTGATTGGTTGGAATCGATTACAACTTCATGATCAAAATCAGCTTCATCCGATTGGTCTTGCGCAACAGATCCTCCTGGAGGAGGAGTGCACACGCTTCCTTCGACTCGTCAGCAGTCAAAGAAGACTCAATCGCATTTTGATTCAAGGAACGCATCGATGATGGACGATATCCACCATTCCCAACGTGGACACCAGCAGCGACCCTGGTTTACACGACAAGATCTACGACTAGCAGCTGTAACGGGATTAAGTGCCGGGCTTGGCCTCCTAAGCCCCATTCCCTATGGGTATTACCTACCGTTAACAACAACAGCTGTCTTATCGAGCACCTACGGCAATTCAATGAAGCTCGGCATTCAAAGGCTGCTGGGCTCACTCATGGGTGTCATTATTCTAATTATTTTTACACGTGGGCTTGAGCTTCCTCTTCCTTTAGGGCTAGGACTCGCACTTGCTATAACCAGGCTTTTTGGAGGAATCCTAGGACTGCAAGTGGGCTACAAAGTGGCTGGAAATATCATCGTGATGGGATGGCTTGTCCATGAACAGAACGCAACTGTTTGGGGTCCCATTCGCCTCTTCTGGACTGGGCTTGGCATTGTCATTTCACTGTGGGCCTCACAATCGATATGGCCCAGTCGAACAATTCCCAACTTACATGGACAATTTGCATCACTTCTTTCTTCGATCGGACAAGAATTAATAAATGAAAGCAGTCGACTCAAACAACAGTTTCCAACCGCGACTTCGCCAAAACAACAACAGGCAATCCGCATCTCCCTCCAGAAACAACTCAATGCCGCAAGACAACAACAGGTCTTGGCACAGATGGAGCTGGGTGTCAATCCTGAACAGCACCCATTGCATGGCCTTTGGTCCAGAATCGATCTTTTAACTTCACAGCTACTCACCTCTTTATGGGCCATAAAAAGCTTGACAATTCCCATTCAGAAGCCCGATCAGATCAAGCAAATCCACTATAAAGAATCAGAGTTAATCGACATAATGAGCACTCAAATACTAAGAATCAGCGCAGAACTGAAAAACCCCAAAACGATCAATTGTCAAGAATTTAATCCTAAAGCAATGCTTGAAATTAAGATTCTATCTCAAGATTTTAATCAATGGCTTGAACAGACGACAGAAGGAACTTTTGCCACTAATATCAAACAGATAAGCAAACAACAGCTTAGACAAATTATCCTAAGAATGACACTCATTGACTACATCCGATCAGCAATCGTAGAAGCGACATCTCCCCACTCCAAGTCAACTATCACAAACATTCACAGGTGAAGACTTCAAGCACTTTCAAGCACAGAGAGTGAAGCCGATCTTAAGATTGGAATCTATTTGCCAACCACTCAGTCTATTCACTTAAAAAATGATTGAAGATGTTGGCGATCATTTGTTGGGGCATCGTTCAGCTTACAAACAGTCTCATGGTCACCATCGATCTGGATCGCTAGCGATCAAACTCAACGAAGTTGCGCAATGGGCACCTATCACACGTGTCCAATGTGCGTAAACATACCCAAAAGTCGTATTTGAAGAGATTTCCGAGGCACGTGTTGAAATCCTCCCGCTGTGATCTGGTCCTAACCCGCTACCTATCCGCGATCGGATTGATTTGCGGCACCTACGCGCCTGTATCTGCCCAGACCAACGTTGCTCCTCTTAATGAAGGTGGCACAACAGAACAACTTGAAAAAAGTTGGGAACGTCTCAATAACCAAGTTGACGCCATTGACACGTTGACCGGCCCAGCACCAGCGATCGAGAGCAGTGACGATCTCAGATCCCTAGAGGTTCCCAAACTGCTCATCGATGTCAATGCCCCCGCATCCGCTGAGCTGACAGAGCAAGATACGCAGCCAGACCCTCTTCTTCGCCTTCCTTCTGCGGCTGACAAGCCAGCGCGCATTCTTTCTCTCACGCTTGAAAATGCTGTCACGCTTGCCTTCCGCAACAATCCTTCCCTTGGCGCTCAGCGGGATTTAATCAAGGCCCAGGCCGCCACCATTGCATCCGAATCAAGTCGCTACTGGCCAACGATCAGCGTATTCGCCAATGTCGATGGATTTCAAAGCGGAACAACCACGTACAACCCCTACGGCAACAACACTTACGGGCTGGGATCACTCTTTAACCGAAAAGGTCAAACGCCCAATTTTGCTTTCACAAACGATGGAAACCAGGTCAGTGGAGCAAGCGCTGGCCCCTTCTACGTCCCATCCGGAGGGGGTCTCGGCGCTGTAATGAATGGCGTTTCCGCCGATGCAGGCCTTCAAGTCGACTACGACATTATTAATTTTGCTCGAACTCCCAGAGTTCAAGCGGCGCAAGCCCGACTCACACAACAAGAAAATCTCTATGCCGACCGATTAAGAGTCATTCAGCTTGAAGTGAGTGAGGCCTATTACAACCTTCAACGTGCTGAGCAACTTGTACAGATTCGCGATGCAATCGTTCGTACTGATCTGGTTGTTTTGGAAGACACTCTTGATCTCAAACAAGCTGGTCTTGTTCCGAGAGTGGATCTGTTGAGACGGAGCAGCCTTCTCGCTGCAGATGAAGAAAGCTTGATCCAAGCAATGGCTGATCGTGCGGTAGCCCGACGCGAACTTTGGACTGTTCTCAACCTGTCAAGTGAGATCACACCCAGTGCACAGGATCCCATCAGCCTCCAACCACGATGGCCCCTGAACTTAGAAAAAACTGTGTTGGCGGCTTACGACGACAATCCAGAACTCACAGCAATTCTCGCCACACAACAAGCCCTCATCCGTCGCCAAGACGAAGCGGCTGCCCAGCTACTACCGCGACTCAGCCTGTTTGCAGCAGCCGGTGGCCTGGGATCCGTGGAGCGAACCTTCAATCTTGCGCTGATCGGGGGTGGATGCTGCGGAGATACTTTTCTTCCCCTCGAACAGGTGAGTGGGTACGAATGGTCGGTAGGGCTGGCTTTCAACTGGATGATTTTTGATGCCGGTGGAACGTCAAACAGAGTGAAAGCACTGCAACTTCAAGAGCAAGCAACCGCCGAACAATATGCAAGCACCCGAAATGCGATTCGCTTACGCCTGGAGCGAGCTTTTTTAAACCATGAAGCCAGCTTGGCGAAATTGGTCTCAGCCAGACGAGCGGTAGGCGCCAGCAAGGAGGCCTTCCGAGACACGCAATTGCGCTATCAGACTGGGCTCAGCGATGAAATCGACCTTTCCATTACCCAGGAACAGCTCGTGAATGCCTTGGTACGACGGTTATTCGCCACTGTGGATGTGAATGTCACCTATGCACGCATGCTGCGTGAACTCTTACCCATGCCTAAAAATCCAAACCATCCAGTTTTAACCCAATTAACGCTTAGTTTTCCTTGAAAACAGTCCTAGCTAGTTAGTCCTTGAAGTCCACCAGCGCTCAATTCGATATCCAAAAATCACTAAAAAGACAACAAACCAAAACCATAATTCTGGTGGATTGGCATTTAATAGCACGATCAATAAAACCAACTCAGAAATCAACCAAGGAATCTCTTGCTTCAGTAATGGGCGTATGGACATTTTAGAAACAGAATCAGGGAAGAGTGTCAGGTTGACGCAGGAAAGGTCGATCAAAAAGGCGATCAATCCTCAATGAGCGATAACCACCTGTGAGCGAACGAAGCCCGGGCAAGACATAGGTAATCGGTGAGCGCCATTCCACATAAGCAAAGGCATCCACGGTCAAACCATCGCGAATCGGGAAGACTCCACTGCCATCAGAAAGCGTCCAAAGGAAACCATCATCAGACGTTGATTGACGCTGCAGAGTGATCTCAGTACGCATCACTGGGCCATCTCCAGCCAAGTCATTCGCTAACTGTGCATTACCGGTCGTCGTGGCGATATCTTCCTGCGTTGCAGGCAACGTGAGCACACTCTTCACCTTTCCTTCAATGCCACCAAAACGCCCTCGTTGGTTCCAGCGCGGAACCACTTCAACAGGCAACCCAAGGGGTAGTCGACGCGCATCCGCAGGTGGGAAGTAGGCAACAGCGATCAGATCGGGGCCGTTACCTCGTGCCACATCACCACGGCCAATCGTGCCAAGACGATCCCCCATTTTGATCGTCTGACCAGGAATCACCTGAAGATCCAGCACGCGGCCGTCGCGCTGCGCTGTGATCGTGCCATCAAAGGCCAATTTCGCCTCGCTAACGCGAATTTTCCGCTTCAGATCATCAATCACGAAGGACCGATCGAGCTGCTCAGACTCAAGATCAAGTTTGATTTGTTGAAATGATGTAAGGGCCTGTTTGCTTTGAATCTTGAGATCATCCAAAGCAACGCTGGTACTTGTCAGTCCTTGCTGCGCCGACACCACATCGCTAGACAGTGGAGCCACCACAGCCCGCCGCGATAACCATTCAAGATTGCGAAGCTTCCCGGCAAAAGTGCTCTGAAGTTCACCCAGCCGGCGCTCGTCGTCTTTGAGCTTAGCGAGAGTGGTATCAAGAGTTTGTCGTGCCGTCTCAAGCCTCAATGCATCGCGCTGATTTAACTCGATATTTTGTTTTTGAAGCTGATTTAAATTGCCTTTCTCTTGCTCTAGTTCACGTTCAAGCTCAGGTAAGTACAGCGTCATCAGGACCTGCTGTTTCTCAACGCGATCGCCTACACCTACATCAACGTTCAAGACTTGACCAGCAGACCTGGCATTCAAAACACCAGCATTATCTGGATAGATCAGAACACCTTTACCCTCAACTTGAGTAGGAACAGGCCAAAACAGAAGCCAAACGCCAAGCAGTCCCCCGATTCCCGCCAAACAAGCACCAACTTGTTGATGGTCATCAAGACCATCCCAACGAGTTTTGATCTTATGGAAGGAGATCAAAGACACAATGATTGTCGCTGTTGCAGGACCATCGTGACAACCAGGGATGAGGACGAGCCTTCGAAGATCAATCGTCTGTCATCGATGTTCAAGGCTCATTCCTTCCCACAGTTGCAAACACAGATCAGATCAACAACGTAAACGATGTAATCACAGATTCAAATAAGTCTTTAACGCGAGGCCAGCGGCTTTCATTGGTGCTTGTGGCAAGGGTGTACAAGCGGCCTCGATCCACAACGACGGTGGCCAGCTCATGGCGATCGCGATCCTGAAGATGCACGGCGTACTCCAAGTCATAAAACGTATGACCTGAGGCCTCCCGCTCTCGTGCCTCGATCAACTCAGCATTGCGGCCGCTGCCATCTGGAGCGATCACGTCACGGCGCAAACGTTCCCCAACGGCAACAGCACTGCCCAGTGCCTGCAGGTCGTTATCAGCATTCACTTCCGAGACCACAAGGCTCACCGTTTCATCGCTGTTGATCAGATCGTGAAAAACAACCGTGGGCCCCCCCGTAACCGCTACCCGGGTCCAACCCGTGGGATAGAGGAAGGCATATCTGCCGTCAGGACTTTGGAACGAGTTAAGGCCGGCTCCAGCACCGCTGCAAGCGGTAAGCAACACAACACAGACAATGCTGAGGAGCGATCGGAGCGGAACTTGCAACGGAAAGCGCATCGAATCGTTCATGAATCCATCCCATTCTGCCCGGAGATCTCCCTGCCTAGATTTCAAAGACTTGCAGAAGAGTTCTGAGCGGCTTCACCCGACCGTTAGCACGGTTGATCGACCAGTTCGAACGTCTCCCCGGCATTGGTCCACGGACTGCACAACGGCTGGCCCTTCATTTGCTGCGCCAACCAGAAGAGCAGATCCATAGTTTTGCTGATGCTCTCTTGGCAGCAAGGAGTCAGGTGGGGGAATGTCAAACCTGTTTCCATCTCAGTGCGGAACCCACCTGTGAGATCTGCAGGAATCCAGAGCGCTCCATAGGCTTGCTTTGCGTCGTTGCCGATTCAAGGGATCTGCTCGCCCTCGAACGCACCAGAGAATATGTAGGCACTTACCACGTTTTGGGTGGCCTGATCTCTCCAATGGACGGCATCGGACCAGAAATGCTGCAGATCAGCAGCCTCGTCAAAAGAGTTGCAGCAGATGAAATTAAAGAGGTGATCCTTGCTCTCACCCCAAGCGTGGAGGGGGATACCACGAGTCTTTATTTGGCACGCCTACTCAAACCGTTTACGGAAGTGAGTCGAATCGCCTACGGCCTTCCCGTTGGAAGCGAACTGGAATATGCCGACGATGTCACCTTGAGTCGGGCTTTGGAAGGGCGTCGAGCAGTTGAATGAAACTCCAAGAGCCGCGGTCATGAAAAAGAGCATGAGCCGTTACAGCGAAATCCGCCCCAGTGAGCGCTTACCCGAATGGTTAAGACGTCCCATCGGTAATGCCTCGGCGATTGAGCAGGTGCAATCCCTGGTCAAACAAAATGGGCTGAACACGATTTGCGAGGAGGGACGCTGCCCTAATCGGGGGGAGTGTTATGCAGCCGGCACCGCAACCTTCTTGCTAGGAGGCTCCATCTGCACCCGTAGTTGTGCGTTCTGCCAAGTCGATAAAGGCCGTGCGCCCGAAGCCTTGAACCCTGAGGAGGGGGGACGGGTGGCAGAAGCCGTGCTTCGCATGGGTCTGCGCTACGTGGTCCTCACGGCCGTAGCCCGCGATGACCTTGAAGACCATGGAGCCAGCTTGTTCACAAGCGCAATGGCGGCGATCCGTGCCCGCAATCCCTTGATCGCGATCGAAGTGCTCACCCCAGACTTCTGGGGCGGTGTGGCCGATCAAGCCAAAGCCCTCCAGGCTCAACAGCAACGTCTCGCCAGCGTTCTGAAGGCACAGCCCGTTTGTTTCAACCACAATCTTGAAACGGTGAAGCGACTGCAAGGCGAAGTTCGCCGTGGGGCGACTTACACACGCTCGCTTGGGCTGCTTGCCGCGGCCAGAGAACTTGCCCCATCGATACCCACCAAAAGTGGCCTGATGCTCGGCTTGGGCGAGAGCAAAGAGGAAGTCATCGACACCTTGAAAGACCTACGCCATGTGGATTGTCAGCGCATCACCCTCGGCCAATACCTCAGGCCATCTTTGGCCCATATCCCCGTAGCGCGTTACTGGCACCCCACCGAATTTGCAGAGCTTGGGGCCATCGCCACAGACCTTGGTTTTACTCAAGTGCGTAGTGGGCCATTGGTTCGCAGCAGCTATCACGCAGCGGGAGACTGAGCCGTCCAGCGCTGCGCAGCTCGCTGCTGCACCTCGGCACAATCCGCCGTCATCAGAGCGCCAGCACCACCCCAAACCATCCGCAGAGGCAAGTCCCAAACAGCGGCTTCCACCTCATGCACAGTGCTGAATCCACGTTGCTGGAAGTAACGCACCAAGCGCCGATGCTGGCCCTCTGCATCCCGTATCGCCAACAACCTGGCCCTTAGGCAAGGGGTGGACTCAAGCGCCCAAGCCATGGTGGCGGCCCAGATCAGATCTCCCGTGCCAGCGGGAGCTTGGGGTCGAACTCGCATGGTGTCGAGCTGCAATCCAGTGGTAGCGCCATAGGCCCAAGCTTTCATCTCGCCCTGGAGTTGCAAGCGATCAGCCGCCAACTGTTCAGCCACCACCAAGCGCAAACTCCAAAGCCCTAGGGGGCGTCCAACTTTGAGGCGCAGCAGCAAGCCACGTTCGCGTGCCTGAGCTTCTAAATCATTAAGCATCAGCACGCGGGCAGAGAAGAGAAAGGACTCACCTCGACCACCGAGGCAATGGGAAGTGGGCCATACAGATGCGGGAAAAGCACGCCTGTATGGATGGCATCTGCTCGCAGGGGGGCAGACACCAGCTTCGGATTGATTCTGAGCGTTAGGACGGCACCAGCGTCGGCATAAAACCGGTCAAACGTGGCTTGCAGCTGCTCTTGCCAAGACAGATGAATGAATCCCACCTGTTCGAGGGACAAGCCGCGCGTTGAAACGCGATAGTCGCCTCGCTCTAGAGCAGCCTGCCAATCGGATTCCAAGGCGAGATGAAACAGCGGTTGATCCATGGGAATTGCAATGGCATCAGCCGGAAAAATCGGTTGCATTCCACCTGACAACCAGGGATCAGCACGTTGCATCAATCGTTCCATCATCGGATCATCGAGAAAGCGCATCAGCCATTCCCGCAACGGTGCCAAGTGAGGATCAGCATCAAATCCAGCCGCATCGGTCAGACGCCACTGCCTTACAAACGGCCATAGGGCCGCATCCGCCAAAGCCATCCGATCAGCCAGCAACCAACCGTTCCTGCTGATGCGTTCGCTCCAGCTGCGCAGAATCACAAGACCAGCCTGGCGATGGTCCTCTTTTAAGGCTCCGGGATAACGGTCGGTGTACTTGAAACGATCGAGATGATGCTTCAACGACCGATCATTTTCTTCAATCAAAAGAGCTGAGTCTTCAGCCTCCAACACGCCACAGGGATCAGCCTTCTGCAAAGCCCAGCGCATGATCGCCAAACTCTCATCGATCACGCTGCCGTCAGCTAAGACCAGAACCGGAACCGTGCCTTTAGGAGAGGCCTCCAGCATCGCTGCAGGCTTGGCTTTGAGTTCAATTTCTCTCCACTGCACCATGAGACCGGCCTGGAGCAGGGCCCAGCGAGCACGCATCGCATAGGGACAACGGCGAAAGCTGTAGAGGATGGGCAGCAAGCGAAGTCTGAAAGCAAGACATGGCCACTGAAGCACTAGGCCTGAAGCTGGTCGATCTGTTGTTGGCGCATGGCAAATCTGCGGCGATCGGCCTCTGTGAATTGATCGATGCAATGCAAACACTGCACGCCCTTGATGTAGCTCGGCAGGGTTTGCTGCTCAGAGGAAACCGGCAAACCGCAGGCATGGCATAGGCAGTAGTCACCTCGTTCCAACTGATGATTCAGCGCAACGCGCTGATCAAACACGAAACACTCCCCTCGCCATCGGCTGTTCTGCTCTGGAACCTCTTCGAGATAGCGAAGAATGCCTCCACGCAAATGATGGACTTCACCAAAGCCCTGCTGTTGCAAAAAACTGCTGGCCTTTTCACAGCGAATGCCACCGGTGCAAAACATGGCAATGCGCTTAGGGCCCTCTTGTGCAACGCGAGGACGAAGCGTCTGATCCACCCAGTCGGGAAAGTCCCGGAAGCTTTCCGTTTGCGGATTTAAGGCCCCTGCAAAACTACCGATCGCCACCTCGTAGGTGTTGCGCGCATCGATCACCAGCGTGTCGGGATCATCAATCAAGGCATTCCAATCCTGAGGATCCACATAGGTGCCAACACTGTCACGAGGATCCACTTGCGGTTGTCCAAGCGTCACGATCTCTCGCTTGCTCCTGGCCTTAAAGCGTCGAAACACTTGATCAGGATTCCAGCTGCGTTTCACCTCCAGGCAGTCGTAATGGGCCTCACCAAGCGGAAGCTGGCTGCGTAGAAGGGCTAGCAATCGCTCCACTCCCAACGAAGGACCACAGACCGTGCCGTTCACACCTTCAGCAGCGATCAACACCGAACCAAGAACGGTTTCAGCCTGCGCCAGGGGGGGCAGGGCGGTTAGCAGCTCCTGTTGATCGGCGTCCGCCAACGGGGTAAAGGCATAAAAAGCTGCAACTAGCAGATCGTCCTGAATCCCATCTGCTCCCATCGCAGCTCCCATCAGGCAGCCGCTGGGGAGTGCCAGTTGGCCTGCACACCGGCAGTTCGAAGCAGCGCACGGTCAGCCTCCACCGCGGGATTTCCAGTCGTGAGGAGCGTTTCGCCATAAAAAATCGAATCCGCACCAGCTTGCAAACACAAAATCTGCGCCTCCTGGCTGAGCTGTTCCCGACCCGCACTGAGGCGAACCCGACTGCCGGGCATCAGGATCCTCGTCACGGCAATCATGCGAACCAACTCGATGGGATCGATGGGGGGGAGTTCCTCGAGCGGAGTGCCCTCTACCGCCACCAAAGCGTTAATCGGAACGCTCTCCGGATGGGGATTGATCGACGCCAGCACCTGCAGCATCGAGGCTCGGTCCTTCACAGTTTCCCCCATACCAATGATGCCGCCGCAGCAGAGAGTCACACCTGCTTGACGCACCCGCTCAAGCGTCTCCAGACGTTCTTGGAAGGTCCGCGTCGTGATGATTTTGTCGTAGTGCTCAGGGCTGGTATCAAGGTTGTGGTTGTAGGCCGTTAGACCCGCCTCAGCGAGACGCTTTGCCTGGTCATCGGTGAGCATCCCGGCGGTGACGCAAGCTTCCATCCCCAAGGCACGCACGCCACTCACCATCTGCAACATCGCCTCGAATGGGGCACCTTCGCGGATTTCACGCCAAGCCCAGCCCATGCAAAATCGGTCCGCACCAGCCTGCTTGGCAGCTTTGGCTCGCTCTAAAACAGGAGCCACCTGCAATTCGGGCTGACCTGTGACATCACTGCTGTGATGCATCGATTGGGGGCAGTACGCGCAGTCTTCTTCGCACCCTCCGGTTTTGACACTCAACAGCGAAGCCAACTGGACGTGATATCCAGGGTTGGTTGCACGATGCACCCCCTGAGCACGCCAAAGCAAATCCATCAGGGGAAGATCCAAAAGCGCTTCGATCTCGCTTCGCGTCCAGTCATGGCGCACTTCAACCGCTTCCGTCATCAACCCTGAGAGAGAACCTCGAACCCTCAGGATCCCAGAGCATCGGCGATTAGACCACTAACCCCCCAAAGCGACGGGTTCGACTTTGATAATCCAAGAACGCGCTTACTAAGGCCTCACGATCGAAATCGGGCCAAAGAACATCGGTGACGTGGATTTCGGCGTAAGCGAGCTGCCACAACAAAAAATTGCTGATTCGATGTTCACCACTCGTGCGAATCAAGAGATCGGGATCAATTTCTCCGGCTGTGAACAGTTCTCCAGCGAGGGTCTGCTCGTCGATCTTGGAGGGGTCCAGCTCACCGGTTGCTGCCCGTTCAGCCAGCCGTCTGGCTGCGACAACCAGCTCATGCCGTCCTCCGTAGTTGGTGCAAACGTTGAAATGAATTCCATCGTTCAACGCCGTACGCTTCGTCGCTTCGTCGATCAAGGACTGCAGACGGGACGGCAGGGGCTCAAGATCGCCAAGAAAACGGATCCGAACCCTCTCCTTTTCCAAAGCCTGAAGCTCGCGTTCGAGGACCCGCTCAAACAACGTCATCAAAAAATTCACTTCATCGCCTGGGCGAGACCAGTTTTCTGTGGAGAAGGCGTAGGCGGTAAGAGCCTTCACACCCCAATCGCTGCAACGACGCAAGGTCGCTTTCAGAGCCTCAACACCTGCCCGGTGCCCCATGACACGCGGTAAGCCCCTTGATTGGGCCCAGCGTCCATTGCCATCCATGATCACTGCCACATGAGCGGGCAAACGCTGAGGATTGATCTCGGCAGGACAAACCTCAATCCGAGCGTCATCTGAACTAGTGACCAAGCGTTGACTCAAAGCGATGAGTCCTGGGAAGCATTTTTCACGCTACGTGAAGACCCGGTTTTCGCTGAAGCAGAGGACACCGGAGCCGCCATCAACTCGGTCAATAAATCCTGAAGACGCGAACTGGTGATCGGACGTTCGAGCTTGCCCTGATTCGCGAGCGACAACGTGCCTGTTTCTTCAGAAACCACCACACAAATGCAGCGGTCGAAGCGTTCTGTAATGCCTAAAGCAGCGAGGTGTCTTGTGCCATAGCGACTGATGCCTTGACGCGACAGCGGCAAGATCACGCCAGCAGAAAGAATGCGATTTCCCTTCAGCACCACGGCACCATCATGGAGAGGTGTGTCGGAAGCAAACAGATTGAGAAGGAGTTCACTGCTCAACTGAGCGTCGACGGTTACCCCTGGGTTCAGGAAATCCTCGGGGCGCAAGTCACTGCCTAAATCCACCACCATCAAGGCACCGCGGCGAGATTTAGACAGCCGACCTGCAGCATCGGTTAATTGGGCGACAGTGCTGGCGGTCGCTCTGAGCTTGCTTTGAGGATTGCCCAACAGAACGGCGAGCCGCCCTGTGCCGAGGAGCTCCATCAAGCGGCGCAATTCACCCTGCCAAAGAATGGCCAGAGAAAGGGAGCAGGCGAGAACTAATGCATCGACCAACGTCGATGTCAGCGGAAGATTGAAAAACCGCTTGACGAACCAAGCGAGAGCAACGAGAAACAGGTAACCCCTCAACAGCCAAAGGGTTCGCTGCTCGTTGACTCTCGTAAAGAGAAGAAAACCGAGAGCAGAGGCGCATAAAACGTCGATCAGCAGGCGAAGTTGCAACACCGCCATTCCGTTTATGCACCTCTCATAATTTCAAGCTCAGTGTACCGAGCGCAGGCGATCTGGCATCAGGTCATAACGCAGTAAATCCTCTGGCTGCTCACGCCGCTGAATCAGTTCCGCCTCTCCTTGATGCACCAACACAGCAGCGGGTCTCGGAATCCGGTTGTAGTTCGAGCTCATCGAAAGGTTGTAGGCACCTGTTGCCAGGACCACCAGCACCTCACCGCTGCGGCAAGACGGAAACGACAAATCCTTGAGCAACACGTCGCCGGATTCACAGTGCTTCCCAGCCAAGGTGATCGTTTCGTCTGCCGGCGCCAGGGGGCGGTCCGCAAGACATGCCGTGTAGAGCGACTGGTAGGTGATCGGACGCGGGTTGTCGCTCATGCCACCGTCAACGGAGACGTAGGTGCGAACGCCTGGTACCACCTTGCGAGCGCCCACGGTGTAAACCGTCACGCCACTGGACGCCACCAGAGAACGACCCGGCTCGCACATCAAGCGTGGCAATTCAAGACCGCGCTCCCGGCACGCCACGGTCACCGCGTCTGCCACCACCTTGACCCAAGCATCGATCGACGGTGGATCGTCTGATTCGACGTAGCGAATTCCGAGTCCCCCACCAACATTGAGATCACGCACTGGGTGACCGAGCTCACGGGCCAACTTGAGGGCATCAGCCATCACAGCCGCCAAATCCCGATGCGGATCCAGTTCAAAAATCTGCGACCCGATGTGCGCATGTAGACCTTCAACACGAGCCCACGCACACCCTGCCAAGGCTGTCAACACGGGCTGCAGCTGATCGGGATCAAACCCGAATTTGCTGTCTAGATGTCCTGTACGGATGTACTCGTGGGTATGGCATTCGATGCCCGGTGTGAAACGCAGCATCAAGCGCACGGGCGCTGCGCCCTTAGGAACGAGCTCAGCCAGGCAATCCAGATCGTGCTGGTTATCAGCTACGACCATCACGCCATGGCTGTAGGCGAGGGCGAGCTCCTCAACAGATTTGTTGTTGCCATGCAGCACCATGCGTTCCGGTGGCATGCCGCCGTTAAGGGCTGTAAGCAGCTCTCCAGCGGAGACGGCATCAAGACCAAGCCCTTCTGAGGCCACGAGGCCTGTTAAGGCCAGGGAGCTATGGGCTTTGGATGCATACACGGCAAGGGAATCACCGTGGTAATGACGCTTTAGGGCTTCCCGATACTCCTGAGCGGAGGCACGAATACTGACCTCATCAAGGACGTAAAGCGGGGTGCCGTATCGCTCTGCGAGTTCGCTCAGACAGCAGCCCCCCACCATCAGACGGCCTTGATCATCGAGCTCAGCCGACACGGGAGCCAGATTGCGATTGGGGCTGACGGGATCACAGCCGGATTCATAAGGTGTGGCCAAGGCGTCGTCAGGAATAGGCGATCGAGGCAATCTAGGTAGCGATGCTTCTCAACCCTGACTCCAAAACGATCCGACTCCAGCGAACGCATGCTTTGGCATGCCTGAAACTCGATGCCCTATCCCTCCATGGCCTTTGGACTTCAGACCATTGGGAGCGAGAACTCTCCGACCCCCAGCGAATTTGTATCGGGATTGCTGCTAGCGCAGACACGTTGTTAGCAATGGCCTGTGGCTGGGTTGTTTTGGATGAACTCCAAATCACTGTGCTTGGGGTTGAACCAGAGCATCGGCGCCGCGGACTGGGCCGAGCAGTTTTGAAACGGCTGCTACTGGATGCCAGCAGCGCAGGCGCGAGACACGCCATCCTCGATGTGGCTGAAGACAATCACGGGGCACGAACTCTTTACAGCGCGTTTGGCTTCCAAACTGTTGGTCGCCGTGACCGCTACTACCGAGACGGCAAGGACGCCTTGATTCAGTCGTTAGAGATGCAAAGAGAAATGAAACTCAATTCAGCACTCAGCTGGTAGGGATACCCGCCCTGATCGAACAGAAACCCGCACTACATTTCTGCATTGATTAACACTTTTTCAGGGCCTCACCCCAAATCACTACTGGGATCTGGGTTGGTATCGAGAGTGATCACAACAACTCTTCATCCCTGATAGCTTGGTTTCACCATTAACGGCCCTCAAGATGTTCGAGCGGTTTACCGAGAAGGCCATCAAGGTGATCATGCTGGCCCAAGAAGAGGCTCGTCGCCTCGGCCACAACTTTGTTGGAACAGAGCAAATTTTGTTGGGTTTGATCGGTGAAGGCACCGGCGTCGCCGCCAAGGTGCTCAAGTCGATGGGCGTCAACCTCAAGGATGCTCGAGTTGAAGTTGAAAAAATCATTGGCAGGGGATCTGGCTTCGTTGCCGTTGAAATCCCCTTCACGCCACGTGCCAAGCGTGTTCTTGAACTCTCCTTAGAAGAAGCAAGGCAGCTTGGCCACAACTACATCGGCACCGAGCATCTCCTTTTAGGCCTCATTCGTGAAGGAGAAGGCGTTGCAGCACGAGTGCTCGAAAATCTTGGAGTTGACCTGGCGAAGGTGCGCACTCAAGTGATTCGCATGCTCGGCGAAACAGCTGAGGTGGGTGCTGGTGGTGGAGGCGGAGCCAAAGGCTCTACCAAAACCCCAACTTTGGATGAATTCGGTACGAACCTCACCCAACTGGCAACTGAAGCCAAGTTGGACCCGGTTGTCGGACGCCACAAGGAGATCGACCGAGTGATTCAAATCCTCGGCCGACGCACAAAAAACAACCCTGTTCTCATCGGTGAACCTGGTGTTGGCAAAACAGCTATTGCCGAGGGCTTGGCTCAACGGATTCAGCAAGGTGATATTCCAGACATTCTTGAAGAAAAGCGAGTTCTCACCCTCGACATCGGCTTGCTTGTTGCAGGTACGAAGTATCGCGGGGAGTTTGAAGAGCGGCTGAAAAAGATCATGGAAGAGATCAAATCAGCCGGCAATGTGATTTTGGTGATCGACGAAGTTCATACGTTGATTGGTGCTGGTGCAGCCGAAGGTGCGATTGACGCAGCAAACATTCTCAAGCCAGCACTAGCTCGAGGTGAACTTCAATGCATCGGAGCAACAACGCTCGATGAATACCGCAAACATATTGAGCGCGATGCGGCTTTGGAACGTCGTTTCCAGCCCGTCACGGTGGGCGAACCTTCCATTCCGGAAACCATTGAAATCCTGAGGGGACTGCGTGAGCGCTATGAGCAGCACCATCGCCTGAAAATCACTGACGCGGCTCTCGATGCAGCGGCAACATTGGGTGATCGATACATCTCCGATCGTTTCCTTCCAGACAAGGCCATTGATCTGATTGATGAAGCTGGAAGCAGAGTTCGTTTGCTCAATTCCAAGCTGCCTCCTGCAGCCAAGGAAGTGGATAAAGAGCTCCGCGCCGTCCAGAAGGAAAAAGAGGATGCGGTTCGCGAACAAGATTTCAATCGTGCGGGAGAACTGCGTGATAAAGAAGTTGAGTTGCGTGAAAAGATCCGTACGTTGCTGCAAAGCAGCAGAGAAGATACCCCAGTCAATACTGGGGATGAGGCTCAAACCTCTGAGGCTGCAGTTGGTGAAATGGCGGCCTCTGAACCCACAGAGGGATCAGTCGCAAAACCACAACTTCTCACCACTCCTGTTGTGGACGAGGAAGACATCGCCCACATTGTGGCCTCATGGACCGGGGTTCCCGTTCAGAAACTCACAGAAAGTGAGTCCTTCAAATTGTTGAACATGGAGGAAACTCTCCATCAGCGGTTGATCGGACAAGATGAAGCCGTGAAAGCGGTGTCCAAGGCAATTCGTCGTGCCCGGGTTGGCCTAAAAAACCCCAATCGTCCTATTGCAAGCTTCATTTTCTCGGGCCCTACTGGTGTAGGCAAAACAGAGCTCACCAAGGCTCTAGCCGCCTATTTCTTCGGCAGCGAAGAAGCGATGATTCGCCTTGACATGTCGGAGTTCATGGAGAGGCATACGGTCAGCAAATTGATCGGTTCTCCTCCGGGCTACGTGGGATTTAACGAAGGAGGACAGCTCACTGAAGCGGTTCGTCGTCGTCCCTACACCGTTGTGCTCTTTGACGAAATCGAGAAAGCCCATCCCGATGTTTTCAACTTGCTTCTGCAACTTCTAGAGGACGGTCGCCTGACCGATTCCAAAGGAAGAACCGTTGATTTCAAAAACACTTTGATCATCATGACTTCGAACATTGGTTCGAAAGTGATTGAGAAAGGTGGCGGCGGACTTGGTTTTGAATTCTCTGGTGAAAATGCTGAGGAGAATCAATACAACAGGATTAAATCTCTTGTTAATGAGGAACTAAAGCAGTACTTCAGGCCTGAATTCCTGAACCGTCTCGATGAAATCATTGTCTTCCGTCAACTCAACCGTGAGGAAGTGAAAGACATCGCCGAGATCATGCTTAAAGAAGTGTTCGCTCGAATCGGTGACAAGGGAATCACTTTGACGGTCTCCAATGCCTTCAAAGAGCGTCTTGTGGAGGAGGGCTACAACCCTGCCTACGGAGCAAGACCACTGCGTCGTGCAGTGATGCGCCTTCTCGAAGACAGCCTGGCGGAGGAAGTCCTCACCGGCCGTATCAAGGAAGGTGATTCCGCTGAGGTGGACATCGACCACGACAAAAAAGTGGTTGTCCGCCACCTCAACACCTCCACCCCAGTGACACCCCAATTGGCCAACGCTGGGGTTTGAGGCAACCATGACCACATCGTTGGTTTGCCATACCCATGCCATCGCTCCTTCCCGGGTCATTCGGGGGGAGCAGGCCTGGGAGCGAAGTCTTCCTGCCATTGCTGCTCTCTGTCAGAGACCTGCACTGCTTGGACGTAGTTCTGCAACCCAATCCATCCGTGCCGGATTAAAAGCCGATCTCACTGGAAGCGATCTCACAGTTGTAGAGGCCCAACTCAATTTCGACTGTTGCGAGGAGGACCTCATCCGCCTTGAAGCTTTTCTGAAGGAATCTGCTTGCGATTGCGTGATTGCAGCCGGTGGAGGAAAGGTCCTAGATGCGGGAAAACTTTTGGCGTTTCGCCTCAAACTTCCATGCATCACGGTGCCGCTTAGTGCCGCAACCTGTGCAGGCTGGACAGCTCTCGCAAACATCTATTCCCGAGATGGAGCGTTTGTTTCTGATCAGTCCCTTGATGCTTGCCCGGATCTCTTGATTTTTGATCACGGTCTAGTGCGTCAAGCACCAAACCAAACCCTGGCCAGTGGCATCGCCGACGCCCTCGCGAAGTGGTACGAAGCCTCTGTAGGAAGCGGATCCAGTACCGACGGAATCATCCAACAGGCCGTTCAAATGGCCCGGGTGCTTCGCGATCAACTCTTGATTGATGCCCTTGATGCCATGGCTCGTCCTGACAGTGAGTCTTGGGTGCGCGTCGCTGAAGCCTGTGGTCTTACCGCCGGTGTGATCGGAGGCCTTGGAGGAGCGCAATGCAGAACGGTTGCAGCCCACGCGGTGCATAACGGCCTAACGCAATTGCCGGCCTGTCACGGCAAGTTGCACGGCGAAAAAGTGGGTTTCGGCATTCTTGTGCAGCTCCGGCTTGAAGAACGCCTGGGCGGGAATCAATTAGCAGCTCAATCCCGCCGTCAACTTCTGCCCTTGCTCAAGCAGCTTGGAGTCCCCATCACGCTCCAAGATCTTGGTCTTGGAGAAACCGGCTTGAATGACTTGCGCGCCATTTGCAGCTTCGCCTGCCGGCCAGGATCCGATCTACACCATCTCCCCTTCGAAGTCACAGAGACCGATCTGCTTGAAGCTCTCGTGAGCACCGACGCGGACAGTCGCTCCGTCAGCACGTCGCTGGAGACTGAGGCTTGACCAACAAGCGCATTCTCGAAAACGCAGCCTCCACACTTCTCGATCCTCTGGCCCGTGAGCAGCTTCAAGGATTGGACTGGTTGGAACTCTCTTGCACCAATGCGGGATCAGACCATTACCCAGTGGTCACAGTGGGCAGTGGGCCGCCCGTGCTGTTGCTGCATGGATTTGATAGCTCCAATCTGGAATTCCGACGCTTGGTGCCTCTGCTCAAAACCAACAACACGCTGATCATTCCCGATCTCTTCGGGTTTGGGTTCTGCCCAAGACCAGAACACACCAGCTACGGACCTGAGCTGGTTCTGAACCACCTCGATGCGCTGCTCGACACCCTGCCAACAGACCAAACCATCGGTGTGATCGGGGCCTCAATGGGTGGATCTGTTGCCATGGAACTCGCGCGGCGTCATCCCCATCGGATCGATCGCCTGCTGCTTCTGGCTCCAGCAGGTCTGGACGGCAAACCGATGCCACTGCCTCCGGTCCTCGACCAAGTTGGGGTTTGGTTTCTTGGAAGACCCGGCGTGAGACGAGGGTTATGCAGACAAGCCTTCGCCGATCCAGACAGCAATGTTGGAGAGCCTGAAATTGAGATTGCATCCCTGCATCTCAAGGTGCCTGGATGGGCGCGTTCCCTCGCGTCCTTCGCCCGCAGCGGAGGCTTTGCCGGTTGTGGCAGCCCGCTTCCCTCCCAGCCCTTGCATGTGCTCTGGGGTGAACAAGATCGCATCCTGCGCGCTCCTCAAAAACGGTCCGCTCAGGAGTTATTAGGAGACAAGCTTGAATCCGTTGCCAATTGCGGGCATCTTCCCCATATCGATCAGCCGGAGTTGGTGGCACAACGCTGGCTGGGATCAGAATGCCCTCCATGAATGCAACTAGCTCAGGACCGCTGCTTCAACTGCTCTCCAATGGTCTACAGCTTTGGATCCGCAGCCAATGCGATGACGTGGGTGAGTTGAAGCTGACCCTGCAAGGTTCGGCCTTGCAACTCCTGCGAGGCAAGCTGGACGGTGTGTCCTTAACGGCCCGCAAAGTGAGTTTTCAGAAACTCCCCCTTCTGCGTGCTGAACTGAAAACAGGTGCCCTTCGAGCACACATCAACCCCTCCCATCCTGGCCAGCCCATTCAGCTCTCCCATCCCTTCAACATTGATGGGGAGGTTGTCTTAAGCGGAACCGATCTCAATCGCGCTTTCGCCAGTGATCGTTGGAGGTGGCTGGGAGATCTCCTCAGTGAGCAATTGATAGGGCTAACTCCTCTTCGTGCTTTGAGCATCGACGACGACTTACTGGAATTGCAGGCTGCCGTGATTGCAACGCAAGATCCTGTTCGCGCTCGATTTGGTCTTCAGGCCTCAGAGGGCACCATTGAGATCACCCATCTCGAGACAGGAAAATCGTTTTTATTGCCGATGGATCCTGGCATTCACATACAACATGCGCACCTCAAAGCAGGCCAATTAATTCTTCAAGGGAAGGCAATCGTTAGCCCCTAACTTTCAGCATCTGAGCATTAGTTTGCGATTAAAGGCATTACCAAAATCAAGGCGTAATACACCACCGCAGGGGTAAATAAGTAACTATCGATTCGATCCAGAATCCCGCCATGCCCAGGTAGAGCATCACCAGAGTCTTTGACACCTGCATCTCGTTTCATCATCGATTCAGTTAAGTCACCGACAAGAGCAAATAATGCCACCAGCGCTCCAAGCAAACCACCACTCAGCCAACCCAAGGTCCATCCCATCAAGCTTGCCATCAAAGCTCCTACCAAAACAGAGCACAATGCACCTCCGATCGCCCCTTCAATCGTCTTCGAAGGAGAGATTGGAGACAGGGGATGACGGCCGATCCGACGACCAATCATGTAAGAACCAATATCACTAGCAACAACCATCAAACAGGCCGCAAGAGTGATTAATAAACCCGACGAAAGCCAGGAATTATCAATACTTAAACGTTGCAATACAGGAGCGATATCAAAATCCGTCAGATTGCGAAGCCTCAGCCAATGACTTGGAAGGAAGCCGAGATAAAACAAGCCAAAAATTGATGCTGCAATATCAGCAATGGATCCGGTTTTGGGCTGCAAGAGCAACCAACCACAAATTGCCGCACCCGATAAAGGCAGCACGGCATCAGGTAATAAAGCAGGAAGACCTCCTGAATTGGCCCACTGCGTGCTGAACAGCAGGAGCTGGCATGCCACAAGCGTTGTTTTTGTGGCAGGTCTCATGCCTTTGAACTGGGCCATTCGGAAAAATTCCAACAACCCCAAATGCACGATCACCCCCAACGCGAGCGTGAACCACCACCCGCCAAGACCCACAACCAGCAACCCAAAAGCGCCAGCCAGCAATCCACTGAGCAAGCGCTTGCGATCAAAACCCTTCTTGGTTTTGCCCTGGCTGCTGCTTACTACGTCTGAAATCACCCCAGTTGCACCTGCGGCCCTTCAGCCAGGACTTTCACCTTACCGGGCACGAGTTCCGGCCATCTCCGGTGCTGATCCAACAACCATTCCAACCGATCCGATCCAATTCTTTCTCCAGGAATGAGCAAAGGAATCCCCGGCGGATAAGGACAAATCATTTCAGCGGCAATTCGACCAGCACTGTCCTGAAGAGACAGCTCACAGGCTGGAGCCCTAACGGCAAGCGCTGGAAGCAATTCAGGCGTTGAGCTGGTCTCCAAAGGCGGCAAGAGAAGCGGTTCCAAAGGCCCAGAACTGGCTTGAGACATCTGGAGTCTTCGCCAAAGCCGTTGCATGCGTGAAGCCAAGCCACGCTGGGATGCCAAGCCCAAGCAAAAGGTCAAACAAAAAGGTTCTGGGAGTTCAGCGATCAATCCCCGTTCCATGAACCAGGAATCAGCATCCAAACCGCTGATTCCCTTTTCAGCAGTCACCAAAATCAAACGCAAGGGGTCATCACTTCGGCTCAACGGCAGTCCTGCAGCACGAAGGCGATCTGCAAGCTGATGCGCCTCCTTCACTCTTCGATGCAGCAGGCGCTCCCACGCCGGAGTGAGCATCCAATTCAACGTTGCCTCACAAGAGGCCAACAACAGAGCGCTAGGGCTGCTGGTCTGAAATCTGAGCAACGACGCTTGCACCTCTTCAGACCTCACACGCATGCCTTGGAGCCAAAGCACGGCTGTCTGCCCAAGACCAGGTGCTGATTTATGCAACGAATGCACCACGAGATCAGCGCCCGCATGGAGGGACGAGCGCGGTAGCGCCTCACCACCAGCGAAAGCAAAGTGGGTTCCATGTGCTTCATCCACAAGCACGGGCAAGCCATGACGATGCAGGGCTGCGACGAGGGGCATGGGGTCGGAGGCATAACCGTGATACGTGGGATGCACCAACACGGCGCCCACGATCGCCTCGGGGATGGAGGGCAAATCCTTGAGCGCTCTCTCCAAACACTGCGCAGACATCGCACCGGGATGTCCACGATCAGACAGGAATGGAACGGGTAAAAACACAGGTCGGATGCCTCCCAACACGCAGGCAGCAATCAAGCTGCGATGGGCATTACGCGGCAACAACACCGCTTGCCCAGGTCCAGCAAGGGCCGAAAGCGCTGCTTGGAGCAAACCGGTTGCCCCGTTCACACCGAACCAACAACCAGCCACACCCAATCGGGAAGCCAGTTGTGCTTGCGCCTCAGCAACGGCACCTTCCCCCTCAAGGGGACCACCAATCTCTGGAAGTTCTGGGAGATCCCAACTACCGGGTGGCTGCCGCAGCAAGCGCTTTAAAGCAGGTGGCAAAGCTCTGCCCCGACCATGCACCGGCAAGTGAAGAGGCCGCCGCCGATCAGGCCGTAGCAATGGAATTAAGGAGTGCATGGGGGCCTGCGCTTCTTCAGTCCAGCCAAATCGATCGCCTGACGCAGGGCAGGAATCGCGCAGAAGCCAAGGAATCGAACAGACAACAACCCATCAACGATGCCAATGCAAATGATGGCAACGCCCTAGCCAATAAAACGATTTAAAGGAACGATCTGCCTAAGATCCACGATCAGAAGTTTTGAGATGCGTTGGATATGGCAGAGCGAACCAGTTTGGCCAACACAACGCGATCCAAAGACGCTTCTGAAGCACGCATGCGTTATTCACCTGGCAGAGATGCTCGCTGGCTCTTACTGAGGCCTTGGATTTATTTACCGCGGGTGATCCAAATCATCTGGGCTCTCACTGGTTTAGTGGTCAGCTTGCTCCTACGCGGCAGAAGCAAAGATTCCGAGGTGCAGCGCAAGCTGGCCAGAACCCTGCTCCGCACCCTCACCAATTTGGGGCCCTGTTTCATCAAAGTGGGACAAGCCTTGTCCACTCGGCCTGATCTGATCCGTCGCGATTGGCTCGATGAGCTCACCAAGCTTCAGGACGATCTCCCCTCCTTCGACCACGCGATCGCGCTTCAAACCGTGGAAACAGAGCTAGGCGCTCCGGTGGAGCAACTGTTTGAAGAGTTTCCAAACGTCCCCGTTGCAGCAGCCAGCCTGGGGCAGGTCTACAAGGCGCGTTTGCATGGTCAGCATTGGGTTGCCGTGAAGGTGCAGCGCCCCAATCTCGCCTTCATTTTGCGCCGCGACATGGTGCTGATTCGCACCTTGGGAGTGTTGGGTGCACCGTTCCTACCTCTCAACTTGGGTTTCGGATTGGGAGAGATCATCGATGAGTTTGGTCGCAGCCTGTTTGAAGAAATTGATTACTACTGCGAAGCCGACAATGCCGAACGCTTTTCAGCCCTGTTTGCTGATAATCCAGCCGTCACGATTCCAAAAGTTGAACGACTGTTGTCTGCCAGGCGCGTGCTCACCACCTCCTGGATTCATGGAACCAAGATGAGAGATCGGCAGGAGTTGAAATCTCAACGTCTCAACCCGCCAGCCCTGATCCGCACGGGTGTGATTAGCGGCCTGCAACAACTTCTGGAATATGGATATTTCCATGCCGATCCTCACCCAGGAAATTTATTTGCCTTGAGTGGTCAAACGGGAGACCTCGGTCACGTGGCCTACGTGGACTTTGGAATGATGGACTCCATCAGTGATTCCGACCGTTTAACGCTCACTGGTGCGGTCGTTCACCTGATCAATAAGGACTTTTCAGCATTAGCTAATGATTTTCAAGAGTTGGGATTTTTAGCACCCAATGCGGATCTGGAGTCGATCATTCCGCCGCTGAGAGAGGTGTTGGGCGGAAGCTTGGGTGACTCCGTGGGCACCTTCAATTTCAAAGCGATTACCGATCGCTTTTCTGAATTGATGTACGACTATCCATTCCGAGTGCCAGCTCGCTTTGCCCTGATCATCCGCGCTGTTGTGAGCCAGGAAGGTCTTGCCCTTCGTCTTGATCCAGATTTCAAAATTATTGCTGTGGCCTATCCCTATGTAGCCAAGCGCCTCCTGGCTGGTGACACCAAAGAGATGCGCGAAAAGCTTCTGGAGGTCTTGTTTGATACCGAAGGCCACCTTCGACTCGAACGACTGGAAAGCCTCCTAGACGTGGTGGGAAGCGATGCACCCACACCTGGGGCTGAGCTGATCCCAGTGGCGGGAGCTGGATTGCGCTTGTTGCTCAGTAAGGATGGCGCCGACCTTCGCAGAAGAATGCTGCTCACGCTTGTGCGTGACGATCGCCTCAGTACAGAAGACCTCAGGTCGCTTACATCCTTGCTCGGACGCACCTTCAGTCCTCGTCGCATTGCCGGACGCATGCTGCAACAACTGAATCCGCTAGCTGCCGCTTAGGGTCCCTCCAACACTTTCACCTCACACTCACACCCTCACTGTTATGGGATTAGCCCCTGACCTCATGCCCATCGAGTTAGACCAAGCCGACCTCGATGCGCTCAGTGATTTCTTTGGTGATCTTGATCCCAGTGAAATTTTTCTGGAATACGCGCCCATCAGCCAACCGCCTTATCTCGTGGCGGGCCTGGGGCTCGCGATCGGTGTGTTGTGCGGGCTCACGTTTGCAAAGCTGATCCAGATTCGCTTAGACGGCTGGAAGCAAGATCGCCTCGCTCTTTTGCCACTTGGTACGGCAGAAGTCACGATGAGTTATGCAGGAACTCTGCTCGGCATCACCCTGTTCATCGGCGGGTCACTTCAAGTGTTCGGCTTCGCCTCTGGCGCTGGATATTTAGTGTCCATGCTCCTTTCTCTTCTTACAGGTGGAGCTTTATGGGTGCAGCTAGAACGACTCATGACTCAGGTGGAGTCAGGGAATTTCAAAGCGGTTGATTTCGACAATTTTGACGAATTCTTCTAAATCAAGTTTTAAACAAGTACATAGGCCTGGAGTTGTGCATCACCCTGGCGCAACATCTCTAGTCCTTCACGTTCAAGTCTTCGGGTCCGATCGCGACTCATCTTCATCGATTTGGCAATACCCGTGAGGCTCATCGGCTCCTCTCCATCCATCCCATAGCGCATCCGCAACACTTTCCCCTGCAATTCAGGCAGCTGGCTCAACAGATCGCGCAGGTCTCCCTTCAGGCATTCCCCTTCCACCTGTTCTGATGGCAGCTCTCCATCACCGGCTAGCAGCTCCAGCAGTTCGGTGTCATCACCATCACCCACCTTCATCTCCAAGCTCACTGGCTGGCGGGCCCGGCACATCAAGTCCTTCACCTCATCTTCTGGTAGTTCCACAAATGACGCCAATTCCGTCACCGATGGGGTGCGGCCCAGCTCTTGGCTTAATTCCCGTTGACCCTTTTTCAGCTTGTTCAACATCTCGGTGATGTGAATCGGTAGGCGAATCGTGCGGCTCTTTTCCGCAATCGCACGGGTAATCCCTTGGCGAATCCACCAGTACGCATAAGTACTGAATTTGTAGCCCCGGGTGGGATCAAATTTCTCCACACCACGCACCAAACCGATCGTTCCCTCCTGGATTAAATCCAGCAGTTCCATATTCCGCTTGGTGTATTTCTTGGCGACGCTCACCACCAACCGCAAATTGGCAGCAACCATGCGCTCCTTGGCGCGGCGACCGGCCTGCAGCTTGCGCTTCAGTTGCGCTGCACTCACACCAGCAGCTTTCGCAACCTCTTCTCTGGCGACCTCTTCTCCGCCGCGCTGATCCTTGAGTTCTGCTTCTAGCGCCTCTAAATCCATCAACTCCTGAACCTGACGGCCCAGCGTGATCTCCTGTTGGTGACTCAACAACGGCACACGGCCGATGTCTCGCAGGTACGAACGCACGAGGTCCGCATCGGGGAGCAGAGCCAAGGGCGCCATCGACAATTACGAAACACTTATGTTTCCTAATCTACCACTTTTAACGATTTTCTTCATGTTGGCACCCCGCTTCTCCCCTTGACAGAATGAGCCATTACGCCTTCAAAACGGCGGTAGCGACCATGGCGTTTGTCCTATCCAACGATGATCACTGATCGATGCCGAGGAGTGAACCGGTGACCCGCCAACGGCTGCAAAAACTGATCGCAGCTGCAGGAGTCTGTTCGCGACGACACGCTGAGGACCTGTTGCGCGAAGGCAGGGTCAAGGTGAATCAAGTCACAGCTGGACTTGGCGACCAAGCCGATCCGAACATCGACCGCATCGAGGTGGATGGCCGTCCCCTATCTCAACCATCGAGCCCCAAGCTGATCCTGCTCAACAAACCCCCCGGTGTGATCAGCAGCTGCAGTGATCCTCAAGGACGCCAAACGGTTCTCGATCTCATTCCAAAGTCGCTCAGGCGAGGCCTCCACCCTGTTGGTCGGCTGGATGGAGACAGCCGCGGAGCTCTGCTTTTAACCAATCAAGGTGCAATCACCTTGCAGCTCACCCATCCCCGCTACTCGCACCGCAAGACTTACAAGGTTCAGGTGAGAGGTAAGCCCACCACCACCGCACTGAATCGCTGGTGCAACGGTGTGGAACTGGATGGCATACCCACACAACCAGCAGAGGTCTCACTGCTGAAACAAGGAGCGAACCAAACCCTTTTAAAAGTGATCCTCAGGGAGGGCAGGAATCGCCAAATCCGCAGGGTGGCAGAGGCCCTTGGCCACCCGGTGCTTGATCTTCAACGAACAGCCATCGCCTCCATTGATCTCGGTTCTTTACCTGAGGGCCACTGGCGAGAGTTAACACGTTCAGAATGGACTTCCATCCGTTTAGAGCGGAACGAGTGCCCCTCATAACGGCATCGCCGAGATGAAGTTTCCCCTCCCTTGGCGACGTCACAACAACAGGCAACACGCTCCAACCTCGCTTGAGAGCCGCAACAACTCCTTAGAGGAGGCAGGTCAGCTGCTGCGCGAACAAAGAGAACGAAAAGGTCTCAGCATGCGAGACCTTTCAAAAGAAGTGAGAATCACAACGCCGGTCCTAGAAGCCCTCGAACGCGGCTGGCAAGACCGCTTACCAGAAGCCGCCTATCTCGTGGCGATGTTGCAGCGCTTGGAGACCTACTTAGACCTTCCAAGCAACAGCCTTAGTGCAGCCCTGCCTAACAGACCAGGATCGAATCGATTGGCGACCAATGGTCGAGGCACGCGCTTCACTCTCGGCAGCATCGATATCTTCACCACATGGCAAGGGAGCGTGGTGTACGGCGCTGTGATGATCTGCTCGATTCTGGCTCTGAACCATCAACAAAGACATCTGATCAATCTCAACGCCTTCTCTCCAAAGCCCATCCCGATCAATACACCCCTGGACTCAGACCAAATCTTGAAGGGATTGCGCCCGCTGGAGGAGGAGCTCACAGCCAGCCTCGGACAGCTCGATCTCCCTCTCGATCAACCAACAAGACCAGGCGTTCTCGAAATCAACCTCAACCAACCACGGCAGATCAGCCTGAGCAGTGAAGGAGGAGATCGAACCAACCTTCAAGGCGCTACCGGAACAGTGACCTTGCAGCTCTTACCCCCAGTTGACCTCAGCATCAACCCTCCACCAGGAGAGGCAGACTCCGTGCGCTGGAACGGACAGGCCCTCACTCCAAAAACCAATCAACCTGGTTCTTATCACCTGCCCCAGGTCGCAGCTCTCTCGCCATAACCCTTGAGAGCCCCTTGCAAGGCCTCATCAAAAGCGCCCATCCTCCAGCACCAATTGCCGCCAACCGTGCCTGGAGTATTGAATCGTGCTTGATCATCCAAATGCAGCAAATCCTGTAAGGGAGACACCACAAGCTCAGCAGACGTTGCCATCCCGAGCTCCATCAATTGCCATCCGGGTGCTTCCACATGACACCCAAGCAACTCGCCCACCTGGCGCCGAGAGGATTCATCAAGTCGCTGCCACCACCCAATCGTCGTGGGGTTGTCATGAGTACCGGTGTACACCACCCACCTGCGACCTTTGATATTGCATGGCAAATAGGGGTTACGGGGATTGCCATCAAAAGCGAACTGCAGCACCTTCATTCCCGGTAGACGAAAGCGATCACGAAGCCGTTCCACATCTGGGGTGATCACGCCAAGATCTTCGGCAACGATGGGAAGCGTCCCACCCGCGTCGCGACGCAGAAGCCGCAGCAATTCATGGCCGGGTGAGCGCTGCCACTCCCCATTTTGAGCCGTGTCGTCATCGCCAGGGACCGCCCAAAAGCCAGCCAGAGCACGGAAATGATCCAGACGCAACCGATCGGCAAGTCTCCACTGCCGCTTCAAGCGATTCCGCCACCAACGAAATCCAGTACGCCGATGACGCGCCCAGCTGTAAACAGGCGTCCCCCAGAGCTGACCAGTCTCTGAGAAATAGTCGGGTGGAACGCCACTCTGCAGCCGTAAACGTCCATCGGCAGCAATCGAAAACAAGGATCGATGGCTCCAAACATCGGCGCTATCGCGAGCCACATAAAAGGGCAGATCTCCAAGAATCTCGATGTTCAAATCCCGAGCTTGCACGCGCAGGCGTTGCCACTGTCGATCGAGATGCCACTGGAGAAGTTCCTGCTCCAGCAAGGCCTCACCATGATGGAGCCGCCACTGAGCTAAGGCAGCAGGTTGTTGAACTGCGAGCGGATGGGGCCAAGACCACCAAGGCAAACCGTTGTGTTGATCGCGCAGCACCACGAAATTGACGTGATCGGTCAGCCAATGGGTTTGGTCAACCCTCCAGCGTTCAAATTGTTGTTTGCGCGAAGAGGATTGCTGAGGCCAATGGGCGGCAAGGGCTCGGCCCAGTGCAGAAGCACGCGCGTCGGCCAGCTGGAAATCCAGCACAGAGGTGGCTTCCGCCTTGGCATCAGCTCCAGGAAGACTCTCGAGAGCACTGGACGCCAAAAAGCTCTCCTCTGCCAAATCTTCGGCATCTAGGAGCCACGGATTCAAGGCAAAACTGGAGGGTGAGCTGTAGGGCGACCCTGTGCCATCCGGCGGAGCAAGGGGCAAAATCTGCCAGACGGACACACCATGGCCCGCCAAAGCCTTTATCCATTCGCGGGCAGGCCGTCCAAAGCTTCCACACACAGGTGAATCTGGCAAAGCCGTTGGATGAAGGAGGACACCAACCCGCCGATCCCTTTCGCTTCTGGATTGATTAACCATCGAAGCAAATCATTCGGGGTGCCAGACGGTCGAAGGAAATAAAAATGATCCGACCTTTGTGATCTTACGGAGCGTCTTAACAACGATCGAAGCTCGTTGCTCAGGCTGATCGCAATGACGGTGGTCTCCTAGCTGGCGTCGTTTGTAAATGAAAGATTCACGCTTTAGCGTTGGTCCAGATCGACCGAGTCACGACGTGCTCCCCCCCCTGTTACCGCGCCATGATTTTCGAGAACGCTCTCCAGATCAAGTGAGGGTGGCCGTTTTCGGGGCCACCGGATACATCGGACGATTTGTCGTGAAAGAGCTGGTAGAGCGTGGATATCAGGTGATGGCATTCGCCCGCGAATCCAGTGGAATCGGAGGACGAAAAGGTCAAGCCGATGTGGTGGCCGATTTCCCCGGTGCAGAGGTGAGATTTGGCGATGTCACCAATCCGGCGTCACTAGCAACCCATGCCTTCAACGAGCCCACCGATGTGGTGATTTCTTGCCTTGCATCAAGAACGGGCGGCAAGAAGGATTCATGGGCGATTGATTATGAAGCCAACCTAAACACCTACAACGAGGGACGGAAGGCTGGGGTAGCGCATTTCGTGATGCTTTCAGCCATCTGTGTACAGAAGCCAATTCTAGAATTCCAAAAAGCGAAGCTTGCCTTCGAAACTAGGCTTCAGGAAGACGCAGAAATCACCCACACGATCGTTCGGCCCACAGCCTTTTTCAAAAGCATTGCAGGCCAATTTGAGAGCTGCAGAAAAGGTGCACCTTATGTGATGTTTGGCAATGGAGAGCTAACAAGTTGCAAGCCAATCAGTGAAAAAGACCTTGCATGCTTCTTGGCCAATTGTGTCAATGAAACCGATAAAGTGAACCAAACCTTGCCCATCGGAGGGCCTGGCCCAGCCCTCAGCGCTCGCACACAAGGAGAAATGCTCTTTAAAACACTAGGTCGCGCGCCCAGGATGCTTTCGTTACCAATGGCAGTGATGAAGGCACCCACTGCACTTTTAGAAAAAGTGGCAACGCTCGTACCAGCTGTCGAAGACACCGCCGAGTTTGCCCGTATCGGTTGCTATTACGCCAGTGAATCTATGTTGGTTTGGGATAAGAAGCGTGATTGCTACGACCCCAACGCAACCCCTTCGTTTGGAGAAGACACCCTCGAACAGTTTTTCGCAAGAGTCTACAAAGAAGGAATGGCTGGACAAGAATTAGGGGATGCTGCTCTTTTTTAAAGAAGCTTTCTAAAGATGCTCAATCAAACCTTCATAAACGACACAAGTAGACTACATAAACAACTCAATATTCCGTGCTTAGGCATATTATCATTTACCCAAAATTACCCTTAAAAAATAAATTGCATTGTCCAGAATCCATTCGCAAAGCTGATATCAACCGAGGCTCTAACCCCTGATCAAGGTCCAGTTGCCGTTCCCTTTTGGGACTTTGATTCCCAATTCAGCGAAGCTGAGCAAGACTGTTTGATCAATCACCAAACCATCACGCATGGGGGATCCAGCGTTGAGTGAGGACTCGCAGAAAAAGCCAGCCAAGGGCTGGTTGGGCGACCGCCCCGGACGCAGCATTCTGCGAATCAGTGCTGCATTGCTGGGCATTGCCTTAGCGGGCACAGCGCTTGCGACGATCTGGCCCAAACCAGACCCTGACGGCGCCGATGTGCAGTCGTCCGAGGGGCCGTTAGCCCTCGCGCCTCTGCCCGAACAAGCCGTGATGGTGTTGGTTGTTGGCCTCGATGCAGACACCTTGAATGCCCCCTCCAACAACGCAGCACCTCAAGGGCCTGCCAATGCCGACAGCTTGATGCTGGTGAATATCAGTACGAAACAGCCTGTTCAGATTCTGCAGTTGCCGACAGAACTGGCCGTTCAACTGCCAGGAATCGAGGAGATGCAAGCTCTTTCTAAAACGTGGCAACACGGTGGAATCGCTCTCACCTCTGACGTCGTTGGCGAGCTGATCGATCTACCGACGAACAAGCCAGATCGCTACTTAATCCTCTCCAGACAAGGCTTGCGCAGAGTTGTGGAAGGACTTGGAGACGTCGAAGTTACCCTCAACCAAACCTATAAGTACGAGGACAAGTCCCAGGGCTACAGCGTGAACCTGCAGGCCGGTCTGCAAACACTCAACGGTGCTCAGGCAGAACAACTCGCACGTCACAAACCCAAGGCCAATAACGACCATCAGCGCAGATTGAGGCAACAGCTGCTGCTCCAAGGCGTGCATCAGCAGTTATCGGAAATCGATGCAGTCACCGTGGTGCCCGAGCTGCTGAATGTGTTTTCCAATCAAGTCACAACGGATATCAGCAGCACAGAGATGCTCAGCCTGATTGCTGCTGCGATCAGTGCGCCCTCACCACCAGTAATTACGGAGCTTCCTCTTGCACCTCGGGTCGGTCAGCAGATGCTGCGCGAATTGAAGCCAGATCTCAGCCTGCCAATTTGGCCAGATCAGAACTGATCCCTGGGTTCATGCGTTTCCAGCGCTGCTGGATGGAACGGACCAGCGCATCAGAAGCAGCCCCACCGTTATCTGTTGTGTCTAAGAGGCCACACCAGGGCAAACCATCCATTCGGCGTGCCGCCGAATCCCAGCTGCCCCCAAGTTGCGCCAAACCAACCAAAGGAATGCTGAGCGAGTGACACAAGGCAACGGAGGCAGGTGCGATGCCAGGGATCAAACCAGCTGAATTGGGCTGGGCCAACAGCAAAACGGGACATCGCCAAGCGGCTAAAGCATCAAACCAGCTTCCAGAGGAGCCTTGCAGCATCGCCGCATCACCGCTCAAACGCAGCAGCGTGGGTCGGTTTCGTTCGCGCTGACGCGATGCCAGTGCCTGCAAGCCACTGTGGGGTTCCGAACCACAGGCCAATGGAACTAATTCAGCCGAAAAGCGATCGGCAAGCTGTTGAGCACCCTCGCGTATCGAGAGCTCAGGAAGGGGGCCAGCGCCAACAAGAGCCAAGGTGAAATCGAGCATGAAGCGACCTTAGGGAGATCCGATCCATACCGTTTATGGATAGGAAGGCGATGCAGCACTACGATCGGTTCATCGCCGATTTCAAGCGCGGGCATCGTGACAAGTTTTCTCACCGCTGCCCGAGCCGAGCAAGAGAAGTTGCAGCACGACACTCGACGTCTTCGCCTGTTTAGCGGCACCTCCAATCCCGCACTCGCCCGCGAAATTGCGGCCTACCTTGGTGTCCCCGATGGCCCGAAGGTCTGTAAGCGCTTTGCCGACGGTGAGCTTTATGTGCAAATTCAGGAATCGATTCGCGGCTGCGATGTCTTCCT
Source organism: Synechococcus sp. MVIR-18-1 (assembly GCF_014279835.1). Lineage (NCBI taxonomy): Bacteria > Bacillati > Cyanobacteriota > Cyanophyceae > Synechococcales > Synechococcaceae > Synechococcus > Synechococcus sp. MVIR-18-1. The sequence continues at coordinate 932,343 of NZ_CP047942.1, read as the reverse complement.
GATCCAACCCACCTGCGCTCCGGTGAACGACAACCTGATGGAGCTGCTGATCATGGTTGATGCCTGCAGACGGGCATCGGCACGACAGATCACCGCAGTGGTTCCCTACTACGGCTATGCACGCGCAGACCGCAAAACAGCCGGTCGGGAATCGATTGCTGCCAAGCTCACCGCCAATTTGCTCGTCAAATCAGGAGTCGATCGGGTGCTGGCAATGGATCTGCACTCAGCTCAGACCCAGGGGTATTTCGACATTCCCTGTGATCACATTTACGGTTCTCCCGTGCTTGTGGATCACCTCGCCGCCCAAGACCTGGGAGAGGTGGTTGTGGTGTCTCCTGACGTGGGTGGTGTGGCCCGAGCCAGGGCCTTTGCTAAACAAATGAACGGTGCGCCTCTCGCCATCATCGATAAGCGCCGAACTGGTCACAACATGGCTGAAAGCCTCACCGTGATTGGCGATGTGAGCGGTCGCACGGCGATCCTGATCGACGACATGATCGATACCGGAGGCACGATCTGCTCTGGTGCCAAGTTGCTGAGAGAGCAAGGCGCTACTGGTGTCATTGCTTGTGCCACCCATCCCGTTTTCTCTCCACCAGCGATCGAGCGATTGTCTGTTGATGGACTGTTCGAACAGGTCGTGGTCACCAACAGCATTCCAATCGCATCCAATCACACCTTTCCCCAGCTGCATGTGCTGTCTGTCGCCAACATGCTCGGCGAAGCGATCTGGCGCATCCATGAGGAAAGTTCTGTCAGCTCGATGTTCCGCTAAGTAATACTGCAGTCAGCACCAGCAAAGTCCAGTCATACTGCGGCATTGGTGCAGAACACTGATCGAGAACTGCGACAATGGCAAGGCCATAGAGGACAATCCAGAGGAAGGCCAGCGGCATCTACCAGGTAGTGCTGTGGATCGATGGCAAGCGGACGGCCAAGAGCCTTGAGACCAGGGATCAGGTTCAAGCCACCAAGAGAGCAGCACAGGCCATAGCTGAGCTTCAGCAGGCAGCAACCACGGGAGGACAGAGCAGATAGGCAGCGGACACAGAAGGCACCGAGTGGACGATTCCAACGAACCCAGACGGGTTTAATGATTTCGACAACGCAACGGCCAAGACGATTACTTGGGGTGAGATAGCCAACGACGACCAGATCAAGCGTCTGGATTGGCGTGACCTGGTGAACGAGGCGGTGGCGGTCAAGAAGCGCAAGACGGGTGAGGACTTCTCCGATGGTTGGTATTCAAATCAGAAGTTCGCTATCCAGCGGGTCCTTTCTCCTTGTCTGAAGCTTCACCGGTCACCATCAGGGCGTGGATGCAGGCAATGGCCTCTGAAGGGTTAAGCCCGCGAAGCATCGAGATCAACTGCGCGACTCTTCGATCTCTCATCAACGTCAGCATCAAGAGCGGCCTGCTGCATGACCTGGAGACAAACCCATTCACGCGAGTTGACTTCAGCACCAGCGAGGTAAAGCATATCTACACCGCAATTGAGCCTGATTACAAAGGATTGACTGCATTACTGGCAACCATTGCAAATAATCAGAGGCTGGCAATCTTGATCCAGGCTTACACCGGAACACGTATCAGTGAGATCAAACGACGTGATGCAAAAGACTTTGATCTTGATGCTTGTACTTTCACAATCAAGCACGAGTTCAAGGCACAGAAGGCTACAAAGAATAAGCAGTCCAATCGAGTCATTCCTCTGCCGGTTTGGTTATGTGAAGAGCTAAAAGACTTCGACTTCCACTGGCCCTCTAATACCATCATTAACAGGAAGCTACAGCGGGTTAACAAGGACGTCAGCAGCCATAGCTTCCGTCATGGACTAATACGTATTAATAGAGATTTAGGCGGCTCTGAGGACGTCCTGGAGGCCTTTGTGGGGCATGCTCTTGACGGCATGAAGAGCACCTATGGAGATGGCTATGGCGTCGACAGATTCAAGACAGCAATCACGCCAATATGGTCTCAGCTCGATGAATGGATGGGAGGTAAGAACTGATGCCCGAGTTCACCGTCATCCATTGCGGAACCATTCAGCCGCACAACAGCAAGTGGGCTCCATCTGCGAAGACATGGAACTGCCGCACCTGTGGCTCCCTTGTAGAAACCCATCGGGGCATCTATGGACCTGCGTTACCACCGGGTTATCTCCACCCCACCACCAAGAGATATCTCTCATCGAAGGCAATAAAGCAGAACATGTGTACTGAGACACTGATGAACTTAACTTGCTTTTCCTCTAAGACAATCCAACAGATAGCCAAAATCAGCGGCATTAAAACCCCCTGATCTAGCTAGGAGAAGTCTTTACTTGGCCTTCTCCCTTCTACCGCCTCTTAACGCGTAATACAGGCAGACAATACTTACAGTTACTTAGTATGAAATGAACGCGCTCATGCCTCATCTGCAAGCTGCAGTAACTGCGCAAAGGATGATGATAATACGAGCACATCTGCGATCAATCCCGTGCAAGCAACCGAGCTTACAAGCAGAAGAATTTGCAAGATCCTCAAAGACAAAGGCTTTAATTGTCAACTCAATATCTTCAAAGCAAACCCTCCAGAATTGGCAACAGTTTGGGTTCATAACGGAGGAATGTGGTGGATGATTGAAGGAGTATGGAGAAACTCAAATCACGTAAGCGATACTAACGATTGCGAGATTGACATTCAGTTCAAAGCGCAGATCTTATTCGAAGACCAAAACAGCTGCGAAGTTGTCATCAAAAGGATTTCCAAGCTTTTGTTGGGCGTAAAGACGTATTTATGTGGCAGCGAAGACTTTTCCAGACCTGTACCTCTTCTCATCCTTCTTCCCATTCCCTTAATTCCTGATGACGACATTGAAGAGGCCCTGATCATTAATCAGTTTTACCAGTTTAAAGCTGCTGTATGCAAATCAATTGGATGCGAGGCAAAACAAGAAACTTGAGAAAAGAGTAATCCGCACTGCAGATATTTGCTCAAACTCCAATACAAAGCTCGCGAATCAGCACAATCTTCTTAGGTTCAGCGAATGAGAGCTGCCTTGAAAAAGCTGGTGGTGCTGTTGTCGTGATCCTGCGAAAGAACAAGACAAGCTAAGGAGTAGAACAGGTGTACTGAGCAGTCGAAGCATGAGCACAGATCATCCAACGTCAGCACCCTCACCACTGGCCAACACTCCACCACCTGCCTTCCTGTCAGTGAGTCCAGGCAACCTCGTGATTGTCCAAGCTCAACAGCAGGTGGCTCAGAAGAGCAACGGCGACTGGTTCATGGGGCAGGTCATCTGGTGTGAAGGCGGAGCGAGAGACCCAAGGGTGACACCATGTTTCAGGTAGCCAACGTTGATAGCGGGGAGATCACCTGGGTAAACGGTGATGCAGTCACTCACGTACTCCCATAAAAGAAGGCATAAAAAAAGCCACCCCCTGGACAGAAGCGGCTCACTGCAAGTGTTTGAGTCGTCATCCAATAGTCAGTTGGATGGGAAGGAAGAAATCTGCTGTGTCTCCTCGATAGGCATCCCCTACATCTGCCCTATAAGTCAAACCAAGTTGCTCGTGTCCGCTCAAGACATAAAGCACAGTCAGGCCAAGCTGATTTGACTAGAAGGTGTTGCTGATGAGTCATGAATTAGTTAGTTAGTTAGTTAGTTAGCTGGTTGCTTAGTTAATTAAATTGAAGATCATTTAAGTAAAACTTACAAGGCAAACTGGCTCAATGAAACGACTACTACTGATATCGAGTCTTCGCTGCCAAGAACGCAAAGTTCTTTGAAAAGATTTGGTTACTATTTTGTTTTAGCTGTGTACAGCCAGCGCTTAACCCGTCATCAAGAATTGCATTAACGTTCCGCCCAGCCCCACTCCAATCGAGAGGCAGGCCAGCCATACGGAAAGTGGAATCGGGTCACCAGGTGGCATGGACATCTCTCGATGACATTTACCTTCCAATTCAAACCAAGTTGCTCGTGTCCGCTCAAGCCATAAAGCACAGTCCGACCAGGCTCATTTGACTTAAAGGTGTTGCTGATGAGGCGTTAGATGAACAGTTGGAATGACCCATGACAGAAGGCATCAAAAAAGCCACTCAGTGAGGGAGTGGCTTCTTCGAAGGGATGTTGCGTTGACACAACAAACAACTTCTTGCTCAGTCAAACCAAGTTGCTCATGTCCGCTCAGGTCATAAAGCACAGAATGGTGTTGCCGATGAGGCATTAGCTAGACCAGATGGATTGATCCATGACAGAAGGCAATAAAAAACACCACCCGACGGCAGTGTTAATTCCTGCTTTTGAAGGCAAGTCGTTTGATTTGGGGCTTAGATGGCTCCGGTGGCGGCCACCGGCTGCATCATGCCCCCATCGCCATTGCCGAAATCATCATCATCTGAGTTTTCGTTGGGTTGGCTGCTGAGCGCATACGCCCCAATCAAAATGCTTCCAACGATGCTAATAACAAGTTGGAACGGAAAGTTGATGCTTTCAGAGACGACATATTCGCCCATCAATAAATCTCCGTTACTTTTCGAAATATAGTTGAGAAGGCCGGTTTTGTCATCGTGCTAGTCAGTTTTTTCCATTAGTTTTTTTCAACTGGAATGGGTGACATGTGAAGGGATCCTTATTGGATAAGGATCGAAGGATTGCTTGTGAATTGTGATCGCTTTTTCTGTGTTGTTGAGGAAGAAAGGAAGGCACAAAAAAGCCCCCTCTGTGAGGAGGGGGCTTTCTAGTTCAGTTGATCTGAACTTTGAAGGGGTTCCAGATCAACCGATTGCAGGTGCTTGAAGTGCCACAGGTGTGGACTCAGCAGCTGCCAGGTCGAGGGGGAAGTTATGAGCGTTGCGCTCGTGCATCACTTCCATACCAAGTCCAGCTCTGTTAAGAACGTCGGCCCAGGTGTTCAGGACGCGGCCCTGACCATCAAGGATTGACTGGTTGAAGTTGAAGCCGTTCAAGTTGAAGGCCATGGTTGACACGCCAAGGGCGGTGAACCAGATGCCGACCACAGGCCAGGCTGCAAGGAAGAAGTGAAGGCTACGGCTGTTGTTGAACGAGGCGTATTGGAAGATCAGGCGACCGAAGTAGCCGTGAGCAGCCACGATGTTGTACGTCTCTTCTTCTTGGCCGAACTTATAGCCGTAGTTCTGGGACTCGGTCTCGGTTGTTTCACGAACCAAGGATGAGGTCACCAATGAACCGTGCATGGCGGAGAACAGTGAACCACCGAAGACACCAGCCACTCCAAGCATGTGGAAGGGGTGCATCAGGATGTTGTGCTCAGCCTGGAAGACCAACATGTAGTTGAAGGTTCCAGAGATGCCCAAAGGCATGGCGTCAGAGAAAGAACCCTGACCGAAGGGGTAGACCAGGAACACTGCAGATGCAGCAGCAACAGGTGCGCTGTATGCAACACAGATCCAAGGGCGCATGCCCAAGCGGTAGGAAAGTTCCCACTCACGTCCCATATAGGCGTAGATGCCGATCAGGAAGTGGAAGACAACCAGTTGGAAAGGACCGCCGTTGTAGAGCCACTCGTCGAGTGAGGCAGCTTCCCAGATTGGGTAGAAGTGCAAGCCAATGGCGTTGCTGGAAGGAACAACAGCACCAGAGATGATGTTGTTGCCATACATCAGTGAACCTGCAACAGGCTCGCGGATGCCGTCGATATCAACCGGAGGAGCGGCGATAAAAGCAACGATGAAGCAAGTGGTAGCGGCAAGCAGTGTGGGGATCATCAACACACCGAACCAACCGACATAAAGACGGTTGTTGGTGGAGGTGACCCACTCACAGAACTGCTGCCAGCCGTTAGCGCCGGAGCGCTGCTGGATGGTGGTAGTCATGAGAACGGAAAGGAGCCTGTGGGATGAATCCCGGTGGCGAATAAAGAAGGTCGGTTAACCCGACACCGGCAATGTAAAGGAAGTTTGCGCTGCTGACACAATTCCCGGCGTGAGCGCTCCTGATCCCCGTGATCAGCTCAGCTGATCACGGCTCTGTTGGAGTGGGTTTGAGGCGTGAGGACGATACCTGGAGCGACGAGCTAAGGATTGGGTGATTACAGCGTCCGCTATGGACTCTGATCTCAAGGCAATAAAAAACACCTCTCGTGGCGGGGGCAGCGCCTCCAAATCATCTCAAGCAAGCCAACGGGGAATAACCGTGCCGTCGTAAATATGACCTGAAGCTTCAACGTCTGCGCTGAGAACTGCTTCCAACTATTGAATTGAACCCGTCATCCAGTCGAGCTGCTTAATATAAGTAACAACTGCTCCAGGATTCTTCTGTTGTTTTGCCTGAGCAGCAGCAGCCATCAGCGTCTGAATTGACCAGGCCAACAGCTCCTGTCTATCAATACCGGTCTCATCAACATCAGCTTTGATTTGCGTCCAGGCACGTTTAAGAAGGCGGTAACCCTGAGCCCTTGAGACCCCCCACTGCTGTCGCGCAAAAATGAGACATAAAGTCTTGGGCTCACCCTCAAGGATCATTCCCTGAAGGGCATCGATGCGGTCGGAGATCTCTTCTGTTTTTGCTCTTGCCATGGCCAATCAGCCTCCGTATTGAGCAAGTAAGTGATGAGATCTCGCTGGGTCATTACCACCACTCCAGCGAATAACGGCACCAGACTTGACAGTATTTCTGGATAATTGTGATGCGTTGATGTAAGGCAAGTTGTCACCCTAAGTAGATCGGCAGAGATCATTAATTAACCATATGACAAAGCCGTAAAAAGCAGGAAATCCACCTCTTCCAATATTAGCTAATGATAGAGAAGATGATTGTTTTCATAGTTCTTTTGAAACTGTGGCGAGATCTAACTTTTCTGACGCAATGCGAATTACGACTGAAGGAAGTGTCGCTCCCTTCAGAAACTTCACCCAAGTCGAAGTAAACTGCTGCCCCGAGGGTAAGCAGCCACGTAATGATCAGTGGTTGCACTTGATGAGTGGCCGAGCCGTACCTGAAGCGTGAAAACATCTACTCCGCGGCGAATCGCCTGCGTTGCATGGCTATGAAACAACTGATTTGGATGATCATGGAATCCAGCGGCTCGCCCCCATTTTCTGCAGACATCCCCAATTGCTTGACGCGTGAGATGCCCATCTCACCTTGGACTGGGGAAAACAAACTCTTCATCAGCGCCACGACCTAGGCCCTCAAAAAGTTCGAGCGTTTCTGGAGATACGCGGACAGTGTGTCGCTTTGATCACTTGCCGAAAAGGTAAATTTGGCCTCTATTATTAAGAGGATCAATATCTTTCCAGCGAACAATCGCGATCATGCCACCTGGGTTAACTGGTTGTTTCTTCGATCATTCTGTGGAGCTCTTGACAACTTGCAGGATTTTGGTTGTAACAACTCCACGTCTGAAGATTTTTCTTTTAGCCAACCATTAAGAAAATCCATTAAAATCATCAATAAAGCATAATTACATCAATCACTACATATAAATAATTAGGATTAAAGTCATTCACTGCATGGCCTGAAGCACGTCAATCAAGACAATCAGACTATAAAATTCTCTGATCGAAAAGGGAATTCGACTTTTAAACAATTCCCGATAAGAGTATGAAGCACGTAGAGACTCAAGAGGACTGAAACTTATAAGCAATGCAAAGCCACCATTGATACGCTGCATTGTTACCAATATACAGATCATGGCGTAACAACGAGCATAGCATGAAACTATTATCAAAATAATATGACAATTCCCTCAAAGAGTTTCACTCTCTCAACCCAAAATTCGAGGGTGAAGGCAGTCAGCAATCAAAACATAGAAATCGCCCTAGAGGATGAATCAGAAAAAGCAATAAAGAGCTGCTATCAACAAGTATTTTTTCACCTGTTGGAAAGCGATAGGGAAGTTTATCTTGAATCACAACTTCGCAATAATTCGATCACTATACGGGATTTTATTCGAGGACTCTTTTTGTCTGATCGATTTCGACGCGGTTATATCGAATGCAACAACAACTATCGATTGGCAGAACAAGTAATAGCCAGAGCTCTTGGGAGAAAAGCATACAATGGAGCAGAATGTTTAGCACTATCGATAATCATTGGGGAAAAGGGGTTTGAATATTTTATAGACTATGTGCTAGATAGTGACGAGTACATGAATCGATTTGGATACGATATACCTCCAAGCGAGGTCTCTAGAATTCTTCCAGGACGTGAAAAAGGCTCAATCCCCTTATATCAACAATATCCAAGATACGGCGCTGAGTGGCAGAGAAAACTGACATCAAGCAAGTTAATGATGTCAATTTCTGACCATTTACTCTTCAGCAATAAGACATCAATTGAAAAGCTACTTTATGACAAGCCAACAGGTAGAGCTCTAACATTATGGATCCTTACACTCACGACATCCATAGGAATTTCGATCTGGATAGTCTTAGCAATTTTCAAATCAACGTTCACAATCAACTAATACTAGGCCGTGTATTTTTATCTTGAACATAAGAAGAGGTGATTAGCTCAATAAGCCCAAAAACAAACCAGTAATTAACCATATATCCAAAGCGTCTGATTTTAGGTTGCTGCTAATACAGGAATTAATAATATACAAGTCATCAAAACAAAGAGAATGATCATTTTCGTGAGGCATTTAAATCAAAAGGCTCAAGCGACACTATTTATAGTTTGATATAAAGAAACAATACTAAATACTTGCAAGCAAGATTGCCTGAAAATAAAAAAACAGATCAGATTTTCAAAATATGTATGTAATAAAATGTGAGTATAAATAGGTCATTTATGAAAAAGAAATGGCCTTTCAACCATCCGCAGAAAACACTTACGGTTTTTGTTCCCTTTTAATGGTACCTCGCGCAATCTTCATGCTTCCCATGATTTCAAGAGCCAATGGCTGCGTATGGTTAAACCATATTTCTATTGCTTCAAGCTCTTCTTCCTGATACTTCCCAAGCAGCTCAACAAGACGAAGATCCATGTTTTTGACTGATGTTGAAGTCGTAAAATTTTATTCGCAGGATTTAGCTACTTGGGAAAAATAGTCACAATCTCTGGTAATAAATGAGAATAGGTATTGTGTCTGCGCTAAAGAGTCGGGGCATTAAAGGGCATTCCGCTGAAGAGTTGCGAAACAGATCTCATCTGATCACAGCAATTCTTGAATAAGGATGAAAGCATTTAGTGCTTTCTTGGATTTTCGGTAATAAAAAGAAAATTATCAAAATCAAAGCCGCAACTTGATGAGGCAATTCTCGAAGCAAATATCCACCATCCTCACCGATGGCCACGGGGCTTGATCTCAGAATAAGCCAAGATTCACAACACTTCCCCTTCATCGGTATTTAAGCGACGAGAATCTCTTTTTGGATTCGTCCGAACAAATCAAGGTCCCATCGAGGTTGAAAGTGGTTTGTAACTCGCCTCTCCTCTGGCGGACACACAACTCAGCTGTAGAAAGCCATATTAGAAATCCATTTGGTGACGATGATGACAGATCCATCTGTTGAGCCAAAGCCGTTGCTCCAAAAGATTTGGAAAATCGTGACTTGGCGATGGAAGCTGCAACTTGTTATTAATGCTCCGTTTGGAGTCTTGTGGTTTGTCGATAAAACCAATCCAGCTGTTCATGCCTTTGACATGTCTATGCTTGCAGCAATTCATGCGGAATGGATGGCCCCAATGATGGGGATTGGATAAATCACAACACGTTCAGGCATGAGCTATCGCTCTTTTTATATCTTCTAACTACATAAGGAACAGTGGTTTCATCTGTAAGCTGTTAAAGGAATTTTACTTAATCAGTCGCAACCTCACTTGCGAAAAGCGGTTCATTACGAAATTCGCCATGTGGGACGTTGCCCCTAAATGACTGTATGAACAGAACCCAGCAAATTGTCACTACGACAGTCCTGTCGGTGCTCTTTGTTCCAGCCATGTACTGGTTACCTGTTTGGTGCCTAGGCAGCGGCGCTCTACGCAATGTGCTGTGGTACCTGTCTTACTTAGTTCCAAGTTGGGCAGTACCCCCATTGATGGGGTCGTTTGCAACTATCGGCTTCGCTATCACTTGTGGCATTTTTGCCTGGGTTATTGCTCGTATTTGGCGCTAACCCACAAATGCCTGCAACAGTAAAAAAGTGGGAGAATTGGTTTTGAGTACAAGGCCCAACAACGCATCAAGTTCGCGTACGGCACCAACAGTGACGTATGGCTGCTTGTGTTTGATGCCAACACCAGCCGCGGCCATCAAGTTATGAATGGCCCAACTGAGCATGTTGCGTTGCTGCATTGGGCTTGATCTGGAGGAGCATCCCTTCTGGCCTATTGACCAGCCAGCCTTCACAGTTGAGCTTCTCTTTGTATCGGGAGTAATCAGGCTGCTGCTGCCACATCCGAGCAGATTGGCGAGATTACCCATTGGGGTGAGACCAACTCACTCGAGCAAATGAGTTTCAGTTCGTCCAGGCAAGATCGTGATTGTTCAGACTCAACAGCAGGTGGCTCAGAAGGGCAACGGCGACTGATTCATGGGGCAGGTCATCTGGTTTGAAGGCGGAGCGAGAGACCCGAGGGTGAACACCATGTTCCAGATCGCCAACGTTGACAACGCAGAAATCGCCTGGGTAGAAGGCGATACAGTTACTCACGGAATCCCATAAAATAAGGCATAAAAAAACAACCTACGCCAATGGGTGGCTTACAGGAACGAACTGTTTAATCCAAAACCGAATAAAGAACTCTTCCTCCATCAACGACTCACTCAGTCAAATCAAGCAAGGGCCTTGCACTAAAGGCATTAAGCACAGAACGATGTTGCTGATGAGGCGTTAGCTGGACAGTTGGATTGACCCACGACAGAAGGCAATAAAAAAGCCACCCCCTGGACAGAAGCGGCTCCGCTTGAACGTTGCGTCATCATCCAATAGTCAGTTGGATGGGAAGTAAGAAATCTGCTGTGTCTCCTCGATAGGCATACCCGTCAACTGCTCACTAAGTCAAACCAAGTTGCTCGTGTCCGCCCAAGCCATAAAGCACAGGCCGACCAGGCTCAATTGACTTAAAGGTGTTGCTAATGAGGCGTTAGCTGCACAGTTGGAATGACACATGAGAGTTGGCATCAAAAACCCACTCAGTGAGGGAGTGGCTTCTTCGAAGCATGTTGCGTAGATACAACAAACAACTTCTTACTTGGTCGAACCAAAGTTGCTCATGTCCGCTTAGGTCATAAAGCACAGAACGATGTAGCTGATGAGGCATTATCTAGTCCAGTTGGATTGATGAAGTGCCTTACTTTTATATAAAAGGTATAAGGCCTCGCATTCCGTAGAGAGTCTCAGCACTAAAGGGCAAAGAAAAAAGAGAAAGAGTGCACATATTGGCTTAGTGATTGTAGTCATAAGTCACAGCTCATGAGAGCTTTTTGCACGAACCAAGTCTGTTATGAGACAAAATAGATAGGTGACTCTTTGGACGGGGTCAACAGTCCCACAGACATCAAACTTTCGCGATTTAGAAGCCCGCGAAAGGTTGAGGGACATTACTTTTTTGATGCAACGAGGTAAAGACCAAAACGGTACGATATTAAAACCCTATCAAGGTGAAAGACTGCCACTCTAGGAATACTGCTGGGGCTTGCCTGATTCATCTCTGTCAGGCTTCATCAAAGCATCAAAGGTAACTCTTCTTGAACAAGAAAAACACTAATAATTCAAGATAGCTGAATACACCGTGACGAACTTGGGATATATCAAAATTATTTTGGAGGAATTCCATGGGAGCAACTGAAAAACCGCAATGTCAGAAAGGTTCAGGGGGGCATAAATGATTTCCCAAAAAAAGACATTGGAATGAAAAATTGGAATGTTACTGATTGCTTGCACAGCAAGAGCACTCTTTCCTTGACAACCATTTGAAGCTGACCTTTCGCGAGAGGAACAAACAAGCGGGCATCTACTATTGAAATAACAGGAAAGAAACATGCCTAAGCCGCATGGTGCGCAACAAACTTAAGATACCTTAAAATTTTAAACTCAAATTAGGAAATCGAGATTTGGTTTCTCATCCTTCGCTGAGCAGTGGAACGGGAGGCTTGCAATGATGGGCTTCGTGAAAGGCCTCAGTACGGAACTTCTGACTGGTCGAGGCATTATTTCTCAAATCAGTCTCGGTTGAAGCCGACTAGCTACCTAAGATCTAGCCAAGAATAAAAAAGAGTTGGATATATCCAGCTCTTTTTTTGTGTAGATTTTATGAACTGGAAACCAAGATCATGACATATGCCTCACTTCAGATTCACTACTGTTATCCATAAAACCCTATATGCCTCAAGAAAGAAACATATTATTGAGTAAAACCCTGTGCTCTATCGGAGGAGTTTATCTACATTAAACAGTCGGCATCCATGAGGATCGATAGTTATAAAGAAATATTTGTGGCCTCTTGCGCTATCTAGCTAGGCAATAATAACTTCACTTGTTCCTTCTACCCGGTTCAGGAATATCCTCTTCAAACATTGAAATCGCACCAAGCAGTAGAGCCATACACGTTGTAAGCATAAAAACCCATGTTCCCAAAACCAAAACTTGATTGTCTCCATAAGTTAGTTCAACAGGCCATGCTTCGATAAACAAAGAAACCATTAGGGAAGAAAATAACAATACATCTCAATCATGGAGGCTAAGCAATCTGAGACTATTAACCAATACAACATTCTCAAGTAATAGATGACAGGAGATAGAGTGATAGGCATTTATGCACTAACCGATAGATAGCAGCAAGACTTAGAATCACTCTAACGAAAACAGATCAAAAAGCCCAAAAAAGCCTAAAAAACTCCAAAAAAACTGAACATGCCTCCCTATCAAATTTTTCAATGCGATGTAGAAGAAGAAAACAGTTCTGGAACTTATGAAACGCTTGAACTAGCAAAGACAGCCTGGGCTGATTTAATATCAAGGCAGAATGAAATGAGCTTAATAGCCATAGAGCTCGTTGACGACGAGTTAGAAGTAATAGAAACTTATTACTTCATCTAAGATACCACCATTCTTCTATTCAAAACAATATTAGAACAGGAAGATGAAGGGCTATTAAATCAAATCCAACGCGGGGATTGACAGAACTTTTGACAAATCAATAAATCCTAACCACAGTGAGGCGGGGCCTAATTGAGACAATCACAACAGCAAATACTTTTCAAAAGAGAAGAAAGAAAAAGCAATAACTCACCCCATCATAAGCAAAAACCCAATACTTACTGAACCCAATAATATAAAACTAAAGATTTAGAGCAAAAGGCTCATAAAACAGAAGCTAAAAACCTGGAGGATCGAAACACACTAAGCTGATCATGATTGATTTTTCTTGAAATCCTTGACAGCTAATTGCAGCTGTCCCAACGCCGCACGCCCTATATTAAAGACAGCCCAAGAGATTGCTAGCACAATGGGCGTAAAAACAGCAATTATTCGCCAATCCATAGCCTTTCAAAACCTGATTTGAATAGATTACATACCAAAAACAAAACAAGTAAAGCCTTTCTTACATATCAATGCATCAAATGGCAGGGAAGAAAGTAAATTAGTTGTGACTAAAATGAAATAGCATCTTGTCATACTGAATCAGAAAGATTATTTCGTTTAATAGTCCAACAAGATCCTTGCTACGCTTTGATAGAAGGAATAGGAGAGATTTGTGGTTACACCAAACTGGTATTATTTTGCAATTGCCCCTCTTGATAGCGGTACTATCCGATTTAGAACTAAAACAGAAAGAGCATTGCATGCTCGAGTCATTTCTTGCGAAATAAACTGGAAAGACTACCAGACATCTAACCTTCTAGACGAATGGATTACTGCAAAAAAAGAATTAGAGATTTATCAAGACTCCCTTCACATAAACAAAAAAGCAAATTAGAAATTGGTTAAAAGAAAATTCTAAAATTTTTAAGGGGTAAAAAGCCAGTAAAAGTATTTAAATCGAAGCTTTAGCCCATTTCCAGAGAAAAATATGGATCATCCTAATCGGAGAGGAATGAAAACAAACTTCAATAAATCCTTTTCAAATACTGTTCACCTCCAAAAGAACCTTGGCTTGCAAGAATTAAAACCAAAAGCGAAGTAATCCGTCTGACGAATAAAAGAAACAAATAAACAATGCAAGGCCATAGCTTAGGATCAAGAAAATTCAGAGGATATTAAACAAAAATAGTCGAAACCAACCAAACAAGAGAATGCTTACTACCACCCTCTATCTAGAATACATTTCTTACTTTCAGCTGGCCCAAACCCCAAACCAGCCACCACATGAACTGATGGCAGGGTGGAAGAAGCAATTGAACTACATGCAAATGAATCAGATGACAGAGCAATAGAACAGCGGAGGAAGTTAAAATAAAAATATCTTCTGTATTTAAAACTTGTCTATTTACTCTTGGGCGCTAAAGTTTCCCACTATCTATCACATCACGGTAAAAGCGCCCGCAGGCTTAGAGCCAAATGAAGTATTAGAAAAGATTAAAAGTGGAGAAATAGAATTCGAGGCCGAAAGCTATGACAGCTTTACACCTGGAGATTTCATAAAAACATGTTATTCAGAAGAGAATAAAGAGCTAATAATGAAAATGGAAGAAGAAGAGGAGGAGCAATAAGCTCACAACAAGTGAATTATATGCATAACGTACTGGCATTGGTATAAATACAAACGCCCCACTCACAAATACAGGAGAGGTGTCAAACCCAACAGTTCAGAGGAGACAACGGAGACAAGCATCGTCGAATCAGTAATAAGGCTGTGACTGAAGGCTTTTCAAGTCTAATTTGTGCACGATCACATCTATTCCCCAACAACTGAGAGAATTGCATAAGTTACAACCCCTCATAACAAGTGAGTAATTAAATTGTTCTTATCGCTGGGACAATTGGCTCTCATTTAGTTTTAATAGAAGAAGGCACCGTTTGGTCAACACGGTGGCGCATACACCAAGTCGCTCCTGGACAGGGCGGCTTTTTTTTGCTTAGAGAAACATGATCGAATCCAAGACCGAGTCGATGTAAGACACCAGATAAACGAACTACACCAGAAAACTTACAGCGTATTATTTTTGTAAGAGATAGAAAACGGTTTTATCCTTGTCTAGACTCAATCAGGCTAGAAAATC
Organism: Synechococcus sp. MVIR-18-1; assembly: GCF_014279835.1. NCBI lineage: Bacteria > Bacillati > Cyanobacteriota > Cyanophyceae > Synechococcales > Synechococcaceae > Synechococcus > Synechococcus sp. MVIR-18-1. Next base: position 917,200 of record NZ_CP047942.1, on the reverse strand, counting down.
TTGCCCCTGGGAATCGAAAACCATTAATACCGATTTTTTATTGCCAAACTATACTAAGAACGGAGCCTGATCTTCTTTAGTCACCATGCCAGGTAATCAAAGACAGTCTCAGCCGTAGCGACAAATGCCACTAAATACGACACGGTTTCCTAAAGTAAAAAATATACAAATAAATCAAAGTGCTAAAATTCATAACTTCAATGTCACTTTATGCTGTTGTTTGTACTTTGGCTATTTATGCGGCCACAAGGGAATATGAACAACAGCAGCCTATTGGCCTTCTAATCGTAGGGATGGTATTCATTCCCATAATAATAACGATTTATGGAGGTATACCCTTGGATTTCATGAAAAAAGCGAAGCCTATAAAGACTACTACGAACCACGATGATCTCACCTAGATGCAATTCAAAAACAGAAATTCAAATAAATCAAAGCATCAAGCCAGTAAATAACAAACACGAATCATGATATAGATACTCATCGAATTAAAAAAGCTGGCTCAATCAATGAGCCAGCTACCTCTAAAGGACTTGCAGTAGAGGACAGATCAGAGTTGAGCCAACGATTGCCACTGATTAGGCTTAATCTTGGCGACCAGATCGAACTTGCCATCACCAAGGGGTTTTGCAATATAGGCAACACCCATCGGTTCGGGATAAATACCCTCAGCTGGAACGACAGGCATTGTCACTCCCTGGAAAGGATCATCATGTCCAACTAAGAACGTGTTTTTTCCAGACTCAGGCTTCGCGGACATCAAAGGAGAAACGCGCGTCGCGTATTCTTTGTAGCCCTCCGGAGTGCACTCAACACAGGGCAGGAAGTTCAGTTTTGAGTTCTTGGTGTAGGTGCCGAAAGCTAGATCAGCTGTGTTGTATGCACGGCAGTAATCGCTTGAAATGACATCTCCAACGGGAATACCTGCCGCCTTAATACCTTCGCCGATCACTTTGGCATCAGCTTTACCTTCAGTACTCAGGCGACGCTGGGTATTGCAGTCGGAGAGATCAAGTGAAGGGCTGACCTGGTCACCCCAATCTTTAACAGTTTTAGTATGTCGAAGGTAAATGACATGACCACCATCCCTCAGAGCGCTGACAAGAGCTTTGTCGTCGAGTTTGTTGACAAACTCTTTGTTGTTCTGCTCCCCGGAAAGGGTGGTGTCGTTTTGCTCATAGGCTTCTACACCACTTCTGTCTGCGGACAGTTGTTCTTGGGATGCGGTATCATTTGTGGATTCCTTAGTATCCGACTCCGACGAACATGCTCCTAGCATCATGAGAACTAAGGCCAAGGAAAGTTTTTTGATCATAGGAAAAAGTGTTTCAAATATTCAAAGCCATGCCAATTGATCAATCATCTTGCAAATTACGAATAGATGTCATCGTTGATACAAAACCGCCGCATTAATAAGCTCGGCCAGTAATGCAAAAGTGACCTGGGGTCAGCGAAGAATTCCAATACGCTAATCACATAGCAATAGCAAATACTAAAACTATTTATATGCTTCAAGGGAGTAAAAGGAGTGAGCAGGATTGCTCTCTCCACAATCCACAAGAATTCCGACTGGTGGTTACTATTAAGTTGCACCTAAACAGAGCTGGCTTTATGGAAGAATCATTACTTCAGTTTTTCCCTGATGGCCGTTGAGCTCTGTAGTCATCGGCCACGACATCTAGCAATCCGAGTACATACTGGTCAGTAGCTTTTATCTTTAGCTGTAGGCTCAAAACAGCAAACCTTATTGACTCAATAGCATCATTTATTTCCCCTTCAAGCTCGTCTTTTGATGGTTTCCACTCATCGCGACAAAAGCTTGGATTGCTAGATATTTTATCAAAAATGCTAATTGAATTACTTGCATGACCTTGAGGCTGATTACGCCTTTTAATTGGTTTCATCTGAGAATCAAAACTGATTCATTATCCTTGAGTCTTAGATTCAATTTATGACAAAAAACAGATAGGCGCGTAACCGCAATCACAACTCCGTGTCAAGTATTGATTGCTCCAGTCAACACCTTAGGGAAAAGTGACTCTTTATAGCCCCAGAAGAAGGAGAAGACATCCACCTTTCAAATTTACGGTCCGAACCTTCCCTTTCTCAGAGAGTCCCAGTGCTAGAGGTCAAGGGAGCAAGAGAGAATGCCTCGCTTTTGTGCAGGCATCACGCTCATAAGTCACAGCTATTGAGAACTTTTCACACTAATGAAGTCTGCTATTGGAGAAAAATAGATAGGTGACTCTTTGGACGGGGTCAACAGTCCCACAACCATCAACCTTTCGCGATTTAGAAGCCCGCGCGAGGTTGAGGGACAGTACCTTGAATTGTAAAGCGAATTAGAGGCCTAAACGTTAGGTTTTTAAAACACCGTCCATCTCCTGGAGCGCCCTGCAGTAGTGACGACTGGGGCTTCACTCTCGCATGACTCTTAAGGTGTCAACATGGCAACAGCGATAGTGTCTTAAAAAAAGAATGCAAAAGCAATTAAAGATGGCTGCATACAATAATAGAAATTTGTAGAGAGTAGAACTATTTCTGGATCAATTCCATAAGCACAATTGAAAACCCGCTTTGAAGGAGATTCACCTATGTCTAGCAAGATTGAGTGCTTTGCAGATGAATTCATAATTGGTCATTACCGACAAATAAATATCATTCCCTTGCAATGAACAAAACGCATGAAAAATTTTGCAGAGAAAGTGGTCCCGTCATAGAAAATCGATTAAGACACGCCTAAACAAATACCTCTTTGACGCTCCGCCAGACAAAATATGTGTGGACGCAAGCTTGGAAGGGCACTGATTGCTTGCGCGGCAAGCGCACTGGTTCCTGGAAATCACTTGAAGCAGCCCCTTAGCGAGAAGCAACAAGAAAGGTGAAAAAGAACAGACAGGCCGGAAAGCGCAATAATCTGTTACAGTTTCTTCAGATTTCTTAACTCAGATGAGTGATTCAAAATTTGGCTTCTCATTCTTTGCAGAACAATGGAATGGGCGCCTCGCGATGCTGGGTTTCGTCATTGGTCTAGGTACAGAGCTCCTAACAGGACAGGGGATTCTTTCCCAGGTAGGTCTAGGGTGAAACCTGCTCTAGAAACCGACGTCTGGATGCCCAATAACAGAACTGGGCATTTCCAGCTCTTTTATTTCGCAGCATTCATTGCAGTACTTGGCATTGGAGGCAACATAGCCATACGCCATCTATGGACTTCACTAGTGAGTACGGCCAATCTTTTCTAGAAGTCAAACCAAGCAAACTATTAGTGATCGAAAAAGTGCCTGCAAGGAGTTAAATCTGTGCAGGCTTTTTTGTTGAAAGCAATTCGCTAACTCGTCAGAATAACCCATCGAAGTTACAAGGGCAGCGCCCTCTTCAGCAACATGCCGCTAATGCAATTTAGAAATTAAGTATTACCAATGCCGATGGTCAATGCTTGGACAATCAAGTCATTTGGCGTGGGAGGAGTATGCCTACCAAGTTAATAGCCATAAAACAGGTAGACAAAACTAATCATTTCGCACCGATAGCAATTTAGGATTTGCCTGCCTAAGGCTTGATAAAATATAGATGCTAGAAAAGGTTATAAGAAGTGGCCAATAGGCAACTAAATTGAAATGCTGTCAGGCAGATTAAAAACAAGAGGAGATCAACCAAAGCATTGGGCTTTACCATCTATCCAAATACAGCAAAAAAAGGCTCAAGAGCGATCAGATGATTCTCTGTCATGTATAAGGATGCAGGCTTGTCAACGTAGGAACACTACAGTTCAAGAGTTAGCAGATAGATGAATGGAAGGTCTTGCAACTGCATTCAAACTAAAAACAGCAGGCTTCATGGCATCACATTTTCGATCTAGATCAATCCTCAATGCAATATTCGTATTGTTCTTTGCTCTTGTCGTCATGCCATTAATCGTCGACGGAAGTGAGGCAGAAAGTGCTTTGCTGGCAATTATTCCATCAGCAGTAGCAACAATGATTCTTTGGTTTACATTCGTCAACAAATACGTCAATTGAATCATGCAGAAATCAACAAGCCCTCCTTACGGACTCGAAAACTTCAGAACGATAGGATTCATATTATTTTTATGTGGTGGCTACTATCACTGTATTGATTTTCTGGGCACTGAAAAGACAAGTCTGTGGGTCATGGGCATGACGTTTTTAGCATTAATGCTAGTCAGCATTGGACTCTGGATTCGATTTGCTGTAAGAAAGAGATTTTGGACATATTTTATTTAATCAAAGCCTCAAGAACAAACAGGTGAGGCAATGATCACATGAATGGAAGATAACTCAAATATCGACAAATACCAGGTTAAAATTTAATTTTACTTAAGCTGATAAGGCGAAAAATAGCTTTAATATTTTCTCATAAGTAGACCTTTAAGTATATCTAAGTCCATCTTTTATGAGGAAGTATCTTTGGAGCTCTCAGGGTTTTTCTCAGCTGGCGTAGAAACTTTTGTCTGAATGGACTCAACCTGGTCAGGTACCGATGCAGGAGTTGAAGCGGCACTTTTCTTGGTCGGAATAGATGTCTTTAGCTTCGTTGATGGAGTCTTCGTCGAGGGAGGCTTAACGCTGGATCCATCTTGTTGCTCTGGAGCAGCTGTCTTTGAGGCAGCAGCCTTGGAGGTAGAAGCCTTGGAGGCAGGAGGCTTAGGAGCCGTTGACTTGGGAGCGGGCGAAGCTTTCACTGGCTTCCTTTGATAATTCTTAGAGCCATATATTTTTTCAACTACAAAGAAAACACTTGCAAGTACCGGTATAGAGGTCAAACCACCAACAATGATTTCAAATTCTGATAACGCCATTAGAAAGAAGTAATTTCAAATAGTACGCGAAGCGAGCTCTACGAAGAAAACATTTGATGCCTCGGAAAGAAGCTTTTGAAGAGAATATGAGCGCATTTTATACTGAGAGTTGGAATCATAGAGACGAGTTGTGGGAAGATATTAGCCATTAGCTTGTGTCTTTTAAGCATCCTTGTATGCCTTATTTACAGCCCAATTGTTCAGTCAAAAAAATGTTAAAGAACAGACCAATGGCGTCACTAAGCTGTTTAATCTGACAATGCCTAAGTAAATCAACAAATGCAATCCTATGGGAAGCCATCAGTCAGTTATGACTGGTGGGCAGGTAATTCAGGGGTCGCGAGTCGGTCTGGTTCTTTCATTGCTGCTCATGCAGCACATGCAGGCCTCATCATGTTTTGGGCTGGAGCATTCACACTCTTTGAGTTGGCTCGTTATGACTCGTTGCTGCCCATGGGGGAGCAAGGATTAATCCTTCTTCCTCATTTGGCTTCATTAGGCTTAGGCCTTGGTGCAGATGCAACTATCACCAATACAGAGCCTTACATTGCTATAGCTGCATTTCACTTGGTCTCTTCTGCGGTATTAGGAGCTGCTGGTATTTGGCACACCCTCAGAGCTCCCAAGGATTTATCCAAGGCAGAAGGACGAGCGGAAAAATTCCATTTTGAATGGGATAATCCCAAGAAACTTACTTTTATTCTTGGGCACCATCTCATCTTTTTAGGCCTGGGTGCAATTGCTTTTGTTGAATGGGCACAGCACCACGGAATTTACGACACTGCCATTGGCGCAGTTCGCAAGGTTGAACCCAACATTGACCTAGGGATGGTGTGGGGCTATCAGACTAATTTCCTGTCCATTAGCAGTTTGGAAGACGTAATAGGGGGCCATGCAGTATTAGCTTTTATATTAACCATTGGTGGGGTTTGGCACATTGTCACAAGTCCATTTGGTCCCTTCAAGAAAATACTCATCTACTCTGGAGAAGCAATTCTTTCCTATTCACTTGCAGGAATCGCGCTAATGGGCTTCGTGACAAGTATATGGTGTGCACAGAATACAACGATTTATCCAGTTGAATTCTATGGCGAGGCTTTAAAGCTCAATTTTGCATTCTCCCCCTATTTTAGTGATACAGTATCTGTATTAAACAATGGGCATACCGCAAGAGCATGGCTTGCTAATACACACTTTTACTTGGCTTTTTTCTTCCTACAGGGCCACTTCTGGCATGCTTTGAGGAGCATGGGTTTTGATTTCAAGAGTGTCTCTAAAGCCTTAGACTCAATGGATACAGTTAAGGTAAATTAAACAGCATTCACTTATTATTGACGGAAATGGCCTCTTTGTTCAGCAGGGGGGTCATTTTTATGAATTTCAAGTAGAGAAAGACTTAGTTAGTTCTCTTAAGGGCAGGAGATCTCCTTCTTGAACAAGCTTTATTACGAGCAACTATCAAGAATGCCTGTCATCCACATCCCCAAAACGGATTGAGACCCACTCACTCGAAAGGATGAGTTTCAGATCGGCAGGCAACATCGTGGGTGAAGTGAATCCCAGGCTCCTTGCAGAGGCGGTCAAATGGTTGTCGAATAGCGGAGTGGCCTTGAAGCCTGATTCAGAGCTCACAGGTGATCTCAGCAGCCCTGTGACGAGCCTGAACTTTCTCTACGACGAAGAAGATTGCCAGGGCAAATAGGTTGCAAATTTCTGAAGCCTGTACCTAATAGCGTCTGCCCCAAAAACCCCTTATACCCCGTGGCGTAAGTAAAAATACCTGCCCGGGTGATGATGATGATGCTGCCGCCCAAGCCCAGATCGATCAATAGGGTGGGGTGGGTAGGGCCTTAGGGGCTGAAATCCCTGGCGCTGACTGGATGGTTGCTCTAATCGAAGAACAACAACCGTGATCAGGTCAGGGATGAGCGGGTCAACCTGTAACGCAGGGGCGGGCAGGCGTGGGCGCGTAAGACACACGTGCGTGCTCGCGCTTCTATTTCTTTGCCCATCTGTGGCTCCAACAGTGACGCTGTTGATCTGGGTCAGAATGGAGGCATGAGCATTGCACAACAGCACTGTTTAACTCGGGCAATCACTGCATTAAACGTTGGCTGTGACTGGCTTATGCCCCGATGTTCCGCTAACTCAACCCAAGCTTGATCTGTGCTGTTGCGTCACTTTTTTTTGGCCCTCTGCCTGCCTTTCAGCCTGTTCATGGCCCCGCCAGCCACGTTTGGCCAGGGCACAAACGTGCTGCTGAGTAAAAGTCGTTTACCGAGTGTTGAGCGAAAACAGGCGTTGGGGGTCTGGCTCACCAACAGTCCTAGCCCGCTGTACTACGACCAGCAGAACATCAAGCAAGCCGTCGATGAGCTTGAGCAAGCAGGATTCTCCGTGCTTTATCCCAATGTTTGGAGTCGTGGAACGACCTTTCACACCAGTGAATTTGCACCGATTGAGCCCGCCCTAAAGAGCGCTGGTGTCACGGTTGACCCCATTTGCACCCTGAGCAAAGAAGCTCACAAACGCGGGATGAAAGTGGTTCCCTGGTTTGAGTACGGATTAATGGAGCCCGCCTCGGCAGAGGTGGTTCAAAACAATCCGGACTGGGTGTTGTCACGGGCTAATGGTGACCCGGTAATGAAAATGCACGGCAAGGAGATGGTGTGGCTCAATCCTGCACACCCACAAGTGCGAGAGCGATTCATTGGTCTCGTGGTTGAGGTCATGAAACGCTGCCGGATGGACGGCCTGCAACTCGATGACCACTTCGCTTGGCCTGTGGAATTGGGCTACGACCCTTACACATCTGGGCTTTATGAAGCTGAATTCGGCATTGCTCCACCCCGCGACTACACCAATCGTTATTGGATGACCTGGCGTCGCCGCCAGCTCACTGGTCTTCTTCGCGAACTTCGCATTCGCTTGGAACAAGAATCGCTTCCAGTACGAATTAGTTTGTCACCAGGGCCATTTCGGTTTGCCTACAACAATTGGCTTCAAGATTGGGAGCTCTGGGCGGTAGGACAGCTGATTGATGATCTTGTTGTTCAAAACTATGCCTATTCCCTCAGGGGATATGCCAAAGATCTCGACCAGCCTGCCCTACGCAAAGCCCGCGAATGGGGCATCCCCATCTCGATTGGAGTTTTAGCTGGCTTTGGCAAACGAACCACCTCGATGAATATTTTAAAAGAGAAGGTTCGGCTAGCAAATGATCGTGGATACGGGGTGATTTACTTTTACTGGGAGGGATTATGGGGAAAACATTCTGGATCAGAAGGGGCTCAATACCGTAAACAAGTCTTCAAGCAGATGGGCCCTGAACAATAATTAGAGCCCACCAATCAAGGTGAATGATAGTGATTCCAATCAGCTTATGATCAGAGGAGAGTCGAGCAAATTCGCCCACTCTCTCCAATCATCAAGTCATATTTTAGTTGAGCTACCTTTATCCCAACATCATCTGCACAACCTCTCGGGTGTTGGAGGAAAGCTGGGCAGAGGAGAGTTGATGCAGGGCTGCCTTTACAAGCGCTTGGCGCTTGGAGCTGTAGGTGCCCCAACGACTAAAGACCTTTGCCAAGCGCGATGCGGTAATCGCATTGCGCTGATCCAAGGCAATGATTTGTTCCGCCATGAACCGATAGCCACTGCCATCCTCTGCGTGAAACACCAAAAGGTTGCCAGCGAATCCACCCAACACCGCACGCACCGCATTGGGCGCCATCGGATCAAAGCGTGGATGCTGCAAAAGGGAAGCCACCCGTTGCAAGCCATCCGCCCGAGGCGTTGATGCCTCCAAGGCAAACCAGCTGTCAAAGATCACTGGCTTCTCTTGCCAACGATCGTGGAATTGACGCAACGCTTCCTCTCGTTCTGGGCAGTCCAAAGGCTGAAGAGCCCGCAGAGCGGCACGTGCCAAGGTCATCGACGGACCACCGACGGCAGCCAAAGCAGCTTTGCGCACCGCTGAATCACCAGCTGCAGCCAGCCAGGCCCAGACCAAGCCGGTGAGTTGCCGCTGACCCTGACCCTCGGGCCATGCCAGTGCAAGATCGGGCGCGACACCATTCAGCCGCTCCCGCAACAGGGGGGCCAAAGACTGACCAAATTGCTCGCGCAGCTCGCACGCCGCTCGGTACAAAGCGGGGGGGTCAGCCTCCTGCTGAAGTGCTTCCAACTCAGGGCCGCCGGGAAAGGCCATCAATGTGGAGAGCACTGCTGAATCTTGTTCTCCATCTGGAGCCAAGAGCTTGGTCAAAGCCTCCAACATCTGGCCTTCCAGATCGGCATTCGGAGTTCCAGAGGCCCGAGCCAACAACAGCCTTCGCCAGAGCTGCTGCCCCGCATCCCAACGGGCAAATGGATCGTTGTCGCAGGCCAAAAGGGTGAACAGCTCAGCTGGCTCTTGACTCGCTTCCCAGTGCACTGGAGCAGAAAATTGCCTGAAGAGTGAAAGAGCAGGGGGCTGTTCTGAACACGGCAGCCCCTTGAGTTCCAGCGTGTGCTCCTCCTGATCAAACACGAGAAGCTGCTCTTCCCCAGGCTCCCCATTGGCTGGGACCACGGTCCATAGCAAGGGAATCACCAAGGGCTGCTTCTGCGGCTGCCCCGGTGTTGGAGGCGTGCTTTGACGCAAGTTCAGGCGCAACACCCCGCTGGTGGAATCCCAGGTGCGCTCCACGGTCACCGTGGGAGTACCGGCTTGTTCATACCAACGTTTGAACTGATTTAAATCAAAACCAAGCGGCTCACCTTCAAGACATGCACCCTCAGCAATCGCCGCTACAAAATCGTCCGTCGTGGCAGCTTCTCCGTCATGGCGTTTGAAATACAGCGCCATACCACGCATGAATCGTGTCTCGCCCAGAAGCGTTCTGAGCATGCGTATTAACTCAGCACCCTTCTCATAAATCGTGGTCGTATAAAAATTATCGATGGCTTGATAAGCATCTGGCTTCACAGGGTGGGCTGTTGGACCTGCGTCTTCTCGAAACTGCGTATTGCGGAGCATGGCCGCATCCTCAATACGCTTTAAAGCCTCTGAATGAAGATCAGCCGTAAAACATTGATCCCTAAAGACAGTGAGCCCTTCCTTTAAGGACAGCTGAAACCAATCACGGCAGGTGATGCGATTGCCAGACCAATTGTGGAAATACTCGTGGGCAACAACACTTTCAATCCGCTCAAGTTCGGCATCTGATGCTGTTTCTGCATCGGCAAGAACCAACTTGGAGTTAAAAATATTGAGGCTTTTATTCTCCATCGCGCCCATGTTGAAGTGGCGCACCGCAACGGTATTGAATTCATCAAGGTCATATTCCAAGCCATACACCTGTTCATCCCAGGCCATCGATCGCTTCAACGACTCCATGGCATGGGCTGTGAAGGGCTCATCGCCTGGCTCCACGTGAAGCCTCAGGCTCACGTTGCGTCCCGAAAGGGTGACGAACCGATCGCGAACCTCGTGAAGATCACCGGCCACAAGGGCAAACAGATAGGAGGGCTTCAGGGACGGGTCCTCCCATGTCACCTCATGGCGGGTGGGATCACCAGCGAGGGGCCCAGCGCTTAAGGCGTTGCCATTGGAGAGCAACACCGGATAACGCTCGCGATCGGCCTCGATGCGAACCGTGAACCGACTGAGCACATCGGGACGATCCGGGTGGTAAGTAATCCGCCTAAATCCCTCGGCTTCGCACTGGGTGGTCAACATCCCCCCACTGGCATAAAGGCCTTCAAGCGAGGTATTGGCCTGCGGGTCAATCCTGCACACCGTCTTGAGCTGAAAAGGCACCTGCGGGGGCTGGTGAATGATCAGTTTTTCCGAAGTAATGCTGTAGTCAGAGGGTTTGAGCTCGTGGTGATCGATGGCAATCGATTGCAAGCGCAAATCCACCCCTTGAAGCTCGAGGGCTTGCGGCTCCGATCCCAACACCGGAGTCAGCTCCATGCGCGAGCTGACCTCAACCGAATCAGAGCCGATCACCACATCCAAAGCAATGGATGGAATGCGACAGGGAAAAGGCTTGTAATCCTTCAGCCGGATCGTCGGAGCAGTGGTGGAGGCGGTAGCCATGTACAGGAGTCTCTACACCGATCTTGGCGTGCAGGCGTCACTGCCGTGGAGGCACCAAGCCTGAACTGGGTGTCTCCACTCTCACGCCGAGAGGATCGGCTTATTTTGCAGCCTTGGCTTTCTTCAACGCTTCTTCCACCTTGGTCTTGACGTCGGCAGGCACCTTGTCGGGACAGAACTGCATGGCACCGGTGATGATTTGAAATTCGGCACCGGCAAACAGCTGCTCATTGGTCAGCTTCTTGTTGCCTGTGGATGCAACCTTGCCGCCGTGGCGTCCATTCAGAAGTTGGACATAGGTTGCCGCCGCAACGCCAACAGCTTTCGGGAACTCAATCCCTGCTGTGCGCGCGTTGCAAACGAAGGACGACCCCATGCCGCGATACAGGAATACGTCATCATTGCTGGCAGGCGACGTTGGCGCCTTGGCGGCCGACTGAGCCATCGCAGCAGGAGCTGCTAAGCAGAGAGGCAGCAAAAGCAATGGTGCCGACAGAGCAGAACGGAGTCGGTTAAGGGGACGCAAAGGATCAAACCGGAATACGCAGCCATGGTGCCGCATCTTCACCGCTTAGGGCTAGTGGAAAGATGTCCAAATTTGACCCAAATTGACCCGAACAGGATCTTTTCAGGCCGGAATCGGAGCTGAGGCATCCTCCATACGCGTTTCGTGGTGATGTTCAACGATCTCGAGCACGTTGTTTTGCCAGCTGTAAATGGCTCGAGAGCGATAGCGGTCGTCATAAATCATCCGGGTGTACTCCTGCACATCCCAGTCTCCATAATGAGATTCGAAGATCATTTCGTGTTCATCCACCTGCCTGATCTGCGTGCGGTGAGCCGTTGGCTCTAGGTAGGCACGATTCCGCTGGAGTTGGTGGCCCATCAATGTGGCTTCCATGACGCCGGCCTTCTCGTAACGGGGGTTTCGATCAAAAAAGTCTGTTTCTCGTTCAGGCCACCAACTGAAGCGGTAGCGAGGCTCACCAAATTGAAATTCCGAGAAGATCTCAACCCGGATCATCATGTCCAGGAAAAAGACTTCCTCATTGTTGAAAAGATATTGACGTCTAGACCTCCAGAGTCCAAGGTTCCGCGCAAACCACCGCCTCAGATTGCTGTCTAAGTACATCCTTTCGGAGACTGGAGGCTCTCCGTTCGGTGGCTTTGAGCCCCGTTGTTCAAGCGGCAGAAGGGACATGCCGTCTCCTAGGTAACAACAGAGTGTTCTCCTTCTTCTTAGCGGATCTGCGGGACAGGTCAAAAACCCATAAGGTAAGCCTCAACATTGCGAAGCTCCGTCGGTGGATGGGATTGATCGCAATCCGCGCCAACAACTGAGTTTGTTACTCGTTGCTGGTCGCCACCATCTGTCCAGCCGCGACCTCCGCGAGTTGGTCGAATTCCTGCAGAACGAAGATTGCGGGTTCGACGTCAGTCTTCAAATCTCAGATCCAAGCCAACAACCTGAGTTGCTGGAACTGCACCGCTTGGTTGTCACCCCATCGTTGGTGAAGCTGCAACCGCAGCCAAAACAGGTGTTTGCGGGCAGCAGCATCTTTCAGCAATTGCGTGGCTGGTTGCCGCGCTGGCAGCAAGACGAGGTGGTGAGTGGCCTTGGCTTGAGTCTCAAGCCAACAGAGCTCGACGGCAGCCGCACCCAAAGAGAGCTTCAGCTCGAGGATCAGTTGCTGGTGCTGCGTCAGGAAAACGAAACCCTGATTGACCGCCTGCAAGCCCAAGAGCGCTTGCTGCGCATGGTGGCCCATGAAGTGCGTACACCACTCACCGCGGCCACGCTTGCTGTGCAAAGTCAAGAACTAGGCCAAATCGATATCCATCGATTCAGGGATGTCCTCAAAAGACGCCTCGAGGAAATCGCGTTGCTTTCCATGGATCTGTTGGAGGTGGGGAGCACACGCTGGGAGGCCTTGTTCAATCCCCAGCGCCTGGATTTAGCCAGTGTTGCCGCCGAAGCGATTCTGGAACTCGAGAAACTTTGGCTCGGCAGAGATGTGACCATCCACACCGACATCCCTGCGGATCTTCCCAAGGTGTTTGCCGATCAGCGCAGGATGCGCCAGGTGCTCCTGAATTTGCTGGAAAATGCGCTGAAGTACACACCCAACGGAGGTTTGATCTCCTTGACCATGCTGCATCGCACGAGTCAGTGGGTGCAGGTGAGTATCTGCGACAGCGGGCCAGGGATTCCGGAAGAAGAGCAACAGCGCATTTTTCTTGACCGCGTCCGGCTCCCTCAAACATCAGCTGGAGCCTCAGGCTTCGGGGTTGGACTCTCGGTCTGCAGGCGCATTGTTGAAGTCCATGGCGGCCGGATCTGGGTGATCTCAGAACCAGACAAAGGAGCTTGCTTCACCTTCAACGTGCCCGTCTGGCAGGGCCAAGGTCAAGAGAAGGAGAACGTTGTCTTGACGGAGGGTCAGGCTGAACCTTAATTTCACAGGGTGGCGGAAGTTCAGAAGACTTTTCGATCACGTTCTTGGCCCCATCGTCTAGAGGCCTAGGACACCTCCCTTTCACGGAGGCGACAGGGGTTCGAATCCCCTTGGGGCTACTGAAGAACTGGATGAAATTTCATCGAGTTTGATCAAAGACTCTCCTCTCGGGGGGAGTTTTTTTATGCCAAACCGTGGATGAACTAGGCCGCAAGCAGACGGCACACACCAGGTTCTGGAGATCTAGACCACCACGGTCGAACGCAACAACAAAAAACCAATCCCAATCCAATGGATTGGCATCAGGCTGTCAAAAGATCAGCCAACAACTAACGAGATCTGCGTCGCGCTTCTGCTTCAACTGCTTTGAGGTTGGTGGTGAGATCGTCACGCAGTCGTTGCTCAATCAAGCCGATTGGCATCCCTAAACATCCCTGAACCGTGAGTTCGTAGAAAAGAGCCGTTGCTTCTGGCATGGTTTTCAACCTCCAGGTTCCCTCAAAGCGCCGAAAATCACCCTTTTTCATCTTGAATTTCAGCGTCCCCTCAGGAGCAAATTCTTCAAGCACAAGCTCTACGGAAGCCGAAAATTTCATTCCTAGGAATTGCTGACATCCCTCTTGTTGCAAGTGAACTTTATTTCCTTCTCGAAGCAGTAACCGGCTGCTTGCAAGGTTGGGAATGAAAGCACTGAGTTGGTCGTAATCCGTCAAAACAGCCCAGATCTGATCCGCAGATACCGGTGTGAGCAGCTGAGCAGCAAGGCGGCGGACGCCATCAGACATCCTTTCAACAGTCTGTTCAATGGGCTGGTGATGCGACGACATCGCCTCTCCTCTGGGCGTTTCGCCGCGCTTCAGTTGTGTCAGACCACTGAAAGATGCCAAACCGTTTTCGCTTCTAATCCTGAGAGATTGATGACGCTGACTCTAAGGAAGAAACTTCAATTCAGCGAAAACTGATTTGCAAGTCAGTGGTGACGCTTATAGTCGCGCCATAACAGGACGTTTTCAATGCGAGTAAACGCGTCTCCGCAGACAACCTCTGATGAAAGGACATTTACGATTGTCTGCACAGGATTGGGTGGACGTCGCGTAGAGCACACTCGCCTAAACGTCCCTTACAGCCGGCTTCGCGACACGATGCGCATGCTCCTCTCTTCAGGGGCACGCATCCAGTCCGTAAGTCCAGCGGGCTCAGAGCCGGCAGCCGCACCCATTAAATCCGCACCCCCAGCACGATCGAAGCCTGTGACTACTTCCCAACCAAAGCCCGCGGCCAAAGCTGTGCCGGTCAATCTCTACAAACCCAAAGCTCCCTTTTTGGGAACAGTCACAGAAAATTATTCACTCCTTAAAGACGGCGCGATTGGTCGGGTGCAACACATCACCTTCGATCTGAGCGGTGGTGATCCACAACTCGAATATGTGGAAGGTCAAAGCATCGGCATCGTTCCCGCTGGCGAAGACGCCAAAGGGAAGCCCCACAAACTGCGCTTGTACTCCATCGCAAGTACGCGCCACGGCGACAACCTCGAGGGCAACACGGTGTCCCTCTGCGTGCGACACCTTCAGTACGAACTGGATGGAGAAACCATCAACGGTGTTTGTTCGACTTACCTCTGTGATGTTGAGCCTGGAACCAAGGTCAAAATCACAGGACCCGTTGGCAAAGAAATGCTCCTCCCTGAAGACGAGGAAGCCAATGTGATCATGCTGGCCACCGGCACCGGCATCGCCCCGATGCGCACGTACCTGCGTCGCATGTTTGAGGCCAAGGAACGAAAAGAGAACGGATGGAAATTCCGAGGCAAAGCTTGGTTGTTCATGGGAGCACCCAAGACAGCCAACCTGCTTTATGACGAGGACTTCCTTCATTACGAGAAGGAATATCCCGACAATTTCCGCTACACCAAAGCCATCAGCCGCGAACAGCAGAATCCCAAAGGTGGTCGGATGTACATCCAAGACCGGGTTGCTGAACACGCTGATGAGATTTTCGCGATGATTGAAGATCCGAAAACTCACGTTTACATCTGCGGTCTGCGTGGCATGGAGCCCGGTATTGATGAAGCCATGTCTGCGGCAGCAGAGGCCAAAGGCCTCGATTGGTCCGAGCTTCGCCCTGCACTCAAGAAGGCTCACCGCTGGCACGTTGAGACTTACTAAACCTCTGATGTAAATGAATCAAGCCCGCCAAAAGCGGGCTTTTTTAATGTCTAATCCTGTTGTTTTTCAGGAGACAGCCACAAAACACGGCCTGCAGGAGCAATTGCGCTGTCCGATCGAGAAATCCTGGTTAAACCTGCCTAAGAGCTGCTGTAGCCATGACCGCAACGATCACGAACCCACTCAGGGTTGGGCTGCGACAGGAACGGGTTATCGCTCCACAGTGCCTGGTGATTTTTGGAGCGAGCGGCGACCTCACCCATCGCAAACTGGTTCCAGCCCTCTTCGAGTTATTTCAGCAACGACGACTTCCCAGCGAATTTGCCCTCCTGGGCTGCGCCAGAAGACCTTGGAGCGACGAAGAATTCCGCAGCAAAATGGCTGAGGCGATGGGTGACAAGGTTCGCGACCATCCCGAAGCGTGGGAGCAATTTGCCGCCGGAATGTTTTACGAACCGGTGGACCTTCAGAAACCTGAAGACGTCGTGAAGCTCGGGGGTCGACTTCAGGAGATCGACCGTCAAAGAGCCACACGAAGCAACCGCACCTTCTACCTATCGGTGTCGCCGAAGTTTTATGCGGGTGGCTGCCGAGCCCTGGCCGATGCTGGCCTGCTGAAAGATCCCCAGCGCAGCCGCGTTGTCATTGAAAAACCATTCGGACGGGACTACGGCAGCGCCCAATCCCTAAACAAGGTGGTTCAAGGCTGCGGCCAAGAGAACCAGATCTTTCGCATCGACCACTACCTCGGGAAGGAAACGGTCCAAAACATCATGGTGATGCGGTTCGCCAACGCGATTTTCGAGCCCATCTGGAATCGGAACTACATCTCCAGCGTTCAGATCACTGCCTCTGAAACCGTCGGAGTGGAGGAACGCGCCGGCTACTACGAAACCTCTGGCGCCCTGCGCGACATGGTGCAAAACCACCTAACCCAAATGTTGGCGATCACCGCCATGGAAACCCCTGGACGTTTTGATCCAGAGGCCATCCGCAGTGAAAAGGCCAAGGTTCTTCAAGCGGCACGCCTTGCCGATGAACTTGAACCCTGGAACTGCTGCATCCGCGGTCAATACGGGCCGGGAGGAAGCGATGGCGCACCTCTCAGCGGCTACCGGCAAGAACCAGGCGTCGATCCCCACAGCACCACGGAAACGTACGTGGCGATGAAGCTGTTCATCGATAACTGGCGCTGGCAGGGCGTTCCTTTCTATGTGCGCACCGGCAAGCGCCTCGCCAAGCGTCTGAGCGAAGTGGTCTTGACCTTCCGCGAAGCACCCGTTCACCTCTTCGATGCTGCCGGTGGCAGTCCAACAGCCAACCAGCTCATCCTGCGCATTCAGCCTGATGAGGGTGCTGAGTTCAAATTTGAAGTGAAATCTCCAGGTTCCGGCATGCGCAGCCGGCCTGTCGAAATGGAATTCTCTTACGACGAATCCTTTGGTGAACCCTCTGATGAGGGCTATGTACGCCTACTGGCGGACGCGATGTTGAGCGATCCAACGCTGTTCACGCGGAGCGATGAAGTCGAGGCAGCTTGGAGGCTCTATACCCCTCTGTTGGAACTCATCGAAGACAGCCCCTGGAAGTTGCCGATCCATCCCTACGAGTCACGCACCTGGGGACCTGCCGCTGCTGACGCCCTGCTGGCACGAGACGGCCTGCTCTGGCGTCGCCCCTAGACAGCCCCAAACAACACCCAAGCTCACCTCGATACCGCCCTCCTTCAGGCCGCAGCATGTCCCCTCAGCTCACGCTTCAAACTCCCCTCGAGCTCCCTCCATCGGAGGTTTCCAATTACCTCAATCAATTGTGGTCCCGCGACCAAGCCAGCAGCATTGGGGCCCACACCTTTTGCCTGTTGATCTGGCAGCCAGCCTGGGTGGAACAACAGCTGGTCCGCACGGGCAGAATCCAGGGCCCAATCATGGGTGTCCAACGCGACGAGGTGGAAGAGGCTGGGCGGAAAGCAATCCTTGAGCTTGATCTCCCCCTCAGCACCCCGCCCTTGGGGAGCTCGGTGTCAAACAGTCTGGCCAAGGTTGATGGCAGCAAAACCAGTGATGACCTTCGTGGTCAACATGTTGACGGGGCCTTAAGCACGCTCAGACCACGGCGCTTGATCACCCTGGCGCCAAGTTTGGATTCCACACGCCCGTTGGAAACCTTGGTGGCCGCTTATTGCCCCTTACCGGAAGAAGGCGGGGGCACCGTTGCCTGTGGTGATGTGGTGGTGCTCCGCGGTGGAACGAAAGCCCTGCAGGAAGGACTCGACACCTTGCAGCCCTTGCTTCCCGATGACCTGCCCTCTTGGGTGTGGTGGAACGGGCCGCTCGATGAATCGCCTGAGCTATTGGAGCAGCTCTCGATCAGTCCTCGCAGGCTGATTCTCGATTCCGCTCTTGGTGATCCCTCTTACTGCCTGAACCTTCTCGCCACCAGGCTCGCAAGCGGGCAAGCCGTGAATGATCTCAACTGGCTGAGGCTGGGCAGCTGGCATCAAACCCTGGCGATGGTGTTTGATCCCCCGCACCGCCGCGATGCCCTGAGCCATGTGGTGCAACTCGACATCGATGTCGAGGGAGATCACCCTGTCCAAGGCCTTCTGTTGGCCTCTTGGATTGCAGATCGACTGGGTTGGACCCTGAAAGAGACCGGTCGGCATGATGCCAAAACCGGCGATTCCGATATCAGTGGGATGTTCCAACGTCCTGATGGAACAGAGGTGCCGCTGCGGGTGTCTCCCGTACCCATGGGGCAACCCAGCATTCATCCAGGACAAATCGTGGGACTGCGGATGATTTCCAAACCCGAGCATGGCGGGGCGATGTGCGTGATTCTCTGCGCAGAATCCGGGGGTTGCATGCGCCTTGAAGCTGGGGGCATGGCCAGCATGGAACTCGTGGAAGAAGTGGTGCCCTTGCTCCATACCCATGTGGAAGCCGACATGGCTCGCCTCCTTGAAGGTGGGCACGACTCCTCAAACCCGCTCCTAGCTGCAGCTGCCCCTCTGGCTGCCAAGCTTCTGAGTTGATTCCTAGCTGAGCAGCATGGCCTGTGTGATCGCTGCTCCATCGAGCAGCAGCGGCAAAACTCTGCTCAGCCTCAGCCTGATCGCCTGGGCCCAACAGAGGGGATTGAGCATCCAACCTTTCAAGGTGGGGCCTGATTACCTCGACCCCCAAGTGCTTGGGGCCAGCGCCGGGCGCCCTTGTCGCAATCTCGACCTGCCCTTGTGCGGACCCGACTGGGTGAAGACCAGTTTCCATGGCTATGGAGGTCGCTGCGACTTAGCCCTCGTGGAGGGGGTGATGGGCCTATTCGATGGGATCGGCTCAACGGGCGAAGGAAGCAGCGCCGCCGTCGCCAAACACCTGAATTTGCCAGTGGTGCTGGTGGTGGATGCCGGCGGCCAAGCGCGATCGCTCGCCGCCCTCGTGAGCGGATTTCGTGATCTTGACCCCGACGTGCAACTGGCTGGTGTGGTGCTCAATCGCGTCAGCACTGAGCGCCATCGCTTGCTTCTCGAAGATGTCTTGACCTCCATTGACGTGCCCTGCCTGGGCTGTCTTCCGCGGGATTCAAGCCTCGAACTACCCAGCCGGCATTTGGGCTTAGCTCCAGCCCACGAACTCGATCAACTGAATGTTCGCCTGGGGCAATGGGCAGCGATCGCTGATCAACATCTGGAGATGGGGGTCTTTGAGAGGCTGATGGCAGCGCCAACGCGAGGTCCAGAACCGATCCAAACCGTGCTCGCGAACGCTCTGGCACAGGACAC
Organism: Synechococcus sp. MVIR-18-1; assembly: GCF_014279835.1. Taxonomy (NCBI): domain Bacteria; kingdom Bacillati; phylum Cyanobacteriota; class Cyanophyceae; order Synechococcales; family Synechococcaceae; genus Synechococcus; species Synechococcus sp. MVIR-18-1. The sequence continues at coordinate 897,888 of NZ_CP047942.1, read as the reverse complement.
CCAGCGAGAGCCACTGCCAGTGGCCGTCGCCCAGGACAACGCCTTCCATTTCCGTTATCCCGAGATGCAGGATTGCCTCGAGGCACTGGGGATGCCGGTAATCCCTTGGCACCCCTTGGAGGACGAGCCGTTGCCGCAAGCGGCCTATGGACTTGTGATCCCTGGAGGCTTCCCTGAACTGCATGCCGAACAACTGAGCCGATGCCAACAAAGCCTGTTAGGCCTGCGCAACTGGGTAAAACACAAACCGCTGTACGCCGAATGCGGCGGGATGTTGATGCTGGGAACCAGTTTGATGGATGGGGAGGGACAAACCCATGCCATGGCAGGGGTCTTACCGTTTCACGCCCAACGCGGGAGATTGCAGGTGGGCTATCGCCACTTAACGGCATCCCACGACAGCTTGCTCCTGAAAGCGGGTGATCAGTGGATGGGACATGAATTTCACCGCTGGGAGCTCAGCGAGGAACCTATGGGCAGATGGCAACCGCTGTGGCAGGTTGATGGCTGGCATGTTGATCGCAGAGAAGAGGGATGGGCACTTCCGACCGTTCACGCAAGCTGGGTGCATCTTCACTGGGCCAGCTCTTCGACGATCTCATGCCGATGGCGCGCCGCTCTCGAAACCGTGGCGACACAGATCGCGACGGATTCATAAAGACCACGCGTCAGCCACAGCAACCCTTAAAGGAACGCTGGAGATTTCTGATCGAAGGCAGCGTGCAAGGGGTGGGATTCAGACAGAGTTGCCGACAACGAGCCATCGATCTTGGTCTTTGTGGCTGGGTTCGCAACCTCAAAGACGGGAGCGTGGAAGTTCAGGCGGAGGGAGGCGAAAGAGCCTTGAACGAATTACGTCTGTGGTTTGAGCGCGGCCCAAGCACAGCAAGCGTGAGCAGGGTGTTGTTCTCAAAGATGCCCGTCACTGGACATGACTGGTTTGACATTCGGACTTAAGAGGAACAAGACAGCCACCAAATCAACAGCCACCAGCACAACAGCGCACTGATCCACACCATGGGTAACGAACGTCAGCTCTGGTTGCTTCGACACGGAGCCACGGAATGGGCCAAAAACGGACGACACACAGGCAGCACCGATCTGCCTTTATTGCCTGAGGGCGAAGAAGAGGCAAAGCAACTTGCGCCTGCGCTCACAAATCATCAGTTTGCAGCCGTTTTTAGTTCACCACTGCAACGGGCAACACGCACATGTGAGCTGGGCGGCCTTGGCCAACAACGTCACATCATGGACAGCTTGCGCGAGTGGGATTACGGCGATTACGAAGGAATCACAACCCCCGAGATTCGCAAGACCAATCCGAACTGGACGGTATGGAGTCATGGCTGCCCCAATGGGGAAGACGCGGAATCTGTACAACAACGCTGCGAACACACCATTGCTATCGCCTTAGCGGCTCCGGGTGAGGGGGATGTTGCCCTCTTTGCCCATGGGCACGTGCTACGTGCCTTAACAGGCACATGGTTGGGACTCGGTGCAGCAGGTGGGCGCTACTTCCAGCTCGGCACAGGAACAATCTGCATCCTGGGCTTCGAGCGGGGGCAACGCGCGATCGCCCGCTGGAATGCCCCTACCAACGGCTTATTTTGAGCGGACTAAACCTTTCAGGCTCAACTCACAAGATTGAGATCCAAGCTCATGGATCGACTGACCGCAGGCACATCGAGCTCGGCAATAGAAATGAAATGCATGAGGAATAGGTCGCTGCTTACAGCCATGCAGTGCGCCACCGTCAACACAATCACCTGAGTTGACGACTTGCTCACAAGAAATCATATTCAATAACGCACTCACCATTAAGAGGTGCTTTTTATACATTCCTATCCATCAATTCACCTCTTGACTGAATCAATCTCCAAATAAAATAGGTGTTGAAACAAACACAAGTCCCGTTCTGCCTCAAGCCCGTTAGGGTTGCGGGTGAAATAAATTGTGTGACCTATTGGTAACCTTTGAACTAACGAGTCGAAACATTTACGAAGGGCTAAAAAAAGAGGGGTATAAATGCGACTTAGACATCTGGATGAAAGAACCAGAGTGGGCAAAAGTAAATGTTTTACTTGATGGGATGACTTGGACCATTGAGGGTATCGACGAAGTAGGATCAACCAAATCCACAGAATCAGAGTTCGCCAAATCAGACGAAGCCGAATTCAACCCACAAGCGAATGCAGGAAAGGATAAATATATACACTTCCAGATCGATAGGGTATTTAAAAAAGGGCAAGACGCTATGGCTCAATTAGCAACAAAGCGCCTGTGCTCCTCATTCATCTATCACGAAAGGACCAACCTTATTAGCATGGATGGGTCATTTACCGTATCCTTTCATCGCCAGTATCCCTTGCTCACTGATGACGACGAGGCTGGGATCAAAACAATTGTCGATCAACTAAATAACTTTAAAATCATCGTCCAGTCTGTCTTCTATTCAGTCCAAGAAGACAAACAATAACGTATTACAAATCCAACTATAAGGCATAGTTCAAACGTAATGCATGGCAGCCTAAATATTACATTTTTTACACAAGAGATCCAATCAGTTAACGCAGAAGATGCGATTTTTAAGTTGCATATAAGTATCCTATCAACATCTACAACCTGCTAGTTAATCGGTTTTGTCTAAGGGCGTTATCGAAATTTTCATACCTTCCCCTTGAATCGGATTGGAGCATTGCTCAACCAACCCTGCGGTGCGTGCATCACACCCCACGAAATTCAGCCGCTGATTTTCCTCGTCATTGTGGATAAGACACCAATCAGTTCAGATCTCAGCTCAAATCCTGTATCTGACAAGGATCTCAACGGTTCACTGCTGGGCAAACTCTTGTATTGAGCAGTTGCTTGGGCACAAGCCCTAATACGATCACTTTGAAATTTTGTGTTTCGGCTTAACGATGAGCGACACCACGCTCTGGGCTGAGCTACTCGCCTATGGCACTGGCATCGGCCTATCCCCGATCCACATCGCCGTTCTACTGCTGCTTCTCCTGGGACCGAAACCCTTACAACGCGGGGGCTGGTTCGTTGCGGGATGGGTTGTCACCACAATGGCGACGTCAGCTCTATTGGTGACTGTGGGGCATTCACTGGTACTGGACATGACGCAGGGCTCCCATCACCGAACGGGCTTGGATCTCCTCGCTGGTGGGGCCTTAATCGCCGTTGGCAGTAGGGAATTGCTGCGATCGTTCACCGATGGAGACACACCGCCGGCATGGACCGCAAGCGTGGATCGCTTTGTGAACATGCCCCTCCCTTTGCTGTTGGTGTTGGGTGCGGTCGCGGAAGTTGCCAGTCCTGATGATCTCGTGCTGTTCGCGAAATCAGCAGGCGTTGTCTTAGCCGCTCAACTGCCTACTTGGCAAGAACTGATTGGCCTTTTGGCCTTCACGATCGGAGCAAGCCTGTTGATGCTTACCCCTTTAATCGCCGTTGCGATTGGTCGAGAAAAAGTCGTGCCTGTATTAGAACGCGGAAAAGAGGTGCTGTTTGCTCGAGGCGAGCTGGTTTTAGCCGCCGTCAGCATCGGAATCGGGGGCTATCTCGGCTGGCAAGGAATCAGCGGTCTTACCCTGATTTAGGGCTGAAATGAAGGTGGGACGTGAAGCCGTGCCGTGGGCCAGCACTAAACATCAAGATCCACAATTAAAAGGATTGAACCTACGAAAAAGGTTACAAGAGAAAATTCTGGCAACCATTTCTCTAGGCCGGTTTGATGCTTTCTTTCAATGCACTCAAAGTCCCTGTTGCTGACGGATGATCCAAGCAGATGCAGCTTGCTGCTGTTTCCAAGCGACAAGAAGGTTTTTAGCAATAGATTGCAACTCCTCAACGTCTTTAGAACTATCAATTTCTCTTGAAAACTTCTCGATCTCGAACATTTGTCCGATCGTCAAAGCAATTGGATCCATTGGTCTTTTTGCTAGGTGCGCTGAAGTTAACCCGTAAGGCATAACATCGCAAATCAATCAGGTAGTGATTGCAACTGATTTGAGGATTACATGCTCAAGTCACTACATTTCCCATATTACAGATCGTTGCCTAAAGGGCCTTATACCTTTGATTGAAACCACTAATTAGCCTAAAAAGCATGGTGACGCCTGTTTTCAATGCACTTCTCCTGGAAACAACACCTAGAACTTTCCAGAAAGGTATCTAATAGTGCAGACACCCATCAAGGCCTAGCTCTGGCTCTGATGGGTGTAGGTTTATCGATGCTGGCCAAGGATTTATTGGCGGCCGAGCTACTCAATCATTCGAATTCACACACACCAACAAAGGGCTAACCCTTCCTTAACAAATTTTCTACAGCTTGCATACGCCAAGAGCGTCTGTTGTCAGGAGCGGTTCAGGGAGATAGCTAGAGGTTGGAAGGGTACAGATACAGACGACTTCTTTCTTTCCATACTGATCGCCTCGCATTGCCAAACTTGTTACGAGCTCAATACTGAGTGCATACACCGCAAGAATCACGATGTAACTTTCGCTACTAAGCAAAATCTGTAAGCCTTCAACCTTAAGACCAACCAGATTTAATCTATGTGGAGTCCTTCTGCGTAGGCTTCATAACAAAGAGAGTGCCTATAGATACAAACACTGTCAAAAGCGAACAATAAACTAATCATTAATTCAATGTCCTACTCGTGGCAGATCCGCAGACCTCAACGAATGAAAACATCCCAAATGGACAACTGATGCATTTGGCATTAGAAGTTGTTAGCAAGGTAGCTGAATCTCCACAGGAGATCGATCAAAGCAGAGACTTTATCTACGATGTTAAAAATAGTGCCTTGCCTCCGGTATGCGCTTTATAGATTGATTAATTCCACACGATCAAAGAGAGTAGTTACTACTTGATTGAACATTAGCTCATCAAACATTAGCTCTTCGGACTGCGCTTGAGAGCAAAACAAGCATAGTTGTCTAGGTATTATTACTCTTTAGAAGAATTGTGTAGCTCTTAATGCCAAAGAAGCAAATTCCTCCTATTAAGTTACTGTTATCCACAGGAGTAGTCATGAGCTTTACAGTTCCAGCGATCTCAATTGGTATCGCCACATACACATTATTTCATCTCTGCTTTTCAGCTGTAATACACTAATTGCTGCAAATTAAAAATCACTTCAACAGAGTCCGCTTGCACCCCTCGGTACAGGCGTTTTTTAATGCCAAAGAATGATCGATAACTGGTAAATATTAAGCAAATATAAAGAGGCCGGATCTATCTTGCTTGCCCTTAATTCATCTCAGATGAGCAAATTAACCTAGGAACAATTTATATCGTAATGATTTACTTGCCAAAAAATAAAAACCATCGTAATCAATTTCCACTTGGGAGCACAAGATGAGAGCATTCAAAAATGAACATAGTTGCAAATCAATCACCGAACGCTGGGATGCTGTCGATGCTTATCTTGAATGCGTCACAAGTTGCGGACTCAAGGATGGAGTTTGCGTGACGATGTGCATCACGAAGCATCTGGAACCTGGGACTTTTTTAGAGGATAGGGAGAGATAAGCATTCGATATAGCCAAGCATTAATACTTATCGCAAATCCCTCATAGACACTTTGGATGGGTTTCTACGTAAGAGACCCATGTCATTCCTGCAATTAATACGATCAAAACGACAGTTCCTACCCAATTAATTGTCAGCATAATTACTCACCTTTCTCTCTAGTTCTATTAAAGCAGAAATAATCATCAGCGTCAATCAATTCATTGCAAACAATGCTGTCGTAAATCGTCGAGGCCAATGGCTCCTACTGAGGGTGTTGAGCGACCAAGAATTGTGTACAGATCCCAGCCAAGACAGTGCTTTCGAGCAATTTATTCATTTAAATCATCTGATACTTTTGCATCGAGCTAATTTGCAGGGCATCAAGACATGAATGCACTGCTTTAGATGAGCGTCTTTCTATGAGGTGGAACCTCATTCAAAGCTGAAATCCTGCCAATTGCAGATGAATAGGCAGTCAGGGAGTTAAGCCCAGAACTCTCATTGGTGTTATTCAGTCCTCAGCGCCCGAGTCCAACGTTCCACGGCTTTGACTGATGACGACCTTCCCGCTATCCAGACCGCCTCTTGCGCTCGACTCACCGCGACATAGGCCAACTGCCGCCGCAGGACAAGATCCTGCGGCCAGAACACGTCATCGGCAACAAACACCTCTCCAAAACTGCTGCCTTGACTGCGGTGAACAGTCAGCACGGCCGCTGGACCCAACGAGGCAAAAGCATCACGGATCAAAAAATACTGACGCCAAAGAGGCCGTCCACCCCGCTTTCCCGCATCCCTTGCCTGGGTGCGTAACCCCTGAAGGACCCCATCAAGGCGCTGCCTTGCTGCACTCCCGGAAGGCGGCTGCAAGCGCAAACTGAGCTCTAGCTCTCCACTACGAACCCTCGCTGTCACAGTGTCAATAACAGGTGCCTCGAATCCAGCGAGTGCCATCTGCGTCTCCCCCGCAAACCCAAATTCAGCGAGGTCACAACGTTCGGGGGTGACATCCTCCACCACCACTTCCCGATTCGAGCCCAGCACTAGATCGGGTTCTTCCCCTGTTTCGGCCCCATCGCGGGAGGCAGGCGCCATCACCGCTGTACGGCTGATCAAGACTTCTCCAGGAAGAACAGCCATCTGATCCGCCATCTCACCATGAATGGCGCGTCGTGCATGGGGCACAAGCGCATCCAGGGTGCGATTGGTGTAGCAAAGAATGCGCGCTGCATCTGGGTTGTCACAGGCCGCAGCCCGGCGCAGGCCATCTTGAGCCTGGATTAGCCAAGCCGAACGATTAAGAACACCCACCTGACCCAATTCGCTGCGCAGCGGAGGCATTAAGGGCGGCAGCTCACAGGGCAAGCGTCCATCCCGCAAGCAGCTCGCCAGCTGCAGCACAGGCCCTTGATGACGAACCACTTGCTTAAGCGACGCTGTGATCGCGCGGTCCATGGAGAACACAGGGCTATCCGCTTCTCCCACCGGCGGAAGCTGGGCCGGATCGCCAACGAACACAAGCCGAGTTTTGAAAGGATGCGCGCACTGCAGTGCGACAGACAACAGCGAGCTATCGACCATGGAGGACTCATCAACCAGGACCAGGCCGAGATGTTCCAACGAGGCCGCCGTTTGTTCGGTGGATTCGCAAACCTCCCGATCCCCCTGGCGACGCAACTTGAGCCGCAACAGTCGATGGATGGTGGAGGGGTACCACGTGGGGTGGAGCCCCTCTAAATCAAGGGCATGGCGCAACACCCCAACCGCTTTATGGGTGGGGGCGACAACGGTCCAACACAGCCCCGTCGCTTCCACTTGGCGCAGCAAACGCATCGAGAGGAAGGTTTTGCCACTGCCGGCGTAACCGCTCAACACAAACGGAATACTGGGATCCTCGTTTGCCAGCCAGGTCTCAAACAATGCAGCTGCCGTCTGCTGATCGTTGGTAAGGATGGCCTCAGAGGGCTTCAGCCTGCTCACCCGCTCAACAAACCAAACGTTTGGGCCAAATGAAGGGGCGACCCCACAAAAAAGAGTCCAGGGAGTGCGATTAAAGGTCCCAGCAAACTGCCCACCAACACCTCCGTGCGCGTATGACCGAGCCGCTCTTTGAGGGGCTTCTCCGGAGGGTTGGGCCAGAGCGAATCAGGAAGTTCGTTGAGCCGAGCGGCCGTAAATCCAGCCGCTCGGCGCACCCCACTGGCGTCGTACATCACCACAAATGCCACCGTGGCAGCCAGCGCAAACGCAGGCTGATCAAAACCCATCTGCCAGCCCACTCCAGCGGCTGTGCCAGTGACCAATGCCGAGTGACTCGAAGGCATCCCTCCGGTTTCAAACAACACCGCCGGCCTCCAGCGCCGATGCAGCACCAATTCAAGGAACAGCTTGGAGAACTGCGCCAACCCGCAGGCGGCCAATCCCCAGGCGAGCACAGCATTATCCAAAATCTGAGCAGGCATGGACAGCGTTGAGATCATTGAAATCGTCATGGTCAACAATCGCGACTCGCCACGTAATCGGCGAGAGCCAACAAGGGAGCTGCCTTGTTGCGCCAAGGCTCAAGCGCAGCCTTGGACTCCCGCACCAACTGCAACGCCTTCTCACGCGAGGCTTCAAGTCCCAAAAGCTTGGGATAGGTCGTTTTATCGGCGAGCAGATCCTTGCCGGCCGTTTTGCCAAGCACTTCGCTGCTGGCGGTTACGTCGAGGATGTCGTCAATGATCTGGAAGGCCAAACCAATGCCATTGGCGTAGGTGCGCATCGCCTGCAGTTGGTCATCACTCGCGCCTCCGATCAGAGCTCCGGTCACCACACAGGCACGCAGCAACGCCGCGGTCTTGTGAAGGTGGATGTACTCGAGGGTCTCAAGGTCAACCGCTTGGCCCTCGGATTCAAGATCCACAACCTGACCACCAACCAAACCAGGGGCTCCAGAGACAAGAGCCAACTCACCAACAACCCGCAACAAGCGATCCGCCGGCACGTTTGGACTGCGGACGGCCACCATTTCAAAAGCACGGCTGAGCATGGCATCACCGGCAAGGATGGCCATGGCATCGCCATACACCTTGTGGTTGGTCGGACGTCCCCGGCGCAGGTCATCGTTGTCCATGGCCGGCAAGTCGTCGTGAATTAACGACATGGTGTGGATCATCTCCAGAGCCACCGCCGTTGGCATGGCCAGTTCGGACGATCCCCCGACTAATTCACAAGCGGCAAGACACAAAATCGGCCGCAAGCGTTTCCCCCCCGCCAGAAGGGAGTAGCGCATCGCATCACGCAAGGATTCAGGACGCTCGGGCCCCATCGAGGAATCCAGGGCCATCTCCACACGATCGCGGGAGAGCTTGAGGTACTCCGCAAAGTCAAACGTGGAGGGGAGCTCACCGGAGGGCGGCACGCTTTCGGGGCTAGTGGCCGCAGCGGACATGGTGAGCGCAGTGCTGAGGGAATTCTCTCAGGCCGAGGGGGTCAAACCACCAAATCAGACAATTCCATTGCAACTTGATGGCGTCGACACCAGGCCACCACAGTGTTGACCAGCAACATCGTGACCGTCATGGGGCCAACCCCCCCAGGGACTGGAGAAAGAGCTGAAGCGACGGGTTCTAGCTCCTCCGCGCGCACATCACCGCAAAGCCCGCCTTCAGGGCGGCGATGGATACCAACATCCACCACCACACAACCCGGTGTGATGTGATCGGCACCGATCATTTCGGGGCGACCTGCTGCCACCACAAGAATCTCAGCCTGACGGGTAATCGATTCCAGATCTTGCGTGCGCGAATGGGCCACCGTGACGGTGGCGTTCGCCGCCTGAAGCATGAGGGCCATCGGCTGGCCCACCAGGATGCTGCGGCCCACCACGACGGCACGTTTGCCGGCGGGATCGATGCCCTGATCACGAAGCATCACCATTACACCGGCAGGTGTGCAACTTCGTGGACCCTGCTCACCCTTCAACAGGCGCCCGAGATTCAAGGTGTGCAATCCATCGGCATCTTTGTTCGGATCGATTTCAGCCAGCAGCGGGGTCTCATCCAAGCCCTTTGGCAGCGGCAGCTGGAGCAGGATCCCATCCACCCGTTCATCAGCATTGAGCTCGCGGATGGCTGTCAACACCTCCTGCTGTGAAGCATGAGCTGGGAGATGGGAGCCAAAGCTCTCCACCCCAATGCGTGCACAGGCCTTCTCTTTGTTGCGCACATAGACCGCACTGGCGGGATCGTCGCCAATACGGAGCACAGCCAGGCCTGGTGAACGCCCTGCTGAAGCCATGCCATTTTGAATCTGCTGCTGCAAACGCACTTCAAGCTGCGCGGCGAGCTGCTTGCCATCCAGCCTGAGAGCCATCGAGGTCTGTTGACACTGACCCCAGTTTGCTTCCTCAGTGGGGTTAGCGTCTGTATCAGTGATCAACAGCTGTGTTCCGATCTCATCCCCTAGCCCAGCTCTGGAGAAGCTGGTTGCGGAGTGAGTCACCGCGACGCCCTGTGCTGCGCTGGAACCGCCTTCAGAAGGCGGGATTGCTTGTGGTCTGCATTGCCGTAGCCCTGGTCTCCAGCTGGCCATGGCTGGTGGAACCCGACTTACGACCTGGAATCCCAGCGCCATTCGATTCGATTGCTCCGAAGGCAGCGAGGGTCGTCGACAGCGAAGCGCTCGATCAAAGGCGATCTAGCTTGATGCCCAACACCTTTGTACAGGTGGTGGATGAACAGCAATCAAGCCTCCTCAAGCTCAGACTCGAGCGGCATCTTGCCGAATTAGAACGCGTCGCCAGAAGCCAGAACATCGACCGAATTGGCCCCGTCAATCTGACCGCAGACGAGCAACGTTGGCTGGAAAAACGCTCGCAAAACGATCGCAAAAACTGGGATATGGCGATCCGTAGGGCTGTCGATCGCATGCTCAGCCAAGGCCTTGTGAACACACTGGCGATTGAGCAGCTCAGAAAGGCTTCATCACTGCAACTCGAAGCCTTAGGCCCTGAGAACGTTCCAGCAAGAACCCTCGGCAGCAAGATCGCCACCACAACGCTTCAAGGAGCTAGCAACCTCCAAACCGATCCGCTGCGCAGTCAACGACTGATCGAAGAGCTGATCACCAAGCAAGGGATTCCAAGCATTGAAGTGAAAGCTGGCGATCTGATCACCCGCAAAGGCGAACCGATTAGCTCCCAGGCCTACGACGTACTCGATTTCTTTGGGCTGATCAATCGCAGCCCGAAACTCGGAATTTGGTTGTTGCGTTTCACCGAAGCCCTCGCAAGTTGTGGAGTGATGCTGCTCGTGATGAAACGGGAAAGGCCCTGCCTTGAGGCCTCCCACGGGTTTCTGGCGATCGGCCTGCTGTTGATCAGCCAATTCAGCAAGATTTGGTTCGGTGCAGCGGTGAGCCCACTGGCTGTGATCGTGCCACCCACCCTGCTTCTCGCTCAAGGCCTCGGAACCACCAGTGGTCTGACCTGGATGGCGGTGAGCTGTTTGCTTTGGCCCACTCCAGTGAGCGGATTGGGCGAAGGCCGGCTGCTGATTACCGCTGCCGTTGCGGCGATCGCCGCCATTCAGGCCGGACGATTACGCAGCCGAGCTCAGTTGTTGCAACTAGCAGTGTTGCTGCCGTTGGGTGCGTTAGTCGCCGAAATGGTGGTGCTGCGTCAACCGTTTGAAGCCGTGAACCTGTCCTGGACACGGCTCACTCCCGATACCGGAGAACTCGCGTCTGAGGCCTTGCTGATGGGTCTGCTGATGATGCTCACGATTCTGCTGATTCCGCTGCTGGAAAGCTCATTCGGCCTGCTCACGCGGGCCCGTTTGATGGAACTGGCCGATCAAGAGCGCCCACTGCTGCGCCGGTTGTCGTCAGAAGCACCTGGAACGTTTGAACACACATTGATGATCTGCGGGTTGGCCGAGGAGGGAGCGCGTGCGATTCGGGCCGATGTGGATCTGATCAAAACAGGATCCCTTTATCACGATGTGGGCAAACTCCATGCTCCGAACTGGTTCATCGAAAATCAAACCACCGGCGAAGAGAATCCACACACCAAATTGAACGATCCGGTCGCGAGTGCCGGAGTTCTCCAAGCCCATGTGGATGAAGGCCTCAAATTGGCTCGGCGCTACCGCTTGCCGCGGCCGATCGCGGATTTCATTCCAGAGCATCAAGGCACCTTGCGGATGGGCTTTTTCTTGCATCAAGCCCAGCAAAAAGATCCAACGGTTTCGGAACACTTATTTCGCTATCGAGGCCCCACGCCTCGATCGAAAGAAACCGGAATTTTGATGCTGGCTGACGGCTGTGAGGCCGCCTTGCGATCCCTTCCCCCCGACACCAGCGACAGCGAAGCGCAAACCACAGTGAAACGCATCTTGGAGGCGCGCTTGGCCGATGGGCAGCTGAGTCAAAGCGGTCTGAGTCGCGCCGAAGTTGATCTGGTGATGCATGCCTTTGTGCGCGTCTGGAGGCGCATGCGGCATCGCCGGATTCCCTATCCAATCCCTGCAAAACGCAGCTTCAGCGCCTAAATATCCCTAGGCCCAAGGCAGGGGAGAGCGCACCCGAATGCGCTGCCCGCTGAAGGGATCAGCAAAGCTCAAACCAAGCGCATGCAGGTGAAGACGTTCAAGAGAGGAGCCCTGCTCAGGTGCGGCATAGATCGGATCGCCGATCACTGGTAAACCAATCGCTGCCAAATGCGCCCGCAATTGATGGGAGCGGCCTGTTCGAGGAGAGAGCCAAAGGCGTGAGCGATCGGTTCCCAGCTGTGCACAACGCCACAAGGTCAAACAAGAGCGACCATCCCGGTGAGGCCCATAACGAGGTGGGTGGGTAGACAAACGCGCTAATGGCAAGCGCACCGACCCGGACAGGGCTTCGGGATGGCCATGCACTTCGGCCGCATACAACTTGTGCACTTTGCGATCAGCAAACAAGCCTCCGAGCGCCTTCAAGCTCGCTTGATCCCGGGCCAACAACAGCAAACCGGAGGTGTCGCGATCGAGACGATGCACGAGCCGAAGTTCCGGCCGAACAGCTTGCACCCGGGTGATCAAGGAATCGCTCTGGGCATCGCCAAGACCGGGCTGACTGAGCAACCCGGACGGCTTCTCCACAACCACAAAATGTGGATGCCAGCAATGAATGAAGAGTCCCGCGAGGGATGAACCTTCAAGCGATTCCGATACCTCGGCCATCGCTCAGAGGCGACCACCACGGCGATGGCCGGGACGGCACCAATACAGCAGGGCCAGCACGTTGAGAACGCCCAACACAATCGAGGCCACACCCAACGCAATCGCTTGCTCCCCTCCCCCAAACGCAAGCAAGGAGAGGCGCACAATGCCATAGGGCAGAGATCCAGCCAAAGCCATCGACAGCGAGACGATGGCCAAAATCACCCCCCAGTGCCGCTCACCGAGCAAGCCAGCAGAGGCAACGATCCCCACGATCGCCGCCGGCCAGGCGAGCGCAAACGCCACGCTGATGGTTGCGGCCTGAAGGCTGGATGCCTGGAAAGCAACAAGACCAATCACCGGCAAAGCCAGGAAATTCCCGGTGAGTCCAAGCCAGGTCATCAACCAGTAGCCGGGCAACTTGGGACCCATCGACGATCAAACCAGGAATGGCCACCGTAAACACCGGAGTGTCAGCTCTCGTCATCCAGCAAGGTCTCAAGGGTCGCCAGCAGTAAGGCAACCGCTTCTGACCGGGTTAAGGCAGCGTCACTCACCTCATCCACCCAGCCCTGGCAAAGCGTTTCAATTTCCTCAAACAAGGTTCCAGCACTACGCAGTGCCTCCATGACGGCTGCTGAGGACGTTTCATCCCGTTCGTCGCCATCCATCACCACATAACGACGTCCGTCCTCCCCCATGTAGGTGAGACGGCCCTCTGCATCGATGTTGGGACCGGTAATCGGCGTGATCGGAGCGTCCTCATCCATCGCCTAACCCCACAGCAGGAATGCTCTTTGGAGCATGCCGATTTAGCCGATCGCCACAAAAACCTCGAAACAACGCCTCCACCTCAGCCATCGGCAATCCTTGAACCAGCCTGGCCTCAATTTCATCGCGGCGCTGGGACTGGTGGTACAGCCGCAATTCCTGAAACGCGCTCAACGACTGCTTCTCAATTTGGGCAAGGGCGTTGCCAATCTGATGATCAGGCAAGAGAGGCCCTTGTTGACAATGCTGCATCACGTGCGCTGATTCATGGGCCAGCACAGTCCACACTTGAGCCGGATCATCTCGAAGGTTGTTGGAGCACAACAGCAAGGCATTCCGTCCGGCATGAAAAGCACCAAAGAGTCCAGAGGGGCAGTCTTTTGCCACCAAGGTTTGGGTGCCGGCACGACGCAAAAGAGAGGAATAGTTCCCGATGTCAGCCCATGACTGGGCACTCACTGAAGTTCCAATCGAGATTGCCCCGATCAAGGGGGCTCCCAGCACCACGAGGGCGAACCGTTTGGAACGAAGAACGTATTGCCACATCAACGGCCTAACCGACGCTTGATCTCATTCAAGACACAGGAGAGACAAATGAGAACGCGCAATTTTGGATCTACAGATTTGCGCCAGACCCAAAGCCTGAGGAATACTCAGTGCTGGATCAAACGCTCAACGCTGGGAACTTTGTCGCGGAACGACTGTTCTCGGTCTACGCGCGTATTCACGCGAAGCGTGGTGTGAATCCTTGGCACCCCCTCCCCGTGCAGGCGCTCATGACAGCGCTTCACGCAAGCAAACACAGCATCCCAATCGCCCTCAATCGCTGTTCCATTGGGCCCGAGCTCGTACTCAAGTCCCGAGTCTTGAATCAGCTCATGACAGATGGCCACCCACGGCGCCAACGAACCTTCAAGGCCCACCGGCACAACACAAAGATCCACGCTCACGTTCATCGGTTAAATCTCAATGAACGGGGGAGTGCTCTCCGCCATCGCGCAGACAAGCCTGCGGGTAGCGAATCGTTCTCCAAGCACCGCAACTTGTTTGCACCTCTAAACCAATTCCACGCTGCTGAAGAGAGAGATCACGCCCCTGACCAGAACACCAGCTTTGGGCGGCTGCTTCAGCGGCATCCATCGATTCATAGGGAGCATCCAGCACCGGATGGGGACTGCCGTCTAATGCGATCAATCGGTATAAAGAACGAACAAGTTTCGGCAATGTTCCAATCACGCAGCTGTCCCTAGTCTTCCACCTCTGTGCCACAACGCCAGGGGGGAAGCTAGAAGACAGCCGAAACGTCACGATCAGCTCACGATGAGCCACCCACAACTCCAAGACGCCCTTGAGCAGCTGATGGTGCGCGCGCCCTCAGCACTGTTCAAGCGAGCACGACGCCTCTACCTCGACAAATACCCCTTAGATGGGCGCGATTGCAGCAGTGCGTTGCGGTTGTTTGTAGCGGAAGAACGGGTCGAAGAATCGGTCGAACCAGACCCGGAGAAGGCACCGCTTGGAAAGATTGCGGTCGTAACGATTCGGCCCACGCGTCTTTCTTTGGTGCACTGGCAACAAAACGAAGCTGCATCAGAGCAGATGTGCTCCGACTACCTCCACAACACCTGGGGGCTCGATCCCAGCTGCTTCGAGGCGTTAAACGATCCCTGGTTCCGAAATGGGGGGCATCAGCAACAAGCACCAGCCCCTGATGGATTGGTCTGGACCCGCCGATCTGCGTTCACAACCGAAAACGATTCAACAATCCGCGAATAGCGGATCTAGGGCGCTCAGTAACAGTGTCAAGGGTTCAAAACAAAGGAAATTCTGTAGGCCGAAAGATCGCGCTTCGACCACCGCTAACCCTGAATTAAGCCTTGATGAGAACGCCATGAGAGCCCCCGTTGCTGAACGCTATGTGCTGCGTCAAAACTGCACGGGTAGCTACTTGAGCTTGAATCATCAAACCCAGTCGATTGAAGGGGTCTCCAGCGTTGAAGCGGCATGGAGTTTTCACAGCCATGAGGGAGCTGTGAGCCATGCCTTGTTAATTGGCCAGACCCATGGCGAGACCCCAGACGTGATCAAGCTCGCTTAAAGCTCGTCTTCCACGTTGGACTTGATCGTGCAATCACTCTGCGGATAGCTCACACAAAGCAAGGCAAAGCCCTTCGACATCTGGTCGTCATCCAGGAAGCTCTGGTCAGCCTGATCAACGCTTCCGTTGAGGATTTTTCCAGCGCATGTGCTGCACGCGCCAGCCCGGCAGGAGTAGGCGAGATCAATGCCTTGCTCTTCAGCCGCATCAAGAATGTATTGATCATCGGCGCAGCTGAAGCTGGATCCACCTTCGATGTTGATCGTGAAAGAAGCCATGACGCATCAAGAGATCAGACTCTTTTTAACGAGATTGAACAGCACGGTCTTAGATCGTCAGAGATCCCAAACGATTAGCGCCAAGATCAACCTGGAATGAAGTGCCTGAGCCGTCTGGACTCGGGGGCCATTTGTTGCTGGAGATCAGCGGCGCTGGCCTTGGTCTGCTCACGCTGTTGAGCCTGAAACACGTCGTCTTCCGTGATCGTGAGACCTCGTGATTGAGCCAGGGCGATCAACTCCTCCAAGGGCAATGGCTGGGCAAGTTGCTCTGCCAAAGCCGGATCGTCATGACGCAAGCCAAGCAATTGATCGAGATCTTGCAGCGACATGGCCCAGGGTCAATTGAAATTGATCTACACCAGCACCCCACCCGTTCAGCGTTTAGCGCGCAACAACCTGACACCGTTCAAAGCAGGGCAGACCTGACGTCGGCAATCATGGGCAAACAAGAAACAAGCCTTTTCGCCGACCATGGTTTCTCGATGGCGTGTCATCGAAGCGATGGCCCTACCCCTGCTCACCCTGTTGTTCCTAGGGCTCTGGCAAGGATTCCGTCATCACACCGATGCGATCCGTGCGCTGCGACTTCAACTCCATGAGCTCGAACAACAACAAACCGAGGTGAACACCACCAATTTGATGGAGGAACAGCTGGAGTTCCTGCAACGCCGTCAACAGGATCTAGAGAAGCAGATTGGCGAATCAAGGCGATCCCAGCAGGACTGGCTCACGCAGGAACGTCAACGACGCCAGAGACTTGAATCAACGCCCAAGCCCGTAGAACGAGAGATGAAGCCTGCGTTCAAACCAAACACGAGCCTGGACTTCATCCCTATCCCTTAACGGCATCCCCACTGGCATTGGGAAGGATGAAACGCTGGAGCAGCACAAACATCACCAGCACCGGCAGGATCGACACCACTGAACCGGCTGCCACAATCCGCCAATCGAGGGAAAAGCTGCTGGCCAGTTGCTGCAGTCCGAGCGGCAGGGTGAACAGGCCTGGATCATCAAGGATCACCAAGGGCCAGAGGAAGTCACTCCAGGTGCCGATGAATACGAACATCGCCAGGGTGATCAAATCAGCCTTAGCCGCAGGAATCATCACGTTCCACCACTCACCGAGCTTGCTGCAACCATCGATGCGAGCGGCCTCTTCCAGTTCAACGGGCACACCGAGGAAGCTTTGCCGCAAGAGATACAAGCCAAAGGCGGTTGCCGCCTGAGGAATCACCAGCGCCATCAAGGTGTTGCGCAGGCCAAGCTGAACCATCAGCAGATACAGCGGAATCATCACCACCTGGAAAGGGATGAGAATCGTTGCCACCACAAGGGCCAACACAAGGCCCCGTCCAAAAAAGCGCATCCGCGCCAGGGGGTAAGCCGCAAGGGAGCAGAACAAAAGATTGGCCACCACCGCAAGAAAACTGACGATGGAGCTGTTGAAGATGTAAGTCCAAAGCGGGTTATCACGAAACAGCCGCCCATAGGCATCGAGGCTGGGCTGGCTCGGAAACAGCGAAGGAGGGCTCGTGAAGATGTCTTCAGCGGGACCTTTTAAAGACGTGCTCACCAGCCACAGCAGAGGAACCAGCACGGCAAGTGCCAGCAGGATCAGCAGCAGCAACTGCAGCAGGGGAGCCGGACGCAGGGTGGACTTAAGCGACATGGATTTGAGCGCCATCGAGCCCTAATTAATGGACCGGGCTGGAATCCAGCTCAGCCATATCCCGTTGGGGATGGATGGTTGGTCCGGCTGTTCCTGTCACAAGACGATTGAGAGCATTCACAAAGGCCTCGGCGGCGGCCACCACCACATCGGTATGAGCGGAATGACCGGAATAGAGCTGGCCGTCGCGGCGCAGACGAATGGTGACATCACCCATGGCATCAATCCCTTCGGTGACCGACTTCACAGAAAACTCCACCAATTCATTGGGCTCCCCTGCCAGTTGATTCAGAGAACGGCACACCGCATCCACCGGTCCGGTGCCCACAGACGCTGCGGTTTGTTCCTGGCCATTTTCATCGGCGAGGGTCACCGTGGCTGTGGGCTGAAGACTATTTCCGCAGCTCACCTGCACCAACTTGAGCTGATATTTGGCATCGGGCTGTTGCACCTGAACGCTGACGATCGACTCCAGATCGCGGTCTGTGATCTCCCGTTTGCGATCGGCAAGATCCTTGAAGCGGGCAAAGGCATCATCAAGGTCTTCACGGCTGAGGTCGTAGCCGAGCTCTTCGAGGCGAGCCCGAACAGCGCTGCGGCCGCTGAGCTTGCCCAAGGAAATCCGGTTGTCAGAGAGCCCCACGGTTCGGGCATCAACGATTTCGTAGGTGAGCCGGTTTTTGAGCACACCGTCTTGATGGATGCCCGATTCATGGGCAAAAGCATTGGCACCCACAATCGCCTTGTTGGGCTGCACCACCATGCCAGTGAGATTGGAAACCAAACGCGAGGTCTTTGTGATTTCTTCCGTTCGAATTCCCGTGAGGGGCGTTGGTGAATTCTCGTCTCGTCCAAAGAAGGGATTGAAATAGCGCCGGCGCACATGCATGGCCATCACCAGCTCTTCGAGAGCGGCATTACCAGCGCGTTCACCGATGCCATTCACCGTGCATTCCAGCTGACGGGCCCCCGATTTCACGGCCTCAAGGAAATTGGCGACGGCCAGCCCGAGATCGTTGTGGCCATGCACGGAAATCACCGCGTCATCGATGTTCGGCACATGCTGATTAATGCCCGCAATCAGACTCCCAAATTCAGACGGTGTGGTGTAGCCCACCGTGTCTGGAATATTGACGGTGGTGGCACCAGCAGCAATCGCCGCTTCGATCACTTCGTACAAAAACTCAGGATCGCTGCGTCCGGCGTCCTCACAGGAAAATTCAACATCGTCCACGAAGGAGCGGGCGTAGGCCACCATCTCGGGAACGATGCCCAGCACGTCTTTGCGGCTCTTGCGCAATTTGTGCTCGAGATGGATGTCGCTGGTGGCAATAAAGGTATGGATGCGGCGGTTGGGGGCCGGGGCCACAGCATCAGCGCAGGCCTTGATGTCGCCGCGGGAGGCGCGGGCCAAACCACAGATGATCGGGCCGTTCTCACCACCAACCTGCTGGGCAATGCGCTGCACAGCAGCAAAATCACCATGGCTCGCGAAGGGGAAGCCAGCCTCGATCACATCCACGCCAAGACGGGCCAGTTGCTGCGCAATCGCCAACTTCTCCTCGAGGTTGAGGCTGGCTCCGGGGGATTGTTCACCATCTCTAAGAGTGGTGTCGAAGATCAATACGCGGCCTGGATCCTTGGCCATGGCTAAAGCCTCGAAGGGTTTTAGTCGGAATGACTATGAGTTACGCCATCTTAATCGAGGCGGGCGTTACGAGCCGGCGGCTTTAGGGAGAAATACCGGTACATTCACATCAGTGATCAAGCAGGTGAGCGTTGGCCCAAGGAGCATTAGCCCTTGTTCTCCATGCGCACCTTCCCTATGTGCGGGCAAGCGAAGCGAATTCGCTGGAAGAAGACTGGTTTTTTCAAGCATTAATCGAGTGCTATCTCCCCTTGGTGGAGATGTTGGAGGCGGCTGCAGGCGATCCAAAACAGCAAGCACGGCTCACGATGGGGATCTCACCAACCCTGTTGTCGCTGCTCGCAGACAGCACCCTCCACGAACGCTTCCCGAACTGGGTTCAAGCGCGCTTGCAGCTGCTGCAACAGGCCCCCAGCGATCGCAAAGCCGCTGCACTGCACCTTCAGAGTTGCTTTGAGCGCTACCTGTGCAGCTGGCACAACAGCAACGGTGATCTGATCGGACGCTTTAGCGCCCTGCAACAACAAGGAGTGCTCGACCTGCTCACCTGCGGTGCCACCCACGGCTACATGCCGTTGCTGCGAGAACACCCGGAAGCTGTTCGGGCCCAGTTGCGCACCGCAGTTCGAGAACATCATCGCCTGATCGGCCAGCAACCACTGGGGATCTGGCTACCGGAATGCGCTTACTACGAGGGCCTTGATGTATGGATGCGCGATGCAGGTTTGCGCTACGCGGTACTGGATGGCCATGGTTTGCTCCACGCCAAGCCAAGGCCCAGATACGGGGTCTACGCCCCGATTAGCAGCCGCAATGGTGTGGCCTTTTTCGGGCGCGACAGCGATGCCACCCTGCCGGTCTGGTCCGCGCGTGATGGCTACCCCGGCGATCCTGCCTACCGGGAATTCCACCGTGATCTGGGCTGGGATCTCCCTCAAGAGCAAATTGAAGCCTTTGGACTGCCCACCCAACGACCGCTGGGCCTCAAGTTGCATCGCGTTAGCGACCAACGCGCTCCGCTGGATGCCAAACAGCCCTATGAACCAGAGCTTGCTCAGGCACGCACCAAGGACCACGCCAAGCATTACCTCGAGGGCCGGCGTCTGCAACTCGAGGCCCTTGAAGAGCGCATGGAAACGGCTCCCTTATTGGTGGCGCCATTTGATGCCGAACTGTTTGGCCACTGGTGGTATGAAGGCCCATCGTTTTTAGCTGAGCTGTTCCGGCAAGGACCGGAGCAACAGGTGACGTTCACCACCCTGCGCGGGGTGCTCAGCAAAACTCCCAATCTGCAAATCTGCGATCCCTCTCCCTCCAGCTGGGGACAAGGGGGATTTCACGATTATTGGCTCAACGACAGCAACGCCTGGATCATTCCGGAATGGAGCCGCGCCGGCAGAGCGATGAAAGAACGCTGCAGCCGCGGGGTTGGCAGTGAACAAGGGCTGCGCATGCTCCATCAAGCTGGCCGCGAATTGCTGCTGTCTCAGTCGTCAGACTGGAGTTTCATCCTGCGCGCAGGCACCACCACTGGACTGGCCAAAGAACGCATCGAACGCCACTTAGAACGCTTTTGGACGCTGATGGCCTGCATCGATGGCCGAGACAGCATGAGTGAAACCTGGCTCAACGATGTGGAATCAGAAGATTCCCTATTCCCTTTGATTCAACCTGCTGATTGGAAACAAGTGGCTGTTTAAAACTCAATAACAAAACCTCCCCGAAGGGAGGCTTTGTTCAACAATCCTCTCTCTGCAGGACAAGAGCAAATCAGAGCTGGTTCAATCAGACTTAGCCCAATCAGAACTGGAAGGTCATCCCACCGCTCGCGCGCCAGTTCGTTCCCCTATTGCCTCCCCATACTTCCGCCCCACCACGCAAGTAAGCCTTCACCGTGGTGGATTCAATCTTGGCCACGCTGTAATCAAGACCCGCTTCAATCAATCCGCCGTTTTGATTCTCTTGATTGGATCCCACTGAATAGGTCTTATCGCTGAAACCAAAGCCAATCGTTTGGTCTTCATTTCCCATATTCCAATCCCCAAGCCAGGCCAGCTTCACGCTGGGGGTCAATAGCCCCGTATCTCCTGTCTTCATCGGCCAGGCAAACTTCATGCCTAGTGCCGTTTGCAAATAATTCGTGTTGCGGCCCTTATAGGTCAGGCCCAAACGATCATCATCGGCCGATTCACTAAACCTGTTCTCGTTATTGCCTGACCAGGTCGCTGTGAACTGCGGCTCGAAATAGGTGCTACCACTCTGGAATGGTGCGCCAATCCTCAGCGCTCCCACCATCGAACTAGAGGACTTTTCGCCCTTGGCTGTTCCTGCTGTGTACATGGCCCCGTACTCATTAATCGTCCGCCGCTGCTCGCCGCTGAATCCTGTTGCTCCGAGCAATCCCTGCACATAGAAATTGTTGGTCCAGTAATCAGCCGTGATGCCGCCGCCCCAACCATCGGCATTCCAGCCGCCGCCACCAAAGGTGTCGCCGCTGTTGGTCTGCCACAGGCTGATGTCGCCATAGTTGGCATAAGCGCCCAACTGGAACGACTCACTCAGCGAGACATCCGCTCCAACCACTCCGCCGCCACCGGAGATGCCGTAAGGGTTATAAACCGTTCCCGTCTCTCCGTTGTAATCACCAGAGGAACCACCAAAGCCGCGGAACCAACCACGCACTCCCTCAACATCTGCATACTCAGCCGTTAAAGAATCATCCTCGGCGTAGGTTCTGCCGTTCACCTCAATCACGTGCTGCTCTTGATGATCAGCAGCGATTTGCGCATCTGCAATCACCAGCGGCTGAGGATCAACCTTTTGCTCTAAATACTCACCAGCTGCTGCATCATTCAGCTCACCGCTCTTGCTCCACAAGCCGCGCACCGGTTCAACTGCAGGCTCAACCACTGGTTCCACCTCAAGCTCGGTGACAGGTTCAACCGCGGCAACCTCCACTTCCGTAAACCGGCGCATTGGTGTGCGCTCAAAAATCGTATCGGCAAGCAAATTATTGTAATTAGCCATCGCTTGGCCCGCAGCATCAATATTGCGCGGGCAGAATCCACGCCGTGCACCCTCAGAAAAATCTTCTGTAGACATAAGCGGGAATTGATTGAACATGTCTTGTGACAGGCCGCCCTGGGCGCTGCCGCAAAAATTAGAAATTCGAGCATTAGGATTAACGCCACCAACATTTACCTTCAATGATCCCTTGACCAACTCAACCTCACGCGTCGCTCCCTTTGGATCAACAGGAACTCCAGCAGCATTAAACTTCAAATAGTCGTAATCACTTCCATCTGGGGCGACAAGCAATAGATAGGTGTTACTAAACATTGTCGAATACTCTGCAGCCGTTAAATCACCCTCTGTGAAATCAAGTACATTCCACGTTCCTTCATACTGAGATCGATCAGAATTACGATCAGCGTCGGTAACAGGGTTAAAGAGATAAACATTACCACCAGTATAAGTAAAACGACCGCCATTATCATTACCCTGCGCGTCTACACCAATGCGCATTGAATACGAATCTTTCTCACCAAAACCAACAACCAATCCTGGATTATTAGTTCCAAGCCCAGCCCCTTTGCCAGGCTCATTAGGAACCACAGCAACTGTATTCAACGTAAAATTCGTGAATGCAGCCGTATCATCATCAGCAGCCCACAGCTGACCACCCGTCAAAGAACCTGTTCCTAAATTCACACCATCACGCAGAAAAGTTCTGCCGCTCGTGGCATTTAATATTGCGTTAGTACCCGTAATACCGATCAACATACCACCATTTGAGGTAATTGTTCCTGGTAAATTTCCGCCCTGAATCTTGGCAGTATTCTTCAAGATATCATCCAATGTTCCGCTACCATTACCTCCATTCAGCGCAAGAGAATCAATTACTGGAGATTGATTATTTAAGTCAAGTGTTCCACCGTAATTTACTACTGTCGCAGAAGCCTGAGGAATACCTTTTGGATTACCTAGCCTTAAGGTTCCTCCGCTAATAGTCGTGCTTCCCAGATAGTCATTTTTCGAGCCCGAGATAGTTAATACACCGCTTCCGATCTTTGAAAGGCCTCCATCACCACGGAGATAACCAGAGAATGTAGTATTTCGATTATTGCCACCAGTCGTTAACACTTTACCAGGAAACACTTGTATGTCGCCAGCACCTTCAATAGAGCCAACAGTATCTGTACTTGCAACTTTATATACAGCGCCTTGACTCACAGAAACTGCGGTTACATCGCTGAGAGAGCCTGTTACTTTAAATATGCCAGATAAAATATTAGTATCTCCAATGTAGGAATTGGCGCCAGACAAAGTCGTCGTGCCATTTCCTAAAAAGCTTAGTCCTCCCTGACCAGACAGAACACCTCTCAACTCAATATTTAAATCGTTATTGTGAATTGCATTACCAATAACATTATTAACAACAAAGTTATCATCTGAGTAAAGCGCATTTTTGTCAAACAGAAGCGTACCGCCCTCAAAAACAGGACGAACCTGACCGGTCAGCAACTCCTTAGAAGTATACCAAGTTTTTTCCAGATTTACAGGAGGAATGTCATCACTATATTCGTATTCGCACAAATTAAGAGATACCGAATAAGCGACATTTTCAACCGTATAAGCTCGAACTTCTTTATCTAGCACATTCGGCTGATGTGTCCCTCCTTCAAATCCCCTTAGCCTATTTGCACTCCCAATTCCCGTTGGGAATTGAAGACTAATAACTTGGGAGATACTTTTAGCAACCTTATTACTGCTCCCATTAGTATAGTAATCAAATCCCCAAACAGACTGCCCTTCGTTAGACCAGTGATTTCTATTCGTTTCAAGTCCCTTATCTACTTTCCCGTTATTACCATTTTCTGGGTTGACAGGAACGGTGGACGAATACTCAGCCCTATCAGTGTTACCATTAATCCCAAACCCTTTAACATTTTCTCCAGCAAAATAATATGTCCCAGTAGTTGTACCAATACAATAAACTTTACCGTCGCTACCTTTTACAAGATTGTAATCACTTGCCATTGCTTTGGGCAAAAAAGAACATGCAACTACAGCACCAAAAGCTGTGACAGTGAAATGTCGAAGTTTCATTTAATAAATGAATTTTTTCAACTTTGGGCTGCTTTCTGGAACTTGGCAACGCGCATTCTCGTCTGATCACGAAATATCTGCACTTTTCGAACCAAAGCGAACAAAGAAGTGGTTGCAGCTATTAATTTAATATTTACTTAACACAAAACATCATGCGTTAAGCCGGAGTCATAAATCGCTTGAAAATTTTTGTGCCCCCAGCACCAACCCGCGCCTCACATCCCAAGGTGAGATCGCAAACAGACGCAGCATCACGCCCATCAGTTGCGGCAACGGCAAGGTGTTGGTGAGGAAGCCACTCCAATCCGCTTGCGATAGCTGAAAAAAGCTCGTGAAGTGGCGGCGCAATAGCCGTTCATCGAAGCCCATCAAACGGCCTAAACCAAACTGAAACAGGCGGTGGCGCAACACCAACTCCATCGGCCACAGAGCTTGCCAGCCCACGCGCGCCAGAGCTGCAGATCCCATCGCTGGTTGCTCTTTTAAAGCCGCGGCCAAGGCGTCCGCCAATCCAGGCCCGCGTCTTAATAACGCTCCCACCATGTAGCCAGAAGCTGGATGCACCATGCTCGCCGCACCGCCAAAGGCGAGCAGCGGCTGGTTGAAATCAGGTAGCGGCAAATTCATCGGAAACAAACAATGCTCCTCATCAATCACTTCGGTGATCGCATTTCCCGCCTTGGCCAGGCGTTGCTCTAGGCGTTGTTTCAATTCAGCTTCAGGAAAAGCCGGTGCGAGAGCTAGCGATGTTTCCTCCACGAAATACACCCCATCACCAAAATCCATCGCATACAGAAAAGTAGGAGGTTGCTGGCGTTGCTCAGAGCTGAGGTGATCGCAGCGAAAATCCATCAGCACGAATTGGCCTGGCTCCACTGGAGCTTTTTGAAAGCGACCCACCACGCCATAGGCCGCTTGCCCAGCGACAGGCCCTTGGTCCGGCCGGCGGATGTGCGGCGATCGGTGACCTGAAGCGTCAATCACCACCCGGGCCAGGCGCCGCTTCCCCGAGGCGCAATCCACTCTGGTGCGATCAGCCTTCAGCTCGATGCGATCGACGCTGTCTTGATGCCAGGTGATTCCCTCACCATGGCCCAACCAGTACTGCTGAAGCTTGTGGCGATCAAACAGCCCGTAATCCAGCCCGTGCGGCGTGGCTTGATCGTCTGCATCAGAGCCACCCGCGCCATAAAAACTCACCGTGTTGCTCCAGCGGTGTTCGAGCAAATCCTCCAGGCCTAAGAGCTCAAGTTCCTTCGCCCAAATCCCGTAGGTGTTCGGCCAAGGGGCATCCACCGGATTCGGTGCAATGCCCTCCACCAACACTCCGCGCTGATGCAATTCAGAAGCGATGCAAAGGGCGGCCGGACCGCCCCCGATCACCAGCACATCGGCGCCATCAGCCAAGGTCAGCCCTCAGCTGATGGTTCAGACGACTCCTCTGCACTGGCTTCGTTGTCGTCGTCCGTTTCGGCTTCAGGTGGAACCAACACCACATCGGCCAAACGATCTCCCTTATCGAGCCGCTGCAAGCGCACACCTGTGGCTGCGCGGGATTGCTGCGGGATTGCATCAGCACTGGTGCGCACAATCACACCTTTTTCGCTCACCAGCAGCAGCTCCTCACCCGCACCCAGCACCCGCAAGCCCACAAGTTCATCGGCATCGGTGCGGAACTTCATCGCCCGCAGGCCCATGCCAGCCCGCTTTTGCAAACGGAACTGCGTAACCGGCACCCGTTTGCCAAGGCCAGAGGCCGAGGCCACCAGCACCCAAGGGCCTTCCGCCACCGCAGCAGTGTCGCCCTCATCACTGCCTTCATCGCCCTCATCGCTACTGGCAGCGATTTGATCCGCCAACTCCACCGGCAACACGTCCATGCTCACCAAGCTGTCGCCAGCGCGCAGATTCATCGAGCGCACGCCACGAGCCGTACGCCCCAATGGGCGCAGCTCGTTGTCATTGAGCCGGAAGTGAATCGTCATTCCTGCTCGAGACCCAATCAGCACGCTGTCTCCAGGCACAGCAAGCCGCACCCAAGTGAGCGCATCACCCTCTTCCAGGCCGATGGCAATCAAACCGTTGGAGCGGATGTTGCTAAAGGCCGAAAGCCTGGTGCGTTTGATGTATCCGCCCGTGGTGAGCATCAACAAGTCGGTGTCATCGTTGAATTCGGACACCGCCAGCAACGACGTAATCGCCTCTTCCCGAGGGATGGGCAGCAGCTGCACGATCGGTGTGCCCTTCGCAGTACGGCTGCACTGAGGCACCCGGTAGGCAGGCACGGCATACGACACGCCGCGATCGCTAAACAGCAACAAGGTGTCGTGGTCGTTGCAGCCAATAAAGAGTTTGACCGCCTCTTCCCCTTGGCTGCGCGTACCGGCTTTGCCGCGCGTGCCGCGGCTGGTGGCTTCAAATTCACTCACCGGCATCCGCTTGAGATACCCCGTTTCGGTGAGCAACACCACGGAGCGCTCATTGGCGATCAGATCGATGTCTTCCAGACCACCGGCAAGATCCAGAATCTCAGTGCGGCGAGGAACGGCATGGCGATCGCGCAGCTGCCCCAGCTCGTCTTCGATGATCCCGAACACCCGCTCCCTACGGCCAAGGATGTCCTTGTAGTCGGCGATCTTCGTGACAAGATCCTCGTGCTCCAAGCGGATCTTGTCCGCTTCCAACGCCGTAAGACGCCTGAGCTGCATCTGCAAGATGGCGTCTGCTTGCACAGCAGACAAACCATGGCGCTCCTGCAACTGCGTGCGCGCTGTTGCGGCATCGGGTGCCGCACGAATCAGGGCAATGATCGGATCAAGTTGGTCCAGGGCCAGCAACAAGCCCAGGAGAATGTGATCGCGCTCTTCCGCCTTGCGCAGCAGATAGCGCGTGCGGCGTTCAATCGTCTCAACTCTGAACTCGAGGAACACCTCGAGCATCTTGCGCAAGGTGAGCAGGATCGGCTCGCTGTTCACCAACGCCAGCATGTGGGCGCTGAAATTGCTCTGGAGCGGGGTGAGCTTGTAGAGGTTGTTGAGCACCACCTGCGGGTAGGCGTCGCGGCGCAGTTCCACCACCACGCGCATCCCATCGCGATCGCTTTCATCGCGAATATCGGAAATCCCTTCCAGCTTCTTGTCGTTCACCATCTCGGCGATGCGTTCAATCATCGCCGCCTTATTGGTTTGGTAAGGCAGGGCCGTGATGATCACCGCATCACGATCCGGGCGACCGGTCGCCTCGATCGTTTCGATCCCCGCAACCCCTCGCATCGTCACCGAGCCGCGGCCGGTGAGATAGGTCTCACGAATGCCGCTGCGACCCAGGATTTGACCGCCGGTGGGGAAGTCAGGGCCTGGGATCAGGGTCATCAGCTCCTGATCTGTGATCTCCGGGTTGCTGATTAAGGCCAGCAGACCAGTGATCAGTTCTCCGAGGTTGTGCGGAGGAATATTGGTGGCCATGCCCACCGCAATTCCCGCTGATCCATTCAGGAGCAGCTGGGGGATCCGTGATGGCAGAACGGTGGGTTCTTGCTGCGAACCATCGAAGTTGTCGGCGAAATCAACCGTTTCAGCCTCGATATCTTCAAGGAGGCTGTCGGTGGTGAGCGCCTGCAACCGCGATTCGGTGTAACGCATGGCGGCCGGTGGGTCGTTGTCGACCGATCCGAAGTTGCCATGCCCATCAATCAGCGGCATGGACATCGAAAAGTCCTGGGCCATGCGCACCAGGGCGTCGTAGACCGCCGTATCACCATGCGGGTGGTACTTACCAAGCACCTCGCCCACCACACGGGCGCACTTCCGGTAGGGCCGATCACTGGTGAGCCCGAGCTCGTACATGGCGTACAAAATTCGCCGGTGCACGGGCTTAAGCCCATCTCGAGCGTCGGGCAGCGCACGCCCAACGATCACGCTCATCGCGTACTCCAGATAGGAGCGCGACATTTCCTTGCGCAAATCTGTCTGGATGATCCGTTCGTCGGATTCGCCGGGACCGCCGCTGCCGGGTCCCACTGGATCCGCCATACAAGACCTAAATGCCTTTTCCCATCTTATCGCGAGAAGGACGCTCGACTACGTCAGGGTTTGCTGCGTCTTCAAAACGGCACGAGAAAACGCCCTTAAAGTTGCGCATCCGCGCAGTGCTACCAAGGCCATGGAAACCGATCCGATCAATCCGTCGCCCTCTGACTCCAGCCCCTCGATGGAGATCAACAGCACCGATCCGATCGCATCAGGTTCGCCAGCCTCAGAGCCTGCAGCACCAGAACCTTCTGTCGAAGAGTCATCAGCAGCCGATCCCGCTGCGGCAGAGCCGTCAGCAGTTCAAGCCGAGACCCAGCCACCAGAACCCGTCAGTCCTACGGCCCCGATCACTCCAGATCCTGTGATCGCTCAGAAACCCGAGATTGTTCAAGAACCTGCTACCGCATCCGCTCCAACGCCCGCAGCATCGGAAGCGATCGCTGAGCGCATCCAAGTGGCAGCCACAGCCAGCAGCGACGACACCTCCAGCGCTGGCGGGGAGTGGGATCTGCTGAGCTCCAAAGTGCGTCAGTGGTGGGATGACAACAACCTCGTTGAGCTCTGGCAACGGTCCCGCCGGCCCCTATTTCTGCTTGTGGGCCTGATTGGCTTAACCCTGCTGATCAGGATTTACAGCGGAATCCTGGCGGCGATTGGCAGCATCCCTCTCGCTCCAAGATTGTTTGAACTGGTAGGCCTTGGTTGGGTGATCTGGTTCTCAACCACAAGGCTGATTCGCAGCGAGGAGCGAAAAGCATTGCTCGCAAACGTGGGCGGCATTTGGGCCGCCTTCAGGGGCTCCGTTCGTCCCTGATCACGGCCACGCAGCGCATGACCGGTTGGTAGTTTGTACTGATCTTTAATACGACTCGCGGTGGACATTCAGCTCGGACGCTCCAAAGTTGTTCGCCGGGCCTATGGCATCGATGAGATCGCCCTGGTGCCGGGGGGTCGCACGGTTGATCCGGAAGTCACCAACACCAGCTGGTCCCTCGGGGGAATCGAACGTGAAATCCCGATCATTGCCAGTGCGATGGACGGAGTGGTGGACGTGGACATGGCAGTGCGGCTCTCCCAGCTCGGAGCGCTTGGCGTCTTAAATCTTGAAGGCATTCAGACCCGCTACGAGGACCCCACCGAGGCTTTAGATCGCATCACATCCGTCGGCAAGGACGACTTTGTGCCGTTGATGCAAGAGATCTACAGCAAACCGGTTCAAGAAAGCCTGATTCGCAAGCGCATTGAAGCGATCAAATCCCAGGGCGGCATTGCAGCGGTGAGCGGCACCCCCGTCGCAGCATTGCGCTTTGGCAAAGCGATTGCAGAGGCTGGAGCCGATTTGTTTTTTGTGCAAGCCACCGTGGTCTCCACAAACCACATCGGCCCTGAAGGACAAGAGACTCTCAATTTGGAAACGCTTTGCCGCGAGATGGGTGTGCCCGTGGTGATCGGCAACTGCGTGACCTATGAGGTTGCCCTACAACTGATGCGCGCCGGTGCTGCAGGCGTGATGGTGGGGATTGGTCCTGGTGCTGCCTGCACATCCCGTGGCGTCTTAGGCGTCGGCATTCCCCAAGCAACAGCGGTTGCCGATTGCGCCGCTGCCCGTGCTGACTACGAAAAAGAAAGCGGTCGCTACGTCCCGATCGTGGCTGATGGCGGAATCGTCACCGGTGGTGACATCTGCAAGTGCATCGCTTGCGGTGCTGATGCCGTCATGATCGGATCCCCCATTGCCCGCTCAGAAGAAGCGCCAGGCCGTGGATTCCACTGGGGAATGGCCACCCCAAGCCCAGTACTACCGCGGGGCACGCGCATCAACGTTGGCAGCACCGGCAGCCTCGAACGCATCCTGCGAGGACCAGCCAAACTCGACGATGGAACCCACAACTTGCTCGGTTGCCTCAAGACCTCGATGGGAACCCTCGGGGCTCGCACCATCAAGGAGATGCAGCAGGTTGAAGTGGTGGTTGCGCCATCACTGCTGACTGAAGGGAAGGTGTATCAGAAAGCCCAGCAGTTGGGGATGGGCAAATAAGCCTTAATCTCAGGGGGTGCGGGCTTCGGCCCACACACTCCTCACACCCCCCGGCCCGACGCGTTCGGGCTTTCTGTCTTCGCCCAATTGTGTTCGACTCTGAACGCGAAACCGTCACAGTTCTGTAGACCCCACAAAGAATCCGAGAATTCTTCTGAAGTGGTTGCTAAATTGCCTCGATAACGACGACAAACGGAATGTCCAGCGCTACCGCTGTAACCGACGCATCCTTTGAACAGGATGTCCTTCAAAGTGACGTTCCTGTCTTAGTTGACTTCTGGGCTCCCTGGTGTGGTCCCTGCCGCATGGTTGCTCCGATTGTTGATGAGATTTCCAAGGAATTCGAAGGCAAGATCAAAGTCTTCAAGCTCAACACCGACGAAAACCCCAACGTCGCCAGCCAGTACGGGATCCGCAGCATCCCCACATTGATGGTGTTCAAGGGCGGCCAGAAAGTTGACACCGTTGTCGGTGCCGTTCCAAAAGCCACCCTCTCCGGCACGATTTCGAAGCATCTCTGAACTCCTTACTGGTCTTCGTCATTTGCTTTGCCACTGATCCCCATGTCTCGTTCAGTTCAGACCATTGGACTGATCGATTACGGCATGGGGAATCTTTTTTCTGTTCAAACCTGTTTTAAGCGCTTGGGGAGCTCCCTCAAGGCTGTGCAACATCCAGAAGATCTAGAAGGCTGCCAGGCCTTGATTCTTCCTGGCGTCGGCGCCTTTGACCCAGCGATGGACCGATTGGAAGCCACAGGGCTGATCCCTGAGTTGGTCGCTTGGAACAAAGCCGATCGTCCACTCCTAGGGATTTGCCTTGGGTTGCAGCTGTTGTTTGAGTCCAGCGAAGAAGGCCAACGCCAGGGACTCGGCTTGCTCCCTGGACGGGTGAAAGCGCTTCCGAAGGGCCAGGGAGAGCGCATCCCCCACATGGGCTGGGGCAGGCTGCAGATCGATCGGCCTTCCCCCCTACTGCCTGATCCTTCCAGCACGGAGTGGATGTATTTCGTGCATTCATTCGCCGCTGAGCCTCACGACGCTCAGGATCGAGCGGCAAGCGTTGCATTCGGCTCAGGCCATGCCACAGCAGCGGTTTGGCGCAATCGGCTAGGAGCCTGTCAATTTCACCCTGAAAAATCCGCCGCTACCGGCCAGCGTTTGCTCTCGCGATGGCTGGAATGGCTACACCAGGGCTCTCCCTTGGTGCCGTGAGCGGCCTGTTACGCCTCAGTGGTGGGCGTCGCCTACGCAGTCCTATTGGGACCTCCACAAGGCCCACCACAGCCCGTGTTCGCGAAGCGGTCATGAACATGCTCGCCTCAGAGCTTCAGGATGCCTCCTGGCTCGACCTTTGCAGCGGAAGCGGTGTGATGGGATGCGAAGCCATTGAACGCGGTGTGAGCAGGGTGTGGGCCGTGGAAAAGGATCCGAAAACAGCCTCCATCTGTCGAGACAATCTCATGCTGATCGCTGGAGGCCGTTCTCCCTCTCCAACGATTGAGGTGATCCGCCGAGATCTGGTGAGCTGGCTCCAAACAGGCCGTCCAAGCTCCCTGCCCGCCTTTGATGTGGTCTATTTCGATCCTCCCTATGGATCTGAGCTTTATGCGCCCACCTTGCTTGCATTGCTCGAGGGCAACTGGATCAGCAGCGAGGGATTATTAATTTGTGAACATGCCCGCCATAAAAAATTGACCACACCAGCGCCCTGGACGGTGGTGGATCAAAGGCGGTATGGAACGAGCGCTCTCTTGCTGCTCAGCCCCCCAGAGCACTGCCCCGGCGGTACTGATTCCATGCAGCAACAAACAACCCCATCAGGGTGATTGGGATCAAACCCAAAACAATGCCGCAAAGAAGGGGTTCGATCATGTCGTCGCGCCCAATGAAAAGATTGAGCACAATTGTTCCATGGCCTGGTCTCTTCTGTGACGGCACCGTCATCAACTGCTGCAGCAATCCCAGAGCGGAGTCGGGGGCTGATCGCCGGCCTCACGGTGTTCGCGGCGATGGCTTGCATCGTCTTGTTGGTGTGGATGCTGGGCAACACACGCCAGGATCCCTACTCCAAAGCAACCCTGGCTTTGGAGGGATCCGAGCAGCACGGAGGACAGATCTTCCGCATCAATTGCGCCGGCTGCCATGGCATCGCAGGCCAGGGCCTGGTTGGGCCCAGCCTGAAAGGGGTGAGTGATCGACGCAAAGACATGCAGATCATTCACCAGATCGTGAGTGGTGAAACACCGCCGATGCCCCGCTTTGAAATCGAGCCTCAAAACATGGCTGATCTGCTCGCCTATCTCAAAACACTGTCTTGACCTTGGCCGTGGTGCTGGTCGAGCCAGCGGGACCTCTCAACGTCGGCAGCGTGGCCCGATTGTGTGCCAATTACAACATTCAAGACCTCAGGCTCGTATCACCTAGGTGTGATCCAGGTGATCCAGAGGCCGTGCGCATGGCCGTCCACGGCGATGCCGTGCTCCAACGCGCCACCATTTTTCCCTCGTTGCTCGATGCTGTCGCCGATTGTCAACAGGTGGTGGCCAGTTGCGGGCGCATCGATCACGGCGAGATCCCCCTGCAATCACCGGAAGAGATCGTTCCCTGGATTCAAACGGGTAGGGCGCAAGGCCTGCGTTCTGCCCTGGTGTTTGGACGGGAAGATCGAGGGCTCTCCAATGAAGAACTCTTGATCAGCCATCGGGTGTTCAAGTTGCACACCGGAGACACCTACCCGTCTCTCAACCTCTCCCATGCCGTCGCTGTGGTGCTACATGAGCTGGAGCGAGAACGGCGCTTGCAGGCCCAACCTGATGCGCCAGTGAGCGAGATCCCGGCCAGTGCTCCAGAGCTGGATGGCTGCCTGCGCGATGCGGAAGAGCTGCTGCTCGAGGTGGGCTTTCTGCTGGAGCACACAGCAAGGGCGCGAATGGCCAAGGTGAAAGGGCTTGTGCAACGAGCGCTGATCCGCAGCGATGAAGTGGCTCTGTTGCGCGGCATGGTGCGTCAATTGCGTTGGGCAGCGAGGCGCAACCGCTCGTAACCTCAGGCTCTCCTGCACCCCACCCCTTGGGCTCGAGTCGTTCCAGTCAACAGTCCCCTGGTTGGGGTCGTCCCCTGAGGTTGCTGGTGCGCCTGGTCCTGATGGGTGTGGGCCTTGGCGTGATCACAGGCTCGGCCCTGAAGCTTGCAGGTCCTGCTGTCCAGCGCGGAGAGCTCAACCTTCCCAGCTGGCTCACGCCAAAGATCACACCAGCCGATAAAGACGAACAACTAGATCCAGCGGCCGCTGTGATCAATCCACCGAGCAGCACCGACACGCTTGGGCGCTTTGAAACCAAACAAGAGCTCAGCGCGTTGAGCCAACGCTGGAAGGCACTAGCAGCTCAGGATCCAGACCTCGAGGTGAGTGCCTTCATGCTGGCGCTCGATGATGGCCGCTACGCCCAGCTCAATCCAGACACGGCATTGCCGGCCGCGAGCGCCATCAAAACACCGATCTTGCTGGTTGCCCTCGAGGAAATCGATGCCGGCAGGTTGAGCTGGAATGAACCGCTCACCCTCAGCAAAACGGTGGTGGGAGGTGGCGCTGGCTGGATGGCCAGCAAACCGCTGGGGACTCGTTTCCCCACCTATGAAGTGGCCACAGAAATGATTCGCGTCAGCGACAACACCGCGACGAATCTGCTGATTGAACGGGTGGGCGGTCAAGTGGATCTCAACGCCCGCTTCAACAGCCTGGGGCTCAGCGCCACCAAGGTGAACAACTGGCTTCCGGATTTAAAGGGCACCAACACCACCAGCGCCCGTGATCTCGCCAGAGCGATCGCCCTTGTCGATACCGGAGAAGCGCTCTCGATTCGCGGCCGCGATTTATTCCGAGAAGTGATGGGAACGTCCGTCACCAACCGCTTGCTCCCTGGTGGATTGCTCAAAGGTCTGGGTGGCTCCCAAGGCAAACCCGATGACAGCCTGATGATCAAGGGCTATCGCGTGTTCAACAAAACCGGTGACATCGGCATCGCTTACGCCGATGCCGGGCTGATCGAACTTCCCGATGGTCGCCGTGCCGTCGCGGCCTTTGTTGTGAAAGGTCCCTTCAATGATCCCCGCTCCACGGAGCTGATCCGCAACATGGCTGCCGCCATGGCACCGGTGCTCAAACCCAAGCCAGCGCCTCCACGTCAACGCTGATTCCTGTTTTCACCATGCGTCATTCCTCGCTGCTGGCCCTCGCGGCTTTCTGCCTCATCACCATCCCTGGCCTGCCATCAGGTGCGGACAGCCAGGCGGAAGGTCCGTTTCTACGCGAGCAGCAGCTGCGTCCACTTCCCGGCCGATTGGATGAACTACTGCTGCTCAATGACAACAACCCCGAGCTGATCACTGGTGAAGGGGTGCTGCTCTCCACCTTTCCGGCCAACCAAGGGCTCAATGTTGCCTTGGACGGACGGTTTGATCTGTTCAGCCATCACGTGTACGCCGGCAAACCAGAGAAGCTGGCCTCCACCCTCTGGTTGGCCGTGCTTGCCCAACCACTAGGAACAGAACCGGTCACGCTCAATGTGATCAGCGGCAGCACCTCGCTGTCCCAGGGCACCAAGCCAGGGCAAACAGCAGCTCCTTTCCTCCCTCTGCCCTCCCTGATGGCGGAAACCACCACGCCTATCGCCTCTGGACCAGGAAGCCGGGTCGCTGGCGATTTGCTCCGTGGGGAGCAGGCTCCTGAGCTTCCCAAGCAAATCAAGATTGACCCTGGGCATGCCAGTGCGTTGCTGGTGCTTCCCATTCCTGTGGCAGGCCTCGACCCCTTGCTCAATGGCCGAAACCTGCAGCTGCGGCTGAACAGCTCCGCACCGGTGTATGTCGCCACGGTGGCGGCCTACGGCAACAACGACACGCCACCCAGCGATCAACGCTGGAGAACCCTGCTCAGCGCCGGAACGCGCAGCCCAAAAGAACATCAGCCCACGCCACGAGGCAGCAAGGGTCGGATGATCTATTCACGGGTGAGTGGCGTTCAAATCGGCAGCACCTGGACCGGAAGCTTGCATGATCCAGGCTCCAAAACCCTGAACATCAACGCAGCGCCGATCTCGTGGCCGATCAGCAGCCTGGAGAGAGGTGACCTGGGTACCGCTCAAGTGCAAACCGCTGAACTCAAAACATTTGACAAGGGAACGGCCTGGGCCGCGCACGGCAATTACGGCGTGGAATACGACCTCACCCTTCCGCTACACAACTCCGAGAACAGGAAACGGACGGTGGCGATCGCCCTGGAATCTCCCGACAAACGCGGCAGCAGCAACGGAAAATTGCAGTTCAAACCTGGAAACAGCGGACCGGTCATGTTTCGCGGCCCCATTGAGGTGACAGGCCTAGATGGAGCCAACGGGCGGGCGATGGGACGGCGGCGCTTCCACCTCGTGTTGCGACGTGGGCAGGAAGGACCAGAATTAGGGACGGTTTCCCTGGCCCCAGGTGAGAGCCGACGGGTGCGCGTGCGACTGGTCTATCCCGCCGATGCCACACCACCGCAGGTGCTCACCGTGCTGCCTGTGAAACAATCCAATTCATCAACCGACGTTCACCCGTGAGTTCACCGCGCAAGCGCAGAGTCTTTCCCTTCACCGCCGTCATCGGCCAGCAAGAGATGAAGTTGGCGCTGCTGCTCAACGTGATCGACCCGCGCATTGGCGGCGTGATGATCATGGGAGACCGCGGCACGGGCAAATCCACAACGATCCGGGCACTGGCAGACCTGTTGCCCGGCATTGAGGTGGTTGCTGGCGATTCATACAACAGCTCACCCACCGATCCCGACCTGCAAAGCAGTGACGTGAGGCAGCGCTTAGAACAAGGCGAAACCCTTGGCACGGAACAACGCCAAGTGCCGATGGTGGACCTTCCCCTGGGAGCCACAGAAGATCGCCTCTGCGGCACGATCGACATCGAGAAAGCCTTGAGTGAAGGCGTTCGCGCCTTTGAACCGGGTTTGCTCGCCAAAGCAAACCGCGGCCTGCTCTACGTCGACGAAGTCAACCTGCTCGATGATCACCTGGTGGACGTTCTGCTCGACTCCGCTGCCTCCGGCTGGAACACGGTGGAACGTGAGGGTGTCTCCGTGCGTCACCCCGCGCGCTTCGTGTTGATTGGGTCGGGCAACCCAGAAGAGGGAGAGCTGCGCCCCCAGCTGCTCGATCGCTTTGGGATGAGCGTGGAGGTGCGCACCGTTCGCGATCCGCAGTTAAGAGTGCAAGTCGTGGACCAGCGCACGGCCTTCGATAGTGACCCCGATGCCTTCAGCATCAGCGTGACGGCCGGCCAAGACGCCCTACAGGCCAGGGTGGTGGAAGCGCAGCAACGCCTTGAGCAGGTCACGATTGACGATGATTTGCGCCTGAGCATTTCATCGGTCTGCGGAGAATTGGACGTGGATGGATTGCGTGGCGACATCGTGACCAACCGGGCAGCCCGTGCCCTTGCAGCCTTTGAAGGGCGAACAGAGGTCAGCGAAGACGATGTTGCCCGCGTGGTGTCTTGCTGTCTGCGTCATCGGTTGCGGAAAGATCCCCTAGAACAAATCGACTCCGGTGACCGGGTTGTGAAGGTGTTCTGCAAGGTGTTTGAGCGCAATGAATCGGACGACCGCTCTGAATTCGAACTGGCCTTGGCCAGCTAATTCCCGTTGCGGATCCTTGGCATTGATCCAGGCCTAGCTCGGGTCGGCTACGGCGTGATCGACGTTGAGCCACGCAAGGGGAGCCAGGAAGGCTCGCAACGGATGGTCGACTGCGGAATCATTCGCACCGATCCAGGCCGAAGCGAGGGAGAGCGAATGGTGGAAATTGCGCGTGATCTGCGCCAAATCATTCGCATCCATCAACCAGAACTGGCCAGCGTGGAGAAGTTTTTCTTCTACCGCTCCAGCAACACCATCGCCGTGGTGCAGGCCCGCGGGGTGTTGATCATGACGCTCACACGCTTTGGGCTGCCGATTGTGGAATTCCCGCCGATGCAAATTAAGCAGGCATTAACGGGTCATGGCCATGCCGACAAAGACGAAGTTCTTGAAGCCGTGATGCGTGAACTCAATCTCGACACACCCCCACGACCTGATGATGCTGCCGATGCTCTAGCCGTTGCGCTGACCGCATGGTTTCAGCAATAGACAGCAAAAAACCGAGAAGTAAAAGATTGCCTAGAAAAGAGGTCAATAAAAAAGAGACATGATGCCAATCAGGTATCTAAAAACAGCTCGAAAAGACAATGCTGACTTGCAAAATTGAGACCCGCCAAGGAAGACAAACAACGACTCCTCATCGACCCAAAGATCAAGATGTAACCACTAAAGAACTAGAAACGAGAAGAAGTACAGGATTACAAAAAGAAAATCCGCAGATACAATTCGATCATCACGCTTTTTACAAACATGAAACACAATGCATCACAAGAAATAACAATCGAACTGACCAATTGTTTTATTAAGCTCTTCTATAGCAAAAGCTAAACGTAATTCAATTGAAAAAGAATGAGGCTAACAAGCTAATAGAGGACAAATCAACAGCGTCATGGCGACACTGTGAATAGATTTGTTCAACAAATCCACTGATCAACAGTAAGGACTGAAGAAATGAGAGCAACGTTGAGCAGGAGAAGCAGGCCCGCGACCGAAAGAGTAATCATTGTCACATTTTGACAAATACAAAAGCCTCACTGCGAGGCGAAATCTGTAGTGAAACCAAAAATCTTGGCAGTGATAGCGAGTCCATATCAATGCAGGCCAAGGCCCTCAAGGACTCCAGCCTTACAGGATCAGCATTGATGGAACGCTCAGCATGAGCTTGGATGGTCATAAGCAGCACACCGATGGCATTGCAAAATGGGACCTGACACACAAATCGGACCTGTTGTTCTCGTGGCAGCCACGGTTGTGATCATCTTCATGGCGATGGCAGCCTCCAGCACTGGAAGCTTCGAGTGCGTCGGCGCCTGCGGATAGGAAAAAGAGCGTTTGCGCTGATGCCAGAGAAACGGCAACACAGGTTGTCTTTTTAATCAGTAACCAAGAAGAAAAGCTGCTATCAATGGGGGATTGAATGCCCTGCTTCTATGAACGAGAAGATGGAACAAAGCCTGAACTGGCTTGGGCTTACCGCTGACGAACAAGCAAAGATTTACCGGAAGGTTCCAGAATCTGCAAAAGAATTTGGCGAGTTCTATCGACTCGCTGGAGAAATTTATTATGCAGGTAATGACAGCAGCTGGTTTATCACAATCCCCAATGAGTATCGAAACCTCTACCCCGATAGATTTGCATACCAAGAAGGGAGGGCAGAAGAACCAGCATTTATCCACACACAAGTGATTGAATGCCTAACAGGCGAATTCAACGAAAATGCTGTTTTAAAAGATTATATTGGCGTCAAAAGAGAACACATAGGAGAATTCTCAATTTGCTAATTAAAAAAGCAGGATTCAGATAACTGGGAACGAGAAAACAGAAGCATCAGAGAGGGTTTTTTTAATCGATTCCAAATAAGACACATAATCCTTCATTAAGGATTCTCTTATCCAGATCGCATAGATCGTATAGCCATTTTGATCAACAGCCTTCACCCTGACACCATCAATTTGTTGACGAACCCAAGAGCCAGAGTTATTGCTTGGCTTGATAAAAGCATCAAGCTCCTCCTTCAAAATAAAGTCGATAATGAGGTTCTTTTCCACACACAGTCGTACAAATTCAACCACATCTTCTACTGATGCCAGTCGATGAAGAGTGGTAATAGCATTGGATTGGATTAAGTCCATCGTCAATGGCAGAGGCTAAAAAGCCCAAAGCTGATGCTGAGAGCTTTTTATTGTCATAATCATAGTCACTAATCGCATTTAAATCAATACAGCATGAATAAGAAAAAGAAAGTGAGCCGTAAAGGACAGCATGATCTTTGAGCAATCATGGGGCGTTGGCACAAAGCATGGATTAAGGAATGGTCTCCTATCAAGCTATCAATCAATGAAAAGAGCGAGGAGTGCAATCACAAGCCAGCAGGATGAGCAGAGGATATTCAACTAGCTATGATATTCAAAGATGTCTGGCGCAGTCAACGAGAATGTCACTTCCTCCTAAGCAAAGCTCTAAACAATCCTTAGCTTCTTTTGACGATTTTATTCAACACTCAAATTATTCACTACTAAACACCCTTAATCCTGATCCTGAATCAACAAAAGATGGGCAAGATCATCGGCCTCGTCAGGTCCGCTCTGGTCATTTTGTTCCTGTTACTCCAAAGCCCCTGGCACAACCCACCTATGTAAGCCATAGCGAAACATTATTCTGCGAACTTGGCTTGGATCAAGATCTGGCCTTCAACGAAGAGTTTAAGAAACTATTCTCGGGTGATCTTTCTGAAACGCGAGAGCCAATGCGACCTTTTGGCTGGGCCACAGGGTATGCATTATCTATTTATGGAACTGAATATAATCAACAATGTCCATTTGGAAATGGCAATGGCTACGGGGATGGTCGCGCTATTTCTGTCTTCGAAGGAATCCTTAATGGTCAGCGTTGGGAGATGCAATTAAAAGGCGGTGGCCCCACTCCTTACTGCCGGGGGGCTGACGGGCGTGCCGTTCTGCGCTCAAGCGTAAGAGAGTTTCTCGCACAGGACTTGATGCATGCCCTCGGGGTACCGACGTCACGTTCTTTGACACTCTATGTTTCACAAACAGAGACAGTTAGGCGGCCTTGGTATTCAGAAAACTCCAACTCTTCTGATCCCGATATTTTAGTGGAGGATCCGGTTGCCATTTCAACCCGTGTAGCACCCTCCTTTTTACGCGTTGGTCAATTGGAATTATTCGCACGACGTGCTCGAAACAGTGACCATCCAGACGTATTAAAAGAGTTACGCATGATTGTGCTGCATTTAATCGATCGAGAATACAAATCTGAAATCGATCAAACTCTAGATTTTTCTACTCAATTAATACAGTTAGCAGAGCTCTACCAAGATCGACTCACGAATTTAGTTGCCAATTGGTTACGTATTGGTTATTGCCAAGGCAATTTCAATAGTGATAATTGCGCAGCTGGTGGCTTCACCCTCGACTATGGACCGTTTGGATTTTGTGAGGTCTTTGATCCGCGTTTCCAGCCTTGGATTGGGGGTGGCGAACACTTCTCCTTTTTTAACCAGCCTGTCGCAGCAGAAGCCAATTTTTATATGTTTTGGAAGTCCATCAGGCTACTTGTCATAGATAATGCGGCAGTTTTAGAGCAATTAGACAAGATCTGTGGTGGGTTTAAACAAACAATCAATACCACTATTGAACAGATGTGGGCAGACAAGCTTGGTCTTACCCACTACAACGAAGCTCTGGTCAATACGTTATTTCAGCTCATGATCGAAACCAAAGTTGATTTCACAATTTTCTTTCGTGAGCTTTGCAAGATGCCAAAGCATTGGTCTGATTTAAAAACAAGCTTTTATACATCGATCCCTACAGACCTGGAACATCAATGGCAAGCCTGGCTTCAGAGCTGGAACGAACGCATCGGAGACAGTGAGGATCGGACCGGGATCGCGGAAAAGATGAAGCGCGTTAATCCGAAATACACCTGGCGCGAGTGGCTCATTGCTCCTGCTTATCAACAAGCGAAGCAAGGCGACTATGCACTCATCAAAGAGCTACAGGAAGTCTTTAGCCATCCCTACGACGAGCAATCACAAGCCATCGAAGAAAAATACTACCGGCTAAAACCTGATCAGTACCTCAATGCTGGAGGAATTTCTCATTACAGCTGCTCATCATAAATTTAGTGCAGCTCATCGATTGCAAGTTGCTCTTTCCGTCCATGAGGTTGCATGCAATCGCTTTCTCAACCGCCTCAGCCATCGACTGAACAACATGAACCCACCTGATCAACAAGGAATAGCGACAGAAGCAACAATCGAATCCATCCAACAAGCGCTCAATGATCTTCTCCATCAGCTTGCTCCCGCTTTGAGCAAGAAAAGCGAGGCCATGGCCTCAGATCCCATGAGCAGAATTGAGTACTGCATGACGCTGGTTAAGTCGGAAGCCTCATTAGCGGCCTCTTTGATCGCAGATTGTGCGCCCCAAGGGCGCCCAATGTTGGCACAGGCCCAGCAAACACTTAAGAGCCTAGAAAGCTTGCAAAGACTGGGTAAAACAGCCCTCAAAGCTTGATTCGCGGCACATCCAAACAACCTGCTTTGTTTGAAAACTGATCACTGAGGCTCAGTGGGATACAGCTTCCACTCCGCATCATCTGGAACGGAAGGAGGCGACAGCAAATCAGCAGGCTCCGAGAACACCACCCTCCACTCCGGCACCCTGCACGGCACATAGTCGTGATGCTCAATCCTCACGCCTCCAATCACGGAAGGAGCTCCGTACCAGCCCCCCTTCCAACTTCCCTCCGTCTTCAACGGGTCGCCCTTGAACCAAACCCAGCAACGGGCGTTGGGTTGGGTTGTGGATTTTGGTGCGGGCATTCACTCACCAGCAGAACTCAGGTTCTAATCAAATCTTGAGAAAGAAACCATCGATAAAGACTCCAACAACTCTCTCGGCCGAATATTTGCTTCATGGCATTGAGGAGAGCTCTCAGCAACAGGGCGTTGTCCATGCGCGTCAAAGAATCACGGATCGTTTTCCCCCAAGAGCAAACTCAACGCTGATCCCAAGCCTCGCTGCGTTGCTGCCAAGACTCTGAGGTGAGAAACCCCTGCAAAGACAGGGCTTGATATCAAACTAAAGATGGATTGAGGGGCTGGATCACTCGTGAGCGGTCAAGGGTCGCCTTTCGACGCGAAACCGGCCTACACCAACAACTTGATCATCTGCTCACCCTCCAGCACGACGTGATTTGCGATTTGTATCACATCGAGGTCAGTAAAAAGCTGGTCATTTCCTCAACATGCGTCAAAACCCTGCACAAGCTTGATGGCAGCCGATGAGATCAAGTCGCTCAGACGGCTCGCTCAGCTGATAACGACTGAAACAGCTCGCAATTGGAAGTGCTGAGATCTTGAAATCCACTCACTGAATAAAAATCGTTAACGGTGGATTCCTCTGTCTGCTGTCGTGCAGCGTTAGAGCTGAGACGCACTATCTCATCAAGCTTTTGTGGTAGAGCATCAAGCGACAGCACAAACCTCAGCGCATCAATATTGACTTCAAAAAAGGCAGAGGCTGACTTAGTGCTGCACTGTCTTTACCGTTGCGATACGCAAGCAATAAGCAATGGATTCGCGAGGCCTGCTTAATCCAATAGCTTGAACTGGCCTGGTGAGCTGCATTCTGAGGCTGGATTGATCTCAGGAGATCAAGCTGCTGCAGGGCCCGTTGGTATTAACAGCCGCTCACCTGAGCACAACCGAGGCAGCCACCAAGTTGACAACCTTCTTAGTAGTCAATACAAGCCCAAACCATTCGACGAGCTTGTTTATCCCCTTGATCTTCGGCACAAGGAACGACCACATCAGCTCCTCAGCATATGGATGTAAGACACGCTGCTGGATCAGACCGCAAATGAGCCAGGCAGCAAAATCAAGATCTCCATCTGACTCTTCTCTAGGGATAGAGCATTATCACCAAACTCTCAAAAGCCCTGCAGCATCTTGTAAAAGTGAGTCAGAGCATCCCTGTTGCTGAAGAATTACTGAATCGGAATCGTTTTCTGACAGAGAAAGAGGCAAGAGGGAAAGCAACTGATATGGGCAAATAGTTGACTAGTAGGCATGGAGTTTGTTAGTAATAGTGAAACGCAAGTTTCAAATGCTCACCGGTTCCGACCTGCTCACCAAGGTAAAAGACCTTGGAGATGTATCCAAGACTGATCTCGCCACAGCATGTGGCTACGTCTCTAAAAAGAAAGACGGCAGTGACCGGGTCAATTTCACCGCCTTTTATGAAGCTCTCCTCAATGCCAAAGGCATTGACCTCGGCGGCGGAAACGCTGGCGTTGGTAAAGGCGGACGCAAGCTTTCCTACGTTGCAACAGTTCAGGGCAACGGCAATCTGCTGATCGGCAAGGCTTACACCGCCATGCTCGATCTCCAAGTTGGTGACGAATTCACCATCAAGCTTGGCAAAAAAGCGATTCGCTTGATTCCTGTGGGTGGTGAGGAAGAAGGCGACGAGTGAGTCCTTCTCCTATCGATTGAGTTAAGCCCCGCCACCAGCGGGGTTTTTTATTGCCCAGCACTGAAGAGATCAGCCGAGTAGAACGTCAAGATGACGTAACGGTGCAATGACCAGGGTCGAAGAAACTGCGATCAACCTCACCGTGCAGTGGCTTCAAAACAATGGATACGAGAGCGCCGATGACTATTTGCAGAACGGCGGAAATCTTGTGCAGCTCGCAGAAGATCTCTATCACAAGGAAACACAGGGGGATCTGCAATGTGTATGGGGTGATCGAAAACGACGCGATGGATTTGCTGGTTCGCTGTATCTCGCCGCAGAATCGATCTAAAAGCTCCTTACATCTGTAAGCGGGCAAGCGCGCGGAATCGATTAGTCAACGGCCTATGAACCAAAGGAGCACAGACTCAAATCGGTGCTCATCATGAAGAAATTATGGAAGGGATCGCTCAGGCTGATATTTGGCATCGGTCGATCGAGAGAAGGGCTTAACGCTCACAAATTGGTGCTGAGCATCAGCGCGCAAACCAACCTGGCTGCAATCAATTGCTGTAACAGCTTGGAATGAGTGTGTTCACAGCACTTCAAAACGTGTGATTGGAATGAGAGGCCTGTCTAAACTTTTCAGATCGTTTTCACTGGGTCTTGATCAGCACCCTGGGAATTGAGTCTCACTTCAAGCAGGTTTCGTGACACTCAATCGACGCTCTTTTTTGTTTCGTAGTGGCCTAAACGCGTTTGGTCTCGCGGCTGCGATGCAGTTGATCAAGCCGGCTAAGGCCGAAGCAGCGGTTCTAGCGCAGAAGGAATCAGCCCAATCCTGCCGGCCAGACGATTCACTCACGGCCCTGATCGATGGAAATGCGCGGTTTGCAGCAGCTTGGCAAGCGAAGAACAAGGCCACGAGTTTGAACGAACGTGCCCAAGTGATGTCCAACCTTTGGTTAGACAATTGCTTCCTTCCTTCAAGCGTTCTGGAAGAGTCTCAATCCCCTTGGGCTTCCATCATCAGCTGCGCCGACTCCAGAGTTGCTCCGGAATGGATTTTTGATGCTGCTGCTGGTGATTTGTTTGTTGTGCGTAGCGCAGGAAACACTCCTTTTGACGAGGGAATTGCCTCTCTCGAGTTTGGCGTTGCAGTCTTAAAAACGCCCTTGATCTTGGTTTTGGGCCACAGCAATTGTGGCGCTGTTC
The DNA here is from genome assembly GCF_014279835.1 of Synechococcus sp. MVIR-18-1. NCBI lineage: Bacteria > Bacillati > Cyanobacteriota > Cyanophyceae > Synechococcales > Synechococcaceae > Synechococcus > Synechococcus sp. MVIR-18-1. The sequence goes on along the minus strand of NZ_CP047942.1, from coordinate 853,163 downwards.
AAGCCGCTCGAGCGAATAAAACACTCACGCCACTATTCGATCAGCTCATCAAACCGATTCGAGCCAACTTGGTCCCAGGAGACACCTTGACGAACGCCATCAAGAACAATGCCAGTGCAACGGCTCAACAACTCACGACACGCAGCGACGTTTTAGCCAAGGCAGTTCAATCGGGAGAGCTTCAAATCGTGGCCGGGTATTTCGATATTGCCTCCGGCAAGGTCTCCATCGTCTGAGTTGAAGACGCTAGGAGCATGGATCTTACCCCTCAAGACCTCAGTGCTGCACTGCCTTTACGGGAAAGAAGCAAGGCCGATGGATAAGAAAAAAGTCATTGATTAACGAGTACATAGCTCTTTGCTGAGTCCTTTCAATCGATCTTCACAAGGGCTTGGTGAACAGAGACCAGGGCCATCATTTGGTGACCTGGTTTACCTTCGATCGACATACCAAACCACCCAGAAGGAAATCAAGAATGGACTTGAAAGCTGCGCTGATTATTGAGCCCAATGCACTGAGCATTGAAACCGATAAGTAAAGGCACCAACACCAATTTCTTTGCAGGTGGTATCCACAACTGTTGCGCCTTTGGGAACGCTGCGCATCGCTTGAGCCGTTGCCATCTGTTCATTTACACCCTGGGCGGTCGACGTGCCCTTCTCAGCTGCAGCCATAGGCAAGGCCAGCAACAGAGACGCACAAAAGAAAACGGCTCTCATCAATCAAAGCAGCGTGTTACTCACGTTTTAGACAAGGAGAAGACGCAACAGGAACGATCACCATGCAGTGCAACGATCAAGTCTTCAAGGCCACCGTTCTTCAGCGCTTTCTTTCAACCTCCCAGGTCTGAAGATGCTTGTTTGCATAAGCATTGAGCTGCTTCAGCCAAGTTTTGAGCTTGTCCATCAGTTCTCATTTTTTGATAAAGCGAAGTTACTTCAGACATCACCCTTTCGAACCCAGACCATGGTCAGACCCAGATCGCTCTCACAAACTGCTTAAAAGTGGCTTCAAAGTGGTTGCTACAAAAAAGGCCCTGAGGTCTGAATACCGCCGCATACGCCATGGGCTGATGCCAAAGCTGAATGCCTCACTGGTAAAAAGCGTGCTTGCCCATCTGAACGCCCAGGGGCCTCCTCACCACCATGGGGCCATCGGAATCACCTGGCCCCTTCCGGGGGAACCCGATTTACGCCTGTTGGCCGAACTGCAGCCTGCACCCCTTGCCCTGCCTGCAACGGCAGCGGATTACAGCGTGACTTATCACGCTTGGCGAAATGCCCCATCGCCAAGAGAGCTTCGCGGCGATGCCTTTTCTATTCCCGCCCCCCTCACATCACCAGCGTTAAAACCCACTGAACTGGCCCTCTTACTACTTCCAGCCCTTGCCGTCGATCGAAACGGCATGCGCCTGGGCTACGGAGGCGGTTGCTATGACCGCTTGCTCAGTCAACCTGGGTGGTCAACGCTGCCGACGTTTGCCGTCTTACCTGAGGCGTGCGTCCATCCCACCTTGCTGCCGACAGAACCCTGGGATCAGCCCTTGGATGGATGGATCACCGAACAAGGCTGCAGCTTGCGTAGGGCTAGCCATTAGAGCGAATGTTCTGCAAGATGAAATCCTTCTAAGCCCGCTGCCATGACCGTGTTTTCACGCCGCCTGCTGGTCACCTGCACTGCTTTAGGTCTGGGAGTCATGGCAGGCCAGCAGGCGCAGGCCCATGGAATCGAAAGCTCACTGCGCTATCTCGATGGCCAATTAGAGCTCAGTAGCAGCTTCTCCACAGGTGAGCCAGTTGAAGGTGCCGCTGTGCGACTGCTTAATGCCGATGGAACACCTGGAGAAGAACTCGGTGAGATCGGAGCGAATGGACAACTGGTCTTAATACTTCCAGGCCTGGTTGAAGGCGTCTTGGATTTGCAAGTGGATGGTGGCCCCGGACATCGCGACTATTTGGAATTACCGATTCGACAGGGCAGCGTCTTGCTGGACGAGGTGGTGCAAACCCAAAACCAATCCACCGCGCTGCCGGCTTTCGCCTGGCTGGGGGCACCTGCCCTGCTCGGACTTACAGGCCTGATGGTTAAGGTGCGCCAACCCAGCCTGAATCGCTGAAACCGTCCATGGCAGACCCCTGCTGCTCCTCGAGCCAATACGGAAGCGAGGAGCTAGACCGCCTGGCAGATCGGCTTAGCGGCACGCCAGACCCACGCAAGCGTTACGAGTACGTGCTCTGGCTGGCGAAAAAGCTCCCCGTGATGCCCGCAGAGCTCCAAACCGAAGACCGCAAGGTTCAAGGTTGCGTGTCTCAAGTGTTTATTCATGCCGCTCTCCAGGACAACCACGTGTGCTGGCAAGGAGAGTCCGATGCCTTGATCACCAAAGGGCTGCTTGCCTTACTGATCAAAGGAATGAGTGATCTCACTCCAGATCAAGTTCTCGCCGTCAATCCCGACTTCATTGCCGCTACTGGCTTGCAATCAAGCCTGACCCCCTCAAGAGCCAACGGCTTTTTGAACATTTTGCGAGCGATGCAATCCCAGGCTCATGCCCTAACAAACACCGATGACGCTATGGATTCATAGAGTCTGCTGATCAGCGACACAAACGGAACCTGTTCAATGTCCACCCGGATCGGAATTGGCCTTCTCGGTCTCGGCACTGTGGGTGCCGGAGTGGCAAGCATTCTCCAGACGCCAGAAGGGAGACACCCTCTGATTGCTGATCTGGATCTCGTCCGTGTAGCGGTAAGAGATCGAAACCGCACGCGGCCCATTGCTCTAGACGAAAGCATCCTCACCACATCCCCTGAAGCCGTCGTCGACGACCCAGCCGTGGACGTTGTGGTGGAAGTGATGGGAGGCATCGAGCCAGCTCGCACCCTGATCATGCGTGCGATTGCTGCTGGCAAGTCGGTTGTGACCGCTAACAAGTCGGTCATCGCCAGGCATGGCGAAGAGATTGCCGCCGCCGCAGCGGCCGCAGGTGTTTACGTGCTGATTGAAGCCGCCGTTGGCGGCGGGATTCCGATCATTGAGCCGCTCAAGCAATCGCTCGGCAGCAACCGCATTCAACGCGTGAGCGGAATTATCAATGGCACCACCAATTACATCCTGAGTCGGATGGCTGAGGAGGGTGCTGATTACAACGCTGTCCTGCGCGACGCCCAGGATCTGGGTTATGCCGAAGCCGACCCAGCCGCAGATGTAGAGGGGCTCGATGCCGCCGACAAAATCGCCATCCTCTCCGGATTGGCCTTCGGGGGGCCCATTGATCGCAACGGCATCTATACGGCAGGGATCAGCACGCTGCAAAGCAGAGACGTGGATTACGCCACCCAGTTGGGCTACGGCGTGAAGCTGCTTGCCGTGGCCGAAAGCATGGAACCCGACCCCAGCCATCCCACATCGCTGCCTCTGGCGGTGAGCGTTCAACCCACCCTGGTCCCCAATGACCACCCCCTCGCCGGGGTGAATGGGGTGAACAACGCGATTTTGGTTGAAGGTGATCCGATCGGAAGGGTGATGTTTTACGGACCTGGCGCTGGCTCAGGACCGACCGCTTCGGCCGTGGTGGCCGACATCCTCAACATTGCTGGCATTCGCCAACTCAAACCAGCAGACGGAAACCTCGACCCCCTGCTTGCAGCCTCCAGCTGGCGCGCTTGCCACCTGGCCAACAAGGAGCAAACAAGCCAGCGAAACTATGTGCGTTTCAAAACAGAAAATGCGCCAGGCGTGATCGGCCGCATCGGCAGCTGCTTCGGCGATCACAACGTCTCTATTCAATCCATCGTTCAGCTCGAAGCCAGTGATGCGGGAGCTGAAATCGTTGTGATCACGCACGTTGTTGGCAATGGGCAAATGAGTGCGGCGCTCAAAGCCATTCATGCCATTGAGGGGGTTCTAAGCCTGGATGCCCATCTCGGCTGTCTTTGAGCAGGTTCAGATCACCAACGCACCCCTGGCGGTGGAGCCCCGAGATAAGGCAAAGTTGTAAGAACTATCACAGAGCAAATCTGCGTTTGCAGATCTGTGCTCTCAACCGTTCATGTCGAACGAACTGACACTCACCTTGGGATCACACTGCGATCAGCAGAGTGCTCGGTCTGTCATGACGCTTCATCAAGGTGACTGCATCAAGCTCCGCTCTGGAGAAGGTCCATTTCAAGTGATCGGCATCGATGACGACCATGACCGGTGTTGGATTCGCCAATGGCCTCTCGATCCCCACGGTTGCCCCGTGTTTGAAGTCGCTCTTGAACAGATCTCAACCCTTACAGAAGAGTTCGAATAATTACGGCAGAGCCTTAAGGGTTTGAATGGCGGTTGATCTCAAGAATCGCTGCGTGACTGATCGCCGTCGCTCCCGCCTTCAGGCCAGCGTGTTGATCGGCTTCGTCCTTGCCTTCAGCCAAAGCGCCTGCCAGCCCAAACGCCAAAGCGAGCGTCTGACGGTGGCTAGCGCCGGGCGCATCTCCTCCCTTGATCCAGCACTGGCGAGCACGACAGGGGTCTTGCAAGTTTTGAGCGCTCTCGGCGACACGCTTTACATCCGAGGCACCAAAGGAAAGCTTCAGCCCCAATTGGCTGCATCCAAACCTCAGTTCAGTGATGACGGTCTCAGCCTGACCATCCCTCTACGCCGCGATGTGCTGTTCCACGACGGCACTCGCTTTGACGCAAAAGCGATGGCCTTCAGCTTGAAGCGCTTCCTTCGCATCGGCTCCCAGCGCTATTTACTGAACGATCGCATTGCAGCGATCGATGCACCCAGCCCCTTTGAACTGCGCCTGCGGCTCAAACAGCCCTCCAGCTCGATCGAAAGCCTGCTGACCTCCCCCTATCTCACCCCCGTCTCCCCAAAGGCCTACGCCGACCATGCCGATCGCTTCCTCAATGATCGATTTGTAGGAACGGGGCCCTACGTCCTCAATAGCTTTCGCAACACCCAACAACGTCTTCTGCCCTTCCGCAACTACTGGGGAGCAACACCAAAAAATGTTGGTCTCGACCTCATCAATCTCAGCAATTCCACAGCACTGTTTGGAGCCCTGATCAGCGGCGAGGTGGATGTATTGCTCTCCAACTCCATCGATGAAGATCAAAAACGAGCCCTAAGCGAACGGGCAGATAAGGCCCTGCTACTCGAAAGCAAAGGTCCGGCCATGAACATCACCTTTGTAACTCTGCGCACCAATAGTCCGCCGCTGCAACGTCAAACCGTGCGTCGGGCCCTCGCCCACAGCCTGGATCGCCGCTTGATCAGCGCCCGCGTGAGCTACACCCAAAGAGAGCCCTTACGGTCCCTCATCCCCCCCAGTTTGCGGGGAGGAAAAACAGAGCCCTGGCCCGCCTACAACCTCGCCACAGCCCGCCAGTTGTATCAAGAAGCCGGGTACTGCACAGGGCGTCGCTTGCAAGTCCCATTCACGTTTCGCACCAACGTCCCCTCCGATCGTTTGATGGCTCTCACCTGGCAAGCGCAGCTGAAACGCGATCTGCCCGATTGCGTCCAGATGACCCTCAACGGCGTGGAGTCCACCACGGTGTATAAACAGCTCAGCGAAGGATCGTTCGAAGCCGTGATTCTTGACTGGGGTGGCTCCTATCCAGATCCTGAGGCCTATCTCTCCCCCTTGCTCAGCTGCAAGCGCTCGGAAGGGACTATCTGCAAGGAGGGTGAGGCCGTGGATGGAGGCACCTTCTGGACCGAACCAGGGCTACAAGCAGCGTTAAGCCGTAGTGACAGCCTTCAGGGCAAGGCACGTCTACAAGAACTGAGAGCCGTGGATGCAATGGCAGCAGAAGGAGCTCCTTACCTCCCGGTCTGGGTTGTGGCTCCAAAAGCCTGGGGTCAGCTTCGATTAAACCCTCCGATCTTTAATGGCAACGGGCTCGTGGATCTGGCCCAACTGGGAGAGCGACGCTAATGGCACGAGGAAGGGAGCTTTTCCGCTATTGCGCAACCCGACTCGCCCTCGCGCCGCTCATGCTTTGGCTGATTGCCAGCCTGGTCTTTCTGCTCCTGCGTGTCGCGCCGGGAGACCCGGTGGATGCAGTACTCGGAAGCAGGGCCCCAGAAGCCGCTAAAGCCGCTCTGAGAAGCAGCCTGGGCCTCGATCAATCGCTCTGGAATCAATATTTTGATTTTCTCAGCAAGCTGGTTCATGGAGATTTAGGCAATGCACTGATTAATAACGAGTCGGTGCGTTCGATCATCAGCAAAACGCTCCCGGCAAGCCTGGAGCTTGGGATCACCGCCTTAATCATCGCGGCCGTTCTGGGCTTGGCCGTGGGGTTTAGCGGGATTGCCAGGCCCGAGGGGAAATTTGACTTCGCCGGCCGCTTCTACGGCATTGGCACCTACGCATTACCCCCATTTTGGGCGGCGATGCTCATCCAACTCGTGTTTGCGGTCATGCTCGGCTGGCTGCCCGTTGGCGGCAGATTCCCTCCCAGCTTGATCCCCCCAGAAGGCAGCGGTTTTCTGATCTTTGACAGCGTGATCAGCGGCAATTGGGCTGCCCTGCAAGGAAGCGTTCGGCACCTCGTGCTGCCGGCCTGCACCTTGGGGCTCCTTTTGAGCGGCGTGTTCACGAACGCCCTACGGCTCAATCTGAACCGCACCTTGAAATCGGATTATGTGGAATCGGCGAGGAGCCGTGGACTGAGCGAAGTCCAGGTCGTACTGCGCCACGCCTTGCCCAATGCTCTGCTGCCCGTGCTCACGATTGCAGGCATCACGGTGGCATCGCTCATCGGTGGGGCACTACTCATTGAAGTGACCTTCTCCTGGCCAGGCATTGCCATGAGCCTTTACGAAAGCATCAACCAACGCGATTACCCGGTTGTCCAAGGCATCGTTGTGGCCATCGCCGCCCTCGTCGTGATGGTGAGCGTGGCGGTCGATCTCTTGGTGGCCGTGCTCGATCCACGCATCCGTTATTGATGCACCAGGGCTGAGGCCGCTTCGCGATCGAGCCGATGAAGATGAAGCTCTCCCCGCTTCAAATGCAGCGTCTTGGCAGCGGTTCGCTGCTCACCATTGCTCTGTTCTTGATCCACTAAAAACTGCACCACTTCCTGCTCCAACAGCGCTTGCACCTGGAGCGGCTGCACACCCACGAGCTCTTCTCCCAGCTGAAAGAGATCCTCACCTCGTCCGCCTTGCCTCTGCCCCTCAACGCGTACGGGTGAGAAATGACTCGCCCCCTCCACAAGCACAACGCGGCTGGAAGGATCCGCAGGCATCGCCAATAACAATCCCAACTGTTCGCTGATCGGCGGCGTGATCAGATCGAGGGTGCCGCCAGTCAATAAGACAGGCACTTTGACGGTTTTCGAAAGAGAACCAGCAGGCCAGAGCAGGCTGCCAAAACTGTTGAAGCCAATCACAGCCGACAAACCCTTCGGTGCGACTTGCTTTGGCAACGCAACATCCACCAACTGACACTGCAACAGTCGTGACAAGTTGCTGAGCGGCAAATCACGCAAAACCGAAGTACAACGCCGCGCAAGACCTGGAGCAGGACTGGCACCGGTTGAAAGCAACGCACTGAAGGCACCCAGGGAGTGGCCAGCCAGGACCAAGCGTTGACCCGGCACCTGAAACACACCCTGATCGCGGGCCTTAAGCAGGGCATCAAGATCTTTCAGCCGAGCGGGAAGAACTTCCGCACCGGGAGGGGAGAGACGCCCTTCCAATAGCGCCTGGACCGCTTCGTCATCGCTGCCAGGGTGCTCTGGAACCAAGACGGCCCAACCGCGACGACTCAGGCCGCGGCCAAGCCAACGGAAATGATCTGGGCTGCCGCCTAATCCAGGCATCAGCACCATCCATTGCTCGCGCTTTGGCGCCCCCTCCACAGGCAACCAGAGCTGAAACCCCAATGGCTCCTCACGATGAGGAACCGCCAAGGACATCAAGCGCGGTTCCAACAACGCGTCGGCGTCCTGAGGAAAGACGGCAGCAGGCTCAGAAACTGTGGCCGTCACTGGAGAGCGATCCAGGCTGCGCACCAATTGTTGTTGGCGCTCCAGTTGCATCCGCCAACTGGATGCCAGTTCGAGCAAGAGATCGAGATCAAGACGAACACTCTCGGCAGGCAAAGCCTCAAGCAAATCCAAGCTAGAGACCTGCTGCTGTCGGGTTAGAAGGTCGTTGATCGTTTGACGCACAATCACCCCCTCCGTGTCGTCGTCCACCCGCACCAAATCAGCAATTTGATCCAACAATTGCCGGCCAGCCCAGCTGTTCAAGAGCTGGCGCGCCATGCTGCGATCCAGGATCACTGGAGCCTGAAGCAGCTCCAAAACGCCTGCTCGACTCTCGGGCGCCAACAACGAAAACCAAGTACTGAGTTCGGAGCGGTGACGTCCATCAGACCGCGCCCATTTCGCCAGATCACCAATAGAAAAGGGAATTACCGTGCCATCGATCTGCACTTCCAGCTGAGAAGCAGCCCACAACGGACGCGGTGAGACGCCAAAAAACAGCAGACTGCATACACAACCTGCAGCTAATCGCAGTCCTGTTGAGCGTCTTCGCAAGGCCAAGACCAGTCCACTGGTGGAACCAGTTTCCCGCACCTTTGCAAGAAGTGGCGTTCATTCGCCTGCTCGCCTCTTTTGGAGCGGGTGGTGTCATCTATCTGACACCGATTGTGTTTCACCAGGCCAGCTTCACGGCAGTGCAAGTGAGTCAGGGGTTAGCGGCCTCTGCCTTAATCGGCACGGTGGCGAGGTTGCTGAGTGGTGTCTTGCTGGACCGCGGGCTGACCTGCTCATGGCCAGTCCGAGCGGCTGCCCTACTCGCCTTGATGGCGGATTTAGTGCTGTTTCAGGCCACAGGCTTCAACGGATACCTCGTTGGACAGTTGCTGATCGGTTTGGCGGCCGGCCTTTATTTCCCTGCGATTGAATTGGCCGTTCCCTTGAGCTGCAGCGGTTTCAATTCCAGCCGCGGTTACGCTCTCGCGCGCAGCGCAGACGCCTTAGGAGTCGCCACTGGCGCCTTACTTGGTGCGGTGCTGTCCTCCATGGAGATGATCAGGATGGTTTACGCGGTGGAGGCCGCGGCCGTATTGAGCATGCTCGTGGTGTTGTTGCTCACGCCGCTACCAGATGGACGGGCAGCGCTATTGCATGCCAGCGCCGCGACAACCAACAACCACAAACTCAAGGCTGAGTCGGCGCCGAACGGAGACACCAAGACAGAAGCGAAAGCCAACTCAGAGGCAGATTGGCGCTGGCTTCTGCCCCTCATTCCAGTGCTGGTTGTGAGCGTGATCGCCACTGGAATTGTGTCTCTAATGCAAAGCGCCCTCCCCCTCGACATGGTGCGAGGGGGACTGGCGCGCGCACCGCTCAGCGAAACGTCCAGCGGCGGCTTGATTGCTTGGCAGCTTCTTCTGTTGATGGTGCTTCAGTGGCCCATCGGCAACTGGGTTGCAAAGCGAAGTCTGCGTTTTGGCCTCGGCATGGGTCTGCTCGGATTCATTACTGGCTGCCTGCTTTTGGCTGGGTCCGCGCTTTGGTCGGGAGGCAGCAGCCTGATTGCGCTTGCGATGGTTCCGATCGCCTTTGGGGAGGCGGCTTTTTTACCTACTGCGGCAGAGGCCATGGTGGAAGAGACACCACTCCAACATCGCGGTTTAGCGATGGCCTTGTTCTCGCAGTGCTTTGCGATCAGTGCCATCGCAGCTCCTCTGCTTGCAGGTGTCCTTCTCGACCACCAGGGTCACGGCTTGGTGCTTTGGTTGTTGATGGCTGGCACCTGTTTAGCGGTGGTGCCCCTTTTAAAGGCCGTCCGTCCCCGCTACAAGCCAAATTTGAGTGCGAGTCCGATTGAGGAACCCTTAGATGCCACGAACCCGAGAACTGCTGCGCTCCATTAAAAATTTGCGCATCCTGCGCGAGATTGCTGTCACCGAAGGTGCACTCAATGGGGTGGGTGACCTGATCGACAACTTCCTCGACAGTGAGGCCATGGATGTTTCGATCGCGCGCTTTAAGGCCTTACCTGGCGGTGCCGAGATGATGGACCAGCGCTTCCCAGCCTTTCAACCAAACATTGAGACGCTGGAGTTGCTTCCGGAAGGAACACTGGGCTGGGCCTATGCGGGAATGATTCGCCGCTTGAATTACGACGCCGACTTTTTTCGTCCTCGAGACACGAGCACAGAAGCCCTTTGGCTCACCCAACGCATCGCTACCACCCATGACATCCATCACGTGATCGCTGGGCTCAACACCCAGGCGCAGGGGGAGTCTGCCGTGTTGGCGATCACCGCCACCCAGATTGGCTTCCCCGCTTATGTGCTGCTCAATCTTCTGGCGAGCTTTAAGGCTTTCCGTTTTCAACCCACTGACCACGAAGCGATCAGTCGCGCCATTGCGCACGGACAGCGCGTCGGCCTGCAGGCCAAGCCCCTCGTCTTACAGCGCTGGGAGGAAGGCTGGGAGAAACCGCTGAGCCAATGGAGAGAGGAACTGGGCATCCCGATGGCCACAGGCGAGACTTTCAGCGCAACCTATGCGTAAGCCGATGATGCCCCGCAAACATTTGCTCTGGATCAGCCTTGGTTTGATGCTGAGTCAGGCGATCCTTTGGAGTAGCGCACAAGCCCAGACCAACCAAACGTCCGAGCAAGACATGCGCCGAGCACTCGTGGGGCAATCGGCTTACGCAGCCTGCAAAGTGCTGCACGCGGACTACAGCCAAGAGCGTGCTGATCTCATCGTGGCCACAGCCATCAAAACAAACAAATGGGAGTCGCAAAAAGACTGGCTAAAGTCTTCCCAAGCCACGCAAACCATCCAGCTGGTGAGTGAAGCGATGAATCAAGAGTGCACAGATTTCAACCAAAACAACGAAAAATTCGTTCCGGCTATGGAAGCCATTGAGGCTCTCTGAAAACAAATAAAATAGCTTTACTGCACACAAATTACCCCATAATCTAATCCTGAGAAATCCGCTTCTCTATTTTTACTACACAATCTTGGCCCCTAGATACAACAATAATAGTGCACATAGGCATTGCATCCATCTCCCGACTAACTACTCATTAGCCCCGCCACTAGCGGGAGTTTTTTATTGCTTACTGAAGAACAGCAAAGCTGAAACTGACCACTGAAGCCCTCCTCTGACACCAGAGGGAGGGAGGGTAAGTTCAATAGATTTTTATCAATGCAGCGTTCCTTGCGCCTGTCGTTATCGCTCAGCGGCGTTGCAGCACTCTCACTTTCAAACGTTGGCCTCCTGTCTGCTGCTGCTCAAGAAGCTGGAAGCGCAGATGATCTCGGGGTGATGAGCATCAGCCTTAAAGATCTGGTCAAGCCAACCATTGGCTTTCAAGGCGCACTGCAAGGCGCAGGAACACCCAACCAAGCCGGTATCGGCGGGTTCTTGCCACTGTCTGTTGGCGAGAACAGTGTGTTCTTCGCTGATGTACTGATCAATGCGAACTTTGCTGATTACGGCGGCTTCAGCAGCCTGATCAATACAGAAGTTGCTGGCACCACGATCAGCACCTCATCAAGGCTTGGTTATCGCTGGCTCAATGGTGACCGCTCTTGGATGTACGGGCTGAATACTGGTTATGACAGCAGGCCGATGAATACGGGAGGAACCGATACAGGCATCAATGTGAGCGGCACAGAAGAGAGTGCTTTCTTCCAGCAGGTTGCAGTCAATGCAGAAGCAGTCTCCAATGACTGGAACTTCAATGCCTATGCCTTGGTTCCTATTGGTGATACCGAGCAGAGGCTGAACTGGTATTACCAAGGCGGTGCATTGAACACCTACGGGCTTGATGTTGGCTATTTCATCACTCCAGTCGTTAATGCTTCTGTTGGTTATTACTACCAAAATGGTGATCTAGGAACAGCTAATGGTTCTGGCGTACTCGGACGTCTTGCGTATGAGATGACCAGTGGAGTAACAGCAGGGGTCAATATCTCCTACGACGAAGCATTCGATACAAGAGTTTCAGCTGATATTGAAGTTCGCTTTGGTGGACCAAGTACAACAGCAGCGACGAAGAAAAAGTGGGAGAATCCAACAATTAATGCGTTAACAGCATCACCCAAGAACAGGGCTGTCAGAGTACATGACGTGAGATGTACTAAGGGCGTGTGTAAAATGTATTGGGACACGTTAAGGTGTCATAATCCAAGCTACAGCCGGTGGCAAGGTCATGGGCAAAGCGGATGGAATGGAAATCCCAATGATTGCGTTCCGGTGTATGGCAACGAATGCAGTGTTCTTCAGGAAATGTTTTACTGTACGGGTCAGGGAGTGATAGGCGGACGAACTTTTGGCGCGAATGCGAAGGGTGTGGCGGGTGAGCTTGGAGCATTGGACGTAGTAGTAGATGCAGCTAAATAATAAATAGCGTTGCCAACCAAGCCTCTGCCATGACAGCGTCTTTTTATTTCTTTGATCACTGCTTGATCACGCCTAAATGCCATCCGATACCTGGAACGATTGAGCAGAAAATAGATAAAACGAGATCTCTAAAATAAGGGTGTCAGCTAGGGACATTGCACCCAGCAGCCCGCCACGAACGGTAAATTTGTAGCTTTTGATACACCAAAGCTGGAACTGCCTACTGCAGCGGGCAACAGCAGCACAAGCAAGCCATTCTGCGCTCAATAGATCCTTATCAATGCAGAGTTCCTTGCGGGTGTCGTTATCGCTGAGTGGTGTTGCTGCACTGGCACTCTCTAACGGCGCTCTTTTGCCTGTTGCTGCTCAAGACGTTGGCAGCGCAGATGATCTCGGGGTGATGGAGATCAACCTCAAGGATGCAGTCAAGTTCAACTGGGGATTTCAAGGGGCACTACAAGGAGCAGGCACACCAAATCAAGCAGGCATTGGTGGGTTCCTTCCAATCGCTGTAGGCGAGAACAGTGTGTTCTTTGCTGATGTACTGCTCAATGCCAACTTTGCTGATTACGGCGGCAACAGCAGCATCGTCAATACAGAAGTTGCTGGTACAACAATCAGCACCTCATCAAGGCTTGGGTATCGCTGGCTGAATAGTGATCGCAGCTGGATGTATGGCGTGAATGGCGGCTATGACAGCAGGCCGATGAATACAGGTAATGCAGAATCAGGTGTCACGCTCTACGACAAGGAAAGTGCTTTTTTCCAGCAGATTGCAGCAGGTTTAGAAGCAGTCTCTGATACCTGGAACTTCAATGCTTATGCCTTGATTCCTGTTGGTGATACAGAGCAGCGCCTCAATGCGCGTTATCTCGGTGGGGCGCTTGATACCTATGGCCTTGATGTTGGGTATTTCATCACCCCTGAACTCAATGCCTCTGTTGGTTATTACTACCAAAGCGGTGATCTAGGAACAGCAGATGGATCAGGCGTGCAGGTGGAGCTGGATTATCAGATCGCTTATGGATTAACTGCTGGCATCAATGTTTCCTATGACGAAGCTTTTGAAACCAGAGTGTCAGGCAACATTGAGTATCGCTTTGGTAGCAATAGTTCAGCTGCAGAAACCAAGAAAAAAGCATGGCAAAAGCCAACCATTCAAGCCTTATCTGCAAGCGTTAAAAACAGGAATATCCGCGTTCATGATGCAGCAGATCCAGATGCGGTGTGCAAGATATTTAATGAATTGGATGGTAAACCAGTACGGCACAACGATCCGGGTAGTAGGGCTTCAACAGCAGGAAGTAGTGGAACGAACCTAAGTTTTTGGAAAGCGAGCCAACGCGCACGCGGGGTTCGTTCTGACCTCCACTGTAACCCAGGTAACCCAAGTAAGACATCGTTCTATGGTGGCGGCTGGGAACGTTGCCGCAAGAGTACGGGCCCAACCCCGACATGTTATTGATGGTTCAATACCTGGCACGATTGAGCTGAAATTAGATAAAACGAGATCGCTAAAATAAGGGTGTCAGCTAGGTATATTGCAGCGCGCCACAAGCGGAGTTTTTATTGCAGCGGGGAATGCTTCAAGCAGTTGCCACTTACCAATGACCCTCGACACTCAGATGAAGTGAAGCTGGTTTAGCTAGGACTCGTCTGTGTCGTTTTGATTGCTCTTTCTCTGGACATCGGAACTTTCTCAACGAGCCAAAGACCTTGATCAGCTGATCGGATAAAAATAATGCCACCAGTCATCAGCCTAAATAAGAAATTGTTTTCTTAAGCAATAAAGATGAATTGCGATATATGGTTTAGACAGGATAATTGCCTAAATAAGCATGCATCGTTTTTGGATTAGCTTTGTCGCTTTTTCTCTAGCCACTGTCAATGCAAGTGTTGGACTGCCAGCTATGGCTGAATCCGGCACGGATTGCGAGTCAGAGATTGGTTCTCCTCCTGGTTTTAAGGAAATCCAAACAGGCTCACTCAAGGGGTATATGAAGGGCTATCTCAAGCCTGACTCCCTGCCCGATTCCCTAAAGCTTTTAGCTGCTCCACCGAAAAAAAATTCTGCTGCCTACGCCCTTGATGTTGCGACAGCAGAAGATAATTTGCCTCTCCAAGGTAGTTCACGTTGGGACCTAGCTACACGTGATGCGGATCTTGATTTTCCTACCGCCTCTGGCATCTATTCATGTGCCTTGGGGATTCAGATCACCCAGGAAGATACACCTAAGCTCTATATCCTCCTCAGACGTTCATTAACTGATGCGGGTTTAGCTACCTATCGCGCCAAAAACCATTATCAACGACCTCGGCCTTTCACTCAAAATGGAAAACCGGTTTGCACTCCAGAAATTGAGAACGCTCTGAGAGAAGACGGTTCATACCCTTCAGGTCATACCTCGGTTGGCTGGGCATGGGCTCTTATTCTCAGCGAGATAGCGCCTGAGAGGCAGGACCAGATCTTGGCTCGCGGTATTACTTACGGTGAAAGCAGAAATGTTTGCAATGTTCACTGGGAAAGTGATGTCCAGGCAGGATTTGTAATGGGTTCAGCGACGGTGGCACAGCTCCACAGCGATTCTGTTTTCAGAGCTGATCTTCGTGCTGCTGCATTAGAAGTGAAATCACTGCGAACAGGTGACCGACTACTTAATCCGAACTGTACCCAAGAGCAGGAAGCCTTGAACCGCTGATCGTTTTGTTTAGGCAACTAACTTCTAAGGGCTAGAGATTAATCATCTATTCGCCGAAAAGGCTGCCAAATTACACCCAAGCATCAACTGATAGCAAGTGGTAGCTAATGTTCAATCCCGCCACGAGCGGGGTTTTTTATTGCCTACTGAATAGCAGCAAAGCTGAAACTGCCTACTGCAGCTCTCATCTGCCATCAAAGCGAGGCATTCTGCGCTTAATAGATCCCATCCTTATCAATGCAGCGTTCACTGCGCCTGTCGTTATCGCTGAGCGGAGCTGCCGCACTCGCAATCGCTAACAGTGCACTGCTGTCTGCTGCTGCTCAAGAGACAGGTGGCGCAGATGATCTAGGGGTGATGGAGATCAACCTCAAGGATGCAGTCAAGTTCAACTGGGGTTTTCAAGGCGCACTACAAGGAGCAGGAACACCAAATCAAGCAGGCATTGGTGGGTTCCTTCCAATCGCTGTAGGCGAGAACAGTGTGTTCTTTGCTGATGTACTGCTCAATGCGAACTTTGCTGATTACGGCAATGACAGCAGCATCATCAACACCACTGTTGCTGGCACCACGATCAGCACCTCCTCAAGGCTTGGTTATCGCTGGCTGAACAGCGACCGCAGCTGGATGTATGGGCTGAACGGCGGCTATGACAGCAGGCCGATGAATACAGGCAATGCTGAAACAGGTGTCACGCTCTACGACAAGGAAAGTGCTTTTTTCCAGCAGATTGCAGCAGGTTTAGAAGCAGTATCAGATAGCTGGAACTTCAATGCCTATGCCTTAATCCCTGTTGGTGATACAGAGCAGCAGCTAAATAGAGCCTTTCAAGGCGGGGCGCTTGATACCTATGGGCTTGATGTTGGTTATGCAATCACTCCAGAGTGGGATGCCTCAATTGGTTATTACTACCAAAGCGGTGATCTAGGAGAAGCAGATGGTTCTGGCGTGCAGGTTGAGCTGGATTATCAGATCGCTTATGGATTAACTGCTGGGATCAATGTTTCCTATGACGAAGCGTTTGAAACCAGAGTGTCAGGCAACATTGAGTATCGCTTTGGTAGCAATAGTTCAGCTGCAGAAACGAAGAAAAAAGCATGGCAAAAGCCAACGATTCAAGCCTTATCTGAAAGCGTTAAAAACAGGAATATCCGCGTTCATGATGCAGCAGTTTCATGCAAAGTGTTTGATCCGCGCAATGGTAAATTGATAAGGTCGGTACCCCGTTCTGGAGCTTCGGTCGGTACCCCGACTGACCGGTTCGGAACGGCTGCAACCTCGGTTTTTTCAACGGCTGCCAACCGCAAGCTAGCCCTGGCACATTGTAGCCCTGGCGCAAAAGATGCAACCGCTAACGGCTGGGAACCCGTTAAGAACCCGTGAGTACTTGAGTACAAGCCCATCTAGGATTTGATATGTCATCAAAACTCTCATAAAAGCAGCTAATTGATGGTTCAATACCTGGCACGATCTAAGCTTAGGGTTGGCTTGCTTAGGATATTATATTTAATATTTAAGTTGCATTAGAGCCTAGGCATAGTAAATACTGCTTTCGCATTTAGTTCTGCTAGTAATGTAGGTATTGACTCTATTATTGTGTGATTAATCGCGAAATAATTGATTAAAGCAGCATTCTTGAATCACCATCACGGATGCCATTTGCCCTTCTAAATCTCACCGCAACTTGATGCCAGCCTTCTGGAATTTGATTGAGTCTGATGTCAAAAGCAAAGGGTAGTTTCTGCTGCCCTGGTGAGACCCGGTTCTTCCTGCTTTGACTGCTTCTGCCTTTTTCAACCAGACGGTTCAGCATCCTTGAGCCCCAATGGCACCTAGAGCCGCCTTTGCTTTTGTGCCGGTAGTACTGGCAGAACCGTGCATATCGCCTGGAGCAACCCTTAAGGCTTGATGCCAATTGCAGAAAGCTTGGGTGCCACTCACTGATGCCATCACATTCCAATCTTCCGTAATGCCCGTAATTGGAATAGGGGTCATAGAAGCCCTTTCGTACTCCTGCTGCTTTGGGATTGGCATGGATGTAGCGCAATGTATTCAGCACTCGCCTGTGATCTTTTGGAGCAATGGCAGTGGCGTAATACCTGGCTTCCCAAAAATGCCCGCAACGTCCAGAAAGACGATTCAAAGCCATGGCTGAATACCAGCCAATCCAATGCATCAGCTTTGGCAATTCACTTGCATCATCAGGACGCAGAAGCAGATGCAGGTGATTAGCCATCAGGCACACCGCATACAACTTGTGTGGCACCCTCTGCTTGGCTTTAGCGAGCACAGCTAACAGAACATCACGTCTCAAGCCTTGGGCAATTAGAAACTGACGGCTATTGCACCTGAGCGTGAGGTGAAAGGAATGTCCTGCTGGCAGATAGCGCGGTTGACGTGCCATGTCCTAACCGATTTCTATGCCATTATTGACAAGATGCTAATGACGAGTTTTAAAAGTTAAATGGTAAGTGGCACCAAACGCTTTAAGCAGCATCACCAAGCTGTTTGCACTGAACTCGATGGCGATGTAGCTTTATTTCAAAGCAATACCTGCGACTATCTTGTTCTTAACGAGACAGGCTCAGCTATTTGGAATGCACTAAAGACACAGCCAACACTGCCTGAACTCTGCAAGAATTTACAGGAGGAATATGAAGTCACTTCAGATGAATGCAAGTCCGCTATCGAAACTTGGCTGGAAGCTGCCTTGGAGAAGAAAGTGATTGCCGTGGTTGAGGACTAAAATGAGAAATGTGTTTTGAGCTTTCTTGCCCAAATTTCACCGCCAAGTTGATTCCCTCCAAGCATTTGGAAGCCAAGGCGTGCAAAATAACGGCGCATGGATGCTTTCTGCAAGCCAGGATTAATGTTTTCGGCTAGTAATACTTTTGCTCGATGATCACGCTTCTCTACTTCACGATCAAACCCTTGAAGGAATGCTCTAAAGAGCTGATTTGCCAGACGTGGATTCCTGGATTCTGGAATTACATACATGCGTTGAAAGTAGGCATGGCTTCCGAGATCTCGGGAAGTCTCTAGCTCTCTCAATACGACAAATACAACGCCGTTAATTGCGCCTGACTGATCACGTGAGATTGCGGCAGGCTGTCGCGATATGGGCTTTTTAAGTAGACCCATGCGTTTTTGGTTATTGCTTAGTGTTGCTCGAAACGACTTCAATTCTTCTTGATGTGGCTTGCCATACTGGCTCCAAAAAGCCTTCAATTCGCTTCTGAGCTGATCACTCACCTCTCCAAATACAAATTCAATTCGAGGATCAGTCAACGTCTGGCCCTTCGTATTCAAAGCGATTCATCGCTTCAGACAACCCATTTGCTAGTCGCTTTCGCTGCTCAATTGAAAGTTGTTCTGCTCCTTCTCCTGTCCGACCTGAGCGGAAGAACCGCTCACAACCGGCAGGTTTTTCTGCAAAGCCATCAACATCTTCCTCAAGCTTCTTGAGTCGATCAATGGAGGTATTTTCCAAAGCCTGATCAATGAGTTTCGAGTCAGTAGGAAGCCCTAAAAAGGTTGCTAATTTGGTGAATGTTTCTGATCCTTTTGCTAGCATGTCTTCATAGCGCATGATCAAAACTGGTAGCTGAGTTTGATCAGCCCATGAGCGCACATGTTGATCCCAGCGGCCCATGTGTTGGCGTACTTGATGGCCGCCAAAGCGTTCCCCTGGCACCAGTGCTGCACTTGGATCAAGCAAGGAATCAACGCATCGATCCAACGGCCATGAGAAGAAGTGACTGAGTGATACGACTACATCTTCCGGGTGGCGCAGGATATAAACAACACCAGAGCAGCATGTTGTACTCACCACCGGGCGTCCACGGGAATCAGGAGATTTAAAGGCATCATGCACTTTGTGAAAGCGCTCTCCTTCTGCGAATAGCCATGCACTGGCACCAGCACGTCCGCGCAACGGATCAAGTTCACTAAAACTTAGATCGCAACTATTGATTCCTAATTGATCGTCTAGCCAAAGCCTGGATGAGGCAATCGCTCCAGTTTCAATATCTTGATTAAGGTTTAATTCTTCTCCAGGATTCTCTCCTGCCAGTCTCATCAATTCAGTAATAAAAACCCGGCACCAGGTGTTGCCTGATTTTGGATACGAGGCTAGATACCAGTAGCTGTGATCTTCAGTCATTGCTTGCGTCCTCTTCTTTGCTCTTTTTGCGCTGTTGCATCGATTCGGGTTGCATGAGGTCCACCTCCTTCAGGCTTTCGGCCATTGCTTTGATTCCATCTGGAACGATCAAGGCATGCAATGGCACCGTTCGAGCTAGTGCAGCTGCCTGCATAAATAGCTGCGCTTCTGCATCCATGCCTCGATACATCCTGGCGTGAAAGGCTTGGTTGCGCAGGCGCATTAAGGCATTTGTTTGTGAGAAATTTCGTGAAGCCTTAAGAGATACTTTTTCCATTTCATCTCCTGCCTCATCGGCATCCTCCTCTTTACCTGAATCTTCTTTGGCGCGATTTAAGGCATAGATCAGCCGTAATGGTGTTGGCTGTGGCATGCAAGTTAACTCTTCAGCTAGCAATGCATATCGCTTAAGTCCCTTTCTTACAGGTTGTAGCTGTGCATAATCCAATTCCAAGGTCATAGCAGCGTCGTACCAGAGCTTGAGTTGATGCATCCCTGGCTGAACTATCCCATCACTGCCAACGGCAACTAGCTCACTACTGAGTAAGTGCCAACCTTCTTGGATTAAACACCAGGCCAGGGTGGACTTTCCTGCAGCTGGATGCCCTAACAGCAGAATCGCCTCTCCGTCACGCTCCAGAGCTGTTCCATGCAAAACCAACGCGCCACGCTGGATCGCTAGGGCTCCAAGCCCACTGGTTACAGCAAACGTTCGGATGTCGCGGTCGCTGACGCTGTCATCCCAACGTTGCCATTCCAAACGCTCACCACCAGTGGCACGAAACCAGCCAATGCCTTCCAGTTCTAAGCGCCAATCTTGAGGTGCAAGCCGCAGTGTTGGCGTGCTGTGAGGGCTCGGCTCAAGGCTGGGCCATTGCCCATGATCTCCCTGTTGGATCTGCACCAACGAATCACAGGCTGAATCGGAAGCTTGCAGCTCTGGCAAAACCAAATCACTGCTGATCTCTGCCCCGAGGGCGCAATAGCGATGAGGTTTGATCAACGAAATAGTGAGTTTGCATGGAGTCTCTCGTGATTTGACCTGAGCTGGCAAGAAATCACTGAAATGCCACTTGATCAAGGAGACGAGTTTTCTCTCACCCCGCTTACTCAAGTGGCTGTGGAGCTAAGGAAGACACCAGCGGAAGCGTTATCGAGATTGATGGCAAAAGAGTTTCTCCGCCGAAAAGGTGGCGAAGAGTTCTTCTGTATGTATGGGGTGGGGCGATAGTCAAAAAATTACCCTCAAAATTATTTTTCAATTGCAGGCAATCACTTGCAATAGACTGCATTAAACCTAAAGATTAATTTTCGGAGCAAGCATGTCCGCAGTATATGCAAAGCTCAAGAAAATATCAACTCTCCGACCCTGTAATCACAAATAAGCACAACAAAATTTTTAAATTACTAATTTAATATTAAACATTGAACAAAAACTCCATCACATCTCCTTCATCGACGAGATAATCCTTGCCTTCACTACGCAACCAGCCCTTATTCCGAGCCTCTGAAAGTGAGCCAGCCTCCAGCAACTTCTCCCAACCAATGGTTTGCGCACGGATGAATCCACGCTCAAAATCAGTGTGAATCACCCCTGCTGTTTGCGGTGCAGTCATCCCGGCACGGAAGGTCCAAGCGCGTGTTTCTTTTTCACCCGTCGTGAAGTAAGTACGTAAACCCAAGAGTCGATAGGTGGCACGAATGAGACTGCGCAAGCCTCCTTCACTCACACCAAGACCCTGCAAATAATCAGCACATTCTTCTTCGCCCAACTCAACCAACTCGGCCTCCACCTGCGCTGAAATGCGCACGGACTCAGCACCTTCTTTCTCGGCAAGGGCCGCAACTTCTTCGCAGTAGCCATTGCCCGCAGCCAAATCGTCTTCGCTCACATTGGTGGCGTAAATGATCGGCTTAGCGGTGAGCAGTCCGAGCGGTTTGATCATCAGCGCTTCTTCATCCGTCAACTCGATACTGCGTGCGGCACCACCGGCTTCGAGCACCTCTTGGATGCGCGCAAGAGCCTCATCTTCCACCTGAGCTTCCTTGCTCGTACGCATTTGCTTCTTCAGCCGCTCACGCCGCTTCTCGATCTGAGAAAGATCGGCCAAGCCAAGTTCAAGATTGATCACCTCGGCATCGCGTGCAGGACCCACCGACCCAGACACGTGAATCACATCGTCGTCTTCAAAGCAACGCACCACGTGAACAATCGCGTCGACCTCACGAATGTTGGAGAGGAACTTATTGCCCAAGCCTTCGCCTTGACTGGCACCCTTCACCAAACCGGCGATATCAACGAACTCCATCCGTGTAGGGATCAGCTCTTTGCTCTTGCTGAGGTCGGAGAGCTTCTGGAGGCGGTCATCGGGAACCGCCACCGTGCCCACATTCGGCTCAATCGTGCAGAACGGAAAGTTCGCAGCCTGAGCCTGCGCGTTAGCCACGAGGGCATTGAACAAGGTGGATTTGCCAACGTTGGGCAATCCGACGATTCCAGCTTTAAGCATGTAGGCAAATCTATCCACCGACCCTCAACTGCCCCTTCGCCCGGCAACCTCACTAAAAGCACGATTACGTATCAGCACCGTTACGGTAACGTGCAAATTTCCAACTGGTTCGTCGATTCTTCAGGACACAAGCGAGACTATGTGTGAAGTTCTGATACAGGCGCTGTCATGGTCAGCCAACAACGGCAAACCCCATTACTCGCCAAGGACCATGACTTGACCTCTCTTACTCGCCTCAGCGGAGATCGACGACGACGCAAACGCCTTGTCATCGCTGGCGTGGCTGCAGCAGTTGTGGGTGGCGGCAGTTTGATTTGGATGCTGACCAGCACCCGCAGCGGAGGTCGCGACCTATCCGACTACACCGTTCAAGCCACCCGCGGCTCGCTCCCTGGTGTGGTCACTGCTAGCGGCGAGTTAGAAGCGATTCGCCGCGTCAACGTGAGCCCAAGACGGCAAGGCTTGCTCGAAGCCTTGCTCGTTGACGAAGGAGCCCGCGTCGAGAAAGGGCAGGTGCTCGCCCGCATGGACCGGGGTGACTTTCAAGACCGTCTCGATGAACTCCAAGCTTTGGCACGTCAAGCCAAAGCCGACTACGAAGCCAAGGCTGCTGACTACAAACGACGTCGGACGTTATTTACCAGTGGCGTGATTAGCGCCGAAGACCGGGACGACTATCGAGCCCGCTACCTCAGCAGCAAAGCCAACTTTGAAGCGGCCCAGGAAAGAATCCAACAAAGAGACATAGAAGGAGGTGAACTGTTAATCAGAGCACCCTTCAGCGGAGTGATCACTGAGCGCTATGCCGAACCAGGCTCCTTTGTGACACCAACCACTGCTGCATCCTCCTCAGCAGGCGCCACCAGCTCCTCGATTGTTGAGCTCTCCGAGGGCCTTGAAGTCACGGCAAAAGTGCCCGAAAGCGATATCGGCCGGATCAAAATCGGGCAAGTCGCAAACGTTCGCGTTGATGCGTTCCCAGATCAAAGCTTTGCCGCTGAAGTTCGCGACATCGCACCACGCGCTGAGAAAACCAACAACGTGATCTCCTTTGAGGTGGAACTCACCCTTCTCAATCCACCTCCGATCCTGCGCATCGGCATGACGGCAGACGTGAACTTTCAAACCGGACGCACCGCCGCGAGCACCTTGGTCCCAACCGTGGCGATCGTGACGGAAGACGGCAAACCAGGGGTGTTGCTGGTGGGCAAGAACGATCAACCCACATTCAAGTCGATCGAACTTGGCGCTAGCGGCGGCAGCCAAAGTGCGATTCTCTCCGGAGTGGAACCGGGAACGCAGGTGTTCATCGACTTGCCGCCCTGGGCGAAACAACGCGACTAATCCTGACCACCCCTGCCGAAACCCATGAGCCCCACCTCCGATCAACCCCTGCTTCTGCTGGTGGACGGACACTCACTGGCGTTCCGCAGTTTTTACGCCTTCAGCAAAGGCGGTGAGGGTGGACTCAGCACCAAAGACGGAATTCCTACGAGCGTCACCTATGGATTCCTCAAGGCCCTTCTCGATAACTGCAAAGGGCTGAAGCCCAACAGCGTGACGATCGCCTTCGATACAGCTGAACCCACCTTCCGCCATAAGGCCGACCCAAACTACAAGGCCCATCGCGACGTCGCTCCCGACCACTTCTTCCAAGACCTGAGGCAGCTTCAAGAGATTCTGAAGACGCAGCTGCAACTTCCTCTCTGTCTGGCCCCGGGCTTTGAAGCCGACGATGTGCTCGGCACCCTGGCCAACCGCGCAGCAGCAGATGGATGGAGCGTGCGCATTCTGAGCGGTGATCGCGACCTCTTCCAACTGGTGGACGACAGCCGCAACATCGCTGTCCTTTATATGGGCGGCGGTCCCTATGCCAAAAGCAGTGGCCCCACCTTGATCGATGAAGCCGGCGTGCAAGCCAAGCTCGGCGTGGCTCCCACCAAGGTGGTTGAACTCAAGGCTCTCACTGGCGATAGCTCCGACAACATCCCTGGCGTGAAGGGAGTGGGTCCCAAAACAGCGATCAGCCTGCTGAAAGACAACGACGATCTCGATGGGGTGTACAGAGCCCTAGCCGAGGTGGAAGCAGAGGGTCCAAAAGCGAGTCGTGGCGCCATTAAAGGTGCACTGAAAGCCAAGCTTGCTAACGACAAAGACAATGCCTACCTGTCACGGCACCTGGCTGAAATTCTGGTGGACATTCCGCTACCAGAGGAGCCCAAACTCGACCTGGGCAGCGTTGATGGCGATGGCCTGAGTCAGCGCCTAGAGGAACTCGAGCTGAACAGCCTGATCCGTCAGGTCCCCAACTTTGTGGCCACCTTTTCCAGTGGTGGTTTAGCGGCTAACGCCCATCTCCTCGCCAAAGCAGAGGAGCCAGGCCCCGCCAAAGCTGAAGCCACAACATCAGCTCAACCATCAGGGCCCGAGGCGGCATCAGAGGCTGAATCTGAGGCAAAGTCCAGCCAAACCCAACCGGTCTTACATCCCGGGCTCGTTCAAACCCTTGATCAACTCAAGGCACTGTTAACGCAGTTAATGAACTGCCGTGATCCCCTAGCCCCCGTTGCCCTCGACACGGAAACCACCGATCTCAATCCATTCCGCGCTCAGCTCGTTGGCATTGGCGTTTGTTGGGGACCTAACACTGACGATTTGGCCTACATCCCGGTGAGTCATCGGGGCGATCCCAGCCCAGAGCAATTGCCACTGGAAACGGTGCTGCAAGCCTTTGCTCCTTGGTTGGCCAGTGGCGAGCACCCAAAAGCCCTTCAAAACGCCAAATACGACCGTTTGATTCTGTTGCGCCATGGCTTACCGCTTGCTGGTGTCGTCATGGACACCCTGCTGGCCGATTACCTCAGGGATGCGGCTGCGAAACATGGCCTGGATGTGATGGCCGAGCGGGATTACGGCATTCGTCCCACCCTGTTCAGTGATCTGGTGGGCAAAGCCAAAGACGGCAAGGCCAGTACGTTCTCCGAAGTTCCCCTGGAACAAGCCGCTCAGTACTGCGGCATGGATGTGCATCTCACCCGCAAACTGGCGATCGATCTCAACAAACAACTCGAGGACTTAGGCCCCCAACTTCCAAACTTGCTTAGCAATGTTGAGCTGCCCCTTGAACCCGTGCTGGCGGTGATGGAGGCCACAGGGATTCGCATCGACGTGCCCTACCTAGCGGGTCTCTCCTCAGAGATCGGTGCCACTCTCGAACAACTGGAATCGAAAGCAAAAGACGTTGCAGAGGTGGATTTCAACCTCGCCTCCCCGAAGCAACTCGGTGAACTGCTGTTCAACACCCTCGGGCTGGACCGCAAAAAATCACGTCGCACCAAAACCGGATACAGCACCGATGCCACCGTGCTCGAGAAGCTGGAACACGATCACCCCGTTGTGCCCCTGGTGCTTGAACATCGGGTGCTGAGCAAATTAAAGAGCACCTATGTGGATGCCTTGCCGCAACTAGTAGAAGCGGAAACCGGACGGGTCCACACCGATTTCAACCAGGCAGTGACCGCGACTGGCCGGCTGAGCAGCAGCAATCCCAACCTGCAGAACATTCCTGTTCGGACCGAATTTTCCAGAAGAATTCGTAAGGCCTTTCTGCCCCAAGACGGCTGGAAATTGCTCAGCGCTGATTATTCCCAAATCGAACTTCGCATCCTCACGCACCTATCCGGGGAAGAGGTCCTGCAACAGGCCTATCGCGATGGAGACGACGTGCATGCCCTTACCGCTCGCTTGCTTCTCGATAAAGACGAGGTCTCGTCAGACGAACGACGGCTAGGCAAAACCATCAATTTCGGCGTGATTTATGGCATGGGTGCCCAACGCTTTGCGCGCGAAACAGGTGTAAGTCAAAGCGAGGCCAAAGACTTTTTAAGCAAATACAAACAGCGCTATCCCAAGGTGTTCGCTTTCCTTGAACTTCAAGAACGTCTTGCCCTCAGTCAGGGCTATGTGGAAACCATTTTGGGACGCAGGCGTCCTTTCCACTTCGACCGAAATGGGCTCGGCCGCCTCAGCGGCATGGATCCACTCGAGATCAATTTAGAAGTGGCGCGACGCGGCGGGATGGAAGCGCAACAACTTCGAGCAGCGGCGAACGCTCCCATTCAGGGTTCCAGTGCCGACATCATCAAGCTGGCGATGGTGCAACTTCAAGCAGAGCTGGAAAGCAAACATTTGCCAGCCAGACTTCTTCTACAAGTGCATGATGAATTGGTATTAGAAGTTGACCCAACTGCACTTAATGACATTCAGCAACTTGTGGTGCAAACGATGGAAAAAGCCATACAGCTAAGCGTGCCACTTGTCGTAGAAACAGGCATTGGTGATAACTGGATGGACGCGAAATGAAAACCTCAAAAACAAAACAAAAGAGCAGCCATTGAGATTTAGCGACATCAAAAGCAGCGAATAAGCCTCACTTCAGCGACGAATCCACTTCAATCCACTTCTCTTAAGGATCAGTGGTCTGAGTTCAGCTAGCGGTCGGCGACGATCCAAGCCACCGGAGGAACGAAGAGGCATCGCCAGCACGGATCTAACATCGAAATAAGGCTTTTGATCTGCGTAGGCAGGCATCAGCCGCGATTTGATTCCCCTTTTTGAGCCTGATGTCTTCCCTGCGGTTTACCAACACCATCACCCGCCGCACGGAACCCTTTCTCCCACTTAAACCAGGAGAGGTCAGCATTTATTGCTGTGGGGTCACGGTCTATGACCTCTGCCATCTCGGTCATGCACGCAGCTATATCAACTGGGATGTTTTACGTCGCTATTTGATTTGGCGCGGCTACGTGGTGACGTTCGTTCAAAACTTCACCGACATCGACGACAAGATCCTCAAGCGCGCCGCTGAAGAATCCTCATCGATGGATGAGGTAAGCGAACGAAACATCGATGCTTTCCATCAAGACATGGATGCTCTGGGGATCTTGCGCCCTGACCGCATGCCCCGCGCCACCCGTTGTCTTGACAGCATCCGTGGCTTAATCGCAGAGCTTGAGGCCAAAGGTGCGGCCTACTCCGCAGATGGCGATGTTTACTTCGCCGTGATGAAGCACGCGGGCTACGGGAAGCTCAGCGGTCGAGACCTCAGTGATCAACAGGACAATGCTGCTGGTCGCGTCGCCGATGCAGAAGAAGCACGCAAGCGGCACCCCTTTGATTTCGCCCTTTGGAAACGCGCAAAAGTCGATGAGCCAAGCTTTCCATCCCCCTGGGGTGACGGACGCCCCGGATGGCACATCGAATGTTCGGCGATGGTTCGTGAAGAACTTGGCGACACCATCGACATCCATCTCGGAGGAGCCGATTTGGTGTTCCCCCATCATGAAAATGAAATCGCCCAGTCGGAAGCGGCTAATGGAACCGAACTAGCGCGGGTTTGGCTGCACAACGGCATGGTGAACGTGGGTGGAGAAAAGATGAGCAAATCACTCGGCAACTTCACCACTATTCGCGCACTTTTAGAAAGCGGACTCTCCCCGATGGCTCTGCGCCTCTTTGTGCTGCAGGCCCACTACCGCAAGCCCCTGGACTTCACCCCCGAGGCGCTAGAAGCAGCAACCACTGGGTGGAAAGGATTGAATGCGGCCCTCAAATTGGGGGAAAAGCATGCTGCTGCCTTGGGATGGGGCGATCAGACGGCCCTCAGCGTGGAAGCAGTTAGCGCTGGACTGAGTGCAACCGGCCCTTTTGAAGAGCTTGAGCAACGGTTCATGGCCGCCATGGACGATGACCTCAACAGCTCTGGTGCCTTAGCCGTGCTGTTTGATCTCGCCCGTCCACTCCGCGGTTTAGCTAATCGCCTAGATCGAGGCGACCAGCCTGACCAGCCAGCCAACGAGCTGAGCGAACAGCACACACGCTGGCTGGTGTTGCGCGAACTGGCCGCCGTTCTTGGTTTACGCAGCGAAACCAACGACTCCAAACCATCAGCCGACGGTTCCGTTGATGCACAAGCGGTTGAGCAGGCGATCGCCGATCGCAAAGCAGCGAAACAAGCGAAGAACTATCAAGAAGCCGATCGCATTCGCAAGGCCCTCAGTGACCAAGGCATTGAGCTAATCGATAAGCCAGGTGGACTCACCGATTGGAGAATGCTCTAACGCTGCTTTCCAGCCATCATCGCTTCAATCTTGCGAATGCGTTCCATGGTGGTGATCCATACCTCCAGACGGAAGTTTTGATCGCCAAGCTCAGGGTCAGTCGTATCCATCGCTTCGATACGGGCCTTGAGCGCATTGACCATCGCTTCAATATCCTCCTTGGCTTCGAATGCATCCCAAAGCTCCCGTTCCAACCGAGCCCGTTCAATAAAGTTCCAACGCTTGAGCCACAACATCAGAACGCATCCATAGAGGCTCCTGTCTACCGGATGACTGGCACCATTTGACTTACGCTCCACTTCTTGGAATTCACAACCTTGCAACCTGAAAGCCTGTCCAAGGCGATTCAGCTTTCGGTTTCACCGGTGTTTTTGCTCGCCGGAATCGGGGCCCTACTCAACGTTCTTTCCGCCAGGCTCGCCCGCGTTGCTGATCAAGCTCGCCGACTCAGCGAATCGGATGCCACAAGAGATGACTTTGAGCGCAGGCATTGCAAGCGGCGCATGCAACACATTCTTCGGGCGATCTCGCTCCTCACCTGCGCAACTCTTTTGCTTTCGATTGTTGTTTCAGCAATATTTATGGGCGTTATCGCTCAAGTTGACTTAACCGTAATTGTTGCGCCTCTTTTCATCACCACCATGGGAATGTTAACGCTGGCCTCGATCTCGTTCCTCCTAGAGGTTCGCCTTGCGACTGAATTTGTACAGAGAAAGTTTTAAAAACTACGCCGCATGCTGTGAGCAATCAAGCTGCTGGAAACCATTGACGCCATAAATCAACAACGCTGATTAACAACCCAGCAGTGATCACCACAGGAGACACCCAGCGCAGGAAAAAGAGCATCAAGCGAATTAAGCCCGCTGAGGTTTTCGATCCTTGGAGGTCGTCTCGGAACCGTTTCGGAGCCACCCAACCCACCAGCAGGGCGATTAAAAGGCCTCCCAAAATCAGCAGCACACCGCCAAAAATCGAGTCCATCACCTCCAACACCGGAATCGACATCGCAGCGGGAAGGCCGGCAATAAAGATCAGCAACGCCATCAGCCATGCCGATCGCCTGCGGGACCAGCCCAAGCGATCCATCAAGGAAGCCACGGGGACTTCCAGCAGCGAAACCGATGAGGTAATCGCCGCGAGATAGGCCAATGAGAAAAAGAGCACAGCCACCAAGCGCCCTGCTGCGCCAAGGGAAGCAAGTCCGGTGGGTATCGCTAAAAACAAAGCCCCAACAGTGGACTCGCTCACCGTTTCCTGCAGTCCAAAGCTGATCACCACGGGGAAAGTGATCAATCCAGCCAAGAGACCGACGGCCGTATCCAAACCAACCACTGCGATCGCTTCCCTGGGCAGTCGCGCACTGCTTTTCAAATAGGCCGCATAGGCAAGGATGCAGCCGATCCCCGTGCCGATGGAGAAAAAGGCCTGGGTAAAGGCATTGCGAATCGTGGTGGGATTGAGCAGCTGCGCTGGATCCCACCGCAACAGAAAGGTTTGGTATCCGCCCATCGCTCCAGGCAACATGGCCGCCCAAATCCCCAAGCCAACCAACAACACAAACAGCAGAGGCAGAGCCCAACGCGAGAGACGCTCGATGCCGCCCTGCACACCAGAAGCCACCACCGCAGCGGTTAAGGCAAGACTGCCCCCCTGACCCAGTAGGGCACTATTTCCAGTGCTCACCGATGCAAACAGCGATTCAGCTGTCTCCATATCGTCTGGCAACCCCACCCATAGGGCATGAACGAGGGTGTGACCCGTCCAGCCCATCAGCACCGCATAGAACGCCAAAATTCCGCAGGAGGCGAGCAAAAACAGCCATCCCATCGGCCGCCACGCGTCTCCAGCCGCCGCAACAGGAGCCAGCAACGGGCTTTGGGCCGTACTGCGGCCCAGCACCATCTCCGCCACCAACACAGGCAAGCAGACCAACAACACGATCAGCACGTAGAGCAGCAGGAAGGCACCTCCACCTCCCTGGGAGGCGCGATAGGCAAAGCCCCAGAGGTTGCCTAAACCCACGGCGCTACCAGCCGCGGCCAACACAAATCCCAATCCGGATCGCCAGTGCTCCTTCAGCGCCATCAGCCTGAGTTCATCCGTAATGCTGCGAAGTTTGCCAGGCGCAGGCATTGGGGTGGGAAACTGTGATCAATTGCCTGGATCCCTGTGAAAGCCATCAGCGTTCTGGGCTCCACTGGCTCCATTGGCACGCAGACCCTGGAGATCGTTGAGGATTTCCCCGATCAATTTCGGGTGGTGGCGCTCAGTGCTGGGCGCAATCTCAGCCTGCTCGTGTCTCAAATCCAGAGGCATCGCCCTGATGTGGTCGCCCTAGCGGATCCAGCACTGCTTGCTGAGCTCAAAGACAGGCTGATGGCCCTGCCTGCCGATACACGCCCGGAACCCTTGCCGCAATTGGTGGGTGGACCTGAAGGCCTCGATGTGGCGGCGTCCTGGGATGCCGCTGATCTCGTTGTCACCGGAATCGTGGGCTGCGCCGGATTGCTGCCCACCCTGGCAGCGATTCGTGCGGGAAAAGACCTGGCCGTTGCCAACAAGGAAACCCTGATTGCCGCTGGTCCAGTGGTCCTGCCTGAGCTGAAGAAAAGCGGCAGCCGCCTGCTTCCTGCCGACTCGGAACACTCCGCCATCTTTCAGTGCCTGCAAGGAACACCTTGGAGCGACACCGCCCGTCTCTCCACTGGGGTGCCAACACCTGGCCTGCGCCGCATTCAACTCACCGCCTCCGGTGGTGCCTTTCGTGATTGGTCAGCCGCTGATCTCGAAAAGGCAACGGTGGCCGATGCCACCTCCCATCCCAACTGGAGCATGGGCAAAAAAATCACCGTGGATTCAGCCTCGCTGATGAATAAGGGGCTGGAGGTGATTGAGGCTCACTATCTGTTTGGACTGGATTACGACCACATCGAGATCGTGATTCATCCTCAAAGCATCATCCATTCGATGGTGGAGCTTGCCGATTCATCGGTTTTAGCCCAGCTCGGCTGGCCCGATATGAAGTTGCCGATCCTCTACTGCATGAGTTGGCCTTCAAGGCTGGAGACCCCGTGGCGACGGCTCGATCTCACCGAAGTGGGGCAATTGAGTTTCCGCGCACCGGATCCAGCCAAATATCCCTGCATGGACCTGGCCTACGCCGCAGGCCGGGCCGGCGGCACCATGCCTGCCGTGCTTAATGCGGCCAATGAAGAGGCCGTTGCCCAATTCCTCGAGGAGAAGATTCACTTTCTCGATATCCCCAAAATGATCGAGGGAGCCTGTGAACAACACAAACCCGATCTCGCCGCCAACCCTTGTCTTGATGATGTGTTGGCGGTGGATCAATGGGCACGCCAGGCCGTGCGCGAGCAAGTGAACCGCGGCACGACGCGCATCAGCAGCGCGTCGATGGCCGCATGAGCCAGGAGATGAGCCAGCGGATTAGCCATCACTTATTGCTCTGCGCCACAGCAACGAAAGCCAAGTGCTGTGATCCAGACATCGGGGCCGCAAGCTGGGATGCTCTCAAGCGGCAGGTGCGTGAATTGGACCTGGAGAATCCAAGCCGGGCTCAAGGCATCGTGCTGCGCAGCAAAGCCGATTGCTTACGCATCTGCGAACAAGGTCCAATCCTGTTGGTCTGGCCCGATGGCACCTGGTACGGAGGTGTCACGCCAGAACGCATCAGCAGCATTCTTCAGCAACACATCATCCAAGGCCAACCGGTTGAAGAGTGGGTCTTGAAAACCACCACGTTCACTTGAGCGTTTGCAACCAGGACGCAGCAAGCGCATCGGCCCAACAGCCGGTTCGTCCGTGAAAACCGTTGTGACCACCCTCGCGGGTGAAGATCAATTGAATGGGCCCATCCGTCGGAACAGCCTCCCCAAGATCGAGGGCCGAGCAAGCAGGCACCCAAGGATCATCCAGAGCCTGAAGCATCAGGGTGGGAGGCAAACGCTGGGGCGATTGGATCAAATGCTGGAGCGGTGAAGCCTCCCGGTAGTAAGCATCCACGTCTACAAATCCCCAGCGAGGCGCTGTCACGCTGCTATCAAAAGCACGAATCGTGCGTGGTTGCTCAACACCACTCATCCGCTCAAAATCCAAATCGCTCACGCCAAAGGGATCGGCCAGCGTCTGACGCACCAAGCGCTGCAGCAACCAACGCTGGTACACACGATTGCGGGGACGTTCAATCGAGGCACTGCAGGCCGCCAAATCCAAGGGACTGCTGGCACAAAACAATCCATCCAGGGGCAGACCTGCTGGGTCGAGTCCGGCGGCAACGCGTTCAGCTGATGTTGAGAGGCATGCATTGAGAAGCATGGTTCCCCCCAAGGAAAGCCCAGCTCCAAACAAGGGCAGTGGCGTCCCTTTTGAGGTCAGGGTGCTGCAAAGCTGTCGCGCCCGATACAACACGGGAAGAAGGTCGCTGTTGCACTGGGCTGCATAGGTGCCACCCGCCAGATGCCGGCCAGGATCAGCTCCGCGCATGTTGAGGCGCAGCACCGCATAACCCGCTGATCCAAGGGCGACACCAAGCCTGCGCACGCCTTCGCGACGACTCGACCCTCCGAGCCCATGTAACACAACCACCAACGCCTTCGGAGCTGGTGGACAATCCAGGAAGGAGAGCAAGGCTCCAGAACCCGCCGCACCGCTGCTCAGGGCAGGCACTTGAATCTCTAAGGGTTGACCTTGATCGATGGGCAAATCAACGGGACGGAGCGTGTCCCTCAAAGTTTGAAGGTCGCCTCCCCACCAGGGAAGACGCTGTTGAAATGGAGCAACCCCCAGTTGCTTGAGCAGCTGAGGGTCTGGGTGTGGATCAGGCCAGCTCACAGGCGAATCTATTTCTTACCGACACCTAACTCCTTGAGCTCTCCCAGCAGATCGCCAAGCACCTTTTTGGCATCGCCAAACACCATGGAGGTGTTGGCGAGTTCAAACAGGTCATTTTTGATGCCCGAATAACCAGCACTCATGCCGCGCTTCACCACAAACACAGTGCGAGCCTGCTGAACATCCAGCACAGGCATGCCATAGAGCGGTGAATTGGGATCGGTCTTGGCCTGGGGATTCACCACATCGTTGGCACCCAAAACAAGCACCACATCAGTGGCAGGAAAGTCAGGGTTGATGACATCCATTTCCTTGAGCTGCTCGTAGGGCACATCGGCCTCAGCAAGAAGCACATTCATGTGGCCGGGCATCCGGCCCGCCACAGGATGAATGGCGTAGGCCACTTCAATTCCAGCGGCTTCGAGGGAGCGAGTCACTTCCCGCAGCGTGTGCTGGGCTTGGGCCACAGCGAGGCCATAGCCGGGAACGATGATCACCCGTTCTGCCGCTTCAAGGGTGAGGGCGCACTCCTCAACACTGCAACTGGTGATGTTGGTGTATTCGCCACCACCACTAGAGGCGGTGGATGAAGCGCCAAGCGCTCCGCCAAACAGCACCGACACCAGCGAGCGATTCATGCCTTTGCACATCACCTGGGTGAGGATCAAACCGGCAGCGCCCACCATGGCGCCAGCCACGATCAGCAGCTGACTGCCCACAACGAAACCAGCAGCAGCAGCAGCCACGCCGGAATAGCTATTCAGAAGGGAGATCACCACAGGCATGTCGGCTCCGCCGATCGGCAGGGTGACGCCCACTCCAAGGAGCGCGGAGGCCACAACCAGCAGCCACAGGCCGCTTCCACCGTTGCGGATCATCTCGACCGCAGCGATCAACGACACCACCGCCAAGGCAATGTTCACCACATGGCGCGCCTTGCTCTGCATCCATGGCGGAGTCGACAGCCAGCCCTGGAGCTTGGCCATCGCCACGATCGAACCGGTAAAGGTGATCGAACCCACAAACACGGAGATCACAATCGAGACCACGGCCACGATCCCGGTGGCATCCAGCGCCGCTGGATAAAGAGCCGCTGCCAGGGCAACAAGCAACGACGACATACCGCCACAACCGTTGAACAAGGCCACGACCTCCGGCATGGAGGTCATCGGCACCCGCTGAGCAGTGATCGCACCGAGCACACCACCAACGGCCGTACCGGCAAGGATCCATGTCCAAGCCTGGGCATTAAGGCTGGGCTGTCCGAGATAGCTTCCGAGCAGTCCGATCACCGCCAAACCCATCGCCACGGCTGCCAACTGATTGGCACCCCGGGCAGAACGCACCTTGGATAGCCCCTTGATGCCGAAGGCCAACAGCAGTACTGCAACCAGATCGATCGCGTATTTAAAAAAATCAGACATCAGCGGTTCTCCTTACGGGCGGGCTTGCGGCTGAACATGGCCAGCATTCGATCGGTGACGAGGAATCCGCCAATCACATTGAACAGAGCAAATCCAAGCGAGATCGAACCGAGCACCAACAGTGCCTGATTGCCATCCGCCTTAATAATTGCCGTGAGTGCGGCCAGCACCGTGATGCCCGAAATCGCATTCGCACCACTCATCAGCGGCGTATGCAATGTGGGGGGGACTTTGCCGATCAGTTCAAGGCCTAAGAGGCTGCCTAACAACAGCACCCAGAGAAATTCAACGAAATTCGCATCCATTTAGTTAGCTCCAGGGGTAAGAACATCGCCACGGCGAATGCTGCCGTCATGAGCGATCAGACAACCAGCGATGAGCTCGTCTTCGATGTCGAGCGTGAGCTGGCCGTCTTGAAGGGTGGGTTGCAGCAAGGCCAAAAGATTTCTGGCGTACAACGAACTGGCGTGATTCGGGACGCTGCAAGGGAGTTCGTTCGCACCAATCAGCTTCACGCCTTTGCGGTTCACGGTTTGGGACGGCACGGTATCGGCACAGTTTCCGCCTTGTGCCACGGCCAGGTCCACCACCACCGATCCGGGGCGCATGCGATCAAGCATGTCCTCACTGATCAAGCGTGGGGCTCGCCTGCCTGGCACTTGGGCTGTACAAATCGCCACATCAGCCTGGGCGAGCTGGTCGGACAGCTGTTGTCGCTGCGCGGCCAGAAATGCATCGGAGGCTTGCTTGGCGTAACCGCCCGACTCGGCTGGCTTGTCCTCCATCTCCGGAGGATCGATGAAACGGGCTCCGAGCGACTCCACCTGCTCTTTAACAGCAGGGCGAATGTCGCTCACGTAGACAACTGCGCCCAAACGGCGCGCGGTTGCAACCGCCTGAAGACCGGCCACACCAGCACCCAGCACCACAACCCTGGCGGGTTGCACAGTGCCTGCTGCCGTCATCAGCATCGGGAAATAACGATCCAAGGCCGCAGCACCAAGCAGCACGGCCTTGTAGCCAGCGATGTTGGCCTGGGACGAAAGCACATCAGCAGACTGGGCACGACTGATACGAGGCAGAAGCTCAAGGGCCATGGCGGAAAGACCACAGCCCTTCAACGCTTCCGATAGCTCGGAATTGCCATAGGGGGACAACATCCCCACCACCAGAGCACCCCGTCGCAAACGACCGAGCGATGCCGGACTAGGGCTTTGCACACAAAGCAAAACGTCGGCCTGACCCCAGGCTTGAGCCTCTCCTGGAGCAACCAAATCGGCTCCAGCACTGGCGTACGTCTCATCTAGAAAACCGGAGGACACTCCGGCACCACGCTCGACGGCTACGGAGCAGCCGAGGGCAATGAATTTTTTAAGGGTCTCGGGTGAAGCCGCTACACGGGTTTCAGCCGCTGCGCTTTCAATCGGGATAAGGAGTCTGGGCAAGTTCGTTGTGCCGCCACCCAGGTGAGATTACGAGGTCGTCGCTCCCGAAACGCATCTTTTCTGTAGAAGCTGACTTAGTGAAGCAGCTGTGGCTAATTAGAGAATTCTGTCTATAAGCGCATGGGTCTCTCCGCAATCGAATGTCCTGATGGTGTTTGCCACAGCCATCACGGCGGGCATGCCGTCAATCGCCACACCATGGAAGAACTTCTCGCCGAACACGGCCGGGAATGGTGCGAGCGACTCGCGGAACGGATCTACGAGATGTCCGTAGACACCTTTTCTCAATCAGTGATGCCCAGCCTGCACGCCGCGGGCTGGCAACGACGCCACCTGGATTGGGAATTCAAATTGCAAAACAAACAGTCCGAAACAGAGGCCGAGCCGGATCGGACCCTGGTGGATGGAATGATCAACGCCACCGAAAGCTTCCTGCGCAGCAGCGAAGTGCACCGTTTATTCATTCAGGAGCTCGTCCAGGGAACCTTTGACGAAGCCTCAGACGATCACCTGCGCAGCAACGCCGTGCGACAGCTGATCGAAGACGAAATCCTGACCATGCTCCAAGACAAGAAAACGGCCATGTTGGAGCGAGTCGTCGCCCAGCTCACCAGTGCGGCCGGCGGCGATCAGCAACGGGCCCAAACCGCTGCAGAAGCAGGATTAATGGAAGTAGAGCGCTTGCTCTGCAACCACAGCGAATCCCTTTAATTCAGGGTCTCGACCCCGGTCAAAACAGCGGAAGGAGCTCCTGCTCAACCGCCTGCACCAGGGGCCATTGCCTCTGGTGCTGCAACCAACGCAGCCTCAGGATCAAGGGATCGATGTCACATTCCAGGGGCCAGCAATGCTCCAGCTGTTGGCGCTGATCAGGATTGGATGGGTAACGAGGACGGCTATTGGCCATAGCGGCAGAGGGCCGGAAACCCCAAGAGCTGTTGGCTGGAAGCTAAGGGTGGCGTCAACGGATGGAATGGTTAGAAAGACCTAACTTTCGCGGCTGACCGATCGCACGTCCCTCGTTTCAGCTCCCAGGAGACGTCCCGCGGGGCAAAATCCAACCCCGTCAGTGGCAACAGCAACTCGTCCAGCTGCTGCGCAGACGACTGGAGCCAGAAGCAAGCCATGGGCGTGATGTGCTGATTCATGCGGGACCTGGTGCGGGCAAGACCTTGGGTGCTCTGCTCGGATTCCAGGCCATGCAACAAGAGGGGAAGTTGCAGCGCTTTTTGGTGATGTGTCACCGCACATCGATCCTCAGCCAATGGCGCACATCAGCCGAACGGCTAGGGCTACGCCTCGAGCCCTGGAATGAAGCCAGCCCCCATATCCAGAGCCAAGCCATCCAAAACGCCGATGGCTGGCTCGTTACCTACCAAGGGGCAGCCAGTCAGATCGAAGGGCTCAAACGGGCGCTCGAGCCATGGGCTGGTGATCAACTTTTAGCGATTGCGGACGAAGCGCATCACCTTGGCGTCGACCCTGACGAGCCAGATGGTCCCGTTTGGGGACGCACCTTTTTAGAACTCAGCAGTCAGGCTCGACTGAGGCTGGGACTCACCGGCACACCGTTTCGAGCCGACAATCTCGCCTTTTGTGCCGCGAGACGGATCCGGATCCAAGAAGGCGGTCAGCTGGTGGAACAAATCAGCCCTGACCTCTGCGTTGAACCCCGAGAGCTCATTGCCGCGGGCGATGTGCGACCACTGGAATTTCGCTTTCAAGACGGTTGGGTGGAGCACAGCCGTGCAGGGAAGCTTGATCGCGATGTGTCGCCACTCTCTGAAGAGGTGCGTGAAAGTTGGAGAGCACGCAATTTGCGCCGGGCAATCCATCTTTCCGATAGCAGCAGCATTGCGCAGCAACTCTTGATCAGGGCCAGGCGGAAGCTGGAGCAGGTGCGTGAACATCACCCGAACGCTGGCGGTCTTGTCATTGCCAAAGACATTGCTCACGCTCGATCGATCAGCTCCCTGTTGAGGGAACAGGGCGATCGGGTCGATCTCGTGCACTCGCAGGATCCAGAGGCAGCTGAACGACTCAGCAGCTTTCAAGAGGGTGGTGCCGACTGGCTTGTGAGCATCGACATGTGTGCCGAAGGATTCGACGCTCCAAGGTTGCGCGTTGTCGCCTACCTCACCACTGTCGTGACCCGAAGTCGCTTTGTGCAGGGCATCACTCGCGCCGTGCGGATGTGCAGCACGCGGGCAGCCACTGAAACGGTGCCAAGAGACCCGTCCTACGTGTTTGCTCCAGCAGACCCGTTGCTGATGAGCTACGCCCGCAGTTGGTCACTTTCAGAGCCTTATCGGATTCAAGCCCAACCACAGGAAGCGGATTCCGATGAACCGCTGCAGTCCAGCGCATGGAGAGGTCCAAGCCTGCCTTTGGAAGCCGTTAACGATGGAGCCGGTGCCGTCATTCGACTCAGAACCCCGGAATTACCCAATTTTTTGCATCAATGAAAACTTCTCTGTAGAAATAAAAATGCGACGTTGTGCGAAATCACACACGATGTTGGCTCTCCAACAGGCAATGTGGTCTCTATCTGGGAGTCAGTCATGGACGCAGCACTTGAACGACGAGTCAGTGTTGCCACCTGCTGGGCAACAACCAGAATCAAAGCTCTAGACAGCGCTGAGCGCTATGAAGACAGCTACGCGTTGACCCAAGAATTCCGGGAATGGATCACATGTATCGGCGAAAGTCCGGAACTTTTCGCTGAATCCGTGATGAGCGTGGGTCAAATTTCAGAAAAACGACACGGCCTTGACCTCGAAGAAGGGGCAGAAGATTCGGTCGAAATCTAAATAAATCATTAAGCCTTGTTTTTGCGGCAGATATTTTTGTCCATATTTGACAGCGCTACGGATTAAAAACAAAGCGATCGCCAAGAGGGTCCGTTTAGATTCAACTCATACTCATTACGCATAAGCCATGGGCGCGAGCGAGAACTTAGTGATCGTTGGATCCGGCCCTGCTGGGTATACGGCAGCCATCTACGCGGCCAGAGCCAACCTCAATCCGCTCTTAATCACCGGATTTCAGCGCGGCGGGATCCCTGGTGGTCAACTGATGACGACCACCCATGTGGAAAATTTTCCCGGCTTTCCTGATGGGGTCCTAGGCCCCGACCTGATGGATCTGATGAAGGCACAGGCGGAGCGCTGGGGTACTCACCTGCTCGAAGCCGACGCTGACGTGATCGACTTAAGCCAACGTCCTTACAGGATTCAGGCGGAGGGCAAAACGATCGAAACCCAATCGATCATCATCGCCACTGGTGCTAGCGCAAACCGCTTGGGCCTACCCAATGAAGATCGCTTCTGGAGCCAGGGAATCAGTGCTTGCGCCATTTGTGATGGCGCCACTCCTCAGTTCCGCAAGGAGGAGTTAGCCGTAGTGGGAGGAGGAGATTCTGCTTGCGAGGAAGCTGTCTATCTCACCAAGTACGGCAGTCATGTGCACCTCTTGGTGCGCTCAGACCGCTTGCGCGCCAGTGCGGCTATGGCTGACCGCGTTGAAGCCAATCCCCAAATCACGGTGCATTGGAACACGGAGGTTGTGGACGTTGAAGGAACGGACTGGATGAATGGCCTGCGACTGCGTAACCGAGACAGCGGCAAGGAGGAAACCTTGGCCGTGCGCGGGATGTTTTATGCCATTGGTCACACGCCCAACACAGACCTGTTGAAAGGCCAACTCGATTGCGATCGCAGCGGTTATCTCGTCACCCAACCCGGCCGACCAGAAACCTCCTTGGAAGGTGTGTTTGCAGCGGGTGACGTCGCCGATGCGGAATGGCGCCAAGGAATCACGGCCGCAGGCAGTGGCTGCCAAGCGGCCCTTGCCGCAGAACGCTGGTTGAGCCATCACGATTTGGCCACGCTTGTGAGTCGTGAGGTGGTTGAACCTCAAAAAGCCAAGGCGCCACAGGCCATAGAAGCAACCACGGAAGCCACCTATGACGCCAATGCTGAATGGCAAAAAGGCAGTTATGCCCTCCGCAAGCTGTATCACGACAGCAACAAGCCCCTGCTTGTGATTTACAGCTCCCCAAGCTGCGGCCCCTGTCATGTGCTGAAGCCGCAGCTCAAACGGGTGCTGTCAGAACTGAATGGGCAGGCTCAAGGCATCGAAATTGACATCGAAGCCGATCAAGACATTGCCGAGCAGGCGGGCGTTAATGGCACCCCAACTGTTCAGCTGTTTTTTGACAAGTCTCTGCAACAGCAATGGCGCGGGGTGAAACAGCGCAGTGAATTTAAGGGTGCAATTGAGGCCCTTCTCAAGGGCCAATCACTCAAGAATCCCTGACTTAACGGCGGCGTGGGCCACCAGGACGATTCCCGCCTGGACGTCCACCCGGTGCACCCGCATTGCGCTCGCGATAGGTGATCCGGCCACGGGTTAAGTCATAGGGGCTGATTTCCACCAAAACCTTGTCGCCTGCGAGCAGTTTGATGCGGAATTTCGTGAGCTTTCCGGCGGCTCGGCACAGGCACTGGTGACCAGCGGGCTGCTCCAGGGTTACGAGGTAAAACCCGTTCCCCTGCTCTTTTTCAATCACACCCGAGGTCTCAATCATGCGCCAAGGTCAACGTCGTCATTGACTTCAGTTTAGGAGGCCACCTCCAACCCAATTCCACCGCTGCGCCATCACTCTCTTTAGGGTCTGAACTGCTCCTAACAGCCATTTGATGCTCCCACCGCTTTCCCTCGACCTTGGCCTGTTGCTTATTTCTATCGGCGCGGTGAATCTCTGGCGTAACAGACAGAATGCGAACTAGCTTGTTTGCAAGTTCTGCTGTGTTTCTGTGTCTGAATCAGCTCTGATTGCTTTCACATCTCTGGTTCAATCCGATTCTCAGTTGCGGGAACAGGTTCGCCAGGCAGCCACTCCGGCCCACGTTGTGAATCTTGCCTCTGAACAGGGACATGTCTTCAACCAAGCCACACTCATGAAGATGCAAGCAGAGAAAACGAAGCATCTTCATGACGATCATCTCAACAATGCTTCCAGCTGGGGAGAAGCACTTCTGCTCTGCTTTGGAGCTCACAACTGACCCTTCTGCTGCATAAGCCCTTTGGGGTTCTGAGCCAGTTCACACCTGAACCTCAGAGCCGCTGGGGATGCCTAGCTGAGTGGGTCCCCATTCCGAATGTTTACGCTGCAGGGCGCCTTGATGCCGACAGTGAAGGCTTGTTGTTGCTCACCGATAACGGTCGGCTACAACAACGCCTCACCGATCCTCGCTTTGGGCATTGGCGACAGTATTGGGTTCAAGTAGAAGGTTGCGCAAACGACAGCCAACTGGATCAACTCCAGCAGGGAGTGATGATTCAAGGGCACTTAACCCGGCCTGCCAAAGCAAGGCTCCTGTCTGATCACGAGAAACAAACGATCGGTGATCGCAATCCACCGATTCGGGAGCGTCGCTCGATTCCAACCTGCTGGCTTTGTCTTGAACTTCGCGAAGGTCGCAACCGCCAAGTCAGGCGGATGACCGCAGCTGTGGGTCTTCCCACCCTCAGGCTGATTCGTCACTCCATCGACTTGATGGATGGAGACACAACATTGAGCCTCAAAGGCCTCAGCCCAGGAATGTGGCGAGAGGTCACCGGCGCTGAAGAACAGCGCCTGCAGCGGCTGCTTAGCCGTTCGGCAGCGCACCGGTGAGGGTGACCGCGCGAAATTCAATGCCCTCAACAACTCTCCAGGGCGTTTCAGAGCGTTCGGCGTACTGAACCTGCTCGAACCCCAGCGCTCGGAAATCCTCCAGAAAAGCCTCCTCTAACCAGGCCCCGCTGATGCAGCCACTCCAAAGCTCGGCGTCCTGCTGAAGAGCCATCGGCACCGGACGATCACACACGATGTCGCTGATGGCAACGCGCCCAGCAGGGCGAAGCACGCGCCGAATGTTCTGCAACAGCTGCTGACGCGCGGATGGATTCACCAGATTCAGTACGCAGTTGCTGAGCACCACATCAATACTGGAATCAGCCACCAAGGGCTCTCCCTGAGCATTGGTGGCATCAAGGGCCTCAATCGCACCCTCAAGAAAGCCAACATTGGCGTAACCAATTCGCTCTGCCACCACGGGTGCAGCAGAACGCGAGAGGGCCAACATGTCCGCATTGCGGTCAACACCAATCACTTGGCCTGTTGCCCCAACCACCTGAGCACAAATAAAGGCATTCTTTCCGCTTCCACTACCGAGGTCCAACACCGCATCTCCAAACCGCACCCAACGGGTGGGGTCGCCACAGCCGTAATCCCTTTCCACCACGTCTTTGGGGATAGGTTTCAGCAAGGAGGGATCAAACGCCACTGGAGTGCAGAGGCAAGCTTCTTGTTCCGCTGCTGCAGCGCCGTACCGGTCCTCTACCGCCTGCGTTTGATCCAGTGAAGACGGATCCAGTGAAGACGGAGTGGGACCGCAACAAGACGACATCGGCAACAGCGCAGGAGTGCCTACATTCTGAACAGGGCTTAGCCCCAACGAGGTATCGCCCTTAACTCAGGACATCCTGAAGTTCACGAACGGTTTGCCATTGCCCGTAGTAGTAATTGGCGCTGGCACGGCGATCGACATCTTCAATGCCATCAAAGGCATCAAAACCAACGCTTTGCCAAAGCTCATGACCACAGGCTCGGTTGAGCTCGGTTTCTGCTTCCCGGGCGAGATTGTCGAGCCGTCGCTGAAGATTTTTAACTTGGGCGACAGACATGGTGACGATCCAAAAACTAATCAATCCTAGCGAGTGGATAGTACAAACACACCACTCTTGGGTCAATGCGCTTAGAAGGGCAGCTTTTTCTTGGCGTTCTTGTCGAGATCGGCCTCCATATCCCTGAGGCGCTTCAAAATCGTGTCGTAGTACTCACGGATGTAGGTCTCCATCTGCGTGGTTTGATCGAGCTCTAAGCCGAAGGCGCGATAACTGGCCTCCATCGGTGCATCAAGGGAGCCACCACCACCTGTGACTTCAGCAAAAGCAAGGCGCTCTGCCACATTCACGGCTGGTTCAAAGAACGAACAGATGCCTTGCATCAGATTGAGCAAGGCTCCAGGCACGCGAAACACCCTTGCCGAGCGAGAACTCGCCAACTCACAGAGTTGAATCACTTCTCCGGTGTTCCAGGCTTTGGGACCAACGACGGGGTAAGAACAACGAATCGTTTCTGGATGATCAACGGCCGCAACAGCAAAACGAGCCATGTCTTGCGTGTTCATATAAGCGATCGGGGTTGGACTACCACTCACCCAGACCGTTTGGCTTTCCAAAATTGGAATAGCAAATTGACTGATCACGCCCTGCATGAACGCCGCTCCTTGCAGGATTGTGTAGTCAAGATCTGACTCTTCCAGCAAGCGCTCGGTGCAGTGCTTGATGTCCATCAAAGGGACATTGCGGTGATTAGAAGCACCCAAGAGGGAGAGAAACACGAACCGCTTCACATCGGCTTTCTCACAAGCCCTGAGCAGGTTGAGCTTTCCTTCCCAATCAGTGACATAAATGCTGTTGGGATCCGTTGGCCGGCTGGTAGCGGCATCAATGACCGCATCAATGCCATCGAGTGCGTAATCAAGACTGGCCGGCTCAAGAAGGTCGCCTCGAGTGAGCTCACAACCCCACTCCTGTAAGAAGGCTGCCTTTCGAGGTGAGCGCACTACGCAACGCACTTTATGGCCAGCATCAATCGCTTGTTTTGCGATTTGACGGCCAAGCGTTCCTGTCCCACCAACCACCAGAACTTGCATCGGGTCAGTCATTGCAAGCGTGGAGCCTAAAGGGAGCAAAGGCCTGTCGCGCCGATCAGTCGCCTTGAAGTTTCAAAAGCAAGGCACCACCAGCGAGGCCCACGGGAATCAACACCCAGAACACGACAGCAATTCCGAAAATTTCCGAAGCCATGAAACGGGATTCACAATCAACATCTATTTAACGATCTTTCCCGTCAAATTCGCTGCATCGTCGTAACAAAATGCCGAGAGGGGCATTGGTTCGCACCTGCCCAGCCATCACACCACTCACGGAGGCGCTGTGCCCGGAGGCCAGAAGAGCGGCAACCAAAGGCTCGATCGCCGGTGGCCCTTTGAGCTGAAGCCGTCGAGATAACTCAGCCGTTGACCAGCAACAGGCCGGTTGACCTGGATCCGCGATCAATCCGTCGAGCAGCCGCCTGCTGCGAGGGGCAAGGGTCAGGTCTTGCCCCTCAGGCAACCCCTTGCTCAACGCTGCATCCAAGCGATCACTGATCTCCAACAGCCCGTTGATCTGGGAACCATCCTGAAGCGGACCAATCCAGAGCGGACCACTCACCGCCCAGCGTCCGCAGCCATCGGTACAGGCGCAGGGTCTCCAGCCCTGCAGGTCCAACATCGCTTGAACAGCCTGATCCCCGCAGCGGTCACAACGGGCTAGGAAGCCAAGCTGCTGCTCCTCACCCGAACGAATCCGCTGGCGCATCCGCACCGCTACACGA
Source organism: Synechococcus sp. MVIR-18-1 (assembly GCF_014279835.1). Lineage (NCBI taxonomy): Bacteria > Bacillati > Cyanobacteriota > Cyanophyceae > Synechococcales > Synechococcaceae > Synechococcus > Synechococcus sp. MVIR-18-1. Next base: position 809,074 of record NZ_CP047942.1, on the reverse strand, counting down.
AACGTGCGGCCATCGCTGAAGCTGAACAAGGGCTCAAGACCGCGTCCCAGTAGCCAAGCCTCACGGGCGAGAGCAGCCAATTGCAGCCGCAACGCCAGCTCCCAACTCGAAGGGTGGGCACGAGCGGCTGCACCAAACCGACGCACAGCCGCACACCGGTCATGCCCCGTGGGTGAGCGACCGTCGGTGCTCGCAACTAACAGCACACCGCCAAAACGCATCGCCTGGAGCGTGGACTGGAGCAAAACATTCGGGCAGCCAAAAGGATCGAGATCGATCAGATCAAAAAAACGATGCTCGAGATAGGCCTCGCGCAGCAGCCGCTCCGCCGGCTGATGGCTCAAGTTGAGCGAAACCCCATCACAGGCGTGCAACGGTTCGAGATTGGCGGCTAGCAGGGGCCCACGCTCTTGATCCGCGTCATTCACCCAAAGGTCCACAGGCTGGTCGGACGCTCCCCTTGCCTCCAGTCCCCAGCGCAGAGAACGGATCCCGCAGCCAGCCATAAGGTCAAGCCAGCGCAGGGGGCGATCCCTGGGGGCGCCCACCAAGGTTGAGGCGGCGACCAAGACGGAGAGGTCTCGCGCCGGTCTGGAGTCGGGGCGAAAAAAACCAGCCCCGGTCCGCACCGATGCCATCCCTTCGCGATAGTGAACGTTCAACTCCGTCAGGCGTGTGCACGCAACTGCTCTTCAGCCTGCCTCCAAGGGTGCCGATTGGGGCGAAAGCGCTGTATGGACCTGGAAGGGCTACCGCTGTCACTGGCGCGTACTCGGTGATCCCAAAGCTCCCGCGATGGTTCTGCTGCATGGGTTCGGTGCCAGCAGCAGCCATTGGCGTCACAACGCAGCGCCTCTCACCAAGGCTGGATATCGGGTTTACGGACTTGATTTGATCGGTTTCGGCCGCTCCGAACAACCAGGGCTTCATCCCCATATCCGCTTGGACAACCGTCTTTGGGCGCGGCAGTTGGCAGCATTTCTGGAGCAGGTGGTTCAACAACCCGCTGTGTTGGTAGGTAATTCCCTGGGAGGCCTCACCGCCCTCACCACTGCGGTCTTTCGTCCGGAGTGGGTCACAGCCGTGGTTGCAGCACCGCTGCCGGACCCCGCCCTCATGCAGCCATTGCCACGACGTCAGCCACGCCGGCTGCGCCAACTCAAAAGACACACGGTTGGGTTGCTCTGCCGGTTGCTGCCTCTAGAACTCATCGTCCCCTTGATCAGCCGCACAGCTCTGCTGCGCATGGGCCTGCAAGGGGCCTACTGCCACTCGATCCGCTCAGACCGGGAATTGCATCAGCTGATTGCCAGCCCAGCCCGACGCCGCACCGCCGCACGCAGCCTCCGCGCCATGAGTGTTGGCATGGCCTTACGTCCACGCGGGGCCACGGCACCGGAGCTGTTGGAGCGGTTAGCCGGGCATGACCAACCTGTTCCCCTTTTATTGCTTTGGGGACGACAGGATCGATTCGTGCCCTTGATCATCGGCGAAAAACTGCAGCAGCAGCATTCCTGGCTGAAGCTACGCGTGCTCGAGGGAAGTGGACATTGTCCCCACGATGAAAGCCCCGAACATTTCCATCAAGAGCTTTTGCGCTGGCTGGACCTTAATTTAGGAAGAACAAGCGAGCTGGACGCAAAGCAACGGGCATGAAGCACACCCTGTCCGTCCTGGTGGAGGACGAATCCGGCGCACTGAGCCGCATCGCCGGCCTCTTCGCCAGACGCGGCTTCAACATCGACAGCTTGGCGGTCGGTCCTGCTGAAACCAATGGACAGTCGCGGCTCACCATGGTGGTGGAAGGCGACGAACACACCTTGCAGCAAATGAGCAAGCAGCTCGACAAGCTGGTGAACGTGCTTCAAGTGCTCGATCTCTCGCAATTGCCCGCGGTGGAACGGGAGCTGATGCTGATGAAGGTGTCAGCTCCGGCTGAACAGCGGGGCGCCATTCTGGAGTTGGTGCAGGTGTTCCGCGCCAAAGTGGTGGATGTGGCCGATGACGCGCTCACCCTGGAAGTGGTGGGAGACCCAGGCAAATTGGTGGCCCTGGAGCGCCTCATGGCTCCCTACGGAATCCTGGAAATCGCCCGAACCGGAAAAGTGGCCCTGGAACGGGCTTCAGGGGTGAACACCGAATTACTCAAAGCCGCCATCAGCGGCGGGCGCGTGCCCGCTTGATGGCTGACATCAAAGGCCTGGAGTGAGCAGCTTGGCTTTGATCAACTTGTCGTCCTGTTCAATCGCATCCACCACCTCCAAGCCATCGGTCACACGACCGAACACGGCGTAGCGGCCATCCAGCTCAGGCAAAGGCTTTAGGGCGATATAAAACTGAGCGCTGGCCGAATCGGGGGATTGGGAGCGAGCCATGGCAAGGGCTCCCCGCTCATGACTCAGCGTGAGCTGCTGCAGATCGCTGGGATTGGTGCTCTGGCGGCTGTAGCGCGGCTGATCTTCATTTTGATACGACAGCTCAAGGGGAATGAATCGCGCCTGCCCACTGTCGGGATCCACAAAACTTCCTGTTCCGTACTGAGATTTCGAGGTGTTCGGATCACTGGATGTGGGATCACCACCCTGCACAACAAACGGCACTGGCTCACGAATCACCCGGTGAAACACGGTGCCGTCGTACGCACCTCTTTTGACAAGGTCCACAAAATTGCCAGCGGTCACAGGTGCCGCATCACCATCGAGTTCAAGCTTGACCACCCCACGGGTTGTTGTGAGCTCCACATTGGCCTTCCCCTGAAGACAAGGGCTACTGGCCTGACTGCAGCCCGTAGGGACTGAAGCCGTTGACGCTGTATTGGACTGAGAGCAACCAACAAGAAGTGGCAAGCAGACAGCAAGAGATAAAAGCGTCCGCATGATTGAGCGCTGCATGAGAGGAAAGAAGATCAAAGTCCTTCGAGATTTACACCTAAAAAACGTGCCAACTCGGCTCCGTCCTGTTCCAACTGGGCCAGGGGGAGGGGTTCACCAACACGGGTGAGGGGCATGTCCCTCCTTCCGCGAACACGCAGCGAAACCCGGCGCCGGGTGTTGAAGCCATCCCTCACCTCAACTTTCACCGCCTGGATGTCTTTCATGGGAATCTCAACGCTGATCGGCTTACGAAATCCACGCCTTGAGATGGTCACCACACCTGCGGAGCGATCAAAACGGTTGCTACCCGAGCCCACGTTGATCGTGATCACGGCCCACAAATAGGTGGCGAGAAGGGCAGCCGCAAGGCTGTACAACCCCATGACCAGTCCCTGAGGAACAAACACCAAGCCAGCGGGATGGCCCAGGGGGAGGAGATCCCTACCCAAGTAGCTGGAAAGAGAAGCAAACAGAAAACCAATACCGCCAATCGTCACCATCAAGGCAACGAGAATGTTCGAAAGCCGGCGCGAGCCGAGGACGGGTTGTTCGAGCAGTTCAGCGGCCATCAAAGCCCAAAATCAAAGGTCATTTTGGACTGCGAAGCCAATCAGCTGAGCCCGCTACAAAGCATTGCCACGAAACGAGGACTCAAATCGAAAGAAACCCAGAAGATGCATTCCGATACAACGGGTTTCAGCTGAGCCATCTAAGCCCCGAATGACCCAACAAGATTGTTAAGGTCGCCGGGAACCCAATGCATGCGGGTTAACCGCAACGTTCAATTCATGACGATCGCTGCAGGTCGCATGCCGCAGCGGGGATGGTTCGACGTCCTCGATGATTGGCTCAAACGCGACCGATTTGTTTTTGTCGGCTGGTCCGGCATTCTTCTTCTTCCCACGGCCTACCTCTCGATTGGTGGCTGGTTAACGGGAACCACATTTGTAACTTCCTGGTACACCCACGGCATTGCGTCGTCGTACCTCGAAGGTTGCAACTTCTTGACCGCTGCTGTGTCCACCCCCGCTGATGCGATGGGTCACAGCTTGCTGTTGCTCTGGGGCCCAGAAGCCCAGGGTGATTTTGTCCGCTGGATACAACTTGGAGGCCTTTGGGCTTTCGTTGCTCTCCACGGCGCTTTTGCACTGATCGGCTTCATGCTCCGTCAGTTTGAAATTGCTCGTCTCGTCGGCATTCGTCCTTACAACGCCATCGCCTTCTCAGGTCCGATCGCGGTGTTCGTCAGTGTCTTCCTGATGTACCCCTTGGGACAGAGCAGCTGGTTCTTTGCACCCTCCTTTGGTGTGGCTGCAATTTTCCGCTTCCTGTTGTTCCTCCAGGGCTTCCATAACTGGACTCTGAATCCCTTCCACATGATGGGAGTGGCCGGCATTCTTGGCGGCGCACTGCTTTGCGCCATTCACGGCGCAACCGTGGAAAACACCCTTTTTGAGGATGGTGAACAGTCGAACACCTTTAAGGCGTTCGAACCCACCCAAGAAGAAGAGACCTATTCAATGGTCACCGCCAACCGTTTCTGGAGCCAAATCTTCGGAATTGCGTTCTCCAACAAGCGTTGGCTGCACTTCTTCATGCTGTTTGTGCCAGTGATGGGCTTGTGGACCAGTTCCATCGGCATCATCGGCCTTGCACTCAACTTGCGTGCCTATGACTTCGTGTCACAGGAAATCCGCGCTGCTGAGGATCCTGAATTTGAAACCTTCTACACGAAGAACATTCTTCTGAATGAAGGTCTGCGTGCCTGGATGGCACCGGCTGACCAGCCGCACGAAAACTTCGTCTTCCCTGAAGAGGTTCTGCCCCGTGGAAACGCCCTTTAATTCCGGTCTTATCGCCACTGGCGGTAAAGACCTCGACTCCACCGGCTTTGCCTGGTGGGCCGGTAATGCTCGACTCATCAACCTGTCTGGCCGACTGCTAGGTGCCCACGTGGCCCACGCTGGCCTGATGGTGTTCTGGGCTGGCGCCATGATGCTGTTCGAGGTGAGTCACTTCACCTTCGATAAGCCGATGTATGAGCAGGGCTTGATCCTGTTCCCACACGTGGCCACTCTTGGCTATGGCGTTGGTCCCGGCGGAGAGGTCACCAACCTCTACCCCTTTTTTGTTGTTGGTGTTCTGCACCTGATCAGTTCTGCCGTGCTCGGACTCGGCGGCCTGTATCACGCTCTTCGTGGTCCAGAGATTTTGGAGAACTACTCCACTTTCTTCTCCCAGGACTGGCGTGACAAAAACCAGATGACCAACATCATTGGTTATCACCTCATCCTTCTGGGTGTGGGCTGCCTACTCCTGGTCTTCAAGGCCATGTTCTTCGGTGGCGTTTATGACACCTGGGCTCCAGGTGGTGGAGACGTTCGTTTGATCACGAACCCCACCCTCGACCCCGGTGTGATCTTCGGTTATCTGTTCCGCGCTCCCTTTGGCGGCGAAGGCTGGATCATCGGTGTGAACTCCATGGAGGACATCATCGGTGGCCACATCTGGCTTGGTTTGACCTGCATTTTCGGTGGTATTTGGCACGTGATCACCAAGCCTTTCGGCTGGGTGCGACGCGCCTTCATCTGGAATGGTGAGGCTTACCTCAGCTACAGCCTTGGCGCTCTGAGCTTCATGAGCTTTATCGCTTCGGCCTACATCTGGTTCAACAACACCGCATACCCTTCGGAGTTTTACGGCCCGACCAACGCCGAATCCTCCCAAGCCCAAAGTTTCACCTTCCTCGTGCGTGACCAACGCATGGGAGCCAACATCGGTTCAGCCATGGGCCCAACGGGTCTTGGTAAGTACCTGATGCGTTCACCAACCGGTGAGATCATCTTTGGTGGTGAAACGATGCGTTTCTGGGACTTCCGTGGTCCTTGGTTGGAGCCCCTTCGTGGACCCAACGGCCTGAGCCTCGACAAGCTTCAGAACGATATTCAGCCTTGGCAGGTTCGCCGCGCCGCTGAATACATGACCCACGCTCCTAACGCGTCGATCAACTCTGTTGGAGGCATCATCACCGAGCCAAACTCGGTGAACTTCGTGAACATCCGTCAGTGGCTTGCCGCGACGCAGTTCATCCTTGCCTTCTTCTTCCTTGTTGGTCACCTCTGGCATGCAGGCCGCGCCCGCGCTGCCGCTGCTGGTTTCGAAAAAGGAATCGATCGTCAAGCAGAGCCCACCTTGGCTATGCCTGATCTCGACTGATCATTCTCTGATCACCTGTCTCAACCCTCGCCGCAAGGTGAGGGTTTTTTATTGGCCAAAAACAGATCGACAAATCAGCAACAGGCTCAAAAACCAACATCCAACAGGGAATATCCCTTCGGTGCCCGGCCTTTTTCTCCAGGAGCTGCTGGAGTCACCGTTAAGGATTCCGCCTGCCTCAGCTCATCAGAAGAGAAGTTCACGTCTTCAACACTGAGCTCACTGGATGCGTCTTGAGGCGTTGCATCAAAGGATTTTTGAAGGGGTTCAAAGGCAAACGCAGGCGCCACTCCAGCCGTCAAGATCATCAAGGCAAAGCAGCGGCAAAGCAGACGGGTCATGGCGCGCGTGATGCGACAACTGTCTTTGATTTAGCTACGACCAGAGGAAAATGACAACGGTTTTAAGAGAGCGCCAGCCAACGTCGGAGCAGCGGCAAGCTAAGGCCGATCACATTCGAATAACAACCATTGAGTTGCTCCACACAGCAACCTCCGCGTCCTTCCAGCGCAAAACCTCCAGCACACTGCAAAGGTTCGCCTGAGGCGACGTAAGCCTTCACTTCCGCATCCGTGAGATTGGCAAACAGCACACGGGTCGTGACACACCTGCGCTGCATCTCAGCGGCTTCACCTGCCCTTGAACGTGCAAAGGATGGAAGCACTAAACAGTGTCCGGTATGCAATTCAGCCCATTTGCCGCGCATCCGTTGCCAGCGCGCGATGGCCTCTGCCGCATCCACAGGCTTGCCAAACACTTCGCCCTCAAACGCGAGCACCGAATCACAACCGAGCACGGCCTTAATGGATGGGCTGAGCTCCGCGCTCTGCTCCACTTTGAGCTTCACCGCTGATGCCTTGGCCTCAGCTAGTAACTGCACCAACTGAGCTGGATCAGGGTGCTGAATCTGATCTTCATCCACGCCGCTCACCATCACCTGATGGGGAATCTGAGCTTGCTCCAACAGACGGCGCCTGGCTGGAGACGCGGATGCCAACAGCAACAAAACAAACAAGCAACGTCCTTCAGTTTGATGCTGGTCACAGCCACGCTCGGAATGAAACGGGAGGAGAATGAAAGATGAAGCAGCAAGGTCGTGACCTCATCCACCTCCCTGGTATCGGCACGAGCCTTGAAACGGGCACGTCAGGCCATGCGCTGTCTGCCGTTTCGCCACGCCTTTTATGCCGAACTGGAACACGAAGCCAGAAGCAGCACGCAGCTGAGCAGCCAAAAAAACTGGATGGCCATCAGCCGCAAACCTCTCCATCGTTCAAAAACAGAGGATGACTTGATCTGGTTGATCCAAGTGGGCGTGCTGCGCAGGGAAGTGGATGGCCAAGGGCTCACAGAACGGGTGCGGCTCACTCCGATGGGGCGAGACCTCCTGGACGATTGGGATGGAGAGATTCCAAACGCAGATGCGCTACAAGTGATGCATCACTGGCTTCGCCGTCATCGTCCGCGTCTGTGAAGTCTCCCCCTGCTCTCATGGTGCTGGGCACCTCCAGTGGTGCCGGAAAATCGTTGATGACTGCTGCGCTTTGCAGGGTCTTGCGCCGTCGAGGAGAAACGCCGCTGCCGTTCAAAGGGCAGAACATGAGCAACAACGCCTGGGTCGATCCAACTGGCGGTGAGATGGCCTACTCCCAAGCCCTTCAGGCCTGGGCAGCGGGGCTTGAGCCTGTCTGCGCGATGAACCCCGTGTTGCTCAAACCTCAGGGAGACTCCACCAGTGAGCTGATTCACTTGGGCCGCAGTGTGGGATCTGCTCGCGCTGAGCACTATTACCGCGACTGGTTCAAACCGGGCTGGAAGGCGATTCGTGAGGGCTTAGATGCATTGCAGAGCAGCCATCCAGGCGGACGCCTCGTGCTCGAGGGCGCTGGAAGCCCGGTGGAGGTGAATCTGCAACGACGTGATCTCACCAACCTGCGCCTTGCTCAATATCTACGAGCGCATTGCGTTCTCGTGGCAGACATTGAAAGGGGAGGCGTGTTCGCGCAAATCGTGGGCACACTGAATCTGCTCCGCCCGGTGGAACGGCCGCTCATCAAAGGGCTGTTGATCAATCGTTTTCGCGGCCGGCGTGAACTGTTTGACGAGGGTCAACGCTGGCTTGAAACCCATACAGGTGTCCCGGTGTTGGGAGTGATGCCCTGGCTGGATGAGCTATTCCCGCCGGAGGATTCCCTCGACCTCCTCGAGCGACGCGGGCGCAAACGCAGCGCCGAACTCGAGATTGTTGTGCTCAAGCTGCCGTCCCTCAGCAACTTCTCTGACCTCGATCCACTGGAAGCCGAGCCCACGGTTCAGTTGCGCTGGGTCGCCCCAGGCGAGGAACTTGGCTTGCCAGATGCCGTTGTGATCCCAGGCAGCAAACAAACGCTCCGTGACCTTGCCGCCATTCACAGCAGTGGCCTGGGAGCAGCACTTCAGGCCTACAGCGCCGGTGGTGGCCACGTGTTTGGCATCTGCGGCGGCATGCAGATGCTGGGCGAGGAGCTTTGCGATCCGGAGGGTCTGGAAGGCGGTGCTCAATCGGTCAACAACAGCCATACAGGCCTAGGCCTCCTGCCGCTTCGTACCGTGTTTTCCGCTGACAAGGCGCTCCGGCAGCGCAACAGTGTGGCCCGATGGCCCGCTGGAAGCAGCGCTCTCAAACTCGAAGGATTTGAGCTCCACCATGGCCGCACCGCCAGCAAAGAATCTGAACCCTGCCAACCGTTGTGCCTTGATGCTGAGCTTGGCTGGGTGACTCCCATCAGCGAGCGAGGAGGGTTTGTGGCAGGCACCTATCTGCATGGGGTGTTTGAAAGTGGCCCTTGGCGGCGACGCTGGCTGAATCAGCTGAGAGCAAGCAAGGGATTGCCGCCGCTCAGTGAACAACAACCGCACCACAGCCGGCAGCGGGAAGCATTGCTCGATCGCCTCGCTGATGCCTTCGAGCAACACATCAACATCGAGCCCCTACTCGGCAGCAGCCCACAAGCTTGAAACCTTGTTGTTTCAAAGGCTCGTTAAGGTGATTTCAACAATCAAAAAGGGCACTCTGCATCCATCACAGGGTGCCGTTTTCCCTTAATCCAGCGATGGAGAACAAACAGTCCGCCATCACGATCCAATGGCCCAACGGAAGCCAAAGCCATTGTTCCAAAGGCGATGACTGGCTCGAGGCTGCTCAAGCGGCAGGCATCCACATTCCAACGGGCTGCTTAGGGGGAAGTTGTGGCGCCTGCGAAATCGACGTGAATGGGCAAACGGTGCGTGCCTGTATCAGCACGGTGCCTGCATCAACCTCAGGATCCCTCTCCGTGGAATTCGCCACAGACCCCTACTGGTAATTGATCAATGGGCGTTATCGCGGGGTTGGTCGCAGCGCTGGCTTGGACCCTGGCCAGCAGCCTTTGGCGTGGCCTCTCCACCTCACTCACGGCGCTCGAACTGAACGGGCTCAAGAACGCAATCGCTTGTGCCTTATTGCTTCCGGTTCTGTTGTTTCTGCCATGGAAACTTGAGAGCCAAGCACTGCTCTGGCTGTTGATCAGCGGTGGGCTCGGGATCTCCTTAGGAGACAGCTTTTATTTGGCAGCCCTGCGTCGTCTTGGCACACGACGCACCCTCACGCTTGAGTCGCTTGCCCCCTTGATCGCAGCCCTCGGCGGCCTTGTCGTGATGGGCGAACGCATTGAAGTTCAAGCTTGGCTAGGAGCCGTGATGGTGTCCGTTTCGGTGTTGCTGGTGGCGCGTCAAAGTCCACCGGACGGAACGCGCCAGCTGGATCGCGCGCGCAACGTGCAATGGCAAGGAATTGTGTTTGCCCTCCTCGCCGTGTTGTGTGGCGTCAGCGGAGCAGCCGTCTCCCGCAGCATTTTGATCAGCACGGATTTAACGGCATGGCAAAGCGCAGCCACGCGCCTATTGGGAGGGCTACTGCTCTTACTTCCTTGGCTGCGGCTTCGCACGCTGTTTCCCAAGCCTCGACCCAACCACAGGCGCTGGCCAAGAGTGCTGATCGCCACTCTGCTCGGCACCAATGTGGGGATCGTGTTGCAGCAAGTGGTGTTGAAGCAGTTACCGCTTGGCATCGGCATCACGGTTTTGAGTACAGCCCCCGTGATGGCGTTGTTGGTGGCAGCACCGGAAGGCGACCATCCACGCGCAGCTGGAGTGTGCGCATCACTCCTGGCCGTGAGCGGCATTGCCTTGGCCGTTCTCTCCTGACTCGCAGGACAGGCCAACGCCCTTCTACGGTTCAGCCACTCACGAAGCATTCATGAAAGCGCGCCGCTTGGTTCCACTGATCGGCTCCGTTCTTGCCCTTTTGGCCATGGTGGCTTGGATCGGCGAGATCGATCTTGGCCTCGATGAATCGCTTCAGACCCCACCCAAAGAGCAGTCATGACCTCGCAAGCAACCTATTTCGGGGCCAATGGCTGGCTTTTAGAAATCGCTGATTGTCGGGTCCTGGTCGACCCCTGGCTGAGTGGCCCCTTGGTGTTTCCACCTGGTGCTTGGATGTTGCGCGGCGAACTGCCTCACCCCTGGCAGGTTCCTGAGAATCTTGACCTTCTCCTACTGACCCAAGGGTTAGCGGACCATGCCCACCAACCCAGCCTGAAACTGCTGCCACGCAACCTCCCCGTGGTGGGTTCAGGAGCTGCAGCAAAGGTGGTGAAACGTTTGGGTTTTGAAAAGATTGAAACCCTCAAGCCTGGTGAAAGCTGCACCGTGAAGGGCATCAGCATCCAGGCCACAGCTGGAGCAGCGGTTCCCAATGTGGAAAACGGATACCTGCTTGATTGGACCGGTGGCTCTCTTTATCTCGAGCCCCATGGCGTTCTTGATCCCACGCTCGCCTCCCGACCTGTCGACACCGTGATTACGCCGGTGATCGACCTCGGACTACCACTGGCCGGCAACTTCATCACTGGCGCAAGCGTGCTTCCAGACTTGATCGAACGCTTCACTCCCCAAACGGTGCTCGCCAGTACAACAGGCGGAGACGTGACCTTCAGCGGATTGATCAGTGCCCTGCTCAGTGGGGCAGAGATCAAAGAACAGCATGATCCACGCGTTGTGACTCCAGTACCAGGGGAGCCTGTACGACTAGAAACGCACGCTTGAAGCTCAGAATGATTCAACACGGCTAAACCGTGGATATCTCTGGATCGCGCCGTGATGGCCCTTGCACAGTCCTTGACGCAACTCCAGATCCAAACGAAGGGGAAAGGGTTTACGAGGCTGAATGAACAGATCGAAACCTGGCTTGGAAGCAAGGACATCGCGCAAGGGGTGTTGCACCTCACCTGTCTGCACACCAGCTGCAGCATCACGATCAACGAAAACGCAGATCCACGCGTCCTCAGTGATTTAGCCGCTTGGATGGAGGCTGTTGTCCCGCAGGATGGGAGAGGTCCAGCAGATGCCCAAGGTCAACGTCGCCGTTACCTCCATGACGATGAAGGCGATGACGACATGCCTGCGCACATCCGAACGGCACTCACCAGCCAAACCATGACGCTCAGCGTTCAAAACGGTCGCTTGCTGCTGGGCACCTGGCAGGCGGTGTATCTCTGGGAGCATCGCCAGCTCGGAAGCACAAGGCAGGTCGCTTGCCACTTGATCGGAGACGAACAAAGCAATCTCCAACAAACATCCTCAACGCGTGCAACCGCAACAACGCAAACAGCCAGCAATCAAACCCTGCTCAATCTGCGCAACGCAACGCGACTCAATCAACAAATTCAAGACAGGATTCATCCAGAAGCCTGGGCTGAGGATGGTGGAAATGCAACCGATGTTGACCTGTTGATCGACAGATTGCATGACATCAGCGACAGCTAATTCAATCGAACGATCCGTGCTTGGTCTCAGCCGCTACTGAAGATTCAGGCAACTCTCAACATGATGGATTCTGCATAAGCAGGAGTCGCTCACGTGATTGGACTAAGACGGCTTTATTGCAACCGCAATGGTGTGTTTTTGATGGTTGATGTACCAGCCTCAAACGTCGAACCAAAAAAAGCAGAACTGATCCTCAAAGGCTGGCTAATCGAAGACGATATCCTTGTGTAAACCAAAAACCAAGAAGAAGTCCACAGTTGGGCAGCACTAGACGACAAGCTAGAAGGAGAATTCGCTTCTCTCTTCATGGAACCGATCACTTGGCTGATCATCACCTGGGCCACCTATGGAGCCCATCGCACCACTGCTGCACTGGAAAAAGTTCCACAAACGTCCAGAGATCAGTGCGAAGCCAACGCAACATTGATCAAGGCTTGGCAGCCTAAAGCAAGCACGATTTGTATTGAAGGATTGGGCACACTTTAATAAGCTTTAATCCGCATCATTAACGACGGGCAATTCCTCGCCCGCCACCGATCAAACCAAGATCAATTAATAAACCAATACCAACAATTAAAAGACCACTAAACGAACTAATCCCGCCATAGGAGGCACTCGCCCAGCAGTACCCCAAGGAGGTGGTGGGCAACATCACCAAACCAATCAAGGGCGCAACAAAAGCTGGGAGGGGTAATCCACTGAAGGGTCCAAGCACAAAGGGCGCATTCACAAACCAGAGAAGAATCAGAATCAACCTGGGAACGAAAAGGCCCAGAGCAGCCAGAAGGCACATCAGCGTGAGGGAATTTGAACACTCTCTAGCCACATGATTTCAAACTTGCCCAATCGTCCAATGTGGAGATTCGGGGCTGCTGATTGGATGTTTAAAGAACAAGAGAAGGGATCGAGAACGCCTTCCAAAGCGAGGGTCTTAATCGCCGGCCTGATCGGCAACGTGATGGAGTGGTACGACTTTGCGCTCTATGGCTACTTCGCCACGGTGATTGGCCAACAATTCTTTCCCTCAACCAACCCAACGGCGTCACTGATTGGTGCCTTTGGAGCCTTTGCTGCAGGATTCATCGTCCGTCCACTGGGAGGAATTGTGTATGGCCGGATCGGCGATTTGGTTGGACGTCGCCGCGCCCTAACCCTGTCGGTGATTGCAATGGCGATCCCAACCGTGGCGATGGCGTTTTTACCCAGCCATGCCCAGATCGGAATTGCGGCGCCGATTGCCGTAGTGCTTTTACGCCTTCTGCAAGGAATTTCAGCAGGCGGTGAGTACACAACCTCCATCATTTTTCTTGCCGAAGCCGCTCCAGATCGGCAACGGGGCTTCTACAGCATTTGGGGGCTATGGGGGTCTGTGTTGGGGATGCTGATGGGGTCGGCCTTTGGTGATCTGCTCACGAGAACGCTCACACAAACGCAACTCGATGCTTGGGGTTGGAGGGTGGCCTTTGCCCTGGGCTCCTTGGTGGCCCTAACAGGAGTGATTATTCGTACGGGCATCGGGGAAGACGAAACACCCGAGACAACCAAGACCCCGCTCGCTTCAACCTTGGGAGTCCACCGTCCTGCATTCCTCAGAGTTTTAGCGCTCAACATTGCCAGCAGCGTTGGTTTTTATGCGGTCTACGTCTACTTAGTGACCTATGTGGAAGATGTAGATGGAATCTCAAACAGCCTTGCTCTCAGCCTGAATACCGATGTGATGGCTGTGTTGCTGTTGCTCTACCCAATCACAGCCTGGCTTTCAGACCGCATCGGCAGACGTCCGATGTTGATGGGTGGAGCAGCCCTGCTCTGCATTGGAGCGGTTCCATTCCTGCAGTTAATCCACAGCCAAGACCCTGGATCGATCGTTCGCGGGGAACTGGGATTCACGCTGGCAATTGCGCTGGTGGACGGTGGCAAAGGCCCTGCCAATGTGGAACTGATGCCAGCAGAAGTGCGCTGCACGGGGACAGCCTTGGCGTACAACCTCGCCGAAGGCTGGTTTGGTGGAACAACTCCATTGATTGCTGCTGTGCTGATCGCTCGCGCCAGCGGAAATCCGATCTATCTGGGGATTTGGGTCGGCCTCAGTGGCCTATGCACCTTTGTGACGGCTGCCTTCTTCACAAGAGAGACAGCGTTCAAACCGTTGCTGAAACAAGCTCAGACACAACAGTGCTGAGCAAGATTGAGCGCGACAGCACAACAGAGCGATCAGGCGGCCAGAAGCTGTTGGTCGTCGACGTCGTCTTGATCGAGAAAGTCCTGACCTGCCTCAATGTCGTAAAGCTTGTAGAGGGCCATGGCGGCCTCATCCCAGGATTCGCTTTCGACAGATTCCAGAAGCTGCTGGAAAACCAGAACATTGACCACTTCGAGATCAGACGAATCCATAGTGACCGCGCGTTTGCCGGAAAGTTAACGCTGACAACGCAATCAAAATCAGGGCAATCCCAAAGAAAACCTGTGGATCAGTGCGAGGAACCAGTCAAAAGCACAAGTAAAGCGCGCTAACAACAAGGCAGGGAGAAGGAGAGCAAGAGTTCCAAGCGCCAATCTCACAACGACCTAGGCCAAAAGAAACCAGACAAAGCCATACAGATAGAATTCATGAGTGAACTAAAGATCACTAGAAAATCACAACAACAAAGAAACAAGCATCACGGATGAAGTTGTAACAACACATTCCACATCGAAACAGAAGTTGGCATAAGCGATTGAACAGTGCAAAAGTAAAAACAATCACATTCAATCAGGACTACGTGCAGCGACTACGCAAAATCCTTGGGGTCAGCATTGTTGTTGCGCTGGTCATTGTTGTTCTCCATCTCGCCCACACCCATGCGCTCGAGCCCCTTCGTGCGCAGGTTGAAGGAATGGGTGTTTGGGCACCCCTAGGGATCGTGGCTCTGCGGGGCATCAGCATTCTCCTTCCAGCCTTTCCGAGCACGGTGTATTCACTCCTTGCCGGAGCACTCCTAGGCTTTAGAACAGGACTAATCACCATCTATATAACAGATTTAGTTTTTTGCCAAATCGCATTTCTCATAGCAAAACGCTACGGACAAAAACCAGTCAAGAAACTCGTAGGCGAGAAAGCAAGCAAACGGATTGAAAGCTTTAATCAATCCCAAATAGAAGGAAATCCTTTCCTCTTAACAGGACTATTGATGACGGGTCTGTTTGATTTTGTGAGTTATGCAGCTGGCCTTGGGGGAACAAAGTGGAAGGTATTCACTCCAGCACTCATCATCAGCGTTGCCTTGAGTGACTTGCCAATCGTGGCCCTAGGAGCTGAGGTTTTTAACGGTGGAAAATTAATACTTGTTTTCGCATCTCTAGGCGTCTTTGCATTAGCAATTATTGCAGGAGTTGTGAAAAAATATCAAGTAAAAGCTTCGAAGCAGCTCAAATAATCAAATCTAAACCCAGACATTTCACATCACACAAAACCAAAAAAAACCAGGCGAGAAGTAGTCAATAGCGAGGTAAAACCAACGGCTAATGAATACTTCTGAACCGCTTCTCTGTTCAACGAAGACCAAAGAACTTACAACCTAAAGCAGGCCTGAAGCTCCGACACCGAGGATGACACCAAAGCCAATCACATGACCAAGACTGGTTGTAGCCACTAAAGCTTCTAAGCCCAAGCCACCAAAGTATTTAGGATTAGGAAGTTGAGTACCTTCTCCAGCCTGAAAAATTTTTGTGCCTAGATAGATCGCAAAAATATTGCATAACACCATCAAGAGACCCACCTTTGGAGACCAACTGAAGGTTTCAGGAGAAGCGACCGCCAAAAGATGAGAAGTCATGGATAGAGATGAAGGTGATTCATCATCAGGCCAATGGCATCACCTGGAACCATTTCGTAAAAAGCCTTCAAATGGACGATATACGAACTGTTGAGCTACTCATCACCACTCGACATTCCACGGCGAACAAGAAACTGAGTGAGGGCCAACAAACCCAGAAGAAAAGCAGCCGCGATCAGAAGCTTCAAATCCAAAACATTCAGAACACAACCATCTTTGCAGGCAATTGAAACGCAGGCATTTGAATCGCAGGCATTCGAATCAAACCACGCCATGATGTGGAGAACCCACCAAAACGATCATGCGTGTAGCACAGATGCTGATGGTCACATCATCAGCTCTCATGCTTTCAGGATGCATGCAGCAACCAAACACAACAAAGGGCTCGTCACGAGGAGAAGGGCCCATCAAAATCGAACTCAATCAACTAACACCAAACGAAAGCAAAGGGACAGCACCAAACGAAAGCAAAGGGATGGTGTTTGAAGTGGGCTATGGGAAGAATGGAGTGGGATGCATAGGCAGCACATTTGAGGAAGGTGTTACACCACTTGGCACCTTCAAAGTTAATGCGATTATGAGTAAAGAGAGATTTGAAATGGATGAATCACTGATCCAACAATCAGGAAAAACCAAAAGCTATCTGTCAGAAAATTTATTTAATAACATGAACTCCATAGACTTCAAAGGTGACGGAGAAACAGGTGAGTATGGATCAGGGTATATCAGCCTAGCCCCAGTACCTTCAACACCTCAACCCTTTAGTTTTAACGAATACGATGGAATATACCGTTGGTATAGCTTTGCCATTCACGGAACAAATGATGAAACTCGCATCGGCAAACGTGTTACAGGTGGTTGCATCAACATGAAGAACAAACAGCTCACCAAACTGATCAAGAGCATCAATCTTGGTGATGAGGTGATCGTGACATCGAACCAACCCTGTAATCGCTAAAAGCAGTAACCGACCTTCATCGTAAATAGCAATACTGAGTGATAGTACTCAATCACATGTGAGCATCCTCAAATGAGGAGATGCAAAGAGATGCACAGCACCTATAACTAGTTTTTAGGGAACCACCCATGACCATTCGCATTGGTATCAATGGGTTTGGACGCATTGGTCGCCTGGCTTTTCGCCAGGCGGTATCAATGGATGATGTTGAAGTCGTAGCAGTGAATGATTTAATCGATGTGGATTATCTCGCCTACCTACTTCGGTATGATTCGACGCACCGAAAATTCCCAGGTGATGTAAAAGTCGAAAACAACAATTTGGTCGTAAATGGAAAGTCAATCCGCATCACTGCGGAAAGAGATCCAAATCAACTGAAGTGGGGGGATATTGGTGCCGACTACGTGCTTGAAAGCACAGGCTTTTTCCTCACAGATGACAAAGCGAGAGCACATATCAATGCTGGAGCCAAGCGTGTTGTGATGAGCGCACCATCAAAAGATGAAACTCCAATGTTTGTGATGGGTGTTAATCATAAAAACTATCAAGGTCAGCAGATCGTATCGAATGCAAGTTGCACTACAAACTGCCTCGCACCATTAGCAAAAGTTGTTAATGATAACTTTGGAATCGTGAGCGGATTAATGACAACAGTCCACGCAACGACAGCAACACAAAAGCCAGTCGATAGTCCCTCACACAAAGACTGGAGAGGTGGACGCGGAGCTGGGCAAAGTATTATTCCAAGTTCAACAGGAGCTGCAAAAGCTGTTGGAAGGGTCATTCCAGAATTGAATGGAAAGCTCACAGGCATGGCATTCAGGGTGCCAACGCCTGATGTATCAGTTGTTGATCTCACAGTCAATCTGGAAAAGTCAACTAGCTATGAAGAGGTAAAAGCTGCTATGAAAGCAGCTGCAGAAGGAGAATTAAAAGGAATTCTCGGATACACCAATGACCAAGTGGTATCGAATGACCTGCTCGGTGATAGTGCAACATCAGTGTTTGATGCAGGTGCTGGCATGGCACTGAATGATCGATTCATGAAACTCGTTGCCTGGTACGACAACGAATGGGCCTACAGCTGCAAGTGCATTGATCTCATCAAACACATGGACTCTTCAACATACGCCAAATAACTTCACAAGGGTCAAAAGAGACTCATTCCAGTCAACTAGAGCATCACTTCTTATCAGACTGGAATAACTTAAAATAGAGACAATAGATAATCCCTTTTCTTGATACGAGTTAGAAAATTTTTAATCAGTGTTGTATACACTCCAGCCATCTCAAGACGGATCAAGAGTTTAGTAGGCATATACACCATATGCAAGGATCACCAGAAAACATGCAAAACTAGCCACAGAGCAGCAATGTGATCAAGAACACACCATGACAATGATGCCTGATTTCAATTCATCAACAGAAAAACGAGCTCGGTTTGGCAAAGTTTTTTCAACGAGAGTAGAAAAACTGATAGAAGATTTACAAGCGATGGCAAAAACAGCGAATTTAGAGATTTATGAATTTGACGACGAATTAGTAAAGAAGCTATTTATTGAACTAGCAAAACGATTCAGAGCAACGGCACATCGATTCGGGATTGAATTTGAAATTAGCATCGATGGAGAACCAATCGAATAAACAAAAACTCTAGGAAAAGAAGAACAATCCTATTGCGATCAATTAATTATATTCGCCGGGTGTTTCTTGCTTAGAGACGGTCACGCGTCCTACCTTTTTTCCCGATTGACGTAGCAACTCGTCTCCAGAAAACTCATAACCAAGCTTGGCCGCAATTTTGGCTACATCATCCGCTGTTGATGCCGAAAGAACTGTGGATTTGAGCCCCTCGTCATCTTGCATCTGGATGAGAAAAGCCTTGAGTTGATCAAGAGCCATGAGGAAAACCTAAACAGCGCCAAAAAGGATGGGTCAATGGGCCATAGCCGTATTGAAACGAGCAAGCCATTAAAGAAGAAATCTTAAAAGCATGGTCAGCACTGGGGCTACTGGTACAAGACCAACAACGATCAATAGCGACAATACTAAAGAAAAACTTAAGCCGAATGGACTTTCGTGAAGGATGGGCCTCAGCTAAGTGATCCTATCTTACTTTCAACACATTCAAGGTCGAGGACAGAATGCATTCTCTCGAAAAGGCACCATCCTGCTTCATGCATTGGTGCGTGCAGAAGGTTACATCAAGCCTCTATTCAGTCTCTGCAACAACCAATGGGGTGAATTACGACCATGTTGGAAACTTCAGATCTGTAAGCGAGGCCCATATTGCGGGACGGCGCTATGCAGCCACTCAGTCTCATCATCAGCAACGATGTGCGTAGCTGAGTAGGAATATTTAGACGATTCAATAAAAAGATTCCATTAAGACAATCTTGTATGCCTAGAGCAACGAGGAAGGAAAAAGACCTGCGAAACATAATCAACAACTACCAGCTCATTCATCTAATACACGCTGTACGCCATCAGCAAATGATTTATTTCTAGACTCAAGTTTATGATGCCTACGCTTCAGGGCATTGCGTATCTGGGACAAAACAACAAAATCAATAATTGCAAAGCTAACAACACAAGGCAGGAAAACCTTTCCAATGAATTTACAAACAAGCCCGCTTCCGTCTAGCTAACAAACAACCAGCTCTGCTATCAAATCAATCGCGATTTTGATTAAAAAGCTCTTAACCGCTAACAATAAGGAAGCATGCTGAGAACCCATGACGGCATAAAAGCTGCACTAATGCTAACGCCTCAAGAAAGCATGCAAACCAAAATCAAGAAAATCATTATCACAAAAAGGCACGCATAACCTGACAAATAAATATTTAACTCAATCAAATACGTCGACTTAAAGACAAGAAATCATCAAGCTAGTCAACAAACAATGCAAGGTGCCGATTGTCAACTTCCAACATTTCATCCTCATTCTGGTGGAACCAACATCCATACATCAGATTAATAATCCGGCCCACTTCAAGATCACGGTCGGCAACCTCCTGCCACAGGCGACGAGACAACTCCCGATCATCAAGCTTGAACTGTGCCTGAACCAGACTTCTTGTGATTGAAAAATATGTCTGACGATCGTTGCGAGAACGACATTCAGAGGCAGCTCCAACGGACATCAGGGAAGCCTGAGTCTGGGAAGTGGTCATCGCAGCTTTGTTCATGAAGATTCTCCAAATTTCTGAAAGGGAAGCAGGCCGGCCTCCCACTTGGTACGACAGCAGGACTCTCTGATTGATGCTGGAACCATCTCTGTTGCCAGGGATTGGAAGGCTGCTAAAAGCGTCTGTCTTCAGGATCTAGTGGACCATGGCTCAAGGCTTGGGCTGGGGTACTCGTTAAGGCAACACAAGGCCAAACCAAAGAGCCACACAATCTTGTTGAGACTGCTTGTGATGAGACTGCCTTAATTGAGGCTGTTAAGCAGGCAGCTGAGATCAGCCTGCCTCTGCTGAGCACTCAGGTGGAGTGTCGTCTGCCAAAGCGCCTCCGAATCTCACTCTCTACAGTTTGTGCCAGCCAACAGCCACTGGCATCGGTGTAAAGGCGCATTGCCAAACCAGCAAAAGCATCCAAGGATTTAAGGCTGTAATGACGAGAAGATCTGATGACGAAGGCTCTGAAGCCTAAGGTTGAACCACCGTCAGCGACAGCCACAAAGGATCAATGAGCGATTACGAGCAGTTGTTAGAGGGATTAAAAAAGGTACTAAGCATTGCCAAAGCCAATGGAAACAAACTCTTTATCGATAACATCGAACGAGACATTAGAGCCTTGGAAGCAGGTGAGGAATCACCAATCATCAAAGAGCACCTAACACCAGAAGAGAGAATTAGCATCGATTCTGAACAACAAACCTAACCGAATGGGTTAGACATTTCAAATTGCATGCAAACCAGGAAAATTTACGCCTTAACAGCAATACAATCAAATTATAATCGCAAACAGTATTATTACTGCTTTGGCTTTTTACTGATATCGCCAAAGTCATCATCGTTGGGCTGCAAAAATTGCCAAACAACAGGAACAGTAAAAACAATCACAAGACCAATGGTTGCAAGAATGGCGACTGTGTAATTTCCCAAAATCTTGATCTCCAAGGAATCAGATCATAAAGCTTTATAGCCGTGATCACAACGCGCTTCGCCACATGCCAGACGTACCGCAGCCATCCCAATCAACAAACCAGGGATCAGATCGATCAGGGTCGATCAGGCTGCGATTGAAGCGGAGCCACTTGGCGGTTGCGAGGGTCTTGGTCATTCCTCCATGGAGTGAACATCACAAAATTTCCAAGCACGAGTCCAGCCGTAATGATCAGGGCTGCAACCTGCTCAACTTTCTCAATCCGCATGCAACGACCTTGATGCTCTAGCTGTCACAAACAAGCTCCAAGGCGATGTTGGGGCCAATCTCAAGCATCGCTGGAACTCACGGATGGAGCCTCACTGAAATCCACCACAAGGTCACCATCACCATCCCGTTCAATGACGAAGCGAAACCCATTCACCAAGCCAGACCATTCACCCTCTTCAGGTTCGGCACTCTCACCGGTCTGCTCCAAAACCTTGGTTTCAAACAATGTGAAAAACACGTGAGCTGCAACCTCAGCAGCTTGAGCAGCGTCCATGTCATCAAGATCATGGGCAGCAACCGAGCAACCCTCAAGAAGCTCTGGATCAATCACGATCCCTTCTCCCAAATCAGAGATCAACGCTTTAAGAGCATCGTCTTGCATCGCTGCCATCACAAAGTGTCCTATCAAACTCGTCACCAGGACGTTGGTCAAGGGAGACAGGCCTAAAGCAGCTTGCAACAAAACGGGATTGCAGGGCCGCAACGGCCCACAAAGCCCCCTTAGCATCAACTCATAACCGATGGAGAGAGAGTGCGTTTTGTCTACTTCAGTGTGCTGTTTGCCACCGCTTACTGGTTTTTGGTTTCTCTCGTGCGCTTGATTCTTGCCAAGCGAAATGTCAATGTGATCGTTGAGTCTCCCGAAAGAAGTGCAAACGTGAATGCACTCGAACGAGCATGGACAGCAGAAAACCCCAGGGTTGAAGAAGAAGATTAAGAATCAAGCAAACAATCACCGATAATTAAGCATAAACATAAAGCCAGCTATTCTTTCAGTTATTAACAAGAAGATTACTCCCAGACATATTGAAAGGTAATGGCATATGCATCTTACTCAAAAATCATAGTTTCGGTCATTTCCGAAAAGACGACTTAGAAAGTAGCGGCCAAATAGTTATCATTCAAGCTGTAACATGTTGCCTACAATAGTCTTCAAAGGCAGCAGTCATTTAGCAAGGAAGGCTTCATGTTCATATCAAAGACTTTTAAACGGTCGTTCGGTAACTCCAAACAAAGACAAAAAAGCCTTATGGCACCAAATCAGCACATAGAAGCAATCTGAACGGTGGTCCAAGATATCTCAATAGGATCCGACAAACAGCTCGAAGACCTTGCCAAAGGAAAGAGGATTCCAAGCAATCAATACATGCTATTAAAGAAGCGTAGAATTTAAGCCATCGGATGCCACTCATCACGATTAACATCACAGAGGGGATGACAGAAGAATCGATCGATCATCTTCAAAAGACGATTCATGCTTGCCTTGTGAGAGCTTGGGGAATCCCAGAGAATGGTGGTTTTTATATTATTAACGAATACAAAAAATCACGAATGCGTATTAATCGCAGCATGTGGGGGATTCAGCGATCAGACAAGCCACCCCTACTTCTTCAGATCACGTCTTCACCCAGAAGCAAGGAGTTGAAGATTGAGCTCTTCCGTGTTCTCGCTGAAGAGCTCGAGAAACAAGGCATTCGCAAAGAAGACCTCTTCATCAGTATTAGTCCAACACAACGGGAAGATTGGTCTTTTGGAAACGGGGTAGCACAGTTGCTACAAGAGGAGGCGAACTCAAGTTTCTGAGGTCATCAGCGCTGAGTCAGACGCAGACGACTCCAGTTCCGCAGTTGATCTGTGACACTATTCACGGCTTGAACGATTTGGCTATGCAGGAATGGACGGATGCATTCATCACCAATGCTCAGCATGAGCTCGTCGGCATGATTAAGGACTGGAAATACGATTATGGCGCTGATGACAAGGCATGCTCAGCAATGCTGTTGTGGATGGTCCTGAAGCTCAATCCAAAGGCTGACATTGATGCAACGCTGCTTCAGCCCTTTGATCACTCCTAGTGCTTTTAACAACCTGCAGGCCAATGGTGATCAGAACCGCTGCTTGCGGATTCGATAAGCCTGGAGGCCGCTGATAGTCATCAATGAGCATCAATCGAATGACCCTGCTGTCAGAGCGTGCAGCCCTGAATAATCGCCTGCATCAAGCGAAGTCCCTTCCGCGCAAGTTAGGAGCTCCACCAACCCCTCGAGGGCCTCAGCATTCACCCCAGCCAGAGATGCTTCATGCACAAACAGCCGCAAATCTTTGCGCAGGAGCGCCGTGCTGAAGTTGGGATTGCTGAAGTCGTGCGAGAGCATCCGTTCGAGCTTCTTATCCACGGTGGGTGCATAAAGCGCTGATGGACGCAGCACCTCCATAAAGCGCTCCACCTCCAACCCGGAGGCCTGGACCAAACGCAACGCCAAGGAGTAGCCGTGGGTGAGGCTGGCAATGAGCTGGTTAAGAGCCAACTTGCTGGCGGCTGCACGGCCGGTGGGGCCCATCCATTTGGGCTCTTCTGCGAGCAGTTTTAGCAGTGGCAACTGTTGTTGATACACGGAGGCATCGCCTCCCGCCATCACCAATAGCTTGCCCTTCAAGGCCTCTGCCTTGCTACCTAAAACCGGTGCCTCCAAGTAGACACCCTGCTGCCCTTGAACCTGCAGCTCCAATTGCCGGGATTCACTGATTCCCATCGTGCCCATCGGCAGGCAGCAAGCGGCATCGAGATCACCCAGCTCGGCAATCACCTCTGCGCTCACAGGCCCATCGCGCAGCACTGTGATCACGGCATCACAGCCCTTGGCTGACCCATCTAGTGAGTCGATCAGCACAGCCCCCCGCTCCAGGAGAGGCTCACATTTTTCAGGGGTGCGGTTCCAGACCCTTAAGGTCACCCCTCGCTCGAGCAGACGGCAGCCGATGGCCTCACCGAGCAAACCGGTGCCAAGCAACGCAATGGTGGGCATCGAAACGAGAAGCATCGAACCCGCTGATCATCACCCAGCTAATGCTGCTGACTGAATCAAAAGGTGAACGAGCGATCAGCTCTGCAGCAGCAACAAAGAACAACCCACTTGATAGACCATATTTAGTGTTGGCAAGCCATCAGCAAGCACCATATTTAGCGTTTACCAATCAGCTCCTCCCAAGTGATTAATTCTGGTTGCTTTTTGGTTGTCGCGGACACATTTGGCCTCGAAGCTACAGAGCCCCGCTCTGTAGGCAGTGTTTTTCGATTCATGGAAGAAACGGTTATCTGTTCTCGCGCAGTGGGCTCTTTATCGGGCCCTGTGGCGTGATCCATTGATAACACAATCATTGGATCAAACGTCGACCTAAGGTCGTTGATTCCCGAAGCTGCAGTGCGGCACCCATAGGAAGGAGACGGTTTTGAGCCTATTCATTGACATTGAAATAGAAAAAACTTGGCCCTAAAAGGTCTCGATTAAATCGAAAAGCTTCTTAGAAGGTTTGAAATAATAGTTAATTCCACAAATATCTTCTGCTTTTACATCAACCAAACCCTCCTTAACATGCTTGTTTTGATTTAGCCACCATGCCGGGAATGCGATGTCAGCATAATAAGTGTTTCCTTCTTCTCTCACATTTCTAGCCATCGCATAGGTTGCGAATGCACCCAAACCAGCACGGGGCAAGTTGTCGCTGAACCTTGTATGAAAAAGCGTGGCTTGATTCTTATTAGCCGATAAAGGACAGCTTACACTATCTTTAACCCCTATATCTGCAGACTTAAGCATGTAAGTAAGGGAGCCAACCTTGCCACCTGGATAAACAATTGCAAAACAAGAGTAAAGGATTGCCCGCCTAGCAGCGCTTCCCGATACTTTACATTCTTCACTGCTAAAATTTATCACTGCATAGTTACGTCCTTCACTTTCTAAAAACTCAACTGATTCACGATTTGGCAACGAAGCTGCAATCACTTCATGATCGACAACTCCTAAAATGCCTAATGAAAGTGATAGCAGCAGAATTTTCTCAACCATTGACTGCTTTGACGAGCATTCCTTGTATAGCCAGGCTCCTGATCAAAGACAACGGCAAAAGGCTCTGATATCACTTGGACCAACCCAGTTCGTTTAGGCAGTACAGAGACTTCGTCGTCGCTAACCATAATGGGGTTGAAATACCCTTCGCCCATCAATCAGTAAGGCAACAGATGTAACCATTGGATAAAATCATTGACGCTTGGGGTCGAGGGATGGCCTTTCCTCAAACTGAGGTGACCGATCTTCAAACTCCCTTAAGGCTTTGAACACTGCTGTGAAATAGGGAAAAATCCACAGCACTATTCCAAAAATCGAGATCCAGGCGATCCACGTCACGAGGATGGCGATAAGACCACTCCCAGCGTTTCCCTCGTAAAAATGATTGAGGGCCAAGGGCCAACCAAAAGCGAGCAAGGCGATCTTCACCAATGCACTTTTCTCTGACTTTTCCAAGGAAGCAAACCAACGCCTTCTCTTGGTAGCAAAAAAAGCAGACTTCATTCAATCAATGGAGCCAAGCGGATTCGAACCGCTGACCCCCTGCATGCCATGCAGGTGCTCTACCAGCTGAGCTATGGCCCCATCAACAACTCCGAAGCTCGAAAGCCTTGTCGTTGTCGTGGCGAAGCTTACACCGCCATGGAGCTCAAACCTGGCGCCACACCGCCATTAATTTGCCTTGCACCTGCACCTGCTCCGCTGGCAACTCAATGGGGTCATAAGCAGGATTTGCCGCTTCCAAGCGCACCACACTTCCATCAAGGTGGAAATGCTTGAGGGTGGTGCCACTGCCAGCCACCAGGGCACTCACAATCGTGCCCTGACGCAAACGACCGGGCTCGTGTACGGGCTCCATAAGCACCACATCACCATCGGCGATGTGAGCGTCCACCATCGAATCACCATTCACGGTGAGCGCAAACAAGCCACGGGTTTCGAGCACTGGAGCCAAATCGAGATGTTCTTGCACATCATCGAAGGTTTCAACCAAACCACCGGCCGCTACAGCGCCAAGCACTGGAATACCCGAGGCCACATCTCCCAACAATTGCAAGGTGCGCGCTTGCCCCTCTTGCCAGGTGAGCCATCCCTTCTGCTGCAAATGGCGCAAGCGACTTTGCACAGGAGCGGGAGAACGAAGCCCCATCGCCTGCATCATCTGACGGATGGAGGGGCTATGGCGATGGCTACCGATGTAGTCCGACAGCCAGTCGTAAAGCTCCTGCTGAGCAGTGGTGAGCGGCTCGGGGGATCCAGTGGTCACCGGGATGATCCAATTCAGTCAATACATATGTACCTATTCCCTAGAGATTTGGCAAGGGGCTCAGGGATTGGGAGCTTGTGCGCAGATCCAATTCACCTTGGACGCCGTTCCCTGTCGCCCTGGGTAAACACTCCACCCCCCCTGTTGATCCTGGCGTTCCAACACCCCCTCAAGGCACTGGGCGCGCATCGATAACTGCCGCATTCCCCAGGGATTGCCATCCCCTTTGCGCATCAACAACAAGGCCTGAAAGGTCACTGTCTGTTGCTCACGGCGAGGATCACGTAAGTATTCAGCTGCGTCGATTTTGGGGGATTGCATCGCTTCCATAAACGTCCAATCCGATGGTGCAGACGTTTCCTGATCCATCATTTGCAGGCGCACCTCACTCCAAAACTTGGGCTCAGGTTTTGGCGCCCAGCTGGCATCGCTTGGCAACGCAGAGGCAACCGACACAACAGCCGCGGTGGATCCGGTGATCACGATGGTTCGCAATCCAACCGACGTCCTCAGAATGGAAAGAACGCTCATGACTTCTCCTGATCGACGTTTTTTTGCTTGATCAATTCCGCCAACATTTCCAATCTGCCGTTTTCGGATTCAGAGGCACGCGTTGCCATCCAGGCACTGGAAGCCTTGAGCTGAGCCATTTGCTGCACCAAGGACAAAGCCGTTTCTCGCAGGGTGTCGATGTCGTCGCACTCACGAATGAACCGCCCCCACTTTTCGAGCTCAAAGGATTGTTCCAGGCCACGCTCGATCGGGTCGATGCTCATGCGCCCTGCTCCCTCTGTTCCTGATCCTTCTGCTCCTGCTCCAGCAAGGGGTCTGGCTCACCGTTACAGATCGCTTGAGCCCTGAGATAAAAGCCGCTTTCGCGGTCACCGGCCGCCTCTAGGGCTTCGAGAACCCTTTGCCAATTGTCTCGTTCGACTTGATCCATGCTTCAAGTTGACGTTGGAAAAAGCTTACGTAGAAAGTTGAGACTGAGATCACGCACCACCATCCATTCAGCATCCACAGTGATCGCATGCCCACTGCGCTCTAACCAGTGAAGCTCTCGAGGCGAAGAGTTCACGGTGCGCATCAAAAGCTGGATACCACTGGCTGAAATCACCTTGTCGCGACGACTCGCAATCACCAGCAGCGGTTGCTGAACCTTGGAGAGCTGCTTGCGCGTGCGAGAGATGAGATCCAGCACAAGAGCACTGGTGGCCACGGGATAGCGGTCGTAAGACCAAAGCCGCTGGGCCGCGATCGGGTCACAGAAATCAGAGACCGGCTTGGGCAGCGATTGCGTGAATCGGATCAGCAAAGGGGCCAAAAAGCGACGGGGGTCTCCGCTGCGAATGGGTGGTGAGTACAGCAAGAGAGCCTTGATTTGGGGGTAACGCAACGCCAGTTGCAGGCTCAAAATCGACCCCAACGACAACCCTGCCAGTACCACTATTTGCCCCTCTAATAACAGACGAGTGATCAAGGCATCAAGCGGGTCGATCCACTGCTTTGGCTGCACCTCCATCAAATCGCTGAGGGTGGTGCCATGACCAACGAGCAGGGGAACTTCGACGCCGTAGCCCTCGGCATTGAAGGCGGCAGCGAGAAGCTCCATCTCAGAAGGCGATCCGGTAAATCCATGAATAAGAACCACCGTGATCGCTCCTCCAGGCAGGGAAAACGCCTGGGGCGATGCGCTCACAAACCACCCAGCAAAACGGCGAGGAGCGCCTGCTGGGCATGCAAACGATTCTCCGCTTGGTCAAAGATCCGGCTGGACGCACTCTCCATCACCCCGGCACTGATCTCCTCATCGCGATGGGCAGGCAAGCAGTGCAGCACGATCGCTTTGGGATCCGCTTCTGCCAGCAGGGCCTCGTCCAAGCAAAACCCTTTGAAGGCCTGTTCACGCTCCGCCTGCTCCTCCTCCTGGCCCATCGACGCCCAAACATCCGTGTACAACGCCTGGGCGCCGCGCACCGCCGCACCCGGGTCGCTGGTGACCTCAATCTGAGCACCAGCAACGGCAAGGGCACGTGCTTGATCCAGCACCCCGGGAAGGGGCTCAAAACCATCGGGACAGCCGATGCGCACATTCACGCCGAGCAGAGCACCGCAGAGCATCAAGGAGTGGGCCACGTTGTTTCCATCTCCCACATAAGCGAGGGTTTGGCCTTGCAGATCACCAAAGGCCTCCTGCATCGTGAGGAAATCAGCCAAGGCCTGACAGGGATGTTCGAGATCCGTAAGCGCATTGATCACCGGAATCGAAGCCCAGTAGGCGTAATCCACGAGCTCCTGTTGGGCATAGGTGCGCACAGCGAGAGCGTCGCAAAAACGGCTCAAGACCCTGGCTGTGTCTTCTAGGGGTTCACCCCGACCGAGCTGGGTGACCTGGGGGTTGAGATCCACGGTTTGACCGCCGAGCCGGGCCATCGCCACTTGAAAGCTCACCCTGGTGCGTGTGGAGGCTTTGGTGAAGATCAACCCGAGCACCCGATTGCCGAGATCGATGCGCCGGTCACCAGACTTCAGTTGGCGCGCAAGGTCGAGCAGAGCCTGGGTTTCCTGCGCAGAAACGTCTGCAGACGACAGGTAATCACGCCCGCTTAAGTAGGTGAGAACAGCAGCAACGCCCTTATCCATGCCAGCGGCTTCAAAGGAGTGTTATCGGGGATGAAAGGGCTGCTCGTCAAGCCTTCCTGCCCCCTTCGTGCTGGAACCGATGCTGTTCACGGCGCCTGGAGCTCAACGAACACAAAAAAACTGCCCCCCGAAGAAGGCAGTTCATGCAGCGAGTGAACACCGAAAGGAGGCCGCTCTAAGGGCAGAGCAGGGTCTTAGACCGCAACGGATTGCTCTTCGGGCATCACGCTGGCCGAGAGCATCTCCCTGAGGTCATCGCCTTCGATCACTTCTTTTTCAAGAATTTTCTGGGAGATCGTTTCAAGCAACGCCATGTTTTGACGAAGAATCGAAAGGGCTTGGTCGTGGGCACGGTCCACTAAGCCACGCACTTCACGATCGATCGCTTGAGCTGTGGCATCACTTACGGCGCGGCGGGGATTGTTGTTGCCGCCAAGGAAACGGCCACCGCCCTGCTTGTCATAGGCAAGGGGACCGAGGGTGTCGCTCATGCCATAGGTGCCCACCATCTGCTCAGCAATATCGGTGGCACGCTGCAAATCGTTGGCAGCTCCCGTGGTGATTTTGCCGAAGACAATCTCCTCTGCAGAGCGACCGCCGAGCAGGGTGGCAATTTGTCCTTCCAAATCTTCGCGAGAATTGAGGAAACGCTCTTCCGTGGGGAGTTGCAGGGTGTAGCCCAAGGCACTCATGCCGCGGGGCACGATCGAAATCTTGGCCACTTTGCTTCCACCGGGCATGAGGTGACCCACGATCGCGTGACCAACCTCGTGATAAGCAACAACCTTTTTCTCATCGTCTTGCATCACCCTGCTCTTTTTCTCAAGGCCGGCAACAACGCGCTCAATGGCTTCATTGAGGTCACCTTGGACAACTTCTTTCTTGTAATTACGCGCTGCCAATAAGGCTGCCTCATTCACCAGGTTGGCGAGATCGGCACCGGCAAAACCACTAGTGGCTTGAGCGATTTTGTCTAAATCGACGGCATCAGCCAGTTTTACTTTTTTGGCGTAGATCTCAAGAATTGTTTTACGACCAGAAAGATCGGGACGGTCCACGAGCACCTGACGATCAAAGCGACCAGGACGAAGTAGGGCTGCGTCTAAGACCTCAGGCTGGTTCGTAGCAGCCAACACGATCACAGGCTTGTCTGTGGAGGCAAAACCATCCATTTCGGTGAGGAGTTGATTCAGCGTTTGTTCGCGCTCATCGTTACCTCCAACCACACCCATCGAGCCTGAGCGACTCTTACCGATCGCATCGAGCTCATCAATAAAAATGATGCAAGGAGCGTTCTTTTTAGCCTGTTCGAACAGGTCACGAACCCGAGCAGCACCAGCTCCCACAAAGAGTTCTACAAATTCAGAACCACTGATGATGAAGAAGGGAACACCTGCCTCACCAGCCACGGCTTTGGAGAGCAACGTTTTACCTGTACCTGGAGGGCCAACAAGCAACACACCCTTGGGAATGCGTGCGCCGATATCGGTGTAGCGCTCCGGTGTTTTTAAGAAGTCAACAATTTCATTGAGCTCATCTTTGGCTTCATCCACACCTGCCACATCGGCGAACGTGACCCGTGATTTCTCATCAGGCACATACACCTTGGCCTTGCTCTTGGTGAAATTAAGTGCACCTTGAGCTCCGCCGCCGCCCATCGAGCGACGGGCAAAAAACTGCAAGACGAGGATAAAAATTAGTGGGGGGACCACCCAGCTCAAAATGGTGGTGAAAATATTGGGTTTCTTGGGCGGAGCAGCAGCAAACTCAACACCTTTGCTTTCC
This sequence comes from Synechococcus sp. MVIR-18-1, assembly GCF_014279835.1. Taxonomy (NCBI): domain Bacteria; kingdom Bacillati; phylum Cyanobacteriota; class Cyanophyceae; order Synechococcales; family Synechococcaceae; genus Synechococcus; species Synechococcus sp. MVIR-18-1. Next base: position 778,442 of record NZ_CP047942.1, on the reverse strand, counting down.
AGGCGTTGGGGAAGATCCATATCGAAGATCGGCGTGGTTGCAAGCACGGAGGGGGCTCCCTCCTCAACCTCACTAAGCTCGTAGCGAATCTGATCTTGGGTAATGAAGGCGCGCTTGACCGCCCCATCGTTCACCTGATCAATAAAGAGTGAGTAAGGCACCCGAGGCACCTGCTGCATGCCTTGGTTGGGGATGAAGCTGCTGAGCAGCAACAACACTCCGAAACCAATCAACACAAGGTTGATGATCCCGAAGCGCCGATTAGGGCGATTGTCGTCTTCTCGAATCGCCATGAAGCCGGTTCCCGAATGCGCACCAAACTAAGTCGGTTGTTTCCCTGATGGGTGCGCATGCTGGGGGGAGAACCGAACGGCTTGGCGTCTAGACCAGCCAGTGCGTTTGAAAGGACCATGAACAACAAGCAAACCAAGCACCTTGCTGGGCTCGCTGGCGTTCGCGATTGTTGGAATCCTGAGCCTGGCGGAATGCTCTGAAGATGAAATCAGATCGATCAAAGCGCCGCCATCGAGAAAAAATCTATGAGCTGCTTCTAGGCCTGTGCATTGTCGTGCTAGTGAGCTTTGCCTTTCCGCGCCTGAGCTGGATCGGCCCCCTGGGGTACGGCCTCATCGCCCTGCTGCTCACGCAATTGGTGATGATCCGCAAAACGGTGCTCACTGTTGAGGACCGCTTGTATCAGCTGCTAGGGCTCGCGGCCCTGGTTGCCCTGATGTTGTGGCAAGTCACGCCTGTGCGCTGGGTGGTGAGTGGCGTTCCACTCGTGCTCACCTGGAGTGTGTTGGTGGGCTGGAGCGTGATCCGCTTGGTGGAGCGATTGTCCCAGGAGCGGAGAGTCACATCTGGGTTGCTGATGGGAGCTGCCGCTGGGTATTTGCTGTTGGGCCTCACAGCTGGTTTGGTGATGAGTGCGGTGGAAACCATTCAACCGGGCAGTTTCGCGCCACTCAGCATGCTTCAAGAATCCGCCAGTGGGCCCAACGCAAGCGTGCTGATGAAGCTGAATGACTTCTCCCAAATCAACTATTTCGCCTTTATCTGCTTAACCACGGTGGGCTTTGGAGACATCCAACCGGTCATGCCGGTCTCGCGGATGCTGGCGGTGGTGACAGGAATCATTGGACCGCTTTATTTAGCGGTAGTGATGGGAGTCTTGATCGGTCGCTACACCAAACAAATGGAAGAAGAAGACATTTTTGAGCACGACGATCGACGGTGAGTGCAGAGGTCAGCTAGCGGAAAATCTTGAAGTATTCGATCAAAAGGTTGGGTTAGGGATCCTGAGTAAGAGCTCGCAAGAGCAGATCACACCCCAACCGCTCTGCCGTGTGCGCCGACAGCGGAATGACCTGATCCATCGCCGAAAAACCCAGGTCACCAAGGGGCGTTCGCGCCAATGTACCTCCAAGAAGCTTGGGGGCAATCACCACCGCCAACTCCTGCACGCAGCCCTGCTGGAGTGCCGCTGCTGCCAAGGCAGGGCCGCATTCCCAGAGCACCCGGTTGCAGCCTCTTTGAGCCAAGGCTTGCAGAAGGTCCAAGGGCTCGCTGGCCAAAAGTTCAAGAGGTTCCGGGCCCTCAGGCAGGAAGCGATCAGCTCTACCTGGCCCGTAAGCCAGAAGCGTTGCCGCCAGGCTTGTGTCCCAAAGTTGTGCGTAGGCAGGCAGGTCAAGGCTTCGGCTCAGCACCACGCGCAAGGGTTCGGGCGAACGGGCCCCACGGCTGGTGAGCAGGGGGTTATCGGCGCGCACGGTGCCGCCTCCCACAATCACCGCATCACAACCAGCCCGCAACTGATGCACCCAAGCGCGCGCGGGAGGGGCACTAATCCACTGACTTTCGCCATTCGGTAGCGCGGTGCGGCCATCCAAGCTCATCGCCCACTTGAGAAGGCCCCAGGGACGCCCGGTTTGAACGCGATGCACAAAGGCTCGGTTTTGTTGCGCCGCTTCGGACTCCAAAACCCCGGTGACCACCTCCAAGCCGGCATCGCGTAAACGCTGAATGCCACCACCAGCAACCCGCGGATCAGGATCTTTGAGTGCTACAACCACGCGCTGAATGCCGGCCTGAATCACTGCCTCCGTGCAGGGGGGCGTGCGGCCCTGGTGACAACAGGGCTCAAGCGTGACGATGATCGTGCCGCCCATGGCGCGCGTCCCAGCTTGAGCAAGTGCGCCCACCTCGGCATGGGCCTCACCTGCTTTGGCGTGAAAACCCTCGCCCACCAGAGCTCCTTGCACGTCAAGAACCACTGCCCCCACCAAGGGATTGGGGCTGGTTTGGCCGTCCGCCAAGGCTGCTAACTGCAGCGCCCGGCGCATCCAAAAGGTCCAGCGATTGGGGCCGGTCTGCATCAGCTCAGCGGCTGGGTTTGCACGTCGCGCCATTCACCCACCACATAGGGAGGAACGGGCAATTCGTTAAATACCCCAGGAAGAAATAAACGCAGCGGACGGTTGTTGCTCAGATCAGCGAGGAGAGGATCAAGCGCAAATTCGGCGGCAGCTTCACGACCGTCACTGGCGAGGGCGGGGTTTTTGAGAGTGATGTCGTCCAATTGCCACTCCCTCACTCCAGCTTGAACAAGCAACGAAACGGGATGATCGAGCCGCACCTTGCCGGGATAGCCCACAATCCGCAGCACCACCGGATTTCCTGGCTTTCCAGTGCGATAGGCAACGGCCTGCCAGCTGTCGTAATCAAGGTCACGCAAACTTTCAAGACTGCGCAGCATCGGTGCTCCAGCCTCATCGTTGTGCTGATGCACCTGAGCAAGGGCTGCGTTTGGGGTGATCAGCAACAGCAGCATCGCTGCTAACAAAGAAACCAAAAGTCGACGCAGCACGCCCATTCGTTCAGACCAATCGATGCAGCCATCATCGGCGCTGCCTGCAAGGACTGCGGAACTTAATGGCCTCAGAAAGACAAAAACAAAGAGATCCTCCCCCCCCTGCAAGGAGGAGGATTCAGCCAAGCCATGGGCCCTAATATCAAGTTTTAACAGCAATGAGCAGAACTAGACTTAGGCCAAAGCCGTAAAATCACTGATACTAAATTCACCATTGCCCCCAAGAATAGTATCAAACTCTGGGGCATTCCCAATCGCTTCCGAATAGGAACCACCCTGACGAAGAATGTCATCAGCAGCTTCCACTAAACTGAGATCACCTTCAGCATCATTGCTTAAGGCCCAGAACATCATTCCGCCCAGATCCTTTTCTTGCACATAAGCGGCTTTGCCAGCAATCGTGGCGGTGGTTTCAATCGAGCTCCATTCATCACCGTTATAGGCAAAGGCCGCTTTGCTGTTGTCATCCCAGTAGAGATCGGTCTGCCCCGTTATTACATCGGTGACGATGTCTTTGTAGTCATAAACCCCAGCTTCAAAAGACCCTTGCGCTTCAGCCCCCGTGCCTGATTGTTGATAACCAAAGGTGCCACCAGCCTCAACACCTCCCCAAGCCCGGGTATAAGCGGGAGCCCCTAAAACAACCTTATTGAGGGCAACCCCAGCCTCTTCAAAGACAGACACCGATGTGGTGACATCGTAATTGTTGGCATCACCTGTCATCGCGGCCTGATGCCCGGTTTGACTCTCCCAACCACCGTGAAAGTCGTAGGTCATTACATTATAAAAATCAACGTAAGGATCGATCCCGGCAAGATTGAGATTGGCGAGTTTTTCTGAGCCGCCCGCCGTCGCGATCGAGACCTCATAGTTTCCGCCAGTTTGCGATTCGAGTGCATCAAGCTCGCTGCGCAACTGTTCCAGAACTAAAGCAAAATTGGCCCCATCATTGGCACTCGATGCATTTCCCGCATCACCACCACCACCGGGATATTCCCAATCAAAATCCACAACACTGAAGAACTCATAGGTTTTGAAAATATCCACCACATCACTTGTGAACTGATCACGGCCTGCTTGCGTTGTAAAGGCCGTGCTGAACTCATCTGAGAGCGTCCATCCACCAAGGGCAAAACCAAGCTCAACATTGGGGTTGAGTTCCTTAAAGCGGCTCAGTTGCTCGAAATTTCCGGCATCTTGAGGTCCCGCATCATTCCAACCAACGGGAACACTGGTAATCGTGACAGAGTCAGCCGTTTCAGTGATGGTGTAGCGATCTGAGTTGTAAGCAGCAATCAGAGCTGGATCAACGGCCTGATACTCAGCTGTTGTGAAGGTTCGACTCACTTGATCAGCAGCATCAAAGCGCTTCTCCTGTGCTGCATAGGCATCAAACAGCTGAACAGAGCCATCGGCTTTGACATCAAAGAAGCTGTAGTTGAGATGGGTCATCGCTTGCCCATTCACATCGGACAGATTGATATCGCGCTCATACACACCCCATTCCTCGAAATAGGTGACGATGCGTTTATCACTGCCACCATTTGGAACCGGCACATCAACCGAGGTTGCAACAGTGTCTTCAACAGTGGGTTCAACACTGGGCTCAACCATTGGCGTTGAAGCTGGGCTTTCTGCAACAACAACACTCTCGGTGAAGTCAAACACCTGAGCGGGGTCGATGAACTCACCAGCTGCCTGGTAATAGGACGCCTGTGAAGCACCTGGAGCCAAGGGAGCAGCCCATGCTTTCGGAGAAATGGAGACGTCGTAACGACCATCACCTCGCAAGGAAGACGTCACTTCAAAGTTGCTAACCATTGTGAGTGGTGCATCCATCACAACATCCACACTCCAGTCGTTTCCGGCAGAACCATCTCCAACATTGGTCACGGTGATTTCGCCCGCAAAGATCCCAGACCATCCGTCGGTGATCGTGGCCGATACAGAAAGTCCCTGCGAATCTGCCATCACCGGCGATGGCTCAACAGCTGGCGATGGCTCAACAATGGGCGGTGAATCCACAGTGCTCAGCGAAGACGTGTCGTTGAGGTCTGCTTGATCTGGAGCCGCAACATCGGCTCCGGGTGCGGCAACAAAAAACAGCGCATTGCTGAGCTCGCCTGAATCCGGTAATCCCACGCTGTTGGCATTAAACGAGAGATCAACAGACCCACCAGCTGGAATCTCAAGGCCCCAGGCGGGAGGTTTGATCAACACCTGATAGACGCCACCACCGAGATCGTTCACGGAGGATTCAGCCGACCAACTCTCAAAATCGGGTTGATTGGTCAAAAAACGGAACGACCAATCATTAAGCGCAACATCTGATGCGTTCGAGAGCGTAAGGGTTCCACCCATTCCCCCGGAATAGAGCTTGCCAGCAACAGAGGCCTGCAATTCGCCCGAGCTCGATGGCATCGGATGGTTGTGCATGGAGTGGTCAGTCATGGACTGAAACGCGTCCATCGCTATCACGGTGGAGTCGGGATTCACCATCAGCCCAGCGCGCATCTGGTCGCCATCGGTGGAGGCACCACTGGGAGCCTGGGGTGTGAGCAGACCAGCTCGGCTCACCAGGGAAACCTCTTCTGCTGTGAAGCCAAAAGGAACCTCAAGGTTGTCTTCCATCACCTGATCGTGATGAAACTCGAGATTGGCGCCGATCAACTCGCTGCGCTGAACTCCCTTTAAAAGTACACTTTGATTTGTGGGCTCAAACTGAATCAATAATCCCTGATCCGTATCAACAACAGACAGACGTTCGCGCGTACCTGTGTAGAGAAAATTCAGCTTTTGGGTTTGAGGGTCAAAGTCATCAATGACCTCTTGAACGCCAAACTGATGAGAGCGTATGTATACAGTTTCTGAGTCACGCGCACCAATAGCTTGCTCCCAAGACAACACCGCCCCAATATCTTGACGGAGATGTTCATTACCAACAACACCAAGGTTATTGAGGCTTAGATCACTCCAGCTCAAACCCTGAAGCGCTTGCACCTGATCGGCCCAGGGATTAACAATCGCAGCTGTGCCATCAGGCAATGCACCAAGAATCAAGCCATGAACGGAAATCTCTCCAAAATCAAGGCTATCTGTAGTGGAATTGAAATCGGTGATATCAGATCCTGCAGGGTTGACCTGATAGGTCACACCATTGGCGAAGGAATCAGTCATCATTCAGACATGAAGAACAAAAACAAGAGCAAAGATAAGTAGTTACTGAATCAGATTCAAACGATCATCTGAGGCAACAAAGCAAGCACCAGAACAAAGCAAATCCTGAAGCATTGCACTATCAAGATGAACGTCAAACCCAGATTATTAGACTCCATTTAGGAGACCAATCATCCAAAGATCTTCCCTTAGGCAAGTAAAGGAAGATCTATCCAGAAGCACAAACCCTGAACTCTGAAACTACTTTTACAAATCCAATACACGCAACCATGACTCAATTGCTGAGCGCCTATGACTAACTGCATCTGAACAGGAACTCAAACCACAAAAAAGCTCGCCATTGCTGGCGAGCAAAAAACTAACAATCGTGAATAAGGACCATTCAAAGCCCCCCAAGAGCAACAGAGCTAGCGCATCCGAAGAAGCAGATGGATCAGAAGCGGAAGGTCACACCGCCACTTGCTCTCCAGTCAGCAGACTTACTGAACCAAACCTTGGCGCCTCCTTTGGCATACAGCATCCAAGACGATGATTCGCCTCCAAAGATCGCGTAATCAACGCCTCCTTCTAACAACACTCCGTTTTCCATCTCTTGATTGGATGGAATCTTGGCCGTTGTTGGATTCTCTGCATTAGCCCTTTGATATGACACATCGCCATTGTTGGTGTTCCAATCAGCAAGCCAAGCAACACGCAATGACGGCGTCAACAGATTGCCGTTGTCATAGGGAATCGGCCATGAAAACTTGGATCCAAGCGCTGTTTGCAGAAAATGATCGGAATAAGACTTGACCTTTAATGCCAACGCGTCATACCGGCCTGATTCCGTATAGGACGCATCGTTGTTGCCGTTCCACGTTGCCGTTAACTGTGGGTCAACAATCACTCCGACCCACAGCACAGGAGCACCAACACGCACGGCGCCAACATAAGAGGTGGTGTTCTTTGTGGCCGTGTACGTTTCATCGATCACACCGCCAAGCAAAACCTGGCGTTTGTTTTCACCTGAAAAAGATGTAGCTCCAAAAAGGCCTTGAACATAGAACCCTTTATCCACGTAAGAAGCCGTTAGGCCTCCGCCCCAGCCCGATGGATTCCAAGAACCATTGCCTGTGAACTCACCAGCAAACTGATTCAGCGAGATGCTTCCGTAGTGCCCAAAAACACCAACTTGAACCTTATCGGCAACCGGTGCATCCACACCAACAACAACGCCACCATGCGTTGAGTAGAAGTCGTTATACACATCGGGGTAATAAATACCATTCTTCTCAAGCCCACCGGTACTAAACGGTGACATGCTTCCTGCAAATCCTTTCACCCAGGCACGCATCCCACCATTGAGATAAATACTTCTTGGATCTTGATCCTCCACATAATTAATCCCTCCGATCTCTAACGCATCAGTGGATTGACTCGCTGATGCAATCACCGTCTTATCAAGATAATCAGAAGCCTGGGCATCATCCACCTCTCCATCCTTCATCCACAGCCCACGCACAGGCTCACGAGTAGGAACAACCTCTTCCTCTGTTTCGACTTCGTCGATCTCAACAACAACCTCCTCTTCTACTTCCATCAAATAACGCGTTGGTAATTGCTCTAAAATCGTGTCTGCAAGATCATTACTGAAGGCTTGCGTAGCCAAACCTCCTGCTGCAATCACATTACGTGGAATAAGAAGTGCACTGACAAGCTCACCCAACCTGGCTTGGCGCTCTGATTTACTTAAACCTCTAAGTCTTGAAAGAATTCCAGCATCGATGTCTGAAGGGGTTTCATCAAGGATGTCTATAAAATCGTCAATATTTCCGGGGCCAGACTCTTCACAATTGCCCGAGAAATCTTCTCCTGCGTAGAACTGAACTTTATAACCATTATCGCTTCCAGCTGCTGTTGTGTAATGCAACTGTTCACTATTCTGGTAATAAAAAAGACCATTACTCGAATTCAGCTTGGGGTCTTTTAATACGTATGTCGCGTTACTAGGTATATTCGCAGGACTGGTGTAATAAGCAGGGTCAGCAAGAAATGCGTAGGACCCGTATTTTGAAGCCAAAGAAGGAGAGTCTCCATTTGGAGCCCAAGGGGTATTCACAAAGCCCCTAGCTGCTTCAGCCTCTCCCCAAGATGCTTAAGACGCAGGCGTCACAGTGTAGGAAGTAATCAAATAACAATTAGCCCCTACCTCAGCCTTAATCGGCTCAGGCAGGTGCTCAGTACCGAGCTCTGTCGGATTCGCAATTGAAGATAACGGAACACCCAACAACAGAACAAAAGCCCCAACAAAAGAAGTTAAGGATTCAAAAAAGACACTTTCTGGACTGGAGGAACTGCTCATCAGACTGTGGAACTAATCTAAATATTTTAATTTAAAAAGCAAACTCTGCAGAAAATTGCGGCTTTTTTCTCAAAACAGCAACCTTTCAACCATTACCGATTAAAAAAAGCTGATGAGATAAATACATCCTATTCCTATTTTAATCATTACTAGCCCCAGGTATCGTTTCCCAATTGGTGTGCGTTGCCCAGAGGCCCCAAATCGCCATCGCCCGCAGGTAATGGCAGGCCCGAAAGGTGTTCACGGCCGTGATCGCTTCTGGGGTGCGGAATTGCAAGCCCCCCGAATACACCTGGGTCACCACCGCTGAACAAATCGCTTCTGCGGTTTTGCCCTCTCCCATCAAGCGGTAATAGCTGGCGATTCCAAAGTTGATCCCCGTCCACACCTCCAAGGGGTGCGTCCCATTCGGATCCAGGGGTGTGCCATCACGGCGCAAACCATTGGCCACCCCGAGCGTTCCGCCAGCAAAGTTGTCGAAGCAGGCTTCCTTCACCGCCTTCAAGGTGCTGCGGCTGTTGGCCTCACTCACCACCGGCGGTAACTCCAGCAAGCGCGCATAAAAATCACCGCAAAGCTGATCGGCCATCACCACCGGCGTGCCGCTTTCAGCATCGATGTCGTAGTACTCACCGTTCCAAAGCAGCGCATCAAAATTCGCGCGTGATTGCTCCAGCCAGCCACTGAAGGTGTGCTGCTCATCGCCGGTCTCCAATCCCAGCTCCAGCTGCAGCCGTTGGGCCATCGCCAAGGCCGCTTCCAAGGCCGCGATCCAAAGCGCACCGCAGTAGGCACTTACCCCTTTGAGCGGCCAATCATCAAAGGTTTGATCCGGCGCACCGCCGTTATCGGGCAGGCCATCGGCATTCACATCAAATTGCTTGAGGTAATGCAACGCCTGCACCGCCGCAGGCCAGCACTCCGCCAGAAAGCTCAGGTCTTCTCCGGTGGGCGCCAATTTGAACGTGCGCCACACCTGCAAGACGTAATCGCTGGCGAGATCTTTCCAGAGATTGCAGTCTTGATAGGCGGTGTAGTTGGTGGCATCAAACGGCACCTCATTCGGTGCTCCCAAATCGTGAGGCGTAGCACCTTTCACCTTGCGGTCTGCTTCCACTCGGCCGCGGCCCTGGGTGAAATACCAACCGATCGGCCGTTGGGTGGCATCTGCCGCAGGGATGGCCCTAGCAAAGCTGCGAATCACCGCCTTATCCAGCTCCGGCCAGAGCTGCAACAGCGCAAAGGAGCCGTACAAACGCACATCAAGGCTTTCGTACCAGGCGTAATCGAGGCACTCGAGCACCCCAAAGCGGCCATAGGGATCCTTGGAGCTGGCGGCCGTCCAGAGGCTGCCGCCACTGGCGAGGTCATAGAGCTCGTTGAACAGCGCCATGCGCAGCTCCTCAGGAAGCTCCTTGCGCGCCAACACCGGCGCTTGCCAGGCTTCGATTTGCTCGTGCCAAGACGTCCAATCGCGCAGTGCTTCTGCCGCAATCGCCGCCGCATGGCAGCCATCAGCGCCATAAAAGTCGGTGTAGCGGCGCAGGTCGCGCACCCCGGTCGCAAAGCTCGTGACTGGCAGATCCCAGCTGATCGCCACCGGAATCTCTCGGGTTTCACCCGGCGCCAGGGTGAATTTCACGGCGATCGCCGCACTGGCGTGCTCACCCTTACGGCTGGTGCGATCGTTGTTGCTATCGGGGATCACCCCACCCGCGGCAAAGGGCTGCCAGAGCTCAGCGCCATCACCACTGGGATCCCAGCGGCTGCAGCGCATCAGCTCCACCCCTTCCAACGTGTCTGGTAGAGCCAGACACCACTGACCTTCCCCTTCCGCCACCGGCGTGGAGCGCTTGCCATCGAGCAGCACCCCGCTCAGGCCATCGCCATCGATCCAGCGGTTGCTCTGGCCATCGCCTGCTCCAATCGCTGGGGCGTAGTTGTGCTCGGGGCTGCCGTCATCACGGAAGTGCACCTCTGCCGAGGAATCGGTGTTGGTAAACCAGCCCACCGTGTTGCGCCAACTCAGCAGCAACGACAGATCTAAGGGCTTGTTGGTGGGGTTGCTGAGCGTCCAGCGGAACACCGCCACCGGATAACTGCTGCGTTGGTAATCACCCGGAAGGATCGGGCTGAACGCCTCGCAGCTCACCTCAGCGCGAAACACCCCGGCGTAGTGATTCCAACTCAGGGGATAGCGAGCGGCATAGGTACCGGTGCTGGTCTCCTCCGTGCTGGCGGGATACCACTGCCAGCTGCTCAGAGGCTTGCCTGACTCCGGCCTGGAGTCATCACGCGTTGGCTCTGTGGCCAAGGCATGCACGCGCACCTGATCGCCTTGCTGTTCCCAAAGCGCGAATTGGCAATCGGGAATGCTGCCGTACCAATGCTCACCGCCATCAAGGTTCCAAAGGTTGAAATCACCACGGGAGCTGCGGCCGATACAACCGGCACCAAAACCACCCAGGGGCATGCCATGCCAGGGGCCATCGTCGAGGTTGCTGGCGTAGCGCACCGTGAACGGGGACTGCCAGCCCAAGCCAAACGAACGGCTCCAGCTGGCCTCTGGTGGTTGCCAGCCCTTCCCTGATGAGCCGCGGCTCAGCCGTGAACGCAATGCGGACAGTCCGAGCGGTGCCATGCAGAGGCCGAAAGTTGACCCAGATTGCCAGAGCTGGCCAGAAGAGCCAGGGCCTTGCTAGGAGCAAGACGACTGAGCCCTTCCCCCATACAGCCTTTAAACGCTCACCGGCAGCCAAGTCCAGCCCCTTGTGCCGTTGGCGCTGCCCTGATGGAAAACGCGTGAGAACCCAGTGAGAGTTGGCAATTTAAGGGAATTGCAATCGCTGGCTTGCATCCCCTTTCTAGGCATCCTCGCCAGCCTGCAGCTGATCGACCCCAGCGTGGCCAATATCGCCTTGGTGAAAGCCAGCGATGCCTTGCAGATGCATGGCGCTGTGTTGGCCCTCGGCGCCAGCGTGTCGACCCTGGCCCAAGCCGCATCGGTGCTGGTGATGGGCTTTTTCGGCGACCGTTTTGGCCGGCGCAGGGTGCTGGCGGCCTCGCTGCTGCTCGCGGTGGTGGGGAATCTGCTGTCAATGCTGTCGGGCGAGGCGGGCCTCTTCCTGCTCGGCCGTGCCCTCACCGGCATCGCCCTCGGCTCGGTGCTCACCAGCACCTTTGCCAGCGTGCGCTTCGTGACACCCGCCGCTGGCGTGAGCGCCGCCCTGGGCCTCTGGAACCTGCTGATCGTGGTGGGCTTCATCAGCGGCTCCCTGATCGGTGGCTGGATGGCCACCATCAATTGGCGCCTGTCTTTTTTGCTGGTGCCGATCATTTGCAGCGCCAGCCTGCTGCTCTTACCAGCACTGCTGCCAGCGATTCCAGGCAATCGCGCCCTCAAGCCCGACCTCCCTGGCCTGGCGAGCATCGCGATCGCCATGGTGCTGTTTTTATTTGGCATCAACCACGCCGCTTTAGGGCTGCGCAGCCCCAGCTTCTGGCTGCCGGCCTGCAGCGGACTGCTGTTGTTTGTGCTGCACATCAGCCTTGAGCGGCGCAGCCGCAAACCGATGTTTCCGCCGCGGCTGTACCTGCGCGGGTTCTTTGCTGCAGCCGTGATCAATGGGATCGGCTGGAATGTGGCCCAAGCGGTGGTGCAGCTGCAAACCAGCAACTTCTGGCAGCTGGTGCAGGGATACAGCACCAGTGCGGTGGCCTTCGCTCAGCTGCCCTTCCTGATCTGTTTTGGCGTGGCGGGGATCTACGCCGGGCGCTGGATGGGTCCTGGCCGGCGCACCTTGATGTTGATGGCGGGCGGCAGCCTGGCGCTGGTGCTCGGCCTGGCCCTATTCGCGATCGTGCAAGTGCAAACGCCCTACTGGCAGCTGCTGCCGGCCCTGATGCTGGCCGGCCTCGGCCTGGCCTTTGTGGCGGTGCCGCAATCCGCCTTGTTTGTGCAGGAAGCACCAGAGGATTGCTTTGGATCGGTGCTGGCCTTTCGCACCACCAGCGGCCAGCTGGGCTTTGCCTTTGGGCTCGCCGCCAGCGGCACGATGATCAGCGGCTTTGGCTTCCATGATCTGCACAGCCGCATGCAGGCCGCAGGCCTGGGCTTGGAGCATCTGCCCCAACGCGATGAGCAGATTCGTTTGTTTTTGCGCAATAGCCCGATCTCGCTTGAGGGATCGGCGTCTCAGCAGCTTCTCAATCTTCTGCGGGAGGCCTACACCCAGGGGCTAGCGGGAACGATGCTGGTTGTGGCAGTGCTCACGGGGCTGCTGTTTGCGATCAGCTTGCTGCTGTTGATCATTGGCCGCGAGCAACAACTGCTCCATCAAGAAGGTTCCTGAGCGATGCCGTCTTCCGCATCAAGCAGGGCATCGAGCGTGACCGCTGTACGCACCAAAGCTTGATAGCGCTGCAACACCCGTCGATTTCGCTCCAGCCAGCGGGCGGCATCGGCTGGCGTATCTCGGCTGCCCCCACTCACCAAGCCGGAGGGATTATCCACATCCATCAGCTCTAAATCACCCTGTTGGGCCAGGAGAGCCAACAGGATGTCGTGGAGGCGTTGCCGGCGCTCCTTGATCCCATTGGTGCACATTTCAACCACACCGCTCTCGCTGTGGCCATCTTGAAGGGATGGAGGTCATATCCCTCCGCGCACTCACCCTTTTCATGCTTGTTTCCAAACGAAGCAAGGTGCTGACAGCTCTGCTGGCGCTCTGCAGCGGCCTTGGTGCTCCAGCGGTATTTGCCGAGGAGCTTTACGTGCTCGACACCACCTGCAGCACCCCAACCTCCCCCAACTTTTCTTGCCAAGTGAAGGCCATTGATGTGGATGATTCCACGGAATATCGCCATCGATTTGGCTCACGCACGGTGAGTTACCGCGTGATTGAAGATCCCTACGTCCGCATCGAAGGACAGGCCTCTCCAGGCGCACCGTGGACATCAGTGAAAAGCGCCTCGATCAATTTCAAAACAGAGGAGCTTTGCTTCAACAGCAAGGCGTTTTGCGTGAACAATCCCACCTTTCTGGCCGATGTGCTGACCCAAGGCGGGGATGCCATTCAAGGCCGCACCCGCCTCGGCTTGGCCTTTGCCGGCAACGGCCGTGTGGATGTGTCTTGCTTTGACAACGGCTGCGATCGCCTCATGGAGGCCATTCAAAAATGACAAACAAAGTCCAAAAGACAGGCCTGGCAGGAGCGATCGGCGTTTTGCTGATGCTGCAACCAGCAGCCGCCCTCTCCGCCTTTGAGGCGACACCAACTTCTGCCACAACAACGTCTGCCACAGAAGAGCTGCTGATCAGCCAACGCGGCGGACGCGGCGGGGGCGGCTCGAGAGGCGGCGGAGGATCCAGGGGAGGGGGATCACGCAGCAGCTCTCGCAGCAGTGGTTCGCGCTCCAGCAGTCGCTCCAGCAGTGGCCGCACCGGATTTAGTTCCTACAGCGGCAGCCGCCAAGGGAGCCGGCAGTCCACCCGCAGCAACCGCCAAAGCACGCGCAGCAGCACGAGCAGCAACCGGCAAAGCGCGCGCAGCGGCACCCGTGATACGCGCCAAACCAGCCGGACCGACAACCGGGGAACGCGCCAAAACTCGCGCAGCAGCAACGTTGATTCCCGTCAGCAGGGACGCACCAGCCGCACGGATCAACGCCAAAGCGGCCGCAATGATCGGGTGAACAACCGCTCCAACACCCGCCGCGATGCCGTGAACAACTGGGATCGCTACGGCAACGGTTGGTACAGCGGATCGAGCTGGTCGAACAATCGCCCCTGGAACAACGGCTGGTATGGCGGGTCCTATTACAACAATTGGCGTTGGTATCCCGGCCAAGCAGCCGCCTGGGGTCTTGCTGGCATGGCCACCTTTGGCACCATCAACAGGCTGGTGAATTCAGCTCAAACCAGTCAAGTGAGCTACATCGAAGTCCCCAACTCCGATTACTCCCTCTATTACCCCAGCGTGACGGCCACTGGGGATGTGGTGAGTTTTGAAGCCGACAACGGTTACGACACGCTGCGCTTCAACGCCAACTGCCGCGATGGCACCCTCAACGGCGGAGCACCGCTCAATGCCAATGAGGCCCAATTGCTCAATGCAGCCTGTCAGGTGGCCTTCGGTCAGTAACCGGTCCGCCATAGAGACACCTCCGGCTCAGCTGAGCAACTCCTGCAGGCGTTGCTCAGCCTCCGGATCTAAGACAACAGGCTCCGCTTGATACGCCCTGCCCTTGGCAATGCGAGCCGCAATCGCCTCGCGCGCAGAGTCCCAACCCCCAATTTTAAGAGCGCTGTAAATCCGCTGCAGCGTATTCAGCGGTGACTGCACCAAGTCGTCGTAAGCGATCTCCACCAGCTGCCCCTTGGGGATCAAATGCCGCGAGCGAGCAAAGGCCTCTTGCAATTGGTCATGGGCCGCCGCTGTTTCCTTCACTTGTCGCAGGCTGGATGGAGGCTCTTGCAGGCCTACCAATTGAGCTAACCGCTGCTTGACCTGCGCAAGCGAACGAATCGAATCGATCGGCCACCGGTACAGATAGACAAACCGGGCCCGCGGAAACAGACGCAGTAGCAAAACAACCCGTGCGGTGTGCGCAGAATTTTTGATCACCAGGTGGTTTTTACCAGCTCCCTCATGCAACCAGGTAAGGCGAGTGAAATGAAGCAACGTCTGCTCAAACTCGGGCGTGCTGTTGAGCACAGCGCGGCGGAAATGCGTTGGGTAATGCTGAGGAAAAGCAATGCCCGCCATGTTGGTGTCCATGGTGAGCCGGGCCAACCCCACCTCGTCTTCCTGGGGATCCTCTGCTCCCCAGGGCACAGCATCGATGGGGCGATGCTGTGTCATCCCCCACTTCAACAGGGGCTTGAGCAGCGGTTTCAGCACCAAGGCAGCCTGCGGCGCAATGGTGAAGTGGTTGCGAGCGGTGGCTGCAGCTGGATCAGCCGCCAACAGCTGGTGCAGATAGGTGGTGCCGCTGCGCCAGTGACCAATCACCACCACTGGGTTATCAGGGCAGGCGCAAGCCTGAATCCTGCGCCCATAGATCAGGGCTTGCAGCCAGGCAAACGGCTCGACCGCCAAGCCGCTGGCCGTAAGCAACAACGCAACGGGAAAACGCCTTGGGGACACGGATCCATGCCTTAACCCAGCAAGCAGCGTGGTGGGGCGAATGCATCCCCCAGCGACCAGCACATCGAAAAGGCGAGACACAGACATCACAAACCTAGAAACCCGCAGCCCGCAGGGACAGAACGAAGGCTCATTTCGAAACCGCAATGGTCCCCAACAAAGTACTTAGGGAGTCTTATTGCCATTTTTAGCGAAAACTATGCATAATTTGCACACCATTGCGTGAGGAGCCAAGCATGTTGCAGACGCCAAGCGCAATAACCAACCAATATTCTGTCCCTCCCGGCTCATCGCAAAGCATTAGTTGGAGTACCAAATTTAACTCCGCCAGCGAATTAGCCGCTGTGCTCTTAAGGCTTGGCAAACAATTTGATGTTTTACAGCTGTCTACCGGTCAACTTCAAGGCCACTTCGCTGTTGTTCACCTCAATGATCTCAGCATTTTTAGTATTGAAACCAATCAGCTGCTCTTACTCAACGGCGAACGCGGACAAGATTGCATCACGTTTAGTTTAGAAACGAGTGGGAACCATTCTGATCACAAAGTTTACTGCCAATCCATTGAATCCCATTCCCTACATGGATTCAAACTAGATCTCAACGAAAGCCATTTCCAATTAACAGCAAGCTCAACAACTGTTATCGCCATCACCTCAGCCAAAAAATTCTGTAGATTTCTTGAATGCTGCGGAGCGTTTGAATTACGGGATAGTCTCTATACCAGCAATTCATTACAGCTAAATCCAGCACATTATTCTGCAATTGCAAACAATCTTTGCTGGCATTTAAACAACCCATCTAACAACCCAGAATTGCGTTCACTGCATACAGGAGAGATCTTCGCGCTGATGCTGGAAGCGCTTTCAAGCAGAAACAATCAATCCTTCAAGGCATTCGAACTAGCACCACGCCAACAACTGGTTTGCAAATTGATCAGTTGGGGATTCGATAACAGCACAAACCCGCTCAAGCTTGATGATGTCAGCAATATTCTCTTTAGCTCAAGGCGCACTCTCATACAAGGTTGCAAAGAAAACTTCCAAATGGGACCAATGGAGCTGCTTCGCTTAATCCGCCTCGAGGAAGTGAATCACTTCCTCAGATCCAAAGAGTTACGAAGAGAACTAAAGCTAAATAAGGTAGGAGAAATTGCAAGTCATTTTGGCTTCTCAAGCCGAGGACATTTTTCAGCTTCCTATCAAAATCAATTTGGCGAATCACCAAGGCAAACACTTTCGAAAGCAAACATGATCCATACGATGTAGACGAAAATGAATCCAAGAAAGACGAATCCCTACCCCTTCAAGACACACACTCCCGCGATGCACCAAAATCATTGATGCAGAAAAACTCGCTTACAACAAGGAGGTCTAAGTAACGATCGTGTCTGCCAGCAGCATCAGCTCATCTCATCTTGGAACCTTCTCACAACTATCAAATGGTGATCGGACTGATCAGCACATAACAACTGGATTTCACTCTGCGAGCGAACTGAAGCAGCTGTTCATGCTGGTCGGAAAATCCTTTGACGTGGTTCAGGTCAGCAGAGGCGCACTGCATGGACAGTTCAGCTTGACAGGCCTAGGCAGTATGGTCCTGCTAGAAATCCGCACCAATCAGCGCCTACTCCTGAATGGAGATAGAGGACCCGATTGCATGAGTTTTTGTTTTGAAGCCACAGGACTGGCCGATGAGCACCTGATGTTCAACAAACCGATTGCGCCCTATTCCCTCAATGGGTTTCGCCAAGGGCAGAAAGAATCTCATTTCCAACTCACAGCGAATACAACCACTTATCTCATCATTCTCTCTATCAGCCGTTTCAATGCTTTCATTTCTTACTGTGAACGAGAAGATCTAATTGAACAACTCGAAGCCAGCAATGCATTGCAGATCACCCCTAGGATGCATGCACATTTTCGAAAAATATGTCAGAGGCTTCTCGTTAAACCAGCGTTAACATCAGAAAAAAACGGCAAATAACAAATCATCTCTACGCAGAATTAGTAAAGTCTATTAGCGATAAGCCCAACATTTCTTATTTGCCTCACGCACCATCTCCCCGACAGATCCTCATCAAAGAATTTGTCAATTTGGCCTTCGAAAACGCTCATGTTGGAAGCAATCTTGATCAAATCAGCGAATCGCTGTTTGCATCAAGACGAACCCTGATCCAAGGTGCAAAAGAAGCATTCGGAATGGGGCCGATGGAAATGATGAAACATATACGCCTCGAGCGAGTGAATTGGATCCTGCGATCAACGGAAGCACGGGAAGACGAAAGGTTTAAAACCATCAGCCAAGTTGCCCAGCATTACGGATTCCAGAGCCGCGGACATTTCGCCAAGGCCTACCAAAAGCTGTTTGCAGAAACTCCAAGCGAGACCTGGCTGAAGTCAACGAATCGCTGATCGTTGCCAAAGATCCCATCCGTGCAAATTTGAGTTCCCAAGCAGAGACAAAGGCTGAACCAACTATTAACAAGTGATGGTCAGCCAACGCACGACTGGTTTCTCATCCATGGGCAACAATCCACACGTCGACGGTTCAATCCTGCCGTTCCCTGCCAAGCCGTCGGGCAGCAAAGCCGGAACGACGATGCAGGAGTCGACATACAGTCCGCTACCCGAACCCCAAAGGCTGCCAGACGATGCACCCAATATTCTTGTGGTGCTGATTGATGATGCAGGTCCGGCACTGCCGGAGTGCCTTGGCGGCGATATCCATACGCCCACCTTGCAGAACGTGAAAGACGGTGGCGTGGGCTTCAATCGCTTCCACACCACAGCGATGTGTTCACCAACGCGCTCCTCACTGCTCAGCGGTCGCAACCACACCTTCGTGGGCAATGGCCAGATCTGTGAATTCGCGAACGACTGGGACGGTTATTCAGGACGAATTCCTGAAAGTTGTGCACTCCAGGCCGACGTACTACGCAATTACGGCTACTCAACCGGTGCATGGGGCAAGTGGCACAACACACCCACCAACCAAACCACGGCTGCAGGTCCCTTTGAGAACTGGCCAACGGGGCTGGGATTCGAATATTTCTACGGATTCCTGGCAGGAGAGGCCTCTCAATACGAGCCGCATCTGGTGCGCAACACCACAGTGGTGTTGCCACCGAAAACGCCAGCGGAGGGTTATCACATCAGTGAAGACCTCGCCGATGACGCCATCAACTGGCTTCAAACCCACAAAGCCCTGAGTCCTGACAAGCCCTTCTACATGTACTGGGCTTCAGGAGCCCTGCATGGCCCTCACCACGTGAACAAGGAATGGGCTGATAAGTACAAAGGCAAGTTTGATGAGGGCTGGGACGCCTACCGCGAGCGTGCCTTCAAGAACGCCAAAGCCAAAGGCTGGATTCCAGAGAACGCCCAACTCACACCACGCCATCCCAGGATGGCAGCCTGGGATTCCATTCCCGAGCACCAGAAGCCCTTTCAGTCGCGTTTGATGGAAGTGCTGGCAGGCTTTGCCGAACACACGGATCATCAGGTTGGCCGCATTGTCTCTGAAATTGAACGGCTCGGGTACGAAGAAAACACCCTGGTTGTTTACATCTGGGGCGATAACGGCTCATCGGGCGAGGGCCAGGACGGCACGATCTCTGAGCTGCTCGCTCAAAACTCCATTGCCACAGAGATCGATGAGCACATCAAAGTGCTCGACGATTTAGGCGGGCTGGATGCGCTTGGCTCCCCGCTGGTGGACAACATGTATCACGCAGGCTGGGCCTGGGCTGGCAGTACGCCTTATCAAGGCATGAAGCTGATGGCCTCCTACCTCGGTGGCACTCGCAATCCGATGGCGATCAAGTGGCCAAAGGGCATCAAGCCAGATCCCAAACCTCGGTCGCAGTTCCACCACTGCAACGATCTCGTGCCAACGATCTACGAGCTGGTAGGAATCACTCCACCCAAGGTGGTGAATGGCGTTGAACAAGACCCGATTCACGGCACCAGCTTTGCCTATGCCTTCAATGCGCCGGATGCACCGGGTGCACTCAAAACCCAATTCTTCGACATCATGGGCTCTCGATCCATCTACCACAATGGCTGGATGGCTGGAGCCGTGGGGCCACGCCTGCCTTGGGTGAAGGGCGTCGACCCCGACATCCTCACCTGGTCACCAGACACCGACGTCTGGGAGCTCTACAACCTCGACGAGGATTTCAGTCAGAGCAAGAATGTTGCCAATGAGCATCCAGAAAAACTGCAGATGCTCAAGAATCTGTTCCTGGTGGAATCGGCGAAATACAAAAACATGCCGATTGGTGGTGGTCTCTGGACCGTCATCTTCCACCCCGAACTGAAGGTGGCCCCGGAAGCAACATCCTGGGAGTTGCCTGGCACCATTACCCGCATTCCTGAGACCTGTGCTCCACGTCTTGGTTGCCTAAACAACAAAGTCACGATCGACATGGACATTCCAGAGAATGCCAGTGGAGTGCTTTACAAACTTGGTGCCAATTCAGGTGGTCTCACCCTGTTCATGGATCAAGGGATCCTCACCTACGAGTACAACCTATTCATCATTGAACGCACCAAGCTGCGCTCTGATCAGCCACTACCCGCTGGCAGACACAAGCTGGAGGTGGTGACCGAACACACCGACGACAATCCAAGAGGTCCACTAGCGATCAAAGTGTCCCTTAATGGCACACAACTGATGAAAGGCATTGTGCCAAGAGTGGCAGCGCTGCTGTTCACTGCTAATGACTGCCTGGATGTTGGTCAAGCGCTCGGGTCTCCAGTTTCCCTGGATTACCACGAGCGGGCACCATTTAAATTCAACGGAACGATTCACACCATGCACGTGGAGTATCTCGAATAGAGAAACCAAGCCAACACAAATGCAGCATGTCTTTGAGCAGATCTATTTAAGAGGTCTGCTCTTTTTCTTTGAGTTCCAAACTCAGAAAGTAATTCAGGAATGTACGCACCAACGCTACTGCTCCAAGCTGAATCAAAGCAGAAGCTTCACGGCTAATGGTGGTCTGCACCACATCAGCACCAAGCTGAAATTCAAGAGCCAAAGCAATCCATCCGCCAAATGTCAAGCGGGCGGAAGTTAAGGGCCCTCGTTGCAGAAGTCGAGGTGGAATCGCTCTAAGCCGGAGTGGACCAGCAGGGCTAAAAACTGCAACCAAGCCAACGGCTACCGATAGCACCGAAAGGATCTCAAGCAACAAGCGCAATCCCTCCGCAGTGTGTGTCAGAACATGCTCAACCCATTCCATCCGTCATCCGCGTAAGGTCTCAAACAATTGTGATCTCAAAACATGAAAATAAACAAACCATTTGCAGCAACCTGCAGAATTCGGCACAAACGGGATCATTGATTAAGGCCCGAATTGGAAATGGTTTCTAATCTTGGAATAGAGGTAAATGATGTCAGCAGAGATGTCCAATACCAGCACGGAATTGGCCAAAACACGCAACCGAGCTGCCGCAGAGCGCACCACCCTGGCTTGGATCCGCACGGCCCTCGCACTGATCAGTTTCGGATTCGGGCTGGACAAGATCATCAGTGCGATCCGGGATGCAGGAGGCAACGGAAATGCAAGTCAAGACATTGGCGTGCAACTGATGTCGATGGGATTCATCGCAGTCGGGATCTTCACATTGCTGATTGCCATGCGCCAACACAAACGTGAACTCATTCGGCTACGCAGCGACCCCTACCTCTACCGAGATGAGCCTTCTCTTTCAATTGCCACAGCAACAGCTGTTTTGGTAATCGGAGTCTTGGCATTTCTATTGCTGCTTTCCGGATTGATCTGAGCCAGTCACCATTCCCCGTTTACCAAAACATCTTCCCCTATTCCGATGTCACTCCTGATTTCACTGGTCCTCTTTTTCATCATGGTGTCACTGGGCCTCAACCTGCCCAGTCTGCAATTCGGGCTTCTCAAGCGCAGGCCTGCTTTGCTCATTCGCGTGTTGCTTGCCACCTGCGTTGCCATGCCACTCGCAGCACTTCTGCTATTGCAATCTCCTCTGGGAGATGGTCTTTCGCCTGCGATCAAAATGGCAGTGATGCTGATGGCAATCTGCCCAAGCGCTCCCATGATTGCCTTGAAGAGCAGAAAACTAGCGGAGAACCCTGAATTAGCAACAAGGCTGCAATTTTGGACAGCTTGCGCAGCCATCATCAGCGTCCCGCTTTGGGTCAGTCAGCTGCCAAGCGAAGCAGGTGAAACCGTGTGGAATATCCCAAGTCAAGACGTTGCCTTCCAGATCTTGACCGTGCAGTTGATTCCACTCCTGGTGGGAGTGTCACTCCGACGATGGCGTAGTGAGTGGGCCGAACGCTGGAATTCACTGATTCAAAAAATAGCAACTGCGCTGTTATTAGCCCTCTTGGTCTTAATCCTGATTGTGGCTTTACCACAAGCAGCGCCGATGCTGATCGGCAACCTCAAAGGTGCCTTATTGATGCTGATCCTCACCTGGATCGCACTCGCTCTAGGGTTTACGATTGCCGGAGAAGACAGCGTCGAGCGCAGCACTATTCCGCTGGTTCTTTCCATGCGTAATCCAGGCCTGGCGTTGTTGATCGTTCAACAGATGGCTCCCGGCGCGATGGACATCAAGGCTGCTGTCGTTGGCTACGTCGTGATCACAGCAATCGGATCTGCACCCTTCATGAAATGGCGCAAAAAAACCACATCACAGGCTTAATGCGTCGAAAACAACGAAATCACACCCATGCAAAACGATCCAATCAATGAAACCCCGCTCAAGTTAAAGCCCCGTAGAGAATCCGACTTGAGCGCTTTACTTATTTCCGCTGCGATCGGCTATTTTATCACACTTACAGCATCATTATTTGCAGGCTTAGTCATAAGCTGCCTTTTGCTAATTTTGCTGAGCAGACTGAGAAATCGCTTGCATCAACCTTTGCTCTGGTGGTCTGGGATCGGACTCTGCAGCGGAAGTTTCCTAGGAACAGCATCATCAATGGTGAACAATATTCAACAACATGGGGCTGCACCAGCGAATACGGCCTTAGAACGCTTTCTCTTTATTGTTGTCTTAGGCATCACTGGCTTTTTTTCAGGCTCTCGGGTCGGCATCAATCCTGATGCTGTTGAAGGACGATCGATCGGAGAATTATTGCGCACGCTCAGTGGAACATTTACCGGTGTCTTCGGTGTCTTAGTTGGCATCGCCTTTGTATTGGGCGGCCTAGAAGAAGCACGAACGCTCTCAAGCCGGCTCACCGCCTCACTCACCATCATCGTTCTTGGCTTATTAGGCCCTGGATGGATCAGTCACCAGCTCAGAATCTATCAACGCAATCACTCGCATTAAGCCAATCAACACACCAAAAAGGAAACACCACTGCTAGGCAATCAGTGATCCATTCAATCAAGAGTTCACGACCTCAAGCTGATCGGATCAGGATCTGCATCCAGCCAACTCTTGCCATCTCGGCACGACACCAAAGGCGTTAAACGGATGGTGAGGGGGCGCCCCTCTGCAACGTCGACACGCAAACCGCTGTAGCCATCGCGTCCCCCTGCATCAGTCGAGTTTCGCCCAATAAACAGCTCGCTCGTTGCCACCACCCTGGTCTTTCCATCCACTGTTTGTTCCGTAATCTCAGCACCTTCCCGTCGCTGAGCTCGCAATCCATAGCCGCTGCCGCCGCAAATCACCCAGTTGATGTGGCTGTCTGCATGTCCCGTGTCATGGGTGCGAAGCACCTCTAGGCAATGGGCGTGCCCACTCAGCACAAGATCAACGGGTTTGGCCGATCCGAGATCCTCACCTAGAGCCCTCACAACAGCATCGAAAACAGCGCGCAATTGCCTGCGAATCGCATGCGTATCGGCCTGGTTGCATTTTGTTTTCTCGGTGACATAGGCCGGGTGATGCATCGTCAAAATCCTGCCCCTCACTTCTGGATCGCGATGGGATGTGATTAACCCCTCCTTGAGCCATTCCAGTTGCTCATGATCAACTAGCGCTGCTTGATTGATCTGATTGAGTTGCTTAATTTGACGTTGAAGATCGAAGCATTCCTCCTGGAGCGTTTCCAACGCATCAAACAGTTCATCTCGGTGGGTTTCATCGAGGTTGCTACTCGCCAATGTTTTGTAGAGAGTGGTTCGACGTTCTTCAAGACTGCGCAAATCTCCTCGCAAGTTGCGAAGATTATTCGTTGGTTTTTCGGGCGACATCAGGGTGTTCGAATCGATCGCAAACACATCAACACCAGCCTGTCGGAAACGAAAATAACGATTGGGGAGACGCGTGTTCACACCAGGCCGGTATCGCAAACATCGCTGTCCATCCCAAACAGCGTCGTAATGCAACTCGAGATGGTTCGTCAGCCGGGCTGGGGGGATTTGATTCAGAACATCCAAAAACACGCGGGCATAGGCCTCACCCTGGCGAGAGCCGCGCCAGCCGGCATCGACATCATCAAACCAT
The DNA here is from genome assembly GCF_014279835.1 of Synechococcus sp. MVIR-18-1. Taxonomy (NCBI): domain Bacteria; kingdom Bacillati; phylum Cyanobacteriota; class Cyanophyceae; order Synechococcales; family Synechococcaceae; genus Synechococcus; species Synechococcus sp. MVIR-18-1. The sequence continues at coordinate 754,460 of NZ_CP047942.1, read as the reverse complement.
TGCAAATAGCGGCGCAACGGAAGGGTCAGCCCCGCGAGCAAGGCAACAGGCCATGAAAGGTCGTAGTAATCGTGGTTACCAGGAACTGGCAAAAATGGCTGATTAAAGACCAAGCCTTCAGGGCTCATGCTTTTCCAAGCGTTGCCCTGATCAAGCCATTCCCGGTAGGGCCTTAAAAAGTTGGCGCGGTACTGATCCAAAGCGCCAACCAGATAAACCACATCTCCGGTGTGCAGCAGAAAAGCTGCATCCGCTTTATGCGGTAGCAGTCGTTCAGCAATCCGACGGGGAGGACTCTGGAAGCGATGACGACCAGTACCACTATCGCCAAGAACCAAAAAGTAAAAGGCATCGTCGCTACCAGGGTTGTCATTCCCCTGGTCAATCACGAGTCGGGTCTGATCAATCCCTTGGCGAATCAGCTCTGGATGCTTCCAGCGCACGCGCGCGGCCATCTTGCTGATCTTCCGCTGGATGCTGGGATCACTGGCGAAGTTCAAGATTTCAAGGGGATTGGAGCAACCACCTGCAGGGCTCCAGGATTCACACTCAAAGTAATACTTTTCGCATCGAGAACCTCACCATCGATCACCAATTTCTGAACATCATCCAGTTCAATTTGTAGTTCTTTGGTTCGAAAACAAGCAATATTGTTGTTGTGATTGGCGCTACTGCTCATGATCGCTGACCAAGCAAGACTTGAGAGCACCGAAAGCCCACTGATGCGGTCCTTCGGAGAAGCAACGATCACCTCGAGCAATCCATCGTCTGGAATCACCTCTCCAAAACCCTGGGCCATCACGGATGTGGCCGGAGCGGCATTGGCCATCGTGATCGCGCTGGCATCAAGCCTGTAGTCCTTTCCATCAATCTGCATCGTGGCGTGGAAAGGTTGCTGATCCACCAGCTGCCGGGCACCTGAAAAAATGTAGGCCATGGGTCCGAGAATGTTCTTTAATTCACGGCTCGCTTTATCCACCATTCCTGCCTCAAAGCCGAGGCCAGCTAACAAAATCATCGGTCGGTTATTGCACAGAGCAACATCAACCCGACGCAGGTTGCCAAGGAGCAAATTGGTGCAAGCGGCCTTCAATCCCGTAGGAATTCCCAGCGCAACCGAAAAGGCATTGGCGGTGCCACGGGGAATGATGCCAAGGGGAATATTGCTGTTTTGAAGGGCACTAGCAACGGCACCAACCGTGCCATCGCCGCCCGAGGCAATGATGATCGAATCTCCCTCCCCTTCAGCATCAAAGGCATTGATCTCCTTGATCAAGTCTTTGGCTTGTTCGGCGGGGTCTCGATCGGGTCGCGTCTTCCAAATCTGCAGCATGAACTGAGGCTCAAGATAAGAGCGAATTTCGGCCAGCTCCGCTTCAGGATCTCCTTGACCGGAGACGGGATTAAAAATCAGATACCCCCTGCGGCTTCTTTTCACGCCCTGCATCAACGCCGATGCCGTGGCTGGATTCAGGGCAACCGGCAGGTCTTGGAGCAGTGCTGCACGAACCAACGGCTCAGACAGCACATCCCTGCCTTGACGTTGAGGTGGAGAGGGGAAGTGAATGAGACCACTGATCTCACCGTTGAGGATCGTGGCGGCCATCGCAATGTCTCCGCCTTGGCGAATCGCCCGAGCCTGAACGATCGAGAGGCCCTGCAAGGGATAGCGCTTCGCGAGCTCCTGCAGCACGTCTTCTGCGATCAAGAGTGAAAACCCAGATAGCAGTTGGGTGTTGTTGATGATCCACGTCCCAAGGGCTGGGCAGACGTCTAAATCAGCGTTCAGGACAAGGGTTGAGGGCATGGCTTGGTCATGGGATAAGTCGTTCAGGGACGCAGCGCTTGTTGCTCGAGCTCGCAGTCGATGCCGTTTGCGTTTTGATTCAGCGCTTGTTGCGCCTTAACTTCTGCTGCTGCTGCACGTAAATCAGCGCGAAAGACGGGATTGGCGTGCAGTTGGGCCACGGTTGCTGAGCCGATGAGCTGCCCCGCCTGGACGTCGCTGTACCAGTGCACATTGCAGACGTTTCGGCTCTTTCCATACTCAATCCCACGTTGGAGAATTTGATCCTGTTGGCTTGGAGCAATCTCACTGAGGATCAGAGCCCAGGCCCAGCCCACTGATGTGTGCCCCGACGGATAAGAACCGTCGGATCGGAGTATCGACTCATCTTCAGGGGTGCAGATCGACTGTCTATTGCTCACGAATGGCCTAGGCCGTTGGTAGTGCATCTTTGCTTTGTAAGAAGCAAGTCCCGCGTCGGTCAGTGAGCGACGCAGGAGCGTGTACAGCCTGGGGGTTCGCTCCTCAGAAATCTCAACTCCCAAACTGCAGGAAAAAATTGACGCAGCAGCAGGGAAGTTGAGATCGGCATCCGTTGCGGCTTGGTTCCAGCGTGGGGTCTCCTGAAGAGCAATGTTGAGGTTGGCGTACTCATCATCGAGCGCCTGTGCCGCTGATCCTGGAGCAGGCGGCGGAGCAAGCAGTTTTAGGGAATCAGGAAGAGTGTCCTGTGCGAGGTAGCCCTGCACAAGACCGTGTTTCAGCTCCTTCAGATCAGAAGGGGATCCCACGTTGGATTCACAGTGGCTTGGTGCATCCGCGGCTTGAACAGGACCTCCAAGCGGCAGCCCCCCACCGAGCAAAGCCAAGATCAACAGACTGGTTTCAAGCCGGGGCATCAGAGAACAAAAACTTCCCTAAGCATTAGCTACTGGATTCGACAGCAAACATCGGAAAGGATGAATTGAGCACGATTCGGATCAACTCACATCTCAGGCTGAATCCGCCGCACAACGGAATCCCATATGGCAGGTTGCTGTATCAGTTGTTTGTCCCATCAAAGCCGCTGGCCTGAAGCGATGGCAGTAGTTCTCAGCACAAAGGAAGGATCCACCTTTGATGATCCGACGCTCCTGCTCACCTTTGGGAACCGGAAACAACGTGGAGGTCCACTCCCAAACATTGCCGCACATGTCGACAAGGCCGTAGCCGTTAGCGGGAAACGATCCCACCGGAGACGTCCAGAACCATCCGTCCGTCTGTTCATTTGTCCAAGGGAACGCTCCTTGCCAAACATTGGCAAGCCACTGACCACCTGGAGTCATCTCCGCACCCCAGGAATAGTTCTGCTGAACCAAGCCACCTCTGGCAGCCACCTCCCATTCATCAGCAGTCGGTAAACGTTTGCCAATCCATTGGGCGTAAGCAAGGGCGTCTTCATAAGCAAGATGAACCACAGGGTGATCCATCTTGTCGGAGATGCTGGAATCAGGCCCCTGGGGATGCCGCCAATCGGCTCCTTCGATCAAGGCCCACCAAGACATTGGTTGATTGCGATCCACCGTTGGAGGAGGCGGAATAAACACCGCTGATTCTGGCTTCTGTTGATCAGGCGGAAGATTGGGATACAAGACAGGATCGGGCGGCTTTTCAGAGACCGTGACGTATCCAGTCTCAGAGACAAAACACGAATACTCGCTATTGGTAACAGGAGTTTCGTCGATCTTGAAAGACTTGATTTGAATAGAACGAACAGGCGCTTCTTCTGGATAAAAAGAGTCGGAACCGATTGAGTATTCACCTGATGGAATAATAATCATTCGACCGTGTTGATTGCTCATGAAAAGAATAATTTTAAAGTAGACTCAATCCAAATCTAAAAGCATGCTAATCTAATCCTTTAGAAGCATCATCCCAACCACGGCAACCAACAGATGCAGGGTGAAAAGATCAATTTTTACACCCTGACATTAGCGTCATCAATGACAGTTGAAGGGCTTAGCTACCAGTTGGGAACAAGAACTGAACCTGTGCGCGCAATGTCCAATCGCCGATGAGAGTTTCGCCAGCAACCTCTGGCTTAATTGCGTTGTAATAAGCGCTAAGAGAAGCATTGACTGGCTGCTTGCCGAGCACAAAAACGCGACCAAAGCCAGCACCGACAGGAACTGTCCAACCCTTATTATCAGGGGTATTCCAATTCGCAGTAATAATGGGAGAGCTGGTCAAATACCACCCCTTAGGAAGGTTGTAATTCAAAAAAGGCTGGATCAACATTTTATTGACATCATTTTTCTTGCCATCTCCAGCGAATGACCAAATATTATTAATCAAACCGCCGGCAACGATTTTTCCTTTTGTGTAAACCAAAACACCCGTAGGACCAGCACTCCACTGCCCGGAACTAAGCCTGCTGTCAGTCGCCGTTGGGAGAACCACGGTAGGTCCCACACCAACCGTGAAATTGCCTTTCAACGTGGGTACCAAGAACACCGAAGGATTGATATCTCCAAGTGCCTGAATCGAGGTACCGCCAACCCACGGCTGGGAAATAAAAGGAACAATCGTGCGTGTGACCAATGTCAGGCCATCGCTCACCTTGAAGGGAATAACCGGCTGCACATTGACTACATTTTGAGTCTGATTCTGCTTGGCCTTGGGGTCCAAAAGATTCGGCGCCCATTGCGTATTTGGAGTGCTGTTCCACTGAATGGGAAGGCTGATCAAACTGGCAATCGGGTTTTGCGCCGCCTTCGCCAACGAACCCTCCTCCGCAGCAACCGATTCGCCTGGAGTCACCGTGACCGGTTGATTATCCGTACCAGGAGGTTGACCGTCGGCAGAAGCCTGTGCAATTTCACTATGAACGAGAGGCGTGAAATCAAAATCAACAGGGTCGGCGACCAAAAACTCAGACTTCTCTTGCGCCTCAGCAACGGAAGGGGCCAGAAGGGCCACACATCCAAGTAGCCATGCCAGGCCTAAACGCCCACGGAAACGCGAAATCATCAATTTGATCCAAAAACCGATTGAGTTTTATTGCATCAAACCAAGCCGACAAGGGCATCCCACAAAAATCAGCACGAATGGGATCAGATTCAGCAGCAATAACAAATTGCCCCGCCTAAGTTTCAGCGAATCTCAATTCCATACGTGACACGCTTTCTGCCCCTGGCTCTCATCGCTCCACTAAGCATGCTGTGCGTGGAAGCATCGATGAAACCGTTACTCGCGGCAGAAATCGTTGATACCAATGAAACTCAGATTGAGACTGATGTAGTAGCCAACGTCGATCCTGAAATCTCTCAAACAGAAGAAATTGCACCCCTCGTGCTCAGTCAAGCGAATAATGAAGAAACGCAATCCGAACAGGAACAAGACGAGGAAGACAGCTGGCGTGTGTACCTGGATCTCTATTCCTTCCTAGTTCCAACCACTTACAGCACAACAACCATCAACGGCAATACAAGCAGCGCGGAACAATCCCTCTCGGATGTGCTTAGTTCGCTCGATGGAGTGCTCACCTTTAAAGCACAAGTTGAATATGGCCGATTCGGGTTCATGGCCGGTGTCAATCACGGGAGCCAGTCCGGAAGCGGATCCAAATCCTTCTTTAAGGAAACAACGAACCCCTTGCGCAATCAGCTAGGACTTCCTGCAGCCCTCATACAGAGCACGGTTCGCGTCGATGGAGATCTAGATGTTGACGTTGATGTCAATCAAACCATCGTTGATCTGGCCTTCCGCTACCGAGCAGGAGCGATTCAGAAACCACGGATGAAAAAAGGAAGTAGCAGTTTTCTTGGCCTGCTTGGAGCCCGAGTGATCGACGCCAACCTCAACACCAGCTGGTCCGTTCGCAATGAAACCACCGTTTCCGTGGAAGGTCAGGGAGTAAGCCTGGAGAACACGCGTGAACTGGAGAAAGCCTCCAGCGAAAGCTGGGGTAACACCTGGGTGCAACCGCTGATCGGTGCCTTCGGCACCTATGCCATCAGTGAAGACTGGCAAGCGTTTGCCTACCTGGATGCCGGCGGGTTCGGCTTGAGCGGCGAACAAGATCTGAGCGGAACGGCGCAGGCAGGCATTGCCTACGCCCTGGGAAACTCAGCCCAAATCTCCCTTTCCTATAAGTACTTCGGGCTTGATTACGCCGGAGGCGGTGGCAACGCCTACAGCGTGGACCAAAGCGGCGTGAACCTTGGCCTGCGCTGGCTGTTTGACTGATAATCAATCACACAACATCGGGCATACAAAACGTCAAGTCAAAAAGCCCGGGTTAAAAACCCGGGCTTCAAAGTTATTGAACGGGCTGAAACTGAGGTAGTTTCCAGCTGCCATCGAAATACGACTTTGTTGGAGAGTAAACACGAATAGCCACATTCCAACCCGGATAAATATCAAGATAATTATCCTGATTTTTATCTCCACCTAGATGAATAACATATTCACCTTTTTCATTGGCCTTGGCAAATGCACTGTTGACATTATATTTTTCACCGGTTGAAAACCCTTTGGCGTCATACACCGTGACGGACCAGAAAGCCCGAGGATCATTGGGCACATCCTTCATCACAAGAGTGTGAGGCTCGATGGAGTCAACAATCTTGGGGAAGGGATAGACAGCTCCTTGCTTAGGCAATCCACCCCAGCCCACTGCAACGCCGAAATTACGCAGCTCATCGCTGATCTCTCCCCTTTTGCCAAAGGCGTTCTCCGAGGTCACACCCTCGGGTTCACGGCGACTGTTGTAATCGGAACGGAGATCAAGAATCTCCTGCATGTTGTAGCGATGGTTAGAGATAAATTCACCTTTGTTGGCCTGCTCCAAACCAATTTGCTTTTGAACAGCAGCGGCGGCTTGCAAATCAGCGGGATCCTGCATGTTCACCTGTGTGCGCACGAACGCGAACACATAGCGACTCCCTATGGCCTCCTTCGTCAACTCATAACGACCGGGCTTAGCGCTAACAACGGGAATCCAATGCTCCTCATCAACCACTTCAAGGATTTGATAGCGGTCTGTTTCAGGTAAGACAACGGTTGCAGGGCTGTCAAGATCCAGCACTGCAAAGGAGTACAACGTATCGAAATTGGGCCTCAGGATGGTCCGATCCGCTGGATCCATGGCCTTACTGAGGTGCATAAACTCTCCAACACCCGTGCCACACGTTCCCTTGGCAATTTTGCGGACGTAATCTTCAAGAATCACCTCCGTCTCAGCAACGGCGTAATTGGCCTTGGTCACCGGTGTGACCGCAGTGGCTTTGGTCTCAATCGCCGCTTCAGGGCAGTTGTGCTTCGTTGCGTGCGAGTGACCACTGTCAGCTCTGGTTTGCGAACCAACTAGCAGCCCTGCTCCAAGAGCTGAAGCCATCAAGACGGTGCGCGCTTGACGCCTGAATAAACGAAATCCCACTGAGCCGATCATTGTTTGTTTAGTCATAACCATGAATGAAGGGCCTGCATCACTGCAGACCAGCAGCGATGCAGCATTACGCACCATTGGGATCAAAAATGGGGCCTATCCACGGTTGAAGCCATGGGACCCTGATCTTTCCTGATCGCATCAGACACTCACTTCAGCACCAACTCCGGACGCGTCCAGGAGCCATCAAAATAAGCAGGAGTGGGGTTGTAAATCCTCAAGGTGGCATTCCAACCTGGGTAAACGCCAAGGTAATTCTCCTGACTGGAATCACCACCAAAATTCAGCACCACTTCACCTTGATCATTCGCTGTTACGAAGGCACTGTTGACGTTGTAATTGTCACCAACAGGGAAGCCATCCTTGTCGTAAACAGTTAAAGACCAGAATGCATTGTTTCCATAAGGAACATCTTTGAGAGTGAGCGTTTGAGCCTCATCTGAAGACGGCGTATAGAAGAGATAGACAGCCCCTTCTTTTGGTAATCCTCCAATCCCCACAGCAACGCCCATATTATTGCGCTCTGGAGAGATAACACCCTTACGGCCATAGAGGTCTTCAGACTTCACACCTTGCTCGTTACGTTCTTGATTGTAAGCAGCGCGTAAGGCAAGCATCTCCTCGAGGTTCCATCGATTGGGCTGCACAAATTCACCACGATTCGCCTGGCTCACCTTTAATTTCTTCTGCAAATCGCGAGCTTTGGCGAGGTCTTCCGGATCATTCATGTTCACGCCGGTGCGGAACCCTACCAAGGCATTGCGACTGCCAACATTTTCCTTGGTTAATTCATAATCGCCAGGGTTCTTATAGACAGATGTATATCCCTGATCATCCACAACCATGGCGCTTTGATAACGACCACCTGTTTCGGGAAGCGTGATCGTTGCCGGATCATTGAGATCCAAAATCAACCATGAATACAAGGTATCGAAATTGATGCGAATCACCGTTCGATCCTTTGGATCTGCTGCTTTGCTGACGTTCAACAGCACACCCATCCCACCGCTGCAGCTTCCCTTGGCAACGTTGGCGATGTACTTGGCAAACACGGTCTGTGTTTCAGCCGCTGCATAGTTTGCCTTCGTGACAGGAACAACCGCATCACTTTCAACAACAACAGCGGGCTCAGGGCAACGATTCGAAGCTGCAATCGATTCCGCCTTTGACACAGAAGGCGTAGCAACAGAGAGGAGTCCGAGGCTCAGCGCTGAGGCCACACCAGCGAATCGCCCTGAGAGTGAAGTCATATGAGGTGCCATGAGTCTTTTGATTCCTTTAAACGTCTAAATCACGTTGAAAGACTTTGTCTGGCTATTCACCCAATCGAGCAAGCCATCTCGCACAATCCGAACCAAAGTAAGAATCAAAATAAGAAGCAAAGATCGCTGCCTTAGACGCAGCACAATGGCGTGATGATCGATGTGATCGGCACCGAAGCCGGTGCGCCCGGCTCGCTCCCACCCTGAGCTCAGCTTTTGGTGGAGCAGGCCCACCTGCTGGCAGCCCCAAAACGGATGCTGCCTGCCCTGCAGCAATGGCGCACCTCTGAACCAAACCAGCGTTGCATCGCCAGTGATCATCCAATCGCTCTAATTTTTGCCCATTTATAGGACTATCTACGTGGAATAGAACAGCCTTCAGAAAAGATCATCCGATTGAGGATATGAACGCCATCATCGTGAAAGGCATCATCTGGGGACTTTGCCTTGCCTTCTTTATCGCCAGTCTTCGCAACAACATCAAGAGCTATGAACATAGCTCCTGATGTTGTGATGCAGATCAAATTGATTTAGAGCCTTTCTATCGAGCCAAGCGTCCAGGACCGGTCGAACCAAGCTTGCTCCGGCCCGTACAAACGAAAGATCCCAAACCAACCCTTACCAGGAATGGTTTTCACCCAATTGGCCTCCTGGCCCGCTGGTGGTTCAGGTCCGAAGTACAGATCAACGCTGCCATCAGCATTGCTCACCATATCCTGATTGCGCTTGTTGTTTTTACTGGGATAAGGCGATTCCTTGCTTTGCAGCATCGAACGGGTTTGGGGGTCGTAAACCACAAATGACCAGAAACGATTCGCCGGAGCATTGGCAGGAACTGTGAGTTTATAGGTGTTGGCTCCATCGAGATAAGCACCTTTCGCATCCCTAGAAGAGAAAGCATATTGAGACCCAACCCCTGGTAGCTCAAGAGCCATCGCCGGTGTATTCACCGTGGCAAGATAGAAAAACAAGGTGCGGCCATCCATATCGCGCCCACCATTTCCATTGTTCACGAGATACTCGTGACTACCTCCAGGAAATCCAGTTTGCCAATAACCAGCTTTACCTGGGTAGATATAAGCCTTGGGATCCTGAGGTGAAAATAGGATCGAACGAGCCGTGGCATTACCAATCGCAACTGATTCTGTAAGCAGTTCCCTTTGCTCAGCATCCGGAGCAAACGGCTTGCCTTTTTGAATACCAATCGCTGACGCCATTCCAAGAAGCTCTGGAGAAAACATCTCGGAAGGCTCACGCTGAATCACCTCATTCAGCTCTTCATAGAACCTGAAATTATTGGCATGAATGGTGTTCACCGTCCAGTCGGTGAGATCCTTGAAAGAGTTGGCTTGTGGATTGGCCCGCATCGCATAGGGGTAGATCTTCAAGCCATTTCTGAAGCTATCCCGTGCCGTATCTGGCTGGCCTTGATCATCAAGAAAACCTCGAAGAATCAACCAGTTGATGATGCTAGGGGTCTGTGCAATATAAAACCCATCAGTGGATGCAGGCGCCTGTTGACCAGGCCCAAGAATGAGATACTTACCGCCCTTACCCTTGTCAGGTCCAGGGCCTCCCATATCCACCACAAATCGGAAGAAAGCATCATTCACCGTTCCTGGACCTGTACCGGGTGGAACCTCCACAACGACCGGACCATCGCTGAGATCTAGGAAAGCTGAGGCGTAGACCGTATCGGTATTTCCTGTAAGCCACAGGGACTTAGAACTCATCAGCTCATCAAAAATGCCAATGTCCCGATTCGGCTTCAGGCCATAGCCATCAAGATGTCCCACGTACAGCATCTCCAGCGAAGCGGCTGGCATGAAATTGAGGAAGGTCTGAATTCCACGGCCTAAATCCACCTGACGCCGTGCCTTTCGCATCGTCTCGTCATCAGGGAAACCATCGAAATACTTAAACGTGCCGATCCGAGTCTTAACAGTGTCTGTCGTCAAAACGTCGACAGGAATAAGCGTGTTATAGCCCTTTGGCGCAATATCAGCGGCATGAAGCACAGAACCGCTACAAGCCAAGAATAAAGCAGAAAGAACAGCTGAAGGGAAGCGAGTAAATAAAGTCATGGTTGAGGATAAATTGTGAGATTGATTGGTTTAGACCTCAACCAAGAGGCTGAATGTCATTAAGCTGCCAGGTTTTATCGAACCAAGGCTCCAGCGGACCATAGAGACGGAAGACAGCGAACCAACCCTTGCCAGGAACAGTTTCAATCCAATTTGCTTCTTGTCCTATAGGTGCTTTAGGACCAAAATACAGATCAATACTGCCATCAGCATTCATGTTTATATCTTTATTTCGGACACTATTTTTACTAGGTAAAAGTTGACCCGTCTGCAGTTCAGATCGAGTCTGCGGGTCATAAACGACCATCGACCAAAAATCTTTCGCAGGTACATCTTTATCGATCGTGAATTTGTAAGTCTTACTTCCATCGAGATAGACACTATTGGAATCAGTCGCTACCACTCCGTACTGGGATCCGACACCCACCATTTTCAGCACCATGGCCGGAGTGTTAACGGTGTAGCCCCAAAAGAAATTATTACGGGCATCGAGGTTGAGGCCACCTTTCCCACCATCAATCAGCCACTCATGACTCCCACCTGCAAACGGCGTGAACCATTGCTTGCCTGGATAGAAGTAAACATCCTCATTTCGAGGCTTACCCATATCAGAGCGCACATAAGCAACACCCACTTGAATCGCTTCCTCTAGGAGCTTCCTATCTTCTGGGGAAGGAGAAAAAGGTTGACCTCTTTCGAGACCAATCGACGATGCCAATCCCCTTAGCTCGGGATCTAAGAAAGCAATGGGCTCACGCTGGATCACCGTGTTGAGTTCATTGAAAAACTCAAAATTATTGGCATGAACCGTATTAAACACCTGTTCGCCAGCTTTAATAAAGCTCATCTGAGGTGGATTGCCTTTCTGCGAATAGGGATAAAGACGTAATCCGTTCTCATAGATAGCAATGGCCTTATCAGGCATGCCGTTGGAATCAAGGAAAGCCCTGAGAATCAACCAGTTTGAATATGTTGGAGAGCGGAAAACAAAATAATCACCAACATTGCTTGGCTCAGCATCATCTGGACCCAAGATCAAATATTTACCACCTTTCCCCTTATCAGGGCCCGGAGCCCCCGTATCAGCGACAAAGCGAAAAAAGGCATCGTTAATCGTGCCTGGACCAAGCCCAGCAGGGATCTCGATAACCAGAGGACCTGTGTCCTTAAGGTTGAAAAATGTTGAGCCATAAATAGTATCGGTATTACCGGTGAGAAACAGAGGATTCGAATTCAAGGGAGACAACAAGGCCACCTTGGTGTGATCATCAACTCCAATCCCGGCATGACCATGACGCAGCATTTCGATACTTGCTGCGGGCATCAAGGTCAGGAAGGTTTCATAGCCACGTATAAATTTTAGATTTTCGAAACTTGTTCGAACTGTTTCTGCATCAGGCATCCCATCGAAGAACCGAAACGTTCCAGCACTTGTCTTAACGGTGTCTGGAGTGAAAATCTCCTCAGGGATGGGAGTGGTATAGCGATTACTCGCTTGTGCCTGTTGTGCATTGACGGCACGATCCGATGCACTAACTGCTGCCACCACTAAAGATGTAAGCAACAAAGCAGAAGAGTGCCTGCGCAGCTTGCTGGAAATGCCTGACATACCCATTCGACAAAAGTTTCTGTTGAGCCGTTTAAGCACGTCATTCGCTGCGCAGACAAACGAAGTCAAAATTTTGCCCGATTGGGATCAGCGAACCCGTGTTGAGAACGCAGCACAATGGCGTGATGATCGATGTGATCGGTACCGACGCCGGTGCGCCCGGCTCGCTCCCACCCGGAGCTCAGCTTTTGTTGGAACAGGCCCACCTGCTGGCAGCCCCCAAACGGTTGCTGCCTGCCCTACAGCAATGGCGTAACTCTGAATCAAACCAGCGCTGCATCGCCAGTGACAATCCAATCGCTCTAAGCGAGGAGTTGTTGGCACTCGGGAGGGATCAGCGCGCGGTGGTGCTGGCCAGCGGTGATCCGTTGTGGTTCGGTATCGGCCGGATCTTGATCGAGCGCCTGGGACGCGAACGTCTGCGCTTTCATCCAGGCCCCTCGTCCTTGCAACTGGCATTTTCCCGACTGGGCAGGCCCTGGCAGGACGCGCAATGGCTCAGCTTGCATGGCCGCGACCCAGCACCCCTCGCTCAGCGCTTGCAACAACGCCCCAGCGCCTTGGCCGTGCTCACCGATCCCAGTCGCGGTGGCGTAGACGAGGTGCGCCAAAGCTTGCGCAGCAGCGGCCTGGAATCGGCCTATGCCCTCTGGCTCTGCGAATCGCTTGGTCACAGCAGTGAGCGCGTGCAACGGCTGGCCCCCTGCCAAGCCACGCCTAGCGATTTGCACCCCCTGCATTTGGTGGTGTTGCTCGCGGAAGCTCAAGCGGCTCCACCCGCCGATCAACTTCCTCTGTTTGGCCTGGAGGATGGTGTGTTTCTCCAACACAGCGACCGCCCTGGCTTGATGACCAAACGGGAGGTGCGGATCCAATTGCTCGCGGAGCTCAACCTTCCTGCTCGCGGCGTGCTCTGGGATCTGGGTGCTGGCACAGGCAGCGTGGGCCTGGAAGCGCTGCGGCTGCGGCCGCAGTTGCAGTTGCTTTGCATTGAACAGCGCAGCGGTGGTTCTTCGCTCATCGCCGCCAATGCCGCACGCCTCGGGGTTCAACCAGCAGCAGTGCTGGAGGGGGATGCCATGGAAGAACTCCCCAACCTCCCCGCTGCCTTAGCTGCCCCTAACCGGGTGCTGATTGGTGGCGGTGGCCGCAAACGCAGGGCCCTGCTGGAGCAGGTGATCCAGTGCATGGCCCCCGAGGGTGACGTGGTGATTCCTCTTGCCACCTTGGAAGCCTTAGCGGAGCTGAGGCCAGTGCTCGAGGCCGCCAAGTACTCGGTGAAGGTGAGTCAGCAGCAGGCCTGGCGCGGCCAACCGCTGGCTGATGGCACCCGGCTTGCTCCGATGAATCCGGTGTTGATCCTCAAGGGAAGCGCTCCCCGCCAGAACGGGGCCTAACGCGATTGATCAGAAAAAGGTCAGAATCAAGCACTTTGAAGCTCGCAGGATGGCCATCCGAGAACGCAAACCCCAGGTCTCACCCCTGCGCCTCAAGATCACACTTTTCATTGCAGGGGTTGGCCCGTTGCTTGCCGTTGGGCTGTGGCTTCAATCCAAGGGATTCTTCAGCTAGGCACTTCTGCGTTACCCATGCGTAACGCTTTAGTCTCCAGGGCGTACCACCTCTGCTTCATTGGCTGACATTACCGGTTGGATCGTTTCGATCACCACCGCGTCTCCAACGCCAAGCCCCAGGCGCTTGGCCTCTCCAGCCCCTAGCTCAATCACGCTGTCCGCATCAGCCATCGGCCCAAAGCTCTTGCAAGGCAACGCCGGACAGATCGGCACCTCAGCCTCGATCGCAATCACCTCGTCCTGGTGCACAAACACCATGTCGAGTGGCGCAATCGTGTTGAGCATCCAAAAACGCAGCGGACGTGCTGGCTTAAACGGAAACCACATCCCCCTCAGCGGTGGCAGAGCCGGGCGTTGCATCAGTCCAAGCCGTTGCTCGTGGGGCTGATCTGCCACTTCCAACAACACACAGCTGTCGGGGCGAACGCACCATTGCGCCTCAAGGGGCAACTGCTGGGGGGGAGAAACGTCCATTAAGAGCTCTTCAGAAAAGGAACGCCGTTGTTGAGGCAATAACCACGGCCACGAATGGTGTGGATCAAGCGAGTATCGCCACCCTCCTCAAGCTTTTGGCGCAGATAGCGGATGTACACCTCCACCACATTGCTCGACACGCCTTGCTCATCGTTCCAAACCTCGCGCAGGATTTGACTGCGGCTCACGGCCTTGCCCCGCTCCTTAAACAGCAGCAGCATCAACGACGATTCGCGCTCCGTTAGGCCAATCGGCCGCGTGCCACGACGCACGAGGCCGCTAGTGGTTTCAAGCTGCAAATCGCCCACCACCACCACAGAACAGTGCTCTTCCTTGCGTTTCTGAAGAGACAGATGGAGGCGCAAGCGTTGCAAGAGATCGCTTGGTGCACTGGTGGACAGCCAGAAGTCATCTGCTCCAGAACTGAAGCAAAGCTCTCGAGAGGCGATGCTGTCTTCGGTCACGCCCAACAGAATCGGCAGCGCTCCAAGCCACTGGCGCAGCTCAGCCACTTGAGGCAGCTGGCCCGGCGACACAAGCGCAGCTATCGGCTGCTGGCCATCAGATGCAATGGCTCGATCCCCAGCCCCCCACACCAAAGCTGTATAGCCCGAGGCTTCTAGACGATCTTTGAGCTGCAGGGCCTCAGCACCAACCAACACCAACACGCCCTGCTCGGTCATGGACGATCCGGCTTCGCCACATGGGGCAAGCCCCAGCCCAGCTTGTTGCGCAACACCTGGAAAAACTCATGGTCCGAGAGGCGTACAAAGCGCACGGGATGATCACTTCGCCGGATCAAAACCCGGTCCTCAGGCCACACGTAACAACCTGCGCTTCCATCCACCACCATCATCAGGCGCTCGGGAGTGGCTGGAAAGACGGTGACAGGTTCCTGGTCACTGAACACAAGCGCACGCGAGGCCAAGGAATGGGCCGCAATCGGCGTGAGTTGCAACACCGGACATTCTGGGGTGATCACAGGTCCGCCAGCGCTAAGGGCATAGGCCGTCGACCCTGTGGGTGTCGACAGGATCACTCCATCAGCGGAAATATCAACAGGTGCATGCCGGCCAATCGCAATTTCGAAATGGCACATGCTGGTGAGAGGCTCACGGTGCAAGGCCATCTCATTAAGAGACAAGGCTTCCCAACGCCGTTGGTCTCCGCGCATCACGGTCACAACCATGTTGGCGCGCTCCTCGATCGTCCAGCGATCGGTGAGGATCTGCTCGAGGGCCTTATCGAGATCACCGAGATAGGCCTCTGCGAGAAAGCCGAGATGACCGGTATTGATCGTCAAAATTGGCACACCGATCGGTGCTGTTTGACGGGCTGCTGACAGCACCGTGCCATCACCTCCCAACACAATGGCCAGCGCCATTGAGGCATCGAATCCCTCTGGCACACAGGCGTTGTACCCAAGCATCCGCAAGTGCTGGTCTGGGTTGGCAAAACCCACCATGCCGCCGGAACTGCTAACTCGGACCACCTCATGGCCGGCGCGTTCGAGCCGCTCCTGAATCGTTTGAGCAGTGTCAACGGCGAGTGACTTTCCGTCATTCACGATCAGTCCGACCCTGGGCACCGATCGCGTCTCAAAAGAACGCGCCCATTTTATGAGAAAAATCCGCTCACAGCAGCGTCAGGTTGTTTTTTGAAGCCAGGGCCGCCCCGCCACCAGCCCTGCGTAGCGTTCAAGCAACTCCCAGAGGCGAGCCCAAGCGATGCCAAACAACACGCCGTCCCATGTGGTCGTGATCGGAGCGGGGTGGGCAGGGTGGGGCGCCTCCAAATCTCTCTGCGAAGCGGGTGTTCGCGTGACCCTGGTCGACGGGATCAGTGATCCCACCGGAAGCACACCACTGATGACCAAAAGCGGCAAACCATTCGAGGCAGGCACGCGGGGGTTTTGGAAGGACTACCCCAACATCAATGCCCTGACGGAAGACCTCAACCTCGGCGCTATCTATACCGAGTTCACCACCAGCGCCTTCTGGTCTCCCGATGGCCTAGAAGCCACAGCTCCGGTGTTTGGCGACGCACCAGCCTGGCCCAGCCCCCTAGGCCAGATGGTGGCCACATTCACAAACTTTAAACGGCTTCCTTTACAAGATCGTCTTAGTATTAGTGGACTTCTTTATACAATTTTAGACCTGAATCGAAGCGAAGATACTTTCAATGAATACGACAAACTTAGCGCCCAAGACCTATTCGTCAAGCTAGGAATTAGCCAACGTTTGATCAATGATTTCCTAAGGCCCATTTTGCTTGTGGGCCTGTTCAAGCCACCAGAGGAGTTATCAGCTGCCGTAACGATGGAGCTGCTGTATTACTACGCATTAGCCCATCAAGATTCATTTGATGTGCGCTGGATCAATGCAGAAAGCATTGCCAAGAAACTCTTTGAACCCCTCAGTCAACGCCTGATCTCAGAGCATCAGCTGCGCGTGTTGGGCGGCACCCTGGCCACCAGCTTGCGCTTCGCACCAGGAACCAACCAGATCAACGCTGTTGGCATTCAATCCGTTGCAACGGGCAAAACCGATTGCATTCAAAACGTGGATGCGGTGGTACTTGCCGTGGGCTGCAAGGGCATCCGCTCGATCATGTCCCAATCTCCAGAGTGCCGAGAGGCAGCACCGGAGCTGGTTGCAGCTGGATCGCTTGGCGCCATTGATGTGGTGTCCGTGCGGCTATGGCTCGATCGCTATGTCCCGATCCCCTACCCGGCCAATGTGTTCTCTCGCTTCGAATCCTTACAAGGAGCAGGCGGCACCTTCTTCATGCTCGACCAACTGCAGAGCAAGGCCGAACAGGCTCTCTGGGGCGGGAGTGAACCACAGGGATCCGTGATTGCCAGCGACTTTTACAACGCCTCCAAAATTGCGCTGATGGAGGATCAAGCCATTATCGAATTGCTCACCCAACAGTTGCTACCGATCAGCGATCCGCGCTTCAAGGAAGCCGCGGTGCTCGACTCTGAAGTGCAGCGCTATCCCAAGAGCGTATCGCTCTTCTCCCCAGGAAGTTTCAAGCAAAGGCCACCCTTGGAAACCTCTATCGCCTCGATCGTCTGCGCTGGCGATTGGGTGCGGATGGGCGCGCAAGAACATGGCGCTAAAGGGCTATGCCAGGAGCGCGCCTATGTGTGCGGTTTAGAAGCAGGAAACTCACTGCTCAGACGCAAGGTCATCTCGGGAACAGCGAAGTCTCAAAGCGTTGAACACCCTGTGATACCGATTCGCGCAGACGAGCCACAGGTGGTGTTCGGGAAAACCCTCAACAAAGTCGTGATGGATTCACTGAATCTGTTTGGACTGAAACATCCTTGGCTTCGTTCATAACAAGCAAACCCGCTTTTGCTTCATCGCACTCACCGGCGACTAGAACGCAGCAGCGACACAATCAACCAAAGACCAAACAAGGTGGCTCCAACAAACAATCCCTCGCTGACATCCCTCAGCAGAGGTTGTTGGGCCAACGTGGCCATCACCGTGGCACTCAGCAACAGCGAGGCCACAAGAATCGCCAGTGAAATTCGTTGCGACAACCGTTCCAAACTGGAACGCACAGCCTCAAGTCCTTCCAGTTGAATGGCAAACACCAATTCATCACTACTGAAGCGCCGCAACAGCTGACTCAACTGGCGCGGGGAATCAATCGTGAGATTGCGCAAATCAAGGCCAAATTGCATCAGCCGCTCTTGAGGCAGCATCACGGCACGGGCCAGCAGCTGCGCCACCAAGGGCTGCATCTCCCCGGTGAAACTAAATGCCGGGTTTAAAGAGTTGCCCACCCCCTCCAAATTGGTGACGGACTTCACAAACAGGCCAAGGGTTCCAGGCACCCTTAACCCAGAGCGATTCGCCAGCTGCAGCAAGGCGGCAAGGAACAGGGCGAAATTCAGTTCCTCCAAAGGCTTGGAAAAACTCTTGGCAATCAGCTGATCAAGCTGGCGTTGCAAGTGCTGACGATCCACTTTTACCCCCCGAGCCGGGGGTGCAATTTGCTCCAACACATCCGTTGCCCGGGCGCCGTCCTGGTTAATCAGTGCCAAGACAAGATCCAGCAAGTTGCTGCGCGTGCGCGGATCAAACAGGCCCACCATGCCCGCATCCAGCAGGATCACCCTTCCATCGGCCAGCACTTTGAGATTGCCGGGATGGGGATCCGCATGAAAAAACCCCTCCACAAAGTACTGCTCTACAAAGGCACCAAGAAGAGCAGTGGTTGTTGCCACCAACCCAGGTCCAGTCTCTAGAGCCTCTCGAGCTTCAGGACTGAGGATCGATGCGCCCTCAATCCACTCGAGCACCAAGACGCTGCGGCTCGACAATTGCTGCACCACATGGGGCAGACGAATCTGACCATCAGGAACAAAGCTTGAACCCTCCAAACTGCGCTGCAGCCGCAAGGTATTGGAGGCCTCAATCCTGAAATCGAGCTCCCGCACCAACGCCTCAAGCACCTGATCAGCAAGACCAACAAAGTCATACAAACTGCCGAGAGACGTTGCTGCAGCGAGGGCGGCAATCTTGCGAAGCAAGCGACCGTCTTCTTCCACCTGGGCAGCGATCCCTGGCCGCAACACTTTCACGGCCACAGCACCCAGCTCAGGCAAGGTCGCCTTGTACACCTGCCCCACACTTCCAGCCGCAATCGGTGTGTCCACGAACGTTGAAAACGCTTCGTCAACAGAGCAGCCCAGCTCTTGCTCCAGCTGGGGTCTCAATTGCTCCCAGGGCACAGCCGGAACATCCGCCTGCAATTGGCTCAATGCCTCGATGTAATCCTCCCCCAACAAGTCGGGGCGCGTACTCAACAACTGGCCCAGCTTCACGTACACAGGCCCCAACTCCGTCAGGATGTTGCACAGCACTGAGGGCAGGGGCAGTCGCGTCTCGGAGGCATCACCACGGTTGAGGAGCTGAGAGAGAAACGACCACTCATGGCGCGAGACGATCCGAACAACCTCCAAGGCTCGCGAGGAACCATCGAACACACTAAGAACAGACATTGATGATGCAGTGAACAGCGTGCGACCACATCTGCAGGACTTGATGGGGGGCAAGGCCACAGTTTGCAGAGTTTTGCCCTGCGAAACCACCAATCGCGGGTCCGGTTAGGGCACAAAAAACGTCAATACAGGCGCATCAGAACACAGTAGGCATCAATCTGCAGATAAAAACGACAAAAAAACACCTCGTCTACGCATAGTCTCGAACTCATCTTTAACCAAAACGTACAGATCTATCGACGATTCAAGCAATGGACTACGGTTCTCTGGAGGGAATGAGAAATGAGAAATGAGAACATCTAAGCTTTATCTCTAGATCAATGCACAAAAAAGCCCCCGCTGATCAAGCGAGGGCAACTTGATATGAACGGGGTGAATCACTTGGCGTAGACAACACCTCTGTAAGTAAGACGAATTTTATTGGAAGCAGATGTCGATGCACTCTTGGTTTGTGCATACTGCTTGCCGCGATAAGTCAGGGTCATGAGAGATTGCTCAGAAATACAGGCCCCCGTTCCGTGACCTGAGAATCTGCGCCTCACAGATGGGGATGTGAGGTGAACGTGATTGGTAGATAAGCTACATCTCTTTTATACCCATAGCGTCAACCGATATCATGTTCAAAGTGTTACAAAACAAGCTTGCTTTTGTGCCTTCACAATACAAAACAGAGCGAGAAGTAGCACAACTGTTGTTCAAGTCACTACACAATCCTGACGCAACCTGTCAGCTTTGTGCCATACCAATACAAAACAAAGACTCCTACCAAGAAGGAGAGCACCCTCCATAATCGTTAGCGACGATGACCGCTAAAGACCGATCAAGTCCGGCAAATCCAGAGGTGCGCAACAAAGGATCAGCAATGCCGATAGTCAGCGTTGCCATTGAGGGTTGCTTAATGACAACATCTGAAACAAAATCCCCCGACAAAAGGCTAGGGGTGATCAAACAGGCAGCGCATCCTGTTCTTCTATGAATTTATTCACTGCCAAGCAGACACATTTAAGCGCGTAGGTATACCGACTGATGCCAAGGATGGGATGTGTGCTCAGAGTGGCAATATCGGGAACAGCTATGACATCCTTAAGAATTGAAAACATTTGTCTACAGGCAAGCCTCGAACTAAACGAGACCGTTGACGCCTATAGAGATCGAATTGATGTCAGTCGAGAAGCCCATTTGACTGGCTACCTCATGTCACATTTCCTGATAACAGTGTGTTGCTTAGCAGACACCGTTCGGTTTGATCTCTTGATGGAGTCGCTGAAGGCTGATGTGGTAGAGGTTTAAATATGATCAGCACTTCGCTGATCAAAGAGCCAACTTTTTAATAGTAAAAGGAGAAAAATAAATAGTGATTACTCCATCCAAAGCTTTTTGAACGCATAAGGGGCTGATTCACGCCGTTCCATCGATGCTTCTCGAATGAACGTGATGCAGGCATTTGAGCCATCAAATTGCTTACTTTTGATGACCATTGCCATCGCATCGTTCAGGCTTTTCCCTTTCTTTAATCCTGCATCAAGAGTTTTGACTGCGCCAACAGGGTCGCACTTACCAAGCTTGAGTGGTGCGGGATCTTTGGCTTCACTCGTTGGGATGAGGACAACAGACAGGACAAAGCTCAAAATCAGCAGATTGATCGACGCCATGGCCTTATCGCTATGGCTAATGAGTAAAGCATCAATGTCTTGAGTTTTTCGCCTTGGACGATGGAGCAAGATTCCTCGCCAATAAGGACTTATGAAGTCCCAAATAGAAAAGTCAACGGCAAACCTTTGAACATTGACCAACAAGATGTATCAAAGAGAACCTTTTTAATAATTTCTCCCGTTAAAAGGTGTGCAACGAGTAACGCCAGCTCCACCACTCCCCTTAGGGTCTCGTCACTCGTTGAATTCAAGATGTCAACTCATCACCTATCAAGCCTTAAGTGGAATGAAGAGGGTGAGCTCTCACCGCAAGACACCTGGAATCTGGTAACAAAGCTAACAAAAGCTGAGGACGAGTCAAAAGCATCTAATCTTCTACATTTGTCTTCTAAGCACAGCCATGCAAGGGCCAAGAAAAGATCCAGAGCCTAAAGCAGATACACGAAAAAATGCCTAATTATTAACGGCCTAGACGTAGAGCCTTAAGGAAAACAATTTCAAGAATACATATCTGATAACTTTAGATATTGATTATTATTTGCAAATTACGTTGTTATTTCAACCAATACCAAGATTTAGTAAATTTTAAACCATGAAAGCGAAATGCTCAGAAAAAAGGGAGGCTGTCTAAACCCCCCAAAAGTCACTTGCTTTCGCTCCTTAATAATGCATTATTTAAACGCGACAACGATGAGAGAACGCTGAGAAAATCTTACTAAATGCATCTTGCCCTGAAGCGGCAGCACAGCAAAAGATTGAGTGCCTTAAGCCGTCATCCCCTTCAATCCAATCGGCTTTCACTGGCTAAGCAACCTGCCCTTTGATTTGGATGATCACGATCTCAGCGGCCTTAACGCTTAGAAAGATGGGAGCTTTCTACTCAGCCAGTGGTCTGACGGCCGAGATGAGATGGTCAACACTCAAGGATTCAACGTCTCGATCTACATCTGAAATTGAGGTGGTTGAGCATCGCGGCGAACACCCGTACGAGGAGGCGGGGTGATATCGATGCTGGTAATGCTAATAAGTCGGGAAGAAGACGCCTTGACGATGAACGAAAGCGGCTCCATAACCCTGCTTCAGCTTGTTCAGGAGGTGGCCTACTGCGATGGCTCAATGTCTAAGGAAGAGGAAGACTTGATCATCACTCTTATCGATAGCCACGGTCTTCAGGAAGATCGTGATGCCCTGAAAAACCGTTTAATTGAAGGCTATTCGTCGCCATCAAGTCATCAAAGTGTGGCAAGGGGAAGTGCCAAAAGAATTGAGCGTGATGAGCTCTTGAAGCGCTTGAGCGCGTTGACATCAAAAGAAGAACGAGATCTTGCCATCAAGCTTGCCTATCTCACGGCAATGGTCTCAAGAGACAAGGATGATTTGACAGACGTCAATGCCCAGGAGCTCGATCTTTTTCAATCGGTCGCGGAGGCGGTGCAGTGCTCAGAGCAACGCGTTCGGGCGATTCAGTGGGCGGCGGATGAAGAGCTCAAGCAATGGACCATGCCTTCTTTGAAGCAGGTGCTACTGAGCTGGCTGGGCTGACTCGCAGCTCTAAGGATTGATTGGAATCAGAATTGATCCAGGAAGCGCAGATCACTGGTGTACAAACGGCGGATGTCGTCAATGCCATGACGCACCATGCAGAACCGCTCCACTCCCAAACCGGCAGCAAAACCGCTCCATCGATCGGGGTCCAGGCCTAACCCTTCGAGCACTGCTGGATCCACCATTCCGCAGCCCATCACCTCAAGCCAGCGCCCTCGCCATTGCACATCCACCTCAGCCGAGGGTTCCGTAAAGGGGAAGTAGCTGGCGCGAAAGCGCACCGGCAGGTCCCCAAAGAACGCCTTGAGGAACTGCATCACCGTGCCGCGAAGGTGGCTGAAGTCCAAGCCCTCATCAATCGCCAACACTTCCACCTGATGGAATACAGGCGAATGGGTTGCATCAACCGCATCCCGTCGATAAACCCGGCCTGGAGCCACGATCCGCACCGGTGGTGGATTGTTTTCCAGGTGTCGGATCTGCACCGGTGAGGTGTGGGTGCGCAATAACAGATTGTCTTGCAAATAAAACGTGTCCTGCATATCGCGCGCAGGGTGCTCAGGCGGAATGTTCAGCGCCGTGAAGTTGTGGTGATCCGTCTCCACTTCAGGACCTTCTTCCACCTGATAACCAAGGCCACAGAACAGATCAACAATCTCCTCCGTCGTGGTGATCAACGGGTGCCGATGCCCCATCGGTACCCCCAGCGGAGCCGCCGTGACATCAAGAGTTTCGGCGGCGATCCGTGTCGCCATCGCAGCACTGTTCACCGCCTCAAGGCGCTCAGACAGCAGCTGCTGCACCTGAGTCTTCAAGACATTGGCGCGCTGGCCTACAAGCGGGCGTTCCTCCCCTGGCAGCTTGCCCATCGCCCCCAGAACGGCTGAGAGGCGCCCCTTTTTACCCAGCAATCCAACGCGAAGCTGCTCGAGAGCGGCGGCATCGGCGGCCGCCTGAATCTCAACGGCCGCCTCCGCCTCTAAGGCGTCCAGCTGATCAGTGAGCTGCTGCAGGGAGATCGTGGCGCTCAAGGCATCGGTATCGCGGCCATGACTGTAGGCAGCCATCACGACTAGGTTCCACTTAACGCATATCACCCCCCCTGATGAAGCCCCTGCGGATTCTGATCAGCAACGACGACGGCGTGTTTGCCGACGGCATCCGCAGCCTGGCGGCTGCGGCAGCCGCTGCTGGTCATCAGGTCACGGTGGTTTGCCCCGACCAGGAGCGCTCCGCCACGGGCCATGGATTAACCCTTCAGACCCCCATTCGTGCCGAACGCGCCGATGAGCTGTTTGAACCTGGAATCCAAGCCTGGGCCTGCAGCGGCACCCCCGCCGACTGCATGAAATTAGCTCTATTTGAACTGCTTCCCGAGAAGCCAGACCTGGTGCTCTCTGGCATCAACCATGGCCCCAACCTCGGCACCGATGTGTTTTGTTCAGGGACCGTGGCAGCTGCGATGGAGGGAACCCTGGAGGGCCTGCCGGCCATGGCCGTGAGCAGTGCCTGTTTCCAATGGAGAGAATTCCAAGCCGCCGCAGATTTAGCTGTGCAGGTGGCGGAGGCCGCCCTTGCTGATCAATGGCCAGAAAACCTATTACTCAACCTCAACGTGCCGCCCTGCAAGCAGGAGGCCATGGGAGAGCTGCGCTGGACCCGTCTTTCCATCCGTCGCTACGACGAACAGTTCAGTCCTCGGGTCGACCCCCGTGGGCGCACCTATTACTGGTTGGCCGGTGAAGCCGTCGAAGATTTCGAGTCGGGCGGTGATGGCCCCCGCGACTGGCCCACTGACGTGGCCCAAATCCAGGCGAGTGCACCGTCGCTCACACCGATTCAACCTGAGCTCTTCTGGCGAGGAGGACTCTCCTCCTTACCCCAACTACGGATCAATCAGTAGCTCAGCTCGTGCGATAAATCCGCTGCAGCATCCAAAGCGAGAACAGCAAACCAATGAGATGAGCAAACAACACCTGCGTGTTGCTCAGCACCGAAAGCATCTCTAAAGAAGTGATCGCCATATTTTCCCCCGCTCCCCTTGCTCCAATTGCAATGCCTGGCGTCTGCATCGAGGCCTGCACAAACAGGGCACCAGCCAAGGATTGATAGCCCACAGCGGCAAACACCAGTCCCAACAGATCAGCGAACAAACTGCGCTTGATCGTGCGACTGGCCTCCCCTCGACTCGGTCGCGCACCACTCGCCAAAGCCCGTCCCAGCCGGACCACCAACCAGCTCTGCCAAAGACTGAATAACAACACTAAAAACGCAAGGGTGGTCAACGACAGGCCCGGCCCTAATCCCAAGGCTTTATCGGCATTTCTGCTCAAACTGCCGCCGATGTTGTTGAACATCAACACCCCCAAAATCACAATGCCCAGGCCGGTTTGCGTCCAAAAGCGAATCCAAGCGGTGCGGCGCAAGCCAAGAGCGAGCAGTTGGAGATCGAGCCGATCGGCCATGCGATGTAGGAGGTCTGTCGTCCAAACTTGCCATCAACCACAGATCCGTGCACAACGCCGTTGATTCCTCTCTGCTCTCCACAGCAGGCCAAAACCCCCACCACCCTGGCGTTGGGCAGCTTCGACGGCCTCCATGCGGGTCATCGGCGGGTGATCGCGTCTGTGACCAAAACGGATCACCTCAATGCCATTCCCACGGTGGTGAGCTTCTGGCCGCATCCACGCGAAGTGCTGCACGGTGAACCACGTCTGCGCCTCGATCTCCCAGAAGAGAAGCTCGAGCTCCTGGAGCCGCTTGGCATCCAGCAGCTGGTCTTGGTGCCTTTCAACCGCCAACTAGCGCAGCTCAGTGCCGCCGAATTTGTAGAGCAGGTGCTGCTCGGTTGCCTCAAGGCCCAACAAATCGCCGTAGGGGCCAACTTCCGATTCGGTCGGGGCCGGGAAGGCGATACCAACACGCTGCGGGCCTTAGCGGAAGCCGCTGGGGTTCAGGTTTCGGTGTTGCCAATTTTGGAGGATGCCGGAGGACGGATGAGCAGCAGCCGCATTCGCGAAGCGCTCTCGAATGGCGACCTACAAGCCGCCAGCACCTTGCTCGGCCGCCCCTACCGCTTCCGGGGAACGGTGGTGCGCGGTCGAGGCTTAGGGCGCGAATTGGGCTGGCCCACCGCCAACCTGCAAGTGGATGGGCGCAAGTTTTTGCCAGGGCTTGGCGTCTATGCCGCCCGCACCTGGATTCAGCGAGATGGCGAAGGAAAGGGCGAAGCACTGCCGGCCGTGATGAATCTCGGCCCCCAGCCCACCGTGGACCCCAACTCACCTTCAGCCGTTGAGGTGCACCTGCTCGACAGGCGCATCGAACTGGTTGGCCAGGAGCTTGTCGTGGAACCGGTGGAACGGCTGCGCGGACAACAACGCTTTTCAGGCCTCGAGGAGCTCAGTGCGCAAATCGGAAAGGACGCCGCAGCAGCCCGTCAACGGCTTCAAGCCACAGCTGGGTAAGCGTTCGATAGTCCCCAGACGATGAACACACCAACCCCGCCCAGGAGGATGATCCCCCAAACCAGCACGTGCATGGTGCTCTCGGATCCGCTGTTGTCCATGGCCGCCGTAGAGCATGCGATCCTTCTCAGACTGCCATGGAGCCGATGGTTGTCGAAGCAGACGCCAACCTGCGCGTGGCGCGGCTGATCGACGCCAACCTGGATCGAGCACGAGAAGGGCTGCGTGTCATTGAAGACTGGTGTCGCTTTGGACTGGATCGGGACGATCTCGTCGTTCCGCTTAAAGACTGGCGGCAGCGACTGGGGCAACAGCATCACGATCGCTACCGCCGCGCCCGTTCCACGGCAACAGACGTTGCCGCTGGCCTGGGCCATCCCGCTCAAGCGAGTCGTTGCACAGCCCAAGCGATTGTTAAAGCCAATGCCAGCCGGGTGCAGGAAGCCCTGCGCGTTTTGGAGGAATTCGGGCGCAATCTCGATCCAGAGCTAGCCAGCAGCGCTGCTGAGATCCGCTACGGGCTCTATGACCTTGAGGTCCGCATTCTCGATGCCTGCGGGCATCAGCACAGGCAGGAACGCCTCGAGGCCGCCAAGCTTTGCCTGATTACGGATCCCGATCGAGACAACAATCTGGAGCGATTGCTTCAGGGGGTTGAAGCCGCTCTGATGGCCGGCGTCAGCCTGGTTCAGTACCGCCGCAAACAGGGCAATGACCAACAACGCCTCGTTGAAGCGCAAGCCCTGAAGACACTTTGCAGCCGCTTCGGAGCCCTGTTCATCATCAACGACCGCATTGATCTGGCGCTCTTGGTGGATGCCGATGGCGTGCATCTCGGCCAGGACGATCTCCCCCTTTCAGAGGCGAGACAACTGCTCGGCCCGGAGCGCTTACTGGGACGCAGCACCCACCGCTTGGAGCACCTGCTCGCGGCCCAGCACGAGGGCGCCGACTATCTAGGCGTTGGCCCCGTCTTCGCCACCGCCACCAAACGCGATCGCAGCCCAGCCGGCCTGAGCTGGGTCACAGAAGCCAGTCGACATGCCGTCGTGCCCTGGTTTGCGATCGGTGGCATCGATGCTGAAACGATTCCCTCGGTTCGTGCTGCCGGTGCTCAGCGCGTCGCCGTGGTGAGCGCGATCATGGGCTCCAATGATCCGGAAGAAGCGAGCCGGACCCTGCTCCAAACCCTCACGTAATCCTCCTTGCCTTGGTGCCATGCAATTCACGGTGAACGGCGAACAGCGCAGCCTTGATCCATCCGCCACAAGGCTGGATCAAGTGATTCAGCAGCTTGGCCATCACCCACGACTGGTCGTTGTGGAATACAACGGCCTGATCCTGACGCCGGAGCTCTGGGAAGCCCAGCAGGTTCAAGACGGTGACAACCTCGAGATCGTCACCATCGTGGGCGGTGGTTCCTAGAGTTACTGGACTGCGATATGCCGTCTTGGCCTCCTCCAAACTCCGCCCCCAGGCTGGTCAAATCAGACGCTGGCTCTCGGGATTGCTGGTGCCAGTGTTCGTGGTTGGTCTGCTGCTGATCAGTCCCCAGCCCAGTGAAGCCGCCCGCGGCGGCCGCATTGGAGGCGGCAGCTTCCGCGCCCCGTCCATGCCGCGAGGTGGGGGATACAGCCGCAGTTATGGCGGCGGCGGATACGGCCGTGGGTATGGACGCGGAGGCGGAATGGGCTTTCCGTTCATCATCCCGATCTTTGGTTTTGGCGGAGGCGGCCTCTTTGGCTTCTTAGTGCTCGCGGCGATCGTGGGTGTGGTGGTGAATGCCGTGCGCAATGGCGGCGGTGGCGGATCCCCTGCGATCGGCGGTGGTTACCGAGCCCCTCGTGAACTGTCCACCGGACCTGTGTCGTTGCTGCAAATGCAGATCGGATTGCTTGCGAGTGCCAAGTCGTTGCAAACAGACCTGCGTCAGCTCGCCGCATCCGCTGACACCAGCACATCATCTGGCCTGCAGCGGGTGCTTCAGGAAACAACCCTCGCCCTACTGAGACAGCCCGAGCTCTGGGTCTACGCCAACGTGGAATCAGGAAGCGTTCCCTTCAACGCATCGGAGTCAACGTTCAACCGTCTGTCGATGACTGAACGCAGCAAGCTGCGCGCTGAAATCACCACCAACGTGGGCGGTGTTCGCAATAGCAACGCAGCAGAATTAAGCAGCAGCGGAGAGGCGGACGCCACCAACGAATTCATCGTGGTCACGGTGCTTGTGGCGAGCCGTCAAAGCGTGAAGCTCAAGCAAGCCAACAGTGGTGAAGACCTACGCGAAACGCTGCGCATCCTTGGCTCCACGTCCTCCTCTGACCTGATGGCCCTCGAGGTAATTTGGCAACCCGATGGAAGCGGAGACGTCCTCAGCGCCGATGAGCTGGTGATGGCCTATCCAAATCTCCAGCACCTCTGATCTGATTTAAGAAAATCTTCCGCCACATTCTTGCCATCAAACAAGCGGTCAGGGATTCAACTCAATAGGTTTAAATCACTACCTCCCGAGTTGAGTCTTGACCTCCACTGCTCCACGCTTAGACCCCAGAGCCATGCAGTGGCAGACGAATGGAGAGCTCGATCAAGGCGACCTCATCGAGCTGGTTTGCCATCTCCGCAATGTGGAATGCGACCAGCACAGCGACGAGCTTTCACGCTTAGGCCAAAGGCACACAGAGGACAACCAAACCGGCAAGATCACCCAAAAGCAGGCCGCTTAAATCAGGTGCTTCTTTGCAAGATGCGCAAGGCAGCCATCGCTGCGCCATAGCCGTTATCGATATTGACCACCGCCAGGCCTGGTGCGCAGCTCGCCAGCATTCCATCGAGAGCGGCACGGCCACCAGCGCTGACGCCATAACCCACAGACACAGGCACGCCGATCACCGGTTGGGGCAAAAGGCCAGCGAGAACCGTTGGCAGCGCACCTTCCATGCCAGCGCAAGCAATCAGAACCGAGGACTGCTGAAGTTTTGGCAGTTGATCTAACAATCGATGCAGCCCTGCAACCCCCACATCCAACAACAGGTCTGCATCAATGCCATGCCAATGCAAGGCAAGTTGCGCTTCTGCAGCGATAGGAAGATCACTGGTGCCGCCACTGAGAACCGTTACGGTCCCAAGCTCAGGTCGCAGCGGCGGCGGGGTTCCAGACGTTAAACATCGGGCCCGGGCCTCGAAATGCACAAGCTGCGTGTTGCAGCGCTCAAGAACAGCCTTGGCCTTGGTCTCATCCACACGCGTGACCAGAGCTGGCTGATCCCTAGCCGCAAAGGCTTCAAGGATCGCCACGATCTGATCCACCGTTTTATGCAATCCCCAGATCGCTTCACTGATGCCGAGACGATCGCTCCGTTGCCAGTCGAGACGAACGTCTTCGCTGCTCATGGCTTTAACAGCTCTCCTTCAAACACCAAAGGGAAGGGATTGTCCATCTCTTGAGGCAGCGCCATCGCTTCACGAGCAAGCTGCTCAAAACGATCTTGAACCTCAGCCACCTGTTCGCTGGGGATGGCTTTCCAAGCCTGACGGCTCGACCAGCGAATCAATAGGGTGCCCTCCTCCGTTTCAGGGTCCCAGAGCAATTCGCGCCCAAGAAAACCCATTTGTTGCGCCAACCATGGTTCCCAGCTGCCTCGCTCGGCTTCCAGCCAGGCCTCACGCCCTTGCTCTGGAACCGAAAGGCGCAAATGCTCAATCACCGCAACGTCATATCCACCCTCTGGATCCGCAAAAGCAGCGAAACGCACGTCAGCCGATTGACCCATCAGGACGAGAACAACGCAAATCAGAGTTGCGACCCTAATCATGAATGGCTGAAATCGCTGGTAAAGGCTTTGCATCAAAGTGCCTGCAAGAGGGCCACGGCCTGACAAGAGATTCCCTCTTCCCTGCCTTCAGGGCCCAGCTTTTCATTGGTGGTGGCTTTCACACCCACCTGATCTGGAGCAACCCCAATCCTGAGGGCAATGGCCGATCGCATCGCCTCAATGTGGGGCTTGAGCTTGGGCCGCTCGGCGATCAATACCGCATCCACATTGACCACGCCCCAGCCGCGCACCTTCACCAAAGCAACAACTTGCTCCAGGAGCACGAGGCTGTCGGCACCTTTCCATTGAGGGTCGTCGGGAGGAAAGTATTTGCCGATGTCCCCCAAAGACAACGCCCCCAACAGGGCATCCATGATCGCGTGCACCAATACATCCGCATCGCTGTGACCATCAAGACCTAGCCCTGCTGGATGCTCCAGCTGCTGACCACCAAGAATGAGAGGCCTGCCCGGCACCAAACGGTGGATGTCATAGCCGTTGCCAATACGAAAGGAGGTTGTGGTCACTGGGGTTTGTGGGGTGCTGTTACTCATCTGTTATTCGATACAACGAGTGCTGAGGAGATTTTGAGACTGCCCGTTGAACGTCCCAAAGAGGAGGATTGAGGTGATGTGAGACCAGAAATCGCCAACTCCAAAAACGCAACGTTGTCGATCAAACCATTCTCGCTACTTGCACCGCCAACTGCACAGAAGAAATCAATGAACAGTCCCCCTAATGGGTTAGAGGATTATGCCCAGTGCCAGCCAATCTTTGAATCGATCAGCGTCATTCGCTCTCAGTGCCATCAGTAGCTGATGCAGCAGAGCCAGTGCCAAGCATTCCCCACTGCAATAAAAACCCCGCTCGCAGAAGGACTAGCCAAGGCTTAGCAGAAGCACTATTAGTAACAACATCAATAAAGCTTATTTTGCTACCAACCAAGGAAGCCATTCAATTATCGAGGTGCTAGTAGGTTGTTTACTTGGTATTTCTCCACACTTGGCTGGAGATAATCCAATACCTAGATAACTCCAAGACTTGGTTACGATTAAGTGGTTGAATATCAATACAAGCAATGTTTACTGTTTTGTTTTTTGCCTATCTTTCTTTAGTTGTTGCGATCAGTTACCTTGCCTCCAGAGTAATGGCCTGAGCCGAGTTGCATTCCATCCAACTCTTTACTGAATACTCACAAAGACATTAGGAAAAACGATAACTTTTCAGAACGAACATCAACATGCCTCTTTCCTAACATCGCCATCTCTCATCGAAAACACAGCAAGCGCTCCACAGGCCTGACCATAAAAAAGAGCGGAAGATTAGGGAACCTAGTCCTCCAAAGCCTGTGATCCACTAACGAGAGATGCCCATGCCACCTGGTAATCCACCTCCACTTTGCGTATGGCTGGCCTGCCTCTCGATTGGCATCGGACTAGGCGGAACATTAATGCAAGTGCTGATGACATTTTAAAGGTTTTGATTCACACCTAAAAAGTGACCAGTAAAAACATTCTCGCAATAACCGAAGCAACCTGATGGAAATTACTCACTACGGGCAGAACTAGAAAGCCTTATCAAACTACCTCTTAAGATCAGAAGTTAGTCCCTCATAAGACTGATGCAGAGGATGGCCTGGATGGTGCCTTCCCTCAGCATAATATAGCTTTTCAACGAGAAGGTCAGGCAACTTTTCATCCCCAAAGATCAAATCCATAACAAGCTTGATCGGCGAACGGTTTTGATTCAGCTCTTGCATGGCTGAGGACTCGATTCCCTCAAGCTCATCCTTGGACAGGCTGAGCTCCTGAAGGAGTTCTTGAATCACACGTTGTTCATCAACATTAATCTTGAGGCGATCCCGAGGTTGCTTTGAAACAGCGGCCACGAGATAGGCCACTCGGGCAGCAAGACAACGCTCTTCATGGCTCGTTAAGGCCTCTACCAGCTCTTTGAGACTGAGCGTTGAAGATTCTGCTTGATGAACAAGATCATCCTCAACCGTATCCGTATTAACAGAAATCTGGTGAGGAAGATCGCGGATCAATTGCTCCTCTTCCTTTGAGATATTTCCATCACTTAAGGCAATTAATTTAGCAATCTCGAGCATCGTGCTCATCGTTCTCTTCGTCACCCTGCTGTTTGCCATCACTGAAACCAGAGGGCTCTTCTTTCAACAATCAATAGCACGAGGCCTTTTTTTCATCCAAAGCAGCCATGAAGAGAGGCCGCCCCTCCCAGATGGAAGAGACGGC
Source organism: Synechococcus sp. MVIR-18-1 (assembly GCF_014279835.1). Classification (NCBI taxonomy): domain Bacteria; kingdom Bacillati; phylum Cyanobacteriota; class Cyanophyceae; order Synechococcales; family Synechococcaceae; genus Synechococcus; species Synechococcus sp. MVIR-18-1. The sequence goes on along the minus strand of NZ_CP047942.1, from coordinate 722,492 downwards.
CTAACTCGCTCGTTTATGCATATCGCAAACCATTAATCAGTGAACCTGTATCGCTGAAGTCTGAACCTCGTATCGAAAACAGTGAACTGAAAGGGTGGTGCGAAGCGACTGTCTGCAGGATCACCTGGGGCCGGGGCTCTAGGTGTGGGGTCGTGTTCTCCGTAGGGCACCTAATACGGTGCAGATGGAGCATCGATTGGCGTGGCGCGCAAGGCCTTGCCTACCAAAGGAACAACCCACGTCTTGTTGAGACTGTTGGAGCAGGGACCTGAAGTCAGCTTGCTTCTGCTGATAACTCAGGTGGAGTGTCGTCTGTCAAAAGCGCCTCCGATCTCGATGTCCATAGTTTGTGCCAACAGCGCACACATGCCATCGGTGTAAAGGCGCATTGCCTTCACAGCCAAAAACACCGAAATTAGAAGTGGCGTGCCTCATCAGCAGGCGTCAGTGCACACCATTCCTACAAAGAAGGGGTTGCTGAATTTTGGGTCTGCTGCCAACGCGTCCATAGATCTGGTCGACGTTCCTGGGTGCGCTGCTCACGCTGCTGCTGACGCCAAAGGGCAACAGCTCCATGATCACCGCTGCGCAGTACATCGGGCACGGTCATGCCGCGGAAATCCGCCGGGCGCGTGTAGTGCGAATGCTCAAGCAACAGATCGCTATGGCTTTCTTCCACTAAGGATTCCGGCGTGCCGACCGTGCCTGGCAGCAAACGCACCACCCCATTGATGATTGTCATCGCTGGAAGTTCACCGCCCGTGAGCACGAAATCCCCAATCGATACTTCCTCATCAGCCAGAGAGCGGATGCGTTCATCAAAGCCTTCGTAATGACCACACAGAAACACCAACTGGTCGTACTCCTTCGACCAGCGCTGTAAATCAACCTGACGCAGGGGTTGTCCCTGGGGTGACATCAACAGCACACGGCGTCGTGGGCAAACCGGTACCGACTCAAAAGCAGCAAACACCGGTTCCGGCTTCAGCACCATGCCGGCGCCCCCTCCATAAGGCACATCGTCCACCTTGCGATGACGGTCGATGGCGTGATCGCGAGGATTGTGGAGGTGCAGCTCCGCAATGCCTGCCCCAAAAGCACGACCAATCACACCAAGTTCAAGCAATGGCGCAAAGGCCTGCGGCGCCAAGCTGATCACATCGAGGCGATAGGGAGCCATCCGATCTCAGCTCTGTGGACGGCTGACGCGCCTGATCTCCGAGCAGAAACTGCCCTGCCGGGGCTGACCATCCTCATCAACCGCCGTGGTGCTTCGCAGGCGCAGGTTGGGTTTGGTGAACCAAATACGCTCCAGCACTTGGTCACCATTTCCCGCTTGCAAATAAAGCTCGAGGCTGGAATCAGGAAGCAACTGCCAACGCCCCGACTGCTCGCTGCCCCCTGCGTGAATCGCAAGAGATCCGTCGGCTTGAAAGGCAAGGGTGCTCTTGGCACCCTCAGCGGGAGTGACGTCCAAACAGGGCACCCCAGCGGCAACGGAAGCCGACACCTCCACCTCGCCCCGTTCACTGCTATGCCACTCCTGCTCCGAAGCATTGATCAGGAAGCGGCTACGCAAGCTCATCCAACGGCCCACGCAGAGGGCAAGAAAACCGTCGAGATCAGTCGGAGGGAACGGAGTTTGATCACTCATGTCTTGCATCTTCGCAGGTGCGGCATCCACCCGTTAATCGCCCACATACCCCAACTCCGCGAGTCGGGCCGGCTTGCTGCGCCAATCGGGAACCACCTTCACAAACAGCTCGAGGTACACCGGACCATCGATCAACGTCTGCATCTGCAGACGTGCGCCCTGACCAATCGTTTTGAGCATGGACCCGCCTTTGCCAATCAAGATTCCCTTCTGGCTTTTGCGCTCAACCAGCACCGTTGCCAATACCGCGGTGCGCGCACTGCCCTTACCTTTCGCGGGCACCTCCTCAATACGATCAATGCTCACCGCAACGCTGTGGGGCACCTCTTCGCGCGTATTGAGCAGCACCTGTTCGCGGATCAGCTCTCCCATCAGCACGCGTTCGGGCTGATCGCTCACCATGTCCGCTGGATAAAGCTGTGGTCCCTCAGGCATCAACGCACTAATCGCCTTCACCAACTCGGGGCAGCCGTCACCACTGAGAGCACTACAGCGATGCACCGGCCAATCGGTTTCGCCGAGAAGCTCGCGGTAGGCCGAATCGGCAGCATCTTTCTGCTCTAAGGGAACCAGATCCCACTTATTGAGCAACACCTGCACCGGCAACGGTTGCTGACGCAGCAATTGCACGATGAAGGCATCACCACGCCCTGGAGCCTCGTTTCCCTCGAGCAACAGCAGCACCTGATCCACCTCACCGATCGCTGATCGGGCACTGCGAACCAACCTCTCTCCCAAGAGATGATGGGGCTTGTGGATGCCAGGCGTATCCACAAGAATCAGCTGAGCTTCATCAGTAGTGAGGATCGCGCGCAGCCGATTGCGGGTGGTTTGGGCCACAGGCGATGTGATCGCAATCTTGTCGCCGATGAGCTGATTCACCAGCGTGGACTTGCCCACGTTGGGGCGACCAATCAGCGCCACAAAACCAGAGCGAAATCCCTCAGGCGTATTGCTTGTAAACGAACGAGACAAAGACTCAACCATCGTTTAAGTCTGCGCTGTCATCGGCGCTCTGCTGTGGTTTGGTTTCCGCCTTATGGAGTTGCTCGCTGATGTCATTGGACAGATCGGCCTCAAGAAACTGCTTGGTTTCTGGAAGCGCCAGCCTGAGATTCGATTGAAAGTCGAGTTCAATCTCCAAAGAATCCGCTTTGAGATCCAGAACGTGACCGCCGCTGCTGTGATCGTCCGCAAGAAAGTGAAAGTGATAACCAGGAATGTTCAAGCTGGTGGTGTGCGCTGGGCTCCAAAACCCCACCAGCGTTCCAGACACCTTTTCGATACAAACCACGGATTGATTGGTTGAAGCCTCGAGCAAGCCCACACCTTCAGGCACCCTCGACACCGTTCGCATCTCCACCTGTTCAAACAGCCCTTTGATCTTGATCGCGACGAACAAGTTGGCTCCAGGCCGAAGCGGGTCGATTCGCGCACCAAGATCCTCAATGCTGCCAATGTCCCTCACGCTGATCTGACGCTCAGCCTGAAAATGGGTGGCGACCCAAAAAGGGATGGCCTCATCAGGCGGCGCCTTGATCAAGCTGCCATCGGCCCTCGCCTGCCAACAGACCCCATCGAGAAGAATCCCTTCACCATCGAGTTGTTCAAAGGTGCCAAGACCAAAGTCGCCATGGTCGATGAGGTCTTTTACCTGCAGAGCGCCCCCAAAAACCCCTTCCACAACAGCGGTGGAAGTGGAGAGCTGCCAAAGGGTGTGATGGTCGAGATCGAGGTAATCCGCTAACGCTTTGCGAACCACGGCGCTTCGCGTCTCTCCGCTTTGCTCGCAATGACGCTGCAAAGCCTGCCAATGCCCAGCCGGCAGATTTAGATGCAGATCATGACCTTGTTGAGCTTCCACGCTTCACCGACTGGCTGTCCTCACTTTGGCCAGACTTGCCTCAAATAAGGGTGTCGCAAACAACTGTTGAGAGAGAGCCACGCAATCCTTATCTGCCTACTCTGCTCGGACTGCTCATCCCATCCTCAGCGCCATGACAGATCAGGACTCAACTGTTCCGTCAGAAACCGATCCGCAAACTCCAGATTCTGTGCAAGCGCCCAGTTTTCAACAGGCGATGGAAATTGCCGCTATCTGGCTCCAGCAATGGGACCAAGAAGAAATCAGTGATGAGGTGATTGCTGATCGCGTGGGAGAGCTGGTGGAGAGCCGCGATGGAGCGCGAGGCTTTTTTGTGATCAGCCTTGCTGGCGACAGTGCCCTGATGGATCGATTGCCTGAAGCCCTTGTGGGCAAATTGCGTTCCTGCGGTGAAGGAGTTGTGGACCTCACCGTTCGCAATCTGGCAATGAGCGCAGCGATGGTGGTGCACCACCGCAAGCAAGCGGATGACTTGCAAGCTGCAGGTTCAGAGCGTGTGAACCTGCGCTGCACCGAGTTGCTACGCCAACTCGAACCTCATAGTGTTAAAGAACGCTTAGAAACCTTGTTGGCAGCAGCAAGCAACAATCAAGGCAGCGATGTGGCCTTTCTAGAACGCTGGGGGTACGACGCCAACCAGAAAACAGCGATTGCACGAGCAGTGGATGCGATAGCAGATTAATTGCTGTAGCGGACTAATTCTTATTTTCAACTCAGAACAAAAGCGACATTTGCATTCCTAAAACCAAAGCATCCGGCACCGAACCTGTACCTGAAGGATTGAACACGTCTTCAATGTTGGACTGAAATGAATCGGAGCCATTGATTGCTCAAAGGTCGGCTCACACTGTCCATAAAAAATCCCGGACAAGGCCGGGATTGAAAAAATTAGTTGGAAGAAAGTGTTGCCGCTTAGAGCAAATCAATTGCGACGACCACCACCCTGAAGGGCAATGATCAGGCGCAAGATGAAGATGAACAGGTTGATATAGGTGAGATACATTCCCAACGCACCGGCGAGATATTGATCATCTCGGTAGGTACGAGGCATCGTGTAAAAATCCACAAAGGCCATTCCCACAAACAACACGGTTCCAAATCCTGCAATCGCAAGATTGGTGGCTGCAAAGATCCCAGGGATGAAGAAACCGGCAACGAAGATGCCGACCATGGCGATCAACAGACCAATCAAGCCAAAACCCACCACTGCCGTGAGCGCTTGACCCACGCTGTCACTCATGCGCCGACCAACAATGGAGGCAATCGCAAAGGTGAGGCCCGTCGCGAGCGCAGCGATACCAATAGAAGCAACACCTGCAACCGCAACGGCTTGCACCACTAGGCCGGTAAGCGTGAAGCCCGTCAGCAAACTGAAGGCAGCCATCAACGGCAAGGCGGTGCCGTTATTGCCTTTTTTGGCGGCATTCTGTGCAACGAAGAACAGAATGAACCAAGGAATAATCGCAACCATCGACAGCCCATTGAAGGCTGGACCCATGGCAGCCATGGTGGACATGCCACCAAGGACACCTGCGGCGGTAAGCACCATGCCGCCGCCTACATAAGGCAGGGCTTTATTGACAACATTGGGGCCAACAAGAGCACTGGATTGTGCCTCGCGGATGGCCTCTTGAAAATTACTGCTGGCTGGCATGCCTTTCACTGAAGACTGCATATATCCTGACAGCGCTTTCAACGAATGGCCCGCTACTGAAGTGTGGATCCCCCTATCGATTTCAATGCGGGGGCATCCCTACTCAGGACCCGTGAGCAGGCTGATGCCATTAACTGTTGATGGATGAGCTTGTTCGTCAAAGCTGGCATAGGCCTCCACCACCCGTTGCACCAGCGGGTGACGCACCACATCAGCTGCGGTGAGATGGCAAACAGCAACTCCGGCCACCCCGTCCATCACCTGTGCCGCTTCCACCAAACCACTCAACTGCCCAGGTGGTAGATCCTGCTGCGTGACATCACCGGTCACCACCATGCGTGAACGCTCCCCTAAACGCGTGAGCACCATGCGCATCTGGGCTGGTGTGGTGTTTTGAGCCTCATCGAGAATCACAAATGCTCCCGCCAGGGTGCGACCGCGCATGTAAGCCAAGGGGGCTACTTCAATCACACCTCTCTCGAGCATGGAGGTGGTTTTCTCAGGTCCAAGCAGGGCATGCAGGGAGTCGTACAGGGGCCTGAGATAGGGATCAATTTTTTGCTGCAAATCGCCGGGAAGAAAGCCAAGACGTTCGCCAGCTTCCACAGCTGGCCGCGTGAGGATCAGTCGCTCAACCTTTCGATCCATGAGCATGCGCACAGCCAAGACCGCCGCCAGAAAGGTTTTTCCCGTACCGGCGGGCCCGAGCGCAAACGTGAGGTCATGGCGCTCCATCGCATCCACGTACTTCTTCTGACGCAAGGTGCGCGGACGCAACAGGTTGCCCTTTTGGTTGCGGGCGAGCACCTGATCGCCCATGGCGACATGATCCTCAGCTTGACCTGTATTTAGAGCACCGAGCGCTGATTGCAGATCAACCTGAGACACCGCTTGGCCGTCCTGCCAGATCGGCCTGACCAACTCAACCACCGCGGCGGCGCGTTCGATCTGGACAAGACTGCCCGACATTTCAAGCTGAAGACCCCGCATCACGAGGGAAGCACCGGTCAGAGCTTCCAGCTGATGCAGGGTCTGTTCCGCCGAACCTGCCAAGGCAAGAGCGGCTTCAGAGTGAGGTAAATCAAGGACGAAGCGACCTGTTGCGGCAGCTTCGGGCATGGATTTGATCAGCTTTCGGTGGATTCAGTGGCTGAATCGTCAGATTCACTGGCTGCTGCCGCTTCTGCCGCTTTCGCTTCTGCCGCATCTTTTGCAGCCTGCTTCACGGCAGCTTCGCGGGCCGCAGCTTGCTTCAGCTTGCCGATGGTCTCAGCGGGTCGCACCTTCTTTTCGAGCAGTCCGCCCTTCTCGAGCAGGAAACGAACCGCATCGGTGGGTTGAGCACCCTGGCTGAGGCGCACTCGCAAGGCCTCGGCGTCTAGACGGGTCTCCTTGGTGCGTGGGTTATAAAAACCCAGCTCCTGAAGGGGGCGGCCATCTCGGCGTGACGTGCTGTTGCAGGCCACGAGGCGGAAACTCGCTTCCCGCTTCTTACCGAACCGCTTCAGGCGGAGCTTGATCATCGTGGCGCTTGCTTAAAGGTGGATTTCAGAGCAACAAAAAAGTTGCGCTATGCAACCAACTTACCGTGCCGCGGACTCAAAGCTGACCAAAACCCTTCTTCTTTTTGTAAGGACGCTGCCTGCGGGGAGCCGCTCCAGGCTGCCCAGCGGGCATTCCACCCCCCATTCCTGGCATCCCGGGCATTCCTGGCATGCCAGGCATCCCGCCACCCATTCCGGGGAAACCACCGCCACCCATTCCTGGCATCCCGGGCATTCCTGGCATCCCGCCACCTTTGGTCATCTGCTGCATAAAACCGCGCATCTTTTGAAAATCCGCGAGCACCTTGTCCACATCCGCAGCCTGATAGCCACAACCGGAGGCAATCCGCCTGCGCCTCGAGGGTTGAGCCGCCAACAACTCTGGCTGCGAGCGCTCCGCCGCAGTCATCGAACCGATCATCGCTTCGATTTTTATTAACTGCTGCTCTCCCTGCTTGAGCATGCCGTCATCAATTTTGTTCATCCCCGGGATCATTTTCATCAACCCCCCAAGGGAGCCCATCCGCTTGATCAAGCGCATTTGCTGCAAGAAGTCGGAAAAATCAAACGACGCCTCCTGCAGCTTTTTCTGCATTTTTTCAACGTCAGCGAGTTCAACCTCCTTCTGCGCCTTCTCCACCAGCGTGAGCACATCCCCCATCCCGAGGATGCGACTCGCCATCCGCTCGGGATGGAACGGCTGGAGAGCCTCAACTTTTTCGCCCGTACCGATGAATTTGATGGGCTGACCGCTCACCTTGCGAATCGACAGCGCCGCGCCACCGCGGGAATCACCATCGAGCTTGGTGAGCACCGCTCCAGTAATCCCCACCTGATCGTGGAAGGCACGGGTGAGCTCGGCTGCCTCTTGGCCAATCATCGAATCCACGACCAACAGCACCTCATCGGGCTGCACGGCGCTACGAATCCGCACCATCTCCTCCATCATCTCGGAGTCGATTTGCAAACGGCCAGCGGTATCGACCAAGAGGGTGTCGTAACCCTCCTCTTTGGCCTTCGCCAAACCGGCCGCTGCGATGTCCTCAGGCTTGGCCTCGATCCCAAGACTGAAGACGTCCACACCAATCTGACCGCCGAGAGTCTTCAACTGCTCAATCGCAGCAGGGCGGTACACATCAGCCCCAACCATCAAGGCCTTACGCCCCTGATCCTTGAGATGGAGCCCCAACTTGGCCGTCGCCGTGGTTTTGCCTGCCCCCTGCAAACCAGCCATCAACACCACCGTGGGCGCTTGATCGGCCTTCGCGAGCGGGGCATTGCCGCCCCCCATCACGTCGACCAGCTGCTCATGCACCACCTGAATGAACTTCTGGTCGGGCGTTACACCACGAACAACCTCAGCACCAATTGCTTTCTCGCGGATTTCGGACACAAAATCCTTGACCACCGGCAGACTCACGTCCGCATCGAGAAGCGCCCGCCGGACCTCCTTAAGCGCCCCCTCCACATTCGTTTCGGAGATTGTGTCCTGGCCTCTCAGCCCTTTGACGGCATCTTCAAAACGGGCTGAAAGCTCGTCAAACATGGAGCAGGTCCGCGCAGCACTTCAGTTAACTGTAAAAGTCTTACCCCCTTTGTTGAACCTGATGGGTTCATCCAGAGACAGCACCTGAACCAAGTTGTTAGCCAGGGATATAGGCCTGCAAGCGCCAACCATCAGGATCTCGGCCAAGGATGTACGTCACCGGCAGGTTGCCAGCGGGAGTCTCATCCACCACCTCACCCTGATCATTCATGGTCTGATCGCGGTAGGTGAGTTGGGCCCTCACTTCGATGCGAGACGGGGTTGAACTCACCGTCTGAATGGAGGTGATCGAAGCTTGGACCTTTTGGACGAGACCATCCCGCAACAAGGCGGCTTGCTGATCACGCACGCGACCAACAAGAACGGGTCGGGCCACTTCAACCAGGGATTCAGAATCCCCGTTTTGGCTCAGCGCTGTTGCCTTGAGATCAAGCCATGTTTGGAGCAGGGCTTGCAGCTGAACCTCACTCGGTTTCTCCACCGCTAATGGCGCTATGAGCTCATTGGGCTTGCGGCGCTCCTGCTTGAGGGTGGCCTTTGGCTCAGAAGACACAACATCCTCGGTGGGAAGGGCCTCCTCGGTGGGATTCGTTGTTGAAGTAGATGCTGATTGCTGCTGCGCCTCACGCCTGAGCCCCACAAGGCTGAATCCCACCACCACGAGCACGACAACGACACCTGAGCCGATCAACACAGAACGCCTGGGCTGCGGCCATGAGGGCCGATTCACCGACAGCCGAGAGAGCGACAGCCGGGGCAGAGACATCCGAGACACGGACATCCGAGACAGTGACAACTTCGACATCGAAAGACGCGACAGTGACAGTCGAGACAGGGACGGGCGGCGGATGTTCAGATTCGTCCAGGCCAATGGAATGATCCTGCGCAGCCCACTCCCTCTGCCCTCCTCCTCCCCAGGATCTGAGCTGTCCTCAGGGACAGGGTCCACGTCGCCGAAAGACAGGGGCATGGCGCCCTCTGGATCAAGGCCAAGTGGGGGGAGATTGCCGAAGCTCCAATCCGACTCAGAAACAGGCGTTGCAGACGGGTCGGCAGACGCCACGCTTCGCCCTTCCTGGCGCTCAAGGCGCTCCACATACGCCTGCACATCGCGATCAGCGAACCAAGCCTCCAGGTCAACCACCTGGGCATCCACATCGCGATAACCGGGGAGAACATCCCGTCCCAACCAGCTGCGGCAGTAGTCAAATAAAGCTGCGAGATCGTCACTGGGGTGGTTCGCCAGCCATTCCTGCAGATCCGCATCAGGACTGGCATGGACGTGCTCCAACGCCCGGTCCACATCACCGAGCAATAAATCCATGCATCCCAGCAATGGATTGAGATCTAAACCAACAAGAACCAAGGCTTGTAGCTGGCCGCGGGCGTCTTGAATACGCTCGGGCTTGCGCTGGGAAAATCCAGCGGCTGCTAATGCCATCACGGAGAGGAAGCTGGCATCAGACGAGCCAAACCGCTCCCAACGCCCGTAAAGATCAATTTGTTCTTGAACGGTTAGAAACCGGCGAATCTGCTGAAAGAACAACTCAAAACTGCCCTGGTCCATACCAGCCGTCGTTAATTCAGCAGCACCCCCCTCCAGGCCACCGCGATTCTGAACAAAGGTCTCCAGCATCACCAGTCCTTCCTGCCTGGCTGTTTGTTCCGCCAGATCACGGCTCAGCAGATCCAGAATTCGGTAAGGGGTGAGCTGCTCGAGATCCGTTTGAAGCCGCTGTCGATGATCGGGGAGCTTGCCCATGCGCTGGAGCAACTGCAGTCCCTCCGTCAGCAGTCCTGCAGCCGATTCATAGCGACGCTGTTCCTGATCTTGACGGGCCGCATCCCGGCAAGACAGTGCCGCTAACAGGGCAAGGTCCGACTCACGTCCACTACCAAGGGCGGGCGCCTGCGGAGGTTGCAGAACCTGGCGGGTGAGCTGAAAGGTCTCGTGTGGAGCGTGAGCCTCCCAAAGCAGCATCAAACCAGCGACCTCCCGGCTGGACGGCATTTCCAGCCCAGCGGTCTCTTCCGGATGATCACGGCCCAATTTGAGCAGGGTGCTCTCGTAGTCCTGCCGTCGCGCCGCATCGCTTAGGAGGTCGGCAGAAAGCCTCAACAGTTCAGCCCTCTGCATGAGGACCTCATGGGTGAAACCCTGATCGGGGCAGCGATCGAGACGCAACTGCAGCGTCCGCAACACCGACTCGGTTTCAGCTGAAGGGCTGACGCCCAACAGGCGGAAATGATCGATGGGCAATTCCACCAGCGTTGCGTTCATTAGCAGTGAGACTTTAGGCAGTGAAAGGGGTTTTGCCCATTGCCTCAACACGGCCCCTTAAAGTTCGTTGTCAAAGAGGTGGTGCCATGAGTCAGGACATCGCAGTAAGCGCAGCTGCAGGCATCGATCAAAAGCTTGCGAAAGGCGCGTCCCCGGTAGGAGCTCACGCCGAGCGATTGTCGTCTCTCGTGACGACCAAAAGAGCCAGCGTGGACCGCGAGACGGGCCTGAGGCTCTATCGGGACATGACCCTCGGTCGACGTTTTGAAGACAAATGCGCGGAGATGTATTACCGCGGCAAGATGTTTGGTTTCGTTCACCTGTACAACGGCCAAGAGGCGGTGAGTACTGGCGTGATCGGCGCCATGAAGCGTCAGCACGACTGGTTTTGCAGCACCTACCGCGATCACGTGCATGCCTTGAGCGCAGGCGTCCCGGCCCGCGAAGTGATGAGTGAGCTGTTTGGTAAGGAAACCGGCTGCAGCAAGGGCCGAGGCGGATCAATGCATCTGTTCTCAAAGCCCCATCACATGCTGGGGGGGTTCGCCTTTATCGGCGAAGGAATCCCTGTGGCCCTAGGCGCTGCCTTCACCAGTCGCTACAAGCGTGATGCCATGGGGGATTCCAGTAGTGACTCCGTCACCGCAGCCTTCTTCGGAGACGGAACCTGCAACAACGGGCAATTCTTTGAATGCCTGAACATGGCCCAACTTTGGAAATTGCCCATCCTGTTTGTGGTGGAGAACAACAAATGGGCGATCGGCATGGCCCATGACCGTGCCACCAGCGATCCAGAGATCTGGCGCAAAGCGGCTGCCTTCGGCATGGCTGGAGAAGAGGTGGATGGGATGGATGTGCTCGCCGTACGAGCCGCTGCCGAACGGGCCATCGAACGGGCGCGAGCTGGCGAAGGTCCAACAGTTCTTGAATGCCTCACCTATCGCTTCAGGGGCCACTCATTGGCCGACCCTGATGAGCTCCGAGCCGAGGAGGAGAAGCAATTCTGGGCCAAGCGCGATCCCCTCAAAGCCTTTGAGCGTGATCTGGTCTCCGATGGTTTGGTGCATGCTGATGAGCTCCGTGCGATCGAGAAAGAGATCGATGCTGAGGTTCAGGACTGCGTGGACTTTGCTCTCAATGCACCCGAGCCAGATGGCTCAGAACTGACGCGCTACATCTGGGCGGAAGACTGAGTTATGTCCTCTTAAAGACCATGCAATCTCGCTTGGTCGGTCGCTGCCCTGAACACCAGGGCATGACGCTTCACCAGGGGGTCGAGGGCGTCATAGCCACCACCAATCACGCTTGCGACTGGGATCTGACGACGAAGGCAGGCATCAAACACGAGATGATCGCGTTGCAAAAGGCCTCGGTCGGACAGGCAAAGCCGGCCCAAGCGATCGTCTCGATGCGGATCCACGCCAGCGTTGTAAAGCACCAGTTCGGGCTTGAAGCGATCGAGAAGTGAGGGGAGCGCCTCACCAACCGCAGCCATATAGGCCTGATCCTCAACGCCATCTTCGAATGCCAAATCGCAATCGCTGCTCTGCTTCCGAGACGGAAAGTTGGATGCAGCATGAGCAGAAAAGGTGAACACCCGCGGATCGTCAGCAAAGATCAGCGCCGTGGCATCGCCTTGATGCACATCCAGATCCACAATCATCAAGCGGGTCAGGCGAGCCTCCTCAAGCAAGACCCTGGCTGACACGGCAATGTCATTGAAGATGCAGAAACCACTGCCGTAGTCGGGGAAGGCATGGTGCGTACCACCAGCAAGGTGACAAGCCACACCATGCTCAAGAGCCAACCTGGCCGTGAGCAGTGTTCCTCCCACCGCTAACCAGGTGCGTTGCACCAAAGGTGTGGTGGCCGGAAGACCAATCCTGCGTTGCGCTTGCCGATCAAGCTTGCCCCGCGCAAACGCCTCGTGATAACAGCGCCGATGCACAGTTTCGAGCCAGCGGCGAGGAACAGGAAGAGGGGCATGAATCTGATTCGATTCAGCAAGACCTAACTCGCTGAGAGCCGCAAACAACATCCTGAACTTCGCCATCGGAAAGCGATGGCTCGACGACAGAGGTGCGCTATAGGCCTGGTGATAAACGAGGGGGATGGCCACTAGCTTTCAAAGCTCTTCAATATTTTTGATTGAAATCAACAACCGCATCAATCAGCTGCGAATTGACTAATAGTGGAGGGGGATGGCTTGATTGGTTGTCTGATGCGCACTCTTCTCTTCGTAACACTTGGTGGATTATCGGCGGTTGCCTAAACGATGACTGCGGATGCTTCGATGCAGGCACAAGTTCAAAGCTACGCAGAAATGGTTTGCGGGACAAACCTGAAAACAGGACATCCTGAAGAAGCGTCGGCAAAGAAGCGCTGTATCTCTGGATTAATGAGGCTTGGCAAAAATGCTTTTAAACTCGCCTCACCAAGCATCCAAAAATGCAAGCAAGAAGCAAATTTCTTTGCATGCATTAGAGGACACACCACAGATAGAGCTGAGATTAAACAAGCAGCGAGGGAACATGGACGTGAAATCAAAACGATGTCTAAGACTCCTCATCACATCAACAGTCCGAGACTCGATAGACTAGGAGAAGCAATCCAAAAAGTCCTTGGGCAAAGGTCTATTCTTTGGTCAAACAATTCTAAAACCTGGGGATGCAAAGGCAGGAATTTATATGGCTATTACCGAATCAAAAACGAATTAGTGGTGATGTGCCAGGGGTTTCACAATGGTGATCTTGATGAATTAATTGACACGCTAAAGCATGAGGGATGGCATGCAGTTCAACACCGTTGTCGCAATGGAGTGCCTTATCTTGATGATCAGCAAATCTTAGAGCGCCTTCCACGACGGGATGTAATCAATGTCCATAACTATCACCCAAAGCAAAGACGACTAGAGAGCGAGGCAAGAGTGATGGCAAAGATCGACGATGCGCAGTGGATTCAATTAGTTAAACATGAATGCAAGGGGAAAGAGAAGAGGCCATACAAGCCAGACCTAGGCTTTACCTACTCAACTTTTTAAGCACTAAAAGCAATCAGAAAACCATTACATCTTGCATTAACGCAACAAGATTGACCAACAAAGTTCTATAGGTTGTGCGAAGTGACCGAATCAATCATCTGCTCTTTGAAGAGCCGAATGGTCACGATTTTGTCCAACCCTTCATGAGCACAACTAGGGCAAATAGCAGTTTTGACCCGTCTGAACTGCGGAGGTAGCGGGACACGCATTGAGCAGATGCGGCAGGGCAGTTCATTTCTCATCACAAAAACATTCACTTTCAACTGAACCTTGAAATCCACATTCCTTCCATAAGGTCGTCGTCAAGATCACAGTGCTGACGCACGAACTCCTCAGCCTCACTCTTAGACGGCTCGATCTCGAGCCGCCTGTTCGCCAGTATCAACAGGTTCGAAGCCAAGTGGCTAACGAGAGAGTCTCTTGATTCTGCATAGCCCTCCGCATTACTTGGTGCAGCTCCAGTTTCGTATTCCAGTTTGATGTGAAACCTCAGGTTTCTGTCAAAAACAAGCTCTGAAGCTTCTCGCCAAGCCTTGGTGCTTTTGCTAGCGACACGTCTCTTTCGGAACTCAGCGATCAAGTAGGCAAGAAATGCTGAGACAACAAGGCAAGCAAGCGCACTCATCAGATCCCAGTACCACCACCAATGTGATGAGCTTCAGTATTGAAGGACTGCTCGAGGTGTTCGACAGAACGCTCAAATACGTCCCTTCGTCGCTGCAGGTTTAGCTCTTGCTGATGCGTTGCGCCATCCATGTGTTGTTGTCCACCGTTCATCATTTCCGTATAGGTAAGAGACCTGGGCTTGCTCGGCTTTTTGGGTTCGGTCAAGTGTTTGGTCTCAGAGATGAAGTCAGAAATGGCTCACCTTCTTGTTATTCGTACGTACTTGAGCACAACGGGGATAGTTTGTGGCTTTGGCCGTTTTGGCCTTACCGCTTGCATCTGGGATAAAACTGGAGCCCCACAAGACTCGCAGTTTCAGGTTCTAGGCATCCATCAAAAAGTGATGAAATCCGTTGATGAGCAGCAGCTCATCTGTCGATCAGAACGTTGGAGACATCCGACGAGTGAGATTACGCAGCTTGCGCAGCGACTTCAATTCCACCTGGCGGACGCGTTCACGCGAAACATCGAGCAAACGGCCAATTTGAGCCAAGGTGTGGCGCTCGTTGCCGTTTAATCCAAAACGCAGCGTGAGCACGTGTTGCTCTTGCTCACTGAGATGACTCAACCAGCGGCCGAGTTGTTCATGGTGAATGCGCTGCTCAACCTTGTCGAGTGGTTCTTCCGCAGAAGAATCAGCAATCAAATCACCAAGGAAGCTGCGACCATCTTCTCCATTCACGGGAGCATCAAGACTGCTGGTGGTGAGGGCCTGGCGCAGCAGGGAGTCGAGCTCCTCAACAGGCATATCCAAGGCTTCTGAAATCTCGAGGCGACTCGGCATCGCTCCAAGCTTGTGAGCTAAATCCAAACTCACCTTGCGGATCGTCGTGAGACGCTCGCTCAAGTGCACCGGCAGGCGAATGGTGCGTGACTGACAAGCGATTGCCCGCGTCATGCTCTGGCGAATCCACCAAAAGGCATAGGTCGAAAACTTATAGCCGCGGGTTGGATCAAATTTCTCAACAGCCCGTTCCAAGCCAAGCGATCCTTCCTGGATGAGATCGAGAAGCTCAAGACCTTTGCCTTGATATTTCTTCGCGACACTCACCACCAGCCGCAGGTTGGCCTTCATCATCCGCTGCTTCGCACGCTGACCAACGCGAATCAAGCGTCGATCCTTGGAGCTGAACTCCTCGCTGTCAGCAGAGACCGAGCCGTCCTGCGTGAGCTCCATGAACTTCTGAACCTGATTTCCAAGCTCAATTTCTTCAGCAGCGGTCAGCAGTGGTATTCGGCCAATCGTCGAGAGGTACCAACTAATCGGGTCGCTGCTTCTGCGTCTCTGGGTCTCGGAGGTCCGAGCTGTTGAGGAAACCATGTCAACTCGTCTCTTGGGCGTGGAGAGACTTTCCTATGAAAAAACGATAAACCCAAATGTTTTCAGAAACCCTCCATATTCGTGAAAGGAAAACGACACATTTGCGCGTTTTGAATTGTGTGCATTTTCAAACTTCATCAATTTTTTAATCATTAATTCGCGCAAATCTGACGGGTGAGCGCAGAAAGGGTTTTGCCAATCTCACTGGCACTCGTGGCTTCTTCACTGGTTTGTGACGCCTCCGCATGAAGCAAAGCGGCTGCGGCAAGGTCTGTTCCCCGCGGCTTCTCCCCGCAAGCCCAGCAGCGCGCACCCCAGCCCACCGCAAATCCAGCCAACAGATCGCCCAGGCCTGTGCGAGCCACCTGCACCGAGGTGTCAACGAGTTGATGCACCACCCCATTCGGATCGGCAATCACCGAATGAGCCCCCTTAAGCAAGACAATGGCTCCGCTTTCTGCCGCAGCCGATTGCGCGCTCTCCAGCGGCTCCAGCCTGCTGAAGTCAGGGAAAAGCCTTGCAAATTCGCTGGGATGCGGGGTGATCCAGGTTGGGAACTCACGCCGGCAAAGCCAGCGCCAGCCGTGCTTCGAGGCGGCCAAGGCATTGAGCCCATCGGCATCGAGCACGAGCAGCCCCTCGAACGACAGCAAGGGCTCTGCCCAGGCATCCCACTGCCCGTCTAACGCACCAATCCCAGGCCCCAGCAACAGCGCATCCAAGCGGGAGAGATCGGCATCAGCCAGCCATGGCCCCCAGGCCAATCCCCCCGAGGCAGTAGCTGGCAATCCCGCCGATAGCACCAACTCAGGAATCCATTGCCAGATGGCATCAGCAACGGCCTCAGGCAAGGCCGCTCTCAAACTTCCCACCCCACTGGCCATGGCCCCTTGTGCCGCCAGGAGTGCTGCGCCGCGATAGCGCTCGCTTCCTGCCACCAACAGCACACGGCCGCGCTGATATTTCATCGCCGTTGGCGCATCTTGGGGAACCGGCAGGGTTGCCAGATCCTTTGCCATCACCCGCAGCACAGCCGCTGGCCTCAGTTGCTCGATCAACTGGGGGGGAACACCCGGATCCAAGCGATGCACCCGCCCCACGTTGGCCAGAGCTGCGTCCTGAACCAACCCCCGTTTCACCAGGCCCACGCACAACGTGTCGGAGGCCACCGCCCCTCCGCCTGCCTCGAACCTGCCGTGGTTGGAATGCATCCCCGCAGGCACATCCAAGCTGATCAGCCGGCCGGGCTGAACACGCTCGCGTTCGCTGAGCAACAACGCCAATCCTTCCGGTAGTGGACGGTGTTGTCCCAAGCCAAACAGAGCCTCCACCCACAGGGCTGCATCGCTTGGGTCGGGCTGCATCTCCAGAACCCTTGCCCCAAGCCACTCCAGATGACGCCAATGCGTTTGGGTGAGTGCTTGACGGAGCGGCAGCGGCGCCCACAGCCTGACCTCCACTCCGGCATGCAGCAGACGCCGGGCCACCACCAACCCATCACCACCGTTGTGGCCAGGTCCCACCAACACCAATACGCCCTGCTCCAAACGCTTTGGCCTCTGAAGACACCACTCAGCCATCGCTTGGCCAACGGCCTCCATCAAGGCGGCAACGGGCAAACCACTGCCCAGCCATTCCTGCTCCAAGGCCAACATTTGTTCGGCACTGACCAGCCAGTGCTCCGCATCTAGGGGAGGCCAGACCAAGCCAAAAACAGACGGGGCCCTCACTATGGAGTGATACAGCGATGCCCGCCCATGTCGGCCGAGGCCATGATGAGCACCCTCACAGCAACCCCAGCCGGTGCCGAGGCCCTGGAGCGATTGCGCCAATGGCCTGGAGAGCATCGTGTGGCCGTCGGACTTTCCGGCGGGGTAGACAGCTCACTCACCGCAGCATTGATGGTGGAAGCCGGCTGGGAGGTGGAGGGCCTCACGCTCTGGCTGATGAGCGGTAAAGGAGCATGCTGCGCCGAAGGCTTGGTGGATGCTGCCGGAATCTGTGAACAACTCGGGGTGCCCCACCACGTGGTGGATTCAAGGGATACGTTCGTTCGCGAAATCGTTCAAGGCTTGGTGGATGGCTACCGGGCTGGCATCACACCCCTGCCCTGTTCGAAATGCAACCGGGCTGTGAAATTCGGGCCGATGCTCGCCTGGGCCGAACGGGAACGCAATCTTCCCAGGATCGCCACAGGTCATTACGCCCGCATCCGTCTGGACCAGGAAAACGGCCGCTGGAAGCTGTTGCGAGGTCTCGACAGCCGCAAAGACCAGAGTTATTTCCTCTATGACCTGCCCCAGGAGGTCTTGGCGCGCGTGGTCTTCCCACTCGGCGAACTCACCAAGGCCGACACCCGCCTTGAAGCCGGGCGCCACGGATTACGCACCGCCGACAAGCCAGAAAGCCAAGACCTTTGCCTGGCCGATCACCACGGCTCCATGCGCGCGTTCCTTGATGCCTACCTTCCGCCACGAGACGGCGAAATCGTGCTGCAAGACGGAACGGTGGTCGGACAGCACGACGGCATTGAACACTTCACCATTGGTCAGCGCAAAGGCTTAGGAATTGCCTGGAGTGAACCGCTGCATGTGGTGAAACTCGATGCCGCCATGAACCAGGTGGTGGTCGCCACGAGGGCAGAAGCTGGCCGCACAGGCTGCGAGGTTGGCGCTGTGAACTGGGTCTCGATCGCCGCACCCCCACTCGGCTCAGCCATGGAGGTGGAGGTGCAAGTGCGCTACCGCAGCGAACCCGTGCGTGCCCATCTCACCTGCATCGAAGCCAATGCTGAAGATCAAGCCGGAGATCGCCCTCATCGCTGCAAGCTCACCTTCCAGGAGCCACAGTTTTCGATCACGCCTGGTCAAGGGGCGGTGTTTTACGACGGCGAGGCCGTGCTGGGCGGGGGCCTGATCGACTCGCCGATTTGATCAACATCAGCGACGAGGCTCCGATGATCAACAGCAGGGGAGCCTCTCCCCAGCGCACATATCCCGTCAAACCCTTACGGGGTTGAAATGGCACCACCAACAGGCCTGGATCAAACGACGCCAAGCGCTGTGCAACCTGCCCATTCGCTCGGATCATGGCCGTTGGACCGGTATTCGCTGTTGATAACAGCGGTCTGGCCGTTTCCAGACTGCGCAGCTGAGCCAAAGCCAAATACTGCTGCTGCAGGAGGCGGGGATAGGGGTCAAGGTTGGCTGCAGCAAGGATCCACTCCGCCCCATCAGCAACGGCGCGAGCTAAGGCCGCTCCATTGCTGATCTCGTAGCAGATGGCAACGGCAGCGGGTGGACCACCCCAACGCCACAGCCTGGATGGCTCTCCAGCCTCCAGGCCGCCGATGGCCGAAAGGCCGCTGAGGCCTGGCCAGGACGGAACCCACTCCCCCAATGGAACCAGTCGATGCTTATCAATCGAGGCCACCGGAGTGGTGCCTCCAGCCTCCACCAAAACCATGGCGCTGTGCTGACGTCCCCGCGACCAGCGAAACCCCCCGCTCATCAATGGAATCGGAGCGGATGCGCTGAGGGAATCGTTGAGCGGCAATGTGCCTTCTGGTGCCAACAGCCAGTCCGCAGCAGCGGCATCAGCCTCTTGAAGCGCAGCTTGTAGGCGTCCGGGCAGATCCCGTTGGCGTTGCGCAGAAAATTTTTCACGGGTGGGAATGGCGGGTTGCCAGAGGCCAACGCTGTACTCCGACAGATCGGCTTGCCCTCCAATCGTTGGAGGGGTCTGCAGCAGCCGGGCCCCTACCCCGTGAACAACAACAAGGCTCAGCAGGCCGCCAGCGAGCAGTCCAGGCCAACCCGAGTCTCTACGAGACATCGTGAGCAAACGCCACAGCCACCAGCCGAGCAGCAGTTGCAGAGCAGCCAGTCCGCCCTCACCGATCCAGCGACTCAACGCAGCGAGGGGTGGATCGGCCGGGAGCACACTGCCACCGACCCCAATCCAAAACACAGGGCTTTGCGATAGGGCCACTTCCGCCAACCCCCAAACAGCCGCAGCCAGCACGGCATGGCTCAAGCTTCCCCGCAAGGGCAGGCGATTCACAAAACCACTCCAACAGGCAAGCAACAGGGCGGCCAGCAGGGCACAGGCCAACCAGATCCCAGCAGCCACTGGCAGGCTGAGCCAGGCGGGAACACCGATCCACATCAAGGGATGCAACGCCAGCAACCAGCGATGGCTCACGAGGACGGCCACTCCACCCCAGAGCGCGGAGGCCAGAGAACTAGGAGACGCGGCCCAGAGCAGCGCCAGAGCCGGCACCATCCACCAAGGGCCCGACATCGTCAGGGCAACGCCTGCCAACAGTCCCCCCAGCAGCCCCTGCAGAAGCACCAGGGATCGGTCATTTCCCATGGTCAGTGGCGGGAGATCAAGCCATCCTGAATCCAGACGCGCCCGTATGGCTATGGATACTGCTAATCCCCTGCAACAGCTTCTTCTTCGAGGACTCGGCACCACAACGCTTGTTGCCGATCGGCTGCGTTACGTCACCCAGGAATGGGTGAGCAGCGGCCGCCTTGATTCAACCCATGCCTCGGCCCTTGTGGACGATGTGCTCAAGGCTTTGCGCGGCGAAACACCAGAACTCGAGCAGCAGATGGGCCGCAACCTCGAACGCAATCGCGACAACATCATTCAGGACCTCGGTTTGGCCAGTCAGCGAGAACTGGATGAGCTGCGCGGAAGAATCGATCGCCTTGAGCAGCAGTTACGCCAGAAAGAGCGCGAGGAATGAACTGCCAGAATTGGATTGAATCGAGCAGAAATCTGTGCGCGAGATCTTGATCAGCACCGCTGTGTTTGTGTCCTGTCTGATGGTGGCGTTCATCAGCCAATTGGTGTCGCCCTCCACGGTGATTGCCGCAACGCCATCCACCATGGCCAGTAGCAATGCGACGACTGTCCAAGAGGCTGTCGTTCAGGCCGTGGCCAATCCCATGGAACTCGACCCCGACAACCCCAATCCCAGTTTGTTTGCGATGGCTGCCGATACCAACCTGGCTGACGCCTCAGCCCTCGGCGGTCCGATGGAAGCAGAGAAACCTCAGGTCACCGCGAGTGGCCTAAAAATCACCGATCTCGTTGTGGGCACTGGTGACGTAGCCAGCTCTGGACAAAAC
This sequence comes from Synechococcus sp. MVIR-18-1, assembly GCF_014279835.1. NCBI lineage: Bacteria > Bacillati > Cyanobacteriota > Cyanophyceae > Synechococcales > Synechococcaceae > Synechococcus > Synechococcus sp. MVIR-18-1. Next base: position 701,760 of record NZ_CP047942.1, on the reverse strand, counting down.
GTGGTGGTGAACTACCGCGGCACCCTCGAAGACGGCACGCAATTTGATGCCAGCTATGACCGTGGCACCCCGTTTGAATTTCCGCTTGGGGCCGGTCGGGTGATCAAGGGTTGGGATGAAGGCGTGCAAGGCATGAAAGTGGGCGGAAAGCGCAAGCTGGTGATCCCCCCTGACCTCGGCTACGGCAAGCGTGGTGCTGGCCGCGTGATCCCTCCAAACGCAACCCTGATTTTTGAAGTCGAACTACTAGACATCAAAAAGTGATCCCTAAGAAGGTCATCCATAGGTAGGCTTCTTAAACCGAAAATTCTGTTTCAAACCCGATGCTTCGCTCGGCTCTATCAGCGATCGTTCGCTCCTTGCCCGCTTCCACCGTTGAAGCCCACTGCGACGGACCCTGCGGTGTGTATGACCCTGCTTCAACTCGTGTTCACGCTGAAGCAGTGCTCGCGATGACCAAGAAGCTCAAGGCGCTTGAGGCTCCTGCTTCTGCTGGAGACCACCACGCTGGTCTCAACACCTTTGCTCGCTTCGTTGCGGTCAAGGAAGATGAAGCCCAAAAGACCAAGAAAGAACTCTTGATCCTTTGGACCGACTACTTCAAGCCCGAGCACCTGGCCACGTTCCCCGATCTCCACGACACCTTCTGGAAAGCGGCGAAACTTTGCAGCGCCTGCAAGGTGCACATCGACCAAGGCAAAGCGGAAGAGCTTCTCGCTGCTGTTGAGAAAATCCACGGCATGTTCTGGCAGTCCAAGGGCCGCAGTGATGCCTGGGTCACCGCCTCCTGAGTCAGGTTCTGAGCTCTTCATCAGGATCTCAACCATCTCTTGCAGCAGTGGGTCTTCTCGACCTACTGCTGTTTTTTTGTGGCCGGCGACGCGTCATGCAAGTGAAGGGGTATTCGATGTGGCCAACGCTGAAACCCAAGGACCGCGTCATCGTGCGGCCCCTCAATCAACACTCTGAGCTCCCCGCCATTGGATCCATCATCGTTTGCATCCATCCCCAACAGCCTTCACTCCGGGTGATCAAACGGCTGAGCTCTGTCGCTGACAATCAGATCACCATCCTCGGTGACTGTCCAGATGCCAGCACAGACAGCCGGCAATGGGGAAGCATTTCGCAGAGCTGCTTAATCGGAGAAGTTGTGGCCCTCGCCTCAACGCCGTTAAAACAAGGCAGCTGATGTTTTCTGGAGCCAGATCGCTCCTGTCACGATCGACAATCCACCGGTACAGCCCACTAACAGCGGCAGGAAACGAGCGCTGCTGCGCATCGTGAGCATGGAGAGGGTGCTCACCACGGCGAGCATCGCGCCCATTGACCCGCACAAATAAGCAACTAAGTACAAAACGGCACCATGAACCGGCAGCGCAAGCGCTGGGATCACGGCCAATAAATGCCCGGCACCAGCCAAGCCATGGAGCAAGCCAAGGCCCGATGCCGCATGCGCATGGCGGCGATGGTTGCTTTGCCCGCGAAGATGCAGATGGAGATGGCGATGCAAGGCCGAACCATCGTGGTGATGGTCATGGGTATGCAACTCCAAGCCAAACGCGGTTCGAATGGCGAGAGCGCCAATCACAAGCAACGACACCCCCACTAAAAATTCAGCCCATGCCGACATGCTTTCGGCGTGGATCAGATCTTTAAAAAAGATCGCAACAACACCGAGCAACACCACCCCAAGCGAGTGGCCGCCGCCCCAAGCCATTCCTGACTTCACGGCCTGCAACGGTCGCCTTAGGGAAAAGGGGGCCATCGCGACCAAATGATCAGCACCCCCAACAACGTGCACAGCACCTGCCGCGAAGCCCGTCAAAACACTGATCAACAACTCATCTTCCCAGATAGTTCAATTCTGCAGGACGACTAGCGGAGGGGCTTGAGATCCATGCGAAATGAGCTGGGACAACGACCAAAATGGTGAGAAAGGCATCAGCAAAACAGGCGTCAAGCATGAATCGACTTCGATAGAGTTCAGATTGGACATGGGCTAAAGACATTAAAAACAAGAGATCAATACAAACAAGAAAGATTAAAAAACTGCAAAAGAATCACTAATAACAATACTACTTGAAAACTAAGCCTCAAATGTGACAGAAATATAACAGAAGCAAACGAATACAAAAGGTTTCGGGATCATCAGCAAACAACAGAAAAGCGAACGATAAGGAAAACAAAGAACAAACTAAAACTGACAAATACAAAAATCAATTCAAGAATGAAGAATCAGCAATAACGACCGAAACAAACAAATAAAATCAATCTCACAAATATACCAAGTTCAAGCGATACTAAGAAGGAATAGATACTGGAAACAAGACAATAAAATCAAAAAATCAAAAAATCAAAAAATCAAAAAATCAAAAAATCAAAAAATCAAAAAATCAAAAAATCAAAAAAGAATATTGATTCCTACACAAGGGCGACGTCACAGAGAGGATAAACAAACAGACGTATTCAAAATTTCTTAAAGAACATCAAGAAAGCTACTTTTTAAATTTGCACGAAACTTGAGAAGGCTGAGACAGGTGTCACTGTCAGCCGAGTACTGCTCTGAAGAAAGGAATGGAAGGCCATCTGAAGGATCCGAAAAACCAGGAGAATATACGATATCAAGATACCGATCAGCAAGCAACTTAGAGTAGTTCGGATAGGATTCATGATCGAGAGATATTGCAAAACCAGGAAGAAACCTTGGAGCTATAGAGGAATGAAATGGACCAGGAATTGCCCAAGTAAACTGACTAGTAAGACTCCGAAACCGCGCAAACAGAAATCTCATTTGGCTTACGTAGTCAGCACCAGAGATGATCGAATAAGCATTACCTTGACGCCTGACTTCAACGGGATGTTGAGAAGAGAATGACCTGAAACGCCTTGAAACCGTGCTTTGAGGGAGCGTCAAACTATCGGCAGCAGAAGTTGTGGAACCAGTCAGAAGGACCCAGTCGAAAACAAAAAAATCAAGCCAAGGATCAGGCAACTGCCCAAAGAATCTGTTCAGATTATAAGCTCAATCTATCAAAAATAAATAAATAAATAATACGTTCTAAGGTGTAAATACCTATAAATGGGTATAAATAACCCATTAATCGGGTAAGCAAGTAAGCATTTATGCCGCTATCTCGAACAGCAAGTACATATTGGAGCCAAACTATTTAGTGGTACAAGCGAGAAAACACGTCACCAGAGGTCAAATACCATCCAATGATTAAGACTGCATATTGGCAATGAACTCTTCTACTCTTCTGGTAAGTCTTGAAGGTATTAAGCTTGGTGGTGTCAAGGAAGTAGTAACAGCGCGTGGAATTGACAGAGTCATTGTTGTAGGCACTAGCGCTGATTTCAACGATTTCTCTACATCAACTACAGCTGCAAGCGTTGTCGCGGTTAAAAATGCAGGAGCAACAGTTCAACTAGCATTAAATAAAGGTACAGATCTTTCCATTAGTGATTCAGCGGTAGCTGCAATCCGAACTGCTGGTTTAACATTTATTGATGAACCTAGTTTATCTAGTTTAGATGGGGCACAAATCGCCTCTAAGGATTTAATTAAAAATGGTGGTAGCGATGCAATACTTAATACATACAGTTCTTCAAGTAGTGATAATTCTGTATTAACATTAGATGGGAATATATTAATAGCTTCAAGCAGAGAAGGCTTTGGTAAATCGCCTACTTTAACTATCAGTTCTTCAGGTTCCACTCCCACAGCAGTAAGTGACTTTGAAGGAACAGTAAAAGTAAGCTTAACAGCGACTGAATTTGCAGATATTTTAAAAAATACTCCAAGCATATTGGCTGATATTGAGAATAAATCCGATACCAATTTAACAAGAACATCTCAAAACCTTCCAAAAAACATTGCCTCGAAGGTCAAACCCTATAAGCCAACTGATATACCTGAAACAGGCAAGGTCGAGATAGGAAATACTTCCGAATATCTCGCCACAAAGTCCACAGCACCTACACTTCACGCTGATGGTTACAACTATTGGTCAGAGAGTGGAAGTCTAAATACATCACAATCTCTTTCATTGCCAAGAATGGGAGTAACACCATATACACAGGGTGGTAATAATATAGTTCTTAAAGATAGCAGCACAAATTTGAGTCTCGTCCTTCCACAGTTAACTGAAGGACAAACTGCTTCCTTTAATAAAGTTGAAATCTCAGATAATAAAACCTTAAAACTTGATGCAAAAACCTTTATAAAGCTTGATACAGTAACTCAGGTAATGTTCTGGAGTAATCACAGAGGTACCGAAATTGTCAATACAGGAGGTGGAGATGTTTCTATTGAACTAGTTAGCGACGGAACTCAAAATCTAAAAGATCTAGGGCTTCTTGTTGACCTAAAGCTCGTTGCCAAAACACCTGGTTCGCAAGGTCCAAATTTAATTAACAACATTGACACCCTAACCATAAACAATGTTACAACCTCAGATATTCATACTCTGAGAAATCTGTCAGCAGACTTAGATACTCGTAGTTCCGCTCCTTCACTTCAAATAAATTTCTCAGGCACATCCGTTACCGCTAACGAGTTTACAGAGCTTGCAAAGATCAACGCAACATTCGAAAATAAAGTAAGAATATCTGATTCAGCAGTAAATATACAAAATTTACTTGTAACACAAGACCCTGATGTTCTAAATTCATTCAAAGATGTTAAAGCTCTAAACAGTACAACTGGAACACAGATTGATTTAACTTTGTCACAGTACCTGCAAATCACAGGTGGAGATACTAGTAATGCTTTTAATAGCCTTAAAAATGTTGAAATCACTGTTCTTGGTACCGCCGCTCAACTAAAAGATCTCTTCACACAATTCGGTACAAATTTCTCGGGATTAAAAAACGGAGTAACATTCCAAATCACCGATGGAGGAGAGATAACCTTATCTGCTGCAGAAGCTGATAAATTAGATGGAAGAATAACTGGAGCTGTATTGATTTCAGACACGAGTGCTGGAATTGGTTCCATGCTGATGCAAGCTGTTAACGCTAATGTAAAAGACATAACTGTTAAGTCGGCACCAAATCTTGTATTAACAGTTGATCAATTCAGGAACTTACCTGCATACAACAATGATGAAGTAATTATTGCGGATTCAGAAACCAATATCATTAATGCCCTTAATTACAACCTCTTGGATGACAGAGTTGTTAAATTAGACCTTGCATCCGGTGGGGCTGATGGCACACTCACGGTTACAGCTGCACAAGCAGAAAGGATTGGACAACGCACGATCGAGGTCAATACTGCGAACAAAACCAAACTTATTATCAGAGACAGGTCATCTGCAATACAAGAATATATTGAATCTGGGAGTTTACCAACAAATGTAGATGTTGAGTTCCAGGAAAGCTCCACTGTATTCGGTTCAACGCCAACTAGAAAAATTGAATTAAATTACAGTGAATCAGAAGCTCTCAAGCATCTGATAATTGATGAAAAAACATCTGTTGCTGGGATTACCTACAACAAAACCACGAAGCAGTTTAGTGGTTTACATGCTAATGATGTGTTTGGCTTTGACACAGAATCGATTGACGACAAACTTCAGGTAATGGAAGGCAAAATTGACACAACTGCAAATTTGATCAATGATGTCCAAACTGATATCGCTGGCGTTAAAACTGATGTTGGTAACGTCAAAACTGACGTCGCTACACTCAAAACCGATGTCCAAACTGATATCGCTGGCGTTAAAACTGATGTTGGTAACGTCAAAACTGACGTAGCTACACTCGATACTGTTGTTGATACAGCTAAAACTGACCTCAGTGCTGAAATCGCGGCACTTGATACTGTTGTTGATACAGCTAAAACTGACCTCAGTGCTGAAATCGCAGCACTCGATACTGTTGTAGATACAGCTAAAACTAATCTCAGTTCTGAAATCAAAGGCGTCAAAGATGATGTCGCAGCACTCGATACTGTCGTAGATACAGCTAAAACTGACCTCAGTGCTGAAATCGCGGCACTCGATACTGTCGTAGATACAGCCAAAACTAACCTCAGCTCTGAGATTGCAGCACTCGATACTGTCGTAGATACAGCCAAAACTAACCTCAGCTCTGAGATTGCGGCTCTCGATACTGTCGTTGATGCAGTCCAAACTTCTCTGAATTCACAAGTTGAAACTCTCAGGGTTCATATTCAACGCAATAATGGTATAGCAGTTACAGGTAATTCATCTGATCTTTCAGCGGCCTTTAAAGGTGTAACTGGCTACTCAGGTGATGTCACTTTCACAGATGTTCATACTCTCGCGCAACTTAAAACAGTTAATAATGCAACAAGTGGAACTATCACTCTTAATGATTACACTGTTGATTTAAGTGGTAGCTCTGCAGATGTAACAGCTGCATTGGCTGGAACCTTCGCAGCTACATATACAGGTGCTGTAACCCTTACTAATGCCCCAGACGTTACCCAATTAAAAGCAATTAATGGTGCTACAACCGGTGCGATCACTCTTGGTGATCCAACCGGTGCTCTAAGCGGTACTGCTGCCGATCTTGTTGCCGCATTCGCCGGAACAGTTACAACCCACACGGGCACAGTAAAAATTACTGATGCTACAACTGTTTCTCAGCTCAAAACAATTAATGCAGAAACAACAGGTAGGATTACTCGCGATGATGTAACCAATGCTCTAGAGGGTACTGCTGAAGATTTAGCAGCTGCATTGGATGGAGCTATCACCGCTCAGACTGGTACGATCAAAATTACTGACGCTCCAACTCTTCGTCAACTAAGAACAATTAACGGTGCATCGAACGGTGCGATTACCCTTGGCAAGACCGACGGAGCGCTTTCAGGTACTGCTGCAGATATTATCCTTGGTTTTGCTGGAACAGTTACAACCCACACGGGTACGGTCAGAATTACTGATGCTCCTACGGTTGCTCAACTCAAGGAAATTAATGCAGAAACTACAGGTGCTATCACTTTGGCTGATGCAAACGGTCCTCTAGAAGGTAAAGCTGCTGATCTCGTTGCCGCATTCGCCGGAACAGTTACACCCCACACGGGTACGGTCACCATTACTGATGAACCGACTGTTACTCAACTCAAAGCAATTAATGCTGCAACAACTGGTGCAATAACACTTGGAAAACCAGGCGGTCCTTTAGAAGGAACGAATGCAGATCTTGGACATGCGTTATTAGGAATTACAGGCCATATTGGATCAGTAACATTTACTGATAATCATGATCTGAATACATTAAAAGCTGTAGCTGGCTCGACAAGTGGTCAGATTAACTTGAAGAATTACTCAATGCCACTAAATGGAAAAACAGCTGATATCAAAGATGTCCTAACCGAAAATCTTGGAAGTCCATATTTAGGAAACGTCATATTTACAGATAACCACACGTTAAATGAACTCGAAATAATTAACAATCATACAGAAGGTGCCATAACCCTACATGACAACACCATACCCCTTACTGGCTCAGGCACAAAAGTTGCAGCAGCCCTTAAAGGTATGGATCCAAACACCTACAAAGGAGTGATCAAACTGGAGACAGCGGCAACAATTAGCGAAATCGCTAAGATTACTGCTGTTAAAGACGGTAAAATCACACTTGACAATTCGATTGCACTCGAAGGAGGTTCATCAGACGTAGCGGCTACAATTAATGACTTAATTGACTACAAAGGCAATGTAAAACTTGAAGATACGCATAATATAGGCCAGTTGTTATCAATTAACCAACGAACAAGCGGAACAATAACGCTAAAAGATTATGAAGTAGAACTCAAAGGAAGTGCTACAGATGTGAAAAATGCTCTAAGCGGAGATTTTGCAGCTCAATATACAGGCCCAGTCACTATTCAGAATGCGCACACCCTTGCTGAATTAAAAGCAATCAATGGTGCGACTACAGGAACAATCACATTAACCGACTACTCAGTACCGCTAACTGGCTCAGCTACTGATATCGAATCAGCACTTAGTGGAACATTCACAAGCACATACACAGGAAATATAAATCTTACTACACCACATGATCTCAAACAATTAAAAGCAATTAACAATGCGACGACAGGCAGAATCACTCTTAACAGATATGATATCCCATTGACTGGGACTGCGATCGATGTAGCTGCTGCAATGACAGGTAATTTAGACCATCAATACGACGCACAAATTGTTCTCTCAACTGCACCAACTATTGCTGAATTAAAAACTATTAATGACGCAACAAAAGGTAAAATCGTACTTCAAAGAACAAACACCCACGCTAAAGGAATTGCAAATGATATTATTGATGCATTCAAAGGAGATATAAATGTATGGACTGGCCCAATTACAATTAATGATGCTATAAATGTATCTCAACTAAAGACAATTAATTCCATAGCAACTGGGGGAGACATATTTCTAAAACAACCCAACCACGCTCTTACAGGAACAGCCGCTGATTTAGATGCTGCATTTGCTGGAGCAGTCAGAGCGGAATCAGGTGTTATCGGTATGAAAATCACCATTACTGATAAACCAAATCTTGACCAACTAAAACACATTAACTCCGAAACGAATGGAGAAATCGAACTTAAAGATACTTCGGGGGCTCTATCTGGGAAAGCAGCCGATCTAGTAGACGCTTTTGCTGGAACAATCACAAAATATACAGGTGAAATCACCATTGAGGATGGTACCAACCTCTCTGCGTTGAAGTTTATCAATGATGCTACTAACGGTACGATTAAGCTTGGTGTGCCCAATATGGCCCTTTCAGGTGAAGTTGCTGACCTGGTGTTGGGGTTGGATGGAATTACGTCTCATACTGGCCCCATCACAATTACTAATGCGAAAGATGATGCTATTACAGCAGCAGATTTAATCAAAATTGGAGGAGCAACTACAGGCACCGTCACTGTTACTAATGCTATAGCGATTACTGGAACGACAACTGAAGTTAATGCTGCTTTGCTGAGTGGTTCTTCTGTCGTTGATGCTCCGAAAGCAACAGTCACGATTACTGGTAATCCATCAGTTACTCAACTAAATTCCATAGCGGCCAAAACTGACGGTGTTGTCACAGCCACTCTTGCGCCTGATACTCTTACTAATCTTGGAGCACTAGCTACTGATTCAACAGATAACATCACAGTCACTGTTAACGATAATGCTGGAACTGCAGTAACTGCCGCAAACCTCAGTGCATTGGGCAACAAAACAGCAGGCACCGTTACTGTTTCTAAAGCTGTTGCGATTACAGGATCTAAGACTGAACTCACTGCTGCCTTGGTAACCGCAGGTTCAAAAGTTGTTGTCTCAGATGCAGTTGTTACTGTTAACGACGCTGATGCAACTGCAGTCACTGCAAAAGAATTAAGTGACATCGGCGGAGCAACCGCAGGTACCGTTACTGTTTCTAATGCTGTTGCAATTTCAGGTACTGAGAGTGAAGTCACCGCAGCCTTAGTAACCGAGAGTTCAAAAGTTGTTGCCGCAAAAGCAACAGCCACGATTAGCGGTAATCCAGCAATTACCAAACTAAATACAATTGCAGCCGAGACTACAGGTGTTGTCAAAGCAACTCTTGCCGCTGATACTCTTGCCAATCTTGGTGCACTAAATACTGCTTCTACAGATGACATCACAGTCACTGTCAACGATAATGCTGGAACAGCGGTCACTGCCGCTAACCTCAGTGCATTGGGCAACAAAACAGCAGGCACCGTTACTGTCCAAAATCCTGTAGCAATTACAGGTAGTGCTGCTGAAGTCACCGCAGCCTTAGTAACCGAAGGTTCAAAAGTTGAGGTCAATAAAGCTACTGTCACGATTACTGGGAATCCATCAATTTCAGAACTGAATGCCATTGCAACCAAGACAACTGGTGTTATTACAACAACTCTTGCTAATGGAAAAGTTGCAGACTTTAATTCACTAGCTACTGCAGCAACTGACGATATCTCAATCACCTTGACTGATGCAGATGGAGACGCACTCGCTGCAGCTGACCTCAGCACCCTGGCTGGAAAAACAAACAAAACTATCAGTCTTGATAAGGCAGTTGTGATTTCAGGTACTTCATCTGAAATCAATACTGCTTTGGCTGGAACAGAAGTAAAAGCTAGTAAAGCACTCGTCTCATTTAGCGATAATCCTTCAATCGCTTTACTCAATACTATTGCAGGCAAGACAACTGGCGCTGTTACAGCAACTCTTGCTCCTGATACTCTTGCCAATCTTGAAGGACTAACTACTGATCCAACCGATAAAATCTCGATTACCGTCGGTGATGGAAATGGAGCAGAAATCGCTGCAACTAAACTCAGCGCATTGGGCGGAAAAACTGGAACCCCCGTATCTGTTGCTAACGCCATAGCAATTTCAGGAACTGAGTCTGAAGTCACCGCAGCCTTAGTAACCGAAGGTTCAAGAGTTGTTGCCGCAAAAGCAACAGCCACAATTAGTGGTAATCCAGATATTTCTAAACTCAATGCAATTGCACTCAAGACAACTGGTGCTATTACAACAACTCTTGCGGCTGGTAAACTTGCCAGTTTTGGTACACTAGATACTGATTCAGCAGATAAAATCACAGTCACTGTTAACGATGCAGATGGAGACGCACTCGCTGCAGCTGACCTCAGTGCATTAGGCAGCAAAACTGCAGGCACCGTCTCTGTAACTAAAGCAGTTGCGATTACAGGTTCTGCAGCTGAACTTACAGCTGCATTAGTAAACGCAAATACAAGAGTTGAAGTCATAGATGCAGTTGTTACTGTTAATGATAATTCTGGAACGCTTACTGCAAAAGCTTTAAGTGACATCGGCGGAGCAACCACAGGTACCGTTACGGTTACTAATGCTGTTGCCATTACAGGCACTACAGCAGAAGTCCTCGCTGCATTAGTGAGTGGTGGATCCGAGGTTGTTGCTGCTAAAGCAACGGTCACAATTACTGGTAGTCCAACAGTTTCTGATCTAAATAAAATTGCAGCAAAAACTGATGGTGTTATTACAGCAACTCTTGCCGCTGATTCTCTTCAAAATCTTGGTGCACTAACTACTGCTTCTACAGATAACATCACAGTCACGGTTAATGACGCTGATGCAACTGCAGTCACTGCAACTGACCTCAGTACCTTGGGCGGCAAAACAGCAGGCACTGTCACTGTTACTAATGCTGTTGCAATTTCAGGTACTGAGAGTGAAGTCACCGCAGCCTTAGTGACCTCAGGTTCAAAAGTTGTTGCCGCAAAAGCAACAGCCACGATTAGCGGTAATCCAGCAATTACCAAGCTCAATGATATTGCACTCAAGACAACTGGTGTAATTACAACAACTCTTGCGGATGGTTCTCTTGCCAGTTTTGGTGCACTAGCTACTGATTCAACAGATAACATCAAAGTCACGGTTAATGATGCTGATGGAACTGCGGTTGCTGCAACTGACCTCAGTGCATTGGGCAACAAAACAGCAGGCACCGTTGATGTTTCTAAAGCTGTTGCAATTACAGGTTCTGCTGCTGAACTTACAGCTGCATTAGTAACACCAGGTTCAGGAGTTGGAGTGACAAATGCAGTTGTTACTGTTAACGACGCTGATGCAACTGCAGTCACTGCAAAAGAATTAAGTGCCATCGGCGCAGCAACCACAGGCACAGTCACTGTTACTAATGCTGTTGCGATTACAGGATCTAAGACTGAACTCAAAGCTGCATTAGTAACTCCTCTTACAAGAGTTGAAGTCACAGATGCAGTTGTTACTGTTAATGATGCTGATGGAACTGCAGTCACTGCAAAAGAATTAAGTGACATCGGCGGAGCAACCACAGGTACCGTTACGGTTACTAATGCTGTTGCAATTTCAGGTACTGAGAGTGAAGTCACCGCAGCCTTAGTAACCGCGAGTTCAAAAGTTGTTGCCGCAAAAGCAACAGCCACGATTAGCGGTAATCCAGCAATTACCAAGCTCAATGATATTGCAAACAAGACAACTGGTGTAATTACAACAACTCTTGCGGATGGTTCTCTTGCCAGTTTTGGTGCACTAGCTACTGATTCAGCAGATAAAATCACAGTCACGGTTAATGATGCTGATGGAACTGCGGTTACTGCAACTGACCTCAGTACCTTGGGCGGCAAAACAGCAGGCACCGTTACTGTTTCTGAAGCTGTTGCGATTACAGGATCTAAGACTGAACTCACTGCTGCATTAGTAACCGCAGGTTCAAAAGTTGTTGTATCAGATGCAGTTGTTACTGTTAACGATAATGCTGGAACTGCGTTCACCGCAAAAGAATTAAGTGACATCGGCGCAGCAACCACAGGTACCGTTACGGTTACTAAATCTGTTGCGATTACAGGATCTAAGACTGAACTCACTGCTGCATTAGTAACCACAGGTTCAAAAGTTGTTGCTGCAACTTCAGTTGTTACTGTTAATGATGCTGATTCAACTGCGATCACTGCAAAAGAATTAAGTGACATCGGCGCAGCAACCGCAGGTACCGTTACGGTTACTAATGCTGTAGCTATTTCAGGCACTGAGAGTGAAGTCACCGCAGCCTTAGTAACTGAGAGTTCAAAAGTTGTTGCCGCAAAAGCAACAGCCACAATTAGCGGTAATTCAGCAATTACCAAACTCAATGCAATTGCAGCCGAGACTACAGGTGTTGTCAAAGCAACTCTTGCGGCTGATACTCTTACTAATCTTGGAGCACTAGCTACTGATTCAACAGATGACATCACAGTCACTGTTAACGATAATGCTGGAACTGCAGTAACTGCCGCAAACCTCAGTGCATTGGGCAACAAAACAGCAGGCACCGTTACTGTTTCTAAAGCTTTGCGATTACAGGATCTAAGACTGAACTCACTGCTGCCTTGGTAACCGCAGGTTCAAAAGTTGTTGTCTCAGATGCAGTTGTTACTGTTAACGATGCTAATTCAACTGCGATCACTGCAAAAGAATTAAGTGACATCGGCGCAGCAACCACAGGTACCGTTACTGTTACTAATGCTGTTGCAATTTCAGGTACTGAGAGTGAAGTCACCGCAGCCTTAGTAACCGGGAGTTCAAAAGTTATTGCCGCAAAAGCAACAGCCACGATTAGCGGTAATACAGCAATTACCAAACTCAATGCAATTGCAGAAAAAACTGATGGTGTTATCACAGCAACTCTTGCCGCTGATTCTCTTGAAAATCTTGATGCACTGAATACTGCATCGACAGACATGATAACAGTAACAGTTAATGATGCAGATAATGCTGCAGTCACTGCAGCTAACCTTCAAGCATTGGGCTTAAAAACTGCAGGCGTCGTTACTGTTGATAATGCAGTAGCGATTACCGGAAGTACATCTGAAGTAACCGGAGCGTTATTCACACCAGGTTCAAAAGTTGTTGCAGCAAAAGCAAAAGTTACCATTACAGGAACTCCAAAGATTTCTCAACTTAATACCATTGCAAACGTGACAAATGGTGTTGTAACAGCAACTCTTGCTGCTGATACTCTTGCCAATCTTGGTGCACTAAATACTGCTTCTACAGATGACATCACAGTCACTGTTAACGATAATGCTGGAACTGCAGTAACTGCCGCAAACCTCAGTGCATTGGGCAACAAAACAGTTGGCAAAGTCACTGTTTCTAAAGCTGTTGAGATTACAGGATCCAATACTGAACTCACTGCTGCTTTAGTAACCGCAGGTTCACGCGTTTTCTTAGGGGGCGGTTCTGATGATGCATCAGTAGTCTTAAATGATGCAAATGGGACCTCCATTTCTGCAACGACACTAAGCAATATCGGTGGACAAACTAATGGAACAGTTACTGTTACTAATGCTGTTGCGATTTCAGGTACTGAAAGTGAGGTCACCGCAGCGTTAGTAACCTCACTTTCCAAAGTTGTTGCCGCAAAAGCAACAGCCACGATTAGCGGTAATCCATCAATTACCAAACTCAATGCAATTGCAGCCGAGACAACAGGTGTTATTACAACAACTCTTGCGGCTGGTTCTCTTGCCAGTTTTGGTTCACTAGCTACTGACTCAACAGATAACATCAAAATCACGGTTAATGATGCTGATGGAACTGCGGTCACTGCAACTGACCTCAGTGCATTGGGAGGGAAAACAGCAGGTGCAGTGACTGTTTCCAAAGCTGTAGCAATTACAGGTACTGCTGCTGAAGTCACTGCTGCATTAGTGAGTGGTGGTTCCGAAGTTGTGGCATCTAAAGCAACGGTCACGATTACTGGTAATCCAACAGTTTCTCAACTGAATGCCATTGCGGCCAAAACTGATGGTGTTATCACAGCAACTCTTGCACCTGCTTCTATAGACGACCTTAAATCGCTAACTACTGCTTCTACTGATAACATCACAGTCACTATTAATGATGCAAAAGGAACTGGAGTCACTGCAACTGACCTCAGCACCTTGGGCGGAAAAACAGCAGGAACTGTAACTGTTACTAATGATGTATCGATTACAGGCAGCACATCTCAACTAACAGCTGCATTGATTACGGGCAACACTAAAGTTGTTGCTTCGAAAGCAGATCTCACTATCTCTGATGCTCTAAACCTTAGTCAACTAAAAGCCTTTAATGCCGCGACAGATGGGTCTATCACTTTGAAAGACACCACTGGTCCACTAACCGGTAGTGCTGCTGATCTTATAGCTGCTTTCGCTGGAGATGTAACAACTCATACGGGTAACGTGACTATTACGACTGGTGATTTAACAACAGCAGATATTACTAAGATCAAAGCCGAGACTACTGGAAATATCAACGGATCCGCAATATCTAAGATCACAGGTTCGGCAAATGACATTGTAACTTCAGTTAATGGATTTAATACAAAACCAACAAGCTTTAAGGCTGTAATTACAGATATCCCCACCATTGATAAATTCAAGTCAGTTTCTGATCTCACTACTGGTTCAGTTGAAGGATCAATCAAAGATTCTGCAACGGCATTAGCCTCCACATTGAAGAATTTAAATCCCAGTCAAACCGACTCTTTACTAGGACAAGCAACTAATATTCAACTTACAGGCTACAGTGGCACTCAAGATCTAACAGATTTAAAAGACATTACGTCAGGAACTAATTTTGAATTGCTAATTGATTCCAGCCTTAACATCAGTAACGCACAAGCAGCTCAACTCAATAAAATAAATAAGATAATAATAACAGGTGATAATGTAAACATTGGAATGAGTGGTGATTCCTTTGATCCGAGTAAGGCATCATCCCACTTCGGTGCACTAACAGAGATAGAAGCAACTGGCTCAAATGCTGCCGTTAATGTTTCTGATAATCCAGGAAATGTGGGAAGCAAGATTGATCTTAAAGGAATAACTTCAGTTTCTGGACTATCATCCTTTGACGTTAAAGGTGATGCGGGTTCAAACATTATTCAGCTCTCGTCTGCTTTAACTCATTCAGGCATAGCTTCAGTAGATTTAGGTAGTAAAGATGGCGTAAAAGATGAATTGATTCTAAATTCTGACATTAGTAAATTTGTAAATTCTGGAAGCCTCGGGTACACAACAGTAACAAACTTTGACGTCGTCAAAGATGATGTTGGTGTTTTTTACGGATCAGAAAATGCCATCTCAAACGGAATATATTCGACACGATATTCTAATAGCTTTGCAATAAATCAAGACTTGTTAATGATCGAAGAAGAAAGAGTTGAAACACTTTCAACCAACACGTCTAATGCTTACAATACTGCTGATAAAGTCAAGAGTAAAATAGCTGGAGTCATTTCTGGCCTAAGCGGTACTGCAGATAGAGTACTTATGGTTGAACATGCGTACAACGAAAATACCGAATTAGCTGAGGGTTATCTGTTCGCAGCATCTGTCAAAGGTATCTCAACCTCAGACCTTAAAGCATCTGATTCTATTGAAGTTGCATCTATAGCTAGACTGGTAGACACTAATATTGGTGACTTGAGTGTACGCAATATGGTCAATACCAAAAATAGTGATCTAAGCTGATGAATTAAATAAAAACTTAGGAAAAAGCAGACGTTTAACTCTCGTCTGCTTTTTTTTAATTAAAACAACCTGATGAACCCGAGAACATGACAGAAACCGTGAAAATCTTTGATCAAAAATTTAAACCAGAAGATCTTTTTAGCCTTCTTTACGAATTAGAACTCTTACCATTGATGATCAAAAAATATATTCAAAAAGAATCTTGCTCCCATATTAAACCCTCCGAAGAAGAACAAGTACTGTTCCAAACATCATTCCTCCAGAGGGAAAAGATCTCAAACCAACAACAATTAGAAATCTGGCTAAGTGCAAATAGCATGAGCGAGCCACAACTAAGTAAACAAATGTATCATGCTCTGCAATTAAAAAAATCCAAAGAAGAAAAGTTTGGAAATCAAGCAGGAACAACTTTTCTTGAAAATAAGGATGATCTTGATCAGGCTATGTATTCGATGATTCGTAGTAGTGAACGTGCCAAAGCCTATGAACTATACTTAAGAATCAATGAAGAGGAAGACACATTTGCTGATTTAGCATCTGATTATTCTGAAGGTGTTGAGAAACAGCTTAATGGATTAATCGGCCCAATAGAGCTAGGCAGACTAAATCCAGAAATCGCAGAACGATTACGAATAAGTAAAAAAGGGCAACTTTGGGAGCCGTTCGAAGAGCAAGGTTGGTGGGTTATTCTGCGCCTTGAGAGATTATTGCCAGCCAAGCTTGATGAAGCAATGGAAGAGAGAATTATTAATGACTTATACAACAGCTGGATACAAAAAGAAGTCAAAAAAGAGTTAGTTCTGGTATTAGAAAACAATTCTCACTTAAAGGAACTATATACGCCAAAATCTCCTCAAGCAGAACTATCAGAAACAGAAACAAATAGAAACTCAACCATAAAAAGAGTATGGGATAGATTTTCAAGATCCAAAAATAATAATATTTAGAATTAACCTGAATGAATGTACTCGAAACTGTCTACCAATTCAGTGATGTCGTAGCTGAAGAGATATATGAAGTGTCAGAGGAAATTGACCTCGCGATGGGAGAATATATTATCAATTTTGATTCCCAGTTGACTCATG
The DNA here is from genome assembly GCF_014279835.1 of Synechococcus sp. MVIR-18-1. Classification (NCBI taxonomy): domain Bacteria; kingdom Bacillati; phylum Cyanobacteriota; class Cyanophyceae; order Synechococcales; family Synechococcaceae; genus Synechococcus; species Synechococcus sp. MVIR-18-1. Next base: position 684,669 of record NZ_CP047942.1, on the reverse strand, counting down.
TATACATACTAATAACTGGTCGGTTAAGACAACTAGTTCAACATCCTAATGATCAGAATAAAGTATTAACTTTAGCAATATATGAATCATCATTCGTAGCTGGATGGGCATCGCATCAAGCTAATCTGTCACTTGAAACAATATCAGCGGCCGAAGATTCAAAGCTCCTGAAACTTAGCCATCAATCATGGGATAAGATAACGAAAAAGCATCCAGAAATTGGTTTATTATTTAATCAAAGAGTGACACCAGCAGATTTATGGCCGCTAATTATTAGACAACAAGGACTTTGTTTGCCAGGCAGTACAAAAGAATTAAAAAAATGGATCAACAATCTATGTCAAGAGTCCAATGTATATTGGATTTTTCCAGGAACACCAAAAAGCTTTGAACTCTCCTCTAACAAATATTGGATTGTTGCTGAAAATGGTGAACTAGAATATGGCACACTTATGACACAAATTGAGCTTAGCGATATACAAGCAAAAATCTCCAAACCATTAAGGTTAATCTCTTTTCCAGAAAGTTCATTGGCTGGAACCTCCTCATTCAGACCAAAAATCACAAAAGAATCTAATATACCAGAGAGTGTAGACAGCTCAAGTATTCTTGAATCAGACCAAGACTCTCCACCTAATGATAATCTTCCGAAAGAAACTCAATATCGCTTCTTTGAATCTGTTCCTGGCTATATCCCAGAAGCAATATCATGCTTTAGAACAGTTGGAGATCAACTAAAGCTTCCTATAAAAGTTGATATACTAAAACGCATATTCGAAGAACAGTCAAGTAAAACAGAGGGAAAAGTATCACTACAGTTATGTGCAGCAATTTCTGAATCATTGGGGTTAAAAACTCAATTACTCAATCTTCCCGTTAATTTAATTGGTAGACTTAAAACACCCTCATTAGTACATTTAAGAGATGACGAACTTTGTGTAGCATTGGCCAGCAAAACTGGTAAGTTACTGCTTGCTAGGCCGAAATTTGGAATTGAATCACTCACCATAGAAGATCTCACACCATTATCTGATGAGGCTAGCTGCCTACCAGTTTTGATTCTTCAGAAAACTGATAGAACGCCTCAGAAGAAATTTGATTTCAAGTGGTTCCTACCATTAATTAAAAAAAATAAGAGACCATTATTGGAAGTTTTAATTGCTTCATTCTTTGTGCAGATTTTTCAACTCATGAATCCTCTTATTGTTCAACAAATTGTTGACAAGGTTATTGGGCAGAATGGAATGAGTACTTTGCCAGTCTTAGCAGTATTACTATTTTCTTTCTCCTTATTTGAGAATGTTCTTACGGCTGTTAGAACTAATCTATTTATCGATACTACTAACAGAATTGATATTTCACTGGGAGAACAAGTCATAGATCATTTACTTAGGCTGCCTCTAACATATTTTGATAAGCGTCCAGTAGGGGAGCTGTCCTCAAGGCTAGGGGAGTTAGAGCAGATTAGATCTTTTCTTACCGGTACGGCTTTAACAGTAATTATGGATGCAGTATTTTCTGTTGTATATATTATAATAATGCTTGTTTATAGTTGGGTGCTTACGATAGTAGCTCTTTTGGTTGCTCCTATTCTCGCTCTGTTAACATTTTCACTATCACCTGTTATTCGGAGCCAACTACGATCAAAGGCGAATTTAAATGCAAATACGCAGAATCATTTGATAGAAATATTGACTGGTATTCAGACTGTCAAGGCACAAAACTTTGAGTTAAAAGCAAGATGGAAATGGAAAGAAAGATATAGTGATTACGTTGCTGAAGGATTCAGGAACGCAGTGACATCTACAACAGCCAACGGTCTTACGCAATTTTTTAATCAAATATCATCTCTGAGTGTTCTTTGTGTCGGTGCATATTTAGTCTTAAAGGGTGAATTAACTTTGGGTCAGCTCATTGCATTTAGAATAATAGCAGGATATGTTACAACTCCACTGCTTAGACTTTCAGGTTTATATCAAAGCTTTCAACAGACTTCGATTTCTCTTGAGAGACTTGCTGATATTATAGACACTCCTCAAGAGTCAACAGAAACTGATCAAAAAAACATTCCATTGGCTGAGATTCAAGGAAATATAACTTATGAAGAGCTATCGTTTAGATTTGGGAAACAAGGTCCACTTCAACTCACTCAGGTTGACCTTGATATTTCAGCTGGCGAGTTTGCCGCTATTGTAGGTCAATCCGGTTCAGGAAAATCTACTCTTACGAAGTTATTAACTCGGTTATATGAACCAAATGCAGGGAGGATTTTAGTTGACTCAATGGATATTGCTAAAGTTGAGCTTTATTCATTACGATCTCAGATCGGCATAGTGCCTCAAGACTCGTTACTTTTTGAAGGTTCTGTACAAGACAATATTTCACTTTCCAACCCAGAAGCAACAAGTGATGAAGTCATTGCTGCGGCCAAAGTTGCATGTGCACACGAATTCATCATGTCTCTCCCAAGTGGTTATGCATCATCAGTTGGAGAAAGAGGTGGTGCATTAAGTGGTGGCCAACGTCAAAGAATAGCAATTGCTAGAACTGTTCTGCAAAATCCAAGGCTCCTAATTATGGATGAAGCAACATCTGCTCTTGATTATCAAACTGAGCGACTTGTCTCCTTGAATCTGATGGAATATTTTCGTGGGAAAACAGTACTTTTCATTACTCATCGTTTAAACTCGATTGTGCATGCTGATAAAATTGTCATGATGCATCAAGGTCAAGTTGACGAAGTAGGGACACATGAAGAGCTCCTAGAGCTTAAAGGTCGATACTTTGCCCTATTTAATCAACAAGGCAACACTTAAATTACTTATATTATATGCATTATCTGTCAACTATTACCCACATTGAGCTTTATTTATGAATAATGCCGATCAAAAAACAATACGAGTAGAAAGAGCGGAGACAGTTAAAGGAAAGACTTTGAATAACCATTTAAATACCCAATTCAAAGAATATTCTAAGTCTATAAGATTATGGATAATTCATTCGGTAGTCCCACAAATTCATAAAACAAGTGAGCGAGTTGTTGAAAAGATAACATATGAAGAAGGAAGTACAGAATGGGCTGCTTTGAATTCCAGTAACCGCTGGAATAGATATATTATATGGACCTTAGTAAGTGTTGCCGGTTTCGGAATTACTTGGGCTATGTTTGCCCGTGTAGATGAAACTGTTACTGCCAATGGTAAGTTAGAGCCTTTAGGTACTACGATTGACGTTAAAGCACCGATGGGAGGTGTTATTAAAAATATTCTCGTAAAAGAAGGTGAACTAGTTCAAGAAGGGCAAATATTACTCGAATTAGATACAACTGCTGCAAAAGCACGGCTAGAAGCTCTTGTTGAAGTGAGAAAACGCACACTAGTTGATTTACTATTAAGCAAAAGTCAACTCGGTGTAGATATTGACAATACCAACCTTAGCAAGAATCAAAAACTTAAGCTTTCTGCACTTAAAGATGAGTTTAACAGTAGAATTAGCGCATCAATCAATTCTGTACAACAGGCTGAGGCACAATTAAAATCTGTCACAAAGCAACTGGAGGCAAAACAAAAAGCACTTGTAATACGAGAAGGAATTCTTTCTGATATTACACCTCTTGCACAAGCAGGTGCTATGGCTAGATCCCAATATCTTAAAGAGCTTCAAGAAGTTGAGTTAATTCGTGGAGAGGTTCAAAGCCTTATTGCCAATATCGAACGAGGGAAAGCAGGAGTTGAAGAAGCTCGTAACAAACTAGATAATACTAAATCTCTTAGTCTTATTGACTTTTCAACAAAAGTAGAAGAAACAGAGAAGCAAGTTGCCCAGCTTACGAATCAAATAAGTGAAACAAAGCTCACACTGACGTATCAGGCTTTAAAGGCTCCAAAAGAAGGAATCGTCTTTGATCTACAAGCAAGTACTCCAGGATATGTTGTAAACAATGAGCGTCCTATCTTAAAAATTGTTCCAACCGATAATCTGGTTGCCAGAGTCTTTATTCCAAATAAGGATATTGGATTCTTAAAAATAAAGCAGAAGGTAAAGGTTAGAGTAGATGCATTTCCTTATAATGAATTTGGCGAGTTAGATGGAGAAATTAAGTCGATTGGTTCAGACGTCTTAGAACCGGATCAGCAATTTAATTTCTATCGTTTTCCTATTACTGTTAATTTATTGTCCAAAAGCCTTACCTATAAAGGAACAAGTCTTCCTTTAGTGTCTGGAATGTCCGTCAATGCAAATATAATCTTGCGCCAGAGGCCTGTTATTGCAATCTTTACACAAAGAATATTGCCCTTCTGGGACAACCTAGAAAAGCTTTAAGGTCAAAACCATAAAGCAGCTTTTATCATGCAAAAGTTGTTCGCAATTGTCAAGTTACTTATCAATACGGCAGAGATTATATTGGCAAAATTTTGTAATGCAGAGAATCACTTTCATGATCCATTTATTTGCAAGGTGAGATTAAATTTTGTAATGCAGACTCCACATCTGTTTCACGCATCAGGGCTTCTCCCACCAAAACAGCCTGTGCTCCAGCGGCTTGAACACGATCGAGATCAGCGCGATGGAACAGTCCCGATTCGCTCACCAAAAGAATCTGCTGCTCCGCCAATGGCTCAGCGAACTGGGCCGTGAGCGTTTCGGTTGTTGCTAAATCCGTTTCAAAGCTGGTGAGATCCCGATTGTTGATGCCGATCAATGGGAATCCACCGAGGGCCAACACCCGCTGCAACTCTTCAGCGTCATGCACCTCCACCAACACCGTGAGACTTAGGGCTGCAGCCACCTTGGAGAAATAGGCCAGATCTTGATCGGTGAGGATCGCCGCAATCAGTAAAGCGGCATCGGCTCCAGCCGCCCGCGCCTGATACAGCTGATAAGGGCTAAGGATGAAGTCCTTACAAAGCAGTGGAAGATCCACGGCTTCGCGCACCTCAATCAACACATTGAAACCACCCTGAAAAAAGGCTTTATCGGTGAGCACCGAAAGACAGCTCGCCCCACCTGACGCGTAAGCCTTCGCAATCGTGACTGGATCAAAATCCTCTCGAATGACTCCTTTGCTGGGACTCGCTTTTTTCACCTCAGCAATCACAGCAGGGCTCACCGCTGCAGTGCTTAACGCGGCCAGAAAATCACGGGCTGGAGGCAAGTCGGCCACCTTGCGGCGCAACTGCTCCAAGGGCATGCGCTCACGGGCAACAGCGATCTCGCGATCTTTCTCCCAAACAATTTTTTCAAGAATGTTGCGAGGTTCGCCGTCCTGATCAGGAACGGCATACTCCAAATGCGCAACTTGCACCTTGGGATTGGGCGGACGACGACGGATCTCCATGACTCAGCCCCCCACCGCTGAAGCCGCCTGCTTATAGGCCACTTCCACCACTTCACTGAGCGTTGGATGCGTGTGCACCTCATTGGCGAGTTGGGTCACGCTTTGACGACGAGACACCGCATTCGCAATCTCCTGGATCAGATCAGCGGCATGCAAACCGAAGATGTGGGCCCCAAGGACCTCCCCACTGGTTTTGTTGAACAACAACTTCATCACGCCATCACTTTCCAATTCAGCAAGCGCTTTGGAATTGGCTTTGAAATAGCTGCGTACGGTACCCAGCTCAAAACCTTCCTCTCCTGCGAGCTCCTTGGCATCGGCTTCCGATAAGCCCACAGAGCTGATCTCTGGATGCGTAAAGGTGGCAGCAGGAATGCTGCGGTAATCAATTTGGCGCGGATGACCAAGGATGTTGTCGACAGCGACTGAACCCTGTGCCGCGGCCGTATGAGCAAGCATCAACTTGCCGGTGACATCACCAACAGCCCAGAGATTGGGCTGAGGAACACCATTCACCAAGACGCGCATGTTGTCGTCCACCGGAATAAAGCCGCGATTGGTCTCCACTCCCACAGACTCAAGATTGAGATGCTTGCTGCTGGGCACACGGCCGGTTGCCACAAGCACCGCATCCACTTCCAAGGTCTCAACTGGCTCTCTGGTCTTCATATCAACCAGCTCAATTTGCACCGGTGATCCGGGTTGAATCGATTTGGCCAACACTCCAGAGCGCGCATCAATATCACGGCCATCGATCAATTTGCGCGCTGCCAGCTTGGCGATATCGGGATCAAAGGTGGGCATCACCCGATCCAAGGCCTCAATCATCGTGACTTCACAGCCCAAAGCCGTATAGACATCCGCAAATTCCAGGCCGATATAACCGCTGCCGATAATGGCAATCCAACGCGGCAGCCATTCCAAATTAACCGCCTCATCACTGGTGAACACACTGCGCCCATCGGTTTCGATGCCCGGGGGAACAAAGGGATCAGAGCCCGTGGCCAAGATCACATCCCGTGCGGTTAAGACCCGGTCCACTCCGCTGAGCTCACGCACCCCAACGCGTTGAGGCCCCTCAAGCCGACCTTGACCACGAAGGATGGTGACCCCTGCCCGCTCCAAGGTTTTGGTGAGATTGGCCCGAATCGTGGCCACCAGTTGATTGGCGTGATCAGCAATCTTCTTGCGCTCAAAACGCACTGGGGCCGCATGAATTCCAAACCCCGCGAGATGCTCTGCATCAGCCAGCTCGCGCACGCGGCCACTGGCAGCCAATAAGGCTTTGGAGGGGACACAGCCACGATTAACGCAGGTGCCTCCCATGTCGCGGGATTCAAGGACGGCCACCTTGAGGCCATGATCGGCTGCATGTTTGGCTGCATCAAAGCCGCCATATCCGGCGCCAATGACAATCACATCGAAGTCGAAACTGGCGTCGCTCACCCGATCTTCTGCGTTGAAGACGTCATTCTCGCCCGTCGCCTCTCCAAAAGCAGAGGGACCGCAGCAGCAGCCACATTCAGAGATTCCACAGCAGAGCTATGCGGAAGGGTCACACCATGGGAGCAGCAGGCCTGCAACAACGGGTCTAGACCGGCTCCTTCATTCCCAAGCAGGAGCACCGTGGGCAGGGTCCAGTCCAGCTCCCAGTAGGGCTGAATGCTCAAATCTGCCGCTGCATCTGGCACCAACGTGGCCACAATTTGAAGCCCAGCCTCGCGGGCTTGCCTGAGTCGTTCTGCGAGTTGAACAACCCCTTCCGCTGGATCAGGACCAAAGCGCTCGACCGGCAGGTTCAAGATCGCTCCAGCCGACGATCGCACCACCTTTGGCGCCAACGGATCAGCACCGGATGCGCACCAAACCTGCTGAATGTCAGCGGCCCGAGCGGTGCGAAGCAAGGTACCAAGGTTGCCTGGATCCTGAATGCGATCCAGCGCCAGAACAAAGTCGGGAGCCGGAACCGCTGTAGGCAAGCAAGACAACGGCAGCAAGCAGGCAACACCATCGGGCTGAACCGTTGTTAATCCGGCTTGCAACGCTTCAGCACTCATCCTCTGCACACGCACGGAGCCAGGCAATGAGCGAATCAAGCCAGCATGCGCCTGCAACCAAGCAGGAGTTGCAACAACATCAAAGGCAACTGATTCTTGCCAAACACGGTGCTGGAGTTCTTGAAGTTGATGTGTTCCTTCCAGAAGAACAACACCATGCTCGTCTCGGCCTGCACGGGATGACAACGAACGCAGTCGTCGCACAAGAGGATTACGACGACTGGTGATCAGCTCGTCTGACTGATCTGCCAACGACACCGAATCAAAAGCTCGTGTGCTTACGCACCTTCATGCCGTCGTGAAGCTTGAGATCCTGACCTTCGAGATCAATGCCTTGAACTGCAGCGATTTCACCTTTGATGCCTTCAGCCGCCAAGTTCTCAATCAACTTTTTAATCACTTGATCTTCCACCGTGGATTGATCAATTGAATCCGGTGTCAAAAATTCGAGAAACTTGCCAACTTTGGAAGCCACTACCTCCGATGAGTTGGAGATCTTGAGCACAATCATGAAGGAGTTGGGAGTCCTGACCCAGTCACGTTAATGCGGTTAGGGAGACTTGAACTCCCACGTCCGAAGACACATGTACCTGAAACATGCGCGTCTACCAATTCCGCCACAACCGCTGGCGTCACAAACGTGACCTGATGACCATACGACATCAGCTTTGGAGTGTCAGACACGATCTGAACCCAACAGAACCAGTTTGAGCGCCGGCCGTCTAGACGGTCTCATCCTTGATGGTCAATATGGTCCTGAATTAAGTAACCACGGGCATGACGGTAGCGGCTCTTGCGTCTCAAGACATTCTCAAGCCGCACCTCGAGATTGATGGTGGAGAGAAGTTGAGCGGAGAGCTCCGCGTGAGTGGCGCGAAAAATTCAGCGCTCGTGCTGATGACGGCCTCCCTTCTGACCGAAGACCCTCTCACCCTCCGCAACGTCCCCCCCCTCACGGATATTGGCGGGATGACAGAAATCCTGTCTTCCTTGGGCGTCAAGGTTCAACGCAGCGGCGAGGTGGTGCGCCTCCATGCCGATCAGATGACAGGAGCAGAGCCTCCATACGAATTAGTGAATGGCCTGCGCGCCAGCTTTTTTGCGATTGGCCCGCTCCTCGCCCGTATGGGCCACGCACGGGTGCCCCTCCCCGGTGGATGCCGCATTGGTGCGCGTCCGGTGGTGGAACACATCCGTGGATTGAAGGCGCTCGGAGCTGTTGTGAATGTGGAGCACGGCATCATTGCCGCTTCGATCCCAGGCAGGGAGCAACGTCTCAAAGGTGCAGAGATCGTTCTGGATTGCCCCAGTGTGGGCGCCACAGAAACCATCTTGATGGCAGCAGCCTTGGCGCGAGGCACCAGCGTGATTTCAAATGCAGCCCAGGAGCCAGAGGTTCAGGATCTCGCCAACTTGTTGATTGCCATGGGCGCAAACATCAGCGGTGCTGGCGGACCCACCATCACCGTGGAAGGTGTGGACCAACTCAAGGGTTGCGATTACATGGTGATTCCCGACCGCATTGAGGCCGGCACCTTCCTCCTTGCTGCTGCCATCACCCGCTCAAAGCTAAGAGTGGCTCCCGTGATCCCTGAACATCTCAGTGCCGTTCTGCAGAAACTGCGCGACTGCGGCTGCAAACTTGATATCGATCAAGAAGGGATCACGATCACTCCCGGCGAGATCCGGGGCATCGACATCACCACCCAACCATTCCCTGGTTTTCCTACCGATCTGCAAGCACCGTTCATGGCCTTACTGGCTACGGCACAAGGAACGAGTGTGATTACGGAGAAGATCTACGAAAACCGGATGCAGCATGTCGCAGAGCTGCAGCGCATGGGAGCCTCCATCAGGGTTCAAAGCAACACTGCTGTTGTGGAAGGCGTATCCGCACTCAGCGGGGCTCCAGTCAATGGAACCGATCTCAGAGCCTCAGCCGCCATGGTGTTGGCAGCACTGGTGGCAACAGGGAAATCACAAGTGAGCGGCCTCGACCACCTCGACCGTGGCTACGCCGATATCGAAGCGAAGCTTGGCCGTGTTGGAGCCAAATTGATCAGGCGCACACCCTGAGAGAGTCTCAGACTCGAAACGTGTAGGGTGATTAGAGAGCCCTCAATCCATTGATGGGCCTTGAGCGTCTAGAGACGTGAATGAGCAGGTGTGGCGGAATTGGTAGACGCACCGCACTCAAAATGCGGCGGGGAAACCCTTGTCGGTTCAAGTCCGACCACCTGTATGACCGAATCGGGATGATCCCACCCATTGAATGGGCAAATCAATGGGCTGTTTTTTGATGCGTGACCCACTCCATTCAGGGCGGTCAGCTTCAATGGAACAACGAAAGCCACTGGTTCACAGTCGGGCGAAATGGTAGACACATCCCCAAAAGCCACTGGCATCACTGAGCCACCCCCCACTGCTGTGATGGGGACCTACAACCGTTACCCGCTCACCCTGGTGCGTGGGAAAGGTTGCTGGGTCCGTGACCACAAAGGCCATCGCTACCTCGATGCCGTGGCTGGGATTGCCACTTGCACCCTCGGCCATAGCAACCCCGCACTGCGGCGTGCGCTGAAGGATCAGCTCAGCCGCCTCCAGCACGTCTCCAATCTTTATGAGATTCCTGAGCAGGAAGAGCTAGCCCGTTGGCTCGTGAACAACAGCTGCGCAGACAGTGTGTTCTTTTGCAATTCTGGTGCGGAAGCCAATGAAGCGGCCATCAAATTGGCCCGCAAGCATGGCCATCAACGCCGAGGAATTGAACGGCCCGTGATCTTGACGGCGGCCGCAAGCTTCCATGGCCGCACGCTTGCAGCGGTGAGTGCCACAGGACAACCCCGTTATCACGTGGGATTTGAGCCGATGGTGGAGGGGTTTGAGACCTTCACTTACAACGACATCCAGAGTTTTGAACAGCTTTTAAACCGCCTAGAGGCCCATGGCCCTCGGGTTTGCGCTGTCCTGATCGAGCCGCTCCAAGGCGAGGGCGGTGTGAATCCAGGTGATCCCGAGGTGTTCCGTGCGATGCGTCGCCACTGTGATGAACGCAACATTCTCTTGATCTTTGACGAAGTTCAAGTGGGAATGGGTCGCAGCGGCAAGCTCTGGGGCTACGAGCAACTGGATGTCAAACCCGACGTGATCACCTTGGCGAAAGGCCTTGGTGGTGGCCATGCGATCGGTGCCCTGCTAACCACCGAGCACGCCGACCTGTTCACACCTGGAGATCACGCCAGCACGTTTGGTGGCAACCCCTTTGCTTGTCGCGCTGGTCTGACCGTCGCCCGAGAATTGGAACGGAAACAGCTGCTCCGCAACGTTTCAGAACGGGGTGCGCAATTAAGAGCTGGACTCAACCAACTCATCCAACGCTTCCCTCAACAACTCGAGAATGCCCGCGGTTGGGGCTTACTGCAGGGTTTGGTCCTACGAGAGGACTGCAATCTCAATGCTGCTGATGTTGTGAAAGCGGCCTTAGCGCAAAAACTCTTGCTCGTTCCTGCCGGAGCCAAGGTGGTGCGGATGGTTCCCCCCTTAGTGATCGATCGCCGAGAGGTGAACGAGCTGCTCTCCCGCCTGGAACGGACGCTGGAACTGCTGAACACGTGACCCGCTCCAAGCTGGATCCCCTTGATGAGTTGGCGGATCTGCTCTCTCCCTTTGAGCAGCGGGGAATGGATTTATCGCTTGAGCGGATGCAGGCAGCTCTTGCCGCTCTAGCCAACCCCTGCGCTGGTGTTCCCGCCGTGCAGGTGGTCGGAACCAATGGCAAAGGCTCGATCGCCTGCATGATTCACAGCGGGCTGACGGCAGCAGGTCTGCGCTCTGGCCTCACCACGTCTCCGCATCTCACGAGTTGGTGTGAACGGATTTGCGTGAATCAGCAGCAGATTGAGCTGGCTCAACTACGCCAACGTCTAAAACAACTCCAACCGGTGGCGCAGCATCACAACCTGACCCCGTTCGAGCAGCTGATCACGGCAGCCCTTGTTCATTTTGAAGCCAACGCCCTGGATTGGCTCGTTTTAGAAGCAGGTCTTGGAGGGCGGCTGGATGCCACAACAGCCCATCCCAATCGACCTCTTATCGCCATTGGCTCGATCGGAATGGATCACTGCGAACATCTCGGGCACTCCTTAACGGCGATCAGCAGCGAAAAAGCAGCGGTGATCGGCCCTGGAGCCCATGTGATTAGTGCCCCTCAACACGATGCGGTGACCAAAGTCTTGGAGGAGCGCAGCCAAGACATGGGCGCCACGCTGGAGTGGGTGAAGCCGCTCACCGACGAGTGGGAGCTTGGGCTCTCTGGACACCTGCAACGGCGTAACGGAGCCGTGGCACGTGCGGCGCTGCGACGAATGAATGCCCTTGGCAGCACGATCACAGAGGAGCAGATCCGGCGAGGGCTGGCCCAAGCCCGTTGGCCTGGACGGCTTCAAACGTTGCACTGGAACCACCACTCTGTGCGCGTGGATGGAGCCCACAACCCCGATGCAGCCGAGCAGCTCGCGCTCGAGCGTCGTAGCTGGAGCCAGTCAGGGCAGCAGCAGATCTGGATTCTTGGCATTCAGGGCCACAAGCAAGCCCCGGAAATGCTCAGGATTTTGGTGGAGCCAAACGACGAAGCCTGGATCGTGCCGGTGCCAGGGCATGTCAGCTGGACAGCCGATCAATTGAGCGAGATCTGCCCATCGCATGCGCATCAACTAAGGAGCGCCTCCTGCGTGGAGGACGTTCTCGTCAACCTGTTCAAGAACGATGCAGACAGTCCGAAGCCAGCGCCTGTGATTGCAGGCTCCTTGTATTTGATCGGATCGTTGTTAGCAAAGGGAGTGCTGAAAGAGCCCAAGAGATAAAGATCTCCACGCAACCCTCATCGGCAGATGGTTCAGCAGCGATGCATTCAAAGCGTCCGGATTAAAGGCAGAGTGAGGTCAGCTATCGATGCACCTGTCATGCGCTATCGGACTTTGCGCTCAATCTTCGCGATTGCTCTGCTGGCGTTCATAACAGCTCTGCCATTCCCTGTCATCGCTCTCGATACCTCTACCGGTGTGGGGCTCCAAGATCGAGCCTTGTTCCAAGAGCGCGTGGATTACACCCTGACCAACCAAAGCGGTAGTGATTTTCATGGCCAGAACCTGTTCAACACATCCTTTGCAGGAGCGACGGGTAAAGGTGCAGATTTCAGCGGCGCCAACCTCCAAGGGACGATCTTTACCCAAGCAGAATTTTCAGAGGCAAATTTCCATGGCGCCGATCTGAGTGATGCCTTGATGGATCGTGCCGATTTCTCCAAAACGGATCTTCGCGACGCCTTGCTCATTGGTGTGATCGCCTCCGGAAGCAGCTTTGCCGGTGCAGACATCGAGGGCGCAGATTTCACAAATGCCTTGTTGGATCGGGAAGATCAACGCCGGCTCTGTCAGGACGCTGATGGCGTCAATTCCAGTAGCGGTGTCTCCACCCGCGACAGCCTGGAGTGCTAACTACTCGGGAAATCCACCCAGCTTTCCTGGATTGAGCAAGCCATCAGGATCGTGGCGATGCTTCGCTGCCACCTGATCGCCATCAATCACACCCAGGCCGCCTCCCTCAACGGTGAGCACATGGGGGTTAAACACAAACGCTCCCTCGGCAAGACAGTCGTCGATTAAGTCCTGGAGAGCCTTCGCTCCTCTCCAATAGACCACCGGCAGAGCCGCCAATCGGAAGGCCCCCTGCTGACGAACGGCCTCGAGATGCCAGACGAGATCGTCGCCCCAGCGCTGCTGGAGCGATTCCATACAAACCAGTTCAGGCTGGGGCAACAACATCTGCAGGTAGGTCCAGTTGGGATCGTGATTGCGCAGATGCAGGGTTGTGTGATTCCAGCTCAACTCCCGTAAACCGTTGCCCTGATGATTGTCCTCATCCCCGAGCACTTGCACCTCCGCCTGAACAGAGCTCGCCAGACGTTCAACCGTGCTCACACCATCGGGAGCCACCAACAACAGCAACCGGTGCTGTCCCCGTGAGGAACCACTCCACGACGGGAGACGATCCACAATCGGCGACTGCAAAACAGTGCAGAGGTTCAACTCAAGCGCAGCTTGACCACAACGCAGGGCCAGTTCCACCGCCGTCGTCCAGTCGGGACAATCCACAACAACCTCCTGCCAGGCCACCCGCGCCGCCGAGGAGAGGGTGAGCGCCGTGATGATGCCATTGGTGCCATAGGCGTGATTGAGGGCTTCCGCCTCCGCAGCCTCCAGTTGCAACAGCCGAGGGGAGGCCTCCATCGTCACCACCTCCAAGCCAAGGAGGTGGCCAGGATCCCGCAAAAATCCCCAGCGCACCGATCCGATTCCCCCAGATCCGCCTCCGATAAAGCCACCGATCGTGGCACTACGCCAAGTACTCGGAAACAGCCTTAATTGACGGCCATGAACAGCCAAGGCGCGGTCGAGGTCGCGCATCAAGCAGCCGCATTCCACAGTCACCACGCCAGACACCGGATCGATGGAACGCACCTCGCGCAACGCATCCATCAAGAGCACCACGCCCCCTTTTAAAGGCACGCTCTGGCCATAATTTCCCGTTCCCGCTCCACGCAAGGTGAGCGGAACACGATGGCGATGACATGCCGCGGCCACCGCTTGCACCGCCTGCACCGAAGCCGCACTGACCACGAGATCAGCGCGGCATTGCCTGAGCTGTTCTCGCAGCACCGGTGAGTAGTCGTAGGCATCGCGGGAATAGCGATCCAAGTCAGCTGGACTCGTCAGCAAGCTGAGATCAGCAATGGCTGCCAGCTCGTTGTGCAAAGTATCGAAAACCATGGCGATTCAGAGCTGGACTGGAGGTGATCCTCAGATTCAATCCTGCACCCACACCCCACGCACCATCAAGCGACGCTCTGGAGGTGTTGCCAAGGCTTCCGCCCAGCTTTGAACGGGAAGCTGCATCGCATCAGCGGGTGCACCCGCTCGGATCACACCGTCCCACTCCATCCGCATCAATCGAGCTGCCGCCGTTGTAAACGGCGAAAGACCCAAGCGTTCCCATGGAGCAAGCTGGGCCTGAGCCAGGCTCGCTGCAATCAAAGCCAAGGGGTCGAAGTTGCCAGCCGGAAACCATGGATCCTGCACGTTGTCACCGCCCACGGCCACACACACCCCAGCCCGCTGCAACTGACGAATCGGCGCCAATGGTCGCCGCAAAGGGGTACCGGAATCCTGCCGACCCAACAGCCAGCCATTGGTCAGGGGGAGGGCGACCACTTGAACGTTGTGACGCGCCATCCGTTCAGAAAGGCGCTGCAAGGCAGACGCTCTGAGCAGCGACAAGCTGCTGGCATGGCTGCAGGTGATCGGCACTGAAACGGTCATCCGCTTGAGAACGCGCATCAACTGAACCATCCCGGCAGCAGGCTCAGAGCTGGCTTCGTCGATATGCAAATCCACCCCACATCCATGCCGATCGGCTAACGCCAAGAGGTTCCGCAACGCTTGGCGGTGCCCACGCCCAGAGCAGGGGGGGGTGATCACACCGCCGAGCAAGCCACCGGAAGCTGCCACCCGAGCCGCCAGCTGTTCCCCTTCTGAGCTGCTCCAGTTCTCCACCGGAACCAGGGCAACCGGCTGAACCGTGACGCGGTCTTGCCAACGAGACGCTCCTTCAAGGATGGCGTCCCAGCTGCACTGGGCCCCAGGTCCCAGGCTGTCGATGTGGGTGCGCACAGCACGCAAACCATGGCGCCAAGCCAAGTGCATCGAGCGCTCAAAGCGCTCTTGAACCACCTCCAGAGTTCGGCTCTGGTGTTCTCTGAGGTTGGCTGCCATCGCTCCGGCGTAGGTGCCACTGAAGTTGGGATAGCGGCTCCAGCTGAATGCCTTATCAAGGTGCGCATGGGGTTCCAGCAAACGGGGAAGCAACATCCCATCCGGTTCCTCTGCCCCCTCATCAAGGGGCTGCACTTGCACAATCCGTCCCTCTCGCCAGGACACCTGCAACGCACATAGACCATCAGCGCGCGTGATCGGCGCTGGCGACCCAACGCGTTCATGATCGAGCTCGACCAGTCCCCTTGGAATCCAGGCACTGAGCGTGCCATCGCCAACACGAGGACTCATTCGATCTTGCCGGCATCACTACTGGAGTGAAGGATGACAAATTGTCCGGCGATTCCGAGGGTCCTGACCGAATACTCCGGAAGACGCAAGGTGGGAAGCAAGTCCTGTCCACCAAGCTCGGTGGTGTAAATGCTGGCTAAGCCAAGGTTGAGACGACGGCTGAACTGACCAGCAAGCTCCGCCAACGCTGGCTCCTGATCGCGAATCAAGCGCGGGCAATTTTTCACCCAAAGCTGCAGCACCATCGGCAGTCCACCCCCACATAACTCGTCGCTGATCAACGCGACGAGCTGGCCGCCGGCATAGCTCTTGAAGTCTTGAGGGGAGGGATTCGTGAAGGCGAGTGCCGCACCAGAGGCGGCCAGTGCCAGAACAGCGACCACTGCATTGGCCGATGGCTTACGGAAAGGACCGATGAGCGTCTCCAGAAGAAGTTTGGTGAATTGGTAGATTCTTACCCGACACGGCGGGTGTCGCCAAGTGGTTAAGGCAGCGGCTTGTGGTGCCGCCATCCGGGGGTTCGAATCCCCTCATCCGCCCTCAACGATTTAGGAAGACCTCGAGAAGGCCGTCTGCACGATTGCGGATGGGGTCATCACAGGGAAGTCCTAGAGCGTCTTGACAAGACTCGATCGCTCTTTGCGCCTCCTCGGCCGACAACTCCGCTGTGTTGAGGGCCAGGGCTTGAACCCTCGGAGGAGGTCCTGCTCCTCGCGGTCGCGCGATCGCCGCCAGCGACTCACAAAGACTGATGCACTCCTTCAACGGGGGCAGCGGCACCTCAGGCAAACGCCCAATCGTGGACTGACCAGCCCGATGCACCATCAGCAAGGCCGTTGGCTGACTGCCGCGCATCAAGGGAAGCGTGGCCGTTGAGCCTGGGTGACAGAGCGAGCCTTGCCCTTCCACCACCAAGAAATCCTGCTCTGACAACCCCGACCCTGCCTCTAATACAGCCGCTTCCACCACACCAGCCGCGTAGTCCACACGCACCGCATCCAAAGGAACGCCCCGGCCACTGATCAAAATTCCAGCCTGACCGGTTCCTACAAACCGGCACACCAGCTTGTGCCGTTCTGCTGCCGCTTGTAACGCCAAACAGGCGCTCATCTTTCCCACAGCCATATCGGTTCCCACCGCTAAAACCCGCTGACAGGAGAGCGAGGCCGCGCGAGCCTGACCCACCTGCACGCTCGGGGGCTCCCGGCGTAAATCCCAAATCCATTGCCCGGGATGACAAGCCGCCTTGAAATCGGGATCCTCTCCCAACTGCGTGTGTAACCCACTGGCCAGGCTTAACCCGGCCTGCAGTGCGGCCAAGGCATCTCGTCGCAACGGGTCGGGCAACACTCCACCGGAAGGCGCTAAACCCACCACCGCAACAGCAGGGCGATAGGGCAAAGCCGCAGCCAGATCGGGGACGATCGGCACCGTCCGATCAATCCCTGTGATCTCAGCCAGGGAACCGTGGGCATGGGCGGGGTCAATCACAGCAGCAATCGGCCCCCGTCGATGTCGCAACATTGCAAGGCCTGTCTTCCCGGTTAGGGACGTGAGACCACCGTGCTGAAGCAGCAGCACAGGCATCTGTTCAAACCCCTCAGGACAAGGGTTGTTCAATCCAATCCCGTTGCGATGACGACCCGAGCGGACCAGAACAACTCAGGCAGCTCTTCTCTACGCCTCTAGCAAGACTTTGGGGCAACAACACAAAAGAGCGTTCTTTGTCGCAGTCAGGCGCGGGTGATCCCAAGCCCAGCCGCCGCCGGGGCTCGCATTTGATCTCCTACCAAGTCGAGCCCCCGATAGGGGTCATCGACAAGATTGAGATGGCTGTCGAGATCAGGCCAGCGGATCAAGGGCAGCAGCTGGGCGGCCGCCCCATTGAGCAAGAGGCTGTCGGAGTAACAGCCAATCATCAGATCCACATCCAAGCGCTGAGCCACCTGAGCCATCAGCCAAGCCTCACTGAGCCCTCCGCTTTTCAGCAACTTGAGATTCACCCCATCCACATGGGGGGCGAGGCGCAACAAATCCTGGAGATCCCAACAGCTCTCATCGGCCACAAGGGGCATGGCGCAATGGGGCTTAAGCGCCGCAAAGGCAGCCGTATCACGCTCGGGATCGAGTACGGCCGCCATGGGCTGCTCCAGCAACACCACCCCTGCCTGTTGCAGTGAGGCCTGCATCGCCTTTGCCTCCTCGAGACTCCAGCCGCCGTTGGCATCCACTTGAAGCTCCATCTGCTGCTGATGCTGTTGCCCGTGCTCCTGCAAGGCTTGGGCTACCGCCGCCAACAGGGCCCGATCGTGATCGCAGCCATCAGCGCTGCCAAGTTTGAGTTTGATGCGTGTTGCTGGCAACTGCCGCCACCAACGCTGAAGACGACTCACCACCTCATCGACTGACCCGAGCCCCAGGGTCACGCTTGTCGCAACAGAGCAACTGCCATCGAGACCAAACAAGCGCCAAACCGGCTGTCCCAGCCTTTGCCCCCACCAATCCCAAAGAGCGAGGTCGACAGCACAACGGGCCGGGGGTGACAACGGCTCCAATAAAGGAGCGAGTCGCTGGCGATCAGCAGGATCTAGATCGCCCAGCTTTGGCAGCAAAGCCTCGAGCTCCGAAGCCAAGTAATCGGTGCTGAAGGCGCGATGCCCAGTATCAAATCCTCCCGTTTCGCCGCGGCCAATGCAGCCATCCAGGCTGAAGGTGAGCTCAAGATGTTCCACCTGGGCCGTGGTTCCGCGGCTAATGGCAAGCGGCACCGCTTTGGTAAGAGAAAAGCGCCGAAGAAACCAGCCCATCGTCCTGAAACGCCAATCCCCAAGCTGCCACAAGTTGGCGGTGACTCAAACTAAAAGAAGATTTCACCGTCGTCGGTCTCCAGGATCGCCACCCGCTTTGGCTCTCTCCAGTCCCGCCAGCCCCAGTCTGACCAAGACCAACCCCGAATCCTCTAATCGGGACGAGCAGCAGCGGGGCAGCTACTGGATCACCACGTTTGGCTGCCAGATGAACAAAGCCGATTCCGAGCGGATGGCAGGAATCCTGGAAACCATGGGTTACCAGGAAGCCAAGGCTGAACTGGATGCCGATCTCGTTCTCTACAACACCTGCACCATTCGCGACAACGCCGAACAAAAGGTGTACAGCTATTTGGGTCGCCAGGCCATCCGCAAGCGAACCAATCCGAACCTCACCTTGGTGGTAGCTGGCTGCGTCGCTCAACAGGAGGGAGAGTCCCTACTGCGCCGCGTGCCAGAGCTGGATTTGGTGATGGGACCCCAGCACGCCAATCGCCTCGAGACCCTGCTCACACAAGTCCAAACCGGACAACAGGTGGTCGCGACGGAAGACCATCACATCCTCGAAGACCTCACCACCGCCAGGCGCGATAGCAGCACCTGCGCTTGGGTGAATGTGATCTATGGCTGCAACGAACGGTGCACCTATTGCGTTGTGCCCTCGGTTCGTGGCAAAGAGCAATCCCGGCTGCCGGACTCGATCATTTTGGAAATGGAGGGGCTAGCAGCTCGTGGTTTTAAAGAGATCACCCTGCTTGGACAAAATATTGATGCCTATGGCCGCGATCTACCAGGGATTACCGCCGAGGGTCGACGCCAACACACCCTCACAGATCTCCTCTACCAGGTGCATGACGTGGAGGGCATCGAACGCCTGCGCTTTGCCACGAGTCACCCGAGATATTTCACCGAGCGCCTGATTGATGCCTGCGCTGACCTCCCCAAAGTGTGCGAACACTTTCATATCCCTTTTCAAAGCGGTGATAACGAACTGCTGAAAGCCATGGCCCGCGGGTACACCGTTGAGCGCTATCGCCGCATCATTGATCGCATTCGCGAGCGCATGCCTGATGCCGCCATCAGTGCCGATGTGATCGTGGCCTTTCCCGGCGAAACCGATGCGCAATACAGACGCACCCTGGCGTTAATTGAGGAGATTGGCTTTGACCAAGTGAATACAGCCGCCTATTCACCAAGACCCAACACACCAGCTGCGGACTGGAACAATCAGCTGTCAGAAGACGTGAAAGTGGCACGCCTGCAGGAGATCAATGCGCTTGTGGAATCCACGGCAAAAGAGCGGAATGCTCGTTACGCCGGCCGGGTCGAGCAAGTGCTCGCCGAGGGGGTCAATCCCAAAGATCCAAGCCAGCTCATGGGGCGGACGCGCACCAACAGGCTCACCTTTTTCTCAGCTGACTCCCCTAACGGCAGCACGCATCGTGCCGGAGATCTTGTCGATGTTCGAATCGATCAAGTTCGCTCGTTCTCACTCACTGGCACACCGGTGATCAACTGATACCTTTCGGGTTCGCTTCTTGAATGAACGGCCGCACCATGCCCTCTTCTCCCGTTCGCATTGGCGTGGTGTTCGGAGGAGCATCCGGTGAGCATGCCGTGTCGATTCGCTCAGCGATCACGATCATTAACGCCCTCCAAGAGGGGAAAAATCAAGATCACTTCGAGGTGGTTCCGGTTTACATCGATCGGACGGGGCGTTGGTGGCCTGAGCAGATTGCCAATGGCGTTCTCGAGAAAAAGCAGCCACCGGCAGATGACAGCCTTCCCCAGCCATTACCACCAGCGGGATTCCGCTCCCTACCGCTCGACAATGACCGCGTGGACGTGTGGTTCCCCGTCCTTCATGGTCCAAATGGAGAAGACGGCACGGTCCAAGGTTTGTTCACCTTGATGGGGAAGCCCTATGTGGGCTCCGGCGTGCTCGGTTCAGCCGTAGGGATGGACAAGCTGGCCATGAAAGCTGCTTTTGCAGCCGCAGGTCTACCCCAAGTTCCTTACGTGGGGCTAAACGCTGCGGACCTCAACCACCCTGAACGCCACAACAAGCTGATCGCCAGGATCGAAACGGAATTGGGATATCCCTGCTTCGTCAAGCCGGCAAACATGGGCTCATCCGTTGGGATCAGCAAAGCGCGTGATCGAGACCAACTGCTTGCGGGCCTGCAGGAAGCGACACGCCATGACAGTCGCCTTGTGGTGGAACGTGGTGTTGCCGCACGCGAGTTGGAATGCGCCGTACTCGGACGGCAACAGCTCAAGGCATCTGTGGTGGGCGAAATCAGCTTTGATGCCGATTGGTATGACTACGACACCAAATACACCGACGGCTGCAGCCAAACGCTGATTCCAGCTCCCCTTCCCGACCAAGTGAGCGCCCAGGTTCAGGAGATTGCCCTGCAAGCCTGTACGGCTGTTCATGCCTATGGCTTGGCCCGGGTGGATGTTTTTTACGATGAGCACAGCGGTGATATCTGGCTCAACGAGATCAATACCCTGCCTGGATTCACCTCCCAAAGCATGTATCCCATGCTTTGGGAGGCCAGTGGTGTCGCTTTATCAGACTTAGTGGCCCAGCTGGTCTACACAGCGCAAGAATGAATCAACATCCAGACAAGCGATGATTGAAGGTCTGCTCTGGCTTCCACTCCTCGTCGCCTTTGTGCTGCTCGTAGCACTGGGGTGGCTCGAGCGTCGTCGTCAAAATCTGTTCCGAACCTGGAGCGAAGGGTCTGAGTTAGCCAAACTCGATGGCTGCGGCGCAGCACTTCTCAAGGATGGAGAACTGCGCTGGAGCAGCTTTAGCGCTGGGTCCTTCCAAGACGAGGGGCAGTTTGTGATTAAGGGCCTTGAATTGGTCGAATTAATGGCCTTGGCATCAGGGGAGGCGCCCCTGGCCAGTGAATCTCAAGGTCGTTGCCGTCTCAGGTTGATTGGGAATGGCCGTCAGCTCGACGTGCCCTTTGCTGATGCTGATCGTGCCAGACGTTGGATGGATCAGCTGATGTCTCGTGCACGCTGCGACTTGTGAGCCCGGACGCCTCCAGCAAGAAGGGCCTCAAGCGCGGCAAACGCAAAAGCCAAGGCCCGCTTCCCCCTGGTGTGGAGCGGCGTCGAAGGCTGCGCCAAGAGCGCAGGCAAGAGCGCTTGATTCAACTGTGGCGTCTTGTTTTTTTTCTACTCACGGCCACTGGATTGAGCTGGCTACTGCTGACCCTGGGGTGGAACCTGCGATCCGCGTCACAAATTCAGATCAGCGGAAGCCAGCGGATGGACGAAAACATAGTGGTGAAGGCTGCAGGCCTCTCCTTTCCCCAATCACTGTTGAGCCTTGAGCCTGGTGAGATCGAGTCCAAATTGATGCAGGAACTGCCTGTGCAGGAGGTGTCCGTTCAGCGCCGCCTTCTTCCCCCAGGCCTCGACATCCAACTCGTGGAACGTCGCCCGATCGCGGCTGCCTCCCGTATGGGCCCCAAAGGAATCGAGCGGGGCATGGTGGACCGGGAGGCTCAGTGGATGCCGATGGACATGGCCAAGCGGGGGGAAAAGCCAGCGAGCGCAGTAAAAGTTGAAGGCTGGATTTCCAATCGACGCACAGTCATTGCCCGCATCCTTCAACAACGAGATCTGCTAGGTCGACCACTGAAAACAATTGTGGTGGAACCCGCCGGTGGCGTCAGTCTGCGCATTGAGATGCTTGGCCTCATTTATCTCGGCAGCAATGAGGCCCTGTTAGAGCAACAGTTCAAAACGATTGCGCAACTCACGCAAAGCCTTCCTCCCAACCTGCGCGGTACGTTCAATGAAGGCTTGGATCTCAGTGACCCAAGCCAACCTGAGCTGAAGTTACGGCCAGCGCCCAAGCCAACAACCCCGGTGAAAGTCAGCAATCGTTGACGCACTCAGGTCGAAATGATCGTGACAATCAAGTTCCTGTATCACTTTTGTCTGCAAAATCCACTCACAGCCCCATAATGCAACCGATTCCAGCGGTACAAGCTCAAATAATGGAGATTGTGAGCAGTGAGATGTCCTCATCCATGAATCCAGAGGGCATCTCGCCTAGCCAATCAGCCCGGATCGAAGTGATCGGTGTTGGAGGTGGTGGCAGCAACGCCGTCAATCGCATGATCTTGAGCGACCTGGAAGGAGTTGCCTATCGCGTTTTAAACACCGATGCACAGGCGCTGATTCAATCCGCTGCCGATAATCGCGTTCAGTTGGGGCAAACGCTCACCCGTGGACTTGGAGCTGGCGGCAATCCCAGCATTGGCCAAAAAGCGGCCGAAGAATCACGGGCTGATCTTCAACAGGCGTTACAAGGCGCTGATCTGGTCTTTATAGCCGCGGGCATGGGAGGTGGCACCGGAACTGGTGCCGCTCCCGTCGTCGCCGAAGTCGCTAAGGAAAGCGGAGCTCTCACCGTTGGCATCGTGACCAAGCCATTCAGTTTTGAGGGTCGCCGCAGGATGCGCCAGGCCGATGAAGGCATCGCCCGCCTGGCAGAGCACGTAGACACTTTGATCGTGATCCCCAACGATCGTCTTCGGGATGCCATCGCTGGAGCACCTCTGCAGGAAGCCTTCCGCAGCGCTGATGACGTTCTGCGTATGGGAGTGAAGGGAATCAGCGACATCATCACCCTCCCAGGCCTGGTCAACGTTGACTTCGCTGACGTTCGCTCCGTGATGACCGAAGCCGGTACTGCCCTGCTGGGTATTGGTGTGGGTTCAGGTCGATCAAGGGCGGTCGAAGCGGCACAAACAGCCATCAACAGCCCCTTGCTCGAAGCCGCTCGCATCGATGGTGCCAGCGGCTGCGTGATCAACATCAGTGGCGGCCGGGACATGACCCTGGAGGACATGACCACGGCATCAGAAGTGATTTATGACGTGGTGGATCCAGAAGCCAACATCATTGTTGGCGCTGTGGTGGATGAACGCCTCGAGGGTGAGATTCACGTGACCGTGATCGCTACGGGCTTTACGGACGGAAATCCTTATCGCTCAGAGCGCAGCATTGCGAGGCCAGCCGTTTCAGCATTTGAGCCAAGCCCAAACACAAACCTTGTCCCTGAAAGCGGAGCGCGCATTCCTGATTTCCTCAGGCAGCGGCAGCAACGCCAAAACAACAACTAGAAGTTGGTGACCCGGAGTCCACGCCTGCCCAGAGCATCCCGTGTGGCTGCTCCCTTCCGGTTCTGACCAGGTTTGGGCGTCTGGACCGCATGGATCCGAATCGATGCAATGTTAGCAATGAACCTCTTTTATGGCGGAAGGGCCGATGCGCCCAGCTGAATTGATTCGCTTCAAGCAATCAGGGAGAGCGATCACAATGCTCACAGCCTGGGATGGTCTCAGTGCTGCTTTGGTTGAAGAAGCAGGCGCCGATGTGGTTTTAGTGGGTGATTCACTCGCGATGGTGGTTCTTGGCCATGCCACCACCCTTCCGGTAACACTTGAACAAATGCTTCATCACAGCCAGGCCGTATGCCGAGGGCTGAGCAAACCTCTCGCCCAGCAACCGCTGGTGGTGTGCGATCTGCCATTCCTGAGTTATCAATGCGGCCTCGATCGCGCCGTCGCCGCTGCAGGCACCATTCTCAAAGAGTCGGATGCCGCTGCCGTCAAGCTTGAGGGCGGAGAGCCCGAGGTGGTTGCCGTTGTGGATCGCCTCGTCCGCATGGGCATCCCAGTGATGGGCCACCTCGGACTCACCCCTCAGGCCGTGCACCGCCTCGGCTACCGGCGTCAAGGCATCGATCCGCGCAGCCAGGACAAACTGCACCGCCAAGCGCAAGCCCTACAGGACGCCGGTTGTTTCTCTCTTGTTTTGGAGCATGTGCCTGGCGAACTCGCTGGTCGCATGCGACGCCACTTGTCCATTCCGGTGATCGGGATCGGCGCCGGGGACGATTGCGACGGGCAGGTCAGCGTGACCGCGGACCTGCTGGGCTTAACGCCAAGCCAACCACCCTTCACCCCGGCCCGCATGCAAGGCCGTGAACTCAGCATCACCGCTCTGAAAAGCTGGCTAAAGGAGCAACGGGATCAGGGAGCAACTCCCACCACTCCACCACCTCCACAAGCACCTGATTGCTAACAGCCATCCCCTCGGGATCGCTGAGGCGCCAGCGACGGCCAAGGCGTTCCATCAGGCCTATGTCGACGAAGGGTTGCCAGCGTGCCTCTAGGGCAGGCAAATCATGGTTGCAACGCCGTTCGTCCCAGCCGCAGCGTCTCGCAAGATCCCAAAGGTCCACGCCTTCATGGCAGCGCAGTCCTACGAGCAAGCGATCATCCAGAGGCATGCTCCCCGCTGACTCTCGAACCAAGCTGGAATCGAGCTCTTGCCTTTGGCCCTGCAACCAGGCGGCATAGGCCTCACGGGTTCGAGGACGGGCCATCCGCTCCCCCCAGGGAGCACTGGTCGCACCCAGCCCAAACGCCCACCAGCCCGCGCCACTCCAGTACACCCGGTTATGCCTGGAGGCATGGCCTGGTCTGGCGAAATTTGAGATTTCATAGCGGCTGTAACCAGCGCGCCTCAGCCTGCGGCTGGTGAAGGCGATGCGGTCGGCGGCAGCGTCCTCCTCTGGAAGCGCCAACTCACCACGCTTCTCGCGCCAAGCAAACACTGTGCCTGGCTCCACGCTGAGGTCGTAGATCGATACGTGGGGGGCTTGCACAGCAACGGCCTGCTCCAGCTGCGCCTCCCACTCCTCGTCCCCCTGATCTGGAAGGTTTCGAATCAGATCCAAGCTCCAGCTCTGCAGTCCACCCACCTGCAACGACTCTTGGAGCCAATGGCAGGCCTCCAGCAAATCCTGCCGGCGATGTCGGCGCCCAAGGGCCGCAAGCCTCTCATCGTCAAAACTTTGCCCTCCCAAACTCACCCGGGTCACGCCCGCAGCGATCAGGGATTGAAGATCACTCTGTTCAAACGTGGCAGGGTCCATTTCCAAGGTGATTTCGGCACCCTGCTGGAACCCGAATCGGCCTCTGAGCTGCTGCAATAGCCCTGAAATTTGATCAGGCCTCAATAGCGATGGCGTGCCACCCCCCACGTACACAGTGGCCAGTGCAGGGCCTTGGGGAGACAGGCTGATCTCTGCGCTGAGTAGATCCAGATAGGCCTCGATCGAACCACTACCAGACCCACCAAACGCATCAGCTCGATCGCCGAGAGGCACCACCGCGAAATCGCAATAAAAACAACGCCGATGGCAAAAAGGAATGTGTAAATAGGCGCTGCGAGGTGCAGATGCGATCATCTGCGCAGGCAGAGCGACGGAAGATGGTGCATGCTGCCTGCATACGGAGTGAACGGCACGACCGATTGCCATGGTTGAAGTTCTCATCCTGGTCCTATTTCTGATCTCCGGTGGAGCCACCGGCTGGATGGGAGTTCATCTCCTTCCACAAGAGATGCTGGACGATGTCACCGATGTCCAACGGGTGCGCCTCGGGCTCACAGGTGTTGGCACCGGCATAGGCCTCGTTGCAGGCCTTGTTTTTAAGCGGTTGCGCCTGCAACTGATGCAGCAGGTGCGCACGATGCCCACCGATTTATTGATCAGTCGGTCGGTGGGACTGATCCTTGGTTTATTGGTCGCCAACTTGTTGCTGGCGCCCATCCTGCTACTCCCCCTTGCCGGTGGCGTGACCCTGCTCAAACCCTTGGCTGCGGTGCTCAGCAATGTGTTTTTTGGGGTTCTGGGATACAACCTCGCTGAGGTTCACGGACGCACGCTCCTGCGCCTGTTCAACCCCACAAGCACGGAAGCCTTACTGGTCGCCGATGGCGTTCTCACCCCTGCGACCCCAAAGATCCTCGATACCAGCGTGATCATCGATGGGCGAATCCGCGGCATGTTGGCCTGCGGCCTACTGGAAGGTCAGGCGATCGTTGCTCAAACGGTGATCGACGAGATGCAGCAGCTGGCCGACTCCACCAACCTGGAGAAACGAGCCAAAGGGCGTCGTGGCCTCAAACTTTTGCGCGATCTCCGCGACACCTACGGACGCCGACTGGTGATCAACAGCACCCGTTACGAAGGCACGGGTACCGACGACCGTTTGCTCCTGCTCGCTGGCGATACGGGCGGCACGCTTGTGACCGCCGACTTCAACCTGGCCCAGGTCGCCGAGGTGAAGGAGATCAAAGTGATGAATCTGAGCGAATTGGTGATCGCCCTTCGCCCTGAGGTTCAGCCTGGTGATGAGCTGTTGCTCAAAATCGTGCGCGAAGGCAAAGAGGAGAGTCAGGGAGTGGGCTATCTCGAAGACGGCACGATGGTGGTAGTTGAGGAGGGCCGGACCCTGATCGGATCCCGTCAGCCCGTCGTGGTAACCGGTGCTCTGCAGACCCCAACAGGGCGCATGGTGTTTGCACGCCGAGACAAAAACGGGCACAAGACCAACCGCAGCAGCAAAAACAGCAAGAGCAAGGGTGTAAGAACCGACAACGCTGAAGAGCACCCTTCCGCTTGACCCCGCTAGGCTCCCTCCACGACAGGGATGCTTAGCGGAATGACCACATCAGCGCCTTATTACGGCGACTCAGGCGTGATGCGCACACCGCCGCCTGACCTTCCCTCTTTGATGCTCAAAGAGCGGATCGTGTACTTGGGCCTTCCGCTGTTTTCAGACGGAGACACCAAGCGTCAGCTCGGCCTTGACGTCACTGAGCTGATCATTGCCCAACTCCTCTTTTTGGAGTTCGACAACCCAGATAAACCGATTTATTTCTATATCAACTCAACGGGTACGAGTTGGTACTCGGGCGAGTCGATTGGCTTCGAGACAGAAGCCTTTGCCATCTGCGACACGCTTCGCTACGTGAAGCCCCCTGTGCACACGATTTGCATCGGTCAGGCGATGGGAACGGCTGCGGTCATTCTTTCCGCTGGCACCAAAGGGCAAAGAGCGGCCCTACCCCATGCCTCCATCGTGTTGCATCAGCCCCGCAGCGGCGCTCGCGGCCAGGCCACGGACATTCAGATCCGCGCCAAAGAAGTGCTGCATAACAAGCGAGCCATGCTCGAAATCCTTTCGACCAACACCGGTCGCAGCGTGGAAGAACTCTCTGCCGATTCAGACAGAATGAGTTATCTCACCCCTCAAGAAGCCGTGTCCTACGGCCTGATTGACAGGGTCCTGGACAGTCGCAAGGACCTGCCGGCTGCAGTGGGTTAATTACCCATCCACCATCAACTGCGTTTGTAGTTGTCTCAATAGACCATTTCTTTCATCTCCTTCAACCCATCTAAGGACCCATGCCGATCGGTACCCCCAGCGTTCCCTACCGCCTCCCCGGCAGCCAAATGGAGCGCTGGGTCGACATCTACACCCGCCTTGGCGTTGAGAGGATTTTGTTCCTCGGCTCTGACGTGAATGACGGAGTTGCCAACAGCCTCGTCGCCCAGATGCTGTATCTCGATTCCGAAGACAGCAGCAAGCCCATCTACTTGTACATCAACTCCCCAGGTGGATCCGTAACCGCTGGTTTGGCGATTTACGACACTATGCAATACGTGAAGAGTGACGTCGTCACGATCTGCGTAGGACTGGCCGCATCGATGGGTGCGTTCCTGTTGACGGCAGGCACGAAAGGCAAGCGCTTGGCTCTTCCCCACAGCCGAATCATGATCCACCAGCCTCTCGGTGGCACGGCACAACGGCAGGCGAGCGACATCGAAATCGAAGCCAGGGAAATCCTGCGGATGAAGGAAATGCTCAACCGCTCGATGGCCGATATGACAGGTCAGAGTTTTGAAAAAATCGAGAAGGACACCGACCGGGATTATTTTTTGAGCGCAGCAGAGGCCAAGGATTACGGCTTGATCGATCGGGTGATTTCCCACCCCAACGAAGCTTGAGGGCCAATCCGGCCCATCCGTAAACTTCACTATTGTCCTCAGCAGGTTCCGACCGGATGGCTCAGCTTTTCTATGACTCAGACGCCGATCTCTCGCTTCTGAGCGGCAAGACGGTAGCCATCATCGGTTATGGATCTCAGGGTCATGCCCATGCTCTGAACCTCAAAGACAGTGGCGTCAATGTGGTTGTTGGTCTTTATGACGGCAGCCGCTCAGCCGAGAAAGCCAAAGCCGACGGCCTCGAAGTCTTGAGCGTGGCGGATGCTTCCGCTAAGGCCGACTGGATCATGGTGCTGCTACCCGATGAGTTCCAGAAAGAGGTCTACGAGAAAGAAATCGCCCCACATCTCAGTGAAGGCAAGGTTTTAAGTTTCGCGCACGGCTTCAACATTCGCTTTGAGTTGATCAAGCCACCCGCAAACGTGGATGTGTTGATGATCGCTCCGAAAGGACCCGGCCACACTGTGCGCTGGGAGTATCAGAACGGTCAGGGTGTTCCAGCCCTCTTTGCGATCGAACAGGACGCTTCAGGGAACGCTCGCGGCCTGGCTATGGCCTACGCCAAAGGCATCGGCGGCACGCGCGCGGGCATCCTCGAAACCAATTTCAAGGAAGAAACCGAAACCGACCTCTTTGGTGAACAGGCCGTTCTCTGCGGCGGTCTCTCCGAGCTGGTCAAAGCCGGCTTTGAAACCCTTGTGGAAGCCGGCTATCAGCCCGAGCTCGCCTATTTCGAGTGCCTGCACGAAGTCAAGTTGATCGTTGACTTAATGGTGAAGGGTGGTCTGTCCTCCATGCGCGACTCCATCTCCAATACGGCGGAATACGGCGACTACGTCAGTGGCCCTCGTCTGATCACCGCCGACACCAAAGCGGAGATGAAGAGGATCCTCTCGGACATCCAAGACGGAACCTTTGCCAAGAACTTCGTTGCAGAATGCGCAGCCGGCAAGCCTGAGATGAATAAAGTTCGCGCTCGTGATGCCGAGCATCCGATCGAGAAAGTTGGCAAGGGCCTGCGTTCAATGTTCAGCTGGCTCAAGACGGCCTGAGCGATCCCGTTCTGCTGGTGATCGCCGCCGCAGGCCTTGACCTGCTGGTCGGCGATCCTCGTTGGTCCCCCCATCCAGTGGTGGCCATGGGTTGTGTCATCACTGGACTACGTCAATGGATCGAAGCCTGGGCAGGAGACAGGCCCTTTCGCTTGCGTGCCGGTGGTGTCTTAATCACGCTCGTTTTGGTGTTGGGAAGCGGTGCAACGGGCTGGCTGCTCGAGCGTCTGCTGTTGCCGCAGTCTCCGTTACCCCAACCGCTGGCAGCACTACTCGTTGTGATTGCCCTGGCGAGCGCCCTGGCCGCACGCAGCCTTCGCGACAGCGTGCTGGCCGTGCTTCAGGCCCTACCAGACCTGCCCTCAGCAAGGGATCGCCTGAGTTGGATTGTGGGCCGGGATGTAAGCCAATTGGATCAAGACGACATCCTCCGGGCCAGCGCAGAAACAGCCAGTGAAAATGCGGTGGATGGACTGTTTGCCCCCTTGTTTTGGATGCTGATCGGAGCAGGCCTATGGAAGGCAGGGTTTAGTCAAGGTCCAGGACCACTGGCCTTGGCATGGGCGTTCAAAGCAAGCAGCACCCTCGATTCCATGCTTGGTTACAAACAAGGTCGGCTGCGCTGGCTCGGCACTGCTGGAGCCCGGCTCGACGATCTCCTCACCTGGTTGCCCTGCAGGTTGGTGCTGATCACGCTTCCACTGGTGAGCATGCGCTGGTCCCAATGGCCAACAACAGTGCGTGCCGCCGCTGCAGACGGGAGGCCTGATCCATCGCCAAACGCAGGACTCTCCGAATCCATTTTTGCCCACTGCGCCGATGTGCAGATGGGCGGGCCCAATCGCTACGGCAACACCTGGATCAACAAACCACTGTTTTCCTCTCAATCCGAGAAGGCAACGGCTTATGGAGTGCGCAAGCTATTGAACCTTGGCCTCAGGCTGGAAGGTGCTTGGTTGGTGGTGGCAGCCGGGTGCTTCTTCCTTCAGTAGGCACCCCGATCCATTGGAAGCAGAAGCACTCCAAAGGTACGCATGATAATCGCCAAATCCAGAAGGAAAGAACGACCTCTCGAATAGGCCAAATCAAGCCTGACCCGCTTGGCATAACTGAGATTGTTGCGACCACTCACCTGCCACAACCCGGTTAAACCAGGCCGCACAGCCAACACCTCATCCATGAAGGGGCCATAGCGCTCAATTTCCTTATCCACGATTGGCCGTGGGCCCACCACGCTCATCTCACCGCGAAGGACATTCAAGAATTGAGGGAGCTCATCCAGGCTCGAGCGTCTTAGGAAACGCCCGATCGGAGTAATGCGAGGGTCTTGGCGGAGCTTGAAATCACGCTCAAACTCAGCTCGCATTTCCGGTGACTCAGCCAACACCCGTTGCAGAACAGCGTCGGCATCTGCGCGCATGGTGCGAAATTTGATGCAGCCAAAACGGCGATATCCCCGTCCAACCCGTTTCTGCACGTAAAACACAGGTCCTGGCGAACTCAGGCTCACCAAAGCAGCGATCAACAAAAAGGCTGGCGATCCAAGCCCCAAGGCCAGCAACGAGAAGGCAATATCACCACTTCGCTTGAGCGTGCGCCCCAACCTGCTCTGCTTACGAACCAGTGCCACCGATGTGAGCACCGAGGGAGGCGCTGACAACAACTCGAGATGCCGCTTCGTCGCACGCCGACTCAGACTGGATCCACCGGCCTGAAGCGACGCACGACGCAGACTGACTTGCATCAAGTGTCCCTTGAGTCTCAAACCACTGAACCGCAACAGGGGCAAAGCAAAAGAGTAAAAGGGTCAGTCACCGCAACGGCACAGGAACAACTGCTGATTTCGACTCGCTGGCGCACAGGCGTCGGATCAGCAAATAACAGCATTTGCTGATCGAAACAGGTCAAGAAGTCTCTCAGCCAATTGCGGCAAAGAGCAAGTATTCCGAAGCTGGGGTATGACTTCCACCGACACGTCCATCAGCGCCCTTCTCGAAGAAGCTCTCCAAGAACCAACGATTGGAGACACAGGGAGCTTTCGGTGGCACGCCACTGCGATTGGAATCGCAGCGTTATGGATCGACGCGTCTCCGCCTTCCACTCCACCCTTTGAAAACGCGTTGAAGGAAGGACTAGAGATTGGCTTGGATCTAAGCCGAGAAGAACGTGAATTTCACCAAGTCAGCGAAGGGCTCGTCCTCCTGTTTCATTCTTAATTGATGAAACCAGTCCCCTCAGAAAACAACTTAAACAATCCAAAATAAGCCATCAATTTGAACAAACACCTGCTCATCGTCGCAAAATACTGGCTAGGTGGATTCGTGGCATTAATGCTTTTATTTTATGCAATTATTTCAATACGATAAAAAGTTTAATCAATCAGGCCTCAAAATGGCGCCATCCCAAAGAGGGTGTGACAAAATCGCAGTTAAGTCATTAAGTAGAAGCGTCTGATCGTCGTGCATCCAACCGCGATCGATAACCTGAATCAGATATTCATGCTGAACACCATCCCCGCGCTGACGTGAGCAAATAACAATGACATCATCGTAGGAAATCGGAAAATCAATCGTTAAAGCTCGGCAAAGAATGCCTTCTGATACGAACAATAGAAAATCACAAACAACCTGACTCAAAAACTCTTCCCCCTCAGCAAGGTCACCACAAGCGATCATCTGCTCTTTGGTCTGTGGCGTATAGGTCACAAACGAATAAACGAATGGAGCACCTGTTTTCTGTAAATATAAGCCTTTAAATGGACGAGACATCTTCATCACACCTCTAATCACAGTTGCAAACTTCTAAAAAACAAATTCTCAACTCTCTTGCTTAATAGTCCATAGGAGCGAATGGCTCAAGAAACATCAAAAGCCTTTTACATCCTACACCAAACCTTTTATCCTTTTCAGCGATACTTGCTGCGAAAAGAATCCTTGCCGGCACAAGAGGAAGTGTCACGCATGGGGGAAAAGAATTAACAATTATCAATCTGCAATCAATCCTTAGCATCAATGCATAACAATCAAAACGAAGCCTAGAAAGAAAAGAAAAGAAAAGAAAAGAAAAGAAAAGAGAGGCCTCCCCAGACCTCCCTCATAACGACGCATTCCCAAGGACTGCATCCTTGGGTCATCATGAGTTTCATAGATCTATTCGAACTCTTTTGTAGGAACAGGCACCAAATCTCTATGAGGTGAGCAGACAAAAAAAAGACCCCTAAGACATGCTCCTCAAAGGTCGCTTAGCAATGATTTGCGGAACGACCTATTCAGTTCCCACCATTACAGAAGCGAACTGCTTGCGCATTGGTCTTGCCCTCGGCAATAACTTCTTCAACGCAACCGTTAAATGCCTTGCTCTCTTGCTTCACAGCACAGAAACCAAGAGCAATTGCTGCCAAGGAAATGGCAGAGAGGACAGTGGCAGAGATCTGAATCACGCCATAGGCAAGCATCGCTTTCTTCTTGCCACCGCAGTCTTTGCTCTGGCTGCTGGTTTGTTCACTGGAGGTCTCGTTGGACATGGAAAGGGAAACACTGGATCAACCCTATGGACTGGAAATGTTCCATAGAGGCAGATAGCAGCAGGGATAACCGCCCCACAGTTCAGACCATGACAAGGAATTGGGACAAAAGAGTACTTATTCAGACTCGTCTAAAACGGAGAGGGTGGGATTCGAACCCACGAGGGTGTTACCCCTACACGATTTCGAGTCGTGCGCATTCAACCGGGCTCTGCCACCTCTCCAAACGCTTATCCAGCGTGATCCCATCTTAAAGCTCCACCGCTTGATTGCTTGAGGCGATGGGATTGCCCATTCACGCGCAAATTCCAACGTCGGTCTTGACCATGCAGGGGACGAAGCATCAAGCCAGGGCTCTGGAGGCGTTGACCTGGCAGCAATGGGGGCTGCCCCTGATGCTCAGCCCGCACGGTGTGAGCGAGTTCCGTCCAACAATCAATCTGCTCACTCGCTACTGGATCCATCACCACCAGCCAATCCAAACGCTGGTGTCCGTATCCGTGCCCAAGCTGCTGAGCCAACTGGCAACTGAGCAAATCTCCATGACTGCTCATCAGCGCAGCACGCCCTTGGTGACGGGCCAACAACCACTGCCTCCCCCACTGCTGCACCAACATCACCTCATCGCTGAGCTGAACACCGGCTTGCATCAGCGTGGCCAAGAGCAGCATCGGGAAAGCTCTCCAGCGCCAGAATTGCAGCGACGGCAAGGCCCAAGGCAGCAGAGCCAGCACGACGAGCAGCACCACCCAAGGCTGCGGATGTCCCGTCAGCAACTGGGCATGCGGCCACGTGCTCATCCAACGCACCAACGCGATCAAGAACAACGCCAACTGCTGCACTGGCCAGATCAATACCGGCATCACCACTGCAGCGATCGCCGTTGGCAGCATCAATGTGAGCAGCGCCAGGATCATCGCCGCAAGGGTGAGCGGTGCCAGCAAAGGTGCAGCGATCAGGTTGCTAACTAGCGAGTACAGGGGCACAGAACCGAAATGCAGGATTTGCAGGGGAAGGGTCCAGAGCAGCGCCGCCACTGGCACCGATACGGCGGGAGCGAGAAGCCGCAGCCAAGGATGAGGACAACGCTGAAGGAACCACTGCTCTAAGGGCTGCGAACTGAGCACTAAACCCGCCGTCGCAGCGGCACTGAGCTGGAAGCCAATCGATCGTGCCCATGAAGGATTCACCAACAGCATCAAAACCAATGTGCTGAGCAGCACGCCTAAGGGTTGGGCGCGAGAGCCCCGCTCTCGGATCAAGAGAACGGCAGCTCCCATCAACACCGCGCGAACAACTGATGGCTGACCGCCCGCTAGTGCAAGAAAAACAGCCATCGCGCCCACTCCAGCCGCCAAGCGCAAGGGCGTACCAACCCTGCGCGTTAGGGCAAGGGTGGCTCCCAACAACACGGAAAGGTGAAATCCAGACGCCGCTAAGGCATGGGATAAACCGGCGACACGAAAAGCCTCTTTCAGCTCCGAGCTGAGCTCAACTTGGGCACCGCCAAGCACCAAAGCCGCCAACAGGCCACCTGAGTGCTCTCCTGCTAAATCTTGAAATCGAGTAGCGATCCGACGACGCCCATCCGCCAGAGGCGTGTGATCTTGATGGATCAGCTCCACTTGCTTGGTACGGAATTGGGTCCAGCACCCGCGAGCTGCGAGCCGCTTAGACGGATTAGGAAGCAGAGGATGGCTTGCTACTGCAGGAGTCACGAGCTGACCTTGAGCCCTCACGGAGGCGCCTTTGCGCAACATCTGGTGGCAAGGATCCACCACTAACTCGGTGCGGCCATCAAGAACCTGGCCCGAAAGATGGTTCACCTGCAGCAAGGCTTGGCAGCGCTCCCTACGAACAGGTGCATCCGCGAGAGCACGGCCCTCAATCACCAGCGGTATCTGATCGGAACCGCTTGGCACAAACTGAAGCGGATCGAGTGGTGTGGGCGTGGCCGCTTGCCCCGTCAACGAGCGCAGCAACAAGCCACCCAGCACAACAACAAGAACAAACAGCTTCCATCGGAACAATGAGAACTGGCGGCAGATCAGCAGAACAGCCGCAGCAAGCCCTACCAACACCACACACCAGTGTTGAGTGGCCTGGGACAAGGCCGCCCCAAGCTGCGTGGCAAGCATCAATAGAACCAGCCAAAGAGCAACGTTCATCAACGCAAGGTCATCGAGCTGGTTGAAGGATTCCCCTTAAGTTGGAATAAAAGCGATGCATACAAATGCATCATCAAACAGTTTTTTCTATTTCAAATCAAGATCAGCAAATAAAACCCATAAGAAAACAATAGAACCCTTTATCTATTCATTCATTCATTCAAGCCGTTAAGCACCAATGAACTTAAGAGCGAAGAATTGGATTTTCAATGCTTAAACAGGAACAGACCCAACATTCACTGCGATATCAAATAACCACAACTTTAGCAATGAATCAGAGTCTCAACGACCTGCAACCGCCGCCGCTTTTTGCTTCAGCAAAGGAAAGCCGAGAGCCTCCCGTTCGGCCAACCAAGCCTCAGCTACTTTTCGGGCCAGATTGCGAATCCGTCCAATCGTGGCGGTGCGTTCTGTCACCGAGATCACACCACGTGCTTCTAAGAGATTGAAGGTGTGGCTGCACTTCAAAACAAAGTCGAGGGCAGGAGCTGGCAAGTTTTGTTCGATTAGGTCACTGGCTTCTGCCTCATAAATGGCAAAGAGCTGTTTGAGACGATCAGGATTAGAGGCTTCAAAATTAAATTGACACTGCCCCTTCTCAAAAGGAAGCCAAATATCTCCGTAGCTGCGTTCTGTATTCCAGCTCAAATCCCAGATGCTTTCCACATCCTGCAAGTACATCGCTAAGCGCTCTAAGCCGTAGGTGATCTCAATGGATACGGGCTTGCAATCGATGCCACCACATTGCTGGAAGTAGGTGAACTGGGTGACCTCCATCCCGTCTAACCACACCTCCCATCCCACACCCCAAGCACCAAGCGTTGGCGACTCCCAGTTGTCCTCCACAAAACGAATGTCGTGATCCGCAGCGCAAATTCCTAGGGCAGCAAGAGAGGCGAGATAGGTTTCCTGAATGCCATCGGGAGAAGGCTTGATCAGCACCTGATATTGAAAGTAATGCTGTGCCCGATTGGGGTTATCGCCATAACGACCAT
This sequence comes from Synechococcus sp. MVIR-18-1, assembly GCF_014279835.1. Classification (NCBI taxonomy): domain Bacteria; kingdom Bacillati; phylum Cyanobacteriota; class Cyanophyceae; order Synechococcales; family Synechococcaceae; genus Synechococcus; species Synechococcus sp. MVIR-18-1. The sequence goes on along the minus strand of NZ_CP047942.1, from coordinate 648,711 downwards.
CGGTGGGGCGCCGGCAAGGTTCTGGATAGGCAACTGCCCACGGCTCAGGTCCAATCGCCCGGAGCACCGTATGCGGGCTCATCGTTCCAGCACCCTTTTCCGTGTCATAGGGCTGCAACAACACACAGCCCTGCTCTCCCCAAAAGCGATTCAGCGTGCTGATGATGTCCTGGAAGTGCATACCGAGCAGGGGCCTAGTGGGAACAGTTGGACTTGCTCACTGAGTTCTGCGCTATTGCAGGCTTTGGAACGCGCATCGGACGATGGCGAAACCGGCGAGCAACGCAGAGAACCTGTGGAGCTAAAAGGCTAGTCGAGCACAGGCTTCTGGCCTAAACCGACAAGCACGCGCGCGCCTCAGGCGGATTTAGTAGCGACTTGCTCACGATTTCGTCATATCTCCGCTGACAGAAAAGTCACAGTGATGGTGCGAAAGCAAGACGCGCTGAGAGGGGTTGAGAGCCCTCTCTTTTTATGGTCCACAGCCAGAGCCCCACACAGGATCTGTTGGCCTCCACCCCTGACGTCGCAAAGCCTTCCATAGCTGCTCTGCCTGCTCATGGCGCAAGCATTGCCGACGCTTCAACAGCGCTGGTTCACCGTTTGGCATGCCCCTGCCCTCATCCACGAAGACCCGAGGACACCCAGTCCATGACGCCTGATCGCGATGGAACCTTTTCACCCAGTAGCCATCAGGATCCTTGAGCCAACCCTCCCTTCCCATTCCACGCCAGCAATTAGTACAAATCTACTGCTCACGCTCTGCAGCCCGTAACGCCCAGACCAAAGACGCAGCCGCAACAGAGCGGGGGTGGCAAGCCCTTAATAACGAAACTGCTGAAAGGTCTTAATGGGTATCGCTTCGTCGTCATCTGAGCGACGCACGACGGCATCACGCGCCACCTCTAGTTCAATGCATTCAAAAGAGCGCAACTCTTGATCATCAGTGCATTCTCGACGCTGATACTCAACTTTGTTTACTTTGCGATCCTGAATGGTCTTTTTCTGGGGGATCTTTAGTTCATCAACTGCCATTCCTTCGCGCGGGCCAAACGAACACAACTCCCTAGCAAGATCTGTCTCAGCCTTGTCAAGGCAAACACTATATTCGGCCTCTATCTTCCGCCTCATAGACTGATCATTCTGGATCTTTAATTTCTTTTTTTCCAGCGCAGTCAACGGCACCGTGCGCCGAACCGTCGTCAGCGTTTCCACCACATAACTACCGCCGAGCGAGATCCATTCGTTCGCCGCCTGTTCAGCCTTCTCCTTCGACTGAAAAAGGGAACTATCCATCTCACTAGGGGCAGGAATTGTGCGCCTGGCCTTGGAGTAGAAGAGACCCGCATAAACCAGCATGCCAATCAAACCTGTGCCGACAACAGCCACAAACAAAGCCGGAGTAGAAGGCCCTTTCAATCAATAACGAGCAAGCAATAAAAATCTAGCAGGCATCAGCCAGGCAATAAGAATCAAGGATCTAAGCAAATAACAAAGATCTAAATTCAATCCATTCAGATTCGTTCAAATCCAAAGATTGAGGCCCAGATCAAATCTTGCTCCAATCAAGTTGTTCGATCAAGAGGAAAGCCGGCATCGCCTGGGGTTACCCCTTTGCAAAACAGCGATCCAAATGAGCGACAGCGTGCTGTTGACGCGAGCGAGAGCGGGAGATGCTGGGGCTAATAATCCCCAACCAAAAGCGTCCACCTCCCTGAACGACCAGCACAGGTTTGCTCGCCCGTTTCCCCTGGGACTTCAGCAGCGACAGGCTGAGTTTGTCTGCGACCTCCGCACCCCGCGGTTTCGATCGCAGCCTGGCCAGCACAGGGTTGACTTGAGCGATGGGCAGAAAGCTCGCTGTTTGAGATTCCGTGACCAGGATCATCCCGTCTAGCCATGCCACCTCCACCAAGAGATCTTCAATCGAAGCCAGCAATGACGGGAGCGGGAAGGCCAAACGGATACCTCCGTTTCTTAATGTTTTCTTCCTAATCCCTTTTTGGGGTCACCGCGCAAGGGTCTCAACAGGCCTCAACCATCCTTAACGATTTCAATCAACGAATTAAGAGCAGCACACCCATCTGTCCGCCGACCAATCGTCGATGCTGTGCCGCGGTAAAACCAGCAGCAACAGCCTGCTGCTCCTGCTCCGCTCCCGTCAGGAATTGCTCCACGCTCGTTTCGAGATAGGCGTATTGGTCGGCAAGCCCCATGCCAGCAGCGACAGGAACCACGATCCGGCGCAGGTAGGTCCGTTGAAACGCTGCCGCTGCACTGCCTTCTGGCAACCGATTGAAATCCAACACAGCGGCGCGCCCGCCAGGCTTCAGCACCCTTGCCATCTCCTGAAAACCCAAGAACGGGTCCGCCAGGTTGCGTAACCCATAGGCCATCACCACCCCATCGAAATCTTGATCTGGCAACCCGGTTTCAAGGGCATCCGCTTGCATCCATTGCACCGGCAACCAGGGCTCGCGGCCCGCTCGCTCCGCAGCCAAAGTCAAGGGCGCCGCTGCAGCATCAAGCCCCAAAACAGAACCCTCCGGTCTCAACTTTCTTGCCAACGCAAGAGCGAGATCACCCGTTCCACAACACAGATCAAGCCAACGCTCACGCGGTTGCGGACTCAGCCAAGACAGGAGTTGACGCTTCCACTGTCTGTGCAGCCCCAAACTCAGCAGGTCATTCAGGCGGTCATAACGGGGAGCAACAGCGTTAAACAACGCCTCAACTGCAGCAGGATCACGAGGTTTCACAAGCAGATCAAAGAAGCAATCCGTTCAAAGTCATCACCATCACCGTGGCCAAACCAACAGCGGCTGAACACACCAAGCAGCCCGCAAGCATCAACGAAAATTCCTGTTGGTCGATCGCCGACTGCATCAATTGCAGTGCCCAGGCCAGCAATGCAATCACCACCAACACCAACACAATTCCCACAGGCAAAGCCTGCTGACGTGTCATCAATGGCAGACCTCCTGTCAAAACCTGCCCTATTAAGTCTTTTCAATTTAAGACGCAATCTTGGGTTCTAAGGGCCTGATCAGCAAACCGCGTCCTTGCAAATCCAATTTGATTTGCTCAACGCTGAGAACTCCGTCATGGAGAAGTGAAGCCAGCAAGGCCGCAGATGCCTGGCCGCCCTCTGGCCCGGAATCCAGAGCTGCAGCGATGTGATCCATGCAGCCGGCCCCACCCGATGCAATCACAGGTACGGCAACGGCCTGCGCCACTGCACGCGTCAGCGCCAAGTCATAACCAGCTTGGGTTCCATCGCCATCCATCGACGTGAGCAAAATTTCCCCTGCACCAAGGTCCGCAACCCGACGCGCCCAGTCCACCGCATCCAATCCAGTGTTTTCGCGGCCGCCTTTCACATAGACATCCCAGCCACCGCTCGACCGACGCCTCGCATCAATCGCCACAACGATGCACTGACAGCCAAAACGCTCAGCTCCCTCTGAGACCAGTTCAGGGCGACGAACAGCCGACGAATTCAGACTCACCTTGTCGGCACCGGCACGCAACAGCTCAGTGATGCCCTCCACGGAAGCGATTCCGCCACCCACGGTGAACGGGATCGTCACACTCGCAGCCGTGCGACGCACGAGGTCCACCAACGTGGCGCGCCCCTCATGGCTGGCGGCAATATCGAGAAACACCAGCTCATCAGCTCCGGCCTCGCTGTAACGACAGGCCAATTCCACCGGATCGCCTGCGTCACGCAGGCCCACAAAATTGACACCTTTCACCACCCGGCCCTTGGCCACGTCGAGGCAGGGAATCAAACGAAGAGCGACCATGTCAGTTGAAAAGAGGCTGTTAGTGTTGCGGCCACTTCTCAAGCCTGGCAGGCCATGTCACAGCAGACGTCAGTCACGATCGACATCGGCTCGAAGGTTCGGGTCACCCGAGTCCGCGATCGCATTCCCGGTGCCCTGGTGGAACTCCTCAAGAAAGACTCCTCCGGCACCGTGGTTGATTTCCGCACTGTTGACGGAAAAGGAATCGGCGTGGTCGTTCAGCTCAGTGATGGCTCTACCAGCTGGTTCTTCGAAGACGAAATCGCTCCCGGCTGAGGATTGACCTAGTGAGTGACGCCCGTCAGCTGCTCGGAATGAAAGGTGCCAGTGGCACCTCCAACATTTGGAAGCTGCGCTTGCAGCTGATGAAACCAGTCACCTGGATTCCCCTGATTTGGGGAGTGGTGTGTGGTGCCGCGGCCAGCGGGAATTACGAATGGCGTCTTGACCACGTGGGCGCTGCGCTGGCCTGCATGGTGATGAGTGGCCCCCTGCTCGCCGGCTACACCCAAACCATCAATGACTTTTACGACCGCGAGATCGATGCGATCAATGAGCCGTACCGGCCGATCCCATCAGGTGCCATCAGTCTCGGCCAGGTGAAGGTTCAGATCTGGGGCCTGCTGATCGCCGGCTTAGCAGTGTCTTGGGGTTTGGATGTCTGGGCTGGACACAGCACTCCGGTGTTGTTCCTGCTCGCCCTTGGCGGCTCTTTTGTGAGCTACATCTATTCAGCTCCCCCCCTCAAGCTGAAACAGAACGGCTGGTTGGGCAATTACGCGCTCGGGGCCAGTTACATCGCTCTGCCCTGGTGGGCAGGTCAGGCCCTCTTCGGTCAACTCACCTGGGCTACGGCGCTGCTGACGCTCGCTTACAGCCTTGCTGGCTTGGGCATTGCTGTGGTCAACGACTTCAAAAGTGTGGAAGGTGATCGCGCTCTCGGGCTTCAGTCACTCCCTGTTGCATTTGGAATTGGGCCCGCAAGCTGGATCAGCGCTGGGATGATCGACCTCTTCCAACTCCTGATGGTTGCGGTTCTGATCGCAATCGGGCAGCATTTCGCAGCTGTCCTGCTGGTGTTGTTGATCGTGCCTCAGATCACTTTTCAAGACATCTGGCTGCTTCGCGATCCAGTGGAATTCGATGTGAAATATCAAGCCAGTGCCCAGCCCTTTCTGGTGCTTGGAATGCTGGTCACAGCCCTGGCGATCGGCCATAGTCCCCTGACGCAGGGAATGTGATTCGCACCCGTCGTCACTGGTTCCTGATCGCAGGCGTCGCCGTTGCGATTGGTAGTGGTGCTGCGCTCGGGCAGGCCGCCATCACGCGAGCGATTGATGCGACCTTGCCGGATGCAAGAGGAATCAATCTTTTCAACAGGCCAGGCACGATCACGCTCCTGTCGAGCAACGGCAAGGTGATCCAGAAGCTCGGACCAGCGACCCGGGAAAAGATCAAACCAGGGCAAATGCCCCAGCTGGTGATGCAATCCTTCATTGCAGCTGAAGACCGCCGCTTCTTTGACCATGACGGCGTTGATCTCTGGGGAATCGGACGGGCCGTCGTCACAAATTTGAAGCAGGGCTCTGTTCGCGAAGGAGCGAGCACGATCACCCAACAACTGGCGCGCACGGTGTTCTTGAGCCAGGACCGGACGGTCACGCGCAAACTCAAAGAAGCAGCACTGGCCTACAAGCTCGAGCGTCAACTCAGCAAGGGGCAGATCCTCGAGCAATACCTCAATTTTGTGTATCTCGGATCCAGCGCCTATGGCATCTCCGATGCGGCCTGGGTGTATTTCTCCAAGCAACCGGAGGAATTGACCCTCCCAGAAGCGGCTCTGATCGCTGGGATGCCACCCGCACCCTCGCTGTATTCCCCGCTGGTGAACCCCGAGATCGCCCTGCAAAGGCGGAGCATCGTGATCAGCCGCATGGAGCAGGAAGGATTCATCACCTCGGGCGAAGCGGAAGCAGCTCGCAACAGCCCACTGGCCCTCAAGCCAGCCATCCCGAAGTACTACAACAGCACGGCTCCCTATTTCACAACGTGGGTTGCCCAACAGCTGCCCACCTTGCTCACCCCAGAACAACTGGAGGTGGGAGGCCTCAAGATTCGCACCAGTCTCAATCTCGATTGGCAACGCAAAGCCCAAAAGGTGGTGCGTGAAATCGCACCGAATGGAACCGAGGGCGTCATCGTTTCGATCGCACCTGGAACCGGATTAGTGCGGGTGATGGTGGGGGGCAAAAACTTTTACTCCAGCCAATTCAATCGCGCTACACAAGCGCTGAGATCGCCAGGCTCCACCTTCAAACTGTTTCCCTACAGCGCGGCAATTAACGCGGGCGTTAAACCAGAAGATATTTTCTTAGATAAACCCCGCTGCTGGAACGGTTACTGCCCCAAAAACTTCGGCAAAAAATATTTTGGCAACATTTCTCTTGCCGACGCCTTAAAGAATTCACTCAACACCGTTGCGGTGCAATTGCAAGACAAGGTGGGCTTTGACCCGATCATTGCGATGGCCAACAATCTCGGGATTGGTAACAAACGCCCTCTTGGCCGTTACTACCCGATGGCGATCGGTGCCTATGAGCAAACCGTTCTGGACATGACAGCCGCCTACTCCGCTGTCACCAACCGCGGCGTGTACGTGAAACCAACCGCCTTTGAAGAGATCCGCGGGCCTGGAGGCGATGTGCTTTGGAGCCGCAGAGTGGATGGCGACCGCGGAAAGCGGGCCATGGATAGTGATGTGGCAGACACCATGAATTGGATGCTGCAGCGGGTGGTGAGCGGCGGCACTGGGATTGCAGCCAAGCTGGACGATCGCCCTGTGGCAGGAAAAACGGGAACATCAGAGGGAGGTCGCGATATCTGGTTCATCGGCTCCATTCCCCAACTCACCACCGCCGTTTGGTTTGGTCACGACAACAACGCAGAGACCAAGAGCAACAGTGGCGAATCCGCGTGGGCCTGGAAGCAATTCATGACTCAAATCAAGTCTGAATTCCCGGCGCAAAAGTTTCCAGCCAAGCCCAAAACCGTACGACCGGTTCTGCAACGACCTGGCAAAAAGAAAGCGAGCGACCCCAACAAACCGAATCCTGGTGACGGGCCCCTTCCGGATCGCGACCTATTCGGTGAAACGGATGATCCATTCAATGAGAACGCGGGCGCAGCGAAACCCGCACCCACTCCGCGCTACGTGAGCCCATCGGGCGGCCCCCCGGTGGATGAATTCTTTAGACCTTTGCCGGTGCAGTGATCGGTGCATTGATCACTGCGGTGTAGAACCCATCACCCCCATCAGGGTCAGGCCAGCGCTGCTGCTCGGACTCCAACTGAAAATCAGCATGCCCCTGGAGAAGCTTGTTGACCTGCGCGCCGTTCTCCGCCGGATGGATTGTGCAAGTCGCGTACACCAAACGTCCACCAGGAGCGAGCAAGGGCAGCATCGCCGCCAGCAATTGCGCTTGCAGCGGCAATAGCTCCTCCACCGTGGCAGGCGTCACGCGCCAACGGGCATCAGGATGCCGGGACAACGTTCCCAGCCCGGAGCAAGGAACATCAAGAAGGATGCGTTGAAAGAAACCATGCCACTCAGGCTTTTGCCCAAGGAGGTCGGCCGCATCGGCTGCGAGCGCATGGATCGAAGCGCATCCCAAGCGGGCTGCGTTGGCAGCCACTCTCTTTAAGCGACCAGCAGAGCGATCCACCGCCCAGATCTCCCCCCCATCCCCCATCAGCTCCGCCAGGTGGGTTGCCTTCCCACCTGGAGCAGCGCAAGCATCAAGAATCCGATCTCCAGGCTGAGGCGCTAACAGCGGAGCAACACCCTGAGCTGATCGATCCTGAACGCTCCAATGCCCCTGTTCAAAACCAGGCCAAAGACGCAAATCTCCTGCAGGCGCCAGCACCTGCAAGCCATCTGGGCAACCATCGATCGGCTGCGTGGGCACCCCCGCCTCAGCCAATTCAGACGCCACCACCTCAGGGGTAGAGCACAAGCGATTCACACGTAGATCCAAGGGCGGCACTTGATTGCAGGCGAACGCCACACGCTCGGCCTGGTCAGGACCAGACCAGCTCAAGAGGCTCTCAACAAACCAAACGGGAAGGGAATGGCACAACGCCAGTCGTTGGGCGGGTTGTTCGGGCAGAGACAGCGTCTCGCCGGCCTCCTTGGCGCGTAGGGCCGAGCGGAGCACCCCATTCACCACAGGAGAGAGCTTGGAGAGCCGGTGGCGCTTGGCCAGCTCCACCGTGGTGTCCACTGCGGCAGCTGCGGGGATGCGCTGCATACGCAGCACTTGATAGAGGCCGAGATGCAACAGCCAACGCAGCCGGGGCGGCTGTTTATGGGCTGGAACTTTGCCGAGACGGTCCAACCAACCATCGAGCCATTGCCGCCAGCGAATGCATCCATAGGCCAGTTCGGTGGCCAGACCGCGATCCGCTGGAGACAGGGAACTTTGGCGAATGGCCCGCTCTAAGGCGACGTCGGCATAAGCACCCGCAGCAACGGCCTCCAGCACCTCCCAGGCCAAACGACGCGCAGGTAAACCAATTTTGGCGCCGTTGACTTCGGGCTCACTCACGGGCAATGGCGAATTGATGGATCTCTAGAGCTAGCGCCTCGAGGTCCGGCCTCCAGAGAAATCGCTGCAACGGGAGCCGGCCTTCTGCATCCACAGGGATGCCCTCTGCAATCAAAAGCTGGCGCTGCATCAAATCCGACCCCTCCCGACTGAGGCACATCGAAATCCGTCCTTTGGCGTTCACAACGCGCTGCCAAGGCACGTCAGAAGGCAAGCTCAGCCTGCGCAGAGCCCATCCCACCTGACGCGCACAGCCCCAGGCCCCGATCCAGTCAGCCACCTGGCCGTAAGTGGCCAAATGACCATGCGGGATCAAGCTGACGGCATGCCAGACGCGCGCATCGAAGCCCTTATCGCTGCTGGGACGCATCAAATGTTTTGTTCCTCAGAAACTCACGACTAGGCCGCTCGTTGCGAGCCAATCTGAGTGAACTAACCATCCTTTCGACAGTTCGAGCAACTCACCTCAACGATCAGGTTTTCTTTCAGGCCTTATGACAACCCAAGACAACGGTGATTTACGAATTGATCTGTCCTTAAGTCCAGCAGACCTCAGGCTGCTGCTTGATGCCGTGAGCTACCGACTCGAGCGTTGGTCAGGCGGTGAGCCCCACGAGCAAGAAAATTTGCACACCATGCAAACTCTCTTACAAGCAGCCATCTTGGAAGCCAATTTTGGCTCCACGTGGGAACGCTGAAGGAATCAGCCCCCATCGACTTGGCAGCCCAACAGAGCACCAGCGGCACCACCAACCGGAACACCCACCCAGCGGCCGTTGCCCCGCGATAAAACAGCCCCAAGGCCAGCACCCAACAGACCTCCGATCACACTGCCTTCCAGGCAACTGTTGGTGTCTTGATTGTTCACGTAGACATCGCGATTCGCGCCCACCCAAGGATCGCGAGCTGAACCGCCATAACGCTGATTCACATACTCGGATCGTGAGTCATACACGTTTTTAGGCCGAGCCAAAGCAGGCGCGGAGGCAGAAACCAGCATCAAAGCAACAGCAAACCAGGTGCGTTTCATGGCAGAGGAAGCAACACCTCCATCTTTCTGAAACAGAGCCCAACATCGGTGACTGAACCCGCCTCACGATGCGTCTGGATGTGACCGAGAGCGGCATCCCATACCCTCAGGTACAGAGAACGATGCGCCATGCCCATCCTTCCCCGTCGTTTCGAGCGGTTGCGTGCGGTGTTGAACCAACGCATGGCGAACCTCACCGTGTTGGTTGAGCACGTGGACAAACCCCACAACCTCTCTGCGATCCTGCGCAGCTGCGATGCCGTTGGCGTGCTGGAAGCCCATGCCGTGAGCCTGAGTGGGCGCTCACGCACATACAACAGCACGGCCCAAGGCAGTCAACGCTGGGTGCCCTTGCACGGCCACCCCAACATCGAGGCAGCTGTTAAACAGCTCAAAGACAGGGGCTTTCACCTGTATGGGACTAATCTGAGCGTGGATGCGGTGGATTACCGCGACTGTGACTTCACCGGCCCTAGCGCCTTTGTTTTAGGCGCAGAGAAATGGGGACTCAGCGAAAACGCCACCAAGCTGATGGACACCGACGTGTTCATCCCGATGCGCGGGATGGTGCAGTCGCTCAACGTCTCGGTGGCCACCGCCACCCTGTTGTTTGAGGCCCTGCGTCAGCGGGAAGCGGCTGGACTTGCCCCATCCGATGGGGAAGGGATCCCAGCAGAGGACTACGACAATCTGCTGTTCGAGTGGGCCTATCCAGACGTTGCACTCTGGTGCCGCGAAAATGAACGCCCCTATCCCACGCTCAACGAAGAGGGTGAAATTCAGGGCGACTTACCGCGCACCGCCAAACTGCGCTGTTGAGCGAACGGTAATGGCAACAAGGTGCCGTTAGAACGGCATCAGCATGTCTTTTCCGGCTTTAGAGCGTGCTGCCACGGGGTGGTTGCGGCGCGCCGCGGGCAAGCGCAGGGCGAACACCAACACCAACAATTCCAACAGCAAACTGCGCCCAATAAACAGCACCACCAAGCCGAGGGTGATCGCCAGGATTTGCTCCAGCAAACCAATCACGTCGTCGGGGTTGCTGCGCCCTGCCAGCCACAAGTAGGTCATCAGGCCTAGCAAGATCAGAGTGGCCCAGAGCGTCATGCGTGAGACACCGATTGCTTTCAGTTTGCCGCGTCGCGACCCGTACTGCTCACCCAAGCCTCGAGGCCTTCACCTAAGAAGGACAAACCGAGCACCAGCACAAACATCGCCAGGCCTGGATAGAGAGCCGTCCACCAGATACCAGTAGGCACAGCGGCAAGCGCCAGATTGAGATCGCTTCCCCATTCCGGCACGGTTTCTGGCAAACCCAGGCCCAAAAAGCCCAAGCCTCCCAGCACCAACACCGCATCAGCTGCGTTCAAGGTGAGCAGCACTGGCACGGAGGTGATCACATTGCGGAACAGATAGCGCCGCAGGATCCAGATGGGACCAGCCCCGAGGGTTTTTGCAGCCTCCACGAACAACTCCGATTTCACCTGGGCTGTTTGGTTGCGCACCACCCGGAAGTACTGGGGGATGTACACCACGCACAGGGCTGCTGCGGCATTCGGAATCCCGCGACCCAGCAGAAACGCCAACACCACAGACAGCAACAACACCGGCAAGGTGTAGAGCGTGTCCATGAGCAGCACCAGCACCCGGTCGACACCGCCCCCGAGGTAGCCACTCAACATTCCAATTGGCACTCCCACCACCAAGGCAAGAACCACCGCCAGCAGCACCACTTGAAGGGCAACACCACTCCCCTGCAATGTGCGTACACACACATCGCGGCCGAGCCGGTCGGTGCCACACCAATGCTGCGGAGACGGCGCTGCATAGATCGCATTGTCTAAACCGGCATTGGGATCAGGAAGCAAGCCAACGCTGATCAGCACAGGCGTGAGCAGGGCAACGGCGATGTAGATCCCCACAATCACAAGACCCCATCGGGCCATGCGAGCCGAGAGGGTGGGGCGTGCGATGCCTAGGGGCGAAACCGCAAAACTCAAGGCAACTGGAAGAGCGGAAGGGTTTCATTCTCCCTGGTCCAGCTGCCAAAATTGCATTTAGTGAGGCATCAACGCCGGGGACCGATTTCGTGGCATCTGGGTCTAACTGGCGATCGAAACTCCTCGGAACCCTTGAAGGCCAACTCCAGCTGGCCACTTACACCGCAGTGCTGATCGGATTCACCGGGGCCACCACCACAGGGCTCTGGCTCAGCAATCGCAATCAGATCCGCAACGGGGAGGCGGAATTACAGGCCAATGCGGAGCACTTAAGCAACAACCTGGTGGCGCATGACCATCTAGGCCAAAACCATTCCGCCAACGATTGGAACCCAGCGATCCAGGCAGAGGTGCGTCAGGAGCTACGCGATCACTCCAGCGTGCGCACCACCCTCTGGATCGAGCTGGCGGATGGGCGCCTTGTGCTGCCAACGTTTGGCCATATCGCCATCCCGATGCAGATGATGCGAGCCACGATGCAGGCTCACAAGAAGGACCAGAACACCCGGCTGATCACGGTTCAAGGCCAGGATTACCTCACGCTGCTGAGCCGGTCGTATCCAACCGGGGAACGACTTTGGAGCAGCGCAAAAGCCACAGACACAGGCCGCACCCAAAACGAATTTTTGGGGTGGATGATCCTGATCGGGGTGGGATCGATGTCGCTCTCCCTGGTCACGATCACCGCGATGGTGAGACGGATCGTGAGGCCTCTGCTGCAACTCAGTGAGCGCAGCGCCGCCCTCACCGCAGACACCCTGAATCAAGATCCGATTCCAGAGATGACGGCAGCACCGAAGGAGGTGCGCCAGTTAGCAAGCACCTATGCCGAATTAATGGAACGACTCGCCCTGTCCTGGAATGATCAGCGGCGCTTTGTCAGTGCCGTGAGCCATGAGCTGCGAACGCCACTCACCATCGTTCAGGGGTATCTACACCGCACGATCAAGCGCAGCAAGGGCTTAAGCGACGACGAACGCCGTGGACTGAAAACAGCAGAAGAGGAAAGCATTCGCATGCGCATGCTGCTCGACGATCTCCTCGACCTCTCCCGCAGCGACTCCGGCCAATTGCAACTCAACCAAGAAGTCGTGGATCTTGAGCAGTTGGTGGTCAAAGTTGCTGATCTCAGCCGCAGCAATCTCAGCGATCACAGGCTTGAAGTGGTGAACACCATTCCCGAGCAGGAGACCAGTGAGGCACTCGCTGATCCTGGCCGCCTGCAACAAGTGCTCTTGGATTTAATCGATAACGCCGCCAAATACTCCGCGCAAAACTCCCTCATTACGCTGCTGCTTCAGCCTCACCCGGATGGGATTGCCATCGATGTGAAAGATGAAGGAATCGGCATTCCAGAAAGCGATCTACCGCATATTTTCAAGCGCTTTCACCGGGCTCAAAACAGCTCTGGCAGCAGCGGAACTGGGCTCGGGCTGTCTGTTGTGGCCCTACTGATGTCTGCCATGGGCGGTGAAGTTCGCGTTCAAAGCAAAGAAGGAGAAGGAAGTTGCTTCTCCGTGATCCTGCCAAAACCACCGACTACTTCAAGCGCAAAATCATGATGATCTTTTACTTAATTTTTTGCTCCTTGCTCATTCCGGTGAATTTATGGGCTGCAATCACTCCGCATTTACATAGTGATCTAAGCATGCAAATTCTGCATGCAACTTCAACCCTTGTCCTATTGCCCTTACTCGCAAGCCTCTGGATCCAGCGCAGGCATTTGAATCAGTTCACTGGCTTTGTTCTGGGTATTTTTCTGTGCGTGATGGTGGTGATTAACACCTGGATTGCCTTCATGGGCATGGGCGTGCGCAATGGCTGGATTGATCACATTTTCCTGGCCCTAGCCGCTGCAAGCGTGGAGGCCTACTTCCTGTTCATGCCAACGGCAGCCTCTGAAAAAGCTTGAATCAACAGAACGAATCGCTGCAAGATGAGTGGGTGTGACAATGCAAAGCCAGCACTGGGGTCTTACCTAGTATTGATTAAATAGGCCTCCAAAAAACTTGCCAAGCCCAACCAATCAGCATCCTCAAATTCCCACCTATCTGGTTGCCGTTTCCTCTGCTTTTTTAGTGGAGCTGTTTCACTTGGAATACAGCGGACCGTTTCTGGTTGGACATTCATTCCTGGTGGGATTGGTTGTCGGCCTGTTTGGCTGGTTGCTGGCCTGGGGGTTATGGCGGTTCTGGAGAGTGTTTCCTTATAAACGCTGGGTGAAGATCAGAATCAAGATCTATTTCAACGAATAACGAGAACAAACTTCAATCAGAACACTGCAGCAGAACGAAGACGCCCAGAGCCACCATTAACCGCCTGCTCCAAAGCAAGGTGCAGCACTTTGGATTGAGGATCTTGCCGGGCTTGAAACCCCAAACCCTCCTTGGGTAAGCCATCAATCAGAACGCGATTTTGTGCTTTTCCCCCTGGTCTGATCACACCATCAAGTCCGTAGGCAGGCCCGCAACGCATCAACACCTGGCCGCGCCAAATCGCTGAGGGCGCAGCTCCCACGCTGTAAATAATGGTTTGAGCAGACGCTCGTGAATCATTACCATCCAAGCCAATGGCGAGCACCGGCTGACGCCCGGCCATGCCGCAGGACCATTGATGGGACGGAGTGGGATCTACCGTCCAGCCAGATCCCATCGCCAACTCAGCTCGAATCAACTCCAAGGTTTGGCGTTGCTGCGCCGATTCACGCAAACGGCTCGCCATTGTGTTTCCGAGACGTAGATCAGCGCCGATCAGCTGCAGCAACACAACAAACAGCAAGCTGCCAAGGCTGAGAGAGAGCAGCAGCTCGATCAACGTGAACCCGTTCTCAGCTCGTGTTTCGGATAATCGCTTGAACATCGACTTAACTCGAAGCGACATCAGGCAGGCAATGGCTACTGCGCAGACGCCCACCATCAGATGGAAGAGGAGCCTGATAGAAGCCAATCCGGCTCACGCCTAAGGGCAAGCTCACAACTACACATCGCGCTTTGGCTAAACGACGATGGCTAAGCACCGCAATCCCGCCATCCAGAAGCAAACCGTTGGCAGTGAAGCGCAACAGCGGAGGCAAGTTCGTGCTCAACACAATTGGCCCCTGTTCAAATTCCTCCTGCAACGCCATCCCGATCCCAGGACAGGCAGGAAGAGAACCAGGAAGACTCCCCTCATCGGGATCCGTGAATCCCTCGTCATTCAGGGAAACTCCGCAAGCGATCTGCTTCCGCCGAGCAATGCTGCGGGCCCGATCCAAACCGCTCTGCAAGCGGCGCGCACTGGCATCGAGCTGAAGTTGATCCCGGTCGCCACCTCCCGTCACGATTGGAATCGACGCCAACATCCCCACCAAGCTCACCACGATCAGCTGCTCGATCAAGCTCATGCGCGCACCTCTTCCTGCTGGCAGAGGCCATAGGCCGCAGGCGACAACAGCAAACGCCTCTTCAAGGGAGGTGATGATTGCTGGACATCAACACTGAGCTCAAGCCAATGGCCAAGGCCCTGGGGATCGGCACTCCAATGAGTGCTCACTTCAGATCCAAGCGGCAATCGCTCAACAACAGCTGCATTTAAGGCTTCAGGGTTAAACCTGCAATCAGGCGAACTGGAATCGATCACGACAGACGCTGCCGCATCCGACTGAAGCCATCGGTCAGTCGCGATCCGTGCCGTCTCCAGCTGAAGAGCGAGCTCATCCAACTGGGTACTTCTTTGAACTTCAGTGGCAGCCTGATTCCACACTCCGAGGGCGGCACTGCTGCTTGAGGCCAACACAACAGACGACACCACCACTTCAAGCAAGCTCATCACTCAGCCTCCAGCTGAGGAACGCGAGCCTGCAGCTGCACCTCACTGATGCCAAGAACGGAAACTGCAGAAGGATCAAGCGCAAGACGGAAGCTGCCGGTTCGCCCATCCGCCAATTGCAGTGTCAACTGACCGCTGTGGTTCATTGGCTGCCAATCGAGCAACGTCCAGGGCATCTCTCCCACCACACCACCGCTCAGCTGGGATGGATCAGAGCCTGTGCAAGCTTGAGCAAGACCAGACCATTCCAGCGAAGACCACCGCAGCAAACAGGCTTCTTCTCCAATAGCAGCGGATGAAAATGCCTGGGCCGCAGAGCGCAGCTGATCAGCGACCTGCCCACGCTGATGAGTGGCATGGATCCGCAATCGCTTCTGCAGGCTGAGCGTATGAAGCGAAGCACTCCCCAACAGCAACACCGCTGAAGCAGTAAGCGCCAAGGGCAACACGAATCCAGCCTCGGATCGAAGTCGGGAGACCATCAAACAACTCAAAGGGATAAACGCAACTGGGCAAAGCGTTCCCCGGCGAAGAGAAGATCAGCGCCACTAGAGGAAGAAACGGCCCTAAGAAACCTCTCAGGAAGATCTAGCCCTTTTCTTATCTACGCACCAATCAATCAAGAGATAGTGGATTCATGAGCACAAAGGTGCCATTTCAAAATTCATTCACTGAACATCATGAGCACACTTAACAGCCGTCTTCAATTTTCAGTCCTTAACCGCAAGAAAGGCCAAAACCTTCTCGAAAAAGGTTTCACACTTGTGGAGCTGATGATTGTAATCGTTGTTGTCGGTGTACTGTCGGCAGTAGCGCTTCCTAACTTCCTAGGCGTAAAAGACAAAGCTCAAGCCGGCGCACAAGTCGGAGAATTTGTAGGTTTAGCAAAAGAATGCTCTACTGCAATTATTATTGAGGGTCCATATCCCAATGATTATCCAGCGGAGAGCATCGAAGGAATCTCAAGAGATTGCAACAATGCTGGAGACACGTCAACAGCACCAACTTCGGACGTGATATTTACAAGCACCATTGAAGAGGGGTCAACCGCAAAGGCAAAATGCGGGCCAAAAATAGAATTTGGGGCGGGAGAGACCTGCCTGATTACGGTTAAGTCGGAGAATGGCGCAATTGAATTCACCCAACCAACAGGAGATGAATAATAAAAAGACAAAAACTAGGCAGCTAAAATGCTGCCTTTACAAAAGAGCGGCCATGAACCAATAGCCAACAAGTAAAATATTCACAACTAGACCAAAAAACCATTCAGAGCGATTGAACTGAACGAATCATGCAGAAAGTCTGAATAATATCTAAGCAAATCAAGCCAAACAACCAAGTCAAATCACATCGGGAAGTCCAAGGAGTCTCATGATCAGAAAATTCCCCTCTCCGAATACATACAGACCTAAAAATGGGTTCAGCCTTGTTGAAATAGCAATCTCTACAGCAATCATTGGCACACTAAGCTCAATTGCTTATCCCAGTTACACAAATGCAAACAACAGCGCAAAGCTTGCAGATGCCAAAGCCAAAATGCTAGTAATCCCAGCAATCATTGGCCAGCACATTGATGAAACGGGAGAAGCACCTACAACTTGGGACGAGTTATCAAGTATTGCAGCGGTAATGACAAGCAATGGTCCAGCAACAGGCGATCTCAACACACCTATCACTCTTCCAAACTCAATCTACGATCTGTCAATCACAGGGCCTACTGAATCCGTCTACACAATGACAGCTACACGAGTAAGTGATAGAGAGAAAGAAGAAGAAAATGCAGACGAAACAAAATATACATATGCGATTAAATCTTGCTTCAACATTAGCAATGGCGCTAGCGACCTAAGAAGTGGAAACCTCTCAGAAATTGAAAACACAATCAATTGCGGCTAAGTCATGCAGAAACACACCTTTCCCAGTAAAAACAAAAGATCCACTAAGCTAACTACCGCGAAAAGCGAAGAAGGAATGACGATGGTCATTGCCTTGCTCATGGGAACGGTTCTGCTGGCTGGAACCACAGGATTGATGGTTCGCCAGATCATGGCCCGCAAGCTTGGAGCATCAGAGAGTTATCAACAGATGGCTGAATCTGCTGCGCTCAACGGCCTCAATCGAATCATCAGCGACATCAACCGCGATGACCGTAACAACTACACAGGATTTCTACTTTCACTGAATAACAGTGAAGGACAGTGGGGCTGGGCGAAACCCAATACAGACGATTATGAATTGGTGGAGCTGTGCACACCAGTCACCAATTACACCCAAGCCTATCCAGCACAAACAATTTCGGAAGCGCCGAGCGTGCTGATCAGCAATGGCAACATGCGCAATGACGGGGGGAATAACGAAGTCAAAGTGGCCTACAGGCTACGTAGTTACAACACCACGGCAACAGCAGGCAATGGTGAAGGCACTTTTTACATTGAAGGAATCGTCAGCCGTGGAGAAACAGTCATGGCAAGAGCCTTGCTACGCCGTTCTCTCTATGTGAGCTCAAAAGTTGCCGGCGCTGGAGACTGGAGTGTGATGAGCGGCCACAATCTCCGATTAAACGACACTGAGATTAATGGACCTGGCAACATCTTTTATTTAACGAATACACCTAGCAATTACCTCGCAACCCAATATGCCAGTGGATGCGGCGATTCAGCGCTACTCGCTGATGTGAGCTCCAGCAACACAGCATTGGCAGGCAAAAGCCTCGATAACCAGATATGGCCGATCAATATCGATACGACAAGAAGAGGCGTCAGTGGGATGCCACCATCCAACCTCTTTGAAAAAAATCGTGTAAACGACACCACAAGAGGCAGTGGTGGCAACACGATCAGGATGTGGAGTTTTGATGACAGCGCACCAACGCAAGGAGATCAGGATGGAGATGGTGCGATTGACCTCAAAGCAGATGGCACCCCAATTTTGTATCCAGCACTTCCCTGCGGTGAAGCAGTCTGCGTGCGCGATGCCGATGAAACCGAAACGGGTGACTATGGCATCACAACAGATACCGGAGACTTTCGAACCGCAGCACGTGAAGGGATCAACATCAATCAAGAAGACTCAACCATCACCCTGAAGACGGATATCCTCTGCAGCCAATCCAATCAATTTGATTGTCATGTCTATCTTGACCATATCAACTTGAGCAACAAAAAGCTTCTAATTGAAACAACGGATACGAGATCAATCGTTCTGCATTTAGATCAACCCGTTGCCTATCCAAATGATCCAAAATTTTCACGCGCAATCACACTCTCAGGTTCAGCAAAAATTTGTGGAGTAAACCCCGGAAGTACAACTTGCAATGGCAAGCCTGAGCAGCTCGTGATCATGGCCAGCGGTGGATCAGCACCTGTAGATGCCTGCAACACAAAAGTGCGGTCATTGAGTTTCAAAGATGACAACCTTCCCTATGCGCTGCTCTATCTGCCAACGGGAACCATTCGCCCCAACAATGCAACCCTCAGCGGTCTGGCATGGGCCAGCAGTATCTGCGTTGAGGATGAAAACAACAATCCCTCATCCTTCACCTTAAACACATCGCAAAGCGGGATTCCCGTTGTTCAAAGAGCGAATGACAATTGGGGATGGCTCAGCCGCTTTAACTATCCGGGTTATGGCCGCATGGTCACAAGAGCGATTCGAGGCACAAGTCTCGACACCTTTGAGCGCTGGTAACAACCGAAGCCTGCAAATGCGGGCTCAGTCAACACTCAGCAAGCTCAAGCAACAGTTTAAGGCTGAACTTTGAGACGCCTCAGTTCAAGAAGACAAACAAAATTTAGACTTCATCTAAAGATCAAAGGAGGAGATTACAAGCATCAATTTTCCTCCATCAGCGAATCGAGCCAACCTCAATGAGCTCATCTCAATGAAACATCCATTCATCCCACATCGATCAAATCAGAAAAGGCCGAAAGGTGCATCTGGTTTCACCATGATCGAAACCTTGATTGCAGGCCTAATCGTGGCTGCCGTCATGACAGCGGTAGGTCGTCTGGGGATCAGCGCAATGGCCACAAGCCGAAACCAATCCTCGCGCGCAAGTATCGAAGCCGCGATCAATGATCATATCCAGTTGGTTCAAATGCAAGATTCCTACCTAACAGCTGATGCAATCGAAGCAGAAACAGGTCTAAATACAAATCTTGCCACGGCATGCGCAGAGCCAAGCACATTTCTAATGAATCATCTGCAAAGAGCGGATGTCGCTGGAACTAAACCAAACCCTGCCGTATCAATGAATTGGGATAACACTGATCCATACCTATTGGTATTGACCTACAAATTCAAAGCACCCGAATCAAACATCGAAGATCCCGAATCAACTATCGGAGACGAACAACGGATGATCGAAGTTAATCCAAACTTTTCTTCTCAATGCTACACCCTCTCATGAAAAACAAAAAAGATGGATTCACCTTGATTGAGATGGTGGTGACCGTATCGCTACTCTCGATCGCCACAGCAGCAACGGTGCCAATGATTACCAGAAATCGATGGCAAGGGGATGTCAATACATACGCCTATAAGCTGGAATCAGGATTATTGGATCTAAAGGCAAAGCTTGGCAAGCAAAAAACCAGCTGCCTCATAGAATTTCCGACCGCCTATTCCTTCCAAACACCAGACAATCTTGTTGAGTTTAGTCAAGGCAGTAGCGGGAATACAACAACCATGCAATGCTGCAATTCTGAAATCAGTCAGCTTGCCAATGATCCTGACTGCAGCACTGGTGCGCCTGGCTATTCACTCAGCACACTCACGGGCAGAGAACAAGACAATCTCCGAATTGTGCAATACGAATCAACCCCAACCTCCAAGGCAGTTCGTGTTGCAGTTAGCACAACGAAGTTTGGATTCACACCACCAGGCACAACACTGAATTCAGATCAAATATCATTTCTAATCTGCCATGAGCGATCCCTGTCAGAGGATGATTCCACAACTTGCCTGCCAGGAAGCAACAAACTAGCCATTCGTTGTGTACAAATTGATGGAGCGGGAGAAGTCTCCAATGGACTCTGGAAGCTCGAGGAGCCAACATCAGCGATCAGCAGTGGCTCATGCCAAACAACGTAATCGCACGATTCAGACCATTCTCAGAAATCCTTCACCCCACATTTCGCCAATTAAGCTCATCAATGTGACACATTGGTCCTATGCAACGATCATCAGAGAAGAAACGATGATGAACCTTACCCCGCAGAAATCAACAACAAAAAGCCCCCCTAAAAATGGCTTCACCGCCCCTGAGCTTTTGATAGGGATCGTAGCTGGAACATTAATTATCGGCGCAGCATCCGCAGGATTACGGACCACTCAAACCCTTATCTCTGAATCCCATGGGAAAGCAACATTAAGGCAAAACACAACGAATGGCCTACGCCTAATGCGCTCAGAAGTTGAACGAAGCATGAATTTGCTAATCAACCGCACAGAAGGTGTGCAAGAAGGAGAAGAAGATACCGACCTCAATCAATACACAGATATCATTAGCTATTGCCAAGGCTTGCCTCAAGCCGGTGGTTTCAATCCCGTCTTTGGAATCAACATGGTGGAGCTCGATGATCCTGTCATCTATGGGGTTGGACTAAGTGGAGACGGACGTGGCTATGCCCTGCTTCGCTGCGGCTCTCCCCTCAACATGGATGGAACCTACACATCAGCTGAAAATACAGATACAGACAATGAACAATATGAATCCGGCGTCTTTATCAGCAGAGTCCTTGATGATATTGGCACGATCCCATGCAAGGTGAGCGATCTTGCTGAAAACGAGGAATGCCCAGACAGTGCACCATTAAGTACTATTTTAAGTAACACAAGCTTTGCCTTTACGGGGAGTAAATCTCCAGCACGCACAGCACAACAACCTGCATTGAGAATTCAGACAGATATCAATACCAAACTTGTGAAGTTCATCGATCCCTATGAACTTGACGATTCAAAAGATGATCCCTATCAAATCTCTGCAAGTTACCTGGAAAGCAGCAACGGCGTAAAAAGTCAGGCCAAGCAAGATCTCTATTTTTCAGCGTTTGCCCGTGCCGACAAACGCGTTCGGTTTGGCTATGGCGCCACCGATGGTGGCGAAGGGAATGGATATGCCGGTGGAGCGTTCTTCCAAAACATTACCAGCAGCAATTTGCGTTTTATCCTTGATGGATCAGGCTCCATGAGTGCTTGCGTTGCCTGGAGTGGAGAATACGGCAATACACGCCGGCGCTTCTACGATCCAAATCGTGGCTATTACCGTACTTCCCAGATTTGCAGCTTCACCCGTATGGAAGCACTGCAACATGAAATGATCGACATCATCAGTAATCTCCCTGATTACACCAAAATTGGTCTGGCATCTTTTAGTACAAATGGAAAACGCAACAACAAAACCTGGGAAGAGAGTCGTAACAATCTTGTAGAGCTAGGTCCTAGTAATTCAGAAGCACGTCAATCAGCGATCAGATTTGTGAATAGCCTCAGCAGTAGCGATCCCACGTACTGGGGAGGGACGATGCCCTGGAACACCCTGGATGATGCCTTTGGCGACAATCTCACAGACACGATCTATTTCTTATCTGATGGAAAACCCAACAAAGACCGAAGTGGTTCTACCTGGAGAAGCGATGACTACGACAACGTTGCTGACCACTACGCAGGTCTCAATGCAGAGCGGGTAGACGATGGGGCCGTATCAATCAAACTCAACTCAACCAGTGTTGGTCTAGATTCCGAGTGGATGCAGATCCTCTCAAGTAGAACCTCAGGGGAATATATCAAGGTTGATGATGTCTAGAGCTATAAATCCCCCTAAAAGGATAAGACTTTATTACTTTGCTACTTATGGGGTCTGATTTAATTTCAACACGGCCATGAAGGCCTCCTGAGGCACATCGACCTTGCCCATCGCCTTCATCCGCTTCTTACCTTTCGCCTGTTTCTTCAGTAGTTTCTTCTTCCGTGAGATATCACCGCCATAACACTTCGCAAGCACATCTTTGCGAATCGCACTGATGCTCGTACTGGCAATAATCCGGCTACCGATCGAAGCTTGCAATGGAATCTTAAATTGCTGGCGAGGAATCAATTCCTTGAGCTTTTCAACTAAGCCCTTGCCCACGTTGTAGGCCTTATCACGGTGCACGATCGTGGTAAGGGGATCAGCTCGTTCCGCATTGATCAACACATCCAGGCGCACAAGCTCGTTCCTGCGATACCCAATCAAGTGGTACTCCATTGAGGCATAGCCCTGAGTACGCGTCTTCATTTGATCGAAGAAATCTGTCACTACTTCCGCCAAGGGCAATTCGTAGATCAAAGTCACCCGTTCTTTGGTGATGTATTTCATATCGAGATACTCACCCCTGCGCTCCTGGCATAGACCCATCAACGCCCCATTGAATTCATTCGGCGCATAGATCTCCATGCGCACATAGGGCTCTTCAATCGATTCACGCTGCTGTGGATCCGGAAGTGTGGCCGGATTATCCACCAAGATTTGCTCACCATTGGTGAGATTTACGGTGTAAATCACCGATGGAGCGGTAACAATCAGATCCAGGTTGTATTCACGCTCCAAGCGCTCCTGCACAATCTCCATGTGCAACAAACCAAGGAATCCGCAACGGAATCCAAAGCCCATCGCACTGCTGGTTTCAGGTTCAAATTTCAGCGCTGCATCAGAGAGCTGCAATTTGTGCAGCGCTTCTCGTAAATCCGGGTATTGATCGGCTTCCGTCGGGAACAAGCCGCAAAACACCATCGGCTTGGCTTCCGCATAACCAGGCAGCGGTGCATCGGCCGGCTCATTCACCAAGGTGATCGTGTCACCCACCCGTGCATCAGCCACGGCCTTGATCGATGCCGCGAGATAGCCCACCTCTCCGGCGTGAAGCTCATCCACCTTTTGCTCATCCGGAGCCATGATCCCGACTTCATCGAGTTCATAGGTTTTGTTGCTCGCCATGAGCAACACCTTGTCCTTACGACTAATGCTCCCGCTCATCACGCGGAAGTACACAATCACACCGCGATAAGGGTCGTAATAGGAATCAAAGATCAGCGCTTGGGTGGGCTCTTTCACCTTGTCGGCAGGTGGTGGCACCCGATCCACAACCGTTTGCAGGATTTCTGGAACGCCCATGCCTGTTTTGGCCGAGCAGGGAATCGCATTCGAGCAATCCAGGCCAATGATCGCCTCGATCTCCTCCTTGATCCGATCCGGGTCCGCACCCGGCAGATCGATCTTGTTGAGCACTGGAATGATCTCGAGATCGTTCTCCAACGCCATATAAACGTTGGCAAGGGTCTGAGCTTCCACGCCCTGGCTTGCATCCACCACAAGCAAGGCCCCTTCACAAGCCTGAAGGCTGCGGCTCACCTCGTAGGAGAAGTCCACATGGCCTGGGGTGTCGATGAGGTTGAGCACATACTCCTCACCATCCGCCGCTTTGTAATTCATGCGGGCGGCTTGGAGCTTGATCGTGATCCCCCGCTCCCGTTCCAGCTCCATGTTGTCGAGGAACTGCTCTTGCATGTCCCGATTGGCCACCGTGCCGGTGTCTTGCAGCAACCGGTCAGCCAACGTCGACTTGCCGTGGTCGATATGGGCAATGATGCAGAAGTTGCGAATCCTTTTGACGGGAGCGTCGGTCATGCGGTTGGCGAAATCCCGGCTCGGGCTTCTGAAGAAGGCTGTGACCTAATCCTAAGGAGCCGCCACCAATTCGAGGAGAAACACGCTTCATGCCCGCACCCTGGATTCTTTTATTTCTGGCGATCACTTCCGAAGTGATCGGGACGTCCTGCCTCAAGCTCTCTGAGGGCTTCAGTAGGCCGATTCCCACAGTCGTTGTGCTCGCTGCTTACTCCACTTCGATGCTGTTGCTCTCTCGAGTGGTGCAGACCATTCCTCTCGGCATCACCTACGCCCTATGGAGTGGAATCGGGATCGTCGCGATCGTGCTGGTTGGATTGCTTGCCTATGAGCAAGTGCCAACTCCAGGTCAGCTGGTGGGAATCGCCACAATCACAGCTGGAGTGATCATCGTGAATCTCACTGGAAAACATCCCTGAACTCAGCAAAGGGTCTTCCGCCGATCAACAAAGGCGCGCTGACGCCTCATGCATTAGCGCGCAATCTGCAAACCAAGCAGCGCGTCACTGCGATCTCGGCTGCGCTGAAGGATCTCTCGATTCGCATTGAGATCTTGGCCATAACTGGGCAACAACGCTTTTAATCGCTGCTGCCATGCCTGGGACGCCAAGCGATCCGGAAAACAGCGTTGAAGAATTTCCAACATGATCGTCACGGAGGTACTGGCTCCCGGAGATGCACCAAGCAGGGCAGCCAACGAGCCATCAGCGGCGGCCACCACTTCCGTACCCAATTGCAATCGGCCTCCAGAAGGGGTGCGTTTGATGATCTGAACGCGCTGACCTGCCACCGACAACGTCCAATCGTCCGCTCGAGCGGTGGGAAGGAACGCTTTCAAAGCCTCCATCCGATCCTCATCGCTTTGGCGCAGTTGATTCACGAGATAGCGAACAAGCGGAATGTTGTTCACCCCCACCTGAAGCATCGGCAACAGGTTGGAGGAGCGCACGGAGCGGGGAAGATCGAGCAACGACCCCTTCTTTAAAAACTTGCTGCTGAAGCCGGCATAGGGCCCAAACAACAGGGAGCGCCGGCCATCAATCCAGCGGGAGTCCAAGTGGGGCACAGACATCGGCGGAGCCCCCACCTTGGCTTTGCCGTACACCTTGGCGAAGTGATGCTCCGATAGATCCGGGTCATTGCAGACCAGCCATTGCCCGCTTACGGGGAAGCCGGCGTAAGCCGCCGCTTCAGGAATACGCGAACGCTGAAGAAGAGGAAGGGCACCACCACCGGCTCCGAGGAACACAAAGGGCGTCGTCACGACGCGGCGTCCAGAGGGGCCGCGCAGTTGCAGCTCCCACCCCTCTGCGCAGCGTTTGAGATCGGAGACCGAAGTTCCAAACACCAGATCAAGGGCCCCCGAGGCTTGTAGGGGAACAAACAAGGAGCGAGACAGAGCACCGAAATCCACATCTGTACCGCGCTCAATCCTGGTTGCCGCAACCGCCATTTGAGGATCACGCCCGGCCATCACAAGCGGAATCCAAGACGCCAGCTCGCTCTCGTCGCGGCTCCACTCCATGGCAGCAAAAGCAGGAAGCTCCTTCATCTGCTCGTAACGCTGGCGCAGGTAGGCCACATCTCCCTCACCCCACACAAAACTGATGTGGGGCACCCGATGAATGAACCAAGAAGGATCCAAGCAACCCCGCTCACACAAGGTCGACCAAAACTCGAGGCTGCTCTCAAAACTGGCATTGATCGCCAGCGGTTTCACCGTTGAAACCGTGCCATCAGCCAGTGGAGGGGTGTAATTGAGCTCACAGTTGGCGGCATGGCCGGTGCCAGCGTTATTTCCCGCAGCGCTGCTTTCTAAAGCTGGGGCCTCTAATCGTTCAACAACCAACAACCGCAACTCAGGGTCGAGTTCGTGCAGAAGGGTGGCCAGGGTGGCACTCATGACCCCAGCACCCACGAGCACAACGTCGTAGCGGTCCAAGGGGCGAACAGATCTGCTGTTCACAGGCTATGAGGCCGAGCGTCTACAAAATGCCTACACTGAGCCCAATTCGAAGATCGAGCGATGAGCACCGAGACCATGGCCCTCACAAACGAGAACGTGGAAAAGGTGCTCGATGAACTGCGCCCCTTCTTGATGGCCGATGGTGGCAACGTGGAAGTGGTTGAGATCGATGGTCCGATCGTGAAAGTTCGCTTGCAAGGCGCCTGCGGAAGCTGCCCCAGCAGCACGATGACTTTAAAAATGGGGATCGAACGCAAGATGCGCGAATCGATTCCTGAGGTGAGCGAAGTTGTACAAGTGTTGTGAATCAATCGCCTTAAGCAAAAGCGAACAAATAAATTATCTTGAACATATAAAATAAATTTACTCAAAATCACTGATTATCGCGTCCATTATTGAATGCGATCAATTAATTATTGAACTTTCTGAGCATGAGTCAAACATGTGCTTTTATGATCCCAATTGAATCAATGGATACTTCACGTGATAGCACTTAAAGCCTCAAGCAATTCTCTGGTCGAAACATAATCTCCATCCAGTCTTTCAAGGCATTGAAATACTTTGGCAAGCCTAGAGAAGCAACTCTAATCATTGATCACGCCGTATTTAGCCGCCTCAATCATAATCGAAAGACCAAAAAATAGTCCTATGTTTACGAGAAAATGATACGTTTTAGCTGAAGAATTGTGCGGCTTCATCGGAACAGCCACACTGCATCAGTAAATAGAAGCCAATCGCGATGCTCTGGATCGCTTCCATTCTGTGCGTGACAGCGATCGCCTCTGCCCATTGGCTGGCAAGCAAGGTGGCAAAGCAACCTGATCGCGAACAGGTGCGCTGGGCCTCCTTTGGAGGTGGGGCGGGAATCGCCTACGTATTTGTGCATTTACTGCCAGAACTTGCCAGCCATGGACAAGCCTTATCCAAAGCCCCTGGGATGGAAACCTTCGCCCCTACTCCCATCACAGAGGCGTTGCTATTTCTGATCGCCCTGGCTGGAATCATGGTGACGTACAGCATTGACGTGCTCGCCAGCCATGAGCGACAGGCTGGAAGGATTGCGGGATCACTGCACACTCTTCATTTTGCGGCGATCAGCTACCTCTATGCCTATTCCCTTCCATCCCTGATCAGCACCGGGTTGGCCTATGGAATCTTGTTCACCATCGCCATCAGCGCCCATGTCCTTCTGGCCGATCAGACCATGGCCGCCCGGCATCCCGCAATCTTTCGCACACGCCTGCGCTGGGTAGGAACGGCAGCCCTAATCCTGGGCCTATTGCACGCAGCACTCTTCCACCCACTGGACGATCTCCATCTCGCCATCGCCACGGCATATCTAGGAGGGGGACTGCTCATGGCCGTCTTCCGAGAAGAAATTCCTGCCGTGAATCGCACGCGCCTTGGTTGGTTTGTAGCTGGAAGCATATTAATGACCAGTCTTTTGCTTCTTGCTCTCACCCATGCCACTCACTGAGGTGCGTTAAGGGCAGCGAATCCTTCGCGGAGGAACAGGGCTGCATCAGCCGTAGCGCGTTGGCCAGGTAAAAAGTCACGTGCAAAGAGCTGCCCGCAATGAATCATTCCAGGCACAACATGCAAAGCCACATCATGCCCTGCTGTTTTCAACGTTGAGAAACAAGCGATGGCATCACTGAGCAGCACTTCACGATCACCAACCTGGAACAAAGTACGGGGATAGGACACGTAATCCTGCTGCATGCAAAAAAGATCTCGGGAATCATAGGAACCATCACCCGGAAGATAATGGGAAGAGACAGCCTCGAGTCGCTGCAACGACACAAGATCATCACTGGCATTAAAAGCAACAGACTCTCTCCCGTAGCTGAAGTCCATGACCCCTGCCATCACCAATGCCAGCGAAGGCATCGACAAGCCCTTGCTCTGACAGCGATGCAGCAATTGCGTCACTAATGTTGCACCAGCAGAAATTCCCGCCACAGCAATAACCTCAGATCGATAGCCCTGCGCTAACAACCAGCGATAAGCCTCTTCTGCATCATCAAGTGGTGCAGGAAAACAATCATCCGGGCACAAACGATAATCAACACCCAAAACACTGATGCCAGAGCCTTCAACAAGTGAAGCAATCAGTTGCAAGTGATCATCTGTCGATCCCATGGTGTAGCCGCCACCATGGAAAAACAAACTCACATGCTCGCTACGGCCCGAGGGAGGATCAATCCATGTATAAATCGTGCCATCAACAGGAGAACAACAAACACGCGTTACAACATCGGTCTGAAAGCTTCGATAGAGAGCAGAAAAAGCTTGCGACATCGCCTCAAGCTCATTTCCCCCCAAGCTCACACGTTGCAAAAACAGTGTCTTCAACGCTGAAGAATCCATAGGTTGAAGCCACAACCCTCTCTCTTTAGCCAAAGGGGTCAGTCAGGACTGCGCATTGGGATCGCGAGAAGGACAAGTTTTGGCATTGAAGTCACAGGCATAGATCGTGGATTTCTGCCAACTGAGGGGAATCTCCAGCAGGTCGCGGGTACCCGTGAGGCCTTGCGTCAAAAACAGCAAGGCCGCAAGCACATTGGCCGTGACATGCAAACGGCGAACCCGGATGTCACGCAGGATCTCGGCGCGAGCACCAAGGGAAAACAACATCAAGCCCGTCACCCCAACGCCAGCCCAGTAATGGGACTGCCAAAACGCAGGCGTAAAAGGGTTATCGGAAAGCCGCCATACCTCCGGTTGGGCGCCAAGCCCCAGAACTCCAGCCCAAGTGATGAGAGAAAAAGCCAACCTCAACACGGGTCTCTTGCACCGCCAAAGGGCGAGCAGGCTAACAATCGTTCCAAACAACACAAGCAACAACTGGATCGCACGCGCAAGCCCCCCTTCGAACTGCACCAGTGGAGCCTTCGTGCCAATCACCACTGAGAGCGCAATCAAAACCACCACCACCACCGCTGCTGCAAGCCAACGACCCAGATCGCTGTGATCACGCCCCACCGTGACGGGGAGCTTTTGTTTCTGGAGCCGGCGTGCACGCGTCTGCACTGCCAAACGCACCACCACCCCAATCAGTGGATAAATCAACACCACTGCAAGAAAAGGATGCAGGATCCACAACCAATCCACGCCGGCCATGGCCAAGAAAGCGTCTACTCAAAACGTAGCCATGGAGCCAAAAAATGAGAGCACAATCCAGCCGAGGAAGGATCAACAAAGACACAACATCAATGCCAAGCAATCGCATCCTTAGCGAGAGCGATTCAAGCAACAAGTTTCAAAACCTATCCAACAATGGCGAGCAACACAGCGCTAAGACGTTGGCCTACGTTCTCGTGGACAGACCCCAAACAAGGCAGAAACAGAAACTCGCCATGAACTGATGCGACAGCAAGACAAGGCCCCGTCGCCCAACAAGACGAGATCAAGAACGAGAATCATTCTCGGCTAGGCTTTACCAAGAGGCTTGGATGTGTATGCAGGCATTGGTATGTCTTGGTCTTGTGCTCGGCAACCTTGCTTTGCTCGTGCATCTATCGGAAAAAGCGATTCGCCTTAGAAAAAGCTGGAAAGACCATAGGCTTCTCGTCAACAACCATCCCGAGATGGAATCAGTTGATCCTGAGCGGGGGCTTTTGGCCTTCAAAAGCGACGACTTGATACGTGCTTTTGTATTAGACAACGAAGAACCAGGCATCAGTGAGCCCTTCTACGTATCGGACCACGAAGCAGACGAATAAGTTGATGACATCAGCGATGCTGTTGTCGATTATTCAGGTGGATTTGCGTATGTATAGCTTTCAATGGTGACTTCAAGATGCTCTGTAATTGCTTGGGCTCCAACGAAGCGTTCAACTGGTTTTTCTACATAGTCACAATCTTCATCACCATCGGCATCAAGCTCACAAGAAACGCTTTCGTGCGTAACGACCAAGGTCGGGGCACTATCAACATTCAACTTTTTAGCAAGCTCTGTGAGCTCTCCATCGTCAGTGCGTAGTGCCACATATTCAATGGTTGCCTGCTGCGCCGTCGTAAGCGTTAAGACAAAATCTCTCACCTTTGTACAGGTTTCGGGCTCATCTACGGGCAGGGTGAACAGATACAAGACGTAGGGGTTCATCATGCTTGAGCACCTTCAGCGAGGTAAAAGCCACCAGCGCAGTACGCGGTGCCTGAGGGAACAGTGTATCTCCTGCATTGGTCCTGATTCAGCGTATTGTGATAATTAACAGTAACTGTTTCTAGCTTGCTCGAGTCAGCGCACAAATCGCCGATTCAGATCGAATACTTATCCCTCATTTAAGCCGCACTAGAGACCTCTCTTAGATGAATGCAATAGGTATAATTTGCAACGATTAATCTATCCATTTTGAAGAGAGAAAAGATGATTTATAGATCCTTTCAAGCCGATCCAGCAGGGACAATCAAGGCTTATGTGATGCACTTAATGTAAGCGTACCGCTGTTGTGGATTCGGCTCCAGCATCTCCTTTTTGACAAGGATCTGTCCGGGATTAACTGATTCATCATTTTGGGCAAGCCATCAGCCTGGCTCTTTCCGCTTTTCTTTGCCAACGTGAGATTGACAATCGATAAGCACCCCACGCTGCAGTGGGGTATCAGCACGTGCTTTAACGATGGCGCTAGGAACCTTTCGGACGACGACCTTGACCCACGCACACAGGAATAACCTCCGCGATCACTGTCCAGCACTGGGGAACAAGACTTATTTCAACTACGGCGGCCAAGGGCCGTTGCCATCGCCTTCGTTGGAGGCCATGACCACGAGCTGGAAGCGCATCCAAGAGCTGGGCCCCTTCACCACGGATGTATGGCCCTATATCAGCGCGGAAACAAACAAAACACGTGCCTTGCTCGGTCGATTATGTGGTGTGGCACCACACCGCCTAGCGCTCACCGAGAACGTCACCAGCGGTTGCGTTTTGCCCCTTTGGGGACTTCCCTTCAAAGCCGGTGATCGCCTTCTAATCAGTGATTGCGAGCACCCAGGAGTCGTCGCCGCTTGCCATGAACTTGCCAGACGGGAGCACCTTGAGGTCGACAACCTCCCTGTTCAACAATTCAGACAAGGACGTGAAGAGCAACACAAAACCGACGCCGGCGTCCTTCAAGCCTTAGCGGACTCTCTGCAACCACGCACCAAAGTGGTGGTGCTGTCGCATCTGCTTTGGAACACCGGACAGCTGATGCCAATCCCTGCGGTAGCAGACCAGCTTCATCAACATGCTCAGCAACCATTTCTGCTCGTCGATGCAGCCCAAAGCATGGGACAAATTCCTATAGAAGCTGCAGCGCAGGCAGCTGATATTTATGCATTTACTGGACACAAATGGACCTGCGGACCCGAGGGGCTCGGAGGCGTGGCCTTGTCAGAAAGGATCCTCAATCAAGCCAATCCAACGCTGATTGGATGGCGCAGCTTGCGCGATGAAACACGGGCTGTCATGAATGATCCAGACCCCTTTCACCACGACAGCCGACGCTTTGAAATTGCAACGAGCTGTGTGCCACTGATGGCAGGCCTGCGTCAATCGTTGGGCTTGCTAGCCAAAGAGGGAAATGAACAAGAGCGTCTGCAAACCATCCAGTCCCTTAGCGGCGAGCTCTGGAGGCAAATCAAAGAGCTTCCAGGAACCACACCCCTACTCGAAGGGGAGCCGCCCGCAGGGTTGGTGAGCTTCCAACCCAACGATCGATCCGAGCACAGTCCTGCTGAAATCGTTCAAATCCTTGGCAGCAAAGGGATCTGGATCCGCAACCTGGAAGAGCCCATCTGCCTAAGAGCCTGCACCCATATCACCACTGAAGCCCACGAACTCAGCCGATTCGTGGATGCTCTTGAAGAACTGACATGCCGCAATGATTAGGCACCTGCAGGGATCAAGACCCAGGCAGTCACAACAGCAATAGTGCAAAACAGCACCATTGAAAGAGGCCAGAGATCATCGAAAGTTCCACAGACAGTAAAAAGCAGACCTTGGAGAATTTGAGCTAAAACTTGTTAGAATTAAAAAGCAAACAAGCGACTGCATTGAGCTCACTTCTTTAGGAGCAGAACAACGGTAGCCATTGCTTTAATCTTGCTAAGGATCTTAAACCAATCCCACTATCTAACAATACATGCAATCAAACATTAATCAAGCCGGTGATTCTATACCTGAGAGATTTACATCTTCCTTTATAAAATCTGGGCGCTGGAAGGTTATTCCAGCGCTCATCATGCTGGGGCTAACCCAGTTGGCCTCGATGCAGGATTGGCCGACCCTGATCTGTTTCGTTGTTTCAGCAACTGGGATCATTCCGATTGCCTTACTCCTCAGCGATGCGACTGAAGAAATTGCAGACCATAGTGGACCAACCATAGGGGCAATCTGCACCGCAGTTTTTGGCAACTGTGCGGAATTTATTATCGCCCTATCAGCACTAAGACTTGGTCTTATTGATGTTGTGAAAGCGAGTATTACCGGAGCAATTCTCTCGGACCTTCTGCTCGTTACAGGCATAGCAATGCTTGTAGGAGGCTTGAAATATAGCGAACAAAGTTTTCAAGAAACGATGGTTCGTACCAATGGTGCCGCTATGACACTGGCGGTCATGGCGATGGCCCTGCCTGCATCCCTGATCAGCACATCAGGGATTGATGATCAAGTCGCGATCCACGGCCTATCCATGACCGTTGCGGTGATCCTGATCATCATTTACTTCTTGACCCTCATCTTTTCCCTGGCAACACACAACCATCTCTTTGATCCACAACACATCAAAAACGATGAGACTGAGTCATCCCAAGAGGAAGAAAAGAGCATCAATCTATTGCCCTGGATCATCCAATTAATTGCTTGCACTGCACTTTTGTCTTATCAGTCCGAGAGCTTTGTTCATTTTTTAGAGCCCGCAACAGAACAGCTTGGGCTTAGCGCATTGTTTACAGGAATCATCATTATTCCAATCATTGGTGGCTTTTCTGAATATGTTCCCGCTGTGAAAGGAGCTTGGAAAGATCAAATGGATCTGCCCATTTCGTTAGCAATGGGATCTAGCTTGCTCGTTGCCCTCTTGATCGCTCCAGCACTGATCATTATTGGGTCTCTGATCGGTCAGCCCATGAATCTTGACTTCACAGCGTTTGAAGTCATCGCACTCATATTCAGTGTCTTAATCGTGAACCTTGTGAATATGGATGCAAAATCCAACTGGCTCGAAGGTGTATTACTTCTAGGAATGTTCTCCATATTTGGAGCAGCTTTTTATTATTATCCTAGTTAGAGACTGAATCATTCAGCTTGCCTTGAAGTGCGTTTAAAGCCTGTTCACGGTCATCAAAATGCACTTTTTGGGTTCCAAGGATCTGATAGTCCTCATGCCCCTTCCCGGCAATGAGGACAAGATCTTGAGCCCCAGCATCCTGAATCGCAGCAGCAATCGCTTCAGCGCGATCCAAGGTCACATTTAAGGCAGTACCGCTAGGAATCCCCTTCACAACATCATCCAGGATTTGCTGAGGGTCTTCCGTGCGTGGATTATCAGAGGTCACCACCACAGCATCAGCAATCTCCGCTGCAATCGCAGCCATCTGCGGACGCTTGCCTCGATCTCTATCACCACCACAACCAAACACACAAATCAATTTGCCGCCCGCGAAGGGGCGACACGCCTTCAAGGCGCTGCTTAAGCCATCAGGAGTGTGGGCGTAATCCACCAACACCGTGGGCAGCTCATTTCCCTTTGCGTCCACAACAACCCGTTCCATCCGACCAGGAACGCCCCTGAACGTGCTGATGGCTTTGAGAAGCGACTCCAGAGGGAGACCTTGCTGAAGCAAGACCCCAACCGCCTGCAACAGGTTCATCACATTGAAGCGACCGAGCAATGGGGAGTGGAACGACCCCTCACCCAGAGGACTGGAAAGGCGCCCTTCAACCCCAGAAGAGCCCATCACCAGATCTGACATCGTCAGTTCTGCATCTGCTGAGCCCATAGACAACGAACTCCGCCAGCAGCGATCGCCCAAGCGCTCCGCAAGTTGTTGGCCCCAAGGATCATCCACATTGACCACAAATCGAGCGCCATCGTCAGCCACCAAAGGTGGTGAAAACAATCGCGCTTTGGCTTCGAAATAAGACGCCATCGTCTCGTGGTAGTCGAGATGGTCTTGGGTGAGATTGGTAAACACAGCGCCGGAAAAACGGCATCCAGCCACCCGATGCTGATCAAGCGCGTGGGAGCTCACCTCCATGGCCGTTAACTCCGCGCCAGCGGCACACGCCTCAGCAAGCTGAGCCTGGAGCCGGTCTGCCACGGCTGTGGTGTGTGTTGCGGTCACGCTGTGGCCAGGCCAGCGATTCAGAAGCGTTCCAAACAGGGCGGACGGACGTCCACAGGCCGAACTCAAATGTTCAATCAGATGGGTGGTGGTGGTTTTGCCGTTGGTGCCAGTCACCCCAATCAAACCGATGCGATCACTGGGGTGATTCCAAAACGCTGCTGCCAACTCTCCGGCCCAGCGCGCAACGGGATCGGGCACCACCAGCACAGCGTCACTCTGTTCAGGAGGCTGAGCTGCTGCTGCTGCTGCTGCTGAGCCAATCAGGACCGCTGCGGCCCCATCCGCAACAGCCTTAGGCCAGAAGCTCCCTCCATCAACACGCCCCCCGGGAAGACCGATGAACAAACTTCCAGGGGCCACGCACCGTGAATCACAGGTGATCGATTCGATCACGGCATCAGCCAAGCCAAGAGGCACAGGCAAACCCACCGAATGCAGCAAGGCGTGGAGTGTCTGGGTCATCGCTGGGTCAACACAGATGGGTTTTCTAATCCGAACCTGGCTCCTTGGCGCAAACAGTCGCTCAAACAGTGGCGCAAACCCGCTGCAACCAATGGCGCAATCCATCCCCACTCAACCTGGGTGACACGCGAGGAAGCTCCGTGTCCTCCAAGACCAAAACAGGTACCTCGAGGTCATAGCGCGCGCGCAAGGACGCTGGACACTCGGGAGCATCGATATCAACTACAACGAGTTTCAAGGGGGGGAGGCCTTGTTCCAAGTTGAGATCTCGCAAGCGCTGTTCCAACCCCTCACAAAGACAACAGCCTGCCCTGCTGTAGAGCAACAATCGCCGAGAATCAGTCGGGAACAGGGTCACAGCCGCAGGGGGTGAAGGGATGGCAGCGCAGCAAGCGGCGCAGGGTTAACCAGCCGCCACGCCAAGGTCCATGGCGCTCAATTGCCTCGAGGCCGTAGGCACTGCAAGTAGGAATGAACCGACAGCGAGGGCCGATCATGGGGGAAATCCAACGGCGATAAAAGTTGATCAGCGCAAGCAACAACGCGCTGATGAACCGATTAAATGAATTTGTGCTGCCGGCAGATAAGATGGTTGATTCGTGCATGCGATTCCGCGGTGCGGGCCACAAACCCAGCATGACGGATTCTCGCTTGAACGCGAACCCATTTCATCTCTTCTTTCTTATGTCCAGATACCGCGGCCCTCGCCTGAGGATCACGCGGCGCTTGGGAGACCTACCCGGTCTCACCCGGAAGGCCGCAAAACGGTCCTATCCACCCGGTCAGCACGGCCAAGCCCGTCGCAAGCGCTCCGAATACGCAATCCGCTTAGAAGAAAAGCAAAAGCTTCGCTTCAATTACGGCGTCTCTGAACGTCAACTTGTGCGCTACGTGAAGAAAGCGCGCGCTCAGGAAGGTTCAACTGGAACCAACCTGCTCAAACTGCTCGAGAATCGTCTCGACAATGTTTGTTTCCGCATTGGATTTGGCCCAACCGTTCCAGGTGCACGTCAGTTGGTGAATCACGGTCACGTCACCGTGAACGGACGGGTCACCGACATCGCCAGTTATCAGTGCAAATCTGGTGATGTGATCGCCATTCGCGAACGCAAATGCAGCAAATTGCTTGCCGAAGCGAATCTGCAATTCCCAGGTCTGGCCAATGTGCCTCCCCACCTTGAGCTCGACAAACCCAAGCTCAGCGCCAAAGTGATTGGCCGCGCTGAACGCGAGTGGGTCGCCCTTGAGATCAACGAACTGCTGGTGGTGGAGTACTACTCCAGAAAGGTCTGATCTTCAATCCCGGATTTCGGTCTGGGACTGTTTTCAATCCATTTCAAATCCTGTTGGCCTTGGACATCAAGCCAGCAGGATTTTTTATGCCCAGACTGATCGTGAAAAGGGGTAAACAGTTACGGTTGCACGCCTGTAAAAGCGATTAGCTCTCCCGAACAAGGCAAAGACCAAAGCAAAAGTTTCTAAGAATCACCGAATCCATTTGATTTTTTCGATGATTTCTTGCTCTTTGTCTTTTTCACACCAGCAGGAAGCTTTTCGGGGGATGCATCATCCTTAAAGAAGACTCCATCAAGCCATACAGTGATGATATAAACAACAATTAAAACCGGAATCAATACAGCCCATTGATTCGGAAACTCATAAGGAATCTGTTGAACACCAAAAATCGCCAAATAGCCAGTGATTAATGTAAATACAAACCGGCGGATACTAGCTTGATTCAAGAGAGTTTCTCAACACATTATAATTATAACGCTCTCTACATAAGAGGCAACAAAATTTCTGATTTATTTAGCCATAACAAGCATAATCAATCAGCCGTTAATACTTTCAATGGGGCACACTCTTGCTCACACAGCCCTGACGCTCAGCAGGAATTGAGCACTCTGGATCCTTTTCGCCATACTGACCAGGCTCTCGCATAGCCCAGTATTCATCGACAACACCAAGCAGATAAACCATGGCTTTTTTAAGTGATTTCCTCAAACCCATGGAATTGACCCTTTACAAGTATTTTGGCAACCAATTGCTGGTCATGCAATCAATCACACACAATCCTTTCGCTTGTGCAGCTGGCTAGCCCAACAACAAAGCGGTGGACTGAGTTCACCGCTCAGGTCCTCATGCACTTAGCCCAACAAATCCTTTAAGCACGAAAAGAACGGCACCTTGAATCAACATCCAAAACATACTTTAATGAGTACAATTAGCCGCAAAACAAATCATTCAATTCACAACATGACCAAATCCAGGCCAGTCCTAACAGCTGATCTCTTTGATCAGGCGCTATCCAGCGCATCACTAACAGATGATGAAGAAGAATTAATCGAGTTCGTGAGATACACAGGAGTGATTGATGAATTGATCCTCAGAAAAGGGTTATCCCTACCGGCCAAGCCTCCTGCCCTCTGCAGACTTTCAAACATCTGCGACAAGATTGGTGCCACCATCCCTGATCATTTCGGTGCTGTTATGCAATGGTCAGCGGAACAAAACGAAGACAACATTGCCTGGAAAGGAAACTTGATTTGCAATATCGCCTACAACAGTGATGGGATCGAACTTTCACCCAATGCCGGCACAACCTTGTATTACACCTATGTGGTGCA
Organism: Synechococcus sp. MVIR-18-1; assembly: GCF_014279835.1. Lineage (NCBI taxonomy): Bacteria > Bacillati > Cyanobacteriota > Cyanophyceae > Synechococcales > Synechococcaceae > Synechococcus > Synechococcus sp. MVIR-18-1. Next base: position 611,410 of record NZ_CP047942.1, on the reverse strand, counting down.
TCAAGAACTCTTCATCGGTTTGGGATTTTAAGCCCTAACTACACCGCTTCTCGTGAATAGCTCAACATCTTGAGCCGTGAGATCAAGAGATTCCCTTAGGTTCAGCGAATTAGCGTTGCCTTGAAAAAACCAAGACCTAATCCCATACCCTTAGGCTTATCTTCCAGAAAAGTGATCGCCAATTCAAAATCCATCAGGCCCTTCTCCTCGATGAAATCGCGTGGAAGTTGACCGCTTCGTTGATCGAGGTAACGCCCATGGATCTCTTCTTTGTTCTTACTTAAAAAGTCAACAATCTCCTGAAGCACATGATCGCGCCATTCGTCTTTGTCGCCTTGCTGCACCTGGCTTTCCTTCATAACGCATCACATCAACTCGACAACGCTAAGACGACATGAGGCGAACCATCAAGCCTGCGGGAAGGCATAGTCATGGGCGTCAAACAACGTCCAACCACCTTCACGATCCAGCTCCAGCACAGAGTCGTGGAAGGGCAGCAAAGATGATCGGTGCCCCACACTCACATATCCAGCGCCAGCATCACGGAGGAGCTGATACACCGCTTTTTCCGTTGGAATGTCTAACGCGCTCGTGGATTCATCGAGAAGCACAAACTTCGCCTTAGCCAGCAAAACCCTCGCAAAGGCAATTCTCTGCTGCTCTCCCACAGAGAGCACCCTTGGCCAATCAATGAAGGCTTCCGATGACTCAAGGGTCTGGTGGACGGAGGTGAGGGAGACCGAGTCGAGCAGTGAGTACATCCGCTCCTGGTTGAGATCCAACTCAACATCTGGATAGAGCAGCTGTTCGCGCAAGGAGCCTGAAAACACATAGGGCTTCTGCGGAACAAAGATCACCCCCTCCCGAAATCCCCGTGATGCCACCACTCCAGAGGAGGACGACCAAAGGCCGCTGAACATCCGAAGCAACGAGGTTTTTCCACATCCCGATGGCCCCACAACAAGAAGACGACTCTCTTGAGCAAGATCGATGCTGAGGTTGCGCACCAACGTGCGCTCCCCGGATGGAATCTTCAGAGTTGCAGACTCCACATGAATCATCACCCCAGGAGCTAGCAATTTGGCTTCGGGAGCTGAATGCGATGCAGACAATGACGGGCCAGTCTCGAGATCACCTGCGCTCAGATCGAAACCATGACCAATTTCCGTGAGGCGTTGACCATTGGAAAGCAAGTTAGCGATATCATTGAAATTATCTACAACAAAGCTAAAAGCTCGCGTTACAGCCCCGAATGCCATTGATACTTGAGTGAAAACACCAAACTCAATTTCGCCCTTGAAGTAAATCGACCAAAGCAAAAGATAAGGAGCCAGATAGGTAAAATTCCTGAAAGCGATAGAAATAGACTTCACCACAGAACTGACTCGAATTACACGGTATTGATTTCTAATTGCACCGAATAATGTATCAATACCACGCGCCCACTCGCTTCTTTCGCCACTATAGAAAGCAATCGACTCAGCATTATCTCGAACACGCGTCAAGGAATAACGGAAATCAGCATTTAGCCGCAGTTGAACATAATTCAGTCGAACTAATTTCTTGCCTACAAAAGCGATAAGGCCAGTCGTGAAGACCGCATATATAACCACATAAAGAAGAATCCGCGCATCAATAGTAATCAAAACAACAGCGAAACTTGCCGCCGAAACGCAAGAGTCAACAAGCTCAAAAAACAACTCAGAGCTTTGCTCCGTAAATTTATCAATATCCTGAGCAATTCTCTGATCAGGGTTATCAATCGGAACACCATCAACTACACCAGTAGAGCTAATCTGATAAAAGAACCTCCCACCTAGATAACCACCAAAGAAACGTAGAGTCATCGCTTCACGCCAAAAATTAGCGAATGCACCTTTAGTAAAACTATAAGCATAAATAGCTGGAATAAAAACACACAACAAAACAAAAATCTGAATCAATCCCCTACGAGAGCCGTCAACATCTCTCGCTACGAATGAATTGGTCAGATCCCTAAAAAAGTAAGTTATAAGAACTGAGAGTGCGCTTACTACTAATAAAAACCAAAAAATAACTAGTACATACAACCAAGCCACACGCCGACGCGAGTCCATCCCCCGAAGAGGCCATGCAGCGAAACAACCCGCCAAAACGGACAACACCGTGAGCACAGCTAAGGCGCGGCTATTCACAAGCCAGCCAGCAAATTCAACCATCACACTCAAACCACCGATCAAGTCAGCTGGAAGAAAATGAGTGATCAGACCATTCACAGTGAAGATAGTCCAGGCCGATAAGCCAAGAGACACAGCAATCACTGAGCTCATCAGAGCGAAAAACAGCTGCAGTGAGCGCCGATCCGTGCCATTCACGAAAAAAGGCAATAACAACTGCCTTAGATCTTTCGTATTCGTTGCGCCCATCAACACTCCGTTGCCGTTCCCCATCCTGAAGGCCAGTTAGTCCCTTCGACAAAGGGTCATTGAATAGCCTTGAAGTAGATCGCATCAACGCCTTGCAGCGTCCTGTCCCAGAACCGGCGACAGCCACCCGGGCCATTCACCACGGCGAAAGCTTCGCCAGCGAAACCGGCACGGTGATGCCCCCCATCTATGCCACATCCACGTTTGAGCATGGCAACCCAGGCGGGTTCGATTACACCCGCTCGGGCAACCCCAACTTCCGCATCCTTGAAGGCGTTCTGGCCTCTGTGGAGGCGTGCAGCCACGCCACGGTGTTTGGTTCGGGAGTGAGTGCGATCACCGCAATTGCCTCCACCCTGAGCCAGGGAGATCTGGTGCTCTGCGAAGAGAACCTCTACGGCTGCACCGTGCGCTTATTCGAGCAGGTGTTTTCAAAGTTCGGAGTGCGCACCGAATGGGTTGATTTCACCCATCCCAGTGCTGTGGCCCGCATCGAGAAACAACGGCCGGCGATGGTCTGGTTGGAGAGTCCCACCAATCCACTGCTCAAGGTGATTGACCTCAGTGCGGTCTGCAGCGCTGCCCGCTCCGCCGGCGTACCCGTAGTGGTCGACAACACCTTCGCCACCGCCTTGGTGCAACGTCCTCTGGAGCTCGGCGCCACCCTCTCACTCACTAGCACCACGAAATACATCAACGGACATTCCGACGCCCTCGGTGGTGTGGTTTGCACTGATGAGCCCAGCTGGCATCAAAAGATGGTGTTTGCCCAAAAAGCATTGGGGCTGATGCCCTCCCCCTTCGACTGTTGGCTGATCACCCGGGGCATCAAAACGCTGCCCCTGCGCCTCAAACAACAGATGGCGAATGCCGCTGCAGTGGCGGATCATTTGGCATCCCATCCCTCCGTGTCGTGGGTGCGCTACCCCGGACGGGACGATCATCCGCAGAGGGCTGTGGCCTTGCGCCAAATGAACGGAGGCGGAGCGATCGTGACGATTGGATTAAATGCAAGCCGTGAACAGGCCTATGCCGTATGCAAAGCCCTGCGTTGGTTCACGATGGCCGAAAGCCTTGGCGGAGTTGAGAGCTTGATCTGCCATCCAGCCACCATGACTCACGCCGCCGTTTCTGCGGAGATCAAAGAGGCCCTAGGAATCAGCGATGGATTGATCCGTCTCTCCCTTGGCTGTGAAGACATCACGGACCTCTTGATCGATCTCGATCACGCGCTCGCCCTGCTTCCGTGAGCCCCCGCGATCTGCTGCGCAATCCCTGCTGGCAAGGCGAGGACCTCGGCCATCCGTTGCCTGACAGCACCCATGCCGTGTCTGTGGCCCTACCGCGCTGGCGCGATGTGATCGCCTACGAAGACAACGATCCGCAGTGCCGGTCGCAATTGCGAGCGTTTTATCCACGCTTTGCGCTCCATCCGTTGGTTGCGGAGGTAGCGCAACAAGCCTTAGCGATGCTCCCTACTGGGATGTGCTCGGCTGGATCGAGTGCTTGGCCCTACCCCAACGCAGCTGCCGCCCAGCTCGCCCAACACCATTGCCAATCTCAAGCACCTGGTGCTTCCACCCAAATCGTGGATCAGCTCGGACTCTCCGTCTTGATTACCAACGCTGACGCAAGCCCCCATGCCAAGGCGTTCTGGCAACACGCTGGTTTAGGGGCCTCGTCTCGACGTGCTGCAATCAGCTTGAACAAGGAAGCAGCACCAGCGGCTGCGAGCGCTGAACAGGCCAAGGCCCTTGTGATCGAGCGACTGGCCGCCATCTATGGATGTGACACCCAGCAGTTGAGCTTGCATCCCTCCGGGATGGCTGCTCTTCATACAGCTCTTCAATCAGTCACGGCGTTGCGCCCCGGACGCCCCACCCTGCAAATCGGCTTTCCTTATGTAGATGTGTTGAAGCTGCCTCAGGTGGTGTTCGCCGGCAGCGAACTGCTGCTCGACAGCAGCAGCGCAGCCATAGAAACCGCTCTTGATCGCATTGATCCAGCAGCCGTGATTGTGGAACTACCCAGCAATCCACTCCTTCAATGCATGGATCTGTCCACCCTCTCCCGCTTGGCTCATGCCCGAGGGATTCCAGTGATTGCAGACGACACGATCGGCTCTTGCTTGAACATCGATCCCCTGCCTTATGCAGACCTGATCTTCAGTTCACTCACGAAAAGTTTTGCCGGTCGTGGTGATGTGTTGTCTGGAGCACTGGTTGTAAGTCCATCCTCCCCATGGGAGCAAACCTTCCGAGATCAGCGTTCAAGAGCAGGATGTATTGGCCTTGGCGATGCCGATGCGATGGCCTTGGAGCAAGGAAGCCGCGATGTCCAAGCACGGGTTCCTCAACTCAATCGCCATGCCCAAGCCCTGGCGGCACAGCTCAGCAACCACCCGGCAGTGGCTCGCGTGTATTACCCAGATCAATGCGCCAATTTCCGCAACCTCTTGCGCCCCAACGGCGGACATGGCTGCCTGCTTTCGTTTGAGCTCAAGGGCGGTAGCGATCAAGCCCAAGCCGTCTACGACCGGTTGGCGGTCTGCAAAGGGCCAAGCCTGGGTACACCCTTCACCTTGGTGTGCCCCTACGTGCTGTTGGCTCACTACGACGAACTGCCATGGGCCAAAGCCTGCGGGGTGCCCTCTCACCTCTTGCGCGTCTCGGTCGGACTCGAACAACCTGAGGAGCTTTGGCAACGGTTTGAGCGCGCCCTCGCTCCGTCAAGCCACTAAAAACGCAGCGGATCCTGCGTTGGTCAAGGTCAAGCCTCTCGCTCACAGGGATTCTCACAGCGGCTGGTTGGAGCCAACATCCAGCTCTTCAGACTCTGCCTAAACAGCAGCCGGGGAGAAAGCGATCAAAGCGCACGTCAAAAGCGACAGATCACAAGTGTTGATTGGAAGCCAAAAAATGATCGGATCGGTTGAGCCAAAACCACATCAACAGACATCGAACTCTTAATAAGGCCTGAAGCTGGAATGAAGTGCCAGTGATGGCAATTAAATTTCTAGAAAATAATTCCAGCCTCATGTCCCGCGTCTACGCCGACAACAGCCAAGCCATCGGCAACACCCCTCTCGTTCGCCTCAACCACGTCACCAAGGGTTGCAAGGCAACCGTTTTGGCCAAAATCGAAGGCCGCAACCCCGCCTACAGCGTGAAGTGCAGGATCGGCGCCAACATGATTTGGGACGCTGAAAAGCGTGGCGTTCTCTCCGAAGGGAAAACCATCGTGGAGCCCACCTCAGGCAACACAGGCATTGCCCTGGCCTTCACTGCCGCGGCTCGTGGTTACAAGCTGATCCTCACGATGCCGGAATCGATGTCGATCGAACGGCGACGGGTGATGGCCGTGCTTGGCGCCGAACTGATTCTCACGGAAGCCGCCAAGGGCATGCCTGGCGCCATCGCTAAGGCCAAGGAAATTGCCGATAGCGATCCTGCCAAGTACTTCATGCCTGGGCAGTTTGATAATCCCGCCAACCCAGAGATCCACGAGAAGACCACAGGTCCTGAGATCTGGAATGACTGCGATGGAGCGATCGATGTCTTTGTTGCCGGCGTTGGTACCGGTGGCACCATCACCGGTGTCTCGCGTTACATCAAGCAGCAAAAGGGCAAGGCCATCACCTCGGTTGCCGTTGAGCCAAGCCACAGCCCTGTGATCACCCAAACCATGAATGGTGAGTCTCTCAAGCCAGGTCCACACAAAATTCAAGGCATCGGCGCTGGCTTCATTCCCAAGAATCTCGATCTCTCCGTGGTCGATCGCGTGGAGCAAGTCACCAATGAGGAGTCGATCGAAATGGCCCTGCGTCTGGCCCAGGAAGAAGGCCTTTTGGTAGGAATTTCTTGTGGCGCCGCGGCCGCAGCGGCCATTCGCCTCGCCAAGCTGGATGAATTTGCTGGCAAAACAATCGTGGTGGTTCTGCCTGACCTCGCCGAGCGCTATTTGTCTTCAGTGATGTTCGCCGATGTGCCCACCGGCATCATCGAACAGCCCGTTCCTGCCTGATCACCACCTTTCTGATCAACACCTTCGCGAACGAGCGTGGTGCCGCCCCGTCTGAGCAAGGGGCTTTTTGATGGGGCCGCTCAAGGGCTCCCTTAGGCCGCTCCTTCAGGGCGTGCATCAAAAAGCACCGCCTCAGGAGCAATCCACATGGCATCTCCATAGGAATAGAAGCGATACATCTCCTCGATCGCTGCGTCATAGATCTGGAGCAACTGGTCGCGACCAATTAATGCACTCACGAGCAACAAAAGGGAGCTCTTAGGCAAGTGAAAGTTCGTGAGTAAACCCTGCACCACCTGGAAGCGATAGCCGGGCTGAATCACTAGGTCCACGGGGCCCTTCAAGGGCTGCAAACTCCCTCCACCCGCAGCAGCTGCAGCCTCCAGTGCGCGCACGCTTGTTGTACCCACCGCAATCACCCGGCCGCCTCGCGCTCGACAGGCCGACACCGCCTCCACCACCTCAGAGCGCACCTCCACCCATTCACTGTGCAAGGTGAGGTCGGTCAGATCTTCTGTTTCCACGGGCCGAAACGTGCCCAAGCCAACATGCAGGGTGACATTAGCCATTGAAACTCCTCGCTTTGCAATCGCTGCAAGCAAGGCATCGCTGAGATGCAGTCCCGCCGTCGGAGCGGCGACCGCTCCTGGACGCGTGGCGTAACGGGTTTGATACCGCTCTTGATCAGAGCTGTCATGCCGTGTGATGTAAGGCGGAAGCGGCACTTCTCCGTAGCGCTCCAACAGTCCTTCCAGGGCAAGCGCATCCGCGCATTCCGCGGGGAACTGCACGATCCGACCTCCGCTGGCCGCATCGCTCGCCAGCACGGCTAAGGGCAGCGGTTCTTGCTCCAAGGCCTCAAGCCAAAGCTGGTCACCAGGCTGCATGCGTTTAGCAGGCCTCGCTAAACACAGCCACCGCCCCTCGCCCCGGGGCTCGAGCACGAGCAATTCACCCAAACCTCCGCCACTGCGCCGCACCCGAAGACGTGCCTTCAGGACGCGGGTGTCATTCACCACCAACAGATCGCCAGGTTGTAACTCCTGCTGCCAGTCCCAGACGCGTTGGTGCCTCAGCTCGGACAGGGAACGCTCTGCAGGGGGCACCACCAACAGGCGCGCATCGTGCCGCGGCTCCACCGGCGCCTGCGCAATCCTTTCTTCAGGTAGAAGGTAGTCATACGAGCTGAGCTGGAGATCGCGTGAGTCAGCCATGATCTGGCTCCACCACAACATCAGCCCATGCTGCCGGTACGAAGTCAGCTCGATCCCCAGCCGTCGGGATGTAATACCTCACCATCGAAAACACTCGACTTTTGCCATCTGAAAGAGCCCTAAACAGGTTGAAAGCCCTCTGGTTAAGAAGGGTTTGATCCAAGTGATCCCTCGGGATAGCGAATGGCATCACAACCGTTGTGCACTGCTCAGGATGAAGCTGCTCATGCTCAACAACAAAATCACAAAAGGGCTTCAGGAGCGAGCTAAATGGGCTCTCAAGCAATTTGAACTCCAAGGCCCCGGTATCAGACCCCGCTAGACGATCCCATTCCTGGCTGAGTTGACCAGCTTCATCTTGATCAACCACCACCATCACAGCCGTGACCTGATCGGCAATCGAACAGGCGTAACGCACGGCTTCAAAGGACGGCTGGTTAAGACCAGCAAGCCAAACGATGGCGTGATGGCTTGGCAACGCTGCATTCGGCTCTAAAAACAGTGGCTCCATACACGGGTCAGGCGCGATTAAACGCTGCACCTCCCGAAAGCGCCTGCGAATCAAGGCGAGACCCCACACCACCAGGGGCAGTGCAATCACCACCGTCCAGGCGCCTTCCGTGAACTTGCTCACGATGATCACCAACAACACCAAGAACGTGGAGAGGGCACCCAAGGCATTCAGAGCCATCCGCCCCTGCCAGCCCGGTCCACGCAACCGCCACCAATGCAGCACCAATCCCAGCTGGGACAGCGTGAACGCCGTGAACACGCCAAGGGCATACAAGTTCACCGCCACGGTGGTGTCTCCATGGCAGATCCAAATGATCAATGCCGAGACAGCCAGCAAAACGCCAATGCCGTTCTGATACACCAAGCGATCTCCCAACCAACGCATCTGCGGCGGCAGGCACCGGTCTTCGGCAAGCATCGCTGCAAGGAGAGGAAATCCTGCAAAGGCCGTATTGGCGGCCAACACCAAAATCAACAGGGTGGAGAGTTGGAGCAACCAAAACAGGATGCTGCCGCTGCCAAACACGCGAATGCCGATCTGGGCCAAAACGGTGACTTGAGAATCCGGCGCAATGCCGTACATGAAGCCCAAGCCAGTCACGGCCAAGAGCATCGCTGCGAGCAAACCACCCATCACAAGCAGCGTCACGCGAGCATTGCGCGCCGCGGGTTCACGAAACACCTGCACGCCAGTGGAAATGGCCTCAATCCCTGTCATCGCCGAACAGCCAGAGCTGAACGCCCGCAAGATCAAAAACAGCCCTAGGGGCTGCAAAGCGGCCTCCAGAGGCGGCGGCTCAGGGGTCCAGCCATGTTGAAAGCTGAGATCGGCCACCCCAACAAGGGTGAGCAGCAGGATCATCACCACAAAAACGTAGGTGGGAATCGCAAAAACTCTCCCCGCCTCACGAATGCCGCGCAAGTTGGCCCAACCCACCAGGGCCAGAAGCAGGAGTGACAACGACAGCTCATGGGGCAGCAAGGAGGGCAGCAGAGACGACAGAGCCTGAGTTCCAGCCATCAAGCTCACGGCAGCCGTCAGGGTGTAGTCGATCAAAAGGGCTGCAGCGGCCACGAGGCTCACATTGCGTCCCAAGTTTTCTCGAGCCACCACATAAGAACCGCCGCCATTGGGATAGGCGGAGATCGCCTGCCGGTACGACAGCACCACAATCACGATCAAAGCGATGATCGCCAGGGTGATCGGGAGGGATTGCTTGAGGGCCGAACTCCCCGCCAGGATGAGCACACCGAGGGAGGCCTCTGTGGCATAGGCCACGGAGGAGAGTGCATCCGACGACAGGATCGGCAGAGCCTGCAGGTTGGGAAGTCGCTCGTGGGCTGCTTGAGCCCGCGGCAATGCTCGTCCGATCAGGCGTGAAAACAACTCAGCAGCAAACACAGCTGCGACTTACAGAGCCAAGCTCTCCGGACGCGTATCGATGAGCTCCGCCAGATCCTTCAGGAAGGCAGCACCATCGGCGCCATAAATCACGCGGTGATCGGCGGTGAGGTTCACCTGCATCTGCCGTTTCACAGCGATCGAGCCGTCTTTGCCAGCCACCACAGTGGGACGAGACGCAGCAACAGCAAGGATCGCGCCGGTGCCTGGGGGCAGGATGGCATCAAAGCGATCCACTCCAAACATTCCAAGGTTGGAGAGGGTGAACGTGCCGGTGCTGTATTCCTCCGGCTGAAGCTGCTTACTGCGGGAACGCTTCACCAGATCCCCCCACTGACGCGACAACTCATACAGATCGGTGCGATCGGCATTGCGCAACACAGGCGTAATTAATCCGCCGTCTTCCATCGCCACAGCGACAGCCACATTCACCTCAGCGGGATAGCTCATGCCAGAGGCCGTGGTGGCGGCATTCACCTGGGGATGCCGGGCCAAAGTCACGGCCACGGCTTTGGCAAGCAGAGCCGTCATCGTGACGCCTTTGGGCTTCACCTGCTTGTAAAACGCATCGAGCTTGTCGGTGGTGATCGTGTATCCAACGCGGAAGCAGGGCACCGCCAAGCTCGCTTCCATATTGCGGTTCACGGCCGCCTGAAGGGTGTTGAAGGCCACGGTGTCGCCAGGAGCACCGAAACTGTTGCCAGCAGGAGCCGACGGTGAAGCCGCTCCAGCAGCACCAGCCACGGCAGCGGCCGACGTGCCTTCACCCACTCTTGGTGGCGTAACCGGACGACCGGCCGCCTTTTCAACGTCTTCCGCCTGGATACGACCATTGGGGCCAGTACCGCGCAGACGGGCAAGATCCACACCCATTTGGGAGGCCAACTTGCGGGCACGGGGGCTCACGATCAACCGTCCGTTGCTCACGGGTGCAGCAGCAGGAGCGGAGACGGGAGCGGGGGCCGCCACAGGAGCGGGGACGGGAGCGGGGGCCGCCACAGGAGCGGGGGCAACAGGCGCAGCTGGGGGCGCTGGAGCAGCAGGTGCTGCAGCGGCTGAGGCTGTCGGTGCGGCGGAAGGGGCTGCGGTTGGGGCTTTGGCCTTCGCGTCAGCAATTTCCGCTTCCGTCTCCACAATCAAGCCGATGGTTTCACCCACGGGGGCCGTGCTCCCCGCAGGCATCAACACAGCAGCCAGGTAGCCCTCCTGAAAGGACTCCACATCCATATCGGCTTTATCTGATTCAACAACGAGAACGGATTCGCCTCGCCCCACCTTGTCTCCGGGCTGTTTGAGCCACTCCACGATTTTGCCCTCCGTCATGGTGGAGCTGAGGGCAGGCATAAAAATGTCGTGGGTTGCCAAAACCGTCTCCAGAAGAGCTAATCAGAGAGATTTTACGGCCCGGGTTAGCCCTGCTCGATCGACTCGATCACGCCATCGCGCACAACGACCGACACCTGCATCTTGCTGACCAAATTATCGCCAACTTTGATGTCACAAAAACTATCGAGTTGACCCTGTTCCACGATCTGATCCATCTCTAGTTCACGTACTTGAGCCTGTTGCTGCAACAGGTTTCGCTTTTGCTCCTCTAACTCAGAGCGTTTTGCCGCCACCTGTTCCTGGACTTGAGCCACCTGATCCTGCACACGGGGGTCGAGCGGATTCGCACTCTGACGACGCACCTGATCCACCACCTGCTGTCCCTCTTGCTCCAGCTGGGCAAGCTGCTGATCCGAGGTGGCGATGCCGTTGCTCAACTCGCGTTCAGCCTCCTCCTTCCATGCGGGAGTGACCACCGCACGAATGGTGATCGAGCGTTTAATCGTGAGGGTGTTTCCTTCCGACATGAAATTAATGACGTGATGTCAAGCGTCTCAGTCCAGTGGCTGCAGGTCAACCCAAATCAGGGGATGCAGGTATCAGCATCAATTCAGCATCCATAAAGCGCCTGAATCGACTCCCGATCACGTCCGCTGATCCGATCACGACGCTGCTTCAAGGTCTGCGTGAGTAGGCCATTTTCGATTGTGAACGGTGCCACCAACACCACACCCATCACCCGTTCATCCGAACGGGCACCAACGCGCAAACTCAGCAGACGATTCAGTTCCCCGCGCAGCAAACGCCGCAAGTCTTGATCGCCTGGAGTCCCACCGAGATCAGCCGGCAAGCTGAGGCCCTGCTCTACGCCCCAGGCCAACATCGCCTCGAGGCGCGGCACAACCAAGGCCGCCAACTGGCGTTGATCCTGGCCAACGAGCATCACCTGTTCGATCAAGGGGCTAGACACCAGCTCCTCCTCCAAAGGTGCCGGCTCGATGTTTTCACCACTGCTGAGCACAATCGTGTCTTTGGCACGACCCGTCAGCACGACTGACCCATCGGGCAAGAGCATGCCCAGATCACCGGTATCAAACCAGCCATCGCCGTCCAGCACTTTTGTGGTGGCTTCTGGGCGACGCAAATACCCAGCCATCACCTGGGGGCCACGCACCAAGACAACGCCACAATCTCGAAAGCCAAGGGGCTGACGCGTCTCAGCATCCACGATCCGGAACTCCGTATCCGGCATGGGTTGCCCTGAACTTCCACGAATGTTGCGCCATGGACGCCGGCAACTCACAACCGGACTGGTTTCCGTGAGGCCATAGCCCACCAACAACTCAATCCCTACCGCCTCAAAAAAGGAATCCACGTGAGGAGCGATCGCTCCTCCTCCATTGATGGGAAAGCGCAGCTGACCCCCACTGAGCTGCAACCTCAGTTTTGGCCAGATCAGCTTGGACGCCAGGGCATGGGCGGGCCAACGCCCGGCAGATTTCAGGCGCGCCACCAAGCGTTGACGGCGACCCAAGGGCATCAGCATCAGATTGCGACGCTGACGCCGGGCCAAGCAATAGGCACTGCTGTTAGCGAGTGCCGCACGCAGCAGGCGCTGCCTGGATGCAGGAAAGGTTTTCAAAACATCCTCAAACCCGGCTTGCACCGCCTCCCAGAGGCGCGGCACCGTGACCATCACCACAGGTTTCACCCTGGGGAGATCACGTTTGAGCTGTTTGATCGTGGTGTAGCTCTGCGCACAGGCGCAGGAAAAGAAGTAGTACTCCGCACTGCGTTCATAGGCATGCCAGATCGGCAACACGCTGAGCACAGGGGCGCCAGGTTCTGGCCGAGCAACGCAACTCAGGCTGCGCATCTGATGCAACAGGTTGGCGTGGCTGAGCGGAACACCCTTCGGCTGACCGGTGGTTCCTGAGGTGTAAAGGATGGTTGCTGTTGTGCTGGCAGCGCTGGCCGCATCGCGACCCGCATCTGGATCCGGAGCCTGTTGCGTGACGCCAGCCGCCAAAAGATCAACCCATGAGATCACGCCTTGATCCACAGCATCACCTTCGAGCTGCAGCACAAAGCGCAACTGACTGCGCAGCTGCGCAGGTAATTGGAGACGTTGCCAAAGGTCCGCGTTTTGAACCACCAGGGCTACAGCCTTGGCGTCCTCAAGGATGTAACGCAGCTCCTCTACTGGAGCTGAAGCACCACGCACCGCATCCGCTGCACCAGCGCGCATCAGTCCTTGATCTGCCATCAGCCAGCGGGGACTGTTTTCGGCAAACAGTCCCACCACATCGCCCTCTCGAATCCCCAAGGAACGAAACCCTGCAGCCGCAGTCGAGATCCGTTGCGATAACTCCGCGTAGGTGAAATGCTCCGGATGGGCGGCATGGGGTGCATCCACAGCCATGAGCGCACCATGGCGTTGCTCAAGCCACGGCCAGAGTTGATCCACTCTCCCCAGGCTTTGCACATGCTGCTGACGGGCGAGTGATTTCAACTCCCAAGGCGTTGGTCGCCAGCTGGCCTGTGCAAACGAACCCACAACGTTGTTTCAGCTTGCGCCTAGGAGTACCACCCAGAATCAAGACCAGCAAGGTCGCACCAGCTGAGTGACAGGCGCTGGGCCAAGGCATCCCGCAGGAGTGGCTGCACAACGTCAGGTGTGATACCAGGGATCCAGCGCTGCAAACGATCCACCGGACGATCAGAAAGTCCACAGGGCACCACCTGCGCAAACCCTTCCATGTCACACGACACGTTGAGAGCAAGGCCGTGCTGCGTGATCCAACGACGACATCCCACCCCGATGGCCGCCACTTTTCGCCCCTCCAGCCAAACCCCCGTGAGCCCTGGGATGCGTTCGCCCGTCAAGTCCAATGCCGCCAACACATCGATCACCACCTGTTCGAGCTGGCGCAAATACCAATGCAGGTCTGGTTCACGCCGGCGAAGGTCCAACACCGGGTAGGCCACTAACTGCCCGGGGGCATGGTGCGTGACCTCCCCGCCGCGGTCGATGCGATGCAGGGGAGCTGGCGCATTCTCGGGATCAAAGCGCAAGTGATCTTCCGTCGCTCCGCGACCAAGGGTGAAGCAAGACGGATGTTGAAGAATCCAAACCGCTTCTCGGTCTGAGCCTTCCGCAGCGAGTAATTGCTGCTGCCATTTACGTTGCCACTCCCAGGCCTGGGAGAACGGCACGGGCGCAACCGGCTCAAAAAGAAATGCCGCAGACCGCTGTCCTGCGCCTGAGGCAGTTAGTAGGTTGCCGGTAGAACCAGGCAAAGGGGACCGCCATGAAGCTTCTGATCCATGGTCGCAATTTGGATGTGACGCCCGCACTGCGGGAATACACCGAAACAAAACTGGAACGGGCCATCCATCACTTCGACGACCTCGTCAAGGAAGCGGACGTGCACCTGTCAGTGGCTCGGAACCCCAGGGTTCCGCAACAAACCGCAGAAGTCACTGTGTTTGCCAATGGCACGGTGATTCGCGCCCAGGAAAGAAGCGAAAACCTCTACGCCAGCATCGATCTGGTCGCCAATAAGTTGGCGCGGCAGCTGCGACGGTTCAAGGAACGCCACAGCGACAATGGCCATCGGACCACCCCAACAGCAGCGAATGATGTGCTGCTCACGGAACGCGCTACAGAAGACTCACTGCTCGAAGGCAAAGAAGCGCAGCTTCCCAGCCCAGGGGTTCGGCGCAAATACTTCGCCATGCCAGCGATGAGCCTTGAAGAGGCGCGCCATCAGCTTGAAGTGATCGACCACGACTTCTACCTGTTTCGAGATGAGGAAAGCGGTGAACTCCAGGTGATTTATCACCGCAATCACGGTGGGTTTGGCGTGATCCAAGCGCGGAACTAAGGCCAGTGCTTGCCCCTCAACGATGACCGCGTCGCCGCGTCAGCGGGAGCTTCCAGAGCTCCCGCCCTTGATTCATCAAGCCGTTTTAGATCCACTCCTAGAAGAAGAAGCTCTGCACAACATCTGTGATGCAGCCCGACTGCTCGGCTTCGGGGGGCTCTGCACCAGCCTCTGCCACCTAGAAGCGGTGCGCAACCGCATTGGACCAAGCGGGCGTCTTCGCTTGTTTGCTGTTGTGGACTTCCCCTTCGGAACGATTCCAGCGGAGCTGAAACGGGCGCAAGCGGAATGGGCCGCAGCCCGAGGGGCTGATGCCCTCGATGTCGTGCCCAATCTCGCTGCCATCACGGCGGGGCGGGCGGAAGCCTATGCGGAAGAACTCGCGCAGATCTGCGATCTCGGCCTACCTGTGACGGTGATTTTGGATGTGAACCGCTTGCAGCCAGAGCGCCTGAGCTTGGCGGTAGAAGCCGCGATCGATGCCGGTGCTGCGTTCTTACAAGCCGGCAACGGATTTGGAGCGGCCACCACTCCGCTGCAAGTGCGCAAGCTCAAAGAGCTTGCAAGGGGGAATTGCGCGATCAAAGCGGCCGGGGGGATTCAACGCTTGGAAACGGCGCTGGACCTTGTGGAAGAGGGCGCCACGGCCCTGGGAACCAGCCATGGTCCAGCGTTAATTCAGGCCCTCCGGCATCCGCAATGAGCCCGGAACGGCGGATCGAAGGATTGGCTTTAAAGGTTGGCCCCCTCGGAGAGCACGACAGGCTGCTCACCCTGCTGAGTGATGACGTAGGGCTGATTCGCCTGGCCGTACCAGGGGCACGTAAACCACGCAGCAGCCTGGCGGCGGCGGTTCCTCTCACCACCCTGGAACTGCAGGTGGGAGGACGCAGCGGCCTGCTTCGGGTACGCCAACTTCGGGTCCAACACAATTTCGGCAAGGTGGGGCAGCGATTGGAAACGTTGGCAGCCGCCCAGGCCCTATCGGAGCTCTCGATCGCATTGGTCGCTGGCGATGATCCCGTACCAGGGATGCTCAGTGCGGTTTTGATGCATCTCGAGCGTCTCGAGCTGCTGGCCCGAAGGCAGCGTGAATCCGAGCTTGGAAGCGCTGAAGGCGAGCGTGTTGATCGAACTTTGGCAACCCTTGTTCAGGCCTGCGTTCATCTGCTCGCTCTCGGCGGTTATGGCCTCCCACTCCAAACCTGTTGCCGCAGTGGAGCCGCCCTGGCTCCACCGATCGGACATTGGGACTGGCGCTGCAGCCTGCTGGCCGAGGAAGGTCTGGCCATCGGGGCTCAAGCTGGAGCAGCCATTCAGATCAACCCGTCCGAACTCGCTCTGCTTCAGCGGTTAACGCGGCTTGAATTACCGCAACGCCAAGACGGTGGATTGATGGGACCCAGACCGGTTTGGCTCCGCCTATTCACGCTTGTGGAGTGCTGGTGCCGCGTGCATCTCCCAAGGCCCGTGCGCTCGTTTGCCATGGTGAGAGAGGCTGTTCACGCTACGGCCTGCGGTGGGCGATCATGATTCCGCGAATGAACCCATTTTGAGCGGTCCCCCCCTAAATAGCCCGGACCCGGCCCTGCCCACCAGCGCCAATCCAGAAGGTCGCCGCGGCCTTCAAGCCGTGATCCATCTCGATGGCTTCCGACGCCTTTGGGTCGGACAGATCTTCTCCCAACTCGCGGACAAGTTCTACATCGTGTTGATGGTGTATCTGATCGCCCAGTACTGGGTGACCAATACACCGGACAGCAATGGCGCGCTTGCTGAAATCGCCTCTGCGATTCGCATGGATTTCGAGACGCGAGCCCAACGCATCACCTTGCTGGCTACCGGCATCTACGTGGCCAACACCATCCCAGCGATGGTGCTCGGATCCGTTGCCGGTGTCTGGGTCGACCGCTGGCCTAAACGCAGGGTGATGGTGGCCTCCAATGGCCTGCGGGCCCTGCTTGTGCTGTGCACCCCTCTATTCCTTATCCCTGGCCCTCACTGGTTTGGTCTGAGCTGGGGATATTGGGCTCTGCTGGTCATGACCTTTCTGGAGTCGGTTCTGACCCAGTTTTTCGCCCCCGCTGAACAGGCGACGATCCCACTGCTGGTACCAAGAGAACATCTTCTAGCCGCCAATTCCCTCTATCAAGCCACGAGCATGGGGGCCACGATCGTTGGCTTTGCCTTAGGCGATCCAATTCTGCGAGGACTAAATCACCTGCTTCAAATGGTGGGCATCAACGGTGGCGAATTTCTGCTTTTGCCGTTCTGTTACGGCATGGCGGCCATCAGTCTGAGCACCATCCAGATGCACGAACCACCGAGAAAAGACAGCAGCGATTCGGTTTGGAAAGAAATCGTGGCGGGGATACAGGTGCTTCGAGAGCAGGCTTCCGTCCGGGGAGCCATGGTGCATCTCGTGGTGCTTTACAGCCTCTTAGCAGCGCTATATGTCCTGGCGATCAGCCTGGCATCAGCCATCCAAGGGCTTGGGCCAACAGGCTTCGGCACCCTGCTAGCGATGAGCGGCCTAGGGATGGCCATTGGCGCTGTGCTGGTGGCTCAAATGGGCCATCGCTTTAGCCGTCGGCGACTCGCCGCAGCCGGACTGGGCGCGATCACCTGGTGTCTAATCATGCTCGGACAACTGCGCGGAAATCTCAGCATCACCTTGGTGTTGTGCGGCATCCTCGGCATTGGTGCAGCTCTCGTCGCGATTCCGGCTCAGACCACGATTCAGGAAGACACTCCAGAGTCCCAGCGAGGTCGGGTCTTCGGGCTTCAGAACAACCTGATCAATATTGCTCTCAGCCTGCCCCTGGTTCTTGCCGGCGCCCTGGTAAGCAGCATCGGCTTGATCCCGGTGCTCTGGGTGCTTGCGGCACTGTCTTTAGCTGCCGCTTTGTGGGAGCGACCTTGGGAGCGCTGCTAACTTCAGACTCGGCTTCGCGACGGTGCCAGTGGCCCACATTGCCTGGCTCGGCAAAAAAACTCCGTTCTGCGGCAATGTCACCTACGGGCTGAGCACCACAGAGGCCCTAAAGAAACGCGGCCATCAGACCAGCTTTATTCATTTCGATAACCCTGGCGCTCCTGGCAGCAGCAACACATCGTTGTTGGCACACGATCCAGATGTGAGCCTGCCCTATTTGCTGAAGTCTCAGGTGTACACGATTCCCTCCCCTCGGGCACAGAGGGAGTTGCGTGAGTCTTTGAAGAGGCTTCAGCCCGATGTTGTGCACGCCAGCCTCACCCTTTCCCCCCTCGACTTCAGGCTTCCGGAGCTTTGCCAGCCGTTAGGCATTCCGCTTGTCGCAACCTTTCATCCTCCGTTTGACGCGGGCTTGCGCAACCTCACAGCGGGCACCCAACAGCTCAGCTATCAGCTCTATGCGCCTGCTCTCTCCCGATACGACCGCGTC
The DNA here is from genome assembly GCF_014279835.1 of Synechococcus sp. MVIR-18-1. NCBI lineage: Bacteria > Bacillati > Cyanobacteriota > Cyanophyceae > Synechococcales > Synechococcaceae > Synechococcus > Synechococcus sp. MVIR-18-1. The sequence continues at coordinate 593,215 of NZ_CP047942.1, read as the reverse complement.
ATCGTCTTTTCCGATCTTCAGGCGGATGTTCTGAACCGTTTAGGGGTCCACGAAACTCGCTTAGCCGTCATTCCCAACGGCGTGGATCCAAACCGCTGGTCTCCCGCCCCAAACCATCCCGCCGCGATCAGCAAGGAGCTGCACGACGTGCGCTCACGTCTTGGTGATCAGCGCATTTTTCTATACATGGGCCGGATCGCCACCGAGAAGAATGTGGAAGCGTTATTGCGGGCCTGGCGACTCGTCAAGCCAGCGGGATGCCGACTGGTGATCGTGGGTGACGGGCCCCTGCGCAGCACGCTGCAAAACGTGTACGGCAACGGGATCGGGGATCTGTTGTGGTGGGGCTACGAAGCCAATCTCAACACGCGCATCGCCCTGCTCCAGTGCGCTGAAGTGTTTGTGCTGCCATCTCTGGTAGAGGGGCTTTCCATCGCCCTGCTCGAAGCGATGGCCTGCCAATGCGCCTGTGTGGCGACGGATGCAGGAGCTGATGGAGAAGTGCTCGCAGCTGGGGCTGGCATCGTTCTCAGCACCCAAGGGGTCACCACCCAGCTCCGCACCCTGCTCCCCGTTCTCCGTGATCAACCTCTGCTCACCCAGGAACTAGGACGGCGAGCACGGGAGCGGGTCATGGAGCGCTACCGGATGGTCTCCAACATCGATGCTCTGGAAGAGCTGTACGAGACCCTTATCGCCAAGAAAGCCTTAGCCGCTTAAAGCAGAGCTACTTCGCCATGCCCCGACCATGTTGCGTAGCGGCAACAACAGCTTCGATCAAGGCTGAACGCAAGCCCGCTTTTTCGAGATGACGCAACGCAGCCATGGTGGTGCCACCAGGGGAGGCCACCATATCTTTGAGTTCGCCAGGATGCAGCTCTTGTTCCTGCAGTAAGGCCGCGGTTCCAGCGAGGGTTCGATGGGCCAAATGATGGGCTTGGGCCCGAGGCATTCCCACGGCAACGGCACCGTCTGCCATCGCTTCTGCGATTAAAGCCACATAGGCAGGACCAGAGGAGGTGAGCGCAAGAAATGCATCCAGCCGTTCTTCGGGGAGCTCGAGAACCTCACTAACCGGCTCAAAAAAAGAGCGCACTTGCTTCTTCTGTTGATCAGAGATGCCATTCCCCCAAGCCAAGCCCGTGAGTCCCTGACCCACCAGGCAGGGGGTATTGGGCACGGCACGCACACAGATCCGGCCAGGAAATAATGTTTGAAGCCGCGCCAAGGGAACCCCTGCAAGCACGGAGATCAAAAGGCTTGAACCCGACGCAGGCATGGCTGTTGCAGGTGGCGCAGAGGCCGCAACAGCATCGAGCATCTGGGGCTTAACAGCCAAAAGTTGAACCGATGCCCCCCAAGCTTCTTTTGCCGCAGGATCACTGGCAGCAACAACCTTGACGTCGGAGGGCACTCGCGCAGACACCGTCGCAACGGAGTCCTGACGGCCAACAACCGCGATCGCCTCACCGGCGGGGATGAGTCCCTGCTCAATCAGGGGGATCACAAGGGCCTGAGCCATCCGGCCCAGACCAATTACACCAAAGGCAAATGGCACTGATGGTTCAAAGGGCGGTGGCGCTTGTGGCACTCCAGGCGGGAGTCGGAGCAATGCTGGCCTCAGAAGAGGCTTGCTCAACGTCCTTAGAGACGTGGGTCGGAACGGAGGTTTCGTCCTGGGTGGCGTTGGTAACGGTTACGCAGCTGGGCGCGAACAGAAAAATGCTTTCGCCCACACGCTCTTGATGACCATCAATGGCAAAGGTTCCGCCTGCCACGAAGTCCACAGCGCGTTGCGCTTGATCCGGTTCCATCATCGTGAGATTGAGGATCACCGTTTTGCGCTCACGCAGAGCTTGGATCGCTCCAGGCATTTCATCAAAACTGCGAGGCTCCATCAAAGAGACCTCTGCGGTTCCGGTACTGATGCCAGGCATCCCGATCACATTCGATCCAGTGAAGGATTGCTCAGTTTCGAAGGGATTGCTCGACTCAAGAGTTGCCAAAGCACTCGACATGGAGTGAGAAGGACCTTCTTCGACGTCGTCCTGTTCGCCAGTGTCGTAATCGAGGTCGTCATAATCACCATCAAGGTAATCATCACCCGCAACGACAGCACGAAGACGAGAAATCAGCGACACCGGAAACTAAATCAAACCTGAACCCTGAATAGCGCTCTACAGAGTTGTGAGCAAGAGTGACTGGGCGATTTGATCATCTTCACAACAGGCTGCCCTGACAAGTGGGGGTCAAACCAAGCGTTCTGGCCGTGGTCCAAACAATCCAGACCCCACGCGAACCCAGGTAGCACCTGCCTTAGCAGCCTGCTTCCAGTCCCCGCTCATCCCCATCGAGCAATCGGGCAAATCGAGCTCATCCGCAAGGGTTCTGCAGTCGGAGAAGAGGCTATGGCGGTCTTCGGGCGCTAAGCCAAGGGGGGCCATGGTCATCAGCCCAATGGGCTTTAAGCCTGGAAGCGATTGCAGCTGTGGCCAAACCTCACGCAAGGCATCCGGCTCCCAGCCACCCTTCGCCGGGTCGTCGCGAAGTTTGACCTGAAAAAACACCTCCGGATTTTGGTTTTCCTCCACCGCAATCCTTGAGGTGCGCTCTGCGAGTGCCTGAGAATCGATCGAATGAATGACGGGAAAGGCCCGCACGACTGCCCGGACTTTGTTGGCCTGCAGGCGTCCAATGAAATGCCAACGCAAGCCGCTGAGGTCATCTAAGTCTTGTTGTTTCGGGAGTGCTTCCTGCACTCTGCTTTCACCAAAATCAACTTGCCCCAAGGCCGCCAGCTCACGCACCGCTATTGCCGGGTGGCCTTTGCTGACAGCCAGCAGATGGACAGCGTCTGGACAATCAGCGTGAATCGCCTGCCAGCGGGACTGAATCGTTTCAGATTCCGGGCTGCTGGAGGCCATCAAATGAAGGTTTGATCGAACAGCTGCTTCCAATCGGCAAAATCGTCAGCGCGATCACGGCGACAGCGCGCCAGGTGAAGCTCTGCATGATGCCGGGCGTCCTGATAAGGAATCACCTCAAACTGAGCCCCTCTGGGTTGCAGCGTCACCAGGAAAAACATGCGCTGGGCATAAAGCGTGGCGTATAGGTCCCGTCCTTCGCCCGCGGTCGACACCTGATAAAGCATTCCAAAGGTGGGGTGATTGAGATAACGCTCCGCTCCCACAATTCAGTCCATCAAGATTTAGAGAGCACCGTACTTGCCTCTCAATCCCACCACCGCGAGAAGAACCACAAAGGACAGCAGGTTCAAGCCACGCGCCAGTGCAGACGTGTTCTGAACCGGGCGAAAGCAATCCGCAGGCAGCCAACGCCCTCCCCTGGCAATCAAGGCATCAGCTCCTTGCTCAGCCCGCAACAAAATATTGGCAAGAAGTCGCTCCCCCACTGAAAGGAGCAATCCGAATGACGCCTTGAAACCCAGCTGACGCAGATTGACCGCTCGACTCGCCACTGAGCGCACCAAATTCTGCAATTCCTCTTGCACCAGGGGCAAAAAACGGAGAGCCAACAACAACTGAAAACAAAGACGATCCACTGGCAAACCAAGCTTCGTCAGGGGAAACAAACACCAATTCAGGGCCCACATCAGATCTTCGCTTGGTGTGGACAGCAGCATGAGATTCACGCTGTGCACCACGGTGACAATCAACGTTGCACTGTTGAGACCGAGCTCAGCCGATCTCCGATCCACCGAGAGTGGACCCAGGTTGAGCGGCCCAAGCTGAACAGGACCCAGACGCAACAACTCCCAGCTGGACGATTGAAGGGACAAACCCTGCAACTCCTGCACAGGCCGTATGGCCTGCGTGGCTGCTGGGTCTCCCGTTGGCAAGAACATCGCTAGGAGGCCAAAGCCAACCCCGAGACAAAAGACCAGCAGTAGGGAGCGCCACCACAACCTGGCCGGCAAGCCACTCAGGGCGGTGATCCCCATCAAGGCCAGAACGAGCCCCAGACGCCACAACGGACCAGCCAGAACAGGGGTCAGCAAAAACATCACGACCCAGCCCAGCTTCAAACGAGGGTCGATCAGACGCAGCCAACCAGAGCTGCCATCGACGTACTGCCCGATCGGAATCTGTCGCAACCAATCCATGGGAGATCAGCCTTGGCGGTTCTGCTGACGGGACAGCTCCTTTTCCGCATCCCGCTGTTGCTTGCCTCGCCAGAACAACTTCACCGGAGTGCCATCAAAGCCGAGGCCTTCACGAATTTGACGCTCCACATAGCGGCGGTAGGTATCACCAAACAGCTTGGGCTCATTCACAAACAACGTGAAACTTGGAGGACGACTCGCCACCTGAGTGCCGTAGTACAAACGGCCCTGCCGGCCACCGCGGGTGGTGGGAGGACTGCGCCAGCTGAGGGCTTCCTTGAGCACTTCGTTGACAACTGACGTGCTCACCCGGCGGCGGTGCTGTTCCACGGCCAGAGATGCCAAGGCGAAAATGCTGTCGACCCGTTGCCCCGTCAGCGCAGAGGTAAACAGCATCGGCGCCCAATCGAGGAAATAGATCTTGGCGCGCAGCTCCTTTTCCATCGCCGACATGGTGTGGCTGTCTTTTTCCACCGCATCCCACTTGTTCACCACCACCACGCAAGCGCGACCGTCCTCTTCGATCCGTCCTGCTAGGCGTTGATCCTGCTCGGTTACACCATCGAGAGCATCGATCACTAAAACGCAAACATCACTGCGTTCGATCGCCTTAAAACTGCGGTTAATCCCAAAAAATTCTGGCCCGTAATTCACGCTGCGTCGCCGGCGTATCCCTGCGGTGTCGATCAATCTCCAGGGACGATTTTCCCGTTCAATACGCGTATCAATCGTGTCGCGAGTCGTGCCACGAATCGGACTCACAATCGCCCGCATTTCACCACAGATGGCGTTGAGCAAGCTGGACTTCCCCACGTTGGGGCGGCCAATGATCGCGAGCTGAATCGGCTCCTCTTCATCACTCTCTTCATCCTTGGGAGGAAGGAAGGTGAGCACCTGATCGAGCAGCTCGGCGGTGCCAGCACCATGGATCGCGGAAATCGGATGGGGTTCGCCAAGACCGAGCCTCCAAAACTCCGCGGCCATCCCCAATCCCTGCTCAGGAGACTCACACTTATTCACCGCCAACAGGGTCTTGCAGTTCTGCGTTCGCAGCCATTCCGCGATCGATTCATCTGCAGCCGTAAGTCCTTGCTGACCATCCACAATCACCAATGCCACGCTGGCTTCAGCGAGGGCGAGGCTGGCCTGCTCCCGAATCTCAGGAAGGAACTCACTGTCGTCATCGAAGACCAAGCCTCCGGTGTCCACCACCTTGAATTCTCGATCGCCCCAATAGCCGTCTTGATAGGTGCGATCTCTCGTCACACCTGGCTGGTCGTGAACGATCGCCTCACGACTTCGACAGAGACGATTCACCAAGGTGGACTTGCCGACGTTGGGACGCCCGATGATTGCGACGACCGGACGCGCCAAAACAGGAGCCCAAAAAAACTTTCTTGACAGTACAGAGGTGACCCATCACAGAAATACGAAAACATTCAGAAAGAGACGTGTGAGACGCATGCGACACAGCTAGGCCTGTGACAGCGACGTCAGCGGCACAACCATGCTTGAGCTCATTGCAACGCTCGTGGTCGACCTCTCCGACCAGACCCTCACCGTGCTCAACGAGCAAGAACAAACCGTTCGGGTCATTCCCGTGAGTACAGGCAAAGCCTCATCCCCCACACCCACGGGCCATGCCTCCGTACTCACGAAATACCGCTCGGTCACCATGCGCGGACGCACCTATGTTTCCCCTGGCGTGCCCTACGCGATGTGCATCACGGCCAATGAAGCCATTTGCATGCACGCCGCTCCCTGGCAAGAGGATGCCGGCCATGCCTTTGGCGTGCCAAGAAGCCACGGCTGCGTGCGCATGCCAACCCTGCAGGCGCGCTGGCTGTTTGAAAACACACCCAAAGGAACCAAGGTGATCATCCAAGCCTGAGGATTAAGCCTGCAAACAGGTCACCATCGCGGATGACGCCTATCCCCTTTGGGTGAATAAAGATCTGCCGCTGAGCGCTTACCCCGCTCGCGAGGAGGAGAACCGCCCTTCTCCTTGAAAATCAAAAGTATTACATTTTGTAAACAGGACGCTTCGGTGGAACGGAGAGCCTTTTCGGGAGGGGTTAGACGCCCTCCTTTTTTATGCCTGCTGCTCAACGCACAGGAAGATCACCAGGATGGCCGCTCACGGGATTGAGTGGCGGATCCAGTAGCGGTGGCAGGGGTCCCTCGTCTGCCAGCAACTGATCGTGGGATGCAAGCCAGGCCAGCAGCCAATTCACGGCAGTAGCGCGACGCGTGCGCCGTGGGTAAAGCTCCCCGATCCGATACCCCGCAAACTTCAACTGCTCTTTCAACAGCTGTTTGTGCTCGCGGGGGATCGAGCGGGTGAGTTGCACGGAAGCAGGGCGAATGCTGATCACTTCGGGGGCCTGGGGGAATGCCTCTCGCCACGCCGAGGGCGTCTCAGGTCCAGCAAGCCAGATCAACCCTTCGCCTTGAGGCTGGTACCCCAAGCGCTCCCAGACCCGCTCCGCCACAAAGCGATCGCTCATGCGGTCTTCCAGGATTCGATTCAGCAACAAACGGCTCAGCGGCCAAGGGGTAGGGGGCATGCGAGCAGAGACCGGAGACCTCCATCCTTCGCCCCATCGCCTTGCCTTGACAAGCCCAACGGCCTGACCAGCAGAATGAGGATGTCTTCGGCCTTAGGCCATGCCGCTGAAGATTCAGGGTCGACTGTTAGAGCGACAACTCAGGTGCCGCGTCCTGCAATCCCCCCTAGCTGGCGTCAGCGATCGGATCTTCAGGCAGCTGGTGCGCCGCTGGGCTCCCGATGCACTGCTGTTCACCGAAATGGTGAATGCCACCAGCCTGGAGCTGGGGCACGGACGGCTCAAAATGGATGGCCTGCAAGAGGAAACAGGGCCCATCGGGGTGCAGCTGTTTGATCACCATCCCGACGCAATGGCGGATGCAGCGCGTCGTGCGGCTGATGCCGGAGCCTTTCTGATCGACATCAATATGGGCTGTCCTGTTCGCAAGATCGCCCGAAAAGGAGGCGGTAGCGGCCTGATTCGCGACCCGGATCTGGCTTGCAGAATTGTCGAGACCGTGGTGGCTGCAGTAGGGCTTCCCGTCACGGTGAAAACGCGCCTTGGCTGGTGCAGCGATCACAACGCCGTGGGAGTTGAGACGGCTGTGAACTGGTGCCAACGCTTAGAGCAAGCGGGAGCGCGAATGCTGACGCTCCATGGCCGCACGCGAGAGCAACGCTTCAGCGGCACTGCCGATTGGAACGCGATTGCAGCTGTCAAAGCAGCCCTCAGCATTCCTGTGATCGCCAATGGGGATGTGAACAGCCCTGAGGAAGCGCAGCGTTGCCTGCGGATCACCAGCGCCGATGGCGTGATGGTGGGTCGCGGAACCATGGGTTCCCCGTGGCTTGTGGGCCAAATCGATGCCGCACTCAGTGGCTTGCCGATTCCAGCCACCCCCGCACCAGCTGCACGCTTAGCTCTCGCCAAAGAACAACTGCTGGCCCTAATCGAGGCACGCGGAGATCACGGCCTGCTGATTGCGCGAAAACACATGAGCTGGACTTGCACTGGCTTCCCCGGCGCATCCCAGTTTCGTCAACAACTGATGCGCGCGCCCACGCCCGCCGCGGCCCTTGATTTGCTCGATCAACAGATGCAGCAAATCGAATGAATGCGCTATTGCCTCTGCTGCTGATCTGGCCGCTCTGGCTGATCCGTCGCCCCGAACAAGACACCCCGATCTGGGGACGCCGCAGCCTGATCCTGCTGATCAGCCTGTTCACCCTCCGCTATCTGGTCTGGAGAGTGACCTCCAGCCTCAACGTCGAGAGCCGCTTATCGATCGCCCTCAGCATCTTGCTCCTGCTCGCTGAAGCCTGGCTGCTCCTCGTTGGCTTAGTACCTCTCTGGCTGGCTTGGCGGCGGTTCCCCGATCGCCGCCTGGAGATCAACGACCGCCAAAAGCGCTGGGCAGAGAGCGGCTGGAAACCCCACGTGGACATTCTGGTTCCCACCTACGGCGAACCGATCAAAGTGCTCGAACGAGCCCTGATTGGCTGCACAAACTTGTCCTATCCCCACACCAAGGTGTGGGTGCTCGACGACAGCGGTCGCCCTGAGGTAAAAGCGCTCGCTGCCGAGCTCGGCTGCCGATACCTGCACCGACCGGAGCGCGTCAATGCCAAGGCCGGCAACCTCAACCATGGTTTGCGCCACTGCCGAGGAGAGCTGGTTGCCGTCTTCGACGCCGACTTCATTCCCCAACGCACCTTTCTTGATCGCAGCATTGGATTTCTGCTCGAACCTGAGGTTGCACTGATTCAGACCCCTCAAACCTTTATCAACGCCGACCCGGTGATGCGCAATCTGGGGATGGAGAACTGGCTTCTCTCTGATGAAGAGAGTTTCTACCGCTGGATTCAACCGGTCCGCGATGGCTGGGGGGCTGTGGTGTGTGCAGGCACGTCGTTTGTGGTGAAACGGAAAGCACTCGACCAAATCGGTGGCTTCGTAGAACAGGCCATCTCTGAGGATTTCGTGACCGGCATCAGCCTGACCCGTCAGCGCTGGCGACTGCTCTATTTGCAGGAAAAACTCAGCGCTGGTTTGGCAGCCGAAACCATGGCTGATTTCGTGCACCAACGCCAACGCTGGGCCTCTGGCACCTTGCAAAGCCTTCGGCTCAGCAGCGGCCCCTTGCGTCCCAAGGGATTATCGCTTGGGCAGCGCATCGCCTACCTCGAGGGCGTGATGCATTGGTTCAACAACGTGCCAAGGCTGGTGCTGATGCTGATGCCACTTAGCTATGGCCTTCTGGGCATCATTCCAATCTTGCTCAATAGCCAAGCCGCATTGACCTTGCTCTTACCCCTTTGGGGCTTGCAAGTGTTGACCCTGGGCTGGTTAAACCGTGGGTCACGAACCGCTTTTTTGAGCGAACTCACCGGCTGGGTACTCACCGTTCCTCTCACCGTGACCGTGCTGTCCAACCTGATTGGACGCATCGGTGGATTTCGGGTGACCCCCAAGCATCAGCGCCGTGATCGAGGGAGCTGCAGCGTGGAGCTGCTGCTGCCACTCCTGGCCCTCGTGCTGCTCAATCTGGTGAACCTCCACGGGCTGCTCTCAAACGCCAGCGATCTGCCAGCCCAGGTGCTCGCCGGCCGACCGGTCGGCTTGGTGTGGGGCGTGATCAATCTGCTCAGCTTGATCGTGGCGGTTCGTGCTTGTTGGGACCCTGCCGCGACGGATCTCTCCCCGTGGCAAAAGCTCACAATGGAAGCCTGGATCGAAGACAACGGTGGGCACCGCTACCCCTGCTGCATCACGGCTTTAAGCGAAAGCGGCGCCAGGATCACCCGCTCTCCTTCGACCCTTCCATGGGTTGCCAGTTCCAAGCTGCGCTGGTGCCAAGAGCTGCCTGCATTGCCAGTGATCTTGACCAACAAAACCGACACAGAAGTCCTTCTCCACTGGGGAGACTTGCCTCGGAAGGAGCGCTACGCCCTGATCCGCTGGCTCTTTTGCCGACCAGGATGCTGGATCGACCGGCAGGCGCCTCAGGAAAGTCGTGCCTTGCTGGCCTTACTCCGGCAACTGATTGCACCACCCAAACGCGGGCCTCTCAACCCGAGCCTGATCCCGCAGCACCCGCCAACAATCCAGGCCTCAATGCATCAATAAATCACGCGTCCCCGTGATGGCCTGCGTCGCTAGCAACAAAGCAACAACAACATTCATCGACACATGCAGCCGTCGCATCCAAAGCCGACCCGCAATCTGCTTTTGCATCACCACCGCAGTCAACATCAGGGCGATTAATGCCGAACCACCCCAAAGATGCGACTGCCAAACCGCGGTTGGGAAAGCCTGGCGCCACTGCAGCAGCGCAGGCTGGGAGGCAATCAAAATCAGGGTGAACCAACAGGCTGCTGCCCACAACATCTTTGCGATCAAGCCTTTCGCACCTAACAACGCCACATAAGCCGCTGCAGCACCCACAACCGCCAGCAGGAAGCCCAACATCTGATCAGCCTGCATCCCTCCAGCAAGGGCGTTATGAAACAGCGCCACCAGCACCGCCAACACCATTCCCCCGGTGACCCAGCGACCGTGATCGGCGTGTTCTACCGGCACTGTTGGCGCTATCGGATTGAGATCCAACCGCCGTTCTCGGGCCAAAATGCCCAACCGAATCGTGGCACCCACCACCGGATAGACAAACAAAATCATCAAAATGGGATGAACTAGCCCGAGCCAATTCAAAGACGTAAGCAACGAAACGCTTTCTGTCACGGCAACACCTCAGGCCAAGTCTGCCGAATGAGCAGCAGGGAAAAATAAGGCTTCGACTCAGCGGGAATATCGATCGCTCGCGCCAAGACCTGATCAGGCCAACCCACCCGTTGCGCAAAGAGGGAGGCCTCGAGCAGCTGACGCCTTTCCAGGCAAGCCCGAACCCATGGCCATCGTTGACCGAGCTTGATCAATGCCAGCACCATCGAGCTCGATCCAGCTAATTCAAGCAATCTCTCCAAATCTGATTCATGGTCTGGGCAAGGACGAATCAGAACCCCGTCTTGCTGCAAAGCCAGGGGCCAATCAATCGCCAACTCCGCGCCAGCAGCGGCTGCAGCACAAACCGCCGGAACGCCTGGAATCAGCTTGACCGTGAGATCAGGATGCCGCTTACGCAGCGCCAGTTGCACATAGCTGCTCGAAGCAAAAAGAGAGGCATCACCTTCGCAGAGCAAAACCACCGATAAATCACGTCGCAACTCAGATGCCAGCGCATCAGCGGCATGCCGCCAAGCTTTCAATCTTGGCTCGGCTTCCGCCACCATCGGAAACACCAAAGGCAGTCGGCGCTGACTAGAGCGCGTCCAGCGAGAAGCAATAGTCCAAGCCATCCCATCAGCATCGACGCGAGCAACGGGATACGCCACCACATCGGCAGTTTCAATCGCGCGAACAGCGGCAATAGTGAGAAGCTCTGGATCACCAGGGCCCACTCCGATCAATTGCAGAGCGTGAGGCACAGGATCCACGACCAACAGGTCAACAATGACAGCGTCCGGTGGAGCAAGCGCCACGGCAAAGATTCATCAGGGCTAAAGAGGTGAGGTTCAAACAACGCCGCGCTGATGACGGAGCTGAGGATCTACGCAACCCAGGCAGCGCCGGAGCCACTCCTAAGCACCAGCAATGCTGCACAGATCAGTGCAGAACTCAAAACGCGCGGGATCAAGTTTCAGCGTTGGCCAAGCAAGCCAGAGCTAGAGCGAGGGGCCATGCAAGAGCAAATTTTGGCGGCCTATGCGTCACTCATCTCTTCCGTCCAAAAAAACGAGGGCTACCAAGCAGTGGATGTGATGCGCGTTGGAGGCGATCAGCACAACACCACATCTTTGCGCCAAACATTCCTGCAAGAACACCAGCATGCAGAAGATGAGGTGCGCTTTTTCGTGGAAGGTTGCGGGCTCTTTTCACTCCACATCAACGATGAGGTGCTGCAAGTGGTCTGCGAAGCCAATGATTGGATCGCCATTCCAGCTGGAACCCGGCACTGGTTCGACATGGGCGCCAACCCAAACTATTGCGTGCTTCGTTTTTTCAAAAACTCAGCAGGATGGGTCGCCACCTTCACCGATGATCCAATAGCCGCTCACTATCCAGGCCTTCCTTGAGCAAAGGAACAGACAACCAAAGACTGATCGATTGAGGATTCGGTCTCATAGGAGACAGTCAGCAGGCACCTCCAAATCAAATGATGCTTGAGCCATTAAACAAATCTCATGGGCTATCTGATCGTCGCTGGCTGTGTTGCTCTTGCAGCTGCAATGTCCAAGTCATTAACTGACAAAAACTGATCAACACGTGAAAAAGCATGATTCCCATGCGTTCAGCAGTTGCAAATTAAAATGTAATTTTCCTGCCTGATCCACAAAAGGGGAGGTTTCTTGACCCAAAGCTGTCAACACCTCACAACCAGAAGCACATTCTCAGAGCTGCTCATTGATCGGAGCAGCTTTTTTATGCAGAAACAACAATTATGAACCCGAAAGAGAACCCACTTAACGAATAGGAAGGAGCCCACGACTTCTAAGCAACACACCCAGTCCTTCACGAATACCGATGAGTTGATTGAAAACAAAATCCAGTCAACATCACATCACATTGGTCTAAAACAATAGAGCTGAGGGCAATCAGCGAAAGGAGCTGATCACACATAAAAGTTTAATGTTGATAATGATTTGCAGACGGACATCACAGCGGTATCATTATTCTTCTATCTACACAAAAACAGGTGAGGATTCACCCATCTGAAGGCGCATTACAGAAGGCAGTTGATGCTTGCAAGCAAATGCTGGCAAACAAGCGAGTTTTGGTTTGTTCTAAAAACCGGCTCACGCTCACCGCGGTGAGCCTTGCTGAGCCAATCCTGCAATCTTTGATTGGGGGCGCGACAACGGAAGATGAGGCCCTGCAAATACAACTTGAAAGCAATCCAGACCTCTTAATTACGAGCGAAGACCTAGAAAGAGGATATGGAATAAGACTTGTCGAAAAAGCAAAACAACAATCCCCAGGCCTCAAAGCTCTCATTTTCTTGTCACGCGAAACACCTGAGGTGGTTCAAGAAGCGATGGAGGCTGGGGCCGACGGAGTGATGTTCGTCTCTTCCATCGGCACCGGGGATGGGGACTTCATTCATGCTTTACGCACAACCAACAGTGGGGGTATTTACTATCCGAGGGCTGTACTTGAAGCAGCAACCGCAAAAGTTAAACCAGCACCGATCCTTGTAGACCCATTATCAGAAAGAGAGCTAGAGGTTATTCAATGCATTATTCAGGGAATGAAGAACACAGAAATCGCTGATTCACTATTTGTTTCTGCTGAAACAGTTAAGAGCCACGTCAGTACAGCCATTCATAAGCTTGGAGTAAGAGACAGAACACAGGCAGCGGTCTACGCCTTAACGCATGGATTGGTTGAAGTGGACATTTGAAAACATAAGAGACAATTGCTTCCGTATTAGCGAAGCGAAACCAAACGAGCTGGGCATCCTCAGGAATAGGAGCCATGAATGCGAAAGCGAGCAAAGAAGCAGTGACCGCTATGAAGCGATGCTGTGATTTTGACCACAATTCCAAGAAAGCAATAAAAAAACCCACTCGTGGCGGGGGGTGATGTAGTTCGTTGCTTGTCTTTGCCTCAAACGTCGTCACAGCCAGGATCTGCAATACCGGCAACTCGAAACCCAAGGTGAACATGCAGCACCAGGCGGGGCTTATCGAGAAGCGACTCGTTTCGCGTGTTCGGTTCCTTGGCGGATTTCACTGTCACGACCACGTCACTTGGCTGGCGATGCTTGTCACACCCACAAATCAGCCCCATATGTCTACTGAAGTTCGTAATTGGGATGTCGTCGCCAAAGCAATGGAAGCTGCTGGTGCCACATCAAGTGAGATGTACGTCCGCGCGAAAGCGTTGGCATTAGGCAAGCTCGACCCAATGCCCACAAGTTCCCCTGAAGCTCCCTACAGCATTTCAGCTGTAGCTGGCTGATTACAGAAAACAATGCCTCACTCATGTGAGGCTCTTCCACATAATCAAAAACATGACTAACTCAACTCAATCTCGATTCGGCTTCAGCAGCTTTGCTGAGACATGGAATGGTCGTTTAGCGATGCTTGGCTTTGTTATTGGCTTAGGCACCGAGCTGCTAACCGGCCAGGGAATCCTCAGTCAAATAGGTCTCTGAAACGGATCTAACCGGACAACTTTAATTAGTGGATTGATGGAATGTTTAGTCAAAAGTGCGCCCATTCCACCCCCAGTGCGAAGCACTAACATCATCAAATCCAATATAAATCCGATCTTTAGGGATACCTAAAGATGCCTTGATCAACTCACAAAATCGATCTGACATTTTCGGCGGAGTCAATGCTCCAATGGACTTAGTTTCTACATAAGCGCAGGGGTCATTACTACCAGCGAAGGTCATTGGAACCCCGAAATCCAAAAGTGTCATTACATACGATTCGGGCTTTCCCGTAGCACTGGCAAGAGCAGCCGACAGCTTTTTCAAAAGAGCATCTGAACCCTGGACATCAGAAACATTGGTCCTGAGATTAATGAGAGGCATTTTAGTAATTCAATAGATACATATTATTGTCCATTGAACCATGTCACGCTGGTGTCTTTGATCAATTTGAATGGGGCATTAGCATGGTGACGTAAAAGCCAATTACGCAAAGAAAAGGGCTTTTATCACTCAACCGATCACAATCCAGATCAAGGCATATGAAATCATGATTGTACTTAATCTACGTTGAGCTCTTGCAGCAGAGCTGCCCCGCAACATCAAAGTATCTTTCCCCATATTGCTGTTGGAGAAGTTACTATCACCAGCGCTTTCTAGGAAATCATTGCAACCCATCATCCGATACTTGATATTTGCTTGACCTATTAGAGAATCGTCAACGTCAGTAAATTGGCATATTCAGAGACTTAAGCCATAGATGTTTACAAAGTCGTCTTTAAACGGAGACGTCTTCAGTAGCTGGGTGATACCCAGTTCGTTCTGCCAATCGATGATCAATCTTTCCCAGCCATCTTCCCAACGAGGAGAGAAAAGTTCAGGCACAGTCTGACCAACTGCGATTCCAAAACCAATACCATCCCAGATCAATCTACGCTCACTCGGTGCGTAGGCACCACGCAACATCCATGAAGACAGAATTCCAATATCAAAAGGCTCAGACCCGGTACTCGCATAAAACGCCGTCGCAGCAGCTTCACCTGCAACTGTGATCGGTAGACCAAGAATCGTATGGTGAATTTCATGCAAGCGAACGGATCTACTTATCACGAACTCCTCTTGAGATTCTGGAACCGGAGATTGATTCACTAAAAAAGAAAGTCCAAGCTTCTGCAATCGCAGTTGTACGCACCATCCAAGGCTCCCTTTGGGCATTGCGGCCATTTGCTCAAGATCTGGCCACATTGATGAAGGTCGATTGGCAAGCAAATTCTGAACCGTTGGAGTATCCATAATCCTTTCAATACACTCTTGCTGCAGTTTGGTGTTGCCTGGAATACCAAAATATCGACCATGTTGGAATATTTTGTCAGGTTGCTTTGCTGTCTGCAGAATTGAAATGCCTAATTTTGTTGCATCTTTGGAAAATGATGACCGCACGAAACCCTGCTGTTCTGTCATCTATTTATAAAACTTCTATGCATAAAGTAGGCCCACTTTCCTGGATCCACCTCCCCAATTCGGGGGAATCCCTGGTCTTTTCACTCACCCAAACAGGTGAAGCAATAAAAAGCCTCGCTGGTGGCGGGACTAAGCATTAATCAATATCCGGCATTGGAGAGTGATTTAAGTGATATAAGGGTTCTTCTTTCCTCCCCCAACCATGCGTTCCAGCTCTTGATGTGAAAGCTCGTATTGAGAGTGGCTTTGGGTGATGTCATCAGCAGAGATAGTGAAACCTGCTTCCTTCGCAAAGGCAAGTGCTCTATTCCGAGTGGAGGTCAAAAACTGAAAGGGACGCCGCAAGTGGTTAGTTCGTGCTGACCACTGCTCCCTGTATGCAAAATCGCCACTGCTATCTCACGATCATCAAAACAGTCGCGCGACTTAGTTACGAAAGCTGAGGCATCTGCAGCTCCCCAGATCATCTGACCATTCTTTCTCTCTTTTTGATATTCAGAAAACAAATCAGAGAATTCTTCGGCATCCTCGCCATTCATCATGAAACTCAAAGCTTCCTCATCTCCACGATCCTGATAGAGCTCAAACAGCTTTCGCATCAGTGGGTGATCGCAAGTCGTTGAGATCCTGAGAACGTTCCCAATCGTACCGATGGGAGACACGTGGAATTTTGGCGCTGAAGTTTTTGCCTTTGCCTTTCTGGCATCAACGATTGCCACTGGAAGAGAGAGATCCCACCCATCACGCCGTTGAACCTGTTGCCCCAAGTCCAGCAGTTGCTTTTTGACTGTGCCGAGAATCTCGGAAATTGCGCTCTCTTTGCTCATAAGGACAGCGTAGGGAAATCGAGGCGCGGCTCAACCCCTACCTCAGTCGCTTTCGTTCTCAGGAGCATCGGGATCAATGGTTTTGATGAACCACGTCCGAGCTTTGAACAATGAAGGTGTAGCGGCAGACAATCTCCAAGGGGCTATTCCCGACCTTCGTCGCTTCTCATAAATGCCTGTTTTTGTGGAGCGACGAATCCGCCCCTCACCTTCAGCCCGTAAGAAGAACTGCCAAACCGAGTCAGCATCCGGCTTTCGCTGATACAAGCGTCTGCCTCAGGACGACAGAGGGTGTGGCACAAATCAGCGAGATTCGACGCCCACAGAATGCATTCTCACATCTTCAGGATTCTCCAGGAAGCCAGTGAGGGCTTCCACTTCAACCTGTGCAAGTTCCTCCAAGCGGGGCACGATCACCGACCGATCCCATCGCTGTTCGCACAGCACCCAATAAAGACCAAAGTGACGTGCCTCACTCAACAACAAGCTTCCATAGAGGTCTTTTAAATCCTGCTCCGGGCTGTGCTCCGCCAGTAACGCCATGCGTTCGTGGCTGCGGGCTTCGATCAAACCCGCCACCAAAAATGAATCCAGCATCCGCAGCGGTTCTCCTTTGCGAATGTGCTTAGCAAGAAAGCCGCCATATCCCGGAGAAGGCAAGGGCTCCAGATAGCGTCCTCGCGCTTTTAACAAGGCAAGCACCTGCTCGAAATGCTCTAGCTCCTCGCGCGCCAACGGACTCAACACCTCCCCCAGACCTGGTTCGCAGAGGTAACGAAACATCAGCTGCACCGCCGACCCCGCTGCTTTGCGCTCGCAGTGGGCATGATCAATCAAGACCTCCATTGGTCTCGAAATCGCTTGCTGCACCCAAGACGCACTCGTAGGTGAAGCCAACCAGCGGATGCTGGCCACAGACGTTGAGACCATCAACCCTCAACTCCGCTCGCAGAGTTCCGCAGGTGGCGGACCAAACCATCAAGAGCCAACTCGTAACTCACGGGTCCAAAACCACAAATCACGCCAACGGCTCGGTCAGCAAGAAATGAGCGATGCCGAAATGGTTCACGGGCATGGGTGTTGCTCAAGTGCAGCTCCACATAAGGGATGGCTGTCCCCAGCAGGGCATCACGGATCGCAATCGAGGTGTGGGTATAAGCCCCTGCATTGATCAAGATCCCATCCACCTTTCCCATCGCCTGATGGATGCGATCCACCAGGGCTCCTTCAAAATTGCTCTGAAAACACTCCAGCGTTAGGCCATCAGCGCTGGCCCGCTCACCGAGTGCTATCTCGATCTGATCCAGGGTCTGACGTCCGTAGAGGCCTGGTTCCCGCTGACCCAGCAGATTGAGGTTGGGGCCGTTGAGCAGCAATAGGTGCATGGCCCGACTCGTAAACATTGGTTGATCGTATCGACAGCCTTGCTGGTAACCTCTCTTGGTGTGGTTCGGGTCGGTGCCCGAGTGGTTAATGGGGGTGGACTGTAAATCCACTGGCTCTGCCTACGTTGGTTCAAATCCAACCCGGCCCATCCACCACACGCCCTTGTAGCTCAGCGGTAGAGCACTCCCTTGGTAAGGGAGAGGTCTCGAGTTCAAGTCTCGACAAGGGCTTCAATCTCACACCACAATTGGTTGCTGAGCCGGTCCAAGAGGGATGGGGTTCAGAGCAATGCGCTTCTGGCCTATAAAGCGAATTAGCAAAACCTGATCACCTTCTATTGCTCATTTATCAGCAGACATTGCCTTTAGGAAAAATCAGGTTGCGCCAGCGATGAACCGTCCCATCTGCTTTGACGAAACCTTGGTCGTGCACCTCCGCAATCATGGCCAGATCACGTTCCAAAGTTCGATCAAGTTTTCAGAACAGGGTTGCGGAGCTTGCAGGGCTGCTTACCCGAAATCCAATACACGCCCTTAAAGCTATGCAAATAATGCATAGCCGCTCTTCCTTGCCCTAAAAGGAGCAAACGGATCTAACATCAAAATTTGCACGATTTGCATGAACTGCCTCGTGCTGGAAGACCAGCAAATACTTCTCGACCTTCTTGGCTCCATCTTGGCGAGCTTCAACGAGATATCAGCTGTCTTCAAAGCAGACAGCATCGAAGCTGCTAACAACATTTGTGATGATCACAAGCTTGACCTCGCGATTCTGGATATCTATCTACCTGATGGCCACTGTCTTGACCTAGCACAACATTTGGTCTCGCAACATCAGAACATCAAAATAATCATCCTGTCTGGCGCAGCACAGGAGTTTGTTTGCCCCAAAAGCCTTAGAGAAGCAATTTATGGAATTATCGACAAAACCGATGCCTTCGATACTTTACGACATTGCCTGAATGCAATCGTAAAGCCTGCTCATCATGCGTTAACCCAGCAACAGCAAATTATTTACAGTCTTATGGGAGAGGGAAAAACCACAAAGGAAATCGCCAAAGAGCTTGGTAGTGCTCATTCAACGATAGAAACACATCGCAAAGCTATTGCCAAAAAACTGAATGTCAGCGGCGCTGAACTCATCAGAAGAGCAGCTTTGACTCGTACCATTCAAAGCATCAATTAATGAAAAACCAAGCCAAATCATTAGCAAAAAAGCTAACTCGCACGACAGGGCTTCAATTGATTCTCGTAGCAGGATCTCTTAGCATTTTAGGATTTAGTGTTGGTCGCAACAATGTAATCGAGCAGAAAGAATCCCATCGAGCACATCTTCCAGTCATACAAGTATCAGAGCGATTAAGCAGCAAGATTAGTTTCCCAACAATTATCAATCAACTCAACGAAGAGGCGATCGCTGCCGACCCAGCGTTACTCAAGGATTTCGACAAGCTTAGTAAGCGTTTCTGGAGACAGCTTCGCTCATTCCCTGTTGATTACATCAACTATGGGTCGGAAGATGGGTCATTTCTGGGAATCGAAAAAGGCGAGGATGGAAGCTTTTTCCACAACGAAGACAGCTCGCGATTAGGGCGGGGGAAAATGTTTGTTTACAGCATGACGTCAACAGGAGAACGTCTTCAGCAAGAAGATGTCATCCCAGGGATGAGCACAAACCATCAAGAAGCTTGGTATGTCGACACCGTTAAAGCTGGCAAACCAACGTGGAGCAGAATTTATGCCTGGGAAGACCAGCCAGAAACTTTTTCAATTTCCTACAACGCACCAATTTTCAATCAGGAGGCAAAACTGATCGGTGTTGTGGGCGTTGACATGATCATTGACAAACTTAGCAACTGGCTTCAAGAAGTATGGAAAGACCGGTCAGGATTAGCACTTATTATCGAGAAAAATGGGAGTATTGTTGCCAGCTCAAATCCTGAAATAGTTCTTGTTCGCTCTGAAAAAAGTGTCCAGAGAGCTAATATCAAAGAGCTAGAGTCTCCCATTGCGAAATCACTTTCAAAGCAATACTTATCACAAACAGATGGAAAATATCTTGTCAACCAGAACAGCTTTGGCCAAGAACTTGTCCAGATCTCAAACCTGGATTCACAGCACTTTTTTTTAAGAGCGACCCCCTGGGGTAGAGAATTTGGACTCGATTGGTTTTTAGTCACGGGTACATCTGCAGATCAAGAAGTAAGCGTGGCAGAGAGAAATTTGATAATGATGATTTTTATTAGCGTTGCTGCACTCCTCATGGCATTAGCGATCAACCGCCGCCTGATCAATGCCTTACTCACTCCCCTAAGTGCCTTAACCTCTGCGAGCCAGAGCACAGAACATCAAATCAAAGATATAGCCAAACAGCCAGAGGTTCTTAACTTTAATTGCGAGCTCGAAAAAGCAGGAACCAAAGAATTTAGCGATCTCCATCAAGCCATAACGGCTATGGTAAAAGCATTCAACAATCTCACTCAAAGCCTAAGAGAAAAAGAGAAACAAATCATCGAACTTTTTCAAGACAAACAACAAAAAGATGAGCAAGCACTGTCACTGATGAGCAAAAAATTAAAAACAAGCCTCGAGGCCGGATCCATTTCCATTGCTCACGAGATCAACCAACCTCTCAGTATCCTAAAACTTACATCTCAGACCCTGATTAATACTCTTAACGACACCAGTAAAATCCACAATTTCTCCGATCTAAAGCATCAGCTTTCAACCATCAATTCCCAATCCGAGAGAATTGCTTTAATCACTAACAAAGTACGAGCCCTTCTCCGCAATACACAGACAGAGCTCTCTGAGCTCGATTTAAAGCAAGTCATTGAAAGTAGTCTGCGCTATATCAACTCAAACAATCCAGACATTTACGGATGGATTAATAGTCAGCAAGTTCATTCGATTGCAGATTCAAGTGCAATGATTAATGGAGATGCCGTACAACTACAAATTGCCCTCATCAATATTTTAAAAAATTCCATCGAATCCTTGCGAGACTCTAACAATCCAGATCCATTAATCCTTATTAGAATGAAGGATAATGAGAATTTTTGGATCATAGAGATTGAAGATAATGGAGGCGGTCTTTTGCCAGAAATTAATGAGGAATTACTGATGGAAACTAGCAAGCCTGATGGCACAGGCTTGGGTTTGTTCATTGTGCGCACAGCAATGGAAAGCCATAAAGGTCAACTCTCACTTTCCAAAGGTTCGATCGGTGGGCTTCTTGCTCGACTAAGCCTGCCCAAAAACCTCTGAACAGACTCCCTACCCAATACTGGGGATTGATTACACAATAAACATAATTTAGAATTTATAAAGTACATCAATCAATGATGTGGTCAGCGTAGATCTACTCGCAAGCCTTGATGGACTGATATGGCTTCAATCAGGTTCAAAAGTAGGAGCATTGTTTCAGCAACACCAAACAACGGTGAGCCGCAATCAAAAAAAATGTGCCCAAGTCTTTGGGATTACCCTTAGCAAAAACAAAAACAAGTGGGATGCCCATGGAGATTTAATACTGCTTCAGCTTGAACGCCAAGTGCATCAAGTGGCCCGTCTACAAGGAAAATCACGTCTGAGGATTGAAGTTAATGGATGGCTAGATAATCCACATTTCAACCCACCTCCCTCAGGATGGATTGCAGGATCAGCCAATAAACTTAGTGATCCTCATGGCATCCAATGCTTAAAACAGCATATTGTGGATGCTTGCCTATGCCCGCTCACCGATCTACCCGTTGAATCGCAAGATCTCGCCACGATTCCACTCGATATCACGTCAGAGGCAGGTTTAGTAGTGCTCCAGAAAAATGAATATCAAGAACATATACTAGACCTAAGAGACAAGCTAAAGCAGATATGAAAAAGACGCTACAAAGGAGTTTAAGTCAACAATCTTTCCTAATTCATATCCTCCTAACCCAAGCTTGATTACATGGAGGATTGCCAGGTGAGACCAGCGAACTCTTGGTTATTGCAGTAAAAATCAAAACCAAACGGAAAGAACTCTTTCTATCCATTTACTCAGATGACGCTGATTGCAGCAAAAGACAACCATTAAGCCATCCATGATCCCAATAGTGCACGACTTTCACGCATTATCTCCGATCGTCTAAACAAGCTTCATGATAAAGCTAATTACTTTAAGAGCAGTCTTCTTGGCTGGATCTCATTAAAACGCCAGTATCATGGTCAGCTTAGATTTACTGTCTAGTTTCGATGGAATGATATGGCTTCAGTCTGGGAAGAAAGTAGGTGCTCTCTTTGATCAACACCAAACAACCATAAGTCGAAACCAAAAAAAATGTGCTCAGGTATTCGGGATCAAACTCCAAAAAATAAGCAGCTGTTGGCAACCCCAGGAGGATTCTCTTTTACTTCAATTAGAGCGAAAGGTCCATCAATTAGCGCGCTTACAGGGCAAATCAAACTTGAGGCTTGATGCCAATCGATGGCTTGATAGTTCTCTTTTCGATCCACCACCACCTGGATGGCTTATAGGTTCGGCCAATAATCTCAGCGATCTCCATAGTCTTGAATGCTTACAACAAAGGATTGTGGACCTTTGCCTCTTTCCACTCACTGATCTTCCAGTAGAGACCGAACTTCTGAAAAGAATTGAACTCAATTCCAAGAGAGAGATTGGGGTGGTATTACTGCAAGAACATGCCAATCAAGAACGCATTTTAGCCCTCATCAACACGCTCGAGCAGGCTTAATCAGCCGAGCCAATCAAGGGAGCGAAGCTTATTCCAGAGCCTTAAACAACACCGCTGATTGTGGACCAAGTACATGGCGATGCACCTGGTAGGTGCCAATCAACGCACCATCCGTCTCCCAGCCAACTTGGGCAACGTCGTGAGCCTCCAGGGACAAAGCTTTCCGCCGAGAGCGGTTCACAACAACCACCACCCCAGGTGCGCGTCCCACGAGGCCGTCGGAGGTGCTGGCCTGCCACGACAGACCTTGCTCGCTCACAGCAACAACCTGGTGGCGGATGTTCGTCAAAGTCACGATCATTGAGCGCAAATCGTGGGGCCATGGGGCCTCCCACGGCATCGCCTCGCGACAGGCTGGTTCAGGACCGCCCTCAAGGCCCACTTCCGTTCCGTAGTACAGGCAAGGAGCCCCAGGCTGAAGCATCAACAGCAGCAACGCCAAAGACAACGCAGCTACATCTCCTTTGAGGCTGTGCAAGGCCCGGGGCACATCGTGACTATCTAAAAGATTGAGTTGGCAGCGGTTCACCTCCGGCGCATACCAACCCTGCGTCTCAGACCAGATCTGCAGCAAGGCCTCCGTCTCCAGGGGGCGCAACGGGTACATCGGGTTGCGGTAGCTGCGTCGCAAACGCGCGCCCGCCACCCAACAAAGGCTGCTCCAGCCCAAGCGGTAATTCATCACGCCATCGAAATGCTCTCCCTGAAGCCAAGACCTGGCATCTCCCCAAATTTCACCCACGATCCAGGCCTCGGGGTTCACCGCTTTCACCATGCGCCGGAAGTCCACCCAAAAGGCAGCAGGCACTTCATCGGGCACATCTAAGCGCCAACCGTCGATGCCGCGTTCTAACCAATGCCTACCAACCGCTAAGAGGTACTCCTGCACGGGAGCATGGTCATGGTTGAACTTCGGCAGCGCCGGATCATTCCACCAGCAGCTGTAACCACAGTCTTGGCCCTTCCGCGGATAGGGCCGCAGCGGCCACTGATGCACATGGAACCACTCGCGATAGGGAGAGCGATCCCCGTTTTCCAACAGGTGATGAAACGCCCAAAAGCCGCGGCCGCAATGGTTGAACACCCCATCGAGGATCAGACGCATGCCCCGTTGATGCACCGCCGCAATCAAGGCATCAAGCGCAGCATTCCCTCCCAATAAAGGATCCACCTCGAGATAGTCGTAAGCGTGATAGCGATGATTGGCGGCCGAACTGAAAACGGGGGTGAGGTACAGACAGGTCACTCCCAGCTGCTGAAGGTGGTCCAGAGCCTCGATCACTCCGTAGAGATCACCCCCCTGGAACCCCTGTTCGGCAGGGTCGATCCCCCAGGGCTGCAACGCCAACCCCTGCTGCGCTTCCACCCGGCCGCTGCGGCGAAAACGATCAGGAAACACTTGGTAGACCATCGCCTCAGCGACCCAAGTGGGGAACGGCCCAATGCGTGATGTCTCTGCCATTCCTTTGCAGGCCGTTGGTCCCATCGCTAGCAAGTAGGAAACGAGATGGCTATGGCAGCACCGCCCCTCCTGCTCGCACTAGATCAAGGCACCAGCAGCTCACGCGCTGCTCTCTTCGATACGGATGGCCGCCCAGTCGCCAGCGCTTCCGCACCTCTTGACATTCAATACCCCGCCGATGGCTGGGTAGAACAAAGTCCTACGGCGATCTGGGAGAGCCAGCGTCTGGCGATGAGCCGCCTTGAGCAGGCGATCACTCCGGAGCAGCGGCAAGCCGTGATCAGCTGCGGCATCACCAATCAGCGCGAAACCACCACGCTCTGGAAACGCAGCGATGGCAGCCCCTGCGGCCCAGCCCTGGTCTGGCAGGACGGCCGCACCGCCGATCTCTGTGAGAAATGGAAGGCAAGCGGCCTTGAAACGAGCTGGAGAGCCAAAACCGGCCTGATGCTCGACCCCTATTTCAGCGCGAGCAAAATTCGCTGGCTGCTCGACCATGAAACCGCCGCAAGCAGTGCCGCGGCCCAGGGTGATCTCTGCTTTGGAACGGTGGAGAGCTGGCTCCTATGGCAGCTCAGTGGCGGCACCATTCATGCCACAGACATGAGCAATGCCAGCCGCACCCTGCTGATGGATCTTGAGCAGCGGCAATGGATCGATGACGCCTGCGCTGAAATTGGCTTACCCAAGCAGGCCCTCCCCGAGCTCAGGCCCTGCCGAGGCGATTTCGGAGTAATCCAAGCGGGTTTGCCCTTTGCTGGCGTACCCATTCAAGCCCTGCTTGGCGACCAACAGGCCGCCACCCTGGGGCAACTCTGCCTGCAACCAGGCGAAGGCAAATGCACTTACGGCACCGGCGCCTTTCTCGTGGTGAACACCGGCACCAGCATCCGCCATTCCGACGCTGGCCTGCTGAGCACCCTGGGCTGGACCGATGAGCACGGCACCCCCACCTACTGCTTAGAAGGGAGTCTGTTTAATGCGGGCACGGTGGTGCAATGGCTGCGCGATGGCCTCGGCATCATTCGCAGTGCCGAAGAAGTCAATCCCCTCGCGCAAGAGGTGGAGAACGCCGCCGGGGTGATGCTTGTTCCAGCCTTCACCGGATGGGGCACACCCCACTGGGACCCCAGTGCCAGGGGTTTGTTAATCGGGATCACCCGCGACACCCGCCGAGGGCATATCGCTCGAGCCGCCCTGGAAGGAATTGCTCTCTCCGTTGCCAGTCTTGTGGAGTTGGCAGAGCAAGCCATGGAGCAAAGTCTCGGGGAGCTTGCCGTGGATGGGGGAGCCGCAGCTTCTGACCTTCTCCTGCAAGCCCAAGCCGACAGCACTGGTTTGCGCGTGCGCCGCCCTGTTCATCTGGAAAGCACCGCTCGCGGTGTGGCCCTGCTGGCTGGCTTGCAAGCGGGCGTGATTGCAGACCTCAAAGACCTAGTGCCAAATCGCAGCCAAGACTCCAGCGTGTTTGAGCCCCAACAAACCCTGGAGCAACGCCAACGCTGGCGCCAACGTTGGAACGATGCTGTGAGCAGGAGCCTTCACTGGAATGGCTGATCAACGTTTTGACCTCGTCGTTATCGGCGGTGGCGCCAGTGGATGCAGCGTGGCCTATGAAGCGGTCCGCCGCGGCCTGCGTGTTGCTCTGCTCGAGGGCCATGACCTCGGCAGTGGCACCAGCTGCCGCAGCACCAAACTCCTGCATGGAGGGGTGCGTTATCTCGAACTTGCTTTTAAGACAGCCGACCTCGCCCAATTGCGCTTGGTCCGAGAAGCCCTGCTCGAACGGGGCCACTGGCTGGAACAAGCTCCGTTCTTAGCCCAACGCCTTGAACTGGCCCTGCCCAGCGACTGTCGTCTTGGCCAGGCCTACTACCGCATCGGCCTTGGGTTGTATGACGCCCTATCCGGTCGTGCCGGGATCGGCAGCAGCCGCATGCTGTCCTCCAAGCAACTCCACCAAGCACTCCCTCTTCTGCGTCCTGATGTTCAACGCGGTGTGGCCTACAGCGACGGGCAATTCGATGATGCTCGCCTGAATCTGCTGCTAGCTCTTACCGCTGAACGGGCCGGTGCTGTGATTCGAACCCGCACCAAGGTTCGGGAGCTGGAACGCAACAGCCAGGGGCAGATCTGCGCTGCCATCAGCGAAAACAACCAAGGAGAGCAAGAACGCTGGGAAGCCAGGGCCGTGGTGAATGCCACAGGCATCCATGCGGATGCCATTCGGCGGATGGCCGACCCCAACTGCTCCATGCGCATGCTCACCAGTAGGGGAGTGCATCTGGTGTTAAGAGCCAACCTCTGTCCTGAAGGACTTGGTTTGCTGTTGCCATCCACCGATGACGGCCGTGTTCTATTCATGTTGCCGTTCTTTGGTCGCACCCTGGTCGGCACCACAGACACCAAGTGCACACAAGCGAGTGCAGCCGCTCCATCGGAAGACGAGAAAACCTATCTGCTCGATTATGTGAAGCGCTGGTTCCCCGATCTGGGCGATCCCGATGTGGGGAGCTGTTGGGCTGGCGGACGACCGCTGCTCAAGCCAGCCGGGGCCGAGGTGAACAGCAGCCGGGTCGTGCGTGAGCACGAGGTTGAGACGCTGGACAGTGGCCTTATCAGCGTGATGGGGGGCAAATGGACCACTTGCAGGCCGATGGCGATCGACACCCTTCAGGCGGTGGAAGCGCAATTGGGGAGCACCCTTTCAGTCCCTTCTGCGTTGCCGCTGATCGGCGCAGATCAAGACCCCAAACGCACTCCCGCACTGCTGCAAGAGCAAATCCCCGCCCTGGAACGTCTGCTGCCGAAGACCTCTCTACGTGATCAACAACGCGCCCACCTCCAATCCAGTTTCGGATTAGAAGCCGCTGCACTTGTAGCGAGCTGGAGTGAAAGCGATCGTGAGCCTCTGAGCGACGTCATCCCCGTTTGCCGTGGTGAATTACGCCATGCGATCAGCGCCGAACATGCCTGCACCGCAACGGATGTTCTCGCCCGTCGCTGCCGCCTAGCGATGGTGGACCAAGACGAGGCCGAGCGGCTGCTCCCGCAGGTTCAAGCCCTTCTTCAAGAGGCGGGAGTGGGAGATCCCAAGACTCCAGAAGGAGCAGGACTGAACTTGTCCTCCTGAACCCCGGAGTCCTCGCTGCTGCTGTCTGTTTCTTCCACTTCGCCGATCAACCACCAGCTGAACCCATGGGCGGCGAGGTACACAAACCAATCGACATCGGCAGGTGGGAAGTCACACCCCCACAGCACCTCTCGGGTGCGTTCGCCAGACCATCGGCTCAGATCGAGGCGAAACGATGCCCCAGCGGCGGAGAGATTGGCAGCCACCATCACCGTCATGGTGGCGTTCGTGCGCACGTACACGATCACCCCAGGGTGGGCACAGTCCAATAGCTCAAAGTCGCCATTGCGGAGGGCTGGAAGCAGCTTGCGGCAGGTGAGCATGCGCCGATGCCAATTCAGAAGCGAACCAGGCAGTTGCTTCTGAACCTCCACGTTCACCACCCGGTAGTCGTATCCGGGAGCCGTGATCGGTGGCAACACCAACAGAGGGTCGGGAGCGGTCGAAAACCCACCATTCCGTCCCGGCGTCCAGGCCATCGGAGTGCGGTTCGGATCGCGGTCGCGCAGACCCGGCCAATCCCCCATTCCCAGCTCATCTCCGTAATAGAGGCACGGAAGTCCTGGAAGGCTGTAGAGCAGAGCATGCATCACTCGGTTGGAACCAGGATCACCATTGAGCAAAGGAGCAAGACGCCGGTTGATGCCCCAGTTCAGCCAATGCCCCTGCCCCTGATGCAATCCGGCTCGGATCGTTTGAATCACATCCTCTGGAACCAGATGGCCATCGCCAAGCCAAAGCTCATCGTGATTGCGTAGCGGCAAGGCCCACCTACAGCCACCCACAGCGTTCTGAGCTGCCTGCAAGCAATCGCGCAAGGCCTCTACCGTTCCGCTGGCAATCGAGGCAAACAAATGCGCCGTTAGGGCGAAGTTAAAAGCTCCATGCAGTTCGTCATCGGCGAGGTAGGGAGCAGCCTCCTCCACCGGTTGAATCGCTTCCGCGAGGAGCAACACATCCTTGCCGTGGCTATCCACCCTTGCGCGTAAGCGCTTGAGGAATTCATGGGTTTCAGGCAAGCCCTCACAACGAGATCCCTCGGCTTCAAAAAGAAAGGGAACCGCATCGAGACGGAAACCGTCTACGCCTCGCTCAATCCAAAAATCCACCACATCGAGCATCTCCTTTTGCACGAGTGGGCTGTCGTAATTGAGATCGGGTTGATGGCGTAAAAAACGGTGGAGGTAGTACTGCTGCGCCACCTCATCCCATTCCCAGTTCGAAGACTCGAAATGGCGAAACAGCACTGGAGCATCTGCGTAGCGCTTGGGGTCATCGCTCCAGACATACACATCCCGCTCCGGACTACCTTCTGGAGCCCAACGGGCACGTTGAAACCAAGGATGGAGCGTGCTGGTGTGATTCAGCACCAGATCCATCACCACCTTGATGCCTTGAGAGTGGGCAGCAATCAAGACCCGATGAAAAGCCGCTAAATCCCCCAGCTCGGGGTGAATGGACTTGAAGTCAGTGATGTCATAACCACCGTCTTGCAGTGGCGATGGATAAATCGGTGTGAGCCAAATCGCTTCCACACCCAACCAACGGAGATAGGGCAGGCGATTGGCCAGGCCCTGCAAGTCACCGATCCCATCACCATTGCCATCGGCATAGCTGCGCACGATCAGCTGATAGATGACGGCACCGTTCCACCACGGCTGCTGCTTAGTCATCACGCCGGCACCATTCCAACTTGTACTAACCCCGATCGGCCGCGACGTCATCCCCTCTTTCGCAATCCATCGATCAGGACTGCGAGCATGGCCGTAGATCCCACAGCTTCTGATGGTCAGCTCCTCCCCCAACGAGGCCTTTCAAGCTGCTGATTTAAAGACCCTTCGCGCCACTGTCGTCTCGGGTCAAACCCGACCGGAAGCTTGGCGGCGCTTGCAATTAAAACGTCTGAGCGACCTGCTTGATCGCCATGAATCAGACATTCTCCAAGCCCTTCGTATCGACCTCGCCAAGCCAGAGCTCGAGGGGATGTTTGAAATCGTGGCTTTGCTTCAAGAATTAAAAATCACCCGGCGGCGACTCAAGGCCTGGATGCGGCCTCGACACATCCCCGTGCCGATCATGCAACGGCCAGGGCGGGCCCAACTCATCCGAGAGCCCTTGGGCTGTGTGCTCGTGATCGGGCCGTGGAACTACCCCTTCATGCTCACGCTCCAGCCCCTGATTAGTGCCCTTGCGGCGGGAAACAGCGTTGTCTTGAAACCCTCGGAGCATGCCCCTGCCGCAGCAGCCCTGATCACGCGCCTCATCACAGAGGGATTCCCCAGTGATGTGGTGAGAGTGGTGAACGGGGATGGATCCACCGCGGCAGCTCTCGTGGACCTTGGCTTTGACCACATTTTCTTTACCGGTAGCGGAACGATTGGAGCCAAGGTGCTGGCCGGTGCCGCCCGTCACCTCACTCCTGTCACGCTGGAGCTTGGAGGCAAAAATCCTGCTGTCGTGCTCGATAGTGCCGACCTTGCCGTCACCGCCCGCCGCTTGATCTGGGGCAAGGGGATTAATGCAGGACAAACCTGCATCGCCCCTGACCACCTCCTGGTTCAAACCAGCATCCGAGATCGCCTCGTAAAGGCATTGAAAGAGGAGCGCCGCAATCTTTATGGAGATGAACCACTCGCTTCTGCTGATCTCAGCTCCTTAATCCACGATCGACATTTTCAACATCTTGAAGGCCTGCTAGCCACTGCTCGAGCCGAGGGACGGATCCTGTTTGGAGGCGAATGCTGCCGCCAACGCCGCAAGATCGCACCCACCCTGATTGAGGTCCAAAGCGATCAAGACCCCTTAATGGAAGCGGAAATCTTTGGCCCTTTATTGCCACTAATGACAGTGAAGACCTTGGATGAGGCCATCACACGCATCCAACAGCAAGACAAACCATTAGCCATTTATCTCTTTGGCGGGGATCACAACGACCAAAGCGCGGTTCTGAAGCGCACCAGTTCAGGTGGGGTTTGCTTCAACGACGTGGTGATGCAAAAGGGAGTTCCGGAATTGCCATTCGGTGGAGTGGGGCCCAGTGGTATGGGCAGCTATCAAGCAGAAGCCGGCTTTCAAACCTTCTCCCACGCACGTTCAGTGCTGAGCCGACCCTTTTTTCTCGACATTCGTCACCGCTACCCGCCCTACACGTTGAATCCTGCAATATTTCGCCGTTTTGTGGGCTGAACATCGCTCCAAATCAACCAATACAAATGAATTCGCGCGAGGGACTGGCGAGTTGGGCCAGACACCTTATCTTTCGCCCAGCACAGAAAGAAGCATGCGAAGCATTGTTGCCGCCGCCCTAACCCTGTCGGCATTGATGCCCCTTCAAGCGGGCGCGGCATCGATCACAGTCAAATCAGGAGACACCATCTCCGGGCTCGCTGATCGCTACGGCGTCTCGGTTGAACGCTTGATGAGAGCCAATGGAATCCGTAATTCCAACCATGTGGAAGTGGGGCAAACGTTGCGTTTGCCCAGTGGTGCCAGGGGCGTTGTCAGCGCTGGCCAAGGACGTCACACCGTAAAAGGGGGAGACACCCTCGGTGGAATTGCAGCTCGATATCGCGTCAGTTCAAGGGATCTGATCGCCATCAATAGCCTTCAAAGCGCCGATCATGTTGAGCTTGGCCAAACGTTGAAGCTGCCCACCACGGCCGTGCTTCCCAAACCAAAGCCAGTAGCGAAGGCCAAGCCCACGCCGATCAAAGCCAATCCAAGCGCCACCTCTCACACCGTGGCCAGAGGTCAGACCCTCACCCAGATCGCTCGCGCCTATGAGGTTCCCGTGGCCTCTCTAATTGATCTCAACACCATCAATGACCCCAACAAGGTGACGATTGGGACCAAGTTGATGCTGCGGGATACCAGTTCCACCGAATTGGTCAGCACATCGCTGCAAACCAGCAGCACACCAGAAGCAAAGCCCGTTCTCACTGCAACGGCGAGCCAACCGACCAAGACGGTTCAAACCAAGCCGGTTCAAACCAAGCCAGTTCAGGCCAAGCCGGTTCAGGTCAAAACGGCTGTCACGAAGACAGCTCCTAAAAAAGCGGCTCCAGCCAAGACAACTCCAACCCAAGCAGTGGCGGCCAAACCCGCGGCATGGCGCACGTACGGCCCACTTCAAGTGGACTGGAGCAACTGGCAATCCATGGGCGGCAGCATGGTGGCCCCAACCTTGAACAGCGAAGGCAAGCCTCTGTACGTCGCGGTGAACTGCTCCGCACGCAAAATCAATGTCACCAGTTCTGATGGTGCATGGAAAAGCTGGATCGCCCCGCAGACCAATTTTGAGAAGGACCTGGTGAAGGATCGCTGTATCAAAACCGCCTAAGCCAAGCTGATGCTTTGCAGAAGCCGCGGTCAAGCCGCGTAATGCAAAGGCCAAGGGGTATGCAGGAATTGTCTGCCGCTATCCCTTAACGACAAGCGTTGGGCTCCATCATTGCTCTCACGAATGAGCTCCTCTTGCACGAGTCTGCGCGCAAGCCAACCCCAACGCTCTTCGCTGCCATCAAGCTTCCGCAATCTTTCGGTCAAGCTGCGGATGTCTGCTCCCTGTCCGGCATCGATCACCTCCAGTAATTCTTGGGCACGATCTGACCAATCCTTGGCACGCACATCAGCCAGGCAACGATCACAGCGGCCGCAAGGAGATGTCAGCTCCCCCACCGAGAGAAGCAAAGCTTGCTCACGGCAACTCTCTCCCTCAGCAACGGCCTCCATCCGCCTCAATTGCTGCTGTGAAAACTCCACACGCCAAACGTCATCGTCGGACGCCTTGGCTTCAGCCGCGCGACGCAAGCTGGACTGCATCGCCCAGCCCAAGCTGGTTCGGTCTCCAGGCGAAAACAAGACAAGGCAATGGGCCGGTCTGCCATCGCGTCCAGCGCGACCTGATTCCTGGAGGTACCCCTCCGGGGTCGCAGGCAAATCCAAATGCAACACCAACCCCACGTCCGAGCGGTCAACGCCCATCCCGAACGCCACCGTGGCGACCAACACCGGCGCATCAGCTTCCAAGAAATGCCTTAGAGCCTCCTCACGGCGCTCCACCTCCAGTCCCGCGTGATAGGTAATCGCCGGAATTCCCTGGGATTGCAAGCGTTCTGCCCAGAGCTCCACAGAACGACGGGTCCTTGCATAGATCAAGGTGGCACCCCGTGACTGCTTCAGGGCCTCCAAAACATCAGGGAGTGGATCGCTCGGACGCCGCCGCATCGTGTAGTGGAGGTTGCTGCGTTGTGCCGACGACACCTGGATGAGCGGTTTGCATAACCCAAGCAAACGGAGAATGTCGGCACGCACCCTTGGGGCTGCAGTTGCACTCAAGGCAACGAGCGGAACACCCGGGCACAGGGCCCGAAGCTGACCAAGACGTCTGTAATCGGGCCGAAAATCATGACCCCAAGCGCTGATGCAATGGGCCTCATCCACGGCCAAAGCCACCAACTGCCCTTCCCTTGCATGCGCAGAGAGCATGTCCCTCGCCGCCTCACCTTGAAGACGCTCAGGGGCCAGGTAGAGAAGACGCAACGAGCCAGCGGATAACTGCTCCTGAATCAAGCGTCGTTGTTCAGGTTGAATCCCGCGGTGCAAACAGGCGGCAGCAATGCCTCGCCGCTGCAATTGCAACACCTGATCATCCATCAGAGCGACAAGTGGAGAAATCACCACGACCAACCCTTGTCGCACCAAGGCAGGGAGCTGAAAGCAGAGTGATTTACCGCCTCCTGTTGGCAGCACTGCTAAACAATCGCGGCCATTTAACAGGGCTTCGATCACCGGACGTTGCCCGGAACGAAAGGAGTCCCAGCCGTAATGCCTGTGGAGAGCTTTAAGGAGTGGATCCAACGCTCACCCTCACTCCACAGATAGTGCCTTCACCTTAACGAGCACTAGATCTAGGGGATCGCCGGAGGCTCCAGTTGGTCAGGAGCCTCCTCAACAAGTTGAAGTCTCACCTTTTTGCCCCCAGCAAGTTCCCCAAGCGACACCCGCATCGTGGCTCCACTCAAGGTTTGTAGCGCTGTTAAGACATCGCGTAAGTAAGGGGTGCTGCTTCCGCTTTCAACCCACAGCCGTTCATGCAGACCACCTAAGCGCCTCCAAGAGGTATGCAACTTGAGAACCGCGGCCTCAAGCGTCTGCGCCTGGCCTACGGCATCGGCGAGCAAGCCCAGAGCGTCGAGACGCTGAGCCTCCTGCATCGCTTTCTCCAGGTCGAGTTCCCCCTGTTGAAAAGCACGAACAGCAACACCTGATTCCGTGGCTTTGGTGATCCAGCGCGCCGTATGGGTCACATCCTTGATCCGATCGAGTTCCGGCTCATCGCGTAGGACCTTGCGGAAGTCTTCCTGCTGAAGCTCTGGAAGCTTTGACAATTCGCGTACGAGAGGCGCAACAACCTTGGATGGCAGCAAATTCTCTTGCGCCCTTTGACGGATTTCATCCGGAAGCAAGGGACTGGTTGCAGAGGTGAAATCATCCGTAAGCCTGCGCACCTGCTTGCGGGTGATTTCCTGCCCCTCGTTAGCAGCTTCCGCAATCATCACCTGCACTTCAGGAGCTGCCAAAGCGGTTTCAAGAAAAGCCCGTTTTGAAAACTGGTTCACGCTTGATGGTTCAAGCAAGCCGTCACCAACCAAACCTTGCTCCGATTCAGCTAACTGAATCAATCCATAGGCCCTGGTCTTACTAATTTCCCGTTCGCGAAGCCATTGCAAAAAGCCCGCACCGCGTCCTTCACCGCCGCGTTTTTCTCGATCGCGCACCGATTTCAGGATGCGACCACGCCAAATTTCGGTTTGTAGATCAAATTTGTCGCACACATCCCAAGCCTGCTCCAGACGAGCCAGGAATTCCATCGTGCTGATGTCATCCCGTTCTGGATCGGGAAGATCGAGATTGAACGCGGGTGCTTCGGGACTCTGGTTCGTCAAAGGCGGAGTTGAAGGGGTGGTGATGGATGCTGCCATGGCGCTGCTGCGATCTTGGCAAGGCGCGAACGACATTCTGTGACGCTCTCTCCATCTTGTGACCACGCAGCGATACTCTCGGATTGCATCAACGTTTCTGCGCAGCGATGGCTATTTCCCGCGGTGACAAGGTGCGCATTAAGCGCCCTGAGTCCTATTGGTTCAACGATGTCGGCACGGTGGCGTCCATCGACACCTCAGGTATTCGTTACCCGGTGGTCGTTCGCTTTGAAAAGGTGAACTACAACGGGATTTCCGGATCAGAAGGCGGAATCAACACCAATAATTTCGCTCAAGCGGAACTCGAGCCGGCCTGAGGCCGTTGCCCGAACTCCCAGAAGTTGAGACGGTTCGGCGTGGACTAGCGAATCGTCTCGATCAATTCGTCATCAGCGATCTTGAAGTGTGCCGGGACAGGGCGATTGCAAGTCCTGGCGGACCAGAGTGCTTTGAGTCAGGACTCGTCAATTGCCGCGTTGGCGATTGGACGAGAAGAGGAAAGTACCTCTACGCAGAACTGCATCGTCCTGGATTATCCAAACCAGATTCTCCTGAAGAGAACGCTGGATACTGGGGAGTCCACTTACGCATGACAGGCCAATTTCAGTGGATTGAGAACGACACTCCACCCTGCAAACACACACGGGTGCGCTTCTGGAATGCAAAGGGGCAAGAATTACGCTTCGTTGACCTCAGAAGCTTCGCAGAAATGTGGTGGGTCCCACCCAATATTGCAGTGGAGTCGATTATCACGGGCTTAAAAAAGTTGGGACCCGAACCCTTTAGCCAAGACTTCAAAACGCAATACTTACAAGAGCGATTCAAAGGATCCACACGCTCCATTAAAGCAGCGTTGTTGGATCAGTCCATCGTGGCAGGCACGGGCAACATCTATGCCGATGAAAGTTTGTTTGCTGCGGGCATTCGCCCGGAAACCGCAGCTGGCCAACTCAATCGCAAACAATTAGACAAACTCAGGGAATGCCTGATCAAGATCCTGGAGCTAAGTATTGGCGCCGGAGGAACCACGTTTAGTGATTTCAGGGATCTAGAAGGCGTGAATGGCAATTACGGAGGACAAGCGGCGGTTTATAGGCGAACAGGACAGCCGTGTCCAAGATGCGGGAAAGCAATCGAGCGAATCAAGCTGGCAGGACGCAGTACACACTGGTGCTCTAGCTGTCAGACATAGCCGTGCAATCTAATCACAAAAGAAGAAGGAAAAGCATGGAACAACACTACAAAAAGCCATAACCAGGCCAATAAAACAAGAACACTATATAACGATCACTAAATACACAAAATAACTACAAAAAGCCAGGTAAAGCGATAATAAATACATCAAATGCATCTCTACTCTGGAGTAAATGCCTCTGCCGTGGATTTGTTCAGGCAAAAGAACGAGAAGGAGCAATAGCCGAAATGCAATCACTCAAGCTCTTTAGCAAAGGCACTGGTTTCAAGGGAAGAGCGGCTTAACTTTGTTTGCATTCCTCACTCGCTCATCTCAAGATGGCCAACCTTTTCAGTGGTTTATAAGTAGCCATGGCAGGTGCTGGCACCAATGAATACCAAACTAACAAGACAATAAGCACAAAAAAAGCCACCCCTTCAAGGGATGGCTTTCTTCGTTTGGAATGTTTTTACCTGGCATCGAGCTATTTTCTCAGGGGGCTACCCCCCAAATATCGTCGCCGCTGCTGCGTTTCACAACCGAGTTCGAGATGGATCGGAGTGGTTCCACAGCGCTATGGACACCAGGATAGAAAATTCCCAAGGTTTGACCCCTGAGAACTGCATAGCGGCATCAACTCAACTTTCGTTTTATTGATGCAATCTGGATTAAATAAAGTCTTTAAAGGCAAGAACCAAGTGTTGGTCAAGCCCTCGGTCTATTAGTACTCCTCCGCTGCATCCATTACTGAACTTCGACGTAGAGCCTATCAACGGGTGTTCTTCCCGTGACCTTACTGGGTTACCCCATGGGAATACTCATCTTGAGGTGGGCTTCCCACTTAGATGCTTTCAGCGGTTATCCACTCCGCACATGGCTACCCAGCGTTTACCGTTGGCACGATAACTGGTACACCAGAGGTGCGTTCCTCCCGGTCCTCTCGTACTAGGGAGAAATCCTCTCAATATTCCTACGCATACACCGGATATGGACCGAACTGTCTCACGACGTTCTGAACCCAGCTCGCGTACCGCTTTAATGGGCGAACAGCCCAACCCTTGGGACCGACTTCAGCCCCAGGTTGCGATGAGCCGACATCGAGGTGCCAAACCTCCCCGTCGATGTGAACTCTTGGGGGAGATCAGCCTGTTATCCCTAGAGTAACTTTTATCCGTTGAGCGACGGCCCTTCCACTCAGAACCGTCGGATCACTAAAGCCGACTTTCGTCCCTGTTCGACTTGTAGGTCTCACAGTCAAGCTTCCTTCTGCTTTTGCACTCGTCGGCTGATTTCCAACCAGCCTGAGGAAACCTTTGCGCGCCTCCGTTACCTTTTAGGAGGCGACCGCCCCAGTCAAACTGCCCACCTGATACTGTCCGCTCCCCGGATAACGGGTGAACGTTAGAACCCTAGCTCTGAAAGAGTGGTATCTCACCATTGACTCCCTAGTACCCACGAGCACTAGATCAACGTCTCCCACCTATCCTGCGCATTCAGAGCCCGGGCACAATACCAAGCTACAGTAAAGCTTCATAGGGTCTTTCTGTCCGGGTGTATGTAGTCCGCATCTTCACAGACAATTCTATTTCGCCGAGCCTCTCTCCGAGACAGCGCCCTGATCGTTACGCCTTTCGTGCGGGTCGGAACTTACCCGACAAGGAATTTCGCTACCTTAGGACCGTTATAGTTACGGCCGCCGTTCACCGGGGCTTCAGTCGCCAGCTTCGCTTACGCTGACCGGCTTCCTTAACCTTCCGGCACTGGGCAGGCGTCAGCCCCCATACATCGTCTTGCGACTTAGCGGAGACCTGTGTTTTTGGTAAACAGTCGCCAGGGCCTCTTCACTGCGACCACATTGCTGTGGCACCCCTTCTCCCGAAGTTACGGGGCCATTTTGCCGAGTTCCTTAGAGAGAGTTACCTCGCGCACCTCGGTATTCTCTACCACCCCACCTGTGTCGGTTTCGGGTACTGGCAGTTATGCCTTAACGGGTATAGAGCTTTTCTTGGAAGCATGACATCACCAACTTCGCTGCCGTAGCAGCTCGTACTCACGCCTCAGCTCGGATCGTTTTCGCCGATCCTCAACGCCTCGAACGCTTGAACCAGTAACCAACATCTGGCTTGGCTAGCCTTCTCCGTCCCTCTTCCCAAAACATAACCGGTACAGGAATGTTGACCTGTTATCCATCGACTACGCCTTTCGGCCTCGCCTTAGGTCCAGACTAACCCTCCGCGGACGAGCCTGCCGGAGGAACCCTTAGGGTTTCGGTGCATGGGATTCTCACCCATGTTTTCGCTACTCAAGCCGACATTCTCACTTCTATGCAGTCCACGCCCGCTCACGCTAACGCTTCGCCCCACATAGAACGCTCCCCTACCATAAATCCGCAGCTTCGGTACAACACTTAGCCCCATTCATTTTCGGCGCAGGATCGCTCGACCAGTGAGCTATTACGCACTCCTTTGAGGATGGCTGCTTCTAGGCAAACCTCCTGGTTGTCTGGGCAATCCCACCTCCTTTATCACTTAGTGTTGATTTGGGGACCTTAGCTGGCGGTCTGGGCTGTTTCCCTCTCGACCATGGAGCTTATCCCCCACAGTCTGACTGCCTCGCTACACACAGGGTATTCAGAGTTCATCTCGATTTGGTACCGCTCTCGCAGCCCGCACCGAAATGGTGGCTTTACCCCCCTGCTGGAGCACGAGACGCTACGCCTCAACGTATTTCGGGGAGAACCAGCTAGCTCCGGGTTCGATTGGCATTTCACCCCTAACCACAGCTCATCCGCTGACTTTTCAACGTCAGTCGGTTCGGACCTCCACTTGGTATCACCCAAGCTTCATCCTGGCCATGGTTAGATCACCCGGGTTCGGGTCTATAAACACTGACAAACGCCCTATTCAGACTCGCTTTCGCTATGGCTCCACCATTTCCGGTTTAACCCGCCAGTGCCTATAAGTCGCCGGCTCATTCTTCAACAGGCACACGGTCACCCTATTAGTAGGGCTCCCATTGCTTGTAGGCTCACGGTTTCATGTTCTATTTCACTCCCCTCCCGGGGTTCTTTTCACCTTTCCCTCGCGGTACTGTTTCGCTATCGGTCACACAGGAGTACTTAGCCTTACGAGGTGGTCCTCGCTGATTCACACGGAATTCCACGTGCTCCGTGCTACTCGGGATACAGCTAGGTCAGTTCAGTTTTCGTGTACGGGGCTTTCACCTTCTATGGCGTGTCTTTCAAACACTTCCACTAACATTCCTGATCCACGTTGCTGTCCCACAACCCCAATGGTCGAAACCATTGGTTTAGGCTCTTCCCCGTTCGCTCGCCGCTACTTAGGGAGTCGTTTTTACTTTCCTTTCCTCCAGCTACTAAGATGTTTCAGTTCGCTGGGTTGGCTCGCGCCAGCCTATAGATTCAGCTGGCCGTTCTAAGGGTTGCCCCATTCGGAAATTCCCGGATCAAAGCGTGTTTCCAGCTCCCCGAGACTTATCGCAGGTAACCACGTCCTTCATCGCCTCTGTGTGCCAAGGTATCCGCCGTGAGCCCTTTGTAGCTTGACCAATGTATCTCCAACACGCTTGCTGTCGTTGAAACAGATTCTTCTAACTTCTACAAGTAGAAATTAAAATCAAACTCTCAAATGCTCGACACATTTGAAAGAACATGCTGGAGTCTCGGCTCTTGCTTAGAATTAACACCATCCCATCGTGAATTAACACTCAAGAATGATGCATCCATAAAGATGCTTTATTCTTTCCAGACTTACTATGCAGTTGTCAAGGTTCGGCCAGACATCAAAACAATGCATTGATCTCTCAATACATTGCATCGAGCCCAGCATCCTATCAATTAAACATCATGGAATCATTTCCATGCCTTAAAATGACAAGAAGCTAGGGTCATCTAGCGGACACATCTAAATCACAATCCATACGAGTTCATACTCCAGGCTTTGGAGATGGGGATTTTGGTAGTCAGTGGAGGTTAGGAGACTCGAACTCCTGACATCCTGCTTGCAAAGCAGGCGCTCTACCAACTGAGCTAAACCCCCTACACCGAATGGGCCATCCTGGACTTGAACCAGGGACCTCACCCTTATCAGGGGTGCGCTCTAACCACCTGAGCTAATGGCCCAGGAGTCTCATCCCTAATGGGTTGTGAACTAGACAAAGTTTAGGAACTAAAAATCTCCACTAAGCAGAGATCCATTGCTGGATTCTCTTAGCTTCAAAGTTGAGGTACCGATCGACCTAAGGTGACAGGATTTTGGCCTAAGAATAAATAAACTCAGACATCAAAATCGTTGTTTGTCTCCCTGTTAGGAGGTGATCCAGCCGCACCTTCCGGTACGGCTACCTTGTTACGACTTCACCCCAGTCATCAGCCCCACCTTCGACGTCCTCCTCCACAAGGGTTGGAGTAACGGCTTCGGGCGTGGCCAACTTCCATGGTGTGACGGGCGGTGTGTACAAGGCCCGGGAACGTATTCACCGCAGTATGCTGACCTGCGATTACTAGCGATTCCTCCTTCACGTAGGCGAGTTGCAGCCTACGATCTGAACTGAGCTACGGTTTATGGGATTTGCTTGTCCTCGCGAACTTGCTGCCCTTTGTCCGTAGCATTGTAGTACGTGTGTAGCCCAGGATGTAAGGGGCATGATGACTTGACGTCATCCACACCTTCCTCCGGTTTATCACCGGCGGTCTCTCTAGAGTGCCCAACTAAATGCTGGCAACTAAAGACGTGGGTTGCGCTCGTTGCGGGACTTAACCCAACATCTCACGACACGAGCTGACGACAGCCATGCACCACCTGTCACTGCGTTCCCGAAGGCACTCTCAAGTTTCCAAGAGATTCGCAGGATGTCAAACCCTGGTAAGGTTCTTCGCGTTGCATCGAATTAAACCACATACTCCACCGCTTGTGCGGGCCCCCGTCAATTCCTTTGAGTTTCACACTTGCGTGCGTACTCCCCAGGCGGAACACTTAACGCGTTGGCTACGACACCGGAGGGGTCGATTCCCCCGACACCTAGTGTTCATCGTTTACGGCCAGGACTACAGGGGTATCTAATCCCTTTCGCTCCCCTGGCTTTCGTCCATGAGCGTCAGTGATGGCCCAGCAGAGCGCCTTCGCCACTGGTGTTCTTCCCGATATCTACGCATTTCACCGCTACACCGGGAATTCCCTCTGCCCCTACCACACTCTAGCCCAACAGTTTCCACTGCCATGATGGAGTTAAGCTCCACTTTTTAACAGCAGACTTTTTGGGCCGCCTGCGGACGCTTTACGCCCAATAATTCCGGATAACGCTTGCCACTCCCGTATTACCGCGGCTGCTGGCACGGAATTAGCCGTGGCTTATTCATCAAGTACCGTCAGATCTTCTTCCTTGATAAAAGAGGTTTACAGCCCAGAGGCCTTCATCCCTCACGCGGCGTTGCTCCGTCAGGCTTTCGCCCATTGCGGAAAATTCCCCACTGCTGCCTCCCGTAGGAGTCTGGGCCGTGTCTCAGTCCCAGTGTGGCTGATCATCCTCTCAGACCAGCTACTGATCGATGCCTTGGTGAGCTCTTACCTCACCAACTAGCTAATCAGACGCGGGCTCATCCTCAGGCGAAATTCATTTCACCTCTCGGCATATGGGGTATTAGCGGCCGTTTCCGGCCGTTATCCCCCTCCTGAGGGCAGATTCCCACGCGTTACTCACCCGTCCGCCACTAACCCGAAGGTTCGTTCGACTTGCATGTGTTAAGCACGCCGCCAGCGTTCATCCTGAGCCAGGATCAAACTCTCCGTTGTAGATCAATCCCTTTTGGCTCTCACCTCAGATTGACTTGCTTCACCCACTCCACAGCACTGGCGTACTGCTTGCAGTTGTCGCACCCTTCCTCTGACAGAAGGATTCACAAGAGTGCAAATCTAGAATTTCTTCCTCGTTTGACTTTCCAGGATCTCAGATCCGGTCGTTGCTCCACATTGCGCACACCGACAACAAAAAGGTTCGTGAAAACCTTCAAGTTGTAAGCACAATGCTTCGACGCAACTAAAATTTTGTTGACGGGACCTCACACCTCTATCGCAATATCATTTAGCTCTCATTAAAACCTTGCGGTCCTAACTCAAACTAAACGCGATAAAAGCGTCAGTTCCTAAACTTTTCGGTTGTCCAGGTTCTAGCTTTGCGTCCCCTTTCAGAGACGGTCGGCCTGCGGTCTCGCGACCGCCTTTGAAACTTACAACATCGTGGGATCGCTCCCTCAATCTTGTAAGAACCCCCAGAACACTCCAAGCTTTCGCTCTTTACGTCCCGCGGCTGCGCGTCGGAGCAGTGCTCCCCTGCGCAGTCCAAAACCATAACCCAATCACCGCCCTTTTTGCAACTCTCACTCTTCCTTCCGCATCTCAAGACTTGCTTCCACTGGCCAAAGCAAGCTCCATCACTAAGTTTTGAGCAATGGTTGCAACAGCACCTTGGCCGAACGCTTCAGCCAACAGAACCAGCGGGTTCGTCCCAGCTCCAAAGAAGACCAGGTCGTTCAAAAGGCCAAAGAGCATTTCGAACGCACGCTGATTCCCATTGCAGGCAGCCTTGCGGGCAGCGTCGCTGCTCTGCAGCACCCCAGTGCCGACGAAGCTCTCAACTACGGCGAAATCTTCCTGCGCGACAACGTGCCAGTGATGGTCTACCTGTTGACGCAAAAACGGTTCAAGATCGTCAAACAGTTCCTGCAGATCTGCCTCGACCTCCAGAGCACCACTTATCAAACCCGTGGCGTGTTCCCAACCAGCTTTGTTGAGGAGAACGGAGAACTCATTGCCGATTACGGCCAACGTTCGATCGGAAGGATCACCTCTGTCGACGCCAGTCTCTGGTGGCCAGTCCTCTGCTCGATGTACGTCAAAGCCAGTGGAGACGAAGAATTTGGATCCACACCTGGCGTCCAACGAGGAGTCCAACTGTTGTTGGATCTCGTGCTTCACCCCACGTTTGAGGGCACACCGGTGCTGTTTGTGCCCGATTGTGCCTTCATGATCGATCGTCCTATGGACGTATGGGGTGCGCCCCTAGAAGTTGAAGTACTCCTGTATGCCTCCCTCCGTTGCTGCGCTCAGCTCATGGAGCTCGGCCGACGGAATCAAAACAGTCGCCTGCTCGACCAACGCTTGGTGCTTACGCGCCAGTGGATTCATGACCTCCGCAAGTTTCTGCTGAAGCACTACTGGGTGACCAGCAAGACGATGCAAGTTTTAAGGCGAAGACCCACAGAGCAATACGGCGACAATCAGCACCAAAACGAATTCAATGTGCAGCCCCAAGTGATCCCTGATTGGCTGCAGGACTGGCTCGAGAATCGCGGTGGCTATCTCATCGGCAACATCCGTACAGGCAGGCCCGATTTCCGTTTTTACAGTCTTGGCAACTCTCTTGGCTGCCTCTTCGGACTTCTCACAGCGCCACAACAACGAGCACTATTTCGCCTCACACTTCACAACCGCAATCATCTGATGGCCCAGATGCCGATGCGTATTTGCCATCCACCCATGGAAACCCTGGAGTGGCAAAACAAGACCGGATCGGACCCTAAGAACTGGCCGTGGAGCTACCACAATGGCGGCCATTGGCCGAGCCTTCTCTGGTATTTCGGGGCCTCGATCCTCCTCCATGAGCGACGTCACCCCAATGCAGACATCCTGCTGATGGGACAGATGAAGGCGATGCTTGAGGATTGTTACTGGAGCCAGCTCAACCAACTGCCAAGACAACAGTGGGCTGAATATTTCGACGGCCCCACAGGCACTTGGATGGGCCAGCAATCACGCACCTATCAGACTTGGACCATCGTTGGATTTCTTCTCCTCCATCACTTCCTTCGAGTCAATCCTGATGATGTAGAGATGCTCGACCTTGACGGAACACCGGGGTCTTAGAGCAACAGCTCAAAAACGCCGCACATTAAAAAACCCCCAGCGATGAGCTAGGGGTTTTTTTTGAGCTAATCGGTTCAGAACAAACCGAGAGTGAGTGACTTGTCGATAGGCATCGCAGCACCGATTCCCAAATAAATGGTGGTAGCTGTACCGAACAAGAACACTGCCATCGCGATAGGACGACGGAATGGGTTCTGAAACTTGTTGAAGCTCTCGATGAAGGGGATGAGCATCAAACCAAGGGGTACCAAGGTTTGCAATGCAATACCCAGAAGCTTGTTAGGAACAACCCTAAGGATCTGAAACACCGGGTACAGATACCACTCAGGAAGGATCTCCAGAGGAGTTGCAAAAGGATCAGCCTTGTCACCCAGCATGGCTGGATCCAAAACAGAGAGCCCAACG
Source organism: Synechococcus sp. MVIR-18-1 (assembly GCF_014279835.1). Classification (NCBI taxonomy): domain Bacteria; kingdom Bacillati; phylum Cyanobacteriota; class Cyanophyceae; order Synechococcales; family Synechococcaceae; genus Synechococcus; species Synechococcus sp. MVIR-18-1. Next base: position 549,830 of record NZ_CP047942.1, on the reverse strand, counting down.
ATGCAAGCGATGGTTCCAAGGATCACTACAGGAAAGATGTAGAGAAGATCGTTGGGCCATGCAGGCTCACCGTAATAGTTGTGGCCCATGCCTTTGGCGAGCTTGGCCCGCAGCTTGGGATCGGTGAGATCAGGCTTCTTGAGAATATGCATGGTGCGAAGCGGTAATGAACGAACGGTAAGTGGGAAAGTTCGAAACTTGAATCAGTGCGTAAAGCAACTGAAATGGATCACAAAGGACCAGAAATGCCCTGCTTACGGATCATCAAGAAGTGCATGAGCATGAAGACAGCAAGCAACCAAGGCATCACAAACGTGTGAAGGCTGTAGAAGCGAGTGAGTGTGGATTGACCAACGCTCTCACCACCACGCAGCAGTTCAACCATGAAGTCACCAACAACTGGAATGGCAGCAGGCACTCCAGAAACAATCTTGACGGCCCAATAGCCAACTTGATCCCAAGGGAGTGAATAGCCGGTGACACCGAAAGAAACGGTGATCACAGCCATCGTCACGCCGGTGACCCAAGTGAGCTCACGGGGACGTTTAAAGCCACCCGTGAGATACACGCGGAAGACGTGAAGAATCAGCATGAGCACCATCATCGAGGCGCTCCATCTGTGAACTGAACGAATGAGCCACCCGAAGCTCACATCTGTCATCAGGTACTGAACTGAGCTGTAAGCCTCAGCAACAGTGGGCTTGTAATAGAAAGTCATCGCGAACCCGGTCGCGAACTGAATCAAGAAACAAACAAGCGTGATGCCGCCCAGGCAATAAAAAATATTGACGTGGGGCGGAACGTACTTGGTGCTGAAATCATCAGCGATGTCCTGGATTTCAAGACGTTCCTGGAACCAGTCGTAGACAGGTGAGGAGTTCGCCATGCAAAGGTCGGTTTGGATTGCGGCAGTCTACCGATGACGCTCCAGCCGACGCGACAGAATGAAGCTGATGTTGCCGATTGTTAATTACATGAAAAAAGGCCTGCAGCAGCTGGCCTCCGGCTTGGCCGCCCTTTTGGTTTGCAGCCTCTTCATTCCAGCGCCTGCTCTGGCTCTCAACGACGCCCAGCAGTTGGTAGTTGAAACCTGGCGCCTGGTGAATCAGAGCTATGTCGACCCCTCGAGTTTCGACCGTATTCACTGGAAGCGTCTACGACAGAAGGCTCTCGAGCAAACGATCGAAACCAGCGAGCAGGCCTACAGCGCCATCGAGACCATGCTTGAGCCCCTCGATGATCCCTACACACGCTTATTGAGACCTGACGATTACTCCGTCATGAAGTCCAGCAACTCCGGAAGCCTGAGTGGCGTAGGACTTCAACTCGGCCATCACAACGATGAAGACTCAGTTGTTGTGATCGCTGCACTCGAGGGATCACCCGCCGCTGACGCTGGCGTGGTCAGCGGCGCCGCCCTGCTGGCGGTGAACGGAGAATCCACCGCTCTACTGGGACTTGAAACCACCGCAGCACGCTTGCGAGGGGATGTGGGAACGCAGGTTTTGCTGACCGTGCAACCCCCTAATGGAGAAACAGAAGAGCTTTCATTGGAACGGCGCAATGTTGACTTGCGCCCTGTTCGCACTCGGCGCCTTCGGAGTGATACGCATACCCTTGGCCACTTACGCATCACGCAGTTCAGCGAAGGCGTGCCGAAACAAGTGCAAGAAGCTTTGCAAGAACTCACCGATAAGGGAGTGGAAGGCGTGGTTCTTGATCTTCGAAACAACTCTGGGGGGCTCGTCAGCGGCGGACTCGCCGTTGCTGACGCCTTCCTGGACCAAGACCCCATCGTGGAAACACGCAATCGAGACGGGATTGCTGATCCCATTCAATCGAACCCAACCACGCTGTACGACGGTCCGATGGTGACCCTCGTTAATGCCGGCACCGCAAGTGCAAGCGAGATTCTTGCGGGGGCTCTACAAGACAACGATCGTTCGCTGCTGCTCGGCAGTGAAACCTTTGGCAAAGGGCTCATCCAGACCCTGACCAACCTGAGTGATGGAAGTGGTTTGGCCGTGACCGTGGCCGGCTATGTCACCCCAAGCGGACGTGACATTCAGGGGCAAGGAATTACACCAGATCGCTTGCTGGATCAGCCCGAGCCACTGAACCCCGGGGGCGAAGGAGACCGCTGGCTTACGGATGCAGCACGGGTACTGGAGGCCATCATCGATCGCAAGACCGCCGAATCTCTTCCAACAGCCGATGCCATTAATTCAGAGGAGATGGCAGAAACGGCATGAGCAGCCGCACCTATCACGACCCTCTTCATGGCGGCATCGCACTTCATTCAGACGACCCAGCTGAAGCGCTGGTGCTCGAGCTCGTTGACGCAGCCCCCTTCCAAAGGCTTCGGCGCATTCGTCAGCTCGGGCCTGCGTTTTTAACCTTTCACGGCGCTGAATCGAGCCGGTTCACCCACTCTCTTGGCGTTTTCCACATCGCGCGACAGGCCTTTCAGCGTCTGTTGGCCATGGATTCATCACTGGAACCTCATCGGGGAGTGCTCTATGCGGCAGCCCTGCTTCATGACTTGGGTCATGCGCCCCTGAGCCACACCGGGGAGGAAATGTTTGGTACTCACCATGAACGATGGTCCGCACGCATCGTTCGAGAGCACCCTTCGATCCGGGAGCCACTCGAACGATTCCAACCAGGAAGCTCAGAAGCTGTGGCTGCTCTCCTAGAACACGGCACCTCAGAGCGGAGAGTGATTAAAGACCTCGTTAGCAGCCAACTCGATTGCGACAGGCTCGATTACTTGCTGCGAGATAGCTACAGCACAGGGACGAGCTATGGCCAACTGGATTTAGGGAGAATTCTGGCCGCACTGACCCTGGCACCAGATGGAGAACTCGCGATTCATCCCAAGGGTCTAATGGCGGTTGAGCACTACCTCGTGGTGCGAAACCTGATGTACCGCAGTGTTTACAACCACCGTCTCAATGTGGTGTGCAATTGGCTGCTGGAGCAAATGATCCGCCTAGCCCGTGAGCTAGGCCCCGATCAGGTTTGGACAGATTCCACGATGCGCTGCTGGCTGTGGTCAGCCCATGAGCTCGACCTGGAGGCCTATTTGGCTAACGATGACCTGCGAACGGGCTATCACCTGTTGCGCTGGCGAGAGGAAGCCCCTCGCCCGCTCGCTGATCTCTGTGATCGGTTTCTCAACCGCCGACTCCTCAAAGCTCTCGATGTGGACAGCCTCTCCAAGGAGAAACAGCTCGAATGCTTGGCTCTCGCACGGGGATTGGCCGAAGCAAAGGGATTGGATCCGAGTTTGAGTTGCGGTCTACGCCATCAACAACTGCATGGATATCACCCCTATCGCGGGGGGCTGAGGCTCTGGAATGGCCAGCAACTTCAAGCACTCGAGCAAAGCTCAGCACTCGTTAAAAGCTTGAGCAAGCCTGTCAGCACCAGCTGGCTGATCTATCCAAAGCAAATCAGTCAGGAACTGAAACGAAAGGTGGGCCAATACCTGGCGCAGATTTAACGTCAATTTCCACTCTTGATCACGTCGGTGGCTTTGACCGAAGAGACCCTTCAAGCGGCATGCCATCGCCTGGTTCTGCCCACCAATCGGCACATCCCTTGGCAAGACACCCTGGAGGACCAACTCAATGGCCTTGAGGGCAAGGATCTCGAATTGGACAGCGGCGAGTGGTTACTCAATGGCCGGGTGCTTTCTGCCTTTCAAGCTCAACTAAAAGAACGCAGATGTCGATTGCTCTCGATCAAAAGCTGCAATCCCCTCACCGTGGTCAGCGCCAACGCCCTGGGCATTCCAGCTCAGCTCACCACCCCGCAGCTTGCTGATTCGCTTTCTAATCGCCCTGAAGAACAGCAGGCCCCAGCCCTATTGACGCATCGTGCAACCCTGCGATCGGGAGACCACCTCAAAGCACGCCACCACGTTTTGCTCATTGGCGATGTTAATCCTGGCGCCCAAATCAGTGCCGGGGGGAACGTTCTGATCTGGGGACGCCTTCGTGGCTGTGCCCATGCAGGAGTTGAAGGCGATCGAAATGCACGCATCACGGCATTACAACTCCGTCCCCTGCAGCTACGAATTGCGGATCTAGTAGCCAGGGGACCAGAGGAGAAACCCCAACCTGGACTTGCGGAGGAAGCCCGGATTGTGGATGGAGTGATTTCGATCGAGCCTGCTGATCCCCGCAGTGACTTGTCAATGCAAGAGCTTTCTGCCGATTCGAACAATCAAGAGCACTAGCCCTTAACCTGGCCAAATCCACCGCGACAACGTGACGTCAAATTCGCGAACAATCCTGATTTGCTCCGGCAAGGGTGGCGTCGGTAAGACCACCCTGACGGCCAACTTGGGAATTGCCCTGGCCCAGCGTGGGTCCAGCACCGTTGTCTTGGATGCCGACTTCGGTTTGAGGAACCTTGATTTGCTGCTAGGACTCGAAAATCGAATTGTCTATACAGCTCAAGAGGTTTTGGCCGAGACCTGCCGCTTGGACCAGGCCCTTGTGAAGCACAAGCAAGTTCCCAATCTGGCGTTGTTACCCGCTGGCAACCCGCGGATGCTCGAGTGGCTCAAACCAGAAGACATGCAGGCCATTGCCTCCATGCTTGAAAAACGTTTCGATTACGTGCTGATCGACTGCCCCGCAGGCATTGAAGACGGATTTAAGAACGCCGTTGCCGCAGCGCGTGAAGCGATTGTGATCACCACTCCTGAAGTGTCGGCTGTGCGTGATGCGGATCGCGTGATCGGATTGCTCAACACCCATGGGGTGAACCCAGTTCAGCTCGTTCTGAATCGGGTAAGGCCCAAAATGATGGCCAATCAAGAGATGTTGGCTGTGGATGACGTCACCGATATCCTGGCTCTCCCCTTGCTCGGATTAGTGCTGGAAGATGAGCAGGTGATCGTGAGCACCAATCGAGGTGAACCTCTCACCCTGAATGGAACAAAATCACCAGCAGCCAAGGCTTACGGCAATATCGCTGGCCGCCTTCAAGGAGAAGACATCCCATTGCTGGATCCTTCCAAGGAGCGTTCGGGCCTTCGGGCCACAGTGCGCCGCTTGATGCAAACGAAGATCTTCTGAACCGATGACTCTCCGTGACCTCGTCGACAAATTGCTGGGGCGGCAACCAGCAAGCGCCAGTACTGCTAGAGACAGGCTTCAACTCGTTCTGGCGCACGACCGCAGTGACCTGAGCCCTGAGCTTCTCGACCAAATGCGTCGTGAAATTTTTGAAGTAGTGGCTAAGTACGTTGACATTGATCTGGAGGAAGGCGATGTGAGCCTGGAAACCGAAGATCGTGTAACGGCCCTTGTTGCCAACTTGCCGTTTCGTCGACCGGTTGCATCAACCAATCCCAAATCTGATTAAAGGGGGAATGGTTCTGGAAGCAGTTCCAGAACCCATGGCTGAGCAAGCCTTCACCCCCGCAGAAATCACCGTGGTCCAACTCCTCCTGGAGGGGCTTAGCAATCGAGCTATTGCTTCCAGGCTGGTGGTGAGCATCCGCACGGTTGAAAGTCACATCAGCAACGCACTCGATAAAAGTGGTTGCCGGTCGCGACTTGAACTTTCAATGTGGTGGCTCCGCACCCATTCGGAGTCCACGAGAACGTGCAGCGGTAAACTCCCTTCAATGCCGGCTTAGCTCAGTGGTAGAGCAGCGCTTTTGTAAAGCGAAGGTCATCGGTTCAAATCCGTTAGCCGGCTTCAGAGAAGATCCATCCATCACGCTCAGCTCTGCAGCTCCACGGTGAGCTCAGCGGCTTGAACGACCTGTAAAAATCCAAATCCCAATGATGGCCAATAGCCATGGGAGCACGTCCAAACCAAGCCATGGCGTGAGCAATTGGACCACAGGTTCAAACAGCCAGTGAATGGCGGTTTGAAGCAAAATCAACGAAGCAATCAACCAGAGCATTCAGGAAGGCTCACTACTCCTGCTGGCATCACAGCGCCTCTGCGAAGCCAATGCCAGCCTTGAGGTCCTCGCCAAGCAATCACTGAACTCGCTTGACAGGACGGGGCAGTCCAAGGGATCGGTGAAAGCAATGGCAAATCTGGAAAGGCTCGAGCCGCCTCTATTTCAGTTCGACTCGAGGGCTCTCCCGACACATTGGCACTGGTCGTGGCAAGCGGACCGCTGCAACGCAGTAGATCCAACATGGCCTTGCAAGCTGGGATGCGCAAACCAAGGGTTGCCACTCCAGGATTGAGGACTTCTGCAACGGGACCAAAAGCTGGTAGCACCAGGGTGAGGGCCCCTGGCCAGTGCCGTTGGGCAAGGAAACTGGCATCAGCTCGAGCAGCTGGGGAGACATGACACAACAACCCTTCAACATCAGCACCCATCAGAATTAACGGCTTGTCTTGGGGCCGTTTTTTTAAGCGCCAAATTTGAGCCGCCTGCTCTGGCGCCGCAACCAGTGCTGGAAGGGTGTCTGTTGGGAGTAGGGCGGCGCCCCCAGCACGCAAATGCGCATTGATACCGTCGCGATCCAACAGATTGAGAGGGTTGATCGTCATCGTTCCTCCATCGACAGATCGGAAGTTATGGATTGGCAAGCTCGCTGAGCAAGAGCAAAGCGGGGAATGCCCTGAAGGTCATAACGGGCTTCTGGCCGTTCAAGACCTGCATCAGTGAGCAACTCCAGCACCATCGCACTCTGGTCGTGGTGGTGTTCCAAGAGAATCCAGCCGCCTGGCGCTAATGCTTTGCGGGCATCCCGAATGATCTGCCTACAGCAGTCGAGTCCATCACCACCGCCACACAGAGCCAGATGGGGCTCATGGTCTTTAACGACGGGCTCGAGTTCATCCATCACAGCCGTTGGGATGTAGGGCGGGTTACTCAGCACAAGGCCAAACTGTCCCCACCATGGTTTGAGCGGTTCCCACCAACTGCCGCGATGGAGTTGCCAACCACTGTTGCCAGCGAGGGCCATCAGATTGCGTTCAGCAAGAGCAAGCGCACTGGCACTGGAGTCCACGGCATGCCCCTGCCAGTGAGGGAGAACACGGGCAAGAGCCACCGCCAAAGCTCCAGAGCCCGTTCCCAAGTCGGCCCAGATCCCTTCCAGATGGCATGCATCCTCTGGCAAACACTGCAAAGCGAAGTCGATGAGCAGCTCAGTTTCTTGACGGGGGATCAAGGCGTCGGACGACACCTCCAGCTCAAAATCTCGCCATGGACAAAGGCCAACCAAGTGCTGAAGAGGAATGTGCTGATCGCAATGCCGAGTCCAAAGATCCGTGAGGTCGTGCAACGGGGCACTCAGTTCGATCTCAACATCTGGGCAAATTCGTAGTTTTTGAAGATCACCCCAAGAGCAATCTGCGGCCATCGAAAGCAGCCAATCCAAATCCACAGCGCGTCCACCCCGACGGATCAGCTCACGCCTCCACACCAGTAGATCTGTTCCCTTGCAGCGAATCACGCCCATGGGATCAGATTAAACGGACCGCCAACGCAAACCAGGCTTGGGCTCGATGACACCCTCGAGCTCAAGCTGCAACAACTCATGGGCCACCTGCGTTGGACTGCAGCTCAGTGCTGCAGACAGCTGTTCAAGCGTGAGCCCTTCATCAACGCAACGCAGAAGTGAAGGATTCCGCTCTGCTGAAGACCGGGATCGGTCCAATGGCATCGACGCAGACCTCGCGGCGGCAAGCGGTCCTGGTCCAAGGGCAGCCAGCAATGACTCAGGCGATAACAAAGGCGTTGCCCCCTCCTGCAACAAAGCATTGCTGCCCTCACAAGACCAACGCAGCGCATCCCCTGGAACCAAGCACTTGCAGTAACACACAGGGTTTTACAAGGTTAGAACTGGACTTACTCTAACAATTGCTCTAACATTCAGGGGTCCGAGAGAGACCCTTGCCCAAACTCCATCAGAAGGTCTCTGTCCTTGAAGGGAACGGAGAAGTCCTTTCCTACCAGGAACGACCTGATGTCTTCTACTACCGAGAACTGGTAGAGGGTGAACGACGTTACAGGTCAATGAAAATTGAAGGGGTAGACACCCTTGAAGATGCGAAGAAGAAATCAATTGACTGTTACACCAAGTTCAGAACACCCGTTGCAAAAATCTTTGCATCAGTAAAGAAGCGAAAAAGAACAACAGGAATCGGACGAGCAATCTCTGATTACTTACTGGAATCACAGAAACGTGCTGACCTAGATGAAATCAAACAGAAGACAGTCTACAAACGTAAACTACTGTTGAACAATCACGTTGCTCCTTACTTAGAAAGCAAAGGACTACAAAAGACACAAGAAATTAAAGAAGACACATTTAATGATTACCAACACTACAGGAAAGGTGCAAAGCGTCTCACTGTAAAAGTTGAACTCAAAGAAGTCTCTTGCTTTCTTAATTACCTAAAGCAACAACGTCTCATTGCATCTGATGTTGCAGGACTGAAGTTAGTTCCTACAATTAAAATCAAGAAAGACGAACTACTTGCTAACCCAGCAATCGGTCCTGATGATTGGAACAAAATCTGGCACTACGTTAAAGACATCTACCTAAAAGATGCAGAGAACTACCCAAGTCACAGGATTCATTACTGGAGAAAACAGTTCTACACCTTCATCATGGTTGCTAAGAACTCAGGGTTAAGACCAATTGAGTTACACAAACTACAATGGAAGAACATCGAACTGATTGACCTAGGTCCAAGGTCTTCATCTTCAACAGACACAAGACCTCACATCGTTGCAGAGATTTCAGCAAGAGACACCAAGACTGGAGTCCCTAGACAAGTCCCTGCTAATTGTGGAACACAGTTACAGGAATGGAGAATTTACCAACGTTCCTACAATGAGAAGTGGTTTAAATCCACTGATTACAATGAAGACGCACATGTCTTCGGTAACTTCTACAACCATTGCAGACCCTACAGTCATTCAGGGTTCAACAGAACTTGGAAGCAATGTGTAGACAAGTTGAACCTTAAAGGTCATTGGGCAAGTGATGAACCTTACACGATTTACTCCATGCGTTCTACATTTGTAGAAGACCACCTAATGCGAGGGACACCAATCGCAGAGTTAGCGATGATGTCTGGTCATTCACCTCAAGTCCTGTTACAGCATTACGCAAGGTTAGATGTAAGAAGAAAGACAAGAGAATTAACTGAATTGCCAATTGGACAGAAGAGAGAAGGTAGAAAAGTAATTGATTTAGGTTTTGAATGAAGCGATTAGAACCCATTAAACACTTCACCAGATGAAGTGAATGGAAGAACCTGTGACGTTGTGTCTTTTTGACACTTGAAATGTAAGAGTTACTGAATGGGTAGAACAAATTAGAACTAATTAACCTTAGATGAAAAGAACAAAAGTGCGAGCGAAGTCTCGCTCACAGAAAGACGAACGCATCCTTGAAGGATGGAGGAATGAACCACGCATGGTCTTCCTTGCTAACCCTGGTAGAGACTTAACTGCTAAAGAGCGTGATGAATGGGAGAGGAACATCAGAAAGTTCCAAATCTGAGTCCCTTAAACACTGGGATGTGGGGGACTGATTCCTGAATTAGGTCCTACAAGGTGCCTGTAAAAGATGGAAGGTAGTAGATTACCTTTGCTAACCATTTACTCTTACAGGTCCTTCTACAGTCCCTTTAAAAAATAACAAAAATCTCTGAACCCTAATCGTTTAATCAGGGAGTTTGTAACACCCCCGGTGGGCAGGGTAGTTACTGTAAAACGGGCGGATTACCAGGGCAATGTGTTGCCTACTGTGTGTGCTGAGTAACATCGAGTAGATTGCTCATCTAATCACCGCACTAATTAATTAATTGGCGGGGGAGCGAGCGAAGCGAGCGGGTAATGATGTGATGATGATGTAATTAATTTGAGAATCATTCTCATTTGTTTGTTTCTTTGTTTCATTATCTGTTTCCGTTTTCCCATTGCTAAATGTAATCAACATTACCCTGATTGATTAGACAAACTAATGCTTACTGTTCATCGCTAAGTAACACAGTGACACCATTACTAACTAACACTTCATCTAAGATGTGTAGAAGGAACTACAACACGTGGTAACACGTTGAATGAACAATCCATCACAGAGAGTAGTGAACACTGTTGTAGAGGATTACAGAGGGGTTAGGTGAACTAACTGAACAGGAAGTAACCGTAGAGAATTCACACTAATCACACTAAGGGTTTGTTCAACCTACACACAGAGATGAACCACTTCGTTAAGAACCGCAACAGAACCTACACAGTTGTGGTTCAAATGTGTTAAGATGGTGGAACCAAGGGATGGAGCGTGTTCGCTCTCTCTTGGTAACCAGAACTTACAGAACCAAAGGATGAACAACCAGGAACTAACCCATCGGTTGGTTTACCTCCTTCAAACCCATCGGGATTCACTCAGTGATGAAGCGTGGGATGAGATGGATGGAACACCACTGATGGATGCGCTAGATGCGTTAGCGGATTTGGAATTTGAGGTAGAGGAGAACGGTTACATGGAGTGAGTGAGGTGAGTGAGAGGTGGATGAGAACCTACACAACCACATCACGAACTGGAACAACACCCCTTGTAATGTGTGTAGGAATGGTGTAAGATGTAGGGAGTGGAGAGAGTTCACCCTTTCTCCTCCCTTCAGAACCAACACACATCCGTGTAACGTTCCACAACAAAACCCACCATTGTGGGTAAGAATCGTGTAAGATGTAGGGAGTGGAGAGGAACCACCTCCCACCACCAACAACAAACTCATCGGGTTCGAGAGAACACAACCGAAAGGAACCACCAGAGGGAACCGCACCATCTACGCGATGGTAATCACCTACCTGGGAGATGAGCGAAGTGATTAGGTAACCCGGCGATTGAGGTTCCCGAAAGCGTGAAGAACGATTAGTAGCGGTTTCCCCCGTGGAAATCAAAAGGTTTACCCAACAAACTCAAAACCCTTGGGAGATTAAAAACCACGAACCAAAGGAACCATGAACAAGAACGCAGAGAAACGGAGATGTAGAAACAACCTCAGAAGCGGTTCACATGCGCTGAGAGGAGTTTCCGCACCACGGAATGAATCATCACTCCCTAAGAAATCCAGGGTTGTAACACCAACACCATGGGATGAGGAGTGGGGATTGAGGATTGAAGAATTAAAAAAGAAAGTTAAAGGAGATGAGGTAAGGGAGGATGAGTTCCAACCAACACCTCAACATCTCATCGGAGTGGTAACCCATCCACAACCGAGTTACCAAAAGGATGGTAGTTACCCTCACCAACCATTATCGAATCCATCGCACCTCTGGTGTAATGAGGTTCACGCAACGGATGCGGATGTGATGAGAGGTAACCGCAAGAAAGGTTGAATCACCTGAACGGGTGAGTGATGAAGAGAATCATTCACCTGAATGGGGGATTGAATCAACCAACAAATGAACCAAACTAACTAAAGGAACCAGAACAATGATTTACACAATCTACCTTCACCAATCAAGTGGAGAAACACAACACGTTTACCAATCAGAATCCTTTGAGGAGATTAGTAAACTGTGGGAACAAGAGAAAGCATTAGATGATGATTACACATCGATGGATGAAGAGTTAACCCTTCGCCAAAGAACAGATGAGGATTCTGAGGATGAGATGATTGATTGTTACCCCATCCTTAATTCACAGAGAGAAGATGTTGAGGATGAAATGGATTACATTGTTTACAGCGAGGATGGTGAACACTTCACTGAACTTGAGAAGTTCAATTCATTAGAGGAAGCGAAGGTGTTCTTCAATGAACAAGTTGTAGAAGCAAAGAAGGATGTAGAAAATTACTTTGGAATGTTACCAACTGATTGGAATGATGAGAACACACCATTCATTGCTCTTGAAACATTAGATGGTGATGGTGTTCCTTACTCAGAGATTGAGGTGTGGGTTCCTACTCATCCACATGATGTAAAGGAGAACAACTAATGAGTAACCAAATCGAATTCATTAACGATGAAGAAAAAGAAACCTTTGAAATGATGAGAACATTTCTCAAAGACAACATCGAAAGAGAGATGAAATGGGGTAACACAAAAGAAGAGGCAACCGAACATTCATTGGAAATGTTGAATGGGTTGTTTGGTGAGATGGAACTAACTGATGAAGCGGTAAATCAATTACTTGGAGATTCCCAATGAACTACAACAATTTCTACTTTGAAAAAGACGCAGAACAACAATTGCGTGATGCGGGTTACGAACCTCTCTACTTCACAAGAGATGTAGTAAGGGTTGAAACAGTAGAACAACCTTACTGGTTCTACCACATCATTCACCACCTTGAATTGCTTACTCATGAGGTAAACATGAGTTTAGAGATTAGGGGTGTTGAGTAACATTCACACTAAGCAACATTTAGTGGTGATTCGTAGGTAACTCCAACTGTTTCTTACATCCTGGACGCTACCTCACTCTTGTCTAACCAACAGACATTAAACCCTTGGTAGTGTTCGTTCTACGAACGCACTAACTAACACTAACTAAAGGATTACTAACTAATGACTAACTCTCCACTTACAACTGAGCAAACTAAGACAATCGAGAGGATGTTGTCTGAACGAATGGAGAACACAGGTGAAACAAGGTTGGAGGCAATGAACAACCTTGCTGATTGTTTAACAGGCATCATGAATCAAATCATCAAAGAAAAGTCTAACTAACTAACACATTCGATACAACATTTGTCTAACCAACAGACATTAAACCCTTGGTAACTAACTACTACTAAAGGACTTTTAACTAATGACTACAGATGAAATGAAGGTAAAGGCAAGTGAAGATTCAAGAGAGTTACACATGGAACTTGTTGGTAAGAACGTAATCTCTTGTGAGTTCCGTAATGGTTACGGAGACAGAGATGTTTACAAGTTTGAGGTGAATGGTAAACACGTAAGCAAGTCAATTGCTGAACAATTCTTAGATGGAACTTTTAACTAATGAAAGAACAAAACAAACCAGTTCACCTCAGAGGAACACAACTCATTGAGGAACTTGAATTGAATGAAGAACTAAAAGAGATGGCAAGGAACTACTACGGAGATTTCTACAATCAATTGATTGATTTCCTTTTGGACTTAGAAAAGGGAGAAGTTTAACTTAATGACAACTTACAAAGAAATCAAGGACAACACTGATTACACAAACTTGAAAGACTACAGTGTTCAAAAAGACTTCATTGACAAACTAACAGATGAAGAGAAGACACAGTTCTACTACAACCTTTGTGACAACTACCAGGAGGTTGAGGATTTAGAACTTGATGAAGAGAAGATTGTTGAATGGGTAACAGAGAACTCCCTGGACTTCATCCAAGATGAAACAGAGATGTGTGACATTACCTTTGTTGGCATCATCACCTTTAAGGATGATGTAACTAAGGAAGTGTTTGACAAGATTGAAGAATGTGAGGGTGTCTACTCTCTGGACTTTGACTTAAAGGAAGTCAAGTTCCTACCGGATTACTCAACGAACTGTTTCCCTAAAGAAGCAAACCTAGATGCGTTCTGGTGGTTCTGTAATCGTTGCTTTGAATTGTCTCAAGTAGATTACTTAGGAATCGGTGACGGTTAAGTAATCACCTGCGCTCGCAAGTCCGTAGCGCATTAGCAAGTAACGGCGAAGTAAACATTAGAACTAAAGGACAAAATGACATTCAAAGGATTTGGTAAACCTAAAGCACCTACCTTCAAAGAGATTGTAGAGAATGGACTAAGAATCTACGAGGAAGTGAAGGATGCACTCAGAGATGAACCAGAAGCGTCACGCCTACTAGCAAAGCAAGTGGTGAAGTTTGCAGGTGGCATTGAAGACAAAGACATCAAGTTTGGACGAGTTTGTTTAGGTCAACTAATCATCTGGTTTAGACAGAACATTCCACAAGACACAGAAGCAACCGTGTTTAGTGTCTTGTCTTTTGTTGACACAATGACAACGCAAGAGATTGTCAACTTCCAACAAGACTTAACTGCTTACCAATTAACTAACTAACTAAACAAATGAACATCAAATCATTCACCAATGCCGCTGCATTGAATCTTTCTGATGAGATTCTTTCCATCCACATTGAAGACTTTGCTCGCAAGGTCGCTGTCTACATCGCTTACATCATCACTGCGGTGGTTTACACGATGGAGAAAGGACAACAGGTAAGAGAAACAATTCAGGGACTCGTAAGAGATTACGAGACTCAATGGGTAGGCAATCCCTTTGAAGAAACCAACACCATGGAGGTAAGCAAATGACTTTTAAGACAGTAAGTTTTACACCTCAAGGTGACATTGCAGATGAAATCTTTGCTTACTGCAGAACGCAAGCGACAAGTCCAAGTGGAGAACGTTACTCATGGTTGGATGTAAACCCACAGAACCTTGTAAGAGATTCACTCCTTGAAGCAGGAATCATTACTACTAAACAACATGGTTGTGGAGACCGTTCATGTTGGGAACCTGGACAACCAATCAAGACAAGTTTCTACCAAGAAAATGCAATCGCATTGACTGACTTTGCAACTAACGCAGGTGTCTCTAAACAACGATTAATCAGGGACTCGGTAATGGACTACCTCTCCTTTCAAGGCAACTAAACACTACGAAAAATTTTTACATGAAACTAACCGAAGCGATTGAGTTCACTACGCAAGTCAGACGCGCTTGGAAACCAACTGCTAAGGGTTACAAGACAGCGATGATTAACAGCAAGCATTGCGTTGATGTGTTGGGTGATGTGGACGTTGAGAAGATTGATGCGATGTCATTCATCAACATTCAGGAGTGTCTTACTGCGGAGGGAAAGACTCCCGCAACAGTGAACCGAATCACCTCAGCGTTGTCTACTGTCTTGACGGTGATGAAACAGTTCAATCACATCACTCACAAACCTGGGTTCAGCAACCTCAAGGAACCTAGGGGTAAGGATGTCTTCTACACAGATGAAGAGGTTGAGCAGATGTTGCTTGCTTCTGATGTAGTAGGAGGAGAAATCAAAGACATCATCCTCTTTGCATCAAAGACTGGTGCGAGACGTGGTGAAATTGAAGACCTCCAATGGAGTGATGTAAACCTCTCTAAGGGAGAGTTAACCTTCATCGACACAAAGACAGGTGAAGACAGAATCCTTCCCCTTGTAGGGTCACTGAGAGACCTTGTAGAACGTTTACACAGTGAACGAACAGGTGAGTCAGTCTTTGACTACAACGGAGCAAAGATTCTCTACGAACTAAGGAAGGTTCAGAGGATTGCAAGGGTAAGTGAGGAGAAATGTTTCCACACCCTTAGACACACAGCGACATCTAATCTCTGGAAGAAAGGTGCGAACCTTGTTCAAATCATGGACACTCTCGGACATCGTCAGAGTGCAACAACCTTGCGTTACTCGCACGCAGGACTTGAAGGTAAAGCAGAAGCATTAGCACTTCTGTAAGTAACACTGGGCATTCGTTAGATGTAAGTCCCTAGAAGTAATTACCGGATGTCACTTAAGACATCTGGCGGACAACAAAATGTCTGAAATCATAACACTAAAGGAACATGTTTAATCTTAAAAGCAACGAAGAGTTTTTCAATTACGTTAGTAAGAACTACACACGGACATCATCAAAGCGACATTACGGATTCATCCTTCATGCGTTGGAGGACTTTGAAACTCCCTTTGGCAACGCGATGCTTGAATCTTTTGATGGAGTCAACAAACAATCAACATTAGACGCAAGGGTAAAAAACTTAAAGGGTGTTGGCAACCTTGTAGAGGTTGACTTTGGAAGTCATTACAAGGAAGAGTTTGATGAGATTGCAGACAAAGCATCACAAAAGGTTGTTGAACCGAGTCAAGAATTAGGTCGTTACCTTAAACCAGAAAATGCTTTTGAACACTTTGAATCAATCTTAAATCCATCAGGGCGAGCACTTCAGTGTCTTGCCTACATCGCTGGACTTACACCTAATGACCTTCTAAGAGAACTAAATGACTTGCAATTTCTAAAGGATGGTGTTGCCGTCATCGGAGAAAAACTCAATCAAGAGAATCCTTCCCCAAGGTCAGTTAAGTTTGACCCTGATTGGTTGAATCAACTTGACCCTAATGGTGAGGTCATTGAAAACATTCAGAACATCGTTGGCAAAGTAACAGCAGACAATGCTGGTGACTTAGCAAATGACTTGACTAACTACTACGCAGGTAGTGGTTACACAATTAACGACTTGAGAAACTGTCACGCAATTAACCTTTTTAACGAGGGTTACCTGATGCAGGAAATTGCAGAAATTCAAGGAGTGGAGAAGAGTTGGTTGCGTTCACGTGTTGCCAACTTCAAACGTAAAGCAGGACTGTAAGTAACACGGGGGACCTGAAACTGCAGTGGTTTCCCTCCCCCTTTTTTGTAAACCTAATGAGAAAGTAATGAATGCCTCAACCTGTGCAAGATTTAGTTGGGAAAAATTTTGGAAGACTGACTGTTGACAGTCACGCAGGAAGAATGAATGGTAAGAACTTTTGGTTCTGTGTCTGCGAATGTGGAACATGGGCATTAGTTGACACAACAAAACTTAAATCTGGAAAGAAGAAAAGTTGTGGATGTTTAAAGAAAGACACCGGTCGATTGTTGGGTAAATCACAACTTAGACATGGTGGTTGCTCTAATGGTGAATCGATTGAATTCAGAACCTGGGCAACAATTAAAGCAAGACATGAAATGGTCGAAGAGTGGAATGACTTCCAACAATTCTTCAAAGACGTTGGATGGAAACCATCTGAACAACATCAGATTGCGCGACGTGATGTGAGGAAAGCACATTCACCAACTAACACCTACTGGAGAGACCCGATTGAACGAGAACAAAGAAGACACCTTACAAAAGAAGACCTCGGAAACGAATGTTTCATTGACATGCGAACTTTCTGCCTCGCAACGTAGACAGTTAGAGAGGGAACAAGCGCAACGAGAACACTTCTTAGGTAAGTCAATTAAGAAGACACAAGAGAACCAAACAGGTGGAAGAGGTTCACAGACAGATGGTGCAAGAGGATTGCGCTCCGTTCTGGTTCCTTCCATTGTTCGCTGGTTAGACAAACATGAGGACTACATCCAATCACGAGGACGTGTAGGACAAGCAGTTGCTGAGTTCACGCGAATGAAGACTTGGATGACATCAGCGATGATGGCACACATTACTGTCTCTGTAATCCTTGACAAGTTAGGAAGAGGTCACAGTTTGGGTGCAAAGATTACTCAACTCCAATGTGAGATTAGCGAACAAGTAGAACATCAAGCATTCATTGCCTACATGGAGGATGCCGACCCTAACTACTTCAAGACTCTGACTCGTTACTACTTACACGACCCTGTAAGACGTTACGACAAGAAAGTAAATGGGATGAGGGTTGCGTTAAACAACCATGAGGAGATGACCTGGCAATGGATGGATGCTGAGTCTCATGTCAGGTTAGGTTCATTACTACTAAAGGCAGTGATGAGTCTGTCAATTGATGAGACTGGTGAAGGTTTCTTTGAAAAGAGACAACCTGATTTCATGGACCCTAACAGGGAATCTAAACCTAAAAAACACAAGGATGCTTGTTACATTGGATTCACAAGGACTGGTCTCCTCTACAGAGACAAGATTCAAGACCTTGCTAACAAGGATTCAATGAAACCATTGCCGATGGTTTGCGAACCATTGGACTGGTCACTTGAGGAGAGGGGTGGTTACCTTACTCAAATCAACAGGATGGCAGCAAATCTGATTCATTGGAATGCAGGTAGCGAACCATCACAGTTAGTAATTGATGCTCTCAACAAACTACAGAGAGTTCCTTTCAGAATCAATCCTTACATCCTTCAACTACAAACAGACCTGATTCGTAAGAGTTGGGAGATTGGTTCGTTTAGAACCTACGAGAAGGACTCCTGGG
Source organism: Synechococcus sp. MVIR-18-1 (assembly GCF_014279835.1). Classification (NCBI taxonomy): domain Bacteria; kingdom Bacillati; phylum Cyanobacteriota; class Cyanophyceae; order Synechococcales; family Synechococcaceae; genus Synechococcus; species Synechococcus sp. MVIR-18-1. The sequence goes on along the minus strand of NZ_CP047942.1, from coordinate 531,901 downwards.
AGGATGAACACTTCCCTTTAGTTGATTCTGACTACATCGCTACTCTCGACAAGGAATCTGATGACTACAAGAAAGTCATGAGACAGTTGTCTAGTGCTTACCATGACCAGAAGATTGATGAGCAGAGGTCTGAACCAAGTGGAAGGACAATCAACATCGCTGAACAATTCAGAGATGAAGAACGCATCTACTTCCCATGGTTCCTAGACACAAGAGGTCGTCTTTACCCTTCTGTTAGTGGTCTTTCACCTCAGGGTGCTGACTACGCTAAAGCATTGTTAATCAGTGCTGAGGGAGCGGGAATCAATGAAGACACTAAACGAGATTTGTTGATTTCAATTGCTACCGCTGGTGCATTTGATGGTGTTGACAAACAAGACTTCTTTGAAAGACTGACTTGGGCGATGAGTTACACCTCACATCCTGAGTTTGAAACGATGATTCTCAACCCAATGGCAAATGACCATTGGATGAGTGCTGATGAACCCTTCTGTTTCCTCTCGCTCTGTGAGGAGTTCTACAGAGTCTTTGTTACTGGTGAGAGACATCGGGTCTACGTGTTCTTTGGACGTGACCAGACTTGCTCTGGTGTTCAAATCCTCTCCGCACTAATTGGAGATGAGAAAGCAGCACGATTCACCAATGTTCTAATCACTGAAGAACCTCAAGACCTTTACGGAGAGGTTGCTAGGGAGGCAAGACTTCTCCTAGAGAACAAAGACTGGATGAAACTCCAGTTAGAAAGACGTGAGGAAGACAGGATTAGATGGAATGCTGACAAGAAACCTGACAAACAAACTGAAAAGCGTGATGTCTTTGAAGTAGACCCTTCAGTTCATGACCGTGCGGTAAACAAGACTCAAGCAATGACTTGTGGTTACGGAGCAACAGTCAGAACACGACACGGGAACATCAGACAAGCACTCGCTAAGAAGGTGAAGAAAGGAACAATCCCTGAGATTCATCGGGGAGACCTAACCATCCTTTGTAGAGCAGGAATTCAAGGAATGGAGATTGCATTCCCTGATTACATGGAATTGAACAAATGGTTCAAGAAACTTGCTGGTGCTGCTCTAAAGAAGGGATTAGAGAAGATTACTTGGACATCACCTTCAGGGATGTTTGTCACTCAAGACTACAGAGAATCTTGTTTCATCGATGTCAAGACTTACGCTGCTGGTGGAGGTCATTACGGCAAACTTTCAATCTCAAGTGAAGGTCTTGCCTACATCGAGACTGGTGAAGGAGAACCAAAACTCTCTAAGAATCAATCAGCAATTGCCGCTAACTTTACTCACAGTTTAGATGGTGCAGTGATGACATTAGGAATCTTGGGTGTTCCTGAAGAGATTCCTGTCTTCACAGTTCACGACTGCATTTTCTGTTTAAGTGGACAATTTAGTTCTGTCATTCCTCACTTTAGAAAGGCAATGCACAATGTAGTGACTTCACCATGTTTTGAAGAACTGTTGGACTCCAATGGTTTGACTGATGAAGTTGGACTACCTCCAATCGGAAACATTGACTTAGACCAAATTCTTGAATCGCCCTACCTGTTCTGTTAACCGTGTCCACTTTTGTGGGAAACCTACCCGAAAATGACCCAGAAATTACCCTCATCCTTGTAATCCACTGCCCCGCAGTCGGTCTCCAGGGAGCACTACAGAGAGATGAAATCATCTACTTTTAATCTTAGAAATGAAAGCAAATTACTCCTTTAAACATTGGTTCAACGATGACAATGAGATTGAATTAATCCCTTACATTGATGTTGGATTAGGTGAGAAGACCTTCGACGAAGTGGACGAAACATTACATCAAGTCTTGGCACCAGTGTTTGAACAACACAACGAACGATTCACCCATTACACACAGAACACGGTAGTAAACAATGACTACGATTACCCTTCCTTTGACTTCAGAGGAACAGAAATGGTTGGATGACTGGTCAACCATGTCCGGTTACTCCTCAACCAGTGACGGAGTCCGAGAGGTTCTCCGCACAATTGGTGCCATTCCTCGTGGTTCCGATTACTGGAAAGAACGATTTACTTTCGCAGAAGACTAACTAACAAAAAATGGGGTCCAGTTAGAACACGAGTAAAACTGTTCAGGTCCGGACCTCACCCGTGAAAGGGAAAACGAAAACAGATTACACCCAAACTAATGACTAAAAAGATTGAAAACAAAGTTTCTCTGAAACTCTACGGAGACAGGAAACTTCAAGAAAAGATCGTAGAACTCCTAGACACTAATGGTTACAACATCTACGGAAGAGTGGAACAAGGTAACCCTTACACAACACAGAAACAAGACACAGGATGGGCAGCATCCGTAACACTCTTTGGACCTAATGATGAAAAAGAGTGAGAAAATGGGGTCCACATGGAACACGAGTAAAACTGTGTTCACCCGTAATCCACACATCGAAGGGAATGAAGACTGTTCAGGAAAAGAAAGTCAGAACGGTTACAGGACTTACCCAGTAAGACAAACCAAACCATCGAAGTGCACTTACCTACTAAACTCCTACCCACCAATTCTTGAAGTCAGTAATCTTAAGACTCCTGGTGCTGTAGAAGTTTACGCACTACTTTACGAGAGTGCTTACAAAGACAGATGCTACGACAAGAGAAAGCATTTGCCTTGGTCTGAAAGAAGTGACTTTGGAGGGACTACTGAATGGTCAATCAAAGGATTAGCATCTCAACTAAGTCTTGGTAAACTGAAGGTTGGTAAAGCAGTTGATGCATTACTGAATGCTGGATTTCTTACAGTCCTCGCATTTGTTCCAAGTGGTAATGGTAGTAAGAAAAGACTCTTTAGAGTTACTCACTACTCTCAACTTGAGAATGTAAGACATGCTCTTTCTTTAATTACTGACCCTTTTGGTCTTTCTACTTCACCTGTTCCAGGTAGAGAGGTAGAAGAGGATTGTTTCTCTGATGGTGTCTTTACTGAAGACCAAGAGGACTGGTTTGACTTCCTAGCAACTGACTACGACCCAGAATTCAATGGTCTCCATGAAGGTGATTACATTGCTAACTTCAATGAACGTAAAGACCTCTACAAAGAATCTAAATTCTACAAACAGAAAGTCTAAATGATGTCTTCTTCAGTAGGAAGACCTAAACGTAAAGACACACCTTCTACTAATCACTTAACTCTTCGTCTCACAGATGATGAGGTAGAACTTCTCAACCTTTACTCCTGGCGTTACAGACAGAGTAAGAGTGAGGTAGTGAGAATGTGTTTGGACGTCTTCGGTGTCTTCTGATTTGTAACACGAAACTAAACCAATTAATTAATCATGGCACGCGCTAACCCTTACGACCCTTCAGATGTGGTCGTTACCTCTAATTACATTGTCTCTACCACTGGAGACAGGTTCTTCATTCCAGTAAACAATGAAGACTCCATGTCTGAACAACTCGAAGAGTGTCAGCGTCTCTCACCTAATGGTGTTGAGTCAGTAGTTAGTTAATCCTTGGGGTCTTTTTTGATTCTTCTCACCCCATTAAAAACGAGAATGATTCCGACACTGAGTTGGGACTTAGGTCGATCCGCAATGTTTACTTTCGGTGGTTTAAGGCGCTGAAGGAAGTAATCAGACAATCACAGTAAGAACGTCCGTTGGTTTTAATGCTAGCGACTGACGGGTGGGTGCAAATCCCACGATTGTCATTTGTCTAGGACTCACATTGACGAGGGAAGGGTGGACCCAACTCTTTGCCTAGACACTCTTGTTCTTTTCTACTTACCGTTCGAAAGGAAATGTTGTTTAATCGAATCTCTTGATGTCCATCTTGGGATTCTTTTCTTTAACAACTGCACCCACTACTTAAACTAAAGGACTTAAACTTTAATGATTGAAACTACACTCTGTGATTGTTGTGACGAAGTTACACATCACATTGAATTTGACCCTAACGATGTCTCCTTTGATGGAGAACATGTCCACGCATCACTTACGCACGTCGAAGCAATGCAACTCTACTTGTGTCTTCGTGAACGTGTTCTGAATCTTGATGGAGGATTAGACAATGCCTAGTCAAGGTTACACAGTCTCCCCAGTCTTTACTTCAGGTGAAGCAGGAGAAGAACAAGTCGTTGATTTCTCCATCAGTGAGAACCGACATGGCAACAACACAGACAATCGTGACTTCTCTGTAGATGAGTCACATGGAATCGTCGCTAACAACTTCCAGGATGTAGAACTAACTGATGGTAGTGATGGACGTGCTGAAGATTACGATTACCGAGTAGCGATTCACCAGAGTTACCCACTCCTAGACCAAGCGTTGTCATGGGCAGGTAATGGTGGTCTTGATGATGAACAGGTTCAACAGTTTGATTCAGTAATGCAGGGGGATGACCCTTCTGCTTTTTACCCTGCAATTGAAGGATTGATTAGTCAGTTCCAACAGTCTGGTGTAAAGGTTAGACAACCTTCAACTCCTCGTTCTGAACCTCAACAACAGCAAGAACAAGACCATCACGCAAAGATGGAAGAAACTCTTTCTCCAATCTTCAATGAACGTGATGAAGACTTAGTTGATGATTACGACCATCAAGCAATGGTTCAAGAGGAAGAAGGAAACATGATTGGGTCAATGATGTCTCAAGGTCTTGCTGCTTACCACAGTGGTGAATGTTCAGGTGAAGATGTTGTTGATGTTTTGATGCACACCTTTGGCAAAGATGAAGCATTCAAATTCATCCGTAATGTCCTTGAGAATGCACCCGCTTAATTAATTGAATGAATGATTGGTGCTCCTCCACCATCTCTTCTTTAGTCAATGTTTGCTAAACACATTACTACGGTCGGAAGAGTGAATTGCTCAAGGACATGCTCTGAAGAAGAGCAACTTCTAATGGTGGGAGGGTTTGGTTCGATGGTGGTCGAATGTTTAACCTCTCACATTTAAACTAAAGAAACTAATGGACGAAAACTCTAACCTTAAACCTGCACGTAACATTACTAACCCAGACCCTGAATTTGGAATCATCGTTAATGACCGTGTAGAAGACCCAGATGAGAAAGCATTTAATGACCACTTGCTAAAACTGGATGAAGCACGAATCAACCTTCGAGTCACTCCTAAGTTGTTTGATGTGCTTTACAGTCTTGCTTCTCATCAACACAAGCAAGTAGAAGATTACTGTGTTGAAGTTCTACAAGAATCGATTGAGACAACTGTAGGTGCTCCAACAATTACTGGACCTTCCTTACTTGGTGGACAACCCCTTAAGAGGGTTACTGGTCCTTCTTACGCTACTAAGGACTTTCAGTAATGCCAAGACGCACAAAGATTACAACCGTAACCAATGTAGATGGAGTCACTAAAGACCATCACCAATGGTTGAAGGATGAAGTCCGACGCAGTGGACATCCAGACGTGAATCCTTACACAGGACAGTCTGAAATGAACATGAAACAATCTAAACAGAAACTTCCTAAACCAAAACCTAAGACTGTTCAACGAACTGAACCAACTCCAGGTCAACAGTTGAAGAAGGAAATTGAAGACGCTAAACGACTAAACCAAGCACACAACAAAGAACTTAAAACCCGAGGACTTAAGAAATGACTGCTAACTCTCACCTGAACGATTACTACACCCAAGACGGAACACGAGTCTGTCTTCCCATTTACATCGATGTTCCCATGTCTAAGCGTAAGGAACTCCTTAATGGAATCCGAGATGCTCAGAACTCAGAGACCACATCATCTAAACCATCTTCTGTCTCAGGACTAACAGTAGAGACTAAGAACCCACGCTCTAACGTTCACGACTTCCTAGGAATGCAACCTGACGTTCTACGTGGTGTCCTGTTCCAACGTGGTGGTTTAGCACTTGATTTAATCATCCGTCTTCAGCAAGTTGCTGGGATGGAGGTTCTTACAGAAGCAGACATCAAGAAAGCATTCTCTGCTCGTCAGAAGTCTGTTCTGAATCTCGTGAAGGAAACAGTCTTTGTTCCTGCATGAATGGACCTACATCCAATCAAGAAGCAACGTGTCTCTACAACCAATGGTTGGCGGATTTACGAATCACCAGAGACACAACTGATTTCACATTCAGGAGGATGTGCTCTGAAGACTTAATTGAACTTCAGCAGAAAGCACAAGTCCTAATGGATTCAGGTGAACTTGATTCACAGCAACAAACCAAGATGAAACTTGTCACCCAAAGGAGCGTGTCTCAGTGGATTACTTGGTTGAAAGCATCAAGGACTAACAACCTCCTTTAGTCCACCTACACTAAACACACACAGAGTTACCCATGGCAGTTTCTAAAAGGGTTCAAGTCCTACTAAGAGACCGCGTTGCGGAAATCATTGAAGGGATTGCGGAAGAGGAGAATCTCTCCCAATCCAAGGTGTGTGGTGCGTTGATTGAGGAAGCACTCCTAACCAGGGGTGTTTTCAGCAAGAACTCTCACATCCGTGAGGTTCTCCCTTCAACACCCACTCGTGACTCAGTAATGAGAAAAGACTCCCTCCTCGACGCAGTAGACATTGCCGAGCGAAAGGTGGAAGTCACTCAGAACCGCAAAACAGAAACAGATGAGAACGGAGTCATCCATGAATCCTCTGAGGAGTTCCTCTCTGCAATTGACTCTGACGACCTGAAACTCCTTAGGAAGTTCAAGATGCTGAAGGAGTTAAACCTCCTCTAACTACTCTAACGCCGCTCTAACATCGATTTTCCCTCAAATCCTTGTCTCTTACTCAATGTTGGTTCTTCCCCTGGAACCACCCAAACAGGACAATTCTGAGTGCGCGCGATCTGGGCGGATAGCAGCGAGCCGCTTGTCTCAGGGCACTCAACCACCACCAAGGCACAAGCCACACTCACCAACAGGCGATTCCGCAACGCAAAGTTGGATCGCTGCACCCGAGCACCGCAAGGCCATTCGCTCAACAACAAGCCAGCAGCCTCAACTTGGGCCTGCAGAGCCTCATGCTCAGGCGGATACACACGATCCAATGGCGTGCCCAAAATGCCAACCGGAAGTCCACCCGCTGCAAGACAACCACGGTGAGAGGCGGCATCAATGCCTTCAGCAAGACCACTCACCACGGGCCAACCAGCACGGGCGAGGCACTGACCAAGCGCATAGGCCATCCGACAGCCATGATCCGATGGTCGGCGCGTTCCCACCACCGCGACAGCCTTTTGAGCGGATAAGAAAGGCCAGCACTGCGTCCTCCCTGACCAGTGCACAGCAAGTGGAGGACGCTTCAACAAATCGAACGAGATTGGCCAGTCCTGATCCAGGGGAAACAGAGCATTGTCTGGAACCAAAAGGCTGGGGGACGTCCCTTTGCTCAACCGATAAGCCTCGACACGCGCCATCAAGGAGTCGGGCCAGCGCAGGGCTGCTTGCAAACGCAAGAGGGGCCATGACCACAGCTCTGCCAAGGTCACCTGATGGGCTTGAGCAACAGCCCTAAGAGCCCTAATCCTGGCAACACCGAGTCCGGGACATGAGATCCACAGCCACCACCAGCCACGCTCTCCCAACAGCTCAGAGCAAGTACAAATGTACTAGCACATTATTGGGACGGTCCTTGGATCAACAGCTCTAGCGCTCCTGCAACAGACGCTGGTGGGCGGCGCAAAACCTGACGCCTGTCTCCGTTGAGACGGACCAAAACCAACGCCACATGGGCCTCGAAGGCGCAATTACCATCGGCCCTTAACAGCTGCGTCTGCCAGCGCCAGCGGGGACCCTCTGGCTCAAGTGCGTGGCTTTGAAGCACAACCTGGTCGCCATGCATGAGGGCTCGCTTGTAGGACATCTCCAAGCGAACAACTGGCATTTCCAACCCTTCAAGCGCCATCAGTCGATAGGGCAGGCCTACCGCCGCGAGTGCTTCAACACGAGCCTCTTCCAACCAACCGACATAGGCGCCGTGCCACATCACACCGCCGTGATCGGTGTGTTGTGGCAACACACGCTTGTTCAATCGCCAAGGAAGGCGCGTAACGCTCTCAGTCACCATCAACACGGCCTGGAGCATCAGCCATAGGCTGAAGCAGACCTAACTCTTCATCGTGTTCAAGAATCTTCTGATTGCTGATTCCGGCAAAGGGCATGTCGGAGAAATGGTGCGGATGCTCCGTGACCTTCCAGGGTTCAGAGCAGCTCGTATCAACCTGCTCCACGTGGTTTCTGAGCAAGGCAAGGTCAACTCAGAAGACCACTGGACGACAGCAGGAAGCCTGCTGTCCAAGGCGGTGACTCAATTAGGCCTTGATCCGAGTGACGTGAATTCGATCATCCGCCAAGGGGATGCCAAGCAAACCGTTCTCAAGGTGGCTGAAGAAATCAATGCCGACTTAATTGTGATGGGATCCAGAGGCCTTGGTCGCCTCCAGTCGATCCTGTCCAACAGCACCAGCCAATACGTGTTTCAGCTCTCAACACGTCCGATGTTGCTGGTCCGTGATGACCTCTACGTTCGCCACGTGAATCGGCTCATGGTGACCATTGACGGAACTGGGGTTGGCGATGATGCACTCCGGATTGCTTGCGAAATGGTTCGCGACATCCCTGGCGGTCAGCTCACTGGCGTTCACATTGCCAGGCAAGACTTATCAGCCTCCCGTGGAGGAGACAACAAAGCCGACGGCTTGCTGACTGCCGCAGTTCAACGCGCTCGGAGCATGGGCGTTGAACTGAAACCAATGCACGTGGCGAATCCGGACATTGGTCGAGGTGTTTGCCAAGCAGCCGAAGAGATCGGTGCCGACCTCGTAGTGATCGCGTCACAGGACAGGCGACCTCTTGTTGCAAGAGGTCTTGTGGATCTGGACAAGCTCCTTGGCGGCTCAATCAGCGACTACATCCGAGTCCACGCGCCTGCTCCGGTTCTTCTGGTCCGCGAACCAGAAAAGAATTAAACCGGAGCAGACCTGTGCCAGCAGTCGATCAAGAGGAACCTTCTCGGCTGTTGGTCTGGATGAACAAGACGATCAGAAACACCGTCGGAACCAGGACGAACATGAGGCTGGCAACGAAGCCGAGATCGTTGGTTTCCATGGGCGATTAATGATGCAAGGCCGAACGTATCATCGTTCGGGAGCAACGATGAACTTCAGCTCACCCCTCGTCACTGGGCGTAGCAGGCGAATCGGTTGCAGTCTCCTGTTCAGACCCTTCCTCCGCCTCGTCAGCGCTCTCGTCAATCGGCCATGACGTTGGCCCGGCTGGCAGGGCTTCAGCGCGAGCCGCTGCCTTTTTCTTATCAAGTTCCGCCAAGCGAACCTGCGGACGAGTCAGCACGATCACGGATTGCTCTACAAGTGCCTGACAAGCCAATCTCCAGGACTCAGGGCGACGCCTGAGCTTGTTGTCCTCAACAACGGTTCGAGCTGTTAAGGGGGAGTCGGCGTCGGATCCCACAACATCAACAAAACAGGTGATGCACTGACCACACCCACCGCAATTTCCCAGTTGCCCCTTCAAGCCGTAGAGCTCGATGTTTTCGCGCAGAGCGACATCACGCAGATTTTCACCTGGATAACACTCCACATCACGTCCCTCACGCAGAAAACGAATGACTGGCATGGAGTGCTCCAGCAATAAACGCCCACTTTGCGCCCAAAGGTTGCGTTTTGTAACCCCCTCAGCCAGAGCCGAATGCGGCAGCCAAAGGGCGGAAGCACTGACAGGACAGTGAGGAAAACAAATCAAGGGGTCTCAACACAAGACATTGCAGCTCGCGACAACACGCCCCACTCAATTGAGCGAACCCCTTACGATCGCTAGGTCTGTCTGCATCAGCAGCTCCGTTCCACCTGAACCTGACCCATGGGATTGCCCTGGTATCGGGTGCACACCGTCGTTATTAACGACCCAGGCCGACTCTTGGCCGTGCACCTCATGCACACTGCCCTCGTTGCCGGCTGGGCCGGCTCGATGGCCCTCTACGAACTCGCAATTTTTGATCCATCGGATCCAGTTCTGAACCCCATGTGGCGTCAGGGCATGTTTGTCATGCCCTTCATGTCACGACTGGGCGTCACCGGAAGCTGGGGAGGCTGGAGTATTACCGGAGAAACAGGAGTCGATCCTGGCTTCTGGAGCTTCGAAGGCGTCGCAGCCGCTCATATCGTCTTCAGCGGCCTACTCATGCTTGCTGCGATATGGCACTGGACGTATTGGGATCTTGAAATCTGGCAAGACCCCCGTACGGGCGAACCAGCTCTAGACCTTCCGAAAATTTTCGGCATCCACCTCCTTCTTGCAGGCTTGGGTTGCTTTGGATTTGGTGCTTTTCACCTCACCGGTGTCTTCGGACCTGGCATGTGGATTTCTGATCCCTATGCGTTAACCGGTCATCTAGAGGCGGTTCAACCGTCATGGGGACCGGAAGGCTTCAACCCATTCAATCCAGGAGGAATTGTTGCCCACCACATTGCCGCAGGCATCGTGGGCATCATTGCCGGTATTTTCCACATCACGACTCGACCGCCGGAGCGCCTCTACAAGGCCTTGCGGATGGGAAACATCGAGACTGTTCTTGCTAGCGCAATCGCAGCTGTGTTCTTCGCTGCTTTCATCGTGGCAGGAACCATGTGGTACGGCGCAGCTGCAACCCCTGTTGAGTTGTTTGGCCCCACTCGCTATCAGTGGGATCAGAGCTACTTCAAAACCGAAATCAATCGCCGCGTTCAGACGGCCCTTGATGAAGGGGCCACCGTCGATGAGGCCTACGCTGCCATTCCTGAAAAACTCGCCTTCTACGACTACGTGGGCAACAGTCCTGCCAAAGGTGGCCTGTTCCGCGTTGGCCCGATGGTGAATGGAGATGGTCTTGCAACCGGATGGATTGGTCATCCTGTCTTCACCGACAAAGAAGGACGCGAACTTCAAGTGCGTCGTCTTCCCAACTTCTTTGAGAACTTCCCCGTCATTCTCGAAGACAACGACGGCATCGTTCGCGCCGACATTCCGTTCCGACGCGCCGAGGCCAAGTACTCCTTCGAACAGAGAGGCGTTACTGCAACTGTCTACGGCGGTTCTCTTGATGGGAAAGTCTTCACAGACCCTGCCGAAGTCAAGCGCTTAGCTCGCAAGGCCCAACTGGGAGAAGGTTTCGAGTTCGATCGCGAAACCTACAACTCAGATGGCGTGTTCCGCAGCTCGCCCCGCGGCTGGTTCACCTTCGGCCACGCAACCTTCGCTCTGCTCTTCTTCTTCGGTCACATCTGGCACGGTGCTCGCACCCTCTACCGAGATGTATTCGCAGGAATTGATCCTGATCTTGGCGAACAGGTTGAATTCGGCCTCTTCCAAAAACTCGGCGACAAATCAACACGTCGCCTACCCGAGGGATACGTTCCTCCCACGGGATCCACACCCCTCAGTTGATCGCTCTCTAGGAGACTCTCGATGGAAAGCTTCGCTTACATCCTCATCCTCGGCCTGGCGATTGCCACCTTGTTCTTCGCAATCGCATTTCGCGATCCACCGAAGATCGGTAAGTAGTCCATCCAGCAGATCAAACCCCGCTCAAAAGCGGGGTTTTTTTATTGCTCAAATCAGATTCTTCCTTCACAAACACTTTTCAAGGGTCCACATCTTCTATACAGTGTGAACAATTCAAAATGGATTGATTAGGGCTTGCAGTGCCCCTCCTGCCAAAACACGGATAGCCGGGTTCTCGAATCGAGAGCAGCCGAGGGCGGAAGAAGTGTGCGCCGGCGTCGTGAATGCCTCAATTGTGAATTCCGATTCACGACATACGAGCGGGTAGAAATGGTTCCAATCACCGTGATCAAACGCAATGGACACCGTGAAATTTTTAATCGCAGCAAACTTCTACACGGCCTGAGCAGAGCTTGCGAAAAAACTGAACTAACCCCCAGCAAACTCGAAGCGATTGTTGACGAGCTCGAACTCAGTCTTCAGCAAAGCAATAGCCGTGAGATCACCAGCTCGGAGATTGGTGAGTTGGTGCTTGGTCATCTCAAGGGGCTCAGCGAAGTTGCTTATGTGCGTTTTGCCTCGGTGTATCGACACTTCCGAAGCGTCAGCGATTTCGTCTCCACGCTCGAAGGAATGAACGCAGATAAAGCTGAGCTCGCGGCACTCGTCTAAAAAGCCAGGCTGTTCTGTAAAATTAAAAAATACTGATTCTTTGTCGGCGGGCACTGGGTCATTTTTTATCGCACTGTCTCCGGGCAGACCGCCAACCATCCATGACTGTTACCCCAACCGATCCGGCTCAGGATCTTGCTGTGGAGACCACCACTGCCGTCGACGAGAGCACTGCCGTCGAAGCCACAGCAGACCAAGCCGATTTTGGAACGGATGAAGATCTCAGCATCCCGGAAGAGATTCCTACTGCCGACGATCCCAGCAGTCGTGCCAACCCTAAGGATTTGGATGGGGCCGGCTTCACCATTGATGATTTCGCCTCACTACTTAGCAAGTACGACTACAACTTCAAGCCAGGCGACATCGTTAACGGCACAGTCTTTGCGCTGGAAACGAAGGGGGCGATGATTGATATCGGCGCTAAAACCGCCGCTTTCATGCCCCTTCAAGAGGTCTCCATCAACAGGGTGGAAGGTCTCAGCGACGTGTTGCTACCCGGTGAGATTCGGGAATTCTTCATCATGAGTGAAGAAAACGAAGACGGGCAACTCTCTCTCTCCGTTCGCCGTATCGAGTACCAACGCGCCTGGGAACGGGTGCGTCAGCTGCAAAAAGAAGACGCCACCATTTATTCAGAGGTGTTCGCCACCAACCGTGGTGGTGCTCTCGTTCGGGTGGAAGGCCTTCGTGGCTTCATTCCTGGATCCCACATCAGTACCCGCAAACCGAAAGAAGAGCTGGTTGCAGACTTCTTGCCTCTCAAATTCCTTGAAGTCGACGAGGAGCGCAATCGTCTAGTGCTCAGTCATCGCCGCGCCCTGGTCGAGCGCAAGATGAATCGCCTTGAAGTCGGCGAAGTCGTGATCGGAACCGTTCGTGGCATCAAGCCATACGGCGCCTTTATCGACATCGGTGGTGTGAGCGGTTTGCTTCACATTTCCGAAATCAGTCACGAACACATCGAAACACCCCATTCGGTGCTGAACGTGAATGATCAAATGAAGGTAATGATCATCGACCTCGACGCCGAACGCGGTCGGATTTCCCTGTCTACAAAGGCTCTGGAACCGGAACCCGGTGACATGCTCACCGATCCTCAAAAGGTCTTTGACAAGGCAGAGGAAATGGCAGCTCGCTACAAGCAGATGCTTCTTGAGCAAGCGGAAGAAGGAGAAGAGCCATTGAGCTCGATGATGGTCTGAGCTGCATGAGCCCATGGCTCATTTATCTCTAAGAGGCCATTCACTTGGCTTGATTCGTGGGGTGCTGTTCGACAAGGACGGCACCCTTTCCCATAGCGAACCCCATCTCATCGAGCTGGCCGACGCCAGGATTGAGGAAATCATTCGCGTCTTTGCCTCCCGTGGCGCATCCACCGACGTCCAAGTCCAACTCCTGGGCTTACTGAAACGCGCGATGGGCCGGTGCGACTCCGGCCTGATTCCTGATGGAACGTTGGCCGTCGCGTCCCGTCAACACAATCTGTTGAGCACCGCCACCATCTTCTGTCTCTTTGATCTCAGCTGGCCTCAAGCGCTCGTGCTCGCTGAAGAGATCTTTGACAGCGTGGACCGCCGCCATAAGCACAACGCAACGGAAGCAAGCCTCAGCGCCAGAACCCCTTTGCCCCACTCAAAGGAATTGCTCAACGAGCTGCACAGCGCAGGTGTGATCTGTGCCGTGATCAGCAATGACACCCGCCATGGAATCGAACAGTTTCTTCAAGACCATGGCTTGAGCTCCTTCATCACAGGAATCTGGAGCGCAGATGACACCCCTTGCAAACCAGACCCAGGCGCCGTGCATGGTCTATGCAAAATGCTGGATTTGGATCCAGCACAATGCGCACTCATCGGAGATGCCGACTCAGATCTGCTGATGGCACGCCGCGCAGGTATTGATTGTGCGCTTGGCTATGTGGCGGGATGGCATCGAACCCCCGGCCTGACATCCCATCAACATTTGATCCATCACTGGCAAGAGCTAAGGGTTGAACAAGCTCAGTAGGGGCAACCCGTAAAATCTCACCACGCCCTAACTACTTATGAGTCGATACGTTTTCACGTCCGAATCCGTAACGGAAGGCCATCCTGACAAGATCTGCGATCAAGTCAGCGATGCCGTACTGGATGCTCTCTTAGCCCAAGACAGCACGAGCCGCGTGGCCTGCGAAACGGTTGTGAATACCGGTCTTTGCATGATCACAGGCGAAGTCACCTCCAAAGCGCAGGTGGATTTCATCCATCTCGTACGCGATGTGATTCGAGATATCGGCTACAGCGGAGCTCGAGCCGGTGGCTTTGACGCCACGAGCTGTGCCGTACTCGTTGCCCTTGACCAGCAATCACCTGATATTGCCCAGGGCGTGGATGAAGCCGATGATCACGAAGGTGATCCGCTCGACAAGGTGGGCGCCGGTGATCAGGGAATCATGTTCGGCTACGCCTGCAATGAAACGCCCGAGCTGATGCCTCTGCCCATCAGCCTTGCCCACAGGCTTGCAAGGCGCCTGGCCGAAGTTCGCCACAACGGAACACTCGATTACCTGCTCCCTGACGGCAAGACCCAGGTGAGCGTTGTCTATGAAAACGACAAGCCAGTTGAGATCGACACCATCCTGATCTCAACCCAACACACCGCAGAGGTGACTGGCTTAACCGATGAGCAGGAGGTGCGCAATCGCATTAGTGAAGACCTCTGGACGCACGTTGTGCTGCCAGCGACAGCTGATCTACCTCTAAAGCCCGATCGCGCCAATTGCCGCTATCTGGTCAACCCCACAGGCAAATTCGTGGTCGGCGGTCCTCAGGGTGATGCCGGCCTCACGGGTCGAAAAATCATCGTTGACACCTACGGCGGCTATGCCCGTCACGGCGGTGGTGCCTTCTCAGGCAAAGACCCCACCAAGGTGGATCGCTCCGCTGCTTATGCCGCCCGATATGTGGCGAAAGCACTCGTGGCAGCTGGACTTGCCAACCGTGTGGAAGTTCAACTGAGCTACGCCATCGGAGTGGCCAAACCAGTGTCGATCCTTGTGGAGTCTTTCGGCTCAGGCAAGGTGTCCAATGCAGAGCTCACCGACCTCGTGCAAGAGCACTTTGACCTGCGTCCTGGCGCCATTATCGAGCAGTTCAAGCTGCGGGAAATGCCTTCCCTCAACGGTGGTCGCTTCTACCGCGATACGGCTGCCTATGGGCACTTTGGCCGCCCAGATCTGAACTTGCCCTGGGAAAATGTCGCTGATAAAGCGGCAGCCCTGAAGCAAGCGGAAGCGAGCCGCATCCAATCCGGAAGCAGCCTCTAGGTCCAAGACCATGAGCCAAGATCCGCTGGTGCTCGGCATAGACCTAGGCACCAGCGGTGTCCGCATTGCTGTCATCGACAGCAACTGTTCTCTACTCCAGACCGAAAGTGCGCCGTACCAGATCGGTCTGATCAACCCCTTCGACTGGCGCGAGCGCTGTTGCACGTTGATCGGTCGCCTCAAGCCCGACTACCGACATCGCCTCAAAGCCATCGCCGTGGATGGCACCTCAGGAACGTTGCTGGCCTGCGATCAAAAAGGGTTACCTCTTGCCGAGGCCCTGCCCTATTCATTCGCATGCCCAAATTTCACGGCGCAACTCCAAGCGTTGAGTCCACAGGGTGGACCCGCTTCAAGCGCCAGTGGCAGCCTTGCGCGGGCTCTGCACCTCGTCGACCAACACAAAGCTCCGCTCCTGCTTCGCCATCAAGCCGACTGGATTAACGGCTGGCTTCTTGACAATTGGAGCTATGGGGAGGAGGGCAACAACCTTCGCTTGGGATGGGACCTCAGCAAAAGTGCGTGGCCAGACAGCTTCACAAGCCAACCCTGGTGGGATGCACTTCCAGAGATTCGCGCCAGTGGCTCAGTGCTTGGCCCCCTTTCACCCCAACGCGCCATTGATCTAGACCTGCCAAAGGACCTGCTGGTCGTCGCCGGGACAACCGACTCCAACGCGGCCGTTCTCACAGCTGATGCTGACGACGACGAGGGCATCACAGTGCTGGGGAGCACCTTGGTGCTTAAACGATTCACCGATCAGCCCCTATCTCCAGGGCCAGGGACCTCTACCCACCGCGTGGGTGGTCGTTGGTTATGCGGAGGAGCCTCCAATGCTGGTGCTGCGGTGCTGAAGCAACTGTTTCCTGGCATCGACCTCGCTGAACTGAGCCGTCAGATTGATCCAGATCAAAACAGCGGCTTACAGCTACGGCCACTTCCCAAGTGCGGAGAGCGCTTTCCTGTTGATGACCCCCACCTCGAACCCATCCTGACGCCACGTCCAGTCAGCGATTCCCTTTATCTCCACGGCCTTCTAGAGGGATTAACGCAAATCGAACACGCAGGATGGCAACGCCTCACAAGCCTTGGAGCCGATCCTCCGAGAAAGATCGTGACGATTGGAGGCGGAGCGCGCAATCCTCAATGGCGACGTCTGCGCGAGCGCCAACTTGGTGTTCCGATTCGCAGCTGCAACACACCTCCAGCGGCAGGAGTGGCTCGTCTGGCTCTACAGGCTGTAAAAGCACCAGACAAGACGATTCATCTAGGGGAGAATTAAGCAAGCATCACCGAGCCCTTGCCCAACCGACTTCGTGACGGCCTTGCCCTTGGCCTGTTCATCGTGCTTGCCGGATATGTGGGATTCAGCGGGTTTCGGCTCGCCATCCTGCTCTGGCAACGCTTCAGCTGAGCCACTCCCCCACCCTCACCCTCGCCCTTTTCCACCATGACCGCTGATCCGCTTACCCCCGCTGTTAGCGAACGCATCTGTCGTCACATGAATGATGACCACGGCGATGCAGTGCTTCAGTACGCTCTCCATTACGGCGGAGTGAGTGCTGCAAACATCGCCACCATGACAGCCGTGAACGCTGATGCCATGAGCCTTGAGGTGGACGGAAAACCCCTCAGAATCCCCTTTGATCACACACTCACTGACAGTGAAGACGCCCACCGCACCATGGTGGCCATGCTGAGAGCCATGCCTTCTGATGGGGGCAAAGGGGAATCCTGAATGCAGTCGTTCTGATGCTTTGCTAACCGCACTCCACGATTGCCTTCAAGACCTGTTCGTTGTGCCTTCTTGCCCGATTTGCAAGAAGGTGATCCATACCCATCAACACGCGGATCAACCTTGCAACGAGTGCAAGCAAAAGCTGGGCCTCATGAAAAGGGGGCTTGAGGGCGCCACTCCTGTTCGCTTCAACGCGGCAGGCTGGTATCGGGGAGAGCTACGCCGAGAGATCCTGCGCCTAAAGCTCAATCAAGACCTATCAGTGCTGAAGGCGATCACCTTTGCACTACGACGAACTCTTCCCGCCAAGGCTCTCCTGGTTCCGATCCCGAGCTGGAAAACACAGAAGCGAGCTAATCCGCTGCCAGCATTGATCTGCCAGAGCCTGGGACGCACCACCAAGACGTTGCTGAAACGCTGCCGGCCCACCGTGGGGCAACACCATCTCAGTCGCCGTCAGCGGCTTGTAAACATGCAATCTGCATTCGCGATAGATCCAGATCAGCGATCCTGGTGCGTTTCAGAAACGCCCATCTGGATTGTCGATGACATCCTCACCAGTGGAGCCACAGCCCGAGAAGCACTCAACACGTTGAAAAGCGCTGGGTTTGGAGTCAGGGGATTGATCTGCCTAGGGCGCACCCCGTGATTTAAGATTCCGATGTCGTGAAAGCGACGTGCCGGGATAGCTCAGTTGGTAGAGCAGGCGACTGAAAATCGCCGTGTCCCCAGTTCAAATCTGGGTCCTGGCATTGACTGCAACTCGATCAAAACAGCAACGCTGCGGCCCAGAGGTTGCAGATCGATTGCCACGCCGCCCAAACGACGGAATCTCCCTTCAACTCCAAGGTGATGGGAGCTGAGGGAGATCACAAAATCGCTGATCAAATAGCTCGTTCCTATTGATCTACACAAAGACAGAGCCTGAACAGCTAGTCAATTTCTGGACGACGGCGCCCTGCATGGATGGTGGCAACCTCCGTAATCTCCTCAATCACTAAGTGCTTCCTCCAATCCTGAGACGCGTTCAGCAGCTCATCTAGCTCCTCAGACGTCATTTTTTTGTCAAGACCGCCAAGGGTGCCCTTGATGGCGCACTTGATGATGACCTCTTGCTCGTACGTCATGAAGCGAAAACTGCAACTACCATCTTGCCGAAGAGGTGAGACCGCTTAATTCCTGATCAACCACTCCATACCTTTTAACCGAATGCATCAACCATCCATTCCTTTCAGCGCAGCATTGAGACCAACGCTGAAAGGATAGAAAGCAACCAACGCGAATTAAACGATTACAGAAGCGAACCCACTAAAACAAACCGAGCATAAACATATAGATTACAGAAAAAGCAACGAGTTGAATAATTCCGCAAGCAAACCCAAGAGTCGTCAAAAACGTAGAAAACAATAACAACACCACCAACAACTATAGTTAAAATAATGCAAATACATCTCCAAAGTCACGGATGAATAGCTCAGAATCAAGACGATCGAAGAACAACCATAAAGCCAAGAGAACAAACAGGGGTACCACTCAAAAAGGGCTATAGTGGTAAACCATTTTACCAACTATTGCCATGAACGGAGACTAATGAATAGCAAGCTAAATAAAGAACTTGTGACAAGGTCACTACAATTGGCATCACTTGCTGAGATGCATCCTGACGACCGTATCGCGCGTATTGTCTGGGACAGAATCCAAGACGACTTAGAGCAAGCCAACAGCATGGTGTATGGAATGCAATATTGCGTTACCAATATCACTGCATTCATCAAAACATCTTTTAAAGAAACCGAACACACCATCGCTGCCCAGAAATCATGCCATCAACTCATGGCTTGCCTTGGATGGAACAAAGAAGAAGTCTTAACGATCGAACAGTCAAACACGATCTTTATTGATTACATCAAGGACGTTGTCTCCATGTACAACGACATAAAGCAAAATCACTGTGAGAATGCACAGTGCATTCTTGCCCTGAACATGAATTCCATGCTCTTACATGACCTCGAGTATGTAATGAAGCAAAGCCCTCAACGCCAACGCAGCCTCTCACCTGCGCTTGAAACGGCAGCACAACTGAGGGGACAAATGATTCAGGTCTTTGGCTGGAATGCATCAAAGGGGTGAGGGAGAACCGAATCCCCTAAACCACCAGGAAGACCACAAAGGCTCCAACTCGTGGCATTTCCTCTCCAATCAGCTCCTGGCCATGCACTGAGCAGCCTCTAAAATGCGCTGCTTCAAGAGATCAAGGCCCTAAATAACCCAAACCTGTTATACCAGGACAAGTGAAATGAAATCTAAGGAGGAGACACGTGGAAGCCCTGAAAAACTGATGAGACCTCACAAGCGCGAGGTAAGATCAATGGGTTGATCATTCAGAAGAGCTTTAACGAATCCACATGGGGTTTCTTCTTTCTAGTCGATCCGGTCATCTCTGTGTTGATGGAAAAAGGGTGTTAAAGCCGCACACTGATGGCCTATTTCCATCCGATCAGTTTTGCGATGGAGATCTATCAATCCCATCAACAGATCGAAATATTCTCACGATCTCTCAGTGCTTCCTAGATCTCTACATCAATCGGATGGGAATGCTGCAAGAGAAAAGGTCGAAAGGGAAAAAGTGGTTGCATTCCACTCTTGAGATTGAAAAAGAGTTTAGTAAAGAATTCAAGACAGATAATCCAGAACAATCAACAAAAAGCACACTTCCTTCGGCAGTGAGTCAAACAAGAGGGTGGCATGGATTTGCCATGCATACGTTGCATCGCTTCTTTTGGAAAGATTTTGACTGCATCAGAGGTTCACGCAAACTAGAAGAAACAGATGACTACCACTGGTGGCTTGAGAATAGCAGTGGAGACATGATCGATTTAGCCGAAGAACAATATCGGGCAACTAAGATACCTACATTGAGAGGTCAGGGAAAAAAGCTAAAACCACTAGGCCATCAATATTCTGCAACATCTAGGGCTATGGCACATAAGATCACAGAAGTCTTATCTTCCCGACATTACGAAGTAGATATCATTGATCAGTACGCCAATGCGTACATGAAACGCTGAGGACAAGCACAAACAACATCCAATACATTCAGCCAAAAATTATTAGCGTTAGCAATAAAACAATAAGTTAGATTTGCAGGAATAGATATTGAGACTTCACCAATAGGAAAAAGCAGTCTCTCAATGTCTCGCCACTGAGCTCGTTCAACAACAAAGTCAGGCTCAAAAACCAATTGAAGCGGGTGAGGAATAGAATTCTGATATCCAACACTCCCCTCAGGGATGCATTGGAACTACCAAACAACATGCTCATAGGCTTGGGAAAGGTAGAACAGCAACAAGCAAGAACCCCTCATAGGCGCTTCTTAGCAACACTGCTAAACCAGTTCGAATGTATAAAGGGGCAAATTGTCGAAATGCTCCCAGTTCAAATCTGGATCTTGTTATTTACTTCCACCTGTCATGATACGCGTACCAATCGATGATGATCGCACCTTCAACAATCCTGACGGATTTGCAATGGTGTTCGACCGAACATGGAAGCAATCAGCAAAAACAGTGGAATTTGCTGCTCTATCTATTGATGAACGCATCGATATCGTAATCAAACAGATGGAAGATCATCCTTTTCTCCAGACTGAACCCGAGCAAGCACGTCAGGTCGCCACCTTTAGGGTTCGATTGCTAAACCTGGATAACTCAGACCAATCAAGCTGAAAGCAGATCGTCAATCTGCTCTATGCCTTGATCAACCGTGTCTGTAGGTGGCTCCTGTGAATCATTAACGTATACAGTCTGCTCCAGTTCAAAGTTTTCAGACTCATCCAAAACGTCGTCAGGGGCCATATAAGAATCAGTGACTGCTTCAAGCCGGGGGACCTCTACCTGCGCCTCTACTTCAGCTCTCTCATTCAGCAAACCGCGGAGTTGCTCGAGGCGATCACTACTATCTGCAAGCAATAAAAAACTGTCGGAATCATCAGCTTGTTCAGGCTCAACAGACTCCGAACGCTCCGAGAGTTCGTTGAACCGCTCTTCAAGCGCAAGCAATCGAAGCGTCAAAGATTCAGCAATCTCACTGACCAAGTGCAGTTGACCGCTTAACTGCTGAGTCAAGTCTTGGCTGGATATGGACATTGGCGAAAAATCCCCACTCATCAAGCTGATGGTATCGAGCCTGGTGAACTTGTCCACTGTGATCAGGTCCTATTGAAACGAACGGCCTGATCGGTCAAAATTTAACAGCTAAGAACCTGCTTGCTCAACACTCATAAGGACATTCGAGAAAGAACCCCAGCTTACATAGCAATCCAACAAAAGTGCAACAAGCTCTCAGCAACTAAAAATTTAATAGGGTTAAGAAGGCATCAATAGCATAAGCGAAGGGCAGAAAATTCAAAAAAGACAAGAAAACAAAAGCGAGCTAAACCGTGTATAAAGCAACAAAGAAGATAAGCCTAAGTGGAAAAACAACAAAACTTGAAGGAACTAAAGCGAAAAGACAAAAAGAGAACAAATACAGGCCGAAGGGGGAAGCAGGGTGTTTATAACGAATAATGATGAAAACAGGGATAGACGAGGTAAGGCAGACCAGAGAGAAGAAAATAGAACACTGGTTACGCAACATCCAAAGGAAGAGGAGGTCCAACAAATGCTGAACACAGCGGAACAGGAACTCTCAAAACTTCTAAAAAACAGTTCAGAAGAAAGAGAGGTTCACTTCAACATCGGTGAAGGAATCCTTCGGCTGAATTTAAAGACAGAAGACATCGTCTTATGGGGGGAAACTCTAAAGAACATCTCGGAGCCAGGAAATGTTCTTTTGGCATGCGAGAGTAGCCAAGTTGAATTATCATCAACAAAATTGACGTGGATTGTAGGAGCCGCTATTCGATCTACAATGATCGAAAAGAAAAGTGACATCGTAAATGTATTAAAATCTCTTGATATACCTAAAGATATCGCCGAAGGAGTCAGCAAGCACTGTCCGGGGCTTGGCACGGACATTACTTGGGCATTTTATTTAGAGCGCCATGGGTGGCTAACAGCTTCACCAATCATTGACACAACCAAGCAAATCCATGGAAACAATCAATAGATCATCGCCAAAGATCAAAGAGCTAATAAAAGTAGCAAACGTATTTGCACTCCCGAAACATAGCAAGTTACCAGAAAGTAATGCAATAATACTAGATTCAGCCAATACATCAAAAAGATTATTGAGCCTTGAAGAGCTGAATATACTCTGCGAGAACTCACATTGTAATGCAAAAAGACTTGAAGAACTCCAGCGTAAATTGCCTTCATTGATCAATGAAGCAAAAGCGATGCTCCTCAGAAAGCAACCAGAAATCACAGAAAAAGGTGGTTCACTCTATCCAAAGGAAAGGGCAGAGGCATGCTGGAGAGATTGCTTTCACTTTGCAAGAATCAGCATCTACGGAACAGCCGTGGGGGAAACAGATATTACAGACAAAGAGGGGTTGAAGGCAGTTCACGAGTTGTACTCAATACTTGAGGTACCAGTTGATGCACTAACACTATGTCTAAAAGAATTGCAACTAAAATGCAGGGAAATATACTCAGAAAGAAACGAAAAGGAGGATATCAAACTACTAGATGGGTGTTTCAACCATCTAGCGGAGAAGATGAACTCCAAGAAATAAAGATTGTAAAAGCCAAACAAAATAGAAAACAATCAAAATTAAAAATACATTATAAGATCAATAAGAGAGTGTAGTCTCGTTCGCTATAAGACGGTTCTAGGCAGAAGCAGGTAAGACTAAAATTTTTGTTGCGGAAAGAGGGAAATTGGTGAAAGACTGGAAAACAGAACTAGAGTCACGGAAATCAAGATAAACTCTGAAGAGCTATGGTCGCCATCAAGCCAACACGTGATTTCACGAATAATGCTCGAACGTCCTTTACAGCAACGAACAAGAAGTCAAAAGAAACTGTTGCGCTAACAGTAGAAAAATTTAAAGAGAATCAATGCAAATCAATGGGGATTGGCATTGGGCCAAGACATCATGGAGAATGTCCCTTCGGAGTAACAGCAGAAGAATATGCAAGCACGGGAAACAATGCATTAGAAACTGCAATTAGCAGTGCGTATAAGCAGGTATTTGGCAATGCAAAACCAACGGATAGTCAACGTTGCAAGGAACATGAGTCCGCACTTAGAGACGGAAGAATTACAGTCAAAGAATTTGTAACAGGACTCGCCAAGTCTGAATTTTACAAGCAAAACTACTACCATAAAGTATCACCAATCAGAGGAGTAGAGCATAACTTCAAACATTTACTAGGCAGGCCACCAATTAATCAAAGTGAAATAGGTAGCTCTATTAGGCTAATTGCAGACCAGGGATATGATGTATTTATCAATAAGCTCACCTCATCCGGTGAATATCTTGAAGTATTTGGAACAGACACAGTTCCTTATGATCGAGCCTGGAAATCAGAAGCAGGATTTTACTGCTCCACATTTGTCAATATGTGCTCAGTAAGCACAGGGAACGCAAGTTCTGACAAAATCGTGGGCGGCAGAAGCCAACTCGTCATGGCTTTAGCCAAAGCAAGAGAACTAAGTACATCATCAGGTAATTTTGATGTCTCAGGATTTAGTTATTCAAAGGCAGTAAGAGACCCATCCTCAGGAGCCTTCCGAAGAATGTATATGCCACAAACAACAAAACGATAATTAATCCAAAAAGACAGCAAAAGGCGGTCAAAGAGAATATATTAATCCTGTAAAATTCAAGAAAAAAAGAGGCTTCAAGGGAGAATCACTAATGCCCTTGAGGCCTATCTTTTTTTACTATTGTACAAAGTGATAATATATGACCTCGCAAAGACACATTTGGCATCTTAAGTTTTGGAAACAAAAAACAAAGATAACGGCGCAGACCCCTAAGATTGGGCAATTCTACCTAGCAGAAACAAGAAACTGTATGACTATTCCTGTTCTCACCTATTCGCAGAAGAGCCAGAACAGTCGCGTCGACAATCTTGCTGGAAACACCGATTCTATAAAATATCAAGCAACAGGGGAAATATCAGCCTCCTCGATATCAACACGTAGAGATATGGACAGCTTGATCGAACAGACATACAAGCAAATTTTCTTCCATGCAATGAGTTGCGATAGAGAAATCTATCTCGAGTCGCAATTAAGAAGTGGATATATAACAATGCGAGATTTTGTAAGAGGTCTGCTCTTATCAGAAAGATTCCAACAAGGATATTACCAATGTAGCTCTAATTACAGAATGGTTGATCAAGTTGTGGGACGAGTGCTTGGTCGTTCAGTAAGTGGCGAGGGCGAAAGATTGGCCTGGTCAATTGTGATTGCAGAGAGAGGTTTTACAAACTTTGTCGATCAAATACTAGAGAGTGATGAATATATGATGAATTTTGGATATGACGGGGCGCCAGCGCAGCGTGGCAGGTTGATACCAGGAAGATCAACTGGAGACATGCCAATTTATCAAAAATTTCCTCGTTATGGAGAAGACTGGAGGAATGCACTTATCGAAAGAGAATTCGTCAATAAAACATTTACAACTGGTGGTGATATGAATAGCGAGATGAAATCAATCGTTCGCAAGCCACCAACATGGCTTATCAAGTCTTGGCTGGTTCTATTTGCAATTGGAGGGTTTGAGCTTGCAAGGGTAATACTTACAATTGGTGTATCAATGGTACGAAATTAAGAGCATGAATTTAAACATAAGTACTTGGGCACCACCAGAAAAGACCTCTCCGGAGCAAATTGCTGGGTACCCAATAGATGCTAGAGGCGCAGACTGGAGAAACAAAGATCTTCAGGATCTTGATTTAAGAGATGCAAATCTATGTCGCACGGATTTAAGGGGAACAAATCTTAAATACTGCCGCATGCAAAACATTGACATGAGGCTGGCAAAATACGATAATAAAACACAACTACCAGAAGATTTTGACATTCGTACTAGTGGAGCAATCGGCCCAGGAGCTAAACTCAACGGTGCATTTTTAAACAATGCTGATTTAAGAGGAATCGATCTAAGAACAGGTTCATTAATGGGAGCTTATCTGAGCGGTGCAGATCTTAGCGGCGCCATATTAGATAATGTTTCATTAGCAGGAGCCGATCTTCGAAATTCTATTTTGAGAGGGGCCATGTGTAGGGGGACTCGGTTTGGCACAAGCGAAATCAACATGGCCGACCTACGTGGTGCTGATCTAACAGAGGCGAATCTTGAAGCACTCGAATCAATCAAAGGCAGCGATTTCTCGATGTGTAAAGGAATGGCTAACCAACTCAAGCACTTGCTAGAGAGGCCTTCTGATGAATTGGATCATTGGAATCCATTGACCCGGAGCACTACACGAGCAAGCCTCGAATCACTACTGGTACAGAAATAGGTTAACAAGACTACACAATTAAACGAAGGCGCTCGTCGCCGCGAGGGATCATTTTGCCGTGTCACGCAACAAAACTGAACATTTGATTGAGCTTTATAAAGAAGATGTCCACTCGCAGGGAATTTGCAAGAGATTGATCGGAGATAAACGAGAGAGCATTCATGCCCTTTGGTCCTGCCTCGCTACTAGGGGTCGAGCGTTTCTCAGCAGAGAGTGAAGCACCGCTCGAACTGCTTCCAGGCGACGACGACGTCCAAAAGGAAGCCTTGATACGCGCTATCTACAAGCAAGTCCTTGGCAATGCGTACGTCATGGAGAGCGAGCGACAATTGATCGCAGAATCCCAATTCAAACTTGGCGAAATCAGCGTTCGAGAATTAATCCGTCGAATCGCCAAGAGCGATCTGTATCGCAGTCGATTTTTCGAATCCTGCCCGCGCTATCGCTATATCGAACTTGCCTTCAGACATCTCTTGGGGCGTGCTCCTGTCGATTTTGAGGAAATGCGAGCGCATGCTGAACGTCTCGACAGCAAGGGGTATGACGCTGATATCGATAGCTTCCTAGATTCTGACGACTATCAAAATACATATGGGGAGTGGGTTGTGCCCTATCAACGTGGCTGGAAGACAGAGAGCTGCAAGACCCTTCAAGAATTCACCTGGAGTTTTCAACTGCTTCGTGGCAACAGCAGTAGCAGCCTGAAAGGCGACCTCTCAGGAATCACAGCAAAACTAGGAGGGGCTGTCTACCAAAACACTCCGCTCGCAGTTGTCCCACCATCATCCAAAGAAGCAACAGGCTGGAGCTTTAGGAGGGCGAAAAATCTTCAAGATGCTCCAACCCGCCTAGGAGTGGGAGCAGGGCAAGAGGGCACGACTTATCGCGTTGAAGTGACAGGATACAGAGCCAATAACGTACGCCGGATATCCCGGTATACGAAATCAAACCGTGTGTATTACATCCCATTCGACAAGCTTTCGGAGCAATTTATAAGAATACATAGAGAAGGGGGGAAAATTTCCAGTATTACACCAGTTACATAATCCCTAAAGCAATTCAATCAGCTACCAACTTCAACAATTACACAAATTCACCATGGACACTAACCAAGCATCTTCAGGATTCGGCGCAGAAAGCAAGTGGAATAAGCCAGTTTCCTTTCAAAGAAAGGGCATCTCAAACCAAAAAGCAGCACTAACAACAGGTGAATTCCTCAAGAATTCATGTGATCAGATGGCTATTGGCGTAGGGCCAAGAACCCATGCAGATTGCCCGCATAGAGTCACTGCGGAATGCTATAGCCCTGATGATAACTCTTCCCTTGAAGATGTTATTGTGGCTGCATATCGTCAAATATTTGGCAATGCTCATGTTATGGACTTTGAGCGTTGTAAAGAACTCGAAGCACAACTGCGCAATGGAGAACTAACGGTTCGTGACTTTGTTCGTGGACTAGCAAAGTCTAGTTTCTACAAGCAAAGATTTTTCACAGCTGTTGGACCACAAAGAGGCATTGATTTAAACATCAAACACCTGCTTGGACGAGCACCTCATTCACAAGCAGAGATTTCAGCGAAGATCTCTCTTCAGGCAGAACATGGTCAAGCAGCCGTAATCGACAGCATTGTTGATTCTGCCGAATATCTTGAAGTATTTGGCAGTGACATCGTTCCCTATGCGAGAGCGTGGTCTTCCCCAGCTGATTTAGCAACCTCCGCCTTCCCACTACTCGCAGCGATTCAAAAAAGCTTTGCTGGTAGTGATAGTGCCAGGGGTGGAGCGAGCAACCTCATCAGTAATTATGCAAGTGGAAGGGCACCAAAAATCAATGTGCCATCTGAATCGATCGGAGTAAGACCAACTCCAAGCTACGCAGCAGGTCGTTTTGCAAGCAGAGCACCGGGTGTCACAAGCGGAAATGATGGAGCACCAATGCGTGGTGACAGCTACGTATTCTTTGGACTTGGACAACGGGAACAAGAAACATTCCAGCGTTGCCCGGGCGACTCAAATGATCAACTTAATGCGTTGATTAGATCCACATACAAGCAGGTCATGGGCAATCCACACCTGATGGAATTTGAAAGGGCAATCTCAGCTGAAAGCAAGTACGTGGATGGCTATCTGAGTACTCGTGAATTTGTCCGGGCATTAGGACTTTCAGCCGAATACAAGCGTCGTTTCTTTGAAACAAATGCCCCTTATCGCTTTATCGAATTAAACTTCAAGCACTTCCTAGGAAGGGCTCCAAGTTCACAAGCTGAGATCAGCGAGCACACAAAAATACTCGCTGAAAGTGGGTATGAAGCTGAAATTTGTAGCTATGTCGATAGCGTTGAGTATCAAACAACATTCGGCGAAGACACCGTACCGTTCGCACGTATTCTTTCTGAGAATGGTCGGTCTCAGGTTGCCTTTAATCGTCACCTGAAATTAGCTGAAGGGTATGCAGCAAGTGACACGGTTCAAACAGGATCTTCACTCGTCACCTCTGTTGCTACAGGAACAGTGCCAGGAGGATGGAGTTCAACGACAACTCGCATCAACCGCACTGGTACACAATCAGGTGCAGCAGATCCAACCAAGAAGAGATTCAGAATCGTTGTTTCGGCACAAGCTGCACGCAGCAGACAACGCACAGCTGGAAGCACTTATTTAGTTTCTGGAAAGGACATGTCCAGCCAAATGAAGTACATCCATTCACGTGGCGGGAAGATCCTTTCAATTACAGAAGTAATGTAAGCAGTAATTAATATTCAATAAGGGGAGCCTTCCAATTGGGAGGCTCCCCTTAACATTATCCAACCCCATAAAAAACAATGTCACAGCCACTCACTCTTGCCACTAAAGCGAATATTGATCTTGAGCACTCAAATGAGGTGATCAAGAGAATATATAGGCAAGTTTTTGGCAATCGACATCTCATGGAGTTGGATATCAATAAGTCCTTAGAAGCGCTGTTCAACAATGGTGACCTCACGGTCCAGGGATTTGTAACAGCTCTAGCACAATCAGAAACCTACAAAAAACTTTTTCTTGAGACAAATAACCCTTATAAATTTGTTGAACTGAATTTCAAGCATCTGCTTGGAAGAGCACCTCATGGGCAAGCTGAAATCCAAAAGCATGTAAAACTCATGAAAGATGAAGGCTTCGAGAGCGAAATCGCAAGCTACACCTATAGCGAAGAGTATTTAACTTCTTTTGGAATTGATCAGGTACCTTACAATCGTGGATCAAGCACAATGCGAGGTGGGAGCACGATCAACTACACCAGAACGAATGCCTTCGAAGTTGGATATGCAGGATACGACGGTGCAATGAAAGGATCTACACTTCTGCAAAGCATAACAACTGGAAAAACTCCAGATATCACTGGGAGGAAAGGAGTTGGTAATGGAGGGTCCTTAACCATAAGCTGGAGTTCACGAAGGCAAATTGGGGCCAATCGCCGTGTCGCACAAAAGTCAGTGGTGAGCCAAACATCGATGTCGTCAACAATAAAAAGCATTCTCGCCCAAGGCGGAAAAATCCTTAGTATTACAAAGGCTTAAAAGTCCTCGTTTTACGGCCTAGCCCCTTCGGCGCTGGGCCATAATTGAAAGCATAGGAATTACTTAAAACATAACCAACCCAAATAATCTAAAACCATGCCAATCATTCGCCCAAATTCCCAAAAAACAAATCAAGATCAAACGGCATTTGAAAGATCAGTAGATAAAAACCCTATGGCAATGTCAATGATGATTGACTCAGTTGTCAATATGATGCAGAATACAAGACCACCTCTTCAGCAAGAACAATCAAATACATTCGCTAACTGAAATGGATATAGAGCAGTTTGTTGCTCAGACTGAAGGTGAATGGAGGTCAATGCGCTCAGCCCATTCTCTAGCCTTTCAGCAATTCGAAGACGTCCTAAGCGAAATATCAGTAAAAAAAATAAGCGAAACAAATACTGATTTGCAAGCAATACTAAAACAAGAAGGTGACTTAAGAGTATCCGACATTAAGTCACCCTTTTTGATGAAATGGGCCGCTGAAAGTGACTGGGAGCCTGATGATCCTAATGATGTTGCGAATGGTGAGTGTATTATCGTACCAATACCAACCAATGAAAAATCTGGAGTACTGCTAAGAAGTATTGGTTACGCAGAATCTATCGCAGCGAGATCAGAATACAACTTTCTAGATGATGGAACTTTTGTTTTAAAGACAAAATATGATCAATCAATTGCTGAAGAAAGAATTTGGTTTATAAGCGAAAATGTTCGCTGCCGCTCCTCTGTGCTTAAGACATCTGAGGGCTCTGGAATACTACAAACATCATTCTCCTCAGAAGTACGACGACTGACTAAATCATAACCAAAGGTAAATCCATGGATCCCATATTAAAGTTTGCTAAAACCATTGCAGGAATATACGACAACTTCGAGCAATCTCAAGAAAATCCAAAAGATTTTGCTCGCATCAATATCATCTTCAGACCACTACCATGGGCAATATTTAATGGCCCAGGGTTTTATTCTGAACAACACTACGACTATGCACCATGGTCACCGTATAGACAGGGAGTGCACAGATTAATTGCTCATAATGAACACTCAGATACCTTCATCATGGAAAATTTTGGATATGCAGATCAAATACGCTTGGCAGGTGCTGGTAGAAATCCTGAACTTCTTGACTCCTTGAAAAAAGAAAAATTAAAAGCAAGATGTGGGTGTGGAATGCATTTCAAAACAAAAGCAGACAGGAAATATATAGGTTCAGTAGAACCAGGAAAAAAGTGCATGATTCCAAGGGATGGACAACTCACATATTTAGTAAGCGAAGTTGAAGTCACTCAAGAAAGCTGGATAAGCAGAGATCGTGGATACGATCCAAATACAAATAGACAGATCTGGGGATCTGAGCACGGACAATTAGTTTTTAAGAAGATAGAAGATATTGGAGAAATGATTACCAATGACTGGATGGATAAAAAACTAAGTCATGAAAGATAGTAAATCCCAAATAAAATCTTGGATTCGATCCCAACATCTGATTTGTGAGGGAAGCGACTTTATATTCGAGACTGTGGATCAAACACAACTAGAAAAATTTGAAACTATTATGGATTCATTAGGGGGAAGGGTGAGATCAGTAAAGGCTGTTGGGAATTGGCCAATGGGTCCAAATCGCTCTTTTAAGATCTTAAGAGCAATCGCTTCAGTACCAAGACCAGGTGGCGAAGAGCTAGTAACTTATTGGGCAAAGAAAGGATCTAAACAAACAAGATATTCAGAAATAAATTCGTAATAACATTAATCGGAAAACCATCCCATCCATGTTGGCTGAGAAAAATCAGTATGCTCACTCCATTTACGAAGCAAAGTCAATGAATCAAAGTGATAGCCCCTTTGCTCTGCAATTGCGATCAGTTCATCTTGATTACGAGATGACTTGATCTCCTCTTTTAACTGACTATCGTTCTGAGCAAGCTGAATAAAATCGTTAAGAATTTGATCCTTCTGGGAATCAGAGAGGGGCGCACTCATGGATTTGAATTGCAGTTATAGATTGTTAAGAAGAACCTTGATCGGCTCCTTCCATCAGCATAGCTCTCCAGGTTGAAACTTGACGAAAAGCCCAACTCCAATGGGTCGTATCATGCAGATGAGCTGATTGCTTTGACTGGGATTTTAAAGACTCAGAATCTAAAAGAACAAATTCATCCCAATCGTCTTTTGTAAAAGAGAATCCCTTCGAGTAGGCATAGTCAATAATTTGTTCATGCGATGTAAGCTTTTTCAGGCCAGTTGCAATCTCATGACTCTGAACAACAGAGCGAATAAAATTTTCAATAATGGAAGAAGAAGTTGAACTTAACAAGATTCAATCCAAATAGCAAAATTTGATTTTAGACAAATGAGCTGAAGAACTAACGGACCACCAGTGCAACGAAGAAGACGCCAAGGGATATTTTGACTGGTATGGCCAGAATCGACCAAAATTTTAGGCGGTCGAGTGGCTTGCTCTAATGGAATCAAAGCAGCACCAGTCAACAATGGTTCTACTGACTGAATCAAAATCTGGAGTGAGTTGACATCATCAACAGTATTAAACCTGTCCTGAAGATCACTATCTTGAGCAATCAACTGTACGAAGCGAGGCAATGCTTTTTCTGCTTCAATAGTCGTTGACATCCTAAATCCAACCGTCGATTTCAATACTATACCAATAGGACGGATGCAATATGCGATTACTCAAGTAGATCGATGAAGAACAAAGAAGCAAAAGGGAACGACTCAGGTGATGTCATACCAATACAAAGTGGTAGATTTAGGAAGCTTGAATAAAATCACAACGAATCAAA
Source organism: Synechococcus sp. MVIR-18-1 (assembly GCF_014279835.1). Lineage (NCBI taxonomy): Bacteria > Bacillati > Cyanobacteriota > Cyanophyceae > Synechococcales > Synechococcaceae > Synechococcus > Synechococcus sp. MVIR-18-1. Next base: position 499,965 of record NZ_CP047942.1, on the reverse strand, counting down.
AGAATTATGGCAGAGCGATTCGATATCTTATTCGAGGGAATGTCAGAAGAGTCATCTCTAAAGATTCTATTGTCGGATCCAAAAGATCTGTCTAATCCTGTAGATAAGTATATGGCCGCAACACGGCTCGCAGCATGCACAAGCGAAGAGTCATTGCAGGGACTCATCAGTGCAGTTGATCTTGATCCAGAAGACCTCTTCAACAGAATCACTAGGAGGAAAGCAATAGAAGCCTTAGGACGAAGAAAGGACGTACAAGCTTTGGGTTGCCTGTTTAAAGCCCTAAAATTTGATGATGAGCCATCAGTCATCAACGCCGCTGATTCAATTACACAAATATCTGCTCCCCTCACTGAAAGTCAATGTGATTCACTTCTAGAAGCATTAAAAGGAAGTGATCCGCAAAAACGATCAGTCATTCAGGCTCATACAAGACTAGGCCTTAAGAGTGGTACATCATTCATTCAAACCCTCATCCATGATGAAAACCCTTTGATTTCAGGAGCCGCGAGGGCTTTTTGCGCTCGAGTCGAGGGAGACCTAGACCAACTGAAGCCGCTGATTCCTCAACTCCAAGATCTTCAAGCAGGCCGTCGGCGTTCTGCTGTGATTGACCTAGGTGATGCTGGTGATATCACGATGCTGGACTACCTGATCAAAAGTGCTGTATCGATGCCATTACGAGCAAAGAGTGCTTTTCAGCTGGTTGATCCAAGTAAAAAAGCGCAAGTACCCGAAGAACACATCCAAAGCATTACGACACTTCTGCAAGATGACCCGAGAAGCCTCTCCATACGCGAAGAGTGGTTGAGCAACCAAGACCCAATAGAGATTGAGAAAAACCTCCAACACCGGGACGAAGGGAAACAATATGGAGCAGCACTTAGCCTCCTCAACATGCCTAAGCCGCAACAAATCGAAATAATTGATGGTATTCACTCACGGCTATGGAGTGATTACGGGGCTAACTATTTGCTGACATCGTTGGTTGGCCTGGGATCCATCCATGAAAGAGAGGAGTTGGTCAGAACATCACTGGCAGAAATACTCCCTCAATATGCAAAATCTAGAGTTGCCGCGGCGTGGGCATGCCTAAAACTAGATCTAAGCGACCAGCTAGGCCTACTCAAGGAGATCAGCACGAGCTCAAAGTGGGTTCCACTGAAATGGAGCTGCTCACAAGTGCTTAAGAAGTATTCATGATGATTCATGAATCACCCAAAAAGCCCTCTACGAAAGAGTTTGACGGCCAACGCACGCTGCTTTATATTTTCTTCGGATTGGTGATTGCAAACTTTTCTGTCTTGACATCGTCCTGAACAGGAGCGAGCAGAAAAGAGAAGTAATGTCATTTTGGCGGATACGCATCCCCCAAAAAAAACTCTTCCCAACTCCTCATGCTCGACGCATTCTCCAGGAAGGCCGTCTCGGCCGATTCAAGCGGCGCCTTCATTGGCGGAGGCGAACTTGCTTCTCTCAAGTCATTCATTGCTGACGGAAACAAGCGCCTTGACGCTGTTAACGCCATCACTTCTAACGCCAGCTGTGTCGTTTCTGATGCTGTAGCAGGTATTTGCTGTGAGAACACAGGCTTAACCGCACCTAATGGTGGTGTTTACACCAACCGCAAAATGGCTGCTTGCCTCCGTGACGGCGAAATCGTTCTCCGTTATGTGAGCTACGCGCTTCTGGCAGGCGACGCTTCCGTCCTGCAGGATCGCTGCCTGAACGGACTCCGTGAAACCTATGCCGCACTTGGCGTGCCCACCGGATCTGCTGCTCGCGCGGTAGCCATCATGAAGGCTTCCGCTTGTGCGCACATCACCAACACAAACGACACGACTGGTCCTAAGCGCAAGATGGCTGTCACCGCAGGTGATTGTTCCAGTCTGTCAGGCGAAGCTGGTAGCTACTTCGATGCAGTGATCAGCGCAATCAGCTGAACCTGATCTCAATTAATACTCACTCACCTCAAACTTACAACTCATGAAGTCCGTAATCACAACAGTTGTCGGCTCCGCCGACAGCGCATCACGCTTCCCTTCTGCCTCTGATCTGGAGTCCGTTCAGGGTTCTATCCAACGCGCAGCTGCTCGCTTGGAAGCGGCTGAAAAGCTTGCTGCTAACTACGACGGCATCGCCCAGCGCGCTGTTGACGCCGTCTACGCTCAGTACCCCAACGGTGCTACTGGCCGCCAGCCACGCCAATGCGCAACTGAAGGCAAAGAGAAGTGCAAGCGTGACTTCGTGCACTACCTGCGTCTGATCAACTACAGCTTGGTCACAGGCGGCACTGGTCCTCTTGACGAACTCGCCATCAACGGCCAAAAGGAAGTTTACAAAGCTCTCAGCATCGATGCTGGCACCTATGTAGCTGGTTTCGTAAACATGCGTAACGATGGCTGCGCTCCTCGTGACATGAGTGCTCAAGCTCTGACTGCGTACAACAACTTGCTTGACTACGTGATCAACTCACTGGGCTGATTAATACCTCTAGGTATTAATTAATTCCGCTTGGAGCAAAGGGTGGGCAATGCCCACCCTTTTTTTTCAGGAATTTACTTTGGCAAAAGCAAAGTCTGTCTAAGAAATAGCAAATAAGGAAAATCTCACTTTGGCGTTGTTCTTTCAGAAGACAAAACAACTCATCGAAGAGATCTAATTGAGCATTATTACGCCATACAATTTCACGGCATAATTGATTTCCTGCCCTGAGATGTAGAGGCGCATTCAAACCACCACCACCCCATCTTCATCATGCTCGGAGCAGAAACAAGCCTAAAATCCTTGACCTCGGCAACCAGAACTGGTCCAGCCTCATTCTCCACATCCAACAAAGCTGGCAAAAGCACAGTCCCATATTCCCCTTCAGGCGCAAGAGCCGAATACAAGAGGCAACACTGCGCTACCTCAGGAATCGGCATAGGCCCAAGACTCCATTCAGAATGTCCATACGGAGTAGTAGCTGATCAATACAGCCCAGGGGATACAGAGGCAATCATGCGTGTCATCAAGGCTGCATATCGCCAGGTCCTGGGAAACATGCCACCTACAGAGAGCCAGCAAGAGACATCACTAGAAGCAAGGCTCCTTAACGGAGAAATCAATGTCCGTGATTTTGTGAACGGCTTGGCAAAGTCAACCTTCTACAAAGACAATTTCTTCCACTCAGTGGGAGCCCAGCGAGGCATCGAACTGAATTTCAAGCATCTTCTTGGTAGAGCACCTCTAAGCCAAGCAGAAATTCAAAATCACATCAAGCTGCAAGCAGAGAATGGCTTCGATGCTCTGGTTGATTCTCTGACAAATTCTGCCGAATACACCGAAGTATTTGGTAGTGATATCGTTCCTTACGAGCGAACTCAAGATTCCTACGCCGGAATGTTTACTCGCTCCTACAATCTAATGAGGGATCTAGGAGGCATGAAAGTAGCGATTAGCGATAATGCACAGGGCCGTCAAAGCAAAACCGTCAATACTTTGGCAAATGCATTGAGAGAAAGCACAAAGCCTCAGCCTTTCTCTTATGTATCTGTAACAAGAATCCCTGTCAAACTACCTCAGCAACAGTACACAGGTCATAATCCTCCAGCAACAAGCGAATATGTACCATTCCGTCCATTTGGATTCTATTTCTAAGAGTTAATTAAATTCAATTGAGATGCACCTCCAAAATCACTGGAGGTGCATTTTTTGTACATTGGAAACACTTCAACCTATTAAAACTTATTTGCCTGTAAATTGCCAAAGCGATCCAAACTCGCTTTGACAATTTCGCTAACAAGAGGGTCAATTGATTCAGATTTAGATAGATCATGAAGACACTTTTGAGCAATTGGAGAATCAACCTCCGCCAAAGCCATCACTGCAGATTGAACGTGAGCAATATTTTCGCCCTGACAAGCATTAACAAGAACAGGAATTGCCCTTTGCCCACCTTCAGTCGCTTTCGCAACAAACCCCAATGTCATAAGAGCTGACTGAGCAACAACCTGAGAAGAATCATCAACGGCCTTAGACAATACTTCAATTACATTGTCAGGAAATTCTGTCTCGGGAAAGTTTGCAGCTATTTGAACTAAAGCTTTAACACAACAAGCGCGAACAGTACCACTTGGTGATCGATAGTAAAGTTCAATCAAAGGCTGAAAAGAGCGCTCACCGAATGCACCTAATGCTTTGACTGCAGTGCGATACTTAACTGGATCCTCATCGTGAATCATCGACAAGAGGCCTGGCATTGCTTGATCGGGATACTGTTCAGCCATTTCCCAATAGGCTTCTCTCTGAATATTGGGATTGGGATGAGCAAGATCTTCGAACAGCTTCTCAAGAGAAGCAGGATGATCAGGGCTCATTTAACTCAATGATGTACTTATTGCATCATACAGTAAGAAGATAAGCAATCATCCTGCCTTAGAGCACAGCTGAAACTTCTGTGCTCTAAGGCGCACGAATTCATCAGTTTCATTTAGTTCAGATAATGGGAAATCAAGCCAAGACATAGATAGCTCATTTCCAGCTGAAAACAACCTTTCAAGTGCAAGCCAAGTGACATACCGACATTCCCAAACGGGAGTTTCAACCGGCCGTATTAAGTCATTGGCAGACGCTAAAAATTTTTTCGGGAACAAACCTGACATCGAAACAATAGCAGCAGCTCTCGACTTTTGAAACTGAGGACGTAAGTTTGAAACTGTCTCATCGAGCAGAGACTTTATTACTTGCAAAGCAAAATCAGGCCAGTCAAAGCGAAGACCCAATAAACGAATTATAAAGTAATGAGCCCCATAATCATTCCAAGCTCGATCTCTCCAGACCTCTTCTAAGACAGCCCACAACTCCGTCGAATTACAATCCACTAATGAGGTTAAAGCTAAATAACAACGACTAAAATCGGTGCTAAAAAGCTCTCCAACCAAAAATTCGATACACGGGAAGTCATCATACTTATGAACTAGGTGAAGGGACGTCGGATTATCCAAGAGAATCATGTCTGCTTGACCTAAGAAATCAATTTCAGGGCCAGCGTTAAAAACCAGGCTACGTAGAGCACGCATTCGAAAGACAGGTGAAACAGGTGATCTCACGATCTGATTTATCATCCCAAAAGCACCAGCGTCGATAAGGTCTTGAATCGCGCACTGACGATCCATTTGATTGGGAAGCAGAAGATGATCACCAACTTCAGAGATACGGTCTTGCCTGCCTTCAAGTACGGAGATAGCCGCAATAGCCGCTCCCTTCACCCCAGGCCTCTGATCTTCCTGAAAAGGAAAAATACTTGCTGAAGCTGCTGTCACCTTCAGCTGGGTTAAAGCCTGAATCAACACACGCGTGCTTTGACGATCATCGCTCATCAAAGCAATCATTTTTTCAATTAAAACAGGACTAGAGCAACATAATTTCTGTAAAGCCCAAACAGAGTTTTCAACTAAATAAACATCATCAGACCACAAACATTTACCAATCTCAGGCACAGCCTCACTAACCTGCAAACGAGCCAGGACCTCAACTGCTTTACGTTTGGCAATAGAGATAGCTTGCTCCGATCCCTGGAGACTCAGAAAATTTATCAAAGAATGATGAGATTCCTTACACGGGCAATTAATCAAATGTGCCGCAGCCATATAGAAATCGCTCTGTGAATCCAGCTGGTCAGGAGATGAAGCAAGAATGATTCTGGCCTGCTCACAACTCAGCTCGGGATGAATATTGTCAAATCGGCCCATCATTGCTTCAGCAAAGATCTTTCAATACCAAGGTACTTTGCCTACCGGCGCAAAGGAGAGTTTTTCTGTGTAAAGAATTAGCTGTAGAAGCCTGGCTTCCTTGCCCATAGTGATTTACACCGTTACTATCATCAAAACGAGCAAGTCATTACGATGGGTCCTTTTTCAAGCACTTGTTTTCGTATCACTACTGGGACTGCACCTGGTTCACGCCAGATGGAACAAAGAACTATTCAGGTTCCTCTCCACCATCTAAGCTTAAACATGCAATGCATGAATCAATTAGGGAAAAAGATTACATCAGTCACACGTTTAGGCGGGAATATATTACTTGAGACACGAAAAGAGTCTACATCAGCAATGGCCACCAAGAAAGCAAGTGCGGCCAAAGAAACTAAACAAACAACCAGGAAGTCACGACGCAAAAGCAAAGTGTAATATATATTTATCTTGGTCCACGGACAACTTCAAAAACAGCATCTTGAGGTCTTGCATTTTTTAAAGCTTCCCAGTTAATCAACTTTTTAAAGCCTTCTGGATCGCAAGTTTCAACTACATCAACTCCCCAAAAACCTTTTTGCAAAGGGGAATTGGCCGTCCCCTCAGAATCTTTGCGACCTCCCAATGCCATTACAGCATGATTATTGTGATGCCCAAAGCTTGCACGCATTGCCAGCCAACCACTCGTTAATTCTTCAGCTAACTCCTTAGGAGTGACAGAAGAATCAACTTTTACCATCCAATGACCATGGTCTAATGGTTCTGACGCTTGTATTGAAGAACAATGTTTCGACAAGCCCTCGGCAAGTTTTATTGGGGATAGAGCAGGGACATTAGAATCTTGAACTTGAAGATTATGAGACAAAATAAAAATAGCCAAAATTCTTTAACTCAAAGAACTAATGTGTTCGAGGATTATCATAGGACCTTAGAAGGGATTGCTGATGCCTGACACTCCGCCAAACCATGCAACAGAGCAAGATCAAATTCAGCTGAGCGAAGAAGAAGCATCTGAACTTGCCAAGGAACTATCCCATCAACTGAATTCAGGACATCTTCCCGACGCTGATCCGGAACAAATCCAGAAAATGGTCGCGGGTCTGGGAGATAAACGCGGATTGATGCGTCTGACATTTGCAGAAAGTCTTGGCCAAGTTGGCAAAACGGCCGTACCAGCCCTTTGCCATGCACTTCGTTGCCACAAGAACGTCACAGTTAGGCGTGCAGCAGCGAAAACTCTCACCCTGATTGGCGATACAGCAGCACTGGATGACTTGCTACACGCATTGCTCACAGACTCAGATCCTGTAGTACAAGGATCAGCAGTCGGCGCAATGGTAGTTATTGGTGAAGAAGCATTAGATGGACTGCTAAGCGTCCTTTCCAACCCGAACAGCACGCAGATGCAACTTGGCATGGCGAGCTGGGGACTCTCGTTTGTTGGAGCCAGAGCCCCAGAACGATTGCGGGAAGCAGCCACCTCGAGCAATGCCGAAATTCGAACAGCGGCAATCGCAGCCTTAGGCGATCAAATCCAGGCCTTGGAGGATGAAAGTGCAAGAGACCTACTGATTGCGGCACTAAATGATGAAGTGGCGGATGTACGGGCTGAAGCGAGCACACTTCTCGGAAAACTGCATGATGCAGGCTGGGCAGAACCACTACTGAAGCCTCGACTGTCTGACTCAATTCCGCAGGTAAGAAAAAATGCGGCACTAGCATTGATGAAACTAAATGCTACTGAGGCAATTCCAGAAATAAAAGAATTAATCAATTCCGAAGAAGATCCAGGAGTCAAGGCTGTTTTTCGACTGACAATAAATCAACTTAAGCCCAACGACTGAGAATTACTGATCATAAAAAAAAGCCCCTAATGGGGCTTTTATTTTAATGGTTTTGGGTGATCAGGAGAGTGCGTTAATCACATAATCCAGATAGCTCTTGAACTCATTAAGAGCCTGAGGACTCATATCGCGAGGGGCGCAAGCACGATCGCGGGTATAAGTCAGAGCCTCAACGTAAGGTCCTGTTGGGAGGGAAAGGCTACGATAAACCTCACGAGCTCCGGCAATGCCCCACTCGTCCAAAGGACCAGTACCACCAACAACCAAGCAGTAGTTGATCAAGCGCATGTAGTGACCGAGATCTCGGTAGCACTTGTCGACTTTCACTTGGCTGTCGCCAGCTTCACCAGCCTGCTTGAGGTAGGCGTACTTGCTAAAGCAAGCATCACCTGCTTCACGGGTAACAGCGTCAAGGCCTGCGGCCAGCTTTTCTGCAGCTTCAAGACGAGCAGCAGCACGCTGAATATTGCCCTGAACGGCTTCAAGATCGTTTTGAGAAGGGAAGCGACCAGCTGCATCAGCAGCAGTCACAACTGTTGTCACGACGGACTTCATTGGAGTTTCCTAAAGATGAAAAGTGTCTGAAAGCGGAGAAAGAAGATCTTTATTCCAGATCAGGAAATGGCGCCAATGACGCGATCGAAATAAGAACCTGCTTCTGCAACCAGAGCGGCACAGTCACCCTGTGTGGTTTCCATTTTACGGAAACGCTTACCACCCAAACCAGGAGTATTGGTCTCTCCGATGTGAGCAGTAGCAGAGGCCTTCATGATAGCCACGGCACGACCTGCAGACTGGGTAGGAACGCCTAGCGCAATGTAGGTTTCCTTCAGCCCATTCAAGCAGCGATCGTCAAGCACGGATGCATCACCTGCCAAGAGGGCATAGCTGATGTAACGGAGAACGATCTCACCATCGCGCAGGCAAGCTGCCATACGACGGTTGGGGTAGCAATTACCACCTGCCTGAATCAGACCTGTGTTTTCACAAATCATGCCCGTAACTGCATCAGAAACGATGCAGGAGGCGTTTGAGGTAATGGCGTTGACGGCATCGAGACGCTTATTGCCGTCACGAACGTAGGAGCGGAGACCATCGAGGTCACTACCACCAACGGGAGCTGTTTTGGCGTCGGCACTGACGACCGAACGTGAGAATGCGTCGAGCATGTGGGCCAGACAAATTTGGAGGGAAGAGGCTTCTCGAATCCCGCGAAGGCTAAGCCTGGAGACTCCTCTCTAGAGAGGAATCCGTTGTCAGAACTAGCCTTTTCAGGTGAAGCACTCAATAAACCTAAGCCTAATTACCCGATGAGTGGCCCAGTTTCGGCTGATCACGCAAGAGTTCGTCACCTTGATGCCATGTGATGGATGAAAAAGGAGTGCCAAAGCCCACCAGCGCCGATCTTTGCCATCTGTTTAGAGACACCCATTCCCACAGCAAGACTGCCAACAAACAGTTGATAGAACAATTGTCGCTTGATTCCAGGAGGTATGGTTGCGAGGAGTGTTTGCTGCAAATCACAGGTCGACATGACGGAACAAACAAATCAGGCACCTACTCTTGAAGAGCTGATCGAAACAATTACAGAATTGACTGCTTATAGAAAAAGACTTTACGACGATGTTGTGGGCCTTGGGCAGAAGCTTCGTTTATCCCAAAAGAAAATCGATACAACGATCAAAGAGCATCCTGAACTAATTCGGATTGATGCAATTCTCACCCAACTAAAACTTCAACGAGATACGCAAGAGAGTTAGGCATGACTTTGATGGACAATCCTCCAGTCACCATGGAGGACTTTTTTGAGGCCAGCCGAGGGCTATGGCTTAACAGACGAGTCGTTCATCATCTTGACAACCAAGATGATGAAGCGGCTGACTCTAATCTAATCATTGAACCCTTCGATGCATCTGATAACGCAGTAGAAAAAATTTGCCAAGTATTTGGAATTGAAGCAAAAGAAGCTAAAGGTGGTGCAAGATTTTGGTGGGAAAGCAACCTTCTTGCTGACAAGCGCAATGATGATTATGCAGCCGTTGTCATCGATGTTCCAAAGCCTGAACATTCCAACCAAGGCTATCTTTTAAGAGATGTCGGTTACGTAGAAAAAAAACCCACTCTTAGTACATATGAATTCACTCCTGATGGAGTACTTACAATCAAATCCAGGTACGACACAAATTTTGGGATTGAGCGCTGCTGGTTTGTGAATGATCAAATCAGAATGCGGGTTAGTTCAGTACAGTTTTTAAATGGTGCTGCAATGACCACCTACTGCACAGAATTTCGATGTCCAAGCAAAGCCGATATTGAAGAGATTGCTAGCCAAGCCCAAATGTTCGCTCAGACCAGTCCTTTATAAGCACATTTACACCATGTTTGATTCATTTCTAAACGAGCTTCATTCAGATATCACCAAGAGAGGTGGATCTCCCCTGGCTCTACCTGAAGGGCTTGAAGAATGTAAATCGTCAAAGTCATCAAGTGTCATTCAGAGCTGGCTTTGGGATGTTCCTGGATTTCGGCGCTGGAGGGTAACGCGACTGGATGCAGGCGATAGCCTCCAGGTTTTTAATTCCGTTGCCTATCCTGATTACAACTACGACCATCCCTTAATGGGGGTTGATCTCCTCTGGTTTGGAGCCCGTCAAAAGCTTGTTGCCGTACTCGATTTCCAGCCCTTGATCCAAGACAAAGACTATCTTGATCGCTATTTTTCTGGGCTTAAGGATCTGAACAAACGCTTCCCAGATCTCAACAGTGAAGAAACAATGCGTTCATTTGATCCAAATCAATATTTTTCTTCGTGGCTACTTTTTTGCCGCGGTGGTGCAGAACAAGCTGAATTATCCCTTCCAAATGCTTTTAGTGAATTCTTAAAGGCCTATTGGGAGTTGCATGATAATGCCAAAAGTATTGCCTCAACCATTCCTGCAGACGAAGTTAAGATCCTCCAGGAAAAATATGATGTTTATAGCGCCGAACGGGATCCAGCTCACGGACTCTTCACAAGCCATTTTGGAAAAGATTGGTCAAATCGGTTCCTCCACGAGTTTTTATTCCCCGCCTCCTCTCCTCACCAATGACAATTCAAAGGTCAAAAAGCACAGAACCTGTAAGCATCGAGGGATGGTCATGGCAACCCTTTCTTGAAGATGCGGTTAAAAGCCTAGAAGGCTTAAATTTTGACCCATACCCAGTGCCAGATCGGTTTTTACAACGCGAAGGTCAAACCGGATCCAAATCAAAACCAATTTCTGTCACAACAGCCACCTGGGCTTGCAAAACGGAGAAATTCAGGCAAGTCAGAGCTGCTTGCGTGAGTGCTGGATCTGCAGCGTCTGTTTTGAATTTTGTGATCAATCCAAATTCCACATATGACCTACCTTTTTTTGGCGGTGATTTAGTAACGCTCCCTTCAGGGCACCTGCTTGCCCTGGACCTGCAACCCGCCATCAAAACCGATGAAGTCCACACCACTCAAGTCTGGGAGCGACTGATCCCAATATTTGAACGTTGGCGTGATCAATTGCCTTACGGAGGACCAATCCCAGAAGAAGCAAAACCCTTTTTCTCTCCAGGATTCCTCTGGACACGACTCCCGCTTGGGAAGGAAGGCGACGATTTGATTGAGTCAATCGTGAGACCTGCCTTCAATGAATATTTAAATCTCTACCTAGAACTAGCCGCTAGCGCTGAGCCTGTGAGCCCGGAACGAAGCGATGTTCTCCTGCAAGGGCAAAGAAAATACACGGACTATCGAGCTGAAAAAGACCCTGCGCGCGGAATGTTGACTCGCTTTCATGGCAGCGAATGGACTGAGGCCTATATCCACTCTGTTCTTTTTGACCTGTAATAGAGACCCGTTTGTAGCTTTTGAGGTCCAATACAGCCCCAAACCACCCGGAGCGAGTTACACATTATGAACAGCTTTCAGGGGAGTCCTAAGCATTTGGCGAAAATTGCCTGGAACCCGAGAGGACTTCCGTAGGATGGTCTCACGGGTGCTTGGACACCTCACCAGACATTGCAAGCAGGAGTAAAAAATGTTCGACGCCTTCACCAAGGTTGTCGCCCAGGCCGACGCCAGGGGACAGTTCATCAGTGCCAATGAAATTGATGCTCTGGCAGCCATGGTTTCTGGCAGCAACAAGCGCTTGGACGCCGTAAGCCGGATTTCCAACAACGCCTCCACAATCGTTGCTAACGCTGCACGCCAACTTTTCGCACAACAACCTGCTCTGATTTCTCCTGGAGGAAACGCATACACCTCCCGTCGAATGGCAGCTTGCCTTCGCGATATGGAAATCATCCTGCGTTACATCACATATTCAGCATTCACTGGTGACGCATCTGTCCTAGAGGATCGTTGCCTGAATGGTCTTCGTGAGACCTACCTCGCATTAGGAACACCAGGTGCCTCAGTTGCAACTGGCGTGAACCTGATGAAGGACGCAGCACTTTCTATCGTTAACGACAGTGCAGGGATTTCCAGTGGCGATTGCGCTTCGCTGAGTAGTGAAATCGGTACTTATTTTGATCGTGCAGCTGCATCCGTTGCCTGATCTGGCGAATTAATCCCACTTCATCTCCCTCATCTCTGAAATGAAAACTCCACTTACCGAAGCGGTTGCAGCCGCCGACTCACAAGGCCGTTTCCTTAGCAACACAGAAGTCCAAGCAGCTTCTGGACGTTTCAACCGTGCCCAAGCGAGCCTAGAGGCCGCCAAAGGTCTTACAGCAAAGGCTGATTCACTCGTAAGCGGTGCCACCCAGGCTGTCTACACCAAGTTCCCTTACACCACTCAGATGGAGGGGCCGAACTACTCAACCACTCCTGAAGGAAAAGCAAAGTGCTCTCGTGATATCGGCTATTACTTGAGAATGGTCACCTATTGCTTGGTTGCCGGTGGCACAGGCCCGATGGATGACTACCTCATCGCTGGTCTTGACGAGATCAACCGCACTTTTGAGCTTTCTCCTTCATGGTACGTAGAGGCTCTTAAGCACATTAAAAGCAACCATGGCCTATCAGGCGATGCTGCAACCGAAGCTAATAGCTACATCAACTATGCAATTAATGCACTGACCTGATCCCATTACGCAAGGATCAGATCAGTCAACGCATTCAAGCCCCCTTATAACGGGGGCTTTTTCAATGTCACAATGTGAAAACTGCCTAAATGACAGCAACGATTGGACATTTTCTTGAGAATCTTTGTGGTGAATACAGTAACCAGCAACAGGCATTCGACAACCCACCATTATTTGCACACATTTTTCTTCGCTATAAGCCAATTGAGCATCTGCAGCCTGGTTCAATCCTTCTCGAACAAACCTACGCAGTCGACCCTAAGCATCCTTATCGGCTGAGGGTAATTCGTGCCGAAGAAGTTACTTCAGGTGTCATCAAGTTATGGAATCATACATTTAAAGATCCGGATCACTTCTCAACTGCTACATATAATGACGAGTGCAGAAAAACAATTAAAGAGCAAGATCTAATCCGCCTCGATCATTGCCATTATCAAGTCCGTCAATTAGATAATGGATTTCATGGTGAACTTGAACCGGGATGTCGATGCATCGTGCATCGCGACGGGAAAGAGACCTATTTAGTGAGCAGCTTTCACCTCCAAGGCGATGAATTATCAACATTAGATCGAGGACACGACCCCAAAACACATGAGAGATGCTGGGGATCCATTGCTGGTGAATTCCGCTTTCAGCGCATCAGTAACTGGGCTGAAAACATTCCTGAAAAGTGGTTATGAAATGAAGGATCCTTCAACTGAGCACCTCCACCCACCTCTCACAGAAGCGCAGGTCATTGCGAATTTACGCCAGACAGAAGATTTCTCTGACCAGTACTACGCAGCGTGGTGGCTCGGGCGGATGCGCAGTCGTCATCCTGAAACGATACCTCTGCTGATCGCAGCGTTGGATCCTCTCCAAGAAAATCCTATCAATAGCGAACGTCGCGCCGTTGCATTGAATGCAATCAGAGCGCTAGGAATCCTTCAAGCAACGAATGCAGAAGAAAAGCTCAGAATTCTCCTGAAGAAAAACGACTACTCAATCCGTGAAGAGTCAGCAAGAAGTTTGGGAATGATTCAAGCTCAAGCTGCTATCCCAGATCTATGCGAGCTGTTATCTGGGAGCCAGGACGAGGTAGAACAAATACAACCGGGATCTGCCAAGTTGAAAGAACCCTATGAATCTGTGTTAGAGGCCTTGGGAGCGATTGGCGTAGCATCACACAGCGTGATAATCATGATTACGCCTTTCACAAAACATTCTCGTCCGCTAATACGAGCTTCAGCTTGTCGAGCCTTGCTTCAACTCACCGGTGATCAGAAATGGGCACCACCTTTAATTGAGCTTCTACAACATGATGATCCACTGATTCGTAGGGGCGTTCTTCTGGATCTAGGCGCAACAGGCTGGATGCCAGCGTTGCCCGCCATTCAGGCTGCTGCCATTGAAAACAGCCTCAAACTTGTCGCTTTACGTGGCCTTGCAGAAAAAAGCGAAGACACGTCCGTCCTTGATGCAATGGACGCACTCTTGTGATGCATGCCTCTCCGCTAGAAGGAGCTATCGCTGATCTTCAAGCCGCCAAAACAACACCTGAATTAATTCAAGCCACCAAAAACCTATGCAATCTTCGTACGGTTGGAGCAATTTCAGCACTGATTGAAGTGTTGGGATTTAATAATCCAGCCGTCGCATCAGTTGCAACTGCTGGATTGATCGAACTTGGCAGCCAGGCTGTGCCCTCACTATTAGTGAGCCTTGACGAGAAAAACTACGGTTCACGCGCCTGGGTCGTGCGAGCCCTTGCCTCGATTCGTGATCCCAGAAGTCTCGACTTACTGGAACATGCTTTAGCAACAGATATTGCACCAAGTGTGCGGCGCTCCGCCGCCCGTGGTCTGGCAGATCTAGATCTCATTTATCCTGAAGAAAGTTCAAAACTGAATCGCTGTCTATTAGCGCTGCTCGCAGCAATCAAAGATGATGAATGGGTAGTGCGCTATTCCGCAATCTTCGGAATTGAATTGCACTTACTCAAGTACAATTCCATAAATAAGCATCAATGCATCATGGGTTTAAAACAACTGAGTTCCAATTCTGAGTCCATCAAGGTGATTCGCCTGCGCGCCACCTTGGCTTTACACCGCGTGAATCCCTCATGACAACAAAATTGCTATTTGTTTGTCTCGGCAATATCTGCCGTTCACCCGCCGCTGAAGGCGTATTCCTTCACCTCATCGAGCAACGAAAACTCACGGACCAGTTTCTCGTTGATTCCGCTGGGACAGGGGGCTGGCATGTAGGGAATCCAGCCGATCGACGCATGCAAGCAGCCGCGAAGCGCCGCGGGATTGATCTGCCCAGTCGTGCTCGCCAACTTGAACGCAGCGACTTAGAGAGTTTTGATCACATCCTCACCATGGATCAGGACAACCTGCGCAACGTGAGCAGCATGGCCAAAGAATTCGGCCCCCGAAGCACAGCCAACATTCGCCTCATGCTCAGCCATGCACGTCGGGCAGACACGCTTGAGGTTCCAGATCCCTATTACGGAGGTGAGCAGGGCTTCGAACATGTGCTCGATTTACTCGAGGATGCCTGTGAAGGGCTTCTTGACGACCTCTTAGCTCCGCCCCCTCAGCGCTAAACCGTTAAACAGGAGTGGGCCAGACCTCTTCGCCCACACGACGACGGAACAAATCTTCCAGCGCATCAATCACCTGCTCGATGCTCATCCCATCGCTGATCAGCTCGATGGCATCGTCTGCTTGAAGCAGGGGCGCCACCTCACGGGTGCTATCAAGACGATCCCGTTCCACAATCTGTGCCTCCAGCTCAGGAAGAGCTGGCACCTCGTGTCCTCTGGCTTCCAAATCGAGAGCACGACGTCGGGCCCGCTCTTTGGGAGTTGCCGTAAGAAACACCTTGAGCTCTGCATCTGGGAACACAGCAGTGCCAATATCTCTCCCCTCAGCGACGAGACCGCCCGCTGCGCCCATTCGCTGCTGCTGGGCAGTCATTGCAGCGCGAACGCAAGCATGGGCCGCGACCGCTGATACAGACGCCGTCACCCGCGGATCACGAATCGCGTCGGTGACCTCGTGGCCATTCACACGCACCACCTGCACACCCTGCTGTAACGGCTCAAGTTCCACCTCGAGACCATTCAAGACAACGTCCACAGCCGCAGAATCAGCCGGATCAACTCCCTGCTCCAGCACCAACCACGTCACGGCCCGATACATCGCTCCGGTGTCGAGGTACACAAGCCCGAGGCGCTCAGCAAAGGCTCTGGTCACCGTGCTTTTGCCAGCTCCTGCAGGACCGTCAATGGCAACGAGGGGAGAACGCGTCATTAAAAAAGCATGATCGATCAGGCGGGTGCTGCCGCATCGAACAGCAGCTGCAAGCAAAGTAAGTGATGCCTCATTGGGCTTGGAAGGCTGCAACAACCAGGGATCAACAACCTCGACGTACTCCACATTGAGGCCACCCTCTTCAAGATGACGGCGAACTTGACCAGGGTCCGGCGACATGCCGCCACTCAAGAACGCAGATTTCGCATCGCGTAGAACCTGGGCAAACAACACCCCTTGCTGGCGCTCTTGAGCGTTGAGGTAGCGGTTGCGCGAACTGCTAGCCAGACCATCACCATCCCTCACGGTGGGCACACTGCGCACCCGGACGTCCAAGCCCAAGTCCACCACCATGCGGCGAAGAATGGTGAGTTGCTGCCAATCCTTTTCCCCCAAAAACAACTGATGCGGCCTGGCCAATGCCAACAGACGGCAGACCACTGTGACGACACCATCGAAGTGACCAGGCCTCGTTGATCCGCACAATCGTGACTGCAACGATTTCGGCGCCTGAACCCTCCAGGATTCAGCCATCCCACCGGGATAAATCTGCTGCTCGTCTGGACACCAGATTGCAGAAGCACCAGATAGCTCCGCCAGTTCGCAGTCCGCTTCAAAGGTTCGTGGGTAGCGAGCGAAATCCTCATTCGCACCAAACTGCAAAGGATTGACGAACACGCTCACCAAGGTCTCTGCCACACCTGCCTTTGGGCAGGAGGCCGCCGCAATCAGGCTTGAGTGGCCGTGATGAAGCCCCCCCATCGTTGGGACAAAATGCACGAAGGCGTCACAGGATTGACGCCAACGTTGAAGTTCATGCAGGGATTGACAAACCTGAATGCTCAGCGGAGCACCTCGAGGCGCACTTGAGCAATGCCGCTTGACACCAACCCAAGGTGCTGAGCGGCGCCATGGGCGATATCGATGACGCGATGGCCACTGAATGGGCCCCTGTCATTAATTCGTACGATCGTTTCTTTGCCGTTTCTGAGATTCGTCACCTTCACTTTCGTTCCAAAAGGCAACGTGCGATGCGCTGCGGTCATGGTTCCTGGCCTAAAGACCTCTCCGTTGGCCGTGCGATTGCCAAAGAAACCAGGTCCGTACCAGCTTGCCTCTCCCGTTGAAGTGGAAATGACCAACCTCTTGGGAGGTTCTGGAGGGGCCACCACAGGAGGAGGAACAACCCCCGGAGAGGTGGGCGCAGAAGCCTGGACAGACTGGGGCTTCAAGGGCTCGAAAGGGTCGTAAAACTCAGTGGTGGCAACATCACGAGCCAAGACTGGAAACAGTGCAAAGCCCGTAGCAAAGAGCCCGGTGACGAGAGTCGCGAAGGGGAAAGTTCGGTCCATGCAAGTTGATCCTTCAGCCTTAAGAAAGCTCCCAATGTCCGAAGAAAACGGATTGGGTGTTCTTGTGCGAAAGATCTCTCATTTCAAATATTGGGCAAGTCAAAAACCTTTTTCAATCCCCTGCAGGCACTTTTGAACAGCGCTACTGAGCGAGATCCCTGACGCAACCCTGAGATGTCACACCCGCACAGGGCTAAGCAACGAAATCCAATGGACCATGCATTAGGGAACCTGATTCAAGCAACAAGGTGAGCTCATCGCGGCCACAGACGATCCCGCATCAGGCACACAGCGAGCCGTGAGAGAGGAGGATCATTGAAGTGAAGCATTCTTGAATGGACTACAAAACCGCTGGGGTCGATGTGGAGGCGGGGCGCGCCTTCGTCAACAGAATCCGCAAGAGCGTGGAAGCAACACACAGGCCAGAGGTCGTGGGCGGACTCGGCGGTTTCGGCGGACTGATGCGCCTTCCCGAAGGCCTAAAGAAACCTCTACTGGTCTCGGGGACCGATGGTGTTGGCACCAAGCTTGAACTTGCTCAAGACCATGGCGGTCATCACAACGTGGGAATCGACCTCGTGGCCATGTGTGTCAACGACGTGATCACCAGTGGGGCTGAACCCCTATTTTTCCTCGACTACATGGCCACAGGAGCGCTGAGCCCTGAAGCCATGGCCACCGTGGTGGAGGGCATTGCCGAGGGATGTCGCGTGAGTGGTTGCGCTTTGTTGGGTGGTGAAACCGCTGAAATGCCCGGGTTTTATCCACCAGGGCGTTACGACTTAGCAGGCTTCTGCGTGGCCGTTGTGGATGAGGAGCAATTGATCGACGGTCGGCAGATCCGAGCGGGCGATCGCATTTTGGGCATTGCCAGTAGCGGCATTCACAGCAATGGCTTCAGCCTGGTCCGCAGGGTTCTCGCACAAGCTGGTGCTAATGCTGAAACCACATTCGGCCCCAGTGAACAACCTCTGATCGAGACCTTGCTCACTCCCACACAGCTCTATGGGCGGCTTGTGAAAACCTTGCTCGACGCAGGAACGCCCATTCATGGAATGGCCCACATCACAGGAGGAGGTCTTCCTGAGAACCTGCCGCGTTGCCTTCCACAGGGCCTAAAGGCAAGCGTGGACCCATCGAGCTGGACACGTCCGGCGATCTACAACTGGTTGCAGTCCTACGGCGACATCCCCGAGCGGGACCTCTGGCACACCTTCAATCTCGGAATTGGATATTGCTTGATCGTTCCTGAAGAAGGGGTTTCTATGGCTGAGAAAGCATGCGAATCGGAAGGGATTCAGGCCTGGAGCATCGGACGTATCGAAAGCTCACCAAGCGGCGATGGAGACGGGTCCGTCTTGGGACTCCCAGCATGAGGTCCGCTCCATCCCTAACAGTTGACGTCAGCTCCTGAAACTGGCTGGACTCTCAAGCCTTTTTAGGGTTTAAATCGTTAGTGTTGATAGAGCACTTCGGCATCAGCCGCAAGAAGAGCGTTAAATCTTTAACTAGAAATGGCTTTCGATAGAATTCAAAGGACGACTCGTAGAAGAGCTTCTGCTGGTCCTACGCCTCCCCGCAGGCCTCTTGGCGGAAATTATGACCGTGCATCAGGGCATCGGCAAGGGCCAAGGCCAACTTTTTTAGCCCTCAAAGATCATGGAAAAGTCTTTGTTGCAGACATGCCCTTCCTATCGGACGGACAACTCGCAAACATCACGAAAGAAGCTGCCGAAGTGCTCGAGAGCCTCGAGCGCAGGATTGTTGAACTTGAAGAGATTGCTGATCAGCCGATTGCCGACCGAGACACCCTGATCAAAGCGTGTACCAAACGCGATGTGACGCATCGCTTCCTACGCGCGATTGAAGATGAGCAACAGCAACGCCGTGAGAACCCTGCTGTCCTGAGTGCAGCGGGTGAGTCTCTACCGAGAACGTTCCTAGAGATTGCCAGACATCGTTTGCCAGGAGCCACATTCGATTCTCTGCTTCAGGAAGCTTTGAATGCCTGTGAACAATCCAAGGCGCAGGAAGAAAAGTCCAATCCATCACCGGTCAAGGTCATTCCATTCCAGAGCAAATCATCGTCCTTGCCAGTGGTTGTGAGTCCAGATCCTGATCCTGCTGATCAGGCACTCTGAAATGGATTTGCTGGCATGCGCGCCAATGTTCGTTTACTGAGTTGATCCAACGCTTGCCTCTCGGTTGTATTCAGCGACCACTTCAAAGCGGCTGCCGCATCGAGAGCTTGGGCTGGGCGCCGTAGCCCCGGAATCGGGCACGCTCCGTGGGCCCGGCACCAATTCAAAGCCACTTGTGCCATCGAGGCGCTTCGTTTTGCAGCGATCTCACCCATCACAGAACGCAAATCCTCACTGGCCGGCAGCAACCGCTGAAACAACCTTGAACGCAGCACCGTTGAGGTGGTGCCTTGCACGCCCGAAGGAATCGCCAAAATCCCTAGGGCTAGGGGGCTATAGGCCAACAACTCCACACCAAGCTCCTGGCACACCTGCACCAACTCGCCACGCAAGACCGGTTCAGGTGCGAGCAAAGAAAGCTGAACTTGCACGCTCTGAAGGCGGATCCCTCTGGTCAAGAGATGCCCATGCAGGAAGCGAAGACGCTTCGGTCCCACGTTGGACAAGCCAAGTTCTGGCACCAACCCTTGCTCCACGAGGTCACCAAGCCCATCGAGCAGAGGCAACTCTTGCCAAGGGGCGTACCGAGCCGTGCTCCAGTGCAATTGGATTCGATCCAAATGCCCTCCCAACCGCTTTTGACTGGCATTAAAGGCACGCTTAAAGCCGCCGCGACCCAGCCGCCAAGGGAATGGAGCCAGCTTGGTGGCCACCTTGAGCCGCCTGGACTGAGCAGGATCCATGGCGCGGAGGAACTGACCCAGCAACAGTTCGCTACGCCCATTGAGGCGACCCGTGCCGTAGGAATCGGCAGTGTCTACAAGCGACAGTCCGCCTTGAACAGCTGCGCTCAGCGTGGCCTCAAGATCGGGATCGTCGCGCTCTGGTTGGTAACCCCACAGCAATTGGTTGCCCCAGGCCCAAGTTCCAAATCCGATTCCCGTCACGCCGGCCTTTCACTCTGCACGCCATGATCGCCATAAAGCAGCGCTCGCCATGGCATCGATCGCAGAATCCATCATCAGTACAAGCAAAACATCTGGGGATGACTCAGATGGAGCAGGGGATGGCATCACAACTAGCCAAACTGAAAAGGTCCTCTGTCCCCACTGCCGTCGGACTGCCTCCAACGGCATCCGATGCATGGGCATCTGTGTAGCCGACAACGATTACTAAACAGATGCTCGATCGCTCATTCTCTCTGCACCTCAGCACCTTCCTCCTGCTGAGCAGCATGCTGAGCTTTCCGGTCAGGGGGGCTGCCGATCCGAATCCCAAGATTGGCCGCTACGAAACCGATACCAAGGAGTGTTCCTATACCGACAGCACGCAAGACAGCGTTGCTTGCATCACCTTGCAGCTAAAAGGACGAAGTCCATCCGTTGTAGCGGTACGACTCATTGGTCACGGCACCACCAAAAATTCCCGTAGGCAGCTCACGTTCGTGACCTTCACAACGCAAGGAGAATCGCCTTTGACATGCAGCACTGGAACCTGCCGCCTAGATGCCGAGTCCTGGCAAAGCACGGTCTCAAGCGTGGCAGAGGCATCCTTCAACTCCAATGGAATTGCAACAGGCTTACCCAAAGCTTGGGCCGCTAAAAGCGGAGAATGCCGCTTAAAAAACCGAGTTTTACGCTGCAGCGCTTTGCACTTCAATGGCGAGATCTATCAAGCGGAGGCCCATCTCTAGGCTTCGAAACTTCTGCATTCGACTGGATCAAACAACGCAGAACCAGCACCCCCAACGGCACCCTTAGAGCCCTCCCCAAAGGCCTCACGATTCGAGACAGCTCATCAGCAAGGGGCTCAACCATTCTTGGAATCTAAATTCGCTTTTTCCAAACTCAAAGAATCGGTAAAGCCAGACGAAACAATTCCGATAGGAATAGCGATGACTGCAATGCCAAACAATGCCGTGATTGCAGCAACAATCTTTCCCGCTGCAGTTTCTGGAGACACGTCGCCGTAGCCAACCGTTGTGACGGTAATCACAGACCACCACAGACACCTGGGAATGGAACCAAATTGCTCAGGCTGAACACTTCCCTCAACCAAATACATCAAAGCACTACTAAGACTAATAACCACAGCTGAATAAATTGCCGAAATTTGCAGCTCTTCCTTCTTCGATGCGATGGCATGATTGAAATGCCTTACGCTTTTCTGAAAACGCTTAGAACGCCCTATTCTTCCAATTCGCACAAGACGAATCACGCGAAGAAGATAGAGCTCAGGAGTAATAAAACCCAGAATCGTTGGCGCAATCGCGACAAGATCAAGAATTGCCATTGGAGTGATTGCAAAGTCCAAAGCTCCTCGCAATCCCTTACGAGCCCCATCTCTTAGCGGTGCAATCCACAGACGGAAAAGATATTCTGCCAGGAACAAGATTGCAACAACGAGATCTAATTTTGCCAAAAGATCAAGATGAGGGCCACGAATCACTGGCTCTGTCGCAAGAATTGCCAGAACTATTGAAAAGACAATCAAAACACCAATCGCTTTGACAACGAATGTGCTCTTTCGACCACTTTCCCCTTCCCCAAGCAAAATATGAACCCTAGTCCTAATATTTTTCACCCAATCTGCCTGTCAAAGTGCATTTATTTTGATACCGAAAACCCTCAACGACCACTCAGCCGCTAGGACAACCGAACCCCAATGGACGGCATTCCGTAAGCACAAATACTCAGCCACTCACGTAGAAAGGGGTGGTCGCATGAGAACGACTCAGGCCTCAGGAGATCGAACTCTCCTGGGGCCTTTTTTTTCTTGCCCCATGCCCCTCAGCGCGTCATTCACAAGAGCTTCTTCCTTAAGCCAAGCCGCCATCCCTGACCTCATCGCAGCCCTCTGAGGAGACACAAGCCAATCGCAAGATCAACACTTTCAGCTCACGAAGATCTGGGAAGATGCCTGAAAGGAGAAGAGGCGCAAGCTCCTGAAAAACCCTCAAACGACAAGACCACAATTCATCCCAAATGAGACAGATTCTGAGCAAAAAAATTGAGGATTTTGCGTAGCGTGGGGATACGCAAAACAATAAAAAGAACCCTTTCGGGCCTATTGAGTTCAAAGGCGGCACCCAGATTCGAACTGGGGATAAAGGATTTGCAATCCTCTGCCTTACCACTTGGCCATGCCGCCATTCAGGGAGCGTCAACTCCACAAACGGATCGTATCAGCGAGGGTTCAGGGTCTTTGCTCATCATCAGCAATGGACACGGGGAAGACCTCATCGCCTTGAGGATCATCGAGGCACTGCGCAACCAACGTCCGCAACTAACACTGAAGGTGTTACCGCTCGTGGGAATAGGGGGAAGCTTCCGGACCGCCACGGAACAAGGCTGGGTTCAACAAATTGGACCCTCTGCTCCGCTTCCGAGCGGCGGTTTTAGCAATCAAAGTCTGCGGGGCCTCCTCGCTGATGTCATCGCCGGTCTACCCCTGCTCACCTGGCAGCAATGGCGATGCCTGCGCAAGCACCGATCTGAAGTCGACGCCGTCCTTGCCGTGGGAGACCTGCTACCGCTCTTGATGGCGTGGGGTTCGGGACGCCCCTTCGGCTTCGTTGGCACCCCAAAAAGTGATTACACCTGGTCCAGCGGCCCCGGTCGTGACCTCAGCGACAACTATCACGCTCTTAAGGGAAGCGAATGGGATCCCTGGGAGTGGCTGCTCATGCGCAACAAACGCTGCCGTTTGGTGGTAACCCGTGACCGCTTAACCGCTCGAGGGCTACGCAGACACGGGGTCCGCGCCGAAGCCCCTGGCAATCCGATGATGGATGGGTTGAGCAACGCAACCGCCCCTGCCAGCCTGAATCGCTGCAGGCGCATCCTGCTGCTGTGCGGAAGCCGAATGCCAGAAGCAGAGCGCAACTTCAGCCGTTTGCTGCTCGGGTTGGCACCGTTGCCCAGCGACCGACCGATTGCCGTGTTGGTTGCGCTTGGCAGCACGCCAGGCCTTCAATCCCTTGGGTCAGAACTCAAGCGTCAAGGGTTTCGATCCAGTCCACCACCCAGTGATGCCTTGCAGGCAGGAGCCTGCTGGCTGAAGGGGCATGTTCTTGTCTTGTTGGGACCCGGTCAGTTCGACCGCTGGGCTCCATGGGCTGAGGTGGGCGTGGCAACGGCAGGAACAGCCACCGAACAACTCGTAGGGCTGGGCATTCCCGCTCTCTCCCTCCCAGGGAAGGGGCCTCAGTTCACCCAAGGATTTGCAAAACGCCAAAGTCGCTTGCTCGGTGGAGCTGTGCGTTCTTGTCAATCGAGCCATGAGCTCAACACACGCCTGAAGCAGCTCCTCGAGGATCCTTCTCTGAGATTGAAAATGGGTCAAAGAGGTCGCCAACGCATGGGCCCTGCCGGGGGCGGTGAAGCCATCGCGAAGCGAGTTCTGAATCAACTGCCACTCGGCCACGGATACTGAGAGGCAATCGTCCTTCAGCCATGCCCGCGATTCAGGACCATGACTACCTCAGGCTCTGCGCGGAATTGGCCACCCACCTTGGCATCAGCCAGTCATCAGCGCGCCGCAGAGTTGAACTCGCCGCAAGCAAGCAAGGTGCCAAAGATTTGACCTCTCGCAAAGAGGTGGCCGCAACCCTGCTTACAGACGCACAAAACGAACGTTCAAAGGGAGAACACGATCAAGGGCAAGTCCTCGACCGCTTACTTGAAGCAGAGCCCCTAGACGAAAAATTCATGCTGGAGGATTGATGTCTAGATCAACAAGGGCTGCAGAACGTTGAGGTCATCAATGTTCAAACGTCTGGGTGAAACGAAAGCGATCGAGATCGGACATCACTGGAATGCAAGCGAAGCAACGCTCGGCCAACTCCCACCGTCCCTCACGCTGCAACATCTCCTTCAGGCGGTCTCGGGCTGGCAGTAGGTAGCGCGCATCATTAGCCGCATAGGCGAGCTGTGTCTCACTGAGTTCATCCACACGCCCCCAATCACTACTTTGAGCCTGCTTATCCAGCTCCACACCCACTAGCTCCATCACCACCTCTTTGAGTCCATGGCGCGGGCTGTAGGTGCGGGCTAATCGGCTCCCCACCTTGGTGCAGAAAATGGGATTCACTCTGATGCCCAAACCGGTTGCAAGCGCCGCAACATCAAATCTGGCGAAGTGGAACACTTTTTCAATTGAGGCCTGTTCCATCAACGCTTTAAGGCGTGGAGCCTCTGTTTGCCCCAGAGCGATCCGAATACAAGACACCTGATCTTCGGCATCACAGATTTGAACCAAGCAGAGACGATCCCGTCCATGAATTAAACCCATGGCTTCCGTATCCACGGCCAAAGCGGTGGCATGGCTGTAGCGATCCGCCCAGTCCGCATCAAGATCGCCATCGAAAACAGCAAACGTTCGAGGCTGTGCGGAGAGGTCAGTCATGGCAATAGAGACGTGGGACGCAGCTCTCCACTTTGACCGCTTGTCCGCACGCAGAATGATTTCCCATTCGCGGCTTGAAAATCAAACCGAGACCGAGCTAGACCAATCTGAGATCGATCGGCTTTATGCTCCACCGTCGCAACGCCACTCACAACTGCCTGGCCGATATCGAACATTATTTTCAGCAACCACCGCCACTGTTCTTAGATCTTGAACTTGCGGTGTGCTGGATCGTGGACTGTCTGCTTCAACACGACAGCTACCCCTCTGGACTGCTCCAAAGATTGCAACGGGAACACCCACAGTTGCGCGTTTCTGAAACCGTTCTGCACCAGGCCGTTGATTTTCTGAATCAGCAAGAACTGCTCGATTGCTACAGCAAGCGTTGCCCAAGCCGCGGCCGTCCTCGCCGCATGCTCCATCTCCATGACGAAGCCAGAGCTGAGGCTGAGCGGTTAATGGAACCATGGCATCGCTGGCTCCACGAACATGACCCCGTTACCACCTAGAACAGGTGGACTACAGACCAAGCGCGGCGGATGCCAACCACACAGACGTCCACATTGTTGCTGACTCTGCTGCTGGCGATTGGACTGGTTTTCTTCTTGCGAGCCGCCAGCAAAGATCGCACCACAGTGGTGGAGGTGCACTCGCCGCGCCCCGCACTTGAAGTGATGGAAGGCCTCTGCGCATGGCTCGAGAGTCGCGGCTGGATTCGCGATGGCGGCGATGCTGAGCGTTGTTTGCTCGAATATCGCGGGCGTGTGGCCTCCAGTAACCCCTTAGCGGTGTTGCTCTCCATCCTGGGCGGGGTTGGTGCAGGTTGTCTTGGACTTGTGCTGCGAGAGCTCAACCCATCGCTCGGATGGTGGCCGGTCGCGCTCGTCCTGCTTGGGCCTCTCGCCGGTTGGATTTACAGCCGACGGGCGGCGCGTCAGGAGGGGATCCAAATTCGTTTAATAGAACCATCGCTCCAAGAAGGCAGCACCCTCAGGCTTCGCGCGCACAGAGACGAATTGATCGCTCTTGAGCTTGCTTTAGGGGAGCCCCTTCAACTCGCCAGTGATGGCTCCTTGCTCTCCTCCCCCATCTGAAACCCATGCCCACCATTCCGGCCTGGATACAACGCAAACGGGTCACCATCCCGATCAGCGTGATCCTGCTGTCCATGGTCGCCCTGGTTCTTTCTCAGGCAAAAGAGCAGAGCCTCTGGATGCAAGGCAGCGCCGCTGCAAAGTCGGACGGCACTCTTCCGCAACAACCGGTCTGCCCAACCCCGGCCAACCCTGACCCTTTATTAGGGGCTAGGACCCGTAAGCCTGGCCGCTGGGTAGGAACTACCCCCATGGCGAAAAACTCCCCGATTGTCGTCATGGCTGGGCATGCCGACTCCCAAGGGATGGACAGTGCAGGCACCCCTGGATTTGCCGTTGGCGTGAAAAAGCAAGCGCCGATGGATGCACGCATGCGCGACGAGCTGTATTGGAATTTGAAGGTTCAAGCGGCAGTGGTTCGTCTGGGGAAAGCAAGAGCTCTCAAGATCAGTGCCTACAACCCACCGGCTCTCACGATCCGGAATGACAACCACCCCAAGACCAACTGGTCGCAAGCGAGGGTGCGTTCAGCCAAAGGCGATTACATCCTCGAAATTCACTTCGATGCCTATAGCCCCTATGGATTTGGCTCAGGCTTAATTCCTGCAATTAACAGACCCCTCAACACGATTGATGAAAGTCTTGGCAAGGCCTTTGGGCGCTTCCCCAGATTGTTCCGAGGTGGATTAGGCGGGCCCCGACGGGGAATCGGCATTCTCGAAATTGGAATGCTGGAACCGCCACTAGAGCAAAAGCTCCGCAATCCCAACACCCAACGCCAAACGATCGATTGTTTGGCGCTACGCGTGGTGGATGCTTTAGAGAAAGGCGTCAATCAATCGCCTGATGAGGGCGGCAACGGTCCTCAAGGGTCGGATCCTCAAACCAATCCTGCGGACGGGTAAACAGATCAGTGAGTAATTCCTCCCGTGATCCTTCTGGGGCTCGGTAGCCGTACTGCCAGCGGGCCATCGGCGGAAGAGACATCAAAATCGATTCAGTACGACCGTTGGTCTGAAGTCCAAAAATCGTGCCCCGATCCCACACCAAATTGAATTCCACATAGCGGCCACGGCGGTAGAGCTGAAATTGACGCTCTCTCTCCCCATAGGGAAGCGGATTGCGCTTCTCCACAATCGGCGTGTAAGCAGGCAAGAAGGCTTGTCCACAGGCCCGCGCAAGATCGTGCAGCTGATCCCAACCAAGGCGACACGACCCGATCTCAGCGGCTTGACGCGCCGCAGGTCCCTCTGGATCCTGCCCCCGATACAAACGACCACTGCCGTCTTGGTAGTCGTAGAAAATCCCGCCGATGCCCCTTGTCTCCTTGCGGTGCTTCAGGAAAAAATATTCATCGCACCAAGGCTTAAACACCGTGTAGAGCTTGGGATCGATGGAATCACAGGCCCGCTTGTGCTCTCGATGGAAGTGACGGGCATCCTCAAGAAATGGATAAAAAGGGGTGAGATCAGCACCACCTCCAAACCACCAAACAGGGCCCGCCTCGAAATAGCGATAGTTCAAGTGAACGGTCGGGATGAAGGGATTGCGCGGATGCAACACCATCGATGTTCCCGTTGCGAACCAGGGATGCCCCTTGGCGTCAGGCCGCTGCTTAAGGATCGACGGTGGCAATTCTTTGCCGTGCACCTCAGAAAAATTCACCCCTCCCTGTTCAAACACCCGCCCTTCGGTCATCACCCTCGAGCGCCCGCCACCACCTTCTGGACGATCCCAACTCTCTTCCTGGAAATGGGCGTTGCCATCCAGTTGCTCAAGACCAGCGCATATTTCATTTTGAAGGCCCTGAACCAGCGCGCGGGCTCGCGCGCGCGAATCGGTCGGTGGTCGCTCCCCCGTGGCATCCGAGGAGAGCAAGATCTTGCCCTTGAGGCGCTTGAGTAAAGAGCGAACCATAAAAAGGCGATCAACGATCAATCGACCTTTTCAGCCTGACACCGGTCCCGACAAGCATGTGTGAAGGACTGTCATGGGCGGCGCCCCTAGGATCCACTCCAAAGCAACAGATGCATGGCCACAGCAGAACAGGCAGCTGAGTTGCTCAAAGGGATTGTGGATGCAGGCAGCAATCGGTCTGTTGTGGATCTCGGTTGGCTGGATCGCGTACGCGTTGATCCACCCCGGGCGGTGCTCCGTCTCAATCTCCCTGGCTTTGCCCAAGGGCAACGGGACCGCATCGTCGCTGAAGCACGAGAACGCCTCCTAGCTCTTGAATCCATTCAAGACGTCCAAATTGAAATTGGCACCCCACCCCCACCGTCTCAAGGTGGAATAGGTCAAGCCGGTCATGGCCAAGCAGCTGAACGGCAGCCGATCCCTGGTGTCAAACAGGTGATTGCCGTAAGCAGTGGGAAAGGAGGAGTCGGAAAAAGCACAGTGGCGGTCAATCTCGCTTGCTCACTGGCAAAACAGGGACTCCGTGTTGGCTTGCTCGATGCCGATATTTACGGGCCTAACGCTCCGATCATGCTTGGCGTTGCTGATCAAACCCCTGAGGTCAGTGGATCTGGTGATGATCAGCAGATGATCCCACTGGAAAGCTGCGGAGTTGCCGTGGTCTCGATGGGGTTATTGATCGAGGAAAACCAACCGGTGATCTGGCGCGGACCGATGTTGAACGGGATTATTCGACAGTTTCTATATCAAGTGAACTGGAGCGAGCGCGATGTCCTGGTTGTGGATCTTCCTCCCGGAACTGGCGATGCCCAGCTTTCGCTTGCCCAGGCCGTTCCAATGGCTGGAGTGGTGATTGTGACCACTCCACAAAAGGTGGCGTTGCAGGATGCCAGGCGTGGCTTAGCCATGTTTCTTCAGATGGGGGTCCCGGTTCTTGGTGTCGTCGAGAACATGAGTTCCTTCATCCCACCAGATCAGCCCGACAGGAGCTATGCCCTGTTTGGATCAGGAGGTGGACAAACATTGGCTGAAGCCTTCGACGTTCCTCTCTTGGCCCAGATCCCGATGGAAATGTCCGTGCAAGAGGGAGGTGATCAAGGCCGTCCCGTTTGCATCAGCCATCCCGACTCCGCAAGTGCGCAGGCCTTTAGAGAGCTAGCTGAGACCGTTGGCAACAGCCTTCAGGCGATCAGCTGAGCATGAAAATGGGCCCGATAAGTCGTGAACCTGGCCTGTTCACCCTCAACCGGCAACGCAAAGGCTGGCGACTCAAGGAACCGGTGTTGTGGGGTGTGCCTCTTGCCATGGTGATGGTGGCGGGTCTCTTGATCGCAAGCACCCAGCGCCAAGCGGATTACGCCGACTGGTATCACCACTGGATCACGGCCGCTGTCGGAGTTGTCATCGCTCTGGTGACAGCCAGGCTTCCATTGCTGCGGTTGAAACCACTGCTGATTCCGATTTACGCCATCACGGTGATCAGCCTGGTCGCCGTTCGCTTAATCGGCACTACTGCGCTGGGCGCTCAACGCTGGCTCAGCATTGGCGGGGTGCACGTGCAACCGTCAGAGTTCGCAAAATTGTCAGCCATTCTTTTGCTGGCGGCGGTGCTCGATCGGCACCCTGTCGAAAGACCTGTCGATCTTCTGCGTCCGTTAGGAATCATCTCAATTCCTTGGTTACTGGTATTCATCCAGCCCGACCTCGGAACATCGCTTGTGTTTGGGGCTCTACTCCTCACGATGCTCTATTGGTCGGGCATGCCGATTGAGTGGCTCGTGCTGCTGCTCTCTCCCCTCGCTACGGCCTTGCTCGCGGGACTGTTCCCCTGGGGACTGGCTGCCTGGGTCCCGTTAACGATGATCATTGCCTACCGATCGTTGCCATGGAAACGGGTGGCGCTTGCACTGGTGATGATCGTGCAATCTGCTGCGGCCCTCGTCACCCCTTGGCTGTGGATGCACGGCTTGCAGGACTATCAGCGTGATCGCCTCGTGCTGTTTCTTGACCCAGCAAAAGATCCCCTCGGAGGCGGCTACCACCTGCTGCAAAGCACCGTTGGCATTGGATCGGGAGGCTTGTTCGGGATGGGGCTGCTACAAGGGCAACTCACTAAATTGCGCTTTATTCCTGAACAGCACACCGACTTCATCTTCAGTGCTCTGGGAGAAGAGACTGGATTCTTAGGCACGATTTTGGTTGTTATCGGATTTGCACTGTTGATGGGCCGCCTGCTTCAGGTGGCCGGGCAAAGCCGTTCAGATTTCGAATCGCTCGTGGTGATTGGCGTCGCCACCATGCTGATGTTTCAAGTTGTCGTGAACATCTTCATGACCATTGGCCTTGGTCCTGTTACTGGCATCCCCCTTCCGTTTATGAGTTATGGCCGAAGCGCAATGGTTGTGAATTTCTTAGCCCTAGGACTGTGTCTTTCGGTGTCGAGGCGCTCCAAACGGTCCCTGAACCGATGAGCCAGTGATGTTGCTCCAGAGCATTCACCAACAGATGGCTCAGGGAGTGAGCACGGGATGCTCCGATGACTCGACGGCGCGGCGCATGTGGTGGGCTGCGTTGGAAACGCTTCAAGAAACGCTCCTCCAGAACGAAGAAGCACCGGCTGGTATTTGGCTTGCGGCCCCCCTACCAGCTCTCTATGCCCCCCAACTTCTGAACTGCCTGCAAGGTTGGGTCTGGGCACCTGAGGCACTCGGAGCCCTGACATCGCCCAGCACAAGCCTCCTGCCTCCAGACCTCTCAAGAGCTCGCCAGAGCCCTGCAGGCACAACCCATTCCTTACACACATCAACCTTCAGACGCTTGCCGCTTCACGAAAGCGACAGCCATGACCCGCTCTTGGTGGTCATCACAGCCAAAGTGCAAATCGCCCTAGCCCTTCATGGAGGATCAAGCCAACGGCAGTTGCTCATGCGCAGTGAGCCTGAGACCCTTGGCAGCGTGCTTGGCCTGATCGAACAGAGGCTGAAACTAGATGCCCCCGATCAAGCACTGGCTCTTCATCAAGCCCTCGAGGCGCTTGGCCCTCTTGAAAGCAGCAGTGCCCTAGGCCAAACGTTCTGGCCAAGCCTGGCCGTGCGACTCGCGAGCATGGCCCCCACCGTGACGTTGCAGGCGTCAACATCAGCTCCCGCTCACAGCCATCAGCAGCCACAAACGACGAGCGAACAGGGATCGGCGGCGAATAAAGCCGATGAAGAGTTGTCCTTGCTTGAAGCAATCGCCCACGAAGTGCGGACACCTCTCTCGACGA
The DNA here is from genome assembly GCF_014279835.1 of Synechococcus sp. MVIR-18-1. Lineage (NCBI taxonomy): Bacteria > Bacillati > Cyanobacteriota > Cyanophyceae > Synechococcales > Synechococcaceae > Synechococcus > Synechococcus sp. MVIR-18-1. Next base: position 468,815 of record NZ_CP047942.1, on the reverse strand, counting down.
TTCGCACCCTGATCCGATCTTTGCTGCGGCGCAATGACTTACCAGAGACAGCCATCAAGCGCCTTCAAATGATCGATACCGAATGCAGCGAACAAATTGATCGGTTCGGCCTGATCTTTCAAGCGGCAGAACTACAACGCCAACCAGAAGGTCCCTCTGTTTTGGCTCAGACTGATCTAGGCAGGATGATCAGTCTGTTGACGCCTTCATGGGAACAGCAGCTCCAGCGACGGGGCATTGAGCTGAGCCTTTCGATTGCCAGCAACCTTCCTTCCGTCCTCAGTGATCCAAGTCGCCTGGAACCAATGCTCGGAGGCCTGGTGGATCGTTGCAGTCGAGGTCTGCCCAGTGGAAGCCAGCTCTTGCTCACCCTTCAACCCGCTGGAGCTCGCCTCAAGTTGCAACTGCACGGTCAGAGTCCTGCAGAACGTGGAGAGGCGGTCGCCAGTCCAGAACCCATCGCCCAGCTTGGCCCCGTACTGAGCTGGAATCCAGACACGGGAAGTTTGCAGCTCAGTCAGACCGCGACCCGGCGCTTACTGGCCCGGCTAGGAGGGCGACTCACCCAGCGACGAGATCGCGGTTTGACCGTATTTTTCCCGTTAGCCCCGCATTGTTGACGGGTGTGAAGTTTCCAGGTCAGAAGGGCGATCAGGCCCGAACCGCGATGCTAATTTTTTGGCATCACGGCATGCCGAATTTCGAGGACAGCTATGACAGCATCCGCCTTAACCGGTCAGCTCCCCCAGTACATCGGCAGCACCGGCGGCCTGCTCAATTCCGCTGAAACGGAAGAAAAGTACGCCATCACCTGGACCAGCAAGAGCGAGCAAGCCTTCGAACTCCCCACAGGTGGAGCCGCAGTGATGTCTTCTGGCGAAAACATCATGTATTTCGCTCGCAAAGAACAGTGCTTGGCCTTGGGCACCCAACTCCGCACCAAATTCAAGCCCAGGATCGAAGACTTCAAGATCTATCGGATCTTCCCTGGTGGCGACACCGAGTTCCTGCATCCATTGGATGGCGTCTTCTCAGAGAAAGTGAATGAGGGACGGCCCATGGTTGGCCATAACCCAAGAAGAATCGGCGCGAATGTCGAGCCTTCCAGCATCAAGTTCAGCGGTCGCAACACATTCGACTCCTGATCAGCGTTTGGCCATGATGCCCAGCGGTCGGTTGCGACAATCACCTCATGCTCAGCCCCGACCGCTCCGCCTTTTTTGAAGCCGCCCGCTGCGGGGCCACGTTTATTCCCGTCGCCCATAGCTGGCCCGCTGATCTGGAAACCCCTCTCACCACCTGGCTCAAGGTCGGTGAAGGCCATCCGCCCGGTGTCTTACTCGAATCCGTCGAAGGTGGCGAGAACCTTGGACGTTGGAGTGTGATTGCCTGTGATCCCCTGTGGACACTCTCAGCCAGAGGGGACGCTCTGACGCGCCGCTGGCGAGATGGCCACGAAGAGAGCTTTCAAGGCAATCCCCTAGAGGTGCTTCGAGAATGCACTAATGCTTATAAGCCGGTCTCTCTTCCAGGGCTGCCACCTCTTGGGCAGCTGTATGGGATGTGGGGATATGAGCTCATCCGTTGGATCGAACCCAGCGTTCCAGTGCATCAAGCCGACGAGAACGCTCCGCCTGACGGCGTTTGGATGTTGATGGACAGCATCTTGATCATCGATCAAGTGAAGCGTTTGATCACGGCAGTCGCTTACGGAGATTTGAGCGGTACAAAGGCCGCGGCCAAAACCGCAGATCAAGCCTGGGATGGTGCCATGGGTCGCATCCATGCGCTTGAAAACCAAATGGCATCACCTCTGCCTCAGGTGCGTCCTCTGCGCTGGAAGCCTGCGGCGAGGCCTACACCAGAAACAGAAAGCAATCGATCTCCTGAGGATTATCAACAAGCCGTTGCCACGGCTCAAGAACACATCGCCGCAGGAGACGCCTTCCAGCTCGTGATTAGCCAACGTCTGGAAACTCGCGTCTCTCAGCCCCCCTTAGAGGTCTATCGGAGCTTGAGGATGGTCAATCCATCCCCCTACATGGCCTTTTTTGATTTCGGAGATTGGTACCTGATCGGTTCAAGCCCTGAAGTCATGGTCAAGGCCGAACCAGACCAAGGAGGCATTCGTGCCAGCCTGAGGCCCATCGCCGGCACGCGCCCACGCGGGCGCAATGAACTGGAAGATCGAAATTTTGAAGTCGATCTGCTTGCTGATCCCAAAGAACGGGCGGAGCACGTGATGTTGGTGGACCTTGGACGCAATGACTTAGGCCGGGTTTGCACCGCTGGCACGGTGGAGGTCAAAGAGCTGATGGTGATCGAGCGCTACTCCCATGTCATGCACATCGTGAGCCAAGTCGAAGGACGCTTGGCTCAAGGACGAGACATCTGGGATTTGCTGATGGCCTCGTTCCCGGCGGGAACGGTGAGCGGCGCGCCAAAAATCAGGGCCATGCAGCTGATCCATGAGTTAGAGCCCGATGCTCGAGGGCCTTACTCCGGCGTCTACGGTTCTGTAGATCTAGCCGGCGCCCTCAACACGGCTATCACCATTCGCACGATGGTGGTCCGTCCTCACCCTGAGGGGGGGTGGAAGATTCAAGTGCAAGCCGGCGCTGGCGTCGTCGCCGATTCCGACCCTGCTTCTGAGTATCAAGAAACCCTGAACAAGGCCCGCGCCATGCTCACCGCTCTCGCTTGCCTAGAGGATGCGAAGTCATGATCCAAAAACTCAGACTTAAAGGATTTGAAGTGGAGCTGTTCACCGGTCGAAGCAGCGGTGAAAACGTTGGTGTAGCAGAGCTGGTCAAGCAGGATCTCACTGAATTTTGCGTGGAGCCCGACCACCGCAATCTGGAATACATCACAGAGCCTGAATCCGATTATGGAAAACTCAAAGAAGCCCTTCTAGCCCCGCGCCGGCGCCTACGGACTTGGCTTGCAGAACGTGATCTCACCTTGCTCCCAGGCAGCACTCTCACCTTGGGAGATGCCACGCGATTTGAACGATCCAATCCAAACGATCCTTATCACGACCTAATTGAAGCCACCTATGGCACCACGGTCGTCACAGCCAGCATCCATATCAACTTGGGGATAAGTGAACCGGCCGATTTATTTCCCGCTCTTCGGCTTGTGCGTTGTGAAGCAGCCCTTCTGCTTGCCCTGAGCGCTAGTTCACCCTTTCTCAACCGCCAGATCACCGGCGCTCACTCACAACGTTGGCTGCAATTCCCCCTCACTCCCAAACACGTTCCTTTGTTTCGCGATTTAGAGCATTTCGTGGAATGGACTGACACCCAGCTGGTGGAGGGGCGCATGCACAACGTGCGTCATCTGTGGACGTCCGTCCGTCCCAATGGTCCACAGCGGCCCTTTGACCTCAACCGGCTCGAGCTACGGATCTGCGATTTGGTCACCAATCCAGATCTGCTGCTGGCGATTACTGCCCTGATGGAACTGCGCGTGTTGATGTTGCTTCGGGAGCCCGATCAACTCGACCCCTTCAAGGCAAGTGACCTGAGCGCCGACCAGCTCATGGTGCTCAGCGATCGCAATGACGCCGCTGCCGCCAGGCATAGCCTCGATGCACAATTGCATGATTGGCGTGATGGTCGCCAACGGTTATGTCGTGACTGGCTCAAGGACATGATCAATGCCGTGATGCCTGTAGCGCACGAGCTTGGCCTTGCATCTTGCCTGTCTCCTCTCGAAGTGGTTCTCGCGGAAGGGAATCAAGCCATGCGTTGGCTCAAAGGAATCGAGAATGGACGCAGCCTTGAAGAGGAATTCCGCACTGGAATTCTTGCGATGGAACAGGAAGAACAGCCGGTCGACCGATTCCTCGCTGACGCTTTGGGATGATCATGATTCCATCTGATAGCGGTTTCCCATCGATGCATTCGTCCTCAGCCCTGATTCCTGAGAGCACACAGCCCAGGGCTGATGGCAACGAAGCAGGTGGTGGACAGCTCCTGCAGCAACGTCTTGCTCTGGTTGAGGACCTGTGGCGAACGGTTCTGCGCAGCGAATGTCCACCGGAGCAGGCCGAGCGACTTCTGCGCATGAAGCAGCTCAGTGATCCGGTCCTTCCTGGCGAGCATCCAGCTGGAACCGATGCACTGATTGATCTCATTAAGGAGATGGATCTTGCCGAGGCCATCGCTGCCGCAAGAGCTTTCTCGTTGTATTTCCAGCTCGTCAACATCCTGGAACAACGCATCGAAGAGGACACCTACCTCGAGAGCATTAATCGATCCCAGGACCAGGCAGAGCAATTCGATCCCTTTGCCCCGCCTTTAGCCACCCAGACCGAACCGGCAACATTCAGAGAATTATTTGAGCGCCTGAGACGACTCAACGTTCCCCCAGCCCAGCTTGAGAACCTGCTCCAAGAACTCGATATCCGTTTGGTTTTCACAGCCCACCCCACGGAGATCGTGCGCCATACCGTGCGCCATAAACAGCGACGCGTTGCCAGTCTCCTGCAGCAAATTGAAACGCAGCCACTGACACCCTCAGGGGCTACGGACAGCGTGCGACTTCAGCTTGAAGAAGAGATTCGGCTTTGGTGGAGAACCGATGAGCTCCATCAGTTCAAGCCATCGGTTCTGGATGAAGTGGACTACGCCCTCCATTATTTCCAGCAGGTTCTGTTCAATGCCATGCCGCAGCTGCGGCGTCGGATCGTCGCGTCTCTTGCTGCCAGCTATCCAGACGTGAGGGTTCCTTCTTCATCGTTCTGCACGTTTGGATCATGGGTGGGATCCGACAGAGACGGGAATCCATCCGTCACCACTGAAATCACCTGGCGTACAGCCTGTTATCAGCGCCAACTAATGCTTGAGCGGTACGTCAGTGCCGTGCAACACCTTCGCAATCAACTCAGCATTTCCATGCAATGGAGCCAAGTGAGTGCTCCACTGCTCGAATCCTTGGAAATGGACCGACTGCGCTTCCCAGATGTCTATGAGGAGCGTGCCACCCGTTACCGGCTTGAGCCCTATCGGCTCAAGCTCAGCTTCGTGCTTGAGCGCTTACGTCTCACACAGTTGCGCAACCAGCAACTGGCTGATGCCGGTTGGCGAACCCCTCCTGAAGGATTGCCATCCAGTACTCCAGGTAATGCCCCAGGTGATGCTCTTCACTACGGCTCGATTGCTGAGTTTCGCAGCGAGCTCGAACTGATTCGCACCAGTTTGGTCAACACAGATCTGAGCTGTGAACCCCTCGACACCCTGCTCACGCAAGTGCACATTTTTGCGTTTTCACTAGCAGGTCTCGACATCCGGCAAGAAAGCACGAGACACAGTGATGCGCTCGACGAAATAAGCCGTTACATCAATCCAGATCGTGCCTACGGAGAGATGGACGAGGCGGAGCGGGTGGCCTGGTTGATGGAGGAATTGCAAACGCGTCGTCCCTTGATTCCACCGGCTGTTAGCTGGTCTGCGGCAACAGCTGAAACGGTGGACGTATTCCGGATGCTGCACCGTTTGCAGGATGAATTCGGCAGCCGTATTTGTGGGACCTACGTGATCTCGATGAGTCACAGCGTCTCCGATTTACTCGAGGTCCTTCTGCTCGCAAAAGAAGCGGGATTGGTTGATCCGTCGTCCCGCCATGCCGACCTCCTTGTCGTCCCACTGTTCGAGACCGTGGAAGATCTCCAGAAGGCTCCTGAGGTCATGGAGCAACTGTTCCAGACCCCCCTCTATCGAGATTTGTTGCCCAAAGTCGGCACCCAGGGGCTGCTTCTACAAGAGCTCATGCTCGGATACTCCGATAGCAATAAGGATTCAGGGTTTCTCTCCAGCAACTGGGAGATCCATCAAGCCCAGATCGCCTTGCAAGATTTAGCATCTCGTCAGGGCATTGCCCTGCGTTTATTCCACGGGCGTGGCGGGTCCGTCGGGCGTGGTGGTGGCCCGGCCTATCAAGCGATCTTGGCTCAGCCAAGTGGCACTCTGCAGGGACGCATCAAAATTACGGAGCAAGGCGAAGTCCTGGCCTCGAAGTACAGCTTGCCGGAGCTGGCCCTCTACAACCTTGAGACAGTAACCACCGCAGTTGTCCAAAACAGCCTGGTGACCAACCAACTCGATGCAACACCGAGCTGGAATGAATTGATGTCCCGGGTCGCCAAGAGCTCAAGGCGCCATTACAGGGCCTTGGTGCACGACAACCCTGATCTTGTCGCCTTTTTCCAACAGGTCACTCCCATCGAGGAAATCAGCAAACTGCAGATTTCCAGTCGCCCCGCACGAAGGAAAACAGGCGCTCGGGACCTTTCCAGTCTGAGAGCCATTCCCTGGGTGTTCGGTTGGACCCAGAGCCGCTTCCTACTCCCCAGCTGGTTTGGAGTTGGTTCAGCCCTTAGTGAAGAGCTGGAGGCCGATCCAGACCAACTCACGTTGTTGCGCACCTTGCATCAGCGCTGGCCTTTCTTCCGCATGCTGATTTCAAAAGTGGAGATGACCCTCTCCAAGGTGGATCTTGATTTAGCGCGTCATTACGTGACCAGTTTGGGCAGTGCTGAGAACCACGAAGCGTTTGAACAGATTTACGCGACGGTGGCCGAGGAATACGCACGAACGAAGGAGCTTGTGTTGGCCATCACAGGCCAGGAGAGGCTTCTTGATGCCGATCCCGCCCTGCAGCTTTCAGTTGATCTACGCAATCGCACGATCGTTCCGCTTGGTTTTCTTCAAGTTGCGTTGTTGCGCAGACTGAGAGATCAAAACCGTCAACCACCCATGAGTGAATCGCCCAGCAGCGACGGAGACGGACGCACCTACAGCCGTAGCGAGCTCCTGCGCGGTGCACTTCTAACCATCAACGGCATCGCTGCAGGAATGCGCAATACAGGCTGAGTGTCACCGCTTCCTTTCCGGCAGCAAGCCGCTGCACCAAGACTGCCTGCCCATTACCGGTTGCAGACTGAGCCCCATCCGAGCGGTGAGGCAATCAACGCGCTGCTGTTCTCATGCGGTGAGCCCACTCATCCCGAGGAGCGTTGGTCCTTAGCTCTTAGTCGCAGCCTCTGGCAGCTCAGCATCGTCGACGAGCGCGATCAAACGCTGGTTGGCTTCATTCGAGCCACGAGCGACCTGGCCTTAAATGCCAATCTCTGGAACCTCGCCGCCTGTCCTGGCGACGACCAGAACGCGCTACTTAACGCCTTATTGCATCACGCCCTTGCACGCTTAAAAAAAGAATTGCCAGGATGCAGCATCTCGATCTCCGCACCCGCAATTGCACTTGAGGGATTGAAAAAACAAGGGTTTATCCTTGACCCTGGCGGAATTCGCGCCATGGGCTTGAGGCTCCGATAAGGCTGGAGCCTGAACTATCACGAGCATGGAGGGACTCGAACCCCCGACCCTCAGAACCGGAATCTGATGCTCTATCCAACTGAGCTACATGCCCCTGCGGCTGCCGCGACAGCTGCCGGTATTGATCGGCAAAATCAGCCGATCCAAGTACCTTAGCGACACGACGCATTCGGACCAATTCGGCTTCTCCAGCTTCAACTGCAGGCCTTTCGCAACCACAGCAACCTGCAGCTGGAGATCGAAGCACCACGCCTCCTGGTGATCGGTAGCAACGGTGTTGGCAAGTCAAACCTGCTGGAATCCGTGGAGCTCCTCGGAAGCCTGCGCTCACACCGTTCCAGTCAGGATGGAGATCTCATCCATTGGGATTCCAGCCGTGCACTGCTGAGGGCAACCTGCGCAGACCAGCAGATCCTTGAACTTGAGCTGCGTCGCCGCGGCGGACGCCAAGCCAAGCGCAATGGGAAACCACTGCAGCGACAGCTGGACTTAATTGGTCCTCTGCGCTGTGTGGGCTTCAGCGCTCTTGACCTGCATCTCGTGAGAGGCGAGCCAGCGCTGCGCCGGCAGTGGCTCGATCGTGTTGTCCTTCAACTGGAGCCTGTTTACGCCGATCTCATTAGTCGCTACGGGCGCTTGTTGAGGCAACGCGCACAGTTTTGGCGGCGGGGAGGTCTGTCCTCCGGCATGGAACCGCAGGCGCTTCTCGAAAGCTTTGATAGCCAAATGGCTTTAGTGAGCACGCGTATTCATCGCAGGCGTCTCCGAGCCCTTGCCCGTTTAGAGCCCCTAGCTGCTGCATGGCAAGAAAAACTGAGTGAGGGCCGTGAGCATCTCCAGCTGTGCTATTGCCCGGGGAGTGCATTGATCGGAGACGAGCAGGAAGAATCCTGGCGACTTGCGATCGAGCAACAGCTCCGCGCACAACGCAGCGAAGAAGAACGTTTAGGGAGCTGCCGGGTTGGTCCTCATCGCGATGAAATCGAAATGCAGATCAATGGAACTGCCGCACGACGGTTCGGCTCCTCTGGCCAACAACGCACCCTGGTGCTGGCTTTGAAGATGGCGGAGTTACAACTAGTCGGTGAACTCTGCGGAGAACCCCCTCTTCTTTTGCTCGATGATGTATTGGCTGAACTAGATCCCACACGCCAGCTGGCCCTCCTAGAGGCCGTGGGTAAAAACCATCAATGCCTTGTCAGTGCCACCCATCTCGACGCATTTGAAGGCGGCTGGCGTGAGCAGTCGCAGATTCTCGATGCCGACAGCTTGAGATCACAGTCCGTGTCGCGGTAGGGTCGCGGGCCATTTGCATGAAGAATCTTGATGGAGCAGTCCTTGTCCAGCCTGCACCCCAACCCGGGATGGGCGACTTCAGAGCGCACGCAAGACCTCAGCTCCGGCGCGATCAAAAGTGGCACGACCAACAGCAGTGCAACCGACACCAGTGCAACCGACATGGTTGGTAAACACTGCATTCTCGAGCTCTATGACTGCGATCCTACGAAGCTCGACGACGAAACTTTTCTAAGGCACACCATCACGACAGCAGCCCAACGTGCTGGTGCAACTCTGCTCAACCTGATCACCCACCGCTTCGAACCCCAAGGGGTGACAGGTCTGGCACTTCTGGCTGAATCGCACATCTCTATCCACACCTGGCCTGAAAACGGCTATGCAGCCGTGGATGTTTTCACCTGTGGTGACCACACCATGCCGGAGAAAGCTTGTGAGGTGCTGTGCGAAGAATTAGCGGCTGGTCGTCACGCCCTGCGCAGCTTCTTACGGGAGACGCCGGCAGCGCTTGGAACAACCGAGCGCATGCCGGCCATGCCAATCGCTGCCTGATTACAGGACCTGCGTTCAGAGGTGGTTGTAAGACGCCGCCTCTGTGGCGAGCAGATTGCTTGTAAGCGGGTGTTTTTGAAAATGTGCAATGGCTTGCCGGATGTCTTCCAGAAGCAAGTCAGCCATGTCGCGAGTGAAATCTCGCTTCACCAAGATCCTCTGGAAGGCTGTGGATTCAAGTTCGCCCGTAAACGGATAGGCAGGCACCTGCCAGCCCCGCATCCGCAACCGATCGGCGAAGTCATACAGATTGAAGCCAGGCTTCGAATTGTCATCCAGAGTCCAAACCACGGTGGGAATGCCCTGGTCAGGGGCACCGTCATGGATGATTTTGAAAAGATCCATCTCCCTTAATTTGTCCGCGAAGTACTGGGCATTGGCATGACTGGCCATATGGAGCATGCGATAGCCCTCTCGCCCCAAACGCACAAATTCGTGATATTGAGCAATCACCTGACCCGCAGGCCTTGAAAAATTGATCTGGAACGTGGGCATATCCCCACCTAGATAGGTCACATGAAAAACAAGCTCATCAGGTAGATCCTCCTGGTTGCGCCAGAGCACCCAGCCAACACCAAGGGGCGCCAAACCAAATTTATGGCCTGAAGCATTAATCGATTTCACCCGCTCCAAGCGAAAGTCCCATAGAGGGAGATCGGGTGCACAGAACGGAGCAAGAAAACCACCACTTGCCGCATCCACGTGAATCGGCACATCCAGACCCGTACGCGCCTGGAGATCATCCAAAGCCTTACTGATCGACTCAATGTCCTCGTAAAGACCGTGATACGTCACCCCAAGAGTGGGTACAACAAAAATCGTGTTTTCATCTACGGCCTCAAGAACACGCTCAGGGCTGATGCACAACTCGCCGGCAAGCATCTCTAATTCACGCATTTCAATATCCCAATAACGCGCAAACTTCTTCCAGCAGATCTGCACGCTTCCGCACACCATGTTGGGCTTATCGGTTGGCAAGCCTGCCGCCTCGCGACGTTTGCGCCATCGCCACTTCGCGGCCATCCCTCCAAGCATGGCCGCTTCACTACTGCCAATGGTGGAGCATCCAACGGCGGCACCAGGGGCATTCCACAAGTCGGCCATCATTGAAACGCAGCGACTCTCAAGCTCCGCCGTCTGAGGATATTCATCTTTATCGATCAGATTTTTATCCACTCCCAGAGTCATCAACTCCATCGCACTTTGCGCTTGATAGGTCTGACAAAATGTGGCCAAGTTCTGCTTACTATTTCCATCAAGAAGCAACTCTTCTTTCAAAAGTTGCACTGTGGAATTTCCCTCACGCCCTACTCCTGGGAAATGATGTTTTGGCAGCGGAGAGAGCATGGCATCAACCATGGCCTGCTCCTCACTGTCATGGAGATGATGACTGGATTGATGCAGTGCCACAAGACAGAATTCGTCTTGATAAAAACTATTCAGAGCGGGCAACCAGCGCCAAAGTCGTAACGAAGTCGATGTTTGATCGAACGTCTAAACGCGATTGAGCTTGCCGCTCACCAGCCCCTCCACATCCACACTCACCGAAGTGAAGCCCTGGCTGAGAAGAGTTTTCACCAGCTCACGTCTCAGTAAGGGCTGTAAAAGATCGGCTATTCGCTCTTCTGGGACCTCCACCCGAGCCGCCAGTCCGTGGCTACGCACCCGAACCTGATCAAATCCATGCTGAATCAACCAGGCCTCTGCCTGTCCCACCCGCTGAAGACGTTCACTGCTGATTAATTCTCCGTAGGGAAAACGGGAGGCAAGGCAAGGCTGCGCAGGCTTATCCCACCAAGGGAAACCAAGCGCCCAGGACAAGCGGCGAACGGTCGCCTTCGTGATGCCAAGTTCAGCCAGAGGAGAGCGAACACCAGCTTCCTTCGCCGCCGCAATCCCAGGACGATGATCTCCGAGATCATCGTGATTGACCCCATCAAGAACAAGAGCGCCGTTGGCTTCAGCCGCAATCGGAGCGAGATGGCGATGCAACTCTCGCTTGCAGGCGTAGCAACGATCCTGAGGATTACTGGTGTAACTCGGATCCTGAAGTTCAAGGGTGGACACCTCCTGATGCCGCATCCCAAGCCAGGCCACCTGCTGGCGCGCTTCCACCAGGAGATGGGGCGCTAGGGAAGGAGAGACTCCGGTAATCGCTAAGGCCTGTTCACCAAGCTGCTCATGGGCAATCGCGGCAACGAGGCTGCTGTCAACACCACCCGAGTAGGCCACACACACATGCTTCTGCGCCGCCAAGGAATCACGCAACCGCGTCAAGACGTCACATTCCAGCTCTGACAATGATTCGAGCTGGCGGAACATCACGTTGGTCACGGCCTTCGCTTCAAATCTCTGTATGCTCCCAGCGTAAGAAGACTCATCCTTTCGCCGCCAATGGATGCAGTCTCATCCGGTACGTCACAAGCCAGCCGTGCTCGCAGCAATCGCGGCGTCGGAATCGTCACAGCTGCTGATAGCCGCGAGCGAAGCCTTGGCCAACTTCACGTGTATGACGGCGAGGGCAAGGGCAAAAGCCAAGCAGCCTTAGGAGTTGTGCTGCGCACCATTGGACTTGGGATCTGCGAGCAACGGCGCACCAGGGTGTTGTTGCTGCGCTTTTTAAAGGGACCAGGGCGGGCTTACGACGAAGACGCAGCCATCGAAGCTCTACAACAAGGTTTCCCTCACCTAATTGACCAGGTTCGAACGGGCCGGGGAGACTATTTCAGTGTGGATGAGGTCACACGTTTCGACCGACAGGAAGCCCAACGGGGCTGGGATATCGCCAAAGGGGCCATTGCAAGCGCTTTGTACTCCGTCGTCGTTCTCGATGAACTCAATCCAGTGCTCGATCTCGGCTTACTGGAAACCGAAGATGTGATTCGGTCGCTAAAAAGCCGACCGGAAGGCATGGAAATCATCGTCACCGGGCGTGGTGCTCCGCGTCCCTTAGTGAAGATCGCAGACCTGCACTCTGAGATGCGCGCTCACAGACGTCCCGAGGTGAATAACAACGCAGCGCTCTCGTTTGTCGCGGCAGGCGGCATTGAGATTTACACCGGAGAAGGGAAAGGAAAATCAACCAGTGCCCTTGGCAAAGCGCTGCAAGCGATCGGCAGAGGAATCAGCCAAGACAAAAGCCATCGCGTACTGATCCTCCAATGGCTCAAAGGAGGAAGTGGGTATACAGAAGACGCCGCGATCGCAGCGTTGCGTGAGAGTTATCCCCATTTGGTCGATCACCTTCGCTCAGGGCGTGATGCCATCGTTTGGCGTGGCCAGCAACAACCCATCGACTACGTAGAAGCGGAACGCGCCTGGGAAATCGCCAGAGCTGCGATCGCGAGTGGTCTCTACAAAACCGTGATTCTCGATGAGTTGAACCCCACAGTGGATCTCGAGCTTCTACCGGTTGAACCCATCGTTCAGGCCTTGCTCCGTAAGCCCACAGAGACGGAGGTGATCATTACCGGCCGGTGCAAACACCAGCCGGCCTATTTCGACCTTGCAAGCGTCCATTCAGAGATGGTGTGCCACAAGCACTACGCCGAGCAAGGCGTTGATCTCAAACGCGGTGTTGACTACTAATCTTTGCGCTCAATAGCGCGGAACGGAAGGATCGATCTCCTCTGACCAGGCATCAATCCCCCCTTGCACATTGACCGCATCGATCCCGTGGCTGGCCAGAAGTTCCACCGCCTTGGCCGAACGCCCTCCAAGCTTGCAGTGCACATACACCGTTCGGCTCGCTGCGATCGCCTGGATCCGCACAATCACCTCTTCACGATCAAGAGTGGCCAAGGGGATCAATTCAGAACCAGCGATCAAAGCGACTTCCGCTTCTGCAGGATTACGAACATCGATCAGAGCCAAATCTTCTCCTTGATCCAGCAGGGCTTTGAGCTCAACCACAGAAATGCTTTTCATCAGATTCGATGTCTCCCCGGAGATCGAACCTCCGGCCGTGCAGAACGCTTGGTAGTCAATCAGTTTTTCAATGGGTGCGCGACTTGGCCTTCGTTTCAACCTGAGCTCTCGAAAACGCATCGACAAGCCATCCACTAACAGCAACCGACCATCAAGAGGAGTTCCAATTCCGGTAATCAGCTTGATGACCTCAGCGGCCTGAATCAGGCCAATCAATCCAGGCATCACGCCCATTACTCCGCCATCAGCGCAGGAGGGCACAAGCCCTTGCGGCGGCGGCTCCGGCAACAGGTCTCGATAATCCGGTGATTCACTTCCAAGATTGAACACACTGACTTGACCTTCAAAGCGCTGGACTGAGCCGTAAACAAACGGTCGCTTGGTCAAGACGCAGGCGTCATTAATCAGATAACGGCTGGCGAAATTATCTGTTCCGTCAACAACCACGTCGTACGCAGCAAACAGCTCAAGCGCATTGCTCGCCGACAAGCGAAAGCAATGGTCTTCAACCCGACAAAAGGGATTGAGGTCTTCAATTCGAGCGCGCGCCGATGACGTTTTGGCCTGCCCCACCGTTCCAGTGCCATGGATCACCTGACGCTGCAGGTTGGAAGGCTCTACAAGGTCATCATCTACAACGCCGATGCGACCAACCCCTGCAGCTGCCAAATAGAGCAGGAGTGGCGAACCCAATCCACCAGCACCAATGCACAACACCGAGGCAGCTTTTAAACGTTGTTGTCCTTCAACGCCCACCTCGGGGAGGGTGATGTGTCGGGCATATCTGGACCTCTCCTCTCCACCTAGCTGAAGAGCACCCCCCGCGTCAGTCATGGCGAACCCCAGGATCTCCTGGACAAGACGTCCAAGAAGTCTCCCCCACAACTCGAATCGGCAGCGGATGCACAGCGGCGAGAGTGCAATGGGGTGCCACCACCTCCAACCACCAAGCCGCCAAAGCATCATTGGGTCCCATGATCAGCATCAGTCCAGAGCTCCCAGCCCAGAGTCGATCTCTTCGACTGGGCACAACCGAAGCTCCCGGATGGGAATGGGCACTTCCAAGCACTATTAATGCATTCGCGCGCGCCCAACGTTGGGCGGCAATCTGTTCACGGGGGTCGAGCTCAAAACGGTCATGTTCTCGCTGACCCGCCATGTTTCGGCAAGGCCAGATCAATTGCACCCGCCAATCATCTGAACCGGAATCAGCAGAGCCATGTCCCTGCCCGAGCAACAAAGCACAGCCTTCCGCAGGTGCTGGCGCCAGAAGATCTTGACGGAGAACCATCAGACATTCCGCACTAATGATCAACTGGGATGGCGCTTGTGAAGAAAGACCGATACTCTCAGCCAAAATCTGCCTTAGGCATTAGTTACATGAGCGAGGAGTCCACCACGCCGGCGAGTGAATCAACTGGGACCGCCAACACCAGCGAAGCATCCACCAGTGCTGAGACCGCCAACTTTTCTGAGCGCTACAGCGAGATTCTCGGGAAAGTCAACGAAACCTTAGACAAGGTGGATTGGAGTCAAGCCGGGCGTATCGGCAAAGTTGTTGGAATTTTTGCTGCTGTCATCGTTGCCCAAATTCTGATAAAAGGCATTCTCGATACCATCAATCTTCTTCCTGTCGTACCAGGGCTCCTTGAGCTTCTCGGAGTTGTAGTGGTGGGCCAATGGAGCTGGAAAAATCTCACCACAAGTGAAAAGCGCACCGCTCTGGTGAATCGCGTTCAGACCATCCGCAGCGAATACCTCGGCTAAAGCGGAGGCATTCTCTGTTCGTCACAACAACATTGACCTCATGGCACTGATTGCTGTGAGGCATTGTTGTTTATAGCTACCACCAAAAAGGTTGGCGTGATTCAGCAAGTGATAGAGGTTGTAAACATCAATTCGATCTTGATAGTTGGTATCTAAGGGCCATTCCTGTTGATAGCCCTGGTAAAAACGGGCACTGAATCCTCCAAACAAGCGAGTCATCGCCAGATCCACCTCCCGGTCAGCCCACCAACAGGCTGGATCGATCAGAGCTCCCCGCTCGTCTGCGAGCACTGAAGCGTTTCCACCCCAAAGGTCGCCATGCACGAGACAGGACAGGGGCTGATGTTGATCCAACCAAACCCGTGTTGCGGCTAGCAAAGGTTCGAGTTGATCAAGAGCCAAGCCCCAGCTTGATGCCAGCTGAAGCTGAGGGGTCAGCCGCAAGGTCACAAACGCGTCTCCCCAAGACGACAACCACCCAGCTGGTTGAGGACCTAAGCCAATAAAACCTTCTTCATCCCAACCAAATCGATCCATCCCAGCATCAGCAGAGGTTCGATGAAGGCGAGCCAAGCCTCGTCCAAGCTCATATTGATCCCCTCGCCCAAAATCGAGCCAGGGCAAAATCAAAGCAGCAAGCTCTCCCACTGGGACCATCCCAAGCGGATCAGGGATCAACAAAAGCGCAGGGTCTGCCCAATGCTTCAGGGAGCGGAGCCCCCGTGATTCCACCTTGAGCATGGCTGGTGATGCCAGCTTGAGGAAGAGCGATCTCCCATCCGATACCTCCGCACGCCAAGTGGAAGAACTGCCAACGGGCTCCAGGCTCGTGCACTGACAGCCCTGCAGCTCAGCACAATCGTTTTGCAACGCCTCCAGCAGTTGCGTTCGCATTCACGATCCCCCTAACTCAGCTGTCAGCATGACCTGATGCAAAAACGCGACGACGTGATCGTGGTCGGCGGTGGCATCGCTGGACTCACCGCAGCGGCTCTGCTGGCACACGACGGTGTTTCAGTCACCCTTTTAGAAGCGCATTATCAGCCGGGGGGCTGTGCAGGGACCTTCCGGAGAGGGGAGTACACCTTTGATGTGGGTGCCACCCAAGTGGCAGGCCTCGAACCTGGTGGCAGCCACGCCCGCATCTTTCAACATCTGAATCTTCCTCTCCCAGGGGCCGAACTGCTTGATCCAGGCTGCGTGGTTGACCTAGCCGATGGGTCAGCCCCCGTGCGCCTTTGGCATGATCCCCAGCGCTGGCAGGAGGAACGACAACAACACTTTCCAGGAAGCGAAAGGTTCTGGCAGCTCTGCAGCTTTCTTCACCAAAGCAATTGGCAATTTGCTGGTTCCGACCCTGTTTTACCGATTCGCAATGGCTGGGATTTAAAGCAAACGCTTGCTGCGCTCCATCCCGGAAATTTGCTCAGCGCTCCTCTGAGTCTCTGCACAGTCAAAGACCTTTTAACGCTCTCTGGCTGCGGCAGTGATCAACGCCTGCGTCGTTTTCTCGATCTACAGCTCAGGCTTTACTCCCAACAACCTGCCGATCAAACCGCAGCGCTTTACGGAGCGACGGTGTTGCAAATGTGCCAAGCCCCTCTTGGCCTGTGGCACCTCCACGGATCGATGCAGGTGCTGAGTGAATCGCTGGCATCTGGGTTGAAGCGCGATGGAGGAACCATGCTTCTGCGTCACCGCGTGCAGCAACTTCAACAAAACGCAGATGGTTCAGGCTGGCAACTACGCGTCGAAGGACCAGGTCGAAAGGAGCAGATCTTTCGAGCTGGCGATGTGATCAGCACGCTCCCTCCTCAGTGCCTGCCTGAATTGATCGTTCCTAAATGCAACGCTGACCAGACCCCCATGCCAGCGCCCTATCGCCAACACCTCACTGAGCTCGAGGCTCCCAGTGGGGCCCTGGTGTTTTATGGCGCCATCGACAGGGCGGATCTACCGGACGACTGTCCAGGCCATTGGCAACGCGATGCAAGCGATCCTGGCTCTGTCTTTATCTCCATCAGCCGTGAGGGAGACGGCAGGGCTCCGAAAGGGCAAGCCACCGTGATTGCCAGCGTGTTTACGACCCCTAAGGGATGGTTCTCAGGCTCAGAAGCCGAGTACCAAAGCAAAAAAGAAGCCTGTCAAGCCAAGATCCGCAGCACGGTGGAAGCCGCCTTGGGCTTGTCGGAACACACCTGGCGTCATCAAGAGCTGGCGACACCGCGGGGCTTTCTCCGCTGGACCGGACGGCCAAACGGCATCGTCGGTGGCTTGGGGCAATCCCCCAGTCGTTTCGGACCCTTTGGCCTGGCAAGCCGCACCCCCATGCCTGGGCTTTGGCTTTGTGGAGATTCCATTCATCCAGGTGAGGGAACGGCCGGGGTCACCCTGTCTGCCCTCATGGCCTGTAGGCAGTTGCTGGCTCAACGCGGTCAAACCCTTCAGCTGCACAGTTAAAGCCCTCGGTTAATCCGAAAGAAACTGCGGTCTTAGCGATTGCGTCTTTTCCAGCTCTTTCTCGAGCTGAGCCCAATGCCCCTCAAGAATTGCTTCTTCGAGCTGCTCCAAGCTCCAGCGATACGCCGCTAAAGAACGAAGCACCGCTTGGGTGTTGTGTGACGCCATTGCAGTCCCGAGAGCAGGATTACCACCCCCCACTCGGGTGGTATCGGCAAAGCCACTCGATGCCAAGGTCCTCGCGAGATCGAGGACAGCAGGATCACGTTCTTCTCCTACCGCTCGCAACAGGGCAGCACTAACGATGACCGGGAGATGGGAGATCAACGCCACGGCCTGGTCATGACGGGCAGCATCAGCGGTAAGCCAATGGCTGCCGAGACGGGCGGCCAGCTGCTGGATCACCGCAAGCGCTGACGCATCCGTGGATGACTCAGGTGTTGACACCCAGGGACGGCCACAAAAAAGTCCCGTCAGGCCAGCATCAACGCCTGCTTGAGCCGTTCCTGCCATGGGGTGACTCCCCACAAAGCGCGGATGAAGATCGCGCCAAACCGCCAGCACCTCTGCCTTCACCGAGCCCACATCAGTGACCACCGCCCTCTCGGGGATGGCCTTGATCAGGCTTTCTTGGGGACTCAGCAACGACTCCAAAGGGAGGGCAAGGATCACCAGGTCGCAATTCTGAAGACAGCTGGGATCGGTGCTGACCAAGGGAGCCAGCCCTCTGCTGCGGGCCCGCTCCGCCGTGACTTCACGGTGAACAAGGCCTTGCACCTCAACCCCTTGCTGGCTGAGATCAAGGGCGATCGAGCCACCGATCAACCCCATCCCCACCACGCCAACACGATCGATCGACCATGGCTGCGCCCCTTGCCCCTGATCCATCGGATCGATTTCGCTCAATAGCCCATGTTGATGGATCAATCCACCTGAACCAAACACGTTCAGTGCACTGCTTAGGCTCATTTAATGCTGGAAGTTCAAGCCCATCAGCAGCTCAAGCAGCTTCTCCATCTGGAGGAGATGCCTTGGGAGCACCATCTAACGCTCAGCCGTCTGATCGGTCGCAGCTTGCGCAGACAAGATCGCACCCGCATCCGCTTGTCTGCTGGAGAGCGGGATCGCTGGTGGCTGGGGTTGCTTGTTCCTCTTTGCCTGCAATCCCAAGACTGCGTGTTGGTGCTTGATGAACGCCAACGGCAACGCTTCCTTCATGTCGAACTGCCTCGTCTGCGCCAGGGAGGATTAAGGCTTGCCTGTTGGAGCGGCAGCACGGCTCCTCCCGGCTCACAACTCTGGCTGCTCTCTCCCGCCGAACTGGTCAACGTTCACCGCCGCCGCGGCTTCAAACCTTCGCATCAGTTGATCATTCCTGAAGCGGAATCTTTGGCTCAGCATCTGCGCGAAGCGATGGAACTCAGCATCGAAACCCAGGATTGGGATCGGTTGCGTCAGGCCTACCCAACAGCAGGTCCTGCGCTCCTCGACCTCCACGAACGGCTCAGCCGCCAATTGTTCGCCGCCTCCAGCCGATCCACTTGCGACCTCCCAATGCCAGGTAGCGCGTTGGTGAGCCTGCGCGACTTGATCGGTTTGCTTGGGGCAGCGCCAGAGCCCTGGACTGAATTGTTGACCCTCCAACCTTCGCAGTGGGCCAGCTGGGCACACCTCGATCAACACCTGCTGCAATGGACCTGGACTCTCCAACCCCTGGAGCCGCTCCAAACCCTTCATGGCCTGCTGGAGCAACACGCCTCGATTCTTCTTCAAACGGATGGCGTCTCTCTGGAGCGAATCAGACGTACCGGTGGGAAGTCAACAGAATCAGGGGCCGTGGTGGACATCCAGCTCCACGATCGAATGCGTACGGAACCGCTGCGTTTGTTCGCACCCAGACGACAACCGTTGCCGAATACGGCGATCTATGCGGAGCACCTTCTTGATCAATGCCGGCGCTTAATTCTTGGGCGTCGTGGGCTGACCGTTGTTTTGCTGGACGATCCAGGGCTCAGGCAAAAACTCACCACCGAACTCGCTGGAGAATTTGGCAGCAGAGTGATTCATCAAGACACAGCGCCGGACGTCAACGGAGTGATCTGCTGCGGTTGGTCTTGGTGGATGGACCATCAGAACCAGCTACCGGCCCTGGATCAGCTCATCATTGCCCTACTTCCTGTGTCCAGCCTGGAAGATCCACTCACAGCCGCTCGGGTGGAATCGTTGAAACAACTGGGGCAGGATTGGTTCCGCGATCTGCTTCTGCCGGAGGCTCTAGCAAAGCTGGTTCCAGCAATCACCCCCCTCAGGCAGAGCGGCGGAAGGCTCGCCATTTTGGATGGAAGAGTCCGCGCACGCAGCTGGGGCAAACAGGTCCTACGTGCCCTCGAGCCCTGGTCTCCTCTGCAGAGGCTGTTACCGGACTGACACCGTCCCTAGTCTTGAGATCTGCTCACTAGCCTGCCTCGATGGGAGAAGCTCGACGTCGCACCAGCCTGGGACTACCTCCAAAGCAACGCAAAACAGACCCCAAGGACAGCGAGCGAATCGTTGCCTGGCTGCCATTAACCCGGAGCCAATCCCAGCAATTCGTTGCCCTCACAACAAAGGGGGCCTGGATTGGGATCGGAGGACTCGTGGTTCTTTGGATCGTGGTGCGTTTTATTGGACCAGCGGCAGGCTGGTGGACGCTCTCCGACATGCCATAACCCACCTACCGAAACCAGCACAGCCAGAAGCGGCGCAACCGGAAACCAGTCAAAACCTTTAGGATTGCTAAAGGTTTTCCGGACATCCGTGATGTTTTCACGCCTTGCCGATCAGTACCGCTCCGTCGTCAAAGATTTGGTCATGAGCCTTCATGCCCTTGCTTCAAGTCTTCAAAAGCAAGGGATCGTTGCCACTTGCTACAGCTGCAATGACGGCCACAGCCCTGACGGCAATGGCGCATCATTCGTGGCCGAACTCGGCGATCAGCACCTCGTGCGTTTTCTGGTGTCCGATTTCGGAATTAGCTGGGTTGAATCCCGTAATGGGCGCGAACTCGTGAAGTTTGAGGGTGCAGAAGCCATTCAGGAGCTTCAACGAATCGTCACCTCCATTCAGGAGCGCTCCGCAATGGGCAGCACCCCTGAAATCGCAAGCCGTTAAGCAGCCCCATCAGCAAGGGACTTTTTATCCGTATCAGCAGGTTTCGCCAACGGCTTGGCAGCCGCTGAGCGAGCAGCAGCAGCCAAAGGGCGCATCGAATTCGAGGTCACTTCCGATCCTTCGGTCAACTTCTGACGCACAAGCACTTCGATGGCGTCCTTGGCTTCGGGGTTTTGCTCGAGCCAACCAATTGTGTTGTCACGACCTTGGCCAATGTTGTCGCCCTCGTAGCTGTACCAGGCCCCTTTACGCGTGACGACTCCTGTTTCCTCAGCCAGATCGAGAATGCATCCGAGCGTACTGATGCCGCGCCCAAAAAGAATATCGAATTCGGCAATCCTGAACGGAGGCGCCACCTTGTTTTTCGCCACCTTCACTTTCGCCCGAATGCCGTACTCCTCAGTGCCACGTTTGAGAGTTTGGATCCGGCGAATATCAAGCCGCACTGAGGCGTAGAACTTCAGCGCATTTCCACCCGTTGTGGTCTCAGGATTGCCATAGGTCACTCCGATCTTCAGACGAAGTTGGTTCAGGAAGATCACGGTGCAACCGGATTTACCGATGTTGCCAGTGATCTTGCGCATGGCCTGACTCATCAAGCGAGCTTGGCCCCCAACAGACAAATCACCCATCTCTCCTTCAATCTCAGCCCGAGGCGTCAACGCAGCGACGGAGTCGATCACCACGATGTCAACAGCGGCAGAACGAACGAGCTGATCGACGATTTCAAGGGCCATCTCACCCGTATCCGGCTGGGAGACCAGGAGATTTTCTACATCAACACCAAGGGAAGCCGCATAGACAGGATCTAGGGCGTGCTCAGCGTCGACGAATGCCGCCACCCCTCCACGCTTTTGCACCTCAGCGATGGCATGCAGCGTGAGTGTGGTCTTGCCTGAACTTTCAGGCCCGTAAACCTCCACCACTCGCCCCTTGGGGTACCCACCGCCTAGGGCAAGGTCGAGAGTGAGAGCGCCCGTGGAGATGGTTTCCACCCGCATCCGGGAGGCATCTCCCAAACGCATAATTGAGCCCTTGCCAAAATTCCGCTCGATCTGACCGAGCACAAGGTCCAAGGCTTTATCCCTCTCACCTGGACGGGGATCTCCTGCGGAGGAATGAGAGGCTTTCACGTCGGCTGGCATAGCAATGAACAGTTAAGGAGCAAACAGGTGCCGCAGGTCGCCGATTCAGCCAGCGGAAGATCCGCAAACTGAAGTCGACACAACACTGGACAGATCATCCAGTGCCCCGACTAACGCCACTTGTCTCATCTAGTACACATGTACGTTATCGAATCAGGGCCAGATCGCCAAGGGGGCTGCAAATTTGCTGGTTGAGAGCAAATCCAGCCCTTCCGGCAAACCCTCTCGGTCGGCCGGACGCAGATATCCCCAATCGGCCAAAAAGCACTTCAGGCCTTCAAGCCCAGGCGTCTCCAACACCACTTCAAGGGTGGCCCGCCGGTCTTCCACAAAACCCTTTAGCGCCCATTCGCGGCGCAAGCGGAGTAACACCTCAGGCTTGGGGCCGGACTCTCTGCCATCGAGGCGTACGGGTCGAAGCTGAAAAGCATCAAGCAACTCATCCGTGAAATCTCGCCCTTTTGTGGTGAGCACAGACCAAGCCACACCCTCCTCCTCCAACCCAGCCAAACGCTCCTGCACCCCTTTAAACGGCCGATGCAAGGCCACCCAACCAGCACGATCGCCGGACACGGCCTGACGACGAACACGTTCGAGGGAGTCTTGTAGCAGCGACGGTTTCCAGCCAAACCGATCGAGACCAGCTCGAAGCTGTTGGTCATAATCCGCGGCGAAAGCATCAACACCAAGACGCTGCAACGGTCCGTCTGACTCTTGAAGGAACGCAGCGATCAGGACCATCTCCCAGCCGTGATGCACCCAGGGGCGCAATTGACGAAAGCGACTCGGTGTTTGCTCAGGCAAAAACACTCCCTGGAGAAGGGATAGACAAGCTTTTCGAGAACTCGACCAGTACTCATCCATCCCGTCGAGGATCACCCCATCGAAATCGAAAACGAGGAGAGGCTGCAACGACACCGGAAATCCGGAAAAACTGGGCCGCTAGGATTCGAACCTAGGAATGGCGAGACCAAAACCCGCTGCCTTACCGCTTGGCGACGGCCCATTAACCCCAGCTCAGCACCACCAAACTGGTGATCCCTGCTAGCGCATACATAGTTACCCACAACATAGTGACCTTCGTCAATCCACCTCTCACAACCAATCCCTGATTCAGGGTGGAAATACTCTCAGGCGCCGCTGGCCACTGCTGCCGTATACATCGCTGCGAAGGCGATAGCGAGTCACAAGGTCTGCCTGCATTTGGCGCACGTCTTCGCTGCGGGGAAGGAGCTCCACGGGACGGCCCTGCGGAACCACCACTTGCTCGACAGCCAAGCGGCATTCCTCAAGAGCGGCAGAGGCGTCGAACTGATCACCAGAGTCCGCTGCGTCTCGATGACTCGCACCTGAATCACGGCGCATCAACAGACGCTCCAAAGCCCTCTCCACTTGAGGAAGGGTGTCGGATTTGATCACCAAAATCGGGACACCAGCGTCTCTCGCTTGACGGCGCAGTTCAGGTTGACGACCAAGGCCTTGGCGAACGCTCAGCACCACATCGGCCTGCATCAGATCTTCCACGGCCTGAACAGCCCAGTCATGACGGCGAACCGCTTCATCCAGCCGTTGCTCACTCAGGCCGCAACACAGAACCTGGAACAACTTGGGCGGTGCCTGAGGCATCATCCTTTCTGGCTGCGCAACACCCACTCCTAAGGGTTGACGTGGGGTTGAATCCACGGGGTCTGGAAGCGGAACCGGCGCCAAGGAAGGACGCCTTAAGGGCGAGGGCGACACCTGGAGAGGTTCCACCCGAAGAACGCGTCCATCCGAAGCCATTTTTCGCTCCTCAGAACTGGGCACTTGCCCGCGCAGCAAGGCATCAACCGCTCGTCCCACCTCTCGATAAACAGCCCAGCGACTGCGACTGTGCATCTCCACAGCCATGGTGAAGGTGGGTTCCGCTGCCCGTTCGAGCACCGTTTTCTGACTGCGACGACGGCGAGCCTCATCATCGCCAAGGGTGACGGATTCAATGCCGCCAACTAGATCACACAAAGTGGGATTTTTGATCAAATTGGACAGGGCATTTCCGTGCGCTGTCGCCACCAAGGTCACACCCCGTTCAGCAATCGTGCGGGCTGCACGCGCCTCCAACTCGGTACCGATTTCATCAATGACGATCACTTCGGGCATGTGGTTTTCCACGGCCTCGATCATCACGTGATGCTGAAGCTCTGGTCGAGCCACCTGCATGCGCCGCGCTCGACCAATCGCTGGATGAGGGATATCACCATCCCCGGCAATTTCATTGCTGGTATCGATCACCACGACACGCTTACCCAGGTCATCCGCGAGCACACGAGCGATCTCGCGCAAAGCAGTGGTTTTACCGACCCCAGGCCGGCCCATGAGAAGCAAGGAGTCACCGCTATCGAGAAGATCGCGCACCATCTCCACCGTCCCAAACACAGCGCGCCCAACGCGGCAGGTCAGGCCCACCACTTCACCTCGACGATTACGAATGGCACTGATGCGATGCAAGGTTCGCTCAATACCCGCCCTGTTGTCGGAACCAAACTCACCAAGACGTTCCACCATCGCCTTCAGATCAGCACGCGTAATGCTGCTGTCTCCAAGAGGGATCGACCAACCGGAATAACGGGCTTCTGGAAGACGTCCAAGGTCGAGAACAACCTCAAGGAGTTGGTCTCTCGACTCCGGCGAAGCCAACGAGGCTTGGAGCTCTGCAGGAAGCAAAGAGACGAGTCGGTTTAAGTCGTCGGTAATGCGCTCGGTCGTCATGGCTCACTCGCCCATCAGTCGGACCAAAAACAGTCATAGCAAGTGGAACACGGGGTCGGTGTTCGATCAGCTACGCCTCAACCAGGGCGTAATCAATGTGCGCGCAGCTTGAAGAGACTGAGCCCAGCCATCCGGCCAATCGCGCAAGCGAGATCCTTGGTCTTGCGCAGCTTGAAAAAAGGGCTGAACGAGCGTTCTAGCCACACCACCAAAAGCAACACCAGCAGGTCCAATCGACCCGCCTTGGCATGGGAGCAAACCAAGTGTTGCTGTGTTGGTCCCACCAGCCAACTGCAATGGCCCAGGCGGTGCTAGGGGCTGAATCTGCTCCCAAAGGCCAACGGCCGAACGAGCAGTTCCAACCCCAAGATCTCCGCTCATCGGACGGCCATCTAGTTGCCAAAGCGGGCGTTGCTGGTATGCACGCAAGGCCTGATGGCGCTGCCACAGTTCTTTGGAAAGAGACTCCACCGTGACCTGATGGCCTTCAAGTCCACAACTCACGGACAGCCGCTTCAAGGGAACATCAGCGAGACGAACCTGTTCAAGGGTGGCCTGAAAAGCATTCAAGCGCCCTGGAGCCGTGTGTATTTCCAATGCATCCGGACGCAAGTCGTGAAGAAGGGGAGCCAAGTCATTCAGACCCACTCGACGATCCAAGGATTCGATCAATTGAGGTGGGCATGCCGGCCAACAGCGACCGCACCCATAGCAAAGCCGTTCATCAACCCCAACCGTCGCTCGGATGGCATCGGCTGGACACACCCGTTCGCAAGGCCGTGAACAATCGGGGGGACAAAGGCCTGGATCGAAAACCGCCTTACGGAAATGGGCATCATTTCCATCGCTCACACTCACCATCAACCAAGGGCGGCGCCCAGTACGCTCCCAGGCCCAATCCAATCCGTCGCGGGCAGCACGCACAACGGCAGCATCAGCGGCCACGTCCACGCAATGAACACCTGCAACTGAAAAGAGCGCACACAGATCCCCAATCGAGGCCAAGTCTTGATTGCTGGCGCCACAAATCAACTTCACCCATGAGCCCTTGGCCAGAGCAAGCTCACCGGCATCCGCTCCCTGAAGAGCCGTTTTAACGGTGCAATTCAGTTGCTCAGCAGCTCCTTCATCGGTTGCCAGCGAAGACTTCGAGCGCCACCCATCTCCACAACCACTTTCAAACGAGGCTCTCGGCGACAAAGATCACATAGAGCCGACAATTCAGAGCGAGATAACACCTGGCCTTCAAGAAGCCAAAGCGCAACAGGCTTTGAGCCAAGCATCGCCTCACCGAGCAGTGGCATCACCTCTTGGACCTCGCCCACAGCGGCACCACGGCCAACGCTTTGATGCCCGAGATGGGGCGGACGGATTCCATGCTTTTGAAACAAAAACACCTCGGGGTCGCCCAAACCGCGGGCAGACGAAAGCTGCGTGCGATAGCCAGCTCCACGCAATCGCCTTAGCAACCGAGTTTCGGCTCCCCCTTCAAGGGGCGCGAAGACTGCCATGCAACCTGCTGACTCCAGCTCACGGCGGAAACCACGACCAGACAGCAGCAGCGGCATGAAATTGGATCGAATGACGAGATTCTGGCAGTTAATCGCCGCCAATTAATAACTTGATCGCAATGCTGTAGTGTCTTTGTTTGCACTGTTGAGCTGTGCCCGTCCGCTAGCCGGGCCTCCAGATCACAGAGCAGGTTCGGCGTTTGCGCCGGATCCTTAGGCCAGCGCAGTCTTACCAATTCATTGGTGGTACTGCCGAGAAACTCACCGAGCAAACCATTGCACGGAAAGTCTCAGCCAGCTGATTCGCTCGCTAGCTCCAATCCGGCTTCTTTTCCGCCACTGGCGAAAGGATGACGGTCATGACTGCGTTAATACGATCAGCGCCCTCTCAGGCCTCTTCATTCCTTAGTGAATAAGCGGTTGTTCACGCTGGCGTTCTTACCTCCATGTCTATCGGCATTCTTGGGAAGAAATTGGGTATGTCCCAGTTCTTCGATGAGCAAGGCAAATCCGTCCCGGTCACATTGATCGAGGCGGGTCCTTGCCGTATCACCCAGCTCAAAAGTTCAGAAACTGACGGCTATCAAGCCGTACAGATCGGCTTTGGCGAGATTCGCGAAAAGCTGATCAATAAACCAGCGAAAGGTCATCTCGCTAAATCTGGCGAAGACCTCGTTCGCCACCTAATTGAGTACCGCGTCGACGATCTCGACGGGATTCAATTAGGTGGAGCGGTCACCGTTGGTGACTTTGCGGCTGGTCAAAAAGTAGACGTCAGTGGCGACACCATGGGTCGTGGCTTTGCTGGTCTGCAAAAGCGCCATGGTTTTAGTCGTGGTCCAATGACGCACGGCTCCAAAAATCATCGCCAACCCGGTTCGATCGGTGCCGGCACAACGCCAGGCAGGATTTATCCAGGCAAACGGATGTCCGGCCGCTACGGCGGCAAAAAAATCACCACGCGTGGTTTGACGATCCTGAAAATCGACAGTGATCGCAACCTTCTCGTTGTGAAAGGTTCTGTTCCTGGAAAACCAGGTTCATTACTGAACATCCGTCCCGCAAACCGGGTGGGCGCCAAGCCCGCTAAAGGAGGTAAGTGATGGCTAATTGCATCGTTCGCGATTGGCAGGGTAAAGAGGCTGGCAAGGCAAGCCTTGACTTAAAGGTTGCCAAAGAGACCAGTGCCCTTGACCTGATGCATCGCGCTGTGCTGCGTCAGCAGGCTCACAGTCGCCAAGGCACCGCAAGCACCCTCACCCGTTCAGAGGTGAGAGGTGGTGGACGCAAGCCCTACAAACAAAAAGGTACGGGCCGTGCACGCCAGGGCTCTGTTCGCACCCCACTCCGTCCAGGTGGTGGCATCATTTTTGGACCCAAGCCCAGGTCGTACAACCTTGCAATGAACCGCAAGGAACGTCGCTCAGCCCTTCGTACCGCTCTCATGGCGCGTATTGAGGATCTCGTGGTGGTGAAGGATTTCGCGACCACGCTGACGACTCCCAAGACCAAAGAGATCATCGACGCTCTGGCGAGGCTTGACGTTTCCGCCACGAGCAAGGTTTTGATCATCCTCATCCAACCTTCCGAAGCGGTGCAACGCTCCATTCGGAATTTGGAAACGGTGAAGCTGATCGCAGCCGACCAACTCAACGTCTTCGATCTGCTCCACGCCAACAAGCTGGTGGTGGGCGAGGACGCTCTCGCAAAGATTCAGGAGGTCTACGGCGATGACTGAGCGCTTCACCGGACGTCTGGCCGATGTGATCCGCCGCCCGCTGATCACTGAAAAGGCCACCCGTGCTCTGGAACAAAACCAGTACACATTCGAGGTGGACCATCGAGCCGCCAAGCCCGACATCAAGGCTGCAGTCGAACAGCTCTTCGATGTCAAGGTCACGGGCATCAGCACCATGAATCCTCCTCGCAGGAGTCGTCGTATCGGCCGTTTTGCCGGTAAACGCGCTCAAGTGAAGAAAGCAGTGGTGCGCCTGGCCGAGGGCAACTCCATCCAACTCTTCCCTGAGTCCTGAGGGGGCTGAATCGTTATGGCAATTCGTACTTTCCGCCCCTACACCCCCGGTACCAGAACCCGGGTAGTCACAGACTTCAGTGAAGTCACCGGCCGCAAGCCGGAACGCTCCTTGGTGGTGTCCAAACACCGCCGCAAAGGACGCAACAATCGCGGTGTGATCACCTGCCGTCATCGCGGCGGTGGTCACAAACGCCTTTATCGCTTGGTCGACTTCCGTCGCAACAAGCATGGTGTTACCGCCAAAGTGGCCGCGATTCATTACGACCCCCACCGCAATGCGCGGTTGGCCCTTCTCTTCTACGCCGATGGCGAGAAGCGCTACATCCTCGCCCCGGCTGGGATCAGCATCGGCCAAACGGTGGTGTCAGGCCCTGAGGTACCGATCGAGGTCGGCAATGCCATGCCGCTCTCAGCCGTTCCCCTTGGTTCAAGTGTTCATTGCGTCGAGCTTTATGCCGGACGCGGTGGTCAGATGGTCCGTACCGCAGGAGCGAGTGCTCAGGTCATGGCCAAAGAGGGCGATTACGTCGCCCTCAAGCTCCCCTCCACAGAGGTACGCCTCGTGAGGCGTGAGTGCTTCGCCACTCTTGGCGAAGTTGGCAATGCCGAAATTCGCAACACCAGCTTGGGTAAAGCTGGTCGCCGCCGTTGGCTGGGGCGTCGTCCCCAGGTCCGAGGCAGCGTGATGAACCCTTGCGATCACCCTCATGGTGGTGGTGAAGGCCGTGCTCCTATTGGGCGCTCGGGTCCTGTCACTCCATGGGGCAAACCCGCTCTTGGCCTAAAAACCCGCAAGCGGAACAAGCCCAGCAACAAGTTCGTCCTCCGGAAACGTCGCAAGACGTCCAAGCGGAGCCGTGGCGGACGCGATTCCTGATGTCACTCACCGCTTTGCAGTTCGCTTAATCCGCCATGGGACGTTCTCTCAAAAAAGGCCCATTTATTGCTGACAGCCTTCTTCGCAAGGTTGAAAAGCAAAACGCTGCTGACGACAAGTCAGTCATCAAAACGTGGTCCAGGGCCTCCACGATTTTGCCGATGATGATCGGCCACACCATTGCCGTTCATAACGGCAGATCCCACGTTCCAGTCTTCGTGACTGAGCAAATGGTGGGGCACAAATTGGGTGAATTCGCACCCACACGCACCTTTAAGGGCCACATCAAAGATAAGAAAGGAGGCCGCTGAGACCATGACAACGTCATCCCCAACGGCAACCACTGCCCAAGCGCACGGCCGCTTCATCCGCGGCTCCGTCTCCAAGGTGCGTCGTGTACTCGATCAAATCCGTGGCCGCACTTACCGCGACGCGCTGATCATGCTCGAGTTCATGCCCTACCGCTCCACCGGTCCGATCACGAAAGTGCTTCGCTCCGCTGTAGCCAATGCCGAACACAACCTTGGACTTGACCCAGCAACCTTGGTCATTTCCCGGGCCATCGCTGACATGGGTCCATCCATGAAGCGGTATCGGCCTCGCGCTCAAGGTCGCGCCTTCGCGATCAAAAAACAGACCTGCCACATCAGCATTGCTGTGGCAGCTCAGACCGACTCCTGACCCCCCGAGCACACCGTCTGAATGGGAAACAAAATCCATCCAACCGGCTACCGCCTGGGGATCACCCAGGAGCACCGGTCACGCTGGTACGCATCCAGCAAAAATTATCCAGCCCTCCTGCAAGAGGACGATCGGATTCGCAAGTTCATTCACAAGAAGTACGGCTCAGCCGGCATCAGCGATGTGCTGATCGCTCGGAAAGCTGATCAACTTGAGGTTGAGCTCAAAACAGCACGCCCCGGTGTGCTGGTTGGCCGTCAAGGCAGCGGAATCGAAGATCTGCGCAGCGGCATTCAAAAGACCGTTGGTGATTCGAGCCGTCAGGTTCGGATCAACGTGGTTGAAGTAGAGCGTGTGGATGCAGACGCTTTCCTTCTTGCTGAGTACATCGCTCAGCAACTTGAGAAACGCGTGGCCTTCCGCCGCACCATCCGCATGGCCGTTCAGCGCGCTCAGCGAGCCGGCGTCCTTGGCCTGAAAATCCAAGTCAGCGGACGCCTGAATGGTGCCGAAATCGCCCGTACAGAATGGACGCGTGAAGGACGTGTGCCCTTGCACACCCTTCGCGCCGAAATTGATTACGCAACCAAAGTGGCCAGTACGACTTATGGCGTTCTGGGCATCAAGGTTTGGGTCTTTAAGGGAGAAGTTTTGAGCGACGACTCCCAGCAGCAGATCCCGGTGGGAGCCAATCCCCGCCGTCGGGGCGGTCGTAGGCCCCAACAGTTCGAAGACCGCTCAAACGAGGGTTGAACCGGAGGCCTAAATCATGCTGAGTCCAAAAAGAGTCAAATTCCGCAAACAACAGCGAGGCCGCATGCGCGGTGTCGCCACCAGAGGCAACACCATTGCCTTCGGTGAATTTGGTTTGCAAGCCCAAGAGTGCGGCTGGATTACTTCGCGTCAAATCGAAGCCAGCCGACGTGCCATGACCCGCTACGTCAAACGTGGCGGAAAAATCTGGATTCGAATCTTTCCTGATAAGCCCGTCACCATGCGTGCCGCCGAAACCCGTATGGGTTCTGGTAAGGGCAACCCAGAGTTCTGGGTTGCTGTGATCAAGCCAGGCAGGATTCTGTTCGAGATGGGCGGTGAGGAAATCACCCCTGAAATTGCAAAGGAAGCGATGCGCCTCGCGCAATACAAGCTTCCTGTCAAAACAAAGTTCATCTCTCTCGATGAACAGGAACAGCCAGCCGGCACTAAGGCTGCTGCCTCTTCAACCGTGGAGTCCTGACCATGGCACGTCCTACAGCAACAGATCTGCGCCAATTGTCTGACGCAGATGTCACCGAACAAATCGACGGCCTCCGCCGCGAATTGTTCGAACTCCGATTCCAGCAGGCCACTCGCCAGCTGGGCAACACGCACCGCTTCAAGGAGAGCCGTCTCAAACTGGCTCAGTTGCTGACGGTGCAATCGGAGCGCAAGCGCTCCGCTGCTTCCTGATCCTTAAGGAGAACCTTCCATGGCACTCAAAGAAAGGGTCGGCACCGTCGTCAGCGACAAGATGGACAAAACGGTGGTTGTGGCGGTCGAGAACCGCTTCCCCCACCCCATCTATCAAAAGACGGTCAGCCGCACCACCCGCTACAAAGCCCACGACGAAGACAACGCTTGTCGCGTTGGTGACCGTGTCCGGATTACCGAGACGCGTCCACTGAGCCGCCACAAGCGCTGGGCGATTGCTGAAGTTCTCAGTAAGAGCCCAAAAGCTGAGGAGGTGTCCAAGTGATTCAGCAGGAAAGCTTCCTCACCGTTGCTGACAACAGTGGCGCCAAACGGATCCAATGCATTCGTGTTCTCGGCACCAATCGTCGCTACGCGCACGTTGGTGATGTCATCGTGGCCACCGTCAAGGATGCGATGCCCAACATGGGCGTCAAAAAGTCAGACATCGTCAAAGCCGTCGTGGTTCGGACCAAAGCCACCATGCGTCGCGATACGGGTAACTCCATTCGTTTTGATGACAACGCAGCCGTGATCATCAACGACGACAAAAATCCAAAAGGCACTCGTGTCTTTGGACCGGTTGCCCGTGAATTGCGGGAACGCAGTTTCACCAAAATCGTGTCCCTCGCTCCGGAGGTGATCTGAAATGGCTACCGCAACATCCAAAGCAGCCCCAGCTGAGCGCATCAAGATGCGCCTTCGTAAAGGCGACACCGTTCAGGTGATTGCCGGCAAAGACAAAGGCAAAACAGGAGAAGTCCTGCGCACCTTGCCAGACGTAAACCGGGTGATCGTGGAGGGACTCAATATGAGAACCCGTCACGTGAAGCCCACACAAGAAGGCGAAACTGGACGAATTGTCACTGAAGAAGCATCACTCCATGCTTCCAACGTGATGTTTTATTCCACAGCCAAAAAGGTTGCCAGTCGCATTGAACTGATTACCGAAAAAGACGGCAGCAAAAAGCGCCGCCTCAAGAAAACAGGCGAAGTGATCGACTGATCACCTCAATTGCTCTTCTGACAAAGCCCAGAAGTCCTTTCCCCCAGCCATGTCACTAAAACAGCGCTATCGGGAGACCATTCAGCCAAAATTGCTGAAAGACTTGAGTCTCTCCAACATTCATGAAGTTCCCAAGGTGCTGAAAGTCACCGTTAACCGCGGACTCGGCGAAGCAGCCACCAATGCAAAGTCTCTCGAGGCTTCGGTGAACGAATTGGCCCAAATCACAGGCCAAAAAGTTGTCATCACCAGAGCCAAGAAAGCCATTGCAGCTTTCAAAATCCGCCAGGGAATGCCGATTGGATGTGCTGTCACCCTCCGAGGTGATCGCATGTATGCGTTCCTAGAACGCTTCATCAACTTGGCGCTGCCCCGCATTCGGGATTTTCGAGGCGTCAGCCCGAAAAGTTTTGATGGCCGTGGGAATTACACCGTGGGAGTTAGAGAGCAAATCATCTTCCCTGAAATCTCCTTCGACAAGATCGATGCCATCAGAGGCATGGACATCACAATTGTGACGTCTGCCCGCACGGATGAAGAGGGCCGGGCCCTCCTCCGCGAGATGGGAATGCCATTCCGCAGCAACTGAGCCCCCCTCGGAAACCACTATGGCTAATCACGACCCAATTTCCGACATGCTCACTCGCATCCGCAATGCGAGTGAAAAACGTCACGAGTCCACAAAAGTTCCAGCTTCTCGCATGTCCCGCAGCATTGCCAAAGTGCTGCAACAAGAGGGATTTATCGCTGAAATCAGCGAGCAAGGCGAGGGCATTCGCACCGAATTGGTGCTGGAGCTCAAGTACAGCGGCAAACACCGCCAACCCACCATTCGCTCCATGCAACGGGTCAGTAAGCCTGGCCTTCGCATTTACAAAAACACGCGCGGCCTGCCCAAGGTCCTCGGAGGACTAGGGGTAGCCATCATCTCCACCTCCAAAGGAGTGATGAGCGACCGCGACGCCCGCAAGCAAGGCGTGGGCGGCGAAGTGCTCTGCTACGTCTATTGACCCGGAACCTGAACCATGTCACGTATTGGTAAAAACCCAGTCCCCATTCCCGACAAGGTGAATGTCACACTCGACGGTCTCGCCGTCACAGTGAAGGGACCCAAGGGTGAGCTCAAGCGCACCCTTCCTATTGGTGTAAGTGTCAGCCAGGTGGATAACTCCATCGTGGTGGCACCAACCAGCACAAAACGCACATCCCGTGAACGCCACGGTCTTTGCAGAACTCTCGTCTCCAACATGGTGATCGGAGTCAGCGAGGGTTACTCCAAAAAGCTTGAGATCGTTGGCGTGGGCTCAAGAGCCCAGGTCAAAGGCAAAACCCTTGTGGTGAGCGCTGGCTACAGCCACCCCGTTGAAATGGTGCCCCCTGAAGGCATCACTTTCACGGTTGAGAACAACACCAACGTCACCGTTTCAGGCACCGACAAGGAATTGGTTGGCAATGAAGCCGCCAAGATCCGCGCCATTCGTCCTCCCGAGCCCTACAAAGGCAAAGGGATTAAATATGCGGGCGAACGCATCCTGCGTAAGGCAGGCAAGTCGGGCAAGAAGTAATTCCCTGCCAGACACCCTTCAGCTTTACCCACCATGTCGATCCTTTCCCGCAAACAGCAGACCCAGAAACGCCACAGGCGTCTGCGTCGCCATCTCAGTGGCACTGCCGATCGTCCCAGACTGGCCGTGTTTCGCTCCAACAGTCACATCTACGCTCAGTTGATCGACGACGAAGCTCAGAGCACTCTGTGTTCTGCTTCAACCCTCGATAAAGATCTGCGATCCAGCCTCAAAGCTGATGGCAGTAGCTGTGATGCGTCAGTTGCCGTTGGCGACTTAGTGGCCAAACGTGCCATTGCCAAAGGCATTCAACAAGTTGTCTTCGACCGAGGCGGCAACCTGTACCACGGCCGGGTGAAAGCCCTTGCCGATGCCGCCCGGGAAGCGGGCCTTCAGTTCTGATCCTGCTCTCACTATGACGACCGAACCCAACAACCAGACCACCTCCAACGACGTGCCATCGGCTTCTGACGTTCCGGCAGCAGCTGAAGGTCAGGGCCAACAACAGGAGCAGCGCCGCGGCGGTGGCGGCGGCGGCGGTCGCGGTGACCGTCGCGGCGGTCGCGGCGACCGTCGCCGCGGTCAAGAACGTGATTCCGAATGGCAAGAGCGCGTTGTGCAGATCCGAAGGGTCTCCAAAACTGTCAAAGGCGGCAAAAAGATGAGCTTTCGCGCCATCGTTGTTGTCGGCAATGAGCGCGGTCAGGTCGGCGTTGGTGTCGGCAAGGCCGGCGATGTCATCGGTGCCGTACGCAAAGGCGTGGCCGATGCCAAAAAGCACCTGGTGAAAGTGCCTCTGACTCGCCACAACTCGATCCCGACTCTGTCGAATGGTCGTGAAGGCGCAGCAAGTGTTCTCATCCGCCCAGCAGCGCCTGGTACTGGTGTAATTGCCGGTGGATCCATCCGCACAGTGCTCGAGCTCGCAGGCATTAAAAATGTCTTAGCGAAACGCCTAGGAAGTAAAACTCCTCTCAATAATGCTCGGGCTGCCATGGTGGCCCTACAACTGCTCCGCACTCACAAGGAGACAGCCAAGGAACGGGGGATCTCCCTCGAGCAGATCTACTCCTGATTTCCTCCCATGACTCTCAGACTCGAATCTCTTAAACCCAATAAAGGTGCTCGTCGGCGCAAATTGCGTAAGGGACGTGGCATTGCAGCTGGTCAAGGTGCCAGCTGTGGTTTCGGCATGCGCGGACAAAAGTCCCGCTCAGGTCGTCCCACCCGCCCTGGATTTGAAGGCGGTCAGATGCCGCTTTACCGCCGGGTGCCGAAGCTCAAGCACTTCACCCTGGTCAATCCGAAGTCATTCACCGTCCTCAATGTGAGTGCCATGAATGACATCAAGGCAGGCAGCACAGTCAATCTCGACTCGCTTGTCAAAGACGGCATTGTGACCAGTCCTAGGAGTCCTCTCAAGATTCTTGGCAACGGTGAACTCAAAGCAAAGCTCACCGTTCAGGCTGCTGCCTTTACAGCCTCTGCACGCGCCAAAATTGAAGCTGCCGGTGGGACCTGTGAGGTTCTCGACTGATCTCGCCCATACGATCTGCTCCGTGCAGATCTAAGGTCTGAGCCGTCCCACTGGATTCCGATCCGGGGACGGCTTTGCTGCATCAGCCCCATTCTTTTCTTCCTTCTCCATGCTTGTCAGTCGGGGACGTAACCCCAGCGCCACTGAAGTGATTACCCAGTTGGTGCAGAACCCTGAGCTGCGCGGCCGGGTTCTCACAACGTTGGGGCTGCTCATGCTTGTCCGTTTGGGGATTTACATCCCCATGCCTGGGATCGATCGTGTTGCTTTTGAGCAATTTATTGAGCAGGGCGGAACACTCATTGGTTTCCTTGACATCTTTACTGGCGGCGGAATCTCCACGCTTGGCGTTTTTGCACTGGGCATCCTGCCGTTCATCAACGCCTCGATCATTATTCAATTGCTTACAGCCTCGCTCCCCCAGCTCGAGGACTTACAGAAAAACGAAGGCGAAGCAGGGCGTCGCAAAATTGCCCAAATCACCCGCTACGTGGCGTTGGGATGGGGAACGGTCCAGAGCGTCATTTTTGCGATGATTCTTCGCCAATACGCCGTCGAAGGATTAAGCGACGTCGTCTTTGTCGTGCAGACAGCGCTGGCGTTGGTCACTGGCTCGATGATTGTGATGTGGCTCAGTGAAGTCATCACAGAACGAGGCATCGGACAAGGAGCATCCCTTGTGATCTTTCTGAATATCGTGGCCACCCTGCCGAAGGCGTTGGGTTCAACGATTGAGAAGGCTCAGACGGGAGACCGGGGAGATGTCGTTGGAATCATTGTCCTGGTCTTGGTGTTCCTGATCACAATTGTTGGAATCATCTTTGTCCAGGAGGGTGCAAGACGTTTACCTATCGTCAGCGCCAAGCGCCAGGTAGGAGGTACAGCGCTCCTCCCTAGTCGTCAGAGTTATCTCCCCCTCAAGCTCAATGCCGGTGGAGTGATGCCAATTATTTTCGCGTCAGCCCTCATCTTTTTGCCGATCACAGTCGCGAACGTCACCAATAATCCACTTCTGATTCGAGCAGCGAGTGCCTTAAATCCGAGCGCAGCCAATCCATGGCCATACGCGATCGTGTTTTTCTCCCTGATTTTGGGATTCGCCTATTTCTATTCGTCGCTTTCCCTCAACCCGAGTGACATCGCCACCAACCTCAAACGAGGCGGGGTGGCTATCCCAGGAGTGAGACCCGGAAGTGCAACAGCGGCCTATCTAGAAGGAGTCAAAAATAGATTGACTCTTCTTGGCGGACTTTTCCTCGGCGCTGTGGCCATTATTCCCTCAGCCGTTGAAAGAGCCACAGGAGTGACAACCTTCCAAGGGCTTGGAGCCACCTCACTTCTGATCCTGGTAGGTGTCGCCATCGACACCGCCAAGCAGGTTCAGACCTACGTGATCTCGCAGCGTTACGAGGGACTCGTTCGCCAATAAGCATCCCACCAGTCAACCCAATTTCCATGAAACAACGACTGCTTTTTTTAGGCCCTCCCGGCGCTGGTAAAGGAACCCAAGCGGCACTTTTATGTGATCGTCATGGCTTGCGTCACCTCTCAACCGGCGACCTCCTTCGAGCGGAAGTCTCTGCTGGAACCGAACTTGGCAAACAAGCCGAAACCGTGATGAATCGCGGTGAGCTTGTAACCGACTCACTCGTACTCGCCATCGTGAAAGCTCAGCTCGGAGCGCTGAATGGCCAAGGATGGCTGTTGGATGGATTCCCCCGCAATGTTGCACAGGCAGAAGCGCTCGATCCACTGCTCCAAGAGCTCAACCAACCCATCGAAGCCGTGGTGCTCCTTGCCCTGGATGATGCTGTTCTCATCGAACGTTTGCTCTCGAGGGGGCGTGACGACGACAACGAAGCCGTGATCCGCAATCGACTCGTGGTCTACGCAGACAAAACAGAGCCCCTGATTGAGCATTACCGACAACGCGGTTTGCTCCAATCGGTGGAAGCCCATGGCAGCATCGAGGCGATCACCGATCGCATCGAAGGTGTTCTTGCCTAGGTCGCTGTGTTAAATTCGCTGTTTGGAATTTTGGAGAGCCACACCCCATGAAGGTGCGCGCCTCGGTCAAGAAAATGTGTGAAAAGTGCCGGGTGATTCGTCGCCACGGCCGGGTGATGGTGATTTGCCCAAACCCTAAGCACAAGCAGCGCCAGGGATGATCCCTAGCTCCACACTCTGACCGCATCATTCGCTGCCGAAAGGCGGCAACTGTCCCCCCTCGATTATTTGCTCAGTGGCAAGGATTGCTGGTGTTGACATTCCCCGCGACAAGCGGATCGAAGTCGCACTTACTTACATCTACGGAATCGGCTCAACTCGGGCCAAGACCATCCTCACCAAGGCCGGAGTCAGCCCTGACATCCGCGTCAAGGATTTAGAGGACAACGATGTGCAGAAATTGCGCAACGCCACTGATTCCTTCACAATCGAGGGAGATCTGCGGCGACAAGAGGGCATGGCCCTTAAGCGCCTGCAGGACATTGGTTGCCTGCGTGGTCGTCGTCATCGGATGAGCCTTCCAGTGCGCGGTCAACGCACCCGCACCAACGCCCGTACCCGCCGTGGCGCAAGGAAGACCGTGGCCGGCAAGAAGAAATAAGCCTGCCCGATTCAATCGGTCTCTCTCTTCATTCATTACAGCCCTACCCCCCTCAGGCTCTAGCCCATGGCCAAGCCAGCAAAAAAATCAGGCCCCAAGAAGGCCAAGCGCAACGTCCCCAACGGCGTTGCCCACATTCAAAGCACGTTTAACAACACGATCGTGTCGATTACCGACACCACTGGAGAAGTTATCTCCTGGTCATCTTCTGGAGCCAGTGGGTTTAAAGGGGCTCGCAAAGGCACACCTTTTGCTGCTCAGACAGCTGCAGAAGCAGCAGCTCGCCGCGCTCTCGAGCAAGGCATGCGCCAAATTGAAGTTCTTGTTCGTGGACCAGGTTCAGGACGGGAAACAGCTATTCGCGCCCTCCAAGTTGCTGGCCTGGAGATCACCCTGATCCGCGACGTCACTCCCCTACCCCACAACGGGTGCCGCCGCTCTAAGCGGCGTCGTGTCTGAAGATCTCAGCGAATTAGTCCAGGCCCACCTCACTCTCTCCGCTTCAGCCCGTGTTGCAATACCAGATCGACCGTATCGAGCATCAGATCACAGATGATCGCTCGCAGACCGGTGTTTTTCTCATCGGCCCACTCGAGCGTGGTCAAGCAACGACTCTCGGGAACTCCCTACGAAGGATGCTCATGGGCAACCTCGAGGGCACAGCAGTCACCGCAGTGCGCATTGCTGGTGTTAACCACGAGTACGCCACCATTCCTGGTGTGCGCGAAGACGTGCTTGACATTCTTCTCAACTGCAAGCAGCTCACTGTTAACAGTCGTACAGATGAGCTGGAAATCGGCCGTCTGATCGTCTCTGGGCCCGCAACAGTTAAAGCCAAGGATCTGCAGTTTTCATCACAAGTTCAAGTGGTGGATGGTGAGCGTCAGATTGCCACTGTCAGCGAGGGGCACAGCCTCGAGCTGGAAGTTCATGTTGAGCGCGGCGTTGGTTATCGCCCCGTTGATCGCCACAATGAAGACACCAGTGCAATCGATCTTCTCCAGATCGATGCCGTGTTTATGCCTGTTCACCGCGTGAATTTCACGACGGACGAAACAGCCGTTGCGGAGGGTGGATCGGCTCGCGAACGACTCCGCATGGAAGTTGTCACCGATGGGTCCATGACCCCTGATGACGCGATTGCACAGGCTGCCAATCAGCTCATTGAGCTGTTCCAGCCTCTAGCCACCGTCACCATGGTGGAAGAGCCAGGGTTAGAACCTGAACCTTCTGCTGAAGCTCAAATTCCACTAGAAGAGCTTAATCTTTCTGTTCGGGCTTACAACTGTCTTAAGCGCGCACAGGTGAATTCAGTTTCTGACCTGATGGGTTTCAGTTACGAAGATCTTCTCGAGATCAAAAACTTCGGCTCGAAGTCTGCGGATGAAGTGATCGAAGCTCTCGAGCGCATCGGCATTTCGATCCCCCAAAGTCGCACTAGCGTCTGATCCTTACATCCTCCAGTTTTTTCTCTTAGAACCATGCGCCACCAATGTCGAGTTCCCTTGCTGGGCCGCCCGGCTGACCAACGCAAGGCGTTGCTTCGCGGACTCACAACACAACTCATCCGCGA
Source organism: Synechococcus sp. MVIR-18-1 (assembly GCF_014279835.1). Taxonomy (NCBI): domain Bacteria; kingdom Bacillati; phylum Cyanobacteriota; class Cyanophyceae; order Synechococcales; family Synechococcaceae; genus Synechococcus; species Synechococcus sp. MVIR-18-1. The sequence goes on along the minus strand of NZ_CP047942.1, from coordinate 429,591 downwards.
AGGCAGGGTGACGACAACCAAAGCGCGAGCAAAAGCTCTGCGTGATGAAGCCGAGCGGATGATCACGTTGGCCAAGAACGGCAGTCTTGCCTCAAGGCGTCGCGTGCTGGGCTACGTCTATGACAAGCAGTTGGTGCATGCCCTGTTTGATAAGGCTCCAACGCGTTATGGGGATCGCAACGGCGGCTACACCCGCATCACCCGCACGGTGCCCCGTCGTGGTGACAATGCTGAAATGGCCATTATCGAGCTGGTCTGATTCATTCAATCAGCACAGCTTCATCCGTGTTGCCTGTGGTGCAAAATCCCTCGTCTGAGGCTGAAAGCCCAATTCTTCAAAGAATTGCGATCAGCTTGCAGTACGAGGGATCTTTTTTTTGTGGTTGGCAACGGCAGACCCAGGGTCGTGGTCAGAGCGTGCAGGCAGTCCTGGAAAAAGCGATTGCGGCACTCGATCCGTACCGCCCCATTAAGGCAATTGCAGCTGGAAGAACAGATGCCGGTGTCCATGCCTCAGGGCAAGTGGTGCACTTTGACTGCAACGGTCCGATACCAGCCAGTCGATGGGCACCAGCGCTCAACGGGCGCCTTCCTTCAAGCATCCGCGTGAGAGAAGCAATCCAACGTCCCCTGAGCTGGCATGCCTGCTATTCAGCAAGCTATCGCCGATATCGATACACGATTTACAACGGACGTCGTCCCAATTTATTTTTAGCTCCCTGGAGCTGGCATCGATACCACAGACGACTTGATGAGCAAGCGATGGCACAAGCGCTCTTGGCGTTAATGGGAGAACATGATTTTGCGGCCTTTCAACGCGCAGGCAGTCGCCGATCTCACTCAAGAACAACCATCCAAGACGTCAATATTGAACGTGACGGAGATCTCTTGAGCGTTGAGATTCAAGCCAGCGGCTTCTTATATGGAATGGTTCGACTTTTGATGGGGCAGCTCATCGCTGTCGGTGAACACCGCCTAACCCCAAAGAGATTTGAACAGCGCTGGCGGGAATGTCGACGTGACGAAGTAAGAGAAGCCGCCCCACCCCATGGCCTTTGCCTGCTGAGAGCCGGATACCCGGAGGATCTATTCAGCAAAGGTGGCTGGTACGATTGCCAACCGCGGTTTGCTTTGGCGACATGTGATCCTCCTCCGGATCCTCCGCCTTGGCCGCAAAACCAATAAGCCCATTGCCTGAGCGAACCAGTTGCCTCGGTCTAGGAATCAAAAACCAAGACCAGCGACAAGGTAAACTCGATCTTTGAGCTTTGATCGGATCACCAAGGTGATCTGATGCTCCCTGCCCAGCTCCGCCGCTCGCGACGGGGTATACGAGAACCGGCATGCCGGCGCGATGAACAAGACCTCCGTTCCCTCCATTGATTCGATCGACCGCCAGTGGTATCTGGTAGACGCAGAGAATCAAACCCTCGGTCGCCTAGCGACTGAAGTAGCTTCTGTGCTTCGTGGAAAAAACAAAGCCAGCTTCACCCCACACCTCGACACCGGCGATTTTGTGATTGTGGTGAACGCGGACAAGATCCGAGTTTCAGGCAAGAAGCCACAGCAGAAGCTGTATCGCCGGCACTCAGGCCGTCCAGGTGGCATGAAGGTTGAAACCTTCGAGCACCTCCAGGAGCGTCTGCCAGAACGCATCGTTGAGAAAGCCATCAAAGGAATGCTTCCTCACAACGCCCTTGGCCGTCAGTTGTTCCGCAAACTTAAGGTTTATAAGGGCACCGAGCATCCCCATGCCGCCCAGCAACCCAAGACCCTCCAGCTCGACCCTGCCGCTTCCGCACAATGAGTAGCTCAAACAACACCGTCGTTTATTGGGGCACAGGGCGCCGTAAGACCTCTGTCGCTCGCGTTCGCTTGGTTCCCGGCAATGGCACGATCACCATCAACGGACGTCCTGGCGACAACTATCTGAATTACAACCCCGCCTACTTGGCTGCTGTCAAAGCACCTCTTCAGACCTTGGGGCTCAGCACCGAGTACGACGTGCTTGTCAATGTGCGTGGTGGTGGTCTGACAGGTCAGGCTGATGCCATCAAGCAAGGTGCTGCTCGTGCACTTTGCGAACTCTCTGTTGATAACCGCAAGCCACTTAAAACAGAAGGCCATCTCAGCCGAGATCCCCGTGCGAAAGAACGCCGTAAGTACGGACTGAAGAAGGCTCGTAAAGCGCCTCAGTTCTCCAAGCGCTGATTTCTACACCATCACCCACTGTTTTGTTTGCCATGCCTAAGCCCGACATTCACCCCACCTGGTATCCAGACGCGAAGGTCATTTGCAACGGCGAAGTTGTGATGACCACCGGCTCCACTCAGCCTGAAATCAATGTCGATGTGTGGAGTGGAAACCATCCCTTCTTCACAGGCACGCAGAAGATCCTCGACACCGAAGGGCGTGTGGACCGTTTCATGCGTAAATACGGGATGGGAAGTGTTGACAGCACCTCGTCTGAGAAGAAAGCTGACAAAGACGAGACTGCCAAAGAGTCCTGATTGCTTGTAGCGCCCATAAGCTCCTCTAACCCGGGAGCCCAACCTCCTCTCGCAGATTTTTTCTGCGCTTGGAGGTTTTTTAATTACTGCTCCCTGAGGGGATGGACACAACAACTCTGATCAGTCGCCTGGAAGCGGCCAGCAGCAGCTTCCACAATTTGGAACGACAGCTAGCAGATCCCGATGTGGCAGCTGATCCACAGCGGCTGGAAACGATTGCCCGTGAGCGTTCACGCCTCGAACCACTGGTGCTTGATTACGCCAGCCTTCAGAAGGTGGAAGCGGAGCAGGTTCAAGCCAAAAGTCTGCTCAAGGAAAGTCGTGGTGATGCCGCCATGGAAGAGTTGGCTCAACAAGAACTTCAAGAACTCGATCACCAGCATGCCGATCTCGTTCAAAGGATCACATTGGCTCTGTTGCCAAAAGATCCCAGAGATGAGCGCAGCGTGATGCTGGAAATCCGGGCTGGTGCTGGTGGAGATGAAGCCTGTCTTTGGGCTGGAGACTTGGCGAGAATGTATGAACGCTTCAGCAGTCGGAGGGGATGGAGCGTGAAACCGGTCAGCGCTAATGAAGCTGATTTAGGTGGCTACAAAGAATTGATTCTTTCGGTCAAAGGGGATGCCGTCTTCAGCGAACTGAAATTTGAAGCTGGAGTCCATCGGGTGCAACGGGTGCCATCAACAGAATCCCAAGGGCGCGTTCACACTTCAACGGCCACGGTTGCCGTGATGCCAGAGGCTGATCCCGTTGAAGTGCAGATCGACCCCCGCGACCTCGATATCAGCACGGCTAGGTCGGGCGGTGCTGGTGGCCAGAACGTCAACAAAGTCGAGACGGCGGTTGACCTCATGCACAAACCAACCGGCATCAGGGTGTTTTGCACCCAGGAGCGCTCGCAAATGCAAAACCGCGAACGCGCCCTTGAGATTCTGCGCGCCAAGCTCTATGAACGCCAACTCGCTGAGGCGAATGCCAGCGAAAGATCAGCAAGACGCGCCCAAGTGGGCACGGGGGATCGCAGCGAAAAAATCCGCACCTACAACGCCAAAGACAATCGAATGACAGATCACCGCCTCGGCCGAAACTTCAGTCTGGATCCCGTTTTGGAGGGGCAAATGGATGATGTCATCGACGCCTGTATCGCCGAAGAACAACGAGGCAAACTCGCCGATCTCAGCGAACAGGCTGATTGAACAGAGATCGATTAAGCACCGATCACATACTTGGCCCACTCGAGGTAGCGACCAGAGTCGATCTGGCGTACGGCTTCAAAGCTGAGACTGCTATGCGGACGCCGTGGTACACGATTTAAGGGCATCCCCGCCTCTTCAGGCGTTCGGCTTCCCTTGCGAACATTGCAGCTCAAACAAGCGGTGGTGATGTTGTCCCAACTGTCACCTCCACCACGACTGCGGGGCATGACGTGATCAATCGAAAGCTGTTCAGAGCGCGAGCCGCAGTACTGACAGCAATGGTTATCCCGCTGAAACACGTTGCGACGCGTTAGAGGAAGCTGGCGAAAAGGCACCCTTACGAACTGAACAAGGCGGATCACGGTTGGCAAATGCGTGCCTTGACGGATCAACTTGCTTTGGTCATGCTCTAACCCTTCCGCTTTACCTTTCATCAACATCACCATGGCTCGTCGCCAAGTGGTGATGTTCAGTGGCTCGTAGGAGGCGTTGAGTACGAGAACTTGGCCCATGCAAGCCCCCTCAATAACCGCCATGCTATCGAGAATCACAGGGACATCACTGTGATCTTCACTACCCTGCTCGCATGCGAGATCAGATCGCCGCCGACCGAAACACCCACTGGATTCAGAATCCAGCGGAAGCCAACCCTCGCCATCGCGCTTGGCTTGAGGTGTCGGATTCTGCGATCGAAGCCAATGCCCGTTCCCTAAAACGCCACCTTGGTCCTTCCTGTGATCTGATGGCTGTCGTCAAGGCAGACGGTTATGGCCACGGAGCAGAAACCGTGGCCAAAGCCTCTGTCCGTGGAGGAGCAACGAGCTTTGGTGTCGCAACCCTCCAAGAGGGAATCGACCTTAGGAATGCAGGGCTCGATCAACCGGTGCTTGTGTTGGGGCATCTCTCCCAACCCGATGACCTCAGAGCCTGTCTGCAATGGCGGCTGATGCCCACCCTCAGCAGCATGCGTGAGGCCTTGCTTTGTCAAAACCTGGCCGATAGCAGTGGTCGGCGTTTCCCCGTCCAACTCAAGGTGGACACAGGGATGACCCGCCTGGGATGTGACTGGAAGGAAGGCAACAGGCTGGCCGATGCAATCCAGCAGTTAGACCAGCTCAGCCTCTGTGGCGTCTACAGCCATTTGGCCTTAGCGGACGGAGAGCGGAACGGACATGCCGCCCAAGTCACCAAGCTCCAAGAAGACCGCTTCGAGAGCATCACACGCCAACTGCGTAGCCCAACACTGAAACGTCATCTCGCAAACTCAGCAGGAACCCTGCGGGATTCACGCCTTCACCATGATCTTGTACGCGTGGGGCTCGCTCTTTATGGTCACTGCCCCAGCGAACATCTCGATGGGATTCTCAATCTGGAGCCTGCGATGAGCGTTAAGGCCAAAGTGAGCCTGATCCGCGACGTCCCGAAAGGAGTTGGCGTCAGCTATGGACATCGCTTTGTCACCCAGCGACCCAGTCGTCTGGCCGTTGTCAGCATCGGCTATGCCGATGGAGTAAGCCGTTGCCTTTCGGGCCGCATCCATGCGCTACATGCTGGCCACATGCTTCCTCAAGTGGGAGCCATCACCATGGATCAGCTGATCCTTGATGCCACGGAACACAAGAGCTTGGAAAGCGGTGATGTTGTCACCTTGCTTGGCCGCGATGGCGAACAAACCATCAGCCCTAGATCCTGGGCTGAACTTGCGGATTCAATCCCCTGGGAAGTGCTCTGCAGTTTCAAACATCGCTTGCCTCGCCTAGTGATCTGAGCATTTGGCAGACCTCTTGGTACGATGGCTTTGCTGCTGGAGAGGTGGCTGAGTGGTTGAAAGCGGCTCCCTGCTAAGGAGTTACAGGAGGCAACTTCTGTCGAGGGTTCGAATCCCTCCCTCTCCGTTCTGAACAAGTTTCTACATTTGAGTCACTTCGCTTTGCGCAGAGACCTCAAGGTGTACAGATTAGTCTTTAAACACTTTAAATCACAGTAATCTAATTCCTCACGAATTGGGATCCTAAAAAACAAATTTAAAAATAAAACCACAGCAAGATAAATCCGAAATTCATTGCAATTCGCCTGGCCGAGATATATTTACAAGAAGAAAGTCTCAGCAAATCAGCATCAAAGCAAATCAGCAATCCTGACAATCTAAAGCAATTAACTAGCATCCTAAGCTTTTAAACAAAGATAAAATTTTTGACGCCACAAAGGCACTAAGACTGCTAGCCATTCACCAGTTAAGAATCCTGCCGAAAAGCGGCCAATTCCCTCGCGATTCCTGGAAGCAACTGGTTGTCATTGGCACGTTCAGCGCCCACGCTGAACACAACCAGTAGCTGTGTTGTGCCCTCAGGCTCACTCCACCACGCAGCATCATGCCTGGCCTGACTCATCCATCCAGCCTTACTCCAAAGCCTGCTATTCGCCGGCAAACCTTCCCCAAGAAAGCCATCCACTTGATTTTCAGGATCAGCGTCCCTCTCACCTTGATCTAATGAACGTGCGAGCGCTGAGCGCAAGCGATGGCAAGCCGGAGGAGAAAGCAGGCCATCGGTCATTACCGCCTCTAACAATCGAGAGACTGAGGCCGTTGTTAAAGCATTGCGGTTGCAGTTGCTCTCTCCATAAAACCTCTGTTCCCTCCCGTAGGGCCCATCTCCCCAGGTTTTCTGGCAGCAGTTCACCCGCTCAAACTCACCCCAACCAAAGTCCGACAACCACTCATTCACGAGTTGACGCTGACGCTGCCAGCTCACCCACGCTTCGCCTTGAAGATCTGGTCCACTGGAGGTGCCAGTCAGACAGTCCACCACCAATCCAGTGGCATCGTTGCTGGAGATGGCAATCATGTCGTTAACGGCACGCCGTAACTCCTCCGTTTCCAGAAGAAGGCCCTTTTGCAGCCAAGCCTCCACCGCAACGGCGTAGACCAATTTCACAACGCTGGCTGGATAGAGCGGTTTCTGATCAGCCCAGGCAGCACCAAATCCGCTCCCCGTCGACAGATTGGCTTGGTCGTAGCGCACCCAATTCACGGCAATCTGCTCGTGCAATCCAGGGCGTCCTTGGTCGGCGAAATGGTCAATCAAGCCGACGAGATGCTCCTGCATCGCCGGCTCGGCACGGTAGAACGCCATATCTCTGGCATCAGTCAATGCCGACCTTAGGCACAGCGCTCACTCCCGAACAGCTGCACAAAGGAGGCTGTTGGACCCTGAGTGCTGATGTTCAAGGTTATGCACGCAGCCATGGCAGCGGGTTAGCAACTCAAGCCTGTGCTGGCAGAGGCTTTCGAGTTCTAGATCATCCGGCCCCGAGCGCACAGCGCGTCAGAACGGCATTAATTGAGGATGGCTATCCCTGTTGGATGGCCATCGATGACCTCAACAATCAGGCTGTGGCCCGCGCCGAATGGAGCCCCCGCCTACTCGATGCAACGCACATTCAAAAGCGTCTTCCCTTGGTGCTTCGGTGGCTGAAGGACGCTGCTCAGATCCCTAATACCTACTTATGGGGGGGCACGATCGGGCCTGACCTCGATTGTTCAGGCCTCGTGCAAACCGCCTTTGCCAGCCAAAGCATCTGGTTGCCTCGAGATGCCTACCAACAAGAACGGTTTTGCAGCCCGGTGGCGGTCCGCCCCGGGAATGATCAATTGCTGCGCCCTGGAGATTTGTTGTTTTTCGGCACGGCACAGCGCTGCAACCATGTGGCCATTCACCTGGCACAAGGTCGCTACCTGCACAGTTCGGGGCAAGAGCACGGCCGCAACGGCATTGGCATCGACAGCATCCATCCCTCTGACCAAAACCCCGTGGCCTGCCACTACCGATCAGAACTTCGAGGAGCCGGCAGGGTGACGCGCTGTCATGACGGCTCAACGCTTCCGTGAAGAGATCCCTCGATGACGGCTTAAGTTGCTCGCATCGCTCCACACCTGGATGTCTCTGAGCCCAGCAGCACCCTCGAATGCGCCCGCAAACGAGGAGAGCAGTCTCGACGTATCCGTAGTGGTGCCGCTCTACAACGAAGAGGAGAGCCTGCCCGAACTGGTGGAGCAACTTCTCGGATCACTGCGGCCCACAGGGGAGCGCTTCGAGCTGGTTCTCGTCAATGATGGATCGTCTGATCAGACCGCTGCAGTGCTCGAGCAGGTCAGTCAAGAGGTCCCAGAGCTCGTTGGCGTGCTTCTGCGTAAAAACTACGGTCAAACCGCTGCGATGGCAGCGGGTTTTGATGTGGCCCGTGGCCGAGTCATCGTCAGCCTGGACGGCGATTTACAGAATGATCCAGCAGACATTCCCTTGCTCCTAGCGAAGCTGCGAGAGGGATATGACCTCGTAAGCGGTTGGCGTCATCAACGACAGGACGCCGAACTTCAGCGAAAGTTGCCATCGCGAATCGCCAACAGACTGATTGGCAGGGTCACAGGCGTGAAACTCCATGACTATGGCTGCTCCCTGAAGGCCTACGACAGGGCTGTTCTCTCCGACATGCGTCTGTATGGAGAGCTTCACCGCTTCCTGCCCGCACTGGCTTTCATTGAAGGCGCCCGAATCACTGAAGTCAAAGTGAATCACCGGGCACGGCAGTACGGCAGTAGCAAATACGGAATTGACCGCACCTTCCGCGTGCTCATGGACCTACTCACCGTGTGGTTCATGAAGCGATTCCTCACCCGTCCGATGTACGTCTTCGGATTTGCGGGATTGATTGCGATCGCGTTGAGCGTGATTTCCAGTAGTTATCTGTTGCTGATCAAGATTCAGGGAGCAGACATTGGCAATCGCCCCCTACTGACGCTGGCCGTGGTTTTGGGGTTGGCAGGAATTCAATTGTTCTGCTTTGGACTGTTGGCAGAGCTGCTCATTCGCACTTATCACGAAAGCCAAGGAAGACCGATCTATCGCATCCGCGCCACGTTGCGCGGGGGCCGCACGGGTTGAGCCGCAGCAGGAGAGTGGCCAGCACGATGACGTTCGATCGCAGCAGCTGATAACTGCACAATTCGAGCATCCGCATCTCGCAGTCCTCTCCTGAGAAGAGGCACGCAGGAACGATGCCCCCATTCAAAAGCGATTTGAATCGCTTCCAAGCGCTCATCCGGATGACCTTGGTTGAAGGAATCCCGTAATCGCTTTCTCAGAGCAATCGCTTGCGCCTCTGACGAAGGTCTCTGCCAAACCTGCTGAACATCTGCTGCATCGGCCATCGGCTCAGGAGAGGGCGCCCCGTTGTCTAAGCCACTATCCACAAGCCCAAGTTGAGCTCGATTGATGGCCGCAACCATGCCTGCATCCGTACTGCTCAAGATTGTTTTGGAGGGACGCCGCCCTAATCCCCACAAGACAAGGACCAAAACAAACGCAGCGCCACCGGCAATGAGCTGATTCATCTGAAGGAGATCGCGAAGATGAAGGATTGAACTTTTATGTCACCGTCCCGATTGAGGACGGGCCGCATCAAAGGCTTTCTATACAGTAATTAGACACCTTTTGGCGTCGCCATGACCGGAGAATTCGTCGCTGCCTGGATGCCCTCGGTGTTTGTTCCCCTTGTAGGAATCATGGGACCTGCCGTGGCTATGGCTCTGCTTTTCAATGTGATTGAAGCCACCGACTGATCTGCGGAGTCCTCTCCCCAGATCAACTCTGCCCATCGCAACCAACTCGCCTTCCCTTCCATGACAGTGACCCCCGTCGCCGACCCCACCGTCGGCAACCTGGCCACCCCTGTAAACAGCAGCTATTTCAGCAAGGCTTTCCTCAATGCCTTGCCCGCCTATCGCCCGGCTTTGTCTCCAAACCGCCGTGGTCTTGAAATTGGCATGGCCCATGGATTCTTCCTCTATGGACCCTTCACGGTGTGTGGGCCTATGCGCTTAACGGACTACGCCACCACAGCGGGGCTCTTGGCCACGATTGGATTGGTTTCGATCCTGACCATCTGTATGTCGATCTACGGCAGTGCAGGAAATGGCCCCAACGTCCAGCCCCCTGACGCCACGATCGATAATCCTCCTGCTGATCTGTTTACCAAAGCAGGCTGGGCTGAATTTGCTAGCGGCTTCTGGCTGGGCGGATGTGGCGGTGCTGCTTTCGCCTGGTTCCTCACAGGAACTGCACTGGTGGCCCCACTTGTCGACATTGCAGGAGGAGTCTGGAGCGTGGGCTAAGTCACGACAACCCAGATTTCAATCGACCATCAAAGCCCCTGTTGAGCGGAAAGTCGCTCAACAGGGGCTTTCAACTGCCAAGATCGATTTGCTTGTGCAGCAGGTGCCGCCTTGCGGTCCATCTCCCAGCCGTTTCTGCGACGGCCTGTCCTCACCGTTGTCTGCAGCCTGCTCGTTCTGTTGGCAGGACTTATATCGCTCTCTGGCTTGGGTCTAGAAGACCTACCCCAGTTGGCCCCAACGCAGGTCAGCGTGACAGCTCGCTTCCCCGCTGCGTCTCCTGATGTGGTGGAGCAGAGCGTCACCACTGTGCTGGAGCAACAACTCAATGGGCTCAGTGATCTCGACAGCATTCAGTCCACAAGCAGTGAAGGGCAATCAAGGATCAGCCTCCGCTTCAAGAAAGGCAGCCCTCAACTGAACGCGATCAAAGTCCAAAACGAAGTGAATTTGGCGCTGCGCCGATTGCCGCAAGCCGTTACTCGCCAGGGGCTCAGCGTGAATCGCTCCTCTAGCGACTTACTGATGATCCTGGGCTTTAGCCATCCTCAAGATCTCTACGTCCCAACCTTTCTCCCAGGCTGGCTGGAACAGTCGCTCAGAGAATCGCTCAGATCCATTGGAGGAGTGGGCGACATTCGTGTGTTCGGAAGCAGCGAATTGGCCTATCGCCTGTGGATGGATCCTCAAAAGCTAGAGCAAGCCAATCTCACGATTACGGATGTGAGCACAGCGCTCATTGAGCAAAACGTTCTGGCAGCGATCGGCGCTCTCGGCAGCGCACCGGCTCCAATAGGACAACTGCTCAGCCTTCCTGTCGAAGCCGACGGTCGCTTGCGCAGCCAGGACGAACTGGAAAACCTTGTGATCAAACGATTGGGCAATGGGGGACTGATTCGACTCAAAGATGTCGGCCGCGTCAGCCTTGGACAACGCAGTTATGGAAGAGCTGCGATCAATCTTCAGGGAGAACGCTCCGTTGCTGTAGGGATTTATCAAAGAGATGGAGTGAACGCCCTTGCTCTCAGTCGAAGCATTCGCCGCAATCTCGCGAAACTCGAATCTGGATTTCCGCCCGGCATCACGATGCAAACCATCGTCGATTCGGCCGACACCATCCAGGCCAATCTCGACCGCACCGTTGCGACTCTCCGCGATGCAGTCCTGCTGGTTTTAGTTGTTTTGGTGCTTTTCCTGGGGCGATGGCGATTAGCCATGGTGCCGGGGATCGCCGTACCCATTTCCTTGGTAGGCAGCTTGTTGGTGATCCGCCTCAGCGGTTCAGATATCAACAGTTTGATTCTGTTCGGGCTGATTCTTGCAACAGGCATTGTTGTGGACGACGCCATCGTCGTGAGCGAGGAGATTGCCGATCGCATCGAAAAAGGAGATCCGCCCCTAAAGGCAGCTGAAACAGCGATGCAGGAATTAGCCGGGGCAATTGTGGCCACATCCTTGGTTCTTGTAGCGGTGTTCGTTCCTGTTCTGCTGATTCCAGGGTCGATTGGTCGCCTCTACGAACCCATTGCTTTGACGATTACGGCTGCCATTGTTTTTTCCACTCTGAACGCCCTGACGTTTACACCGATGGCATCAGCAAGGGTCCTCACTCCTGGGAATGGGCGATTGCCAGGCGTGATCAGACGACTCAGCGATCGTCTCCGCAAGGCCATGCAGGGCACTGAAGTGCATTACTCACGACTGCTGCGCAAACTCTTGAATCGCCCCAATCGGGTGGGCATCGTTTTAATCATCAGCTTGATCGTCACGGGAGTTGTCCTGAGCAACACGCCTACAGCCTTTATACCCAACGAAGACCAGGGCCAAATTCGGGGGTATTTCACCTTGTCGGAAGGCGCCAGCTTGGAACGAAGCATGGCAAGCATGGATGCCATTCGCGCTGTCGTTGAACAAGAGCCACTGATCCGGTCAGGGAACTTCTATGCAGGGAGTTCGTTCGGGCAAAGCGGGGAAGACAAGGGTTCTTTTTACCTGAGATTGAAGCCGTTGCAGGAGAGAGACGGTGCAGAGCAGAGCGATCAAGCCATCAAGCGACGCCTGCAAAAAGCCCTGAATCGTTCGATTACCGATGCCAGAGTGGTGTTGATTACACCGCCAACCGTGCGTGGGTTTAGCGGCGATTCAGCCTTAAACGTTGAGCTCCTAGACCGCAGCGGCGGCCAACTGAGCCTGGTTCAATTCGAACAGGTCGCTAAAGCCTTCATTGCGAGCGCAAAGGGAACGGGCCAATTCGAACGGGTCAGCACCCGTTTTGACTCCAGCGCCCCGAGATGGCGCCTCGTCTTAGACCGGGACCAAATGGCCGCACTGAATCTCCCTTACAGAGAAACTCTGAATTCGATTGGTATGTCGATCGGCGGACGCTATCTCGATGACACCTACGCCGACGGAGAGATTCGCAGCATCTGGATTCAAATGGAAGGCAGCGACCGCAATCGCCCAGAGGACATCCAATCGCTCATGCTCCGGAACCGTGATGGGGAGCTCGTCAGCGCTGAAAGCGTGGCGCGACTTGAAAAAGTTGAAGGCACAGGATCGATTGATCATTACGCCCTCAACCGTTCCATCCGTGTGAGCGCTGTGCCAGGGAAAGGGACGAGTAGCGGGCAAGCCATCAACATCCTCGAGGCAGCAGGCGAACAAATTGGAGGAGGCAACATCGGGCTTGCTTTCACAGGCCTTGCAGAGGAAGAAAGAGTGGCCGAAGGAGTCACTTGGGCCTTCTTTGGTTTGAGCGTGGTGGTGGTCTATTTGTTACTCGCTGGTCTCTACGAGAGCTTTCTCGACCCCCTTGTGATTTTGCTGACAGTGCCACTGGCACTGCTCGGTGCGCTGATCGGAATCAAACTGCGCGGGCTCCCCCTAGACGTTTACGGCCAAATGGGCCTTCTCGTGCTCGTGAGCTTGGCAGCAAAAAATGGGATTCTGATTGTGGAGTTTGCCAATCAGAGGCTTCGCGCAGGATTGCCTCTTCGAGAGGCCATCACCGACGCTGCGGAAGAGCGCATGCGTCCCATTGTGCTGACAGCGATTACCTCTTTGGCTGGATTTCTGCCCTTGCTGCTGGCCAGCGGGACGGGTTCAGCAAGTCGAATCAGCATTGGCACAGTGGTCTTCAGCGGCTTGCTGGTCTCCACACTGCTCTCTTTATTTGTTGTTCCAGCCGTTTATTTGAGCCTTAAAGGCTGGAGGGAGAGGGCTCAAATTCGGCATTCACCAGGCAATTGAAAAACCGGTTGAAGCAAAAAACAGATAGGTTCTTTTACTAAGCCGATCGCGGCACCCCACGTGGAAGCTGCATGACAACGACCGACAAGAGGATGAGCCAAGACATGGCGCCTAGCCATTACCCCAAACGGATCGACTTCAAACTCGCTCCCTTTATGGCCAGTGATGACCGGATCGCGAGCTGGCAGATCCTGAACACCGTGGTTCCGATCATTGCAGTGGGGTTTGCGATGTCTGCGGTGACAACATCGTTCAACATCACAGCGATCGTGTTGACACCCTTGCTGTTGGTGTTGATGGTTTTGCTGCTCAGTCGCAGCTTTTCCCTAATGCATGACTGCGGACATCAGAGTCTGTTCCGTTCCAAGCGGTCGAATCGAATTGCTGCCTTCGGGTTGAGCTTGATTCACGGCATGCCACAACATCCCTGGTCGCGAGGACACGCCTTCCATCACAAACACAATGGGAATTGGGACCGTTATCGCGGACCATCCGCTCTGATCACACGCGAGCAATACGACTCACGATCTCCACGCTCTCAGTGGCTCTATCGCCTCTTGCGCCATCCATTGCTGCTCTTCCCTGGTGGATTCTTCTATCTCATCATCAAGCCAAGAGTTGCCTTACTTTTAAGCTTCTTTGAATTCGTTGGTCATTCCATCAAAAGCACCATAAAGATGGTGACGACCGGAGACTGGATATCGCCAAAAAAAGTTTGCACTAATTACAAATCCAGCTTCTTTTACACCAGTGGTGAATGTGTAGACATGATTGCTAACACAGCTGTTGTTGGAATGTTGTGGTGGTGGATCGGGAGCTCTATTGGCTATGCACACTTCTGGATCCTTTACGCCTTGATCATGAGTTGCAGTGCAGCAGTAATGATTGCTGTCTTTTTCATCCAACACAATTTCCCTGAATCTTATACAAGTGATGAAGATAATTGGAGTTATTTCCGTGGTGCTCTGTCTGGATCTTCCTTCCTACAAATGCCAGCCATTTTAAATTGGTTTACCGCCGATATCGCCTATCACCATATCCACCATCTTTCGGAGCGAATTCCCAATTACCGATTAAAAGAATGCCATGAAGCAAATATCCACCTTGTGCAGAATGTCCATAGGCTTTATTTGTCTCAGGTTAGCGATTGCTTCTCCCTCATCCTCTGGGATAGGGAACGTTTAGAGCTTGTTTCACCCTTCGCCTGAACTGAGCTCTAACTCCATGCTGTGTCGCAGTGCTGCTGGCCTAAGGCTGGCTTCCAAGAATGATAAAACCCATACAATCCATACCTCACTGATCGATAAAGTATGCATCTCGTTGAGGTCGAATCCTTGGTAGCTCCCACAGTGCATCAGGCCTCTTCTGCGCAAGCCCGTTTTTTTGATTACCGCTCCGCTGCAAACCCTCAACAGAGTGGCCTGATTGCATCGGTCCCCTTTCGCTCGTTTTCACCAGATTTTTTTGATCAAACCGGTTGTGATGTTCTTCCTCTCGATCTGAGTGAACAGCTTGGCTGCTCTGGCCCAGCCACCGGCCCTTCTCTTTGCGCCAATTTTGTGCGCCTCGACCGTGGTGAGCAACGCACCAGTGCCATTGCGACAAGTCAGCTTTTTTTCATCACGAATGGAGAAGGGGAGACACAAGCCTGTGGGCAAACGTTCCAATGGTCAAAAGGAGACATGTTGGTGCTGCCTGCCGGTGGAGACGCGATTCACACCACGCACAAAAAAGCAGGTCTGTATTGGGTGCATGATGCGCCACTCCTGCGCTACCTGGGAGTTGAACCAGCTCAAGCTCGCTTTGAGCCCAGCTTTTATAGCCATCGGGACAGCAAACGACATCTAGAAGCGATTGCGAATAGCCCCAACGGTGCTCGCGCCAACCGTGTGAGCGTTTTGCTGGGCAACAGCACTTTCCCTCAGACACGCACGATCACCCATACCCTCTGGGCCATGCTCGGAATCTTGCCCGCTGGCCAGATCCAGCGACCACACCGCCACCAATCCATCGCTCTTGATTTCGCTGTTGATTGCCAACCCGGCTGCTACACCATGATCGGCACGAAGCTTGATGCCAACGGGATGATTCTCAATGGACATCGGGAAGATTGGGTCCCGGGAGCGGCCTTCGTGACGCCACCTGGTTCTTGGCATTCTCACCACAACGAGTCCGGTGAAGATGCCTATGTGCTGCCGATTCAAGATGCGGGCCTTCACACCTATCTGCGCACGCTGGACATCGCCTTTAGCGGCGGCAATTAAACAAAAACACCCTCCTACCAGCAGACATACATCAGACCAAATAATGCACGAGGCCGAAGCTGTTCTTGGGCTTGAGGGTTTTTAAGATGTTTATCTCGCTGGATAATTGATTCACATAAAAAACCCGCCCGGGAGACCGGACGGGTGAAATCTCTGAGAAACGGCTCGTTAATCAAGCAGAGGTTTGGGCTGAATCAGCCAAACTTGCCAGAGGTGGAGGCGATCAAGAAGGCGGCGTACGTGAGGATGTACCCGATCGTGAAGTGAGCAAGACCCACAACACGAGCCTGGACGATGGAGAGAGCCACAGGCTTGTCGCGCCAGCCAACAAGGTTGGCCAGAGGAGTGCGCTGATGAGCCCAAACGATGGTCTCAATCAGCTCTTGCCAATAACCACGCCAGGAGATCAGGAACATGAATCCTGTCGCCCAAACCAGGTGACCGAACAAGAACATCCAAGACCAAACAGCCAGGTTATTGCTGCCAAATGGGTTGTAGCCATTGATCAGCTGTGAACTGTTCAGCCAGAGGTAGTCGCGGAACCAGCCCATGAGGTAGGTGCTGGACTCGTTGAACTGAGCCACGTTGCCCTGCCAAATCGCAAGATGCTTCCAGTGCCAGTAGAAGGTGACCCAACCCACTGTGTTCAGAGCCCAGAAGACAGCTAGATAGAAAGCGTCCCAGGCAGAGATGTCACAGGTACCGCCACGGCCAGGGCCGTCGCAGGGGAAGGAGTAACCGAAGTCCTTCTTGTCAGGCATCAACTTGGATCCACGTGCATCCAGAGCACCCTTCACAAGGATCAGGGTGGTGGTGTGGAGACCTAGAGCGATGGCGTGGTGAACAAGGAAGTCACCAGGGCCAATCGGCAGGAACAAGTCGTTGCTACCACGAACACCGTTGATGGCATCCATCCAACCGCCCATGTAGGCAGCGTTGGCATTGGCAGCAGCACCACCAGCGTTCGCTAAGAGAACATCGAAGCCGTAAATCGCTTTACCGGAAGCAGCCTGGACGAACTGTGCAAAGACGGGTTCAACCAAGATCTGCTTCTCAGGAGTTCCAAACGCCACAACCACGTCGTTATGGACGTAGAGGCCGAGGGTGTGGAAGCCCAGGAAAAGGGAGACCCAGCTCAGGTGACTGATGATTGCTTCTTTGTGCTCGAGCATCCGAGCCAGGACGTTGTCCTTGTTGGCTTCGGGGTCGTAATCGCGGATAAAGAAGATCGCACCGTGGGCGAAGGCACCACACATCAAGAAGATGGCGATGTACTGGTGATGGGTGTAAAGCGCTGCCTGAGTCGTGTAGTCCTTCGCGATGAAGGCATACGACGGCATTGCATACATGTGCTGTGCAACCAAGCTGGTGATCACGCCAAGAGAGGCGAGAGCAAGACCAAGTTGGAAGTGCAGGCTGTTGTTGATGGTGTCGTAGAGACCTTTGTGGCCAGCACCCAAGTTTCCGGGGGTTCCGGTTGGTGGGTTGTGCGCTTCAAGGATCTCGCGAATGGAGTGACCGATTCCGAAGTTCGTCCGATACATGTGGCCGGCGATCACGAAGATCACGCCGATGGCCAAATGGTGATGGGCGATATCAGTAAGCCAAAGGGCTTCGGTCTGAGGGTGGAAGCCACCGAGGAAGGTGAGGATCGCAGTGCCTGATCCTTCAGCGGTACCAAAAACCTGACCTGTGGTGTCAGGGTTTTGGGCATACACGCCCCAATTGCCGGTAAAGAATGGACCCAGCCCAGCTGGGTGAGGCATCACGTTGAGGAAGTTATCCCAACCAACGTGCTGACCACGGGACTCAGGAATAGCCACGTGAACCAAGTGACCGGTCCATGCAATGGAGCTGAATCCGAACAGAACAGCCAGGTGGTGGTTCAGGCGGGATTCGGCGTTTTTAAACCAAGCAAGGGACGGACGGAACTTGGGCTGCAAGTGCAGCCAACCAGCGAACAGAGCCCAAGCCGACAGGATCATCATGAAGATGGATCCCTGATACAGCTCGGCATTCGAGGTCATGCCGATCGTGTAAAACCAGTGATAGAGACCTGAATAGGCAATATTCACTGGGGAGGATGCACCCGCTTGGGTGAAGGCGTCAATTGCGCCTTGACCGAAGTGGGGATCCCAAATTGCGTGAGCGATTGGGCGCACGTGCAGTGGGTCGGCGACCCACTGCTCGAAGTTGCCCTGCCAGGCGATATGGAACAGGTTTCCCGAAACCCAAAGGCCGATGATGGCGAGATGCCCGAAATGGGTGGAGAAGAGCTTTTGGTAAAGCTTCTCCTCCGTCATTCCGTCATGGCTCTCGAAGTCGTGAGCCGTGGCGATCCCGTACCAGATGCGGCGGGTTGTCGGGTCCTGTGCCAGACCCTGGCTAAACGAAGGAAATTTCGTTGCCATTAGAGGGAAAGGTCAGGTAGGTCAGCCGACCACAAGGATGTGGGCGTGGAAGAAGGCCCATGTGGTCGCGATGCCGCCCAAGAGGTAATGAGCGACACCCACGGCACGGCCCTGGGTGATGGACAGCGCACGGGGCTGGATGGCAGGTGCCACCTTCAGCTTGTTGTGAGCCCAAACGATGGACTCAATCAATTCCTGCCAGTAGCCGCGGCCACTGAACAAGAACATCAAGCTGAAGGCCCAGACAAAGTGAGCACCAAGGAACATCAGGCCATAGGCACTGGTGTTCGAGCCGTAGCTGTTGATCACCTGCGCGGCCTGAGCCCACAGGTAGTCACGCAGCCAGCCATTAATGGTGATTGCGCTGTTGGCGAAGTTGCCATTCGTGATGTGTTGGACACTGCCATCAGCATTCACAGTTCCCCAAACATCGCTTTGCATTTTCCAGCTGAAGTGGAAAATCACGATGGACAGGGAGTTGTACATCCAGAACAGGCCTAGGAACACATGGTCCCAAGCAGACACCTGACAGGTGCCACCTCGGCCGGGTCCGTCGCAAGGGAAGCGGAAGCCCAGGTTTGCTTTATCTGGAACGAGGCGGGAGCTACGGGCATAGAGCACACCTTTGAGAAGGATCAACACAGTCACGTGAATCGTGAATGCGTGGATGTGGTGCACCATGAAGTCAGCGGTCCCAAGAGGAATCGCTGCAGCAGCAACCTTGCCACCAACGGCAATCGTGGAGCCGTTGAACACTTCGCTAACGCCAGCAAGTGCGTTAGGAGCGGTGCTACCGGCAGCTCCGGCATGCAAACCCTGGATCCACTGAGCGAACACGGGCTTCAGCTGAATCGCTGAGTCACTAAACATGTCCTGGGGACGCCCCAGAGCACGCATTGTGTCGTTGTGGATGTAGAGGCCAAAGCTATGGAAGCCCAACCAAATGCACACCCAGTTCAGGTGGCTGATCAGGGCATCGCGAGCTTTGAGCACACGATCGAGCACGTTATCCACATGCTTGGCAGGGTCGTAATCGCGAATCATGGCGATGGCTGCGTGAGCAGCAGCGCCAACGATTAGGAAACCACCGATCCACATGTGGTGGGTGAACAGTCCGATCTGAGTCGGGTAGTCAATCGCCATGTATGGATACGGAGGCATCGCATACATGTGCTGGGCCACGATGATGCTCAGCGAACCGAGCATGGCCAAGTTGACGCCCAACTGAGCATGCCAAGAGGTCGTCATGAACTCAAAGAGTCCGTCATGACCCTTGGTGGCAGGGAACAGGAGGGGATCACCCTTCTGACCTTCGAGGATCTCCTTGATGGAGTGCCCGATGCCCCAGTTCGTGCGGTACATGTGACCAGCCACGATGAACAGAACCGCAATGGCAAGGTGGTGATGAGCGATATCGCTCATCCACATGCTTCCTGTGACTGGATTAATTCCACCTTTAAAGGTCAGGAAGTCGCTGTAGGCAGCCCAATCACCAGAGAAGAAGGCACCGATACCGGCACCAAATCCTGGATAGAGCTGCGCGATCAAATCCTGGTTAAAGAATTCATGGGGCAGTGGAATGTCTGCGACAGAAGCAATGGTCTTGCCATTGAGCACCAGCGGCTGGCCGGCGTCGATGGCATCCATCAACTTGGTTGTCGGCAGAGAAACATGCAGTAGGTGACCGGTCCAGGAGAGTGAACCGAGACCGAGCAAACCTGCCAAGTGGTGGTTGAGCATCGACTCAACGTTCTGGAACCACTCGAGCTTGGGAGCTGCCTTGTGATAGTGGAAGACACCGGCATTGAGCATGAGACCGGCCATCACCAGAGCGCCGATGGCAAGCGACATCAGCTGGGTCTCATTGGTGATGCCCCATGCACGCCAGACGTGAAAGAGGCCAGAAGTGATCTGAATGCCTTGGAAACCGGCACCCATATCACCGTTGAGAATCTCCTGGCCAAACACGGGCCACACCACCTGAGCACTTGGCTTCACGTGGGTGGGATCGGCGAGCCAGCCGGAGAAGTTGGAGAAGCGGGCTCCGTGGAAGAAGGCGCCGCTTAGCCAGATGAAGATCACGGCCAAATGGCCGAAGTGAGCACTAAAGATCTTCCGAGAAACCTCTTCAAGGTCACTCGTATGACTATCGAAATCGTGAGCGTTGGCGTGGAGGTTCCAAACCCAGGTTGTGGTCTTGGGGCCTTTCGCGAGAGATCGGTCGAAATGTCCGGGCTTGCCGAACAATTCAAAGGTTGCTGGATTGTCAACCTTTTCGACTTGGCTCTTCGCGGTGCTCCCACGCTCTGGTGGGCTAATGGTCATCGAGTCGTTCCTCGAGGGACGGGATCGAGGTGGAGGGCCACCCCTCCGGAGAACCGGACAGTTCGCCGGGGCCCCGGCCATAACCCGAAGGCTTTAGCCGGGCGCCAGCTCAAGCCAGGAAAACCCTGGTCATCACTGGTGCTTTGGGCCCCAAAGAGGGGACCGCTGATTCGAGCATAGAGTCACGAGAGGGCCTAAACCATCATCGAGTTACAAAGGTTCAATCCGGTGGCGAACCAGTCTGCAACTGGGGTCTGGTTTACAGGTGGTGTCAGCGAAACCCTCCCAATAAAGATAGAAAGATATCAACAATCCTCTTATTTTCTTTCTCTAATTAATACTCAGCCAGTGCCCTGGACCTGAGAAGTGGAGCCATTCAGAATGGCAGCACATCCTTTCCGCTCCATGGATAAATCGGGCCGGCGACACGCAAGCATCCGATGGTTCGCAGCACTCTTCGTCCTGATCCTCCTATGTGGCCTGGGGCAACCCGTGCTGGCCATTCCGCCCCTGCCTTGGGCCAATCAGCGCAACGCCGGGTCCGCTCCTAATCAAGGCACGAATCTTCCCACCCAAACCCCCTCAGGCCGTCTTCGAGAAGTGGAGCCACCAGGTGCGGTTCAGCAGCTTCGTCAAGCCTTAGCCAAGCATCATCCCCAGCTCTCGCTCATCAGCCCCTTGGATGGGAGCCAACTCAAGGGCGGGCCACTCAATCTGGAATTAAAAATCGAGGATTGGCCCCTTGCGATCGACAGCGAACTCGGGCTCGGAGCCCACGTCGCGATTCAAATTGATGACCAAGCAGCTATCCGTGTAAGTGAACGAAACGGAAACCGAGTAGCGCTTGAACTCCCCCCCCTGAGTCCGGGGAGCCACAGGTTCACGGCCTATGCGGCCTATCCCTGGGGAGAAGCCGTCAAAACTCCTGGTGCCAGCTTGCATTGGTCTGTTGATCAGCTGCGGCCCCTCATAGGCACGCAGCCAAAAAGCGATGCCCCTTGGCTCGCGGTGGTGAGTCCAGCTGAGCTCGGGGGTGACAGTCCTTTGCTGCTCGATTGGTTGGTATGGAACGCTCCCCTTCAAAACCTCAGAGCTGGAGATGCTCGCTGGCGCCTACGCATCACCGTTAACGACGACAGCTTTGTAGTGGACCAACAAGATGCCCTTTGGCTCCAGGGAATCGACAACCGAAATGGGATCAACACCGTTCAGATGGAGTTGCTGAATGGGATCGGTGAATCGCTCGAGCCGATGTTCAACAACCAATTGAGAGCGGTCCCTGAGCGGCAGAGCCCAAAACCGATCTGGTTGCAATCCAGCCTCAATGACACGCAACTAGCCCGTTTGCTGGGTGAAGCCAAGCCTGAAGACTCGAGCGCAACGCAAGAGCTCGTGGGTGAAGACGACATCCTTGGACTGGAGGGCGCCGAGACCACGGCACCAAAAGAACAAGTATTGAAGAAAGAGCCCACACAAGAAAAGGCTGTGGATGAAGGGTCTGTCGATGAACCAGCCATCGATGAACACGGTATGGATGAAAAGGCTCTGGACAGAGAAGCAGAGGGAGAAGAGCTCGCTGAGCTCGAGGATTTGAAGATCAACCCAGCCAAAACAACGTCATTGCCAGAACCGGCGTCACAAGAAACAGCGATGCCAGAGAAGGGAGTGGAGACAGCAGAGGGACCCGTTTCAAAAGCAGGGACTCCTTCGGAACCCTCACCTGAACCCAGCAAGCCCGTCGCCCCGGAAGCCCAAACCCCATCAAGGGCACCGACGATCAGCATCGAACCAGAAAGAATTTCTCCAACCAGCACCCTGGGAGGATCAGCCCGGGAGCTATTGAACCCCGATGGCACCCAGCGTTGACCTCCGAAGCTCCTGTCCTGAACGACTCCTCTCCTACGTTCGCTGCCAGGCGATTGGCCCTAGGTCTGTCCTCGAGGGCCTGGCCTTTGATGCAAAGACTTCAGCAATCTGGCCTCACTGATCAACTGGCACTCACTCCCGGTGCAGCCGCCACCATTGCTGACCTAGACGGAACGTGTTTGGTGAACTCAGCTGCGATGTTGATCCAGCAGCACTGGCAAGAGGGGGGAGTGCTGATGGTGATCGGAGCCACAGGTGCCGTCACCCGTTTGATTGCTCCACTGTTGAAGGACAAAGAAAGTGACCCTGCAGTCCTGGTTCTGGATGCAGAGGGACAAAGAGTGATCCCATTGCTTGGCGGTCACCAAGCTGGTGCGGAACAATTAAGCCGGGAGATCGCCGCCACGCTTGGAGGGGAAGCGGTTCTGAGCGGAGATAGTGCTGTTTCGGGCCGTTTAGCAACCGATGTGTTCGGTCATGCTTGGGGATGGAAACGCGGCGGAACAAGCACCAGCTGGACCCAACTGATGAAGGCCCAGGCGCGTGGAGAGGGACCCCATCTCATCCAATCAATGGGGAGCAAGCTGTGGCAAAGCAGTTCGGCCGCTCAATCCAGCCAGCTCCTCGGTCTTAATGCCGAGGCAGGCAGTGCTAATTCAGACAATGCAGTCGAAGACAGTGCAATTCCAGCGCTGGAGATCAGCACATCCATCGCCCATGCGGGGGCATGCACTTGGCACCCAGCACTCCTTTGGCTTGGAATTGGCTGCGAGCGCGACACAAGCTTGAACCTTGTCCAGCGTGCCGTAAGCAGTGCCCTCGAGGAGGCGGGCCTGGCAGAGGCCGCCGTTGCAGGCATCAGCAGCATCGATCGCAAGGGCGATGAACGGGCGCTTCAAGACCTCGCACAGCTTCACCATTGGCCCTTCCGTTTGCACACAGCATCAGCATTAGATGCTGTGCCGGTGCCAACCCCATCCAAGGTGGTTGCTGCAGAGATGGGAACGGGATCGGTTGCAGAAGCAGCTGCACTACTGAGTGCCGGACCCAACGCACAACTCAAGCTGCACAAACGAATCACCCACGCCAACGACGAGGAACGCGGCGCCATCACCGTGGCGATTGCCGAAAGCATGGAGGCCCATGCACCTCAACGGGGCGAACTGCATCTCATCGGCAGTGGGCCAGGTGATCTGGCCCTCCTCACTCCTGAAGCCCGCAGTGCCCTAGCGCGCTGTCCTGCCTGGGTGGGATACGGGCTCTACCTCGACTTATTAGAACCGCTGCGCCGTCCAGATCAGATCCGGCTGGATGGGCAACTCACCATGGAAAGGGACCGCTGCCAGCAAGCTCTGAGCCTCGCTCGCCAGGGCGTTCGCGTGGCGTTGGTGTCGTCTGGCGACAGCGGGATTTATGGAATGGCCGGGCTCGCGCTTGAGCTCTGGTTGGACTTAGCAGAGGACGACCGGCCTCGCTTTGCCGTGCATCCAGGAATCTCCGCACTACAACTAGCAGCCGCAAAAGCTGGTGCACCGCTCATGCATGACTTCTGCACCGTGAGCTTGAGCGATCGCCTTACCCCATGGGACGTGATTGAACAACGACTAGAAGGTGCCGCCAAGGGCGATTTCGTCGTTGCGCTCTACAACCCCCGCTCCAAAGGACGTGATTGGCAGCTGCAACGTGCCAAAGACATCCTGCTCACTGAACGCCCTGCCTCCACACCTGTTGTGATGGCAAGGCAATTAGGTCGACAGGAGGAACACGTCTCGTTCTGCCGGCTCGACCGCTTGCCCGTAGAAACCATTGACATGCTGACTGTTTTGGTCATCGGCAACAGCAGCAGCAGACTGGAGGGGGGGCGAATGGTGACTCCGCGCGGCTATCCAGGCGCAGAACTCAGTTGAGCGCTACTCATAGAGTCGGGATGACAGGATTCGAACCTGCGGCCCCTTCGTCCCGAACGAAGTGCGCTACCAAGCTGCGCTACATCCCGATGAGGCGACTTTAAAAGATGACGTCCATTCAGAAACCTGACTGGTTGCGCGTCAAAGCCCCCCAGCGCGAGCGCATTGGCGAGGTGGCCGACCTGCTGCTGGACCTCAAGCTGAACACTGTTTGCCAGGAGGCAAGCTGCCCAAATATCGGCGAATGCTTTGCCGGAGGGACCGCGACGTTCCTAATCATGGGGCCCGGCTGCACCCGCGCCTGTCCCTACTGCGATATCGACTTCGACAAGAGCGTCCGAGAACTCGACCCAACTGAACCCCAACGGCTCGGGGAGGCGGTCTCCCGGCTTGGGCTCAAACACGTTGTGATCACCTCAGTGAACCGCGACGACCTGGAAGACGGAGGCGCCTCTCAGTTCGTGGCTTGCATCGAGCAGGTGAAGCAACACTCGCCGCTCACCACAATTGAGCTGCTGATTCCCGATTTCTGTGGCAATTGGGATGCGCTAGCCACGGTGATGGAGGCATCACCCCATGTGCTCAATCACAACATTGAGACGGTGCCGCGGCTGTATCGCCAGGCTCGTCCGCAGGGAATCTATGAGCGCTCCTTGGAACTCCTCAAACGGGTTCGTGATGGCTGGCCACGGTCTTACAGCAAGTCGGGATTAATGGTGGGCCTCGGCGAGAGCGACGCGGAAGTGATCGAGGTGCTTCGCGATCTAAGAGAACACCGAGTTGACATCGTCACCATCGGCCAATACCTATCACCAGGCCCCAAACACTTGAGCGTGGACCGGTTCGTAACTCCGGAGCAGTTCGAGAGCTACCGCCTCAAGGGAGAACAAGACCTTGGGTTTTTACAGGTGGTCAGCACTCCGCTCACGCGCAGCAGCTACCACGCTGGAGAGGTGCAGAAACTGATGACCATTCACCCTCGCTGAACGCTCCAGCTCAACACCAAGAGCAGCAGTGACTAGGTCTGAACTAAGCCTGAAGACTTCCCTCAACAGGCTTCCACTCATGCAGCGTCCAGTCCACCAGGTTCCTGGCAATCATTGGATCAGCAGCGATGAACGCTTTTGCTGCCTTGTAGCTGTCAGCCTCGAAGACCAATAAACCTCCCCCACCCGGCTTGTGTTGGTCATCCACAAGAAAACCACTGGCCATGGCACACCCTGAGAGCCGTTGAGCCTCAACCCAACGGCGATGGTCATGGCAATGAACGCGACGCTGCTCAGCCGATAACGATGTCATCGCTGCGGTAAACGTTTCCTGCTTGATAAACCAGGGCATGGCGATAGGGACAGTACGGAGCAATCAGGCTGCAACCACCTCACGCGCTTCAAGCCCCATCGCTGCTCGCTCGCTTGGGGGCACCAACAACTTGAACAACGACTTGGCGTTGGTCCAATCCGAAAGCAACGCCTTGGCTTTCTCACTAGAGGTGGTGTTGACATGAGCCTCAAGGAGTGATTTCAGCAAAGACTCCTGTTGTGGGGTGGTGATGCTGACCACCTCCACGATTTCAGGATTCACGCGGGCCTGGACGCCGCCCGCTTCATCCAACAGGAACGCCACACCTCCGGTCATGCCGGCACCCACATTGCGACCGGTGCCTCCCAGCACCACAATCACGCCTCCGGTCATGTACTCGCAACAGTGGTCCCCGGCTCCCTCAACCACGGCGCGAGCTCCGCTGTTACGAACGCCAAAGCGTTCTCCAGCCCGGCCATGGGCAAAAAGCTCACCCCCAGTGGCGCCATAAAGACAGGTGTTGCCAAGAATCACCTGATCGCCAGGGTTGGCGACACCATCACCAGGCACGAGAGTGATCCGACCACTGTTCATGCCTTTCCCGACGTAGTCGTTGGCCTCACCCTCCAAGCGCATGGTCATGCCTTGAACAAGGAAGGCCGCAAAGCTTTGGCCGGCAGCTCCGCGGAAGTTCAGATTCAGCTGCCCCTTAAAGCCACGATTCCCATGGCGCTGAGCGATCTCGCCAGCGAATCGTGCACCAACACTGCGATCGGTGTTAACAATCTCGATCGTGCGGCTGAGAGAGCCATGGTTTTCGACAGCAGCCATGAAGCCTGCATCAGCGAGGAGATGATCTTCAAGAATCGGACCATTCCCATGGGCTTCAGGGCTGTGCTTGAGCCAGGAGCGGTCGTTGGCGTCTCCCACTGGAGCCAACAAGCTGGAGAGATCCACGCATTTGGTCTTCTCAAGCGCAACGGAACGCGGCTGCAGCAGCTCGCTGCGTCCAATCAGATCTTCAAGACGCGCCACTCCCAAGACACTCATCAATTGACGCACCTCTTCCGCCACGTACCAGAAGAAATTCACCACATGTTCGGGCACACCGGT
Source organism: Synechococcus sp. MVIR-18-1 (assembly GCF_014279835.1). Taxonomy (NCBI): domain Bacteria; kingdom Bacillati; phylum Cyanobacteriota; class Cyanophyceae; order Synechococcales; family Synechococcaceae; genus Synechococcus; species Synechococcus sp. MVIR-18-1. The sequence goes on along the minus strand of NZ_CP047942.1, from coordinate 403,279 downwards.
GAAGCGTTTGCGTAGCGCTTCTTTCTGCGTGGCCACGCCTACGGGGCAGTTATTGGTGTGACAAACACGGGCCATGATGCAGCCCTCAGCGATCATCGCTACAGACCCAAAGCCATATTCCTCTGCGCCGAGCAGGGCAGCGACGACCACATCCCAACCGGTCTTGAGACCGCCATCGGCACGGAGCAAGACGCGATCACGCAACCCGTTCTCCAACAACGATCGATGCACTTCGGTTAGGCCCAGCTCCCAGGGACTGCCGGCGTGCTTGATCGAGCTCAGCGGCGATGCTCCCGTGCCGCCATCGTGACCAGAAATCTGGATCACATCGGCATTGGCCTTCGCCACACCAGCCGCGATCGTGCCGATCCCAATCTCAGCCACCAACTTGACACTCACAGGGGCTTTGGGATGCACCTGGTGCAGATCATGGATGAGCTGGGCGAGATCCTCAATGGAATAGATGTCGTGGTGGGGCGGAGGCGAAATCAGCGCAACGCCGGCTTTGCTGTTGCGCAGCCCAGCGATATACGCGTCCACCTTTGGCCCAGGCAGTTGGCCACCTTCACCAGGCTTCGCTCCCTGAGCCACCTTGATCTCAAGTTGCTTGCCGCTGCGCAAATATTCCGCTGTCACCCCGAACCGGCCCGAAGCAATCTGCTTGATCGCTGAGCAGGCGGTGTCACCATTTCTCAGCCCACCGATGCTGGGGAAAGACGACGAGCGACCATCTCCATCCACATCATGGAGAACCTGAAAACGAATCGGGTCCTCACCACCCTCACCGCTATTGCTCTTCCCGCCAATACGGTTCATGGCCACGGCCAACACCTCATGGGCTTCTCTTGAAAGAGCTCCCAGGCTCATGCCGCCTGTACAAAAGCGAGTACATAGGCTTTCGGCACTCTCCACCTGATCCATCGGCAAGGGCGTCGCAGCCAGCTTGAACTCGAGCAAATCGCGAAGAGCTGTGACCGGCCTGTTTTCCAACAGGGTTTTGTAGGTGGAGAAGTGGTCGTATCCAGGACCAGCTTTAACGGCACTGTGCAGAGCCTTCGACATCTCCGGGCTATTGAGGTGGTACTCACCACCCGTGCGGTATTGCACAAAACCCATGAACTCAAGCTTGCTGCGATTCAGCTCAGGGAAAGCCTTGGCATGCAACGAGAGCGTTTCATTGGCAAGCTCTGGAAGCGTCATCCCAGCAACGCGACTGGTCGTCCCCGCGAAAGCCTTTTGAATCACATCGGCGCCTAGTCCGATGGCCTCAAAAATCTGAGCTCCGTGATAACTCGCTAGGAGCGAAATACCGATTTTGGAGAGGATTTTGCGGAGCCCATTCTCAAGGGACAAGCGCACATTCGCCTGGGCCTTATCGGGATCCAAAGATTGCAACTTGCCTTGTTCGATCCGCTTCTGGGTCTTGGGATGAGCGAGCCAATGGCGCGTCGTTTCCCAGGTGAGCCATGGGCAAACAGCGCTGGCGCCATAACCAATCAGGCAAGCCATGTGATGGGTGCTCCAACACTGAGCGGTCTCCGAAACCAGCGAACAGTGGAGTCTCAATTTCTGGCGCAAAAGGTGGTGGTGCACCGCTCCTACCGCCAATAAAGCGGGCATCGCCACAGTGGTGGCCATCAGTTCCGCAGGCTGCCCGTCAGCATTCACGCGGTCCGACAGAACCAACACCTGAGCGCCATTGCGGACCGCCTCTTCCGCCTGTGAGCAGAGAGCATCCACGGCCGACTGCAGCCCACCCGCGCAGGCTTCGACTGCAACCTGGGTCGAGAGGGATCGCACCACTAGCCCTTGATCAGACAGAGCACTCAGCTCCTCCTCATTGAGAACTGGAGTATCGAGGTGAATCAAGGCCGCGGCCGCGGCCTGAGGCTTCACAGCAGGCCGCCTCTGCCCTAAGTGCATCTCCAAACTCATGACCAATTTCTCTCGCAGGGGATCAATCGGTGGATTGGTGACTTGAGCGAAGCGCTGCTTGAAATAGTCGTAGAGAAGGTGAGGCTTGTCGGAGAGCACCGCCAAGGGGATGTCATCACCCATGCAATAGGTGGGCTCCTTGCCAAGACCTGCCATGTCCTCAATCACAAGATCAAGATCTTCTGCGGTGAAGCCCATCGCCGTTTGCAAGCGCAGCAAATCAAGCTCACTGATTTGACAGTCTTGAGTCCAAGGCTGAGCCGAAACGGAGCGGCGATACTGCTTTAACCAATCGCCATAGGGAAAACGTTGGGCCGCGTCTTCCTTTACCGCCCAATTGGTCAACAGCTCGCCGCGCTCAAGATCAACGGCCACCATCTGACCTGGACCTAAGCGCCCTTTTTCAACAACAGTCTTTCCGCTGAGATCCACCACTCCGGTCTCGGATCCCATGATCACGAACCCATCAGCCGTTGTGCACCACCTCGCAGGCCTCAGCCCATTGCGATCCAAGGTCGCGCCCACGCGCTTCCCATCCGCAAACACCAACAATGCTGGGCCGTCCCATGGCTCTTGAATCCCGGCATTGAATTCGTACATCGCCGTGACATCAGGGCGGCTGTCGAGATCGGGCTGATTTCGGAAGGCTTCCGGCACCAAAGTGATCAAGCTGTCGGTGATTGAGCGTCCACTCCTCACCATCAGCTCAAGCGTGGCATCAAGATTCGCTGAGTCGCTGAAATCGGGGTTCACAACCGGGATCAAGTCGGCTGAAGCTTCACCCCATACGTCTTCCAAGCCAGCTTCTGATGCCTTAGCCCAGTTGAGATTGCCCAACAACGTATTGATTTCACCGTTGTGACCCAAGAGGCGCATCGGCTGAGCCAACGGCCAGCGGGGAAGCGTATTGGTGCTGAAACGACGGTGGTAGACCGCAAAACTCACAGCAAAGCGAGGGTCACGCAGATCGGCGTAGTACTGGGCGAGAACCTCGGAGCGCACCATCCCCTTGTAAACAACAGTTCGACCACTCAGGGACGCGACGTAAAAATCGCGAGCGCCTTCGGCTCCAAATTCCTTGCGAACCCTGGCTCCAACACGACGGCGCAGGCGCAAAAGCAGAGATTCCAGAGCATCAGCATCAACATCTCTCTGCACTAACCACTGCTGAATCACAGGTGCTGTTTCACGCGCAAGCGGGCCCAGAACCGCTGAATCGATCGGAACCTCGCGCCAGCCAACGGACGTCAGGCCAAGGGCCTGCGCCTCTTGATCACAAAATCGCTGAACGTCGGCACGGCGGCTGGGATCTTTCGGCAGAAACATCATGCCGAGACCGTTGGCATTCGCAGCTTCTGGCCAAATCGCTCTCAAGTACTCCCAGGGGATTTCGCACAAGACGCCTGCACCATCTCCGGAATCACCATCACCACCGCACCCACCCCTGTGCTCCATGCAACCCAAACCACGAAGGGCCTGCTGAAGCACCCAATGACTGCGCTCACCCTGCAGCTGTGCCAGAAAACCCACACCACATGCGTCCTTCTCCCCGGCAACCGCAGCAGGTGCACTGCTGTCGCAATAGGGCCAATCGGAACCGGTGAGTTGGGTCATAACCTGCAGTCGAGACGTACAACAGCAACGGCATTCGCAATCCGTAGCTGGTTGAGCTATTCCGGATCCTAAGGATTCGCCCACCCCAGCTAGCGTCGAGTCATGGATGCAGCAATGCCACCTCCGCCGCCAGTACCCAGTGCGGAGGTTCGCCTCACTGATCAGTTCAGTGGAGATCGCCTAACGATTGGCGGCATCAACACCTCGAGCTCATGGCTATGGCAGGGCGAGGGAGCAACAAACCCAAAGCGGCTCTGGCTACCTCTCGATCTCCTGATCGGGCAGATCGGATTTCAGCGTCAATCCGATGAAGGCGGAGAACGTCTCGAGTGGTACGGCGTGCAACTGCCCTTGAGCGGTTTGCAGCAACGCACGATCGGGGATGAAGTTGCCCTCGATGCACTGCCCTGGTTGAACGCGCTTGGGGTTCAAGTGAACCGAAGCAAGAACACTCTGAAAGTGGAGCTTCCCCAACCCCATCTGAAAACACTCAGACAAGGCAAAGGAAGCAGCGCCAATCGTCTCGTGATGGACCTCAGTGGGCCTGCCCTCGTTCAGCGCCAGGGCGATGATCTACTCCTACAAATAAAGATCACGCCTCTGCAGGAAAGCCATCTGCGCAGGATTGGCTTGCAAACACGACGGGGGCAGGGCGGGCTGAAGCTGCTGGGCCAATCGAGCAAGCTTTCGACCTTGACGCTTAAAGAGCCATGGCGGGTTGTTCTAGACGGCATCACCCCCACAAATCCGTCGACAAGCCGGCGTCAGTACCAAGCCTTTCAACGTGCGCTACTCGCCCCAGAGATGCAAGGTCCGATCAAGAAGGGGTTGGTTCTTGATCAGCGCGTGGTTCAAGTTGGCGTCAAGCCCATAAGGCTGTACCGAGCTGGCGTTCAGCACAACAGCTCAGCTCTGCTTTTACGCCCGCTTGCCCCCAGCCATGCCCAACCCGGACTGCGCTACCTCAATCAGTTGGCGCAACCTGCCAAAGCGCTTGTGGCGGTGAATGGAGGTTTTTTCAACAGAGTTCGCCAACTTCCTCTTGGAGCTGTTCGTCTTAACAACGAGTGGCTTTCAGGTCCAATCCTCAACCGAGGGGCCATCGGCTGGGACCGCAACGGCCCCCTGATGTTTGGACGCCTGCAGTTGATCCAGGAGATGACCGTGGTTGGGCAACGTCGCTGGCCTCTTGGGATGCTTAACAGCGGCTATGTCCAACGCGGACTCAGTCGCTACACCAGGGCTTGGGGCCCAACGTATCGCGCGCTCAGTGGAGAAGAGCAAGCGTTGACACTCAGGGAAGGGCGTGTTGATGCGGTGTACGACCAAGCCGCCCTCGTTCGCGGAGTCCCTTTGCCTTTAGGGGGAGACCTGATCGTGGCCCGAGGAGGAACGGCACTTCCAGCTCAGGTTGGGGATGCAGTGACCATCAACACCCGCAACTCAAACCCGTTGGGTGAACGTCCTCAAGTGCTGGGGGGAGGGCCCCTTCTCCTAGAAAAAGGCAAGGTGGTTCTGAATGGACGCCAGGAAGGCTTTAGCCCTGGCTTTCTTGCCGGTTCAGCACCGCGCACCGTTGTGGCTCAAGACAAGGATCGGCTTTGGCTCCTTGCCGTCAAAGGCGCCAATGGCAGTGATCCCACCCTTCTGGAAACAAGCCTGGCGCTAAGTCAACTTGGGATAACGGAGGCACTCAATCTCGATGGGGGCGGCTCAACCACCATGCTCATCGCCAATACAACAGTGATGACCGGGCGGGGCATCACTCCACGCGTACAAAACGGTCTTGGCTTTGTGCGTGCTGGATCCAAGGTGCTGGCAAACTGAGTTCATCAGCATGCGAACGGCTATGGGCGCCACGTTCTCCATCAGCGCCTCCGCTGCGGCGGAACTCGGTCGCCAGGCTGCGGTAGCAGGGACTCCAGGATTGATGCACCTCGACTTGGTATCCGGAAGTTGTGAGCAACACGTGATCCGCTTGCGCCCAGGGCATCTCGCAGGAATTGCCATGGCTCGAGCCGACGGAGTCACGCTTCACGCTCCAGAGGAGCAACTTCATCTACTGGAAGGTCTTTGCCTGGATTACCGCGGCGATCTGAGTGGCGGTGGCTTTCTGATCAGCCCCCAGGACAATGTGCGTTGCTGTCTATGCGGGAGTGCATTTTCCCGCTGTTGAGAAGAAAAGGTCGGATGAACCAGTATGGTGACGGATTGTCGAACTAGGTCGGGTCTCCGGCCGCATCCCGACCGTCGATGCCAACCATCCAGCAACTAATCCGCCACGAGCGTCAAACCCTCAAGGCGAAAACAAAATCTCCTGCGCTTAGGGCTTGCCCAGAGCGCAGGGGTGTATGCACCCGCGTGTATACCTCCACTCCGAAGAAGCCGAATTCGGCCCTACGGAAAGTGGCCCGTGTTCGCCTCACCTCAGGATTCGAGGTCACGGCTTACATCGGTGGCATTGGCCATAACCTTCAGGAACACTCCGTGGTCCTCATCCGTGGAGGACGCGTTAAAGATCTTCCCGGTGTTCGCTACCACATCATTCGTGGAACCTTGGACACCTCTGGTGTCAAGGATCGCCGTCAATCCCGTTCGAAGTACGGCGCCAAGGCGCCCAAAGAGTGATCCTCACTCTTTCCACTTTTTTCACCCTGTTACTCCCCTCCTAACGGTTCATGTCACGCCGTAACGCTGCAGTCAAACGTCCGATCCTGCCGGATCCACAATTCAACAATCGCCTCGCCACGATGATGGTGGCTCGGTTGATGAAGCATGGGAAAAAGTCCACCGCCCAACGCATTCTTTCGGATGCTTTTGGATTGATCGGTGAACGCACCGGTGGTGACCCCGTCGAGCTGTTCGAAACGGCAGTCAAAAACGCGACTCCACTTGTAGAAGTGCGTGCACGACGTGTTGGTGGCGCGACCTATCAGGTTCCGATGGAAGTTCGTCAAGAACGGGGCACAGCAATGGCCCTTCGTTGGCTTGTGAATTTCTCAAGAGCCCGTAATGGTCGCAGCATGTCTCAAAAGCTTGCTGGAGAATTAATGGACGCTGCGAACGAAGCCGGTAGTGCGGTCCGCAAGCGGGAAGAGACCCACAAGATGGCTGAAGCCAACAAAGCTTTCGCCCACTATCGCTACTGATCTTCAGTCAACCTGATTATCTCAGGTTGACATGTAGAGTCACATTTGCTTTTAACGCCCCACCCCGGAGTATCCTGTGGCACGCGACTTTCCCCTGGAACGCGTCAGAAATATTGGTATTGCAGCCCATATTGACGCTGGTAAAACAACCACCACTGAGAGGATTCTTTTCTACTCCGGTGTGGTGCACAAGATTGGTGAGGTGCACGACGGTGCAGCCGTAACCGACTGGATGGCTCAAGAGCGTGAGCGTGGGATCACGATTACTGCCGCTGCAATTTCCACAAGCTGGAATGACCACCGGATCAATATTATTGATACTCCTGGACACGTTGATTTCACCATCGAAGTGGAACGCTCCATGCGCGTTCTCGATGGTGTGATCGCAGTTTTTTGCGCTGTTGGTGGCGTGCAGCCGCAATCAGAGACGGTGTGGCGCCAAGCCGATCGCTATTCCGTGCCACGGATGGTGTTTGTTAACAAAATGGATCGGACTGGTGCCGACTTCTTGAAGGTTTTTGGACAAATCAAGGATCGCCTCAAGGCCAATGCGGTTCCCATTCAGCTTCCGATTGGAGCCGAAGGCGAACTCAGCGGAATCATCGATCTTGTTGAGAACAAAGCCAATATTTATAAAGATGATTTAGGCCAAGACATCGACGTCACAGATGTTCCGGCAAACATGAAAGATGAGGTTGACAAGTGGCGCAACATTTTGATGGAAACGATTGCAGAAAATGATGAAGATCTCATCGAAAAGTTTCTGGAATCAGGCGAACTCTCAAATGCTGATTTGAAGCAAGGCATCCGTACTGGAGTTCTCAAGCACAAACTAGTTCCTGTGCTGTGTGGTTCAGCCTTCAAAAACAAGGGTGTTCAACTTGTTCTCGACGCGGTTGTTGATTACCTTCCAGCTCCGATTGATGTACCTCCAATCCAAGGACTTCTGCCAAACGGCAAAGAAGCTGTTCGTCCATCCGACGACAGTGCACCCTTCAGTGCTCTGGCCTTCAAGGTGATGGCTGACCCTTACGGAAAGCTCACTTTTGTTCGTATGTATTCAGGCGTCCTTGAAAAAGGGAGTTACGTCTTGAATTCGACCAAAGACACGAAAGAACGCATCTCTCGTCTCGTTGTGCTGAAAGCTGACGATCGCGAAGAAGTTGACGCCTTGCGTGCTGGAGATCTCGGTGCCGTTCTTGGTCTCAAGAACACAACCACCGGAGACACCCTCTGCGCAACAGATGATCCGATCGTTCTGGAAACACTTTTTGTGCCAGAGCCGGTTATCTCAGTTGCGGTAGAACCCAAGACCAAAGGCGACATGGAGAAGCTCTCCAAAGCATTGGTGTCTTTGGCCGAAGAAGATCCCACCTTCCGGGTCCGTACCGATCAGGAAACGGGACAAACCGTGATTGCGGGCATGGGCGAACTCCACCTCGAAATCCTGGTGGACCGCATGCTGCGCGAATTCAAAGTGGAAGCCAATATCGGTGCTCCTCAGGTGTCCTACCGAGAAACCATCCGTGGTTCATCCAAAGGAGAAGGGAAGTTCTCCAGGCAAACCGGTGGTAAGGGCCAATACGGTCATGTCGTGATCGAGATGGAGCCTGGAGAACCTGAATCAGGCTTTGAATTCATCAACAAAGTTGTTGGTGGCACCGTCCCTAAGGAATACATCAAGCCAGCAGAGCAAGGCATGAAGGAGACCTGCGAGTCAGGCGTGATTGCTGGTTATCCCCTGATTGATGTCAAATGCACGATTATCGATGGGTCTTACCACGATGTGGACTCGTCGGAGATGGCATTTAAGATTGCTGGCTCCATGGCCTTCAAGGATGCGGTCAAGAAGTGCAATCCTGTGCTTCTTGAACCGATGATGAAGGTCGAAGTCGAAGTCCCCGAGGATTTCCTCGGTTCGGTCATCGGCGACCTTTCCTCCCGCAGAGGACAGGTTGAGGGGCAGTCCGTCGACGACGGAACGTCTAAAGTCTCTTCCAAGGTGCCCTTGGCTGAGATGTTCGGTTATGCCACCGAACTCCGATCCATGACTCAGGGTCGGGGTATTTTCTCGATGGAGTTCAGTCACTACGAGGATGTTCCTCGCAATGTGGCCGAGGCCATCATCTCCAAGAATCAGGGCAATTCCTGATCTCTACACTTCCTTAATTCACCCCTAGATTCTTTACCAAAATGGCTCGCGAGAAGTTCGAAAGGAACAAGCCCCACGTCAACATCGGCACCATCGGCCACGTTGACCACGGCAAAACCACCCTCACCGCCGCGATCACAAACGTGCTCGCCAAGAAGGGGATGGCCGAGGTTCAAAATTATGCCGACATTGATGGTGCTCCAGAGGAGCGCGAACGCGGTATCACCATTAATACGGCTCACGTTGAGTACGAAACGGATAAGCGCCACTACGCCCACGTTGACTGCCCTGGTCACGCGGACTATGTGAAAAACATGATCACAGGTGCTGCTCAGATGGATGGCGCCATCCTTGTGTGTGCAGCCACCGACGGCCCTATGGCTCAAACCAAGGAGCACATTCTCCTTGCCAAGCAAGTTGGCGTTCCCGCCCTGGTTGTTGCACTAAACAAGTGCGACATGGTTGATGACGAAGAGATCATCGAACTCGTTGAGATGGAAATCCGTGAGTTGCTTTCCAGCTATGACTTCCCCGGCGACGATATTCCTGTCGTTCAAGTCTCTGGCCTAAAAGCCATCGAGGGCGAAGCAGAATGGGAAGCCAAAATTGAAGAACTGATGGCTGCAGTGGATGAAAGCATCCCCGAGCCAGAGCGAGAAATCGATAAGCCATTCCTGATGGCGATCGAAGATGTGTTCTCCATCACTGGACGTGGCACCGTTGCAACGGGTCGTATCGAACGCGGCATCGTCAAAGTGGGCGAAGAAGTCGAAGTCGTGGGCATCAGAGATCCCCGCAAAACCACTGTTACCGGTGTGGAGATGTTCCGCAAACTGCTCGACGAGGGCATGGCCGGCGACAACGTAGGTCTCCTGCTTCGCGGCATCCAGAAGGAAGACATCGAGCGCGGCATGGTGCTCGTAAAGCCCGGTTCCATCACCCCTCACACCAAGTTTGAGGGCCAGGTCTACGTGCTCAAGAAAGAAGAAGGGGGCCGCCACACACCTTTCTTTGCTGGCTACCGCCCGCAGTTCTACATCCGTACCACCGACGTGACAGGTCAGATCACCGCTTTCACAGCGGAAGATGGCTCCAACGTTGAAATGGTCATGCCTGGAGACAACATCCAGATGACTGGTGAGTTGATCTGCCCAGTTGCTATGGAATTGGGCATGCGCTTTGCTATTCGCGAAGGTGGCCGCACCATCGGAGCTGGCGTGGTCTCCAAGATCATCGAATGATCTAATCCTCAATCCCTGTAAGGGTCAGGCTGACTGCGGTGAGACCGTCCCTTACAGTTCTTGAGTGGAAGAGCTTCATTGCCTGAGGCTCTTCCTGTCCGAACCTAGACAATCCAACTTCTCGGTCTCTTTTTAGGGACTTTCTCCCGCCTCCATGTCCACCGCAATCGCTCAGCAAAAGATCCGCATTCGTCTCAAGGCGTTTGATCGCCGCATGCTGGATCTCTCTTGCGACAAAATCATTGAAACTGCCGACAACACGGCAGCAACGGCCATCGGGCCAATTCCATTGCCAACGAAGCGCAAGATTTACTGCGTTCTGCGCTCGCCCCACGTGGATAAGGATTCACGCGAGCACTTCGAAACGCGGACCCATCGCCGCATCATCGATATCTACAGCCCTTCAGCAAAGACCATCGATGCTCTGATGAAGCTCGACCTTCCTAGTGGAGTTGACATCGAGGTCAAGCTCTAATCGGAGCCCCATCCAACGATCAGCTGCCTAGGATTCTGCTCTTCGCTTGAATCCTGCGTGGCTGATCTGTCCGTCAGAGAACTTCCTCTGTTTCCTCTGCCGGACGTGGTCCTATTTCCAAGTGATGTTCTGCCACTGCATATTTTCGAGTCGCGCTACCGAATGATGTTGCAGAGCGTCTTAGAAACAGATCGGCGCTTTGGCATCGTGCGTTGGGATCCGGATCAACAAACGATGGCCGCTGTTGGCTGTTGTGCTGAAATCATCCAGCATCAAACTGGAGACGATGGTCGCAGCAACATCGTGACCCTCGGACAACAGCGCTTTCGAGTGCTCAACGTCACTAGAGAAACGCCCTTTCGTTCGGCCATGGTGAGCTGGATCGAAGACGAACCTGTCGACAACATCAGCGAATTGCAGGCCTTAGCTGCGACCGTAACGCAAGCCTTGAAAGATGTTGTTGAACTCACGGGCAAACTGACCGACTCCAAATCTTCACTGCCTGACGACCTTCCAGACCTTCCTCGCGAGCTTTCCTTTTGGATTGGAGCGCATTTAGGAGGGCCGGTAGCAGACCAACAGCAGGATCTCCTGGAGCTCACCAGCACACGCACGCGTCTAGAGCAGGAGTTCGAAATGCTCGATGAGACCCGTCGTCAGCTTGCTGCTCGCACCGTTTTACGCGACACGCTGTCAGAGACCGATCCGAGCAACGGTTAATGCCTTCACCAACTGTTCTCATACCAACAGCAGCTGGATTACTGCTCTTGGCTGGCGCCTACCAGCTCTGGAATCGTCGCAACCGCGCTTACCACTCCAGTGAGAGCGTTGCTTCCGCCTATGACGCCTGGACCGACGACCAATTACTGGAATCCCTTTGGGGTGAGCATGTTCATCTTGGGCATTACGGATCGCCACCACAGCCTCGCGATTTCCGGCAGGCCAAAGCCGACTTCGTCCATGCGTTGATCCGCTGGAGTGGCTTCGATCAATTACCACCAGGATCGCGTGTTTTGGACGTGGGTTGCGGTATCGGAGGAAGCGCCAGGATCCTTTCCCGTGACTACGGCTTAGACGTAGTGGGTATCAGCATCAGTCCTGCTCAGGTAAACAGAGCCACCCAGCTAACGCCAGACTCGCTGCCCTGTCGCTTCGCAGTGATGGATGCCCTCAACCTCCAACTTGAGGATCAAAGCTTTGACGCCGTTTGGTCGGTCGAAGCCGGTCCGCATATGCCCGATAAGCAGCGATTTGCCGACGAACTCCTACGAGTCCTGAAACCCGGCGGGCGTCTGGCCGTTGCTGACTGGAACCGCCGCGATCCTGTGGATGGTGCCCTTGATCGGCGCGAACGCTGGGTGATGCACCAATTACTCACGCAATGGGCGCATCCTGAATTCGCCAGCATCCGAGGCTTTCGCCACAACCTTGAAACCAGCCCTCATCAGCGCGGCACGATCAGCACCGCCGATTGGACAGACGCCACGTTGCCCTCGTGGAATGAGTCCATCCTTGAAGGCATCCGCAGGCCCAATGCGATCCTGCGTCTTGGCCCCAAGGCCGTCCTCCAAGGCCTTCGGGAAACACCAACGCTGCTGTTAATGCGCTGGGCTTTTGCCCGAGGAATGATGCAGTTTGGCGTGTTTAAAACGGATCACTCCAACACCGAACTGGGGTAAGCCCCAAAGTGGAGAAGGTGTTCACACAGAGGCTGCAGGCTTGTGCTCAGCCGCTCAAGCAATTCAGACGTTCGTTGCCCGGGCAACTCCACATCCACAAAAAACACATATTCACCAAGCTCACGCTTTGAAGGACGCGATTCAATCCGGCTCATGTTGAGCCCGAGATCGCCGATGGCTTGCAAGGCCTCGATCAACGCCCCAGGCGCGTTTTGATGCAGTGAGAAGGCAAGGCTGGCAACATCTCCCTCGCCACTCACCGCACCGTTCTGAAGCAACAAGAAGCGGGTACGGTTTCCAGCCACATCATTCACTGGATAGGCCAGCTCCTGGAGTCCCTGCTGCCCCGCTAATGAGCGATCAGCAATGGCTGCTCTAAAGCGACTGCCACGCACCATCCTGGCCGCTTCAGCGGTGGAGCTTGCTGGAAGTAGCACGGCCTGCGGCAAGTGACGTGCCAACCAGCCGCTGCATTGGGCAAGAGCCTGAGGATGGGATAAGACTTCCGAAATACCGTCAAGAGACCCGCTGCTCAGCAGCGCATGACGAATCGGTAGAACGACAGCGCGACGAATTCTCAAGTTCGAATAAGACCAGAGAGCGTCAAGGATTGCCGTGACCCCACCCTCAACGGAGTTCTCCACAGGAACCACGGCCGATTCGCAGCGACCATCAGCAACATGTTCCACCACAGACCGAAGCCCCGAACACGCCACCAGCACTGGGTTCTCGATATCTTCAAGCTTCATGAGGCTGCGAGCAGCCCGCTCTCCATAGGTCCCCTCCGGCCCGAGAAAAGCCACACGCATCGGCATCGGATCAAGACACACATCGATCGATAGGATCATGCCGCGTCAGGACACGGTCATGGCCCTGGCCTTTCGAGCCAGTCAGCATCTCGATCTACCCATCGCAGATGAGTCAGAACGTCTGCGGGCTTATTTGCATGAGCACGACCGCGTTGTCAAAGCGCTGCTCGACTCCGACCAGCTCACAGCCTTGGCACCAGGGCGCTACCGCTACACCGTGACAACGCTGCAGGTGTTCCAACTGCATGTCAAGCCAGTGGTGTCGCTCGAAGTCGATGAAGTGAGCGGACAACTTCGGATCCGTGCTCTTGATGCAGACCTCGAAGGTTTGGGGTTAGTGGATGACTTCCAACTGAGCCTTGAAGCCCTGCTTGAGGCGACGCCCAGGGGACTGCAAGGAGAGGCCACGCTGAGCGTGGAGGTCAGCCAGCCTCCGCTGCTACGTCTGATTCCCAAGCGAGTGCTGGAGAGCACAGGGGAATCCATCCTGAATGGAATTCTGCTCACGATCAAAGGCCGAGTCGGTCGTCAGTTAGTGGCTGATTTCCAGTCCTGGGCCAAGGATTTAGAGAACCCTCCCGCCAGCGAGTCCGCCCTACCGAGTGGCGAATAGCTTCTTCAAAAACGAGCGCCGGTGCAAGGGGGTGGGGCCAGAGGCCAGTAGCGCTGCTCGATGTTGAGCCGTTCCATATCCAGCATGTCTCTCAAGCCCGTACCCCGGAAATCGAGTGGACAGCCGCCGAATCAAAGCGTCGCGAGCCTCTTTCGCCAACACACTCGCAGCTGCTATGGCTGGATGGCTGCTATCACCACGCACGATGGTGCGTTGAGAACCCTCCCACAATCGCAATGGGAGCACTCCATCCACCAAGACCAGCTGAGGCGGGCTAGGCAAGCGCTGAAGAGCACACAACATGGCCTGCTCAGTCGCGCTGCGAATCCCGTCGTGATCGATTGCCCGCGCAGAGCTTTGACCCAATCCCCAGGCATGGGCATGAGCCTCAATCAGGGGAACCAGTGCAGCTCGACGACTCGGCGTTAATGCCTTGCTATCGGTGAGACCAGCCGCCTGCAAATGCAGTGCGGCTTGATCGCTCAACACAACTGCGGCGGCAAAAACGGGCCCAAACAAACAGCCGCGACCCACTTCATCCACCCCAGCGATGCCAAGGCCATCGCTGTCATTCAACGGACCTGACACCGCTACTTAGTCGTGATCAGACGTCGATGCAGACGCGCGACGACGACGGCGACCGGGCCTTGCTTCAGAGGTGTCAGCAGGCTCAGGATCAGGACTGACCTCAGGCTGAGAACTCGCGACCGATTCAGAGATGGATACGGAGACGGGTTCAGATACTGAAACCACTTCAGGCTCAGGAGACATCACCGGGAGTGGGGTCTCAATCAAAGGCGTGATCTCCACAAGCAAAGGCTGTGCATTCTCGTCTGGCTCCAGGGGAGTGACGACGGTCGTGGGTGCTGAATCGTCTCCGCCAGCTGATGCAGCAGAACGGCCCGAACCAGTGCCCGCGCCACGTCCATTCCCCCTCGGCCCACGGCGGCGACGGCGACCTGCGTTAGCCGACATTTGCTGTCGAGCCTGCTCAAGCACCTGCTCTGCATCTTCGCCGGGACGGACAACGCGCACCATCAAGTTGTCCAGCTCCGGCTGAGACTCCAGGAGCAAGGCTGGATTCAGACCAAGCCATCCATAGACCTGCTCTTCGTCTTCATCCATAGGAACCGCAACCAGCTCAGGGTCCTGACGTCGGCTCACGCTGGCAGGCTCAATGGCAGCAGACGTCGACACGGACGTAGACGCACTAGCAGTCTCCATCTCATCCAAAAGCGCATCGCTGCTGTCGACAGGACCTGAAGCCGCCACAGCCTTCCCTCGGGCACCACGACGCCGACGGGCATTCGAGGCCTCTCCAGACTGAGGAGCTTCAGCGCGAGCCGACGCTGCAGAACGCACCAGCCCCGTAGCCGTGGCGAGGGGCTGCATCAGATCCTTTCCAGGAAGCACAGCAACGTGACCAAGTCCCCCGCAACTGGGACAGGCTCGCCCGAACAGCTCATAAATATTTTGGCCCTGACGCTTACGCGTCAGCTCAACAAGACCGAGTTCCGTGAGCTGGGCAATTTGGGGGCGAGCGGCGTCATCACGAATCGCACTGGTGAAATGCTCCAGCAGCTGCAACTGATCACGACGGGAGTCCATGTCGATGAAGTCGACGATGATCACCCCACCGATGTTGCGCAAACGCAACTGCCGGGCAATCTCTATGGCTGCCTCACAGTTGGTCCAGAGCACCGTTTCCCTGGCATTCGCCGAGCGGGTGAACGAACCAGAGTTGACATCAATCACCGTGAGGGCCTCGGTGGGCTCGATGATCACGTAACCACCGGAGGGAAGATCAACCCTCGGCTTTAGGGCATCACGAATAGCCCCATTGACTTTGTAGTGCTCGAGCAGCTCAGAAGGCTCGGGATGGGCTTCCACCACAACGTGACTTCCCTCGTCTCCGAGGAAGGAACGCACCCGTTCCACAGCAGCGGGTGACTCCACCACCACCCGGTCCAAATCCAAACCGGTGTGATCGCGAAGAATGCGATGTATGAAATCCTCATCGCGGTTGAGAAGAACCGGGGGGGAAGCCGTCTCAGCAGCTTTTTGGATCGCCTCCCATTGACGTAAAAGCGATTCGAGATCGTCAATCAGCAATTCTTCGCTGATTCCATCGGCTTCCGTACGAATCAGCAGGCCCGCCCCTGGGGGCTTCACCAACACACCCAGGGCGCGCAACCGGTTCCGCTCTCCTTCCGAACCGATGCGCCTGGAGATATTGACCCCCTGACCGCTGGGTTGAAGCACGAGGTAACGACCTGGCAGCGCCAGATTGCCAGTCAACCGAGGACCTTTCGTCCCCGTGGGCTCCTTCATCACCTGAACCAGAACTTTTTGGCGTGGTTCCAGCAGTTCTGTAATTCCGGCGGCACCTTTTTTAAGGCGTAAAGGGCCTAAGTCAGTGACATGAATAAAGCCATTTTTTTCACTTTCGCCAATGTTGACGAAAGCCGCATCAATCCCTGGGAGAACATTTTCAACAGTGCCCAGATAGACATCACCGATCTGGTAACGCCCTTGGGCAACAATTAATTCATCGACGCATTCATCTGTGAGAACTGCGGCAATGCGCAGTTGCTCAGCAATAACAATTTGTTGGGGCATAAACAATGACTGACGACGCCCGTCAGGACGGAAGCCCGATCAACAGCCAGCCGGCATGTCGCACGGGGTTGGAATGAATTCAAGTGACCGATTAGGTCTAAGCATTCGGAGTGAATAACTCCTCTGATTTGGAGCTCGACTGCAACGCCTGGGCGTTGATTGAAACAGGAGACTCTGGCCTCTTATTCCGCAGGATGTGGGAACAAGAAGGTCGGGACGAAACCGTGGCGCAGGCCCGTGGCTTGACGTCTTGTTTTGAATTTAGCACCGCACAAGCCGTAGTTCGAGGCGACGCACATTGTGGAGATGCAAAGACTGCTCTAAGCCTTCAGACAACCAGTGCTGGAGCTGAGCGGGCTTAAGGCTCCTTCCTTGATCATCGATGTGAGCGAGGCACTCAAGCGTTACCCCGCTCTCCACCGCTCCATCAACGGCTCCATCAACCGCTCCATCAACCGGAGCCACGATTTCAAGCGTCTCTAAAGCAGGTCTGCAATCGCGCTGACGAGGACGTCCTTTTTTATCGGTGTCATCCCAAACGAGCGTGTCTCGCGACAACAAATCATCCACCACCTGCCTCCACTGATCCAAGGAAATCGAAGGATCTCCCGCTTGAGTTTTCAGCTCAAAGCTCCATCGGGCTGCCTCCAATTGTTGCGAGAGGCTCTGGCCAGACACTGGCACTTCATAGGCCTCCATCAACAAAAGTCCTGGGGGAAGGGTCTGTTGCCAACGCTTCAAAACCTGAAGCGCCTCAACCTGTTCAATGAATTCCAAATCCATCCATTCCCCCTCTCCTTGCACGCCAAGCGGCAAGGCCAAGGCGAGCTGAAGGCGGGGAAGCGGATGAAAGCCACCGGTAAAACTGATCGGTAATTCAGCACGTCGAAGCGCACGCTCAAACAAGCGCACCAAATCGAGATGGCTGAGCAGGGCCATCGCGCCTGTTTTGCTGAAACGAAACCTGATCCGGCAGACCCGATCGCTCGGTGGAGCCTGCCTTGGCTTCTGAACAGGAATCTCAGGAGGAGCAATCACAACGTTGTGGCCTAGGTCCGGGCCACAGACCCCACAACTGCTGCATCCCTCGAACGAACAATCCGGAACAACAGCCGCTTCAAGAGCTCGCTTGAGATCGTCTGCCAACCAGCCCTTATCAATCCCGGTATCGATGTGGTCCCAAGGCAGCGGCTGAGAACAGAACGCATCCAACCCTTCCTCGCTGAGCGCATTCGCACGTCCCCAGCCACCGAGCTCAAGGGCCCGGTAGCGGCCCTCAAGACCTGCTGCTGCGATGGCGCCCGTCCAAGCCTCATAGGTGCGATCGAGGGCCTCAAACCATGCATCCATCCCTGCACCCGCTCGCCATGCCGCTTCGATGACAGGCGCCAAGCTCCTGTCTCCGCGACCGACGAAGTCCTCCATAGCGGAAAGCCTCACATCCGTGAAGTTGAAGCGCACTCCGCGAAGACGCTTTCCGGCTTCCCTCAGCAACTGCTGACGCCTTAAGAACTCCGCCGTCGAAACGCTGTGCCACTGAAACGGCGTATGCGGCTTCGGGGTGAAATTACTGATGGTGATGTTGAGATTGAGGCGACCTAAATCGCGGCAGCGGTCGAGCAACATCCGACAGGTCTCAGCGATGCCCAGCACATCGGCATCGGTCTCACCCGGCAACCCGATCATGAAATAGAGCTTCACCTTGCGGAAGCCGTTTTGCATTGCTGTGCGGATTCCATCCACAAGATCGGCATCCGTGAGGCCTTTGTTCACGATGTCTCTCAGCCGTTGGGTGCCGGCTTCCGGTGCAAACGTCAGGCCCGACTGGCGGGAGCCCCCAAGGATGTGAGCGATGTCGTCATCAAACCGATCCACCCGCTGACTGGGCAATTGAAGCGTGACATTGCGATCGGCGAGACGATTGCGAAGCTCGACCCCCACAGCGGGCAATGCCAGGTAATCGCTGCAGCTCAACGACAGCAAAGAGAAGTCGCTGTAACCCGTTCGCTGCATTCCCGTTTCAATCGCCTCAATCACGGCCTCAGGCTCCACGTCCCTCGCTGGCCTTGTCAGCATTCCCGGCTGGCAAAAACGGCAGCCTCGGGTGCAACCACGACGAATTTCCACCGTCAATCGGTCATGCACGGTCTCCACATGGGGAACGAGTCCCATCGCGTAATGGGGCATGGGCGTAGCAACACGCCTCAACAAGCGGGCCGGAAGACCATCCTCCAGCGGCTCCACGCTGATCCCTTGCTGATCAGGTCCATAGAGAGACGGAACATAAACCCCTGGGACAACAGCCAGGTCACGGAGCAAGTCCGTTCGAGACAGGCCCGCAGCTTTGGCTTCTGCCACCACCAATCCAATCTCAGGGAGAAGCTCTTCGCCATCGCCTAAAGCAATGAAGTCAAAGAAAGCTGCGTAAGGCTCAGGATTGCTGGTGGCTGTGGGACCGCCAGCAAAAATCAGAGGCGGAGACTCGGGGTGAGAAAGGGGCAAATCTCCTCTCTCTGCCGCATAAAGCGGCACTTTCGCCAAATCCAACATGGCGAGAATATTGGTCGCACCCAGCTCATAGCTGAGGCTGAAGCCCAGGATGTCAAAGGCGGGGAGCGGCCTCCTGCTCTCCACAGCAAACAAGGCTTGATTCCGCTCTTTCAGCCTCTCTGAAAGATCCGCTGCCGGGAGGTAGGCCCGATCACATAGCTGACCAGGAACAGCATTAAGGATGGAATAAAGAATGATGTGGCCGAGGTTGCTGGAGCCCACCTCGTAAATCTCGGGATAGGTCAGAGCCCAGCGCACACGCGCCGCCTCCCAATCCCGTGGCTCCACCCCCAACTCATGCCCCATGTACCGGGCGGGACGATTGATGGAGGCATCCACAAGCTGATCAAACGCCACAACAGCGTTGGGATCGGGATCCTGTTTCGTGGGGGACGGGGCGACAATCACGACCACCAGGCCCTGCTTCTTTCATCGTATGTAGCAGGATGCCCGAAGCAACCCCAGTCATTCGTGGTCAAGGTCAACGGCAATTACCTGAAACTCAAAGCGGGTTATCTGTTCCCGGAGATTGGCCGCAGGGTGAAGGCCTTTAGTAGCGCCAACCCCGAGGCCCAGCTGATTCGTCTCGGCATCGGAGACGTCACAGAGCCGCTACCGCAGGCCTGCCGTGACGCCATGAAATCAGCCATCGACGAGATGGGAACAGCGGAAGGATTCCACGGCTATGGGCCGGAACAGGGCTATGGCTGGCTTCGCGAGGCGATTGCCCGCGATGACTTCCAAGCCAGGGGCTGTGAGATCAGCGCAGAGGAGATCTTTGTATCGGATGGCTCCAAATGCGACAGCAGCAACATTCTCGACATCCTGGGGAGTGGCAATCGCATTGCAGTGACCGATCCGGTGTATCCGGTTTACGTCGACAGCAATGTGATGGCTGGCCGCACAGGCGAGTCTGGCGATGACGGCCGTTATGGCGGCCTGACCTACCTGCCGATCAGCGCAGACAACGGGTTTGCAGCACAGATTCCCAGTGAACCTGTTGACCTGATCTACCTCTGTTACCCCAATAACCCCACCGGCGCTGTCGCAACGAAGGCCCAACTGAAGGAATGGGTCGACTACGCCCGTGCCAACAAGGCCTTGATCCTGTTTGATGCCGCGTACGAGGCGTTCATTCAAGATCCCGAGCTGCCCCATTCCATCTATGAGATCGAGGGTGCTCGCGACTGTGCGATCGAATTCCGCTCCTTCTCCAAAAACGCCGGATTCACAGGCACCCGCTGCGCCTTAACCGTTGTGCCCAAAGGGCTCAAGGGCAAAGCCGACGATGGTTCAGAAGTGGAGCTTTGGGGCCTTTGGAACCGTCGGCAGAGCACCAAGTTCAACGGCGTGAGCTACATCATTCAGCGCGGCGCAGAAGCGGTGTATTCCGCTGCTGGGCAACAGGAAGTGAAGGCACTCGTGAGCTTCTACATGGAGAACGCCGCCATTATCCGGCGCGAGCTCAGCGCTGCAGGAATCGAAGTGCATGGCGGTGAGCACGCCCCTTATGTGTGGCTGAAAACACCTTCCGGAATGGACTCCTGGAGCTTCTTCGATCACCTCCTTCAGAAGGCCAACGTGGTGGGGACCCCAGGGAGTGGCTTCGGTGCTGCAGGAGAGGGCTATTTCCGCCTTTCTGCCTTCAACAGCCGTAGCAATGTGGACGAAGCCATGGCCCGCATTCGCAACCTATGACCTGATCACTCCTAGATTGGAGCTAATGGGAATCAGTGGCAATGGTGGATACACCCAGCCGTAGCCCCGGTGGGGCAGCGGTTCTTGACAAGCAAACCGAGCGGGTGCGTAAGACATCGCCCCGCTACAAGGTTTTGCTTCACAACGACCCTGTCAACAGCATGGAGTACGTCGTCGTCACGCTTCAGCAGGTGGTTCCCCAGCTCAGTGAGCAAGACGCGATGGCCGTGATGCTGGAAACGCACAACACGGGGGTAGGCCTGGTGATCGTTTGCGACATTGAGCCTGCAGAGTTTTACTGCGAAACCTTGAAGAACAAGGGCCTGACCAGCACCATCGAACCAGAAGAGTGATGCAGACCCCCACCAGAACAACGTTGCACTGGTGGGGAACGCTTTTTTATGTACCGGTGCTCTACGGGCTGGGTTGGCTGAGCGCACGACCTCTGGCGCTGATCTTCCCCCAATGGCGCCCGGACCAGGTGAACCTGGCCGGAGTGGTGGTGGCGTTGCTGCTGCTGTTGCTCACCCTCCCTTGGCGCTTGCGACGGAGCTGGGGCGTCGAGCATCCCTGGCAAGAGCTGGGGATTGTCGTCCCTACCGCCGCGGGTCTACGCGCCTTCCTTCGTGGATTCCTTAAGGCAGCTGCTCTTCTTTTTGGCGTGGTTGTGGTCCTACTGCTCAGCGGCCAAAGCCAATGGCAGGGGCAACTCACAGCCGGGCAACTCCTTAATGCCGTCGCCCTACTGGTGGGGGCGGGATTCGCTGAGGAGCTGCTTTTTCGTGGTTGGCTCTGGGGTGAATTGGAGCTGCTGGGAGGCCGTCAACGGGCCATTGGCTTGCAGGCCGCCTTCTTTGCTCTGGTGCATCCCTGGTATCAGTTGCCCGCGATCGAAGCGATTGGTCTGCTGGTAGGGCTGACTCTCTTGGGGCTGGCATTAGCCCTGCAACGGCGTGCCGATCAAGGTGCGCTCTGGGGATCGGTTGGACTTCACGGCGGACTGGTCGGGGGCTGGTTTGCCTTGCAATCCGGCCTGATCAGCGTGCCGGCGACAGGGCCGGTTTGGCTCTTGGGTCCCGGCGGGGCCAATCCCAACCCGATCGGAGGTCTCCTGGGCTGGGTCGGGCTGGCGGGATTAATTCTGGTGCGTCGCCGCTGGTGGAACTGAACTAGCGGGTCGCCGTCGCCAAAGCCTTGCGGCCTTCAACCGGTGCTCGCAAGGCTTCTTCAAGTGGAGCTGTGCCGTAGTCGCGTTCCAGAAGTCCCATCACCGTTTTGCCAAAACGACTGGGATCACGATCAAACGCTTCAAGGCAAATCCGGCCAAACGTGCTGCCCATCGGCTCAGGATTCCAGAGAAGCTTGCGAGCCGTCCAAGGCATCATGCTCATCGGGTTGTAGCCAGGCTTGATCAGGCCTTGATCGAAGCCGTATTGCTCAAGATGCGTATGCGGCTGTAGGCCGATGAAGAAAATGGCAGGCTCCACCAGATCTTCACCAAAAATTGCTTCAAGTTCACGGTGATATGCCACGGTTTGCCGAATCGTTTCCGGCCGCTCATCAATCACGTTGAAGGAGTAATTCACCGACACGTGATCACGGAAGCCCGCCTCGGCAAGCATCCGGCAACTGTCCAAAACAGTGCGCAGGTTGTACCCCATGCGCATCTTGCGCACGAGCTCCTGAGACCCTGAGGTAATGCCAATTTCGAAATAACTCATGCCCGTTTCAACCATCAACTGAGCCAACTCAGGATCTAAGTTGTCGGCTCGGATATAGGCCGCCCAACGAATCCCCGTTAGACCTTCAGCCTTGATCGCGCGCAACAGCTCCTTGGCATCCTCGATGTATTTGCGAGCTGGGATGAACTGAGCATCGGTAAACCAGAAGCCACGCACTCCACGGTCGTAAAGCTGACGCATTTCAGCGACAACCTCCTGCACAGGATTCACCCGAACTTGCTTGCCTTCGACAACGGTGTAAACGCAATAACAACAGTTGTGGGGACAACCTCGTTTGGTTTGAACGCCAACGTAAAAGTCTCCACCCTCCAAGTACCAATCCAGCTGTGGCCAGATGGAAGAGATGTAGTTGTAATCACACGCAGTTTTGGGCCTGCTCTCGGGTTGCTCGTGAATCAAACCCGGGCGAGGCGCCTCCCCCACCACAAAACAACGCTCTCCATCAAGTGGCTGTTGAGCCAGAAGCTTTTCTAAAAGCGGTTCACCCTCACCAATTGAAATGATGGTGCCTTTGGGCAAGGACCGGCCCAGCTGTTCATAAAAGACGCTGACTGCTCCTCCACCAAGAACAGCACGAGCCTCGGGACGATGGCGACGCGCCCTTTTCAAACCATGGCGCACCAATTTTTGATTGCGATGAAGCTCGCCGTAATGACTGGTCATCAAGCGCAATCCGCCCAAGGCCCCTTTGATCCGCTTTAAAGGATTGCGTGCGTAAAAAACTTCAAAAGAGTTTTGAAGCGGGTTGCCACCCCTGCCATCCACAGGTGCGTAAATCTGGATGTCTCTCCAGGAGAACACGAGCAGCGTGGGCTGAAACTGGTCCACCACATTGAGCAGAACACCCTCAACATCAAGAACCGGCAGGGCTGCCAAATCAAGAATGCGCTGAGGCAATTCCGGAAAAGACTTGTGCAGGTGATCAGCCAAATAAATCGGGCCAATCGGGAAGATCGGATTGCATGGCAAGCGCACAAACAGGACTCTTTCGCCTGCTGCCCTTGAAGTCTTTATTGGCACTGCGTTGCTCATTTGCGGACGCTAACAACTGCATCTGCTGCAACGCCCGGCAGCGGGCTTAAGGATTACCGCATGAATAAGTGGTTACAAACCGCAAACTTGCTTTACAATGCATCCGGCAGGGCGTCCTGCCCTTCCGTAACCGTCTCCTTGCGAGACCTTCTTTTCCGTTCTCATGACTACCACCATCCAGCAGCGCTCCGGCGCTAACGGCTGGCAGCAGTTCTGTGAGTGGGTCACCTCCACCAACAACCGTCTTTATGTCGGTTGGTTCGGTGTGTTGATGATCCCCACACTGCTTGCCGCTACCACTTGCTTCATCGTTGCTTTTATCGCCGCTCCTCCGGTTGATATCGACGGCATCCGCGAGCCTGTTGCAGGTTCACTGATGTATGGCAACAACATCATCTCTGGTGCTGTTGTTCCTTCCAGCAACGCCATTGGCTTGCACTTCTACCCAATCTGGGAAGCTGCCTCACTCGACGAGTGGCTCTACAACGGCGGTCCTTTCCAACTGGTTGTCTTCCACTTCCTGATCGGCATCTACGCCTATATGGGACGTGAGTGGGAACTTTCCTACCGCTTGGGCATGCGCCCTTGGATCTGTGTTGCATACAGCGCACCTGTTGCTGCTGCATCTGCAGTGTTCCTGGTCTACCCCTTCGGTCAGGGTTCTTTCTCTGACGCCATGCCTTTGGGCATCTCTGGAACCTTCAACTACATGTTGGTCTTCCAGGCTGAGCACAACATCCTGATGCACCCCTTCCACATGCTTGGAGTGGCTGGTGTCTTCGGTGGTTCACTGTTCTCCGCCATGCACGGTTCATTGGTGACCTCATCCTTGGTTCGTGAAACAACCGAGACCGAGTCCCAGAACTACGGCTATAAGTTCGGCCAAGAAGAAGAGACGTACAACATCGTGGCTGCTCACGGCTACTTCGGTCGCCTGATCTTCCAATACGCCTCGTTCAACAACAGCCGTAGCCTTCACTTCTTCCTTGCAGCCTGGCCTGTGGTCGGCATCTGGTTCACCGCCCTTGGCGTGTCAACCATGGCCTTCAACTTGAACGGCTTCAACTTCAACCAGTCAATCCTTGATGGTCAGGGCCGCGTCCTGAACACCTGGGCCGACGTTCTTAACAGAGCTGGACTTGGTATGGAAGTGATGCACGAGCGCAACGCTCATAACTTCCCCCTCGACCTGGCAGCTGCTGAGTCCACACCTGTGGCACTTCAAGCACCTGCAATCGGTTGATCTGGAACCCCTTCAAAGTTCAGATCAACTGAACTAGAAAGCCCCCTCCTCACAGAGGGGGCTTTTTTGTGCCTTCCTTTCTTCCTCAACAACACAGAAAAAACGATCACAAGACTTACGCCAGAGCAATTAGATCAATGAAAACGGCAAATGTGGCCGTCTTTCCAACTCCATACCCATGGAACAGAGGCTTGTGCCTGTCGAAGATCTTCTCGACCCTCCAAACTCACGGGAATGAACTCCGTCTTGAAATCAAACTGGGGATCACGCAGCGATTGGTTCAACACCATGCTTCCTGTTTCACCAGACGTTGAGCGGTGATAGGTCCCTACCGGTATCTGAAGCGCACCCATCTCGCGGATCAAATGAATGACGTGATGGGACTGATCCCATGCAGGATTTAAAAGGACGAAGGTGCGCTGCCCCTCGAGCACCAAATTGTGATCCACTTGATGCTGATGGACGTAGTACTGCTCAAATCCATTCACATCGGGTGGTGATGTCGCTGCACCCCTGTGGAACACAACATCTGTTCCATTGGTACCAGGCACTCCTGCATCAAAAAAGGTGACAGACGGTGTTTCACGAAAGACATGAATAGGTATGAATTGAAGTCTCATCAAAATCTCCTCGCCTGAATGGCGTTGATAAAACAACTAGAGAGCCGTAGAACTTGCGTCGCTCCAGATCAAATCAATCGTGATTGAAGCGTCGAGGTTTCGTTTCACAGGGCAATCATTCGCGACCCGCTTCAACAAGGCCTTTTGTTCCTGACTAAGAGAAACAGGGAGGCTGATCTGAGCTTGAAGGCTTTCAATGCGGCGCGGTCCCTCGGTCGTCATTGTTTTTTCAACGCTGACGTTGGCATCAACGAGGTCCCAGCCGCGGCGGCGTGCGGCGATCCCCATGATCGTCAAGATGCATGTTCCAAGGGCTGTCGCCAACAGGTCAGTCGGCGAAAAACTTTCGCCAAGGCCATCATGATCAGTGGGCGCATCGGTCTTGAGGACGGTGCCCGAGGGTCCGTGCTGAGCCGTGCAATGCAAGTCACCGGTGTATTGGCATTGAATCGCTGTCATCCGTCCTCGATCATGTCTCTGATCAAGTCTGCTCCCGTTCAAGGCAGATCTTCACTGGGTCTTTAAAGAAAA
The DNA here is from genome assembly GCF_014279835.1 of Synechococcus sp. MVIR-18-1. NCBI lineage: Bacteria > Bacillati > Cyanobacteriota > Cyanophyceae > Synechococcales > Synechococcaceae > Synechococcus > Synechococcus sp. MVIR-18-1. The sequence continues at coordinate 377,577 of NZ_CP047942.1, read as the reverse complement.
GAGTGAAGGATTCAGCATCAGCATTGTGCGTTGAGGACGTGCTCAAACACCGCCTCTGCCCAGCCCTGCGCATGGCAAGCAGGCGCCAACTGGTAGCGGCCTTGAGCAAGGGCGTCGGCAAAGATCGGATGGGGACCATTCGCACCAGGCACAACGACTGAGAGATCACCAGCCTCGAGGAGGGGCTGGTCATTGGGAGAGTCACCCAATGCGAGCACCCGCACGGGGGAGCCACCATTGCGCTGCTTCAAGACCTCAAGGGCTCGACCCTTGCTGACCTCTGCGCCGAGTAGGTGACCCATACGGTTGCCCTGTACAACAGCGAAACCAAGCCGGTTGGCGAGGTCTGGCAACCGTTGCCGCGCTGACGCAGAAGGGGGCACAAAGGGCAAACTCCAACGCCTCTTGCACGCCAACTGCAGCGCTTCGCCCTGCAGGCCAAGAAAGTCCAAGGCCTCTTGATCCGAAAGCGCATCAATCGGTTGCAACGGCTCACTGAGCAGCTGCGCAAGCTCTTGCAAAACCGGGCGAAGCTCCGCAACAGGGCATCCCAGCGCAAGTTCCCATAACTCGCCATCACTGGTTTCCCCATGCACAGCACCTCCGTTTTCAACGATGAACGGATCCTTCAACCCAGCTGCAGCCCTAAAACTTTTCACCTCCTCAGCCGTTTTGCTCGTACACGGAATCACGGGAATGCCCTGCAGCTGCAAGCCACGGATCGCCTCCCGTGCAGGCTCCCAGTTGTAGGCATGGTCCATGAGGGTCCCATCGAGATCGGTCACAACCCACCAGGGAATTGAGGGGAGAGCATCTGTTTTATTCATCGAATCAACCAATGCACAGCAAACGGCTCAAGCTCGAGAGCCGTTTGGCCCGCAACAAGAGAATGCCCGTTCAACACGTCATGCCAACCAGATTCTGTGGAATCAGCAAGGGAGCTCAACGGGAAACTGAGGCGGACATCACTGAAATTGTGAACCGCAAACAGAGTGCTTGCCCCTTCTCCCCTTTGCAGAATCACGAGATCAGAGCGGCCTTCGCTCAGGACCGTCATTGGGGCAAAGGGATCTAAGGCCGCCAGCCCACGACGAACAGCCATCGCTTGTTGCAGTGACACCACCACCTGACTGGTATCGCTTTCGGAATCAGCCAATAATCGCTCTAAACGGTCGAGTTGAAACTGAGGACGATTGAGATCGCGGCGATGACCGCTGATACGAAAGCGAGCATTGTCATTCGGGGTTGCCAGTAAAGCCGGCAGATAGAACGCAGGCACACCGGGCAACGCAAGCAGCAGCAACTGCGTCAACAAAAAACGCGCTCGTTGATGGTGTGATGGATCCCGCCCAGGAGCCGCCATGGCACTCCACCAGCTGATATTGATTTCATAGGGAACCTCCAGACCATCGGCCAAGCGCCGGTGACTCACCAAACCACCCCGCTGCTCGCATTGCTGCAGCAACTGGAGCAAACGCTCCGATTCCATCAAACCCTCGAGTGGCCGCAAGCCAATCCCGTCATGACAGGCCGTGAAATTGAGCAGCCCTGTCTGCTGAGGGAGCTGGGGCCAACGCGCCAGCCAGTTGTTCAACAGATCAGCACGACGACTGAGACAGGCCTCGAGGACCAGCGGGGGTAAAGGGAAGTTGTAGGCGAGGTGAGCTTCGGATCCAGTGGCCAAATAAGACAGATTTTCCTGCTCGGGAACATTCGTTTCCGTTACCACCACTCCTTGAGGACATCGCGACTCCAAGAGAAGACGCAACACTTCAACCAACCGGTGGGCCTGCGGCTGATGGATGCAGTCACTGGAAGGCTGTTTCCAAACAAACCCCACGGCATCAAGGCGCAACCATTGGACGCCATAACTGACAAAAAGATCGAGGAGGCGTGTGAATCCAAGCAACACTTCAGGCTCTCGCCAGTTCACATCCACTTGATCGGGTCCAAACGTGGTCCAGACCGTTTCGGGGCCCCGATCTGTCGCCAGAGTGGTGAAAAGAGCCGAGCTACGTGGACGCACCACGTTGTCCCAACAAGGGTTGGGAGCAGCTGCCAACACACATTGAGCGCCAGGCTGTTCTCCTTTCAGAAAAGCCCGCACCCAGGGGTGAGACGCTGAAATGTGATTAAGAACCAGATCAGCCATCAACTGGCGACCTTCCGCTAACGCGGCCAAGTCATTCCAATCGCCGAAGCGTTGCTCAATCTCCTCATGACTGGCAACAGCAAAACCTCCATCACTGGTTGCGCGCAAGAAGGGCAAAACGTGCACGACCGATGAGATCCCGTTGAAATGCTTCTGGAGGAGGGCCTGCAAACAACGAAGCCCAGGCTGATCCTTGGCGCTCACCGTATCGGCGTAGGCAATTAACACACAACTCGAGGAATCCCAACGCGCACCCGTTGCCGTTGCATCCGTACTCCCATCATCGAGCGACTCTGAAACGGCAATCTCTGACGCGGACTGCTCGGAATGCAGCAATTGCGACGACAGCAGATTGAGATCCTCCGAAGAATGATGCTCGTAGAGCTCCTTTAGAAGCGATGGCAACCCCTCATGCGCCATTAACTGCTTCGACACCGTGCCTTTGCCAAGTGCAACAGGTATGGAACAGAGCTCCGCAAATTGTTGTCGCATTGATCACCGCATGGATTTTCAGCAGGGATTAATCGCCACGATTCATGATTACGGACTCGGCAAGCTGGACCTCCCAGACTTTCGGCGTCAGCTGAAGCAACGGCCAACCTCCTTGCTGATCCCATGCCTCATGGAGGAATTCAGCCGTCCTGCACTCGGACTGATCCGTGAGGTTCTGGCAGAACTAAGCGGCCTGGAAGAACTCGTGATCGCGCTGTCAGCGGAAACCAGCGAAGACGTCGCTGCAGCGGAAGCGTTCTTTTCGGGTATGCCATTTCCGGTGAGAGTGCACTGGACCAATGGCCCCGCCGTTGCCGAATCACTGCAGTCACTTCAGACCCTTGGCCTCAATGTGACCGGACCACCTGGGAAAGGCTGGGCTGTTTGGCAAGGGCTTGGTGTGGCTTGCAGAAACGCTGAGATCGTTGGACTCTTCGATGCCGACATTCGCACCTTTTCACCGGCCTACCCCCAAAGAATGCTGCGACCGTTACTCGATCCCTCGCTTGGTGTGGCCTATGTGAAAGCGTTCTACAGCCGCCTTTCGCTCGAAACCCAGACGCTCCATGGAAGAGCAACACGCCTTTTCGTAGGTCCACTGCTCACCAGCCTGGAGCAGATCTTTGGCCCAATGCCTTATCTGCGCTATCTCCAATCCTTTCGCTACCCGTTAGCCGGCGAGTTCGCGTTCACCAGAGATCTGGCCATGAATTTGCGCATTCCTTCCGACTGGGGACTGGAGATCGGCTTGCTTTCGGAGGTGTATCGCCATGTGGCCCCTCGACGCATCGCCCAAGTGGACCTCGGACTGTTTGATCACAAGCACAAAACACTTGGCAATGCTCCTTCCGAGGGCCTGCAACGCATGGCCGGTGAAATTTTTGCCACGGTGCTTCGTGGACTCATGGAGCATGAAGGTCGGATGTTGTCTTCAGACCAGATCCCAACGCTGGAAGTGCTGTTCCGACGGGTAGGGGAAGACCGTGTTCAGCAGTTTGGCTTGGATTCAACAATTAATCGTCTGCCTTACAACCGACACAGCGAGGAGCTTGCTGTCCAGAGCTTCGCCACCTTGTTGCGTCCCAGAGTGGAGGAATTGATGGCAGCTCCCGTGGCCCATCAGCTGCCGAGTTGGTCGAGGTTGCTGTGTTGCACCGAACGCTTACAAGCAGACCTTGCCGAAGCAGGCCAGCAACGCAACATCACGACAGCACCCAACAGAACGCCACGACGTCATCACCATCGCCCCCTGATGGCTTGTCCACCAAGACGTCCTGCGGCAGCGGCATGACACCAGCTTGTGCTTTTCAGCTGATCATTCCAGTGGTCCAGTAGCGAATTCGGGCCGGATGACGATCGAGGTAGTCCTCGACTGCCACATCGGCCGATCGCTCATTAGCCATGAGAAGCAAATCAGAGAGTTCACGATCAGGGATCTGAAAACGCGAGAGGAATCCGGCCAGATCTGGATGGTCGCGATCCAAACCCTTTCGACCTAAGGCATGAATCCACTCCACTCCACCAAAAACGAGCTGGGGATCTTCCAAGAAGCGGAGCTTGTAGCGAGCAAACATCCAGTGCGGAGTCCAACTTGTGACCACCACCCAACGTTGCTCTCGAATTGCTTTATCAAGAACAGCTGTCATCGCTGCGCTACTGGAGGCAACCAGGCGCATGTCACCCAGGTTGTAGTCCACCAACGCCTGTTCAGAGGCCTGATTAAGCCCTGACCCTGGGTCAATGCCTTGAACCGTGTTGTCGAACCGCGCCGCCAGTTCAGGCTTGCGCAAATCAGCGATAGAGCGAAGCTCAGAGGCATCCACGTAATCGGGTACAACCCAGCCAAGGCGACCGGAATACATCGAACCGAAATCAAGCACCCTGTCACGCACGCGCGTCCAATAATCCTTGTGCGTTAAAGGCAACCAGGCCATCAGCATGAGATCGAGATCGCCTCTTGCTACAGAGGCGTACTGAATGCCGATATCCGCCATCACCCGCTCGACTGGGAGGTTGTAAGCCTGCTGAATCACCCGCTGGGCGATCAAGCTCATCACTTCAGCATCAGCCCATGGAGACCATCCCAAGCGCAATGGCCCTGTTGCGCCCGATTGAGACCCCTCAGGGTCCAATTGTGAGGCGAAGCCTTTTTGCGTGGAAGACGTAGGTGCGGTGGCGTCAGCCTGGCGCTGCCGGCTCAAGCGCACTTGGCTGGATAGGGAAGCCGCAGCCAAACCGAGCCCTGACAGCAAAACGGCACGTCGACGCCAAAGAGGAGCTGTCATGGTGTCCTCCACAGCGAACGCCACCGACGGGAGCGCGCTTCCAACGTCCTCTCGCCTTCAAGCATCAAGCTCTGACTGAGTCGATCGAGGATCACAGCGAGAATCACAACGGCAATCCCGCCCTCAAAACCAAGGCCCACATCCAGCTGTTGAATGCCGCGCAGCACGACATCACCCAGGCCGCCTCCACCAATCATCGAGGCGATCACCACCATCGATAACGCCAGCATGATCGTTTGATTGACGCCACTCATCACCGTGGGCAAAGCACTCGGCATCTGCACCTTCCATAGCAATTGCAACTCACTGCACCCAAAAGCACGACCCGCCTCAATGAGATCAAGTGGAACCTGACGAATCCCGAGCTGGGTGAGACGAACCACCGGCGGCATTGCAAACACCAAGGTGGCGATGATTGCTGGAACAGCACCTGTGCTGAACAACATCACCGCGGGAATCAAATACACAAAAGCCGGCATGGTCTGCATGAGGTCAAGGCAAGGTCGTAACAATCGCCAAACCGACTGAAGACGCGCTGATAGCACCCCCAGAGGGAGACCAATCAGCAAGGCCAAGAATGATGCCGTCAACACCAGTGCGAGGGTCGAAATCATCGGATCCCAAAGCCCCATCGCCAGCACCAAGTTCAAACCAAGCAGTGCAAACAAGGCGAATCCACCGCTCACTCTCCAGAGGCCAAGACCAGCCACGATCAGCGCAAAACTCCAAGGAGCGGGCGCTGCCAGCAAGGTCTCTGCGAAGGCAACAAGAGCCATGACTCCTGCATTGACAACGTCAAAGAGGCCTTGTGCGTAGGTGAGCAACCACACCACTGCAGCATCAACAGCGAGGCCTAAGGCTCCGGCTTGATGCACTGCAGCGAAACCATATGCAGATCCGAAAGGCAGAGCTTGAAGCGTCAAACGTTGACCTCCAGGGAACGCAACAGCAGACGGGGTGTAATCACACCCAAGAAGCAACCTTCACGATCCACAACAGGCGGTGGATAGGCAAGCGAGGCAACAAGCGGCATCGCATCACGAACCCGCGTACCAGCACGCAGCGTTGCTAGCTGATCAGCCTCAATCCAGCCGTTAGAGATCGTGCGTACTCCTTGCAACCGCTTGCTCTCATCGAGGACGTACACCGGGTCACCAACGAAGGCATCCAAGGCAGCGGATGGACCAGCAGCGTTCACCAACAGACAGCTCGGCATTGCAGCAATCGCAGCGACATCCAACACGGCTGCGGAATCGATATCACGGAAAAAGTGACGCACGGCAAGACTGGCCGGGTCGCTGAGGAGGGACTGAGCCGTTCCGCATTGCAGCACTTGGCCGTCCTGCATGAGGGCAATCCGATCGCCAAGCCGAATCGCCTCATCAAGGTCGTGGGAGATAAAAACGATGGTGCGTTGCCGCTCAGCCTGTAATTCCAACAGCAACTCCTGCATGTCGCTGCGAATCAACGGATCCAACGCGGAAAAGGCCTCGTCCATCAGCAAGATTGGTGGATCAAGCGCCAGCGCTCGCGCAAGACCAACCCGCTGCTGCATCCCCCCAGAAAGCTGATGAGGATGCTTTCGGCATTCATCCCCGAGGCCTACACGCTCAAGAGCCTTTAAAGCCAAGTCTCTGCGCTCTGGTCTAGGCACACCGGCCACCTCAAGGCCAAACGCCGCATTGTCGATCACGGTTCGATGCGGGAAGAGCGCAAAGGACTGAAACACCATGCCCATCTGCTCACGACGAAGCTTGTTGAGCTCCATTGGACTCAGAGAAGACAGCTGCCGCCCCTGAATCCTCACCTCACCTAAGCAAGGCCTCACCAAGCCATTTAGAAGACGCAGCAGGGTGGATTTCCCAGACCCCGAGAGGCCCATCACAACAAAAATTTCGCCCGTTTGGATCTCAAGAGAGACATCGCGAACAGCAGCGCGGAGGCCCGTTCGCTGATACAAATCAAGTGGATCTAGACCAGACTGAAGTTGCTTAATCGCTGAATCTGCCGACCCTCCATATATCTTCCAGAGAGAATTAAGGCAGATCTCCGAATTCATCTCGGATTTGCCCCAGCATTCATCAATTACAACGTAGCTAGCGCGAGAGCATCACAATGCTTTCCTTCACGAAAACAGCATAAATTCGACTTATTGCTCCAGGCTGGCAATCAAAGCCGATCGAATTTGCTGACACTTTTAAAAACGAGCGTTAGCTTGAAGAAATATCGTTCACAACAGCCACCAGAATTCGGAAGCTTTTGGTGTGAGCATGCATTTGTCAATGCATCGATACGAGATCTTCAAGATCTCTGTTCCCACATTAAAAGTCATCTATGTCATCGTTCACGAATCCCTCTCCCGTCGAGCAGAGAGATGCTCAGAAGTTCGGAGACTCACCTGAACGGGTTCGCGAAACTGATCATTACGAACAGGAATACATCGAACAATTTGTTGATCGCTGGGATCGATTGATTGACTGGGAGGCAAGAGAAAAAGCAGAAGGAGATTTTTTCATCAAACTATTGCATCAGCATGGAGCCAAATCCGTTCTTGATGTTGCCACTGGCACAGGGTTCCACTCCGTTCGTTTATTGCGAGAAGGATTTGATGTTGTCAGTGTGGATGGAAGCCCAAACATGTTGGCTCGCGCCTTTAAAAATGCACGCGAACGCGACTTGTTGATGCGCACCGTTCATGCCGATTGGCGCTTTCTCAATCGTGACGTTCATGGCGAGTTTGATGCGGTGATCTGCCTAGGCAATTCCTTCACGCATCTATTTCGTGAGCAAGATCGACGCAAAGCGTTGGCGGAGTACTACGCCGTGCTGAAGCACAACGGCGTTTTGATCCTGGATCACAGAAATTACGACCGCTTGTTGGAGGGCAACTCCAAAAGCGGAAAAAGCAACGTGTACTGCGGGAAAGATGTTGAAGTTGGTCCGGAGCATGTCGACGACGGACTGGCTCGCTTCCGCTACGCCTTCAGCGACGGAAGCACTTACCACCTAAATATGTTTCCGTTGCGCCACGGCTATGTAAGACGCCTAATGCGTGAGGTTGGATTTCAACGGATCAATACCTTCGGGGACTACCAACAAGGCCATGACGATCCTGACTTCTATGTGCATGTTGCGGAAAAGGAATATCGCTTTGACACAGACATGACCGAGATTTAGATCATGGCTGAATCTTCTTTTTCAAAGGCTGCCTCAACTGCCGCTGGTTACTACGACAGCAACGATGCCGACCGCTTTTATGCAGAGGTTTGGGGCGGAGAAGACATTCATATCGGGCTCTACAACGCGGAGTCGGAGCCGATTGCAACCGCGAGTCGCCGCACGGTAGAAGCGCTAGCCGCGCTCATTAAGGAGCAGCGCAATGACTCCTCTAACGAGAGCTGTTCCATCGTGGATCTGGGCTCTGGCTACGGCGGAGCGGCTCGCCACCTTTGCCAAAACCCCAAGGTCAAAGTAGAAGCCATCAATATCTCTGCCGTCGAGAACACCCGTCATCGTGAACTCAATCGTGCGGCCGGCTTGGAAGGTCAAATCCAGGTGCATGACGCCTCTTTTGAAGCCGTGCCTCTTAAGGATGCCTGCGCCGATGTGGTCTGGAGCCAAGATGCCATCCTTCACTCGGGAGATCGCCAACAGGTGATGAAAGAAGCCGCAAGACTTCTCAAGCCCGGTGGCGTGATGGTGATGACAGACCCCATGGCGGCCAACGGCGTGCCCTCAGGGTCACTCTCCAAGATTCTGGACCGCATTCACCTCTCCGATCTGGGCTCCCCAGAGCGATACAAAAGCTGGGCGACCAACGTTGGGCTTCAACGCGACGTTTGGGATGACCGCACGCCAATGTTGATCCTCCACTACAGCCGAGTTCGAGACGAGCTCCAACGGCGTCATGACGAGCTGAAACTGAGCATTAGTCCTGAGTACCTCAAGACCATGAGCGCAGGTCTTGAGCATTGGGTTGAAGGAGGCAAAGCTGGAAGGCTCTGCTGGGGCCTGATGCGTTTCCACAAACCAAAAGAGTGAATCCCATGAACGAACGCAACGCATCTGAGGTCGTTGAGAAGCTGGTCGAGGAATGGAAGCTGCAACCGCATCCTGAGGGGGGCTGGTACCGCGAGCTGCATCGAAGCTCTGCTCTTGTGGTTCGACCTGATCAGCAACAGCGCTGCGCCATCAGCACAATCTTGTATCTCTTGGATGCAGGATCGCTCAGTCGCTGGCACAGGGTGAGCCATGCCGATGAGGTGTGGACCCATCTGCAAGGAGCACCACTCAGTCTGTGGTGCCTCGAACCAAAGGCTGATCAGGCCACGCGAGAGGTGTTGTCGATGCACAACCCTGTTCAGGTGATTCCAGCGGATCACTGGCAGGCCGCTAAAGCTGAAGGTCCTTACAGCCTGGTGAGTTGCTGTGTTGGGCCTGGATTCAGCTTTGAAGATTTCACCATGCTCAGAGATCTTCCAGAAAGCGAGCGTCCAACGGCAGCGCTTGTTGATCTGATCTGAGCTCTGATCAGGGCTCACCACAGCTCAACAGTGAACCCGACTGATTACGCTCATCCCAGCAGGGAGACCCAATGGGCAGCAGCTTCGGAGAACTGTTTCGGATCAGCACTTTTGGGGAATCGCATGGTGGAGGTGTGGGCGTCATCGTGGATGGCTGCCCGCCAAGGCTGGAGTTAGACCTTGAGGCCATTCAGGCAGACCTCGACCGCAGACGGCCTGGTCAAAGTCGTATCACCACACCGAGGAAAGAAGCAGACCAGGTCGAGATCCTGAGCGGATTACTGGATGGGGTCACCCTTGGCACTCCGATTGCAATGGTGGTGCGCAACAAGGATCAACGACCTCAGGATTACAAAGACATGGAAGTGGCCTTCCGCCCCTCCCATGCTGATGCCACGTACCAGGCGAAGTACGGCATCCAGGCCCGCAGCGGCGGCGGCAGGGCCTCCGCACGGGAAACGATTGGACGGGTTGCAGCGGGAGCTATTGCAAGGCAGCTGCTCAGAAAAGCCAATGGAACCGAAGTGATCGCTTGGGTGAAGCGAATCCACGATCTCGAGGCGAGCGTTGATCCCAGTTCAGTCACACCCGAACAAGTGGAAAGCAACATCGTGCGCTGCCCTGATGCAGGGATGGCCGAAAAGATGATTCAACGGATTGAAGCGATCGGCCAAGAGGGAGATTCCTGCGGCGGGGTGATTGAGTGCGTGGTGAGGCAAGCAAGCACAGGACTGGGAATGCCCGTGTTCGACAAGCTGGAAGCTGATTTAGCCAAAGCCGTGATGTCACTGCCCGCCACCAAGGGCTTTGAAATCGGATCGGGCTTTGCCGGCACTCTGCTGAAGGGCAGTGCCCACAACGATGCCTTTCTACCCACCAAGGACGGAAGCCTGCATACGGCCACGAACTATTCCGGAGGCATTCAGGGAGGGATCAGCAATGGGGAAGCGATTGTGATCCGCGTGGCCTTCAAGCCAACGGCCACCATCCGCAAGGAGCAACAAACCATCAACGCGGTAGGAGAGGCCACCACGCTCTCAGCCAAAGGACGCCACGACCCTTGCGTCTTACCAAGAGCCGTTCCGATGGTGGAAGCGATGGTGTCCTTAGTACTGGCCGATCACCTGCTCAGGCAGCAAGGGCAATGCAGCCTTTGGTGATCTGAGCCACTCCTAACTTCTGGCTGGAGACTGGATCCCGTTGCTGCTAGCCAACTGTGCTGCCGCTTTCGCCATGCGGCCAGCCGTAGAACGAGCCGACGTGGACTCAGGGCTCGACTTACGGGCACGGCGCGCCTTACGAGGTTTCCCAACTGACGCCAAGGAGGTAGTAGACGTCTCCGTTGTCTTGGCCACCCGAGCTTTGGCGACCCGCGAGGAAGAGGAGGCGCGTTTGGCTTTCGTGGTCGTCGTGCGTGGAGCAGCAGTACGGGTAGCAGCGGGCTGGTCGGCCTTCACAGCTTTGTTGGCTTTGTTGGCTTGACGCGGTTTGGAGACTTGGCGATTGCGATGACTCAACACCATCACCCATTCCTCATCCGTCAGGGATGCGGGCTTGCTTCCATGCGCAGTGGCTAGCTTTGCCGCCTTCTCAATGTCTTCAATCAGATTGACCCAAGAGGTCGCAAAGCGCTTGTCGGACTGAGAGCGCGCACCACTTTCAACCAGGGTCTCAACAACGCCAGCTGCCGTGACCTTTTTACGGCGACGATTAAAGATCTCTTTCTGCAATTGCGCGATCAGAGCATCCGCCTTGTCGCTCAGCTTGATGGATAACTGAGACATCCGAAATCAAATCACTATCCCATCTGTAGCAGACAAGACTCACGTCAACCACTTACGGAGGTCGTCGACGGCGTCCGTGGTACTGAGAACACCACGACCGAGGGCAATCGCGTCGTAACCAGCCGACAGCCACGAATCCAAGTCGGCCACACTCAAGCCTCCGGCGGCAATCATGAAGGGCAGATCCCCCATCGGCGCTGAAATCTGATGGTGGTAATCGAGGCCCAGCACAACCGCTGGAAACAGTTTCACAACATGGCAACCAAGAACCATCGCCTGCCGAATTTCGGTTGGCGTCATCACACCAGGAACGAGACAACAGTTGTGTTGCTGGGCCATAGAGACCAGATCCTGATCCAACAGCGGCGACATGGCATAGGGCAGATCAAGATCGATGACCGCTTGGAGACCGCGTTGAGACGTGACAGAGGCCACTCCCAGCTGAAGGGTTGGATGCCGCAGACGGATGGCCGCTATCAGGGCACTCCAGCGAGAGTGATCCATCCAGGCAATCTCAATGTGATGGACGCCCAGATCAACCAACTGATCGAGGCGTTGACACAACAGTGACAACAAAAACGGCCCAGTGAGATCACTCTCCTTGGGCCGCAAAACAATAATGAGTGGCTGACGGCGCAACGAGGCCATCAACCACTGCTGACGATCAGACGTACTCAGCAATTCGTACATCGCGTCGGATCAGCAGATCCTGTAGTTCCTGAGAATCAACAGTTTCGCTTTCAACCAGCATTTCAGCGAGCTCGTCAAGAACTGAACGGTTGTCGTTCAGCACCTTGGTGGCACGGTGATAGGCCACATCAACAAGATCCGAGACTTCGGAATCAATCGTGGCGGCGGTGTCTTCTGAGAAGTCACGTTCAGCAGCGATGTCTCTACCCAAGAACATCCCTCCTTGCGCACGGCCAAGAGCAACCGGACCAAGCTTGTCGCTCATGCCAAAACGAGTCACCATTTGACGGGCTACGGAAGCCACCTGCTGCAGATCGTTGGAGGCACCGGTTGTGACCTCGTCTTCTCCGTAGACAATTTCTTCTGCAACCCGACCGCCCAAGGCCACTGCCATTTGATTCTGGAGATAGGTGCGTGAGTAAAGGCCGGATTCCATCCGTTCTTCGCTCGGCGTAAAGAAGGTCAAACCACCAGCGTTCCCGCGGGGAATGATTGAAATCTTCTGGACGGCGTCGTAATCAGGCATCAGTGCACCCACGAGCGCATGGCCTGCCTCGTGATAGGCAACCAGACGCTTGCGACGCTCGCTCATCACCCGATCCTTCTTCTCAGGGCCCACCATGATGCGCTCAATCGCATCACTGATCTCGTCGTTGCTCACCTCAGTGAGTTGACGGCGAGCCGCAAGGATGGCCGCTTCATTGAGAAGGTTGGCCAAATCAGCACCGGTATATCCAGGAGTCCGGCGAGCCACCTTGTCGAGGTCGACATCCTTCGACAGCGTTTTGCTGCGGGCGTGAACGCCAAGGATTTGGAGGCGACCAGCGTAATCAGGACGGTCAACCGTGACTTGGCGGTCGAAACGACCTGGACGCATCAAGGCTGAATCCAACACATCAGGGCGGTTGGTTGCCGCAATGATGATGATGCCGGTATTGCCTTCAAAACCATCCATCTCCGTAAGGAGCTGGTTCAAGGTTTGCTCTCGCTCGTCGTTACCGCCACCGAGGCCAGCGCCACGCTGACGACCGACAGCATCAATCTCATCGATGAACACGATGCATGGTGCATTTTTCTTGGCCTGTTCAAACAGGTCGCGAACACGGCTGGCACCAACACCAACAAACATCTCCACAAACTCAGAGCCTGAGATTGAGAAGAAAGGAACACCTGCTTCACCTGCCACTGCTTTGGCGAGAAGGGTTTTACCTGTACCCGGAGGGCCAACAAGCAAGCAGCCCTTTGGAATTTTTGCTCCTACAGCGGTAAAACGATCTGGATTCTTGAGGAAATCAACCACCTCAGTGAGCTCAAGCTTGGCGCCCTCAATTCCAGCAACATCACCAAATGTGATCTGGGTGGTGGGCTCCATTTGAACCCTTGCCTTGCTCTTGCCGAAATTCATGGCTTGGTTTCCACCGCCGCCGCCGCCGCCCTGGGCGCGACGGAACAGGAAGAAAAGACCTCCGAGCAGCAACAACGGGAAGATCAAGCTGGTCGCGGCTTGCTGCCAAGCGCCCGGCTGACGTGAAGGCTGCACAGCGATGTCGACGTTGTGATCCGTCAGCATCTTGAGCAGATCCTTGTCCGGAGCGAGGTTGACCTCGGCACGACGACCATCGGTCTCAACAATCTGAGCCGTTCCACGATCGGGAGAGAGCAACACTCTGCTGACCTGATCTTCCTGAACAGATTCCACAAAATCGCTGTACCGCAGCGTGCGTGCCTCCGTTGCAGGGTCCGGGCGATCAAGGAACGCCGTACCCACAACGATTACTACCACTACGAGCAGGACATATAGCCCCACATTGCGCCAACGCTTGTTCAAGGTTCTTCGCCTCTGATGAAGGAATGTTAATAGAAATCGAAAAAATTAGGAGGCCCGAAGGACCTCAACCACGCTGCGGAACGCAAACCACTCTGGGATCTCCTCGCCACTGCGAAGCATCTTGCGGAATTGGGTGCCGCTGAGCTTTTTGACATGCAGACCGCGGGCCTCCGCATGTTCCGCAGTGACATACCCCTCTTCGTCGGTGAAGACGAGATTCAAGGAGGGCACCGTCTCCATCGTCAGCTCAGGAGCACACTCTTTGGCGAAATTCTGCGCGTCATAAGGGCCGTAAAAATCATCCCCAGAAAGAGAGGACTTACACCCAGCCATATCCCGGCCAATGATGAAGTGAGTACAGCCGTAATTCCGGCGAATAATCATGTGCTGCAGGGCTTCACGCGGACCTGCCATGTGCATCGCATACGGCAGATAGGCCCAACGAATGCGCGAGTTGTCCACTTCTGCGGCCAGGCGTTCATAGGTCTGGAAGCGAACGGCGCCCGGGATGTCGTCCTGCTGGGTGGGGCCACAGGTGGGGTGGACCAACACGACAGCATTCTCACTGACGTTTTGGGCGTGCAGTGCACGGGTAAAGAGCTCGTAGTGGGCGCGGTGAATGGGATTTCGGCACTGGAATGCCACCACGTCTTCGCCGTCAGGGAGACCGGCGCGCACCTCTGCAGGCGTCTTGCAAGGGAAGACGCGCTCCGGAAGCTGCAAGCCCTGAATCAAGCCGCCGAGATAGTAACGACGGCGCTCTGTAGCGATCATGCGCACCGCCGGGTGCTCTAGCGAGGTGGTGCCGTAACAACCTTTGGCCTCGACAACTTTGTCGGGTTCCCACTTGTCTCCAACGGTGAGAAGAGCGAGGTCCTGACCTTTGTACGTCAACAACACCTTGTCACCAACCGCCACGTCCTCACGGTCGGTATCCATCACGATCGGCAACCCAAACAGGTATCCAGACGTGGTGCGGTGCCCGGCCACAACGGAGTCGTAGTCGGCCTGATGCATGAATCCTCGCTCTGGAGAGAATCCACCCACCACGAGCAGCTCAACATCACAGGCATTGCGATCGGAACATTCAATGCTTGTGGTGGCAGAAGCCTTCAGCGCGGCATGCTCCGTGGCTGACACCATCAAATCCACCAAGGTGCCTCCATAAGGAGCAATCACCCCGGTGCGCTGCGAGGACGAGGAACTGGCAGTCATCGGCGATTCATGTCTGGATCAGGGATGGCGAGATTCTCCCAGAAGACACAAAAAAGGAGGGCCTCAGCCCTCCTTTTGAATCAATGCGTCTGAACAGCGGCGGTCAAGCCTCCTCAAGACGGCCGAAGACCTCTCCGCTGATCTTCACGTCAACGATCTCCCGCCCGCCCATATCAGAGTCGGAGGGTTGAATCGCTGTGAACACACCGCCAAACTCACCAGTCTCAGGGTCGATTTTGGTGATTGAAAAGCTCATCAGGCCAGTGCCATCGATGTAGCGCTTGACGTTTTCGCTTTCCAGTTCGTCGTAGTCACCACCCAAGGCCATCAGGCCCTGTGGATAGTCCACACCGGTTGTCAGCGCACGACCCTTGGGATCGATGAAGTTGCTGGTGCGGTAGCTCGGTGTGCGGTAAGTGCCGTTGAAGTCGGTACTGGTTGTGAGTGCTGCACCATCAGCGGTGGCTTGAAGGTTTTTGCTGGAGAAGGTGAAGGGGAATTCCTCTCCACCAGGAACCAAAACGGTGATCGGCTGGAAATCGATACCGCCTTTTTCTTTAAAGCTCAAACCATCCTCACCAACGATGAGATCGCCAAAGACTTCATCCAAACTCGAGGTGTAGCGGGTGAGGATTTTGCCCTCAACGAATTGCGCCTCTTGACGCTTATTCGCAGGCTCGCCTTTGACGAAGACCTGGGAGGGATGCATGCAGATTCCGCGCAGTTCATAAGCAGCGCCAGCCGTCAGGCTGATGGAACCACGGGCCGAATCAGGCAGGGTGGGGCAATCATTGGCCTTGCCCGTATTGCGGATGTCGTCATAGGTGACGTTGGATCGATCTATGGCCTCAGCACCACCACTGCAGGCGGTTACAACAAAGAGACAGAGGGCTAGCACCATGGCCAGCAGGGGACGGATGCGCATAGAAGAAGACTGATTAGCCGGACGAAGACGGTATCCACCGATTTTTCGATCCTACAAGGGGAAAACGTGGGTTCCGGCAAGCCTTTTGCAGCTCTCAACAAGGCTTCGCGTTGCGGGTCCTAAAAGGAGCAGTTTGAAACCGATAAAAGCCGCAATTTCACTGTGAGTGAGACCGATCTCAGAACATCACAGAGCTGAGTCAACGTCGGGCGAATTGAGGGGATGCGCTGCGGGCAGTTGCCTGGCGATCTCATCCAACAAGCGATTGGCGAGCTCGAGCTTGCACTGGGGTACGCACTGCTCCTGTGTGCCATCACGCCTGAGCAACCAGCCTCCATTGAGATCAGAGCCAAACCCCTGATTGGGCTGATCAATGGGGTTGGCAAACAACAGGTCGCATTGCTTGGCGGAGAGTTTGTGACGGGCCCGCTCCAGCAGCGAATCAGCTTGACCACTGAGAGCCGCAAATCCCAGGAGCACTTGGCCCGGCGGTCGGCGTTCAGCCAAGCCGGCCAAAAGATCTGGCACAGCCTCCATTTCGGCCGAAAGAACGCTGGCCAAAGCGGCCTTCGCGGGTTTCTCCGGAAGCGCTCCACCACGACGGCGCAGATCGGCCACCGCCGCGGCCATCGCCACCGCATCAACACCCGGCTGCAGATCAATCAGTGCCGATTCCATCGCTTGCGCCGACTCCACAGGGTGGCAACACAACCCTTCAAGCCAGGCGTCAGGCAACTGCAAGGGGCCATGGATTAAGTCAACCCGGGCACCTCGCCAACGGGCAGCTTGAGCGAGCATCACGCCCATGCGTCCGCTACTGCGGTTGCTCATCGTTCGAGCAGGATCGAGCGCTTCCACCGTTGGGCCAGCGGTGACGAGCAAGGAACGACCGCTCCAATCACGCCTCAACTGGCGTGCCTGGCTCCCTTGCTGAAGCGCATGCAGAACCGCCAATTGAATCAAAGCGGGATCGGCCATTCGCCCCTCTCCAATTCGATCACAAGCCAACAAACCAGGCTCTGGCCCTAGGCAGAGCACCCGTTCATCCTGTTGCAAAAGCTCCCAGTTGCGTCGAACTGCAGCATTGCCCCACATGCCTGTATTCATGGCTGAGGCTGCCACCACAGGCCGCTCGCAAGCCAACAGCAAAGAGGCCAGCAACCCATCTCCAAGCCCCTGGGTCCAACGGGCCAAGCTCGTGGCGCTTAAGGGAGCCACAACCACGAGATCTGCCCATTCAGCAAGCTCCACATGCAGCGGCCGAGGCTGCGATGGATCCCACTGATCCTGATCTTGCAAACACGGGCGACGACTCAGGCTTGCCAGTGCCACAGGGCTAACAAGGCGAGAGGCGCTAGGGGTGACGACACAACGCACCTCGGCCCCTGCCTTCACCAATGCACTGACAAGAAGTGGGGTCTTAACCGCAGCGATGCTTCCCGATGCCGCTACGAGGAGACGACGCCCCTCCAGAGGCCTTGGGGCCTCAATCTTCATCGAATGGTTCCTGATCAACTAAATGAACGTATGGACCCGTGAGCTCCGGCCGGTGGATCGCCAAGGCACGCAACAGATGCCAATCATTTAAGCCATCAAAAGGGGTGGGGTAGTCGTCGTCTTCAAGGCGCTTCGCGAGCACAGCCACTTTGTCGTCATCAAACGCGTCCAGAGATTCCGGCGTGATCGGCATGCTGGTTCCCTGAAGCGAAGACCACATTCTGCCTCGGGCAAGAATGAGAGTGGCGCTAAGTTTCGAGCGACGGGGTCTTAGCTCAGCTGGTAGAGCGCTGCGATCGCACCGCAGAGGTCAGGGGTTCGAATCCCCTAGTCTCCATGCCTTTCAAGATGTTCAATTCATAAATTGAATTGAAGAAGGTGCATCTCGTGACGGCATTGGAGTGGGTCCGTCATTCGCACTTCATCGCAGCCAAGCAAAAGCAAAAAGCTCATACAATTTTGCTGAATGGACCAAAAATCAGGCCCTCAAATTACTGGTCATAAAGGCAATTTGCAGCAGGATTTTTCACAGGCAAGGAGCGAAAACAGCAACACGGAGCCACCCCATGTTTGTAACAACAGAAACAACCAGGAGCAGACTTTCCTCGTAGGTGTAAAACCCCTATGAATTGAAAAGCACAATATTGGGCTCAGGATGAATACAACGATCCAAGCTCATGCCTTTTCAATGCATCAATTAAGAAATCACTTCATGGATGTCATTGATCTCTTTCCACGATCGATCGTGCAAGGAGAGGTTGAGCCCAACCTTCGCAATCAACTGCTCCTCCATTGTGAGGACGTCCTCCAAAACCCAGAAGCGAGTACCGACGCTTCGATACGCCTCGCTGGCCAACTCAACCAACAACGAGAACTGAATCCAACACAACCCGCCGTTCAGGAACTTTGTGAATCGGTCCTGCTCGAAGGCTGCGAGCGCTGGATCCGTCACGTGATTGACCAGCAGCCACCTCAGGGACGTGGCCCATGGGTGCCAGGTCGCTACCAACTAAGGCTGATTGACATCTGGCTGAATTGCCAAATGGAGGGCGATTACAACCCGATGCATACCCATGGAGGAAGTTTTTCTGGGGTTGTCTTTTTAAAGGTGCCATCACAGATCAACGGATCAAGTTTTGATGGTCAGCTTTGTTTTCACGGGCCTGAGGAGTATCACCTTCAGTCATTTCGTACGGGAATGGCAAGGTATGTGCTTCCCAGCCCGGGCGATTTTTATATTTTTCCAGCCTGGCAACCCCATTCCGTCATGCCTTTCCGGGGGAGCGGAGAACGCTGGTCTCTCGCATTTAATGTTGTCGCACAACCCACGTCTGGACATCCACGGCCTCCTGAGCAGAACCAAAACATTTCGCTTTCGAGTCAGCGGCCAAGAGCGAAAGGGTTCTGAGATTCAATCCCTCAGAAAATTGCCTTAAGATTGATTTCCACTTTCAAGGACAGCCATGGCCTGGAGCCTTGAAGAGAAGCTTTTTCTCATGAGCGCTGCCCGTAGCGCTCATGAGCTCCAGTCTTTTGCACTGGAGTCTTGCTGATGTTTCCTACGAGCACTCACCTCACAAGACACCTGCCCCTATTTGCCGGCCTTTTGGTTCTTGTTTTGGTCTCAACGCTGGCAAGACCCAGTGCCTTAATTACCTACGGCCTCATAGCGCTGGCTGGTGGGCTCGGACGTCGCTGACGTCACTCGGGACGACCATGCGGTAAAAGGGATGTCAGCTAAGTCCATAGACGATGTCGCAATCCAAACGAGAACAGGTGGTCAGCCACCTGCGCTACATCCGCCAAGAGTTGCGAGAAATGCATCAAGGTGTGATGGAAGACGGACTCCTCCCGGAAGCAGGTGAAGTGAGAGGCGTCATGGCCCAGATGGAGGCACTGCTTGAGCTACTGGAAGGGAAATCCTCTCGCAAAGCGAAGGCCGATTCCGACTGAATGTGGTTAGGCGTTAATGGTTAGCCCGAAGCAAATCTTGTTTCAACAGGAAATGCTCAAAAACCAGCAATTGCTACTAGAAATTAATAGAAATCGAGTATTAATAGCTCGGCAGGTTGCCGGCCGGGTGATGGGGATCAATTGGTGGCACACCTGTTATAAGGAAGCTTGAGGGGTTCCATTCATGACCGCTCGACTTCAAAAGACTCGGCTTCAAATTAGTTTCGGAGAAGCCACCGCAAGGCTTGACCGGTGGGCTGTCAATCCCTGGAGAAGGGCATCGTTGATGTTGATCGCCCTCGGAGCAAGCTTTGCTTTGGGAAACAGCATTGGAGCCATTGCAGGTGCTTTGACGTTGATGGATCCAGTGTCCGCGCTGATTACGGTGGGGATCTGGGAGTTCATGGTGCGAACCCGGCGGCATTGGGCACGAGACAAGAAAAAGCATCTGGGACGTGATCTCTTGGACATGTCACGCATTGGGTTGCTCTATGGCCTCTTATTAGAAGGCTTCAAGTTGCTTTAAAGAACTCACAAATCCAGACAATCTTGAAGTGGATCCATAGCCTGGATTTAGATCTGCTGTTCGTTGGAACATGGCTGCTGAGCGTTTCTTCCTCGAACTCGAACCACCAGAAGAACGTCTTCGCGATGCCCCTCATGTGGTGATCGTGGGAGGAGGTTTTGCTGGAGTGCGGGCCTGCAAAGCACTTGCTCAAGCCGACGTGCGCGTCACGTTGATTGACAAGCGCAATTTCAACCTGTTCCAACCGCTTCTTTATCAAGTAGCGACAGGCCTGGTAGCCCCTGGCGATGTGGCGACACCGCTGCGACAGCTTGTTGGCAAGCAGCGCAACGTTCAGGTCCTGCTGGGAGAAGTGACGGGCTTAGACGCCAAAAAGCAGCAGATCCATTTCGGAGACAAAGCTCTCACCTACGACCACTTGGTGCTGGCAACGGGCTCAGGCAGCACCTATTTCGGCCATGAAGAATGGCGCACCTTTGCGCCACCGATGAAAATTCTTGAGCACGCCCAAGAAATTCGTCGTCGCTTGCTGATGGCCATGGAGCAAGCAGAGCAAACACCCGATCCCGCGGCACGCAAATTTCTTCAGACCGTCGTGATTGTGGGAGGGGGGCCGACAGGATGCGAAATGGCAGGTGCCACCTCCGAATTGATGCGCAACGCGATGCGCCGTGAGTTCAAGCAGCTTGATCCTGATGATTCAAGAATCATCGTGATCGACCCGGGCGATCGCTTGCTGAGGGCGATGCCTGAGTCGTTATCGGCCTCTGCGCAAAAAACCCTGGAATCTCTTGGGGTAGAAACTCTCTTCAAAGGGCGGGTTCAGAGCATGCAGCCGGGAGAAGTCACCGTTGGCACTCCAGATGGCGAGCAAATCATTCAAGCCGCAACCGTGATTTGGACGGCCGGAGTGCGCCCGTCTCACCTCGGCAAGACCCTTGCAGGCTCAATCGATTGCGAATTGGATCGCGGCGGAAGAGTGGTTGTTGAAGCCGACTTCAGCGTGAAAGACCATCCAGAGATACGAGTCGTTGGCGATCTCTGCAGTTACAAACACACCTCCACGGGCAACCCACTGCCCGGGATGGCAGGCCCAGCAACCCAAGCGGGTGGCTTTGTTGGCAAAGACATTGCCGCGATCATGAGTGGTAGCAACCGTCCGAACTTCAAATGGTTTGACTTCGGCAGCATGGCCGTGCTGGATCGTGTTGCCGCTGTTGCTGATCTGCGCGGCTTCAAATTCAGTGGCAGCCCAGGCTGGGCTGTTTGGGCCGCCGCACACCTCGCCTTCATGCCCGATCGGGAAAATCGCTTGTCCTTGCTGATCAAGTGGATGTTTGCTGTGCTGTCGCAACAACGCTCATCGATGCTGCTCACAGGCATGCCAAGCCAGCACATCGGTCTCGACTCCGCAGACGCCCCATTCCCCATGAGGAGCGGCAGCGGACCCTCGATTGCCTCTCCAGATGCGGCACTCAAAGCAGCGATGGACTATTACTCCAGTTCCCTTTCTGGTGTTCCTATTCAGGATGGCGCTGGGGACCTTGGCGAATCCGCCACAGGATCAGACGCCGCCATTAAATAAAGCAACGCCATCCGGATCGGGATTCCATTGCGAACTTGATCCTCCACCAAGCAGATCGAGCGGTCGTCCAAAAGGGCACCGCTCATTTCAACCCCACGATTCACAGGGCCTGGATGCAGCACAGGACCTGAAAAAGAACAACGTCGCAACCGTTCATGGGTGAGCCCATAGTCACGGTGATAACGATCCAGATTCGTGAGCAGGTGATCGGTCATGCGTTCTTGTTGTAAGCGCAACGTCATCACAGCGTCCGCGCCAGACAAGCATTCATCCAGGTTGCGGCTGATCTGCAGCGTTCCACGCTGATGGACAGGATCAACAGTTTGCCCAGGCGGCGGAGCATCCAAGAAGTCTGCGAAGGCATCGGGCACAAGACTGGGTGGCCCGCACAGCACCACGTCCGCGCCGCAGGCACTGAGAGCCCAGAGGTTGGAGCGCGCGACGCGCGAATGCAACACATCGCCAACAATCCCGATGCGCTTGCCCTGCAAGGCCTCGGGTTGAGGGCGATGGGGATCGAAATGGTGAGCAAGCGTATAGAGATCGAGCAAGCCCTGGCTCGGGTGGCTGTGCTGACCATCCCCACCATTGAGCACAACGGTGCGCTCTCCAGCTTGGTCCAACTCAAAGGCCAGCTGGGCGGGCACATCCGTGCAGCGATGGCGAATCACCAACACATCAGCACCCATCGCGACATAGGTGCGCGCTGTATCAAGCAGAGATTCGCCTTTGCTCAAAGAGCTGCTCGACGGCGAAAAACTCTGCACATCTGCCGATAAGCGCTTCGCGGCAAGCTCAAAGCTGCTGCGCGTACGCGTGCTGGGCTCAAAAAACAAGGTGGCCACCAATCGGCCCTGCAAGGCCGGAAGTTTGCGCGCGCCGGTCACCGGCATCGAACGAAAACGATGGGCAAGCTCAAGCACGGTGGCGTAGTCGTCTCGCGAGAACGCAGCCAAATCGAGCACATGCCGGTGCGACCAACCACTCATCGCTTCCACTCCAGAGTTGGAATGAAGGCCTGACCCATAGGAGGCATCCGATCACCTCGGGCACGCCGGCTCACGCTGCGGGAGTCCTTCAGGTACCAACGCCAGGGGAGATCCTGGGCCTGAGAGATTCCGATCCGCGTGGTGGTCACAAGCTCTGGGCTATTGAGAACGGAGGGCCTTGGGGCCAACCACAGTTCATTCTCACCACAAGCGGAGCTGTTGTCATGAACGCGGCTGATTTCAAAACGACGGGACAGCAACCCAGGCCCTGCCGCTATCCGCTCAGGCTCACCAGGCATGGCAACAGCGCGAAGCAACACCCCATTGGCCCAATCGCTGCGATCCGTCACCACATTCACGCAGTGGTGGATGCCATAGCTCACATACACATAAAACCGCCCAGGCTCTCCAAACAGGGTTTCGTTTTGCGGAGACCGACGCCGGTAGCCGTGGCAGGCAGGCTCATCCTGTGAATACGCCTCGGTTTCCACAATCACCCCCCAGAGAAGGCTGCCGTCGTCTTGGCGTTTCACTAATAAGCAGCCAATTAATTCAGGTCCCACAACTTCTGCTGGACGGCAGAAGAAGAGTTGGGTGAGTACTGGGAAATCCTTGGCGATGGGCTAGGTGGCTAGAGGGCTAGAGAAGGACATTGGTCCATGGATAAGCACCCGCAGAACCCATTGTCATCAAGCGCAGGCAACACCACCACGCCACTCCAGATGACATGTCATCACAACTCGAATGACCAGACTGTCTCAAAGCAACCGATGAACGACGCGCCCATGTCGGCATCAGCCACGACCACCACAAGCCAAATCCAAGCCAGGCGAGACCTGGTGTTTCTGGTGCTGGCCGGGCTGTTTCTCGGCACCCTGGGGATGCTCAACATCCTTGGCCTAACGAGGTTTCTGGCTCTGGGGCAGATCGGGTCCTTCCCGATCGTGGTGGCCGTTGGCGCCCTCCCCTATCCCGTGACCTTTCTGTGCACCGATCTCATTAGTGAATTGTGGGGAGAGGAAAGGGCCACTCAGGTGGTGTGGGTGGGCCTCTTGCTCAATGGATGGGTGGTTTTGATCCTGTGGATTGGAGGCCTGATGCCAGGCCTGAATGGCGCTCCTGAATCCACATTTTTTGAAATTCAACGCCTGGCTTTCGGATCTGTCGGGGCATCGATGGTGGCTTACCTCACGGCCCAATTCGTAGACGTGCGCTTGTTCCACTTTTGGAAGGAGCGCACGAATGGCAAGGCCCTTTGGCTCCGCAACAACGGCTCCACCTTGGTGAGCCAGTTGGTGGATACGAGTGCCGTGGTGTTGATCAGCCACTACGCCGCCCATGTGTTGCCCATCCGCGCCGGGGAAGCGGTGCTTCCTCAGCTAGGAGTTTTTATCGCCAGCGGCTATTTGTTCAAAGCCCTGGCCGCCTTGGCTGACACCCTTCCCTTCATCTGGCTCACCGCCTGGTTGCGCGATTGGTTGGATATTCAGGGAGACGGTAAGGAGATCATGCCCTGAGATCAGCGTTACTCGGGTGACGATCAGCTCACCAAGGCGACTCAGCGGGCAAGACCTTGGCATGATTAATGCAGTGACCTACCAACCATGGACGCCGCCCTTTCCGGCTTCAATCTCGGGACCGTGTTGGTCTTTGGCAGCGGGTTGTTCGTGATCGCCACCTTTTACTTCGGTACTAGAGGCGGCTACTACAACACCGACAAGTACGACGGCAACGGCACAGCGCACTAAGGCGCGAGTTGAGCGATCATCAAGCCACTGATTGAGATGGCATGAACGCCACCCTGCCTGGCCCCGCAGCCAACACCGAAGCCATCCGTTTGGCTCTCCAGAGTTGGCCCGATGTTGAGGCCTACCTGAAAGGCTGTAAAGGAATCATCATTCCGCTTGGTTCCACAGAACAACATGGACCCACAGGTGCGATTGGGACTGATGCCCTCACCGCAGAAGCTGTAGCGCTTGAACTTGGTCGTCGCAGCGGAGTGCTGGTCACTCCTGCTCAGGCCTATGGCATGGCCGAACACCATCTCGGCTTCGCGGGCACGATGAGTCTCCAGCCGGCCACCCTGATGGCGGTGATGCATGACCTTGTGTTGTCGTTGGCCACCCATGGGTTCGAGCGAATCTTTGTGGTGAATGGCCACGGAGGAAACATGGCCACCACCAAAGCAGCCTTTGCCCAGGCCTATGGAACGGCCGCCAGCCGAGGGCTTCCGGTGGCATCAAAATTGCGCTGCAGACTCTCCAACTGGTTCATGGCTGGGCCTGTGATGCGCCAAGCCCGAGAGCTCTATGGCGATCGCGAAGGCCAACATGCCACCCCCAGCGAAATCGCTGTCACCCTCCATCTTCACGACAGCCTGATCGCAAAACAACGGCCCCTCCCTGACCCCGCCCCATGCGGAGCCATTCATGGCCCAGCCGATTTTCGCCGGCGCTATCCCGATGGCCGCATGGGCTCTCACCCCTATCTCGCGACAGCAGAACACGGAGCAGGGTTGCTGGATACGGCGGTCACGGCACTGCGCGAGGATCTTGAAACCTTTCTCTCCGCTACATGAGCAAGATCACCGCCGACGACGTTCGCAAGGTGGCCCAACTTGCCCGTCTTGACCTGCCTGATGACACCATCGCCACCTATACGGGGCAGCTTGAGCGCATTCTCGATTACGTGGATCAGCTGCAAGCGGTGGACACGGAGGGGGTTTTACCCACGACACGTGCTGTGGAAGTGGTCAATGCAACGCGTGAAGACACTGTTGTAGATACAGATGTGCGCCAAGACCTCCTAGATCAGGCCCCCCAACGCGAAGGAGACTTCTTCCGCGTTCCCAAAATCCTCGCGGATTAGGCCCACAACATTCCGATAACGGCACGCAGGCGTTACGCCCTAGAAACGCTGACGTGCCGGAGTGACGGCTGTACGCCGCAATAACGTGAGCCAGGCTCGTCTCAACCTCCTGCTAGGCAGAAGCTTGGCAACGGGACGCATCTTGCTGCCCCTTGGTTTATGACTGCGAACGCCAATCAGAATGTCGTAGAAGAAATTGACAACGTCAGAGCGAGTTTCAAAGATTCCGAGCCTCTGCGGTGATTCTTTTGCGTCAAGAAGGGGCTTGGTCGCTTCATAGGCAGGCTTGTATTCAAACCATGGAATAGAGGGCCAAAGATGGTGCACTAAATGATAATTTTGCCCCATAATTAACCAATTCATCGTCCGACCCGGATACACACGAGCGTTCTGCCAGCGATTTCTCGACAAGAATGGTCTATGGGGCAGATAGTCAAAAAACAACCCCAGAGTCACCCCCACCATGAGAGCGGGCGCAAACCAACAATTAAAAATAAAAGGTAGAAAGTCGAATCGAATTGCTGCAGCAATGATCGTGAAAAAGATGGCTCGCTCGAATCCCCACTGCATCAACTCCCAACGCTTCCAAAGCTTGCGCTGAAAGAAGAAAAACTCGTGATAAAAAAACCTTGGGGCAATAAGCCAAAGAGGACCAAAGGTACTCACGATGTGATCAGGATCATTTTTTGGATCATTCACGTGGGAATGATGTTGCAAATGCACCCGCGTAAAAACAGGGAAACTAAATCCCAACAACAAGGCTGAGCCATGCCCCATCGCTTGGTTGATCCAGGGAACCGGATGAGCAGCGTTGTGACAGGCATCGTGAACAACCGTGCCCTCCAAATGAAGCGCTAAGAAACCGCAAATCAAGAGCAGTGGCAATGGCCAGCCACCGACAAACCAGCCCCAAATCGACAAGGCTGCTAATCCGTACCCGCCTAAAAACAAGCCAACAGTGGGATTCCATACAGAAGGTGGATCCACAAACTCCTTTGGCACTGACCGAAGCCGGGGCGTCGATCCCGAGCTCTCCGGTTGTACGAGTGCCTGAGTCATCGAAAGATTCCTGTGTTGCCTGCTGCTACAAGCAACACCAATCTAGGAAAAGGAATGCCCACCGCGAGACTTGAACTCGCACAACCGAAGTCACTGGTACCTAAAACCAGCGCGTCTACCAATTCCGCCAGATGGGCAGAAGCGAATCCTAAACATCGACCCAGAATGGCGACAACGTCGACGCTCGATTCCCCGATGCTGGCCACTCTCACTGGAGACCTCTGTTTGCTGGCAGGCCTTGCCGTGCTGCTGCTGCCACTGCTCGCTACAGAACTGAGTCGTCCCCGCGATGGCGCCTGGGGAGCCGTCGTCCTGTTGCTTGGACTGGTCCTCGTGACCAGCAGTGATCGCTTGCGAGGCGCTCCCATGCTTGGAGTCGCCTGCGCTGGCTTGCTGATCAGCCGCCTAGGGGCAGAAGTAGGGCAAGCCCGCTGGCAACAACTCAGCGATGAGGAGCGACAAAGACTCGGCTCCCGGGAACGCTGGACCACGAGCCTTCAACAACTCACCACCGTTTTGGCCAGCGTTGTGAGCGCAACAACTGACACGCTCAAAAGCTTGAAACCTGCCGCTAAAACCGGAACCAACAAACGTTGGGTGCGACCTGAGCAGCCATCCACAGGCGAAGCAATAGACACTCCTCCCAGCGGTGAGAGCGGTGAGAGCATTGAAAGCAGTGAGGCCAGCAACGACAAGGACGCCACAGCTGAAACACCAGACACCAATCCACAACGCAAGAAGCTCTGGGTCCGTCCAGATAGCCCAGAACCATCGCCAGAAACACAGGTGGTGAGTTCAACATCCAGCGGCTCTGAAGCCCAGAGCGAAACCAAGGCTGAAACGAGCACTGAAACGAGCACGGACAGCATTGAAGACGGACGTGCTGACAACGCCATCGAAACAACCTCAAATACAGCCGCAAGCACAACCGAAAACACAGCACGCACCGACGAAGACTGATAATCCCCTTTGCTGCAGCGCCAACGTGACCCAGCAGACAGGCCAGGACGCTGATAAGCGACCGTCCTACAAAGACACCCTCAACCTGCTGGAGACGGGGTTTGGCATGCGTGCCAATGCCATCCACCGCGAACCGGAACTCCAGGCCTTCTGGAAAGAGAAAGGCATTGACCTGGAACTGGGACGCAACAATCCCGGCCCGGTGTTCACCCTGCATGACGGCCCCCCGTATGCCAACGGCGCCCTGCACATGGGCCACGCCTTGAACAAGGTGCTCAAGGACATCATTAATAAGCATCGCCTGATGCAAGGCCGGAAGGTGCGTTTCGTGCCTGGCTGGGACTGCCATGGCCTCCCGATCGAGCTCAAAGTGCTCCAGGCCATGAGCCAAGAGCAGCGTCAAGCGCTCACCCCGATCAAGTTGCGCAAAAAGGCTGCGGTCTACGCCCACAAGCAAGTTGCAGGCCAAATGGCTGGCTTTAAGCGCTGGGGCATCTGGGCTGACTGGGAGCACCCCTATCTCACGCTGCAAAAGGACTACGAAGCCGCTCAGATCGACGTCTTTGGAACGATGGCGCTGAAGGGGCACATCTACCGAGGGCTCAAACCAGTGCACTGGAGCCCCAGTTCACGCACGGCCCTGGCCGAAGCCGAACTGGAATATCCCGACGGACACACCAGCCCCAGTGTCTACGTGGGATTTCCTGTGGTTGATCTACCCACAGGCCTGCGCAGCAAGCTCAACGAGCAGGGCTTGGACGTCCCCGCAGAGAGCAACGCCCTGAGTCAGTGCCTGCAGGTGGCGATCTGGACCACCACCCCCTGGACCCTGCCCGCCAACCTTGCGGTGTCGGTCAACGATCGCCTCGACTACTGCCTGGCGGATGACGGCAACGGACGGCTTCTCATCGTGGCCGCGGAACTCTGCGATTCCCTCGCCACCAAGCTTGAACGCCCGCTTCAAGCCAAAGCCACCGTGAAGGGGGCCGATCTCGCTGGCATCACCTACAGCCACCCCCTGCTCGAGCGCCGCAGCGCGATCGTGGTGGGTGGGGAGTACATCACCACGGAATCAGGGACAGGGTTGGTGCACACGGCGCCTGGCCATGGCGTGGATGACTTCAACACAGGGCGCAAGCATGGTCTGCCCGTGCTCTGCCCAGTGGATGAGGCCGGAACCCTCACCGCTGAGGCCGGCCCCTTCGAAGGATTGAACGTGCTCAAGGATGCCAATGCCGTGATCATCACAGCGCTCGAGGACTCCGGTTCCCTGCTTCTTCAAGAGAACTACAGCCATCGCTATCCCTACGACTGGCGCACGAAAAAACCCACGATCTTCAGAGCAACGGAACAGTGGTTTGCCTCTGTGGAAGGCTTCCGCACTGAGGCGCTAACCGCCATCGATGGCGTGCAATGGCTGCCGGCATCTGGCCGGAACAGGATTGAATCGATGGTGTCCGAACGGGGCGATTGGTGCATTTCCCGTCAACGGACCTGGGGTGTTCCCATTCCGGTGTTTTACCAGCGTGAAACTGGCGATGTTCTGCTCAATGCCGACTCCATCGCCCATGTCAAAGCGCTGATCGCAGACCATGGAGCCGACATTTGGTGGGAAAAAGACGAGGTTGATCTGCTCCCTTCCAGCCACAGCGCAGAAGCGCATCTTTGGCGTAAGGGCACAGACACCATGGATGTGTGGTTCGATTCCGGCTCCAGCTGGGCCTCCGTATCGAGCCAACGCGACGGTCTCAGCTACCCCGCAGATCTGTACTTAGAGGGATCAGATCAGCATCGCGGCTGGTTCCAGTCCTCGTTGTTGACGTCGGTGGCCGTCAACGGCACAGCCCCCTACCGGACCGTGCTCACCCATGGCTTTGCCTTGGATGAGAAAGGCCGAAAGATGAGCAAATCCCTCGGCAATGTTGTGGACCCGATGGTGATCATCGAGGGTGGCAAAAATCAAAAGCAAGAACCCGCCTACGGCGCCGATGTGCTCCGCCTATGGGTGAGTTCTGTGGATTATTCGGCAGACGTGCCGATCGGTGCTGGCATCTTGCGGCAGCTGTCAGACGTCTACCGCAAAGTGCGCAACACCTCGCGCTACCTGCTCGGCAATCTGCACGACTTCGTCCCAAGCCGCGATGCGATCGCCATCAGCGATTTGCCGTTGCTCGATCGCTGGATGTTGCAGCGCACCGCAACCGTGCTCGACCAGATCAGCGAAGCGTTTGAAGCCTATGAATTTTTCCGCTTCTTCCAGCTTCTGCAGAACTTCTGCGTCGCCGATCTTTCGAACTTCTATCTCGACATTGCTAAAGACCGGCTGTACGTGAGCGCCCCCAACGACAAGCGTCGCCGCAGCTGCCAAACCGTGATGGCTCTGATCATCGAACGTCTGGCCGCGGCCATCGCTCCCGTGCTCTGCCACATGGCGGAAGACATCTGGCAGAACATCCCTTATCCCACCGGGACTGAGTCGGTGTTTCTAAGTGGCTGGCCCTCCGTTCCAGAGGAGTGGCGCGATGACAGCCTTCAAGCGCCGATGCGGGAGCTCCGCGAGCTGCGCGCAGCGGTGAACAAAGTGCTGGAAGAATGCCGAAGCAAGCGCAAGCTCGGAGCATCGCTTGAGGCGGCCGTCCGCATCGAAGCGCGCACCCCTGCCCTCAAAGACGCCCTCCACTGGCTCCAAAGCAAGGGGGATCAGGAGGTGGATGGCCTGCGCGATTGGCTCATCGTCTCCCAGTTGCAGATTGGAGGCGAGCCCTGGGCCGAATTGCTGGCCAGTGATGACAACGAGCTCGCCGTGATCGAAGTAGCCCTGTCTCGCGGGGAGAAGTGTGAGCGCTGCTGGCACTACGAAAGTGACATTGGTCAGCACAGCGATCACCCCAGCTTGTGCGGTCGCTGCGTGTCCGTGCTGGAACGGCGCTAGGGATCAGATCCAGCGGTCTGGTTCGCTTAATTGCGCAGGAGGTAGGGGCCCAATTAGCAGCTCCTCCTGCTGAGGGTTCAGTGGACCGCGCAGCAATTCAGCGGTTTGGATCACCGCCCCCTCAGGAAGCACGGTTCGATCCGGATCGAAATCTGTGGGATGGGTGGTGCAGCTGCTGAAACCTCGAAAAATCAACACTTCCAGCGCTTCTTCCGCACCTTCAGCACACTGCACCGTTCCTCGCAGTCGCAACACCCGATCGGGGCGATCGCGACTGATCGCTTCAAGGGCTGGCAGCAACGACAACGAATCAGAACTCACCAGCCACCCGTCCCTGGCGCGGCAGGCGCACGAGCAGCCACTGGAGGAGCCCCACCACGTAGGCCACTAACGCCACATAGCCAATGAATGCGGCAACAGCCTCACTCCACTGACCACCGAAGACGAAATCGAACACACGCTCCGCGACACGATGCAGTCCCTGGGGACCTTCCAGCCAGGCCAAGCACTCAGCACCTGTCAGTTGATCCACACAGCGCAATGCTGTTGCTGACATTCCCGCCGCAAGCACGGCGAATCCAGTGAGTGCCCAGCGCCAGATACGAACGGTCAGAGGAAGGGCACTCCCTGGTGCACTGTCGGCCAATTCTTCATTGAGATCCACCCAGAACCACACCGAAACCGCCATCAGCACCGGTGCAATGAAGGCCATCACATATCCGATCGGACGCCGATCGGTGAGCAGCAACACACTGATGGGCAACAGGCTTGCCACTTTCCAGTAGAGACCCAGCAATCGCACCATGGCTGGCTCACGCCGAACCCCTGCCCAGATCAACAGAACAAGCGGAACACCGAGGGCAAAGGTTGCGCCTAAGCGATAGGTAAGCCAAACCAAACTGCGGTAAGGGAGATCAGGCACCAGGCAGGTTCGAGTTGGAGCCATTATCGACGCCATCGACCTAGCCCTCAAGATTGGTAGGGTCCAACACATGGTTCCGTTCAACCCCCTCGATTGGTTCCGAGGCTCCGGAGCCCAGGCCAAGTGCCGCACGGCACTCAGTGGCTGTGCCTCATTGGAAGAGGCAACGAAAGATGTCACCAATCAACTCGGCTCGGAGAAAGGCGATTTAGCCCTGGTGTTTGTGTCCAGCCAATTCGCTAGCGATCTGCCGCGGTTGCTTCCGCTGCTCAGCCAGCGACTGCAGGCAGAACACTGGATTGGCTTCGTTGGAGGTGGCGTTGTTGGAACGGATAGTGCCGGGCGATCGCAAGAGCTGGAACAGACCACGGCCCTCAGCATCACCCTCTTAAATCTCCCCGGAGCTCAGCTGAAGCCGTTTCAACTCGACACCGGCTCTCTCCCAGATCTTGATGGGCCGGTTCAAAACTGGCAGGACTGGGTCAGCGTTGACCCGGCAGACAGCCGATCTCTGCTGCTGTTCATCGATCCCAGCTGTGGAGCGATCAATGACCTGATCAGTGGCCTGGATTACGCCTATCCCAACGCAGCAATCATCGGGGGGATTGCCGCCCCCCACAACGCCAGTCATGGATCCCTGCTCTTCGATGGTCAGATCATCAACGGTGCCGCTGGAGTGAGCATCGGCGGCGACTGGGTTCTCGATCCGGTCGTTGCCCAGGGCTGCCGGCCCATTGGTCCCGTGTTTGCGATTGAGCAAGCCCAACGCAACGTCCTATTGGAACTCAGCGATGGCGATCGTCGCGACACGCCAGTGGCCTGCTTGCAACGGGTCCTGGCCGATCTCAATGCGGAAGACAGAGAGCTGGTGCAGCACTCCCTTTTCCTTGGTGTGGAACGGCGCAATTTAATGCAGGAGTGCCCCAGCGATTTCTTGGTTCGCAATCTCATTGGCGTCGACCCACGCAATGGCGCCGTCGCCGTGGCTGAGCGGGTCCGTCCAGGCCAACACGTGCAGTTTCAGCTCAGAGAAGCCCAGTCATCA
Organism: Synechococcus sp. MVIR-18-1; assembly: GCF_014279835.1. Classification (NCBI taxonomy): domain Bacteria; kingdom Bacillati; phylum Cyanobacteriota; class Cyanophyceae; order Synechococcales; family Synechococcaceae; genus Synechococcus; species Synechococcus sp. MVIR-18-1. The sequence goes on along the minus strand of NZ_CP047942.1, from coordinate 345,347 downwards.
AGACTGGAGGCACGCCAGCTACTAGAGGCCAGCCAAGAACGCTGCCCCTCGCCGCCGCCACTCTGTGGCCTGCTGTTTGCCTGCCTCGGCCGAGGCAGTGGGCTATTCGGAGAAGCCAACGGTGATGTCTCCATCGCTCGCGACGTTCTGCCCGATCTGCCAATCGCCGGCGCATTCTGCAATGGCGAAATCGGCCCCTTAAGCAACACCACTTACCTGCATGGCTACACCGCTTGCTGGGGCTTGCTCCGCCACGCACCTCTTGTGGCGTCAGCTGAGGACTGATGCGCCAGCACGTCAATCCCCTCAGCCGCTTTTTTCAGTTGCCGCTGGAACTCCCGGCGCCGCAGGAACTGTTCGAGCATCCCAACCTGCCCATCCATCTCGATATTGGTTGCGCTCGAGGCTTTTTTCTGTTGGAGCTGGCGGCGTTGCAACCCGAGCGCAACCATCTCGGCGTTGAGATCCGCCGGCCCCTGGTGCAAGCCGCCCAACACGATCGCGACCGGCAGCAGCAGCACAACCTTCATTTTTTATTTTGCAATGCCAATATCAGCCTCGAGGCTTGGATGGCAGCGTTGCCACCAGACCAGTTGCACCTGGTCAGCATTCAGTTTCCCGATCCCTGGTTCAAACAACGCCATCGCAAGCGCCGCGTGCTGCAACCTGCCCTGTTGCTCGCCATCGCCTCAGCCCTCCATCCCGGCCGACAGCTTTTTTTGCAAAGTGATGTGTTGGCCGTCATCGAACCGATGGTGAGCCTGGTGGAGCTCTCAAACTGCTTTGAACGCCCGAAAGACGATCAACGGCCATGGCGAACCAGCAACCCATTGCCCATGGCGACGGAACGGGAGCGCTACGTCCAGGAACAAGGACTGCCCAGCTATCGCGTGCTGTTTGAGCGCACGGATGCCGCGCTTCCAGCATTAAGGGATCTGGAGCTGGCTTGGCAACAGGTTGATAATTCCAAAGACACCGCACCCACTCCCCATGGCTGAGGCTCCGGCCCCACCACCCCTGTTGCTGCGCTGGCAAGGCTTGCTTCCCGCGACTGATCAGCAGCGCAGGCGCCTGAGCTGGTGGGCAAGCATCCTGCTCATGGTTCTCCTCGCAGGACTTCCCTTCCTCACCCGAACAGGGCTCGGGATTGTGGTTCTGGCCTGCGGAGCGCTGTGGATCCTCTGGTCCAGCGTGAGCCAGCCGCAACGCATCGGTGCCATCAGCGCTTGGGTGCTCGTGTTTCTTGGCATCGCCGTGCTGGCCACGGGGTTTTCCCCCGTTCCAGCCGCAGCAGCGAAAGGCCTGATCAAGCTGCTCAGCTACCTCGGCGTCTATGCGCTGATGCGACAGCTGCTGGCCGAGCGCCCCGAGTGGTGGGACCGCCTCGTGGCCGCGCTACTGGCCGGCGAAGTCCTCACCAGTGTGATGGCCTTGCGCCAGCTTTACGGACCCACCGAGGAGCTGGCGCGCTGGGCTGATCCCAACTCCATCACGGCAGGCACGATCAGGATCTACGGCCCCCTTGGCAACCCCAATCTGCTGGCGGGATATCTGGTACCGATCCTGCCGTTGGCACTCGTTGCCTTGATCCGCTGGCAGGGCTGGGGGGCACGCTGCTATGCAGCTGTTGCACTGGGCTTGGGAGCCACAGCCACCCTGTTCAGCTACAGCCGCGGGGGCTGGCTGGGCATGCTCGCGGCCCTTGGGGTGTTGGTCCTGCTGCTCGTGCTGCGTGCCATCCGCAGCTGGCCAAAACTGTGGCGACGTCTCGTCCCGATCGTCCTGCTGGTGGTGGCTGGTGTGGCCCTGGCGATCGCAGTCACGCAGGTGGATCCCATCCGCACGCGGGTTGCCAGCCTGCTATCTGGTCGAGGTGATAGCTCCAACAACTTCCGCATCAACGTGTGGTTGGCCGCCGTGGAGATGATTCAAGACCGCCCCTGGCTGGGCATCGGGCCCGGCAACGCTGCCTTTAATGCCATTTACCCCCTGTATCAACAGCCCAAGTTCAATGCTCTGAGCGCCTATTCCGTGCCCCTGGAGCTCCTTGTGGAAACGGGCATTCCAGGCCTGATCGCCGCGCTTGGATTGGCTGGAGCCAGTTTTCGCAACGGCCTTAAAGCGCTGCGCTCATCGGCTGCTCTGGCATTGCCCTGGCTGGGGTGCCTGGCCGCCATCGCCGGGCTGGTCATTCAAGGTGCCACAGACACCATTTTCTTCAGGCCAGAAGTGCAAATCATCGGTTGGTTTTGCCTGGCAACGCTGAGTCAGGCCCACAAGACCACCCAGACCGACCCATGAGCGTCAACCCATGAGCGACGCCCTGATTTTGGCTGGTTTCGATGCTGGCCAAACCCATTGCCGCTGCAAGCTGAGCCGTTGGCACAACGGAAACTGGCAAGCGCTAGGCGAAGGCCAGGGCAGTGGCGTCAGCCACCTCCAAGCCGCCGGGGGCGAAACACGGTTCATGGAGGCGATTCGCAGCAGCCTGCATGCCGCGAATCCCAGCGGAATGGAGATCAACGCTGCAGCGGTTGGAGCCAGCGGAGTGGAGCAGGGCACGGCGCTTCAGGACCGCGCCAGCGAGCTGCTTGCAGCCAGTCTCGAGCTGCCAAAAGCGCACTGCATCGCCACTGGCGATGAGCGCACCGCCCTGCGCGGAGCGTTCCCCAACGATGCCGGCATTGTGCTGATCAGTGGCACGGGGATGGTCGTGATTGGACGCAACACCAGCGGGCTTGAACAGCGTTGTGGCGGATGGGGATGGCAACTGGATGGAGCAGGGGCTGCCTTTGATCTCGGCCATCAGGGGCTGCAGCTCAGTCTGCGCATGGCCGATGGCCGACTCCCAGACAGCCCCCTACGCAACCAGTTGTGGGAAGTCCTTGGTTGCCGCACAGCAGAAGAGATCAAGGCCTTTGTTGTGCAACCCGATTTCCAACCAGCTCAGCTCGCCCAATTGGCACCCCTCGTCTCCGCCGCCGCTGAGGCAGGCAATCTTGAAGCCGAGGCCATTCTCAACCGCTCCGGCAATGCCCTTGCTGAAGCCGTTCAAGCCGTGGCGTTATCCCTGGGGCTCACCCAGCCAGTGCTCTGTGCTCGAGGTGGCGCACTCCTAAATCTGGCGCCCCTTCAACAGGCTGTGGACGCATCCCTACGCCGTCGCCAGGTTGATGCGCGCTGGGAGGATCGAAATGGTGACGCCTGCGATGGGGCGCTCACGCTGGCTCTTGAACGCTGCTGATCAAGAGGCGCTAATCAAGACGCATTGAGATGCTGATCAGCTGCTGCGGCCAAGCGCGAGGTCCAGTGATCGACCACCGCTTGATCGGCAGCCTCAACCATGACGCGCAGCAGGGGTTCTGTCCCACTCGCTCGCACCAGCACACGTCCGTCTTCAGCCATCGAGGCCTCTGCCTCTTGAACCAGGGAATGGAGAGGTGCACAGTCCGCCCAACCCTTTCTGCGCTCGCGATTCTCGACGCGCACATTCACCAGTTTTTGGGGATAGGCCTGAAAGCTCTGATCCACCCACTCGGCCAAGGAGAGCTGCTGCGCATGGCAGAGGCTCGCGAGCTGAAGAGCGGTTAAGACACCATCACCTGCCAAACCATGGGAGGACGAAAGAATGTGACCTGATTGCTCGCCACCAAGGGCTGCCCCCGTGCGGACCATCTCGGCATGCACATGCTGGTCTCCCACTGGAGTTCGGTCCAAAAGACCACCCCGCGCCTGCCAAGCCCGCTCAAAACCCAAATTCGACATCACCGTGGCCACCAAACGCTGATCCGGCAGCTGTCCCTGCTCCTGCAAGACAGACCCCCAGAGAAAAAGGACATGGTCACCATCCACCACACGTCCTTGGCCATCAACAGCCAACATGCGATCGGCATCCCCATCAAAGCCAAAGCCCATGGCGGCGCCCTTCTCGATCACCGCTCGGCGCAGCGGCTCAAGATGTGTGGATCCGCAATTCACGTTGATCCTCGTTCCATCGGGATCACCGTGCAACACCGTGAGATCGGCGCCAAGAGCAGCAAACACCTCTGCCCCGCAGGCTGTTGCCGACCCCCAGCAGAGATCCAGCACGATGGGGACACCATCAAGTCGGTGCTGCCCAACGCTGGACAACAAGCTGGCGCGGTAGTCGTCAAGAAGTTCAGGGCGATGGCGTGCCACTCCAGATGCCGCTAACGCAATCCCAGCACCGTCTCCACTACGGAGGCCAGCTTCAATCGCCTGCTGACGTTCAGGGGACACCTTGCTGCCAGTGGCGCCAAACACCTTGATTCCATTGTCTTCCGGAGGGTTGTGGCTCGCCGAGACCATCAAGCCACCGGCCGCTGAATAGCGGCGAATCAAACCGGGCACAGCCGGAGTAGGACACAGTCCCAAGCTCCACACCTCGCGGCCAGACGCCGTCAGACCAGCGGTGAGTGCCGCGACCAACATGCTGCCGCTGCTGCGCGAATCCATGCCAATCAGCACAGGCCCCTCGGCCTGAAGCACGCGTCCACACCAGTACCCCACCTGAAGGGCCAAAGCCGGCGTGAGCATGGTGTCCACCCGACCACGCAAGCCATCCGTCCCAAAACTGATCTGCGATGGCTTCGGGAGGTGCCCCAAAGGATGGATGGCAGCTTCAGCCATGGAAACTCAATTCTGGACTCAATCTTAAGCCGGGCCTCTGGTTCTAGCGCCAACGACGCGGAGCCAGCAATAGCGCCGCTACTTCCAGCAACGCCCAAGCCAACAGCCCTGCCACCAACCAGCCAGGCAGAAACTGGAGAGGCCAAAGCCAACGCAATCCCCAGACGAGCAAAGCGAGGCCAACAGCAATCGCACAGCGACGGCGTTGCTCACTCCCTGGGCGCCGCGGCCCTTGCCCCTGTGCCATCCCAATGCCGTGCGCTGGGAACAGAATGCCATCAGTTTCCGGCCGAGGCTTGACCGCTCAACACTCCCGTGGCCTTCTGCTTCTCGCTGGAACTCCGCTCCTCACCGTTGCACTCGTCCTCGGCGGACAGACGGTCATGCGCCGCCTGCACACTCCAATCACACCATCCCTTTCAAGCGCTGATCTCTGGACGCGTTACCGCTGGTCGATCAATCCCAAGGAACGGAGAGAAGCCGCTCTCTTGCTCGCAGCGCGCAGCACCGATTCAGCGGAGAGATCCCAGCGGTTGCTGGCCAATCAGGGCTGGGGCAACGATCCCCTCGCTGCTGTCACGCTGAAACAGCAGGCGTTAAACGCAGCCAAGCTCGGGCGTCCGTCAGAGGAAAAGAAACGTTGGCAGGACTTGCTTCAACGCTTCCCTGACAGTGCGGCCAGTGCCGATGCGCGTTATCAGCTCGGGCAAGCCAACCCAAGGCTTCACGCAGATCTTTTCCGGCAACAACCTGGCCACCCAGCCGCCTTAGCGGCAGCAGCAGAAACCAAAACGGATTCTCCTAAGCAAGCCATCGCCGCCTTGCATCTGGCCCGCTGGGGGGCCCGTTGGCCAGGGGCTGCTACGCAGCTCAGGGAAGCCTGCAACAGGATCAGCGGCGATGGCTTGAATCAAGACGATCGACTCACGCTTGCGCAAGCACTCGCGACCCTTGGGGATGGCCGTGCAGCGGAAGCCTGCCTCCAAGGCACGCCTACCACTCCAGCCAGCGGCTTGGCGATTGGTCGGGTCCTGCTCCGAGGCAGCGCTGAACAGCAAGAGCGTGGAAAGCAGCACTTGCTCAATCTCGCCATCAGCAACCCAGACGATCCGGCGGCGCTCAAGGCAGCAGCGCTACTAAGCGAGCCGCTAAAACCAGATCCCGCTCTGTTGGACCCGCTGCCGCAATCTTTGCAACAACGCTCCGCTGATGTTGCAGCAGCCCGGGTGCGGCTTGGTGACGGGGCGAACGGTGACGCATCGAATGCCATGGCCATTCTGAAGCGCTGGCCTACCAACCCAGCGGCCTGGCAACTGCAGTGGGACTTGGCCCGCAAAGCCCTTCTAAACGATCAATGGACAACGGCAGAAGCACTGCTGAACGCCATTCCACACTCAGATCTTCCTGAACCTCTAGCCGCGAGGCAGCAGTTCTGGCTGGGGCTCGCACTGGCGAAGCAAGACCAAACAGCGCAAGCCCTAAACGTCTGGGAAACGTTGGTCAAAACCCATCCGAGGAGTTATTACACCTGGCGCGCCGAGGTGCGATTGGGACGGGGAGATCTTCCAGATCTCAATCAAGCATCAGCCTCTCGCTCTGCAGCCCTTGGCGAGGCGTTTCCATCGCACTGGGAGCCATTAAAAAGTGGCGATCCATTCGTGGATCGTCTCTGGCGACTCGGCCAAACCCAGGAAGCATGGGAAACCTGGAGAAACCAACAGCCCCGATCCGATCAGCCATCCAATCCAGAGCAAAAGCTCGTCGAAGGTCGCCTTCGCATTGCCGTCGGCGACGCATGGACGGGTCTGAGTCGTCTTTGGCGCGCCAGCTTGAGATTGGTGAATCAAACCTGCGAAGAGCAACAGCTCCTGCACCGCAGCCAGCATCCGCATCTGCTCCCGGAGGTGTTTGAGACCGCATCCCAATCAGAGGCGGTACGAAGGGAACTCCTCATGGCCATCGCCAAACAGGAATCTCGCTTCTCCCCAGGCGTGAGCTCACCCGTCGGGGCGATCGGGTTGCTGCAACTGATGCCAGCGACGGCGGAAGAACTGGCCGGCGGCACCCTGAGTAGCGATGAGCTACGCGAGCCAACCCGCAATGCCAAGCTCGGAGCGCGCTACCTCGCGCAATTGCTGGAGCAATGGCAGGGCAACATTGTGCTGGCGATTGCGAGCTACAACGCCGGGCCTGGAGCCACCAGCCAATGGGTCACTCCCCTTCTGGAGAAAGATCCAGAATTATGGGTGGAGCGCATCCCCTATCCAGAAACGCGCCTTTACACAAAAAAAGTACTGGGCAATCTTTGGGCCTATCTCGGATCAGGACGCGACCGCTGCGACAGCGGAAGCCAAGGGGTTCGGTAGATCCTGCCCCAACCAGATGCCCACAAGCACCAGCGCCCCCAAGCCCAAGGCCATGACCTGAGGCGGAGGCATCACCTTGATCCGGGTGAGGTCCAAACGGGCCAGCAAGGTGGCAGAAGCCAAGATCAGCACATCTGACAGCAAGCTCAAACTGAGCACATAAAGCCCCACCACGATCACCAGCAGCAGGGTCGAAATCAGGCTGAGCACCCGACTGGAGGCCATCAATAACGACAGTTGGCGAAGCAAAAGATCAGGCATCGTGCAGAAGAGCACGATCACCAGCGATTGAACGATCTCTACCGTCCAGAACAAGCGGGGCGACACGTTCTGCAGAGCAATTAAGTACTCGCTCTCAATCGACCAATGGTGGCCAAGGAAAACAGCAACAGCAAAGAGCAAAAGCAGCAGGGGGGCCCGCAGCGGTAGGACCAAAAAACGAAAAAAAGACATCAGCAAGCAGCCAACGGTCGACCGATGAAATCACTGATGACATCAGCGAGACAGCAGATCCCAACAACAGAATTGGCTTTTAAACGCTAGCAACAACACACGCATCAGCCTGCCAAAGTGAAACCAATCAAGTCTTCCCGGGATGACCGGCAGTTCCGCCCCCGCCACCCTGACCCCCTTGCAAAAGGGGTTGCTTCTGATCACTGCACTGGTCCTTGCTGCTGGATTATTTTTGCTGCGCAATGGTCTCAATCAGGAAGCGCCTCTCGATCAGCTGGCCAGACAATCCCTGGATCCTGAGGTGGCCCTCACCAACTCCCGGCCCACCGTGCTGGAGTTTTACGCCGATTGGTGTGAGGCCTGCCAAGCCATGGCACCCGCGATGCTTCAAACGGAACAGAATCACGCCGATCAACTCGACGTTGTTTTGGTGAATATCGACAACCCACGCTGGCTGGATTTGACCGATCAATACGACGTCACAGGGATTCCACAGCTCAATTTATTTTCAGCCGACGGCGTGATGCGCGGCCGTTCGCTTGGAGCGAGAACAGCTGACGAGTTGGAATCACTAGCGGTTGCATTGATTGACAATGCGCCTTTACCTCAGCTTGCGGGCGTTGGTTCCACCAGCAGCGTGCCCCCTGCCGAGACAGTTTCAAGCCCAGGGCCCCGCAGCCACAGCTAGACAAAGCATGAACAGTTCAGCGCAGACGACACCAATGGACTCTCGTTTTCGAGTTGACCTGATCGCCGCAACCCCGAATCCGCAACAGTGCGTGTATGTGGGAATGCACCAGGACTACAGCGAGGGCTTCGTCGCGGCCGACCGCGAGCAATGGCCAGATGAAACCAAAGCAGGCGAAATCTGCGTCAAACGCCTCCTAGCCGGAGAACGGGGACATTACGGACCCATGGAGCATGCCCAGATTGTGTTGAACGTGGGCTGGTTTCCGCATTCCGTGATGCAACAGGCACGGACGCACCGGGTGGGCGTCAGTTTTGATGTGCAATCCATGCGCTACACAGGCGAGCGCATCTGTCGGGCGGCACAGGGAAAACTCGATCTCGAAGAGGTGTTTTATCTGCGTCCCGTTGGTGAGTACAGCGACCGCAAGGGCAAGAAATACCTCTACAGCGAGGCTGAACGCCAAAAAGATCTAAACCACTGCAAAATCAGCGCCGATCGGTATCAGGAATTGCTTCAGGCCGGCTTTGCAGAAGAACATGCCCGCGGCATTCTCCCCTTCGATTACAGGCAACATTTTGTGGTGAGCTTCACGCTCAGAGCCTTCCTGCATTTCATGGATCTACGCGCCAAGCTCGATGCTCAGCAAGAAATCCGCGAGCTCTGCGATCTGATGTGGCCCCATCTCAAGGCTTGGACTCCAGAATTTGCAGGCTGGTACGAAAAAACAAGACTGCATAAGGCCCGGCTCGCTCCCTAATGAATACTTAGGAAGCACTTTTCAGGAAGCAATCATGCGCTGACGTTCAGACCTTGGCTAGCGTCACTCGCTCTGGCTGATGCTGATATTTACCTTGTCGGTCGCTGTAGGTGGTCTCACAAGGATCACCTTCAAAAAACAACAACTGGCAGATCCCCTCATCGGCATAAATACGACAATCAGCTCCAGAACTGTTACTAAATTCCAGGGTGAGATGTCCCTCCCAGCCAGCCTCTGCTGGAGTGGTATTCACAATGATGCCTAAACGGGCATAGGTGCTCTTGCCAAGACAAATAACCGTGATGTTGGGCGGCACCCGCATCTTTTCAAGGGCAACACCGAGGCCATACGAATGTGCTGGAAGGATGAAATAGTCCCCATCCTCATCATGATGAATGGGCGTGGATTCAAGGTTGTCAGGGTTGAATCGCTTGGGATTCATGATCGTGCCAGGGACATGGCGAAAGATCAAAAACTCCTTAGGCGAGAGCCTCAAGTCGTAGCCATACGACGAGCAGCCAAAACTAAGAACCGGACTCTTGCGTTGATCCGGATCCAAGTGGCGCACTAAGCCATTTTGAAAAGGCTCGAGCATGCCTGCCCCAGCCTGATCCGTAATCCAGCGATCGTTTTTAAGCATTAGAAACCTCGACGCAATTCCGTGACTTGATCAGCCATCTCCATCATCTCTGCAGGGATCGCAGGCCCGGTCACGATCACATCCATGGCTGATGGCCTTTGCTCTAACACCGACAAAACATCCTCATGGCTCAAATAGCCAAGCTCGATCGCCAAGCCAATCTCATCCAGCACGAGTTGGTCCAACGTGCCCTCTAGAAGATGGGTTTTGCAGATCTCCCAGACCGACTGAACAGCCTCTTTGACCTCGTCATCGCGGCTAGCAGCAGGATCTGAAAGGCATTCCGTCACGGAAGGCCGCAACCATCGGAGCCGATCGCACAGGGTGAGGCTGCTCTGGGGACCTTGGCCCACTCCACCCTTGAGGAACTGAGCGATCAAAACATTGCTACCCAGGCCTGCCGTCCGCAGCGCCTGGCTCAGCACACCAGAAAAACTCCCCCGAAATGAGGCGGTATGCACCTGAAGCTGACCTTCTGGAGCCACCAAATGCAGGGGTGGACGAACCTCTACAGAGGGAAGTCTTCGAAGCCCTGCTTGCTCAAGAGTCCTGTGGTCAACAGTCCGCGACTCACGAGAATGATGGGTAGGGCTGAGGCTGACGGTCATCACATTCGCCGATGTCCGGCAAATCCGGATGTGGATGAATCTAGCGGTGAAAGTGCAAGACACAAGTGCTTTGACACCATCCATGGTGTGCCGAGCCAACTGGCAGGCTCAAAGAACCTCCACACCCTGGGCTCATGACCGACACCTCTCGCAATGACGGACGTCAGCCGGGCGAGCTTCGCCCCTTTTCGATCAGCTGGGATCCCATGGGATTTGCCCTGAGTTCAGTGATCATCCACAGCGGACGCACCGCTGTTCTTTGCAGCGTTTGCCATCAAGAAGGTGTGCCTCGCTGGCGCAAAGATCAAGGCCAGGGGTGGCTCAGCGCCGAATACCGACTTCTGCCTGGATCCACTCCAGAGCGACAAAACAGAGAACTGCTCAAATTGAGCGGACGCACCCAGGAGATTCAGCGCCTGATTGGCCGCAGCCTGCGCGCAGCGATCAACATGGAAGCTCTCGGCGAGAACACGTTGAGAATCGATTGCGATGTGATTCAGGCGGATGCAGGCACCCGCACCGCTGCGATCAGCGGATCTTGGGTCGCGCTTCAACGCGCCTGTGAGCGACTGGTTCAACAAGGAATTCTCAACACCAACCCCGTCCAATCCCAAGTGGCCGCCGTCTCCGTTGGGGTGATTCACAAACGCCCCCTTCTCGATCTCGACTACAGCGAAGACAGCCAAGCCGATGTGGATCTCAACGTTGTGATGAACGGAGCAGGGCATTTGCTGGAACTGCAGGGCACTGCCGAAGGAGCTCCTTTTAGCCGTCAGCAGCTCAATGACCTACTAGACCTCGCCGAGCCTGGCCTCAAGCAGATCATGCACGATCAGAATTTAGCTCTCTCCAGTAGGTGAAAATGCCGAGTTTCGTGTTCCTTGCTACATGAACAGGAGGGGCTGATCCATAGCATCCCGACATACGAGTAGGGACCATGGCTGAGGTCAGCCGCGGCTTCAGCCGCTACGCACCACCAACAATGCGCCCGGCGGGCTCGAGCTTCGGAAGTCCCGCGGTTCCTTCCAGCCGCACGCTTCAAGATGTCATTCGGGGACTCGATGGTGCCAACTCGGAAATGGTGGAACGTGGGAAAACCATCTTTTTCCCCGGTGACCCTGCAGAAAAGGTGTACCTGATTCGTCGCGGAGCCGTCCGCCTCTCCAGGGTTTATGAATCTGGCGAAGAAATCACGGTTGCCCTCTTACGAGAAAACAGTTTGTTTGGCGTTCTGTCGTTACTGACAGGTCACCGCTCCGATCGTTTTTATCACTCGATCGCTTTCACAAGAGTGGAAATGGTCACGGCTCCAGCCACATCTGTGAGGCAGGCCATCGAAGCTGACACCAGTGTGGGCTTGCTGTTACTGCAGGGTCTATCCAGCAGGATTCTCCAGACCGAAACGATGATCGAAACCCTCACCCATCGAGACATGTCATCTCGGCTGGTGAGTTTTCTGTTGGTGCTCTGTCGAGATTTTGGAGTTCCTGGTCAACGGGGCATCACCATTGACCTACGCCTCTCACACCAAGCCATCGCCGAAGCCATCGGTTCCACGCGCGTTACCATCACGCGTCTCCTGGGTGATCTCAAGTCATCGAGCCTGGTGGATATCGATCGCAAAAAGATCACTGTTCTCGATCCAATCGCTCTCGCTAAACGGTTCAGCTGACCATGCAGGTGAAGATGGAACTCCCGTCCGAACTCTGATCCTTCGTTCACCGTGACCGGCTGGTTCCTACTTCTTGCTCTGCTAGTCCTTGGAGGCGTGCTCTCAACCCTGGGAGACCGCCTTGGTTCTCGTGTGGGGAAAGCTCGGCTGAGCTTGCTTGGACTGCGTCCCAAGCGCACGGCCGTGGTGATCACGGTTTTAACGGGCAGCCTGATTAGTGCGCTTTCACTTGGACTCTTGCTGTTAGTGAGTCGGCAGCTCAGGGTGGGCCTGTTTGAACTCAATGCTCTCGAAGCCAAATTGCGGAGCAGTCGCGCCGACCTCAAGACAAGCAAAAGCGCTCAGAGGCAAGCCGGCAAGGAGCTCACAACGGCACAACAACGAGCGGCAGAACTGCGTCGCACCCTGAAGCCCCTCCAGGAACAAACCCGATCCTTGGAAGCCGAGCGGCAACGATTGAGCCAAGACGTGAATGCGAAAGATGTGGAGATCCAACGCACCGAGCAGGAACTCTCGGCCGTGCGCACGCAAATTCGCAGTGGAGAGAAAGAACTCAATCAACTAGAGGACACGCTCTTGGCGCTGCGGCGCGGAAACGTCGCCATTAGCAGCGGTCAGCCACTTGCCACCGTGACCCTGAAGCTCGAACGTCCCGATCAAGCAAAAACGGTCATCGATCAGTTATTGCGTGACGCCAATCTTCAGGCCTATCAACAAGTGCTCCCTGGCCAACCAGCGGAAAGGCAAATTTTGCTGGTTCCGCGGCCTGACATCCAGCGCTTGGAGCAAACGATTCGCAAACCTGGCACCTGGGTTGTGAATATCCGTTCAGCCGCCAATGTGCTGCTCGGAGAAACCGTTGTGTACGCCTTCCCTGAAGTGCTTCCCAATGTCACCGTGACAAGGGAGGGAGAGGTCTTGGCCCGCACCACCCTGGCGAGCAATGAACGCAACCCTGAAGCCGTTCGCAACCGACTAAATCTTCTCCTTGCCTCCACATTGGCCGAGGTGCAACGACGCGGTTCGCTCAGCAAGGGGTTGCAGTTTGATGGCAATGAAATCAATGCGCTTGGCCAAGAACTGATCGATCGCAACGGAGGACTCGCAGCGCTCGAAGCAGTCGCTTTACGACGCAGCGAAACGGCAGATCCGATCGCCATCCAGTTGCGCCTTAGCCAATGACACGCGTCATAGCGCTAGATCCCGGCCGAAGTAAATGTGGGCTGCTGTTAGCAGACATCGCCACGAACACCGTGCTTCAAGGCATGGTGATACCCAGCGCTGAGGTGCTTGATCAGCTTCGATCCTGGATGGTGGATGCTCAGGGGGAGGACGATCAGATTGCTGAGCTGGTCATCGGTGACGGCACCAGCAGCACGATCTGGCAACACCAACTTCCCGCAAGCCTGAAGGTCCGCGTCGTGGACGAAACCGGGACTACCTTGCGAGCCAGGGCGCGTTACTGGCAGTTGTGGCCTGCACGGGGCTGGAAACGCTTGCTTCCTTTAGGCCTGCGCATCCCATCTGGCGATCTCGACGCCATCGCCGCGCTCGTCATCCTCGAACATTATTTAGGTCGGTCTTTGCAATGGCCAGGTCCCGATCCCCTCAAAAACGCGCCCTCACGGTGAAGGTGTAATCCCCTCCCGGCTCAAGGTCATAGTCAGATTTCACAAGAAAACGAAGAAGCGCGTCTTGAATCAAGGCTCGCCCCAGGGAGGGCTCCACACTCAGTTCGCCACGGTCAAAAAACCAGCTGAACTGCCAATTGAAGCCTCCAGCCTGGACGTCTCCTTCCAAACATTGATCCGCAAAACTCTGGCGTTGAACCCGCAGATGGGCGGTGGTAACGGGTAGCGCTGCCATCACGCCTCGGTGTTGGTGGGAGCCAGCTGAAGCCCATTGATGTGATTCCCTGCAAGATCGAGACCCTGCCGCTGAATCCTTTCCAAACCATCCACGACCTCCAACAGAACCTTGTCGAGCAGGGGCTCTTCGTCACGACTGAAACTTCCGAGCACGTGCGACACCGTTCGTGCCTTGCGCTCACTGGGATTTTGTCCGGGTGCACCGATTCCAATCCGCAGGCGCGCGAAATCCTGCGTACCGAGATGCTGAATGGTGCTTTTAAGACCGTTATGGCCACCAGCAGAGCCACGGGCCCGCAAACGCAAACGGCCAAGCGGCAGATCCATGTCATCAACGAGGACCAAGAGCTGATGCAGCTCAAACCCAAACCAATCCAATGCTGCCCGAATCGAGCGCCCGCTGTCGTTCATGAACGTTTGGGGCATCAACAACCGCAATCTCTTGTCCCCCACACCCAGATCAGCAAGCTGACCTTGGAGCTTGGGCATAGAACGAAAGCCTCCGCCCTCCCGAGAAGCCAGGCGTTCTAAGGCCATAAAGCCAACGTTATGTCGTGTGTTGGCATAGCGATTGCCCGGGTTCCCCAACCCCACCACTAAGCGGAGATCACCGCGATTCATCGACTCAATCGGAGGGGGATGTTGGCTCTGATTTTGGAGAAACCACTGGAGTTACAACAGTCTCAGCTGGTGCTTCTAGAGCCTTGGCCTGATCCCCTTCGGGTTCGGGGTCAGCCATGGCCTTATTGATTTCACGTTCGAACTCCTTTGAGGCCGACTGAAACCCTTTGAGTGTTTTCCCGAGGGTACGGCCGAACTCAGGAAGCCTTTTAGGCCCAAACACCAAGAGAGCGACCGCCGCGATGACGGCCATCTCTGGCAGACCAATGCCGAAAACATTCATGACCTGATGTCAGCCCAGACCCAAGCCATTCCAGTTGACATTGATGCCTTCAAGGATCAGTGACTTGTTGTACAGCTGAAGAATGATCAACAGAAACACAAGGAACAGGGCCATGAAAATGCCCATCACTGGTGTTGTTCCCCAGCCAGGAACAACCTTGCCGTATTCCGAATTCAGGGGGCGGAGCAAATCGCCCAGACGGGTGCGTTGAGCCATGGCAGCGCTGAAGTCTCGGGTGGAATTAAGTCTCGATACTGTAGGGGCTCCGACCCGTAAAGGCGTCGATCCTGTGGAGAGTTGTGATGGAAAGTTCGTCCCCGGCTATGTCAGTGGCGATTGCCGTGCTGGCAGCCCTGCTCGGGTTAACAGGATTGGGGGTCTACACAGCCTTTGGTCCTCCATCTAAAAATCTCGACGACCCATTTGATGATCACGAGGATTGAACGTTCTCCAGTAGCAAGGTGGTGAGCTCGCCAGGGTGCACCTCCCAGACGGTCTTCCGGTCGCTGGACTTGGCGCAGCTCAGCCTCCAATCGCTCCCCGGGCACCAACGCTGACGCGCTGGTCCTGGATTGAGCAACTCAATTTGAACCGCCTTATCGCTTTGCCCATCACCCTGCGCTGATCGGATTGAAATCGGCACCAGGCCGATGGGCAAAGCGGGAAGCCCTTGCCAACGCTGATCCAGCGCAACAGGTCCCATCCATCCGGGCTCCCTGAATCGAATCGCGGCCTGGGCCACACCACTGCGGTTCCAACCCAACATCGCTGGCATAAAGGCCAACCGGTGTCGGTGCCATCCATGATCGGCTGAAGGGTCAGGCCAGGTTGGACCTCGAAGCAGGGACACTCCCAGATGGTTCGCGCTGGCATCGACACCTTGAGGACCATCCAGCAAGACAGCCAACCCACCCCCGGGAGCTTCTGCTTCTGCAGCCAGCCAGGAGATCACAGGCACTTCCCAACGCTCTTGTTCAAAAGGAGTGAAGGCTTGTGCTGGTCGCTCGATCACTCCACCACTCGTATCAGCAGCCCAACGCACAGCAGGGCTCTTTAACGGCAATTCCAGCCGCAACAATTCATGGGTCTGCTGCCAGTAGACACTGAGCTGGGCCTCGATCCAAGGCGAATCGGCCTGCAGCAAGAGGTCCAAGCGGACCTTGCTCAATCCAGCAACCGTGCGCAGCACGATCCGCGCTGTCAGAGGGCCCGACTCCACGAATTCCGCCGACCAGTTTTCGGCCATCGGCAGCGGATGTTGGCGGTAATCAGCGGCCAAATCCCAAGCGTCCCAAAACTCCCCTCGATCGGAAAAGCGCAGCAATCGCATGGGTTCGCTGAGCTGTGGCACACCATTTGCGTCGTGCAGCTGAATCAGCCCATGGGCGCTCACATCCGCAGACACCACACCATTGCTCAGCCTCCATACCCCCGACGACAACACCTCCACACTCACGGGGTGGCGCACGGGCAAGGCCGACCCCAGAGGCGCATGGCTGCGCTGCAGCGGAAGCGCGCAAACGCCTTCGCAACAAGGCAGTTGCACCCAAACACCACCGGAAGGAGCAGCCTGCTCAGGGAGGAGTTGCCCAGCGCTGGACCAATGCCCTTGAGGCAAGCGCAACAACGGTGACCAGTGCGCAAGGGGCTGCAAGCCGCACCAGGTCCAGTGGGAGCGATGGGGATCGGACACCAAACCGTCTTGATGCGATGAGAACAGATGGCCTAACAGCTGATCTCGGCCACGGGCCGCACGGCGGCGAGCATCACGCCAGATCGGTTCAGCCTGTTCAAACACCTCCGGGATCGATGTGCCCGGGAGGATGTCATGAAATTGTTGGAACAGCAGAGGTCGCCAATCGCTGGCCTGCTCGTGGCTGGGCATCAGAGCCTTCGCCCGAGGCCCAAGCAAGGCAGCCGCAAGCTCAGCTTCTCGAAGAAGCCGCTCCAAACTGCGATTGTGACGCTTCTGATCAGGCCGACTGGTCGCGCAACCCCGATGTAGCTCGAGATACAGCTCATCGCGCCAGACCGGCAAGGTGGAGCACCAAGGCTCTAGGTGATCGAGATAAGCGCGCAGCGTTCCGGGCTGCTGGGTCACAGCCTGCGGCTGTCCGTCCCAAAGCCTTAGCTGTTCCAGCATCTCGGCAGTGGGACCGCCACCATGATCGCCAACCCCTGGGAGCCAGATCGCCTGCTCCACCCCAGTGGCAGATTGGAAATCGCGCTGCTCTGTTGCGATCGCGACAGGATCGCCATCGGTGCCGATTCCAGGCAGCATCAGCGCTAAGACCTCCGCTCCTCCGCGGCTTCGCCAGCGAAACAACCGATGGGGGAAGCGGTTGGTGGCATTCCAGGCCAGTTTGTGCGTGCAGAACCAGCGCACTCCGTTGGCAGCCGCCACAGCGGGAAGTCCGGCGGCGAACCCAAAACTGTCAGGCAGCCAAGCCAAGTCATGCCGCCATTCGGGGAAACGCCTCTGGCTGTCCTCCTGTCCAAGACTGAACTGACGCGACAGGGAGGCGGTACTCACCAGAACGCAATCGGTTTCGACCCAAGGGCCATTGATCGGCTCCCAGCGACCCTCACGGCTGGCCTGCTGAATCCGTGCATGCAAGGCCGGGCGATGGCGTTCCACCCAGGCATAAAGAGCAGGGGTGGAGTGCGCAAAGTGCAGCTCCGGATAACGCTCCATCAGATCGAGAGCAGAGCAAAAGGTGCGTTCCGCCGCTTGCCAGGTATCAGCCACAGGCCAAAGCCAGGCGAGGTCAAGGTGGGCATGGCCCAGCCAATGCACCGCACCCACTGGCTTAGGGCAGGCCACCAAGTGACGATCAACCAAGGCAATGGCCTCTGATGCCATCGGGTCGCAAGACAACACAGCATCCGGAAGCGACTCTCCTCTTGCCAAGGACAGCTCCAAGGCTTCAGGGAGCAACGCCCGATCCGGGTCGCAGTGAGCGATCAGAGGTTCCTGGACGAGAGCGCTCTGAATGAGAGCTCCATCGTCATGACAAGGACTGCGCAACTCCAGCTGGATCCGCAGGCCCTCACCTCTCCTCCAATCCTCAGGGAGGAGCCAACGGCAGCGGGTATCGAAGAGGTCGCCCTCATGCACCAGGACCCCATCAACGCGGAGGCGCACGGCATCGGCCCACCAGCTCAACACCAGTCGTTCACAGGACGCGCTGGCCTGCGTCCAGGATTTTGGACAGACGAGGGTCTGCTCGAGGTGCAACCAGTTGCCACCTCGCGGCCAAATTAAAAGTCCGCGTTCAGCCCAATCGGGACGGTGGTGTCGTCCCCAGGGTTCAGCCAGTACCGGCCGCCGTTCCTGATCACCACGTCGCCACCAGCCAGGGTGCAGATCAACGCGACTCCGACATCGAAACGTTTCAATCCACTCCGATCCCGGGGCTTGCAGAGGCTTCTCCATCGTGTTATTCCATCATTCCGCCATAGGATGGCGATCAAATTTCAGACGCCGGTCGGTTGCCATGCTTGCCCTCAAGATTTCGGTTTATTCCGTCGTCTTTTTCTTTCTCGGCATCTTTGTCTTTGGCTTCCTAGCCAGCGACCCAAGCCGCACACCCAGCCGGAAAGATCTCGAAGATTGAGTCCTACGTAACAGGGTCACGCCGAGCACTGGTTCGACCTCACGTTTAAAAGCCTTTGCACATGGCAGGATCGCTTGCCATTGCTGATTTCTTTTGTCGGCGTTTAGCCCCATCACCAGGATCGCAGGATCACTGGCTGTTGCCGCTGCGCTGACAGGGGCTCCTGTCCACTCTCAGAGTGTGGGCTCCTCTCTCGAAAAGATCGAGACAGTTGAGGCGGAGTTAGAAAGTACTGATCATTCTTTCTCTGAAGCTGGTCCGGTACCGATCGACGTAGAGCCAGTCGTTCTTCCCAGTCCCACGGCAAATCCTCAGGACTCTGCAGAAACAAGCCAACCCTCCAACGCCAAGCCTCCAGAAGAAATTGATCTCAAGGCTGACCGGCAATCGTTTGATGCGCGCCGAGGGCTTTTTGTTGCTGAAGGCAATGTTCAAGCTCAACTCCGTGGAGGCATGCTTCAGGCCGATCGAGTCGAATTTGACAGCAACTTCAACACCTTGTTTGCTCGTGGAAGCGTGCGACTACGTCGTGGGTCGCAGTACTTCCAGGCAAGCACCTTCCGCTACAGCCTGATCCAAAACAGCGGAGAATTAGAAGACGTTTACGGCGTTCTTGAACTCGATGAGCTGTCCGCAGGCTTCCAATCCTCACCCCAGGCTGTCGAACCACCGACCAAGCAGACCCTTCCTGTCCTCGAGAGCTCAGGCCTTGGCTTCCCAACCGCTCTTGCTATGGAGTTGGGTGGCAGAACCGCGGGACAGATCAGCGATCAGCCGAGCGGAGACAGCATCTGGGATACAGAGCTTGCGCCAACTCCCACCTGGGAAGTCCCGGAACCTGCGACGGAAATCAGCGCATCAACGTCAACAGATTCCGACATGGCCTGCCCGGTGCCGCTTCCACCGATCCCCGACTGGCACCCCCACCCATGGGCCGTGACCGCATGGGGCGGGCAGATGATTGACTCCAATTTTGGAGACACCTTTCTGTTCAACGGGCGAATGCGCGAGGAATATCTCCTGGGGGTGAGCATGCAAAAGCGGATTTGGCGCGCTGGACCTTTTGCTCTTGAATTGGAGGCCGATTTATTCGGCCATCAGGCGTTCAAACAACCTGGTGGACCCTTCAACCAGGCTGTGCCCAATGCCGACACGCCTGATCAACTGTTTGGAGAAGCGATCGTTGGCCTTGGGGCACGACTCTGGCTGCAGCCTTGGCTGAGCTTTGGGTTTGTGGAAGGAATCAGTTTCAACTCCTCGGTGAGTAACTACGAACGCACATATCGGGAGAACTACACCCAGCTGCTGAACTACTTGGCCTTCGAGCTCGAAGCCTCAGTCTCTGATCAGCTTTCATTAGTCGGAAGGATTCACCATCGCTCCGGAGCGTTTGGCACCTACAGCGGAGTGAAAGAAGGAAGCAATGCTTACCTCCTCGGTTTGCGCTACCGCTGGGGCGAAGATCCCATTTCAACCCAAATCGCCGATGTGCCGCCTCCTTTGGGCTGCCCAGATCCTGATCGCGCCACCCGACCGCCCCTGCTCACGCTGAACGAGAAGCTCGAAGAAATCACCCTCGGCACTGGCGGGAAGCAAGTAGTGCAGCCCGTTCAACCGCTTGCTCAGTCGCGTTACTCAGAGATGTCTCCACGTGAACAGGAGGAGTTGCGCGTACAAGCGATCGCCATGATCGATCAAAGAGTCGACAGCATTCAGTTCCAACAAACTCTCACGATTGAACGACGATTTGGAGTGCCTGGAGGAATTAACAACAATGCAGTTAGAGAAAGCAATCAATTTGGTGGAGCTGGACCGTCTCAGCTCAATAACCTCGGCAGTACTCCGCTGATCTCTGGCTCAATCAGCCGATGGCGAATTCAAGCATCACAGGTTTCAATCTCACCTGACGGCTGGAAAGCCAAACGGATGGGTTTTACGAATGATCCATTTACACCTGCTCAAACAAGAATTGATGCCGAAGATGTCATCGCTAAAGAGCAACCCAATGGGGACATCCTGATTGAGAGCCAACGCAATCGATTGATCGTGGAGGAACGCCTCCCTATCCCAGTAAGCCGGACGCAACGCATCACAAAAGAGGAAGAAGTTGAAAATCGTTGGGTATTCGGGATCGACAACGAAGATCGAGATGGCTTTTTCGTTGGACGGGATATCAAGCCGTTCGAACTAAGCAAAAACACTCTGCTGAGCCTTCAACCACAAATCCTTTTACAACGAGCCATCAATGGAAAAACAAATAGCTACGTAGAGCCTGGCAGCTCGATTGCTAGTGGCACTGTAAGTCAACCGCTAAATGCTAGTGATGTTTTCGGATTAGAGGCAGAGTTAACCAGCAAGATCTGGGGGTGGGAAGCTGAAGCTAATGCTGATATAAGTACTTTCAATCCTGCCAATTTCATGAATGGGAGTCGCTTTTGGGGCGAATTAAGGAAAAGCGTTAATCTCCCCTGGATCGGCGAAGCCAAAGTAAGAGCATTTTCTGCCTATCGATATCGCGCTTATAACGGATCATTAGGAGAGACTGATGTTTACTCCGCCTTCGGCAGCTTCCTCGAACAAAGAGGAGCTTTCAACGTCGCAAAGCTAACCAACAACTATATCTGGCGCATCGGAGCTGGAAATTATCAAGCCGAACAATTTGAAAGTGAAAATCTCACCGATTTATGGCGAGCGAACTTTTACGGTTCTCTAAACAGTAGTTATCCAATCTGGCGTGGTCAACATGTAGCTTTAACGCCTCAAGCGGCCTATCGCTACTCCCCGGTTGCCATCGTTCCAGGCTTGGCCTTCAACACCAACATCAACACACTCTTAGCTGCCTACGGCGATGGCGAACGTCAAACCACCATTAGCCTCAGTGGTGGACCCACTCTC
Organism: Synechococcus sp. MVIR-18-1; assembly: GCF_014279835.1. Taxonomy (NCBI): domain Bacteria; kingdom Bacillati; phylum Cyanobacteriota; class Cyanophyceae; order Synechococcales; family Synechococcaceae; genus Synechococcus; species Synechococcus sp. MVIR-18-1. Next base: position 324,226 of record NZ_CP047942.1, on the reverse strand, counting down.
ACCTTGGGTACATTTAGCAAACCTTTCCTTGATTACACCCGGCTGTCTATCACTGGAGGGGGAACTCTTAAACAAGGCTCCAGTCCATTCAGCTTTGACCAAGCCATTGACCTGGGAACTTTGGGACTTGGCATAACACAACAGATTGCAGGGCCTTTGATTATTAATGCAGGCATAGGCTTAAATATTGATCCCGCTTCAGAATTTTATGGCGATGTGATCAATTCCAACATTGAACTGCGCTGGCAGCGCCGCTCTTATGACTTTGGCTTCTACTTCAATCCCTATCAAGGGGTAGGCGGATTCAGATTCCGCCTGAATGATTTCAACTTCACGGGAACTGGAGTGCCTTTCGTCCCTTACAACCCATCAAACGAGCTCGACAGCCGCCCCTTTTAATCTCTTTTTCTAAAAATCTGTGGCTTCGTCATCAGGACCACCGCCATAGATCAAATGACTTCCGGTGAGATCAGACCCTGCAAACTGCATTCCCTCGGTTTGCACTCCAGGTGCATAGGCATTGATCACAACCGAATCGCGTAAGTCGGCATCGCGGAGATCAGTGCCTGAGAGATCGGCATTGCTCAACATCGCACCCTGCAAACGAGCGCCATCAAGCCTGGCACCACTCAAATCGGCCCCTTCAAGATTCGCCCCATTGAGCTTTGCCCCGCGTAGATCAGCATCACGCAAATCAGCCCCGATCAGATGATGGCCGCGTAGATCGGCATCGCGTAAATCACATCCGTGACAAGCGCCACTCTTAAGCAAACGTTCAAGCGGGGTACCAAAAGGCTCAACCGCAATCGCTGTCACCGAGCCCGCCTCAACAGCCGAGGGTCCGAGCAACAGGGCCATCGAGCTAAAAGCACACCAGATGCGCTTCATAAGGAATGTCATGACGTCGATGCCGCTTCTTCCTTCATAGACACTAAATCAAGTGTCTGCCGTATCCGTTCGGAACCCGTTTAAGTAAGGAAGCCGATCGAGCGTGCTCTGCAGCTCCGCATCCCGAGACAAAAGCTGCCCCGTTGCATCCCAACGGCCTGAAAGCAACATATCGCGCGGTCCTGGATCCACTTCGATCGACCAATGACCAAGATCACTGCTGCAACTGGAGGTCTCCAGGTCGAAGGTCCAGGTTGCTGCAGGGTCTTGGGCCATTGCATCTTGCAAAGCACGCACCTGGTCCTGACTGGCTTTAGCACAAGGGATTCCTAAGGCCAAGCAATTGCCATAAAAAATTTCCGCAAAACTCACCCCAATCAGGGCACGGATCCCCCAACGCATTAAGGCTTGCGGGGCATGCTCACGACTCGAGCCACAACCGAAGTTGTCATTCACCACCAAAATCGAGGCTCCCTGATGCGCAGGAAGGTCAAAAGGATGGCCTCCGTCGAGCTCCTTTCGGTCGTCAGCAAAGACCTGAGCGCCGAGCGCCTCAAAACTCACGCATTTCAGAAATCGAGCCGGAATAATCCGATCGGTATCGATGTCATCACCCCGCAAGACAAGGGCGCGGCCCTCAATCTTGGTAATTAGGCCTTGGGGAAAATCGTGGGTCTGCGTCATGAAGGATCTTGAGAAATAAAACAGCAACCAAAACACTGAAAGAGTGCGGGACTCTCCCGCCACAGCCGAAGATCAGACCCCGAGCAAGCGAACATCGCTGACATGACCAGTTACCGCAGCGGCGGCGACCATGGCAGGGCTCATCAGCAAGGTGCGCCCGCTGGCTGATCCCTGGCGGCCTTTGAAGTTGCGATTACTGGAACTCGCACTGATCTGACGCCCCTCAAGACGGTCAGGATTCATCGCGAGGCACATCGAGCAACCAGGCTCACGCCACTCAAATCCCGCATCGCGAAACACTTGGTCAAGGCCTTCCGCCTCAGCAGCACGAGCCACCTGCTCGGAGCCCGGAACCACAAAGGCCTTGATCCCAGCAGCCACTTGCCTCCCCCGTGCCACAGCCGCCGCCGCCTTGAGATCACTCAAGCGACCATTCGTGCAACTGCCGATAAAGCAGACATCCACCGGCACGCCGGCAATGGCCTGGCCAGGCTTTAAATCCATATAGCGGTAAGCCTCTTCCGCGATCGGTCGATCGGCAGGATCCAGTTGCTCAGGCTTGGGGACCTGCTCATCCACGCCGATCCCCTGACCGGGGGTAATCCCCCAGGTCACCGTTGGGGCAATCGTTGCTGCATCAAATCGCAGCTCATCGTCAAAGACGGCATCAGCATTCGATGCCAGGGAACGCCACCAACGCGTCGCCCGCTGCCAGGCTTCACTACTCGGTGCTGAAGGGCGGCCCTCCAAGTAGTCAAAGGTTGTCTGGTCGGGATTGACATAGCCGCAGCGAGCGCCCCCCTCAATCGCCATGTTGCAGAGGGTCATCCGCTCCTCCATCGAAAGAGCGTCGATTGCCGGTCCGGCGAACTCATAGGCATGGCCAACCCCAGCCTTAACCCCAAGCGAACGAATCACATGCAGGATCAAGTCTTTAGCAAACACCCCTGGGCTCAGCTGATTGTCAACCCAAAGGCGGCGGACCTTGAGTTTGTTCATCGCCAAGCTTTGGCTTGCCAGCACATCACGAACCTGAGATGTACCAATACCAAAGGCGATCGCTCCAAAGGCACCGTGCGTTGACGTGTGCGAATCGCCGCAGGCCACCGTCATGCCGGGCTGCGTTAGTCCCAGCTCCGGCGCGATCACATGCACGATTCCTTGACGACCACTGCCAATCCCATTGAGCTCGATTCCATGCTTGCTGCAATTGCGTTCCAGGGTGCTGAGCATCTCCTCCGCCAATGGATCAGCAAAGGGCCTGGCCTGATTGGTGGTGGGAACAATGTGGTCCACCGTTGCCACCGTTCGCTCCGGACAACGCACCTTCAATCCCTTGTCTTCCAGGGCCACAAAAGCCTGAGGGCTCGTGACTTCGTGGATCAGATGCAACCCAATCAACAGCTGGGTGGATCCACCAGAAAGTTCCGAAACGCGATGAAGATCCCAAACTTTGTCGTACAGGGTTCCGCTGCTCATTCCCACTCGACAATTCACTCAAAACCCTAGAGGCAAGCAGCGTTCAATCCAATCCACTGGATCTCGCCATCCAGCCCTCTTTCTCCTCGCCCTCCTCCTAAGAGTGAGCCAGCAAGCGCAAGCGAAGACAATTCAAAACCTCACCAGCGCTAACGGTCCGGATCCACTCCCGACCACGGGTGGGGCCCAAGAGCAACATCTCACTGCTGCATCCATCCGGCCCAGCAACACCAACAAACACCAATCCCACGGGCTTTTCCAGCGTTCCGCCATCAGGGCCGGCGATTCCCGTAATCGAAAGCGCCCAATCCGATCCGGTGAGACGACGAACACCCAGCGCCATCGCCTCGGCCACTGGCGCACTCACGGCACCGTGCTGCTCGAGCAGCTGTTCAGGCACGGATAACAGATCTCGCTTGATGGCATTGGCATAGGAGATCACCCCGCCCAGCATCACGGCAGACGCGCCAGGCACCGCTGTGAGCTGAGCGCCTAACCCTCCCCCCGTGCAGGATTCAGCCACAGAAAGGGTTTGGCCGGCTTGCGCCAGCCGCTTCAAAACAACAGAGGCCAGCGAATCTTGATCCACGCCAAAGCAAAGGTTGCCCGTGCGCTGGCGCAACTCATGCTCGGTTTGATCCACCAGCAGCCAAGCCTTCGAGGGCTCATCAGCGCAAGCCGTAATCCTGAGCTTCACCTCTCCGCGGCCGGCATAGGGCGCAACGGTGGGGTTAACCCCATCCAACAGATCGGCCACCTGTTCGGCCAACGTGGATTCCCCGATTCCCCAGAAATGAAGCAGGCGGCTCACAAACACACCTTTGGAGAGCCCAGACGACCGGAACCAGGGCGCGGCCGTGGCCTTCCACATCGCTTTCATCTCACTGGGCACTCCCGGAAACGTGAGAACGGTGAATCCAGGCACCGGGGTCCAGATCATGCCGGGAGCGGTTCCCGTTGGATTGCGTAAAACCTCAGCTCCAACAGGCAAGAGCGCCTGACGACGGGTTTCAGGTCCAGGGGTACGACCGCGGCTACGGGCTTTCTCTTCGATGTCAGACCAAACCTCGGCTCGCTCTTCCAAAGGAACAGAAAACGCAGCTGCAATCGCCTCCGTGGTGAGATCATCCGGGGTTGGTCCAAGCCCACCGGTCACGATCAACACGCTGGAGCGTTGCGCGATCTCCTGAACCAGGGCAATCAGGCGATCGCGGTTGTCGCCCACAACGGTTTGGCGAAAATGAGGAAGGCCAAGGGAGGCAAGCTCCTCTGACAGCCAACGGGCATTGCCGTTGAGGATGTTGCCAAGCAGAAGCTCCGTCCCAACACAGAGGATCTCAACACCAGAGCGGTCCGAGCGATCAGCCATGGCGATCAGGGTCTGAAGGGTCCAAGCCTGAAGACTCAACTGCCGCTTCGAGATGACGCTGACGATTGATGGTCACAACCGTGGCCACAAGGATGGCCGTAGCCAGCCCAAGCCAGAGAAAACGCATTTCCACATTGGCCACCACCATGGCCAATGACGCCAGCCATTGCGTAAACACGTAGATCAAAACAACTGTGCGGCGATGGCTAAAGCCAGCACGAAGAAGGCGGTGATGCAGATGGCGTCGATCTGGATAGAAGGGGGAGCGACCATCGCTGAGACGCCCCATAATCACGGCCGACATATCGGCCAAGGGCAACGAAAGAATCAACAACGGCAGCAACAAGCTCACCGTTGTGAGCCCTTTCGCCGGGCCAACAATGCTCACGGCGGCAAGGGTGAATCCCAAAAAATACGATCCGCCATCACCCATAAAAATGCGAGCTGGATTGAAGTTGTGGCGGAGGAAACCAAGGCAACTTCCAGCTAACGCGGCAGCAAGAAAAGCAGCCGCTGACTGATGGAGTGAAAAACTCACTGACACCAAGCCAACCGCTGCGATTCCAGCAACACCTGCGGCTAAACCATCAAGGCCATCGAGCCAGTTGATTGCATTGGTGATCCCCACCAGCCAAATCACCGTGGCGACCAAGCTGAGCAGGTCAGGAAGCAGCAAAGCTTCAGAGCTGCTGGCTAACCAAGGCAGATCAATCGCTCCAATCCGGACGCCCTGGGACCAAACAACCACCGAAACGGCAACCTGACCTGCCAAGCGCGGCCAAGGAGACAGAGCAAACAGATCGTCGGAAAGACCGATCACGAAAAAACAGAGAGAGCCAGCAAGCGTGGTCCAAATGAGCTGGTCACGGGCCGGAGCCAACAGGCCAAACCCGCCCATCCACCACGTCACCCCAAGGGACAAACAAAAGCCCAGAACTAAAGCGATACCCCCCAACCGCACCATGGGGGTGGTGTGCTGCTTGCGCGAATCAGGCTGATCCGTGAGGCCCAATCTCAAACCCAACCCCCGCACTAAGGGGACGAGCAGAGTCGTAATCACAGCAGCGACCACAAGACTCGCCGAAGCGACTGCGAGAGGAGTACTCGCGAACGTCACAAAAAACTCCGGCGGAAGGTCACCAAATAGGATCTTTTAGAAGCGAATCTTAGGCAAAAAAAGGCTGAGAGACACGGCTGTTAAGGCCCTCAAGCGAGAGCCGGTTCCAGAGCAGGGGCATAGAGCGGAAACCGCTTGCAGAGATCACCAACTCGCTCCAAGCAACGCGCCTGAATGGCGTCATCCTCAGGGTTCAGAAGGCGATCAGCGATCACATCAGCAACCTCTTGGAAGGCCTTCTCATCGAAGCCACGGGTGGTGAGAGCAGCCGTTCCCAAACGCAAACCACTGGTCACGAAGGGCGACTCAGGATCAAAGGGAACCGTGTTCTTGTTGGCCGTGATGTGCACATCACTCACCAAAAGATCAGCCACCTTGCCGGTCATCCCGATGCTGCGCAAATCGAGAAGCACCACGTGGTTATCCGTACCACCACTCACCACATCAATCTTTCGCTCCTGAAGTCGTGCCGCGAGTGCCTGAGCATTGGCAACAACTTGACGGCTGTAAGTCTTGAAGTCGGGCTGCAACGCCTCGCCAAAAGCCACGGCCTTGGCTGCAATCACGTGCTCAAGCGGTCCACCTTGCGAGCCTGGGAACACCGCTTTGTCAAATCGGCGTGCGAACTCTGCATCGCGACAAAGGATCAAGCCACCACGGGGGCCGCGTAGGGTTTTGTGCGTGGTGGTGGTGACAACATCACAGTGAGGTACTGGGCTGGAATGCACCCCTGCAGCAACGAGGCCGGCGATATGGGCCATGTCTGCCAGCAGGTACGCACCTACTTCGTCCGCGATCGAGCGGAACGCAGCAAAGTCAATCGCGCGTGGATAGGCCGAATATCCACAAATGATCAGCTTGGGCTTGTGCTCCAGAGCCAGCTGGCGAATGGCCTCCATATCAAGGCGCTGCGTCTGTTGATCAACGCCGTACTGGACCACGTTGAACCACTTGCCGCTCACATTCACCGGTGAACCATGGGTGAGGTGCCCCCCATGGCTGAGATCCATCCCAAGGATCGTGTCACCGGGCTGAAGCAGGGCAAGAAATACAGCAAAGTTTGCCTGCGCTCCGCTATGGGGCTGAACATTCGCCCAAGCCGCATCAAAAAGTTGCTTCGCTCTTGAGATTGCCAATTCTTCAATGGCATCCACGTGCTCACAGCCGCCGTAGTAACGCTTGTGGGGCAACCCCTCGGCGTATTTATTCGTCAACACCGAACCCTGAGCTTCCATCACCGCCTTGGAGGTGAAGTTCTCCGATGCAATCAACTCAAGATGCGTCTCCTGACGCATCTGCTCTTGATCGATCAAACCAGCAATGGCAGGGTCTGCAGCCTTTAGAGATGCATTAATCGGGGCTGCGGAGCGGTCTGTCATGCGTTTCAAACACCAATGCACGAATCGTAGGGAATAGGCCCCTCGCACACACGAATCTTCAAAAAAAAACTGCCTTATCGGCAGTTTTCAGAAGCGCGCCTGGAGAGATTCGAACTCCCGACCCTCTGATCCGTAGTCAGATGCTCTAATCCGCTGAGCTACAAGCGCTTGGAAGCCACCATCTGACCGTACCAAGGCACCCTTCGTCAACCAACGGACATCAACACGTCAAAATCAACGCAGTAATGAGGGTCATCACATGCCGCTCCGCTGGTACGGACCCGCCGATCCGAACAATGCCACCTACCGGCATTTCAACAGGGTGGTGAATTTCTGCCTCCACGCCGGGGCCTTTGCCGCTGTTAATAGCGGCCTTTGGTTTGTGCAAGAGATGCGGCACCCCTGGAGCCATCTCGACCTTTGGAGTGAAGCTTGGCTGGGGGTTTTGATTGTTCACCTGCTGGTCGTGATCCGTCTGCGCCCTGGCAAAGACGCAGTCACAGACGAAAGCTGAGTCAGCATGCAATCAGCCGCTCCGACTCCACAACGATGACTCTGGACTCAGCTGATCTACGCGCCCTCACCTCGACGCTGGCCGACCGTCTTTACATCCAGGTGGCTGGATGGCATTTGTACTTGGGAGATGCCGGCTTAGCCGAAGCTCTTGCAATTGAATGCAGCGCGCTACTCGACCAAGGCGCAGTTGTAGCTGCACGCCAAGCCCTTGAGGCTGTTCAAGTGCCCATTGGTGGAGGAAGTGCACGCTTACCGATGGCGCGTCTGTTGCCGTCCTCTCAACTTTCGGACCTCGAGGAGATTCTCGAAGGACACTGCCGATAAGGTTGAAACGTTGTTGGACTCTGCCGTGCTGATCATCGAGGTCACTAACGCCCGCGATGTGGTCCGGCAACGGATCGGCCGCCTCGGCGAACGCTTGATCGGGAAGGTTGTCGATCCCGAAGCCCAGGTTGAGAAAGCTCTTATCCAGGAAATGGAAACCGCCTTTCGCGACTTTGGAATTGAAGCGCGCATTCTTTCCGTGCAAGGGCCCCAGCTCGTTGGCCGCCAACACCTCGAGTTACCGATCCAGGTGCGAGAAGACCGAGAGGTGCGTCTCAGCGACGAATGAAGCGACGCGTTAGGCCTTGGCTGATCTCGCGAACCTCTTGAACATCGAACGCTTGACCCAACGCCATAAACACCAGCCCCCCCAGTGATCCCGAAAGGCCGACCTGCAGGAGGCGTCCCACAAGATCAACAGGCCAACGCACCCCTTGGCTCAAGAACCAGGCCACGATTCCAGCGCCTACGGCTGCAACCATGAGGCGCAAACCATCCAGGCCCCACTGTTTTAAAGGCAACACTTTCAGCCGATGCTGCAGGGCCAACAACAGGGCGACGCAGGTGAGCACATTGATCAAGACGGTGGCCAGCACCAAACCCGCTGCACCGAAATTGAAGGGAAGTTGAGGCCCCCAAGGCGTTGGACCACCCACCAGGGCCCAGTCGAAGACGACATTGAGTCCAATACCGATCACCGAAAGGCGAAACGGTGTTGTGCCGTCGCCAAGGGCGTAAAACACGCGCACCAACACATCTCTGCCGAGATAGGCGGGCATGCCAAGTCCATAGGCCATCAACAAGCCCGTCACGAGCTCCACCGCTCCTTGATTGAAGGCACCCCGCTCGTACACCAACGCGACGATGGGAGTGGCGAGGGCCAGGAATAAGGCGCCAAGGGGAAGCATCGAAGCCGTCGACAACATCAAGCCCTGACGAATGCGAGCGATCAGCTCTGGGCGATCTTGCGGAGCCGTGAGACGGGAAAAGGTTGGCAACAGCGGCACCAACAACGCGTTGGAAATCAACCCCAGCGGCGTCTGAACCAGCAAATTGGCGTAACCAAGTCCAGCCGCCGCTCCAAGCAACCCCGAGGCGAAAAACAAATCGGTGAACACGTTGATCTGCAGCATTCCCGACGACAGAGTGGCCGGGCCCATCACCTGCCAAACCTCCTGAACACCGGGATGCCGCCAATCCCAGGCAAGACGCAACTGAACCAGCCCCTGCTTCATCAGAGCAGGCAGCTGCAGAAGCCATTGCAGAAACGCTCCCACCAGGGTGGATAACGCCAACACCACCCCTCCCCAAAGCGCGAGAGCGGGCGTTGAGATCGCAGAGCCCGCCTGCCACCAGAGCAAACCGATGCCCACGATGAGCGCGAGGCTGGACATCAACGGCGAAATCGCCGGAATCCAGAACTCATCAGCAGCATTGAGCGATCCAAAGCCAAGGCCGATCAGACCAGCCAACAAAGCCATTGGAGCCATCACTTGCAGTTGCACCGCGGCGATGCGGTGCAACTCCGGACTGAGACCAGGGCCAACAAGCGTGATCAGAGGATCAGCTGCCAACACGAGAACGATCGTTACCACCAGCAGCAGAGCGCTGACCATCGTGTTCAACGTGGCCAAAATATGAGCACCCTCCTCACGAGGACGGCGGCTGAGCACGCTCACCATGGCGCTATGGAATGGACCATTGATCCCTCCCAGAAGAATCAATAAAAATCCAGGAAGCACATAGGCATAGTTGTACGCGTCATAAGCAGCACCCACCCCGAAGGCTGCCGCAATCACCAACTGACGAACCAGGCCGCCAACTTTGCTCAACAACGTGCCGTAGGTGACGACCAGGGCAATGCGCTTCAGAGATCTCGCCATTCGTCGTCTGATCACAGCCCTTCTGAGAGAGCATTCTCAACCCTGTGCCAGGCCACCATGGACGGATTCAGCCAGCAGCCATGACCGGCACCTCGATCCTTCAGTTTCCTGCCCTCAGTGAAGGAGTGCTCCTGAAGCGCTACAAACGCTTTCTGGCTGATGTGGAGCTCAACGATGGAGAGGTCGTCACCGTCCACTGCGCCAACACTGGACCCATGAAAGGCGTACTCCATCCGGGCGGGAGAGTCCGGGTTCGCCATGCCCCTTCCCCGAAGCGCAAGTTGGCTTGGACCTGGGAGCAAGCTGAGGTCCCAAGCAGCGACGGAACGCTGTGCTGGGCTGGTATTAATACCGCTTTGCCCAACAAGCTGATTCGGGCCCTGATTGAAGCCGGTGGACTCAAAGACCAGCTCGGCCCGATCAAGACCATCCGCGCCGAGGTCCCCTATGGCCTCAATCGCAGGAGTCGCATTGACTTATTGCTCACCCCAGACGACAGCGCAGACGATCAACGCCCCATCTATGTAGAAGTCAAAAACACCACCTGGTGTCACGGAGACGTTGCACTCTTCCCAGACACGGTGACGGAGCGAGGCCAAAAGCACCTGGAGGAACTTACGGCGCTCTTTCCCGAAGCACGAGGTGTGTTAGTTCCCTGCTTGAGCCGGCCGGATGTCAATGCTTTTGCCCCCGGCGACAGCGCCGATCCTCGTTACGGAAATCTGTTCAGGTTGGCGATTGCAGCAGGAGTGGAAGTGCTTCCTTGCCGCTTCAACTTTGAGCTTGATCAGATCACTTGGGAAGGGCTCCAGCCGGTTCATCCCCGTCAGTAAAAAGACCTAAAACTTTGCAAAATCCAGATTTGGTAGCAACAGCGACTTGAGACGTGTGCCTTAGCGAGCAGTTTTAGTTCGTTCAAACGGACATCTTGTTGTCCAGCTCAAATTGCAGTCGGGATTTCTCTATGACAACTGCTTACGAGTCGCCCACTAGGCGACGCAAATCTCGCCTTCAGGAGGCAAGCCTCTTAGAGGGCCCGATGCTGCTTCTCCAAAGCATCCGCGGGTTTAAAACCAATCGCTCGCTTTTGTGGCTTGGCTGCGTGCCATTGGCCCTTTTCGGTCTTGGCCTGTTCAACCTCTCGGCCCATGCCGCAGAGATGCCAGAACTCAGTGCAGCGTTTCTAGCCAACAACCTTTGGCTGCTCGTCGCAACGATTCTGGTGATTTTCATGAACGCCGGTTTCGCCATGGTGGAAGCCGGAATGTGTCGCCAGAAGAATGCAGTCAATATTCTTGCTAAAAATCTCTTCGTCTTCGCCCTTGCTGTAACCGCTTATTGGTTTGTTGGCTATTCGTTGATGTACGGCGATGCCATAGCCGCAGGCTTTCTCTACTTCAACGGGTTGTTTTTTGATCCGGCTGTCACGCCCGAGCTGATCTCAGAAGCTGGCCTCGTTCCAAGTGTTGACTTCTTGTTTCAGGCTGCTTTTGCTGGAACCGCGGCAACAATCGTTTCAGGCCTCGTCGCAGAGCGCGTGAAATTCGGCGAGTTTGTGGTGTTCTCGCTCATTCTCACCGCTTTCATCTATCCCATTGCAGGCAGTTGGGAATGGAATGGCGGATGGCTGAATTCTGTTGGCGACAAAGAGTTCATCGACTTTGCTGGATCATCGATTGTTCACTCCGTTGGAGCCTGGGCAGGACTGATTGGAGCGATGCTTCTCGGCCCACGTATTGGCAAATTTATTGATGGCAAGCCTCAGGCCATCCCTGGTCACAACATGGCCATTGCCACTCTTGGCGCACTGATTCTTTGGATTGGTTGGTACGGATTCAACCCTGGATCCCAGCTCGCCATGGATCAGTGGGTCCCTTACGTGGCAGTAACCACAACATTGGCTGCAGCTGGTGGCGCGATCGGAGCCACCGTGATCTCAACCCTGACCTCAGGGAAGCCTGATTTGACCATGATCATCAACGGCATCCTTGCCGGCTTGGTGAGCATCACTGCAGGATGCGGCAACCTCACCTTTGTTGGATCCTGGGTTGCTGGTCTGATCGGCGGAATCATTGTTGTCTTCGCCGTATCAGCTCTTGATGCATCAGGCATCGACGATCCAGTCGGAGCCTTCTCCGTCCATGGCGTCTGTGGCGTCTGGGGAACCTTGGTGGTTGGTCTTTGGGGTTTTGACATCCAGGGCGATGGCTCACCACTGGGCTTACTCGTGGGAGGTGGCATCAGCCAGCTTGGAATCCAAGCACTGGGTTGTGCTGCCTATGCCATTTGGACGATCGTGACCTGCTGGATTGCTTGGTCTGTCATCGGTGGTTTGTTCGGTGGCATCCGAGTCACCGAGAAGGAAGAAACTGAAGGGCTGGATATTGGTGAGCACGGCATGGAGGCCTATCCAGATTTCGTGTCATCAGGCCGATAATCCGTTCCATTCGCAGCATTTGATCTGCGCTTCACCCTGTCCCATCCTGGGACAGGGTTTTTTATTGGCCTCTGCGTCAGTCGCTAGTGCCAGACAGCCCATAGAGTTGATTCATTGCTGTTACAGATATGGATACTCACGCCTTCAAACGCTCGCTGCATCATTCCGATCGCTACAACCGGCGAGGCTTCGGTCGAGCCGAAGAGGTGGCTGGGAGTTTGGAACAGGCTTACCAAAGCAGCCTGATTGGTTCCATCCGAGACAACGGGTATCACCTAACCCATGGCCGACTCCAGGTGCGCCTCGCCGAAGCGTTTGGATTCTGCTGGGGAGTGGAGAGGGCTGTCGCCATGGCTTATGAAACGCGCCGTCACTACCCGCAAGAACGCATCTGGATCACCAACGAAATTATCCATAACCCCTCAGTGAATGACCACCTTCGAGAAATGGATGTGTTGTTCATCTCCGTGGAGGGTGGAGTCAAGGACTTTTCTGGTGTGGCATCGGGCGATGTGGTGATCCTTCCCGCCTTTGGTGCCACCGTTCAAGAGATGCAACTTCTCAATGAGCGTGGCTGTCACATTGTTGACACCACCTGCCCATGGGTTTCAAAGGTGTGGACGACCGTTGAAAAGCACAAGAAGCAAGCCTTCACCTCGATCATTCACGGCAAGGTGAAACACGAAGAGACGCTTGCAACAAGTTCATTTGCAGGAACGTATCTCGTCGTTCTCGATCTTGAAGAGGCCCGGCTCGTCGCTGAATATATTCTCGGCAACGGCAATCGCGAATCGTTTATGGAACGGTTCTCCAATGCCTGTTCACCAGGGTTTGACCCTGATCGTGATCTCGAACATTTGGGTGTGGCCAATCAAACCACCATGCTCAAAAGTGAAACCGAAGAAATTGGACGCTTGTTTGAGCGCACCATGCTCAGCAAATACGGGCCAACGGAACTCAATGAGCATTTTTTAGCTTTCAACACCATCTGCGATGCCACCCAGGAGCGGCAGGACGCCATGTTCTCGCTCGTTGACGAAACCGTGGATCTGATGGTGGTGATTGGGGGCTACAACTCCTCCAACACGACCCATCTGCAAGAAATTGCGGTCAGCCGTGGGATCCGTTCCTTCCACATCGACACTCCAGAGCGAATCCACACCGACAATTCGATCGAGCACAAGCCCCTGGGAGAAGAGCTCACAGTTGAAGCGTTATTCCTGCCCAGTGGGCCCGTAACCGTGGGGATCACCTCCGGGGCTTCCACCCCAGATCGGGTTGTGGAGCATGTGATCCAGAGACTGATCGCCCTGAGCGAAAACTGATCCCCAGACCCCTTTACATTGGTTCATCATGGAGACTTCTCCAAACGGGGACCTGCAGACGTGCTGCTCTTGACGAGACCCTCAACCGACACATTGCGCGGTAGCGAAAGCCGTCAAGTTCGCTGTTATCGCAGTCAATTTCGCGATCGCATGGAGATGCGTGCCGACTTCCAAACCGTTGGGGCCTACCTCGATCGGCATGAAGGCTGGTTTCGACGTTGCGCAGCTCCCATGGAGGTCAAGCCCATCGACGAACAGGCCTACGCCCTCACTCTTGGACGGTTTGGCAACTTCGGTTTTGAAGTAGAACCCACGATCGGATTGCGCCTACTCCCTCAGAACGCTGGCAATTATGCGATCTGCACGGTGCCTCTCAGCAATCAAGATTCAGCCTTAGCTGATCTCTATGACGTTGATTTCCAGGCCAACCTCCGCCTTGAAGACAACAGTGCAAGCGACTCGATTGAAGAGCTCACAGCTGTGAGCTGGGATCTTGATCTTTCGGTTTGGATTCACCTTCCCAAGATGATCACCCTGCTTCCTGACGGACTGGTCCAGTCCAGCGGTGATCATTTACTTCGCCAGATTGTCCGCCAAATTTCAAGGCGTCTCACCTGGAAAGTGCAAGAAGATTTCCATGCAAGCCACGGTTTGGCATGCCCACCCAGAAGGCGGGCAGCCTTTTGATCAAGATCAGCGGTTCACCCAGATCTTGTTCACAATCTCCATGCCGCTCACCGCTTGCCAAAGGAACAAGGTGAGCGTGCCCATGTTGAGACCAACGTGCGCTTTACGAGCAATCACATTGCCCTGCTGCATGAACGGAGCCAATGATGCAGCCAAGGCAATCATTCCAGTCATCGCTAAGCCCACGAGCAGATGCGGGCCCACGAACAACTTGCCGTTGTTGATGTAAGTCACGGCCATACCACCGATCATTCCGGTCACCATCACCCCGAGGATCAGGCTTCCCCAGCGGTAATGACGCTGAGCAAACTTGCCTGGGAGCAGGGCCTTGCGTTGCTCTGGGGTACCTGTGCGTACCTTCTTGGCTTTGATCCCAAGAAACATGGAATAGCCACCTGCAGCCAGGAGCCCCCACATCATCAGAGGGTGCATGAAGCTGGCGGCAAAAGGCAAAGCGGGCAGGGTCATAGGTCAGTTCGTTGAGTGGACGGGTAAAACGAGATTAGGTGCCCGCCTTCTCAGTGAAGAAAGTGACGGCGTCCGGTAAGCACCATGGCCAAGCCAAGTTCATCGCAGGCCTTGATCGAGTCAGCATCCCGAAGGCTTCCGCCTGGATGGATGACGGCCTTAATCCCATGGCTTGCGGCAAGACGCACGGTGTCATCGAAAGGGAAGAAGCCATCACTCGCGAGCACAGCCCCTACGGCTTGCTCACCAGCAGCGTCTAAGGCAAGTCGGGCAGACCCAACGCGATTCATCTGACCAGCCCCAACGCCCAGGCTCTGACCATCACGTGCGACCAAAATCGCATTCGAGCGCACGTGACGCACGAGCTGCCAAGCAAAACGGAGATCGGCATCTTCAGCCGCGGTGGGTTGTCGCTGGCTCGCCACCGTCCAGGAGGAAGGATCGATCGGTTGATCGTCGAGATCCTGCACCAAAACCCCACCAAGAATGCTGCGGACGTGGTCTTTAGGTGCCGCATCAATCGCCTCAGGCGCCAATTCGAGGAGGCGGAGATTACCTTTGGCTGCCAAGATTTCGCGGGCTTCTGGGCTGTACCCAGGAGCGACAACACACTCCAAGAACAAGCTGGTGAGCTCCTTGGCCGCCTGGCCATCCACCACAACATTCAGGGCAACAATGCCACCGAAGGCGCTGATTCGATCACCATCAAGAGCCCGAGTGAGGGCGGTGGCCACGCCATCACCCACCGCAACGCCACAGGGATTGGTGTGCTTCACCACCACAGCCGCCGCTTGCTCTGCGCGATGCAGGCCCTCTGAGCCATAACCAAACTCACGAACGGTGGCCAAGGCCGCTTCCAGATCGAGCAGATTATTGGTGCTGAGCTCCTTGCCTTGCAGCTGCTTGGCCCCACCCCAGCCCACGGGGCTGCTGAACCAAGCCGCCTTCTGGTGGGGGTTCTCCCCGTAGCGCAAGGTCTGCCGGAGCGGCAGAGCCTCCAGCCATGGCAGAGCTTCGGCTGGCGCTTTGGCTTCGGCAGAAGGTTGCAACTCAGGGCGAGATTGCATCCAACGACTAATCGCAACGTCATAGGCAGCCGTATGAGCAAATGCCTCTAAGGCCAACTGCCGGCGCACATTGGCGTCCACGCCTCCAGCCGATCCAGACAGCGCTTGCAAAAAACTGTCGTACTGCTCAGGACTGGTGAGCACCGCCACATGGGCATGATTTTTGGCAGCAGAGCGAACCATCGTGGGTCCGCCAATATCGATGTTCTCAATGGCGGTGTCCCAACTCACATCGGGGGCTGCGATGGTTTCCCTAAACGGGTAAAGGTTCACCACCACCACATCGATGGGATCGATCTTCTGTTCGAGGAGATCCGCCTCATGGGCCGGATCTCCCCTTCGCGCCAAGATTCCGCCATGGATTCGAGGGTGGAGGGTTTTAACGCGACCACCAAGGATCTCAGGGGCTCCGGTGTGGTCTGCCACGCGTGTGACGGGCAATCCAGCCTCTTCAAGCACTTTGGCTGTTCCACCACTGGATAGCAGCTGATAACCATGGAGCCGATTGAGAGCCTCAGCGAGGGGCACCACACCCCTTTTATCAGACACGCTCAGCAAGGCAGTTGGAGCCATGGCAGCAGGACGAAAGACAGGGCTTAGGCCAACCTAAGCAGCAACCGCGCACCTAATGCCATGGCCGCCGATCTGCTCCGCCAACCCACAGCACGGGCTCAGGCACGCCTCGTTCTTCTCCATGGCTGGGGAGCCGATGCCGGCGACCTGATGCCGCTGGGAGAAGCGCTCGCCGAGGCGATCGCGACACCACTCGAGCTGGTTGCCCTGCAAGCTCCCCAACGCCAAAGCCAAGGATCAGGACGACAGTGGTATGGCCTCTTCCCCGCCGATTGGGCCGCCGTTCCAGCAGCTGTTGAAGACTTAAAAAACCGCATCAACAGCTTGAGTTCAGAAGAGATTCCACTGGAAGCAACGGTGCTGTTGGGCTTTTCTCAAGGAGGTGCCATGACCATGGCTGCCGGCTGTGACTTGCCTCTCGCCGGATTAATTGCATGCAGTGCCTATCCCCACCCCAACTGGCAAGCCCCTCTAACTCGCCCACCCGTGCTTCTTCTGCATGGACGGCATGACGACGTCGTACCGCATTCAGCCGCCTTAGCGCTAAAAAATGACCTAGCGCACAGCAATCAAGCCTGCGATCTCTTCAGTTTTGACCATGGTCATGCCATCCCCGTTGAGGCTCAGGCTGAAATGAAAAAAGCCCTCAAGCGTTGGCTGGATTAACCAGCTCAGAGCGCTTAAGGGCTTTGCAATCAAGGGTTGGAATGAAAGGGAATCAGACGAAAGCGTATTCGTACTCTTCCATTTCCTCCCAATCATCAGACGCCAGGTCTAGGCCTTCAAAGATGACCTCTTCACCAACGTGATCAACGATGGAACGAAGGGAAGGGAACAGAAAATGATTTTCCTCGGCGTACTGAGCGCTGAACAGTCCTTTTTCACCCCAGAAGAATTTGTCTGTGGTGTGTTCGTTACGGCGCACGTTGACCAGGGCCGGGGGCATGAGAACGCCCTCAGCGATATAGCGGCGAGCCGCTGTCACAGGCTTGTGTTCACCAGTTTCGAGATGGTGAGTCGGCACATGCGCCAGCACACGCTGGCCAGCGAGGCGACGACGACTAATCCTCTTACGTTTTTTGGACATTGGGCAAAAATCCCTGTTGAGGGAGTGAGAGGGGGCTGTCAAGAAAGACCGGCACCGTTTTGAAGCGGCAAACGATCAAGTGAGACGCTCATAAAGAGCATCGTGACGTCAGCGAATCGGGGGATCGATCGCGCAGCCAAAGCGGCACGAACAATCGACAAACACCATCGCTTTCAACGGCATAGAACCGATGACAACAGGAGACACATCAACCTCTGCTGTAACCTTGGTAGCAACGAAAGTGCAACCCGAGCAGAATCGACAGGAAACCGGCACCTCAACGAAGAGCACCGTCGGTCGATCATCTGATCTTAAGACTTTTTCCTGAATTGGCAAGGCGGTCCACTCTTGGGTCGCTGTCCCGGCTATATCCAGGCACACAATTTCACGCATGCAGCTGTCCAACCGGTTCCTAACCCTGGTCAAGCAACAGCTGCAGAGCTTCTCTGGCGACGAATCTCTGGAGAGACTTGTTGTTTACATCGCGCAAAGCAGTGAGGGAGACGCGCCCAGCTTCACGATGTTGGATCAGTGGCCTCCAGATGGTGGCCGACTCCCGGAGATTGCCGACGACCCCCTTCTGCGCATTCCGGCGCCAGAGCGGCACTGGTTTCCCCTTCGCCATGACGACCTCTTATTAGGAGTTCTGAGAGCAGAGCAGCAGCGCGAATCGGAATGGTCCGAGCAACTCGATCACCGCCTGCAAGCCAGCGCCTCTGCCTTGGCTTACAGCCTTGGCCTTGAGCTCGAACGCAGCCGCTTACTAGACGAGCTCCATCAGCAACGCCAACAGATGAATCTTGTGGTGCATCAGTTGCGCAACCCACTGGCAGCCTTGCGCACCTATGCCCAGCTTCTGCTCCGTCGCTTGGGGCCAGAGCATCTCCATCGCCCACTCGTCACAGGGCTTCTTCAAGAGCAGGCCCAGCTCGACCGCTACATCACATCCCTGGATCTCATCGGTCAAGAGAACCTGCCGCATGGCCCCGAGGCGCCCGCCCCACTTCTTCTTCCCCAGGTGGCATCAAAGGGGCCAGGGCTCACGATCGAACACCTGCTCCAACCTCTGATTGAACGGGCTGCCGCAACTGCCGCACTTCAGAACCGCGCATGGCAAGCACCAGACCACTGGCCTGCTTGGACCCAAGAGATTCGGCCAGATGACGATGCCGTTGTCTCAGAGATCGTGGCCAATCTGCTGGAAAATGCCTTCCGCTACAGCCCCACAGGCTGTCCACTGGGCCTCAGCCTGCTGGAGCACAGCATCTTGATCTGGGACGGGGGACCTCCCATCCCAGATCAAGAACAAGAACTGATCTTCCGCAAAGGCGAACGGGGAAGTAGCAGCAAGGATCAATCCGGATCCGGGCTAGGGCTCGCCCTCGCTCGCCTTCTCGCCGAAGAACGAGGTGGGGCACTGGTTTTAAGCACCAATCCGAACCAGCTCGACCCCAGCTTGCCCAGCCGTGGCAATGGCTTCCTCCTCAGCCTGCCCCCGAGCCCAGAGAAGGCGCCAACAGGGCCATCAACAACAAACCAGAGGTCTCGCTGAGCATCACAACAGCTCCATAACCATCTCCCGTCATCCCTCCGAGGCGCCGGCCAAGCCACTCAGCCACAACCAAAGCGCTCAGCAAACAAAGAGGAGCCATCCAAAACGACAGCTGCTGAAACAGTGGGTTCAGTGGGCTCAACACCACCAACAAAACCAGGGTGGGAACAACGTCTCCAAGACCCTTTTGGTGACGGCGGTGAAAACCAGCCGTTCCATTCACCCGCAAATAAGCGAACCGCGCCATGGCCCAAAGGGGCGACACCCTTGCCAAAGCGCTCGTGACCAGCAAAGCGATCGGTGCCAGCGGCCCCAAGCGCACCAAAGCAGCGAACTGCAACAACAGCACCACCACGGACAACTGCACACCACTGGCACCCACACGGCTGTCCTCCATCGCCTCCAGGCAACGCTCAGGCCCTGCAGCGAGACCATCAGCCGTATCCATCAACCCATCGAAATGGAGCCCACCAGTGAGCCACAACCCCAAGGCCAAAACAGCTGGAACGAGCGCGACTTGAGGCCATTCCAAACCGGACAAAAGCCACCACAATCCCGCCTGCAAACCACCAATCACCAAGCCGATCCAAGGAGCAAAGCGGGCGATGCGTTCAAAGCGAGGCTGAGGCCAGGGCCAGGCAGGCAGCACGGAATAAAAAATCCAGGCACCCACTAAATCGCGCAGCCACGAGGGCGCTGAAGGCATGACCTCAACCGATCGACCGACACGGCTCACCGTAAATTGATGCGTTGCACGGAGGGCCTGTGTTCCAGTTCGAGATTCAGGCCACTTGCCGCAACACGGGCGCTCGTTGTGGATGCTTCCACACACCTCACGGTCCCGTGATGACGCCACGGTTCATGCCCGTGGGCACGCTGGGCACCGTGAAAGGGGTGACCACCTCCCAATTGGCAGAGACCGGCGCCCAAATGGTGCTGTCCAACACTTATCACCTGCATCTCCAACCTGGAGAGGAGATCGTTGCTGACGCCGGGGGGCTGCATCGGTTCATGGGCTGGGACGGTCCGATGCTCACCGATTCCGGTGGCTTCCAGGTGTTCAGCCTCGGCGACCTCAACCGCATTGACGACGAAGGGGTCGACTTCCGCAACCCTCGCAATGGCAGCCGCATCTTGCTGACCCCAGAGCGGTCGATGCAGATCCAAATGCGCCTTGGCGCTGATGTGGCCATGGCCTTCGATCAATGTCCGCCCTATCCAGCCACAGAAAACGATGTCGCGGAGGCCTGCCGGCGCACGCACGCCTGGCTAGGCCGCTGTGCAGACGCCCATCAACGCGACGATCAAGCCCTGTTTGGGATTGTGCAAGGTGGTTGTTTCCCCCACCTTCGGGAGCTGAGCGCGCGAACGGTGGCGGACTTCAACCTCCCCGGCATCGCCATCGGCGGCGTCAGCGTTGGCGAACCGGTGGAGGAGATGCATCAGATCGTGCGCCAGGTCACACCCCTGTTACCCGCTGATCGCCCCCGCTACCTCATGGGCATTGGCACCCTGCGTGAAATGGCAGTCGCTGTCGCCAATGGAATCGACATGTTTGATTGCGTTCTGCCCACCCGTCTGGGACGGCATGGAACGGCACTGGTTGGGGGCGAGCGCTGGAACCTGCGCAACGCTCGGTTCCGGCAGGACCACACGCCGTTAGACGCAAGCTGCCCCTGCATCGCCTGCCGCCAGCACACCCGTGCCTATCTGAATCATCTAATTCGTAGTGAGGAACTGCTCGGCCTCACGCTCTTGAGCATCCATAACCTCACCCATTTGATCCGATTCACCACCGCGATGGGGCAAGCCATTCGTGATGGTTGCTTTTCAGAGGATTTCGCTCCGTGGGAGCCGAGCTCCAGAGCCCATCACACGTGGTAGCGTCCGAGCTCCGACCATGAATTCGCCGGGATGGCTGCTTACACCCTCGATTTGCTGGCCCAGTTACCTGAGGCCTATCAAGCCTTCGGTCCGCTGATCGACATCCTGCCGATCATTCCGTTGTTTTTCCTGTTGCTTGCTTTTGTTTGGCAGGCTTCCGTCGGCTTCCGCTGACCAAAACAGCCCAAACAAACTGGGGCAACGCGAGATAACGCCTCCAGCGGCTTGGTTCCTGCAAAAGCCTATAAAGCCATTCCACTTGGAAACGGCTTGCCCATTGTGGCGCTCGTTCCTTGAGGCCAGCCCAAACATCAAAGCTGCCGCCAACTCCCATCCAGACACCGGTTTGCGTGGCTTTTAAACGCTGTGTCCAAAGTTCTTGACGGGGAACGCCGAGCGCCACAAGCACCAAGTCAGGGTTGAGCTCGCACAAGCTTGCTTCGAGCTCGGGCCAATCCTCCTCGCTGAGATAGCCATGTTGCGCCAGCACCAATTGCAGTTCAGGGCGCTCCACCACCAAGCGATCACACAAGCGTTCCATCACCTGCGGCGCAGCACCCACGAGCGCCACAGACCAACCATGGGCCTCGGCGTAACCCAATAGTTCCCACGCCAACTCAATACCAGGGCTTCGGCGAACGCGCACGCCTTGTAAACGAAGAGCCCACACAACGCCTGCACCATCGGGGACCACCAGATCGGCGTCAGCAATCACGGCACCCAAACGAGGGTTGGCTCGTGCTGCCATCGTCATCTCGGCATTCAGGGTCACGATCTGACCTCCCCCATCGGCATGCACACCAATGGCTGCTGCAGTGACATCGCGACACGCATCCACTGGCACCCCAAGCACTTGGAAGCGACGTTGATCACGCGGACCGGTGCTGGTGATGTCCATCCCTAACTCGACTGCGAGGGAGAATCTAGATCCGGTCCCCTGGAAGGCCACGGTTTTGTCGCATCCGAACCCTCAGGAGCAACACGCGCTACGCCTTGAAAAACTCAAGAGCCTGGATGTAGCCATCGAAACGGTGGTTTTGCAACGTCAGCATCCAGTGAGCGGATTGCTTCCAGCCAGCACGGCCAACACCGTGCACGGAAATTACGGAGACGCCTGGGTTCGCGACTGCGTGTACTCGATTCAGTGCGTTTGGGGCCTGGCCATCGCCCATCGTCGCCAGCACGGGGGCACCACCCAACGCAGTTGGGAACTCGAACAACGAGTTCTGGGGCTGATGCGCGGCTTGCTCAACAGCATGATGCGCCAAGCCTCAAAAGTGGAGCGCTTTAAGTACAGCCTCGATCCACTCGACGCCTTGCATGCCAAATACAACAGCGCCAACGGCGATCAGGTGGTTGCCGATGACGGCTGGGGGCATCTGCAGCTCGATGCGACCTCTCTGTTTTTGTTGCAATTAGCGCAACTCAGTCGCGGCGGGATCGCCGTGATTCGCAACCGCCACGAAGTGGCTTTCATCCAAAACCTCGTCTACTACGTAGCCCGGGCCTACCGCGTGCCCGACTACGGAATCTGGGAGCGTGGGGACAAGGGGAATGAAGGATTACCCGAACGCAACGCCAGCTCCATTGGCATGGCCAAAGCGGCACTAGAAGCCCTCGATGGAGTGGATCTGTTTAGTTCCCACGGCGATGGATCGGTGCAAGTGCTGGTGCCTCAAGGCGCTGTCGTCCGCTTGCGCCGGGCACTCCAAGGACTGCTGCCAAGGGAATCGGCTAGCAAAGAAGTCGACAGCGCTTGTCTGTCTGTGATCGGCTACCCAGCCTGGGCGGTGGAGGAGCGAGACCTGGTGGAGCGAACCGTCCAGCGAATCCGGCGGGAGCTAGGAGGCCCCTACGGATACAAACGCTTCCGCCGGGACGGACATCAAACCGTTGTCGAGGACGTCAGTCGACTGCATTACGAACGGGCCGAACTGGTCAACTTCGAAGGCGTGGAATCGGAGTGGCCTCTCTTTCTGGCCTATGAGCAGCTAACAGCCTGCTGTGAAGAGCGTTGGACCGACGCGCATTACTGGCAAGAACGGCTCAAAATCCTGCAGGTCGAACGTCAGGGCCAACAGCTCTACCCAGAGCTCTATTTGGTTCCAGACAATGCGATCGAACTTGAACGACGGGCACCGGGAAGCCAACAACGACTAGCCAACGACAACGTGCCTCTGCTCTGGACCCAGAGCCTTGCCTGGCTCGGGGAGATGCTGATGGAAGGACTGATCGAGCCAGCGGACCTTGATCCCTGCGGGCGCAGATTTCAGGCCGAGATCGGCGCCGAACAGGTCCTGGTTGCCCTTGCACCAACCAGCAGCGCACTCGCAACCGAACTCAAGGCACAAGGGTTGCCAGTGAGCGATCCAGAGACCTGCCCCATCCAGGTCGTGCCATCCAGCAACCTCAACGATCGCCTCAGCGCCGTTGGAGGCGATGAGGCTCTCCGCTTGAGCGGTCTACCGATGCTCCGAGCCGACACCTCGGATACAGCCCGCCTCTATAGGCAGGGCGACGAGCAGCTTGCCGTCCTACCGGCTGTCTTGGAAGAGGACACCTTTTTCGTGAGTCATGACCCACGCCAGCTGATGGAAACGGTTCTCAATGAACTGCACCTGCTGCAGCGGCACTGGCGCGGAGAGGGTTCTCCGCTCTTATTGATCCCGATTGAAGCCGCCCTGCTGGAGAACAATCCAGAACTGCTGCATGATCTCACCACGCGTCTGCACTCAGGGCAGCTTGAAGATGTTCCCGTTTGCTTCGGCGACCTAGAAACACTCGCCCACAGCGCTCAGTGGGTGACGCTGCCAGCCGCAACACCTAGGAGCCATGCCCATCAACGCAGCGACGCAGCGCGTTACTTGCAGGACTCCACCGACTTCAGTGACCTCACCGCAGCCCAAGAGCAGGAGCTGGATGACATCCCCATCGCTCAACTCCGTGACCGTCTATGGAATAGCCATTCACTTCGGGAACAAGCCGAAGTGCTTGAACTGCTGAAGCGCCAACTCGGTCATCGAGCGATCCTCAGCGGCCCGAAAGGAACACCGATTGAGCTGATCACCCTGCTGGAGGAGATTTACCACCGCGGGCTCAGCCAGGAGGACTGGAACGTAGCTCGCCGTTGCGCAGGCGCGATGGGGCTCGTCCATCCCCAACTTGAGGATGCTGTCATCGACCTGCTCAGCCGCCAGAAGCAAGTGGTCGTGGGAAGGAACTACACCAGCGACTCTCGCCTCAGCGCCCCGGCCTCAAGCCCGGCGATCGCTGCCTTGATTGAACGCACCTGTGGCAATGACGGCCGTGAGCGCATGTTGCAACAGGAATTGCTGGTCGCTCTTGATGGTCTTGCCCGTCGAGAACCGGAAAAACTCAAGGGGACGCTCACCCTGCAGCTCGGTCAACTCCTGCTTCTGCTCACCTCAGAGCTCGCATCCGAACGCCAACTGAGTCAGGACGAAGCCTTTGAAGCCCTGTGCAGCGAAGCCCCCCATGCGATCTGTTTGCGTCTTCAAGCACTCCTGAATGACGTCGACCACGCCCGAGCAGCCCTACAGCGACGCGAGCTGCTTCACCTGCGCGGCCATGTGCAGTGGACCGTGCCTGAGCCCCTTGAAGAATGCCCCAGCGGATCGGACTGGCTCCAACACCGGATGCGACTGGGCTCCCTGCAGCAGGTCCCGAAAGAGTTCTATGCCGGCATCTGGTCCTTACTGCATCACTGCCGCGGCCTTGTGATTGGAGACAAGTTAGAGCGACGAAACCGGCTCACTAGCGCCTTGGTGCTCGAAAAAACGCCAGGAGAGCGCAACTTCGCCATTCAGGTTGAGCACCTGCTCAGTCGCATTGAAGCCGCTGAATACCGCCAACTGTGCTCTGAAAGCCTGCTCTCGCTGATGGCCTTCACGACGACCAACCCCGACATGCACTTTGAAGACGACATCGCACTTGATGTGGTGATTGGTCATGCCGTTCGGGTGGGCTGGCAAAGCACCCATCCCCAACAAGACATTGGAACCTACAGCCAACACAAATCTGCAGCTTGGGAACAGTTTTACAAAGCCTCTCCAGCGCAATGCCGCCAGTGGCAAATCGAAGCGCTACGGGAGCTGGCTGAACAAGAAGGTTTTCTCTAAATCAGATCGGAGCGTCCAGAACAATGCCAACGCCTGGCCGCTCCACAGCCTGCTCAATCAAATCGGCAAGACGAAGGGCCCTTGATGCCTGCTGACCGTCCACAGCGGGGGTTTCACGTCCACGAACACACTGAAGAAAATGCTCCAGCTCGGCATAAAGCGGCTCGATCGAAGTCGTGCTCACCTCTTCAATGAAACCGTCATTGCGGTACAGCAGCTCGCCGTGATCAGCGGAATACCACTCATGGGCACGCCGATGAATATGCAAGGTGTGATTTAAAAAATCCGTTTCCACAAGGCTTCCACGACAGTGAGCGCTCAAGCTCCTGATCTTGCGATGGCTCATTTTGCTCGCCGTCAGGCTTGCGACCACACCGTTGTCGAATCCAAGTGTTGCGTTCACGTAATCGATCGGCCCTTCTGCACTACGTCCACCAGCCGCCGATAGATGCACCACAGAGGCCCCAGCAAGTTCCAAGACAAGATCCAAATCGTGGATCATCAAATCAAGAACCACCGAAACATCATTGGCTCGATCGGAATGAGGGCTGTGACGTCTGGCTTCCAGTACGACAACTTCCTCATTCGCCACCACCTTGGTTAATTCACGAAACGCAGGATTGAAGCGCTCGATATGCCCCACCTGCAGCAGCCGATCCACCCGGCTCGCCGACTCGCTGAGCGAAGCCGCTTCATCCTGACTGGCCGCAATTGGCTTTTCGATTAAAACGTGGAGCCCAGCCTCTAAACAGGCCAAACCAACGGCATGGTGAAGCAGGGTCGGCACAGCGATACAAACCGCTTCGACCTCAGACAACATGTCGCGATAATCCGCAAACCAACGGCAAGCAAATTGGTCTTTGGCCAGCGCGCCGCGCGCCGCATCCGGATCAGAAACGCCCACCAGATCCGCGTCTTTCAAGAGACTGAGCACACGGGCGTGATGCCAACCCATGTTGCCGATTCCGATTACTCCGACCTTTACCGGAACCATAGGGTCGGTCATCGGAGGGAATGCAGGTCAGATTTAATTATCGGTGATCAACAGCTAGGACCGCTTCAGCGATTCGTCACACCAGGGATCACCAGACGCACCTGAACGATGCGCGGGCCTCTCATCGTGATGATTTCAAATTGAACTCCGTTGTGCCGCAGCGCTTCTCCAGCGGCAGGAATGTGCTGCAAGCGTTCCAACAGAAAGCCAGCAAGCGTGTGATGCTCCGAGGCCTCAGGCAGGTCAAGGTCGAGTTGGCGATTGAGCTCAAAGATCTCCAAATCACCAGCAACCAGCCAGGCACCCTCCTGGCCCTCAATCGCCTGCAGGTCTGGCTCGGCACTTTCATGGTCTGGCTCATCCCCAACAATTTCACCGGTGAGATCGGCGGCCGTAACCAATCCCTCGGTGCCCCCGTGTTCATCCACCACCAATAACAACGGATGGCCAGATCGAATAATCGCCAGCAATTCAGCAAGATTGCTGGTCTCCGGCACCCGCTCTGCAGGACTCAAATATGGCTCTAAAGCGGAGTCTTTTTGCAGTTCGCCACGGGCGATGGGCTCAGCCAACCGGCGTAAATCCAGCACACCACGAACATCATCCAGCGACTGCCCAATCACAGGGAAACGCGCATGCCGGGTGCGGTGAACGGCCTCCATCAACTCGGCGAAACGCACCTCCACCGGCAGGGTGACCATCCCAGAGCGAGGGACCATCACCTCCCTCACCTGCATATCCCGTAACGCGAACACCCCTTCAAGAATGTTGCGTTCATCTGGCCGTAGGCCCGTGACTCCCCCACTCTCCACGAGCGTCTCCAACTCACCGGCTGTGAGTGCCGGCACGAGGGCATCCCAGCGAGGCTTCAAGCCCACAAGACGTAGCAGGAGTGAGGCGATGACTTCCAGGGAAGACAGCAGGGGACGCAACACCTGCATGGTGGTTTCCAACACCGGAGACAATTGCAAGGCCGCTGGCTCAGGGCGGCTGAGGACCAGCGCGCGTGGGAGCAGCCCAGACAGCAGCGTGGCCAGAACCACCAACACAAGAAACCAGGCCAGATCCCACCAACGACCGGCTGGTGTGTCCATCGGCCACCAACGCTGACCAAAACCTTTCGCAATCCAACCAAGCGCCACCAACGACAAGGTGGTCCCGAACTGAGTCATCAGCAGAGCCGTTCTCAACCGGCGCTGGAGGCGCTCGACCGCTGGTGCACCGGGCTGGCCCTCCTCGCGGAGTTCATGGACGCGACTCGGACGCAAACGCAGCAGTGAGACTTCAGCCGCTGCAAAAAACGCCGGTAAGACCAAAAGCGCGATCAGCAGCAGGTTGCGCATAAGTCAAGAATGAATGGGGGTCCCGAGGATCGAACTCGGCTAAGGCGAATTATGAGTTCGCTGCATTCACCAGATTGCTAGACCCCCTCGATATCACGGATCTACCACAAGGCACGAATGGGTGCTGAGGGTGGATCATCCCGCTCGATTGGCATTCTGACCTGACCCTCCTCCGCCAAGCTGCTCGTGAATCCGTTGGAAATATCCACCGTGCGCCACGGAATCGCCGGACTTTGCTCCTCCAGCAACACCTGATAAGTGGATTGCAAGGCAGATCCATCCCAAACAATCGTTTGGTCGGGGAAGCCAAATCCCATCACCCTGTTGCCCTCAGGTCCCGCCACGGCAATGCCAAGAAGGTCGGTGATCTGGTGCATCACATCCACCCCACGAGCGAAGGGTGCCGTCCAGGTATAAAAACGCTCTGTTACCAATGCGTCGGTGGTTTTAACAGGGCCACATCGACTCACCTCAACAGGAGCAAGAACCTCGCCAGCACTGCTTGAAGGCGCAGGAGCTTCAAGGCTCGTCACGCAAACCACAGGATTGGCGTGACCAGGGTCCGCCTGCCACAAAGCGAGTGGGCCCATGATCACCAGAACACCAAACGGGAGCCTGCGCACAAAAACCGTCACCACTGCGCGCAAACTAGGCAGAGGATTCGCTGCGCACCAGCCCCGATGTCTCAACCTTTTGAACACGACCCCCTGCTGGAACGCTTAGCGAAAGAGGCTTATCGCCACGGCAACTTCACCCTTGCGTCCGGTCGCAGCAGTAATCACTACGTGAATTGCAAGCCGGTCAGCTTGAGCGGCTCAGGTCTAGCCCTGCTCTGCCCGGCGATGTTGGCTCTGGTGGAAGCTGATGCGGCAGCCGTTGGCGGCCTCACCCTTGGAGCCGATCCGCTGGTGAGTGGCGTCGCCCTTGCTGCTGCCCAGGGAGGACGCACCCTTGATGCTCTGATCGTGCGTAAGCAGGCCAAAGGCCACGGCACTGGTGCCTGGCTGGAGGGTCCCCTGCCAGAGCAGGGCGCGCTTATCACCGTTCTTGAGGATGTGGTCACCACCGGTGGGTCATCCATCAAGGCTGTTGAACAACTCCGAGCTGCTGGCTACAGCGTGAATCGGGTGGTGACGATCGTTGACCGTGAAGAGGGAGGGGCTGCTGCGATGCAAGCTGCTGACCTTGAATTACACAGCCTGTATCGCCTGGAAGAGGTGGCCGCCAAGTCCTGTGAGCTCCAAGCATGAGCAGGCTCCTTTGGGATGAACGCTTCCCGGTGCTGCGACTCGAAGGGAGTGGCAGTCGCACGTTTCTTCAAGGTCAGACGAGTGCCGACGTTCAGCAGGCTGAGGAAGGTGATCTCCTTCCTGCCTGCTGGCTTGATGCCACCGGACGGGTGCAGGCCCTGCTTGAAATCCGCATGGACGCCACAGGCGCTGATGTGCTCGTTCTCGCTGGAGCGGTGGATGCCGTAAGCCAAGGGTTCGATCGCGTGATCTTTCCCGCCGACCGCGTCCGCCTCAAAGGGACCCGCCAACAACGCAGACAAGAGCTCCTGGTTCAAGGCCAGCCAATGGAGCCGTTCAATGTGTGTTGGACAGAGGATGAGCCGAACCAAAGCGATCGCTTCCCCGCCAGTGAGGCCGCCAACACCAACCAGCTCGATCGTTGGCGCCTGGAACAGGGGTGGCCTCTCGGTGCTGGTGAATTGGATGGAACCACCAATCCCTTTGAACTGGGCCTCTCCCCCTGGGTCCACCTCAACAAAGGGTGTTATCTGGGGCAGGAAACGGTGGCAAAGCTCGCTTCAAAAGGGGAAGTCAAACAACAACTGCGGAGTTGGCGCGCCCTCTCCAGCGATCTTCAGGGGACTCACCCTGAGCGCGGCACCGTGCTGCGACGCCAGGGGGACCGCGCTGGTGTCATCACCTCCGCTGTTGAGATTGCGTCTGCTGATGGGTCGCCCCAGGAATGGATTGGCCTCGCCCTGGTGCGCCGACAAGCATTGGCAGATCCCCAACTCACTCTCGACGGCGATCAAGGAACGATTCAGCTGTTCAAACCGCAGGCCTTTTCCGAGCCACCCACCCGCGCTTAGCTCGGGCGTTGATCACCACTCAACAACCATTGCGCCACCGCCCATGTGGCAAAGCCATCGTCGCGGTTGTAAGTAAGGATCCAACGCAAGGCATGACTGGAGCCCCGCGCCTTAACCCCCTCACCACGCCACTGACGCCACCACAACAGAGCCCTTGCTCCATCCACTCCTGCCTGGCCCCATTTGAATCCTCTCCAGCCCGCTACGGCCTTGAGGCCATAGCTGCTAAGGGGAAGTTGCCAATGGGCACGCAAGCGGGCATGAACATCAATCAACCTCTCCCGCAGGGCTTGCTGTTCTGTCTCTGAAACGCCTTGGCGTTTGGCCATACGCAACAGGGCCAACGACTCGGTTTCGCCGTAATGAAGAATCAACCAATCGGGATAGGTGGCAAGAAAACGCTGGATCCTTTGCCAGCAGCGCTTCTCACCATGCTCTTGAAGCACCAGCAGCGGGTGGTAAGTGGCACGCGTCAGATCCCAACTAGAGACTCCGTCATTCGCCAACCCGTTCTTGGGCAAGCGGACAAAACCGTGCAAAAAGTCATCGCGCGCATCCGGATCTGATTCGATGTCGTAGAGCAACACCCCTGGAGCATTCCGCAATTCAGGCAAGGCGGGAAGCGCATCAAGACGCTCCACAACGCCATCGCGTTGAACACGGGCTTGGGCCACCAAAGGGGCCGCCATCGCCGCGTGCTGTTCGCCGAAGCGCTTGAGCTGCCCAGCGAGATCCTTGGGGTTGGCTGCGGCCAAAGCCTGAAGGCTATTGACCCCAATGTCTTGAAGCATCTCCCGTCTTTTGGCGCCAATTCCACTCACTTCACTGAGATGCCCTTCTTGAGACGCAACGTCATTGCAGAGCCCCCGCCAGCTGCAGAGGGTGCACTTGCGACGATCTGCCGTCAAAGCTGGCGGATCGGTTCTGTTCAGATCGGCTGACAGTCGCAGCAGAGAGTCGTCGAGCTGGCGATTCAAGCTGTTGCCAAGCGGTAAGCGCTCACGCTCTAAACGTCGCCCCGACCCTGCCAGTGCAAGGCCATCAGGCACAGGCCCACCCTGAAATTCAGCCAACAAGCGTCCAGCCAAAGCAAGCTGGAATCGGTGTTCTCGGGTTAAGCGGCGGCCCTGCCGAGCGATCACGGGCCGATAGGCAAAGTCCCCCCAACGACTCAACCCTTTCACCCTCTCCAGCAGAGGCGGATGGGCTTCTAAGGCCGCACCCTTTAAGGATGAGTCGTCCGGCATGACACCGCGCAACCTCACCCCGACAACTCCGGCATCTCCGCGCTCGCAAGCCGCCAGGCCATGGCCTGGCTTACCCGGCAGCAAGGCCACAAAACTGCGCTGTTGGTCATCCAACTGCAAGGTGCGATGCGCGGTGTAAAGGCGATCATCTGGATTGGCATGGCGGTCAAGCCATACCCTCCTTCGGCAGCGCACCCAGCTGCGCAGCAACCTGTCGGTGAGTGGCTTGTCAGCGTGAGGGGTGGCACCCATCAACCGACGGTAAGGCGGCCAGCTGCTAGATCCTGTGCATCGATTGCAACCCATGGTGTCTTCCCCTCTTCCACTGGACGCCTCTCCGATCCGGTTTGGTACCGATGGTTGGCGAGGGATTTTGGGAGTGGATATCACTGTGGAGCGATTGCTTCCTGTTGCCGTCGCCGCAGCCCAGGAGCTCGCCCACCAGGCACCTCAAAGTTTAAACAGCCGCACCGTGGTGATCGGCTACGACCGCCGCTTCCTCGCCCCTGAACTCGCCGAAGTTGTAGCTGCAGCCGTCCGCGGCTGCGGCCTGGAACCGCTTCTCACCGATACGGCCGTTCCCACACCGGCCTGCAGCTGGGCAGTCGTGGAACGCCAATCACTCGGAGCACTTGTGATCACGGCCAGTCATAACCCTCCGGAATGGCTTGGGCTCAAAATCAAAGGTCCCTTTGGTGGATCGGTGGAGGGCACCTTCACTGCTGCGGTGGAGCGACGGCTGGCCGCTGGAGGCATCACAGTGCCGGTGGCTGGCAGTAGCGAACGCTTTGATGGCCGCGGAGAACATCTCGCAGGATTACGAACCAAATTTGACCTCCAGGCTCTGACCGTTGGCCTGCGGACCATGGGTCTCCACGTGTTCGTCGATCCCATGCATGGCTCGGCAGCCGGCTGCGTGTCAGACCTATTGGGCGACGACGCCAAGGATCTGATCACCGAGATCCGAACCAACCGTGACCCCCTATTCGGTGGATGTGCGCCGGAACCCCTGGCCCCTCACCTCGGGGAACTGATGGCTGCAGTAAAAGCCTCAAAAGCAGAGGGCCGCCATGCCGTTGGCCTGGTCTTTGATGGCGATGGCGACCGCATTGCCGCAGTAGATGAAAACGGACGGTTCTGCAGCACCCAGCAGTTGATGCCACTGCTGATCGATCACTTGGCTCGTGCCAAAAATCTGCCTGGGTCGGTGGTGAAAACGGTGAGCGGTTCCGACCTCATGCGCCTTGTTGCGGAAGATCTGGGCCGGGAGGTCCTTGAACTGCCTGTGGGCTTCAAGTACATCGCGGCTGAAATGTTGGCCGGAGAGGTGCTGATCGGCGGAGAGGAGTCCGGCGGCGTGGGATTTGGCATGCACCTGCCAGAACGGGACGCCCTGTTTGCCGCCGTGCTCGTGCTCGAAGCGTTGGTGGAAGGAAAGCAGCCCCTTGGCGAGCGCATGAAAACCATCCAAGAGCGGTGCGGTGGCGAGGCTCACTATGACCGCCTCGATCTCCGCCTCGCCAACATGGACTCCCGCCGCCGGCTGGAAGCCCTTTTGGCTGACACGCCTCCCCAAGAGGTCGCTGGATGCCCTGTTCTCGAGGTGGTCACCACAGACGGCGTCAAACTCAGGCTCGGCCCAAGCCATTGGCTGATGCTGCGCTTCTCTGGAACAGAGCCCTTGCTTCGCCTGTATTGCGAAGCTCCAAGCCCGTCGCGGGTCGATGAGGTTCTGGGCTGGGCCCGCACCTTTGCAGCCGCCATATGAGCAACCGCGTTTTGGTGATTGCCAGCGGTAATGCCGGCAAGATTCGAGAGTTTTCGAACCTGCTGCAACAGATGCCCCTGCAGGTGGATCCACAACCCGAAGGGATCGAGGTGGAAGAAACCGGAATCACCTTCCGCGATAACGCCCTCCTTAAGGCAAGGGCCGTTGCCGAAGCCACTGGCCATTGGGCACTCGCTGATGATTCAGGCCTGAGTGTCGATGCACTTGGCGGTGCTCCGGGGGTTTACTCCGCGCGGTACGCA
Organism: Synechococcus sp. MVIR-18-1; assembly: GCF_014279835.1. Classification (NCBI taxonomy): domain Bacteria; kingdom Bacillati; phylum Cyanobacteriota; class Cyanophyceae; order Synechococcales; family Synechococcaceae; genus Synechococcus; species Synechococcus sp. MVIR-18-1. The sequence goes on along the minus strand of NZ_CP047942.1, from coordinate 291,652 downwards.
GACTCCGACCCAGCACGCATTCAACGCCTGCTCAGAGAGTTGGGGGATCGCAACGACCGCCAGGCACGCTTTAGTGCGGCTCTGTGTATCGCAGCACCTGACGGCAGCGTGCTGGCAGCAGTGGAGGGGCACTGCGAAGGATCGATCACCTTCAGGGCTCGCGGGACGCAAGGGTTCGGGTACGACCCCGTATTCGAAGTCAAAAACAGTGGACTCACCTTTGCAGAAATGAGTCTGGATTACAAAAAAAAACACGGACATCGAGGGCGCGCCTTTGCCCTGCTAAAGCCAGAGCTGGAGAAGCTTCTCGCCAACGCGCCAAGCCAAGACGCGAGCACAAGGCCAAACCCCTAACGGAACAACCCTGTACGGTGCCCCTTGCTGCTGACGAGGTCTATGGCCATTGCCATGACCACGGGTTACAGCGCTCAAACCGAAGGCGCACGCCTCTGCATTGATGCAGCCTCGGACTGGGCCCTGACTTGTGTTGATCAATTAACGAACGATTCCAGCTATGTGCTGATGGATTACGGCGCTGCCGACGGCGGCACCGCTGTTGGGCTGTGGTCTCAGGTTTTGGATCGGCTGCACAAACGCCAGCCCAAAGCCCATCTCACCTTGATCGGCAACGATCTTCCAAGCAACGACAACGTTGCCCTAGCCGAAAACATTGCCAAGCAGCTGGGTCGCCCTCCCAATCCCACCGTGCTGGTGAGTGCTCGCAGCTTCTATGAGCCCCTAGTGGCCCCTGAGACCGTGAGTTTTGGCTTCTCAGCCACAGCCATGCATTGGTTGAGTGAATCCCCTGGCCCCCTCAACACGCACACCCACGTGCTCGCCTCAGACGACAAGGAGGCCCTTGAGCGCTTCACGGCGCAAGCGATGAAGGATTGGGCCAGCGTCCTCGAACTGCGCAGCGTGGAGCTCGCCGTAGGCGGCCGCCTGCTCACCGTGAATTTGTCCCGTGATGAAGAAGGCCGATACCTCGGTCATAACGGTGGAGTCACTCGCAACGTTCATGACCAGCTGCATCAGATCTGGCGCAGCCTGGCTGATGAAGGCGTGATCAGCGAAGAGATCTATCGCAAGGGAACGATCCTGAACTTCTACAAGTCTCCGGAGGAGTTCATGGCTCCCCTCAAGGACAAGACTTCAGCGGCCTACCTCAATGGCCTCAGGCTCGTTGATGAGCGCACGGTCCACGTGCCCTGCCCCTATCGCAAGCGTTGGAACGAAGACGCCGACACCGCATCTTTCGCCGAAGGACTGATGGCGACGATCCGCAGCTGGAGCCGCCACAGTTTTGCCTCCGTCGCTGGTGATGAGACAGCGGATCTCGTGTATGAGCGCTTAAAGCAGCGCATTGCAGCCTCCCCAGAGGAGTGGAGCCTCGATTACGTGGAACACCACCAGATCATGGAGCGTGTGGCCTGATGACCATGGCCTCTCTGCAATCCGCCGGCACCCCTGAGGTGTCGGTGCTGGCTCAACATGTCTCCGACCATCTCTCGGTGTTCGTGGTAGCCGAAAGCAGCGATACCGGCAAACCCGCTAACGGCGGCCTGCGGCTGCTCAATTACTCCAGTGATGAAGCCTGCATCGCCGACGGGCATCGGTTGGCCAGTCTGATGACCCATAAGCACGATCTTTACGGAACGGGCTTTGCTGGCGGCAAAATTGTTGCCAGGGCTGCGGAGCCCGCTTCTGTCAAAGATGAGTTGATCAGCGTCACCGCTGAGCTGCTTCAATCCTTGAACGGCGCCATGATCACAGGCTGTGATCTCAACACAAGCCTGGAAGACATGGAGCGATTGATGTCGCTAACGCCTCATGTTTTGGCGGCCGTTGGAAGCCCTGTGGATGCAAGCGCCGCGACCGCTTTCGGAACCGTGGGAGCCGTTGAGGCGGTGCTCGCTCAATCTCTTACAGAAGCAACGCCAGGCAGGGCCCTGGTACACGGATGTGGAGCCGTGGGTGGAACGGTGGCGAAAACCCTGATCCAGCATGGCTGGGACGTCTTTACCGTTGACATGGATCCAGAGCGGGCGGGGCTTCCCGGCGCGACACCCCTTCCCCCCAGCAGCCCGTGGTGGGACCAGGAACTCGACCTCCTCTTGCCCTGCTCGATCTCCGGTCTGATCGACCCTGAGATGGCCAGCTCTTTGCAGGTCAAAGCGATTGTTCCAGCCGCCAATGCTCCGTTCCAGAAACCCGAAACTGCCGAAGATCTGCGTCGTCGCAGCATCCGCGTCCTGCCCGATCCACTTGTGAATGCTGGCGCGGTCATTGCCGACTCGATCGAGCGCTTCTCGCCTGAGGCCTGGGACAAGGCCACACCACAGCAGGTGTACGACTTTGTACGCCACGAAGTGCGTCAGCGCGCCACGGATTTCTTAAAACAACGGGGAGATGGTCTCACTGTCAGTGACGCACTGGTTGAAGTTGCCGCCCACAGCGGTAAAGATCCCATAGGACACAGCTTCGGAATAGCCGCATGACTTCCACCTCTCTCCCCGCTAGCGCAGCAGTGGTGATCATCGGGGGCGGCATGGCCGGCCTCAGCTGTGCCGCATCACTCGCGCGCCGAGGAATCAGCGATGTCATTCTTCTTGAAGGCAAAACGCTGGCCCATGCGCGAGCCAGCAGCTTCGGCGAAACGCGAATGTTCCGGGAAATGTATTCCGACCCGGTGCTCTGCCGTCTCGCGCAGGAAGCCAATCGGCTTTGGCGGGACGAGGAGACCCATGCCGGTGAAATTTTGCGTGACACCCATGGCCTTCTCTTCTATGGAGAAAGCTGGGATGAAGAGACGATCGAAGGATCGATCCCCGGCGCTCGCAACGTGATGGACGATCAGGGCATTCCCTATGAAGCCCTCAATGCTGCGCAGATCGCAGAGCGCTTCCCGCTGAAACCAAAAGCCGATTTCACAGGACTGTTCGAACCCACCGCTGGTGCCGTCCGCAGCGACAAAGTCATTGCCCATTGGGTTCGCACCGCTCGTAAAGCAGGCCATCAGCTCGTCGAACACAGCCCTGTTAGCAGCATTGATGCTGACGGCGGCGGCGTCAGCCTCGAAAGCGGTCATCACATCAGTGCTGGGCACGTTGTTGTGGCCTGCGGCATTTGGAGTCAACTCCTGCTGACCCCGCTAGGGCTGGCTCCAAAACTGGAAATCTGGCCAATGCTTTGGGCCCACTACACCGTGGATCCAGCTCTCGCTAGCCGCTACCCGCAATGGTTTTGCTTCCAGAAAGAGCGCGGTGATGACGGAGGCCTTTATTACGGCTTCCCCTCCCTCAGCACCACCGCTGACGGACGTCCTCGAATTAAAGCCGGGATCGACTGGTCTCCCGAGGAGCTCCGAGTCGCTGAACCGAACGCCATGTGCACCGAAGCTCCGGCCCGCCTCCTGGAGCTCCTGGACACCTTCCTGTTTAACGAGCTGGACGGCGTGCAAGAGCGGGTGGAAACGGTGATGAGCCCGTATTCCATGACGAGCGATGTGAATTTCGTCTTGGATCGCCTCACACCCAAGCTGAGCCTGTTTGCCGGTGGATCCGGCCAATCGTTCAAATTTGCTCCGCTCATTGGTGATTCGCTCGCCCGTCTTGCCAGCGGAGAACAACCAGCAGCCGATATCTCCTGCTGGAGCCATCAACGCGACGCCGTCCGCGCCTGAATCCCTACCAATACAACCATTGTCTGAATCCCCCACCCCAGTCCGCTCGTCCTTGAGCCAGCCACCCCTATGGGTTGGTGCCATCCCCCTGCTGATTTTCTTGCTGGTCTCCGCCATTGATCTGGCGTTAGCGAAGCACTTCACGGAAACCGGCAAAACCATCGTGAGCCATTCGCTCGGAGGGCTGTGGCAATGGATGGTGATGCTGCTGTTCCTTATTGCCCTGGCCATTGCCATCAGTCCGGTGGGGAAACTTCGGCTTGGGGGCGCAACAGCAAAGCCCAGTCTGAAATTTTTCGATTGGTGCGCTGTCTTAATTTGCACCCTGCTCGCGGGCGGCGGCGTTTTCTGGTCTGCAGCTGAGCCGCTCTACCACTTCCAAACACCCTCCCCTGTCTTTGAAGGAGTGGTGGGAAGCACAGCGGCAGCTGTTGATCCAGCTCTAGCCGTGAGCTTTCTGCACTGGGGCTTCCTCGCATGGGCGCTCGTGGCCACCACCACCACGATCACATTTTCAATTTTGGAACAGCGGGGAGAACCGCTACGGCCTCGCACTCTCCTGGTCAACATCCTTCCCAAGGGTTGGGTGAACGGCCCCATTGGAGATCTTGCCGATGGCCTTTCGGTTGTTGCGGCCATCGCTGGAACCGTTGGCCCTTTGGGTTTCCTGTCGCTTCAACTCAGCAATGCAGCGGGACAACTCCCATGGCTGAGTGACAGTGCAGGACTTCAGTCGCTTGTCGTGGTCCTGCTCACAGCAGTGTTTGCCACATCCACCGTCAGCGGCATCCAAAAAGGCATTAAGTGGCTATCGGAACTCAACGTTTGGCTCACCCTTCTATTAGGGGCTGGGTTGCTGATCCTCGGGCCTGGCATCTGGCTGATCCAACATTTTTTCAGTGGATTTTGGACCTACCTGGTGCATCTGCCTCAGATGGCTTTGATGCCTCGAACAGACGTCTCTGAACCGTGGTTGAACAGCTGGACGGTTTTTTATTGGGGTTGGTTTTTGGGCTATGCACCACTCATGGGTCTATTCACCGCGGGAGTGAGCCGCGGCCGCAGCATCCGTGAACTGGTCTTAGCCGTTGCGCTCCTTTGCCCGATCGTGACCAATATCTGGTTCACCTTGCTTGGTGGAACAGGAATGAAGCTGGAACTCGGAGGCGCAGGCATCAGTGAGGCCCTGGCGCAGAGCGGAGCGGCTGCATCCTTGCTAGCCATCCTGAGTGCGCTTCCCCTTTCAGGTCTGCTGATCCCGATCGGGCTCCTGTTGGTGGTTCTGTTCATGTGCACGAGTGCCGACTCGATGAGTTACGCCGCCGCCATGGTGGTGAGCGGACGCAATGAGCCATCGCAGCGATTGCGGCTGTTCTGGGCCTTGATGATCGGCAGCCTCACCTTGGTGTTGTTGAGAATCGGTACGGGCTTAGGTGACAGCACCTCGATTGATGCCCTGCAAGCGTTCATCGTGATCACAGCAGTGCCGGTCACACCGCTGGTGTTGTTCACGCTATGGAGCGCTCCAAGGCTCGCTTTCAAGGAATGGCAACGCAGCGGTCAAGCTGCTGATTGAGCGGGCGTGCTGCTGACTTAAATCCAAGCCTCAACCCCTCGCCCCAAGCCAACCAATCCATCAAGACCATCGATCAAAAGAACCGGTGAAATCACCCGGTTCTTTTGGCCTTCCAGTGTTGTTCATCATGGCAACAGCGAGGACCGTTTGACGGCCAACACCATTAGCGCAGGCAATAATCCAAGCCAACACTGAGCGACCGCGTGGGTTTTGGGGCCTCGTCAGGGCGAAATGTTGGCTGCGACATCCGTGCTGCCTCATAGGCAACGGGCCTAACATCTCGCCCACGTTGATTGATTCGGAAAAGATCAACACGGCCCAATCCCAAAGCACTCGCGGCGACCTTCGCGCGGCGACGCCCTTCTTTTAAAGCCTGTTTCAGCAACTGATCTTCCAATGACTCACCGCCCCTGCTGGAGGCCAGTGATGTCATCCCTTGAAGGCGCACACCAGGCAAGCGACCTGCCAATTGAATCAGCGCATCGTAGTTATCACGGCTCACCTCACCACCAATCCCCGTCGTGGCGCGCTCCAACTTGGTATTGGAGGAATTGCCACCCCCATAGGAGTAACTGCGAGGAGCAGGAATGTTCAAGGCGCCAAGAGTCAAGGGCTTCAGGCTTTGGCGGGCGCGATCAAGGCGCTGATTGAGAAGCGCCATCGCGGCCTCTTTCGAAGCAGCTTCCGCTTGCAATCCAAGTGAAAAGCGAAAGCGATCCGTAGCGCTGCTACCGCTTTCTCGCACCTGAAGTTGCAACAAGGTGCCTTTGCAGACTTGAGCTGAAGCCAATGCCGGCGAAGCTGAACCGAGGGCAACCCCAACCACAACCGGAATCAAGATCGACGATCGTGAGAGCGGACGAGACCGAACGATCAGACGGTTCAAGGCAACAGTCATGGAGAACGCTCTAAGCAGAACTCCACCCTGACCTGAAAGGCCTCAAAAGAGAGGCCAACAGTCCATTGAGATGTGTCTAACAATGACCTGCGCCTAATCCCACTCAGGACTCCGCCACCCAACTGCCATGCAGTCCGTGGGGAATCGCTAGGGGGAGCTCCAGCACGGCAACTTCTTTGAGATCAGAGGCAGCCAGGATCACCAGATCAGACGCATTGCGCGCTCCATTCCAAACCAGGTCCAACACCCAGCCGTCGTCCTCTGCACTGGCTCCGGGGCGAGGCACCATCAACGGTTCGCTGACGAATCCAGAGGGAGCTGCACTCCAAAAGTGCCGTTTGCCAGTTTGAAGATCGAGTTTTTTAATCACCTGCAAGGGATCATTCCCCTGTTCTCGCGCCGCGGCCGCCATCCAGGCAAAGCGGCAGGGAAGACCCTGCTGTTTGGGGTTCACCATGGCGAACTCACAACAGCGCTCACTGAGACGGGTGATTTTGATCGACTCAGAATCGAGATTGATGCGGCATTGGTCGAGCAAGCCCTCGGGGATGAGGTCGAAGTTCACATCAGCGAAATCCTGATCCGGACCGATCGATGGAAAATCGCTGTAATAAATGCTCTCCACGACCACCTCTCCGTCCTCTTCCCAGGCATTGAGGTGATGAAACACAAAGCCATCAGGAGCATCAATGACCCGTGGTTCCTGACCAGAAAAGGCACCGCTGTCTCTGGGGATCAACCAAAATTTGGCTTTGCCATTGGGATTGGACGTGAGGCATTGAGCCGCTCCCTTTTGTCCAAGGACGAAGGGGAGCGGATTGAAATTGATTGAATTTTGCAGAAACACCGCCCAATTAGGCGTGATGGCGAAGTCATGCAGGAAGGCAAATCCGGCAAACGTATCGCGGCGATCACTGAGCAAATCACCAGCTCGAATTCCAGCCGCGGCATTGTCGGTGGTCGCAAATTCCATCAAGCGAACGGTGCTGCGAGGCCCGGTTTTCACTCCGAAGGTCACCATCCGCGGGTCACCGTGATGGCCAGGGTCGAAACGGGGGTGAGCACTGAAGGCCTCCCCCTTCTTAAGCACACCACCGAGAAGGGAAATACCTCTGGTCTCCAGGGTTTGCGGATCTAAGGCATGGGGCTCAGCGGCTTCCCATAACGCCAGGAGATCATCTCCAAGCCGAACCACGCTGGTGTTGGCAATATTTTTGAGCCGTAAATCAAAAGCGTTCGCCAGCGGTCCCCCTGGCTTTTGGCTCCCAAAAACACCACGAAACAGCACCTTGCCTGCAGCCTCCTCAGCTTTCCAGCCACTGGTGCGCACAAAGCGGTTGCTGCAACGCACGCCGTCCGCATCAAAGTGCAGGGCGGTGATCATTCCGTCCCCATCAAACGGATGATGCACGCGCTGACCATCCCGTTCCAAACGGCCAGGTCCATTGCGATACAGCGAGCCGCGCAACGCGTCCGGCACCTCGCCACGCACTGGCTTCAAGGGCACATCCGTGAGTTCTTCGTCCACGTTGCGGAAGGCACTGGACCATTCCGAGCGATTGAAACGAGCAGAAGCGGGTGCAACGGTCACTGGGCTACCCATAAGCAACTGCCATCTTCTCGTAACAGACCATGAAGCGTGGCCTTAGGAGAAGATCCGTTGACTAGCTGCCACCTGCTTGCTCCAACACCCCCTTGCTGCTGGGCACCGATCCAGACCGGCGAGGGTCAATCTCAGTCGCCATGCGCAGCGCCCTTGCAAAGGCCTTGAAACAGGCCTCAACGATGTGATGGGAGTTCACCCCATCCAACTGGCGAATGTGCAGGGTAAGGCCTGAGTTGTTAACGACAGCCACAAAGAACTCTTTGACCAGTTCGGTGTCGTAGGTCCCGATCTTCTGCGTTGGGATCGTGAGCCCCCAACTGAGATGGGGACGTCCCGAGCAATCCAGAACCACCTGCACCAACGCCTCATCCAGCGGTGCCACAAAGTGGCCAAAGCGGCAGATCCCACGACGATCACCCAGGGCCTTCGAGAGCGCCTGGCCAACGGCAATCCCAACGTCTTCATTGGTGTGATGGTCATCAATATGCGTGTCGCCACTTGCCTTGATCTCCAAGTCGATCAGGCCATGGCTGCTGATCTGATGCAGCATGTGATCGAGAAAAGGCACACCTGTACTGGCCTGACAGCGGCCGCTGCCGTCAAGCCCGAGCCGAACGCTGACATCGGTCTCGCCTGTAACGCGGTGAATCTCCCCAGTGCGCATGCGTTCTGGCGCCGCTCGACGCCCCGTGACTGACTTAATCATCGCGAATCACGTTCAGCGCAGCCAGGGGCCCTTGGTGGGGGAAGGTTGAGCCAGGGGGGCTAGTTGATCGGAGGCTCCCAGAAGATCGAAGCTGATCAGGGCACAAAACCGATCCATGGGCAAGGCGAAGCGGGCATCATCAAACGGATGCTCAAGGACGGTGCCGATCCGCTCCGCCATTAGAAAAACGAGAAACACCAGCCACCCAACGAGCGCTGAAGTGGTGGGGCCAATGGCATCCAACTTGAGAAACACCAAATAGCCATAGACCCATGTCAACGCACGGATGAAAGAAGTTGAGGACGCTGGAAGGGGCTGGTGACGGATCCGTTCCAAACCACCAAGGGCATTCGTGATCGCCTGCTGCACGCGTCCAAACTCACGGCTTTCAACGCTGTCGAGCCAACCGTCCTGATGCAGCTTGTACTGCTCCTTTGCCATTTGCTGAAGCAAACGTTGAACGCATGGATTTTTGAATCCAAGCTTGAGGGCAAGCGCCTGGGCTTGTGGAGCCAGCACTGTCGCTTCACGATCAAAGCCGCGCAACTCAGCATTCAGACACCACATCAGCAGCACCAGTTGCTGCAGAAGACGACGCCTCAACGACAGCGGCAACTGGCTGGGTAAGACACGCGTGAGCAAATCACGCCAGTTGCGACTCTCATTCACCAACGCCCCCCAGAGCACACGCGCTTCCCACCAGCGGTTGTAGGCCTGGCTGTAACGGAAACCAAGAAAAAGGCTGAGAAGCAAGCCAAGAACCTGCACCAACGTTTCCGGAAGCAACGTTCTCGCAACCGTTACGTTCACAGGGAGGCTGAGCACGCACAACAACGTTGCGAGCAGCAAGCTCCTCCCCTGGCGTCTCATCAACCACCAGGAGAGCTGCAGATAATCAAGACATCCGCGCGGCCGAATCACATGCCATTGATGCAGTAACCAGCATCCACATAAATGGTTTGGCCAGAGATGCCACTCGACAAATCACTGAGCAAGAACGCAGCAGTGTTTCCGACTTCGTTTTGAGTGACCGTGCGGCGCAGTGGTGCCTTCTCCTCCACGTTGTGGATCATGTCGAGGATCCCTCCGATCGCAGAACTCGCCAGCGTGCGGATCGGGCCAGCACTGATCGCATTCACGCGCACCTGCTTTTCGGGTCCAAGTTCAGCGGAGAGATAGCGAACGGAGGCTTCCAGAGCCGCCTTGGCCACACCCATCACGTTGTAATTGGGGATCGCCCGCTCAGCGCCGAGGTAGGTCAAGGTCACCACACCCGCTTTCTCACTGAACAACGGCTTGGCGTGACGGCAGAGAGGAGCAAGGGAATAGGCACTGATCTCTAAGGCACGGGCAAAGCCCTCAGCCGTGGTGGCACTGAAGTCGCCCACCAGTTCTTCCTTTCCCGCAAACGCCAAACAGTGCACGAGACCATCCAGCTGCCCCCACTTGTCTTTGATTTCAGCGAATACCGACTCCATCTGAGCGGCATCCTGAACATTCAGAGGCAAAAACAACGAGGGCTCTAATGGAGCCGTGAGCTCACGAACCTTGGTTTCAAATCGGCCCTTCTCATCAGGCAGATAGGTGATCCCGAGCTCGGCCCCAGCTGCCGCGAGCTGTTGCGCGATGCCCCAGGCAATGGAGCGATTGTTGGCGATGCCAGTTACAAGGATCTTCTTACCAGTGAGATCAAGAAGCATCAGGCCGCATCCCGGAGTGGTGGATTCGAGCGATTCTCTCCCATGCCGGGGCACTCACGCTCACAACGACACATCGTCAGCATGGTGTTGCATTTTTTTGACATGCACCGGTGTCCAGGCTGCCGCACGCTACGCCGCTCAGTTGGCCGAGCGAATCCACAGATCTGCCCAGAGATTTTCCTGAGCGCAAGGCGCTGAATGCCCTGTTAGCGCAACAGTTTCCAAACGCATCCGGGGAGCTCAGTCCGATCCCAGGCGGTCGAGCGGCGGCTGAACAGCAGCTCAATGCGATGGATGCCAAGCGCTACGGCCGCAGTCGCAACCATCTGAATGGCTCGGTCACACGCCTCTCGCCCTACATCCGCCACGGAATTCTCACGCTTGCGGAAGTGCGAGATGCCGTCTTCTCACAGCTGAAACACAACAACCAAGGAAGAGATGAGGGCGGAAAACTGATCAACGAGCTGGGATGGCGCGATTTCTGGCAGCGGATGTGGCTCGATCTCGGCGATCGCATTCATGACGATCAGGAAGATCACAAAACTGGCCATGCCGCCAGTGATTATCAACAGGATCTCCCCGATGACATCCGGGAGGGACGCACACAACTGGCCTGCATGGATGGCTTCAGGAACGAGCTGGTTACCCAGGGATGGCTGCATAACCACGCGCGGATGTGGATGGCGGCCTACCTCGTGCACTGGAGACGGGTGCACTGGCGTGCGGGGGCTGACTGGTTCCTCGAGCACCTTCTCGATGGCGACCCCGCCAGCAACCACCTCAGCTGGCAGTGGGTGGCCAGCAGCTTCAGTCACAAGCCCTATTTCTTCAATCGCCAAAACCTTGAGCGCTACAGCAACGGGCGGTATTGCCAGGAGTGTCCAAGCAACGAATCCTGCCCCTTTGACCTGAGTTACGAACAGTTGGAACAACAGCTGTTCAAGGTTCAGCCCGCCATCCGTGAGGGCACCACAAGGCGCTCATCCCGGTCCAGCTCACGCTCAAGTCAACGCCCCAACGCAAAGCCCAGTACCCAGCGCTTTTGATGGACCTACGCAAACCAATCCTCTGGGTGCATGAAGAAGCCCTGGGACCAGCCAACCCCGCGCTTCAGGACTATCCCAACGCACCAGGTCTGTTCGTGTTTGACGATGCCTGGATTCAAGACCAGGCGATCAGCCGCAAACGCATTGGCTTTTTGTACGAATCCGCCTTAAGCCTTCCGCTCACCCTCCGGCGAGGCGATGTAGCGGCTGAAGTTCTGCGTTTTGCGCAACGCCACGGAGCCGATGCTGTGATCTCCAGCACCGCGGTGGATCCTCGTCTCCAACGCATCGCTGCGGCCATTGACCGGGAACTTCCCCTCTGGATGCTCGATCCCGATCCTTTTGTGGACTTACCCAAACCTCCGCGACTAGGTCGCTTTAGCCGGTATTGGCGAGAGGCCGAAGCTGTGGTCTGGGAGGGGTTTTAGTTCTCCTTCAACAGCTTGTCCTCGCGCTCTTTTTCCTCAACAGGATCGGTAAGAAGGTCTGGGTATTCCAAGGCCGGAAGGCTCACAGGCGTCAGCTCTGATGGCTTCAACGGTGGTTCCAGCCATTGCCAACGCGCCTGAGGAGCTCGGAGCTTGCACAACGCCTCTAGCTCCTGCTTCAAGGTATTGCGAACCTCCCTCCGATCCACTGCGGCAAAAAACTCTGAGCGGGGCGCCAAGCCCGAACTAAATGGAGCACTGCCGTTGCCATTGAATAGTCGCGCCGGGTCTGGAAGCCAGCGCGGTGCACAGACGGCTGGATCGCTGGTATCGGTTTCTAAATAGAGGTGAACCCCATAGCCATCGGGTTGACTGACGACAGCGAGTCCGTCATGGGGCGTGTTGCGCTGCAGCGGAAAGATTTTCCAGGTGGTTGCTTTCTTCTGCGCGCAGGCGCTCAACAGTCCTGCCATGACCACCATTGTCAGCACCCGCACCATCAACTCGATCCCTCTTTGACAGGTCATTCTGACCGGCCCAGGATGGCGAGATCCACCATCGCTTGAGGCCATGGTCCTGACACCATCCACGATGCTTCCCCTTCAGCATCCACTGCCTCAATTTTCACTGCCCTTGGTGTCGGGTGATGCGCCCTGGTCCTCGCTGGATGATGTCGTGAGTAGTGGTGATTTGCCAGGGCGCCCTCTGTTGGTGATGCTGCTCTGTGCTCATTGCCCATTCGTGAAACATGTGGAGCCAGAGATCACCCGTTTGGAGGCGGATTTTGCTGGCCAGATGACCCTGCTCGCCATCTCCAGCAATAGCCTCATCACCCATCCGCAAGACGGTCGTGATGGGCTGCGTCAACAAGCTGATCAGCAGGGTTGGCGCTTCCCCTATCTCCTGGATGAGCAGCAAACGCTGGCCAAAGACCTGCGGGGCGCCTGCACCCCTGAGTTCTATGCCTTCGCACCCGATGCCTGTGGCACGCAAACCCTTCGCTATCGAGGCCAACTGGATGCGAGTCGACCAGGGAATCATCAACCTCTCGACGGAGCTGATCTACGGGCTGCCCTCAAAAACATCTTGGCTGGAATCCCTGTGAGCGAGACGCAGCTGCCTTCGGTGGGCTGCAACATCAAGTGGAACACGGGCCAAGAACCGCCATGGTTCGGTCAGTCGACTTAAGGTGCCCGCCATGCAGGTGCCTCCGTTCAGCCTCACAGATCAGCTTGCCGACCTCGGATCGGAGCTCGATGATGCCGTCTTGCGGGTGTTGCGAAGTGGGCAATACATCGGTGGCGCCGAGATCAAAACATTTGAGGACGCGTTTGCCGCAAGCGTGAACTGTCGCCATGCCGTGGGTTGCAACAGCGGGACAGATGCCTTGGTCCTGGCGTTACGAGGCCTTGGCATCGGCTCTGGCGATGAGGTGATCACCGCATCTTTCAGCTTCTTCGCAACCGCTGAAGCGATCAGTGCCGTGGGAGCGACGCCAGTGTTCGTGGACGTGGACCCTGTGACCTATCTGATCGACCTCAATCTCATTGAAGCCGCGATCACACCCGCCACCAAGGTGCTCCTACCCGTCCACCTGTTTGGCCGTCCGGTGAACATGGCCCGCATCACGGACATCGCCCAGCGGCATGGGCTCAAGGTGGTGGAGGACTGCGCGCAGGCCACCGGGGCCAGCTGGGACTCCAAACCCGTTGGCAGTTGGGGGGATGTGGGCTGCTTCAGCTTCTTCCCTACGAAAAATCTTGGAGCTGCTGGTGATGGCGGCGCCATGACCTGCCAAGACGATGATTTGGCGCAACGCATGCGTGAACTCGCGGTACACGGCATGCCCCGCCGCTACCTTCACACCGCCTTGGGATACAACAGCCGCCTGGATTCCATTCAGGCCGCTGTTCTTAACGTCAAACTGCCTCACCTCAACGAATGGGTCGAGAAGCGTGCAGCAATTGCCAAGCGCTACCTCGACGCTCTTCAAGACCTCCCTGGCGTTCAGCTGCCCGATTCCGCGGCTGAGGCAAGCGTTGGCCATGGTTGGAACCAGTTTGTGGTGCGCGTGCGTCTATGCCCAGACCATCAGCCCTCGTGCGGTGGAACCTGTTCGGAAGTAGCCAGCCCCTTGGGCCTGCCTACCAGTCGTTGCCGGGACTGGCTCAAGCAAAGCCTTCAAGAGCAAGGCGTGAACACGATCATCTACTACCCCATCCCCATCCATCGCCAGCCGGCTTACGACGACCAAAAGCACGCTGAAGACAACCTTCCCATCACAGATCAACTGTGCAGCGAGGTGCTGAGCCTGCCGATTTTCCCGGAATTAACGCCTGAACAACAGGAACGCGTGATCGCGGTACTGCGCGAACAACTCGTTGCTCAGAGTCAAGAGCGGATGGTGGCGTAGAGGGCTTTGAACTTGGCCTGCTGCACCTTGTGATTGATCAGCAACTCCGGATAGCCCCTGCGCTCTAAAGCAGCGATCTCACCACTGATCAAATCCTTGGTGTTGATGTGCCGCAATTCAGGCACCCATTCACGGATGTACTCGCCTTCGGCGTCAAATTTTGAAGCCTGAGTGGCCGGATTGAAGATCCGCAATGGCTTGGGATCCATGCCACTGCTAGCGCTCCATTGCCAGCCGCCGTTATTGGCAGCCAAATCTCCATCCACCTCCAGCTCCATGAAGGCGCGCTCGCCCCAGCGCCAATCACAGATCAAATCCTTCACAAGAAAGGAGGCCACGATCATGCGGCAACGGTTGTGCATCCAGCCGCTTTGGTTGAGCTGTCGCATCGCTGCGTCGATGATCGGCATTCCCGTTTGCCCCTGCTTCCAAGCCTCAAACCAGTTGGTGTTGTTCTCCCAAGGGAAACGCCGCCATTGCTCGCGGTAAGGCCCATCCGCTAGCTCAGGGAAATGGAACAAGGCCTGCTGATAAAACTCACGCCAGCAGAGTTCCTGTTCCCACACCGTGATCGCCTGCCGTTGCTCATCGCTGCGAGCCATCTCCTTGGCGCCTTGGGCAGCACACCAGGCTTGGCGAGGGCTAACCGTGCCCACACTCAGGCCCGCACTGAGATACGAGGTTCCTTGTATCCCGGGGAAATTGCGATCGGGTTCATAGGCCAGCAATGCTTCGTCAGCAAAGGTGGCCAGCTGCTCAGCAGCCGCGGCCTCCCCTGGGCGGCTGGGACAGAGATCTATGCCACGAAAACCATGTTCAACCAGCAGCTGCTCCAGCTGCCGCTGACCCTCAGCGCACAAGCGGCCGAGAGTGCCCTCACCGCCACTGACGGCCTCCAGCGTCTCGGCCTCCAGATCGTTTAAGGCCTTTGGCTCAGGAGCGTCCACCGTGCTTGGCGCACTGCGCTCCACCTGTCCGCGCCAATTGCGCAAAAAAGGTCCATACACCCGATAAGGATCACCTCCACCGGTTTTGATCAGATCTGGTGCCAGCAGCAGCTGATCCCAGTCCACCAACACCTGGCGCCCATCCGCTTGCAAGGCTTTGGCCACCTGACGGTCGCGTTCCCGTGCATAGGGCTCCACATCACGGCTCCACACCACCACCGGCACCTCAAGCAGCGACGCCAGCCGCGGCAACAACTGCACCGGGTCGCCAGCCACCACCAGCAAACGACTCCCAGCTTCCAGCCAGCGCTGCTGGAGTTCGCGCAGGGTTTCCACAAGGAACCAAAGGCGGGCCGGAGCCATCGGTGGCAGCGACTCCGGGGGGTGAATCAGCGCTGGGTCCAACACATACACGCCCGTTACCGCTGGGCTGATTGCAACAGCCGCCTGCAGGCCGAGATTGTCGGCCAAGCGAAGGTCGCGGCGATGCCAAAACAAAACGCGAGACACTCCCATCAGAGACCCAGCAGTTGCTTGGCACGGAACCAGGCGGTGACGCTCTTGCCATCCAGCCATTCATCACCGGACGCCAGACGGGCATCCAGCTCGGACGGAGGCATCAAGATCACCTCTAGATCCTCATCCTCATCGCCAGCTGGTGGATGCTCCAAACGCGTGAGCTCCCGCGCCAGAAAGCAATGAATTACCTCGTCGGAGTAGCCAGGACAAGGCAACATCGGTCCGAGTGAATCCCAACGGGCAGCGCTATATCCAGCTTCTTCTCCAAGCTCTCGCTGCATCGATTCCAACGGATCTTCTCCCTCTTCAAGGGTGCCTGCAGGAAACTCAAGGAGACGTGCCTGCACTGCAAAACGGTATTGGCGCAAAATCACCACCTGGCCGTCAGCGGTGATCGGAACCGCCAAGGAAGCCCCGGGGTGGCGAATGATTCCAAACGTTCCTTCCACCCCCATCGGCAGGCGGATGCGCTTGCGCTCGAAACGAATCTTGCGCGCATCCATGGTCTCGAGGGTCTCCAACACCTTGGAGGGCTCAGGCGCGGGCAGCGGTGCCATGCAAGAGGAGCAATCGTTAAACCAGCATGACGGGTTCAGGTCCACAGCCGTGCGCTCAGCCCTCAGCTCCGCCAGGGCGTTGAAGCCTGCATGGCCGCCAGCAGTGGCTCCATCACAAAACAGCGCAAATGCAAGCGGGGATGCGGCAGCGTTAATCGCGGGTGATCGACACGCAATTCGCCCCAAAACAACAGATCCAGGTCGAGTGGCCGCGGACCCCAGCGTTCTTCTTGAGAACGGTTGCGGCCAAACGATTGCTCCAACTGTTGCAGTGCATCCAGCAAATGCAATGCAGCTGCCAGTTCAGGTTTGGCCTCCAGCCCCTTCACCAGCAGAACGGCATTGAGATAGGAAGGCTGATCGCGCGGTCCACCTACAGGATCGGTCTGCTGCAACGGAGACCATGACAACGCCAGTGCTGAAGAGGCGCCATTCGGGGTCATTGTCCCTGGGTTGCGCCCTTGCATCGACTGGACCCAACTGCCCAGCACACCCTCCAGCAAAGGCCTTACGGCCGTGAGGGTCTGCAGGGGCGAACCAGCAGGGCCTGCCTGATTGGCGCCGAGGGCTACAGCAAGGCTGTGGGTCTGATCAGCGAGACTGTTTCTCACAGGTGGAGTCAAGGCGCATCCATGGTTGCAAGCGGGGTGACATCAAACGGAGTCATCAGCACAGCGGCGCTGGATCAAGCCAGCCGATCGTTTCCGCTGGCGGCGATCACCGGCCACGGCACTCTCAAGCTGGCTCTGCTTTTAGCAGCGGTGGATCCCGGCTTAGGCGGCGTGATCATTGCTGGCGGGCGTGGAACAGGAAAGTCGGTACTGGCTCGAGGTTTGCATGCCCTGCTCCCTCCGATTGACATCGTTGACCTTGAAGCGGCTGGAGAGACCAAGCTGCCGGGACGCAACCTCGATCCCAAAAGTGCCCAGGATTGGGGCGAACGGCCTCAAGATCCACCCACAACGGTGATTCCAGCCCCGTTCATCCAGATCCCCCTTGGCGTTACGGAAGATCGCCTGGTGGGCTCCGTTGATGTCACCGCCTCCTTGACCAGTGGTTCTCCTGTTTTCCAGCCGGGATTACTGGCAGAAGCACACCGCGGCGTGCTCTACGTGGATGAGCTGAACCTGCTCGACGACGGGATCATCAATCTTCTTCTCGCCGCCGTAGGCAGCGGCGAAAACCAGGTGGAACGGGAGGGGCTCAGCCTGAGCCACCCCTGCCGGCCCCTGCTGATTGCCACGTACAACCCCGAAGAAGGGGCCATCCGAGATCACCTGCTGGATCGCTTTGCGATCGTCTTGTCCGCCAATCAAATCGTTAGCACTGAGCAACGGGTGGAGATCACCAACGCGGTGCTGGCCCACGGTCAGTGCAGCCGGAGCTTCTCAGAGCGGTGGAGCGAAGAAACAGACGCGCTCGCCACCCAACTGCTCCTGGCGCGGCAGTGGCTACCGGATGTGAAGGTCAGCAGCGAACAGATCGAATATCTGGTGACAGAGGCGATTCGCGGTGGCGTGGAAGGGCATCGCTCCGAGCTCTATGCCGTACGTGCCGCCAAAGCCCATGCCGCCCTCAGCGGGCGCGAACAGGTGGAAGCCGAAGACTTGCAAGTGGCCGTTGCCTTGGTGATCGCCCCACGCGCATCGCAGATGCCCCCACCTGAACAACAGATGGAACCGCCACCACCCCAGGAACAACAGCCACCCCAAGAGCAAGAGCCACCGCCACCACCTGAAGGCTCCGGAGACGAGGACGAGCAGAAGAGCGAGGAGCAGGAGAGTGAAGACAACAGTGATGAGGATGAAGATGACTCCCCTGAGGAGCAGGCGCCACCGTCGGTGCCGGAAGAGTTCATGCTCGATCCAGAAGCCGTAGCGATTGATCCCGATCTGCTGCTGTTCAACGCCGCCAAGAGCAAAAGCGGCAATAGCGGCAGCCGCTCCGTCGTGCTCAGTGACAGCCGCGGCCGTTATGTGAAACCAATGCTGCCTCGTGGCCCGGTGCGCCGCATCGCCGTTGACGCCACCTTGCGCGCTGCAGCTCCTTATCAAAAGGCGCGCCGAGCGCGGCAGCCTGATCGCGTCGTGATCGTTGAAGAATCAGACCTCCGCGCCAAGCTGCTCCAACGCCAGGCCGGCGCCCTGGTGATCTTTCTGGTGGACGCCAGTGGTTCGATGGCTTTGAACCGGATGCAAAGCGCCAAAGGTGCCGTGATCCGACTGCTCACCGAGGCCTACGAAAACCGAGACGAGGTGGCACTCATCCCCTTCCGAGGCGATCAAGCTGAAGTGCTGCTGCCCCCCACCCGCTCGATCACAGCCGCACGTCGACGCCTGGAATCGATGCCCTGCGGCGGAGGCTCACCGCTGGCCCACGGCCTCACCCAAGCCGCACGGGTTGGTGCCAACGCCTTAGCAACAGGAGATCTCGGCCAAGTGGTGGTGGTCGCGATCACGGATGGGCGAGGCAATGTTCCCCTCAGCACCTCTCTTGGCCAACCGGTACTGGAGGGAGAGGACAAGCCCGACTTAAAGCAAGAAGTGCTGGATGTAGCCAGCCGTTATCGAATGCTTGGCCTCAAACTGCTGGTGATCGACACTGAGCGCAAATTCATCGGTAGCGGCATGGGAAAAGATCTCGCCGAAGCCGCTGGGGGCAAATATGTTCAGCTGCCAAAAGCGAGCGATCAGGCGATTGCCGCCGTCGCTATGGATGCACTAAACACGGTTTAAGGCTTGGTGACATCCGAGGTGCTGGCGGGATAAAGCTCGTTGAAAAACTGCCCTAAACCGATCGTGACGCTGCGCACAGCCGCCATGAATTGGGGGTCGGCCGTGAGTTTCTCAACATCACCACCCACCTCATCAAATGTTGCCGTCAACGAGCGGGCATTGCTCACCGTTTGCTTGAGGTCGGTAATCGTTGTTGGCGTATTAAAAGCGCTCACCACTTCATTGATATGACGACTGGCACTCGCGGCCTGAGCCGTGGCTTCATTGAGGTTCGAAATCGTAGGCGCAGCCCTTGCTAAATCAACGCTTAGTTGATTCGAAAGCTTTTGAATATCAGTCAACGTGGCATCAAATTGTTGGGTCGATCCCACCAACTTGGGAACCAGGTCTTCATTCTTCACCTGTTCCAAGATCTGTTGGAGAGAGTCGGTGATGGTTGCGATGCTGGGAGCTTCGCTGCCCTGAATCGTTGCTCCTTCGCAGAGCACACCTTGGCCCTTACAGCGTTGAGATTTGGGCATCGGCGCATCCTTCTTGAGCGGCGGGCCAACACTGCTCAGGGCCACCTGGGAATCACCACCCAACAGCGATGCCGAAGCCACAGTGGCTTGCACAGGCAGCGTTAATTGAAGGTCATCTTGATTGATCTCAATCGACACCTTCACCGCCTCGGGCGTCACCTTGATGTCCGAAACGTTACCCACCATGATTCCCCGGTAGGTCACCGGTGAACGCACCGCCAATCCCCCTGCATCCTGGAAATCGGCCGTCACACGCCATGTCTTCGACCCGACACGCTCACCTCGGAGCCAAAACATCGTGCCTGCAAAGGCAACTACTGCGGCAATCACGGAAAAACCAACAATCCCCTCACGGACGCTCCTACGCATAATTCAGTGCTCAGCAGGCTGCATCGGTCCGCGCAGGTTACCCGTCCTGAACTGAACCACGTAGGGATTATCTGTTGTTCGGTAATCGTCCACTGTTCCGTCCCATTGGAAGCGGCCGCCGTACAGCATCACGATGCGCTCCGCCGTGCGTTCAATGGTGCTGTGCACATGGCTTACCACCACCGAACACCCCTGAGCCACGGTGGTGGTTTTCACAATCAAATCTTCAATTCTCGTGGATGCCACTGGGTCGAGACCTGCTGTGGGCTCGTCGTACAACAAAAGGGGCATCGCCGCTTCATCGCGATCTGGATCGTCAATCAAGGCACGAGCAAAGCTCACGCGCTTCTGCATCCCTCCGCTGAGCTGGCCGGGATATTGAGCAGCGACTTCATAGAGACCTACGGCATCCAAGCAAGCCATCACACGGTCACGAACCTGAGCTGCAGGCATCCGTCCAAGACGATTCAAGAGGAAGCCAACGTTTTCCTCCACCGTTAAGGATGCCAGCAGTGCTGGGTTCTGGAACACAAGCCGAACATCCGGCGGGCGGCGCTGATCGAGGCGGAGGTAAGGCTGAGGCTCATCAAACAACCTCAATTCACCAGCGGTGGGCAGCTGCAAACCAGCCAACAAACGCAAAACCGTGGATTTTCCCGCTCCAGAAGGCCCCACAACGGCAATGCGCTCTCCGGGTTTCATCAATAGATTCACCCCGTCCAGCACCGGATGGGCCCCCCACTGCATCGTGAGACCTCTCATCTCAACAACGGGCTTGAACGAGGAATCCCGCGCGTTAACCAAAGGGCTGATGGCTGAAAGTTGACTCATCCTGCCTGGATTGCCGCAAAAGGTTGGTGATCAGGTTCACCTTCCGTACAGTTCAGCTACATCGATGGATTTGACGCCATCGCACCCGAGCCCTTTTGACCACCCCTCCACGCCGCGGAAATCGTCAACGACTCCGAGCCATGCAGGCGGAACGGCAGCGCGAACTGATGCTGCGCTCCCGCAGGGCGATGAGCTGGTTACGACCCGGACTGGTGGTTAAGCGATGGCTATTGACCTCAGGGATCGGATTGGTCTTAGCCCTGTTAGGAGCTGCCGTCTGGGCCGATCTGCAACCGATCTATTGGATGCTCTGGGTTATTCAAGAGGCTCTCGGCTGGATCACCAGAGTGTTGCCTGGGGCGATCACGGGTCCGCTCGTTCTGTTGCTGGGGATCGGACTGCTGCTCTGGGGGCAAAGCCAGAGTTTTGGCTCGATCCAACAGGCTCTAGCGCCGGAAAAAGACACGGTGTTAGTGGATGCACTGCGTGCCAAAAGTCGCCTCAATCGAGGGCCCAACATTGTGGCGATTGGGGGTGGGACAGGCCTATCCACGTTGCTAAGTGGACTGAAGCGCTACAGCAGCCATATCACTGCGATCGTGACCGTTGCCGATGACGGAGGCAGTAGCGGCGTGTTGCGTCGCGAACTTGGCGTGTTGCCTCCAGGCGACATCCGCAACTGTCTTGCTGCGCTCTCCACGGAAGAGCCCCTACTCACCCGTCTGTTCCAATACCGCTTCTCAGCAGGCAGCGGTCTTGAAGGCCACAGCTTTGGCAATCTCTTTCTGTCCGCCCTCAGCGCGATTACGGGAAGCCTGGAAACAGCGATCACAGCCTCCAGTCGAGTCCTCGCCGTTCAAGGCCAAGTCGTTCCTGCCACCAATGCCGACGTCCGTCTCTGGGCTGAACTCGAAGACGGCACCAGGATTGAAGGGGAATCGGCGATCGGCAAAGCACGCAGCCCGATTGTGCGGATGGGATGCCTGCCGGAGAAGCCACCGGCGCTACCCAGAGCACTGGAAGCGATTGCCCACGCCGATTTGATTTTGCTGGGGCCAGGAAGCCTGTACACCTCCCTCCTCCCGAACTTGCTGGTGCCTGAATTGGTTACGGCCATTCAACGCAGCCGCGCACCCAGGCTCTACATCTGCAACCTAATGACCCAACCAGGCGAAACGGATGGGTTGGATGTGAGTGGTCACCTTCGCGCGATCGAAGCGCAATTGGCGTCTCTCGGGGTGAGCAAACGTTTATTCGACTGCGTGCTGGCCCAAGAACCGATCAGGGAGTCGACCCTCCTCTCTCACTATCGAAAGTTGGGCGCTGAACCGGTGATCTGCGACAGCAGGCAACTACAAAAAGAGGGTTTTGACGTGATGCAAGCCCCACTGCAAGGGAATCGACCCACCGCAACGCTCCGCCATGACCCCCGCAGTCTTGCCTTAGCCGTAATGCGCTTTTACCGGCGGCATAAGCGTGACAACCAAAACGCCTGAGTTAGTACGCGTCTTGCATTTCATAAAAGTCGGGTTGTACGTAGTCCTTGCGCAGCGGCCAACCCGTCCAGTCCTCAGGCATCAGTAAACGCTTGGGATGGGGATGACCTTCGAAGTGAATACCAAACATGTCGAAGGTTTCACGCTCCTGCCAATCCGCGCCACGGAAGAGGCCATAAAGGCTGGGAAGACTGGGCTCACCCCCCCTAGACAAGAACACCTTGAGGCGCACTTCACGCAGCGTGTCTCTCTTGCCATCGATGAACTCAGCCATCGCCACAAACTGATAAAAGCAGACGAGCCGCTCGCCTGGACCCTCGTCATATCCGCCCTGACATTGCAAATAGTCGAAACCATTGCTTTTCAAAGCAGCAGCAATCACTTGCAGGAAGAGAGCTTCAACCCCGATTTGCTCGACACCGAGATGGTCAGCATCCAAAGCATCGTGGTCAAAGCCTTGCTGGTTCAGCCACTGGCTCACAGGCCCTGGCTGAGGAGACGCTGCAACCGGGACATCAGCAGACGACTGCTTCTCGGAAGAATTGGGACTCATGACGACGTACCTGAGGAGACGGGCTCAGCGGACTCAGTTTGCTCTGGTGCAGGCATCGGGACCCCAGCTCCAGGTGCAAGGGCTGCGACCTGCGTTTCAGCGCGCAAGTAGGCACCGGTCACGATCGGCTCAACTGGAACCATGGCGTGATCGACAGTGCAATACCGATGGGTTTGCTTGAGCTGGCGGCGATCACTGATCGACTCATTGCCAACCTTTTTACGCAGCTTGATCACCGCATCAAAAATCGCTTCAGGCCGTGGTGGACATCCCGGAAGGTAAAGATCCACAGGAATCAACTTATCGACACCACGAACAGCGGTCGTGGAGTCAGCGCTGAACATGCCACCGGTGATGGTGCAAGCTCCCATCGCGATGACGTATTTCGGCTCTGGCATCTGCTCATAGAGACGCACCAAGGCCGGACCCATTTTCATCGTGACCGTGCCAGCCACGATTAAGAGATCGGCTTGCCTTGGCGAACTGCGAGGCACAAGCCCGAAGCGATCAAAGTCGAAGCGCGAGCCGAGGAGAGCGGCAAACTCAATAAAGCAACAGGCCGTCCCGTACAGCAATGGCCAAAGACTGCTGAGACGTGCCCAATTGTGTAGGTCATCCAAGCTCGTCAGGATGACGTTTTCACTCAGGTCGTTCGTGACAGTGGGCGAGCCCTCTGCAGCACCACCAACCGGCCCACAACTCGCCTCACGAAGGTCGCGAAGAGATTGGATCGAAGGACTTTCGCCGGTTGAGGTCATGGTGATGGGGTCGGTCATCAATCAGCTCCACTCAAGGGCGCCTTTGCGCCATGCATAGGCCAAAGCCACAAGAAGGATGGTAATGAAAACGAGGGCTTCGATGAATGCCAATAGGCCCAAACGATGGAAGGCCACAGCCCAGGGATAAAGGAAGACCGTCTCGACATCAAAGATGACGAAGACAAGGGCAAACATGTAGTAGCGAATATTGAATTGAATCCAAGCTCCGCCGATCGGCTCCATCCCGGATTCGTAGGTGAGCTCCCGTTCTCCGGCCTGACTGCGAGGAGCCAAAAGCTTGTTGGTCACCAACGCCAAGACCGGCACTGCTGCTGCAATCAGCAGAAATCCCAGAAATGCGTCATAGCCCGGCAGCACAAACATCAGGGCAGCCCTTATATGAAGGTCAGTCTGGCATTCGCAGACCACCTCTGTCGTGGAAAGGTCCAACGCCGATAGAGTCTTGTCACCTTGAGGAGGAGCGGTGAGCGACGAGATCAGCCCAGCAGCGGAAGTTCCCGCTGAAGTTCCCGCCGAAGTGGACCCCCCCGCAGAGGAGTTAATCCCGGCCGAAGCCAGCGAGGCCGAAGCAGCCATCGACGCCGAAGCAGCCGGCGAAGCTGAAGCCAGCGAAGAAGAGGCAAGCGCCAGCGCAGACAATGAGACATCCGATCCGCGCACGCACCGGTTCGAATGCCGAAGCTGTGGATACGTTTACGACCCCAATGAAGGTGTCAAGAAGCTGGGCATCGTGGTGGGCACCGCTTTTGAAGATCTCGACCCGATCGGATTCCGTTGTCCGGTCTGCCGCAGCAGGGTCGGAGCCTTCACCGACATTGGACCTCGCTCCAAAGCGAGTGGATTTGAGGAAAACCTTAATTTCGGTCTCGGTGTTAACCGCCTCACTCCTGGGCAAAAAAATGTGCTGATTTTTGGCGGCCTCGCCCTCGGCTTTGCTTTCTTCCTCTCCCTTTATTCACTGCGTTGAGACCACCTCTGATCCCAATGAAGCAACTGCTTACCCCTCTCTTCAACCTTTTTTTAGTGGCCTGCATTGGCCTCGGACTTGGCGGATGTGTCACCACGCGTCTGCCAATGGCTCAATCCAGCCCTTGGCAAGCGATTGACCTCAACACCAAGGGCAATCCCCTGGATGTGGCCTTCACGAGTGCCGACCATGGCTTCCTAGTGGGAAGTAACAGACTCATTCTTGAAACGAATGATGGCGGCGCCAATTGGAATGAGCGCAGTCTTGATCTTCCCGAAGAAGAGAATTTTCGCCTCATCAGCATCGCCTTCGACGGTGACGATGGCTGGATTGCCGGTCAGCCTGGCTTGCTGATGCACACCACCGATGGTGGCAACAACTGGACTCGGCTTTTCCTTGACACCAAGCTTCCAGGAGAGCCCTACCTAATTACCGCCCTTGGACCGAACACAGCCGAACTGGCTACCAATGTTGGCGCCGTCTATCGCACCAGCGACGGAGGCGGAAGCTGGGAAGCGGAGGTGAGTGACGCAGCAGGGGCGATTCGCGATTTGCGCCGCGGACCTGAAGGCGGATACGTCAGTGTGAGCAGCCTTGGCAACTTCTACGCCGGATGGGCTCCAGGTCAAGACATTTGGCAAGTACACCAACGCGTGAGCAGTCAGCGCCTGCAAAGCATCGGCTACCAACCTGACGGAAAGTTGTGGATGGTGGCTCGAGGCGCTCAGATTCGCTTTAACGAAGACGACGTTGATAACGAGAACTGGGGCAAGGCGATCATCCCTATCACCAATGGCTACGGCTATATGGACATGGCCTGGTCCGATGACGGTGCCATTTGGGCCGGTGGTGGCAATGGGACCTTGCTGGTGAGTCGTGACAACGGCGACAGCTGGGAACGGGATCCCGAAGCGAATCAGACCCCCACGAATTTCAACCGTTTCGTGTTTGATCACAGCGGCAATCAATTGCACGCCTTCCTTCTCGGCGAGCGCGGCAACCTGTTGCGTTGGTCTGCGACAAGCTGATTCCATATGAACTCTCGCTGCTCTGACAACGCTCTGTAACCAGTGCCGTGTAAGCAGCGCGAGTTCGGGGCAGCTGCCCTAAGATCAATTAGCTGATACGCCCGACGCTATGGCTGCCGGCTCCACCGGGGAACGCCCGTTTTTTGAAATCATCACCAGTATTCGCTACTGGGTGATTCATGCGATTACCTTGCCATCCATTTTCTTGGCTGGGTTCCTTTTTGTGTCTACAGGCCTCGCTTACGACGCCTTCGGCACACCTCGTCCAGATGCTTATTTTCAAGCCTCTGAAAGCAAGGCTCCGGTTGTGAGCCAGCGTTTTGAGGGCAAATCTGAACTCGACCTGCGCTTGAAATAAGCCATGACACAGACTCCCGCCACCTCAACGCCTCGCAATTACCCAATTTTTACGGTGCGTTGGCTCGCTTTGCACACCTTGGGTGTTCCCACAGTTTTTTTCTTGGGTGCCCTAGCTGCGATGCAGTTTATTCGCCGCTAATTACCCAACGAAATCTCCATGGAGCGCAATCAAAACCCCAACAATCTTCCGGTTGAGCTGAACCGTACCAGTCTTTATTTAGGACTGTTGATTGTTTTTACGACTGGAATCCTTTTCTCCAGCTACTTCTTCAACTGAAGGCCTGAATCATGAGCGGTAAGAAATCCAATCTGCCAGACGGTCGCATTCCGGATCGTCTTCCCGACGGCCGGCCTGCAGTTGCCTGGAAGTCTCGCTGGACTGAAGGCACTCTTCCTCTTTGGCTTGTTGCCACAGCAGGCGGCATGGCAGTGATCTTTGTTGTGGGCCTATTTTTCTACGGCTCCTATGTGGGTGTAGGTTCTGCCTAACCACGATCCAAATTTTTAAGCGTATTCCCGTTTATTGCTTTGCTATAAACGGGATTTTTCATGCCCAAATAAAAGAATTAACCAGTGGAGACGCTTGCCGGGTGATTCCAATCGTGCACAAAGCGCCCTCTCAAGCGAATAAATGTTCTTTTGGGCTGATCAAACGACGGAAGCGGGCATAGCTTTAAAGACAGATTCAAATGATTCTCATTGACCTCTTCCGTCAATCAGCATCAGACAACGCAGAGATCTCGCAACAGACGTCCCAAAGGCCGGCAGCTGGTGTGCCCGGTGCACCAAGACCAAGTCCTGCGCGGGAACGGTAAAAAATATTTTTTGCATTTATTGAGCGCAGAAGCCCTGCAGCAACGGGGCATGGCTGCCAAAACCGCTCGACTGGTGATTAATGCCTATCCCGTGTTTGTCTTAAGCAACGAGTGGCTTGAGGAGTTGTTCTGCGAACAATGCGGCAGCAACCATTGGTGCCACATCATCAAACATTCCCCTGATCAATACAGAGTGCGCTGGGCGCCCCAGCATCTCTGGGATCAGGTGGCTCATGTTGATCCCAGCGTGGCCAATCCAACCGTGAGTGAATACACCCGCAAGCAAGCCCGCAGGCACCAACAGAAGCGGGTGGACGGGAAACGCTTCTACGGTTGATAAAACTCCCGATACCAATCAGCAAACTGTTGGATGCCCTGTTCAATCGGAGTGGAAGGCTTAAAGCCCACCCAAGCTTCTAAGGCCTGCGTGTTGGCGGCAGTCGCCACCACATCACCAGGTTGCATCGGCTGAAAATCCTTGATTGCTTCCCTGCCCAACGCCTGCTCCATCACCTCAATAAAACGCAGCAGTTCGGTGGGCTGACTGTTGCCGATATTGAACACGCGGTGGGGTGCCGCGGCCGTCGCCGGGTCAGGCTGCATCGGATCAAAGTCGAGATTCTGCGCGGCTGGCTTGTCACAGCAGCGCAACACACCCTCCACGATGTCGTCGATGTAGGTGAAATCACGCTGCATTTTGCCGTGATTGAACACCTTGATCGCTTCACCCGCCAAGATCGCTTTCGCAAACAACATTGGAGCCATATCCGGTCGACCCCATGGGCCGTAGACCGTAAAAAAGCGCAGGCCAGTTGCTGGCAACCCATACAGATGGCTGTAGGTGTGCGCCATTAATTCATTGGCTTTCTTGCTGGCCGCATAGAGACTCACGGGGTGATTCACCGCTTGCTGTTCGTGGAACGGCAAGTTGCGGTTGCCGCCATACACCGAGCTGCTCGAGGCGTAGACCAAATTCTCAACGCCGTGATGACGACAACCTTCAAGGATGTGGCCAAAACCCACCAAATTGCTCTGGATGTAGGCAGCTGGATTTTCCAGCGAGTAGCGAACACCCGCCTGGGCGGCAAGATTCACCACCACACGCGGTTTCTCATCCGCGAACAGCTTGAGCAAGGCCTCGCCGTCTTCTAAGGCCAGGCGTTGGAAACGCCAAGCTCCAGCGGTTGGCGCGGCCAGCGCCTCGATGCGAGCAAGGCGTGCCTGCTTCAAGGCTGGGTCGTAGTAATCATTGAGATTGTCAATGCCGATTACACAGTCACCGCGTTGGAGCAGTCGCTCGCACAACGCGGCTCCGATGAAGCCAGCCGCACCTGTGACCAGAATCGGTCGTGTTGATAACTGAGACGACAACGGGCTCACGCCTCACCCTCGCCAACACGCCAAACATTTAGGCCTGCAGATTCAACTTGTTTCGGGTCAACAACCCCGCGAGCATCAAACACCCACGCTGGTTTGCGCATCAAAGGCGCCAATTCCACCCAATCCAGCTCCCGGTATTGCTGCCACTCCGTGAGGATCAGCACGGCATCAGCACCCTGCAGCGCTGAGGCCACATCAGTGCTGGGCCACCAGGTGGCCTCCCCACTTAAGGCCCCACGCGTTGGCCCAGCATCCGCCTGCGGTTCGCTGCTTGCAATCAGCTTTAAATCGCGGCTGATCTGTTCCGGATCCACCTTCGGGTCATGAATGGCCAGCTGGGCCCCCTCTTCCAGAAGATCGCTGCAAATTCGAATTGCTGGGGCCTCGCGCGTGTCGTTGGTGTCTGCCTTGAAGGCAAAGCCCAAAACAGCCAAACGCTTGCCAGTAACCGTGCCAAACAATTTCTGCACCACCAAGCGGGCGATGCGGTGCTGTTGCCAAGTATTGAGCAGAACCACGCTCTCCCAATAGTCGGCCACATCCGGCAACCCGAAATGGCGACAGAGGTAGACCAAATTGAGGATGTCTTTCTGGAAACAGCTGCCCCCAAAACCAGGGCCTGCACTCAGAAATTTGGGTCCAATGCGGCTATCGGTGCCGATCGCCTTCGCCACCTCGCGCACATCCGCACCGGTGGCCTCACACAAGGCTGCAACAGAGTTGATCGAGCTAATTCTCTGCGCAAGAAAGGCATTAGCGGTGAGCTTGGACAGCTCGCTGCTCCACAAATTGGTGCGCAGAATCTTCTCTTCAGGCACCCACTGTTTGTAGATCTCTGCCAAAGCATCGATCGATTCGGCATTGTCCCCACCGATCAAGACGCGATCAGGGCTGGCCAGATCGCGAATCGCCGTCCCCTCTGCCAAAAATTCAGGATTGGAGAGCACCGAAAAGGTTTTCAGATCCGCTGATGCATCAACAGAGCCCAAAATCGCCTTGACGGCTTCCGCCGTTCGAACCGGAAGGGTACTTTTCTCCACCACAATCGTGTGGCCAGTAGCAGCCTTCGCCACCGTGCGCGCGCAGGCTTCCACCCAGCGAAGATCACTGGCCTGGCCGGCACCCAGGCCCCTTGTCTTGGTGGGTGTGTTCACGGAGATGAACACCATGTCTGCAGCCGCAATCATTTCCTCCACCGCCGTGGAGAAAAATAAATTGCGCCCTCGCGCCCGCTCAACCACCGCATCCAGACCTGGTTCATACACAGGCAACTTGGAGAGATCGTTGTTGTTCCAGGCAGCAATCCGATCCTGATTGATGTCCACAACCGTGACCTTCACCTCCGGACAGCGATCGGCGATTACGGCCATGGTGGGACCACCCACATAGCCAGCGCCGATACAGCAAATCGATCGAATGGAGGGATTGCTGCTCATCGGAGGAACTATGGTGCCGTCTTTGGTCACGGCAGGTTATCGCTGTTTTGTCAGGTAAGACAGGGCGTCCTCCCAGCTGAGTTGCTGTTCCTCACCCTCACCCCGCAAGGACTTCAGCCGCAACTGGCCTGCCAGCGCCTCTTCATCGCCAAGCACCACAGCCCATGGCGCCCCTGAGCGATCAGCACGCTTGAACTGCTTACCGAACGCCGCGCTCGAGCCATCCAGCTCAACAACGAGGCCTGCCGCCCGTAATTTCCGGGCCAAGGTCAAAGCTTGAGGCTCCGCCTGCTCGCCGCGATTGATGAGATACACCAGCGGCGCTGAGGTTGCTGTGAGCCGAGCGGCAAGTCCACCTGGATCGGATTGCGCAGCAGCGGCGATCACCAGCAGCAGCCGCTCCATCCCTAAGGCCCAGCCGATCGCGGGTGTGGCGGGGCCACCCAACTGCTGAATCAGGCCGTCATAACGACCACCGCCACAGACCGTGGCCTGGGCACCGAGTTGATCGCTGGTGATTTCAAAGGCGGTATGGCCGTAGTAATCGAGACCGCGCACCAAGCGGGGATTGAGTTGATAGGGAATCTGCAGCGCGGTCAGCAGGGCGCGCACCTCATCAAAGCGATGGATGCTCTCCTCGCTGAGGGCTCCTAACAACGTGGGAGCCTCGTTCAATAGCAGCTTGGTGCCCTTATCTTTGCTGTCAAGAATGCGCAGGGGGTTGGTGCTGAGGCGCTCCTGGGAGTCTGGATCTAACTGTTCAAAGCGCTGCTCAAGCCAGCCCACCAGCTCAGTGCGAAAGCGCTGACGATCCTCAGGGGTACCGAGGCTGTTGATCTCTAGCTTGAGGCCTTGAATCCCTAAAGCAGAGAGCAGGTCCCAGGCCAGAGCAATCACTTCAGCATCACTACGCGGGCTGCTGGCCCCGAGGAATTCCACGCCGATCTGGTGAAACTGGCGCTGACGGCCGGCCTGAGGACGTTCATAACGGAACATCGGGCCGCCGTACCACAGGCGCTGGGTTCCTTGGGTGAGCAAACCATGCTGGAGGGCTGCTCTCACCACAGAGGCGGTGCCTTCTGGTCGCAGGGTGCAAGAGCGGTCGCCCCGATCCAAAAAGGTGTACATCTCCTTGCCCACCACATCCGTGGCCTCACCGATGCCCCGCGCAAACAGGTCCGTGAATTCGAGCAACGGCGTACGAATTTCGTCTAAGCCTGCGCAACGAAAGTGTTCGCGCGCCAGCGACTCCACAGCCTGCCAACGTCTTGTCTGCTCCGGCAGCAGATCCACCATGCCGCGCAACGTCTGCAGCTGACTCAAAGCGCCATCACCATTCCAAGGACAGTCTGCCGTTTCACAACCTGAATCGGCCCTATCTCCCTCAGAATGCTTGGGGATAGGGATCGATCGATGGCCCAGCTGCTGATTACGGGCGGAGCCGGCTTCATTGGCAGCCATACCTGCCTCGTGCTGCTGGAAGCGGGTCATCAACTGCTGGTGCTTGATGATTTCAGCAACAGCTCAGCGATCGCCCTGGAACGGGTCGCCGAACTGGCAGGCACTCGCTTGCAGCGCGCTGAGCCAACACTGGTATCGGCACCTGAGGTATTCACCCTGGTCGAGGGAGATATCAGGGACGCCCCATGCCTGGATGCACTCTTTGCAAGCGCCAAGGCATTCGGCCAACCGATTGACGCGGTGATTCATTTCGCGGGACTCAAGGCTGTGGGTGAATCGGTGCAACAGCCCCTGCGCTACTGGGATGTGAACGTTGTTGGAACGCAGCGCCTGCTCAGCGCAATGGACAAGCACCACTGCCGCACGGTGGTTTTCAGCAGTAGCGCCACCCTTTACGGCTACCCGGATCAAGTGCCGATTCCGGAAACAGCTCCGATCCAGCCGATCAATCCCTATGGCGCCAGCAAACAAGCCGCAGAGGCCCTTTTTGCCGATGTAGCGGGCTGCAGCGGCAAAGCTGAACAGATCCAAGCCAACGAGGGTGACTGGCGCATTGCTCGGTTGCGCTACTTCAATCCCGTCGGCGCCCACCCCAGCGGCCGGATTGGGGAAGACCCCAATGGCATCCCCAACAATCTGTTCCCGTTCATCACGCAGGTGGCCGTTGGCCGCAGGCCCGAACTCACCGTGTTTGGTGATGACTGGCCGACGCCAGATGGAACCGGAGTGCGCGACTACATCCACGTGATGGACCTCGCCGAAGGGCATCGAGAAGCGCTCCATTCCCTGCTCAGCTCTGACCCCCAATTGCTCACTCTCAACCTGGGCAGCGGGCAAGGAGCGAGCGTGCTGGATGTGGTGAAGGCCATGGAAGCGGCGAGCCAACGGGCGATTCCCTATCGCATTGCTCCCAGGCGACCTGGCGATGCGGCGATCACCGTGGCCAACCCAAACCTGGCAGCCCAACAGCTCGATTGGCAGACGCAACGCTCGCTCACGGACATCTGCCGTGATGGCTGGGCTTGGCAACAGGCCAATCCCAACGGCTATGGAGAGGCATGCCTCTGACGAGCTTTCACCATCTCGTACTGGCGGGAGGTGGGCACAGCCACGCCCTGGTGCTTCTCGATTGGTGCATGCATCCGCAACGGCGACCGGCTGGATTGATCACCTTGGTGAACCGGCAAAGCTCAATGCTCTATTCCGGGATGATTCCCGGCCTGATCGCCGGCCACTACAAACGCTCTGACGTCGCCATTGACCTCCGCCGCCTGTGCGATCGAGCCGGCGTTGCGCTGGTGATCGCCGAGATCACCGGTGTGGATGTGAGGCAAGAGCAGCTGCAATTGCGGAACCGGCCCGCCTTGAGCTTCAGCCAACTGAGCATCAACGTGGGCGCAGACACACGGCCAGGTCCTCTACTGGCGATCAAGCCCCTGGAACCAGCATTGGACACGTTGAACAACGGCCATGACCCGAGCTCCACTCCCTTTCAACTACTAGGAAGCGGCCTCGCGGCTATGGAGGTGGCCTTGGCCTTGCGGCAGCGCTGGCCTAAACGCAGGCTGCAACTCCTACATCGGCCTGAAACGGCTCCGAGCCAGCTGCTCTCCAGTCTCAACCAGGTGACGATTGAAGCGCTACCAAATACTGCCCTCAACCCATCCGGGCCAGGGCTGCGCTGTACGGGCAGCCAAGCCCCTGAGTGGCTCCACTCCAGCGGCCTGCCCTGTTGCCCAGAGAGCGGGCGGGTGCGGACCCATTCCAGCCTTCAGGTGCTGGGGCATCCAGCGATTTTTGCGGCCGGCGACTGCGCGGTCGTAGCCGACAAACCCCGTCCCCCGTCTGGCGTGTGGGCCGTTCGCGCTGCCACCACCTTGGCGCACAATCTCCGGGCTTGGAGCCAAGGTGATCCGTTACGCCACTGGCGTCCTCAACGCCGGGTCTTGCAACTGCTTGGTGGGGTGCATCCAGAGGGCTACCCCCACGCTTGGGCGCTGTGGGGAGGAATGCAGATCGGTCCCCACCCCTGGATTTGGCGCTGGAAACAACGCATCGACCGCCAGTTCATCGCAAGGTTTGATCAGGCTCCAGCCATGAGCTCAGGACCCATGGACTGCCGCGGCTGCGCGGCCAAGCTCCCTGCCGCCCCACTGGAAGCAGCCCTTGAAGCGGCTGGCCTGAAAGCGCTCGGAAGCTCACCGGAAGACGCCGCCAGCCTTGGCAACGACTGGCTGCAAAGCGTGGACGGCTTTCCTGCCTTGATCAGTGATCCATGGCTCAATGGCCGGCTCACCGCCTTGCACGCCAGCTCTGACCTCTGGGCCTGTGGCACCAGCGTGGA
Organism: Synechococcus sp. MVIR-18-1; assembly: GCF_014279835.1. Taxonomy (NCBI): domain Bacteria; kingdom Bacillati; phylum Cyanobacteriota; class Cyanophyceae; order Synechococcales; family Synechococcaceae; genus Synechococcus; species Synechococcus sp. MVIR-18-1. The sequence goes on along the minus strand of NZ_CP047942.1, from coordinate 258,499 downwards.
TTCAGCCATGGCCGTGATCACCTTGCCCAAAACAGCCTCCGCACTGCAGCAGGAGTTGCTGAGCCAAACCCTGTCGGGACTGCGTTCTGCCTTCGAGCCACAAGGGGCCAGGCTGATTGGCGGACACACCTTGGAGGCTCGAGCAGAGGCTCCCACCCCTCTGTCGCTCGGGCTACAAGTGAGCCTGACTGTGAATGGCAAACGCCCCGCTCACCCCTGGAACAAAGGAGGTTTGCAGCCGGGAGATCAGCTCCTGCTCTCCCGGCCACTCGGTACAGGCGTGCTGTTTGCCGCGGCCATGGCCGGTGCCGCCCAACCTGAGGATCTCGACCATGCCTTGGCGCAGATGGGGACGAGCCAACACCCCATCGTTGAGCAGCTGCAGGAGCTAATCAACCTTGAAGCCAAGACCAAGGCCAAGGCGCAACCCAGCTGCACCGATGTGACTGGGTTTGGCCTGCTTGGCCATCTCGGTGAAATGCTCCAGGCCAGCAGCCAAAGCCTGCACGTGGTGCTCGATGGCTCGGCGATTCCCGCCTTACCTGGAGCCTTAAAGCTCTTGAAAAAGAAGTACGCGAGCAGCTTGGCGCCAGCCAACCGCAGGGCCTGGTCGTTGCTCGATCCCAGCCAAGACCAACCCGCGAAGGTGAGCCTTGCTGGCGCAGGTCGCGGCGTTGATCCCGAGGATCACCAAGCATTGCTGGAACTGCTTGTGGATCCCCAAACCTGCGGACCGCTGCTGCTGAGCTGTTCCGAAGCGATGGCGGATGCGTTGCTGCAAGGCCACGACAGGGCGTGGCATCGCATTGGTGTGGTCAGCGCATCGCGCGCAAACCCTGCCTGCGCAAGCGCTGCAATTCCGCTCCAAGCGCTGGGCCCTGCTGCCAACCCTGGGCCAACAGATCCTTAGCGGTGAGGGGGGAGGTGCAATGGCGCCAGCGCCCCCACCAGCGCAACAACGGTCTTTTCTGCGCCGGGTTCTGACTCACCAGCAACGCCACCGCTTCCGCACCCCAGGCCTGCTGCTCCAAGGCATCACACCATTCCTCCGCCGTCCAGCCAGCCGAGGCGTCCTCGCACGCATTGGCTGGCAGCCAAGCGCTGAGCGCCTGCATCTGCTGCAACCAGCGCTGCTGTTGCTGCGGCAGCTGCAGCCGAGCCGCAAGTTCCAGCGGGTCAGCCGCTCCAGCCACAAGCGCAGGCAACAACGGCAGCTGCAGCCGCTGGGCCTGGAGCAAACGCCGAATCAGGCGGGGATCAGCCTGCAGGGCAGGGTCCAGCAGACTCAAAGCTCCCCAGGACTGCAGAGCGATCAGAGCCTCAGGCCATGGCTCTCGTGCAAAAAGCAGCTCTAATTCCATGCGCAGCCGCGTGGCGAGAGCAGGGGGAGCGTCACCCGGCGCATCGCCGTGGGTCCATGACCAAGGCCAGGCCTCAAGCGTTTGGGTGATCTGCTGCTGCGCTTCTGGTGCCAAAACGAAAGCCAAGCGCGCGGCATAACGGCAGGCCCGAACCACCCTTGTGGGGTCATCGGCCACGCTGCAGGCGTGCAAGAAGGCAAGTTCACGGCGCGCCAGATGGGCCTGGCCGCCGTGCGGATCCAAGAGCCATGGCTCACCATCACCAGAGAGCGACAGCTCCAAGGCCATCGCGTTCACCGTGAAATCCCGGCGCTCGAGATCTCGTTCCAAGGAGCCGCTTTCCACCACAGGGTTTTCGCCCGGAGCTGGGTAATGCTCTCGCCGCGCCCCAGCGAGATCGAGCAACACGCCATCGAACGACAGCTCAGCGGTGCCATAGGCATCGTGGATGCGAACGTCCTTGACCAGCTGGTGTCCGTAGTGCCGCTCCAGTGCTGCCGCCAACTCGGAGGCCGAGCCCTCCAGGACCAAATCCAGATCCGGCAGGTCTCTCCATGGATCGCAGTGCTGATCATGCAGCAAGGCATCACGGACAGCACCACCCACAAGGGCTAAGCGGGACACTCCAGCTGCAGATGCGATGGCCTGAAGCGCCGGCAAAAGCTGAGAAGGAAGGCCTGGACGCTCCACCCGCTCAGCCTCCAGCAGGCTCGATGGGTGCCAAGCGCGGGTCAAGAATTTTGGGCCCCATGCCCGCAAATTTCACAGCAATCGACACCTTTTCGCCACTACCAAAGGTGTGGGTGATCTCCCCGACCCCGAAGCTGGCATGGACCACCTGATCGCCCACACTCCAGCTTTTCCCTGGGGCTGGCCCGGCCTGGCGGCGACGCACGGCATTGGCTGGCGCTCCAGATGCTCCACCCGAGGCCACCCGTTGTGAGTCATTGCGGTCCACGCGGGTAAGTCGCTCGAGGCGCTGCTCACGCCGCAGCGCCGCTCCTCCGCTTCGAGGGACATCGCCCTGAACAAGACCTTCCGGCAATTCGGACAGAAACACGCTGGGCATCGCCGGCTCACGCATCCCTCCCCACAACCTCCTCTCACTGGCGTGGGAGATGAATAAACGCTCTTTGGCCCGGGTGATGCCCACATAGCAAAGACGGCGCTCCTCCTCCAGCGACGCTGGATCATCCAGGGAGCGATAGCTAGGGAACAACCCCTGCTCCAGCCCAACCAGGCACACCACGGGAAATTCGAGTCCCTTACTGCTGTGCAACGTCATCAAGGTGACCCTGTCTGCTGCCGTGTCCTTGCTATCCGCATCACTGGCGAGCGCGGCGGAGGCCAAAAATCCCTCGAGGTCTCCCTCATCATTTTCTTCCTGATATTGGAGACCCGCATTCACCAACTCCTGCAGATTGCGGCGGCGTTCTTCGGCCTCATCGGAACCATCAGCGATCAACTCGCTCACATATCCGCTCTTTTCCATCACCTCTTGGATGAGTTCGGATGGGGTCGCAACATGAATGCGCTCCTTCATGCCGTTGATCAATTCACAGAACTGCAGCAACCCCCTGGCGGAACGACCGCCCAGGGAGCGCACCGCCTCGGGATCGCTGACCACATCCCACAGCGGGATCCCCAGCTGATTGGAAGCGTCGGTTAAGCGCTGAATGGTGGTTTTACCGATCCCGCGCTTGGGCACGTTGATCACCCGCAGCAAGCTGACGGTGTCGGCGGGGTTGATCAGGAGGCGTAAATAGCCCAGCAAGTCTTTAATTTCGCGGCGGTCATAAAAACGCAGACCCCCCACCACCACGTAGGGGATGCGCCAGCGCACCAGGGATTCTTCAATCGCTCGAGACTGGGCATTGGTTCGATACAGCACGGCCATGTCTTTCCAGCTGAGATCTGGATTGGCGGCCTCCATCATTCGCATCCGATGCACCACCGCTTCCGCTTCAGCAATTTCGTCATCGCAGCGGGTAAGTGAGATCAACTCACCCTCACCACGCGTGGGGCGCAGCACCTTATCGATCCGCTCGCTGTTATTGGATATCAGCGCATTAGCTGCTTCTAAAATCGTGGCGGTAGAGCGATAATTTTCCTCCAGTTTCACCATCGTCTGTGTGACATCATCAGGAGCTTTGTCACCAAAGTCGTCCTGAAAACCCATCAAAATCGTGAAATCGGCGGCACGAAAGCTGTAAATACTTTGGTCCGCATCACCCACCACAAACACCGAGCGGCCGGACCAATCGTCCACTTGTTGCGGCTCTTTTCCATCCGTCACCAACAGTTTGATCAACTCATACTGGGTGCGATTCGTATCTTGATATTCATCCACAAGCACATGCCGAAACCGGCGATACCAATACCCACGCACTTGCTCATTTTGCTGAAGCAACTGCACGGGCAAGAGCAGAAGGTCATCAAAATCGAGGGCATTGTTTGCAGCCAGAGCCTTGCGATAGCGCCTGTACACATCGGCACTGAGCTTGCCCCGCTGTCCTTCGGCGTTGGCTTCTAAATCATCGGGTGACCAACCTTGATTTTTGGCGTTACTAATCGCCCAGCGCACTTTTTTAGGCTCAAAGCGTTTTGGGTCAAGCTGCAACTCTTGGGTCACAATCTCCTTGACCAAACTCTGAGCATCCGCCTCGTCATAAATAGAGAATTGCTTCGTCCAGGTGAGGCCTTCTGGATCCTTAAATTTATCAATATCGAAACGCAACATCCGTGCAAACAAGGCATGGAAGGTGCCGATCCATAATTCTTTCGTGACCTCGCGATAAATCCGCGTGCGCAACTGGCGCTGCTCCACCGGAGGAAGCGTGCTCCAGGGCTGACCAAATTGACTTTGGGCTAAGCGTTGCGCCAGAAGCATCTCCAACCGCTCTTTCATCTCGCGGGCAGCCTTATTGGTGAACGTCACCGCCAGGATCTGGGCCGGATCGGCCCCATGTTCCCCAATGAGGTGGGCAATCCTGTGGGTGAGTGCCCGCGTTTTTCCGCTCCCAGCTCCCGCAACCACCAGAAGAGGCCCTTCATGGTGATCAACTGCCCGCTTTTGGGCGTCATTGAGGCCTGAGAGAAAACTCATCAAGCGAGACTATCTACAAACAACATCACTCGCTTTGCCTCAGCTGCCCCTGCTCTTAATTGCTGATACCAGTCTGCCGGAAGCTCTTGGCACAAAGCTCTTTCGAAGCAGCGAAACTCTCGGGTTGAAGGTCGGAAGAGATTTGTGTGTGACATACAGCTCTCCAGCTCCAAAGTTTTCGCCTTCTATGCAGAGGCTGAGGGGAAAATTGTTTTACCGCCTAGCCGATCGACGCAGTTGGGAATGGTGGGACTTTCAGCGGAAGTTGAAAGAGACAATCCGAACGATGCAACCAAGGCTGGTTTTGGTGACCGGCATCCTTCCTTTCCAAACCTCAATCTTCAATGCGATCAAGGAGGGAGGTGGGCGAATCGCTAACTACCTCACAGACGACCCCTGGAATCCGATTCATCGCCGCCGCAGCTTTCTGCGAAACCTTCGCCACTACGACCATATTTTCAGCACAAAGCAGGCTCGCTGCAAACGGTTAGAGAAAGCCGGGGCTCCTTCCATCAGCTGGTTGCCTTTCGCTTATGACCCAGCCCTGCATCATCCACCCATAGAGAAATCAAAAAACCAAACTGCAGACGTGCTCTTCGTGGGCACTGGTGCAGCAGAGCGCCTGCCCTGGCTGGAGGCTCTCCAAGATCTGCCAGAAGTACGGAGGCGTATCCATGGAAATAACTGGAGAGGCCTGAACACTCCCGGCTGGGACGTCCAGCCAGCTGTCACCGGTGAGGCCTACTGCCAGGAAATTCACAATGCAGGCATTGTTCTAGGGCTCCTTCGTCAAGCCAATGGGGTCCTATCGACTGATCGCTCTTACGAAATCGGAGCCATCGGTGGTTGCGGGGTTTATCAAGACTCCAGCGAGCACCGTGCTCTCTTACCCCATTACCCGGACGAAGGCTTCTTTAGTACGCCTGCCCAATTGCGGGAGCGCGTGAATCATTTGCTCGAGAATCCAGGGTTATTTGAAAGACTCGCAAAACAACTTGAAAATGGGCGTGTAATCGGCTGGTTCAATGGTCCGATGGAATTTGGGCCAAGATGACTGGGTAGCAAGATCAAGCCTGGGCGATCCGCGCAACCAGAAGATGCAGAGCGCAATGAACAGAAAAATCAAATATAGAGAAAGCTTTCGACCCTTTGCCCCTTCAGTACTGGAAGAAGACGTCAGCAATCAATTTGAAATGAATTCAAATAGTCCCTACATGCTCCTTGTCGCGCCAGTAAAGAAAGAACTTTGCAAGCAAATGCCGAGGAAGAAAATAAACTTTTTAGCATCGAAAAACTCAATATCCCGAGGTCATCACTTCCTGCAGTCACACACGTTGATTACTCAGCAAGGGTACAAACAGTCAGCAGAAGAACAAACCCTCGCTACTACGATCTAATTAACGCCTTCAAACAAAGAACAAGCTGTCCAACACTCGTCAATACTTCTTACAACGTTAGAGGGGGCCAATTGTATGCACACCTCAAGTGCCTATCGATGCTATATGAGAACTGAGATGAATATTAGTGCCGCAAAATTAGACTCATTTCAAGACTGAACAACCCAAGGCCGAGGAAGATGAGACCTGGATGGACGAATTTGAACTCGATTGATTATGAAAGAAACAATTTCCAAAAAACAACTTCGTGAGTTCTGCTTACTAATTGGATTAGCATTCCCCATATTGATCGGTTGGATATTGCCTACCTTTACTGGCCATGGATTTAGAGCATGGACACTTAGGGTAGGCATACCTGGACTAATCCTCGGACTTACCGCACCCCAACTTCTTCATTACCCATACAAAGGCTGGATGGCACTTGGAGATGCCCTTGGCTGGATAAACAGCTATATCATCCTCGGCCTGGTTTTCGTAGTAGTGCTCCAACCAAATGCCTACATCATGCGCCTCTACAGATATGATCCCCTAAGGGAACAACGAAAAAGTTTAAAGACCTACAGAGAGATTATATCAAACAAACACATCGACACCACACGCATCTTTTGAATAATTGAAGCATTTCTTGATCTCACCAGGGACATCTCGGACTTTACGAAAGTCCGCAAGAAGTACTGGTTAGCACCTTTGATTATCACGATTGTTTTCATAGGAGCGCTACTTCTCTTCACCCAGGGGTCAGTCGTTGCACCCTTTATTTAGTCAATTTATTGATTCAAATCATATACTTATCTTGCAGCATACCTGCGACTCACTATAGAATTTTACACTTCAAAAGCGCAGAGCAGCAAGCAAGGAAACACCAAAGCCGAATATATAGCCTTAGGGAATAGATCATGCAAGCCAACAATGATTAGAACTTCAACTGTTTGACCAAGAACATTGACGAGGCCAGCAAACTAGTCATATTGAACGGAGAGTTTTTGCGATCCAAGAATGATAACGATCATTCCTCCTACCCAAAAGCCAGGAATCAGAGCTAGATGTCCAGAGAACAAAGAATGAATAAATGCCTGGACCCAGAGGAAGAAAACAGCAGAGAGCATAAGACTATCGTGATCCTGAAAATCATGGCTTCGAAGGCAAATCGAACCCTGTTTCAATACAATAGATATGAACATCAACAACAGTAATAATAAAAATAATCCGCCGATCAAATAGGTTTCCAAGAACAGATTATGAGGGTACCACAAAGGAAGAGGTTCTGCTACCGATTTGAGCAAGCCTTGCGATTGAAAACCAGTCCCTAAAAAAGGATGTTGGATGATCAAGTGGAAAGACTCCTTAATTAAAATAAGACGACCAACAACGCTTGGGTCACTCGAGATACCACGTCCCAGCAGACCAACAACCAAAGGAGCACACAATGCTATGAAAAGAGCTAATCCTCCAGAGAACAACCATCCCAACTCGCGGCGAGCCAGCCAAAGTGCATAGAGGCAAAATATAAACATAGGAATAATCGACAGGAAAGCACTTCTCGTTTGAGACAGCTGGATACCCCAAAGTCCTACCAATATCGCAAAGATTGCATTCGTCCGACACCAAAAAGCATCAGATCTCTGCAAATAGTGCCTACCCAGAAAAAGAATCAAGATGCCCAAGATAACAAGCGAAGCAGATGAGTAACCAGCAGGTATAGGATTAAGATCCTCAAAGCTAAAACGAGTATCAAAAAGACGATCAACAACCGGACGAGTGACATAAGCAATCTCACCTGAGAGCACCGAAAGGCTTCCCAATCCAACACACAAATCTAAAGAATACCTGTTGGGGCTTACACTTAAAATCAATGGAAGGCACACTATCGGGACTAAGGTAGTATTCACAAAGCTCTTAACTAAAGCAAAAGAGCTTTGAAAGAATTCTATTGGAATTATATAACTATCAAAAAGCAACCTTAAGAGATATATAAGCCAAAAACCAACAAAAGCTCCAACACCAATCAACATCCATCGACTCAACAAAACTCTATGAGTAGCCAAGCCCTTGTCAAAAATAATGAACGCAGCAATCCCTACGCTGATCAAATTGATCAATACGAATGGACGCGAATCCAAGCCTACAAGGTCCTGAATGACAGCCAAGGGAATACGAGCAAAAAGAAAGGCCCATAACCAAAACGCAAATCCGAATGTCAACATATATCGACGAATGGCAAGCTTCACGGCAAACAATACATTATTACTTAATCCTATCAAGCCACTCATCAGGATAGGGGTACTAGCCACTAGAATTCACGAGCCAGGGATGTGTACTGCGATAATGTCAACAACCTCATGTTGAGCACAAGACGAAGAGAACCAATTCAAAAGCTACATAAAAATAAGCCAGGCAATGCTATAGATATCATCAATCAATAAACAATCTTTCAAATTACAATAAAAAACAAACTGCAACCCTATGCTCAATTACGATGAATCTAAGAATTCCAAATCAATGGAAATCAATAACCGTCCCGAAACCCTTGGCCTAGTCATTCCAACCTATGGAAGAACAAGTGAACTCAATCAGTTATTAGAATCAATTTGGAATCAACCCAATATCCCTGAGAAAATCGTAGTCATAGATCAGAATAAATATGGCTTCTTAGATCAAGTAATCATTCGTTGGTCAAATAAACTGCTAATTGAGCATCGTCGAGTCACGTTCAAATCAGCATCTAAAGCCCGAAATCTTGGAGCCAAGTTGCTGCAGACAGATATTATTGCCTTCCCAGATGACGATTGTATTTTCGTGAATGATACAGTAGGCAAGATAAAAGACGCATTTCACATCAATCCACTTGCCGACATTATTATTGGCCAGAAAAGACGATTACCCTCAAGCCGTCATGGCGGGGATAACAAGGCCCATGTAAAGACTATTAAAAATATTCTAGACGTATTTAATTCCAAAGCCGAGACATCAAACATTTTCTGCAAACGAAGTTCGCTATCAAGAATATCTATGATTTTCGATGAAACGATTGGGCCTGGCGACCACACTATAATATCAAATGAAGAAACAGACTTTTTAATAAGAATGTTTAGAACGAATGCAATATTAATAACCTATCCAGGAATACTGATTGATCATCACTCCTCGCAAGTGTCCTATCTGAGATCATTAAAGTATGGAGAAGGTCGCTTTGAGCTAATTAGAAGACAGCAATTGGGAATCTTTTACTATCTACTGAATTTACTTCAACCACTTTTTAGGCTAGCAAGAAAACCTTCTCTGCAAGGCCTTATATACTGTATTGCAACAATGATTGGGCGATCAGGAATCACAAGAGTAATCCCCCCAATTATGACTGATCATCAGAAATCCCGACAAAAATGATTGAATCATTAACCACAAATCTTGATATTATCATTCCAGTTTACAATGATCAGACTGGTCTTGATCAACTATTACTTTCATTAAGCAAACAAACGATCAACCTGGAGCTGATCCAAGTCATCGTAGTAGATAATCATTCAGAAATACCTATCCGGCTGCCAGACACATCATTTCCATGCCATCTAATTCAATGTGTAACACCTGGATCATATGCTGCTAGGAATAAAGCCTTATCACTTATTAAATCGAATCTTGTGGCCTTCACTGATGCCGACTGTGTCCTAAAAGAAGACTGGATAGAACAAGGGGTAACTAGTTTTTTGTCAAAGTCAAATCAAATGGAAAGATCAATCATTATCGCCGGAGAAGTAGAAATCATCCCATCTTGTTCACCCCCAAACTTAGCCGATCTGACAGATATATATTTTGGAATGACACAAAAAAAGTTTGTTCAGGGGGGTAAATATGGAATCACTGCAAACTTATGGGTAAGAAGTGAAGATATCCTAGAATTAAATGGCTTCAATTCAACTTTAAAATCTGGAGGAGATCGTGATTTTTGTCTAAAAGCTAATCAAAAGATAGGAACAGTTGTTCTCTATGAGAAAAGCTGTATTGCCATGCATCCAGCTCGAGACAAAAAGGCGCATATGATAAAGTGCAAACGATTACTCGGTGGCCAGTTTGATCGAGCAAAGGGGAACATTATAAGAGAACTGATTGCACTTTTACTACATTTACGACCATTTATCAAAGAATTTTTTAAAGTGATTAGAATATCAGTTCCTTTAAGGCAGAAGATAAGATTAATACTATTTCTACTTATGTTGAGAATCTCAGTCATTCCGGAGTGGACAAGATTATTTTTACGATTAAAGAAATCATCTCGGGAGTAATTATACTAATATGAGTCTTGCAGCCTCACTAAGTTCCTAAAGCTTTCTGATCGTTGTTGAAGCTCTTGGTAATTGCCTGAGCAAACGATTTTGCCATTATCAAATTCGTATATACGATCACATCTTTGTATAGTGGAAAGACGATGAGCAATTACAACGGTTGTACAACGTCTCCCGACAATTTCAAGTGATTGAATGACATCAGATTCAGTCTTGTTGTCAAGAGCACTGGTTGCTTCATCAAGAACTAAAAATTTCGAATCCCTATAGAAAGCTCGAGCTAGTGCAATTCTTTGCCTTTGTCCACCAGAGAGGTTAATCCCATTTTCACCCAGTAGAGAATGTAGCCCAAAAGGCAATTCACTCACAAATTCCGCAAGTTGCGCTGACTCTAAAGAGTCCCACACACGTTCAACATTTATAACTTCTTCCTCGATCCCAAAAGCAATATTTTGCATAACAGACTTATCTAAGAGCTGAATGTTCTGAGGGACTTGAGAGCAGCAATTATGCCATGACTTGACATCAGTCAAGTCAACATCTATCCCGTCAAGCTTTAGTGAACCTTTCTGAGGGTTTAAAAGAGCTAATAATAAGTAAGCAGCTGTACTTTTACCACCTCCAGTTGGCCCAACAAATGCAACTCGTGAGCCAACAGGAACTGAGATATTGATATTATCTAAAACCAATTTTTTAGAATTTGGATAATGATATGATGCTGAATTTAACGATATCGTACGTAAGGGGAAAATCCCATCTGGAGAGGAAATATTAAACTTATTAACATCTTTAGCGTTATTTAGAATAAGTAATTCATTAATAATAGATAGCTCTGGCAATCCACCTCTTAGTTTTGAAACAGCCGTGAAAAAATCTTGTAAGGGCTTGGCTAGACGTAAAGCTCCTATAGACAGAGCAGCTAAGAATGGCAAAATTTCTAAGATTTGCTGACGATCTCCTGAAAGGATTCTTGGCAATACTCCTAAGGCAAAGATGGCAGTAATACCTAAAGGTTCTATGAGCATTCTCGGAAGCTCAGGCAAAACAAGGGATAAAGTGTCTGCCTGCTTGAACTCAAGAGTCGATTCCCTAAATCTCCTAGAAAAATAATCCTCAACTCCAACCAATTTTACATCCTTAATTGACTTGAACACTTCGAAAAAAGTTTGAGTATAAAGTTCTCTTGTACGTACCTTTTGAGCCGACGCGATTCGAAGCGCCGGTGTCATAACTACAGACATAATTATATAGCTCGCAATCATAGTAGTAAGCAACCCAAGAGCAATCGATTTCCCTATATAAACAATTCCGATAGTAAGAATGACGATTGAAACAAGATTGCTTACTCCTCGCAATATTGGAGTAACAATTTCCTTCAAAAGGCATTCCAGATTTCCCAATAAATCAGATGAAACTTTTGAAAGATTTGTAGAGAGGTGGTATTCGTATGGTTGACGAATAATTCCCGCAAAAATTTGATCAGATAGATCTAACCAGATGCCGCTTGCTGTTCTCTCTTGGACAATGCGTAAGACAATCCTAATTGCAGACTGCAACCAAGTTAAAAATATAAAAAGCGCTACAAGCCATAATGATTGCTGTAATTGACCACCACCAAAAACTCGTATACCAGGAAGAATATTACTTAAGCTTCCACCAATCAATGCCCCTGTCAAACGACCAACAACCGCTATCGAGGCAAAATCCAAAAATCCTGGAACTAATGAAAGCAAAACCAGCCATCGCATACTTTTTAAGCGATGGCGAGGAAGGAAGCTTAATAGCCTCAGTGATTCCTTAATCGATCGACTGCCCGCTAAGCCAAGCACCAGCAAAACACAACTCTCACTCAATGTATTGGTTTGCTAAGTAAAAACAGCCTGAGTACGCCAGACACTAAACTGATCGTCTAAACCCGAGAGAATTTACCAAAAGTCTCATTTTGGACTTAAGCTTATTCAATCTTCTACTGATTTTCAATATTATACCTGATGAGCTGATGAGAAGTTCATTACTATTTTCCCAAAATGGAAAACCTATCTCCAAATTGTGCAATAAAGAAGCCCAACGACTCCTCAAACTTTCTTCCGAAACAAGCGTAATAATCTCATCAACTTGAGCCTCAGGGGCACGCCAGTCTTGAGGTGATCTAATGGCTAATTTTATTCTATGCAAATCATAAGCAAAACTACCACAACCAATTTGATATGCAGTTTGATCTGGTGTCAATAAGTCGGCTAACGCATGATTAAAGCTTGTAAAAACAACGCATCCACTAGCTAAAGCCTCAATCGGTGGTAATCCAAATCCTTCAGAAACTCCCACTCCTTTCCAGTACTCTGCAGAGTCATAGATATACACTTTTGAAGAATTGAAGAGACCAACTAAGTCATCAACCCAGCCATGTTGAACCTCAACTCTGAAGCCATTCGCTTGAAGTGCAGGAACAAGTTTATTTAAAACATACGGACTACTTTTTCTAAGCTGTACGAGAACATCAATCGGACGTTCTCGTAAATTCGAGCGATCACCTCTTTCCAACCACTGTGGCTCCAGGGCGTTTGGAACCAAAAAGACTGGGTTACGAGGGGTCTTATCAGCCCAATAACCCAAAGTATTGCGACTTACAGCAACTATAGGAATACCAGGAGGCAAATCAAATCGATATCCACTGCTATGAGCTTGATACAGAACACTGCGACGATGAAGCTTTCTGAGCAATTGAGGAACATCAAACCCCCAACTCACCAACCAAAGGGAATCATCATCTTTTGGCATGATTTCCAAAAGATCATCTAAGTAAGGATGATTTTCTTGCCTCTCACGATATGTAACCACCTCAGTAGTTAACAAGCTCCCAAAAATCCGTGCAGTTTGAAGAGCAACACTTAACCCACCACATCTAAATCGGGCGCCAGTACCAGGTACTAGAACCCGAATGCGCTGAAATGAGATTGACTGATCAGAAGTTCTTAATGACTTAAGCAGTCGCTGCCTCCGTGCTTCCTGCACGCTGTCGGCGGGTAAGGAAACCAAACAGAACCTTTCCGATGGCAGCCACAAGATTACCTTCAAGCTCCTGGAACATTTTCATGTTCAAGTGAAATGCCTGATTGGCCTCCTCTACGATGCGATCCGCCATGGCCTGGTCAATCGGCAAGGCATCCATCGCCGAGCGGTAGGTGGTCTTGAAGGCTTTTTCGTCCGCGATTTCAGGAAACACGTAAAAGTGCAGTCCATCATCGGTGGGGTTATTCATCGCCTTCTGAGCAATGTTCTTAAGGATCTGTCCGCCGGAGAGATCGCCCAGGTAGCGGGTGTAGTGATGACCCACAAGCAACTCAGGCGCGGTCTGAGCGACTTCACGAATCCGAGCGACATACTCCGTTGCCGCAGGAGAGGCTTCGATCTGTTGACGCCACTCAGGCCCGAAATAGAAAGCGAGGTCTTCCTCAAGGGCTGTGACGCGATCGAGCTGTTCAAAGGCAATCGGGGCCAACACGGGGTGATCCTTGAGTCGATGCATCTCCTCTTCCATGGCTTCATAGACAAAGAAGAGATCTGCCACCAACTTGCGATAGCTCAGCTTGTCCACCACACCCTTCAGGAAGCAGCTCACGAAGCCGGTGTTCTCGGCCATGGTGTGTGACTTTTTCGTTCCTTCCCGGAGCTGGGTAGCCAGAGCGACGGACATACGAGTGAAAAACGAAGCGATTGAACGACCTTAAATTCAGTTTCTTGAGATGGCCCTGATCAGTTGCGAAGGGTTAAGAACTAGTGCGATTGAGCACACCCTGTTCGAACACTTCAAACAACTCTCGACAGATCAATTGCAGCTGCTCCACCTGATCCCTATGGGGTAGATGGGGGCCAGCCGGCAACCAATCGCCCACCGTTGCCAAACGCCAACGTTCGCCATCAAAGGTCATGCCACGCATCACCACGCCAAGAAGGGATGGGCAAGACGAGTCCATCCCTTCCCCCTCCGGCTTGAGCCGTAACTGCAGCAACAAACTGCGGCACTGCAGCCGCGGACTCCAGCCTGGGAAATCGAAGGCCAAATCCAAGGTTGCGGCCTCGTCCCAATGGCGGGTGCAAGGGTCATCACGCCAAGGGCTCAAATTCGGCTGCGCCGCAGGGAACTGCCGTCTCACCAGCGTGACGCTGGAAGCCAAAGTCTGAGCCAAAGCCACGCTATGGACCGCTGCCGCTGCATTCACAGGGTTCATCGCCTCTGAACCAAGGGTGAAGCTTCAGCAGGGCTTGCGCCAGCTGCCGTTACGGTTCATCCACAGCGACAACAAACCCCTGGCAGCTCCCCTCACTCGGTTCAGTCTTGAAGGACGCATCGGATATCCCGGTCAGGCCCGCTACACCTTCAGATCGGAATCGATCAGCACCGCAGCCGCACAGTCACCGCGAATGTTATCGAGACCGGCCAAAATCGCTCCTCTTTCCCAATATCACGAGTGAGCTCGAACACGGAGACAGGAGCGTCTGAAGCGAGTTGGACCTGTCGCTCTTGCTAGACCCGAATCTGCGACACGGTGTCATCGCTTGAGCCATCGTCGATCAACACCAATCGCTCCACACCTGGTACGGCGAGCACGCGCTCAATAATCGCGGTGATCACAGCCTGCTCGTTGAAACAAGCGGCCACGATCCAGACACCTTCAGGTTTCACCCTGGATCGTGGAGAGGGAATCAAGAGGAACTTAAGAGAGCACCCGCCGAGTCATAAGCTCGCCCAATCCAAAATGCCGCCAGGCAGCGACCCCTCCATGGCTCAGTTTGAGAAGCTCACCGCCCCGATCAAGGGCACAGCAATCCGCTTCGAAAACGGCCAACCCGTGGTGGGGAACGATCCGATCATCCCTTTCATTCGCGGAGACGGCACCGGAGTGGACATCTGGCCCGCCACCCAAAAGGTGCTCGATGCGGCTGTGGCTCAGGCCTACAAAGGCCAAAAAACGATCGAATGGTTCAAGGTCTATGCCGGTGATGAGGCCTGTGATCTTTATGGCACCTATCAATATCTTCCAGAAGACACCCTGGAAGCGATCCGCAGCTTCGGCGTGGCCATCAAAGGCCCCCTCACCACGCCAGTGGGTGGCGGAATCCGCTCGCTGAATGTCGCCCTGCGACAAATTTTCGATCTCTACTGCTGTGTCCGGCCCTGCAGCTACTACGAAGGCACCCCCAGTCCCCACAAGCGCCCCCAAGACCTTGACGTGATCGTCTACCGAGAAAACACGGAAGACATCTATATGGGAATTGAGTGGGAAGCCGACGATCCGATCGGCCAAGAACTGCGCAAGCACCTCAATGAGGTGGTTATTCCTGCCAACGGCAAGCTCGGCAAGCGGCAAATCCCAGAAGGATCGGGCATCGGGATCAAGCCCGTGAGCAAGCACGGCAGCCAGCGCCACATCCGCAAAGCGATCCAACACGCGCTGCGCCTGGAAGGGAACAAGCGTCACGTGACGCTTGTGCACAAAGGCAACATCATGAAATTCACGGAAGGTGCTTTCCGCGACTGGGGCTATGAGCTAGCCACCACTGAATTCCGCGATGTTTGTATCACCGAACGTGAGAGCTGGATTCTCGACAATCTCGACCGCGATCACTCGCTCAGCGCCCAGGACAATGCGCGCATGATTGAGCCCGGCTACGACAGCCTCACGCCCGAGAAAAAAGAGACGATCGATTCGGAAGTGCGGGAGGTGCTCGCAACGATTGGCGAAAGCCACGGCTATGGCAAATGGAAAAGCATGGTGCTGGTGGACGACCGCATCGCCGACAGCATTTTCCAGCAAATCCAAACCCGCCCCCAGGAGTATTCGATCCTGGCCACCCTCAACCTCAATGGCGATTACATCTCCGATGCCGCCGCCGCGATGGTGGGAGGTCTTGGCATGGCCCCTGGAGCCAACATCGGCGAAACAGCCGCCATCTTTGAGGCCACCCATGGCACCGCCCCCAAGCACGCAGGACTGGATCGCATCAACCCCGGGTCCGTAATCCTGAGCGGCGTGATGATGCTGGAATTCCTCGGCTGGCAAGAGGCGGCCGACCTGATCACCAAGGGGCTCAGCGCAGCCATCAAGGACAAGCAGGTCACCTATGACCTCGCCCGACTGATGGAACCCAAAGTGGATCCAGTGAGCTGCAGTGGCTTTGCAGACGCGATCATCGAGCGCTTTTGATCACCTACAGGCCGATTCAGGTCAGAATCGGCCTATGGCTTTTGTCGACCCAAGCGACCCCTGCGTTCACTGCGGATTTTGTTTGCCCACCTGCGCCAGCTACCGGGTGCTTGGCACGGAGATGGATTCCCCGCGCGGGCGCATCCACACCCTCAAAGCAATCGAGGCTGGAGAGCTGGAGATGGATGCCACGGTGGCCAGCCATTTCGACAGCTGCTTGGGCTGCTTCGCCTGCGTGACCGCCTGTCCATCAGGCGTGCGTTACGACCAGCTGATTGAAGCGACCCGCCCAAAGCTCAACCAACCGGAGTTCCGCAGCAGCTGGCAAACCAGTTTCCGGCAGCTGCTGCTGATGGTGCTGCCCTACCCCAACCGCCTGCGCGCTGTTCTGCAGCCCTTGCGCGCCTATGCCGGCACAGAGCTACAGCGGTTCACGCGGAGAACGGGGCTGTTACGGCTGCTGGGTCCACAACTGGCAGCGATGGAAGCGCTCTTGCCTCCTTTGCCGCCTGAAGGGTTTACCGATCGTTTCCCGCGGGTGAATCCAGCACACGGCAAGCAACGGGGACGGGTGGGCTTGGTGCTTGGTTGCGTGCAACGTTGCTTTGATCCAGGGGTGAATGAGGCCACTGTTGCCGTTTTGCAGGCCAATGGCTTCGAGGTGGTGATTCCAGCCGATCAAGGCTGCTGCGGGGCGGTGAGCCATCACCAAGGCCAACTCCAACAAACCCAGGAACTGGCCAGCGCCTTGGTGCAGAGCTTTTCAGAGGAGGCCCTGGATGCCGTGCTCGTGGCCGCCTCCGGCTGCGGGCACACCATGAAGGCCTATGGGGAGCTTCTCGATGGAGAAGACAACTTCACAGCACCGGTGATGGACGTGCATGAATTCCTGGCGAATCGCGGGCTTTCAGAGTCGTTTCAACAAGCGCTCAGGCCGCTGCCCTGCACGGTGGCGTATCACGACGCCTGCCACATGATCCATGGCCAGGGGATTGCCGCCCAGCCCAGGGACTTGCTGCGTGCCATTCCCCAACTCAGGCTCAAAGAAGCCACAGAAGCCGGAGTGTGTTGCGGGAGTGCCGGCATCTACAACCTGGTACAACCCGACGAGGCCGCAGAACTCGGCCAACTCAAAGCCGACGACCTCAGCAGCACCGGAGCCGAGATTGTGGCTAGCGCCAACATCGGTTGCAGCCTGCAACTGAGGCGTTACCTCAGCCAAGACGGCCCCAAGGTGGAGCACCCGATGGAACTGCTCGCACGCTCCGCTGGTGTGGGGCCGTTCAGCGCTACGCCAAGCAAGTCCTAAAGCCCTTCACCCTTCAAGCCTTCGAGCCAACGCCAAGCCTCGGTGAGAGTGTCTGGCTCACCGAGATTGCCTGGAAAGGTGATCACCGGCAGTGGATCGCTGGGACCAGCGATGGGGCGCACGAGCGACAAGCCTGGCAAGAGCTGCCCCTCCAGCTGCACAGCCTCGAGGCCAAGCCCCTCCACAAGCAGGGTGCCGGTGGTGATGCCTCCTTTGCTGATCAGATAGCCAAGCCGCGGTGCCACCCCGGCCAGCAAACGGGCCATCAAGGATGCGAGCTCCATTCCAAAGCGCAACCGCCGCGCCGCCGCACCTGCTCCAAACTCCAATTCACCACGACTAGAAAACAGCACTGGCGTGAGCCCCTCCTCCAGCGCCAGCTCCAGCTGACTGCGCCATTCAGCCTCCATATCCGGCAGGAGCCAATCAGAAGATCCTCCCTCCAGCACCCTGGCGATGCGAGCCACCGGCAACGCAATGCCGCGGCAACGCGCATTGGCCAGCAGATCTTTCAACTGCTGATCTGCCAAGGCCACGTGGGAGCCCACCACCACCAAGCCAGGGAGCGTCTGACCCAAGGGATCCCGGCGACGCAAGCCCACCAGGCCGCTGGCATCCAGGGGCTGGGGTCCCAAGGGCGATGGACCGGAATCCACCAGGCCATTAAGCAGGCTTGCCGCTGAACGGAACAAGAAACGCTTGCGCCCCTGCAGCCGGCGGATTGCGACTCCGAGCGCCCGGAGATGCTCAGGGTGGGTCGCATCGACGACAACAGATCTGTTGGCGTCTAACGCCTCAAGACAAGCCAAGAGATCCTCCGCTCGCTCTGCTTCCAGCAACGCAAGCGGGATTCGCACCACTGCGTCTGCAGCGATCTGGCCAGCACTCTTTTCTTCGAGCCACTCCGCCAGATCACTCGTGCCGTAACCAAACAGGCGATCTCGGGCAAACGCCGTGGTGTGCACAGGCTCTCCATGGAGCAGATGCACCCCGTTCACGGTGGTGCGCCCTCCTTCTAAAAATGCAGGCACATGCAAGGTGGCATCCACCGCAGCGAAGTGCTCCTCCCAGGCCTGCGCCAGCACCTGGGGTTCGAGCACGCCGTGACCACGCAGGGTGGAATCACCGCGGCTCACGAGCAGCAGCTCATGCTCCTGAAGGCCTTCAGCGGCCATGGCCAGCACCAGAGCGTCCACAATCTCGCGGATGCGGGATGCCGCGGCCTCAGGCGTGAGCGCCCGCGTGTTCGCCAACACAAACAGCAACGGCGAGGGATGGCCTAATCCCTTACGCAATGCCGCTTGATCCCAACGCAACAGCAGCGGGCAACTGTGCACCGTCTGAGAACCGGTGGGATCGTCGTCGATTACGACAATCTTCATGGCACGATCGGTTGTTGTATTGATCTGGCCTGGTCGCTCACGTGCCTGAACAAGGGATGTCCTCCACAGCGGTACTAGCACCCAAGTCTCTTGAGGAGCTTGGCCAACTCATCGCCGACCTGCATGCCGAAGGACGGCCCTGGGTCCCCTCCGGCCTGGGCAGCCGTCTGCACTGGGGCCCTCCCCTCGCCGCAGATTCGGGGCCGGTGCTGAGCATGCGCGAGCTGTCCGGAATCATTGACCACGCGGTTGATGACCTCACGATCACCGTGGATGCCGGCATGCCCTTGGCCGACCTCCAGGCAGCCCTGGCCGAGCATCAGCAATGGCTGCCGCTCAACTGGCCCTGGGGCAGCAGCATGGCCTCGCCTTCATCGGCGGGAACGATCGGCGGACTTGTGGCCAGGGGGTTGTCTGGAGGTCTGCGCCAACGTCACTTAGGCGTGCGCGACCAGATCATTGGCATCAGCTTGATCCGCAGCGATGGGGTGAGCGCCCGTGCGGGCGGGCGGGTCGTGAAAAACGTGGCGGGCTATGACCTAATGCGACTGCTCTGCGGCAGCTGGGGCAGCCTCGCCTTGATCAGCGCGCTCACCTTGCGCGTGCAACCGATTCGTGAACCACGCGGTCAGCTGGTCCTGGACGGTGATGTCAGCCAACTCGAAGCCTTCCGAGCCGCAGTGGTGGGCAGCAGCTTCACACCCGAATGGATGGATTGGGAGCTGCGCCCGGACCAGGGCGCAAAGATCCTGCTGGGCGTGGCCAGCATCAGTGATGGTGCGGTCGTCGACCAACTCAACCGGCTCGAGACACTCGCTGACCAGCAGGGGCTAAGCACAGAGCGCATGCCCTGGGAGACCCCCATCCCGGAAGGATCTTTCACCCACGAAGATCCGGCCTGGCTGCTGCGCCTCTGCCTACCGCCCGCCCAGCTCCAGCATTTGTTCAGCTCGCGCGAATGCACGGCTCTCAAGGGCTGGTCTTGGCAGCTCGCCGCTGGAGCCGGCAGCGGCGAGGCCTGGCAACCCAGCGGTTCTCCCACACCGGAATACCTGATCGAAGCACTGAGACGGCGGGTGATGGAGTTAGGGGGTCAGCTCAGCGCGCTGATCCAACCTGGAACCCAGCCAGGGGCTCTACCCGCCTGGCTGGATGCCCCATCCCGCCCCTTGATTGAAGCCGTGAAGCATCAGTTTGACCCGAAACAACAGCTCTGCAGAGGACGGCTGCCCGGGGTGGCAGCGCCTCTCAACTCAGCGCATAGCGGCAGCTGAGCTGGAGACTGTCTCCAGGTGCGAGCTCGAGCTTGCCGTCCCCTGTGATCAGGGACTGACGCGGGCCGGTCCAGGGCTCGAGGCAGACCATCGAGCGAGGGGGCTCGGTCCAGACCACCGTGAGATCCATGGGCGCTTGATGCTGCAGCTGCAAACGCGTTCCCGCAGCCTCATCCACCAGGGTGACCGGTCCAGCAGGGCGGGTGAGAAAGTCCACCCCCTCTGGCAATCTGCTCAATTGGCCTGCGGTTTCAGCCTCTGCCATCACGAGGTGGTTGAGGCACTGGGGTGCCAAACCTTCGAGGCTGGTGCGACTGAGATCGGTCACGTTGAAATAGGGATGGAGACCAAAACTGAACGGCATCGACTCGCCGTCTTCATTGGCATTCGCAATCGTGGTGGTGATCTCCAGGGCACCATTCACCGGCCGCACCGCCATCTCCACACGGAAGCGGAACGGATAGTCCGCACGAGTCTCTTCCGTATCGGTTAAGCACAAAAGCACGCCGCTTTGGTCATCGAGCAGCTCCAGCTGCCAGGGCAAGCCGCGCGCAAAGCCATGCTGCTTGAGGGTGGCGTCACCGCTCTTCAAAGGCAGCCGGTCGCCGGGAAGGTTTCCGCAGATGGGGAAGAGCACGGGAATCCCACCTCGGATGCTCTGCTTTGGATCGGCGTAACGCGTCTGGTCAAAATAAAGAATCTCTCGCCCGTTGCAGAGCCATTCCGTGACAATGCCGCCGCGTTCAGGCACCACCCGCAGGCGATCACCACTTTGAGGATGGACGTATTCCCAGTGGGTATACGGCGTTGACAGTTGACGAAGGGTCATGGCCATGAAACCCGGAGCTTCCTCAGTGTGACCACAGGGCAGTGATCCGCGCAGCCATGGTTTCAATCCTCTTGGAGACTTTTCATGGGTTGGCTTTGCAGGGAACCCAGCCAATCGAGCAGGGCCTTGTTCACCTGATCCGGGACCTCATCATGAGGACAATGGCCGGCTTCTAACACCACTTCATGGGTGTTCTCCGGAGCATGGCGCTGAAAGCTTGCCCGGCGTCCGGCGGCATTGATCCAGGGATCACGGATCCCCCAGAGCAAGAACAGTGGGGATTGAAGCTGGGCAAACAACTCATCGAGAGGTTGACCGCTGGGAATATCAAAGACAGTGCGAAACACCCCAAAAGCACCAGGATCCAGCGACGGAAGACGAATCGCCTCCACCAGGGCGTCGTCGACATTGGTGCGATCGACGTACACCTGATTGAGGGTGCGCCGAATCGTGGAGCGCCGGCGCAAATTCTCAAACAACACCCGTTGCAGCACTGGGCTTTTGAGCAGGGCTGAACCAATCGTTCGGCGAGCGATGGAGCCCCAGCCACTGGGCTTCGCGCGCTGTTCATCGCTGAAGGGGCCAGCGGCATTGAGAAGCACCACACCTGCCGACTGATCTTTTAAAGCGGCCCCAGCCGCTAAGGCAGCAAACCCCCCGAGCGAATTTCCAGCAATCACGGTGGGGCGGCCGATCCGCTCCTGGACATAAGCCACCAACTGGTCGCGCCAGAGCGCACCGCCGTAGGTGAGCCCTGCTGGTTTGGCGCTGCGGCCGAAGCCAAGGAGATCGAGCGCATGCACTTCGTATTCGCTTGCCAGCACGGGGATGTTGTGGCGCCAATGGTCGGTAGAAGCGCCAAAACCATGCACAAGCAACAGCGCTGGTCGCGTTTTGGCCTGGGCCGCGGCCTCAGGCTGATCAGGCATTTGGCAAAGACCATGCACTGCATGGTTTTCAAACTGCCACCAGGTCTCTCCCACCACTCTCTGTTCGTCGGGCGGCGATGCTAGGCATCCTGTTCATTCCTCCGCAGCGCCGAGCACTTGCCAACGATGGACACTTACGAGATGGGGCCCCTGCTGCAAAGCAGCACGCTCAGCGGAGGCCTGTTTTGGGCGCTTGCCCTCTACCTGCCGCTTAGTGGCCCCCTGCAAAGACTGGAGGCAAGCCTGGAGGACAGCCCCCTCACTGGGGCCTGGCGTCAGGCCGCGTTGGTGATCAGCAGTCTTTTGCTCGCCCTTGCTGTGGGTGTGATCACCCAACTCATCTTGGCCTGGGCGCTCGGTCCAGGCTGGGCCTCCAGCCTGGCCTTAATCACCATTGGCTGGAGTTTGTTTCTCGTGGTCGCCCGCGGGCAAGGGGACTAAATCAAACCAACGGGATCAGCCGCCACCTCGCCATCCACCTTGTCGTCGTCGTCAGGCTTATCACCACCAATCACCAACCGAAGCAGCACCGGTGCCAGAAAAGTGGTGCCGATCACCATCAACAGAATCGCCGCCTCAAGCGACGGAGACAGAAGCTTGGCGCTAGTGCCTAGTCCCAAGAAAATCAAACCCACCTCTCCGCGAGGCATCATTCCAAGCCCCACCACAAGGCGGCGGGTGGGTTGCTTGCTCACAAAGGCCCATCCCGCAGCAATCTTGCCGATCACGGCAACCACAAACAGGAAGGCGGCAATGATCAGGGCGGCGCGGCTAGCGGGATCAGAAGGGTTGATCACCGAGAGATCCATGCCGGCACCCACCAGCACAAAGAAGATCGTGGCGAACAAGGTCACAATCGGCAGCACCGCCTGCTGAATGGCGTGATTGTGCTTTGAGCTGCTGAGGATCAGGCCAGCCGCGAAGGCGCCAAGGGCGGCTTCCAAACCAATCGCGGTGGCGGTGAAGCAGCTCAGCGCGAGAATCACGAATGAGGCCACCAGCACCTCACCCGGTGCCTTGAGTTTGTCGATCAGCCAGTCAAACGCGGGGGCAGCCGTGCGGCTCAAGCCAATCGCCGCCACAACGAACACAGCGGCGGCCGCCACGAGCTTGACGATTGGTCCAATTTCCAGGCTTCCGCCGGAGGCCAAGGCGATCACCACAGCCAAGATCACGATGCCGAGGATGTCATCGAGAACGGCCGCACCGATCACGATCTGCCCCTCACGGGTTTTCAAATATCCGAGTTCTCCAAACACGCTGGCGGTAATGCCAATGCTGGTGGCGGTCATCGACGCACCTGCAAAAATCGCCGGGATCGCTCCTACATGGAAAATCGCCATCAGCCCCCACGTGCCCAGGGCAAATGGCAACACCACACCCGCTACAGCAACGGTGAAAGCCTGCGTGCCAACGGCGATCAGCTCATCGAGCTCACTCTCTAGACCGGTGAGGAACAGCAGGGCAAACAGACCCAGTTGCGCCACGGATTCCAGCGCTGGGAAGCTCTCGTTGTAGAGCTCCGTCACCGATTCGGGGGGCACATTGCCAAGGGAGCTCAGCAGGGTGACCAGGCCATTGCTTAGCTCCACTTGCGTTTCAGGTGGCACCAAGAGATGCAAACCAGAGGCGCCGATCAGCACACCAGCCAGCAGCTCTCCGAGGATGGTGGGGAGCTGGAGGCGAACCAGAACCTCAGCCAGCGCTCGCGCCGCCACGAAAATCAGCATGAAGCGGCCAACCCCAATCAAGGTTCCCGCCATCTCGAGATCGTGGGCAGACAGTTCAGCCAACAGCGGCATGAGAACGGGCGGCATCGCAGCAGCGAGCATCGGAATCGGCATGTTTTCTCAGCGGGACCTTAAGGGCAAACACGGTCAGCGGCCGCGCATTAGGAACCTGTGCTTGCTGATGGCAACAAAAAGGACGCCTCGGTCACAGTTCCTGCACCGTTTCAAGCTTTCTTCGCTCAAGTCCACCACACTTGACCCAACACAAAAAGCAAACGCCATATTTCTCCCTCCATGAGCAGCTCCGAACCCCTCGATCTTCGCCTTCCAACTCCTGGTTGCTACGCCGACCCAGAACGGGCCGGTTTGGACGCTGATGCCGTCTTCGACGGCATGACAGAGCATCTGTTTTTCACTCTGGGCAAGCTTGCGCCATCTGCTAGCCGTCATGACCTGTACATGGCTCTTAGCTATGCCGTGCGCGATCGGCTGATGACCCGTTACCTGGCCAGCATTGAAGCGATTCGGGCTCGACCGCAAAAAACGGTGGCCTATTTGTCTGCGGAGTTCCTGATTGGACCGCAACTGGCCAACAACCTGCTCAATTTGGGCATCCAAAACGAAGCAGAAGAAGCCGTAAAACGCTTCGGGATTGAATCCCTGCAGCAAATTATCGAGGTGGAAGAAGAGCCAGGCTTGGGCAATGGCGGCCTGGGGCGCCTAGCCGCTTGCTACATGGAGTCGCTCGCAAGCCTGCAAATTCCAGCCACGGGCTATGGCATCCGCTACGAATTTGGAATTTTTGATCAGCTGATCCGTGATGGCTGGCAGGTGGAGGTCACTGACAAGTGGTTGAAGGGGGGTTGGCCCTGGGAACTGCCCCAACCCGATCAGGCCTGCTTTGTGGGTTTTGGCGGCCGCACGGAGAGCTACCTCGACGACAAAGGCAACTACCGCTCGCGCTGGATCCCATCGGATCACGCCATTGGCGTACCCCATGATGTGCCCGTTCTCGGCTACCGCGTGAACACTTGCGATCGTCTGCGTCTCTGGCGCGCCGATGCCACAGAAAGCTTTGACTTCTACGCGTTCAACATTGGCGATTACTACGGCGCTGTGGAAGAGAAGGTGGGCAGCGAAACCCTTTCCAAAGTGCTGTATCCGAACGACGGCACCGATGAAGGCCGGCGCCTGCGCCTGAAACAGCAGCACTTCTTTGTGAGCTGCTCCCTTCAGGACATGTTGCGCAGCCTTGATAACCGTGGGCTGTCCGTTGACGACTTCCCTGAGTACTGGACCGTTCAGCTCAACGACACCCATCCCGCCATTGCGGTCGCAGAACTGATGCGTCTGCTGATCGATGATCGCCACATGGAATGGGATAAGGCGTGGGACATCACCCGGCGTTCCGTGGCTTACACCAACCACACCCTGCTTCCCGAGGCACTCGAGAAATGGGATCTCAACCTGTTCGGGAGCCTGCTACCTAGGCACCTCGAGCTGATTTACGAAATCAACCGCCGCTTCCTGCAGCAGGTGCGCTTGCGCTACCCGGGCAATGAGGCGATTCAGCGCAAACTATCGATCATTGATGAGGACGGCGGGAAGTCGATCCGCATGGCCCATCTCGCCACCATTGGCGCCCATCACGTGAATGGAGTGGCGGCTCTCCACTCCGACTTGGTGCGTGAGCAGCTGATGCCTGAATTTGCTGAGCTCTGGCCTGAAAAATTCACCAACGTGACCAATGGCGTGACCCCTAGGCGCTGGGTTGCTCTCTCCAATCCCGGACTTTCCAGCCTGCTTGATGAGCATGTGGGCCCCGACTGGGTCACCAACATGGAGCTTCTGCGCAAGCTTGAGGATCGCCAGAACGACTCTGGCTTCCTAAAGCATTGGGAAGACACCAAGCTCTCCGTGAAGCGCAAGCTGTCGACCTACATCCACCGCAACACGGGCGTGTTGGTGG
Source organism: Synechococcus sp. MVIR-18-1 (assembly GCF_014279835.1). Taxonomy (NCBI): domain Bacteria; kingdom Bacillati; phylum Cyanobacteriota; class Cyanophyceae; order Synechococcales; family Synechococcaceae; genus Synechococcus; species Synechococcus sp. MVIR-18-1. The sequence continues at coordinate 232,727 of NZ_CP047942.1, read as the reverse complement.
ACCCATCCAGCCTGTTTGACGTGCAGGTGAAGCGGATCCATGAGTACAAACGCCAGCACCTCAACGCTCTGCAGGTGATCACCCAGTACCTCAGGATCAAAAATGGCCAGGCCGATGGCATGGCACCACGCACGGTGATCTTTGGAGGTAAGGCAGCACCTGGCTATTACATGGCCAAGTTGATCATCCGCTTCATCAACGGCATCGCCGAAACGATCAATGCAGATCCGGATATGGACGGACGACTGCGAGTGGTGTTCCTGGCTGATTACAACGTGAAGCTGGGCGAACAGGTGTATCCCGCATCGGATCTTTCCGAACAGATCTCCACGGCTGGCAAGGAAGCCTCCGGCACCGGCAACATGAAGTTCGCGATGAATGGAGCGCTCACGATTGGCACCCTCGATGGCGCCAACGTGGAAATCCGTGAGCACGTGGGTGCAGAAAACTTCTTCCTCTTTGGCAAGACCGTCGAAGAAATTGCTGCCCTCAAGCAAAGCGGTTACAGGCCTTGGGAAGTGGTGGAGTCTGTTCCTGAGCTCGCTGAGGCCATCCGCTTGGTGGAGATGGGTCACTTCAGCAATGGCGATGGTGAGCTGTTCCGTCCTCTGATCGACAACCTCACGGGGAATGATCCCTTCTTCGTGATGGCTGATTTCGCCGATTACTTGCGCGCTCAAGATGCGGTGAGCCTGGCCTGGACCGATCGCCATCACTGGAACCGGATGTCGGTGTTGAACAGCGCCAGAAGCGGCTTCTTCTCATCGGATCGTTCGATCCGTGACTACTGCCGTGACATCTGGAAAGTGGGGCCCATGCCGGTTGAGATCACCTGTGACGTGCGCTGATTAAGGGCACAGCCATTGAACTTGCGTTAAAAAAGCCCTCGCACAACGCGAGGGCTTTTTTTTGAGCGGCATTGATCTCAGCTGGTTCAGCTGCGATCAGGAAGATCAGGGGTTTGGTGCAGCAGGCGATTCAAACGCAAGCGATCAGCATTAAGAGGGTCGGGGGCGAGCTCACCGGCCAGCTCCCTGAATTTCTGTTCAATATCGTCGGGCACACGCACATCAAAAATGCGCTCCATCAACGCTTCGATGGAAAACAAATGAGCATTGATATTTTCAAGATCAGCCATCGCTTGATGGATGGCATCAGCAGGCTCTTCTCCACCACCCATCGGGGTGGCATGGGTTTGGGCGTCAGCGCCCGGAGTGCCGTGTTGCTTTTGGAGATCCTCCAGCACGCGACCAGACAGGGTTCTAAAGGCTTGAAGCGCCGCCCAACTCAGCTCCTGCTGCTGACGCAACGTTGGTGACTCTCTGATCAGACGGTCGTGCTCTCGATAAAAGCGTTGACAGTCAGGACATTGACAGGGCTCTTCAGGCAAAGCAGACCCTCAGTTATTAGCCATCATCGCACCTGATCAGGCCGCTAGCGGTGGATCCTGATCGAACCCAGACCGATCACCTAGCTGATCACCTAACGGATCTCCATCCCTGTCCACAACTCCTGGAAGCGGAATCTCGATCGAGCTCACCACATTGAGCGCATCGCGCAAACGCATGGAGTCGGCAAACCAACCCATCGCTTGTTCAGTGTCTCCACGACTCTCAGCATCACTGGCCTGATCTTCATGGGCTTCCGCCAAGAGGGCGAGCCAGCAGAGGCAGCGCGCTTGCACCACAGACAAATCAAGGTCTGTTGGCTGGCTGGCAGCGATACGCTCGCTTTCCTGCTGAACCAAAAGCCGCATCCGAAGCTCGTGAAGCTGGGTCATGGAACCGGTTCACACCCTCAAAAATAGCGGGACTTAAGCATCTGGCTAGCCCATCCAATCAATCCAAGGCAACCAATCAATTTGTATCAATGAGAGGGAGAAGTTCAGCCTGACTGACTATCCAATGGGATTCAGTTCACGCTCTAAATGGCTCGCAAGCTTGGTTTGTTTTCAGACTTCAAGGCTTTCATCAACAAAGGCAATGTGGTTGATCTCGCCATTGCCGTTGTGATTGCGGGAGCTTTCGGCAAGGTAGTTAGCTCGGTTGTCACCTTATTGATGACCAATGCGCTCGAGCCTGCCTTGAAGGCCGCCAACGTGGACTCAATCAATTCCTGGCCAGCAGGCAGCGTGATTGTGGCGATCATCAACTTTCTGGTGATCGCCTTTGTGTGCTTTTTGATTGTGAAATCAATTGGGGCCTCAAAGCGGAAGCAAGAGGTCATTGCCGAAACAAAGCCTGACCCCCAAGCTCAACTGGCTTCCGCCATCACTCGGCTTACCGAAGCTCTAGAGCGCAAGGGTTTCTGAAGCGCTTGGCCAATGGATCCGATAGGCGCGGCTGCGACCCTCCCCGATCGGCTCGATCGCCTGCTGTTCCACGAGTTCGCTCAGATCGCCTCGCCATCAAGCGGGGGCTCCAGCGTTTCCAGCCTGCTCAGCAGCTCATGGCGTGCCGTACGGGCCTGTTCAAGCAGAGGCTCCAGAGCAGAGCTCTTCCAACGGAACCGGGGCCAGTCTGGCTGCTGCCATATCCAGGATGAAGCCATTAATCCAGCTTAATCGCTTCATCTGGCGAAGCAATTCATAGCAAGGAATCGCTTCATTGAGCCAGTGTCTGGACTTGAGACTCCATGAAAAGCTCTGCGGCCCGTAGGGATTCAAAAAACGGACTGGCGGGACTCGAACCGATGACCGTCGCTCGGGAACACTCCGAGCGACAGTAAAACCCTGCATCTACTTTCCGGAAGCCAGCAAGCCTGCCCAGGCACTCACCAAACAGAGCAGGCAAATCCTTCTCCGCCTCATGAAGGCAAACGGCATGCTCAACGCCCCTGCGGGATTTAAGGACAGCGCAGAGGCCCCTGATTCATACCGTATATACTTACGCGTACACACACAAAGAGAGGTTTCCTTTGGAGGTCCTCCCCAGCCGCGTGTTCATGAATGGCAACAGCCAGGCCGTGCGCATCCCAGCCGAGTTTCGCCTCAGCAGCGACCGGGTGCAGATCAGCCGCACCCCAGAGGGTGATCTGCTCGTTCACCCCTGCCCCAGCCAGCGCGGTCAGGCCCTGATGCAGGCGCTCAACGGTTTTGATGCGGATTTTGTGGACGCACTGGAGCAGCAACAGGCCGAAAAGCTGCCCGTGCAGGAACGAGACGAGCTGTGATCTACCTGCTCGACACGAACATCCTGATTTATCTGACCAAGAACCGTCCGCCCCAGGTGGCTGATCGCATCGATGGCATCAGCGACGAAGACAGCCTGGCTATGTCATTTGTGACTTGGGCCGAGCTGTTGCGCGGGGCGGAAGGCAGTCAGCGCCGAGAGGCCACCTTGCAGCAGCTGGAAGCGCTGACCCGCCTGGTGCATGTGCTTTATCCGCAGGGGCAGGGCATCTGTGAGCACTACGCCGTTCAGGCCACCGCCTTGAAGCGCCGCGCCACACCGATTGGTGCCAACGACCTCTGGATCGCCTGCCATGCCTTGAGCATCGGCGCCACCTTGGTCAGCCACAACGTCGGCGAGTTCAGCCGGATCGAGGGGCTGCAGCTGGTGGACTGGGCAGCTTGAATTGACCCCACAGACCAGCACGATTACAGCCCAGCCGCCTCAGCACCCCGCCTGCGCCAGGGCCAAGCGCTTGCCGCCTACGCCTCTGGCAATCAACGCTCCACAGCCGGCGACTCCTGCGCCCGCTCCCGAAGACGCTGTTGGTGCCGCACGAAGGCTATGATTTAGTGCTTGCAAGAATCCGTCAAATTATGGCTACCAATTCTTGCCCTTCTGTTCTCAAGCTTGTCGGCAGTAACGGTCAGATCTCCTTGGGCAAGCAATACTCCGGTCGTCATGTCCTCGTCGAGGAAAGAGAGCCTGGTGTCTGGGTCGTTCGCACCGCCACGGTGATTCCTGATAACGAGCGCTGGTTGCATGAACCCGCCGCCGCGGAACACCTACAAGCTGCAATGGCATGGTCTGCCAGCCATCCGCCAGCGGATGCTGATCTGGAGGACACCCTGAAGGCCTTCGCCCATGGCGAAGCCTGAGCCAACAATCCGTCTGGATCTGAACAACCCGGTGTTCCAGGGGCAACTGCTGAGCCTGCAGAAGGCTGAGCGCCATGCAGCGCTTGACACGCTGAACAAGATCCGCCAGCTCACCTGGAACCAGCTCTATGGCGACCGGGGCCTCAAGTGGGAGAAGATCACCAGCATCAAGCCTCCTTCGGAGATTGACGCGGTCTACTCATTGCGGATCAGTCGATCACGCCGGGCCACGGCCCACAGAGACGGCGACTTTATGCGGCTGCTCAGCATCGCCCCAGACCATGATTCAACTTACGGAAAACTGTGAAGACTCTTGTGCACCTTCCGATGGACCGTTAACAAACGCTTTGCTCGAAGAAAGCCATTGGTCGCAGTGCGACATGGAGATGCATGAACATCCCACCGCGACCTGCGCGAGCTGGAGCAGGGAGCCAAGGTGTCGTTGGTGTCGGATCTCTTGGGCAGGCTGCGCAAGGAAATCCAGTTGGTGGCCAAGGCGATCAACGAACTGTTCCTCAGCAGCCCTCACCAAGTGAAGAGCTGGGACCGGCACACGCACCCAGCAACCGTCGTGTGAAGGCCAACGCCGCCCGGCAACCGGCCGGCCAAGACGAGCCGAATCGAGCTGCGGGCCACAGAGGACGACCGCAGTTCCTTCCTGCTCTCCCAGGGGCGGCTAGCCGCACAGAGGGTGCTGGCTGATCGGCAGCACGTCCTGCTCGATGCAGACGCCCCGCAGGAATGGGAGCGGATCAACAGCCGCCCGGCCCGCAGCCTGCCCGGCCTGACGCGCCTGCTGGAGCGTCCCTCGCCCTTTGCCAAGCCCGCGGCGGATCAGCCCCAGACGTGAGCCGCTACAGCCCTCCGGAGCTGCTGGCGGCCCGTCACCAACTCGCAGGCTTTCTCTGCCGCTCCAAGGAGCAGACCACCTGGCTGGTGGAGTTCGCCAAGCAGGCCCATGGAACTGGCACCACCCGCGTGTTTGGGGTCACACAGATCGATCAATCAGCCGTCGTTGCCTACTACGCCTGGTGCATAGCGAGCGTGGGAATCACGCAGCCCGTTGCCCTGCTGGCCCGCTTGGGGGTCGACGAACGTCATAAAGGCCAAGGCCTCGGTGCGGCTCTGCTGCTGGATGTGATCTCAAGGGTCGCGAGCCTCAGCGACGCCATCGGCTGCCGCGGCTTGCTGGTGCATGCCGAATCCCGGCAAGCCCGAGGCTTCTATGAACATCTGATCCCTGAGTTCGAGCGATCACCCACTGATCCCCTGCACTTGTTGCTGCTGCTCAAGGACATCCGCCGCACAATGGGGCGCTGAAGCAGGCTTCACGCCGGTGGGATCGCCCCCAACAGCAACGGCTGGCAGGAGCCTCTTTTCGACCCTTGAAATCCATCAAAGTTATGGAGTCAACGGGGTTTCACAAAACGGGGCTGGCGGGACTCGAACCCACGACCTACGGTTTAGGAAACCGTCGCTCTATCCGGCTGAGCTACAGCCCCTCGCAGGCCATTATGGGGGTTGAAAGTAGGCGAGGTGATCGCAATGGATGGGTGTTGCCCTCGGGCTGCAGTCATCGGTTGAGGAAAGTCCGGGCTCCCCGATGGCCAGGCTTGCTGGGTAATGCCCAGTGCGGGTGACCGTGAGGAGAGTGCCACAGAAACACACCGCCGATGGCCGGTTCTGCCGGCACAGGCAAGGGTGCAAAGGTGCGGTAAGAGCGCACCAGCAGCATCGAGAGGTGCTGGCTCGGTAAACCCCGGCTGGGAGCAAGGCCAAGGAACGACGGGTGGCCATCTTCCTCGTTCCGCCAGAGTGCGCCGCTCGAGGTCGTCGGTAACGGCGATCCCAGATAGATGATCACCCCCCTTCCTTGGAAGGGTGAACAGAACCCGGCTTATGTCCTGCTTTCACCCCTTTTTTTGATGGTCCCTCTGGCTGCATCAACAGAAACGTGCAGCTAAAACCAAGGCATTCGCATCCGAAGGAGTTGCTGTGATCACTCCCCAGCGTGAACAGCAACTAAAAGAGCTCTGGCGCCAACTGGTTGCCGGTTCAAGCGGTACCAAAGAGAGCGAACTGGGCCAGGAGCAGTTGGAGCATCTCGACGAAGCGCTCACCCACACCTCCACAGGGCTCGCCCGCCACCACGAACAGCTGGAATTTCTTGGTGATGCCGTGCTGCGGCTGGCGGCCTCGGATTTCATCGAATCCGAACATCCTCAGATGCCTGTGGGGGAACGCTCTGCCTTACGGGCACAGCTTGTGAGCGACCGCTGGCTGGCGAACTTGGGGGGAAGAATCGGGATTGAATCACTGCTGAATCTTGGAGCCAAGGCCAGCGGTGACTTGGCCGCACGGGCCACCCTCCGCGCCGAGCACTGCGAAGCCCTAATCGGTGCGATCTACCGGATCAGCGGCATGGTGTCTCCAGTGCAGACGTGGCTCACTCCCTATTGGCGCGAAACGAGCCATGAGGTGCTCGCCGATCCCCACCGCGGAAACAGCAAGTCGGCGCTGCAGGAATGGACCCAAGCCCAGGGGCTAGGGCTGCCGACCTACACCTGCCAGGAAATCAGCAGGCGCCATGGCGATCCGCGGCGCTTTCATTGCCAGGTGTTCATTCAAGACCAAAACAGCCCAACGGCAGAAGCCTGGGGCGGATCAAGGCGTCAGGCGGAGCAGCAGGCGGCCAAAGCGGCGATGCAACAAACAACACTTGCAAGTGTTCTATCAAGCTCTCAAACTCAAAGCAGCTGAGGCAGAGATTTGAACAACGACTCCGCTGAAGGCAAGGCTGATCTGAAATGGGATCCCTGCGCTGAAACTCGCGGATTGAAGGAGCCTGGAAGTCTTTCTGCTCTTTCCCTTCAGGCCTCCCACGTGGATGAAGCGTTTGGAGAGGCCATGGATCAGCAGGTTGCCCAACTTTTCAATCTTTGATGCGCTGTCTGCTTGATACCCAGATCATGCTCTGGTGGCTTCTCGACGATCCCAGATTGGGAGCTGAGTCGCGACAGTTGTTGGCACGTTGGAGGTTTCACCCCCCACCTTTCGCGATCAGAGAATCACGCTTCACGCCGATAGGGGAGGCAAGACCGCCCCGCATTGATCACAGTGCAGCGCTTTGTTGTGATGGCTTGAGGCTCCACAACTCAGGCAGCTGCGGCCACCGCGGCGCACCTGTTGCATCGTTTCCACGGTGATGATCCCTGTGGGAATGGCAATGATTCCAAAGCCCAGCAGCATCACAACCGCAGCCAGCAATTGCCCGAGCACGGTTTGGGGAACGATGTCTCCGTAACCCACGGTGGTCATCGTGACGATCGCCCAATACACCCCTTGGCCAACGGTCTGGAACTGCGTTTCTGGATGGCTGCTTTCCACGAGCACCATCAGGTAGCCCAGCACCACTTGGGCCATCACCACAAAAAACAAAAACACGCCGATGCGGCGGGCGCTGGCTTTTAGGGCATTGCCAAGCAACTGAGCTTCATCGAGGAAGCGCAGCAGCTTGAACACGCGCAGCACCCGCCCAAATTTGAAGATCCAAAGGATCAGGCCGCTGCTGATTTGGGGAACGAAAAAGAACAGAACGGCTGAGACATCAATCAGGCCGTAAAAGCTGAACAAGTATTTGCGCGGCCAGGGCGAGACCCACAAATGCAGCAAAAAGTCGGCGATGAACACCAACAAACAACCATGTTCGAGTTGCCCGACCCAGCTGGGCACTTCCCCAGGCGCGGCCAGCCTCAAGGGATGGGGTTGGACCAACAATCCAGCCACACTGAGCAAGATCGTGCCGAAGATGATCAGGTTGTAGACACGGCCGGCCCGGGTGTCTGCATCAAGAACAATCTTCCGAAAGCGCAGGCGCAACGACACCAGATCAGGCGGCGCTGAGATCGCTCAGACGCATTGTCACCAGCTTGTCCCAGTTGCCGCCTTCAAACAGCACGGCGGCGCAATCGCCACTGATGCGCTGCACAAAGCCGGTGTAGCCGGCATAGATCGAACGGGCATCCACCACGGTGACCGTGGCGCCAGGCAGGATCGGTGCAGCGGAGGCCATACGAGAAATGGGCAGTCGTGGATCCATTATCGAACGATGACTTCCACTCCGTCTCCCAGCTCAGCTGATCCGAACAGCGCAGACGAATGGATGCCTGTGGGGAAGCTCGTGGGCGCTCAGGGTTTAAGGGGCGAGCTACGCCTCAACCCCGCCAGTGACTTTCCAGAGCGCTTCACGGAACCGGGGCCTCGTTGGTTGCAAACAAAGGGATCAGAACCGAAAGAAGTGGAGCTGCTCGAAGGCCGGCAACTGCCAGGCAAAAGCATCTATGTGGTGCGCCTCAAGGGCGTGAACAGCCGCGCCAGCGCCGAAGCGCTCGTGGGTTGCACCGTGCTGGTGCCCGCCGAGGACCGGCCCGAACTGGCTGAAGGCGAATTCCATCTGCTCGATCTGGTGGGCCTGGAGGCACGCTTGGCCGGAAGTGATGCTGCGATCGGCACGGTGAGCAACCTGATCAGCGGCGGCAATGACCTGCTGGAGATCAAGCTCCACAGCGGCAAAACGGTCTTGGTTCCGTTTGTTGAAGCGATCGTGCCCGAGGTGCAGCTGGAGGAGGGCTGGTTGCTGCTCACCCCGCCGCCAGGACTCCTGGAGCTCTAAGCGAACCAAAGCAACAGCAAAGGCACCATCAGGGTGTAGGCCAGCGACAACGGCCAACCAAATCGGAAAAAATCAAGGAAGCGATAGCGACCAGGGGCATAGACCATCAAGTTGGTTTGATAGCCAATCGGCGAGAGGAAGCTCTGGCTGGCTGCAAACACCACGGCCGTGGCAAACAACATTGGCGGCTGCCCTAAGCCCGTGGCCACTGCAGCAGCAATCGGTAAAACCAGGGCCACGGCAGCCGCATTGCTGAGCAGTTCGGTGGCCACCAGGGTGATCGCATAGATCACCAACAAAGACGTGTAGGCGGAACTGTGCTGCAACAGCGTGAGCAAGCTTGAGGCCGCCTGATCAGCCAACCCCGTTTTCTGCAAGGCCACACTGAAGCTGTAGAGACCACCAAGCAGCAGATAGAGATCCCAGCGAATCGAACGCAAGGCCGTGCCGGCATCGAGGCATTTGCCGATCACCAACACCCCCACGCCCACCAGCACCGCTGCCACCAATGGCATCACCTTCAAACCTGCCAGCAGCAGCACGGCAAGCATCACGCTGATGGCCAGGCCCTTGCGGTGGGTGGAGGGCAGATCGTCGTCGAGCTGATCGAGCACCACAAGATCGCTGGATTGCTGCAGACCGCGCAAGGCATCAAGTGGAGCCTGCAGCAAGAGCATGTCTCCTTCTCTAAGCACCACCCGTCCCAAGCGATCGCGCAGGGTGCTGTTGGCACGGTTCACTGCCAGAACCGTGGCATTGAAACGCTGGCGAAAACGCAGCTCACGCAGGGTGGCACCGGCGAGCAAAGAGCCGGCAGGCACCAACACTTCGGCATGGCGGATGTGGGGCAACTCTTCTGCGAGCAAGGTGCCGGCTAAATCCACCATCCGGTCTTGCTGCAAGCGCAACAGCTCCTGGCGGCTGCAGCGCAACAGCAAGCGATCAGAAGCCTGCAAACGCAATTGGGCCAGGGGCGGCTGCAAGCGTTGGCCATCGCGGTGGACATCGAGCACATCCACATCAAAACGGCGCTGCAAGCGGCTCTCATGCAAGGTGACCTCACAAAGCGGAGAGCGCTGCGGAATCACCACCTCCGTGAGATAGCCATCCCGGCTTAGCGCTTGGAGGTTGTCGTCGCTTTGGTCGCCGCGATCGGGCAGAAAACGGCCTGCAATCACGAGGTAGCAGGCCCCGATCAGCCATACCGGAATGCCAATCGCTGTGAAAGAAAACAGCTCAAAGGTGCCATAGCCGAGGCGCGCAACCAGATCACTAGCGAGCAAACTGGTAGAGGTGCCAATCAAGGTGATCGTGCCACCGATCAAGGTTGCGAAGGACAGCGGCATCAACACCCGCGACGGGCTGATCCCGCGGCGCTGACACCAGCCCTGCACCACCGGCAGCAAGATCGCCACGATCGGGGTGTTGGGGATGAACCCCGAAATCGGCGCCACCACAAAGCCAAACACCAGCATCAACTGGCTGGGGTTGCGGATCCGCGGTGATGCCAGCAGTTCGCGCAAACGATCCAAGGCGCCGCTGTGCAGCAGGCCGTTGGAGAGCACAAACAAGCCCACCAGGGTGATCAGGGCAGGGCTGCCAAAACCAGCCAAGGCCTCATTGGGTGTGAGCACCCCTGTGGCCATGAGCAGGCCTGCAGCCAATAAGGCCACCAGCTCAGGCGCGAGCCAACCGCCGATGAAACAGGCGATCGCTAGCGCCAACAGCAGCAAGGTAACCAAGGCGCTCAAGACGGCCTCACAGGGATCGGCAACTTATACACCTGTTAATTTTTTAACTGCATGAAAGCATAAAGTAATTTAAGCATCACCTTCCTTTGCAATATACCGCTGCCTAATGCCAGTTTTATCGAAGATCTTGTCAGCACTCCATTCAGGAAACAGAGAAGACAGCTCGCTATTTGTCAAAACATCTTCAGGAAGATGGCTGGAAATTGATAAGATTTTACCCATAGCAAAGGTAATCACTGTAGATATATAGAGTACCGCTCTCTGTCAACAGGGCTTCCGGCGAGTAGCGACGTCAAAACATATGTAATTGGCCGAAATGGCAGATTCAAGCCGACTTGCAAACAAAATCAAAAATACAATGTGACGTAAATTTTAATAGCGATCAAAGTCCTTAAAAACTCGGAAAACTACTTCCCCAGTTTTCTTGAAAGACTATTGACTGAGTGGAAAGACTTTTGAATCAACAATCTACGATATACCAACAAGTAAATTCAAAAAAAAATGATTACCGAACAAGCAAACATCAAGGCTAATCTTAATCAGTTTGGCAGAGCTATGAGTATTGATTCAGCTATTACACTAAAAGGCTAAGTCGTGACAACAGAATTGGCGCGGAGAATAGAGATTTAGGTATTGAATCGGCGGAGGACTGACGGCGATAGTCCTAACGATACCGCTCAAGGTATTCCTATGTTCCAAAAGCTCAGCTAACAATAAAGGTGAGCGACCAACAGCCAAATAGAATGAACTTGAAGAAATCAGCGCGTTAGGCGCTGGAAGCCTCCTATGTTGTCAAAGATGCTTAGCCAAGGAGGCCACAATAGCCTGCCCCATGAGCCGGCAAGCTTTAAGAGAGCAATATTGTGCATGCAATAAAACAACAAGTAAACATTTTGAAAATAATTTTTACTTGGAATCCTAGCCGCGTATTAACAGAGTTAGGTCAGCCCAGAACAATCTCGAAGCAGAAGAAATCAAGGTAAAAGTTTTCGATGGAATCCAAGTATCGATGACCATTTCAGCTATTAGCTCGGCATGCCAAACCACATTGCAGAGAACAATTCTTTCATCGGCGTAGGCCACCACCAGTGAAGGTTGGTTGGTACGGTGGCTTCACCATCCGCGCTGATCCCCTCACGACGGATTACTTTCAAGATCGTGATCAGGAAAATACGCAGATCTAGAAAAAACTCTGATGATCTACGTACCAGTTATCAAGGCAGAATTTGTCCTCCCAAGCAAGTGCGGGATCCTCTCCGTGTAACATTGGATTAGTTGACATCATAGGATGGTGAAATGATTCGGTTGGATCGTAATAATTTATTTGATTTAGTAAGGCTGTATGCAGCATTGCAGGTTCTTCTGCACCATGGCGCATCACACCTTGACTACCCATTGCCCGATCTTGTTGGGGCTTTGTTTTCATTTCCTGGGGTTCCAATCTTCTTTGCGCTTTCTGGCTTCTTAGTCTCTATCTCATGGATTAATAACTCCACATCTCATGAGGGTTGGAAATCTTATGCAGTGTCTCGCTCTCTGAGGATTTTTCCTGCGCTCTGGTGTGCTGCAATTTTTGGATGGTTGATATGCCTTTTATTTGGTAAAGCTTCTTTTGCACTCTCTCCTCTTGGATTTGCTTGGCTTCTGGGTCAGGGTTCTTTTGTGACCTTCTTTAATCCAGATCAGCTGAGAGATTTCGGGGTTGGAGTAATGAATGGATCTCTCTGGACTATCCCTGTTGAGATTGAGTTCTACATACTCGTTCCGCTATTCACCTCCTCCTTGGCTTGGATCTTCCGCCGCAACCGCTTAACTGCTATTACTATCGCCGTTGGAGTTGTTTGGGCTAGTTTCTCTTTGCAGCATTATTTAACTGGGTCTATTCTGGCGGGAGATGGTACTTCCCCTCGCAACGCATCACTCTATCTAAAGCTTATGAGTGTTTCCGTCTTGCCTTATATAGGTCAATTCCTCCTGGGCGCTTCATTCGTTAGATTATTGACACGATTGGGGCAGGCTAAATGTAGCCGTTTATTGATATTTTCCGGTCTATTTTTAGGGATACTCGTAAGACTGGTTGGCTTAGGTGGCATTCCTAGCGTTTTGATGTCAAACCTGTCATTGGGAGCATTCTTTGTTGGTTTGGGCTTGGTAAGTTCACGCTTTCAGCTGCCTGGAGACATTTCCTACGGGTTGTATCTTTATCACATGCCAGTAATAAATTTGTCACTTGTTGCTTTCGCTGGAGTAGGTAAAAATTATTTGTTTTTCCTGTTTTTGCTTTTCACTACTTTGATTTCTATTTGTTCTTGGATCTTTCTCGAAAAGCCTTGTCTAGAACTTAGGAAGACCCTTGTCCCAAAGCTGGCTTCTTGATTCGATTGTTACTGTCTTGGAATTTAACTTTCCCGATAAAACAAACATTATCTACATTGGTGAGGACAGTGAAGATACACCGCTATCTGTAAACCAACAGGGAGCTCAGGACGCAGTCACATAGAGTGAAGTCTCAGGTTGAAGACCGAACCCGGCTTAAGGCCTGCAGATTGTCGTCGCTTTGGTCGCCGCGATCGGGCAGAAAACGGCCTGCAATCACGAGGTAGCAGGCCCCGATCAGCCATACCGGAATGCCAATCGCTGTGAAAGAAAACAGCTCAAAGGTGCCATAGCCGAGGCGCGCAACCAGATCACTAGCGAGCAAACTGGTAGAGGTGCCAATCAAGGTGATCGTGCCACCGATCAAGGTTGCGAAGGACAGCGGCATCAACACCCGCGACGGGCTGATCCCGCGGCGCTGACACCAGCCCTGCACCACCGGCAGCAAGATCGCCACGATCGGGGTGTTGGGGATGAACCCCGAAATCGGCGCCACCACAAAGCCAAACACCAGCATCAACTGGCTGGGGTTGCGGATCCGCGGTGATGCCAGCAGTTCGCGCAAACGATCCAAGGCGCCGCTGTGCAGCAGGCCGTTGGAGAGCACAAACAAGCCCACCAGGGTGATCAGGGCAGGGCTGCCAAAACCAGCCAAGGCCTCATTGGGTGTGAGCACCCCTGTGGCCATGAGCAGGCCTGCAGCCAATAAGGCCACCAGCTCAGGCGCGAGCCAACCGCCGATGAAACAGGCGATCGCTAGCGCCAACAGCAGCAAGGTAACCAAGGCGCTCAAGACGGCCTCACAGGGATCGGCAATACAAAGACGTCCTCAGCATCGGACATCGCGCTAAAGGCAGCCAAAGAAAAATCAGGGAGCGCCTCTAGGCCCTAACAGCTTCATTCACACGATCGCCTCGCTGCCACTCGGGCACCAGCTCCGCCAGCAACGCCAGCGCTCCCTCAACATCCTGCGCCGCGATCGCGGCATCGAGCGCATCCAAGCGAGGCCAGAGCAGCTCCGGTGGCAAGGATCGCTCCTGAGCGCGGAAGATCAGGGGGTGCTTGGTGGGTTCGGATTCGGCATCGATCAGCAGTTCTTCGTAGAGCTTTTCGCCGGGGCGCAGGCCCGTGCAGGAGATGGCGATCTCTCCGTTGGGGTTTTGAGCATCGCGAAGTGAGAGGCCGCTGAGGCGAACCATCTGCTCGGCCAGGGATTTAATGCGCACAGGTTCGCCCATATCGAGCAAGAAAACATCACCGCCCTTGGCCAGGGTGGAGGCCTGAAGCACCAGTTCTGCTGCCTCTGGGATCGTCATGAAGTAGCGGATGATTTCGGGGTGGGTGAGTGTGATCGGTCCCCCAGCGGCAATCTGTTTACGAAACAAAGGCACCACCGATCCCGACGAGCCCAGCACATTGCCGAAGCGCACCATCGACAAACGGGTGCAGGGCTGGCCAGCTGCATGGGCACCCTGCAACGCCTCAAGAGCTGAGGCCTGAACCACCAGCTCCGCCAGGCGCTTGCTAGCGCCCATCACATTGGTGGGACGCACCGCTTTGTCTGTGGAGATCAGGACTAGCTCGTTGACGCCCACGGCAACGGCGGCCTGACAGACCACCCGCGTGGAGCCCACATTGTTGGCCAAGCCCGCCAACGGGTTGGCCTCTACTAAAGGCACATGTTTGTAAGCGGCGGCGTGGAACACGGTCTGCACGCCATGGTCTGCAAAAAGCCGCTGCACCAGAGCAGGATTGGCGGCGCTGCCAAGCACAGGAAGCAGGGTCACCGAAGCAGGCAACTGCTGGCGGAGCTCCTGCTCCAGGGCGTAAAGCGACGGTTCACTGCTTTCGAGCAGGAGCAAAACCCTGGGGGCTAACTGCAGGATCTGGCGACAGAGCTCAGAACCGATCGAACCACCGGCGCCGGTGACGCACACCACCGCATCACGCAGGCCAGGGCCAAGCAGCTCCGGCACGGGCGGAACAGGATCACGGCCGAGCAGATCTTCAATAGCTACGGGGCGGAGCGCATCGATTTGGGCCCGTCCGGAGGTGAGGTCATCAACCGAGGGGATCTGCAACACCGGGATCGACTGGCGTTGCAACTCAGCCACGATGCGGCGGCGTTCACTGCGGGGCAATGAGGGGATTGCCAGCAACACCTGATCGAGCTGATCCTGCATCTCACTCAGCACTTGGGGAGGCTGGATCGGAATGTCGTTGATCGTGCGCTGCCAGAGCACTGGTGCATCATCCAGAAAAGTGACGATCTGATGGTTTCCCGCTAGGCGCAGGGCAGCAGCGAGCTGAGCACCGGCCTCACCGGAGCCATAGATGGCAACACGCACCATTTGCCGCTTGTGCGCAACCGAGCGCAGTGACAGGAGCAGATCGCGCAGGGCAAAGCGCACCGCTCCGGTGAAGCCGGTGAGCAGCAACCAGAGCAGGATCCAGCTGCTGCGGGGAGGCATCGGCAAACGCAGCATCATGCCGGTAGCCGCCAAAAGCAGCACAAACAATCCATTGCGGCCGGCAAGGCGGTAAAGGGCACGACTACCGACGTAGCGCGTGAGGCCTTTGTATTGCCCGGTGAAGGCATACAGCGGAAGGCCAACCAGCAACACCGCTGGCAGCAACCACAGACCGGCAGCCATAAAACTGGCATGGAACGGCTGAGCCAGCCGCAGCCAGAAACTTAACCATATCGCCAGGGGCAGCAGCAAAGCGTCGATACCGATCAGCAACAGGCGGCGGGCAAGGGGAGAGAGCCGAGCGAACTGGCGCAACGAAAAAAGCTTCATCGACACGCTTGCTTCACCACCGAACGCAAAGCATCGGCATAGGCCGCCATCTGCTCAGAAGTAATTGTGGGATGCACCAAGAACATCAAGCTGGTTTCGCCCAACTCACGGGCCACATGCAAGCGCTCAGCGGGAGCCAGACCAGCTTCCTTGAAGCAGCGCTCTAGGTAGATCTCGCTGCAGCTGCCAGAAAGGGCGGGGTAGCCGAGGGATGCGATCTCGGCAAGGATCCGATCGCGGCTCCAGCCATCGGCAAGCGCATCGGGCTTTACGAAGGCATAGAACTTGTACCAGGCATGGGTGATTCCCTCGGGCGGCAGGGGCACACGCACCGCGGAGCAATCGGCCAGGGCTTCGGCAAGGAACAAGGCATTGCGGGTACGGGCGGCGGTCCACTCTGGTAGACGCTGCAGCTGGATTCGGCCAATGGCGCTCTGCAATTCCGTGAGGCGGAAATTAGAGCCAAAGCGCTCGTGCAGCCAACGGAAGCCGGGCGGATGCTCGCGGCTGAAGACCGACTCATGGGTTTTGCCATGGTCTTTAAAGGCCCAAATCAGATCCCAGAGATCAGCTCGGCTAGTGGTCACGATGCCGCCCTCACCGCCAGTGGAAATAATTTTCTCCTGGCAAAAACTCCAGGCAGATACATCGCCGAAGCTGCCCACGGACTGGCCGTGGATGCGGGCGCCATGGGCCTGGGCGCAGTCTTCGATCACTGCAATGCCGTGGGCGCGGGCCAATTCGAGAATCGCGGGCATGTCTGCGGGCCAGCCACCGAGGTGCACCACGGAGATGGCCTTAGTGCGGGGGGTGATCAGCGGTGCAATCGTGGCGGCGGTGATGGCGCCGGATTCGGCATCCACATCGGCGAACAACGGCTTGGCGCCGAGCAGCACGGCGCTGGAGGCGGTGGCGATGAAGGTGCGCGGCGTGGTGATCAGCTCATCGCCGGGCCCGAGGCCAATGGCCAGGTAGGCGGCCGAGAGGGCCAGGGAGCCATTGGCCATGGCGATGGCATGGGCAGTGCCGCACCACTGAGCAAACTCCTGCTCAAAGGCGGTGGTTTCCTGGCCGGTCCAGGTGTTCACCTTGCCGGAAGCGAGCACGCGGGTGGCGGCGTCGATCTGATCGGCGTCGAACTGGGGCCAGGGGGCGAGAGTCACGCGAGGAAGAGGTGAAAGCTAATGAGTTAGGCGGTGGGCAACACCCTCGCCGGCACGCCGACGGCGGTGACGCCATCGGGCAGATCACGCACCACGGAGGCACCGGCACCCACGGTGACATCAGCGCCGATACAGATCTGCTGAATCATTGACGCGCCGATGCCGATCCAACTGCGATCACCCACCTGCACTTCGCCCGCGAGACGGGCACCGGGGCAGATGTGCACGCCATCGCCAAGCTGGGCGTCGTGATCCACCGAGCACCCCGTATTGAGGATGGCGCCGCTACCGATCATGGCCTGGGCCTGGATGGCGGCCTGGGCGAACACCACCGAACCGGCACCAAGCTGAGCGGAAGGCGACAGCCAGGCAGTGGGATGAATCACAACGGGGAGCTCGTAGCCAGCAGCGGCAAGACGTGGCAACCACTGCAGACGCACGGTGGCATTGCCGATGGCCACCAGCGCTGCTTGGAATTGCTGACAGATCTGGCGATCGTGGGCTGCCGAAAAGGGGCCGATCACCGGCCAGCCGAGTTGATCAGGTAGCTGAGCGGGGCCGCTGCAGCGATCATCAAGGAAGGCGATGCTGCTGAAGCGTCCGGTGGAGAGAGCGGTTTCAGCCACGACCCGGGCGTGACCACCTGCACCCAATAGCAGCAAAGACGCCATCAGCGCGCCTCAGAAGCAGGCGCCGATCCTGTGAACGGCGCCATGGTGGCTTCACCAGCAGCGCTGATGCCATCACGGCGTATCACTTTCCAAAGGGTGATGAGGAAAATGCGCAGATCCAGCCAGAAGCTCTGGTGATCCACATACCAGACATCCAGGCGGAACTTTTCCTCCCACGGGAGGGCATTGCGGCCATTGATCTGAGCCCAGCCACTGAAACCAGGCTTCACATCATGGCGGCGGGCCTGCACGGGGGAGTAAAGGGGCAGGTATTGCATCAGCAGCGGACGCGGCCCAACAAAGCTCATCTCGCCGCGCAGGATGTTGATCAGCTCTGGCAATTCATCAATGGAGGTGGCACGCAACCAACGGCCAAAGGGCGTGAGCCGCTCGGCATCGGTTAGCAGGGCGCCGGAGGCATCGCGGGCGTTGGTCATCGTGCGGAACTTGAGCAGCTCAAAGGGCCGCTCGACATAGCCAGGGCGCTGCTGGCGGAACAGCACCGGTGCTCCCAAACGCCAGCGCACCAAAACAGCTACCACCAGCAACAACGGAGAAAGCAGTAGCAGGGCGAGCAGAGCGGCCAGGCGATCAGCGGCACCTTTGAGCAACCGATAGGCGGTACGGCGCACAAAGCCAATACGGCGACGGCCATAGCGCTTAGCCGTACTTTCCAGCACCTTGCGCCACTGGGCCGCCAGTAGAACACGGGAAAACTTGGATTCCGCCAGAGCGCGGGCGTTCTCCCCCATGGTCTGGCGCTGCACCGGATCATCCGCAAGAGCAATCAGGGCATCGGCAAAGGCCTTGGGGTCGCGGGGGGGGACAGGCACACCCAGCTGATGGCTGCGAATCAGATCAGCCAGCCAGCCGGGGTAGTTGTTCACCACAGGCAAACCGCAAGCCAGGTAGTCGAAGAACTTGTTGGGGGAGGTGCCGCGATAGAAGGCCGGCACATCCGCAAGCACCATCAAGCCCACATGCACTGACTGGCGCAGCAAATGAGCCAGGTGGGGCTTGGGGACAAGTGGCAGGAAATGGCAGTTCTGCAGATTCTCGGCAGCCACGCGCTGCTTCAGGGCTGGCTTGCAGCGGCCATCGCCAATTAACAATAACTTGATGTCGTTGCGACCCCGACGGCGCAATTCAGCAGCGAGATCGAGCACAGCATCCAAGCCATTGGCCTGGCCATGGGCCCCGGTGAAGGCCGCCACAAACGAACGTGCCGCTACCCCTGGGATCAACTCGGGCCGCTTGTGCTGGGCAGGCGACGGAGGGTGAAACAGAACCAAATCGCAGGCATTGGGAATGGAAGTGATCAGGCTGGGAGCAACGCCACGATCAGCAATGCCCTCACAGATGCCGGGGGCCAGACCGATGCAGGCATCTGCCGAGTGATAACTGCACCACTCCAGAACGGAGAGAGCTCGCAGCACCAGAGGATTGCGCACCACACCCATGGCGCGGGGCAGCTCGGGCCAGAGGTCACGCACCTCAAACACGAAGGGAATCCCGCGCAGCCAGCGGGCGGCGATTCCAGGAATGCCAGCTGTGAGCGGAGTGGTGGTGGCGAAGATCAGATCTGCATCGGAGCGCAGAGCGAGCCGCAGGCTCTGCCAGCTGTAACGCAAAAAGACCAGCGCGCGATCCAGCAAGCCGGCGTGGTTGGAGTAGGGCAGATCGAACTCGATCACCTCAATGCCATCCACCAGACCAGACCGGCACCCTGCGGTGAAGGGCCCGGATAGGCCGGTGTGGGTGCGGGCGTCCTGCAAGCAGACCATCTGCACCTGATGGCCAGCTTCCACAAGGGAATGGGCCAGGGCATAGGAGCGGGTACCGGCCGGACCTGCGGGGGTTGAGAAGTACTGGTGGTAGTAGAGAACCTTCACGGCTATGCCGGCAGGGCGATG
The DNA here is from genome assembly GCF_014279835.1 of Synechococcus sp. MVIR-18-1. Taxonomy (NCBI): domain Bacteria; kingdom Bacillati; phylum Cyanobacteriota; class Cyanophyceae; order Synechococcales; family Synechococcaceae; genus Synechococcus; species Synechococcus sp. MVIR-18-1. Next base: position 213,332 of record NZ_CP047942.1, on the reverse strand, counting down.
TGGGTTGTGATCAAAACAGGTGATGGGACTGCGGCTACTTCAAGCTCCAACACCGGTAGCGATATTTTGTGGGCATAGAACAAAGATTCCCACCCTTCCACCAGCTCCAAGCGCTGGAACGGCTGGTTGCACTCCATCCTGATCTTGGCATGGAGGCTGCAGAGCTCAGCTGACGCATCTTTAGTCGATAGCTGCCAATTAGAGGGGCAGAGACGCCAGCGCAGCACTAGGCGATCGCGGAACGCGGAGCAGTGGTCGGTGATCGTCCAGCGCAGTCCACTGGAATCGACCTGCACCCTGCGCTGATGGCGGCCATGGGGGCAGCGGTAGGCCGCGGTGATCGACGGGGCGGCCTTGCCCGACTCCTTCTGCGGAGGTACTTCCAGCTGCAGCCAGTCGCCCCATAGGAAGCGACCGAGGCGGGGCATGGGCTCGGTGCCATCGAACTGCACAGAATTGTGGCTAGCTATGCCGGGGAAGTAGGCCAGATCAGCGGCTTCGGCGTTGTAGGCGTAGCTGCCGCCATCGCGCAGCAGGTTCACGCCCTGATGCCAGAGATCGAGGTGCAGCGGATCAGAATGGGCCGGCCGGAAACGGTAGACGGGCAGCCGCAGCAAAGCCCAGCTGGTGCTGGTTGGCCTCAGCAGCCCATAGCCGCCATGGGCAAAGAGCTCAATTGCTTGTGGCGGCTGAGGCACTAGCAAAGAAGCCGCCGTTGCTTGCGGTGATAAAGCACCAAAACCTTCTGCTGACGAACTGATCAGTGCAAGCCAATGGAGCGGCTCATCCCAAGGGCCCGGCGCCAGGGCTGGCTGACCTGAAAACAACAGCGAGGAAAGTTGCAAAGTGGGCCGGAAATCGCGGTAGGGCTGACTGTGCAGCTGATAGACACAGGCCCCGTCGTTGCTGCCCAGATTGGGACCATCACCACTGCAGGGATCGACCAGCGCAGCAAACCAATGAGACGCCGCAAGGCAGCACTCCTGAAAGCGCTTCGAGAAGGGCGGCAGATTCAGCCAGCGGCGCCAGAGCTCCACCTGGGCAAGGGTATCGAGCAGCAGGCGGTGATAAGTGAGCGAGTGCTGCGCAAAAGAGCCATCGGCCATTAGCAGTCGCGCCACGCTGCGTTCTAGAGCTCGGCGTCCTTCAGCGGCCCAGCGACGGCCGGCGGCAGCATGGGGGCCAGCGGAAGCGGCCAGCCAGCTGCCGCCGATGAACAAGGCGGCAGATTCTGAAGTCCAATGGTTGTTGTCCTGCGCCTGGGCATAGCGCTCGGTGGCAGCGATGCGCTGTAGATGCGCCGCCGCAAATGCAGCACGCTGGGAGCTGGAATCAGGCAGCTGGGCTGGGGCATCCGCGAGCTGCCAGGCCTGTAGGGCATGGAGCAGGCGAATGGACGCTTCCTGGCCGCAGAGCCAGTTGCTTCCGCCATTCACGGGGTTGACCTGGCACCAGCTCTGGCACCAGCTGTTGAAGCCATCGCGGTAGCGCTGGTCGCCACTTAAGCGCCAGGCACGGATCAGGAGTGGAGCCCAGCCCCAGCGGGAGAGCTCCCAACAGCGCTTGATATCGGCGCCGAAGAATGGACGGCAACGGCTCCAGTGCTGCGCGCCATCCTGAAAGCGCTGGCTAGAGGCGGGGTCAAGGAACCAATCGGGAGGGGAGCCAACGGCATAGCTCTCATGGCTGAACCAGGTGGCCGTGCCCGACAGCAGGGCATCGGCCACAGCGAGACATTGTTTGCGGGATGTCACCGGCCAGAAATCGGAGGATAACGGAGCCGGTTGGGGCTGGCCGTTGAGCAGCTCAGGGATGGGACAAGGCATTAGCGGCAACTGGTGCTCGTAGAGGCCAGCACGCAGCGCCACTCGGTGGGCGAAAACAGCCGCACAATTGCGCCAACCCAGCTGCTTACTGGTGCGAAGCTGAGAAAGAACCCTCACGCTTGCTCGGTCACACCGCAGAGGTCAAACACAGTGCGGCCGCCGAGATCAAGATTGCGGAAAGGGGTGTGGGCCACGAGGAACACCAGCAGATCAGCCTTGGCGAGCACCTGTTGGAGGCTGTGGAGCTTGATGGTGGGGTGGTCGTGGAGGTTGGGCTCGCAGGCGAGGACGTCGAGGCCAGCAACGAGCAGCTCAGTGGTGATGTGCAGAGCGGGAGATTCACGCAAATCGTCCACATCCGGCTTAAAAGACAAGCCCAGACAGCCGACACGAGCAGTACGACCAAGTTTATCCTCCAGGGCTGCAGCGCGGGCCTGAACCTGCTCGATCACCCATCGGCCCTTGCCGTCATTCACGTGGCGTGAAGTTTGAATCAGAGGTGTGCAATGGGGGGCTGCGGCGGCAATAAACCAGGGATCCACGGCGATGCAGTGGCCTCCAACACCGCAGCCGGGCTGCAGCACATTCACTCGAGGATGGTGGTTGGCTAGGCGGATCAGCTCACGCACATTGATCTCGAGGTGATTGCACACCAGCGAGAGCTCATTGGCGAAGGCGATGTTCACATCGCGGAAGCTGTTCTCAGTGAGCTTTACCAGCTCGGCGGTGCGGGCGCTAGTGGTGAGTAATTCGCCTTGGCAGAAGGTGGCATAAAAAGCCTTGCCTGCTTCTGCTGCTGCTGAAGTGAAGCCTCCGATCACACGGTCGTTGCTGATCAGTTCCTGCAAGATCCGGCCTGGCAGCACCCGCTCAGGGCAGTAGGCAACGTGGATATGATCGAAGTCTAAATTAGCAATTTTACTCATCTCTTCCACCACCTTCTCAGTGGTGCCCACCGGTGAGGTGGATTCCAGAAGTACGAGATTGCCCGGACGAAGAACAGGCGCGATTGCACGAGCTGCAGCAAGCACGTAGTCGATGTTGGGCTGGGGGATACCATCAGCCCGGCTGCTGAACGGGGTTGGCACGGCGATCAGGAAGACATCGGCTGGCACCGGTGTGGACTGAGCGCTGAGGGCAGCGGAGGCAACGGCATCAGCTACAGCACGATCGAGATCGGGCTCCACAATGTGGATCTGGCCCTGATTCACAGTGGCCACAACCTCGGAGTTCACATCCACCCCGACCACCCGATGGCCAGAACGTGCGAGCACAGCAGCAGTAGGCAAGCCTATATAGCCGAGGCCAAGGATGCAGCACGTTGTCATTGGTTTACCGCCTGCAGCAGCCAACGCTGCACCTCAAAGAGCTCGCCAGTTGGAATCGGGGGTGACCCGCCGATTTCAATCGCTTTAAGAAAAGCAGCACAACAGGCTTCTTGGCCTTTGTCTTGCGACACGAGACGGCGAGTACGAAAGCCAGGAATTCCCCAAGCCTTTAGTTTGCGGAAATTATCTAACTGCAGCACTTTACCGTCGCAGAATACGTCGAGGCGCTCTTTAGGGAATGCCTTGCTGCCGTTAGCGAAATAGTGCACGGTGCCGATCGAACCATCGCCGAAGCGCAGCTGCAGCGAAAAAGTATCAGGGCAGAGTTTGCAGTCGGCGGCGTTGATCAACTGCAGTTCTTGTATGGGGCTGCCGGCCAGGTGGCGAAGCAGATCTACAAAGTGGCAGGCCTCACCGAGCAGTCGGCCGCCACCGGCGGCTGGATTCTGGATCCAGTGGTCGGCGGGGATTGCACCGGAATTACAGGTGTACACGAAAGCCTTAGGTCCTTGCAGCCGAGAGAGCTGCTGCTGCAGATCCAGAAGCAACGGCGAAAAGCGACGATTGAAACCCACCATCAGCAGCGAATGGCCCGTGTGGGCGGCTTCGATAGCAGCGAGTTCTTCAATAGTAAGGCAGAGCGGCTTCTCCACGAAAACGTGCTTGCCAGCGTCCAGAGCCTGCTGCACCAGGGCGGCGTGACTGTCGTGGCGGGTGACAATTACCACGCTGTTAGTTCTGGAATCCGCCAGCAAGGCGGGGATATCAGTACTGGCGTGACGGAAGCCGAACTTTCGCCCCACTTGCACTGGTCCAATGCCCGAAGAGGCGGCCAGGGTGTGGAAATGTGCGCCAACTTTTGCGAAAGCGGGTATCAGCATGCGGCTGGAGTAATTACCGGCACCGATCACGCTCAGTAGCGGCTGGCTTGGGGCCAACGATTCTGAAGCAGCTGGCAAATCAACAACACGCTGCTTAGGATTTGCTGTTTCTGTGTAGTGCAGCAGTATCCCGCGGGAAGGCTCAGGGCTACTGAGCAGCTGATAGGCATCAGAGGCCTGCTCGATCGGGAAGCGATGGGAGATCAACTGCTCAGTTCGCAAAGCGCCGGTGGCAAGGGCGTGAAGCACAGCCTGGAAGTTGCGCTGCTCGGTCCAGCGCACAAATCCGATTGGGTAGTCATGGCCCTGCTGCTCATAGGCCGGGTCATAACGACCGGGTCCGTAGGAGCAGCTCACCTGGAAGGAGAGCTCCTTTTTGTAAAAAAGATCGCGGCGAAGTTCGAGGCCCGTTACGCCAACCAAAACGATTCGGCCTCGCTGGCGGCAGGACTGGGCAGCAAGATGCATCGGCTCACTGGAGGAAGTGGCAGCGGTAATCAACACGCCATCCACACCAATACCGTCAGTGTGCTCCAGGCACCAAGCAACCGGGTCGGTACCAGAGCGTAAGTTGAGGGCCTTTACACCAAGGCCTTCTGCAAGGTCACACTTAGACGAATCTGGATCCAAGCCCAGTACTCGACAACCTTGAGCCTGTAACAACTGAGCTGTAAGAAGCCCGATCAACCCAAGACCACTCACCAGAAAAGTTTCGCCAAGAGTGGGCTGAGCCAGACGGGTGCCCTGAAGTCCAATAGATGCAAGAACCGTGAAAGAAGCAGCCTCATCGCTGACATGAGCAGGGATCCGGGCGGAGAGATGCTTAGGGACTACTACAAGCTCAGCATGAGAAGCATTAGATGCAACACGATCACCTACATGGAAGCCAGAAACACCTTCTCAAACTGCCAATACAGTGCCGACATTGCAGTAACCAAGAGCAATAGGCTGATCTAGTTTGCTTTTTACAGCATCAAGAGTTGCAAATAGGCCATCGGCGCGAGCCTTTTCTATCACCTCCTGAACTTTGTCAGGCTGCTGGCGTGCCTTGTCAAGCCAATTAGCTTTGCCGAAATCAACCAGCATTCGCTCGGTGCCAACTGAAAGCAAAGAGGAGGCTGTTCGGACCAGTAGATGTCCATGCGGAACAACAGGAGCAGGTAGATCAGTTAGCTCGATGGCCCCTGTCGCGAGTGAGTGCAAAAGTTGTTTCATAAAAAAGAGAAAGGGAGCTGTGTCATGCTCCTGGGTTCCGACCGCAAAATCTTAATAAGTGGACATCAAAGGCTAATCGATTGCCAAGACGTATTTTTTAGTCAATGTAAATCAAAAGCGCATAAAAGACAAACACAAGTGATCAGCGACTACAAAAGCGATACAGAAAATACGCCAAGACTTGGATAACAAGAGGCGAAAATTAAAAATGCCAATAAAACCAAACTAATAATAAAAAGCAAAAATTATTCAACTAATAGAGTCAATAAAACCCTTAACCTTAGAGGAGGTGACTGTTGGACTAAAATCCGAAATAAGCCGTCGCGAATTGACCTGCAATAATTTATAGAAATCACTGTCAAAGTAGATCTTTTCAATAGACCTAGAAAGACTGTCAGGACTTGAATGAAAGAAAATTATATGCCTATTGTCATCAAAGAAGTAAGGCAATGCTCCTACTTGTGTTGATAAAACAGGCAGGTTATGAATTAAAGCTTCAAGGACAACATTAGGGAAACCTTCCTGCCTTGAAGCGAGGCAGAAGCAAGATGATTCTGAATAAATCCTCGATAGCAGATTTTTATCAGAAACCCATCCATGAAAGATTGTATTTATACAGAGCTTGGTGGCTAAATGTTCGAGATCATGGCGACATGAGCCATCACCAATAATGTTAAATTCGATATCACAATTAGCATGCTTATTCATAAAATGCCTAATACCATAAAAAATTAAATCGACTTGCTTTACGGGCTCAAGCCAACCTACGAATAAAATAGAAAAACCGAGAGATTTTTGCTTTGCCAAAACAAGAGAGGAGAGAGAGTAAGGGTAAAGACCGGAATCTATTGAATTAGGAGAAATGAATGTACTAGGCGCGTCTAATACAGGAAATTTATTGATAAAACTAGGAGATTGCAAGACCCATCCATTTGCAATGCGCAAAAGGAGTGCAAAAGAATAGCGCAGGAAGAAGTTACAAGAAAGCTGAGAAAGGACAACATCCGAACGAGGGAATAAAATTATTCTCGAATTTGAGGAGAAAAGTCGGGCAACAAGTACAAATAATGTTTTTTCCAGGAGAGAGGAACCTGAGGTAAAAAGAATGCACACATATTGAGGCCTGCATTTATAAATCAAAAAAGTAAATCTAAATACCTTCAAGAAGGAAAGGGCAAGACGTACGAGAAAATGAGGCGGAGGATTAGAAATCTGGGTAGAATCAAACCTAACAGTGTTGCTAGAAGGATAAAGCGTAGGTGGAAATAAGTTCATGCAAGCAGTAACTTGACCACCAATAACGTCAGACGAAAGCGGAGGGAAGGCTCCGACAAGTAAATATTTCAATTTCACGCCTGGTAAATAGTAAAGAGGAGTCGACTATAAAACGATAAGCTATCTTTTTAAGGATGACCATAAAGAGAGCTGCAATAGTTTCCATAACAAAAAGCCATTTCCACCAGGAGCACGTTTATGGTCTTGCAAAAGATCCTCAACGAGAGATTCATCCAAAGAAAAACGTGATGTGAAAGATGGATCTAAAATATGTTCACAACAGAAATCGAAAAGAGAAGTCCGAAGCCATTGAGAATATGGAACTCCGAACCCAGTTTTAGGACCATCTAAGATTTGGGATGGCAAACGATTTCTCTGAGAGCCTCTGAGCGGTAACTTTTTCCCAAATCTAGATACTTTTAAGTGAGATGGAAGATTTAACGCTAGACGCAACACACCCTCATCCAAAAGTGGGACGCGAGCCTCAACGGAAGCTGCCATAAACGCTCGATCAACCTTAGTAAGAAACTGAGATGGGAGTTGAAGCACAAGATCAGTTAACATCATCTGACTAACAGGATCAAAATGTGCAAAGCGTTTGGCCGCGTTCTGGTATTCTTGGAAAGGATTGGTATTTTCACAAAGATGTTGTTGAAAATCGGAACAAAATAAACGATCGGGTGGAGAGTACTGCGTTTCAACAGTCAATAAAAAAGCCATCCTATATGAAGGGTCATGGTGACCTACAGTTTCCGCTATCCGTGCGAGGCGCCTACCAGAAGAAGAAAATGAACGAAAAGATTTTGCAAGAATTTTTGGGAAAAGACGCCAAAACTTTGAATTGCGGAGAAGACTATAACGTCTATAGCCTGCAAAAAGTTCATCGCCTCCGTCACCTTGCAAAACTACCTTCACCTTGGATTGCAGCTGATCACACATCAGAAAAAGAGGAATATTGGCCGCATCAGCAAAGGGCTCATCATGCGCGTCAGCAAGCCTATATAGAACAGACCGCAAGTCGGTACCACTAATAACTAGTTCTTGATGGTTAAGACCGAGATAAGACGCAACCTGTGCTGCCTTCGGTAACTCATTGACACCATATTCATAATCAAAGCCAGCTGCAAAACTTTGGAGAGGAACACTCCCGCTGTGAATAGCGGAAGCAGCAATAGTTGATGAATCAACACCGCCGCTCAAGAACAGCCCAATAGGAACATCAGCAACTAACTGACGATTAACGGCAGCATCAACGGCATCTCGTGTAAGTAAAGCAGCTTCAGATGCATCGCATGAAAACGGATGATCTTCAAGCCAATCCTCTACGGACCACCATTTATCTATGAATTGAGAGCCATTTTCAAATATTAACCAATGACCAGGCTTTAAAGCATGGACACCCTTATAAAAAGTACGCTCACCATAAGAGTTTCCGTACCACAGGTACTCTGAGAAGGCTTGCTCATCAAGGCTAGTGTCAACACCACCAGAAGCAAGTACTGCTTTTATTTCGGAACCAAAAGCAAGGCCATATTTACATTTTCCATAGAAAAGAGGCTTTATCCCGAGACGGTCGCGCATAAGGATTAATCGCTGTTGAGCAGAATCCCAAAGTGCAAGAGAAAAGATACCTTCAAGTTTTTTTAACCCCTCAAGACCCCACTGAGCATAGGCATTTAGAATGACTTCAGTATCAGACTGACCTCTCCAATGATTATATCCAAGACTAATTAATTCATGGCGTAAATCCATGAAATTATAAACTTAACCATTGTAAGAGATTAGAGGCCCATAACTTCCAAGGCGCATTGGTTGAGCCCCAGAAGAAGTTGGATCAATGATGCTTAGTTCGGCTTAAAGGCCAGACCTAAGCAGCCGATACGGGCCGGGCGTCCGAGTTGGTCTTCCAGGGCCGCAGCACGAGCCTGAACCTGCTCGATCACCCAGCGGCTTTTGCCGTCGTTCACGCGGCGGGCCGTTTGGATCAGGGGGGTGCAATCGGGAGCTTCTGCGGCAATGAACCAAGGATCCACGGCGATGCAATGGCCGCCCACACCGCAGCCTGGTTGCAGCACATTCACACGCGGATGATGATTGGCGAGGCGGATAAGCTCGCGCACGTTGATGCTGAGGTGATCGCACACCAGTGAGAGCTCATTGGAGAAGGCGATGTTCACATCGCGGAAGCTGTTTTCGGTGAGCTTCACGAGCTCGGCGGTGCGGGAGGTGGTGGTGAGCAATTCGCCATTGCAGAAGGTGGCATAGAAGGCCGTTCCTGCTTCTGCCGCCTCAGGAGTGAGTCCACCTATTACGCGATCGTTGCTAACCAGTTCCTGCAGGATGCGGCCGGGCAGCACCCGCTCGGGGCAGTAGGCGATATGCAGCTGGTCGGCGTTTAGACCAGAAAGCTCTGCGATCACCTGGGCCACCTGCTCGGTGGTGCCTATCGGTGAGGTGTATTCGAGCAGTACGAGATTGCCGGGCTGCAGCCCGCGCGATCGCGCGGGCTGCAGCCAGTACGTAGTCGATGTTGGGTTGTGGGATGCCATCGGACCCGCTACGGAACGGCGGTGGCACAGCGATCAGGAACACATCGGCTGGCAACGGTGTGAGCTGGGCACTAAGGGCACCGGAGGCCACCGCATCCGCCACCGCTTGATCAAGATCGGGCTCCACGATATGGATCTGCCCCTGGTTCACGGTGGCGACCACTTGGGCGTTGACATCCACGCCGATCACTCGATGGCCGGCGCGGGCGAGCACGGCAGCAGTAGGCAGGCCGATGTAGCCGAGGCCAAGAATGCAGCAAGTCGTCATTGGCTCACCGCCTGCAGGAGCCATCGCTGCACTTCAAAGATCTCGGCGACAGGTATCGGAGGTGACCCTCCCGATTCAATCGCTTTAAGGAAAGCTGCACAGCAAGCCTCCTGGCCTTTGTCTTGCGACAGAAGCCGGCGGGTGCGGAAGCCAGTAATGCCCCAGGCCTTGAGCTTTCGATAATTATCGAGACGGAGAACCTTGCCATCGGCAAAAACCTCCAGACGCTCTTTTGGGAAGGCCTTGCTGCCGTTGGCGAAGTAATGCACGGTACCAATCGATCCATCGGCGAAGCGCAACTGGAGCGAGAAAGTGTCGGGGCAGGGTTTGCGATCGACAGCGTTGAGCAGCTGCAGGTCTTCAATGGGACTGGCGGCCAGGTGTCGCAGGAGGTCAATAAAGTGGCATGCCTCTCCGAGTAACCGTCCGCCGCCAGCTTCTGGATCCTGGGTCCAGTGGTCAGCGGGAATGGCACCGGCGTTGCAGGTGTAAACGAAGGCCTTCGGCCCTTGCTGGCGGGATAGCTGGTGCTGAAGATCCAGGAGAAGCGGCGCAAAGCGACGATTGAAGCCAACCATTAGCAGGGTCTGGCCCGTATGGGCAGCCTCGATAGCAGAGAGCTCATTAGCGTTGAGACAAAGAGGCTTCTCCACGAACACGTGCTTGCCAGCATCCAGAGCCTGCTGCACCAGGGAGGCATGACTGTCGTGGCGGGTGGCGATTACAACGCTGTTGGCACTGGAATCCGCCAGCAAAGCGGAGATGTCAGTACTGGCGTGACGGAAGCCGAATTTGCGACCCACATGCACCGGGCCGATGCCTGAGGATGCCGCCAGGGTGTGGAAGCGTGCGTCAGCCTTGGCGAAAGCCGGGATCAACATGCGGCTGGCGTAGTTACCCGCACCAATCACGCTCAGAAGAGGCTGACTGGGGGCCACCGATTCGGTGGCTGCCGGCAGCTGAATCACACGCATAGCGGGATCAGCAGTTTCGGTGTAGCGCAGCAAAATTCCGAGTGAAGGCTCAGAGCTGCTGAGCAGCTCGTAGGCCTCAGAGGCCTGCTCGAACGAGAAGCGATGGGAGATCAGCGGCTCAGTACGAAGGGAACCGCTGGCCAGAGCGTGAAGCACAGCTTGGAAGTTGCGCTGCTCGGTCCAGCGCACAAAGCCTATGGGGTAGTCGTGGCCCTGCTGCTCATAGGCCGGGTCGTAACGTCCTGGGCCATAGGAACAGCTCACCTGGAAAGTGAGCTCTTTTTTGTAAAAGAGATCGCGGCGGAGTTCGAGGCCAGTCACCCCCACCAGCACGATGCGACCGCGCTGCCTGCAGGCCTGGGCTGCTACATGGACCGGCTCACTGGAGGAGGTGGCAGCAGTGATCAACACGCCATCCACGCCGATGCCTGCCGTATGGCCCAGACACCAGGCCACCGGATCCACTCCGTTGGCGAGATGGAGGGACGTAATACCAAGGGATTGCGCGAGGGCGCATTTGGAGGGATCGGGATCAAGACCGAGCACATTACAACCCTGAGCGGCGAGAAGCTGACCGGTAAGCAGGCCAATCAGGCCCAGACCACTAACAACAAAGGTTTCGCCGAGGGTGGGATTGGCCAGGCGAATGCCCTGCAAACCAATAGAAGCCAGCACAGTGAAAGCGGCGGCCTCATCGTTCAACGTTGATGGGATAAGGGCACTGAGGTGCTGGGGCACGGCCACCAGTTCTGCATGGGGGCCAGTGGAAGCGACCCGATCACCCACCTGAAAACCGACGACACCGGAGCCGACCGCCACAACAATGCCTACATTGCAGTAACCGAGGGGCAGCGGCTGATCGAGCTTGCTGCGTACCGCATCAAGGGTGGTGAAAGCACCATCGGTGCGGGCCTTATCCAACACCTGCTGAACCTTATCTGGCTGCTGACGGGCTTTATCAATCCAGCTGGCCTTGCCGAAATCAACAAGCATCCGCTCAGTCCCGGCCGACACCAGAGAGCAAGATGTGCGGATCAACAGCTGACCACGGCCAACGACAGGAGCTGGAAGCTCCGGAAGGTCGCTAGAACCGGTGGAAAGGGATTGGAAAAGTTGTTTCATGCAAGCGACAAAACAAATTAAAAAGCTTGGTAGAATAAAATAGCAAGCTGGTAAAATTTAGTAAATCTCTAAATAAAAATCAGCTAATTCATCAAGAGATGGAACATTTGAATTAGCGTAAGCATTGCACTTAGGGTTGAAATCACCAAGAAGGTCTGTTAATTCTTCAATAGATGAGTAAAGGGTAACACCAGGAGGCCGGCTCACTACATCAGTGGCAAATACATTAACAATTAATGATAGAGCCTCCCATATCGAGATGCTATCACCGTCGGTAGAAGTATTTCGAATAAATAAATCTGAAGATCGAAGAATCTCAATAAAAGGATGAGGCTTCGACAGGAAGACTACATTACGGGGGATGAATGGAAACTTAGAGGCAGAAAACTGAGCATAGCGACCACTTGGATCGCTCACCAAGAGGCAAAACTCTGGAAAAAGTTGGAAAAGCTCTATTAGGGCATTTATCCCATATATCTCTTGGCCTGATCGGTCAAAGGAAACATTATAAGCATTAGTGCATACAATAAACTTGAAGCTGGTACGAGCCTGTACGACACTTTGACCTACACTGCAAGGAAGAAACTCAGCCTTAAAAGGTGGAATAAAAGCAGAGACAATACGAGATCTTTTGTTTAAACGCTTGGCTAGGATTAGACTGTGAGAATTCAGAACAAGAGGTATATCAACTAAAAAGATTGAAAGGAAGTCTAACCAATTAGAAAGGGAATGATACCGCCCAAGATTACCATGATAAGTAATTACTGAATTAGAATTAGTAAACTTAGCGAGGAAGGAAAATACAAATCGAAGGAGCGTATTTGAAGTGTAAAGATGCAGTGTTTGATATTTACGAAAAAAATTGCAAACAGCAAACGAGGCAAAACTTTAGGTTTTAGCTCTAAGTGGGTTACTTCTAGTCTTCCATCAAGTAGAGACTTGAGCATCTCAACATGAATTGTGACACCGCCGATAGGAGGAGGTAGCTTTCCGATTAAGAGCAACCGCTTAGCGGGAAGAGCGAGAGGCATAGAAGTAAAGTCAAACAATCAGCAAATAAACAGGAGAAGTATGCATTAAAATCGTGATGCAAACCAATGAAAACATACTCAAGCGCAAGAACACCCGATGGCTATAAAAAGGCATTAATGGATAAAGATTCGTAATCATTTACCATTCGATCAAGTGTTAAATACTTTTCGGCATATTTGCGAGCATTCAAACCCATCACAACACGCTCTTCTGGATTAATAGCAAAGAAATCTTCAATTACTTGACAAATCGATTCATCAGAAAGAGGGTCGCAGAGAAGTCCACGGACTCCATGATCAACCAAACGAGGATGATCAGAAATAGAAGAGGCAATGACTGGACGACCTGCAATAAAAGCTTCGCATATGACATTTGGAAGCCCTTCATAGAGACTTACATGTAGCAATGCATGAGAAATATTGAGAATAGCAGCGATATCATCAGACTCGCCTAGCCACTTGATAGATGAACTGAGTGCCGCGCTTGCATTAACAATCTTATCGATGGATACAAGCTCATGAGAGGAGAAACAATCGGTCTCTCGTCTTCCAGCCCAAAGGATAGTGGGAACAAATCCATTTCTTGCTTCAAACCTAGACAGAGCCTTAACAAGCCGGAGTGAATTCTTGGCACGCGCACCGATTCTTCCCACTACTGCAAATGTAATCGCCCCCTGAGGAGTTGAGGAGGGAATAGCACTTGTAAAAGAATAGCCATTATAGATAGTTGTCGTTTTACGACAGAGCAATGGGAAAGAACGCAGATAATGAGACTGATGATAGGAATTAGCCACAATTCCATCAGACATAATATAGAGAAGATATAAAATAAAACTTCTCCAACGAAAGCCTGGATTTGCAGTATAACTTGAACGCTCAGAAACAAATAACTTAGCCCTGCATAGACAAAAAATATTTGCAATTATAGAGTAAATATTAGGAGAATCTAGGTAACTGATAAGCACGTCTATCCTATAGTATCTAATAATATATGCAATACGCAAGGGTATGCGTAGTGAGAAGCCAGATACATGCTCGAGCGATAGAATTACGACTCCAGCTTCAACTAGAAGATTGCGGTAAAAGTCAAATTTTGGGTAATAAGTAAAAACGTAAACACTATGCCCTTTGTACTTGAGGCCACAAGCGAGATTAACTAATTGACGCTGAGCGCCACCAGAACCTAGCGAATCTATGACAAGAAGATACTTCATATATGACTCAGGAAAAATCCTAGATAAAGTGAATTACCAGAAATACTCAGAAAGTTCGGGCGAAAATCTATGATGCTTCTGATTTGATGATGTCCAGACAGAAAGGAAAAACATGATAAATAAAATGACATTTGCTTTGTTGAAAAATGGTTCCTTGGATTCAGTGACAAACATGAGAATATATATTATTAATATTGCTAGTTTCAACTTAATAGGCTGAATTTTTTTAATCGTAGTATATCCCATCCAAAGAAATAGTCCGTGATGCAAAAGACATCCAACTATTCCAAAATAAATGAAGTAACACAAATAGCCTGGATCACCATAATGATCAAATTCATTTGCCGGCACAAAGATGCCGTTGCCGAAAAAGAAATCGTTAAATTGATTCGGCAGTCTCCACATTTCAGCAATAGCGCTTATCGTACTATCTTCGGTTTGATTTATAATGTTATGGAAAGGAAGTAAGGACCAAGAAATAAGATGAGTGCGCAGTTCAGGCGAAACCAATTGCATGAAGAGTCAATAAAGAGAAGAATTTTCATAACAATGTGGGAATAAATATTTACAAATAACTATAATCTTAGCATGGTTTTAATTTCATCAAAGCAAGTTTTTCGCAATCATGAATAGGCAAAACCACCAAGAATACGCAAATATTGAATATAAAACAAAACTAATTAATCTTAGCCTGAAGAGAAAAATGCGAAAAAGTAAAGTAATTTAGAATTTGATTGCCTAATATTGGACGTAGTGCGGGGTATGAGTTTGGAGAAAACCATTTGACGTTAACGGCATAATATCCACTCCTCAAAAGAAGGTTTGACCACTCAGAAGGATTAAGATGTTTGTTCCATTCAATGGAAGGCATCAAGGGATTAGCAAAAGGCAAATACTTAAAAACGTTGCTTCTAGAACAATCAGAGATAAAAATATTTGAATTAGACCTACAGATTTTTCTGATTGAACTGAAAAGATCAATATAGGCAGATGAACCAAAATTCGATTTATAGTAACTCTCTACAGCGGGTTCATTGACATGATTAATAGAATTAGCAAAAACAACATGATCAAAATGATGATTGACCTTGTCTGAAGCTAGATAATCCTGGATAGTAAGTGGATAGAATATCAATCTATCATAAACTCCTAATTCATGCGCTAATGATGAAATTTTAGAAGTAATACCTTGAGTACTACCAGAAAACTCTGGCTCTAACAAAGTAACAGAAGAAGCCCCATTCAATAGGGTCCACATTGATAGGAGTCCGCTTCCGCCGCCAACATCGAGAATATTTAAACCTTCAAAATTACAACCTGAAAATATATAGTCACAATGCTGTATAAGGTTTTCAGGAGAAGAATAAAGACCTAGATCACAAAGTCGTTGAGCTATCAAGAATTGATCCACAATGAAGAATTAAGGCAGCAAATTGACTTTAACACAAGAGTCGGCAAAGCCCCCTGAAACAAATCAGAACCATTTGTGCTTATAGTATTACTATGCATCGCACGTCAAAACAAGGCAATCAAGAGCGCCCAAAAGCGAAGCAAGGCAAAATAGTATCAGCAAAAGACCACAATATTTTCAAATAATCAAAAGAAATAAAGAAAAGTTGATACTAAAAGCAATCAATGAAAAACAAAGTAAAAACAAATAAGTGTTTAAAACAAAAGAATTAAGAAGAAAGATAAAACTTGAATCGGCGGAAAAACGAAAAGAATAGCAGAAAAAAGATTAGGAAGAAAATAGAAAATATGCTTTTGAGAAAGACAGAAGGATCACCGCTCTGCACGAAACCAGGAATAGAAAAGAAAATATATAAGACAATAGGCGTATACCTGTGGCTTAATTCAATAAGGAAATAGCCTTGCTTTTGTATAAAACCTAATAATAAACCGTAGAGAAACATCCCAAGGATCACACCCAAAAAATTACCCCCGTACCAAAAAGAAGCAAGAATTCCGGGAGGTATGCCTCTAGAAGGATCGCCAGTCAAAAGGAACGAATTGACTTCAGTAATTCTAAAGGGCTTATCAACAATAAAACCTAAAAGTCTTGTAGGTATAAGGTGGAGAGGTGATACAATGAAATGATAAAACCAATTAATTTCAAGATTTAATTTTAAAACATTTGATAAAGACTTGAACGGAAAAGCAATTTCCAAGATCACTCTGTCGTATAACTTACTTAATCGTAAGCCCTCAAAAGAAGAATAATCTAAATTATCTTCACGAAAGAATAAAGCAACCGTGCCAATCAAAGCTTTACCATTCAGTATAAAGAATAAACCGAATAAGAATACTACAGCTAGAAGTAAATAAAGCCTGAAGGTAGAATTTCGGAGTGAAAAAAATGAAATACTATAGAAATTAAGGTATACAAATAAAGATGCGATAATTACCGTCATCAAAGTACCTCTACTAGCATTAACAAGTCCGAAAAGAATAGAAATAAGGACACTTACGATGAAAACAAAAACCCATTTTTTGCTAAATGAGACCTTTGATTGAATTTCCCACTGAGATATAAATTGAGCTATAAAAGCAGTGCCGATAAAATATAACGCGACAGCTCCAGAAGAAACCTCGATAGGCGCAGTTCCGGTAAAGCGAGAAAGTGCGCCGAAAGAGATGGCATTCAACAAGCCACCATAAGAGTCGAGATAAATCAAAAGGAAACCACCAGAGAATGCGATCAATAAAAATACAAAAATATAAAAATCACGAGGTTGCGGCATATATTTCTTGCTAATACGAAACAATGGCAGCAAGAGTGAAAACTTAAATCCAAGATAGAGGAACAAAAGACCGAAAACAGATATAATAAAAACGGTAATGTCAATACCACTACAATAAGGCTCACATTCGGAGACAAAGGGGATAAGCATCGGAGCTACAAAATAAAGCAAACAATATGATAAAACCGCCAATCTGAAAGAATCAATAACAAAATATGTACGCCTAGAATATTCAAGTATGAAAACAATGAACAGCGCTATAAGCACAAATAAGAAAATCATAAAGAAGCAAATAACAGCGACGAAGACAACAGAAAACTAGGCGTGGTTCATTAAGAAAGCATTTTAAAGACAAGAAATGTGCTAAACATTAAAGCCAAAAAAGAGACAAAAAGCAGAACAAAGATAGACAATAATATTGTAATACAACCCAGGGAAAGAGAATCTAGAGAGAAGCAAAAGGAATTACAGCGAATAATAAAGACATTATCAATCAATAACAGAACAAATTTATTAAAATCTAGGATAACTTTGAAAATTATCACAACAGAGTATGTTCGTGCTAACAAGCACGCCCTACAACTAAAAAACCGACAAAATCAAAATCGAACACCAGTAAAAGAAGCAATTTTCAACAATGCTTTTACCGATATTAACTTAATAGTATGTCGCTAATGGGGGGGGGGGGTAAAAGTAAACTGTATGCTTTCAAGGACTAGACAGATCAACTCGGTATATACTTAAATATAAATTTTAACAAATTCCGGCGTTCTTCTCTGCTGAAAAGAAGTGAGAAGCCCAGAACAGAAGTAATCACCAACCCGAAAATAATGAAGGTGGACTCAATAATAGGAGAAACTACTTGACCCAGCCAACCGGCTACAAACCCTATAAAGGTTGTCACAAGAAACAATAATAATATTGGTTTGTATGACCAAGGTAATGGATATGCTCTTTGAGCGAGCCAAGATGCAGATAAAGCCTTAGCAATGTGTCCTGACAGAACACCCAGACCAATCCCCAGTAGCCCAAAATAGGGTACAAAAAAATAAATAAAAGATAGTGAAATAATAAGGGAAGCTAGGTACGGGTATATATTTAAATGGCTACGCTTTGATATTCCAATGCCCACCTCACTGATCCAGCTTGTAGCCTGAATGGCCAAACCTAAACAGAGAGGAAAAACCACAACAGATGCACCACTGTAGTCATTAGAAGCTAGAATTGATATTATTAAGCCAGTAAAGAGTGTGAGCAATAGAACTAGTAAACATACCCCAAAAGAAAATAGGCGAAGCACTAAATTATAAGTATGAGAAGCATCCTCTTCTTTGTAAACAGATAAGGAGAAAGGCCCCCAGGCCGTCTGAAAAGCACCAATTACTAAACCAATCAACATTGCGATTTTAGATCCAGCAGCAAACAAACCTAAGTCAGTGGAGCCTAGTAATCTCTCCGTAAGCATTCTTTCTAGAGTTGGTAAAAAGGCAGCTGTAACACAGATAAGACCCATCGGAAATGCATAATTCAGCATTTCACGCAAATAAAAGATATTATATGGCCTTACGATCCATCTTCGTACAAACAACAAACCAAGCAAGCCGAAAATAAAGTTAGTTATCAAAAATACAATTAATACTGTACGTATAGTTGCGTCAAAGCGAAATACAGCTATCAAAATACCAGACGCTTGTAACGCGGACATCCCAAGTGTCATAGTTAAAAAACGCTTTCTATCAAATGTCCACTTCAGAATGTTTCGTGAAAAATTTATCAGCAAAAGAAATGGGAACTGGAGCAAAATTAAGCGAAAAAGTTCTGTTGCATATAGATTGTTTTTCATAGGAAACACTACAGAGATTATCTGATCGGCGAAAATCCACAATATTGGAGCAGCAACGATAATGAGGCCTATTTGAAAAAAAAGTGATTGAGAAATTAATTTCTGTCGGGCATCAAAGGCAGTGTACTCATAGAAATATCTTGAAACTGCAGAATCTTGGCCAAAAATAAACAAAGTTGCAAGAAGTCCGCCAATACCCAGGAAAAAGTCAAGAATGCCATACTCAGCAACACTAAAATGACGCGAGAGAACAGGAAAAGTCAGCAACGCTAAAGCCTTGCTTATGGCAGCTGATCCACCATATAGAATAGAATCGCGAAGTAGAAACTTTAAACGATCATTCGAGGTTAAAGTCCTTAGTTGATCAATGTTCGATGGCAAAATTGATTCCTTTCAATTAATAGTTAATCAATGATTGGCTGTAGAAGATTCGGAACAGACAACATCAAGCCACCTCTTTGCCATAGCAATACCATTATATGTATCGAACCATTCACAAGCCGCTTGGCCAATCTTAGCCACTTCTTCTGGACATTCAGCCGCGTACAACAGCTGTTCAAAAACATCAGATTCGGTTCTTACTGAGAGCATTGGTGGAGGTGGGTAACCAAACATAGTTGCAAACTCACCATCATTAAACAGATTTCTTTGCAATAGCGGCTTACCAGCCGCTAATGTTTCCCACCCTGTTCCACCCCAGATCATACGCGAAGGGTTCATAAACTCTCCAACACCCACCGATATACGACTAAGAATCCACATGATCTCTCTACGCGACATAACTGGTAGCCAAGTAACATTTTCATGAATTCCCAATTTTCTTACAAGTTCCTTAGTTGCCGCCACATCAGGTCCATACTCTACAATAAGAAGGCAGGCACGAAGTGAGGGTAGACGAGACAACAACTTGGAGAAAGCATGGATTAACCAATCCGAATTTTTAGTTGCCAAAAAGTTTTCTTCTTCTGAATAAGATTCATTATGCGTCCACATTAGTCTTGCATGATGGAGAACAGTGAAGTCTGCATTAGTAATAGCCTTTTCAGCAACAAATTGAGTAGAGGTAATTGGTTTTAAAGGTAGATTCTCCTTGTTGTAAACCATTGGCGTTGAGAGAAGTAAGTTTGGAATTCCCAGCTTAGAACATAACAAACCGGTAACTTCATTATCAAGAACAATAACGGATTTAGAGCGTAAAAGACCCTTAAGCTGCTGACGTCGAATTGCAAACCCGAACATACGTCGAATCCAACTTCCTCTTGAACTCGCGGTAAAAACGTATGAACCAAGAAACTCGACGCCCATGGAATATGGATAGAAAAGATCTAAACCTCGGTCAATTCTTATCAATGCCGCAGGGGATGAACCTGATGCAATCAATAAATCATAATCGCCATACGTGTTTCTTATTTCCTCTCGACTAACAGGACCAGGAAAGAAATCTTGGTCGGTAGTCTTGGATCTGAACCTTGCACGAATCCCTAAGATAAATGATAAAGGAAAATCGAAAGCAGATATTGGTGCATTAGGAATCTCGGTCTGGTGGATGAATGGAGCCCAACATTTTAAATCCCAGGTATCTGCCTCTGGAGTGAAATGACTTAGAGAAGATAAACCATCATTCGAATATAATAACAAATGCGCGTCCGCACCCAGATCACGGAAATAACGCATCAGTGAGAAATTATTATTGTTCATGTTTCCGATAAGTCCAATCTTCATTGCAGATGATTGCAAAATAATTTATTTAGTGTAGGTCAAAAAATATCGCTAATCCATTAGTTTACAAAAATATACCAGATCGAATGGACGGCAGTAATCAAGAAATCTTCGAGGGAAAACTTTCTTTATCAACGGCAAAATTGCTGAGCTCCATACACAAGATGGATCATCCTTTCTAAGGAGAGTAAAGACATATTATTGTTATTATAGCTGCGTAGGGGTTGATATTGTGCCAACCCACGGTGATGACGCGGCCAGGTATCCATTGATTCCAAGTTGTTATTATTCATATTGCCTATAATTCCAATTTTCATAAGAAACAGAAAATCAAAAGACCTCTAAACGTGAGCAGAAGTGCTAATAGCTAAAAATTATTTGCAATATGTTAGCACATAGTCCGATGGATAAATATTGAAGCGCGGGCGTTTTATTGATATAAGATGAAAAAAGAATGTGGGCAATAATAGCAACGGGTTAAACATGAATTAAAATAAGAGTTTATTTGCGAAAACATAGTACTGACAAGCCAAACAAATTAAGAAAGAGCCAAATGGGACTAAAGTAACATGCTGTAAAAGGGA
Source organism: Synechococcus sp. MVIR-18-1 (assembly GCF_014279835.1). NCBI lineage: Bacteria > Bacillati > Cyanobacteriota > Cyanophyceae > Synechococcales > Synechococcaceae > Synechococcus > Synechococcus sp. MVIR-18-1. The sequence goes on along the minus strand of NZ_CP047942.1, from coordinate 192,762 downwards.
GGGTTAATAAACGAAAGAAGGAAAAATAAAAGGTTCAGTTTAAAACGTTCAAGAGATCAGACTGAGCAGGAAAGTTAACAAGAACACCCATGCCACGCTTTTGGAACACAACCATGCTGCCAAGCGCAACAGCAGAGGCACCACCTAAAGAAACTGCATATCCTATATCTTGTAAATTTCCAGCTCCACCATGCGCAATAACAGGAACCTCCACTGCACTTGAGACGTTGTGAAGAAGATCTATGTCAAAGCCAGACCATGTGCCTTCACGAGCTATTGAAGTAAGCAAAATTTCGCCAGCACCATATTCGACCACTTTCTTTGCCCATGAAATTGGGTCGATACCAGTTCTATGTTTGCCGTTGCAACTTCGCACGGTCTCTGAGCCCCAGAAACCCTGTTTAACATCAATGGATACAATTACAGCTTGACTTCCATATATAGATGATATTGAGGTAATAATAGAAGGATCTTTAAGGGCAGATGTGTTGAGGACGACTTTTTCAATACCTAAGGAGAATAATGATTGTGCATCTGAAAAAGAACGAACACCACCACCATAGGAAAGGGGCATGAAACACTCGTCAGAAAGCTGACGAATGAGATCTAAGTCCGGACCACGAACATGCCTATCGGAGGATATATCAAGAACCATAAGTTCATCAACTTCTAGATCATTAAAAATCCGAACAGTGTTACAAGGATCACCAATGTAATTAGGATTTTTGAAGTTTACAGTTTTAACAAGACTTCCATCTAAAACAAGCAATGCAGGAATAACTCTAGTTCTTAACATGCTATCTCCGCAAAATTTTTCAAAAGCTGCATACCAAAACGATGACTTTTTTCAGGATGAAACTGTACGCCGAAAATATTATCACGATGGATAGCAGAGTGAAACTCAACACCATATTCAGTTTTCATTAAACAATTATCCGGATTAGCCGCTAAAACAAAATAGGAATGAACAAAATAATAACGAGATTTCTCAACAATATTGTAAGTAAGTGGTGTTGAGGAGTTAATTTTGGTAAGATTCCATCCCATATGAGGAACTTTAAGCAATGGTTTACTCGGAAATCTATGTGTTGAGCCAGGTATCCATCCTAAACCTGACAAAGCGCCCTCTTCGCTTGAATCAGTAAATAACTGCATTCCCAAGCAAACTCCCAAAATAGGGATTTGATCTACTAAAGCTTTTCGATCAAGAGCATCACGCAAACCAGAAATACTATTTATGCGATCCATCGCTGCATCGAAAGCCCCTACACCTGGTAGAACGAGCTTCTCGGCTAAACTTATTTTGCTAGCAGAAGATTCAACAACAGCATTGACACCAATTTTCTTAAACATATTGACCATCGAACCAATATTACCCATGCCATAATCAACAATAGTTATCATCAGTTAGCGTTATAAGGGAAACAATACTTTAGATAAAAACTTTCAGGTATCAAATTAGATTTAAGCAAAATATAAAAGAAAGGGCGAAACTTTTCAAAACGTTTTTTATAGGTCGGATAATCCTGCCAAGTCTTTCTTGGAAGGTTCATAATCTCTTCGTACTCAGAATCAGACAATTGCATCCGTTTTTTCATATATTCTACTAAACCATCCTCAACGATAGGGGGAGAATCGAGTTCAGATAAAGCATCTGCACGATCAATTTTACCTGAACGTACAGAGGCTGAAAGTGAATTTGCTCTTGAATCTAGCGAAAACTTTTGAGGTCCTAAAACACTATGCTGGAATGCACCTGTTCTATTTTCTAAATGATGCCCGTCATAATAAATCCAGCCAAATTCTCGAGCCAGCAATTCCCTGGCTTCCTCCTTACTGTATTGAACAAACCATAGAGGTCTAATTTTTTCAATACGATAAACTGTTATCCACTTGATAAAATCAAGAAAAGACATATTAGGAAAGGTGTCAAGGGGCAAACTCCCAAATATCTTTTGAACACTCTTCATGTATTTACCATCTGCATACATAGTACCCAGCGGTGAAATACCCTCGGCAATATATGAGTGACCTTCTAATTGATATTTGACGCCATACTTTGCTGCTGTTGAATAAAGCAATTGAGGAACACCAATATCAGCAAATACATCAAAATCTACTACACTGGCTTTAAAAAAAGATCGATAAATATCTTCTGCCTCTTTTTTTGCCACTACATGCGTAACAAGATCAATATCTAATGCCGATAAAACCTTATAAATATTCTGGGTGGCGATATCGTTATTGAAAGTATTATCAAGGTGAACAGCAAGAGGTCTCAAGCCATATTTTCTTACTGCTAAGTAAGCCATATATGAAGAGTCAGTTCCTCCGCTAACTCCCATAACACAGTCGTAAGGCTTACCCTTTCCATCTTTTTTTATTTTTTTTACTATTTCATCAAACTGCTTTTCACCCTCAGGAGTTCCAGTTTTATACTTTAACTTCATCTCGTCAATCTGACGGCAGTAATTACAAACACCTTCTGAATCAAAAGTAATCTTAGGGATATTCACATTATCATAAACACATCTAGTGCAAGTAATTTTGGCGTCAGGGGTTCGGCAAGACTTACTATCAATATGTAAACCCTGGGAAGAGATCGAACTCACTTAAAACAAAAACCTTATAATTACATTTCAGTGTAGCACGTGCCAGTGAAGCGAGGTATAATGGTCAATCGATATAGTGGCAGATGTGAATGAGTAAAAATTAGAGAATTAGTGAAATCATTAAAAATCAGGATAGTAGCAATCAATAAAAGCCTCGAGGCGTGATTTACAACGATCTCGAATGCTAATGAAAAAATCTCTAGGGCTGCATACTGCGCCATCAACAGAAATTTTATGAACATCAAGTAAACCGTCATTACACAATATAGTTACAGAACCAGAATCAACACAGCGAGATATAACCTTGCCAGCAATAATTCCTTCATAGCGGACATAAGGAGGCAAACTAGCATGCAATATATAAACTTTTTTTCCTTTGTAGTAGGTGAAGGCGCATGGATATGGAGGGGATTGGGCTCTGATGAAGTTGAAAACTTCAGTTGCTGAAAGATTCCAGTTAATTTCGCCGTCTGATGGCCCTCGGTGACATGAAAAAGAAGCCTTTGATTCATCTTGTGAAGCCAAACATAATTCGCGATCTAGCAAAAGATTAATAATATTATTAACAAGTGCAATGTGGCACTTTTCATATTCAACAAAAACATCCTCCAAATGCATATGTGAACTTAATGGAATTTCAGCACAAAGAAGAGATCCATCAGATCTTGAAATAAGAGGACCATCATCAATACCTGAAGAAAGCTGGTATCCTTGTAACGAAACAGTATCTTCACCATTAATAATCTGCCAACTTATTCCTGCCCAACCACGATATCGGGGTAAAGGGGTCCCATGCACTGCAAGAAAGCCAAATTCAGTTGAATTTAAGAAAGAAGTTGACAAAAGTGGGCGCCATACTCCTATTCCTATCAATGCCTTAGATTTGAATTTCTTTACTTCATCTTCTAAAGCAGGTGTAACCTTATTTATGACGCAATACTTTAACTGACTTTCAGAACAGATATTAGCAAGAATTTGAGAGCTAGATATATCGTCTTGATTTCCTTCCATGATAATAACTAGAGGAATATAGATGTCATCTCTAAGTAAAAGGGATCGCAAAGTATTAACCGCGCGAGATGTCCCACCGATTGGAATAATGCTCAGTTTTTCAACCATGACTTTGCTCCTTGAAAATCCATAACAAGGTCATTAGAGATAAGCGACTTAACAACTGTATCAATAGGTAGACCAGACAGCCGTTGTCTAGCCATCAATTCACCCACCTTTAAGCCAGCCGCATACAACGTAAGAATAGGTCGACAACCCAATTCAGCTAATTGATAACTAATAAACCCAAATGGAGCAATTTCAGAAGGAGCATAAATCAGACCAGAAGCCAAGAGACCCTCTTTTTCAATATTTCCAGCCATTACTGCAATTTTTAGATAAGGATTACGCTCAAATACTTGGGAATATTCGAGCAAACCGCCTCTACCAAGTAAAAGTACAGGATTATGATGTTCAGCCAACAACATATGAGTATAGCGACTGCCAAATGATTCGAAATAGTTGGAAAAATCGGAATAATCTAAATCTGCATCGGAACTGTCAGAAACCCAATAAATTTCTACATTTAAACGTTTGAGGTAATCAACAAGTGATTTGCCAGGTATTGGTGAATTACCCAAGATCAATAAAGGGCCTCCATCATAACCAAGGCTAAGTAAGAGCTTTAAGCCTGCAAGGGCAATATGAGGACGCATATCGCACTGCAAAGACTGCTCATTAGTTCCAAGGACTAAGATCCCTCGATCGTGACATCGATTAAGATCGAAATCCGTCTCTCGGAACTCCCATGTCTCCCACATTAAAGGAATCACCGCTGTAGGCTTCAAACTATCGATGAGGCTTCTATCTATTGGCCTTACATGTCCAGAGTTTGTAACTATGTCTGCAGACGCTAGTTTAGAGTAGTCTCTTTTATTAATACAAGTAAGAGAATCGGCAACATTAAACTCCTTGGCTAAATCATAAGTCTGAGTTATTATATCAGTTGCATTGGCATAGCTACTATCAGAAACCTGTGCAGTAACGGATTTTGCACCGGCAAGAGCTGCAAGAATAGGGGCATACATATAGGGCCCAGATGCGGCCTCAGTATATATCCTCAACCCATCAAGATTTAAGTCAAAAGAAGAAATTAGGTCGCATATAATATTCTTATTTATCATTGTCATGGGTTTTAATTAAGTTTAAAAGCTGATTACGAACACCGTGTCCCGGAAAACGATAATCAATTAATTGGGAAGCATCATGATGTACATTCCTCGAATTTTCATAGCGTTCGATAGATTCTGTATTTAGAAAAACATGAATTGGATGAAAATCAAATACTTTAAGCCCTTCTCGCGATAACAAAAGATCTGGCTCAGTGCCCTTAGGATATAAACAAAAAACATCATCCTCCCAAAAATGGGGAACTTTTATCAAGCCATTCCAGAGAGACCAAGGCTTTAATACAATTTTAGATTGCTCAGGAATAAAATGATTACAATCAAATATAAGTCCTTTCTTTGAAAAAACATCCTGCAGTCTGGAACTTTGAACCATAGAATGGCTGCGTACTGATACCGCTTCAGGGACAAGATTCAAAAGGTCATCGATAATTTTGTCGATAGATTGTGTATTACAAGGACCGTTGAGCAAATTATTAAAATTTGGATGAATACCAAGTTCAAAATTATTATTATCACGCAACCTAGACAATAAAGGTGTGTCATGAGTAACAAACCATGTGGCAGGGATGTTATAACTTTCAACCAAGTTAATGCAGTCAGCTAATATCTCATCACAGGCCCAATCGATGTCGAAGGTTAAAGAAGACACATCTTCAAAATGAAATTGCGGAAGACATCTAGAAATTGTCGACCATCGAGTTACATTATTATGTTTTGATATTTGCTTGTTCACAACAAATCACTTATCAAAATAATATCTGAATTCAAGCCGGAATTCAAAAGATCCGTTTTTATTTTAGAACCAAAAGTTCTTGACGCGATTAAAATCTTATCAGGTTTATCAATGAATAAATCTGCGCGACTTCGTACTTGTGAAGAGAATGGTGGATAAAATTTGCCATGCAAGGCTGGAGAATCATCGTAAAATAAGAAATCATTATCTGGTGACATTAAATTCAACAAACGACTTGGGCAAAATATCCCTAGCTGTCCTTTATTAAGCCAATTGTTAAACATACTCGAAAGCTTAGATTGCGCTTTGAGTATGCCACTAATATAGTCTGAGTATTCGACCAAATGTATATTAGATACTTGTGGGATTTGCACCTCTAAAGAAATTTGGGCAACTGCATATAGACAACGGCCATACTCAGAAGGATAGACTTTTCCTGTTAAACCCGATTCAATTAAAGTATTTAGCAATGAGTGCTTGGTGAAATAGTGAAAATGTTCATGCAACAAAATACTTGCATCACAATTAGAAATTTCAAGTGTGCAATCTGGTACTGCAAGAAATATATAACCATTAGGCTTCAAATAATTTTTTACATCAGTAAGAAATGACTTTGTATCTTTAATATGTTCTAGAACTGTATAGAACACAATTACATCAAATTGACCTGAAATTTCCGCTGATGGAAAAAAGTCATTAATAACATCTACATCATTAGAGATCCATTGGGGCTGATATCCCGTTCCAGGCTCAATACTAGTTACAGTCCAACCCTCTTCACTTAATCGTTTACTTAAAAATCCAGTACCAGCACCGATCTCAAGTAAAGATCCAGAATGGGAGGAAAATTTGCTAACAAAGGATATGAAATCGTCAACATACGGTCTACCAAGATTAGTATCATCCGAGGGCGTTCCCATCTCATTTCCAACAAGATAGGCCTTTTCTAGCAAAGATTCTAATTCTTTATTTACAGACTGTTCTAATCTGCAAAGAGATCTATTTAACTCTAATTGAAAAGGATATGTGCTAGGCAATCCGGAAGGATTGTTGGATGTTAAAGAAGCTCCAATACAGAATGGCAAATTAGGAATCAACAAAGAGCTTGAGTTCATTAGAAATTCCTCTCAAAATCTTCATGAATGAGCTTTTTGACTGATTTATCAAGTGTACATTGAGGTTCCCAATTATAGTGGTGTTTGGCAAGAGATATAGAATAACGTGCAGTTTCAGCGTCACGAGGATCTGATTGACCTGTATGTTCTATGGATCCAGATTCTAATGATGAGACAACTGTTTCAGCAAGTGATGCCATTGTAATGGGTACGCCAGATGCAACATTGAGAATCATTGATTTGGGTTGCTGAAGAATTTTAATAATCAATTGGGCAATATCAGAAGTATCTATAAAATCTTGCTCTCTATTGCCACTGCCCCAAATTTCAATTTTACCGCCTATGCGAGCTTTGCAAATAAATCGACTTAATACCAATCGAGACTTTAATCCAGAACCAATAGGAGCAGAAAGTCTTAGGATTGTAGAGAGGCCATCCTTCAAAAAAAGCTTTTCTCCATCAAACTTTGCTTCAAAGTACGGAGATGCAATTTTTAACTGAGAAGGATCTTTTTCGAATTTGATATCCTGAAGCAATCGATCATAGAGACCGCAAGTTGAAGCATAAATGAGTGGGACACCGGTAAGTGATTGAATATTAAGTATATGTTGATCCATTCTTCTTGTAAGCTCTGCAGAGTAAGAATTGTCCGGATAATTTAAACTATGAGGTACAGCTGCTGCGAGATGGACAATTGCAGAAAAATTTGAAGCATACTTTAAAAGTTGCCCAGTATCATCTGCGAGATTGACTTGCAAAGCGTTATGCAAAGTATGACACTTACGGCGATGAGTTATTGGCATAAATGGAATATTTTGAGACAGCAACTCGTTACACAACTGTCTGCCAATAATCCCATCTGACCCAGTGATTAAAATCATTTGTGTAAGTTAAGACAGTCTAGTTTCGACTAAACTTCGAATAATATTGCCCTCTTCGTATGAAAAATTTGTTTTTATATCAGCTCCATATATGTGCTTTTGAATTAAGATATCTGGCTCATTATAGCCAACCATAGCGCGAAGAGAAGTAGTCCCAGAAAAGCGTGGATTTATCTCAAAGACTTTTACGATTCCATCAACTAATCGGCACTGAATATTAACAGGGCCTCGTGCTCCAATGGATTTTGCAATTGCGCTACATTGAGATGTTACCTCAGGATAACGACCAATTTTACCTTGACTCACTCCTGAACTAATGACTAGCTTTGATCCAAGTTCATGTTTGTCGGTATGATTATTGACAGACATTCTAATATTGAGTTGACCAGTAAGTGCTCTCTTTACGGCAATTGAATTAATATAGTTTCCATCCATATCATGTAGTACTCCTACTGTGAACTCATTATCGGGAGTTCCTACGTATTCCTGTACGAAAAATTTAGTTTTTTGCTCACCTAAATTTAAGTACTCAGCGAGTCCATAAAGCTCACTACGATCTTGGGCTATGTATACATTAGCCGAACCACCGCCACCAACTGATGGCTTAACAACAACGGGATACCAGTCAATATTAGCAAAATCATCCTTATTTGAAATAATAGTGAATTTTGGTGATTCAAAGCCTAGCTCTGACAACTTTTTGTTAGTCTTTTCCTTATCCATGCACAGATCAATAACAGATGTTGGATTAATTGGCAAGAAAACACCAAAGCTCTCGATCTTTTCGCGAAACTTTGCAAAAAGCTTTAACTCAGGTTCGCACCCATGAAAAAGAGCTTTAATTTGATATCGTTCAATAAGTCGGAATAAGTTTTCAATATAATCAGGCGAAGAGGCTAATGGTAATACTTCACTTTTATCTACCAATTTAAATTGAGGACAATCAGCATTAGCATCTGCACCAATAATTCTGTAATGATTTCTTGAAAGCATGAGAGCTTTCAGAATCTGCTCGCCATGACCTCCGCCACCCATGGCTGTGATTAAAACGTTGGTCATAGTAGATCTCCAAAAATTGAATGACTTCTTCTTTCTAAAAGATTGTATACTGATTTATTGACTGTTGGGTACGCAGTTAATAAAGTTTTTGTTTGCTCATAAATTGGAAAACGTATGATTTTAAGATCTTGAGAAATTGGATTGTAAAGACATGCTGCACCATAACGTCCATCATCACGAGGCAAGCCACAGCTTCCAACATTTACAAATGTTGTACCGTTGTTAGATCTTATAAAAGGATGATGGGTGTGACCCATAAAAACTATGGAATCTCCAGGATTAAATTGCATCAAATCTGTATCTGGGTACACATATTCATTTGTAAAATCATTTGGGCTCCCATGAACAAATAATACTGAAGTTCGATTTATTGTTTCTCTCCTGTGGGTAGGCCATGACCTTACGAATTTTGATAGGCAACTAGTGATATTTTGACGGACAGTTTGAAACTGATAAACCCTTTCTTTCTCAGAGTTTACATTATGTTCAAGTAGCATTATTTCATGATTACCTAATATACATTTTATATCCGTCCCCATATGAAGCAAATCCTGAACAACTGATATGGAAGGAATATAGCCAACGGCATCTCCTAAGAAATAATATTTTTTAGCGCCTAGAATGCGTAGATGCTTAATAGCAGCTCTAAAGCCGGATTGATTTCCGTGAGCATCTGACAATATACCTATCACAAGTTTATATCACTCAACAGAGTTTCTACATTTAAAAGTGACCATATTAGTAAACGTCGATTTTGCTTCCCATCAAGATGTTGTTCAACAAGAGTTCTTACAGTGGATCTATCAAGAACATCATAAATGCGAGCGTTGCCATGGAGCAAAGTCCTTTGTACGAAGTCAATACTTTCTCCCTTAAACCAACTTGCGTCAGGAGAAGAAAATCCTTGTTTAGTAGCACGTGCTATATCATCGGGTATGTATTTTTTCATCATATCACGCAGAATTTGCTTCCCATCATTGGTTTTTTGAAAAAATTGCTTTTGCTTGTCGCCTGGGTCATTTTCATTGATTTTAATCACTTCCGCCAAGTTGTTTAACTTCAAGCTCACAGGACAGTTCATAGCAAATTCAACTAAATCATTATCCATAAATGGCACTCTGTTTTCCAAACTTTGAGACATTGAGAGTTTGTCTTCAACAGTAAGAAGACCATGCAAAAATGTTTTTGCCTCAAAATAAAGAGAATGGTTAATATAATCTTCCGGTCGATCTAATTGATTATCGTGAGTTTTGAAAACATCGCGAAAGATATCTCGAGTCCATATGTGCCCTACGTCACCCCAAATAGGCGAAAACATTTTCTTCAGTGTATTATTATCAACTAATCTTTGCCAATAAAAGTAATACTGATCAATGTACTCCTCAAAGCTTTGTGCGTTTGCAGCTCGATAATAGCGCCAAGGGTAACCACCAAAAAGTTCATCACCTCCACTACCAGATAAGACTACTTTAACAAATTTACTCGTTAACTTTGCAGCATAAAAATTAGGATAGCTTTGACCAACCCTAGGTTCCTCAAGATGTTTTGATACTAATGATAAAGAGCGCTCCATATCACCTGCTTTTAATACCATTTCGTAGTGTTCAGTTTTGAACCTAGCTGACATAAGCTCTGCTTTCGAGCGTTCATCAAAACCGAGCTCAATTCCAGAAGCAGAGCTCAAATCAAAACCGCAAGTGAAAGTTTTGAGATTAGGAAAACTTTGAGCTGCTATCGCCGTAATTGAACCAGAATCCATACCGCCTGATAAATAAGCGCCGAGTTCAACATCGCTGACAAGCTGACGATTAACGGCCTGCCTAAATAAGCGATCAAGTTCTTCAATATATTCTTGACGAGTAGCAGTTGTTTGAGGCTCGCGAAATCGATAATCCCAATATCTTTCTATTTTGGGTTCAGTATGACCCTCCATATTGAAGGTAAGATGATGACCTGCGGGCAGCATATATATATTCTTCAAAAATGTTTGATCAGTGAATATATTCTGAAAAGTAAAATATTCTAAAAGCGCTGATTTATTTAGTCTCGATGAAAAATCTGGATGTGCAGTAATCGCTTTCTGCTCTGAAGCAAAAGCAAATACCCCAGATTGAAAAGAATAATAAAGAGGCTTTACACCGTATCTATCTCGAGCCAGTAGAAGACTGCTTTCTTTTCGGTCCCACAGTGCAAGAGCAAACATACCATTGAACTTCAGCAATGCATCATGGCCCCAGTGAGCCAAAGCATTCAGAACGACTTCACTATCTGTCTGACTGCGAAACCAAAAGCCCTCAGCTTCTAATTCAGCGCGAAGTTCGCGATAGTTGTAAATCTCGCCATTATAACTAAGCACATAGCGATGATCAGAACTGATCATCGGCTGATGTCCTGCAGGGCTCAAGTCGATGATGGCGAGGCGCCGGTGACCGAGTCCAACACTTTCATCAATCCAATGGCCTTCCCCATCAGGGCCGCGATGAACAATGGCATCGGTCATCTTTTTGAGAATGACCGGAGAAACCGAATCTCCATTGAGATTGATCAGCCCAGTGATGCCACACATCAGGCTTTACTGCCTCGAACAATATCAATTACGTAAGTCTGCTCCTCACTACTCATGCCATGGAAAAGAGGCAATGAAACACTGCAATCGTTTGCAGCTTGAGCCGCTGGAAATTGTTCAGGATTCAAATGGTACTTGTCGCGATAAAAGCTCAACATATGCACAGCATGAGTAGCTGGCCTAGTAGATATTCCTTTTTGCTGCAATGTTTCCATCCAGGCATTACGCCTTTCCTTGATTTGCCCCAGCAAAGCTTGATCAGAAGTCTTCAATGCTGTGCTCAGTAGTTCAGGTTCGAACAAACACGGGTAGCTCTGGTAGCCATGACTGCAACCTAATGACACCTTCGGAGTCTGTAGCCAGTTCAACTCGGAGAAAGCTAAATCGTAGCGTTCAGCAAGTTGACGTCGCTCAGCCACAATTGCGTCAGCACGGTGCATCTGGGCAACACCCAATGCTGCCTGCAAATCGGTCATTCGCTGGTTATAGCCGGCGTCAGGGTGGTCTGCCAGTAGATAAGGCTTTGGTCCCAAGTGCCGTTGCAGATCACTCATAGCTGCACCATGGTCGCGAAGACGACGCAGACTCTCAGCCAACAGAGAATCATTAGTGGTAATCATCCCGCCTTCACCAGTCGTTATCGCCTTTCGGGGGTGAAAACTGAAGCAACCGGTATTACCAAGAGTTCCAACGTGCCGACCATGAAAAGTTGAGCCAAAACCACAGGCAGCGTCTTCAACCACCCAAAGATTATTTTTTTGAGCGATTTCGTTAATTACGTGCATATCAGCAGATAATCCAAACAGATGAACTGGCAGTATCGCTTTCGTGCGCGGTGTAATCAACGATTCAATCCCTGCAGGATCAATATTAAAAGTCGATAAATCGATATCGGCAAATACAACTCGACCGCCCAAATGTTCCACCACATTGGCTGTAGAGATCCATGTGAAGGCGGGAACAATCGCCTCATCACCGGGCCCAAAACCCAAAGCGGCCAGAGACATATGCAGGGCTGATGTGCAGCTCGTCACTGCAATACTGTGGTCAGCACCCGTGAATGAACTCCAAGCCTGTTCAAACTCACGCACCTTGGGGCCCTGAACCAGCCAACCGCTGCGCAGTGGCACCAGCACACTCTGGATTTCATCCTCTGTAAGCCCTGTACGGGCTATAGGCACTTTCATTGATGGATGGGTCGTCATACCACCACCCGCTGTGCGTCACGTCGGGCTTCAACTTCAGCTTTGTGAGAAGCTCGCCAATCGATCAAACGTTGCAAACCCTCACGCAGTTCAATGGCCGCGGTGTAGCTGATCTCTTTTGAGGCTTTCTCAGGGCAGCCAATGCGATTACGCACCAAAGTTGCCTGACTGCGCGGTGCATAATTAATAGGATTTTTTGAACCCGTGAGTTCAATAAGTATTTCAGCTAATTCTTTAAGCGAAGTTCGAATACCAGTTCCTACATTGTAAAAGGAATCTGTTGCATTCGCTTTCATCGCGCACACATTGGCCTGAGCACAATCTTCGACAGCAACAAAATCAAATGCTTCAGAACCATCTCCAAGAATGGTTGGACTTTCGCCACGATCAATGGCATCCAACATCTTCATAATCACAGCGATGTAGGCCCCCTGGTAATCCTGTCTTGGTCCATACACATTCATGTAGCGCAGACCCACGTAGTCCAATCCATAACGATGATGAAATGATCGCAACATCGCTTCTCCGCAAATCTTGGTAGCGCCGTAGAAGTTCTTATTATTAAAGGGATGGTCTTCAGTCATTGGTTCACTCAGAGCATCGCCATAAACAGATGCCGATGACGAATAGACCAACCGATTCACTCCTGCTTTTACGCAGGCTTCCATAACATTGAAAGTGCCGCGCACGTTCACATCAAAGGCCGAACGCGGATAATCGTGGCACTGCAATAGCCAGAGCGCTGCAAAATGGAAAACACCATCGACACCCTTCATTGCGGCTTCCAGAATGTCGGTCTGCAGAATGTCGCCCCCGATGTCATAAACCTTGAAGCGAGGATCCTGACGGACTGCAGCCAGATTCTCCATGCGCCCACGTACAAAGTTGTCGTAGACGATCACCTCGCCCACGTCTTCGCGCAAAAGCGAATCAACAGTGTGTGATCCAATTAGACCGGATCCACCGATCATGAGAAGCTTTTTGCCGCGAATGTCCATTTAGTGAGAAGCGAGGGAGGATTCTTTGATGATCAGATCCGCCAGAGCAAAACTGGCGGTAAACGCAGGAGAGATTGCGTTGAGCACATGGGTGCTTGCGGGTCCATGCTCCAGACGGAAATCCTGAACCAATGTGCCTGATCTACGATCGTAGAGCTGGGCACGGATTCCCACCTTCTGGCTTGGGATGAGATGATCACTGCGTAGGCCTGGCACCAATGCCTGAGCTGCCTTTAAAAACAAGGGCTTGAGCCCATGCAGAGCCTGCTCTCTGGCGTATTGGCGAAATCCACCAGCATTGCGCCACCACTGGCTTGCCAGGTCACCCAAAAATTCAAGCGCCATCAATGGTTCAATTCCATCAAACCCTCTGTAATTCTCACGCCCCAAGGCAGGAATGGCTGTTGGCCCAAGGCTGATGCTGCCGTCAGGGCTTGGGGTGACATGCACCCCAAGAAACGGCACATTGAGATCGGGCACTGGATACAAGTTCGTGGTGAAGTTGAAGGGAGCTCTTGGATCTAGTTGCCAGTAAAGGCCTTTGAACGGCAGAAGGGTGCAGTCATGACCCAGTCCAAACACCTTGGCGATCCGATCGGCCTGCAACCCCGTGGCATTGAACAAATGTCCGTAGGACAGGGTGCTGCTTTCTCCAGAATGCTTCAGATTGAGTTGCCGTTTGTCAGGAGACACACCACAAACGGTGGCACCCAAAGCGAAGCTCACACCACGCTCCCGCAAGCGTTGCTCAAGGCGTTGCATCACAAGCTTGGGCTTCACCACACAGGTACCCGGGCTCCAAAGGGCACGGCCACTGGCCGTGCGGCCATCCGGCACTCGCTGCTTAAACTCTTGATGATTAATAAGCCGCACCTCGGCTCCATTGGCTCGGCCACGCTCCAAAAGCAACTCCAATTGCCCGTCTAGCTCAGAAGTCTGAGGCGCAATGACTTTTCCACAAGCTAGTAGAGGCAGTCCCTCATTTTCACACCAAGCACGCAAACGACGAGCCCCCTGCACACATACTTTTGCTTTGAGGGTGCCAGGAGGGTAGTAAATGCCTGCGTGCAAAACACCGCTGTTCCGACCAGAACTATGCCGACCGATCTCGGGTTCCTTATCGATCACTGTGATTGTGAGATCGGAATCACGCTCGCTGAGCTGGTAAGCCAACGCCATACCGACCATGCCTCCGCCCAAGACAACGATGTCTGTGGTGATCTCAGACATATTGTTCAGTATTCCAAAGGCAAGTGCACCGTGCGACCGTCCCTCGCCGATCGGTAAGCACCAACTAGCAATTCAAGGCTACGTAAACCCTCGCGACCATCGCATAAGGCCATTTCTTTGCCCTGCAACGCACCAATCACATTTGAATAGTAAAGCGGATGGCCAAAGCCATACACGCTTGTCGTCTCAAAACTGGCTTGCTCAATAAGAGCATCGTCTGGACTTTCATCGGCAAAGGCCCAATGCTCAATCTGGTTTACCGCCGGCCCACCAATTTTCACGGTACCTTTTTCACCCAGCAAAGTGATCGAGCCCTCCAGATTTTTGGGATAAGTCAGCATGGTCACTGCCATCGTTCCTAGTGCACCATTACGCCAACGCAGCTGCAAGGCTGCTGTGTCTTCCACTTCAATGGTGCGACCTAACGTAGCCATAGAAGCGCTAACACTCTCTACTGGCCCGACCAACCAATTAAGCAAATCCACATAATGGCTGGCCTGATTCATAAGTGCACCGCCATCGAATTCCCATGTACCGCGCCAGCGAGCCTGATCGTAATAACTTTGTGGCCGCTGCCAAAACACATTCACCGCCACCATCGCCATCTGCCCAAAGCGCCCAGCCTGAAGCTGTCGTTTAACCAGTTGCAAGGTGCTGTTAAAGCGGTTCTGCTTCACAACAAAAAGGCGGACTCCAGCTTCATCACAAGCCTTCACCATTGCAACGCCATCAGCCCAGCGAGTGGCCATTGGCTTTTCCGTGCACACATGCAGCCCTGCCTTAGCTGCTGCAATCACCTGCTCTGAATGCAGACCGCTTGGAGTAGCCAGCACCACCAAGTCGACAGGAGTAGTACCGGATGCGCCGGTTGCGGAAAGAAGGTCGGTATAACTAGTGAATTGAACTGGATTAAATCGAGTTCCAGAGTTCTCTTCAGAAACCTCATCTATGTACTGTTGCGCGTGGCTGAGAAGCTCTGGCTGAGTATCACAAATAGCCACAAGTTCTGCACGCTCATGATGGATAGCGATGGCTTTGATGTGATTGCGGCTAATACGACCACAACCGACAACAGCAATGCGTATTCGACGCCCATTAATTGGAGCAATAGAGTGGAGCATAATCGACTCCTAAACAATAGATAGCGTGGATTAAAGCTGAAATCATTAGCAAAAAATCACGAAGTATTTATCATATCTTTCGAAGGCATTCAATAGAGGCTTGGCGGCTGTGCAATTTTTCTAGCAAAAGAGTCTGTAAAGAGTAAGAGTCCTTAGGAAACATTTGCATCATGCAGCGGAAGCAAAAGAAGATTGTTGTAGTGCATTCATCAGGGCATTCACTACACGACCTTGATCGTCATCGCTAAGCCAGGGATGCATGGGCAGGCTTAAAACTCGCTCACTAGCTGCCTGAGCTAGGGGCGTTTGCAAACATTGACTGGTGGCACGACCATTCACACAACGCAGAGCTGGTTGTTGGCTGAGGAGGGTGGGATAGTGCACAGAAGTAGGAATCCCCATTTCTTTGAGCGAAGCCTGTACTTCAGCACGCTGATCCACCTGCACTGTGTATTGGGCGTAGACGCTCGTATTGCCAGCTTTCAACTGGGGAGTAGTGACAATTCCGGCAGACTGAAGCTTTTGGCTGTATGAAGCGCCAATGCGGCCACGCGCTTCAACCTCTTGAGCAAAGTTAGGCCACTTGCCCAGCAAAATGGCAGCCTGGAGGGTATCAATCCGGCCATTCACGCCAATATCGGTATGGAAATAACGCTTTGTTTGACCGTGGCGCGACACCCGCCTCATGCGATCAGCTAGGCCGTCATCATTGGTAAAGCAAGCACCGCCATCGCCATACCCACCAAAAGGCTTGGAGGGGAAAAAGCTGGTGGTGCCGATGGTGCTCAGCCCGCAACTGCGCCGGCCGTTCTGCTCGCTGCCAAAGCTCTGTGCACCGTCTTCGATCACCGGCAGTCCATGCCGATCGGCAATCGCATTGATGGCAACAAAATCAGCCGGCTGGCCATACAAGCTCACCGGAATGATCGCCTTGGTGCGCTCGCTAATCGCGGGCTCCAGCTTGTTGGAATCTAGGTTGTAAGTGGCTGGATCGATATCCACATATATCGGTGTGGCGCCCAACAGGGCGATCGTTTCTGCTGTGGAGATGAAGGAAAATGGTGTGGTGATCACCTCGTCTCCAGCCTTCACACCCAACGCCATAAGGGCGATCAACAATGCATCGGTACCGCTGGCCACAGCAATACAGTGCCTCGCACCCACATAGGCAGCCAGGGTGTGCTCCAGCTCCTCCACCTCTGGGCCGAGGATGTAACGGCCATGGTTGAGCACCCCAGCAATTCGCGCATCTACAGCTTCACGGATGGTTCGCCCATCCGGCAGTTGCTGGCGTTGCTGCTCTGCTAAATTAATGAAATGCATCGCTCAAGCGGGTGTTTGGGTGAGATGGTGATCGAGAAGTTGGTAGGTGTCACCGGTATGTGGGCAGGTCCAGGTCCCGCTGCCCTCAAGCGGTAGATCGACCCGCTCGCCGTAGGCACTCATCCAGCCAATTTGGGTGGCCGGCACCCCCACCATCAGCGCAAAGGGCTTAACTTCGCGGTTCACGACGGACCCAGCCCCAATAAAGGCATGGTGCCCAATCCGATTTCCGCAAACAATCGTACAATTTGCGCCCAGAGTTGCACCCCGATCTACAACCGTGTTGCGGTAATCATCCTTCCTGCTTATAGCTGAACGAGGATTGTACACATTGGTAAATACCATGCTCGGCCCACAGAACACATCGTCTTCAAGGGTCACATTGTCGTAGACCGACACATTGTTCTGGATCTTGACGTTGTTTCCTATCCTGACGCGATTGCCCACAAACACGTTCTGCCCGAAAGAGCAGCGATCACCAATCACAGCTCCTGAACTGATGTGAACCCAATGCCAGACCCTGCTGCCGGCACCAATCTTGGCTCCTTCATCAACTAGAGCTGTATTATGAATAGTAGCCGTTGGGTGAACAAGATATGTCTCAGAATTCATTTAGCTAATCAAGATCAGAAGTTGTCAAAAATTATCGACTGCTTAGAGCCGTATCGCTCCGAGCTCCCGAGGCACTATTGATTTCAGATCTACAAGCACACCGTTCGGCTCCAGCAACCGGCTCCATTGTTCGGCGCTCTGGGCAGTAAATTCCCGGTGGGCTACCGCAGCAACCACGGAGTTCCAGCTTCGACCCCTGGGGATCTCGCCCAGCACCGACAGGCCATACTCACGCTCGGCCTCCGCCGGATCGACCCACGGATCCACAACCAAAGGCTCCATTCCATAGCGCCGGATAGCGTCAATCACATCAACCACTCTGGTGTTACGCAAGTCTGGGCAGTTTTCTTTGAAACTCAGCCCCAAGACCAAGACTTGGGCACCAGCGATGACTTGGCCGCTTCGGGCCATCTCGAGAACCAGTTGTTCAACCAGCCAACGGCCCATGCCGTCATTGATGCGCCGACCCGCCAATACCACCTGTGGGTAGTAACCCAACTGCTCAGCTTTGTGAGTCAAATAATACGGATCCACACCGATACAGTGCCCGCCCACCAAGCCGGGCCTAAAAGGCAAAAAATTCCACTTTGTGCCGGCTGCCTCCAGCACATCGAGCGTGTCAATACCCATCTCGCGAAAGATAATTGCCAGCTCATTTACAAGGGCGATATTCAGATCACGCTGAGTATTTTCTATAACTTTGGCAGCCTCCGCCACTTTGATGCTTGCTCCCTGATGGGTGCCGGCCTGGATAATTGAACCGTAGAAACCATCCACCCAGGATGCGGACTCTGGGGTGCTGCCGCTGGTCACCTTGGTGATTGTGGTAAGCCTGTGCTCGGTGTCGCCAGGGTTGATCCTTTCGGGGCTGTAGCCGCAAAAGAAATCGTTGTTGTTAATAAGACCCGATGACCTCTCCAGAATTGGCACACAGACCTCTTCTGTAGCGCCGGGATAGACAGTGCTCTCGTAGATCACCAGTGGTAAACAAGATATTTCGCCACGGCTCTGCTGCTGTTCGAAGCGTTGCTTCAGGGCCAAGCCCACAGTATTACTGGCCTTTTTCAAGGGGGTGAGATCGGGCCTCTTGGCAGTGTCGATAGGTGTTGGCACCGTTACGATAAACACATCTGCCACGGCCAATTCGGCCGGATCAGATGTGAACTCGAGCATCGTCGCTGCCTTCAGCTCCTCAGAGCTGACCTCATGGGTGCTGTCATGACCAGCGCTTAACTCGCTCAGACGCTGCTGATTGATGTCGAAACCGATTACACGGCGCCTTAGAGGTGTCCCGGTACGGACGCAAGCACCAGGTGTTGCGAAGGCAACAGAAAGTGGCAGCCCCACATAGCCAAGGCCGATAATCGCCACTGTGCAGGTAGCGAGGGATGGAAGAGGAGCAACAATTGGGTCTGGAACGAACTGGGTGGTGCTGCTCATAAAAAACCACCGGAGGTACGGGGGCTAGGAAGTGTGCTGGAAAACTTCACTTTTTAATGTGAAGGGCGAGGTGGGACTACTGACTTAATCGCCATAGAACTCCCGATACCAAGAGACAAACCGGGAAACGCCATCTTTTACTTGAGTATTGGGCTTGAAATCAACCCAGGCCTCCAGCGCTGAGGTGTCAGCTGCAGTTGCCGGCACATCGCCCGGCTGCATTGGCAGGAATTGCTTCTCGGCTTTGATGCCTAGGGAACTCTCCACAGCTTCGATGTAATCCATCAGCGGCGTTGGGTTGCTGTTGCCGATGTTGAATACTCGGCTCGGTGCCCAGCTGGTGGCTGGGTTGGGGTTGGCAGGATCGAAGGCCAGATCTGGGGCCGCCGGCTTCTCGAGTAACCGAACCAAGCTTTCGATAATGTCGTCGATATAAGTGAAATCGCGCACCATCTCGCCGTTGTTAAATACATTAATCGGCTCACCTCTCAGCATCGCCTTGGTGAATAGAAAGAGCGCCATATCTGGCCGGCCCCAGGGGCCATACACAGTGAAAAAGCGCAAGCCAGTGGCCGCGAGGCCATAAAGATGGCTGTAGGTATGGGCCATTAGCTCATTTGCCTTCTTGCTAGCGGCATAGAGGCTCACCGGGTGATCCACGCTGTGGAGCTCCGAAAAGGGCATACGCGTGTTACCGCCATATACAGAGCTGCTGCTCGCATACACCAGATGCTCTACGCCGTGGTGGCGACAACCTTCAAGGATGTGGCCAAAACCCACCAGGTTGCTCTGGATGTAGGCCGCTGGGTTTTCGATCGAATAGCGCACCCCCGCCTGGGCTGCCAAGTTCACCACCTTCTGGGGGTTGTGCTGCTGGAAGGCGGCCTCCACAGCTTCCCGATCTTCCAGGTCAGCCTCGATCAGCTGGAAAGGGCTGCTCGTTGCTGCAGCTACGGCCTCCAGCTGAGCGATACGTGCTCGCTTCAAGGAGGGGTCGTAGTAGGGGTTGACGTTGTCAAACCCCACTACTGGGGTTCCTTGCTCCAGCAAACGGCGACTCAGGTGAAATCCGATAAAGCCGGCAGCGCCGGTCACGAGAACAGTCACTTTATAAAAAAATCTTTTATAGGAAGGGAAGGTACAACATTCTGAATGGACTATTAGAAGCGCAAAGACAGCTTGTAAAACATCGATTTTTTCACGGCAACTGAAGCAACTCTTGCACCAGATTGTGCCGAAAAAGTTTTACCGGGCTCTCCAGGGATTCAGTCAGGGGAATGTGGACGCCAGCCGAGGGTGGTCAGACATTTCAATTCCAGCTTACTTCTGCGAGATGCCGTCGGGTTTGCTGGGGTCCCAATGGATCGTGCATTGATAGCCCGTGGAAATCACAAAGTCGTCTAGAGAAACTGCTGGTGCTGTGTGCGCCACTGCATTTCTACCTAGTAACGGACGTCGCCCCAGTCAACAGCGAATCGAGATTTCTATGAACATACATTGTTTAATGCACACGTTGATCCGAGAAAGAGCGCTAGGAAACTGAGGATTACAAAGGTTTCACCGCAGCGCGGGCTCTCGTAGTTGAACTGAATGCCCTTGCAGACATACATCCCATAGGCCTCGCAGTAATTCATCATTATCCAGCAGGCGTAGGGATCCGCTATGCCTTAGGGACTGCGCGGATAAAAAGGGGGATAAAGTGCTTTTAAAACAATTTTAACACCACCAAACCCTATAAACCATCATTAATGCTTCGTCAGTGACGTATTTATTTTGAGACCCAGCATATGTACCGACTCCATAATTTTCAGAGTTCCAAACGCTTCGGAATATCTGGTGTATTCAGGCGATGCGTAGCCGACAGGCTTCTGCAAAACAGCAGCTAACAGCCAGATTGCTCCGAGCTCCGAGGTTATAAATCTCATCCGGCTGCACCTGCTGAATAATCCGGATCAAATTGCTGCTATCCGTTAAATCCCCGTAGTGCAGCACCAGCCGCTTATCATCTTCATGGTGATCCTGATACAGATGATCAATTCGTGTCGTATTGAAACTGCTCGCTCTTCTTTTGATCCCATGCACTTCATATCCCTTTTCCAGTTACAACTCAGCCAAATAACTGCCGTCTTGGCCGGTGATACCCGTAATCAGGGCGGTTTTGGTGTAGGTAATAGAGGAGGACATTGAGTCTTAAGAACGTCGTGCAGGCATAACATTTCTGCCTGCGATCACAACGGACAGGAGCAGAGCTCAACCATCTCGTCTGTGAGGTGATGGATAGGAGTTTGCCACGGCGTTGCTGCAAAGCTGGACATTTTTGGTGGCAATGCACGATTCGAATCATCTCCGCAGCCACCTAAATACTCAAAAAAAAGGGGGGCGTATCATCAGCATTGGAACTCCTGCGTTACGGCAAAGACACGTTTGCGTATCGTTATCTCCCACTAGCTGAACTACTTCCTCGCCCAGCAATTCAAGGACTGCGTTCGCGACCCTTAGGCGTAAGCGCTCGAGTGGCCGACAGAGCGCATGCCTAGATGACTAGAAGGTCACTTAAGCTTAGTCCAGAGACGGCTCCCTACCCGCTGCACGCGGGAAAGAAGATCAGGCGGCAGCTCATGACACAACGCCACCAGAAGCTTTCACAGGCAATTGCGGCAATCCAGAGCGTTGCTCCAAAACGTTCTGAGCCCCTCCGTCTGCTGACCTGGATAGGGCCTGCCGGGCTAGGGCGCTAATGACATGACCAACAGAACAGCAACACTGGCGAGGCAATCGGCACGATGAGCGTCTTATCAGCGTCGGGCGGCGATCAGCGATCAACTCGCCTGCACGAGATGCAAGCCGGGCAGCTGAGCAAACACCTGGTCATCACTGATCAATGAGCGCTCCAAAGCCAAAGCGTGGGAGGCAATCAATAGATCCATGGCTGCCACGGTGATCCCAATCTGTTGCAACCGAAAGCGCAAAGTGCCATAGACATTGGAGACAGGTGCATCAAAAGCTTCAACCGGCAAAACCTCGAGAAGGTTTTGTACCAACGCAGCTCGCTGTTCAGGGAGTCGACGACGCTCCAAACCAAAGCGGATCTCAGCGGACACGATCGCCGAAACACTGCAGCGATCCTCGGCAAACCATTGGTCGAGCTGGGGCGAACGACGCTCCAACAACACCCGAACGGCATTGGTGTCGAGCATGAAGCGCTGCTTCTCGGCCAATCCCTTTGCTGAGCCGGAGCATCCTGCTCGCCCCCCTCGAAAAGCTCACCAAAACCGGCCGAGGCATCAGAGTCACTGTCGAGCAATTCTGCACGCTGGCGCAACCACTCAAGAGGACTCGACCGCAAGGGGTGCAGGCTGACAATGCCGGTCTCAGGGTCACGCTTGACCTCCACTTCCGTCCCTTCAAAACGACAGGTAGCAGGCAAGCGCACCGCCTGACTGCGGCCATTGCGAAACAACTTGGCGCGCATCAGACCTCACCTCCTGTTCGCGACCAGTCAATATCGACCAAGAGTGATTCGTCGGGCGGCGTTCCCCCAGCGCCACCGACGCCTCGCTCATCGGGGCTACGCAGCCAATCTGGCTCGCAGTTGATCGCCAGAGATAAAGGACCCGTTGGCGCGCTGCTGCAGCAAGACCTGCAGGGCAGCACTCCCTAATGGGAAGCGACCAGCGGCCACCAACGCCTTGGTAAAAGCATGCTGATCTTCGCGGAGAGACACTAATGACTTCTTTGCCACCAAAAGACTTTTAACGCTTCCGGCACGCAGGATGAGGACTGCCGCGAATCGTCTTGATGCGCATTAATATGCGCATCAAGACTTCAAAGGGCAATGCGGACCACCCTGGAGCTACCGGACCCTCTTTTTGCGCGGCTCAAAGCCAGGGCCGCCAGTGAACAGATCACGCTCAAACAGCTCTTGCAGAGCTACGTGGAACAAGGGCTCATGGCACCAACGCACAGCGCGAGACCAACAACGCGCTCTGCTAGCCAGCTCCCAAAGGTTGAAGGCCACCTTGCTTTTGATTCCAGCACCACCAGCAACGCAGACCTCTTTGACCTGCTCGAACCATGAGCAGCAACGCAGATCTTCCGGATCTCAATGTGTGGCTGGCACTGGCAACCCCGGATCACTTTCATCATCAGCCAGCCCTGAACTACTGGGAGCAACAGGCTGCTGAGCAAGTGCACTTCTGCACGGTCACGGCCTTGGGCCTGGTGCGCCTGTTGAGCCAACCCAAGCTGATGGGCCCAGACGTTAAAACCACGCATGAGGCTTCTGCAATCCTTCAATCCTTGTGCCAACAACCAGGGGTAAGCCTCGCGATCCCAGCCAGCGATGGCTGGGATGTGTTCCACCAGCTGATGCGCGAGGGAGATCTCTCAGCCCGCCTTTGCACCGACGCCTACCTTGCAGCGCTGGCCATCAGCAACGGTTGGCGCCTGGTGAGCTTTGATCGCGACTTCGAACGTTTCGGCGATCTGCAGCGACTCTCACTCCGCTCAGGTGGGTAATCAGGCCAACCAACTCTGATCCAACTCAGTGATGGCCTCAAATTCCGGATCCTTATGCAGCAATGTTGCTCGGCTGAGACGAGCCGCTGCGGCGATCCAGGCATCAGCAACGGAAAGCCGATGCAACGCCTTGATCCGGGAGGCTTCCAGCAATAAGGGTTCTGTCTGATCAACCCATGCGATTGGCAGCGATTGCAACTGTTCATAGGCAAGACGCCCACTCCCCTCTCCTTCGTCTTTCCAAACCCGGTAGAAAACCTCCATTCCCGTGATGAAACAGGCGAAACAGGGATCAGGTCCATCCAGCAGCATGGCGACGCGCTCGGCACCGGGTTCGTCGTCTCGCAAGGTCAGGATTGCTGAGGTGTCGAGGCAAAAAGCGGGCATCACCGTTCAGCGTTTCGATCGAGCTCCCGATCCGCCAACAGCCTCGCTGTTGCTCCACCCTTGCGGCTCTGTCCGCGAAAGGCCTGCACAGGAGATGCCGCCACAGGCACCACTCGAATCGAACCGTCTTCTTCCACAAGCCACTCCAAGCGTTGCGACGGGCCTAAGCCAAACCGCTCGCGAATCGCAGCCGGGATCACGGTCTGGCCTCGCGAGGTGATCGTGCTTCTCAAAGACAAACCAGTGAATTACCAAATCAGCTTATATGTAATTCACGACTAAGACGAACGGCTGTCCTTCACCCACTCACAGGCCTGCTCAAAGTCTGGGGAGCAGCGTTCAAGCAATCCAAGCCGCTCCAGATCGGAAGCGCTGCATCCAATGGGCTTTGCCAACGGCCTGAGACGTTGCGCCTTTACCGACCAAACGTGCCACTGGCCTCCCCCTACGAGTGATCACTTCGTCCTCGTCCAGAGACAGCGCCCCACCCGCTGCACGTGGGAAAGAAGATCAGGGGGCAGCTCATGGCGTAACGCCAAATCCACCGTCCAGGGCAGCAACAAATCATCAATAGCAGCCATGAGCCGCAGCCGTTCCTGATGACTTAGACGAGCAGCATCGACGCACAAATCAATATCTGATCCAGGGCCTTCTCTGCCCATCGCCCGCGAACCAAACAACCAGATGGCATCCACATCGGCTTGTTGGATCAATACATCCAACAACCTCTGTTGCTGAGGCCCGGAAATTCCTGGGATGACGACGGTTTGGGCCATCTCACTGCTCGTGGAATCCATCAGCGTGCCTCTTTCTCTAAGCGGATCTGCAGGCGAGTGCGCAAGCTCTGAAAACAACTGAGGTAGTGCTGCTGAATATTGGCGGCAATCGCATCTGCGGTTGCGCGGTTGTAGGTGTGGCTGGTGAGATTGCGGTCTTGAATCATCAGCATCCAAGACTCACCGTCTTGAAGTAATTCAAGGCGGAAGGCTTCTCGCAAGGTGTCGCGGGATCCGAGCAAGCTTTCGTTGCCTTGACTGCGCAACAGATCACGGAGCGTGTTCCAGGCCAATTCAAAGGTGTATTCAAAGGCCTTGATCAAACCTTGCTGCTCCCGCTCATTCAGCGCAGGCGGCTCAAAAAAACGCTCGAGCTGCTCCAAGGCTCGCGTGTAATTCGCAAAGCGCTGCTGCCAGCGGATATCAGCTGCCAAATCATTGGAGCGCCTGACTTAAGAGTATCGGGATCATTTCGGAAAACCATCAACGCATGGGAAGCCATGCAAGCGATGGCGGCAGGCATCCTCTGTATCAGGGCTCAAAACTGGAGAGCAGAGAGAACGCAAATCCGGAGGCCGCCTGGCTCAGCTAGCATGAAGGCATCCATTTCTCCATCAAGCCTCTTCGTCGCGCAGCTGATTCACAAGCTCCAGATCAACAACGCCACCAGAGGCCTTCACGGGCAATTGCGGCAATCCGGAGCGCAGCGCGCCACCATCGAGCTGGAGAGTGGTGTGCATCAAGCATTACGCATCTGCTCATCACTTTCAATCGGTCAAAACGGCCCGGCTCATGAGCAATGGCTTAAGAATCGAGCCAAAACTCCTTAGCTAGATTTAAGAGAAGGAGAGTTCAAGCCAGCCTTGTTGACCCGCCAAAGTACGTGAACAGGCCATCACCAACCACTACCAGCCTGGCGGACCTACGCACCCAACGTCACGCCCAATGGTTGCTCGCACTACGCCTTTCGCTACAAGACTTGGTGGAGTCCAATCTGGAACGACCAGACCAGATCTATCTGTTTGGCTCCCGTGCTCGTGGCGATTGGGACGGTCTTTCAGATACTGATCTACTCGTGGTGGCAGCCAACAAACATCTGGCCGACACATGGGCCGATCAAGTGCTCGATTCCGGCCTCGCTGAGGATGTGATCGCACTCGACCGTGAGGCCTGGGCTCACTTGCCACAGAGCAACTCAGTGGTTTGGCGCAACGCTGCCAAAGTCGCTATTCCGTTACTGGCGGAGAGGCCATGAATGCTCGGCCGGATGCGTGGCTACGCCAAGCCCACAACGACCTCGAGCTCGCTCAACTGGCACGAGACAACGGCTACTTGGCGCAAGCCTGCTTTTACGCCTCACAAGCAGCCGAAAAGGGTTTGAAAAGCGCACTTCTGGAATTGGGACTTGAGCCTCCGCACCCGCATGTGCTCAACGATTTAACAAGGCGGCTGAAGGAAACAGGCTTGGAGACCAAGGATTTAGAGGCACTACCTCTGCGCAGCCTCAGCCGGATGGCGATCCAATCCCGCTACCCCGTGGATGCCACCCCGCCTTCTGAGCTGTTCGACTCAGACGAAACCGATCAAGCCATAGCAACGGCCCGTGAGGTGTTGAGCATCCTCAAGGCTTTGGATCAGCAGGGCTGAGGGCTACCACTTCAATCCATCTGCTCTGGACACCTCGCCGATCTGCTTCTGACAACGCCCCAAAGGAACCAATCAACAAACTCTTATCCAGGGTGAACACCTTGAAGCGAACAACACAAGGCTGAAGTAATCCAGCAGCTTGGAGATCCTTGATCTGCCAATCCGTTGGCCATTGGCTGTTGCGAGCACTGGTCACCATCGCCAACAGGAGATGACCACTTTGCTCTTGAAATGCAGGCTTAGAGAGAACCAACGCGGGCCTCCGCTTGATGGCCTGACGCTCTGTGAATGGAAACGGAACCCGTACCAAAGCGAACGGTGGAAACGCTGTCACAGGTCTGCAAAGGCAACTTCATCCTCATCACTGCCCCATTCCGTTAGCCCAGCCTGAACTCCCCGCAAATAGCCCAGGTCGATCGGAGACACCACCCTGAGACGAACCGACTCGCCCTCAAGCTCCCAACTCACAAGATCGCCACGCTTCAGCCCGAGAGCGTCCCTTACACCCTTGGGGATCGTGACTTGCCCCTTTGCCGTCAACGTCGCCAAGTCCATCGCTTACTTCCTTACCTCCTTACTATCGTAAGACCCCCAACGCTTCTGCGCGGTGAGCGCTGATACTGATCAACCCGAGTCGATCGATGAGATGAGGGACTTGGAAGCCTTCGCGAGAGAAAGCCACTACAGGAAACCGCAGGACCATTTCGATCCACCAGCCAACTTCCAAAGGTTGAGGGCTGCCTTTGCTTTTATTCCAGCACCACAAACAACCCAGAGCTCTTTGACCTGATCGAGCCATGAGCAGCAAGCCAACCGCCACCACATCAGGAGATCAACTAAGCCTGGAATCTCAAGCCTTTCAATGCGTCAACCCAACACCTAACCACTAAGCTGTTAAACAAATCGTTCAACATCTTTTGGTATGGCGATTGGTATACGGCTGGAGCCAGAACTCGAAAAGCAGCTTGATCGCCTGGCGCAAAGCCTGGGCAAAACGCGCAGCGCTTGCGTGAGGGAGGCCATTGCCAATTATTTAGCGCGCTTTGATGGAGACGAAGAGGCAAAGCGCCAATCCAGCTTGATCGCAGCCAGCAGCACTCAGCCTTGGAGCGAACCACTCCCCGACTGGGACGACTGGACAGCATGAGTTCTCTCCAGATCCAAAGAGGCCAAGTCATCACTGTCGCCAGCCCTGGTGCGCACTCCGGCAAACCCAGACCAGCTGTTGTTGTGCAGGCGAATCGTTGGCTAGGGGCCCATCCCAGCATCACGCTGTGTCCACTCACCAGCACCCTTATCGAGGCACCTCTAGTGCGAATCATTGTTGAGCCCAGCGCCATCAATGGGCTACGCAAACGATCCCAGCTGATGGTCGACAAGCTCTTCACGGTTCCAACCGGCGACATCGGCAGCTCGATTGGCTGCCTGGAGACAACAGCGATGGCAGAGCTTGATCTGGCGCTCAGAGACTGGCTGGCTCTTTATTAAGACGCGCTCACTGCACACACGCGTCGCTAATGCCTTCCGCCATAAGCCTCGCCGTTGCTCCACCCCTATGGCCCAGTCCGCGAAAGGCCTGCATGGGAGATGCCACCAGAGGCACCACTCGAATCGAACCGTCATCGTCCACAAGCCACTCCAAGTGTTGAAACGGGACTAAGCCAAAGCGCTCACCAAGCCCGATAGATCAAGCGACCCAATAGCTCGCGTAAGGCACGGGAGCTGCCATCTAGAGCCGCCGCAGAAGGAAACCACTGGGTTGGGTCACGCCACAGAGGACCCGCCCAAGCGCCGCGGGCCTGAAAATCAACGGGGAATGGTTCCACCACGAGACCCTGGCGCTCAAACAGGCGCTGCGCACGGCGCATATGAAAGGCACTGGTGACTAGCAGGATGCGAGGGGATGGAACTGATCCATTCCCAGATGCCTCCAGAAATCGACGAATCGCAACCGCTTCTTCTGCGGTGTTCACCACAGGGGGGGTGCTCGCCATGACACCAGCGGGGATTCCAAGCTGTTGCGCTTCCCTTAGGTAGCGCTGCCCCTCGGGAGGTTGGCCAGGCCGGAACGGACTCGCCCCACCGGTAAACAGCAACCGCGGGGCCTTGCCGGCGCGATAAAGATCGAGGCCAGCCAGAAAGCGGTCTGGGTCATGCCACTCGCTCACTCGAGCCGCACCGGGAGCGGGGTGACGACCGCCGCTGAGCACCACGATCGCTTCAGCAGAAGGAGCTTCAGCAGCACTGGTGCGTTGCCAGGGTGCTTCCAGCCAGCGCCACAGGGTATGGCTCACCAGCCCCAGCGAACAAACCCAGAGCAGCACAAGCGCTGCAATCACAGGCCATCGCCAACGACCGATCAACCCCACTAGTAACAGGATCAGAGAGAGGCCAAGAGGCAACAGGGCCAGGGGGAGAAGCTTGCTGAGCAGATAAGTCATCGAAACGTCGTCAGCGCAGTCTTTTCAAAGCACGAGGCATGGGATCCCTCATAAGCCAGGTGCAAGGCATCGGCGCCACGCAGCGAAGGCATCAAGTGTGTGCCAAGCCAATTCGAAGCTGAACTCAAATGCCTTCATCAGGCCTTCCCGCTCCCGCCCATTGAGCTCAGTCGTCAACAAAGCGTCCAATTGCTCCAAAGCTCGCTTGTCAAACGCAAGGCGCTATTTATTACCAGGCGGCATCCGCTGTAACTACCAAAGCTACCGTCGCAAAATGCAGGCAAAGCAAAAGACTTTATTGCTAGACATTGATTTATAGATAAAATATATAAACGATCAAATCTCAATTTCAAGCAAAGCCAAAAACTGAATACCAACGCTTTACTTTAAAATCTTGCAAAGAGAAAGTGGCGCTCACGATCAAGCCTTTTCCGCCTCTGTTAGCTCACTCGGAAGAGGCACGCCAGCCAATACAACCCCAATCGACTGCACACAGGACAATTGACTTAAAAGCAAACGCGCATCATCAAGAGCCTGAGAAGAGTTAAAGCCTGACTCCACTACGACCAGCAAGCCAATAGGACGAGAATTAGAGCCAAGCCGGATGATCGAATTCAGCAGCGGCGCAACAGCTTTGCAACTCAATTCAGGCTCGTTCTGACGACTTAGGGCTTGCGCCAAAGACCCAACCGCCTCATGCTCCCGAGCAATACTTAATACGCGCCAATCAAGAGAGCGATCAAGCCGGGCGGCCAGCTGACCGACCAGAGAACCTGCTACTTGATCAGACCAAGGGAGCGTCGGCAAAGCAAGCCATAGGGGATAACCAAGCTGCCCCAGAAGCTTTGAACGACTAAACACCCGATTAGACCTGCGATCCGCAATCAACGCAGCACCGCTTCCAGCAACCAAACCTCCTAGCAAGCCGAGAGCTAAGGATCTACTTGAAGAATTAGATTCAGGCTCTTTTTCGTTATTAGATACCTCCTCAATAGAAATCCAGTCTTCGCCAACTTGCACATCAGGCGACAACATCTCTATCTTATCTATTTCCCTTTTTGTAAGCACATTTTTAATATTTTCAAGACTAGCTTTTACGCCATCAAGCTTATCTGGGCTTGCCTCAATTGCTAACTCAAGCTGAGTATTGCTTTGAGCAAAATCTTTGTCTTTTTTAGTCCCAAATGTCAAAGGGCGGACCCTTGCTAAAAACTGCTGATCAGATCCAAACGCATCTAAAGCGAGAGTAGTTAGAACTTTACGAGTGGTCAAAAACTCGCCTGTGCATTGAATATTAAGAATCTCGCCTGGCTCAAGTTTTTGAAATTTTCGTTGCGTCCAAGCGCAAGGACTTTGGGTGGTATCGATTACCATTCTAATTGTCTTAGAAGGCTCTTCAGCAGGCCTTGAAATTGAAACTCCGGCAGCAATCCCTAGCCCTAGCAATCCTCCACTTGCAACCCAAATCCAGCGACGCCGAAAAGCTGCCAGCACCTCCCTTAGATCAATTTCATCATCAGGCAACAGAGAACTCACTTCGGGGTTGTTAATTGTCATCCGTTCCATAGCACTGGAAGTATTTTGCCCTACAGACTTTTTTTTTGTAAATCCACAACTTCAATCCAACAACCCGGGAGGCCTAATAAAAGCACTGCAGCGCAGTAGCTTTCACAAGAGGCGCAACACTCAAGTCAAAAACAAAAAGCCAATGCGAACGTCATCTGGGCTTGGCCCATAACCCATAACCCATAACCCTTGAATCACACTCCCAGGCTGCGCGAGACTGAAAGGCATTGATAACAGCGCTCCAGTGATCACCCCGCTTCTACCTGTGATCCTGTGCGGTGGCACTGGCACACGCCTCTGGCCTCTTTCTCGGGCAAGCTATCCCAAGCAGTATTGGCCCCTCGGAGGCAGCGGCGATGACACTTTGCTGCAACAAACCCAGAAGCGATTAAACGGAATTGAAGCGCTTGGGAAGCCACTACTGATCTGCAATGAGGATCACCGCTTCATCGTGGCGGAACAGATGCGCCAGATCGATGTGGAACCTGGCGCGATCCTGCTGGAGCCGATGGGTCGCAACACCGCACCTGCAGTTGCCGTCGCTGCACTTCAAGCAACAGCCAAAGGCGACGACCCCCTGTTGCTCGTTTTGGCAGCAGACCACGTGATTCGCGATGGGAAACATTTTCAAGCGGCCATTGCAGCTGGGCGCAAAGAAGCCGAAGCCGGCCGCCTGGTGGCTTTTGGGATCGTGCCCACCGCGCCTGAAACGGGCTACGGCTACATCGAAGCCGCTGAACCTCTTCAGCCTGGAGCACTGACGCCTGTGCCGATCGCCCGCTTTGTGGAGAAGCCCGATCAAGCCACAGCCGAACAATTCCTCGCTAGTGGGCGCTTCACCTGGAACAGCGGCATGTTCCTGTTTAAAGCAAGCGCAATGCTCGCTGAACTCGAGCGACTCGCCCCTGAAGTGGTGAGCTGCTGCCGCGCGGCCCTCGAGCAAGACATGGCAGACCTCGACTTTCTCCGCCTGGATCAAGACGCCTTTGCCAAATGCCCCAACGTGGCGATTGATGTGGCCGTGATGGAGCAAACCAAGCTCGGCACCGTGCTTCCGCTCGATGCCGGCTGGAGTGATGTGGGCAGCTGGAGCGCCCTCTGGGACACCGCTGATCGCGATGAAAACGGCAATGTGTTGCGCGGGCGGGTGATCAGCGAAGGCAGCAAAAACTGTTATTTACGCAGCGAGCACAGGCTAGTGGTGGGCCTTGGTGTGGAAAATCTGGTGGTGGTTGAAACCGATGACGCCGTGCTGATCGCTGATCGCAGCCAAGCGCAAAACGTCAAAACGGTAGTGAAGCAGCTGGAAGCAGAAGGCAGCCCCGAAGGCAAAGCCCATCGCAAGATTTACCGCCCGTGGGGTGCTTACACCGGCGTAGTGGAAGGAACGCGCTGGCAGGTCAAGCGCATCTCCGTCAAACCTGGCGCCAGCCTGTCGCTGCAGATGCACCATCACAGAGCCGAACACTGGGTGGTGGTGCACGGAACCGCCCTCGTAGAGCGTGATGGCGAAGAGCAACTGATCGGCGAAAACCAGAGCACTTACATCCCCATTGGCTGCAAGCACCGACTCAGCAACCCCGGCAGAATCCCAGTGGTCATGATCGAGGTTCAGAGCGGCGAGTACCTCGGGGAAGACGACATTGTGCGCTTTGAGGACCGCTACGGGCGCAGCGATGTGTAAAGCAGAGCCTTGCGATCGCTTACCTAGCCCAAAAAGATTTACACACTCTCACTAATCTGCGTCAGTAAATTTTTCAAAGAGGTCATTCATTCCAGTGCATAGCTTTAACAAAACCAATTCGAACCATCTCATGGCTCTGCTTTCTTCGGTTTCTAACTAGCTGATGCCTGCTTCTCTCATTCGCAATTTGGTGACCGGTGGTGCTGGTTTTCTGGGCTCCCATCTCTGCGATCGCTTGATGGAAGCCGGAGAAGAGGTGATCTGTCTTGACAATTACTTCACGGGCCGTAAGGCGAATATTGCGCAGTGGATGGGCCATCCCCGCTTTGAGTTAATCCGCCATGACGTGACCGAGCCGATCAAGCTTGAGGTGGACCGAATCTGGCATTTGGCCTGCCCGGCCTCACCAGTGCACTACCAGTTCAACCCGGTGAAAACGGCGAAAACGAGCTTTATCGGGACCTACAACATGCTCGGCCTAGCCAGGCGGGTTGGGGCACGGCTGCTTCTGGCCAGCACTAGTGAGGTGTATGGCGATCCTGAGGTGCATCCCCAACCCGAGAGCTACCGAGGTTGCGTGAATACGATTGGCATCCGCAGCTGCTACGACGAAGGCAAGCGCATTGCGGAAACGCTCTGCTTCGATTACCAGCGCATGCATCAGCTGGAAATCCGGGTGATGCGGATTTTCAACACCTACGGTCCGCGCATGCTTCCTGATGACGGCCGGGTGGTGAGCAATTTCATTGTTCAGGCCCTTAAAGGGGAAGCACTCACGCTGTATGGCGATGGCAGTCAGACCCGTAGCTTTTGTTTTGTGGATGATCTGATCGAGGGGATGATTCGCTTGATGAACGGATCACACACCGGGCCGATCAACATCGGCAACCCAACGGAATTCACGATCCGGCAGCTTGCAGATCTGGTGCGGGAGAAGATCAATCCAGAATTGGAATTAGTCTGCAAACCGTTGCCTCAAGATGATCCGCTGCAACGGCAGCCCATCATTGATCTTGCCCAGAAGGAATTGGGATGGGCGCCATCGGTAGCACTTGATAAAGGGCTTGAGCCCACGATTACTTACTTCAAGGAGTTGCTGCTTGAGGCATGAACCTTTTGGCCGCATTCGTCTTTAATGCCAGCGCTCATTACCAGGCATGGAGTCAAAAAAACTCTTAGCCATCACTCCACAGTCACGCTCTTGGCCAAATTGCGTGGCTGATCCACATCGAGGCCGCGATAGGCCGCAATGTGATAACTGAGCAATTGCATCGGCACCACGGTGAGCAAGGGGCTCACCCACTCGCTCACTTCAGGCACAGGCAAGAGCGCATCAAACAACTCGGTGTCTGGGCCTTCCGGCGCCACACCGATCATTTGTGCGTCGCGCGCTTTGGCCTCCTGGGCATTGCTCAACACCTTTTCGAAGACCGGGCCAGGCATCGCAATCGACACAACTGGCACGTGCGAATCGAGCAGGGCGATCGGCCCGTGCTTCATCTCCCCAGCTGGATAGCCTTCAGCATGGATGTAACTGATTTCCTTGAGCTTGAGAGCGCCCTCAAGGGCAATCGGATAGTTGATCCCTCGGCCTAGGAAAATCACATCCTGGGTTTCAGCAAAGCGGGGAGCCAAGGCTTCTGAACCCTTGTCGTGATGTTCCACCAGGCGCTCTAACTGCTCCGGCAAGGCTCGCAGTTCTTCCAGTAAGCCGCTGATCTCAGCCTCCGAGCGATGTCCCCGCCTTGCCGCGAAAGCAACCGCAAGGGCATAGAAAGCCAACAACTGTCCAAGGAAGGTTTTGGTGGCAGCAACACCCACCTCAATCCCAGCACCAATATCCAGGATGTAAGGCACCTGCCGGGCCAATGAGCTCTCCGTGCGATTGGTCACGCCCAGCTGCTTTGGTGCGTAGTCGGGCTGGCCATAGGCCTGCCGACGCTTGGCATCCATGCTGAGAGCGGCAAGGGTGTCTGCCGTTTCTCCAGATTGCGTCACCCCAATCGTGAGGGTGTGGGGCGCCAGCGGTGGTGGGGCATAACGAAACTCACTGGCATAAAACACCGTGGTGGGCAGTCCGGCGAATTGCTCAAGCAAATACGCCCCCACCAAAGCGGCGTGGCGACTTGTGCCACACGCCAGAATTTGGATGCGTTCCACGCCTTCGTAGAAGAATTCATCAAAAGGAAGCGCCACCGGATTGCTGGCGGGCAGCCCCACCGGAAGATGCCGGTCCACCCAGAGCCGAGCCGTTTCAGGCTGCTCGTGGATTTCCTTCAACATGAAGTGGCGGAAATGGCGCTTGTCGGCAATGTGATCCGACCCACTGAGCATGGTTGGTGTGCGCTGTTGCCGCGCACCTTCTGCGTCATACAGCTCGATCCCCAGTGGACTCAGCAGCGCCACCTCGCCGTCTTCCATCGGAAGAATCGTGCGCGTGAAACCCGCCAAAGCTGGCGTATCACTGGCACACAGGAACTCCCCTTCCCCAAGCCCAATCAGCAGCGGTGCCGCTTTGCGTGCCACCACCAGGGCACCGGGTGCATCGGCCCACAACACCGCCAAGGCATAAGCCCCTTGCAGCCGGGGCAACACCGCCTGCACAGCTTCTAGAAGAATTTGGCCGTTTCCAGCTCCCTCACCAACCCCCATCAACTGCAATTGCGCGGCAATCAGATGGGGAATCACCTCAGTGTCGGTTTCCGACTGAAAGCTCACACCAGCGGCCGTGAGCTCCTCGCGCAAGGCCCGGTGATTTTCGATGATCCCATTCTGAACCACCGCCACCCTGCCGCTGCCGTCACGGTGGGGGTGAGCGTTGTGCTCTTCCGGCTTGCCATGGGTTGCCCAGCGGGTATGGCCGATCCCGCAAAGCCCTGGCGCACCGTCACGGTCCACACGAACGATGAGATTGTTGAGCTTGCCTTTGGCGCGCAGGCAGTGCAAATCCTTGCCCTGCAGCGTGGCGATGCCGGCGGAGTCATAGCCGCGGTACTCCAGCTGGCGAAGTCCTTCAAGCAGCAGCGGTGCCGCGTCTCGCGAACCAATCACCGCAACGATGCCGCACATATAAAAAAACCCGGCTTAGCCGGGCTGGTCGTATGGGTATTGAACCAAATTCAGTAGGCCAAGCCCATGCTTCGACTGGTTTCGTCCCCGAGATAAACCCGGATACTGAGGAAGTCTGTGGGGCAAGCGGTTTCGCAGCGCTTGCAGCCCACACAATCCTCTGTGCGAGGAGATGAGGCGATTTGGCCCGCCTTGCAGCCGTCCCAGGGCACCATTTCGAGGACGTCGAGGGGGCAAGCGCGCACACACTGTGTGCAACCGATGCAGGTGTCGTAGATCTTGACGGCGTGGGACATATGCCCGATTCCGATGCGGATGACTTGAAATCAAGGTACCCGTCGCCGGCGCCACTGAGCCATTCATGCCGGCCTGCCGTCACCGTTGTTAACGCCACGGGGTGGCGCATGGGCCAAGCCCGTAAGATGCGGCGTCACGTCTGCACGGCCATGTCCCAGGAATCGATCCTCGAAAAAGTCCGTTCGATCGTCACGGAGCAGCTCAGCGTCGATGCCGGCGAAGTCAAACCTGAGTCCAACTTTCAGAACGATCTGGGAGCTGACTCACTCGACACCGTCGAGTTGGTGATGGCTCTTGAGGAAGCCTTCGACATCGAAATTCCCGATGAAGCCGCCGAAGGGATTGCCACGGTTGGCGATGCCGTCAAATACATCGAAGACAAGCAAGCCTGAGGATCTGCATGGTGGAGGGTCTCCAGCGCGTCGTGGTCACGGGCCTCGGTGCTGTTACACCGATCGGCAATACCGTCGCTGACTATTGGGAGGGCTTGACCTCCGCAAAGAACGGCGTCGAAGCGATCACCTTGTTTGATGCAGCGCAGCACGCCTGTCGCTTCGCTGCTGAAGTCAAGAATTTTGATCCCAGTGGCTTCATTGAGCCCAAAGACGCCAAACGCTGGGATCGCTTCTGCAAATTCGGTGTGGTGGCTGCCAAGCAAGCTCTCGCCGACTCCGGCCTCACGATCACCCCAGACAATGCCCATCGCATTGGCGTGAGCATCGGATCGGGTGTGGGCGGGCTGCTCACCATGGAAACCCAGGCCCATGTCTTGAAAGACAAGGCCCCGGGTCGCGTCAGTCCCTTCACGGTGCCGATGATGATTCCGAATATGGCCACCGGGCTGGCCGCGATCGCCCTGGGCGCCAAAGGTCCAAGCTCCGCTGTGGCCACCGCCTGTGCCGCAGGCTCCAATGCCATCGGTGATGCCTTCCAGCTTCTGCAGCTGGGTAAAGCCGACGCCATGATTTGCGGCGGTGCCGAGTCAGCGATCACGCCCCTGGGGGTTGCCGGATTCGCCAGTGCCAAGGCGCTCTCGTTCCGCAACGACGATCCCTCCACGGCGAGTCGACCTTTCGACAAAACCAGAGATGGATTCGTGATTGGAGAAGGCTCAGGGATTTTGGTCCTTGAAACCCTTGCCCACGCCGAAGCCCGAGGCGCCACGATTTTGGCCGAAATCGTGGGTTACGGCACCACCTGCGATGCCCACCACATCACCTCTCCAACGCCAGGCGGCGTCGGTGGCGCTGCTGCGATGCGCCTGGCCCTCGAAGATGGCGGAATCGCCGCTGACAGCGTGGACTACGTCAACGCCCACGGCACCAGCACTCCAGCCAACGACAGCAACGAAACCGCAGCCATTAAGAGTGCTCTAGGCAG
Source organism: Synechococcus sp. MVIR-18-1 (assembly GCF_014279835.1). Lineage (NCBI taxonomy): Bacteria > Bacillati > Cyanobacteriota > Cyanophyceae > Synechococcales > Synechococcaceae > Synechococcus > Synechococcus sp. MVIR-18-1. The sequence goes on along the minus strand of NZ_CP047942.1, from coordinate 155,922 downwards.
TCATGCCAGCGACATTCCGGTGAGCTCAACGAAGTCGATGACGGGCCACCTGCTCGGGGGCTCAGGCGGCATCGAAGCTGTGGCCTGTGTGCTCGCACTGCGCAACGGTGTAGTGCCACCGACAATTAACTACAACAATCCGGACCCAGAATGTGATCTAGATGTTGTGCCGAACACGGCTCGTGAACTAACACTGGGAACAGTGCTCTCCAATTCCTTCGGCTTCGGCGGTCACAACGTCTGCCTCGCCTTCCGACGCATGAGCTAAGTCCAAGCTCAGTCCAATCCCTAACTCCTCCCCCCTCTTCTTCACTCCATGGCTGCCGCAACCGCTTCTCTCGACACGCTCTGCGTCAACAGCATCCGCATGCTGGCCGTTGATGCCGTCAATAAATCCAATAGCGGTCACCCCGGTTTGCCCATGGGCTGCGCACCGATGGGGTATGCGTTGTGGGACAAGTTTCTAAAGCACAACCCCAAAAACCCCAAGTGGTTTAACCGCGATCGGTTTGTACTTTCGGCCGGTCATGGCTGCATGCTGCAGTACGCCCTCCTGCACCTCACCGGCTACGACTCGGTGACCATCGACGACATCAAGCAATTCCGTCAGTGGGGCTCGAAAACGCCAGGCCACCCGGAAACATTTGAAACCCCTGGCATTGAAGTCACCACCGGCCCGCTTGGAGCAGGCATCTCGAATGCCGTGGGCCTCGCGATCGCCGAATCCCACCTAGGCGCCAAATTCAACAAGGCTGACGCCAAGGTTGTGGACCACTTCACCTACGTGATCATGGGTGATGGCTGCAATCAGGAGGGCGTGGCTTCAGAAGCTGCCTCCCTGGCTGGTCACCTCAAGCTGGGCAAATTGATTGCCCTCTACGACGACAATCACATCACGATTGATGGACGCACAGATGTGTCCTTCACCGAGGACGTTCTCAAGCGTTACGAAGCCTATGGCTGGCACGTGCAGCACGTTGCCGAGGGCGACACCGATGTGAACGCGATCGCCAAGGCGATTGAGGCGGCGAAAGCCGTCACCAACAAGCCCTCGATCATCAAGGTGACCACCACCATTGGTTACGGCTCACCCAACAAGAGTGATACAGCCGGTGTCCATGGCGCCCCTCTTGGCGAAGAGGAAGCTGAGCTCACACGCAAACAGCTGGGCTGGACCCATGGGCCATTCGAAATCCCTCAAGAGGCCTACGACCAGTACCGCCAAGCGGTGGAACGTGGCGCTTCACAGGAAGCTGAGTGGAATCAGGCTTTGGCGACCTACCGCAGCAAGTACCCCACAGAAGCCGCTGAATTCGAGCGCATGCTGCGCGGCGAGCTTCCCCAGGGCTGGGACAAGAACCTGCCCACCTACACCGCAGACGACAAAGGTCTGGCCACACGCAAGCATTCCCAGATTTGTCTCGGAGCCCTGGGCGCCACCATTCCCGAATTGATTGGCGGCTCCGCTGACCTGACCCACTCCAACTACACCGACATCGCCGGAGAAACAGGCTCCTACCAGCCTGAAACTCCAGAAAAGCGCTACTTGCACTTTGGTGTGCGCGAGCACGCGATGGCGGCCGTGCTCAATGGCATCGCTTATCACAACAGCGGCTTGATCCCCTACGGCGGCACCTTCCTGGTGTTTGCCGATTACATGCGTGGTTCCATGCGCTTGTCAGCACTGAGCATGCTTGGTGTGATTTACGTGCTGACTCACGATTCGATCGGCGTCGGTGAAGACGGCCCCACCCACCAACCGATCGAAACCATCCCCTCACTGCGCGCCATGCCAGGGATGCTGGTGTTCCGCCCTGGTGACGGCAACGAAACCAGTGGTGCCTACAAAGTTGCGATCGAGAATCGCAACCGCCCAAGCGCCATGTGCCTCAGCCGCCAGGGAATGGCAAATCAGGCCAACTCCTCGATCAACAAAGTCGCCTTTGGCGGTTACGTATTAGACGATTGTGCTGGTACGCCCGATCTGATTCTGATCGGGACTGGCACCGAACTTGATCTCTGCGTTCAAGCTGCCAAACAGCTGACCTCAGAGGGTAAAAAAGTGCGAGTGGTGTCGATGCCTTGCGTTGAACTGTTCGACGAGCAGAGTGATGCTTACAAAGAAGAGGTGCTTCCGAACGCTGTTCGCAAACGCATCGTGGTGGAAGCCGCTGAAACATTCGGTTGGCACCGTTTCATTGGTCTCGATGGCGACAGCATCACCATGAATCGCTTCGGAGCATCAGCTCCAGGCGGAACCTGTATGGAGAAATTTGGCTTTACGGTTGAAAATGTTATAAAAAAATCCAGAGCCATCTTACTAGGCTGAATAAAAAGCAAGAAGCCTCCATAGACACTACAAACGTCTATGGGGCAAATAAAATATAAAGCTATTATTCCAAATCAAAAAAGATGAACAGGCTTAAATCCATAATACAAACCCGTTTAGGCAATCGGAAGCTATTAGATATAATAATGATATGCATACTTGGGGTCATCTTAGTATCGCATCTACCTTATGGACATTTTGTAGACGAAGAAGAAAAAATAACAGCGGCTATTTTTTCAAGCCAGGGCATGCTGCCATACAAGGACGTATTAGTAAATCATGGACCATTAATGTACTTTATAGCCATAGCTGGCTACGCAATTAACGGAACTTTTACGAGCTTTATAGCGCTCAGAATTACTCCTTTGCTATGCGCATTGACTCTAATCTGGTGCATACAAAATCTGAGCGATAACAGAGAGAAACCATTAAATTCAGTACAAGCTTTAGCAGCAAGCATATTTATAGCAACTATCTGGTCCGACGGAACCATAAGGATGGGGATTTATCATGGGGTAGGCGGATTAGTCTCAAGCATAATTATATTCGCAATAACATATCCACGAATCTCAGGCGAAAAAGCACGGAACAGGTCACTAATAACACTTGTATGCCTATCAGGGCTACTTTTGACAACATCAGCAACATTTGTACCATTCATCATATTATCAGCAGCTTCCTGGCTAATAACGTCAACAAACACAAAGAATGACCAGAAAGGAAAAATCATAAAAAGCGAACTGGGAAACCAAAAAAAAACGAGTTTCTATAGATATGTGGCTGAAACAGTAGCCATTTCACCAGTGGTGCTTTTAGCACTTTCCGCATTGGCAGGAGTAATAACAATAGAAGCAATTTACCTAGGCCATATCTACTTCAACTTAGAGATATTTGGAGGTATGAAAGGTGGCATTACAGTATTAAGCAAACCAGGGAATACTTATCAAGTAATAAATTTATTACTTGCAGCGGGAGTAATCATTATGCCATTAACACTAATGCATCAAAAAGGACTATATAGCTGGAGAAATGCATGCGCAAGCTTAACAATGTCAGCGTCAGTTTTGAGCCTTGGATACCGAACAGGACTCACCTCACTAAACGATTTTCATTCATTACCTTACATAATACCAGCCTGCCTCTTATGCATTGTCTCCAGCACGGATTACGCGAAAGTAGTACTTTCTGACAAAAAAGTAAGCAAAATTATGCGTATTGCGCTAGGAACTTCTGCAGCAATACTTGCAATTGCGCCGGGCATAATAGTGCAACAAACAAGAACTGCTGGAAAGATTGGAATTAAGGTAAATAAAGAGCTTCATTTAACGGTCTCAAAATTTCTTGGGCAAAACAGCTCAGATGTTGATACGTTTACTGAAGATCTGATAAGAAACATAGAGACAAAGAATGGAAGAAAGGTAGAACTATTTGTTTGGCCATTTTTACCATTCAAGAATACCTGGCATAACAGAACATCTTCATATCCAGTGACTGGATATATTTGGTACATGGAGGCAGTCGAAAAAGATGAAAATTTAAAGAAGTATCATATATGCAACAATCCAAATATAAAGGATCCAGACATAATCTTATATAGAAGATGGATCATAGCAGGCACAGATTCCAACATCTATGGACAATGCTTGATAGAAAAACAAAACAAAAAGTATTTAAATCCAGTATCAGGAATATACGTGTTAAAGGAGCATATCAAAGAAGTAATGCAAGTAAGTTCAAAACAGGAATACACTCACCTGACCGTGAAAGAGAATTGGAACAAAGGTTTAGCCATAAAAAGCGACGATCTCAAGCCATTACCAATACGAACTAATAAAAGAACAACCTCAACAATTCAGACAAAGGAAGAAAGCGACTTGGACAGCATATCGGTAACATTAGCCACTTATAATAGAGAGAATAAAGGTAACATTCAAATATGTATTATCAAAGAAAACAAAAGATATTGTTCAGGCAAGATAGCAAAAGAAAATATTAAAGACAACACAATAAAGACAATTCAAATAAAGGGACTAGGCAGGCTCAAATCGGGAAAAAAATATAGAATATTAATTAACGACGAAACACCAGGTAGCAACAATCAAGAAAGCCAAAAGATAGCAATTTATGTATTAAGTGAATCAAAGGGAAACATCAATGGAAAAGTTGCAACTTGGAAGAGTAGGAGCAAATCAGGAGACAGAGACAAACGATAACTCAGTATATAGATTCCAGGACATAACAAGTCAGAAACAAACAATTTAAGATAATAGAGCAGTAGTAAAACCTGTTAAAACTTTGAAAATTTCATAAGCAAATATAAGGGACTCTGAAATCAATACTTCTTACCCATAAGAGAAATTCACCACATAGTCACAGAATGCAATCAACCAAGATGCCTCTATGAAATAGAAAGAAAAAGTTTTTGATCGAACAAAATAAAAAACAAGACAACCAGAGAATAATCAAGGTATAAATACTAAGGAAACTACTGCTAGGTAACATGAGGATATAAGCATTAAAAGTGCATCCAATATAGAAGTAGTGGGAACCAACCAATACAACATAAAAGCATGTCCGAGATGGAAGGGAAGGTACTATTTATTGGCTATCAGTAAACACTCTTTTGCCCCAGAAAAATCCAACAACAAAAGAAATAGATACAACAAAAACAGTAGATGCAGCTCTTCCAAGAAGAGGCGAAAAAAGAATTACAGAAATAAAAGCTACCAAAGATGCAGGCATAACCACAATAATATATCTAAATGGATTCACAACAAAGCCTCTATAACTAGTAAAAACTAGATATCTAAAAGTAAGATATCTAACTGTATGAACTGTAGCTTCAGTAATTAAGATCGATAGAAATGGACCAAGGGGGTAAAGAGTCCAATATATCGTCGCACCAAAAAGAGTGAAAAAAACACCCGACAAAGCGTAGACAACAGGCAGAGTAAGACGTCTCCCTGCAGACTTAAAGAATGAAAAGGGCATAATAAAAAATATTGTTATTTAATAGTGTAACGGACTTTAAGTGTTCTCCTTGTTTTAGGTATAGAAGAAATCTGAGAAGACAACAAATAAATTGAAAGACTTGTGGTAATCGCAAATGCACCAATGATAGTAGATAGCGTCAAAGTACCACTTGGGTAGACCTTAAATAATATTTGGTTGAAGAGTGCGAAAATTGTACAAAAAAGGAAAAAGATAAAGCTAAAGATGCACATAATGGCAATTAAAGTATGATAAGAGCGATCTTGCTTGAAAATACTTTCAACTGCGATTGCTGCATTTCGTCGAAAGTTCAAAGATGATTTACCATGCTTTCTTAGCATTTTCTTATAATGTATAGAAGCAAAAGAATCCGAACAGCTTACTAAGCAAGATCTAATATTAAGTGAGGAACGACTAAAAAGCCAAACAGCATCCTTAATCACAAAATCACTATAAATACCAACGCCATGATAACCGACAGGTAACTTAATACGTAAAAATATTCGAGAAAGCAGATAGAAAAGTCGTCTAAAGAATTGATAAAAATACAATTCAGTTTTATTAGTCAGTTTAGATGCAAAGATTGAATCTATTGAGACATCACGGAGTAACCAACCAACAATAAGCTCACCAACAAGCTCTGGAGGATCCTCAAGATCAGACAGAATATGAACAGCAGCATTACCTCTAGATAACCTAAAAAGATTCCAGGCGGAATGTTCGTAACCATAGTTTCTATGATTCTGAACAAGATATATTTTGCCAGGATATTTTGATTGAAGCATCTGAACAACTTCCAAGGTGTTATCAGAGCTATAGTTGTCACCTATGTAAATCTTATAATCAAAATCTAGCGATTTATCTAAAATCCCAGAATCAGATTGAGCTAAAGATATTGAAACTATTATTCTATCAATCAGCTCTGGCAGAGAAGCTGCTTCGTTATAAGCAGGGACAAGAATATCAATAATCATGTACTTAATGAAATGTAAGTTCAGAAAATAGCCGAGAATTAGGATGGACAAAGAAGAAGTTAGTGTCCACAGTTTCACTATCAATGAGGGTGAATCTTGAAAGCTTATACTCATTTGAGAGCGTATAAGCTACATACCCTATAGAGGCAAGTATCTCAATGACTTCATTGGGATGATAACCAAATGGTGCAGACCACTTTCTGAGCAATTCGACTAACAATATTGGCTTATGCTTTTGAAGTAAATTAATTCCACCCCTCACAGAAAAAAGTTCTGCGCCTTCAACATCAATTTTAACGAAATCTATTGTTTGAGAGTCTAAGATCTCATCCTCATGACTATCTAAAGTACGAAGATGACATTCAATCTCAAGTACATCATCTCTTAGTGCTAAATTTTTCATAGAAGCATTTCCACTGCCTTCGGGATAAAAATAAAAAGGAAAGGAACCCTCAGAATCAGATAGAGCATAATTCCTATAATCTATATTAGAAAGACGATTGAGTTTGCAATTATTTTTCAATTTAGCAAAAGTTTGCGGAATTGGCTCAAAAGCAAGAATTTTTGCTGAAGGATTAAGCTTGGCTACCACAAGTGAATACCAACCAATATTAGAACCAATATCCAACATTGTATCAATAGATGCTGCGAGCTTTCTAATAACTGAAGATTCGCCTGGTTCGTAAGAACCGAAGTTGAAAGCTTCTACAGGTGCAGTTCGTTCATCACAGGAATCAACTTCAACAACAATCCCATCGGACTTATTCGTCATTAAGACCTTATTATCAAGAATTTCTATTTTTGAAATATCTGTATTTGACAGTGTAGAAGAAAACTCATGTAAGACAGAGTGGAATTCTGCGTGGGCTCGATTTATAAAGTCATGCTTGCTAACATTTCCAGAAGTAAAATCCTGTTTAAGGTGTTCTAGACGGTTATGCATGGTGAAAATTAGAATAAGAAAGTAAGGTCCTAGAAAAGCCTTCCTCTAGCCCTATACTAGCTCTCCAGCCCAAAGCCTCCAACTTTAACACAGAGGGCAAAGATCGCGGAACAGCGCTGGGAACATAACCAGGCTTCTTAGCGAATGAGTCTTGAATACTAACCTCGAGTTTAGGATCTACTAGATTTGCCACCAGGTGAGCAAGTTCAAGAATGGAGATTTCGGCATTTGGATTGGCTAAATTATAAGCCTCTCCACTGAGACCATTAACCAAAAGGGTAAGGAAAGCACTTGTAGCATCCTTCAAATAGCAAAAACAACGACGTGCGCTACCAGAGCTTGCAAGCACAATGGGCTTCCGATTAAGAGCATCTCTTACAAAATCAGCAAAGACTCTCCCATCATCAAGCAACATTTGTGGACCATATGTATGGAATATTCGTGCACTGGTGGCTGGCAAGGAATATTGATGCGAATACGCCTTACAAATCGATTCTCCAACTCTTTTGCTTTCAGCGTAACAGCTTCTGAGAGAATTAGGATCTAAATAACCAAAATCAAGTTCATTGAAGTATTCCTTGCTATTAATACCATATACTTCACCTGTACTAAAATATAATAGACGTTTGATCTGCCATAAACGACCTTGATCACAAAGCCGCATCGTTCCTGTGCTATTTGGCAAAATAACGCCAACAGGATCCTGAGCATAAATTTTAGGACTGGCTGCACTAGCAGCATGCACAATAATTGAGTGTGGCTCAAGTAAAGAGTATGGATATTCCTCAGCAGTTCCATAGATTAAATGGAGTGAGCTGTTATTTATCCATGAAGCAAGACGAAATAAATTGCTTTGTTCCGAGCGTACTAAGCAGGTAATATTCAGGTTCAGGCTTAACACATGGTTGGCATACAAAAGGGTATTCACAAGATAAGAAGGGACTAAGCCCGCACCACCAGTCACTAAGACCGATTGATCTCTAAAAAACTCCCAATCCTTGAATGTCGAAACCAACGAACTAATATCATCAAGAAAAATCTGATTTTCAAAAAAGATTGTTTGAGCCATTGGAATCAATAAATAGCATCACCCTTAGCAACGACTTCATCCCTTTCCAATGAAATAGAATTCGGATGAACATCCACAAGCATAAGCCGTTCTATTTGCTCTAGGGGTATTAATGGGCTGAGATCTTCAAGAGGGGGAGAAACCAACGTTCCATCTGCGGAAACACTAACTGAAAGCTTAGGAACTAACAATTGATCAGCAGCCATAAAGACCTCCAATACAGAAGCTCCGTCATGTTCAAGAAATTCTGTAATAACCTGATCTTGCTGATCAAGATATGAAAGGGAAAAATAGTCAAAGCCTAGGGCTTTTACAAGTGGTTTATACTCAGGGCAAGTCAAACCGCTAGCTCTATCAGTACCGGCACGTCTTCCACCAACAATTGCATTTTGAGTGTGCTTAATCATTAAATATCCATCATTATTAAATATCACTAGTTTAAGGGGGATTTGATGGCTAATTACAGAATGAAGATCCTGCAAATTCATCATCAAGCCACCATCGCAATTTAAACAGATCACCTGCCGAGTCGGATCTGCGAACCAAGCACCAATGGCGCCAGGAAGTCCATAACCCATTTCACCAAGCCCTTGACTAGTGAATAAACGTTGACCATTTTTCGGTTCAAGAACTTGAAAACCACTAATCAGAGCTGTCCCCATATCAGTCACAAAAGTAGTATTAGAGGACGACAACTTACCGAGATCGGAAATAAATTGATATGAGTCAACTGCATCTTTTTTAAGATGACAAGGTTCTACAAGCGAGAATTCATTACGAATAAGACCTACATGGCTAAGCCATTCATTCATACTAGAATGCAGTGTATTTCCCAACGATTGATGTATTTGCGAAAGCGCAACAGAAGCATCTGCCAAGTATTTATTATCAAAACGTTCGCTTAATTTATCTAGCTCGATCTGATCACAATCAATCACAAATATTTTTGCTCGCCTAGCCAGTTGATGATCGACATAACCCTTTTGAGGTATCGCCAAGCGAGTGCCTAAAGTTAAAAGCACATCGCAAGATTGCAATATTAAATTGCCAGCTCTTCCGCCGTAAGTACCAGCATGTCCAGCATAAAGATCATCAATAGGCTCAAACAGATCCGTTGCTGTCCAAGACGTAAGATAAGGAATACCAAGATCACGAACAATCGAGGAAATCACTGAAGAGCTATATTTTCTTAATCCATTGCCTAACCATAGCAATGGTGCATTTGCAGACTTAAGCGAAATTAATAAATGAGATAAATCCTGATCTGACAGACCAAAGCTTTGAAACCCCTTTATTACAAGATTCTCATTTATCAATGCATTAATTTTATTAATTTCCATTTCGTTAGATTGTAAATCAATTGGTATATCCACAATGCAAGGACCCGGACGACCTTCCCTGGCTAGTCTCACAGCACTAGCAATAGCAATTACAACGCTCTCTGAATCCTTGCATGTGACAACACTTTTTGTACAGGATTCATAAATCGACTCTGTATAAACACCTTGAATCCCGATCATACGAGAAAGATTATTACTAGCGAACTGCTTAGTAGCCTCCTGACCACTAAGAATTAAAACAGGTACACTATCTGCCCATGCACCCACAACACCTGTAAGAGCATTCGTAATTCCAGCTCCAGCGGTAACAAATACGGCTGCTATTTGGCCAGATTGCATGTAATACCCGTGAGCAGCCATTACACAAGCTTGCTCATGATGCAAGCAGGTTAACTGAATTTCAGGGTGTTGATAAACAGCATCAAACAAGTGCGCATTAGCTGAACCGATAATCCCAAATACTTGGCGTATTCCTTGCGAAGCAAGTAAATTGGCAATGGCGACAGAAAGCTTCAACTTACTCATGGCTTAATGAGGGTATCGATCGCAGACAATAGCTGCAGCATATGAGCATCAATATTATCACCGCGCCCGAGGTTAGATTCATCTAAAAATTCAATTCCAAGATCACTCCATTGCATGTCAGCGCTATCAATGGGATAGTTCTCGACAATATTAGCGAGTGCACCAACTGGCATGCCTAACATTGGTGGACGCATATAACTAACTGTTTTGCTAGATCGCACATCATAATTTGAAGAGATAAGCAAGCGAAGAGCTTGGATTAAAAAAGCACAATGAGTAAGATAAACTTTTTGAAATGGATTGCGTGATAAAACAAGTTCTTTTTTCTTGCGGCACTTACAAAAAACATTTAGGACCCAAGGACTCTGGGCGTCATCGGAAAAACCATAAACTGCCGGGAGCCTAAGAAAGCAGGTAGAAATAGAATGCTGAAATGCATTAGCAGCAAGCATTGTTTCTTGATGAAGCCTACTGACCATATATGGACGACGATAACTTTCCTGTCCTTCACAGATTTGATCCAAAGAAAGGGAGCTCTCGATTAAATCACAAAGCAGAGAGCTAAAATGAATGATTTCAACATTCGATTGGAGCCATAGATTTGCATCAACAATAGTCCTACACGAATTAATCTGCACTCCCATAGAATCAAGTGGTTGATTCAACCATTGTTGCTTCTTATTAATTCCCCGCAAATTAAAGACTACATGTCGAGTATTTTCACTAGAAAAAATACTATGCTCTTCAGACCCGAAAAACTCAACAAAGCCCGAGTAACCCAAAGCCCTTACAAAAGGAGCCTTGGTATTAGCATAAAGCCGTTCCACCCCGTTAGCCTTCGTAGAATCGCAATAGACATATATTGAATCCAAATTACTAATCGGATTATCAACTAGTGATTGAATAAGGGCGGTTCCAATTCGTCCAGCACCACCTAATAGATGCAATACAATTTTCATCACTTAGAAACACCATTGCATGAAAGAGAAGAAGCGGTTGCGATTATTTGATCTTCTTGCCCAGCAATCACTTGCATTCTGCCTAATTCCTTGATTATATCCTGAGGATCAACATCAAAGATTCGTGCAGCTTCTAAAATCTTTGGTTTGAAACCTGAGAATACACCATAAAAACCAGTTGCTGTAGAAAGGCTGTCAACTATAGGGAGACTGTTTGAGAAATTTGACTCTACAAACTGAGAAAGTGAAATCAGTTTATCCAAATTAAGCCCAGTATGATTGTGATCTCTTTCTAACAATGCAACAAGAGACTCTAGTGATAGGTTGCCAGCACCAGCACCATAACCTCTGGTACAAGCATCGACTGAATCACAACCAGATGAAAGTGCCGCAAGAGAATTAGCTATAGCTGCATGAAGATTATTATGTGCATGAAAACCAATTGGTAAATCAACAACAGCTCGAAGTTCCTGCGTGATAGAACTAACCATTGTCGGAGTCAATGCACCCGCTGAATCCAGAAAAACAATACGAGATGCCCCATAACTTTCCATTTTCTTTGCTTCACGTGCCAAGTAATCAGGTTTTACCATATGACACATCATTAGAAGACCCCATACATCTCGTCCAGATTGTGCCACATGATTAATATAAGTCTCTGTTGTATCTGCCTCAGTACAATGACTGGCAACACGAAAAATAGAAACTCCCCTATGAACGGCATAATCGACATCGCCAAAAGTGGCCAAACCGGGAATAACATGAACACCTATCTTCAGGTCTTTGTATATGGTAAGTTTTTCGTAAGCAACATCCAGAAGATTAGGCTCATCTAATAGACCAATGTGTAAGCTGCTTCCACCTAAACCATTTCCGTGACCAATCTCAATATGACGCAATCCTGATTGATACGCTTGATCTATATAACTAGCACAAAAACCTGAAGAAAATGAATGCTTATTTGCATGAGAGCCGTCCCTAAGTGTGACGTCATAAACAAGAGGATGTGTCATAGTCGCTTAACAACTTCAAGTGCGGCACAATTTATGATATCAAGATTACCAGCGAAAGGGGGAAGATAATGGCCACTTCCAGTCACTTGCACTTGACACATTGATTTAGCCCCAAGCTGCTTAAGATCTACAGACAAGCAATAGCCTGGCACATAGCAAGAAGTCATCGATACAATCTTACGAATGGTTTCTTGAGTATCAGAAAAGTTTTTGATATGGTCAGACTGGATTAATACTGAAGTTTTCATGTGAATAGGCGGTACGGCAGGTGTAATGTTGATAATTACTTTAACTTTCTCTATGTCAAGCATATCACTAATTGACTTTTGCGTTGTGCTGATGTATTGAGAAATATTTTTACGTGTGCCGGGACCAGCTGATGCTGAGGATATCGTAGAGACAATCTCAAGGTATTTAATCTCAGGATTTGCTTCTTTTAATGCGAAACATATGGGCATAGATGCTTGCCCTCCACAGGAGATCATATTTATATTATCTGAATCAAGACAGTGGTCTAGGTTAACAACAGGACAACAGGCAACTCCAAGCATTGCAGGAGTCATATCAATAACACGAATATTATTTTTCTTACAAAGTGAATAGTTGTAATGATGATGTGAAGCACTTGTACAATCTATCAAAATGTCTGGTTTTTCCGGATGTTCCAGAACTCCCTCAATGCTTCTATCGGTGATAAAGACCCCACGATTTCTAGCAAACTCTAGACCCTTAGAATATGGGTGCCGACCAGCGAAGGACACGACTTCGAGTCCTTTTGCTTCTTGGCACTTAACCAGTAAATCACAACCAATATTTCCAGAGCCCAGTATTGCCACTTTCTTCATTTCTCAATCCTCCTCTCCGAAATAAAGTTGTTAATAACATCAATCTCAAATTTAAGCTGAGTAGATGTAAGCCCTGGGAAAGTACCAAGAAACAAGGTAGTGTTCATGATTTCATCTGAGCCGCACATATCTCCAACAACACGAATTGACTCAGGACGATCGCTACGAAGCTGAACAAATGCCGGTTGCCGCAATAAGTTGCCCCCAAACAGCATCCTATTCCCAATTTTGTGCTCGTCAAGTTCACGGGCTAAATCAGTACGACTAAAATCTGCAGATTCTCTGACTGCAATTTTAAATCCAAACCAAGAGCAATCAGTACGACAACCACTTTTATCCCACGAGAACCCACAACTTTCGCTCCAGTCAGTTGCATGAGTAGGCAAAGAAAATTCAATGAATTCACTACTCCCAGACAAACCTTTACGGAGAGTTTCCCAATTTTTCTTTCTGGCTTCTATGAATTCAGGAAGACGATTTAACTGAATACGACCAATTGCAGCCTGCGGATCAAGCGGCTTAAGGTTATACCCAAGGTGACTATATGTATACTTATGATCATAACCAGCCGGAAGTTCGCCAAGTTGCCAATCAAATCTCTTATTGCAGGTATTGTCTATTCCGCTTGGGCACCAACAATCACGTCCCCAGTCTCTAAAACTTTCAGCAATAACTTTGAGCTTTTGATCAGAAACTATATTCACAGCACCGCCCTCTCCCATCGTTAGATGATGAGGAGGATAAAAACTTTGCGTACTTATATCACCCCATGTACCCGTCCATCTAATAACTCTATCAGGTCCTTCATCTAAACCTGGACTATTTTGAGAAAAGCCCAAGCTTTCTGCTTGCGGTCGTGGCATCGAATAGCTGCAACCTAATGCATCACAATTATCCTCAATCAGCCAAAGATCATACTTACGACAGAAGGATAATGTAGTTGCCAAATCAAAAGGATTACCTAAGGCATGGGCCATCATTACTGCTTTGGTCACGCCAGGCGTATACGCAGATTGCAGTTGGTCACATTGTGCATTACCAGTAATCGGATCAGCATCAATAAAGACTGGGACTGCGCCAATCTGAACAATAGGAGCGACTGTGGTTGGGAAACCAGCTGCCACAGTAATCACTTCGTCTCCAGGCTTGATTCTTCGATTTTCTGGAAGCTTATAAGAAGTGAGCGCTGAAATAGCAACCAAATTGGCACTAGAGCCAGAGTTGACGAGGAGGGATTTGCGAACTCCCATGAATTCCGCTAACTCATTCTGGAAAGATTCACCTTCATTCCCCAATGTCAACCAAAAATCAAGCGTACTTCCTACTGCTGCTGCAACCTCATCTTCTGTAAAAACGCGCCCAGCATATGGAATAGGAGAACCCGACTTCCAAGGTTCACGAATGGGGTCGTCCGCAGGCCTGAAGCAAGAATGGACTTGCCTTGAGTACTCACGAGTAAGTCTCAATATTTCATCCTTTAGGGCTTTAATGTCACTCATGGCATGATTTCAAATAAAAAAATTCCTAATTTTGAGAGAAAGCACTTAAGTCTTCATGGCAACATTCAAAAGCGCTTCTTCCATCATGATTAGATCGGTACCAATCTACTGTACGTTTTACTGTAGTTGTGTAGCTCCAGCGAGGGGACCATCCTAAAAGACGATAGGCTTTATCAATCTGTAAATGAAGCAGGGTTGCTTCGTGCGGTGCACTCGGATCAGTATTATCAATCCAAGTACCTGGCCAATGATCAAGTATTGTGCTAACTAATTCGCCAACAGTGCGATTACTAGACAACGTTGGGCCAAAATTAAATGCTTCGCATGGTGGATTTAGCGAAAGCATTAACTCCTCGGCTAATCGCAGATATCCAGATAATGGCTCGATAACATGCTGCCAAGGCCTCGTAGCAAGAGCATTGCGAATAGGAATCGGTTGATGATTGGATAGTGACCGCATTGCATCAGGAAATATTCTGTCAGCAGCCCAATCACCCCCACCTATAACATTACCGGCTCTCGCGGTAGCAATTAGTAGATATGGGGTTTGATGCTGGTGAGGCCCACAAAAGCTTGAACGCCAGCTGGCTATTCCAATCTCAGCAGCAGCTTTACTCGAGCTGTAAGGATCATGGCCACCTAAATTATCAGTCTCGCGATAACCATATGACCATTCTCGATTTTCATAAACTTTATCTGTCGTCACCATTACAACTGCACATTTGTGCTGTAGCTGGCGAAGCGATTCCAACAGATGCAAACTACCAATAACATTAGTCGACCATGTTCCAATTGGATCTAAATAACTCTCACGAACCAATGGTTGAGCTGCTAAATGAAAAACCACCTCAGGCTGAGCGTCTTTAATTAGCTTATTTAGGGCATCCAAATCAGCTACATCTCCAATACAATGGTGCCATCTATTTCCGGGAAAAATGTCCTTAGCCAGTTGATTAAATAGATTCGGATCTGATTTAGGAGCCAATGAATATCCCCACACTTCAGCACCAAGATGATGCAACCATAGCAAAAGCCAACTGCCTTTGAAACCAGTATGGCCTGTAATCAGGACGCGCCTGCCTCGCCAGAACTCGTTATTCAACATCACCAAATCTTCCACGGAGCATTTGATTGGGCCCATAAATGCTCGAGATAATTTTTATCCCTGAGAGTATCCATTGGCTGCCAAAAACCATTGTGATGGTATGCACTCAATTGGCCTGCTTCAGCTAGGTGGCGCAATGGCTCCTTTTCCCAAACAGTGGAGTCTCCCTCGATGAGATTAATAACTTCAGGTTCGAGAACAAAAAATCCACCATTAATCCAGCCCCCTTCACCAACTGGCTTTTCCTGAAATCCACTAACAGAGTTATTTGCTTCGATCTGCAAAACACCAAACCTACCTGGTGGTTGAACAGCTGTAACAGTGGCCTGTCGGTGCTGTGATTTGTGAAAAGTAACAAGAGAAGTGATATCTACATCTGCCACTCCATCCCCATAAGTAAAGCAAAATGTTTCGCCCAATACATAGTCTCTTACACGCTTCAATCTTCCACCCGTCATACTTTGGTCACCTGTATCAACAAGTGTCACCTCCCAGGGCTCTGCTTTTCTATGATGAACTTTCATGGAATTTACTCGCATATCTATGGTTACATCACTCATATGCAGAAAATAATTTGCAAAGTACTCTTTAATCACATACCCCTTGTAGCCACAACAAATAATAAATTCATTAATACCATACGAACTGAATATTTTTAAAATATGCCATAGTATTGGGCGACCACCAATTTCAACCATTGGCTTTGGCTTAATGCTTGTCTCCTCGCTAATACGAGTGCCAAGACCTCCCGCAAGAATTACTGCTTTCATCTACACACGTGAATTTGTTTGCTGTCAAGACGCAGGCCATCAGGCCTGAGCCAAGACGATAGAGCCTTCAACCCCCTACCCCAAAACAAAAACATCTTTTTGCTTTACCAGTAGTTACTATACTCATAAGCCAGTTTTGGGCCTAGTAACCATTCAATCTGTTGTTTGAGCCAGATTTCATCCTGCCACTGGTCAGCTCATCTTTTCGAAGGCTAGAGGCATTTCGGACATATTAAAGGAAATTTTTCAATCAATATAAGAACGCCTCTAACCCTTAGAGCTGAAGAGGCAATGAGCTCTTTGATCCGAAAAGAGCAAATCAAATTACAATTATTAAACGAAAGCCCTCTGCAATTCTCACAAGAGAACTGCTCAAGCTTGCTTTCTACACATAATCCCAACAGAAGCCTCATATAAAATTAAATATTGAAACGAATCGCCGCTTAGTTTCAGTCATAGTTGTTCAAAACTCTTTATCCAACTTCACTCCAGCCAGTTCACCTGCACCACCTTTGGCCTTGAGAACGTCCTCAAGGCCAGCAAGATCCTCATCCGTGATCTTGGTTTGCATCGGGCAATGCTTGGGACCACACATCGAACAGAACTCAGCTTGCTTATAGATATCTGCTGGCAGGGTTTCATCGTGATACTCCTTCGCACGCTCAGGGTCTAAGGACAATTCAAACTGCTTGTTCCAGTCGAAGTTGTAACGAGCCTTACTCAACTCATCATCACGGTCACGGGCACCAGGACGATGACGGGCAATATCAGCAGCGTGGGCTGCAATCTTGTATGCAATCAGCCCTTCGCGCACATCCTCTGCATTGGGAAGACCCAGGTGCTCTTTTGGCGTCACGTAGCAAAGCATCGCTGTGCCGTGCCAACCGGCCATTGCCGCACCAATTGCTGAAGTGATGTGGTCATAGCCAGGAGCAATATCGGTCACCAACGGGCCGAGCACATAGAAGGGCGCCTCATTGCACTCTTCCATCTGCTTTTTCACGTTGAATTCAATTTGATCCAGCGGCACATGGCCTGGACCCTCCACCATCACTTGCACGTCATGCTTCCAAGCCCGGCGGGTGAGTTCTCCAAGCGTTTTCAGTTCAGCAAGCTGGGCCGCATCGGAGGCATCGTGCTGACAGCCGGGACGCAGGGAATCTCCTAGGGAGAAGGTGCAGTCGTAGCGCTTAAAAATCTCGCAAATATCGTCAAAACGCGTGAACAAAGGATTTTGACGGTGGTGATACAACATCCACTGGGCCAAAATCCCGCCGCCGCGGCTCACAATTCCAGTGAGACGTCCCTTCACTTTGGGGAGATGTTCAATCAACAGGCCAGCGTGAATCGTCTGGTAATCAACGCCCTGTTGGCAATGCTTCTCGATGATGTGCAGGAAGTCATCTTCATCGAGTTTCTCGATCGAGCCATGCACACTTTCCAAGGCCTGATACACAGGCACCGTGCCAATCGGAACCGATGAGGCACCAATAATCGACGTCCTTACCTCATCCAGGTTCACGCCACCAGTGGACAAATCCATCACGGTGTCAGCGCCATATTTCACGGCCAACTTCAGCTTGTTCACCTCCTCCGCTGCATCCGATGCATTGGGAGACGCACCAATGTTGGCGTTCACCTTGCATTTGCTGGCGATGCCAATCGCCATCGGCTCCAGATTGGTGTGATTCACATTGGCGGGAATGATCATCCGACCCCGCGCCACCTCTTCCATCACAAGCGATTCCGGAAGGTTCTCGATCGTGGCCACATAGGCCATCTCCTCCGTCACCACACCCTTACGGGCGTAATGCATCTGAGACACATTGGCCTGGCCCTTACGAGCGGAAACCCATTCAGTACGCATGGTCTTGGCAGCAGCGGAATTGCCAGGAGCCAGCCAAACAGCCGAAGATCACATCATTCACTTCCCTGCGCCGGCATGACCCGGATCAAGTTCAGAGGGTGTGATCTCAGCCCCAGCGATCGCAAAGAAAGCCGGGGCACCCCTAGTGGTCTTTGAAAGCTAGCAACGCTTTTCCGGTCTGACCCACATCTGCATTTAGGGCTGCAAGCCATTCAAGGCAGCCGCCACCACACGGTGATCCGCGTCCTGCTGCAACGGCTGAAGCAACGCCCTGGCTTCTGATCCATTTGCATCTCCGGACTGCTCACGCACAACCCGGGCCAAGATTTCCGCTCCACTCACCCGCACGGTGCCGTCTGCATCGGCGATCGCTTGCCTGCCGAGATCCAGCAACCACTCCGGGTTGATATCGGGCTGCTCTGCGAGAGCGGAAAGAATGCTGCAACGCACCAGCCAAGCGCCATCCTTCGCGAAGCTTTCACGCAACAGGGGCCAGGCCCGCTCCACCCCGTAGCTCGCTAGAGCATTCGCCGCTTCAGCGCGCACATTGGGATCGTCGTCTGTCGAGACCAGACGCGTCAGCACCTGCCAAGCCTGTTCATTGCGCCGGTATCCCAGGCCACTGCAGCTCAGGGAGCGCACTAAAAACGCCTGTTGATTACTGCCCAGGATCAGCAGGGGAATCACCACACTGTCGTTGTCTGAATCGGGCAGCGCTCGCAATTTGGCAAGCGCTGGCATCGCTTGCACCGGGTCACCCGACGCGATCGCTGCGCGCAGCTCCTCAGGGTTGGGTGCGGTCTGTTCGGGGGTGCTGGCCATCTCAATCCTCCTGAGAACGGGTGGTGCGCAAGGCGATCAACAGCTGATGGCGGCGATGACGACGGCCCACCACGGCATGGACCACCAATCCAGATCCCACAAGGATGGCAGGAAGAGCTTGCCAGCGGTCGGGCCCTTCGCGCTGCAGCATCGCCGACACCCCGAGCAGCACCATCAGCGGTGCCGCCAGAGACAACACAATATGGATCCTGGTGCGGGTTTGACGGCTCATGGCGTTTGACTCCAAGCCAACATCGCAGCCGTCAAGACCTGCACGCCCACACCCAAAGCCCCTTCCTCAGGGTTGAAATGACCGTTGTGAAGCGCTGCACATCCATCAGCACCGGCCACCCCCAGGCGGAACATGCTGCCTGGAACGTCCTGCAACAGTTCAGCAAAATCCTCAGCACCAAGCGAGGGCTGCTCTAGGCGTTGCACTTGATCTGCCCCAAGTTGTTCAACGGCACTGCGCTCTAGCAAGGCGGTAAGGGCGGGATCATTGCGAACGGGAGGTGCAATGCAGCGATAGCGAACCCGGGCGCTGGCACCAAAGCTCCCGCAAATGGCTTGCACCGTCTCCTCAATCCAAGCTGGCAAGCGTTCATGGAGGTCGGCGCAGAGGCAGCGAACCGTGCCCAGCAAGGTGACCCGATCGGCAATCACGTTGAAAGCCTTGCCCCCTTCGATTTTTCCAAAGCTCACCACCACCGGATGCAGGGCATCCAAGCGACGACTAATCGCCTCCTGCAATCCCGACACCACCCGGGCTGCAATCCAAATCGCATCAACAGATTGATGGGGCCGCGCGCCATGACCGCCTTCACCGATCACTTCGATTTCCAATTCACCAGCAGCAGCCGTCAAACTGCCGCTGCGCACCCCGATCGTGCCCACCGGCAACGAAGGAAACACATGCACGCCAAATAGAGCGCTGAGACCATCGGTGGCGCCGTCAGCACGCATCCAGCGGGCACCTTGGGCAAGCTCCTCAGCAGGCTGAAACAGCAGGCGCATCCCCACTGGCAAGGACGGCTCCTGCGCCAACAAGCGCGCCACCCCCAAGCCGATACAACTGTGCAAGTCGTGGCCGCAGGCGTGCATCACCCCTTGGCGCAGGGAGGCATAGGGCAAACCCGTGCGCTCCTCCACCGGTAACGCATCCATATCCACGCGCAGCCCCACCTGGGGCCCGCTCTGAGGCCCAAGCTCCGCCATCACTCCGGTGCGCCCCACCCCTTCACGAACACGCCAGCCGCACTGACGCAACTCTCCGGAAATCAGGGCCGCGGTCTGGTGCTCTTCCCCACTCAGTTCCGGATGGGCATGAAGATGGCGACGAAGCTCGATCAACTCGGGCAAGATCGCCTCAAGCCGCTGCTGAAGAGAGGGAGTGGTGGTGGTCATGAGCTCTCCAGAGCCAGCAAACGCTGTAAATCAGCCACAGGGCGGGGCGGCCAGCGACGCACCTGGAGCAACCAATCCGCTTCGCGATAACTGGGATCCAAACCAGAAGCCGCGGCCCAGTTGCTTTCGGCCTCGCCCTTAGAACCGCGGATCCAAAGCAAAGCACTTAATCCAGCCCGCGCATCAGCAAACATCGGATAACGACGGATCAAGTTGCGCATCTCCCGCTCAGCTTCGTCAAAAGCTTCGAGTTGGTAAAGGGCCAAAGCCCGGCTGGAGCGCGCCATTGCAAACCCAGGACGGGCTTCAGAAGCGCGCCCATAGAGGGCTTCAGCGGATTCCCAATCACCTTCCGAACCGCGCACGTTGCCGAGGTTGTAGAGCGCCGAAGCATCTTGTGGATCCCGCTTCAAAATCCAGTTGTAATCCTGCTCGGCTGCCGTCCAATCCTGCAAGGCCTCCTCAGCCGTACCCCGATTGAGGTGGGGATCAGCTTCCTCTGGAGCGAGCTCAATCGCCTTGGTTTGATCGGCGATCGCCCCCTCGGTATCGCCTAAGACCAAACGCACATTGCCGCGGTTGCTCCAGGCCGCCGCATCATCGGGAGCCAGCTCCAGCACCTGATCCCATCCCTCGAGGGCCTGCTGCGGGTCGCCCTGACGGCTGAAGCGCAGGGCCTGTTCAAACAATTGACGGTGCTGATCCTTGGGAAGCGATTCAGCAAAAGCTGGATCAGCCCCAAGCAACACCACAACCCCGAAGGCAACCAACAAGACGGAGAACCAACGCTTGAAATCAACGTTCATGCCGCATCTCCCTCATCCGCAGGCCAGCCCAGGTGGCCTCGGCCAGCGGGGGTAACAACCCGTCCACGGGGGGTGCGCTGCAGAAACCCGAGCTGAAGCAAATAGGGCTCCACCACGGCTTCCAGGGTGGTGGGATCCTCGCCAAGCGCCGCGGCCAACGTATCGAGACCAACCGGACCGCCTCCATGGGACTGAAGCAACAGCTCCAACAGGCGACGGTCACTGGCATCAAGGCCCTTGCCATCCACACGATGCAGCGTGAGTGCTTCATCCACCAATTGCACATCAATGCAGCCCGAAACCTCACGCACGCAGGCCACATCCCGCACCCGGCGCAACAGCCGATTGGCAATCCTGGGGGTGCCCCGACAGCGGCGGGCAATCTCGGCGCATGCCTCAGGCGAAAGCTGCAGCTTCAGCAGACCCGCCGCCCGCATCACGATCGCTTGTAGATCGTCTTGGCCGTAAAACTCCAGGCGCTGAATCAATCCAAAGCGATCGCGCAGGGGAGAACTCAGTGCACCGGCTCTTGTGGTGGCGCCCACCAGGGTGAAGGGCGGCAATTCCAGGGCTCGCGTTCGCGCCGTACTGCCCTTGCCAACGGTGAGATCAAGGCGCCGGTCTTCCATCGCCGGATAAAGCAGCTCTTCGGCAACGCGGGTGAGTCGATGAATCTCATCAATGAAAAGCACCTCCTTGGGCTGCAAATTCACGAGCAAGCCAACAATGTCGCGAGGGCGCTCCAGGGCCGGGGCGCTGGTGATCCGGCAGGTGACCCCTAATTCTTCAGCAAGCACCATGGCCATGGTGGTTTTACCCAGGCCGGGAGGGCCATAGAGCAACACATGGTCGAGGGCCTCACCCCGACCCATCGCCGCCTGAATCGCAATCCCCAACACCTGTTTGAGTTCGCGCTGACCGATGTAATCGTCGAGACGCCGCGGCCTAAGACCGTCTTCCTTCGTGGGGCTCAGCTCGGCGGATTCATCCTGTTGACGCGTTGCATCCACCACCCGCGACGGCTTCGGTCGGGGAGCTCCCTTGGAGGATCCAGCGTTGGAAGAGACAATCGCCATGGTCGCAGGGTACCGATAGCTGGATAAGGTCGGGAGACCGATCGGCCGTGGGGCCTGACGCGAGATGGGCAAGGGAGGCGGCAAGAAGAGTGCAGCGGCAAGAGCAGCGGCCAATCGCCTGCTGGCCGACAATCGACTGGCAAGACACCAGTACGAAATCCTTGAAACCCTAGAAACGGGAATCGAACTCCTGGGGACCGAGGTGAAATCGGTGCGCGCGGGGCAAGCCAATCTTCGCGATGGCTTCTGCCTGATCAGGCGCGGAGAACTGCACCTCCACAACGTTCACATCTCCCCGCACACCCACGCCAGTCGCTATTTCAATCACGAGCCACTGCGAGTGAGGCGGCTCCTCGCCCATCGCCGAGAAATCGACAAATTACGGGGTCATCTGGAACAAAAAGGGCTCACCCTGATTCCCCTCAACCTGCACCTGCAGGGGTCATGGATCAAGGTGACCATCGGCCTGGGCAAGGGACGCAAGCTCCATGACAAGCGGGCCGCTGCAAAAGACAAGCAGGTCAAAAAAGAAACCCGGGACGCGATCGCCCGCTATTGATTCAGCAGACCCGCTTCTGGCTCAGCGGACGGCTCTTGGGCCGCTGGCTCCGGGGAGACGTCCTCTTTCACGCCTGCTGGCTTCGGGCCAGGGGGTTCTGGCAGCGCCTCCACCGGTCCCTGCGCTCCCGTCGCCGGATCGGCAATCGGATTGCGATCCACCCTTGGCAGCGGTTTTGACAGTGCTTTTGGTGCAGGATTGGTGATCTGCAGGTCAGCGCGACAAGACAGGGTCAGCAAACCGGAAGCGACACCTTCATTGGTCACGAGCACCTGCACAGGCGTGCCCACATCAGCCGCCAGGGTGACCACTCGCAAAGGGCCCCGTTCGGCAGCAATGGAGCCGTCAGCGGCGTAGACAGTCATCTGCATTAACGGCGTTCCATTAATGCCGAGCACCAACCGGCGATTGGCCGGAACCTGAATCGAAATCAAACGGGCGCTATCGGCGGGTACCCGACTGGACAACACGGTGGCCATCTCAGCTCCGGCCTTCACTTTTTCAATCTTGACCTCTTCCAGACTGCGCAAGGCAGCCGCAAACCAAAGCTGCCGGAACGGTTCGGGTGGCTTGGTTCCTGAGGCCACCCCCGGCAACAGGGTGTTGGCAGCCACGGAGACCAGCTGCTCCACCACCCTGTCATTCACCCCTTGTCCGACAAGGGCCTCACGCTGGGTCTGCCAATCCTTGGGATCCAGTGACCCCAGTCGGCGACGCAAGCCTGGAGGCAACTGCTCCACCCTTGCCAACCACTCATTGGCTAGCTCGTTCCAAACCTGGCGCAGGGGCGCATCCTCCAGGGAATCACTGGGCAAACGACCACTTCGCTCCGGGAATTGGGCCAACAAGCTGGCATCCACGAGCTCCAAGAACCAGCTGCGGTCGACCTGCAGAGCCCTTAATCGACTGAGCAGTTGTTGACGCTGATCCACCTCTGCGGGCGGAAGGCTGGCCGTCGGCGAGCGACCCACCACATCTCGATCCGTGGAAGGCACACCAGCTGGAGCATTGCCGCGGCTGAGCAGGAACCAGCCAATCGCCGTACCTACGACCGCTGATAACAACAGGGCAATCGCCACGGGCCATAACCGGCCTTCCGCCGCCACTTGGCGCTCATCGGCGCGCTGACGCCGGCGAGGCTGAGGGGAAGGCGAGACAACAGCCTGCGGAAGGGCGGCAGGGAGTTCAGCGGAGGCCAGCACGGCAGGCGCGAGCACGACCGTGCGCTCTGAACTCGGCATCGGTCCGGTCGATTCAGGCATGGGAACCGCTTTCAAGGCCTGCAAAACCTCCCCGGCCTGCTCAAAACGGCGACCTGGAAGCTCACTGAGCAAGCGTTCCAGCACCTCGCGGAAGCCTTCATGGATCTCGAGGCCTGAGGGACATGGCCATTCGCTGGCATCGGCCGGCAGCAAGGCCTCCGGTGCCCGTCCGCTCAGCAATGTCAAGGCCGTCACACCCAGAGCATGCAAATCCATCCATGGCGCGGCCATCTCGCCCCGGCCTTGTCCCCTCGGGGCATAACTAGCCGTGGCTCCGAGGAGCGGGGCGGTGCCGAGTTTTTGCAGCAGGCCAAAATCCAGCAAAACCGGCAATCCATCCTGATCACGGCGCAGAAGATTGCTCGGGTTGATATCGCCATGGACCAGTCCCTTGCCATGGAGAACGCCCAACACGGGGAGGAGCTGACGCAACAACAGCAGCACTTCGCCGCCACCAAACACCAGCTGACGCTCGCGCCGCTGCTGCTGAATCTGCCCAAAGCTGGATCCTTCCTGCCACTCCCTCACCAGCCAAAGCGAATCCAATTCCTCCAGCAGGCCTCCGAAGCGTGGGATCAGCGGGTGAAGCACCGATTGCATCGCCGGCCACAGCTGGCGAAACCGCTCTTGCGCCTCAGGATCTTGAAGCTGCCGCAGTGCCACTGGCGCATCGGAGGCCAACACATCGGTGCCACGCCAAAGCTGCCCCTGGGGTGCGGAGGTGTCTGCCGTCAGACATTGATCCAAGCGGTAGCGCTCAGCCAGCAGCGTGCCGATCACAAGGGCATTGCCTAAATGGGCTGATGCTAGGGGGACTTGTTGGAAAGCACCTACAGCTTGGCCTCACTAAGGTCACTGTCCCGAGCTTCAACCTTCCATGGACTCCGGCACGCTGCTCAGCCGGCTGATGGACGTGCGCCGCCGCAGCGAAGTTTTAATTGAGCCGCTGGAAGCCGAAGATCTCTGCCTCCAGGGCATGGCTGATGCGAGCCCCCCTAAATGGCATCTCGCCCATACCACCTGGTTTTTTGAAACCTTTGTTCTGATCCCCCATTGCCCTGGTTACGAAGGGGCGGATCCCCGTTGGACCTATCTGTTCAACTCCTATTACGACGCGGTTGGCCCGCGGCAACCCAGACCGCAACGGGGCTTACTGAGCAGGCCATCGATAGCGGAGGTGATCGCTTGGCGGCACAAGGTGACCCAGGCCCTGGCAGACCTGCTCCAAGGCAATGGCGAATCCCCCTGGGTGGAACTCGTGGAACTGGGTCTTCAGCACGAGCAACAGCATCAGGAGTTGATGTTGATGGATCTCCTCGATGCCTTCAGCCGTCAGCCCTTGGAACCGGCGTATCGAACGGATTGGCAGGAGCCCGAAGCGGCTTCCCATGACGGGACACCTCCAGTTTGGCTGCCGTGTGCGGGAGGCCTGGTGGAGATCGGCCAAGACACGCAACAGCACGGCGGCACCAACCACACCCATCCCTTCCATTTCGACAATGAGGAACCACGGCATCGCGTGTGGCTCGAATCCTATGCCCTGGCCGATCGCTTGGTGAGCAACGGCGACTACAGAGCTTTTATCGAGAACGGCGGATACGCGCGCCCCGAACTTTGGATGAGTGAAGGCTGGGCCATGCGCACAGAGCGGCAGTGGAAAGCCCCGCGTTACTGGCGCCAAGCACAGAGTGGTGAACAGCAAGCTTGGGCTTGGGAGTTCACCCTTGCCGGACGCTGCCCGTTAGACGACCATCGCCCGGTGCGTCATCTCAGCTGGTTTGAAGCCGATGCCTATGCACGCTGGGCTGAAGCCCGCTTACCAACGGAGGCCGAATGGGAGATGGCCGCCCAGGAGCAGGGGCTGCAGCTCAAGCAAAGTCATGCTGAGCTTTGGCAATGGACCGCCAGTCCCTACCGGCCTTATCCCGGATTTCAGCCTGCCCAAGGAGCCGTTGGCGAGTACAACGGCAAGTTCATGACCTCCCAATTCGTGTTGCGGGGCAGCAGCCACCTCACTCCAGAGGGACATGCCCGCAACACCTACCGCAATTTTTTTGCTCCCTCTAGCCGCTGGATGGCGGCTGGCCTGCGCTTGGCCCGATGACCACCACCTCTCAACAGACCTTTCACCAGACCGATCAAAAACCCGAACTGATCGACCTCCATCCGCCAGCAGCGGATATGGAGCAGCTCGTGCGGATCGGGCTCAACCGTTGTCCCCGCCAACTCCCGGCTTGGTTTCTCTATGACGAGGAGGGCTCACGCCTGTTCGATCGCATCTGTGAGCAACCCGAATACAGCCTCACGCGCACCGAAATTGCTCTGCTCGAGTTGGCTGCCCCCGAGATTGCGTCAGCCATCGGTGGAGGTGTGATCGTTGAATTCGGGGCTGGCAGCGCCCAAAAAGTAGGGCCCCTTCTCAACGCGATCCATCCCGCCGCCTACGTAGCCCTCGACATCAGTGCGGAGCATCTAGGCAAGGCCACCGCAGCTCTGCAGCAACGCCATCCGGAGGTGCCGATGCTTGGGATTTGCTGCGATCACAGCACACTGACGACAGTGCCTGAGCACCCATTGCTGAGCAACCAACGCCGCATCGGTTTCTTTCCTGGCAGCTCGCTCGGCAATTTTGAACAGGACGATGCCGTCCGCGTGCTGCGCCAGTTCAAGCAGTTGCTGAAGGGAGGACCTCTGCTTCTTGGTCTGGACCAACCCAAGAGCAAGGTCCGCCTCGAAGCGGCCTACAACGATGCCGCTGGCATCTCAGCTGCCTTTGCACGCAACTTGCTGCATCGCCTCAATGCCGATTTGGGAGCGAATTTTGACCCCCAATGCTTTCAATACCAAGCGCGTTGGCAAGACGAACAACAGCGGGTGCAGATGGCCTTGATCAGCAGCTGCGACCAAGTGGTCAGAATCGCGGATAACCGTTGGACCTTCAAGTGCGATGAGCCACTGATCACCGAATACAGCCTCAAGTACAGCCCTGAACGCGCTGTTGCGTTAGCGCAACGGGCCGGGTGGCGCTGGCTGCGTCGCTGGCATGATCCAGAGGATGATCTCTCCTTGCATCTCTTAGAGCCCACAGACTGAGATCCAGACCTTCAACCCCGCTGAGCCATGAGTCGCGACGAGCAACGGGCCACCGTCCGCCTACAACGAGAAACCCTGATCGAAGAGCTGGAAACGGTGTACCGCAACGCCTTCGATCGCTTGGGTGCCCTTGAGCTCGGAGAGGGATCAGTGGCTCGTCTCACCCAACTGTTGCTCCGTTCACGGGAAGGTGCCATCAATCCGCTCGAGCAAGAAATCGAAGCTCCATTAATCACACGCGCACCGGATCCAATCCCATGAGCCCCACCTGGCTGGACAACCTCGAACGCAGCCTGGAAGAACGGCTTGAACAGTTTTTAAGCAGCAATCCCAGCCAAGATCAACTGCTGCGGGAACAGCATCTTCAAGACCGCCAAAGGGATCTTCACACTCGTCGCGGGCAGCAGCAACTTCAAGCGAGGGAATTACGCCGCCAACTGCTCACGCTCGCCGAACAGGTCCAGGCCTGGACAAAACGGGGCGAGAAAGCACGTAGGGCTGGTGCCCTTGAACTGGCGCAACGGGCGGATCAGCATGTTGCTGGTCTGATGCAGCAAGGTCGCAAACTCTGGGAGGAGTTCGAAGCCCTCGGTCTTCAGTTCGCCGAACTCGAAGAGCAGCTCAACAGCCTTAAAACGCAAGAGCAGCAATCCTCATCCAGGCGAAGCCTTGATGAGGATTGGGCCCTATTTGAAGCACAACAAGAGTTGGAAGAGCTGCGACGCGACAAAGGCCTCAGCTAATCAAGCTTGAGATCGCTCTCGATCAAGCCTTCGGTGCGGGTGGCTCGAGGCTCACATTTTCAGGCGGAGGGGTGGGGTCTGGATCAGCGATCAGCATGTGCTGAAGCACAATCTCAGGACGCTCACTGTCACGCCAGCGGATGCGATAGGCGGGCATCTTGGTGCCTCGGCTCGTGGTCTGCTCCACGGGCTCCATCACCCATCCGCGACGGGAACGTCCCTGCGGATTGCGCTTGACCACCGCATCGGCGTGTTTGAAGCGGAAACCTACGCGCTCACCACTCATGGGAATTGGACCCTGCCACTGGGTTTAATTATCCATGCTGACAGGTCACCCCTCTGGTCGCATCAATGGAAAGGCAATGACATCGCGAATGGAGGGGCTATCGGTGAGCAACATCACCAAGCGGTCAATCCCGATTCCCAGGCCACCAGTGGGGGGCATCCCCACTTCTAGGGCCTGAATGAAATCCTCATCCACTCCGCTGGCTTCCACATCTCCAGCAGCACGACGTTCCTGCTGAAGCTCCATGCGGCCTCGTTGATCCAAGGGATCGGTGAGCTCACTAAAGGCATTGGCCGTTTCACGGCCCACGATGAACAACTCAAACCGCTCCACAAGCCCTGGCTTGCTGCGATGTTTACGGGCCAGGGGTGAAATTTCCTGCGGGTAATCGAGCACAAAGGTGGGCTGGATCAGATTCGGTTCCACAGCATGCTCAAACGCTTCGTTCAAGAGCCGACCAACGGTGTCGGCCTTATCCGGTGTTGGCAGATTGGCGGCTCGCATCGCCTCCACAGCCGCCTCACGGGTCTGGAACGAGCTGAAATCAAGGCCAGTGGACTCCTGCACGAGTTCATGCATCGTGGCGCGCCTCCAGGACGGCGTCAGGTCCACATCCACGCCCTGATAGCTGATGCGGGTTGTGCCGCACACCTGCTCACACACCGAAGCGATCAGCTGTTCGGTGAGCGTCATCATGTCGTTGTAATCGGCATAGGCCTGATACACCTCCACCGACGTGAATTCAGGGTTGTGGCGCGTGCTCACCCCTTCGTTGCGAAAAATCCGCCCGAGCTCATACACCCGTTCAAATCCACCCACCACGAGCCGTTTGAGATGGAGCTCTGTGGCAATCCGCAAGTAGAGAGGCAGATCGAGGGTGTTGTGATGCGTGATGAACGGTCGCGCCTCAGCACCACCGGCTTCGGACTGCAGGACCGGTGTTTCGATCTCTAGAAAGTCGCGTTCATCCAACCAACGGCGGATCGCACTCACGGCCATCGCCCGACGCCGGAACGTTTCACGCGACTGCGGTGTGACGATCAAATCGAGATAGCGCTGGCGGTAGCGCTTCTCCACATCCGCCAGGCCATGCCATTTATCTGGGAGAGGCTGCAGTGATTTGGTGAGCATCTGCCATTCGCTCACCTTCACAGACAATTCACCCCGATCGGTGCGACGCAAGATGCCATGAACCCCGATGAGGTCGCCTGCATCCACCAAGGAACTGAGTTGAGCAAAGCTGTCTCCCAGCGTTGCTTTCTCGAGGAACAACTGGATCGTTCCCGTTTCGTCCGCCAGCGTGAAAAAGGCAAGCTTGCCCATCACCCGCCGCGTCATCACCCGACCAGCAACCGAAACCTTCAGGTCTCGCTCGGTGCCGTTCGCAAGATCAGCATGATCGGCTTGCAAGCGAGCCATGCGATCGCTGAGATCAAAACGCAACGCGTATGGTTCTTGGCCCTGCTCCTTGAGAGCATTCGCCTTCTCCAAGCGGGTCTCACGAAGTTCAGACAAGAGAGAAGAAGCAGTCGGGCGCCATCCTGCCCCGCGGAGGGCACGAGAGCGCACAGATCACCAGAGATTCATCAAACCGCTGCAGGTGTTCCTGCGGGCTCGCCCATGCGTTGGGACGCGTAGCCAATGCCTCTCACCGTGAGAATCAGCTCAGGGTTACGGGGGTCAGGCTCGAGCTTGCCTCTAAGGCGGGCAACGTACACATCAACAACCCTCAGATCAGCCGCACGCCGAGGCGGATAACCCCATAGCTGCTCAAGGATTTCGGCCCTCGGGACCACATGTCCTGGATCGCGAAATAGCAATTCAAGAAGGCTGAATTCTGTGTAAGTAAGGGCGATCCGCTCCGTCCCACGATTCACCTGTCGGCGATTGGTATCCACCACTAAATCTCCAACCCGCATCACCCCTTGGCCACTGGGAATTTCGCGGGGCTCAACAGTGGCAGCACCGGACCCAACCCGTCTCAGGATCGTGGAAATGCGGGCTTCAAGCTCCTTCGGGCTAAAGGGCTTCGGAAGATAGTCGTCAGCCCCCAGGTCAAGGCCAGCCACCCGCTCAGAGATGGACTCCAGGGCCGAAAGAAAAATGATTGGAACGCAAGATTCTGCGCGTAAGCGCCGGCAGACAGCAAAACCATCCATCTTTGGAAGCATCACGTCGAGAACGACGAGATCCGGTGATTCGCTGTGAAATTTTTCCAGCGCTTCCTCGCCATCTTCAGCGGAGACGACGTTGTAACCAGCTAATTGCAGACGCATCAACAGAACCCGCCTAACTGCTGGCTCGTCGTCCACCACAAGAATGGTTCCTTTTACAGAAGGCCCATCTGTGGGCATCGCAACACATTGTGAAGAGAAACAACTCTACCGGTCAGCGTGAACAGTTCGTGAGCAACTAAAAGCTAAGAACTCAGGCTTTCGATTGTTTTTATGTTTTCACTTCAACGCGAGTCATAAACGCCGTGATTGGCTGCTTAGGGCCATCGCGCCTCTGAATAACGGTTCCATTGCTCAGCCGCCGTACGCACCGCCTCCTCACTGCTGATCTGACCCAACATCGCCCGCTGAAGTTGGGTGTACACGATGCTTTGAAGACGCTTCACCCCGGGCGTTGCAGGCACAAGCACCCTCGCCCGCTCAAGCGTCTTGGCAGAGAGGAGTCTTGCCTCTCGAATTTGAGCTTGCTCGGAGGTTGCAGGTCGCTCGGCTTCAAGCTCAGCGCGCACCTGCCTGAGAGCCTCCAAGGAGGAGGGCAACACCCTGGCCTCGCGCGCAAAGCGCGCCTGGTTCGGCCCGTTCGTGAGATCCAGTGCAAACGACAACGCTTCTCGCGGTCGCTCACTCTGGCGAGGGACTGCGAGCGTCATCAAAGCCACGTTGGCGGTGCCATCGCCGCCGGTGAGCGGCGGTTGCGGGGAGGTCACGGACGCCACTCCAGGGGCATTGGTCTGGATACTGCGTAAAAATTCAGCCCCACTGGCCAGCAGGGCGAGCTCACCGCTTTGGTAGAGCTCAATCGCCCGGCGTTGCCCCTGACTGACCACTTCTCGAGGGAGAAGCCCCTCCCGATACAAATCGGTCCAAAACGCAAACGCCTTGCGCCCCTCGGGCGAATCGAAACCCGCTCGCTGTTTGTCATCCAGCAACACGACCCCCATCTGCACCATCGACTCCAGCAATTCGGCGGAATCGTCGGGCACGGCCGTAACAAACAAGCCATAACGCCCTGTTCGCTCTCGCACTTGACGGGCAAAGGCAGGCACATCCTCCCAACGACGGGGGGGCGAGCTGACGCCAGCCTGTTGAAGCAACTGCTGGTTCACCAAGCTGAGGCGCACCGTGAGATACCAAGGAACGGCAATCTGGCCTGCCTTTGGATCGCCTGCCGCACGCCACACCGAAGGCAAATAGCGCTGAGCGGCATCGGGCGGCAACAGCGGCCTGAGATCCGTCAACCCACCCTTGCTTGCCAAGTTGGCCGCAAAGGGGGGATTGAGATTCACCACATCCGGAGCGGTTCGCGCAAACACTGCAGCCAGGAGCTTCCGCTCCACCGAGCCCCAAGGCAAATCGGTCCAACGCACTGGTGCATCGGGATGGTCAGCGTCCCAGCGATCAATCACCTGTTCCATATAGGAGTTGAACTTGGGCGCTAATTGCAGCGTCCAAAGCTGGAGAGCACCCTCTGGAGCTGCGGCACGCCGGCATCCCCCGATCAGCAACGACGTGCTGACAAGAGCCAAAGCGAGCCATCTGCGGCGAAAGGATCGATCGCGATGGGAAGTGTGCTGAATCATGCGGGAGTGCGCCGTCGCCAGATCAGAAGTTGCCAAGACCCAATCATCGGGGCCATCAGGCCCGTGATCAGCCCTTGAGCCAAACAGGTCTGCAATGCAAAGGCTTGGGCCAGAGGAGCATCCACACCCAGAACCAACAGCTGCGCCCAAAGACTCAGGCCAAGCAGCATCGTGCCGATCCAAGCCAGCAACCCCAAATTGAGACTGCGTTGAATCGGTCGTCCCCGCCGCCCAAGCCGTCCCCACCACCAGCCCAACAGCATCAAAGCGGGCACCTGGCTGGCATCTCCCACATTGAGACCATCCAGGATCAGCCCCATCGCCGCACCTGCCATCACGCCTGATACCGGTCCATCCACCAGGGCCCAAGGCAGCAGCCACAACACGGCCCAGCTCGGCAAGACACCGCCCAAGCTCAGCCATGACGGTGCAGCCAAGCTGATCAAGGGCACCAACAATCCAGAGGCAACGCAGATCGGTTGGCGATGAAGACGAGCCATCGATCAGCGCCTACTCACCTGCACCCAATCGATCGCATCCGGAGGCGCAATCAACTGAACCAAAGCCGTAGGAGCGGGCACCGCCCTGGAGTTCAAGGACTGCACAACGGCCACCGGCAAGTTGGCAGGCAGCAGGGTGCTGGCTGGGGAGGTGCTCACCAAATCACCAGGTCGGACCTTCACGTCTTTATCGATGAATTTCAATTCAGGACGGGATGTTCCCATTCCCACCAGCAGGGCATGTTGACGGGTGCGCGGCACCCAAACGCCGACGCGACTTCCCGGGGCGGTGAGCAAACGCACCAGGCTTGTCGCTGGCGTGGCACTTTGAACGCGGCCAATCAATCCTCCTGGACCGATCACCGCATCACCTTGTTGGATGCCATCCAGCACTCCCTTCCCAAGCACAATCTGCTGCCACCAGCCCTCAGGCGTTCGGGAGATCACAGCAGCAGAAATCGCGTTGTTGGCCCCTTGACCATCCAGCGAAAGCAACCCTCTCAAACGGGCGTTATCCACCTCGAGCAGCTGCAAACGCGTGGCATCGTTCTGCTGCTGCGCTGACTGGATCCACTGTTTCTGAGCTGAACCAGGCCAAAACGGACGCGTGAGCAAGGCATAGGCATCGGCAAAGCCTGCGCCCTTGCTCCAACGCACCATCCCCAGCACTCCAAGAAGAGCCAGCCAAGGCCAGATTCGTTTCAGGCTCCGGGAACGCGTTCCCTGCGGCCACGGCGAGGAGCCCATCGCGATTACAGGCTCGAAGCAGAACGAACAAATTCGGGGGTATCCAGCACGCGCTGCAGGCGTTTGTAATCCTCGAGCACCTGACCACAGCCATTCACCACGCACAGGAGCGGATCTTCCGCAACGTGGGTGAAGATTCCCGTTTCATGGCTAATGAGGTCGCTAATCCCCCTCACCAAGGCCCCACCGCCGGCCAGCATGATGCCGCGATCAACGATGTCGGCTGCCAGTTCGGGGGGGGTGCGTTCGAGCGTGCGCTTCACCGCCTCAACAATCACGTTGAGGGGCTCAGCGATGGCCTCACGAAGATCCCCGGCTTGGAGCTGAATCGTGCGCGGCAAACCAGACAGCAGGTGCAAGCCACGCACATCCATCACCGTCTGATCGAAGTCGTTGTCTGGGAATGCGGAACCGATTCGAATCTTGATGTCTTCTGCGGTGCGCTCACCCACCACCAGGTTGTGAACCTTTTTGAGATGGACACCGATCGAATCGCTGATTTCATCACCGGCAACGCGAACGGATTCACTCAGCACAGTGCCACCAAGACTGAGCACCGCCACTTCGGTGGTTCCACCGCCGATATCCACAATCATCGTGCCAACGGGCTCCGTGACCGGCAAACCAGCACCAATCGCCGCGGCCACGGGCTCATCGATGAGATGCACTTCCCTGGCACCGGCAAGGCCAGCCTCACGCACGGCGCGGCGCTCCACACCGGTCACACCGCTGGGGATCCCAACCACTAAACGTGGGGCAATGATTCCGCGCCCCTCATTGCCTTTTTGAATGAAGCTTTTGAGCATCTGCTCAGCCGCATCAAAATCAGCGATCACGCCATCGCGCAGGGGACGCACCGCACGAATGTTCCCTGGCGTACGGCCGAGCATCAGCTTCGCTTCATCACCGACCGCCAGGGGCACCCCCCTCTCCAGATCAATCGCCACCACTGAAGGCTCTTGCAACACAATTCCCTTGCCGGAGACGTAAATCAGGGTGTTGGCAGTGCCGAGGTCGATACCGATGTCACGGGAGAGCTGAAATCGACGAAAAAGCACTGGTTGTGGCACAAGTCGCCAAATCTTAGGTGGGGCGTCATGCACCGGCTGATACATCCAGCGCTGAGGGTGGAACTCCTTAAAAGCAGCCACGACAACCGTGGCGCATCATTGATCCACGCAGAACTAATCCTTTATGGGTGTCAACTCCGTAACCCTGGTCGGCCGAGCCGGCCGAGATCCCGAAGTTCGTTACTTCGAATCGGGAAGCATGGTGGCCAACCTCACCATTGCCGTGAATCGCCGCAGCCGCGACGATGAACCGGATTGGTTCAACCTTGAGATCTGGGGCAAACAGGCCCAGGTTGCAGCCGATTACGTGAAAAAAGGATCACTTCTCGGCATCATCGGCAGCTTCAAATTGGATCGCTGGACCGATCGCAATAGCGGCGAAGAGCGCAGCAAGCCTGTTGTTCGCGTTGATCGCCTCGAACTCCTGGGTTCCAAACGCGACAGCGAAGCTGGATCAGGCGGATTCGGGGGAGGGAGCCCGAGCGACGAAGAAGTTCCCTTCTGAATCAGGCCCGCTGTAGCGACCGGCTGCTCCCTTTGATTGAGGGGCTCACAACAGCCGGTTGCTGGCTTGTATCAGCTGGTTCTGGTTAGTCAGACGACTGACGGCGACGCCAAATCCTGAGGGCAAGCCAGATCCCACCAGCCAAAACGGCAACGACCAAGCCCACCTTGATCACTTTGGAAACGGGGTCGATCCAGACCTCCACGTTGTTGTAGCCCTCACCCAGCACCATGCCAGCGATGGTGAGCAACAGCGTCCAGATCAGGCTGCCAGCCGTGGTCCAAATCAAGAATGGCGCCATCGGCATCAGCTCGATTCCCGCAGGAACCGAAATCAAGGTGCGAATGCCTGGCACCAACCGTCCCCAAAACACGAGAGCTGTGCCGTAGCGGCTGAACCAACGGCGACTTCGCGCGAGCTCCTCAGGACTGATACCGATCCATCGGCCATGCTTTTCCAGCCATTGCTCAATGCGTTGTTCATTGATCAAGCGGCCGATGCCATACCAAGGCAACGCCCCCAATACCGTTCCGATCAAACCGGCAAGAACAACCGGGATGAATTGCAATTGCCCTTGCTGCACATAAAAACCACCCAAAGGCATGATCAGCTCTGAGGGGATGGGCGGAAACAAATTTTCCAGAAACATGGCCGCAAAAATGGCGCCATACCCCAACCACTGATTCGCCTCGACGGCCTGTCCAATCAGCTCTGGAAGCTGGGTAATCAGTTCAGACAGACCCATCAACAACGATGACAATGAATAGCTAGTGTTTCATACTGTTTGGTCAAGCGGCATCCTCGTCAAGGAGGCGATTCACACAGCAGAATCAGCCTTTGGAAAAGCAGAAATATTTATGCCGCAGAGCCAGAAAAGAATCATTTGAAACGCAAAGTCTGAGCCACTGCCAAACTCTCGAGCAAGGGCAACCCACGAGACGAAACAGTACTGTTTTAGCTTTTCTCGCAAGAAAAATAAGATTTACAATCACATTGCAAGTATTTTCTACTCAGAAAAGCGACACGATACTTAATTCGCAAAGAATCAATGCCTAAAGCCATTAAATCCCGACAAGCTCAATTGCAAAAGAGCAGCAAAAAATTTATGTTATACAAAAGTAGACATGGGAACCATTCTTCAAAACAAAAACCAAGGGGACTGAGAACAGTTCATTGATTGCAAGGCAATCTTTAAAAGCAACAAGGCCATAAAAAAAGGGCTGCGTTAGCAGCCCTCAATCAACCTAAAAAGCGATCAATAACGGTAGTGATCAGGCTTGTAGGGACCTTCTACAGGAACGTTGATGTAATCAGCTTGATCTTTGCTCAACTCGGTGAGTTTGCAACCGATCTTCTCAAGATGGAGGCGAGCCACCATCTCATCGAGATGCTTAGGCAGCACATAGACCTCTTTGCCATATTCGCTGCCCTTGGTGAACAACTCAATCTGAGCCAACACCTGGTTCGTGAACGAATTGCTCATCACGAAACTGGGGTGACCGGTGGCGCAACCCAGATTCACGAGACGACCCTCGGCAAGAAGAATGATCTTGTTGCCACTTGGCAAGGTGATGTGATCCACCTGAGGCTTGATGTTGTCCCACTCATAGGACTTGAGCGAAGCCACATCGATCTCGTTATCGAAGTGTCCGATGTTGCAGACGATCGCTTCGTCCTTCATCTTCACCAGATGCTCATTGCGGATCACCTGGTAGTTACCGGTGGCGGTCACAAAGATGTCCATCTGATCCACCACATCCTCGAGGCGGACCACCCGGTAACCCTCCATCGCAGCCTGCAAGGCGCAAATGGGATCCACTTCAGCAATGCAGACGGTGGCGCCAAGACCACGCAATGACTGGGCTGAACCTTTGCCCACATCGCCGTAGCCAACCACGAGGGCCTGCTTGCCAGCCACCATCACGTCGGTTGCGCGCTTGATGCTGTCCACCAGCGATTCACGACAGCCATAGAGGTTGTCGAACTTGCTCTTGGTGACCGAGTCGTTCACGTTGATCGCAGGGAAGGGAAGCTCTCCGCTCTTCTGCATTTTGTAGAGACGTGCCACTCCAGTGGTGGTCTCCTCAGTGACGCCCTGAATCTCAGCCTTGATGCGGCTATAGAAGCTGGAATCCGTCGCCAGTTTCTTCTTGATCGAGGCGAACAGGAAGGTCTCCTCTTCGTTGGAAGGGTTGTCGAGCACGGTGATGTCCTGCTCAGCCTTGCTACCCAACATCACCAGACCGGTGGCATCGCCACCGTCGTCCAGGATCATGTTGGGCGCTCCACCATCGCCCCATTCGAGAATGCTGTGGGTGTAATCCCAGTACTCCTCAAGGGTTTCACCCTTAACAGCAAAGACGGGAACTCCAGCAGCAGCCATCGAAGCGGCGGCGTGGTCTTGGGTGGAGAAAATGTTGCAGGAGGCCCAGCGCACATCGGCACCAAGCTCGATCAGGGTTTCGATCAGAACAGCGGTCTGAATCGTCATGTGCAAAGAGCCGGCGATCCGGGCCCCTTTCAAGGGCTTCTCCTTGCCGTACTTGGCACGCAATGCCATCAGACCGGGCATCTCGGTCTCAGCAATATTGAGTTCCTTGCGTCCAAAATCGGCTAAACCGATATCCGCAATGACGTATTCCTTTGCGACCTGAAGTTCGGTCGTTGCCGCGGCTGTTGCCACCATATTGAAAAGCTCCCTGGGGAGGATGTGAACGATAAATACTTCGGAGACGCCGAGGCTTCGGGCTCCCTTGACAGCCAATCTACAGATGAGACAAGGATCCTTGACGATCTCGAGGCCACAAAAGAGCTTGGCCGGATGTTGGCAGCGCGCCTCAAAGCGCACGACATCCTGCTACTACGAGGACCGCTCGGTGCAGGCAAAACCTCTCTCGTCCAAGGGCTGGCTGACGCCCTAGGAATCCAAGAACCGATCACCAGCCCAACCTTCGCGCTCGCTCAGCACTACCCGGAAGGGACCCCCCCTCTCGTCCATCTCGACCTGTACCGGCTCGAGCAAGCCATCGCAGCTGATGACCTTTTCCTTCAAGAGGAGGAAGAGGCAAACGCCATGGGGGCTTTGCTCGTAGTGGAGTGGCCGGAGCGGCTCAGCCTCTCTCTTCCAGACGCCTGGCTCTTGGATCTCAACTATGCAGTTGCCAGCGGACGCACCGTCTCGCTCCAGCCGCCAAACGTCAGGCCCGCAAACCTGACGACGACCAGCGAGCGATGAGCTGATCCACTCCCAAAACCGTGCAGGCCACAACGAGTGCAGGGATCAAAGGCAGACAGCCCCCCTGAAAAGCCTCCGGAATCACGCCCATGGCGAAACCCAGCAGAACGGCTTCCCCTGCGATCACCGACAACATGGCGCCAACAACGGACCAGCGCAGGCCATAGACCGCCCCCACCAGCATCGGGAACAGCAGTGCGAGACCCGAAAAGGCATGGGTTGCAAGCGACAGAATGGCCTCCGGCGGACGCAGGGCGATGGCAAGACCAGCGACTGCAAGAGCGATCACCACGAGCTGCCCAACACGCACTTGCTCAGCCAAAGAAGCCTGCGGTCGCCAATACCTTCTATAGAGGTCGCGAGTGAGCATCGAAGACAGGGCCAACAGCTGCGAATCCAGGGTGGACATAAAAGCAGCCAAGGCCCCCACCATCACGATTCCCGTCAACCATTCCGGGCTGTAGCGCCCCAACATCAACGGCATGATCTGATCGGACGCGCGACCCAAAAGATCAGGGAAGGCCAGATGCCCCCACATCCCGATCATCACAGGACAAATGAACAGCACTCCCGCTACGACTGGGTAAAGCACCATCGACTGCTTCAACGAGCGGTCATCCCCGGCAGCAAAAAAACGCATCAGCATCTGCGGAAACATCGGCAGGCACAACGGCCAAAGCAGCAGATAGCTGGCCAGCATTCGCGGCGTAAAAAAATTGCCCAGTCCTGCCGCACTGAACAGCTCAGGACGTTGGACAAACAGGGTGCGATTGGCCATCTCGACGCCACCGACACCTTTGGCGACCGCCACAAAGGCCATCAGCATCAGCGAAAACATCAGCACCCCCTGAAGCACGTCGGTTCGCGCCACAGCTCGCATGCCGCCGCCCACCACGTACAGCACGATCACGACGGTGAGCAGGACAGCTCCAACCTCAAAAGGAACCGCTCCTCCCGTGAGGCTCTCGAGCAAATAACCGGCACCAAGAGGTTGCAGGGCCAAATAAGGAAGGGTGAACAGCACCATCACCGCAAGCACCAACAGGCGCAGTCCCTCCCCTGGCAAGAGATGGCCGATCAATTCAGACGGAGTGATGAGGCCGTGGTCAGCACTGAGCCTGCGGACCCGGCAGCCCAGGCTGCCGAAACTGAGGGCAGCCAACCCTGTTCCAAACGCCATCATTGGGTAATAGGCAATCCCGATGCGATAGCCCGCACCCGCAAAACCAAGAAAAAAGAAGGCGCTGAAGTTGGTCGCGATCAGCGTGAAGAACAGCACGCCGGCACGCAGCCTTCGATCGGCCAGGAAATAGGAGTCGGCGCTGTTGGTTTGGCCCCCGAGACTCTGAGTCCCGAGCCAGAGCAACGCCAGCAGGTAAACAACGAGAGCGAGGAACGCTGAAATCAGAGTGGTGCTCATGGGCGGGCGATCCAAGCAGCGGCAAAGGTGAGTACTGCCTGCAGGCCGATGAACACCAACACCCAAACAGGCAGACCAAACCAAAACGGCAAGGCCGATTCCGCCTGACCATGCACCACTAAGGCCAAAACAACGGCAGCGAACACGGCCAACCAGGGCCAGCGACGTGGCATCACACCCATTAAGTGCACTCCTTGAGGAAAGCTGATACGTCTTGCTCTCGTGGCTGTGGGTCGATCGCTCCAGCTCCGCCACAAACCAGGGCACCGCAAGCTGATGCGAAGCGCACCCGCTCCGTGACAGGGCGATCCCAACAGTGCAACAGACCGGCGGTGAAGGCATCCCCTGCCCCTGTGGTGTCGATCACCTGAGCGGGCGGAAACACCGGCATACTCCCGGCTTCCTTGGCGATGAACCAGCGAACGGGCGCGGCTCCATCGGTCACCACCACATCGGGCTGCTGCGGCAACTCCGCCGCGATAGCAGCAGGATCATCACTTCCGAAAAACCACAACGCCTCCTCTCGGGCCAATTTGATCAGGGAGGCCTGCTCCAACACAGGCTTGATCACCGCCAATGCATCAGCGGTAGGACCCGCCACTGGGTCTGCCTCGGGATTCCAGAAGGTGGGGCGCCAGTTCACATCCACAGCCAAGGCAAGACCAGCAGCCTTGGCCTGAGCCAACACCCATTGCAAAGCGCCGGCAGAAGCCATCGAGGCCAAGGGAATCGTGCCGACTAAGAGCCAGCGAGCCTGCTCGGCCAAGCCCGGCCAGACCGCTTCCAAACAGCCACGATCCAGCAGTTGATCCGCGAAACCCAGGATGTGATCTCCAGCAAATCCCTGAAACACGCGTTCCCCATTGGCATGGCGGCGAACCAACACCACCCGACTCGGGTGACTTGCATCACGTTGAAGCGCCCGCACATCAACACCCCGGCCCTTGAAAAGCTCGAGGAATGCAGCACCGATGGCATCTTCACCAAGTCGACCAACGAGTCCAACGGGTGTGCCAAGCCGAGCGAGAGCACAGGCCACGTTGGCGGGTGCACCACCCAAGCGGTCATCACAAGAATCGAGCGCAGCAGTAGCGGGATCCCCTCCAAGCGGGCCAAGCCGATCCACCAAGGCCTCACCCAGGCACAACACGCGAGGAGCCAACGCAGACAGATCGGCCATGACAGCAAGTCGGATGCCTTAAGGCTGGCTGCGGCTGAGCCTGATGCCAACCAACGTGCCCCAATTCAGGAAACGTGGTCCAACAACGCAGCAATGATGCGCGCATTGGCAGCAGGGAAGGGATAGTCGGCCAACGACTCCGGACGCACCCAGCGCACCTGCTGGCTCGCCAATGGCTGCGGTTCGCCCTTTTGCCATTGGCAAAGGTGCACCACAAAACGCAGCTTTTTGTGGCTGTAGGCATGGTCAAGGCTGATCAGCTCCTCTCCCACAGACACTTCAATCGCCAATTCTTCCTGCAATTCGCGAGCGATGGTCTGAACAATGGCCTCGCCCGGCTCCTGCTTCCCGCCTGGAAATTCCCATAGCCCGCCCAACAACCCCTCATTCAGGCGTTGATCAATCAACACCTCTCCAGCTTCATTCAGCACCACTCCCACACCAATCACTTGAAAGGGCACAGCTCGAGGGGTGTCTTTCACGGGGTAGCGCTCCACATCGCCAGCAGCGTAAGCAGCGCAATGCATCTGCCAAGGACAGCACGCGCAATTCGGTGAACGGGGAGTGCAGACGGTGGCACCGAGGTCCATCAGGGCCTGATTGAGATCACGAGCACGGCCAGGCGCAGCCGCAACAAGAGCCTCACTCCATTGCCAACACAAGGCTTGATCACGCGCTGGAGGTTTGGGATGAGCTTGAAGCCGAGCCAAGACCCGGCGCACATTGCCATCAAGAATCGCCAGCGGGCTGTTGAAGGCAGACGAGAGGATGCCCCCAGCGGTGGTGCGGCCAATCCCAGGGAGGAGCAGCCAACAGTCCAGATCCATTGGCCAAGCGGACAGCGTCGTGCTTGAGGCAGGAGCGATCTGACCCATCAGTTGCTTGGCTCCTGCCAGAAGACGGCGGGCTCGCGAGTAATAACCAAGCCCCTGCCAAAGCAGCAACACATCGTGTTCTCGCGCCTCAGCCAGTCGCTCCAGCGTGGGGAAAACCTCCATCCAGCGCTCCCAGTACGGCAACACCACCTGCAACTGGGTTTGCTGCAACATCACCTCGGCAATCCAAATACCGAAGGGCGACAACACGTCGTCA
Organism: Synechococcus sp. MVIR-18-1; assembly: GCF_014279835.1. NCBI lineage: Bacteria > Bacillati > Cyanobacteriota > Cyanophyceae > Synechococcales > Synechococcaceae > Synechococcus > Synechococcus sp. MVIR-18-1. The sequence goes on along the minus strand of NZ_CP047942.1, from coordinate 114,079 downwards.
GGCTGTGGCCAGGCTCGATCCGCAGTGAACATCCATGGTTTCTGCTCAGGATCCCTGCGACCATGCACCTCCCACCAAGACAACAAGGGGCCGCTCAGTTCAGGTGTCAAAGCACTGAGTTCCCGCGTTGATCAGCGCACAGGATCTCAGGGCAAGCAGAAAGCATCCGCCCATACTTCGCCGATCTGCGCACCATCCAAGCTGAATGAGAGTTCAAGGCGTCATCGTGGTCAATAACAGGTATGGTCCGCGCAACTCATCGGTTGCATTGTGCGGGCCCCCCTTGCTGTTGGACTGACTCTCACCGTTGCCCTTGCAGCATGCGGGCAGAGCAAGACATCCGGCACGATCTTTTTATCCATCAACACCGCAACAATCTCCCAGGGCAGCTTCAAACCCAGCATCAAAGCGATTAGCCCGCTTGAATCCACCACCAACGTGACGCTCAGCCCTGAAACAGATGGCCGGGTGATCAAAAAACTTGTCAAAGAAGGAGATCAAGTTCAAGCAGGCCAGGTGATTCTTGTGCTCGACAACACGCAACAGAGCGCCCAGCTCGACGCCTCTAAATCACAAGCTCGTTATGACAAAGTTAATGCTGAAAGATACCAATTTCTTTACGAACAAGGAGCCGCATCAGCGAAACGTCGTGATGCCTACGCAACAAAAGCGATCACATCAAGAGATCAAGCCATCGCCGACAAAGCCAACCTTAACTATAAGTTTGTGCGCTCTCCAATCAATGGAGTAATTGGTGATTTAGACACCGTAAAGATCGGTGATTACGTCAAAACTGGGGATGTCATTACAGGAATTGTGGACAACTCCACTCTCTGGACCTTGATGGAAATTCCAGCATCGCAGGGATCCCAGGTCAAAGTGGGGCAACCTGTGCAGCTTGCATCTCAATCCACCCCACCGGTTACTGGTGAAGGAACAATCACCTTTGTATCGCCTTACTATGCGATTCCAAAAGCCGGCAATCCTCCAAACACGTTAATGGTGAAGGCGGTGTTCCCCAACCTCACTGGACAATTAAAAACAGGTCAATATGTTTCCTCCGAAATCATTACCGAATCGAGTGAGCAGTTAGCGGTACCGGTGCAGGCCGTGATGATGCAAGCGCAGCAGCCGTTCGTTTATGAAGTCGTACCCATCAGCAAGGCGCTACCGACCATCAAACGCTCACCTAATACAACAGCCAAAGCGTTGAAAAAACTGGAAAAGCTCCCAGGCAACACCCCGATCGTGCTGCAAACGAAGGTGCAACTTGGGGATCTGGAAAACAACCTCTATCCCGTGATCTCCGGACTCAAAGCCGGGGCCAAAGTGGCGATTAGCAACACAAGTCGGCTGCGCAGTGGCATGCCTGTGAACGTTTCAGCAGGAGCCAACTAAGCCGATGGCTTTCTCCGACAATTTCATCAAGCGACCGGTCCTGACCACGGTCTGCAGCATTTTGATTGTGCTCGTCGGGCTGATCTCGATCCCGATTCTGCCCATTGCCAACCTGCCAAACATTGCCAATCCTCTGATCCTGGTCAGTGCAACCTATGGAGGCGCCAACGCGGAGGTTACCGAGCAAGCGGTGACCAATCCCTTGGAGCAACAGATCAATGGCGTTCCCGGAGTGAGCTACATCTCCTCGAACACCGACATGACGGGCAACAGCACCATCAATGTCTATTTCGACCAAACAACAGACATTGATATCGATCAGGTGAATGTTCAGAACCGTGTGTCTCTGGCCAATCCCCAACTCCCAGACCAGGTGAAAGAAACAGGGGTTTCCGTAACGCAAAGCAACCCCTCCATCCTTCTTGCCTATGAGATCAGTTCCAGCGAAGGGCAATTTGATGCTGCTTTTTTAAACGGACTCGTCTACGAACAGCTCTATTACCCGCTTTCGCGGGTGGAAGGCGTTGCCAACGTCACGATCTTGGGAGGTGCCAATCCTGCCTTCTGGCTGTTTGTTGATCCAAGCAAACTTGCCGCCAACAAACTCACTTCAGAAGACGTACTCAATGCAGTGCAGTCTCAAAACAGCGTGGCTGTTGGTGGCCTTGTTGGAGGACCTCCAGCCTCAGGCGACCAGGCCTACACCTATCCGATTGTGGTGGAGAACAACGGCAACCTGATCTCGATCGATGACTTCAACAACCTGATCCTCAGCCGCTCGCCCTCCGGCAATCTGCTCAAACTGAAGGATGTTGGCGAAGTCCGCTACGGCAGCAACTCCTACTCAATACAGGTCGTAGATAAAAACGAAATGGAAGCGCTCACGATTGCTGTTTTCCAAACTCCTTCGAGCAATGCTCTCGATGTATCAGAAGGCGTTATTGATCAAATCAACCAGTTCAAAAGCACAGTGCCTCCTGGCGTCACGATTAATCAGATTTATGACATCGGCCAGTTCATCGAATCCTCCGTTAATGGCGTCATCGACGCGCTCGGACTGGCGATCGTATTGGTCTTAATCATCCTGTTTCTTTTTCTCCAGAACTGGCGCGCCACCGTGGTGCCCAGCCTGGCGATTCCGATTTCTCTGGTGGGAACATTCGCCTTCCTCAACGTCTTCGGGTTTTCGATCAATCAACTCACATTGCTGGGCCTTGTGCTGGCTACAGGCCTTGTTGTGGATGACGCCATCGTTGTGATCGAAGCGGTCTCCACCAACATCGACCAAGGAATGAAGCCTCGCGAAGCAGCACTCGCTTGCATGGGCGAGCTCTTCGGCGCGCTGCTTGCCACCGCCCTCGTACTGATGGCGGTGTTTGTTCCCGTTGCCTTTTATCCAGGTGGGATCGGGATCATCTACAAACAGTTCGCACTCACGATCGCCTTTTCGGTTGCCATCTCTGCATTTAATGCACTGACGTTTTCACCGATGCTCTCGGGTTTGATCCTTTCTCAGAAAAAACCACCGGAAGCGAAGGGTCGCAGTTGGATTGTGGTGGGCGTGATCGTGGGCTTGGCCTTTGGCCGCTTCAGTGCTGCTTCCTTTGGCAACTGGACTTACATCGCCGGCATCGTGATCGGTGCCCTCGCTGGATCGAACCTGCCGCTGATCTTCAAGGTATTCAACCGCAATTTCGAGCGTCTTGAAAACACCTACTCCAGGCTTCTCAAACGGATGATCCAAGCCCGCCGGATCGTGCTGGCTGGATTGGTTATTGGAATCGTGGCGACAGGCTTCGCTTTCACGACCCTGCCAACAGCCTTCATCCCCGATGAAGACCAAGGCTATGGAGTGGGAATTTTCCAACTTCAAAATGGGGCTTCCCTGGTGGAAACCAAAAAGCTTGGCAACCAAATCGCCAAGGTCCTCAGTGAAGAAGACGATGTCGCCAATGCCTCAATCATCAACGGCTATGGCTTCAATGGCTCCAGTCCCGATCAAGGTGTCTTTTTCTTTGGCCTCCAGCCCTTGGAAGAACGCAAAGGCGCTGAACACAGTTCCGATGCCATCGTCAAGCGGCTGAATGCCAAGTTGATCGCATTAAGCGACGGCCTCGCTAGGGCTTCAGGCCCACCAGCGGTGCCTGGCTTCTCCGCCCAAGGAGGGTTCTACTTCCAATTCAACGACCTCAGCAACGGTGCCTACAGCTTCAACGAACTCTCCGATTTGGCGGGCCAACTGATCAAGAAGGCTGATGCAAGCGGAGACTTTTCCAGCGTTTACACGCAGTTCACCCCAAGCGCTCCAGCGATCGGCCTCAACCTCAATCGCGAGGTGATGGGGGCTCTCAACGTCGACTTCAAAGAGGCGATGGACACGATTTCTGCGCTAGCTGGCAGTAGCTACTCCGGACTCACCTACGAGAGCGGCCAAGTCCGCAGCATCTACGTGCAGGGAACGCCAAATCAACGGGAAACTATCGATGACATCCTTAGTTATTACGTTCGATCAAACGATGGCGAACTAGTCCAGGTGTCGCAATTTGCTGAAGCCGAGCTCAGCAGTGCTCCGCCTGTGATCAGCCACTACAACTTGAGCCGCACCGTGCTGATTCAGGGCGCGGAAGCGATCGGAAAAAGCAGCGGTCAGGCCCTGAGCAAAATCCAGCAATTGTTTAAAGCTGAGACTTACACCAACATTGGTTCTGCCTTTACCGGTCTGGCAGCGCTGCAGCTCTCCGCGGGGAACGCGAGCATCCTGGTGTTTGGACTTGGGGTGCTGATTGTGTATCTGGTGCTCTCAGCCCAATATGAGAGTTACATCACACCAATCATCATCCTGGCAACGGTGCCGCTGGCCATGCTTGGTGCCCTCGCCTTTCTTGCGATTCGCTCCATCGATTTGAACATCTATGCACAAATTGGCCTGGTTACCTTGATCGGTTTAGCAGCCAAGAATGGAATTTTGATCGTGGAGGTCGCCGAACAAAAACTCAAGGAGGGGAAAAGTAGCGTGATCGCCGTGATCGAATCAGCCGAATCGCGGCTTCGTCCCATCCTGATGACAGCGACGGCCGCGCTTGCCGGTTTCTTGCCTCTCGTAGTCGCCAACGGTGCAGGAGCGAGTGCACAACAATCTCTTGGAACTGTCATTTTTGGTGGATTAATCGTTGCCACCGTTCTCTCCATAGGGGTTGTCCCCCCTGTTTATGTGCTTGTTAAGGACCTTGAAAGCAGACTCATGTCACCCAGCAAATGAACGCTTCTTTTGCTCCAATCCAGGCGCCTTGGACCTGGAAATCCCATGAGATTGGCTGGTCCGTCATGGGGGATCAAACGGCACCAACAGCGGTTCTACTGATTCATGGCTTCGGAGCGAATACGAATCATTGGCGCTTCAACCAACCCGTCCTCGCCGAGCACGTTCCCACCTATGCCATCGATCTGCTGGGTTTCGGCAGGAGTGATCAGCCACAAGCACAGCTCAAAGATGAACCCAGCACAAACAAATCAGTTCACTATTGTTTTGATCTATGGGCTCAACAGGTTGTCGATTTTTGCATCAACGTGATTGATCGTCCCGTGGTGCTTGTTGGCAACTCAATCGGTGGCGTTGTAGCCCTAAGAGCTGCACAACTTTTAAAAGAGCAAAGCCAGAGGATTCCCTGTGAGGGAGTGGTGCTGATCGACTGCGCGCAGCGGCTAATGGATGACAAACAATTGGCAACCCAGCCAGCCTGGATGGCTTGGATCCGCCCTCTCCTCAAAACCCTGGTCAGTCAGCGCTGGCTGAGTACAGCCTTGTTCCGCAATGCGGCGCGGCCAGCATTAATTCGGAGCGTGCTCAAACAGGCCTACCCCAGTGGATGCAATGTGGATGATGACTTGGTTGCCCTTCTCTTAGGGCCAAGTCAACGCAAAGGAGCTGCAGAAGCCTTTCGCGGCTTTATCAACTTGTTCAATGACCATTTAGCTCCCAACCTGCTCGCGGAGCTTAAACAACCAGTGCATCTAATTTGGGGGGAAGATGATCCCTGGGAACCCGTTAAGGAAGCCAAAAACTGGCAACTGGAATTTGATTGCATTCAATCAATCTTGGTGATTCCCCGTGCAGGACATTGCCCACACGACGAATCTCCAAAGGCTGTTAACGAACGTTTACTGCTGATCCTCAATCAGCAGGCAACGTAGGCCTCAACCTGATCACTCAGGCGACGCAAACCAGCTAAGCCATCTCGCTCGAGATTGCGCACACGATCACGGCTGATACCAATGATGCGGCCAATACCCGTGAGGCTCATCGGCTCCTCTCCGTCCATCCCATAGCGCATCCTCAACACTTTCCCCTGCAATTCAGGCAGCTGGCTCAGCAGATCGCGCAGGTCTCCCTTCAGGCATTCCCCTTCCACCTGTTCGGATGGCAGCTCTCCATCACCAGCTAGCAGCTCCAGCAGTTCGGTGTCATCTCCATCGCCCACCTTCATCTCCAAGCTCACAGGCTGGCGAGCCCGGCACATCAAATCCTTCACCTCATCTTCTGGTAGCTCCACAAATGACGCCAATTCCGTCACCGATGGGGTGCGGCCCAGCTCTTGGCTTAATTCCCGTTGACCCTTTTTCAGCTTGTTCAACATCTCGGTGATGTGAATCGGTAGGCGAATCGTGCGGCTCTTTTCCGCAATCGCACGGGTAATCCCTTGGCGAATCCACCAGTACGCATAGGTACTGAATTTGTAGCCTCGGGTGGGATCAAATTTCTCCACACCACGCACCAAACCGATCGTTCCCTCCTGGATTAAATCCAGCAGTTCCATATTCCGCTTGGTGTATTTCTTGGCGACGCTCACCACCAACCGCAAGTTGGCAGCAACCATGCGCTCCTTGGCGCGGCGACCTGCCTGCAGCTTGCGCTTCAGTTGCGCTGCACTCACACCAGCAGCTTTGGCCCATTCTTCCCTGGCGACCTCTTCTCCGCCGCGCTGATCCTTGAGTTCTGCTTCTAGCGCCTCTAAATCCATCAACTCCTGAACCTGACGGCCTAGCGTGATCTCCTGTTGGTGACTCAACAACGGCACACGGCCGATGTCTCGCAGGTACGAACGTACTAAATCGACTTCAGCGCCAGAGGCGCGACCGGTGGAGGCAGATGCGGGGCGGGAAGCAACAGCAGCAGCAGGAGCCATGACGCTTCATTGAGTTGTGTAAAGAGTAACCCTAAGAAACGTAAACGAACTCTCAGAAAGCGAAAGAAGTGGCTAGATGAGTAGAAATACTCGTGGTCTCGAGCAGCTGGGGCGCATGCAGCAGCAACCACTCCGCCGTTTTCAGATAGATGAACACGCCCGCCACGTCTGTAGCGGTGGTGATAAAGGGCGCTGACATCAGGGCTGGATCGAGGCCCATGCGGTTAAACAGCAAGGGCAACGCAGCACCCGCCGTGGCGGCCAGGGTGGTAATCGCAAGCAAACTGATCCCGACCGCCATCCCTACAAGTGGGCCGTCACCACGCCACCAAGCAAATGGCACCACAACAAAAAGCATCAGCACGCCCAATAGAGCGCCGGCGAGCGACTCTCGGACAACAGCACGCCAGGGGCCCAAAGGTTGGATGCGCTGGGTGCTCAATCCACGAATCACCACCGTGGAACTCTGCGCACCCACATTTCCACCAGTGCCAATCAACAAAGGAATGAATGCGGCAAGCATCACAACCTCACGCAGCACGGCATCGTTCATCGCGATCACCTGGGTGGTGAAGCCATTGGCAACCACCAACACCGAAAGCCACACCACGCGGCGGCGCGCAACGGTGAACAGATTGCTCTGGAAGTAGTCATCCTCATCACCAGCCTCCACCGCACCAGCGGCATAAAGGTCACGGGTGGCTTCCTGCTCGATCACGTCGATCACGTCGTCCACCGTAACGATCCCGACAAGACGACGTTCCCGGTCCACAACAGGCACAGCAAGAAAGTCGTAGCGCTGAATCGCACGGGCCACCTCCTCCTGATCGGTATCGGTGCCAACGCTCACAACCTCTCGCGTCATCACATCACCAATGCAATCGCTGGGGTCGGCCGTGACCAAATCACGCAAAGACAAGATGCCGGTGAGATGGCGCTGCCCATCTGTTACATAAAGGCTGTAAATCGTTTCGGTCTCTCTTGCGCGCCGGCGAACGATGGTGAGAGCTTGTGCAGCACTATGAAATTCCTTGAGATCGATGTATTCCGTTGTCATCAAACGGCCAGCCGTTTCGGGGGCATAACCGAGTAATTGTGCGGTCACCCGCCGCTCGGAAGGACTGAGCTCCACCAAAAGACGGCGCACCACTTTGGCCGGGAGTTCATCGAGCAGGCGCACCCGGTCATCGGGCGACATCTCTTCCACAAGCTCCAACACTTCACTGGAGCGCAGCCGTTCCAACAAGCTTTGCTGAATGGCTGGCTCAAGGTATTCGTACACCTCAATCGCTTCGTCCTTGCCGAGCAAGCGAAAGGCAAGGGCCTGAAGAGTTCGCGGAAGGCAACCCACCGCTTCCGCCACATCCACAGGCTGAACCGGCGCCAAGAGCAACTTGACACCGTCGTAATTGCCAACCGACAACATCGATTCCAATTGCTGAGCAACAACCTCAGCGACCAGATCATTCGTGACGCTCACACCGCTGCGGCCGTGGGCTTCTTCCATGCTCTCCGCCCGGCCCCTTCCAGTGTAAGTGGGGCGGTCGCCGGTTATCGTCAGCGCCGATTGCACTTCCAATAGTTATGGCCCCCAACATCAGCAGCGTGTCCGTCAACACCCCCGACGGCGCCAACAAATCACTCGGCTCTTACTCAGGCAAGGTGCTGTTAATCGTGAACGTGGCGAGCCGCTGCGGCTTCACGCGTCAGTACAGCGGCTTGCAAGCGCTACAAGACAGCTACGGCGCTCAAGGTCTTCAGGTTTTGGGCTTCCCCTGCAACGACTTTGGCGGCCAGGAGCCAGGCTCTTTGGAGGAGATCAAAAGCTTCTGTTCCACCACCTACAACGCCAGCTTTGAGCTGTTCGACAAAGTGCATGCCACTGGAAGCACCACGGAGCCTTACACCACCCTCAACACAACAGAGCCTTCCGGCGATGTGGCTTGGAACTTTGAGAAGTTCCTCGTGGGCAAAGACGGCACGGTGATCGCACGCTTCAAAAGCGGCGTTGAGCCCGACTCCGATGAGCTGAAGACTGCGATTGAGTCTGCTCTTAACGCTTAACCAAGCTCCGGCCCACGACAACACCCAGGGCTGCGGCACCCAGCCCCAGCCCCAGGGTGAGGCCGATTAACCCCAAGGCAGCCAGCCAGTCGCCTTGAGCGATGAAGGTCACGCAGTCCACCATCCAGCTGCTGAATGTGGTGAGCGAACCACAGAAACCAATCCCAACCAGCAACTGACGTTTCGGACGGAGGGGAAGACCCACCAACCAGCCCAAAACGAACGCGCCGAGCACGTTCACAATCACGTTGTTGTCATGCAGATGGGACCCTATTTGCCAACGCATCACAGCGCCAGGAACAGCACCAAGCGCCACAAGAGCCAATTCGCTCAGGTCTTGACGAAGGCTGAACTGGTTTGCAGTGGAAGAAGACTGCGGCATCAGGCGATCCCCTCGGCCAAGCCAAGCCCGTAGCCCAAACCAGCCGCAACCAAGCCACCGAGGATCGAGCCCACGCTTAGGAGCAGCGATTCACGCCAATTCCTTTGCTTCAGGGTGTTGAGCAACTCAACGGCAAACGTAGAAAACGTACTGAGGCTGCCAAAAAAGCCCACAGCTATCAACAAGGTCAGCCCCGAAAGAGCTTGAGATGTTGTGCAGGGATCATTGTTTTGGAGGCCAAGCACCAGACCGAGGGCAAAGGCGGCAACGAGATTGACCGCAAAGGTTCCCCAATGCTTGCGGGGAACCATCGGCTCGAAGTGATTCACGATCCGCAGCCGAAGCCAGGCTCCAGGAATGGCACCAATCCCTACCAGCACGACCTGACCAGCCGTGAAGGAATCAGCCATTCACCCAACCACGCACAGACTGAAAGCTCGCTGGCAAGCCCTGGCCTGAAGACACCTGCACTTGAATCCAGTCGCGGCCATCGTCTCCACGCCAATGACGCAACATCTGGAGTGGAGTGCCTAACTCCAAGCGGCGTAGGGCAGGGGCCTCAACCAGCGGGCTGGAGCGCAAGACACAGCACTCACCACTGAGCAATGGGCTTTTGCCCTCCTGCCGGCGCAAGGGGGGAAGCCGTCGCTGAGCACCACCAGCGGGAAGTGCCGCTGGTGCCATCAAGGCCACACCAAGAAGCCAGCCCCAACGCAACACAACCCCAGTTGACATCCGCATCAGATGTCGAGAGACGCCATGTCCAGGTCGGCGCTGTGGGTTTCGATGAATTCCCGCCGTGGCGCCACTTTGTCGCCCATCAGGATCGTGAAGATGCGATCAGCCTCCAGCGCATCCTGCACTTCCACCCGTTTCATCATGCGCGTAGAGGGATCCATGGTGGTTTCCCACAACTGCTTGGGCATCATTTCACCGAGACCCTTAAATCGCTGAATGTTGTAGTTGGCTTTCTCGCCAAATCCAGCCAAGGTTTTTTGCAATTGCTGCTCGTTGTAGCAATAGGTGTGATTTTTTCCGCGCTCAACCTTGTAAAGCGGCGGACAAGCGATGTAGATATATCCACCTTCAACCAATTCTTTCTGATAGCGATAGAAGAAGGTAAGAATCAGCGTCCGAATGTGCGCACCATCCACGTCCGCATCCGTCATGATCACCACACGGTGATAACGGAGATTTTTAACATTGAAATCCTCTCCTTTAATCCCCAAGCCAAGGGCCGTAATCAGCGCTTGGATCTCAGTGTTTTTATAAATCTTGGCGTCGTCGGTTTTCTCGATGTTGAGAATTTTTCCGCGCAAAGGAAGAATCGCTTGAAAACGACGATCGCGTCCTTGCTTGGCGGAGCCTCCAGCGGAGTCTCCCTCCACGATGTAGATCTCAGATTCTGAGGGATCTCTGGTGCTGCAATCAGCCAACTTGCCAGGCAGTGTTGAACTTTCCAGCACGCTTTTGCGGCGCACCAACTCGCGCGCCCGGCGAGCTGCTTCCGCAGCGTTAAAGGCCTGGATCGCCTTCTCCAGGATCATGTCGATCACCCCTGGATTGAACTCCAGGTATTGGCTGAGTGATTCTCCAACCAAGTTGTCAACAATGCCGCGAACCTCGGTATTACCAAGCTTCGTTTTTGTTTGACCTTCAAATTCTGGCTCAGGAACTTTCACCGAAAGCACGGCGGTAAGGCCTTCGCGAATGTTTTCGCCCGCCAAATTTGAATCAGCCTCCTTGCGTTTGCCTCGTTTCTTCGCAAACGTATTAAGGGTACGGGTCAAAACCGTTTTCAAGCCTTCAATATGAGTGCCACCATCCACCGTGCGGATGTTGTTAGCAAAGCCAAGAATGCTGTCGGAATAGGCATCAACGCACCACTGCAATGCCGCTTCCACGGTCACGCCATCTTTTTCAGCATTTACATAGATAATTTCTGGATGCAGAGGATCTTTCTCCGCATTCATATAGGCAACGTATTCCTTGATGCCACCTTCATAGAAATACAGCTCCTCGCGGGGCTGGCCCTCTTTATCCCGGGCAGCCTCTCGCTCATCGCGGAACACGATGCGCACACCACCATTCAGATAAGCCAGCTCTCGCAAACGGGCGGAAAGCGTGGCGTAATCAAACTCAATTCCAACCGTGAAAATCTGATGATCGGGCTTAAAGCAAACGCTGGTGCCAGTAAGCCCATTCTCCTCCGCGGGCTGCGGCTCTGAAGCAAGGCTGCCGATCGCAGCACCGCGTTCAAAGCGCTGGCGATGCACCTGGCCTTGACGGCGAACGGTGACTTCCACCCACTCACTCAAGGCGTTCACGACGGAAACACCAACGCCGTGCAAACCACCCGAAACCTTGTAGCCACCAGCTCCAAACTTGCCGCCAGCGTGCAACACCGTGAGCACCGTTTCCAGGGCGCTTTTGCCCGTACGGGGATGCACATCCGTTGGGATGCCGCGGCCGTTATCACTCACAAACGCGGAGCCGTCTTCTCCGAGAACAACCGTAATCTCGTTGCAATGCCCAGCCAGGGCCTCATCCACGGCATTGTCCACCACCTCGTAAACGAGATGGTGGAGGCCACGAGGCCCGGTTGTACCGATGTACATCCCCGGGCGCTTGCGCACCGGTTCGAGTCCTTCAAGGACTTGAATCTGTTCGGCACCGTAGGCGGCTTGAACTTTTGAGGCTTCGCTCATGCGCTCGTCGTCGGCCCAGCCCTTTTCGTCTACAACTTACCACCGGTATCCCAGAGGCGCCCGTAGAACCCTCTGACGCGTCATTTTTAAAGGGGATGCACCCCATCGTTTCTTCGATGAATCAGATCAGCCCTGAATTCGGGACCACAGCCAAGGCAAAACCCGATGCAGAGGCGCCCCTTGTGGTGGCACTGGTGGGCCCGACGGCGAGTGGCAAAACCGCGCTTGCGCTTGAGCTTGCTGAGCACTTCCAGTTGGAGATCCTCAACATCGATTCTCGCCAGCTCTACCGAGAGATGGATATCGGCACGGCCAAACCCACGCCCGAGCAACAACAGCGCGTCACCCATCACCTCCTCGACCTGCGCTCCCCTGATCAACCGATCACGCTTCAGGAATTTCAGCAAGAAGCCGCTGCAGCCGTGAGCCAGGTGCTCAAGGTCCGAGGTGTGGCTTTTTTGGCCGGAGGCAGCGGCCTCTACCTCAAAGCCCTCACCCAAGGATTGCAGCCTCCGGCGGTACCTCCTCAAGCCGAGCTACGCCGCCAACTGAGCACTCTTGGTCAAGCGAACTGCCATCAACTGCTCCAACAGGCCGATCCCCTAGCGGCCGCCAAGATCGCCCCTGCAGACGCAGTTCGCACCCAACGCGCGCTTGAGGTGCTGTACTCCAGCGGAAAACCGATGAGTGAGCAACAATCGGCCAATCCTCCGCCCTGGCGCGTGCTGGAGCTCGGACTCAATCCCGTGGAGCTGCGCTCACGCATCGCCCAACGCACTCAGCAGATTTACCGGGAAGGGTTGCTTGAAGAAACGCGGCAACTGAGCCAGCGCTATGGATCTGACCTCCCCATGCTGAAAACGATCGGCTACGGCGAAGCGCTCGAGGTACTGCAGGGAGAGCGAAGCGAAGCGCAGGCCATCGCCACCACCACCAGGCGCACCCAGCAGTTCGCCAAGCGACAACGCACCTGGTTCCGCCGTCAACACAGCCCCCACTGGCTCACAGGTCAGGCTGCGCTTAGCGAAGCGATAGGCCTGATCGAAGCGTGTCTAGACTGAAGAGCAATCTCTGCTGAGCACCGCTTTCAATCAGCAGCCCTTCACAACACTGAATGCCCCCACGTCCTCGCTTTGACCGTCGCGCCCCCGTCCGGGAGCTCCCCAACATCAATGACCGCATCAGCTACCCACAGCTCAGGGTTGTTGACGCAGACGGAGAGCAGCTGGGGGTGATCGACCGGGAAAAAGCACTAGAAGTTGCGCGTGAACGCGAGCTCGATCTCGTACTGGTGAGCGAGAAAGCCGATCCGCCGGTTTGCCGGATCATGGACTACGGCAAATTCAAATTCGAGCAAGAAAAGAAAGCCAAGGAAGCCAAGAAGAAGTCGCATCAGACCGAAGTCAAGGAGGTCAAGATGCGTTACAAAATCGATTCTCACGATTACGACGTTCGTATTGGTCAAGCACAGCGCTTCCTTAAAGCCGGCGACAAGGTGAAGTGCACGGTGATTTTCCGAGGCCGGGAAATTCAGCACACCGCCTTGGCCGAGGTGTTGCTGCGCCGGATGGCCAAAGACCTGGAAGAGCCCGCCGAGGTGCAACAGCCTCCGAAGCGCGAAGGCCGCAACATGATCATGTTTCTCACACCCCGCAAAGCTCCTCTGTTGAAGAAAGACAAGGAAGAGGGTGCGGGGAACAACGCGGTGCGCACGATTCCTTCACCGGCGCGTCGGATCATCACTCAGGAGTGAGCTGCTTCTAGAAGCAGCCTCCAGCCCTCCTGCGCTGAGGCCTGGTGATACTGATCACGGGCTTCGCACATAAAGCCGTGATCAGCGCCCTCAAAGGCGCTGTAGCGCAAGCGCAGGCCTGTGGGATCCACCCTTTGCAGTGCAGCCTGAATCGCCTGTTGCTCTGAGCTTGGAATCAGGGGATCGATGCTGCCGCACAAGCAATGCAGCTCTCCTTGCACTCCGGGCAGCAGCTCCAAGCTGGGGGCTCCTCCACCGGGCCTCCCACGGCTCACCCCAGCCCCATAAAAATCCAAGCTCACAACTACGTCAGTGAGGGTGGCGGCCAGAAGAGCGGCATGCCCGCCAAAACAGAACCCCACCACCGTGATGCGCAGGGGCTGATCACGGGTTTCAAGCGCCTCCCGCAACCAATCAATCGAGGCTTGAACGTCCGCCATGATCCCCTCGGTGCTCGTGGCCTCCTTATGGCGCCGACCTTCCTTGGTGGACTCAGGGTCATACCCCAACTCCAGCTCTGGGGCCGTGCGCGCAAACAGCGGCATCGCCAAAGCCGGAACGCCAGCCGCCGAAAGGCGATCGGCCACACCCCGCACCCAAGCATTAAGGCCAAAGATCTCAGGAAGCACGGGCGGAAAAAGGGAGGAATTAGACATCAGCGCGTGAAGATAAGTCCCTAGATCGAGGCAAGGATCAGCTCAGCAATTGTCACCAAGCCGTCCAGTCCTTAAGGTGGCCACATCAATCCGGTCCACCGGCGTGCGATTCCACATCCAACAGGAAAGCGACATACCGGCATCGACCCAGCTCTACAACCAGATCTGTTTCGCTATTGCCGCCAGGCACTACCCGCCTGGTCATCGTCTTCCGAGTACGAGACAGCTGGCGATGCAGACCGGCTTGCATCGCAACACCATCAGCAAGGTGTACCGCCAGCTCGAAACCGATGGGGTGGTGGAAGCGATGGCAGGTTCAGGGATCTATGTCCGCGATCAACAGAAGCCACGGGAAATCCGAACGCCGCCCCATATCCGCAATCGTGGCGTCACCGATCTCGATCGAGAGGTGCGCAAATGCGTGGATGGACTGCTCAACGCGGGTTGCACCCTGCAGCAAACGCGAGAACTACTCACGCGTGAAATCGATTGGCGCCTGCGCTGCGGCGCCCGGGTGCTCGTGAGCACCCCGCGAGAAGACATTGGCGCTTCGATGCTGATCGCAGAAGAACTCGAACCCAACATCAACGTTCCCGTGGAAGTGGTGCCAATGGAAGAGCTCGAGAGCGTGCTTGAGAACGCCAGCAATGGAACGGTGGTCACCAGCAGGTACTTCCTTCAACCCATCGAAGAACTGGCCAAAAAGCACGGTGTGCGCGCTGTGGCGGTGGATCTCAATGACTTCAAGGCGGAATTGGGGATGCTCAAAGAGCTCCGCCAAGGCAGCTGCGTTGGCCTGGTGAGCATCAGCCCTGGCATCCTGCGCGCTGCCGAGGTGATCCTGCACAGCATGCGCGGCAATGACCTGCTGCTGATGACGGCAACTCCAGACATCGGCAGCAGGCTGCTGGCCCTTCTGCGCGCCTCTAGCCACGTGCTGTGTGATCGCCCCAGCATGCCGCTGGTAGAGCAAAGCCTGCGTCAAAACCGCTCCCAACTAATGCGCATGCCCCAAGTGCACTGCGCCGAGAGCTACCTCAGTGGTGACACGATCGAGCTCCTCCGCAAGGAAATTGGCTTGGTTAGCAGCTAGGCCATGCTTGATCAAATTCGGGCCGACTTTGCGATCATCCGCGAACGGGATCCCGCAGCGCGCGGGCCTCTCGAGATCCTGCTCTGCTATCCGGGCTTTCAAGCGATCAGCCTGCACAGGCTGAGCCATCGGCTCTGGCGTTCGCGCCTACCCCTGAAACTGCCGGCACGCCTGCTCAGCCAGCTGGGGCGAGGAATTACCGGGATCGAGATCCACCCCGGCGCCACAATCGGCCGCAGCGTGTTCATCGATCACGGCATGGGGGTGGTGATTGGTGAAACCAGCGAAATTGGTGATCGCTGCCTGCTCTATCAAGGCGTCACCCTGGGCGGTACGGGCAAAGACAGCGGCAAGCGTCACCCAACGCTCGCCAACAACGTGGTGGTGGGAGCCGGCGCCAAGGTGCTGGGGGCCATTGAGGTGGGCGCTAACACCAGAATTGGTGCTGGCTCCGTGGTCGTGCGCAGCGTTGAGCAGAACTGCACGGTTGTGGGGATCCCCGGGCGGGTGATTCACCAGAGCGGCGTGCGCATCAATCCCTTGGCGCACTCGGCCTTACCGGATGCAGAAGCGAATGTGATCCGCAACCTGATGGAGCGGATTGATCAACTGGAAGATCAACTAAGGATTATCCAAAAACTAATGGAATCAACAAGTAATATAAAATTCAATCCCTCAGTAAACTCTGGCGAATCGCAGAGCCTCAAAGATCGCGAAATCATTGAATTTCTCGGTGACTAATCAATGCATCAATATAAAGTCATTACAAAAACAACCTAACAAAAAATTTATTCCAGAGCAATACAAACACTACACTCGCAACAAACAATGCGACAAAAAATGCAGGCAGTTATATTCACATGATAACGTCTAACAATCAATAGGAAAGCTGAAGAATGAGCGCAAAGCTGATACTGGCCATCATCTGCCCATGGTTAATAGGAATGGGGTTTAGCATTCCAGCATGGTCAATGATCATGATTGGGATCCTTCCGTGGGGAATAGCCGATTGGGCAGCAAGAAATAGTGACCTCATAAGTATAAAACAAGCATTCAGCCTCGTTCTATTAGTCGAAAGCATTGTCGCCTTCTGTGCGATATGCTTATTTGTATTCAAAGGTTGCAAATTCTCGAAAAATAAATTAGCCTTAAAGTGGCATTGTGCAGTATTGGCGCCATCGCTTACAGCAGGCTTATTCCTTGCACTGAGAGGAGCAAACATTGAATTCCCCACAGACATGTTCATTTACCATAATAGAAATTTATCCCAGGACCAACTACTATCCCAGGCAGGAAGGGAATTTTTATACAACAGTAGATTCAACTGGCATTACTCAATGCAACACTTTCTATGGAATCTACAAAATACATACTCAATAAACACTTCTGGCAAAATAGCCGCGTTAAATGCATTCACAGCTCTACTAGCAAGCGCGAACCTTACCTGGGCATTAACTAAGCGATGGGAGCTTTCATGGCTGTGCACACTACTCTTCCTTATCGGCTTTGGACACCAAAACTTTAGCTTTGCGCACCAAATTTCATTAAATGGAACCCTTATAGGAATAGCAGCAATCCTTGCTTCAGCAACACCATTACTTCTCTCATTAAACAAATCAGATTCCAAACAAAAAGACATAGTATTAGGATCATTACTACTCATATGTGCGGGCACAATCAGTTACAAAGCACATGCAGTAACCGCGTATTTTACAGCAAATATATTAATCGCATCATGGACAGTAACATGTTTCACCTTTAACAAAAAAAGGATAATGCGAGGGCTTTCACTGATACTCAGCGCTGCCGGGCTAGCAGTTCTTAACAAAATGGAATTACACCCAAATTTCGTGAGTGTTGCCAAATATCCGGAATACATGAAAATTGTTCATAGATTTAAGTTTTTAAAATACGACTTTCAGATTTTTTGGCCTGCCCTCCCTAACTCTACTATTGAAATTACATTTATAGCATGCATAGTCCTTTCGATTGTAGTGATATACTGCAAATACATAAGCGAAGGAGCGGTGAAAAATAGCTCCCTTGCACTAAGCATTCTCCCATTTATTGTTCTGGCTGAATGGGTGGTACCTGGCATTAATGATTTAACATTTAAACTGATAAGCCCCGAAGTTGCGTACCGCATTGCATGGACAACCCTTTTCTGGATATCAATTCCAGTTTTGCTCCAAGCAATTAGCAAATTCCTAGAATCAAGATTTGTCAATATTAATAATTATTTGAAAGCTTCTCTTGCAATTTTTTTGGTTGCATTAGGAATACCAATACACAACGGTCTGGAGTCAAACATTTTGAACTCCAAAGTCCCTCACCTACTAAGCCCATTAGAAACATCATCAATGGCAGATGGCAGTTTGATACAACGTGACTTAAACCTTTTAAATAGATTATGCAAAAAACTGTCTCCGAATAGTTTTACCTTATCGGATCCATTCATAGGAGAGATTCTGACCTATAGATCAGAATGTCCAAGGCCATTGGCCAACAGAAACTATACTTCTCTGAGCCTAGAATCGGCAGAGAGCATGTATTACGCAGGGCTAAAAGAGGCCATGGCTGATGAAAGTAGTTTAAAACAATGGCTGGAAGATAAATCGATTGGGACAATAGTATTGAGGAAATCTCATCAAAACTATACAAGTGAAATCGGATTAAATAGCAGACAGTGGCAAGCAGACCTGGTATCCTCTTACCAAGATCTATCATTGGCAAAGCTAAACGAGCACAACCTCAAAAGAGCAGGATTCACTAATATCATATCAACTCCCAATCTTCTTGTATTCACACAAATTATTCGATGAAAAGCAACTTAATAGCATTGACTAAAAACTTAAATCTAATCCTCCCATTCTGTGAGCGAGATCTTAAACGGCGCTATCGAGGCTCCACATTGGGACTAATTTGGAGTCTTCTTCAGCCATTGTCTATGCTTGCTGTCTATACATTTATTTTTTCAGTGGTATTTAAAGCAAGATGGGGCACAAGTATAAATGCGCAACAAGATAATATATACTTTTTTGCCTTAAATTTATTCGCAGGCCTGCTAGTCGTAAACTTATTCGGCGAATCAATAAGCAGGTCATCTGACCTCATCATTAGCAACACCAACTACGTTAAGAAAGTAATTTTTCCTGTTGAGATACTTCCAATTTCAGTTGTTAGCACTGCTACTATCAATGCATGTGCAGGTATGACAATTCTGATTATTGCCTCATGGCTAACTTTAGGGTTCTCAGCTCAAGTACTCTGGCTCCCGTGGATTTGGCTTCCATTGATTCTTTTAAGTGCAGGCGCCTCCTGGCTTATCTCATCGGTTGGAGTATTCATTCGGGACATAGGGCAAATCATTTCTCTGTTCTTATCAATCCTACTCTTTGTAACGCCAGTGTTTTATCCGATATCGGTATTACCTTCGAAGTTACAGGCAGTATTAGGGCTCAATCCACTTGCCGCAATTGTAGATCAAACAAGACTCGTGATCATTAATCATCAAATGCCAAACTCAATATATATACTTATAGCTCCATTATTATCCCTAGTAGTAGCAGAGCTATCTCTCAGATTCTTCCTTCGATGCAAGCCGAATTTCGCGGACGTATTATGAAGAACAACTCAATTACGATCGTTAATGCGAGCAAGACCTTTAAGATCTACTCAAATCCGTTAGATCGAATTAAAGACATTATTTTCTATAATCAAAGATCATTTCATAAAAAGTTTTTTGCACTGAAAGATATCAATGCTAATATTGAGGTGGGTGAATCATTGGCTTTAATTGGTCGTAATGGCTCAGGAAAAAGTACTCTTCTACAGCTCATAAGCAAAATTCTTCAGCCAACAGAAGGATCAGTAGCGATTAATGGGAAAATTGCAGCTCTTTTGGAACTAGGAAGTGGCTTTAATCCCGAATTCACCGGTAGGGAGAATGTACTCCTGAATGCTGCAATCTATGGGCTAAGTAGAAGGGACGTAATGGAAAGAATGAACAAGATTCTTGCATTTGCCGACATAGGAGACTTTATAGATCAGCCAACAAAAACCTATTCAAGTGGGATGCAGCTCCGCCTGGCTTTTGCAGTCATAGCCCATGTTGATGCTGACATTTTAGTTGTTGATGAAGCACTCGCTGTAGGAGATGCTGTTTTCACGCAAAAATGCATGCGATTCATCAGAGAGTTTAGTAAAAGAGGAACACTGTTGTTCGTAAGTCACGATCCTGCAATGGTACAGAATTTATGCAAACGAGCCATTTGGCTCGAGAATGGCACTATTAAAGAGGATGGAAATTCTCGCGATGTATGCCGGAACTATTTGCAATCCACCCTTCAAAACATCTATGGTGAAAAGATAAAGTTAAGAAAAGTTCAAGGGAATCAATATTCTAGTCTGCAGCAAAGGGAGGATAAAGATCATATTAAGAATAATATATCTAGATCATCTGGATGGACTACAGACCAAGCAACAATTGTCGATGCAGTACTACTTGACCCAGCAGGAGCTCAACTATCAGGCCTCGAAGGAGGAGAAGATGTTAAATTGGAGATCACGGCTGTTGCTAATGCAGAGTTAAGGAATCCAATTCTTGGTTTTATGGTTAGGGATAGACTAGGACAAGATTTGTTTGGGGAGAATACTCTCAACACGATTGAAAAACTCGCAGAGAATACGGCAAAAAAAGGGGAGTTCATTACTGCATCTTTTCAATTTAAGATGCCTATGCTCCCTAATGGAGAGTATGCGGTCACAATTTCAGTAGCAAACGGAAGCTTAAACGACCATATACAACACGAATACCTCCACGAAGCCCTAATTCTCAACTTCCACTCCGACAAGGTACGCTGGGGACTTGTAGGGATTAAATTTCAGTCAGTTAATATACAAATTAGCGACAAGTCCTATCCCTAGGTGGCGATGAAAGTTGGAAGTCATTGGAAAGGCTCAGGTTTGGATTATAAGAGTGGTCATTAAGAAGACGGTTTCTCCAGCGGTGCTTCATCACAGCAACTTCTCTACGAAAACGACGCTTTTTATCAGGGCTTAAATCAGAACCTCGACTGGCAGATTCATGATGAATTAACGAGACATTCGGATTCAAAACGATACGTCCACCAAGTTGACGCAGCTTTATACACAAATCAACATCATTAAAGGCTACTTTCAAGTATTCATCATCAAAACCACCGACTTGACGATAAGAATCGGCATTAACAAGTAGACAAGCAGCGGTTGACGCTTCAACATCATGAGCAACAAGTGAGCGACAAAAGTATCCTCCTGAATTCAGAGATAACCCTGTATGGCAATGCCCTGCCACGCCACCTAAGCCAAGAATAACTCCAACATGCTGAATAGTCTTATTCGGATACAAGAGTCTTGCACCGACAGCTGAAACACCAGGCTGTACCGCAGAAGAGACCATTTTATTGAGCCAGTCTTCATCCAAAACCTCAATATCATTATTCAAAAGGCATAGCCATTCTCCTTTCGCCTTATTAACAGCCTTATTGTTAAGTGCAGAATAATTAAATTCACCAGGCTCATTGATTACACATATACGAGGATCATCCGAAAAAGACCTAAGAATATCGAGAGCATCAGCATTAATCGTCCCATTGTCTACTATCAGCATTTCCCAATTGGGATACTTAGTTTCATTGATAACAGTGGCCAAGCACTTTCTCAGAAGATCTGGAGAGTCCCTGGTTGGTACAACAATAGAAACAAGAGGAGGATGTACGGGTATAGCGTAATTAATAATGTGATATCCATGAGAGCCAGAGTGAACATTTGCGATCACTCCCTTACGTTCAAGATGATCCTCGAGTGCTTTTAAAGCTGCATTAAGGGCATAGGGCTTGGAAGAAGCAGCAGCTGCAGTGCTTTGAGAATGTGCTCGCCAATGATAAAGCACACGTGGAATGTGAGCGATGGCTTTATCCCCTACAACATCCCAACAACGCAAAAGCAAATCATAATCTTGAGAGCCCTCATAACCCTCTCTAAAACCACCAACTTGAGAGACTAATTCACGCCTATAACAACCTAGATGAGAAAAAAAGTTCTGAGATCGTATCAATTCTTGATTCCAAGCAGGCTTAAAGTATGGGTCAAACAGCCTACCTTTGGAATCAATTTTATCTTCATCGCTATAAACAAGCTGAGCATCAGGCCTGTTATTAATCAATTCAACTAAATAATAAAGCGCTAGGGGATGCAAGACATCGTCATGGTCTAAGAGAACAATCCATTCACCTTTAGCAAGCTTAAGTGCACAATTTGATGTTGCACTTATATGCTCGTTTGTCTCCTTAAACACAACATCGATGGCACCCCTGGATTCACTCTGTGTCGAACGAAGAAGTTCAATAACTGCGCTATCGGTAGATGCATCGTCGGCTATACACAGTTGCCAATTTGGGTAGACCTGACTCCTAACAGAATCGATTGCGGCTTGCAGCCATAATGGTTTTGGGTTGTAGCAAGGCACGACAACTGAAATTAGTGGTTGATGTCTGAAAGAATGAAGATTTGCAGAAGCTGCCGAAAGATCTTCAGGCTGGTCGTTGCCATACAACCTCCACCAATCCATATAAGAAGTTTCACGAGACACTCCTGATTGCTTTGATGCAAGCGCAACCCCCTCAAAGCCAGTCTTCAACTCCTGACTAATCAATTGCATCAGATCCTGAAAAGTGCTCCGTATACCTTTTCTACTTAAAATGGAATGAGTACTTTCACTAACACAATAAGAAGCCAGGCTTGAAATAGTTTTAGCCCTTCTTAATGGAGCAGTGGCCTTCCAGCTAAGCGTTTCTCTATACATTTCATTCTCTTCTTCGGCAAGAGCTAACATCTCGCTGGTAATATCATTTTCTTCTTCCGCAAAATCCAGAGCTGCTTGCAGTAGCTCTAATTCATGCTGACTAGAGGAGTCGTTGATGCTAGGCATATTTGATCTTATTTAGAAGAACTCGGAACTTCTGCTGGAAGAGGACGTTTCCCAAAGCCTACTAGTACTCGTGGCACCATCAAAACAACAAAGAACATCTGTCGCAAAAAACCATGCTTCTTAAGTCTTCCTCCAAAGATCAACCGCAAACGCTGCAGCGGCATCGAATCTGCAAATTCAACCAAACCAGATGGCCTGCCAGAAAATCTTTTATAGAGTGCATACGATTGTCGATAACACGAGCCTCCTTCAAATTCACCCTTTAGCGATTGAACGATAAACTTTCCAAAGCGGTCTACAAAATAAATGAACCCAATTCCCTTAGCACCAATTACATTATTCGAATGCTGCCTATACAAAACCAGAGATTTAGGCTCGAATGCAATCACACCAAGCCTTGCGGCTACAAGAGCTAACCACCAATCATGCTGAATCATATCATCAGGGAAAGGCAATGCAGAATTAATCAAGGCTCTATTTAAAAGCATGGTGCAACCTGTTGCCACATTCTGCAGCGAAAGATCATCTACATTTGTTCTCGAAGGATCCAGGCATTGATGACGCAAAAAGGAAGGGCCAATTAATTTACCAAATCCATCAATCAACGCGAGATCTGAAAACATTGTCACCGGATTATCTTCTCCATGAATAGCCTCGAGCTTCCGAATAAGCATCAAAGATACCATCAACTTATCAGGCATCCACTCATCATCTTGATCTGACAATGCTACATAATCTGCATTCGTACACTGAAGGAGAGTCTCGAAATTTTTATTGCAGCCTAGACACTTATCAGATGGAACTACTATCAGCCAGTCGCCATATTGGCGCGAAAGCTTTTCTATTAAAGCAACTGTTCCATCAATCGAGCCATCGTCTCTAACAATAAGATTTCGCGGCCTAAGAGTTTGATTAAAAATCGATTTAACCTGGTCAGACAAATAGTGTACCCCATTAAAAGAAGCAAGAACAACATCTATTACTGGTGAGATATTGGTATTAATATCTTTCACCATAAGGACCATCCCCACTTCCAAAAATAGTGCCAAGCACTTGCTAGATTAACAATAATGAGGCCAATCCGTGCATAATTTCCTTTTCCCCAATTATGAATTACTGATGCGATTGGCAAATGAATGCAGCGTCCCTCCTTGGCCAAGGATCGAGTGATGTCTGCATCCTCCAGATAAAGAAAAAAGCCGGAATCAAACCCACCTATTTTTACAAACGAATCAGTGCGTATTAACATACAGCATCCACTCAAATAATCAACCTCAAATGGTTCCTGATAATTCCTATTAGCCATTACATACCATTTATCATAACGTCTCAAAAACTCAGGCTTGATACGTTCAGGAATGAATCTTCGACTAAAGAGTCCCAATACTGTCGGATTCTGTTTGCATAAAAATTGAATCTCTCCACTTAGATTTAGAATTTGCGGAACAGCCAACACAACGTCTTTGTTAAGTGAAAGCCATCTAAAGAGGGTATTAAAAGTTCCAGGCTTCCAAGACAAATCGGTATTAAGAATACCAATATAATTCGGCAAGTCTTTTAACTCACCCACAAGTCGGTTGGCAGCAACTCCATAACCTGGATTGTCAGAATTAAACAAGAAACAATCAGCTTTTTTAGATAGCCGCTCAATAGGCTCTCCAAACCGATGATCATTAACCACAACTGCAAATCCAATATTTTCCGGCAAAAGAGCAAGACAGGCCTCTAGTTTGTCAACCTCACGGATTGGAGTATGATAAGAAACAAGCAAAAGTACTAGATCGCGCTTAATTTGAGTTTCAGGCATCAGATTTTTTTATTTAAGATTGTCAATCCCACCCCTACCTTGTCTCACCCGAAACACCAATTCGCTCACCCTTATAGCCGGCATTACTGCGCACGGATTGACACCAATCAAGATGGCCTAAATACCAGCGAACCGTTGCCTCCAATCCCTCCTCAAAACTATGGCGCGGCCTCCATCCCAGCTCCTCTGTGATCTTGCCTGCATCAATCGCGTAACGACGATCGTGGCCCGGGCGATCACCTACCCGGGTAATCAAATGTGAGTGAGGAGAACTGATCGGATGAAACTCATCCATCAACCTGCAGATCGACTCAACTACATCTCGATTCGTCCGCTCACTGGGGCAGCCATGATCGCCAGCACCTCCCACGCAATAGCTCTCACCTAGCTTTCCTCGAGTCGCTGCCAAGAGCAGCGCCTCTACATGATCTTCCACATAAAGCCAATCCCTCACATTGGCGCCGTCTCCATATAGAGGAATCGGATCTCCTTCCACCGCCTTGAGAATCACAACTGGGATCAGCTTCTCAGGGAATTGCCAAGGGCCATAATTATTCGAACAGTTTGTGAGCACGACAGGTAAGCCATAGGTGTGATGCCACGCACTCACAAGATGATCACTTGCAGCTTTACTCGCTGAATAGGGTGATCGAGGGTCATAGGGAGTTGTTTCAGAAAAGCGACCCTTAGTACCGAGGGAGCCAAATACTTCATCGGTACTGATGTGATGGAAGCGAAAATGGTCCCTGCGTTCATCAGGCAGCTTCTCCCAATGACACCGCACCGCCTGCAAGAGATGAAATGTTCCACTCACATTGCTTTCAATAAAGGCACCAGGCCCATCAATTGATCGATCCACATGGCTTTCGGCCGCTAGATGCATGACAAGATCTGGATCCGCCATGCCAACAGCTTCAGCGGTAGCCGCAGCATCAACAAGATCTGTCTTCAAAAAATGATGACGGGGATGCTCACCAACACTCGTTAGATCGCTTGCATAACCAAACTTGTCTAGATTAAAAACCTCAGCCTCACTTTCAACCAGCAAACGCCGTACCAGCGCACTACC
This sequence comes from Synechococcus sp. MVIR-18-1, assembly GCF_014279835.1. NCBI lineage: Bacteria > Bacillati > Cyanobacteriota > Cyanophyceae > Synechococcales > Synechococcaceae > Synechococcus > Synechococcus sp. MVIR-18-1. The sequence goes on along the minus strand of NZ_CP047942.1, from coordinate 88,996 downwards.
GATGAAGCCAGCTCCACCAGTAACAAGAACCCTATTGATCCCTTCAGGCAGGAGAGCTGACGTCACAGATTGACTCATTTAAGTCATTATTTTAAGTCAAGCCTTAACGCCCTCCCGCCTTGAGCACCGTTTTGATCGTTTTCATCAAGATCAAGAGGTCAAGCCAAGTGCTGAAGTGCTTGAGGTAATAGAGGTCATAAGAAAGCTTCAACTCGGAATCTTCCACACTGGCGGCATAGGGCGCATTCACTTGCGCCCAACCGCTAAGCCCAGGGCGCATCCAATGTCGCTTGCGGTAATGCGGGATTCGAGTCTCAAGCTCATGCTCGTGCTCGGGCCTCTCCGGGCGCGGACCAATTAAACTCATGCTGCCATTGAGTACATTCCAGAGCTGAGGGAGTTCATCGAGGCGAACGCGGCGTAACCACCAGCCAATCGGCGTGATTCTCTGATCACCTACTTCGGTCCACCGGGCCTGATCGCTAGCCAAACCAACATTCATGGTGCGCAACTTGTACACCAAAAAAGGCTGTCCAAGCCAACCACTACGTTTCTGAACGTACATCACAGGTCCACGATCCTGAAGCCAGATCAACAAAGCAGCTAGCAAAAGAAAGGGCGCAGTAATGATGAGCAACAAGGCTGCTGCCAAAAGATCAGCTGCGCGCTTCAATTGCGACTGAACATTGAACGCCGAGGTCCAAGGGATCTCTCCATAACTCAGCCAAGAGTCTGGTAATAAGTCTGTCGGCAAACGCTCTTGATGAAGCTCAATCAAACGCAGGGGAGATATCAAGGAGATCTTTCGTGGATCGCAAGATTCGAGCCGCTCGATCAGGTCCGCTGACTGAGCAGCAATCCGCTGAGATAGCGTCATCGCCAAAACAATTTGCTGGTTGTTATCAACTCGCAAGCGCTGCCACAGAGCAGACATAGTCACCACCTGCAATCGCTGGCGTACAGCAACTGCTTCCCAGGCCTTCAAAACAGAGCAAGTTTCTAATTCCGAACCAACCACCAGGAGAGCAGGCAACTCAGGGATTAGCAAACCTTTTCGCAAACCAACTCGTACGAAAACCGACCAAAGGGCTAGTGGGACCATCCAGGCCAATTGAACGCGTCTAAAAACCAACCAAATCTCCTCATCCGGATTCAGCAACCATCTGCAAACCGCCAGAGCAGCAACCGTGGCCAAAATCGCCAAAAGAACACGCTGAAAAAGATGGACTAATGGCACGCGACGCCAATGCAAAACCGTATAACTTCCCAATAACCAACTAAACATTAAATACAGAATTACTGATCCTATTAGCCAACCCCACTGGCCTTCAACGCTCAGTTCAACAAGAGATAGCCCTGTAAGGATCGGAAAACAAACAAGAACAAAAAATAGAAGCAGTTGGCCCACAACATCCAACATGGCAGCAATCAGCAGCAGCCTGCGTGGACTAGCTATCCACATCTGCCATCACCTGATCCAACGCCGAACGCCAGTGGCAAGCCCCTAATCCGAGCACTTCCCGGGTTTCTGTGCAATCCAGCAAGGAGTAGCTGGGCCGCTGTGCAGGAGTGGGGTACTCAGCTGCGAGTATCGGATTGACCAGCGCTGCCCGCGCCAGCAAACCCTTTAATACGGCTAGCTCACCGATCGCCACTGCGAAGTCATACCAACTCGCCGCACCGGCATCACTCCAGTGCAAAACAGGCGGAAGCTTTTCCTTTTGCTGAAGATCAATCACGGCCCAGCAGACAGCTGCGAGGGTTCTGGTACTCGTTGGGCAACCCACTTGATCGGCAACCACGTTCAGCTGTTCCAGCTCCCGATGCAACCTGAGCATGGTGAGCATGAAGTTGCGACCCACCGGTCCGTAGACCCAACTCGTGCGCAACACAATGCCCCGACCCTCGGCAGCAAGAACCTGCTCCACGGCCTGTTCTCCTTCTGCCTTGCTGCTGCCGTAGACGCCAAGTGGATCTCTCTGTTGATCAACGCGGTAGGGAAAACCTTGCTGCCCACTAAAGACAAAATCAGTGCTCAGCTGGAGCAATGAACCGCCTGTTTCAAGCAACGCTTCAGCGAAAGCCCTCGGTGCTCCAGCATTCACCGCATGAGCTAATTCCGATTCGCTTTCAGCGCGATCCACAGCTGTATAGGCACCGGCATTCAAGACCCAATCAGGCCTGTGAAACAGCACAGCTTCGCGGCAAGCCTGATGATCAGCAAGGTCGAGCGCTTGGATTCCCTCGCCACCGCTCCGACTGGTGGCAATCACTTCAAGCTCCTTCGACTTGGAGGCCAAAAGCGCTTGACCCAACTGGCCCTTTGCACCTGTGAGCAGCACCTTCATCAGAACAGGTCTCCCATGGATTCAGCAACTGAAAGCGACGGAGCTGCGGCATCCTTCTGGGCCAGAAGAGGCTGCTTCACACAAGCGCTCTCAAGCGGCCAATCGATGGCTAGCTGCGGGGCATCCCAGCGCAGACTCCTCTCACAATCGCGGTTCCAAAAGCCGCTGGCCTTATAAAGCACTTCAGCCTGATCACTCAGGGTGAGGAAACCATGCCCAAAACCAACAGGAACCCAAAGCTGCTGATGATTTTCAGCAGTGAGCTCCGCCGCCACCCAATGCCCGAAGGTGTCTGAACTGCGCCGTAAATCAACGGCTACATCAAAAATCGCACCAACGGTGCAGCGCACAAGCTTCCCTTGGGGCTCTGGTTCCAGCTGGTAGTGAAGACCGCGCAACACGCCGCGACTGGAGCGTGAATGATTGTCCTGACGGAACTCAACCTGTTTGGCATCAGCTTCGCTCCAACCACCCTCCACAAGTGCTGCAACAAAAGCCCGCTGATTCCAGCTTTCAAAGAAAAAACCACGATCGTCACCAAAAACCCGAGGCTTTAACAGCAATGGGCCTTGAACCAAACCGCCACCTCTGGTTGAAACGAGCTGTTCAACTTGCATGGTTCACCTCGAGAGTGCGTTGCAAAGCGGAATGATCAGAAACCGACTCTTGCAGCAACTGATTCAGATAAATGCCGTAGCCACTTTTGAGCAAGGGATGCGCCAAATGCTGCAGCTGATTGTTGTCAATCCAGCCCTGGCGCCAGGCCACTTCCTCTGGACATCCCACCTTTAGGCCCTGGCGATGCTCCAGCGTTCGGATGTATCCACAAGCCTCATGCAAAGAGTCGCACGTTCCGGTATCCAGCCATGCCATTCCTCGACCCATCAATTCAACCCTTAACAGCCCCTCATCGAGATACATCTGGTTGAGATCCGTGATCTCCAGCTCACCGCGGGAGGAAGGTTTCACCCTTCGAGCCCTCTCCACAACTGTGTTGTCGTAAAAGTAAAGCCCCGTCACGGCATAACGACTTTTCGGGTGCTGAGGTTTTTCCTCAAGAGACAACACCTTGCCAGTCGCATCAAACTCCGCTACTCCATAGCGCTCCGGATCACTCACCGGATAGGCAAACACGGTCGCACCAGTTTGATTTTCATTGCTCCCCAGCAGTTGCGGCACTAAGTCATGACCGTGAAACAAGTTGTCTCCCAACACAAGAGCTGCAGGGGCTCCACACAGGAAGTCAGCCCCAATCAAAAATGCTTGTGCCAATCCGTCTGGAGAGGGTTGAACGGCATATTCAATGATCATGCCCCAACGACTGCCATCCCCCAGCAAGCGCTCAAAGGATTGCTGGTCTTGAGGTGTGGTGATAATCAACACCTCACGAATTCCCGCCAGCATCAAAGTGCTGAGCGGGTAATAAATCATCGGCTTGTCATAAACAGGAAGCAGCTGCTTGCTGACCGCCTGCGTCATTGGATGCAAACGGGTACCACTGCCACCGGCAAGGATGATTCCTTTACGCGGGATGGATTCCATCTGCATCAAATATCAAATGACAGTCTTGCACAATCACTCAATATCACTTGCAGGGACATCAACTAAGCAGCTGTTTGCCCAGCAGGCGGGGCGGGCTGGAACATAAACATCGAATAAATCACATTGCGGCGCATATTCGTCATCATCTCCAGGAACATATCGTAGCCCTCATTTTTATATTCAATCAGCGGATCTTTCTGTCCATAACCTCGCAGTCCCACCGACTCGCGCAGGGCATCCATCGCCTGAAGATGTTCACGCCAGAGCGTATCAATCTGCTGAAGGATGAAGAAGCGTTCAGCCTCGCGCATTAGCCCTGGACGCAACTCCTCAATCTGGCCTTCTTTAAGGTCATAGGCATTGCGCAATTGCTCTTGGAGGAAAGCCTTGAGATCATCCATTGAGAGGCCCTGGAGTTGATCGGGCTGCAGATCATCCAGCAAATAAACAAACTCTTTCACCTTGCTCACTAATTGCGACACGTCCCATTCCTCGGGTGGAAGATCTGGGTTCACATACGCCTCAACGATCTCATTCATGGTGCGCTCGCCATAGCCAATCACCTGCTTTTTGAGTTCACGGCCATCGAGCACACGCCGTCTCTCGGTATACACCGCTCTGCGTTGATTGTTCATCACTTCGTCGTACTCAAACACCTGCTTACGGATGTCGTAGTAATACGTTTCCACCTTCTTTTGGGCGCCCTCGAGTGAGCGGGTGAGCATGCCCGATTCAATCGGCATGTCCTCCTCCACCCGGAAGGCATTCATCAAGCCCGCCACACGCTCACCACCAAAGATGCGCAGAAGGTTGTCGCCCAACGACAAGAAGAACCTTGTGCTGCCAGGGTCACCCTGACGGCCAGCACGGCCGCGCAGCTGGTTATCAACGCGGCGTGACTCGTGACGCTCCGTGCCAATCACGTGCAGGCCTCCAGCCTCACGCACGCCCATCTCCTCCTGTTTCACCACGGCGTCGTATTCGCCTTTCACCTGGGCAATGGCAGCACGCAATTGGGCAATCTCAGGATCCTCTGTGGGAGCTTTTTCTGCTGCCGTCGCAATGCGGTCTTCCAGCTCGATCACACTCAGAGCGCGATCACCCCAAGCCTTGACCAACTGCTTGGCCAGCTCCACCAGCGCCTGATCCGTGTCTTCTGTGAGCTGGCAGGGATACAAGTTGCCAATTGCCTTGGCTTCACTCGGCGCATTGCCGTGGGGACCACTAGGGGCTGGCGCCGAGAAACCACCACCGCCTTCCTCACTGCGCTGAAGAGGCACGGGGGGGCGATGACCATCCTCTGGACGCACCAACCGGGGAAGCAACACCTCACGCAACTTGAGGCGAGCCATGTAATCGCTGTTTCCGCCAAGGATGATGTCGGTGCCACGGCCCGCCATGTTGGTGGCGATGGTCACCGAGCCGGCCCGACCGGCCTGAGCAACGATTTCTGCCTCCCGCTCCACGTTTTCTGGTTTGGCGTTGAGCAGGTTGTGGGGGATGTTTTCCTCCGCAAGCAAGGCACTGAGCAGCTCACTTTTCTCCACGCTGGTGGTGCCCACCAAAACGGGGCGACCCTGCTTGTGCACCTCAGCGGTTTCTTTGGCCACCGCTCGCCATTTCGCTGTTTCGGTTTTGTACACCTGATCCACCCAGTCTTGGCGGGCGCGCACCCGGTTCGTCGGCACGATGGCGGTTTGCAAGGAGTAAGTCTTTTCGAATTCCACTTCCTCTGTTTTGGCCGTACCGGTCATCCCGGCCAAACGGGGATAGAGCAGAAAGAAATTCTGATAGGTAATCGACGCCAAGGTTTGCGTTTCTGGCTGAATCGCCAAGCCCTCTTTGGCCTCAATCGCCTGGTGCTGTCCATCACTCCAACGCCTGCCTGGCATCACCCGGCCCGTGAACTCATCCACGATCACCGCCTCACCATCGCGAACGATGTAGTTCACATCACGCACAAACAGCTCTTTGGCCTTGAGGGCGTTGGTGATGTAATGCGCCCAAGGATCCTGTGGGTTGTAGAGATCTTCAACACCAATTAAGGCCTCCGCCTTGGCGAATCCCTCATCGGTGAGTGTGGAACTGCGCTGCTTTTCATCCACCTCGTAATCACCTTCAGGGTCGATGCCGTCTTTGCCCATTTCGGCGGCCCGCTCCAGGGCATTCGCCACCTCTACGGCCTTCTCATATTTCTCTTGAGGGCGTTCCACCTGCCCGGAAATGATCAAAGGCGTGCGTGCTTCATCAATCAGGATGGAGTCGACTTCGTCGATCACGCAAAACTGAAACTCGCGCTGCACTACCTCATTGATGTCAGCAGCCATGTTGTCGCGCAGATAATCAAATCCAAGCTCTGAATTGGTGGCATAGGTGATATCGCAGCCGTAATTAATCCGGCGTTCAGCCGGCGACATGTCCTGCTGAATCAAGCCCACCGAAAGACCGAGGAAGCGATGCACCTGACCCATCCATTCCGCATCGCGGCGCGCCAAATAGTCGTTCACCGTGACCACGTGCACTCCACGGCCGGTAAGCGCATTGAGATAGCTGGGGAGGGTAGCCACAAGCGTTTTGCCCTCACCGGTTTTCATCTCGGCGATCTGGCCCTCGTGCAGCACCATGCCACCGATCATTTGCACGTCGAAATGGCGCATGCCCAGCACCCGCTTGCCGGCTTCACGGACCACCGCGAAGGCGTCTGGCAACAAGTCGTCCAATACGGGTCTTTGTTTCTCTAAAGACCCAGCAGCCTCTAAGCGCTGGCGAAACTCAGCCGTGCGACGGCGCAGGTCGTCGTCGCTTAGCGGCGCAATCTCCTCCTCGAGCAGATTGATGTCTGAAACGATCGGCTGATAACGCTTCAGCTTGCGGGCGTTGGGGTCACCCAGCAGGAGCTTGAGCATGGAAATCGCCAAATCGACTGCGCAACAGCCTACTGAGGCCCACTGGATGGCATGGCAATAACGAGGAGAAATTCAGGCTGTGTAATCGCTCGATCCTCACCATCAGGAAAAAAGCGAATCAAGAACTTGCAACCAAACCTTGCGAGCAAACAAATCGAGATATCTGTCCCGCGCTTCAAGGCTTAGCGCCTTTCGTAGTGCAGGCGAAGTCGCCAACTGATGGAGAACCAACGACAACTCTTCAGGCTGTTGGGACCAAGACAATCCAGACAGTTGTCCCACCCAGCCCATCCCAGAGCGCTTGTTTTGAAAAGCGAGTGACGGAATCCCTGCCGCCATTGCCTCTAACTGCACGATCCCGAAGGCTTCTGTGGAGCGATCCGAAGGAAGCACCAAAACGTCTGCAAGGGCGAGTTCTGCCAACTTCTCCGCCTCATCTAAACAGCCCAGAAAAGTCACAGCAGAGCTCGCGCCAAACAACGTCGTACTGAGCGCTTCAAAGGCACGCCGGCGTGGGCCATCTCCGACGACCGTTAATGACCAAGGCTCCTTCACTAAGGCAAGAGCTTCCAACAACCAGTCCAAGCGCTTGTAACTATCAAGCCTTCCAATAAACAACACCCGCAAGGGCATTGCTTTTGCTGAACGCGAGGGCAACTCCAATAGCGCCTTTTCTTGCTCTGGATTCAGACAACAGGGCAGAACAGCCACACGAGCGGGCTGGCATCCACAACGAATCAACTCTTTCGCCAGTACGGGAGAGGTCGTAATGACTTTGGTTAAATGTGGGACGACACGAAGGGCCAGCCACTGATATGCAGCAAAAAGCCGATTCTTCGAGCCTGGCTCCGGAGCAACAAAGCAGTGCCAATGGGCGAACACTGGCCGACGGGGATGCAGAAGACGCGCTAGTAGCAAAACCAACAGCACCCCTGGCGATGGCAAATGCCCATAAAGAGGTCGGCGTGAGAGCAAGAGGCTCCAAAGCGCACGAGATGGCAAGGGAAGCAACAAACGGCCGAGGGGTGGACTGGCTGGCAACACCACACGGGGATAGGAAACCGGCAAGGCATCTAGCTCATCAGCGCTACGAGATTGCGCATCAAAGCTGAACACCGTTGCACCCCACTCACTCGCTAATGCATGGGCCACCCTCTCCACGCCTCCATAGCCTGGAGGCCATTCGCGCATGAGTTGAGCAGGAGAGTCCATCACCCACCAACCTGATCATGAGCAGACAAACGACCAGGAATCGCAGCGTTCACGGGATTAGAACGTTTTTTTCATCATCTCAGCCAAGCGCAGGTCTCTTGCTGTTCCACACGTGTCGATGATGGAGTCCTAATCAACCCGCCATGGCCCGCATCCGACTCGTTCAACATGCTCCTGGCGCCCCAGGCCTGCGCTGGTTTGGACTCGGCCCTGATCTCAAGCCGAGCCGCGGCCTGCTCAAGCTGCGTCGCTTGCTGCACAAACACGCGTTTTGGGCCCAACAGCGCAACACAGCAGATCTCAAACGGATGCTGGCCGGCAGCACGGTTGTCGTGAGCCTTTGGCGCGGCAAGCGGATGGTGGGGTTCGGACGGGCCACCAGCGATGGAATCCACCGCGCCGTGCTTTGGGATGTGGTCGTTGCCGGAGACCTTCAAGGCCGCGGACTCGGGCGACGTGTGGTGGAGGCCCTACTCAGCGCCAAGGCGATTCGCAACGCTGAGCGGGTATATCTGATGACCACCAACAGCTCTGGGTTCTACCAACAGCTGGGGTTTGAACCGGCCAGCCCTCAGCAATTGCTCATTCGCAACCAATAAATCAGAAAAATCAAAAAAAAACTGGATTTCAAACCTCTTTGAAGACCGAAGACTTTCAACAAAGGTGTGCTTAAAAGGTTGGCTGCTCACTGAAAGCCCGCCTAAACGAAAAGCGGATGAAGAGATTCGAACTCTCGACCCTCTCCTTGGCAAGGAGATGCTCTACCACTGAGCTACATCCGCAAAGCCGTGTTGAACGCTGGGTTCGCTACGACCTGGGCAGCATGCAACACAAAGGGGCCGTTGGTCAATGCCCCGGCAGTGCCTTCATCAAGGAAGCCATCTCTAAAGCCTCCAAGCCGTAGCTCCAGCCGAGATTGCTCTTGATCCCGGCACGCTCCAGGGCCTGCTGCATCGTGTCGGTGGTCAACACCCCGAAGATCACGGGCACGCCCGTGTCACGCGCCACAGCGGCAATTCCCTTGCTCGCTTCCGCGACCACCACATCGAAATGTGGGGTATCACCGCGAATCACCGCACCCAGGGTGATCACCACCTGGTAGCGCCCACTGCGGGCCAGATTTTGAGACACCACAGGCAGCTCAAACGACCCCGGCACCCAGGCCACATCGAGCTGGGCACTCTCAGCAGTCGTATCCACTCCATGGCGAGACAGACAATCCAAGCAACCGCTCAGCAGCTTTGCCGTCACCAAATCGTTGAAACGGGCCACCACAACGGCGATACGAACCTGGCCTAAATCAGTGAAACGTCCTTCAAACGTGGCCATGAAAAGGCAGGAGCAAGTAAGACCATGCTCCCATCAAGGCGTAACCCGGTCTGAAGTGGGCTTCAGACCACGAAGTAGCTCACGCCCCAGTTGAGCAGCACCAGGGCCACCCAGGCGATCCCACCCAGCAGGATCAAGCGGTTGGAACGTCCGCTGTCCTCATTCGAGGCATACAGCACAGGAACCGCCACGATGAGGGCAAACGACATCACCACCAGGGCCAGCACGGTGAGGGTGTTGAGGATCTGCATGGAGTTTTGTCGACGCCAGAGCGGTGCGAAAGATTCTCACATGCACCTGGAACCCTGGCCCACCTTGGAATCAAGCTTCACAGCTTGTGGTGATCGAAAGACCTCGTCCACTGCTGTGAGTCTTACGATCCATGGATCGCTACGCCACCCGTGCCCCAACCGGACCTGGCCCTGCAGGGCAACCTTTTTGGGGATGCGGAACCGGCCAGTTCGCCGCCAAACAAGGATCAGCAAAAAGAAGGTGCGCTCGATCAGCTCGATGATCTCGAGCTCACGCAAGATGCCAAACAGCGCCCCCGTCAACGCCAACTTCAGCGCCAAGGCCAAGGCCAACAACAGCATTCCGAGCTCTCCACGAGCAGCCAGAGCGAGGCCGCAGACAACGACCACAACAACAGCGACGACGATCTCCCGCCCTGGTCGCACCACAGCCAGGTCACCCCGGAGCAGCTCACCCCGATGCTCCGCCACTACGTGGAACTCAAAGCCGCCCATCCCGAGCGGGTGTTGCTCTATCGGCTCGGTGACTTTTTTGAATGCTTCTTCGAAGACGCCATCAACTTGTCTCGCCTGCTCGAACTCACCCTCACCGGGAAAGAGGCAGGCAAACAGATTGGACGGGTGCCGATGGCTGGCATTCCCCATCACGCCGCTGAGCGCTACTGCTCCGAGCTGATTCGCCGCGGCCTCAGCGTGGCACTCTGCGACCAACTGGAAGCCGCCCCTGCCAGTGGATCCGCCAAAGGAACCTTGCTGCGCCGAGACATCACCAGGGTGCTGACTCCGGGCACGGTTCTGGAAGAAGGCCTGCTCAGCGCGCGCCGCAATAACTGGCTGGCGGCGGTAATGGTTGAACCCGCGCAAGGCCGGCAGCCCTTTCGCTGGGGGCTGGCCTGCGCCGATGTGAGCACGGGCGAATTCCTCGTCCGCGAACAAGACAACAGCGCTGCGCTGCATCAAGAGCTCGCGCGGCTCGATCCAGCGGAACTGATCCACCACAGCCACAACAACATGGCACCCAGCTGGTGCCCAGAGCGCCTGCAACGCTGCGACATCGGCAACACAGCCTTCAGCCAACCGGAAGCAGAAGCACTGCTCTTGGAGCGGTTCCACTTACAATCTCTCGACGGGCTTGGGCTGCAAAACGTTCCGCTCGCCATGCGCGCCGCCGGCGCACTGCTCGCCTATCTCGGCGAGACCTGCCCCTTAGACGACGACGGCATCACACCGCCGCCCTTGGAGCGACCGATCACCTGCTTCCCAGGGGACGCGCTGGTGCTCGATGCCCAAACCCGCCGCAATCTCGAGCTCACCGCCACCCAGCGTGACAACCAATTCCAGGGCTCGCTGCTCTGGGCGATCGATCGCACACTCACCGCCATGGGCGCCCGTTGTCTGCGCCGCTGGATTGAGGCCCCACTGATGGACCCCTCCAGCATTCGCACCCGCCAAGCAAGCGTGAGCCAATTGGTAAGCAAGCGACCATTGCGGCAAGCCCTGCGGCGCTTGCTGCGGCCCATGGGTGACCTGGAACGACTCGCCGGACGGGCCGGTGCAGGCCACGCTGGAGCCCGAGATCTCGTGGCCATCGCCGATGGCTTAGGGCGCCTACCTCAGCTCGCCAACCTGATCGCCAGTCAGCTCAAGGGCGGCCCCTCTTGGCTCTCCGATGTGCTGGAACCGGATCCAGCCCTCGCCGCGCTCGGGGAGAGCATCCGGCGTCAACTCGTGGACAGCCCACCGCTAAGTCTCAGCGAGGGAGGGCTGATCCACGACGGGGTCGACCCACTCTTAGATGGCTTACGCAATCAGCTCGATGACCAAGACAAGTGGCTGGCGGAACAGGAGCAACACGAACGTCAGCGCAGCAACAACAACAATCTCAAGCTGCAATATCACCGCACCTTTGGCTATTTCCTATCGGTGAGCCGGGCCCGCTCAGGCGCCGTACCAGACCACTGGATTCGCCGCCAAACCCTGGCGAATGAGGAACGCTTCATCACCCCCGACCTCAAAGCCAGAGAAGGCCAGATCTTTCAGATGCGCGCCCGTGCCGCCCAACGCGAGTACGAATTGTTCTGTGCATTGCGAACAGAGATCGGCCATCACGCTGAAGCAATCCGCAGATCCGCCCGGGCGATCGCAGGCCTTGATGCCCTCACCAGCCTGGCGGAAGCCGCGGCCACGGGAGGTTGGTGTGCTCCTGAGATCACAGCGGATCGCAGCCTGGTGATCGAACAGGGCCGCCATCCAGTGGTTGAGCAACTGCTCGTGGAGACGACCTTCACCCCAAATGACAGCGACTTAGGGACAGGCATCGATTTGGTGGTGCTCACCGGACCGAATGCCAGCGGCAAAAGCTGCTACCTGCGTCAGATCGGCTTGATCCAGCTGCTGGCCCAGATCGGCAGCTGGGTTCCAGCGCAAACGGCACGAGTCGGAATCGCCGATCGCATTTTCACGCGCGTCGGCGCGGTCGATGACCTCGCCGCGGGCCAGTCCACCTTCATGGTGGAGATGGCGGAGACCGCCAACATCCTGCATCACGCCAGCGACCGCTCACTCGTGTTGCTCGACGAAATCGGGCGCGGTACCGCCACCTTTGATGGACTCTCGATCGCTTGGGCCGTAAGCGAACATCTGGCCGGTGATCTCCAGGCCCGCACTGTGTTTGCCACCCATTATCACGAGCTGAATGCCCTGGCCGGCGAGCGCACCAACGTGGCCAACTGCCAGGTGCTGGTGGAAGAAACTGGCAGCGATCTGGTGTTCCTCCATCGCGTGGCTGCTGGTGGCGCCAGCCGCAGCTACGGCATCGAAGCCGCCCGCTTAGCGGGGGTGCCAACCTCCGTGGTGCAGCGCGCACGCCAGGTGTTGGATCAACTGGCCACCTGACGCAGCAAGGCGTTCACGGCTGCTGCCACCAGACCGGCCCCGCCACGGGTGCCGTCCAAGCGGATCTGATCCAGGGTGGTTTGCGCCAAGCGACGCTTGCTTTCCGGCACACCCACAAACCCCACCGGCATGCCAACAATCAGGCTTGGAGCGGGTGCTCCCGCATCCAGTTGATCCATGAGTTGCTCCAAGGCCGTTGGAGCACTACCGATGAGCACCAGCGGCATGGGCTGACTTGCAACCTCAGCGGCCTCGATCAGCTCCGGCCAGGCGCGAACCATCGCCGCCGCCGACCGGGTGGATCCTTGCGGCGACTGAGCCGGGGCCCAATCGAGCAGGCAGCGCACCTCATTCCCAGAGGTGCGCGCCGCCATCGGCCGCACCGCCGCTGCCGCCATCGCTGTATCCGTGAGAATCAGAGCTCCCGCCTTGAGGGCCTGAAGTCCGGCATCACAGGCACCAGGGCTGAACTGCAGCAGGACCGCCAAAGAGGGATCCCCGCTGCTGTGCACCAGCCGTTCCAGCACGTCTTGTGACAGGGGGTCCAAACCGGTGTCTCCCAGCAGGGCCCGAATGCGGCGAATGCTTTCGGTAAAGATCGGATGATCGCGGTTCAGAGGAATCAAGACGCAACTCCGGCATCATCGACGCAAAGCCGCCCCCAGTTCTCTCCGCTTCTCCATGCCAATCCATCTGCTCTGGGGAGACGACAGTGCTGCCCGCGACCGAGCCGTCGCAACCCTGATTGAGGAGGCGATTGATCCCAACTGGAGCAGCATCAATCTCAGCCGCCTCGATGGCAATGAAGCCGGCCAAGCCCAACAGGCCTTAGAGGAAGCACGCACCCCTCCCTTTGGGGCAGGGATGCGGGTGGTGTTGCTGCAACGCTCCCCCTTTTGCAATGCCTGCCCAAGCGAACTGGCCGATCGCTTTGAAGCGGCGCTCGAGCTCATCCCCGACAGCACCCAGCTAGTGCTCACAAACCCAGCCAAGCCAGACGGACGCTTACGCACCACAAAAGCTCTACAAAAACGGGTGAAGCAAGGGCTCGCCAGCGAACAGAAGTTCCAACTTCCGGCGATCTGGGATGGAGCCGGCCAACGCCAACTGGTGGAGCGGACAGCTGCGGATCTCAACCTGAGCATGGAAGCGGAGGCCGTCTCCGCCCTTGTGGATGCCATCGGCAACGACAGTGCACGCCTCAGCATGGAATTGCAAAAGCTGGCGCTCCACGCCGAAAGCCATGGACATGAGCGCATCAGCGCTGAAGCCGTGCACACCCTGACTGAAGGCCAAGCCACCAACGCCTTGGCTGTGGGAGATGCCTTGCTGGAAGGCGATGCTGGCGGCGCCATTGGTCTTCTCGATGCCCTGATCGATGCGGGTGAACCCGCCCTACGCATCGTTGCCACCCTCACCGGACAAATCCGTGGCTGGCTGTGGGTGCTGCTGCTTGAACAGCAAGGAGAACGCGATGTGGCCGTGATTGCCAAAGCGGCCGGCATCGGTAATCCCAAACGGATCTATGTGATGCGCAAGCAATTGCAAGGCCGCAGCTCGCAGCGCTGCCTCAGCTTGTTGGGCCGATTACTGAACGTGGAAGCAGCCCTCAAACGCGGAGCACAACCTGGTGATGCTTTTCGCGATGGACTACTCGGCTAAGCACAACTCAGATGAGCTGAAATAATCAAATGTTGAATGGACGGCGTTGATGGCCCTGCTGGTGCAGAAGTTCGGCGGCACGTCCGTCGGCAGCGTGGAACGCCTGCAGGCCGTCGCCAGGCGCATCGCCGACTGCAAAGAAGAGGGCAATGATCTGGTGATTGTGGTGTCGGCGATGGGTCACACCACAGACGAGCTCACCGCCAAAGCCAAAGCGATCAGCGCCGCACCGCCGCAGCGGGAGATGGACATGCTGCTCTCCACCGGCGAACAGGTCTCGATCGCCCTGCTCTCGATGGCCCTGCATGAACTAGGCGTGCCAGCTGTTTCGATGACCGGAGCCCAAGTGGGGATCGTGACCGAATCCGCCCATGGCCGGGCCCGCATCCTCGATGTGCGCACCGACCGGCTACGCGCCCGGCTGGCAGAAGGGCAAGTGGTGGTGGTGGCTGGCTTCCAAGGCACCAGCCTCAGCCGCGGCGGAACCGCCGAAATCACCACCCTCGGCCGCGGAGGTTCTGACACATCAGCCGTTGCCTTAGCCGCAGCTCTAGGTGCGGATGCCTGCGAGATTTATACCGATGTGCCAGGGGTGCTCACCACCGATCCGCGCAAGGTGGCTAACGCCCAACTGATGCCGCAAGTGAGCTGCGATGAAATGCTCGAACTCGCCAGCCTGGGCGCCGCGGTCCTCCACCCCCGTGCCGTTGAGATCGCCCGCAACTACGGCGTGAACATGGTGGTGCGCTCCAGCTGGAGCGATGCACCAGGCACCACACTCACCAGTCGCAATGCCAGACCGATCGGCCGCGATGGCTTAGAACTTGGCCGTCCTGTGGATGGTGTGGAACTCCTCGAAGATCAAGCCGTGCTGGCCCTCTCCCACGTGCCTGATCAGCCAGGGGTTGCTGCCCGCTTGTTCGAAAGCCTGTCTGCAGGAGGCGTGAACGTGGATCTGATCATTCAGGCCACCCATGAGGGCAGCAGCAACGACATCACCTTCACCGTGGCGGAAGCAGATCTCGACCAGGCGCGCAGCATCTGCACCACGCTGGTGGACAGCCTTGGCGGCAACCTCAGCTCAGACGGCGGCATGAGCAAGCTGAGCATCAGGGGCGCTGGGATCATGGGCCGCCCTGGCATCGCCGCTGGCTTGTTCGACACGCTCTCGAGAGAGGGAATCAACCTGCGTTTAATCGCCACCAGTGAAGTGAAGGTGAGCTGCGTGGTGGACGCCTCCATGGGAGGCAAGGCTTTGCAAGCCGCGCAACAGGCCTTTGAGCTGAGCACACAGCAGCAACACATCAACCCTCCGGCCAGCGGAGAAGGTGAACCGGAGGTGAGAGGCGTCGCCCTCGATCGCGATCAAGCGCAAATGAGCGTTCGTCATGTGCCCGACCGACCGGGGATGGCAGGGGCCCTCTGCTCAGCACTCGCGGACGCCGGCATCAGCCTTGATGCGATCGTTCAATCCGAACGGCAGCACCGCGATGGCAGCCGTGACATCAGCTTCATCGTGAAACGCGAGGACCGAGCAGCCTCGGATCAAGCCCTCGCGCCGCTCCTTGCCCAATGGCCTGGGGCCGTTCTTGAAGATGGGCCTGCCATTGCCCGCGTCAGCGCGATCGGCGCTGGGATGCCTGCCACCGCAGGAACGGCAGGGCGCATGTTCCGCTTCCTCGCTGAAGCTGGTGTGAACATCGAATTGATTGCCACCAGCGAAATCCGGACCAGCTGCGTGGTGGCCGAATCCGATGGCATCAAGGCCTTAGAGGCCGTTCATGCTGGCTTCCAACTCGGTGGATCTGAATGCCATCAAGCGCAGGGCACAGAGTCACCGCTTGAGGCTTAACTCACGAAAGCCCACTCATCTGCTGCTTCCCACCAGCTTCTGGCGCAACTTCTTGATCCGATCACGCAAGTTGGCCGCCTCCTCAAAGTCGAGCTTCTTGGCTGACTCTTTCATCTTCAGCTCAAGTTGATCGATGAGTTCAGGCAGAGCATCGAGAGCCAATCCAGCGCTGTCTTCCTCCAAAGCCTGAACCGCTTTACCAGCCACTTTGACCAGATCTGCATCGGGGCCATCGGCCTTGAGTTTCCGAGACAGTTCGAGAAAACTAAGAATTGAATTTGTGGCCTTCTTGCCAGCAGGCGTGGGCGTGATGCCGTGCTTTTCGTTATAAGTGTGCTGGATCTTGCGCCTGCGTTCGGTTTCTTCAATCGCCTTGGCCATGGACTCCGTCATGTTCTCGGCATAGAGCAAAGCCTTACCTTCTACATGCCGTGCCGCACGTCCAATCGTCTGAATTAAAGAGCGCTGGGCCCGCAGAAAACCTTCCTTATCGGCATCAAGAATCGCCACAAGCGAAACCTCGGGCAGATCTAATCCTTCCCGCAACAAATTCACGCCAACGAGCACGTCGTATTCACCCAGACGTAAATCCTGAATGATCTCGATCCGCTCAATGGAGTGGATTTCGGAGTGCAAGTAGCGCACACGAACTTTATTTTCCGCGAGGTAATCCGTGAGGTCTTCTGCCATCCGCTTGGTGAGCGTGGTCACCAACACCCGCTGATTTTTGGAGGCACGATCACGAATCTCTCCCAACAAGTCATCCACTTGTCCGGTGGTGGGCCGCACCTCAACAATCGGATCCAGCACCCCAGTGGGACGAATCACCTGTTCCGCAATCTGACCTTCACTAATCTCCATCTCCCAGTTACCAGGAGTTGCGCTCACGAAAACGGTCTGCTTGGCCTTGTTCCAAAATTCCTCCGACTTCAGCGGTCGATTATCAGCAGCACTCGGCAAACGGAAGCCATGGTCAATCAGCACCTTTTTGCGGGCCTGATCGCCGTTGTACATCGCCAAAAGCTGAGAGCAGGTCACATGGCTTTCATCCACGATTAACAACCAATCATCTGGGAAGTAATCAATCAGGCATTCCGGAGCCGATCCAGGCTCACGACCAGCCAGATGACGCGCATAATTTTCTACGCCATTGCAATACCCAATTTGTTGCAACATCTCCAGGTCATAGGTAGCGCGTTGCTCTAAACGCTGCGCCTCAAGCAACTTCCCTTCACCATTCAAAAATTCAAGGCGATCTTTCAGCTCCGCACGAATCTCCTTAACGGCATCATTGAGACGCTCTTTTGGTGTCACAAAGTGCTTGGCTGGATAGATGCTGATCGCGTCCAAACTTTGGAGGATTTCGCCAGTGGTTGGATCCACATAGCGAATCGCTTCGACGTCATCACCGAAGAGCTCAACACGCACTAACCGGTCGTCATAGGCAGGACCGATCTCCAGAACATCGCCCTTCACACGAAAACGTCCACGCCCCGCCTCTGTGTCATTGCGGCTGTACTGATTGTTCACCAGATCGCGTAAAGATCCACGCAAATCTAAAGTTTCACCCACCTTGAATGGTACAGCAGCTTTAAGGTATTCACTTGGAATTCCAAGCCCATAGATGCAACTAATTGAGGCCACCACAATCACATCACGGCGCTCAAACAACGATCGCGTCGCGGAGTGACGCAACATATCAATTTCTTCGTTAATTGATGCAGTTTTAGCGATATAGGTATCACTTACCGGCACATAGGCTTCCGGTTGGTAATAGTCGTAATAGGAGATGAAATATTCCACAGCGTTGTGCGGAAAAAACTCCCGCAGCTCGTTGCAAAGCTGGGCCGCCAGGGTTTTGTTGTGGGCCAACACCAAAGCAGGACGTCCGGTTTGGGCGATCACATTCGCCATCGTGAACGTCTTGCCCGTACCCGTGGCTCCGAGAAGCGTTTGATAACGCTCTCCTCCATTCACACCCTCCACCAATTTGGCGATCGCCGTGGGTTGATCTCCTTTCGGGGTGTAAGGCGCCGATAGCTCGTAAGCGGGCATGATCCGGTGGCGTCGAGCCTGGAGGAAGGCTGATCAGGCTACGGCGATTGCCAAAGCATCGGCGTCTTACTCAGCACCAAACGCCAACGATCCGATCAGAGCGGCCCTGGTGAAGTCCACATCGGCAAGGCCAAGGGCACGCAGAACCATGGCACTGATCACGCTGTACACCACTGCGCCACAGATGGCACTGATCAGACCGTTCTTGAGGCGAAAGCCTTGGATCAGCCAAGCGGCCAAGCCAAACAAGATGACCGTAATCATCCAGTTGAAGAGAAACGACACCGGCGAAATCAACCCGCCTAGCGAGGTAATGGCCCAAACCGGACCCATCACCACTTTGAGCGGCAGGATCAGCAGCGTGCCCAATAGGCCAATCAACACCGCTGCCCACAGCGCCGTACCGAAGCTGGCCAGTTCCACACCAAGCGGAAGCGCTGCCACGACAAGCAGCACGAGGGCTCGAATCGGCCATTGCAGCAACCAGCCAAGCGTTCCCATCACAGGCAAACCATCACTGATCGCAAGCTAGGAATCTTTAGCGAAACCGCCCAAACCAGCGATGGGGCTAGGCAGCGGAATCAGACGCGGCTGATCACTGGACGAGCCAAAGCCTCACGAAGCCCACGCACCACAGCGATCATCGCCAGTTCATCGTTAAGGCGATTCACCGCCGATCCCACTCCCACACCAGCAGCGCCAGACGCAATCGCCATCGGCACGGTGACGGCAGACAATCCAGAGGCACAGAGTACGGGCACAGCGCACTCGGCCTGATGTAGCGCAGTGCTGATGCTGTGGGAAGCGGCCAAAGTAGGAGCTGCTTTCTCAATCAATCCAAGGCTTCCAGGGCTGAACGGCTTTGCGCTGGTGCCGCCTTCGGTTTGAATCAGATCAGCACCGGCTGCCACCAAATCCACAGCCAACTGCTCTTGCTGATCCAGCGGCAGCACGTGAGGCACCGTGACGCTCATCACCACATCGGGAAGCAGCTGGCGGGTTTGGCGCGTGATCGCCAACACTTCAGCGGCATCAAAGATCCGGCCTTGGGGATAAAAGGCGTCGTAATTGCCAATCTCCACCATCGCCGCGCCGGCAGCCACAGCGGCCGGAAACAGCTCAGGATCCACCGCAGACACACAGACAGGCACACCAGCGGAGGCCTCGATCGCCAACGTGACCAGCTCTGAATCACAGGCCACATCGATCAAATCAGCACCGCCGCGGCCCGCGGCAGCCGCCACCATCGCCACGTTGGAGCGATCGAAGTTCATCAAACCGGCGATCACCTTGAGTGCGGTTCGCTGCTCCAGGCTGCGGCGAAGCTCAGCGGGCAGCAGAGAAAGGCGGGTCATCCCAGCGAAATCAGGTTCCATCATTCTCACACCGCGGGTGTGATCCCGCCCGAGAACAGGCAAGATCAATTCTCTGTTGTTCCACTCGCTCGCCAAACCATGGCAGCCTCCCAATCCTGGTTGCCTTGGCACGACACGCTGCACCGCCAACTGCTCAGGCAACCGAACCTGCTTCCCAAGGGGACAACACTGCTGGTCGCTCTCTCCGGCGGTCAAGACTCCATGGCCTTACTCGGCCTGCTCCTGGGGCTTCAGCATCTACACCATTGGCATTTCCAGCTCTGGCACGGCGACCATGGTTGGCACGTTCAATCAGCAACCATTGCCTCCGAACTCAACGCGTGGTGCCAAGACCAGAAGCTGGATCTTCAGATCAGTCGCACCACGAGGGAAAACACAGGAACAGAGGCCAGCGCTCGATCCTGGCGTTACCAAGAACTGGCCGTACTGAGCCAGCAGCTGTGCTGCCGCACTGTTCTGACCGCTCACACCGCGAGCGACCGGGCAGAAACATTGCTTCTGCAGTTGGCCCGAGGAACGGATCTAGCTGGCCTTGGCAGCTTGCGGCCGATCAGACCACTACAAAACAATGACCCAACCGGCCCTCGGCTGGTGCGCCCCCTTTTGAGCTTCAGTCGAGACAACACCGCCCAGATCTGTCAGGACTTACACCTGCCCATTTGGCTTGATCCGTCGAATGCCACTCCGGCCTTCAGCCGCAACCGCATCCGCAACGAGGTGCTTCCGGTGCTGGAAGCATTGCATCCAGGATGCAGCCAACGCATCGCCCAACTCAGCGAGCGGGTGTCTCAAGTGGAGGACAGCCAACGCACCCTTGCCACCTTGGCCATTGAACAACTGCGTTGTGAAGGCGGCTTGCAACGCACCCCACTCAAGGATTTACCAGAAGCCGCCCGTCGACTGTTGCTCCATCATTGGCTGCAAGAACAAGGCGTTGGCACCCTCTCCGCCAGCCAACTCGACAGCCTGAGTGTGGCGATTGGCCCTGGTCGCCCCCCCGGAAGCCGCTCCTTGCCAGAGCAAAAGACTCTGCAATGGACCCGCGACTCGGTACAACTAGTGAGCAAGCCATAACAACCTCGCTTGGACGCTGATTTTCAGGAGCAATACGTCGCCGCTGAGCAGGCCTACAGCGCGAGTGAGTTCGACAAAGCCGACGATTTAGCGCGTCCACTGCTGGAACAACTGGAACCCCTCCCCGCCTCAGGAGCGGAACGTGACGCAACGCTGGCCTGGAGAGCCTTTGTAGCCCTCTTGCTCGGCCACATCCACCTCTATGGAAAGGATGATGCAAGCCAGAGCGCAGAGTTTTACCGGCTCGTGCTCGCCAGCGAACCGCCAGACACTCTGCGGGAACTTGCTCAACAAGGCCTCAGCGAAGCGCTGGAGCGCTCACCTGTCATTGATGTTGCTGTGTCTGCCCCTGCTGCAGAAGAGCTGGCATCCATTCCATTTGGCAAGGTGACGAGCGTGCCAGCCAGTAGCGATCTCATCCGTGATCCGTTTTTGAACGCCACCTCAACACGCACAGCGAAAGCCAAGCGCACAGCAGCAGACAATCCCGCAACTGAAACGATCGAAACGGCCATGCCCTGGCTGAAGGCTGAGATGGATCAGCCCAAGGTGTCGCAACAGGAGCTTGGATTGGAACAGCAGGTTGGATTGGAACAGCCAAGAGAATTGAACAGCTCTCAAGAAAAGGCTGAACATCCAGTGAACTTGGATCACGCTCCTGAGCAGGCGTCCACTCCATCGCTCGCACGCACCTTTGATACCGACCCCAAGCGCTTGGAGGCCGGCCTGCTGCGCGTCAACTTGAAGCACCTGTCCCAACTCGGATCGCCATCAGCACAGGCAGCTGATGGCGACCAACCAACATCAAGGTCCTTACAGAACCGATTGGCGTTGGCCTGG
Organism: Synechococcus sp. MVIR-18-1; assembly: GCF_014279835.1. Lineage (NCBI taxonomy): Bacteria > Bacillati > Cyanobacteriota > Cyanophyceae > Synechococcales > Synechococcaceae > Synechococcus > Synechococcus sp. MVIR-18-1. The sequence goes on along the minus strand of NZ_CP047942.1, from coordinate 67,654 downwards.
CGTTCCCTACGCCGCCGCTGAACGACGACGACGGGTGCGTCCTGCTGGCATCTCCGGCTCCGGATCGCGGGTCACAACCACCGTCGCTGCAACAGGCTCTTTCACCGGGGCTGGAGTGGACGCTGGCATCGCTGCTGCTACTGGAGCAGCCACTGCTGCTGCAGGGGCCGGTGATCCAATCACACGCGAGGGCACAACCCGAGCCGGGGCCGCATTGGGATCACGCCGACCATGGCCATTCCCGCTGTCGCGGCCGGGACCACCATGACGACCGCCACGCCCACGGGCTGCCGGACGGGTATCAGGCTCTGCATCAGCGCGGCCTTTATAGACCGGTGTGCCACCAGGGGCCGGCTGAACCAAACAAAGGATCAAGGGCTCCACCTGCATCTCGCGGCGCATGCGCCGGCCTAAGCCCACTTCCACTTCGCGCTGGACGCCCATCCAATCCACTTCAGGAGAAGCCCCGTCCACAGTGCGGCAGAGCTGTTTCCAGCGATTTTCAAGCACCCATTTGATTTCGCGTTCCGTCCACAACGACATCTTGCGCGCATCCGCTGTGGTGACCACACCGCGCAAATTCACGCGAGGCGGAGCCACCATCGCCCCATCGGTGCTGATCGCAGCCAGGATCGTCACGATTCCGTCAACCGCAAGCTGTTGACGCTCCTTAAGCACTCGTGCATCCACGATTCCGTTGCGAGACTGATCGAGCAGCTCAATGCCAGCCTTCACGGGATCGCCTTTGCGCATTGAATCCGGAGTGAGCTCAACCACATCACCGTTGTTGATGATCAGCGTGTTGTCTTCTGGCACACCCATCGAATGACCGGTGCGGGCATGCTTCACGAGCATGCGGTGCTCGCCGTGCACGGGCACGAAGTATTTCGGACGCGTGAGGGCCAGCATCAGCTTTTGATCTTCCTGGAAGCCGTGGCCAGACACGTGAATGCCTTCACCCTTGCCGTACACCACCTTGGCTCCCAAGATCATCAATTTGTCGATGGTGTTCACCACTGAAATGGTGTTTCCTGGAATCGGGCTTGCCGAGAAAATGATCGTGTCGGAGCTCTTCACCCTCACTTGAGGATGATCACCACGGGAGATCCGGCTCAACGCTGCCAGTGGCTCGCCCTGGCTGCCGGTCATCAGCAACAGCGTCTCGCGGTCTGGCACATCATTGATCTGCTTGATCGGCACAAACAGCTCATCCGGTGCACGCATGTAGCCGAGTTCCCGGGCCTTAGCGATCACATTCAGCATGGATCGCCCAAGTAGACCCACCTTGCGTCCGTTTTTAAGCGCCAGCTCAAGAATCATCGAGACACGATGAATCGAGCTGGCAAAGGTGGTGATGATCACCCGTCCTTCCGCCTCAGCGATATGTCGGTCCAAGTTGGGGAACACGGAACGTTCAGGTGGGCAGTAGCCAGGGACCTCCGCATTCGTGGAATCACTGAATAGACACAGCACACCCTGATCGCCGTAATGGGCAAGACGGGCCAGGTCGAAGTGCTCACCATCCACAGGGGTGTGATCAAACTTGAAATCACCCGTGAAAATCACAGTGCCCACTGGGGTCGTGATCGCCAGCGAAAAGCTGTCGGCCATCGAGTGGGTATTGCGAATGAACTCCACCGAGAAGTGCTGACCCACCTTCACAACGTCTCTGGGACCCACCGTTTGGAGGGTGGTGCGGTCAGTAACACCAGCCTCGTCCATTTTTCCAGTGAGCATGGACAAGGCCAAACGAGGCCCATAAATCACTGGGATGTCGAAATTCTTGAGATGGTGTGCAATTCCACCGATGTGATCTTCATGACCATGGGTCACGATCATGCCGCGGATCCGACTCTGGTTTTCACGCAGGAAGCTGGTGTCGGGCATCACCACATTCACCCCGTGCATACCGTCACTGGGGAATGCCAAACCGGCATCCACAAGCATCAGATCGTCGCCGTACTCGAACACGCAGGTGTTCTTGCCGATCTCATGCAATCCACCCAGTGGAATCACACGGAGACAGGCCTGCTTGGTTTTAGAGAGAGTGGATGTCATGAATAAGAACGCAAGGGACGTTAAAAAACGAAAAATCTGAATCGGCAGCCGGAGCGTCAGGTCTGACGCAGGGCAGTAAGAAGGTGGGCTAAGGAATCGCGCATGGCTGAATTAAGGGGTAATAAAGGAAGACGAGGAGCACCCACTGGCCATCCACTCAGCTCGAGAGCAGCTTTCACAGGGATGGGGTTTGAGGTGGCAAAGAGGGCCTGAAAGAGCGGCGTTAACTGCTCGTGTTGACCAAGGGCAACAGCGTTCTGACCGCTGAGGAATGCATCAATCATGTGGCGCAAACGCCTGCCCACAACATGACTGGCCACACTCACCACACCGACAGCACCAGCGGACAACATCGGCAAGAGCAAGCCGTCATCACCGCTGTACACGGCGAGGCGAGGTCCACAGGCCAAACGCAGCTCGGTGACTTCTTCAATCGAACCGCTGGCTGCCTTGAAGCTCACCACGTTGGCGCAATCCATGAGTTGAGCTGCCGTGGCCGGAGCCATGCTCGTGCCAGTGCGTCCAGGCACGTTGTAAAGCATCAGTGGTAGCTCGGGAGCCGCTGTCGCAATCGCTCGAAAATGCGCTTCCAAGCCCTCTTGGGGAGGCTTGTTGTAATAAGGCACAACCAAAAGAGCACCATCAGCGCCAGCCGCCGCCGCTTCTCGAGTCGCCTTCACCGCTTCACTTGTGCTGTTGCTTCCAGTACCGGCAAGCACCTTCACACCAGGTCCAACGGCTTGGCGGACCGCTTCCAACATCTTGACTTGCTCCTGCCAGCTCAGGGTTGGTGATTCACCCGTGGTGCCACAAACAACAAGCCCCTCTGAACCTTCCTCGACGAGATGACGGGCCAAACGACCTGCCAAGGCCAAATCCACGCTGCCCTCAGCATCGAAGGGGGTCACCATTGCCGTCAACAGTCGGCCAAACGGGGTGGGAGAAAGTTCAGCAGCGGTACTCATAAGGATCAAACAGAAGGGAGAAGCAGTTCGGCAATTTGAATGGCATTCAGAGCGGCACCTTTGCGAATCTGATCACCGCATAGCCAAAACTCAAGAGCGTTTGGCTCACTGATGTCCTGACGAATTCGCCCCACCATCACCGGATCACGACCGGTTACATCGGTTGGCATGGGGAAACGGTTGTGAGCGGAATCGTCGAGTAGCTCAACACCAGGAGCAGCAGCTAAGAGTGAACGAGCCTCCTCTACAGGGAACGGCTCATCGAATTCCACATTGACCGCTTCTGAATGAGCGCGCAACACAGGAACCCGCACGCACGTTGCTGTAAAGCGCAAGTTGGGGAGGCCCATGATTTTGCGGGTTTCATGCACCATCTTCAGCTCCTCTTCGCAGTACCCATTGGGCTGAAGCGGTGAATTATGCAAAAAAAGATTGAACGCAAGCGAATGGGGCAACACCTCGCTGGTGGGGGTGCCTCCATCAAGAACCACCCTGGAGAGATCACGAAGCTCATCCATCGCTCGGGCACCGGCACCACTGGCCGATTGATAGGTGCTCACCACCACGCGACGCAAAGGTCGGCGCGACGCCAGCGGCGCTAACGCCAAGCTCAACAGGATGGTGGTGCAGTTGGGATTCGCGATCACGCCTTGATGCTGCTGCGCAGCATTTGGATTCACCTCGGGAACCACAAGAGGCACGCCGTCTTCCATCCGGAAGGCGCTGGAGTTGTCCACCATCACGGCTCCCGACGCCACGATCGCCTCGCGCCAAGCCTTGGACACCGAGCCGCCTGCCGAAGCGAGCACCAAATCAACCCCCTGGAAGGCTTTGGCTGTGGTCTCTTGAACCACGAGATCCTGCCCCTTCCATGAACAGCGACTCCCAGCAGAGCGAGTGGACGCCAAAAGGCGCAGTTCAGCAACTGGAAAATTGCGTTCCTCAAGAAGCTGGAGAAGCTCTTGACCAACGGCACCACTGGCACCCAACACTGCAACGGTGAGTGGACGGTTGGGGAATGGCGCGGCGGAAATCAAACGAATGAAACTGGAACAAAAATCTGGTTTTAAACGTGGCTACTTGCCACTCACTGCATCGATCCCTGACGTTGTGACGCCGCAGGGAATTGCTAAAGCGTTCCGATCAGCTTACGCGGATGGCAAAGGACTCGCACTTAATTAAGGTGATGGGTCTGCTCTTAAACGCCGCCGATGAGTGCCGCCAGCCTGAAGGTCACCTCCAAAGCCCGCCCCGGCAGCCGTCTGGCCGTTGAAGTAGCGATTCCAGCCGAACGCAGCCAAGCCAGTTACGAAGCGGCGATCTCACAGCTCAGCCGCAGCGTGAATCTGCCTGGATTCCGCAAAGGCAAGGTGCCTCGCTCCGTTCTCGTGCAACAACTTGGCGGACTGCGCATTCGCGCAACCGCACTCGAGAACCTCGTGGATGGCATCTGGCGGGACACCATCAAGCAGGAAACGATTGAAGCCCTAGGCCAACCCGAAGTGGATGGCGGCTACGAAGCCTTGCTGGAGGCCTTTGAACCCGGAAAGCCCCTTTCCGTCACCTTTGAAGCCGATGTGGCTCCTACCCCAACCCTGAAAACCACCAAGGGGCTGAAAGCAGAAGCGGAGAGCGTCAGCTTCGATGCCGCAAAAGTGGACGACATGCTCGAGCAGTCCCGTCGTCAGCTCGCCACCGTGGTTCCGGTGGAAGGCCGCAAGGCTACAGAAGGTGACATCGCTGTGGTTGGTTTTAAAGGCACCTACAGCGACGACGGCAGCGAGATCGAAGGCGGCAGCGCAGAGTCGATGGACGTGGACCTCGAGCATGGCCGCATGATCCCCGGCTTCATTGAAGGCGTTGTGGGCATGGCCGTTGGTGACAGCAAAACCGTGGCCTGCAATTTTCCTGACGACTACCCCAAGGAAGATGCACGCGGACGCAAGGCCAGCTTCGAGATCGAACTGAAGGATCTCAAAACCAGAGAACTTCCCGACTTGGATGACGACTTCGCCAAACAAGCCAGCGAACAGGAAACGTTGGCAGAGCTCCGCTCTGACCTTGAAAAGCGTTTGAAGGATGACGCGGAACGCCGTACCACCAGCAATCGACGCGATGCCCTGCTCGCTGCTCTCGTTGAGCAACTTGAGGTGGAACTCCCCGAAACCTTGGTTCAACAGGAAGTGCGCAACCTGGTGGAGCAAACCGCAGCTCAATTCTCGCAACAGGGGATGGATGTGAAATCCCTGTTCACTCCTGAGCTCGTCCGCAACTTGATGGAGACCTCACGCCCGGAAGCGGAGGAGCGCTTGCGCCGCAGTCTTGCCCTCTCGGCCCTTGCGGAAGCAGAAAGCCTCAAGCTTGAGGACCCAGAGATTGACGCCAAAGTGAAGGAGGTCACAACCCAACTCTCTGGTGAGCGTGACATCGACCCCAACCGTCTGCGTCAAGCGGTGATCGAGGATCTCCTCCAAGAAAAACTGCTCGGCTGGCTGGAAGAAAACAGCACCGTGAGCGAAAAGGCACCTGAGGAAGACAAGCCGAGCGCCACCGATGCCTGAGCGGCGCCCATAGATTGCATTCATTAGTCCTAACGCCCGCCGCCGCGTGATCAACGCCCGCAGCCACCACCCAATCGAAAACCGCTGGCGAGGAACTCTTCCCGTCTCGGCTCACACCCCGTTTGCCTCTCCAGGGGTTCCCACGGTGGTGGAGCAGTCCGGGCGGGGTGAACGCTCCTTTGATATCTATTCCCGATTGCTCCGGGAGAGAATCATCTTTCTCGGCACCGACGTGAACGACCAAGTGGCGGATGCCCTGGTTGCTCAACTTCTTTTTCTAGAAGCGGAAGACCCTGAAAAAGACATTCAGGTGTACATCAATTCACCGGGTGGCTCGATTACGGCAGGTTTGGCGATCTACGACACCATGCAGCAGGTGGCTCCAGACGTCGTCACCATCTGCTACGGCCTCGCTGCCTCAATGGGAGCTTTTTTGCTGAGCGGAGGCTGCAAAGGCAAACGCTTAGCTCTCCCCAACGCCCGGATCATGATTCACCAACCTCTTGGTGGGGCCCAAGGTCAGGCCGTGGACATTGAAATCATGGCTCAGGAGATTTTATTTCTTAAGGAAACCCTGAACGGTCTGATGGCGGAACATACCGGCCAGCCGCTCGCCAAAATCACCGAAGACACCGAGCGGGACTACTTTCTTTCTCCAGCAGAAGCGGTTGAATACGGATTGATCGATCGCGTTGTGGACAACCTCGGAGGCGAAGGAATCATTACGGGGGGCTGACACAGCCCACTTCCCCCGCGATCCTACGTATCCAGTCCGATCCCACCCCGACCGGTTCTGCCTTTCCGTTTGATGTGTCCAGAGCCCGATGGCCAAATTTGACGCCCATCTGAAGTGCTCTTTCTGCGGAAAGTCCCAGGAGCAAGTGCGCAAACTGATCGCCGGGCCTGGTGTCTACATCTGTGATGAGTGCATCGATCTCTGCAACGAGATCCTTGACGAAGAGCTGATCGACGCTCAAGGCAATCCACGTCACGGCGCCGAACCCTCCAAAAAAACTGCTGTAGGTGGCACACGCAAAACCAGCAAGCCCGCTCCAACGCTGGCCACAATTCCCAAACCTCACGAAATCAAGGGCTTTTTAGACGAACAAGTCGTTGGTCAAGAAGCGGCCAAGAAGGTGATGTCCGTTGCCGTTTACAACCACTACAAACGCCTGGCATGGCAGGGTGATGGCCAAGGAGAAGCCGCCCAAACGGCCACCCGCCTGCACAAGAGCAACATTCTGCTGATTGGTCCAACGGGCTGCGGCAAAACACTGCTGGCTCAGACCCTGGCGGAAATGCTCGATGTGCCCTTCGCCGTTGCCGATGCCACCACCCTCACGGAGGCTGGCTATGTCGGAGAAGACGTTGAAAACATCCTGTTGAGGCTGCTCCAGAAAGCCGATATGGATGTGGAGCAGGCCCAGCGGGGCATCATTTACATCGACGAAATCGACAAAATTGCGCGCAAAAGCGAAAACCCGTCGATCACGCGTGACGTGTCTGGGGAAGGCGTTCAACAGGCCCTTCTAAAAATGCTGGAGGGCACCGTGGCCAACGTGCCTCCTCAGGGCGGCCGCAAGCATCCCTATCAGGACTGCATCCAGATCGATACGAGCCAAATCCTGTTCATTTGCGGTGGAGCCTTCGTCGGCCTGGATGACGTGGTGCAGAAGCGCATGGGCCGCAATGCCATCGGCTTTGTGCCGAACGATGGCCGGGGCCGCAACCGCGCCACCCGCGATATCAAAGCCGCTCAGGTGCTCCGTCATCTCGAACCCGATGATCTGGTCAAGTACGGCCTCATCCCAGAGTTCATTGGGCGCATGCCTGTGAGCGCCGTGCTCGAGCCCTTAGACGAGAGCGCACTCGAATCGATCCTCACCGAGCCACGCGACGCCTTGGTGAAGCAATTCAGCACGCTCTTAAGCATGGACAACGTGCAACTGGACTTCGAAGCCCAGGCCGTTGAGGCGATTGCCAAAGAAGCGCATCGCCGCAAAACCGGCGCTCGAGCCCTGCGCGGAATCGTGGAGGAGTTGATGCTTGATCTGATGTATGAGCTGCCCTCCGATCAGACCGTGACATCCTTCACGATCACCAAAGCCATGGTGGAAGAACACACCGGTGGCAAAGTGCTGCCCCTCCCCGACACCAAGCAGCACAAGGAATCGGCTTGAGCGTCACCCTGAATGGCCGCCGCTGACCATCTTTCAGTCCCCCGTCAGCACGGTCTGTTTCTGCATCACGGCATCGATCTGGGCGATGGCACCATCGCCCATTACCTCGAAGGACGAGAGATTCTGCGCAGTCCGTTGGAGGAGTTCAAACGCGGGTTAGAGACCAGCGTTGTCGAACATGACCGTCCATCTCCAGCAGGGGTCACGCTGCGGCGAGCGATGAGCCGCATCGGCGAACAGCGCTACAACCTGCTGTTCAACAACTGCGAACATTTCGCCAGCTGGTGCAAAACCGGCCGGCATCAGAGCGGCCAAGTGGAGAGCTTCCTGCACACCACCAGCCTCGGCGCTTTGGCCATCGGCCAGCTGATGCCTGCAGCGCTTCTCACAGGGCTGCGATTGCTCCTCAAGCGGGGTTTGGTGAATGAACAATCCCGAGATCGCGCACGCCGCGGCCTTTTGCAGCTAAAAAAACTCCGCCAGAGCTTGCTCGACCAACTGGAAGGCACGCTTGAACAGGCAGAGGGCTGGATCCGCGGCGGTCCAAACAATGGCGCCAGCGATCGCTACGGAGGACAGGGCAGAAAACTACTCAAAGCGGGCCAAAGCCTCGCCGATGAACTCGCAGCCGTGGAAGAACTCGAGCAGCGCATCAGCGATTTGCTCAACGAGCAACATGGGCGTTCCATCAGCGATCAAGCTGAGTAGCCTCAAGGTCTTGCGGGTAGTGCATGAGTCAGGCCTATCAGCCGCTGCATCACAAATACCGTCCTCAACGGTTTGATCAGCTGGTGGGTCAGGAGGCGATTGCCGCCACACTCGGCCATGCCCTCACCTCCGGACGCATTGCCCCGGCCTATCTATTCAGCGGCCCGCGCGGAACCGGCAAAACCTCCAGCGCCAGGATCCTGGCGCGCTCACTCAATTGCCTCAGCCACGACGGCCCAACGCCCCAGCCCTGCGGGACTTGTGAGCTCTGCACCACGATTGCGCGAGGCACCGCACTCGATGTCATCGAGATCGATGCCGCCTCCAACACCGGTGTCGACAACATTCGCGATCTAATCGAACGCTCCCGGTTTGCCCCTGTGCAGGCGCGCTGGAAGGTGTATGTGGTGGATGAGTGCCACATGCTCTCCACAGCCGCGTTTAACGCGCTGCTCAAAACCCTGGAAGAGCCACCGCCTCAGGTGGTGTTCGTGTTAGCCACGACCGATCCCCAACGGGTGCTGCCCACGATCCTGAGCCGCTGCCAGCGCTTTGACTTCAGGCGCATTCCACTCGAGGCTTTGAACGCGCACTTGGCCTGGATTGCCGAGCAGGAGTCGATTCCAATCCAACCAGAGGCGCTGCATGTGGTGGCCCAGCGCGCCCAAGGAGGGTTGCGCGATGCGGAAAGCCTTCTCGATCAGCTCAGCCTCCTGCCGGGACCGATCAAAGCGGATGCGGTCTGGGACCTGTTAGGAGCGGTTCCAGAGCAAGAACTTCTCAATCTTGCTGAAGCGCTTGCAGAGGGAGAACCGCTCACGCTGCTCGAGGCGAGCCGACGCCTGCTGGATCGTGGCCGGGATCCCGGTGCTGTACTGCAGGGTTTGGCAGGTATTTTGCGCGACCTGGTGTTGATGGCCGTTGCACCGGACCGTCCAGAGCTCACCGGGGTCTCACCACAATTTCGAGAGCAGTTGCCTCCACTCGCGCAACGCCTTGGCCGTCAGCGACTTCTGCACTGGCAGGCACAACTGAAGGGCAGCGAACAGCAACTGCGTCAAAGCGTCCAACCAAGGTTGTGGCTTGAAGTATTGCTGCTTGGCCTCCTTGCTGACGCCGAGATCGCCGTTGCAAAACCCAGTTCTGCAGCACCGGCCAGCAGGCCATTGAGCAGCGCACCAGCCATCAGCACACCGGCGGTCACCAGCACAGCTCCAGGTCCAGCCCCAGTCGCTGAAACACCAGCACCAGCCGTCAGCCTTCCCAACACGAGTCCACAACCGGTCGTCAGCTCAGAACCCGCTCCAACGCCACCATCAGCGCAAGAGCCTGCACCTGACAGCAACAACCTGCCTGAACTGTGGCAACAAATTCTCGCCAGCCTCGAGCTCCCCTCCACCCGCATGCTCCTGTCACAGCAGGCGCAACTGGTGCGACTCGATCCCCATCGCGCTGTGGTGCAGGTGGCTGGAAACTGGATGGGGATGGTGCAAAGCCGGGCCAGCTTGCTGGAGCAAGCCATCAAACGTTCCATCGGCGGGAACCGACAACTGGTTTTGGAAAACCACGGTGGCGCAGCCCCGATGGCCTCAACGCCAGCCGCCGCGCCCGCACCGAAATCAACACCATCCACCCCCAGCACAGATCCAACGCCGTCTCTACCGACGTCGTCGCAACCGAAGCCAGCACCTCCATCGCCAGTGGTGATAGCTGATGTGCAAACACCACCCATCACTCCGGTGGCAGCGCCCACAACAAGTTCAAATCCCGCAAGCTCGAAACCGCCCAGCGTCGTTTCAGCGGAGGTGAGTCCGCCTTCGATCATGGATGAAAAGGTGAAGCGCTTTGCCGACTTTTTTAATGGTCAGATCTTGGATGTGGAACTCGACAATGACTAGACCATTTCAACCATCAACGCTCAGGCTTTGACCGTCTCCTCAGTCCCACGATGGCTGGTTTTTGCCCAAACCAAGCTCTTGGGAAGCACCGCCATCCGCAGCGTGACCCAGGGAATCACAAAGAACCAATGGCTTAGGTAGGCAATACCCAACAGCAATGAGAATGGATCGGGTTGAGGTAAGGCAGGGCCTTCACTGCAGCGGCGGCACCCTCTCCAATACGCCACCCCTGACACGCCAAACGCCACGATCGACAAGGGCCAGTACACCGGTGAGGTTCGCGTTAAAGCACTGGTGACCAAGTCGGCAAACGAGAGCACAGGGAGGGCGTACTGAAGCAAGAAAAAACAAGCCAGGTCTCGGCGCTGACCAACCGTTAAGCGATTGGATAGCAACCCCGGCCAGTAATCAAAGAAGCGCTGCAACCCTCCTTCTGCCCAACGTTGTCGCTGCTTCAAAAGCGCCGAAATGGTCTCCACCGCTTCTTCTCGCACCGGTGGATTCCATAGCAGCGTTGTGCGAGCACCATGGAGTAAAAAACGAAAACTAAGGTCCAGGTCGTCCGTAACCGTGTCTTCGTTGAAGCCACCGCAGGCTTCCAGCACATCACGACGCAGCAACTGCCCGTTGCCACGAAGTTCAGACACCCCTCCACCCAACAGGCGACCCTGCTGAATCAGCGCATCAAATGCCATCTCCATCGCCTGGACGCGTGTTAGCAGGTTGGTATCGGCGTTTGTCACTGCTTTGCGCATCTGCACCCCAGACCAATCGCCCATCACGGCAATAGGAATCAAGCGTTCCAACTGGTCATCACTGATCTGACCATCGGCATCCAGCACGAGAATCCACTCCCCACTGCTTTGAGCCAAAGCAGCATTCAACGCACCAGATTTCCCTCCGCCTGCATTGCGCTGCCGGCGAATCACGTTCAGGTTGGGGTACTGAGGCTTCAGTTCATCGAGCAGATCTGGTGTTTTGTCTTCGCTGCCGTCATCAACGATCCAGGTGGTGAGTTGGTTAGCTGGATAGCGAAGCGCTCCCAGGCGTTCCATCAACCGTGCCACCACGGCCTCTTCATCCCTAGCCGCCACCACCACATCCACATTGGGCCAAGAGGCAAGGCTCTCGATGACGGCGGGGTCGGCGGCCAGGGACGCCTCAGGACTTGAGGTCCCATCCCCATCTTTTGAAGGGATGCTGTTCGCGGGCATGGCGCTCGCGTTAGATCCTCGTAGCGTTGTGCTGAGCGAGTACCCACCGAGCACGAGCGCAAGCGTGAGTGAGGGGATGAGACTCCTGGAGGGGTCAAGCCAATGGGGTGCTGCTCCAGCGCAACCGCAAGCCACCAAAAACAGGGCTGTCTTACCGCGTCGGCGATCGCCTGTCCCTGCGGCTAACACCCTGTCACCGTTCGAATTCATCGGACTTTAAGGGGCCTGACCAGGTTCAGAGCTTGAAGACGGCTGGACCGTAGTCAGTGTTGTACCTGGATAGTAGTGACTGAGGATCCGTTCAAAGCTCCAACCACGAGCCGCCAAATCGATGGCGCCGGCTTGCGAGAGGCCCACTCCATGGCCAAATCCTCCACCGTTAAAACGCCATCGATCGGGCCCAAGTGTCTCAATCACAAACAAGGTGCTGGGCAGGCGGCGCAGGGTGCGACGGATGCCATCCAGTCGCAACATGACCGCCTGCCCTTCAGCCGCCATCTCGATGTCGAGGGCCAGCACCCTTCCACTGGCTCCCCTCTTCTGCACGCTTAGGGCACTGGGGACACCACTAGACAAGCCAGCAGCCCGTAGAGCCTGGGCCACTTGGCCAGCGCTGTACGTCCGCGACCAACGAAAACGGGGGTGATTCGTGCCATAGGCACCCTCGCCGCGCGCCAGCAAGCCACGCACGGAGGAGACGTCCTGCAGCGGCAACACCGTTCCGTTGATCCATGCTTTTGATCCATCGGCACGAGCCTGAACATATGGAAGTGAGTCCATCGCCCAGGCCTCGTCTCCTCCAGCCATCACCCCACCGTTACTGGCGTGATACCAGGCTTGAATCGGCTCACCATTCCAAGCCAAAACCTGTCCAGCCGTCGCACGAATCGCCTGACGCACCGCAGCACTGGCTTGACGGGGATCGCTGTACACCTGGCACTGCGTATCACTGCAGAGGTGATAGCCATCGATTGCAAACCGATGACTATTCGCCAGGGCCCAGGTTCTCGCCAACACCGCCTGAGCCTCAAGTGCTGCCCTAGGGGATCCAGCGCCGATTTCGTGGGGAACCACCCCCTCTAAATAACGCTCAAGCGGAACTTGCTCCAGCAACGTCCAGCTGCCGTAGGCATCCGGCTGAAGACGAAATGGGCCACGCAGAACGCCTCCCTGCCAGAGCAGACCGCTTGGAGCCTCCAGCATCAACGGTCCCTGCAAGGTGCGTCCACCCGAGGGGCCCTCCAAGACGGCTTTCATCTCCGTTGTCAGCGTGCGCGCCGATCTCCGCACCGGGACCCCAGCAAGCCGCTCAGCGTCCATGGGTGCCCACACCTCCCAGTCGCCGGGATGGGCAACACGGGCGACCACACCTTGCTCACGCCAGCGATTCGCAATCCGTTCCGCTGATTCAAAACTGGCGAAGGGGCCGGCAATCTGGCGTGCAATCTCTACAGGTTCCGCCAAAGGAGCAAGTCGCCAACTGAGACGCAGCGACCTCGCCTCGGCAACCACGGTTCCGGCTCCATCCCTCAAGCGCAAGGACTGCTGGCCAGCACTGCTCAAGCTCAGCAAGGGCCCGGAAGCTTGCGTGGTGGTGCCGCGACCAAGGTGATCATCCAGTGCCACCCATAAAGGCGCCGTATTGGCCTTGGGCGGCAATGGCACCGCTCGATGGGTCAAAACTGCAGTAGGGACGAGTTCGAGGCTCGCTTCTTGAGCGCGACAGCTACAAGCGACCGCACTGACCAAAGCCAGCGGAACAACGACCCGGCGCTTCAGCCAGCCAAAGGGAGGAGTCATCGCCACGTCCGCTGCAACTGAATTCAGCATGACGCGGCTTGAATTGATTGGCTTTAAGGAAGGCAACGTTCTATGGTTGTCGCTTATGCCGCGTGCAGCCAGACCCATGCCCAAGCTCAAGACCCGCAAAGCAGCCGCCAAGCGGTTCAAAGCAACAGGCACTGGCAAGTTCATGCGTCGCCGCGCCTTTCATAATCACCTTCTCGATCACAAATCGCCGAAACAGAAGCGTCATTTGAAGACCAAGGCAGTGGTGGATCGCACCGACGAGGAACGCGTCACGCTGATGATGCCCTACGCCTGAGCGCAGGCCTGAGTCTTGCCAGGTGATGAGCCACGCAAGACATTTTTCCCTCAATTTCTCCACATCTGATTCATGGCTCGCGTCAAGAGAGGCAATGTTGCCCGTAAACGCCGCAATAAAATTCTCCGCTTAGCCCGTGGCTTCCGCGGTAGCAACGGAACACTTTTCCGTACGGCAAACCAACGCGTCATGAAGGCGCTTTGCAATGCCTACCGCGACCGTCGTCGTCGCAAGCGTGATTTCCGCCGTCTTTGGATTGCGCGGATCAATGCTGCAGCACGGATGAATGGCGTGAGCTACAGCCGTTTGATTGGTGGCCTTAAAAAAGCAGATGTGCGGATCAACCGCAAAATGTTGGCTCAAATGGCTGTTGTGGATCCTGCGAGTTTCGCCAACGTCGTGAATGCCACTCAAGGTTAATGATCAGTCCCCATCGGGACGTTTCTTGGGTCTGACATGAATGCTTTGCTGCCTCAGACCTATCTATTGGGCCTGATTGGCCTCTTGGCGATCGTCGCTGTTGTCGGCGGTCGCCAATTTTTACGCGTCCGTCGCGACGAACAAAGCCTGCTCAAGATGGAGCAAGAGAAGGTCGCGTCCTCCAAAGACGCAGGTGCCTTGTATGAGCTGGCGTCAGTTCAATTACGCAAGCGCCTATATCCTCAGGCGATTGTGACCTTGCGACAGGCCGTTAAAAGGCTCAACAATGAGCCCGATGAAGCGCGCGCGCTCATTGAAAATGCCTTGGGCTATGCATTGGCAGCAGAGAAAGATTTCACGACTGCCGTACGCCACTACAAAGCGGCATTACGGGCAAAAGAGGATTACCCAGTGGCGATGAATAACCTCGCTTTTGCCCAAGAACGCTTACTAGAAAATGAAGAAGCCTGTGCCCTCTACCGCCAAGCACTTGCTCTTGACCCTAAAAACAAAACAGCGCGCAAACGACTAAACCGCTTGGAACGCTCCGCTGCAAGAGAAAAAAGCTCGAATCAAGCGTCACCAAAGGGCCCGGATGGGCGCGGATTCTGAAACCGCACAGCTGCGCGAAAGGTCAAGACGACCGCCAGGGTTGGTGAGCCTTGGAGCTTCCCATCCAGCCAGTGAAAAATCCTGTAGTCCTAAAAATCTCCCACCAATTTCCATGTCATCGGTGAGCTCAGGAGACAAAGGCAGAAGATCGAGCTGATCCGACTTGGCATTGAGATTGCCCTGAACAGGCGTAGAAATCGAGCCAATGCGCATCTCACCGCGTAAATCCACCATCTGACCCATTGGCTTCAAACGGGTCAGGGTCAATTCCACATCCACGGTGGAATTAGACGTAAATGAGGTGTAATTTCCGCACCACTGGCGAGGCAGGGTGGCAGCCAGATCAGCCGCGCGCGCGACAGGGTCAAAACTCTCAACCGATCCCTCAAGTTCGAGCGGAATGGCTAGTTGTGAACTATCAAACGATTGGGAGGACTCAAACGGTGCCTGAATCTCAACCGGTATGTCGATGACGGGAGGAACGGGCATGCATGGAATAGATGATGGACGCACGGTAGAGCGGTTGCGGCCTGCTTGACCGCATCACGATCCGGTTCTCCAACCCAACCGCAGCTGACCCCTATGGATCCGACCCACTCCCACGACGATGCACTCCAAATCGGAGGGCGCAGCTTCCACAGCAGGCTGATCACGGGAACAGGCAAATACCCAAGCCTGGAGGCCATGCAGCACAGCCTGCAGCGCTCAGGCTGCGAGATGGTCACAGTTGCCGTGCGGCGGGTTCAGGCCGTCGCTGAGGGCCATGCAGGCCTGATGGAAGCGATTGACTGGTCTCGAATCTGGATGCTTCCTAATACGGCGGGGTGCACCAACGCAGAAGAGGCCGTGCGGGTGGCCCGGCTCGGCAGGGAGCTCGCCAAGCTGGCCGGTCAAGACAACAACAACTTTGTGAAACTGGAGGTGATCCCAGACAGTCGTCACTTACTGCCCGACCCCTTTGGCACATTGGAAGCCGCAGAAATGCTGGTGAAGGAGGGGTTCACAGTGCTCCCTTACATCAATGCCGACCCACTGCTGGCCAAGCGCCTAGAAGACGTGGGCTGCGCCACCGTGATGCCGCTGGGATCCCCCATCGGATCGGGACAGGGCTTGCGCAATGCCGCCAACATTGGCCTGATCATCGAGAACGCCAGGGTGCCGGTGGTGGTGGATGCAGGAATCGGCGTGCCAAGTGATGCAGCCCAAGCGATGGAGATGGGAGCCGATGCCGTTCTCATCAACAGCGCCATCGCCCTTGCGGGACAACCTCCGTTGATGGCAGAAGCGATGGCCTCCGCTGTGAAGGCAGGACGCCAATCTTTGCTTGCTGGCCGGTTGCCAACCCGTGCACAAGCCTCTCCAAGCTCTCCCACCAGTGGACGCATCAACGCCTAACAACGAACAACGCGCGGACCAGCCCATGTCACCCGCCGCGAGGTAACAGCCATATCTGGGAGTAAAGGAGCATGAAGAAGCAGGGGCGCAACAACGATCAACTCCATAACGTCCCGATCAGTTGCAACTGGATTTATGCAGGTCATTCAGGAAGATGGCGGTCGCCTCAACGCCTTCGCGAAGGAACCTCGAATGGAAGTCATCAGCGAAGGAGCCTCTCTCAGCAACGGCTCTCGGCTCCTGATCATCTCCGGAGCAGTGCTTGTGATCGCCCTAATGGCTCTGTCCGTAGCCGTTAGCTAAAAAGCCTGTAGTAACTTGCCAGAAATCAGCGGCTTGCTCGCTTCAGCAGGAGTTTGGGGTGAAAGTTCTCGTTTTAGGTGGTGACGGCTTCTGCGGCTGGCCTTGTGCGGTGAATTTGGCTGACCAAAATCACGATGTTGTGATCGTGGACAACCTCAGCCGTCGCAAGATCGATGTCGACCTTGAGGTGGAGTCATTAACACCAATCGTGAGCATCGGTGAACGCCTCAAGGTGTGGGAAAGCATTGGCGGCAAGCCCATGCGATTCATCCACATGGATATCGCCCACGAATACCAACGTCTTCTCGATCTCATCATCGAAGAGAAGCCCGATTCGATCGTGCACTTCGCCGAACAGCGCGCTGCGCCCTACTCGATGAAGAGCAGCGCCACCAAGCGCTACACCGTTGACAACAACGTGAACGGCACCCACAACCTGCTGGCCGCGATCGTGGAATCGGGCCAAGACATCCACGTGGTGCACCTCGGCACGATGGGTGTGTATGGCTATGGCTCCCACCGTGGCGCCACCATTCCTGAGGGCTACCTCAAGGTGGAAGTGCCCCAACCTGACGGCAGCCGTTTTGAAGAGGAAATTCTTCATCCGGCCAGTCCTGGCAGCGTTTATCACATGACCAAGACGCTTGATCAGTTGCTGTTTCTCTACTACAACAAGAACGACAAAGTCAGAATTACCGATCTTCACCAAGGGATTGTTTGGGGCACCAACACCGAGGCCACGGATCGTGATCCGCGTCTCACCAATCGCTTTGATTACGACGGTGACTACGGAACAGTTCTGAACCGCTTCCTGATGCAAGCAGCGATCGGATATCCACTCACCGTCCATGGCACCGGCGGGCAAACGCGCGCCTTCATTCACATACGTGACTCGGTGCGTTGCGTGCAGCTCGCGCTCGAAAACCGGCCTGAGAAGGGCGAACGGGTCAAGATCTTCAACCAAATGACCGAAAGCCATCAAGTGGGCGAACTCGCCAAGAAGGTGGCAGCGCTCACAGGTGCTCAGGTGAACAATCTTCCGAACCCCCGTAACGAAGCCGTTGAAAACGATCTGATTGTGGACAACCGCTGCTTCATCGAGCTGGGGCTTAAACCCACCACCCTTGATGATGGCCTTCTCAAAGAGGTTGTCGAGATTGCGACGAAATACGCCGATCGCTGCGACCGCAATCGCATCCTCTGCACGTCGGCCTGGACCAAGACGCAAGCCCAAGCCATTGGCAACGCCTCCTGATCAGGACTGACCCTTGAAAATCGCCTTTTTTACCGAAACCTTCCTCCCCAAAGTCGACGGCATCGTCACCCGGCTCACCAAAACGGTGAAGCACCTTGTGGATGCTGGAGATGAGGTGGTGGTGTTTTGTCCAGAAGGCGCACCCAGCAACTACATGGGAGCCAAGGTGGTGGGTGTTCCTGCCATGCCCTTGCCGCTCTACCCAGAGCTGAAGCTCGCTTTGCCACGTCCGGCTGTTTCCGAAGCCATCGATGCCTTCCAGCCAGACCTGATCCACGTGGTGAATCCAGCGGTTCTGGGCTTGGGAGGCATCTGGCTCGCCAAGAGCAAATCCATCCCCCTGATCGCCAGCTATCACACACACCTGCCGAAGTATCTCGAGCACTACGGCATGGGCATGCTCGAACCCTTGTTGTGGGAACTTCTCAAAGCAGCTCATAACCAAGCTTTGCTGAATCTCTGCACCTCCACCGCGATGGTGCAAGAGCTCAGCGATAAGGGCATCCAGCACACCGCCCTGTGGCAGCGGGGCGTGGATACAGAGATGTTCCGGCCCGAGTTGCGTAGCCCAGAACTCCGTCAACGCCTGCTCGGTGCATACGACGACCGCGGAGCACTTCTGCTGTATGTCGGTCGGCTCTCCGCAGAAAAACAGATCGAACGGATCCGTCCGGTGCTCGAGGCGTTGCCCGATGCGCGACTGGCGCTGGTAGGCGATGGCCCCCACCGGCAGCAACTGGAAAAGCATTTCGAGGGAACAGCCACCACCTTTGTGGGCTATCTGGCCGGAGAAGAACTCGCTGGGGCCTACGCCAGCGGTGATGCCTTTCTATTCCCATCAAGCACCGAAACCCTTGGCCTTGTGTTGCTCGAGGCGATGGCCGCTGGCTGCCCAGTGGTAGGTGCCAATCGCGGCGGTATCCCGGACATCATTAGCGACGGCGTGAACGGTTGTCTCTATGAACCAGACGGGGCAGATGCGGGGGCCGGCAGCTTGATCGAAGCCACCGGCAAGCTGCTTGGCAATGACCTCGAGCGTCAAGCCCTCCGCAATGCCGCCCGCTCAGAAGCCGAACGCTGGGGCTGGGCTGGGGCAACAGAACAGCTAAGGAGCTATTACCGCCAGGTGCTCTCCTCAGACCTCAGCTCAGCGGCCTAAGTCAAGTCTGTTTGCGATTGCGGTTCCACACTTCAATCACTTTCTTAGCCATCGGCAGCGCATGCACGGAGCCTCCCCCAGGGGTGTTCTGCGCAAAGGCCACCACCACGATCTCCCCGTTCGGGTAGGGGGCATAACTAGCAAACCAGGCATGATCTGGGCCACCCGTGCTGTCTTCCGCTGTACCGGTCTTGCCGGCCGCAGGAGGAATGCCCTCCCCATTCAGGCCGTAGCCGGTGCCGTCCTCCACCACCTTGCGCAAGCCTTCGCGGATCTTTGCCAGGGTTGCTGGCTTGATCGGCACCTTGGAACGCCGCGATGGAGCAGTCCAATCCAAGCCTTGATCGGCAAGGTGGGGGGTGACCAGCCAACCACCATTGGCAAACACGCAATAGGCCCGTGCCAATTGCAGCGGGGTGATCTGCACCACCGACTGACCAATCGAAGCCGAGGCCATGTCCTCAGGAATCCAAGGAGTGGAACCAGGCTCCGCCCAGCCGCGGCCCTCCTTTGCCCACTCTTCATCACCAACGAGACCCACATTTTCTTCCCAACCGATTTCAATCCCTGTCTTCCGCCCAAAACCAAGTTGCGTGGAGGCTTTCTTGAGAGCAAGCGAGCCTGCACCCACACCCACTTGATAGAAAAACGTATTGCTGGAGAAGCGCAGGGCATCGGCGTAGCCAATCCGTCCAAAGCCAGCACCATTGTGATCAGGGAAACAATGGCCGCCGTAGGTGATGCAGGCGGTGGTGTTCAACTTTACCTCCGCCGGAAATTTGCCCGACGCCATTCCCGCCATCGCTGTCACGGGCTTCCACGTGCTTCCAGGGTCATAGGCATTCATGGCACGGCTCAGCAGCGGCTTTTTGGGATTTGAAAACAGCGCGTCGTACTCCTTCTGAGTGGTGACAAGTTGCGAGAAAAAATTGGGATCAAACGTCGGATTGCTCGCAAGCGCCAAGATCGCTCCGTTGCGAGGGTCCATGGCAACAATCGCGCCGCCAGGCTTATCAGCCAAAGCCTGCTCAGCCGTCTTCTGAAGATCAAGATCCAGCGTGAGCGTGAGGTCTTTGCCGGCCACCGATGGCCGATCACCCAGGTGCCTCTGCACCTCACCCATGGCATTCACTTCGAGCATTTGCCCGCCCCACTTGCCCCGCAAATGCGACTCGTAGGCCGCCTCGACGCCGATGCGACCAATCCGATCGCGAATTTTGTAACCCCGATCAGCCAGTGATTTGTATTCCTCCTCCGTGATCGGCTGGGTGTAGCCGAGGGTATGGGCTGCCAATGTTCCGTGGGGATAGGCGCGAAGAATATCCACGTCCACTTGGGCGCCCTTCAGTCCGAGGGACTGCTCCCGGAAACGAAGCACCTGCTCGGAGCTGAGTTCGCTAGCCAAATTGATGCGGTAACCATTGCGATCCGGCCCGGACTGGCGGCGACGATCCAGGGTTGACGGGTCGAGATCCAGAAGACTGGCAAGGCGATCGCGCAACTCCGGCCAGGACGCGTCATCCACCAAGCGCGGCTCCACATACAACGAATAGGTGAGTTTGCTGGAGGCCAAGACCCGCCCTTTGCGATCAAGAAGACGGCCACGCGTTGGCGATCTCGGTACGAGTCGAATGCGGTTTTCATCCGCCAACTGCCTGTAGCGAGGGCCCTCCAACACCTGGAGCCATACCAAGCGAGCAACCATGGCGCTGCAAAACAACAGCACTAATCCGAACAAGACCAGGGGCTGCTGGCGCAAACCGCTTTGACGTTGAGCGTCCCTTTGGGGAGAGGCGGAGCGGGTCATGCCCTTCAGCTCTCTTGGTCAAGCTGAGCTTCCAAGGCCTGAAGCCGCTGGGTAATCCTCGCCAGAACCTCGCCCAACTGCTGTTCTTCCTGTTCTGGTGAACGGCCTTCTTCGATGACGTCAACCACCTCGGCGGTGGGCTCCTCCACAGCCACCTGCACGGGCATAACTGGATTGCCGAGCCCAGGACTCACTTGATCGAGTCGTTCACGCACACCCTTTGCGGCCGGTTCACCTTCATCGCGCAACTCACGCAACGGATCTGATGCCCCTGAGGTAAACGATTCCACAACCTTGGCGGGGCCTCCAGCACGGGCCCGCTCCACCAAAGCGAGCCCCACAGGCAACACGTCCTGCATCAATGCCAGTCGCAGGGTGTCAAACGGTTGATTGTCAGCCATGAGCAGACCCGACTCAGCGCATTCCAGTCTGCTGCGGAGGAGGCAAAAGTGTCGGACAACTTGAATTCGATGACCCAAGCCACCATCCACCCACACCTGTGAGCACCAACAACGCCACCGCTGGAGCCAAGGCGTGATGGGTCGCTTCTAAAGAAAGCCATTCCCCCCAGGAGCGCCAAAAACGATCACGGTCGAAGCGACGTCGTTCCCAGGTTTCCTGCTTGGCGCGTCGCCGGTACGACTTCTCCACCCAACGCTCAAACGATCGCTTCTTGGTGATCGCCATCTTGCGCTCCACCTCGAGCAGATGCCCGGAGCTGAGCTCAGGATGAAACGTCCCAATCAGCTCCATGCTTTTGAGGAACATCTCCACAGCTCCATCCTTAATCTCTCGATCAGAATCTTTGAGCAAGGTCCAGTCGAGCTCTGGATAAAAGCGACTGCGATTCGAGGCAATCTGCTCTTCCGAGAGCTGGCCCGGTTCGCGCAACCAACGATCCGTATTGCTGTCGAAACGACGCCAATACAAAAAAGGGTTGATGTAGATCGTTTTCCCTGCCAACAAAATGCTGTCTTGCTGAAGACGGCGCTGAAGCTGGAGGTCCTGCTCTTGAGCAGCGGTCAAGGGATTGATGCCGGGCGCCAAGGTTATCGACGCTGAGGCCTGTTCACCAGCCCCTTAAACAGGCTCATTCCCACTCAATCGTTCCTGGCGGCTTGCTGGTGATGTCCATCACCACGCGATTCACTCCTTTCACCTCATTCACGATCCGATTGGAAATCGTTTCCATCAGGTCATAGGGAAGCCTCGACCAATCAGCGGTCATGCCGTCCTCACTCGAGACACAGCGCAGCACGATCGGCCAGGCGTAGGTGCGCTTATCGCCCATCACCCCCACGGAGCGCACGGGAAGAAGCACCGCAAACGCCTGCCAAATGTCGTGATAGAGACCCGCCGCATTCACCTCCTCGCGCACGATCAGATCGGCGTCACGCAAACAATCAAGCTTTTCCTCCGTCACTTCGCCCAAGATGCGAATCGCCAGTCCAGGCCCTGGGAATGGATGGCGACTCACGATCTCCTCGGGCAACCCGAGCGTTCGGCCCACCTTGCGAACTTCATCCTTAAACAGTTTGCGTAGGGGCTCCACCAACTTGAAGCGCAAATCCTTAGGAAGTCCTCCCACGTTGTGATGGCTCTTGATCTTCACAGCCACACGCTCCCCGGTTTTGGGATCCACGTTGGTGCCAGCGCTTTCAATCACATCCGGATAGAGCGTTCCCTGGGCTAAGTAATCAAACGGCCCAAGCCGGCGGCTTTCCTCTTCGAACACGCGAATAAATTCCGTGCCGATGATTTTGCGTTTCTCCTCTGGATCGGTAATGCCATCGAGCTTCTTGATAAACCGTTCTCGGGCATGGATGTACTCCACATGAATATTGAATTTGCGATCAAAAAATTCCATCAGGAATTCAGGCTCGCCTTTGCGCATGAAACCTTGATCAATAAACATGCAAGTGAGCTGATCTCCAATTGCTTTCTTCAATAAAAAAGCAAGAGTTGAAGAATCAACGCCACCGGACAGAGCAAGCAGCACACGCTTTTGACCGACCTGCTCACGCACATTGGCGACAGCTTCATCGATAAAAGCTTCCGTAGTCCAATCGGGGTCGCAACCACAGATGTGATAAACAAAATTGCGAATCATCACCATTCCACCGGTGGAATGAACCACCTCAGGATGAAATTGAGTGCCGTATAAATGTCGGCTCTGATTTGCAATCGCCGCCTCAGGCGTATTCGCTGTATGAGCTAAGCGCACGAAGCCATCGGGCAAGGCTTCCACGGAATCACCGTGACTCATCCACATCGTGGAACCACTCTCCACATTCGTGAGCAGTGCAGTGGGGTCATCGACCACGAGCGGAGCCTTGCCGTATTCGGCCTTACCCGTGGCCGCCACCACCCGACCGCCAAGCTGCTGAACCATCAACTGCATGCCGTAGCAGACCCCCAGCACAGGGATGCCCAGATCCCAAATCGCTGGATCGCAAAGGGGAGCCTCATCGGCATAGACCGAACTTGGGCCTCCGCTGAGGATGATTCCACGGGGAGCCAACGCCCGTAATTCTTCAGCGCTGGTGCTGTAGCCCAACACCAGCGAGAACACCTCCGTCTCACGCACTCGGCGTGCAATCAGTTCCGAGTACTGGGAACCGAAATCAAGGATGACGATGGCCGGTTTGCGCTGACCTTCGCTCTGGACTGATGACATACCGCACTAGGACCGTCAAAAGAACGGCCTTCCAAACCTTCAGTGCCTTCAGCGTAGAGAAGGATCCAAGCCGGCCTCTTCCCCTTCCGAATGAATGCCAAGTCCGCAGCGAGCGAGAAGGGAGTGTCCTGTCAATCCAGTCCAGCGCAGCTGGCGTTGGCGATCAAATAACGCCGCACCGACCCGCATAGGCCAGGTGCCATAACGCTTTAGGTAAGCCTCGCTTCGCCATTCAACCGCCTGTGCGATCGCTTGCCAGACCCGATCTGCCTCAGTGGAATCACGCTTCTGAAGCTCTTGGAGCGCTGATTCCATCGACGCACAACCCAGCAGCTCTTTGATCAGATCAACACCGAGTCCCTGCTGCAGGGCAATCGCCGCAAGAACCTCCAAACGACCATCAGCCAAATGATGGTGGGTATGGAAGATCCCCCCAGCCAATTTGACCAGCTTTCCGTGATATCCGAGCAAGAGCAGATTGCTCACACCCGCTTCCGCACTGGCCACAAGCAAAGGCCCAATCCAGTTCCCTGCCTTCAGCAAAGGCTGTTGATCTGCAAGACCCAGCTGATGGGCGAGATCCAACCCGTTCTCCCCAATCACCAAGGTGAGAGATCCGCAGAAATCGGCTGCGCTGGCAATCGCCTGCAAGGCATCAAGACTGGCGCGCAGCTGATCGGGTGATGCACTCGACTGCACTTCAGCTTGCGTGCCAATCAAGGCCAGGCCATCCACCACACCAAAGGCTGCGTTACTGGTGCGCTGGGCCAGCTCGCGGCCAAGCGGAAACACAACTTCCAATTGCAAACATCGACCAGGAGGAACCAGGTCGCGCAGATTGGCCTCCAACAAACGGCGGGCGAAGTCAGACGCACAAAGATCTCCTTCACGCCCCTGTCTGCCGATTCCCTCCCCAGGCACGATCTCCAACCAACTTGTAACGGGCAAACTCCAACGCGCCTGAACCCAAATTTCTAAATCTCGCGTGAGATCGAGACCTGGGCCAGGATCACAGCGACTGATCGCCAAAGCTTGCTCACCCCCTTGCAAGGGCGCTGAAGACTGAATCGGCACATTCAGCGGCTGATCTCGACCTGGAATCTGCAGCGATTGTGGATTTTCAGTGGTCTGACCACACAGCACTTGTGTGGCCGCACGCGCTGCGGCGGCAACCCAGACGGGGAGAGTCAGCCCCTGGGGGGAATCTGTAAGGGATTGCGTGATACCGAATTGGAAGCGGATCGTTTTTTAGAATGGACGATTGGCGCTCTTCCGGACGTGCAGGACAAGCTCACCCTGATGATCCCCGGACCCACCCCGGTGCCAGAAACGGTTCTGAAAGCGATGGGACGCCATCCCATCGGGCACCGCAGCGGTGAGTTTCAAGCGGTGGTGGAACGTACAACAGCTCAACTGCGCTGGCTGCATCAAACCAACAACGACGTGCTGGTGATCACCGGTAGCGGCACAGCTGCTATGGAAGCTGGAATCATCAACACACTCAGCCGTGGTGATCGGGTGATCTGTGGCGACAACGGCAAGTTTGGCGAGCGCTGGGTCAAGGTGGCGCGTGCCTACGGCCTTGAGGTTGACGTCATCAAGGCGGACTGGGGACAACCCCTCGACCCAGACAAGTTCCGGACCGCTTTGGAAGCCGACAAGGACAAAACGATCCGCGCGGTGATCCTGACCCATTCAGAAACGTCCACAGGGGTGATCAACGATCTGGAAACGATCAGCCGCCACGTCCAAGCCCACGGCACAGCACTGACCATCGCCGACTGCGTCACCAGCCTGGGCGCCACCAACGTTCCCATGGATGACTGGAAGCTGGATGTGGTCGCATCTGGGTCCCAAAAGGGCTACATGATGCCGCCAGGACTCAGCTTTGTTGCGATGAGTGAGCGCGCTTGGACGGCCTACGAACGCTCGGATCTACCGAAGTTTTATTTGGATCTGGGCCCCTACCGGAAAACTGCAGCCAAGAACAGCAATCCGTTCACGCCTGCCGTGAATTTGTACTTCGCTCTCGACGCCGCACTGGAGATGATGCAGGCGGAAGGTCTTGAAGCGATTTTTGCCCGCCATGCGCGTCACCGCGATGCAGCACAAGCGGCGATGAAAGCGATCGGATTGACGCTGTTTGCAGCCCAAGGCCATGGAAGTCCGGCGATCACGGCAGTAGCTCCTGCAGGAATGGATGCAGAACTGCTGCGTAAAACCATCAAAGATCGCTTCGACATTCTGTTAGCTGGCGGTCAAGACCATCTCAAAGGCAAGGTGTTCCGCATTGGCCATCTCGGCTTTGTCTGCGATCGAGATGTATTGACAGCCGTAGCTGCCATTGAATCCGTGTTGCATTCACTCGGCTTCCACGAGGGCCAGATGGGTGCTGGACTTAGCGCTGCATCAGCCGTCTTAAGCAAGAATTAGGGCGATTAATCATCAACTAGAGCATCGGGCGTGAGATAGAATCGCGCCTATGCGGGTGTAATTCAGCGGTAGAATGTCAGCTTCCCAAGCTGGACGTCGCCGGTTCGAATCCGGTCACCCGCTTGATCAAGATCTGGGTTTAATCAATTGCATCACTTGAGGACCGACGGTGCCAGCGCGTCGCTCTTGTTCAAGTGCTTTCAAAATGAAAGAGCCTGAAGACGAGACATCGCCTGATTCGGCTGCAGATTGCGCTTGCTGAAACAACACATCAGCTTTGGCAAGATGCTCCTGTTTTTGATTGGGAGCAGATTGCACCATCGTTGAACTTCTATCGAGAACCGAATTCAACACTAAATGGACTTGAATATCAATAGTCTAACGAATGAATGAAGTGCCAATCTCAACTCAAGTCCCTGGCTCTTCGATGTTGCCTCCAAGTTCAGCAATCTGACCGCGAAGCATTTCGCATCGGCTGGCATCTCCTCGGGTGATTGCAACAGCTAAAGCAAATTCCAGCTTTTCAAGCTGGTGACCACCTTCAAAGAAGTTTTGGCGGTTACGCGAGATGACTTCGCACGTCGCTGCGGAATTGGTAAATGGATGAGCCATAGGTGGCTTTATTCGAATTGTGCCACTCATGTCATGGGTTAGGCAGCCAAGTCTTGCTCCGATGACATAACGGAACTGGGTGGATCAACCCATTGCGGCTCAGAACGCAGCAAGAGGTCTTTGCAATCGGTGAGCAAGCGATCCACCCCATCAAGACGTTCCATCTCCTCTGCGGGCATGGTGTTGACCTCCGACGACTGGCGTTCCAGCTGAAGCTCCAAACTCTCAAGGCGATTCTCAAGCTTGATCAGCCGTTGAGATAAAGCATTCAGGGTCTCTGCTACATCCTCAGCGGTTCGCGTAATGCGGAAGGAAACGGACTGGGTCATCGCCCCAAGAAACAGATATGCCCCGATAACAGCACATCAGAACCGCTCGATCCAGACTAAGGATCAATCTGCAGCGTGGTGTTCATGCCCCCACTCACAACGGTGCTCCTCTATCTCCTCGCCGGCACGAGCATGGGATTGCTTGCCACGCGCACTGGAATCCCTGCTGCACCACTGGCAGGCGCACTGATCGGAGCCGCGATGGTGAGCATGAGTGGACGGCTCGAGGTGGCTCAATGGCCAGCAGGCACAAAGACCTGCCTGGAAATCGCCATTGGCACCGTGATCGGTACAGGCCTAACCAAAGCCTCACTGGATCAACTACAGCAGTTGTGGAAGCCTGCGGTCTTGATCACGCTCACCCTCGTCCTCACCGGAATTGTGGTGGGGCTCTGGAGCAGCAGGCTGCTCGGCGTTGATCCTCTTGTCACCCTGCTGGGGGCAGCGCCTGGTGGAATCAGCGGCATGAGCCTGGTCGGGGCTGACTACGGCGTTGGAGCAGCCGTTGCTGCACTGCATGCCGTCCGCTTGATCACTGTCTTGCTGGTCATCCCTGTTGTGGTGAAACTGCTCACGCCACTTGGGCTGGGTGATTCCTGACTCAGGCCTAGACAGAGCGATTTCAATCGATATTTTGGTTTCTAATCGCTTCACTCGTCCTGCCATGGCCCGACTGCGCCAGCGCCTTGCGCTCCTCCTCTCTCTGGCCGGCTTAGCGGGGGCTGGCCTGGCTCCAGCTCAGGCGATCGCCGGGACCCCTGAAGCTGTGAAGGGCGCAAAAATTTATTGTTTCATGAGGAACAGCGATAACGATCACCAGGTCAGCTGGGAAGCGGCTTACGCCCTGATCAAACGCCAAAAAAGCGGAATGTTCAAAACCTCTCCGGAACATGCTGCGGTCATGATTACTGAGGCCGTTGTGGAAGATCCGGGCAGCTACCCCGACTGCGGTCAGTACCTCGGCGATCTTTTCGGAGGCAGCAAAGGCTCTGCAAAATCCCTCGACAGCGTTCTCAACTCAACCAATTCAAGCAATAGCAATTCATTCAATTCGTCTAATTCGAGCGATGACGATCGCTACAGCTATTGACGTCCTCTTCCATCCGATTCATTCCCATCTTGATGATTGGCGGTTTGCTTCTCACAGGTTTGGGATGCCGCAGTCGATCCGAACCAAAGCCCGCGACCATCTCACCTGAAATATCGATTGCCGATTGCATGTCAGATCTTGATCTGAACAAGCTCGACAAAGCACTTCAACGCTGCAATCAGGTCGTGGACGCCCATGGCGATAAACCAGCCGCGCTTGCTGATCGCTCACTTTTGCTCACGTTGATGGGCAAGACCGACCAAGCCTGCGCCGACGTGACCCAAGCCCTAGCGCTACTGCGCAAAGGCAGCAGAACTGAGGATCCGATGGTGGTGCATGAACTCAAGGTGCGTCATAAATCCTGTAAGCAACGAGACACCAATTTGGGCAATGGCTGACGATCGAGGGCGACCCGACGCGGTCCAAGCAGCAATTCGATCCGTTCCGCCTTGCTAGCCACCAAACCGTCAACGAGCTGATCAGCCAGACCGAGCTGAAGCCAATGGCTGATCAAGCCTCCTTCCATTCCAATGCGATGGCAACGATCTTCTGCCTGGTCGATGTCCCCAGGCGTCCAGGGCCGCTCCAGGAGAACGACATGCTGAGCGCGATGGAGCGTAAAGCCAAGCCCACCAGCAGCAAAGGTGGACAACAGTAAATCGGTCTCCCCAGCTTGAAAGCGGTCAACTGCAAACTGCCGCTGCTCGGGTTTCTGCCGGCCTGTCAGCAAAACGCCTCCCAGGCGTTCGTGGAGCAGCAGCAACGGATCCACAAAACTGCTGAACAAAACGATCGGCTTGTGCTGCTCCCGCAAACGCTGAATTAACTGTTGCGCAGCCGGCAACTTGAATTCGGCTGCAATTTGCCGCAACGCTGTAAGAACCGCCAAAGATTCAGCATCAGAACGCACCAATCCCTGCGCCACCCGCTGGCGGTAGTCATCGATGACCAGGCGAAGGCGGTAATCAAAGCCCTTCAGCTCCTCAGCATCGAGATCGATCCCTTCAAACATCCTTTGTTTGGGGGGAAGGTCCAAAACCTGCTGCTTGCGGCGATGCAAAACAAGCGGTCGGGTCAACCGTCGCAGCTCGTCCAATCGGCTGGCTCCTGCGGTTTGCCATCGCTGTCTTCCGCCTTGCTCGCGGAAATGCCCCTGACAAAACAATTCCTCATAGGAGTGCTGGTCCCGAGCAATGGGATGGTCCATCGCAGCCAGCAAGGGATACAGCTGATCAGGCCGGCCGTTCTTCATTGGTGTGCCAGTGAGCATCCAAATGGCTCTAAGGCGGGGATGCCGGGCAAGGCGCAGAAAACCCTGCGTGCGTTGTGCCCGCAAGGTTTGGGCGTAATGGGCCTCGTCCACCAGCAGCAAAGTACCGGCCTCCGGGAGCTCAGAGGGAAGTCGCGCCCAGCTGCAAAGCTCCGGCATGAGCTCAAGGGCCGCGGCCTCGCGGCGCCAATGCGAATGCAACCCCACAGGGGCCACAACCAATAAGCGCAACGGCAAGGCACGCAGCAAGGCTCTCGCCGCCAGCAACACAGTGAGGGTTTTGCCAAGACCCATCTCATCGGCCAGCACCGCGCCGCGCCGCGCTAGCAACCAGCGAGCACCAGAACGCTGGTGAGGCATCGGTAAGCGACCATCGCGTAAGCGTTGATCCAGATCAGCCTGCGCGATCAGATCTCGGTGGGGCGGCAGTGGCGGTAGCGGATGGCGATGCCAATGCAACCAACGCATCAGCTCCTCATCCACCCGGAAACGCCGTTCAAAACGCTGCAACAGAGCTTCAGCCGAGGCAAGCGGAAATTCCCAACCCAGCCGAGAACCACGCCAGACGCCCCGTGGACGAATTCTGCGCATCTCCGCATGGGTCACCGCATCAAAGGGGTAACGGGCCTGCACCAATCCAGACGGAGTCAATCCCAGCGTGCAAGCTGTTGGTGATGAAGCCGTAATTCCGGTTCAAGGACCCAGACGCTAGTCCTCTCAACACCCCTGAAGGGCGCTGGCCAACACAGCAAATGCGGATGACTGATCCACGCATTGCTCAACAAAAACGGCACGACCGTGAAAATGCAGCTTTCGACACGTTGACGAACCCTGCTCTCAGGTCAGAATCGCGCTAGCTGAGGTATTGGGATGCACAGCAGGGATGCGGTTTTCCTTGAAGATCTTTGTCCCAAGCTGCGCAATCGACGCTGGCGTCAATCGATTCATCTCCACACCAGCAACCGCTGCATTTATTGCGGCAAACCTTCTGAATCCATCGACCATGTGTTCCCCCTGAGCCGGGGGGGGATGAGCGTGACTGAAAATTGTGTTCCCGCTTGCCTGTCGTGCAACGGACAGAAATCGGACGCCGATGTTTTTGATTGGTACCGGCGTCAACGCTTTTATGACCCGCGCCGCGCTATGGCTATTCGCGCCTGGATCGATGGTGATCTGCGCCTCGCCTTGAGATTGCTGCAGTGGGCCCAGCCTGAACACAACCAATCATCCCGTCCCGACCGACCAAACGGCTCGCGGGCCAAGAGGGATGACGAGCAGGACTGGGGACTTCGTACAGCCTGATCACCACACCCGACAGGCGGCCTCAGAGTGATAGTGCTGACAAATTGAGGCGCTTTGCTCCGGTCTGTCTGGAGCCATGAACAAGGCACCTGTTACCAAAGCCGCAGCCAAAAGCGCTGAACCCGTGCGAACCCGTGCTGTGTCTTGAGCCTTTGCGCGATCACGACGCGGCACCCGACTCTGGGGCAGCATGGAATCCCGAGAGGGCACCAGTGAAAAGGAAGAATCAGCCACAACGAAACCGCAATTGATACGTTTGTACTGATGCTGAACGATCTTGTCAACCGCTGCGCTCCCCTCCCCCCAGATGCGACGTTGTGCATTCTTGGCGCTGGCTTCAGCGGAGGCCATCTCGCCAAGTTGTCCAAAGCACTTGGGACAAGGGTGATCTGCACGCGCCGCCGACCGGAATCCGGCAGCGATGATCTGCCCTTTGACAGTGCCAACGGGATCGTTCCAGGCCATGAAGCACTCGCCTCCGTCACCCATCTGATCAGCACAATCCCGCCCAGCAAAGAAGGAACGGATCCAGTGCTGTCGTGTCTTGGAGAGCAGCTGCAGAAGCTGCCACTGCAATGGGTGGGCTACTTCTCCACCACAGGCGTTTACGGAAATAGCAATGGCAATTGGGTGGATGAAACCCACCAGCCCCAACCCACTCAACTCCGCAGCCAGAAGCGATTGGCGTGTGAGCAGCTGTGGCGCAACAGCGGCCTGCCGGTGCAGATCCTGCGCCTGCCGGGGATCTATGGGCCAGGACGTTCCCCCCTGGCTGCCATCCGCTCAGGCGAACTCACCCCTGTGGATCAACCGGGGCAGATGTTCTGCCGCATCCATGTAGATGACCTAGCTGGAGCCTGCTGGCATCTCATGCATCGAGCCGCAGCAGGACAGCGGCCATTGGTGGTAAATATCAGCGATAACAAGCCCGCTTCCCGCCTCGAGCTTCAACGTTTTGGCGCCGAACTGTTGGGATGCACGCTCCCAGCAGCGATCCCTTTCCATGAAGCCCAAGCCAGCATGAGCCCGATGGCTCTCTCTTTTTGGGCAGACAACCGCAAAGTGAGCAACGCACTCCTGCGAGCCGAGCTGGGGTACAGCTTTCTGCATCCCGATTTTTCAAGCGGCCTCAAGGATTGCTTCGCTGCAGAAGGCTTCAACGGGATGAATCCTGAACCGGAGGAGGAGCCTTAAGCATCGGCAATTCATGCAACGGAAGCGGCTTGCCTGAACCGGTTTCAGTGAGTCCTGCATCATCGAGCAACCGCTGCCACTGCACTTCAATCCAGCCCTTCCGCAACGCCGTCCCCAACCCGTAAAGCAATAACCCCAGGAGCAACCAGCGCAGCATGTCTTTCTCTCATCCCTCCTCTGACGCTACCGACCGCCTGGTGATTGCTCTTGGTGATCCTGCTGGGATCGGCATGGAAGTCACGCTGAAAGCCCTCGCCGACCCTCGACTGCCCGATGGACTGAACCCACTCGTTGTTGGCTGCCGAAAAACGTTGGAGCACACGTACTCCAGGCTGAAAGCCCAACAATGCCCCCTGCTGATCGATCCCAGCGATCTAGACATTGACGATCTACCGGTCCATGACGCCATCACCCCTGGAGCTCCTAGCCCGGAAAGTGGTGCATCCAGTTTTCGCTGGCTGAGCCATGCCGTCTCGCGCATGAAAGAGGAGCGCACCCTGGCTTTAGTCACAGCACCGATTGCGAAACATGCCTGGCATGCCGCAGGACACAACTATCCAGGCCAAACAGAACGCTTGGCAGAACTCGACGGTGCGGATCAAGCCTCCATGCTGTTCACAGCTGTTGCACCCAACCACGGCTGGAGGCTGAACACCCTGCTCGCCACCACGCATATTCCGCTGCAACAGGTCCCCACTGCACTCAGCCCCGACCTCGTACTCCGCAAGCTGGACGTGCTCGGCGCATTCTGCCTGAGGTTCAATCCCAAGCCACGCTTGCTCGTTGCAGGCCTCAATCCTCACGCGGGAGAACAGGGCCGCCTTGGCAGCGAAGAAACGAACTGGCTCATCCCTGCACTCCAGCAGTGGCAAGACAACCATCCCCACGTCCATCTGAGCGGACCACTGCCTCCTGACACCTGTTGGCTCAGCGCTGCCAAGGCCTGGCAGCTGGGACGTCAACCGGAATCACCCGATGGGATCCTGGCGCTGTATCACGACCAAGGCTTGATCCCCGTGAAGCTGATGGCCTTTGACGAGGCCGTGAACACCACACTCGGGCTGTCGTTCTTGCGCACTTCACCAGATCATGGAACCGGCTTCGATATCGCAGGACAAGGGGTGGCTAGATCGACAAGCATGGTGGCAGCGATTCGGGCCGCCTGGGAGCTCAGCCGGGCTTAACCCGCATCAACACCTGACCAAATTCAACAGGGGTGCCGTTATCCACCAGGATTTCAACCACCTCACCTGCCAGCTCAGATTCGAGCTCATTCATCAGCTTCATGGCTTCAAGAATGCAGATCGTTTGGCCTACACCAATGAGGGTGCCAATCTCTACGAACGAAGGTTCTCCTGGTGCAGGAGCCCGATAGAAGGTCCCGACCATGGGAGCCGTCACTTCCAACAAATCGGAACGGGATCCAGCCGCAGGCGGAGGGGTTCCTGCAGGGAGCTCAACAGCAGAATGATCTTGCTGGGGAGCAGCCGGTGCAGAGGCCACGGGCATTAATGGCGCAGCCACCGTCGTGACAGGAAGGTTGCGACGCACTTCCAAACGAAAGTCGTCTCCCTCTAGGCGGAATTCCTGAATATCACTCTCGACGAGAGCGGCAAGAAGGGAGTGAAGCTGATCGTGGTCGAGCTGCATGATTAACCGTTCTCCCGTCCCAAATAGGTGTCGTTGCGAGTATCAACCTTAATTTTTTCGCCGATCGATAAAAACAGGGGAACCATCACCTGAGCACCGGTTTCCAAGATGGCAGGTTTCGTACCACCGGTTGCTGTGTCTCCCTTCACACCGGGATCGGTCTGAGCGATCTCCAACACAACCGAATTCGGCAGTTCAACTTCGATGGGCTTCTCATTCCAGGTAACAACATTCACCTCCATGCCCTCCTTGAGATATTTGCGACTATCTCCGATCTGTTTGGCGGTAAGGCGCGTCTCTTCATAGGACGACATGTCCATAAAGACGAAATCTTCACCCTCCATATAGGTGTGTTGAAGTTTCGACTTCTCGAGCACAGCCTGAGTAAGACTTTCTCCGGCTCGGAACGTTTTCTCCACCACGCTGCCGCTTTGAACGGACTTGAGCTTGGTGCGGACAAACGCAGATCCCTTGCCAGGCTTGACATGCAGAAACTCGACCACGCGCCAGACAGCACCGTCTAGCTCGATCGTGGTGCCGGTGCGAAAGTCGTTGCTGGAGATCATTCCGGCGGAACGGTTCAATGGATCATACGGCTGTGCCAAAGTCCTGACAGCACCTGGGGTTCTCCTTGGCTCACCGCCGTCTGACCGCTCTGCTTCTTGCCTGGCTAGCCGCCTTTGGCCTCTGGCTTGCCAAACCGGTATGGGCAGACCTGCCTCAAGGCAACGCCGTACAGGATCCAGCGGCGATCCTGCGCGATTCACTGCCGATGAATCAAGAAGATCTTCGCGAGCTGCAGCATCGTCTGGAATCCACCAGTAACGATTTACGTGCCAAGCGTTGGAGTGCTTTGGGACGCACGGTGAGCCGCACGCAGAAACTGGTGGCCACCCGCGGCAACAGCATTGTTGAAGCCGTTCCTGAAGATCAACGCCGTACGGCTGAACTGCTCCTCAACGAGGTACGCGCTGACCTTGACCAGCTTCATGAGGAGGCGGATGCCAATGACAGAGATGGATTCATCCAGATCCGTCGCGACACTCTGAGTCGGGTGGGTGATCTGGAAGCCCTGCTGATCGACGATCGCCTTCCTGACATCCCCTCCGAATTCGATGCCTTGCCACGGCTTGCTGGACGGGCAACCGTGGTCATCGAAACCACGCAAGGAAACCTCACTGCGGTTGTGGACGGCTACAACGCTCCTCTAACAGCTGGCGCCTTTATTGATCTCAGCTTGAAGGGCTTCTATGACGGTCTCCCCTTCAATCGCGCAGAAGATTTTTACATCCTTCAAACCGGAGACCCGGAAGGTCCTGACATCGGTTACGTGGACCCAAACACCAAAGAAGAGCGGCACGTTCCCTTAGAAATTCGCGTTCCAGGCGAAACCGAAACCCTCTACAACGAAACCTTCGAGGACGTTGGACTGTTCAAAGCAGCAGCAGTCCTTCCTTTTTCCACCCTTGGGACCCTGGGTTGGGCGCATTCCGACCAAGCCCTTGATGATGGCTCGTCGCAATTCTTCCTGTTCCTCTATGAAGCGGAGCTCACGCCTGCTGGCCTCAACCTCGTGGACGGGCGGAATGCCGCCTTCGGCTATGTCGTGGATGGCTTCGATGTGCTCGAAGAACTGGGCGTTGACGACGGAATCAAACGCATCCAGGTGATCGAAGGCGCCGATCGACTGCAAGATCACGCCTGATGCTGCCGTGAGCATCACCCTGGCCGAACTCGGAGAAGCAGAGCTGCTCAGCCGTCTGGCCCGCTTTGCTCCTCCTGGCCAGCTCAATGACGACACAGCCTTGCTGCCACCAGATTCCAGGGCTCTGCTCGTGAACACCGACGTGATGGTGGAGGGTGTTCATTTCAGCGATGCAACCACAGCCCCTGCCGACGTGGGTTGGCGAGCTGTGGTGGCCAACCTGTCTGATCTAGCTGCCAGCGGCTCTGAGCAGGTGGAGGGGATCACGGTGGGCCTTGTGGCCCCAGGTACCACGTCTTGGTGGTGGATTGAACAGGTGTACCAAGGCATCTCAGAAGCCCTCGAGCATTTTGGTGGAACTCTGCTGGGAGGTGACTGCAGCACCGGTAACCAACGACTGCTCTCGATCAGTGCGTTTGGACGACTCGGACCGTTACGACTGCATCGGGCACAGGCCCAACCTGGTGATCTGCTGATGAGCAGTGGCCCCCATGGACTGAGCCGCCTTGGACTGGCACTTCTGCAAGACACACCGCTACCCAGCGCACTCCCAGTTCCAGCCAGGCTGAAAGAGCAGGCGATTCGATGTCACCAGCGGCCATGGCCAAGGCTTGATGCCTTGCAGACCTTGGTGGCCTGCAAACCCGAGCAGCTTCCCTGGCGAGCCGGTGGGACCGACAGCAGCGATGGCCTGCTTGCTGCCGTGAATGGTCTTTGTCAAAGCAGTGGTTGCGGCGCTGTTCTACGCAGGGATGCCCTCCCACGCGCTGATGCCTGGCCCTGCGAAAGCGCATGGGATCGCTGGTGTCTCAGTGGTGGCGAAGATTTCGAACTGGTGCTGAGCCTGCCTCCTGAGTGGGCTGAATCCTGGAGACAGCATCAGCCTGAGAGTTGCTGCTTCGGCAGCATCACTGCCGACACAGGCAGGATCATCTGGAACGACGATGGTGCGTTGCTGCAGCCATCAGGGTTCTCCCATTACCGCTAAAAGAGCGCACAAAAAAGCCCTCCCCTAAGGGAGGGCTGAAGATCAGATCTTCTCGAACCTGAGGGTTACTTCCAACCCTTGGCAACAACCTCAGCCAAGTCGACAACACGCTGGCTGTAGCCCCACTCGTTGTCGTACCAAGCCAAGATCTTCACAGCCTTGTCGCCCATGGCATAGGTGAGATCAGCGTCGAAGATCGTCGATTCGTTTGTACCGGCGAAATCGGTGGAGACAAGAGGCAGGTCGCTGTACTTGATGATTCCCTTCATGCCGTTCTCAGAGGCCTGCTTCATCACCGCTTTAACGTCTTCCACACTCGGCCCCTTGGAGGTTCCGAAGGTGAGGTCAACAGCCGACACGTTGGGAGTGGGAACGCGCATGGCGAAGCCGGTGAGCTTGCCCTTCACTTCGGGATAGACCAAGGCCACAGCCTTAGCTGCACCGGTGGTTGTCGGCACCATGTTCAGTGCGGCTGCACGCGCACGACGCAGGTCACGGTGGCTGTTGTCCAGGATTCTCTGGTCACCGGTGTAGCTGTGAATGGTGGTCATCAAACCCCATTCCATGCCGAAGTTCTGATCCAGAACTTTGACAATTGGCGCCAGACAGTTCGTGGTGCAGCTTGCGTTGCTGAGGATGTCCCAATCTTCGTGGCGGTACTGGTCTGCGTTCACACCAACCACAAAGGTGCCGACGCCAGCGCCCTTACCAGGAGCAGTGAGAATCACTTTCTTGGCACCA
Organism: Synechococcus sp. MVIR-18-1; assembly: GCF_014279835.1. Classification (NCBI taxonomy): domain Bacteria; kingdom Bacillati; phylum Cyanobacteriota; class Cyanophyceae; order Synechococcales; family Synechococcaceae; genus Synechococcus; species Synechococcus sp. MVIR-18-1. The sequence continues at coordinate 31,024 of NZ_CP047942.1, read as the reverse complement.
GCCTGGATGTGCATGCTGGCCTTCTCATCGGTGTTGAACACACCTGTGGATTCGATCACCAGGTCCACACCCCAATCCTTCCAAGGGCAGTTGAGAGGGTTGCGATCGGCGAAGAATTTGATTTCCTTGCCATTGATGATCATCGTGTCATCCGTGGTTTGGATGTCCACTGACGGATCCAAACGGCCCAAAATCGAGTCGTAGGTGAGCAAGTGCGCGCTGGTCTTGGGGTCAGACGTGGAATTCATTCCCACGATTTCAAGATCAGTATTCGCACCTCGGCTGATCCAACCCCGCAGCACATTGCGACCAATTCGGCCGAATCCATTGATGGCAACGCGCAGGGTCATGGCAGAAATATGCGGTCTTACCGCGTAAGGGGTTTTGGGGCAAGATCATACAGAATTTATTGGGATTTTCCTGTAATTGATCTGCCTAAAAATCAGATGAAATGAGCTTCAAGCAGTTGGCCACAAGGAAAAGCTGGATTATCGTTAGCCCTCACGTTGACTCCCCTTGGCCGATTCGATCCAGCCCCAGAAGCACATTCACTTCATTGGGATGGGCGGAATCGGCATGTCGGCCCTGGCTCTGATTCTCGCGGAACGAGGCCATTCCGTTAGCGGGTCCGATCGCAAACTCACACCGGCGATGCAGGCGCTTGAGACCAAAGCAATCGTCCTATTCGAAAGCCAGGTCTCCAACAATTTTTCCCAGCTCGGAGCGCTCAATATTGAGGAGCCCTTGGTGGTGGTCAGCACGGCCATTCCTGACACCAATCCAGAGCTGATCGAAGCGCGGCGCTTGGATTTAACGATCTGGCATCGCTCTGACCTTTTGGCCTGGCTGATCGAACAACAACCCGCCATCGCTGTTGCGGGTAGCCATGGAAAAACCACCACAAGCACTTTGGTGACCACACTCCTGGCCACGGTTGGTGAAGATCCAACCGCTGTGATTGGTGGTGTTGTCCCCTGCTACGGCAGCAACGGGCACACCGGCAACGGTCGTCTGCTTGTCGCTGAGGCAGACGAATCGGATGGATCGCTGGTGAAGTTCAAGGCCAGCCTGGGGATCATCACCAATCTTGAACTGGACCATACGGACCATTACCGCAATCTCGACGATTTGATCGAGACGATGAAAACCTTCGGCAGCGGCTGCAAACGCCTGCTCATCAATCAAGACGATCCGATTCTCAGCGAACACTTCCAAGCCGATGCCTGTTGGTCTGTTCAACACGTCGAGACAGCGGATTACGCCGCTTTGCCTGTGCAACTCGATGGAGATCGCACCATCGCCGATTATTACGAGCAAGGGCAACAGGTAGGGCGTATCACCCTCCCCCTGCCTGGCCTGCACAACCTGAGCAACGTCGTGGCCGCCATAGCGGCATGCCGCATGGAAGGTGTTCGTTTGGATCCCCTTCTCTCAGCCGTCAAGGAACTGCGTTCACCTGGTCGACGCTTTGATTTCCGGGGGGAATGGCAAGACCGACAAGTGGTTGATGACTATGCCCATCACCCCAGCGAAGTTCAAGCAACCTTGACCATGGCCCAGCTGATGGTGCAAAGCGGCCGCAGCCCTTTACCCCGCACACCTCAACGCCTTCTCGCTATTTTTCAGCCCCACCGCTACACCCGCACACAAGAATTTCTCAACGCCTTTGCCCAGGCACTTGTGTCCGCTGACGCCCTCATCCTTGCTCCGATCTATGGAGCCGGTGAACCACCGATCGAGGGCATCAACAGTGAGCTTCTGGCGCGCTCCATTCGGCTGATTGATCCCAACCAACCCGTCTTTGTGGCCAGCACCATGGACGAGCTCACCGGTCTGGTGAAACAACACAGCCAGCCTGATGACTTGATCTTGGCAATGGGTGCTGGTGATGTGAACAGTCTTTGGGAACGTCTGTCAAAAGAAGGAATCGGAGGAGCGGCGTCATGTTCACCAGCGATCGCAGCCTGAATGCTCTTGTTGAGGCTGGGGTCCTCCAACAGCAGGTGTCCCTCGCGAACTACACCACGTGGCGGGTGGGAGGCCCGGCGCAATGGTTGGCCGAACCCAACGATGCTGAGCAATGTCTCTCGCTGCTCCAATGGGCCCAAGCGGAGGGTTTGACGACCCGCGTGATTGGAGCTGGTTCGAACCTGCTGATTGCTGATGCGGGACTCCAAGGCCTCACTCTTTGTTTGCGTCGCCTCCAGGGCAGCCAGCTGGATGCCGAATCAGGGCAGGTGAAGGCCTTGGCGGGTGAACCCCTTCCAACGCTTGCCAGGCGCGCAGCCAAACTTGGATTGCATGGGCTGGAGTGGGCCGTTGGCATCCCTGGAACCGTGGGTGGGGCTGCGGCCATGAACGCCGGAGCTCAAGGCGGCTCCACAGCCGACTGCCTGACATCTGTGGAGGTCATCGATCGATCGCAGACGAACACGGTGACGGCCACAACGGTGCTCAGCAACGCTGATCTCGCCTACGACTACCGACACAGCCTTCTACAAGGCAGTGACCACTTGGTGATGGCAGCGCATTTTCAATTGGAACCTGGCCATGACGCCAAGGAGTTGATGCGGAAGACCAGTGGCAACCTCAGTCATCGCACCACCACCCAGCCCTACCAATGGCCAAGCTGCGGAAGCGTGTTCCGCAACCCAGAGCCCGAAAAAGCTGGTCAGCTCATCGAAGGCTTAGGGCTCAAGGGGAAACGGATCGGAGGAGCGGAAGTCTCACCGGTGCATGCCAATTTCATCGTCAACGTGGGCGAAGCCAAAGCCGATGACATCCGCGCCTTGATCGACTTCGTTCAAAACGAAGTGAAGCGGGTGCACGGAATCACGTTGCATCCTGAAGTGAAGCGCTTGGGCTTTCAAACGACCGATTAGCCTTGGCATCACTTCATTGGTGTCATGGCAGGGTTTGGACTTCCCAATTTCGGACAGCTCACTGAGGCATTCCGAAAGGCTCAACAAATCCAGCAAGACGCGCAAAAACTGCAAGAAGAACTCGATGCCATGGAGATCGAGGGCAACAGTGAGGACGGTCGAGCCAGCATCTGGTTGTCTGGCAATCAACAACCGCTGAAAGTAAAGCTGGATCCATCCCTGCTGAGTGAAGGACAGGAGGCCACAGAAGCCGCCACACTCGCCGCCTTGCAATCAGCCTATGAACGCTCCACCGGCACCATGAAAGAACGCATGGAAGAACTCACCGGTGGACTCAATCTCAACCTCCCCGGGATGGGCGGTTAAGGCCCAGAAGATCCTCCACAGCTCGCCTGTAGATCGGGTATCTCTCCCACTCGCGCGTGACCCCGCATCCAGGTTCATCACGGTGCAAGCAATCCCGAAAACGACAGGGATGGGGCTCGAGCTGAGCGCGTAATTCAGGAAACAACACCTCAAGATTCCTGGGGTCATCTGGCAGCTCTGGGCGGTTGAAACCGGGCGTATCAGCAACCCGTGCCTCACCCTCCAAGCGATGCAACTCCACATGCCGCGTGGTGTGACGTCCTCGCTGCAGCCGTCCTGATACGGCACCGATCCGCAAATCAAGCTCAGGGATCAAGGCATTAAGCAATGAGCTCTTCCCAACTCCTGAAGGTCCACACAGCACGGAAAGAGACGATCCGGCAAGGCTTTGTTTCAGCTTGGAGAGCCCAAGGCCACTGCCCGTCGACACCAACAACGGGGGATACCCCCAGGCATGAAGACGAGCGCGCAGCTGCTCCAATGCCTCCGGCTCTAGGAGATCGGTTTTCGTTAGGACCAGCTGCACATGCAGGGACGTTCGCTCTGCCGTCAACAGAAAACGGCTGGCCTGATCGGGATCAAAAGCTGGTTGAGCCACGGCCAATGCCACGACCACCGTGGTGGCGTTGGCGACGGGCGGGCGTGTCAGAAAACTGACGCGAGGTTCGACATGAGAGACCACCGCTCGGGCATGGCTCGCATCAATGGCTTCCACCCTGACGCGATCACCGACGTACACAGCCTCACCGCGATGACTCAAACGCGTGCGCCGCGTGCAAAGCAGTCGTGAGGGAATCCTCTCAGAAACCTGATCAAGCTCCACCTCCAAGTAATTGGCCTGGAGCGCAACAACCATGCCGGACTGAGCCGACTGATCAACCGCCACCACAGACCACCTGAAGGCGCACCCAATCCTTGGCTTGGTCCATCACCTCCACACGATGACCATCCCGAGTCAGACCTGGGATCACCATCTCCTCTGGCTCACCCCGATCGAGATCAACCTGAAACTGCTGCCCTGGACGCATGGCCTCCAAGGCCAAACGACAGCGAATGAAATTGGTTGGACAGGGGGTGCCCCTTAGATCCAAATAATGTTCGGGTTGGGCATCACGCATCCGTCAGCGTTGCCCAAACAATCGGGCAAAAAGACCACTCTTGTGGTGATGGTGCTGCTCACCACGGGCTGAATGGTGTCCAGCCAAATCTTCGAGGAGACCACGTTCCTCATCGTTGAGACGGGTGGGCAAGGTCACCGTGACTGAGATGCGCTGATGACCACGGGCTACTGGATTGCCCAGCTTTGGGATGCCCTTGTTTTCAAGCGTTAAAACGGAATTGGGCTGAGTACCTGCCGGAATCTCAAGGGATTCAGGGCCATCCACGGTTTCCACCTCAATAGTGTCTCCGAGGATTGCCTGCAGATAACTCACCTTCACCTCCGAAAGAACGGTGAGCCCATCACGCCTCAGGCTCGGGTGCGATTTAACCGTGAGGAAAACATACAAATCTCCTGATGGACCGCCACGCAGCCCAGCATTGCCTTCTCCGGAAACCCGCAAGCGGGTCCCCGTGTCGACACCGGCGGGAATGTTGATTCGCAATTTCTTACGGACTTGCGTGACCCCTTGACCACCACAGGAGCTGCAAGGGTCAGCAATCACTTGACCGGTGCCATTGCAACTGGGGCATTCAGCCACTTGCTCAAAATTCCCAAACGGAGTGCGCGTGGCGCGACGCACCTGCCCAACTCCGCCACAGGTGGTACAGGTGGTGGGACCACTGCCTGTTTTGGCACCGCTGCCACTACAGGTGGTGCAGGTCTCGAGGTGGGGGATGCGGATCTCCCGCTCTTGGCCGAACACAGCCTGGTCAAAATCAATCGTGAGGTCGTAGCGGAGGTCATCTCCCTGTTGAGGTCCTCGCCTGCGCTGACGACCAGCGCCTCCAGCGGCACCACCGAATCCGCTGAAAAAGGTTTCGAAAATATCTGCAAAACCACCCATATCGCCCATATCGGGCATGCCGCCGCCGCCGCCGAGCCCGGCCTCACCGAACTGGTCGTACCGCCCGCGGGTTTGGGGATCGCTCAGCACTTCGTAGGCGCGGCCAATCTCCTTAAAGCGGTCTTCAGCGCCAGCGTCTTTATTGATATCAGGGTGATATTGGCGAGCCATCCGCCTGTAAGCGCGCTTCAGGGTGTCGGCATCTGCATCCCTGCTGACGCCAAGGAGGTCGTAGTAATCGGCCATCAGCTCGTCATTCCGCTGCGCACACTAGGCAAAAGTTTTGAATCATTCGCTCGCCTCAGGCGTCGGGGAGCCATCATCACCTTCGCTTGCTGCACTTTCACCACCCTCAATCGCATCAGCCGCGGCATCTGACTGTTGCGGTCCAGGTCCCATCGACACCTTGACTAAGGCGTGACGCAAGACCTTGCCGCTGAGGTGATAGCCACGCTGCAACTCTTCAACCACCACATCTTCTGGATGCTCATCACTGGGTTCGCGCAACACAGCTTCATGGAGGTTGGGGTCGAACTCTTGTCCAACAACCCGCATCGGGGCCACACCGAGTTGCTTCAACACATCGACAAGTTGCTTGTAAAGACCCTGGTAACTGCGGTGAAGCGCTTGGGCTTCTTCTCCCTGAGGATCAAGCTGTTGACGAGCGCGATCGAAGTTATCAACAACAGGGAGGATTTCAGTCAGGGTGCTGCAGGTGATCTGCAGCTTCAGGTCGTCCTGATCCCGGCTCTGACGTTTGCGGAAATTGTCAAAGTCGGCCGCGATGCGCACGTACTGACCACTCAAGGTTTCGTGTTCTTGGCGGAGGGTGCTGTGCTCGCGCTCTAATTGCTCAAGCCGCGCTTCATTGTTCTGTGCAGAGGAAACCCCCTCTGAAGCAGGGTCGGGAGAAGCGGCTTCAGGTGTTTCCTCCACAGAGGGTGTGGAGTCCTGCTGGGCTTCGGGAACATCCGATGCCGAATTGTTAGCCGGGATGGAAGCGTCGCCGCTCATGCTGACCAGATGCAAAATCACGTCTAGACATGTTGAAGGGTCACATGGACCCACCACAAGCGCGGAAAGCCGAATCAGCATGAGCGCCGACTCCACCCGAATGCCGCTACCGCCTGCACTGCCGGAAAAGCTGATTTCAGAGGCAGAGCTCGCCGCTGGAGAAGCAATCCTTCAATCCGGGCAGGTTTTGGACCTTGAGACCTGGAAGCAACTTCAAGCGCTCCCCATCCATCTCACCGACGACGGCCTCATCGTGGCCATCGCAAGCAGCAGCGACAAAGACAGTCGAGAACAACTCAAGCAGGTTCTAAGAAGCCATGGCTACGCCTCCAAGCTTGTGCTGGCCAATGCAGCGCATCTAAAACGAATTCTTGATCCACAAGAATTCAACTCAGATTCAACGATTAGCCAAACATCAATTATCGAAACAGCAAAATCGCTTCTCGATGGATTTGATACTGAAGGAATCTTTAATGCTGATCCAGACGAAGCTGAAATTCAGAGCAATTCAGCCTCCTCGCTAGACATCAATCCATCCATTGCTGGTGGATCACCGATTGTCACATTGGTAGATCGAATCTTAGTTAAAGCATTAGACATGAATGCCAGTGATATTCATGTAGAGCCACAACAAGCAGGATTACAAATTAGACTTAGAAAGGATGGTGTGCTCACAAATTTAACGCAACCACTCCCCACTAAATTAATACCAGCCATTACCTCTCGCTTCAAGATTATGGCTGATCTTGACATCGCTGAACGCAGGCAAGCACAGGATGGGCGTATCCGTAGACAATACAAAGGACGAACTGTTGACTTTCGCGTCAACAGTCTTCCCAGCCGCTATGGCGAAAAGATTTGCCTGCGATTACTCGACAGTCAATCCACTCAATTAGGACTGGATAAGCTCATCTCTAATCCCAACACACTCGAGCTTGTACGAACCCTTGGCTCAAAACCATTCGGCATGATTCTTGTGACCGGTCCAACAGGATCTGGTAAATCGACAACACTTTATTCACTGTTAGCGGAGCGCAACGAACCCGGAATCAATATCTCTACCGTAGAAGATCCAATTGAATACACGTTGCCTGGTATTACTCAATGTCAGGTGAATCGAGAGAAAGGATTTGACTTCAGCACGGCCCTTCGCGCCTTCATGCGCCAGGACCCAGATGTTCTGTTAGTGGGTGAGACCCGTGATCAGGAAACAGCGAAAACTGCTATCGAAGCAGCACTGACAGGGCACCTGGTCTTGACCACCCTGCACTGCAACGATGCACCGAGCGCCATCGCCCGACTCGACGAAATGGGCGTGGAACCGTTCATGGTGAGCGCATCCTTGCTCGGCATCGTTTCTCAACGCTTGCTCAGGCGCGTGTGCAGCGATTGCCGCATCCCTTACCACCCAGATTCCCAAGAATTAGGTCGCTTTGGGCTGATGACGAGCCATGAAGGCGATGTGACCTTTTTCAAAGCCAAACAGCATGAAGGACCAACAACGCCATGCCCCAACTGTCAGGGCACCGGTTACAAGGGCCGTATCGGTGTGTATGAAGTGCTGCGCATGAATGAAGCCCTGGCCGCATCTGTCGCCAAAGGCGCCACCACTGATCTTGTCCGCCAGTTGGCACTGGAAGCAGGAATGAAAACCTTGCTTGGCTACAGCCTTGATCTCGTGAGAGAGGGTCACACCACCCTGGAAGAGGTAGACCGGATGGTCTTAACAGATGCGGGCCTGGAATCGGAACAACGTGCTAGGGCTCTCAACACAGTCACTTGCCGTGGATGTGGTGGCGGACTGCATGAAGGTTGGCTGGAATGCCCGTATTGCCTGACACCTCGTCAGTGAGAGCTCCGAGCATGGAACGAATGATCGAAGACCTGATGGAACAGCTGGTGAATGGAGGCGGAAGCGACCTCCACATCGCGAGCGGACAGCCGCCTTATGGACGATTCAGTGGTGAACTGCGGCCGATGCAAGAGGAACCGCTCAGTGAAGAAGGCTGCAACCGCCTGATCTTTTCAATGCTCAACAACAGCCAACGCAAAACACTCGAACAAACGTGGGAGCTGGATTGTGCCTATGGCTTGAAAGGGGTCGCCCGTTTTCGCGTGAATGTATACCGCCAGAAGGGCAGCTATGCCGCCTGCTTGCGTGCTCTTGGGAGCAAAATCCCCAGCGTTGAGCTGCTGAATCTGCCTCCGGTCGTCGTGGAAACCAGCAAACGCCCCCGTGGTCTTGTTCTGGTCACGGGCCCGACGGGTTCAGGCAAAACCACCACGCTCGCAGCACTTCTCGATCACATCAACCACACACGGGCTGAGCACATCCTCACCATCGAAGACCCGATCGAATTCGTTTACACCAGTGATAAGAGCTTGGTGCATCAACGCCAACTCAACGAGGACACGCGCAGTTTTGCCAATGCGCTGCGCGCTGCTTTGCGAGAGGACCCAGACGTGATTTTGGTGGGTGAAATGCGTGATCTCGAAACGATTCAACTGGCAATCAGCGCTGCGGAAACTGGGCATTTGGTGTTTGAAACTTTGCACACCAGTTCTGCAGCTCAGACCGTTGATCGGATGGTGGATGTGTTTCCACCGGGCCAGCAAACTCAAATCCGCGTGCAACTCTCAGGAAGCCTGACGGCGGTGTTCTCTCAAACGCTCTGCAAACGCCAAAACCCTGCCCCCGGGCAGTTCGGCCGTGTGATGGCTCAAGAAATCATGATCAACACCCCAGCCATCGCCAATTTGATCCGAGAAGGCAAAACAGCTCAGCTGTATTCCCAAATTCAAACCGGCGGCGAGCGCGGCATGCAAACCCTCGAAAGAGCTCTTGCAGATCTGATTGATCAAGGCGAAATCAGTCTTGATGAAGGACTCAGCAAAGCCAGCAAACCCGCTGAACTGGATCGCCTGATGAACCACTAAATCGGTCGATCAGCGCATGGTTTCTTTCACCGCTACTTACACCTCAGCCACAGGCCAACCGCGCACGGTCACGGTCAAAGCAAACGATGCTGTTGCGGCCCGTCGTCTGCTGCGCAGGCGAGGCATCAAAGCGGAAGAGCTGCGCCAAGACAAAGGAAAAGGAAACAACAAAGCCAAGGCCGAATCCAAAAACGCAGGGGGCAGCGCGTCAGCTGGATTCCTATCGATGGATCTGGGAGAGGCGTTCCAAAAGCCACCCGGGGTGAAAGAGAAAGCGATTTGGGCCAGCAAGCTGGCTGCGCTCGTGGATGCAGGGGTGCCGATCGTGCGCAGCCTCGATCTCATGGCCACGCAGCAAAAGCTGCCGATGTTTAAAAAAGCTCTCACCAGCGTGGGACTCGAGGTGAATCAGGGCACGGCGATGGCAGCAGCGATGCGCCAATGGCCCAAGGTCTTTGACCAGCTCACCATCGCCATGGTGGAGGCAGGCGAAGCCGGCGGTGTTCTCGATGAATCCCTCAAACGCCTCGCCAAACTGTTGGAAGACAACGCCAGGCTCCAAAACCAAATCAAAGGTGCCTTGGGTTACCCGGTGGCCGTGCTGGTGATCGCCATTTTGGTGTTTTTAGGAATGACGATCTTCTTGATTCCTACTTTTGCGGGGATCTTTGAAGATCTAGGAGCCGAATTGCCATTATTTACCCAATTAATGGTGGATTTAAGCGCCTTACTGCGCTCTTCCGCTTCCCTTGTTTTCGCCGGCATTCTCATGGTTGGCGCCTGGATGATTGGCCGTTATTACAACACTCACACAGGCCGCAGAGTGATCGACAAGTTGATCCTCAAGCTACCGTTGTTTGGTGATCTCATCATGAAAACAGCCACCGCTCAGTTTTGCAGAATTTTCAGCTCACTCACGCGTGCTGGCGTTCCAATCCTGATGTCGATGGAGATCTCAAGTGAAACTGCTGGCAACTCCATCATCTCTGACGCCATCCTCGACTCACGCACCATGGTGCAAGAAGGCGTGTTGCTGAGCACAGCATTAACGCGCCAAAAAGTCTTACCTGACATGGCACTGAGCATGCTCTCGATTGGTGAGGAAACCGGTGAAATGGATCGAATGCTCAGCAAAGTGGCCGACTTTTATGAGGACGAGGTTTCAGCATCCGTGAAGGCACTCACCTCGATGTTGGAGCCCGCAATGATTGTGGTTGTGGGAGGAATTGTGGGTTCGATCCTGCTGGCGATGTACCTGCCGATGTTTACGGTGTTTGATCAGATTCAGTAAAACAAGACGTAGCTATCGCCTCACCTGCAAGCCAGCCGCCGCTCCAACAGGCCTGGAAATTAAAGCCTCCAGTGACCCCATCCACATCCAGTAATTCACCCGCTAAGTACAACCCAGCACAGCAGCGACTTTCCATCGTCGCTAAGTTCACCTCGCCCAGATCAACGCCACCAGCCGTGACAAATTCTTCCCCGAACGGGCCGCGGCCCTGGATCGATAAGCGCTGAGCGCAGACGGTCTCCACCAAATTGCGTTCCGCCTTCGCTGGAAGATCCGCCCATCGCCGCTCTGCATCCACTCCCGCCTGCGTCAAAAAGGCAAGCCAAAGCCGCCGCGGCAGATGCTCAAACGGCTTGGCAGCCACCACCGTGCGACGCGCCTGCTCAAGGCGCGCCTGCTGCAGCTTGTTCTGAACACGCTCGCGACCCAAACCTCCACTCCAATCCACCCGCAACTCACCCTGGTAACGACTGGCATGGAGGGCCCTTGCTGCAAACGCGGTGAGCCTCAAGACGGCAGGCCCGCTCACACCCCGATGGGTGATCAGCACCCGGCCCGTCTGACGAAAACGCTGATCAGCAACGCTTAAATCCAAGCCCACGTCATCCAGGGCAATACCGCTGCATGCCGTCAAAGCAGGCGCTTGCAATTTCAAGCTGAACAACGACGGCACCGGCGGCACAATCGTGTGACCCAAATCCTTGGCAAGACGCCGGCCACTGGGATGGCCACCACTGGCCAGTAACACCCGCTTGGCCTGATGAAAGACAGACCGTTGATCGGAGATTTGAAATCCCTCACCCTCCGAGCAGCTGAGTTGACGCACAGCGGAGCCGCACTGAATCTTCACCCCTGCAGCTAAGGCAGCTCGCCTCAGACACTCCACCACCGCCTCGGAGCGATTCTGCTGGGGAAACATCCGCCCATCGGACTCTTCCACAAGCGTGAGTCCGTGCTCATCGAACCAAGCAATCGAATCTCCGCACGCAAACTGGCTAAAGGGACCCCGCAATGGCCTGCTACCCCGGGGGTAGTGACCCACAAGCTCCTTGGGATCCCAGCAAGCATGGGTGACATTGCAACGACCGCCACCGCTGATGCGCACTTTTGTGAGCACTTCAGGGGTGGCCTCCAAGATCAGAACATCACGAACTCCTCGTTCGGCGGCGGTGATCGCGGCCATAAAGCCGGCAGGCCCACCACCGATCACGATTAGGTCATGCCGTGGGTTGGAAACGCAGGGCGACTCCGTTGTTGCAGTAGCGCTTACCCGTCGGTCGGGGACCGTCATTAAAAACATGGCCCTGATGCCCACCGCAGCGGCTGCAGTGATATTCAGTGCGAGGAAGAATTAGTTTGAAATCTACTTTTGTATCCACACCGCCCGGAAGCGGCTCCCAAAAACTGGGCCAACCGGTACCGCTATCAAACTTGGCGGTGGAAGCAAACAACGGCAGGTCGCAACCGGCGCAGTGGTAGGTGCCCTCTCGTTTTTCGTTGTTGAACGGGCTGGTGAAAGGTCGTTCTGTGCCTTCCTGACGCAACACTTGGTAGGCCTCAGGCGAGAGACGCTTTTTCCATTCGCCATCGCTGAGATCCCAAACCGCTTCGCCAGCCTTGGAAGCAGCCAGCACCTGAGCCGGCGCTCTGAATACACCGACCATCCCGGCGATCGAAGCCAGAAGCATCGAACGCCTGCTCAACAACCAAGGCTGCATCGAAGTCGTCATCTGCAGTGTCCTTAAACGTTCCCAGTTCTAAAGCGACAAAGGCGGGAAACGAGGCAGCATGGAGGAATGGATTCCCCACTCAACCCCGATCGGGAACCCGCCTGGCGCTTCAGTGTGGCGCCCATGCTGGATTGCACGGATCGGCATTTCCGCATGCTGATGCGCCAAATCAGCAAACAAAGCCTGCTCTACAGCGAAATGGTGGTGGCGCAAGCTCTCCACCACAGCAAGCGGCGTGAACGGCTACTGGACTTTGACGTCGAGGAACATCCCCTAGCTCTGCAGGTGGGGGGCGACGATCCTGCGTTACTGGCCGATGCCACGCGGATGGCAGCCGATTGGGGGTACGACGAGATCAACCTCAATGTGGGCTGCCCGAGTCCAAGGGTGCAAGCCGGGAATTTTGGGGCTTGTTTGATGGCAGAGCCGCAAACCGTGGCGCGTTGTGTGGAGGCCATGGTGGCGGCATCATCGCTTCCCGTCACCGTGAAACATCGCGTGGGTATTGATGATCTCGACAGTGATGACCTTCTCAGACAGTTTGTTGATCAAGTGGCAGAAGCCGGTGCCTTGCGTTTTTCCGTGCATGCCCGTAAGGCATGGCTTGAAGGATTAGATCCCAAACAAAACCGCACGATTCCTGCTCTTCAGCACGATCGAGTGATTGCCTTAAAAGAATCCAGGCCGGATCTCACGATTGAATTGAATGGTGGTCTTGATACCCCTGAGGATTGCCTCAACGCCCTAAAACATTGCGATGGGGCCATGGTCGGACGCGCCGCCTATGCCCACCCAATGCGCTGGCGCGACATCGACAACCTGATCTACGGCGCAACGCCACGCCAAGTACTGGCTTCAGATGTCGTGCTTGGACTAATCCCCCATGCCGAACGCCATCTTCAGCGAGGAGGAAGACTTTGGGATCTATGCCGGCATCTCGTCCACGTTGTGGAAGCCGTGCCCGGGGCACGTTATTGGCGCAACAATCTGAGCATCAAAGCTCAAAAAGCTGGTGCTGGGGTTGAAATGATTGAGGAAGCAGCCCAGCAACTGCTTGATGCAGGGCTCTAAACAGCTCCGATAAGGCGATCAGCCCTCGGCTCCGCCATATCCGCTGTTGTCGTCGGCTCCACCACGGCGACGACGGGTGCGTCCATCGTCGTAGGCACTCCCGCCAGCTGGAGGAGCACCACTGCCATAGCTGCGATCCTCCCAGCCACTGGCACCAGAAGGGCGATCGCCACCGCCACCACCGCCGTAGTTGCCACCGCCACCACCGCCGCCGAAATCGCGACGAGGGGCACTGCCACGGGGCTCAGCTTTGTTGATGCGCAGGGGACGACCCATCAGCTCAGCACCTTGAAGCGCCTCAATGGCAGATGCTTCAGCTGCTTCGTCGCTCATTTCGACAAAGGCAAAGCCGCGCTTACGTCCGGTATCTCGCTCTAGAGGGAGGGCACAATTCGTGACCTCTCCATAGGTGGAGAACAATTCAATGATGTCTTCCTGCTCAGCGCGGAACGGAAGATTGCCGACAAAAATGCTCACTTATCTGATGGACCGAAGTTAAGAGGGGTCAATGGAATCAAAGGGCCAACAATTCATGGACCTATTGAAGATCATTGAATCTCTGGCTCCCTCAGCGTAGTCCGATCTCAGCCGAATGATCACCCTCTAAACAACCTGATCCGCAAGCCCCAATCGTTTGTTCCAAATGGCCAGCTGTTCATGGACACGAACGAAACCTGTTCCCCCTTCGCTGGTTCGAGCTGCCACCACATTGCGGGGTGTTAAGGCCTCAAACAAATCAGCCTCGATCGCAGGATGGAACTGCTGCCAACGCTCCAGAGTGAGTTCGCGAAGAAGCACGCCTTCCTGAAGGCAATGTTTCACCACGGCACCCACCAACTGGTAGGCCTCCCGGAAAGGGACCTGCTTAGCGACGAGATAGTCGGCCACATCAGTGGCATTGGAATAGTCCGCAGCAACAGCCGCCTCCAGCCGTTCGGTCCTGAAACTCAAGCCTTCCTGCAGCAAAATCGTCATCGCCTCAAGGCATTGCGATGTGGTGGCCACCACATCAAACAACGCCTCCTTGTCCTCCTGGAAATCTTTGTTGTAGGCCAGTGGTAGGCCCTTAATCATCGTCAGCAGGCCTTGCAAATGGCCGAACACCCTTCCGCATTTGCCACGCACCAATTCAGGAACATCGGGATTCTTTTTCTGCGGCATCAGGCTGCTGCCCGTCGCACAGCGATCGGTGAGTCGTACAAAGCCACATTCCTCTGATGCCCAAAAAATCACCTCCTCAGCAAGACGACTGAGATGCACCATCACCAGTGAGGCCGCGGCCGAAAATTCCACTGTGAAATCACGATCACTGACCGCGTCCAGGCTGTTGGCATAGATGCCATCGAAGCCGAGGGCCAACGCGGTGCTCCTGCGATCAATCGGTACCGGGGTGCCGGCCAAAGCTGCAGCACCCAGAGGAGAGAGATTCAGGCGTTTGCGCAAGTCCGCCATCCGCTGCCGATCCCGCTCCACCATCTCGACATAGGCAAGAAGATGGTGAGCGAGGCAGAGAGGCTGGGCACGCTGCAGATGCGTGTAACCGGGAATCAAGGTGTTGCTGTGAAGGTTCGCTTGGTCAAGCAAGGCGCGCTGAAAACCGAGCAAAGACTGTTCAAGCTCGTCCAAACGCCGCCTAAGCCAAAGCCGCAAATCAGTCCCCACCTGGTCGTTACGACTCCGGCCGGTGTGCAATTTTTTGCCAACTGGACCAAGCAAAGCAATCAGACGTCGCTCAACAGCGAAATGCACATCTTCATCAGCTAGCCCTGGCTGAAATTGTCCAGATGCAGCTTCCTGGCGGACTTGTTCAAGACCACTGACAAGTTGATCTGCCTCCTCCTCCTGGATCACACCGCACTCAGCGAGCATGCGGGCATGGGCGATCGACCCATCCAGATCCTCTTGAAGAAGCGTGATATCAAAGCCAATCGACGCATTAAAACGCTCAATCGCCGGATGCAATCCCTGCTCAAACCGGTCACTCCAGGTTGCGGAGCCTCCTCCCGTCACCCCGCCTGCCATGTCACTCTCCTCTGCGCTTGTCCTCAGCTTGTCAGGCCAAAGACCGGGGGACAGACGGCAACATGATCTCCTCTTTGACCTTGAGCACCACCATCGAGGCATCGTCATCTAACTGACGGGTGGGTCCCACAAAACGATCGAGACGACTGAACAACTGATCAAGAATCCCTTGGGAACCAGTTCCAGACCGACAGGCTTGTTCGAGTGAGCGCATCAAGCGCGCCTCATCAAAACGATCACCGGTGATCCCAGGGGCTTCAGTGACTCCATCCGTGTAATAAAGAAGAACGTCACCTGGCTCAAGCACAAGCGATTCACAGCCATATTCCGCCTCAGGCTGAAGACCAATCAGCAGCCCGGGGGCATCCAAGCGCATCAATTTCCGTGATTGGGCACGCCAAATCAACGGTGGGTTATGGGCGGCATTGGCATAACGCAGGCGCCTCGTGCGTGGATCGAAATCGGAATAAAACAGCGTGACGAACCGATGGGACTGAGACAGGTCCTCCAGCGCTAATTGGTTGAGGTCATAAAGAATGCGATCGGGCGGTAGACCACTCAAAACCTCGGCTCGCAGCATGCCGCGGAGCATGGTCATCAATAATCCCGCTGGCACCCCCTTACCCATCACATCCCCCATGACGAAGGCCCAACGGCCGCGCTCCCGACGGCGCCCGATCAGTTCTGGACGGGTAGGAATGAAGTCGTAGTAATCACCGCCAACTTGAAAGGCAGGCCGGCAACGCGCCGCAAGATCCACGCCTTCGATCACAGGGCAGTGATCAGGCAACAGCTGAGCCTGAATGTCGGCTCCAATGCTGAGCTGACGATCAACCCGTTCGTGGCGACGGGCCTCCTGAAGCATCAAATCATTTTCGATCGCAACCCCGGTGAGGTCAGCCACCAACTGCACATGTCGGCGATAAACATCACTCCAAGCGAGAGGGCTCGACGGATTGAACACGTAAAGGCGTCCCCTCGGCCGACCACGAGCGATCAACGACGTTGCAAAAAGACCAGCACTCCCCAGCTGCCGCTGAACCAGGCGATCCATGGCTCGCACAAGGCTTTCGTCGGATCCAAACCCGATGATGTTCCCAGGCTCATGCGCGGCAAGCGCCCGCAACAAGCCCTCCGTGCGGGGACCAGGAAGCATCTGCAGCTGGTCACGCCACAGGCGTCCGTCGGCCTGAAACGGAACGAGTAGTGAACCTTGCACCCCCACAAGCCGGGCAGCCACCACCGGCACCAACTCCAAAAAGCGGTTGAGATTGCTGAAGCTGCGCAACGCAAACCCAAGCGACACAAGCAGCTCCTGATTGGAACGCTGCTCCCGCGACATGCTCTCCAATAGCTGCCGTAGCGAGGCTGTAGCCGTCAACGATTGGTTGATTCCACGTTGCGGAGTTGCCGGATGTCGCCATGAAGGTGTGCTGCTCACGGCCTAGCACCCAGCAGAAGGCGCAACGTAGCAAGTTCAGCTTGATCAGGCCGTAATGCGAAACGCATCAACGCGATGCCAAGAGGGCCTCTACAAACTCAAAACTATTGAAAGGACGAAGATCGCGAATTCCCTCACCAGCTCCAATAAAACGAATCGGCAACTTTGCTTCTGAGGCAACAGCCAGAGCCACGCCTCCTCTCGCAGTGCCATCGAGCTTGGTGATCACCACACCTGTGAGCCCAGCAGCACGGGCAAAAGCCATCGCCTGCTTCAAACCGTTCTGGCCCTGGCTGGCATCCAGCACCAACAGCGATTCCACGTGCGCTTCGGGAGCGAGACGATCCACCACACGACGGATCTTTTCAAGCTCCTCCATCAAGTTGTGCTTGGTCTGCAGACGACCGGCCGTGTCCACCAGAACCAAATCAGTGCCCTTGGAACGAGCGGCGCCGATCGCATCAAACACCACCGCTGCGGGATCCGCATTCGCTGAGGGATTGGCCACAACTGGCACATCACTGCGATCCCCCCACACTTGAACTTGCTGAACAGCTGCAGCACGGAAGGTATCCGCCGCAGCGATTAAGGCGGAATACCCACTGCGAACAGCAAGATTGGCGAGCTTGCCAAGGGTGGTGGTTTTACCGACGCCGTTCACTCCAACCAAAAGCCAAACATTCAGGCGATCCCTTTGAGGAGCGAGGACGTCAACAGCACTGGCCTTGATCGGCTCATCGAGAAGATCGCGAAGCTGTTCCTTCAGAAAGCGAATGCCTTCACTCGGATCAACAACCTGTTCGTTCATCCGCTGCCGCAAGGCATCGAGCACCTGATCCGTGGCTTGAACGCCCGCATCCGCCCGCAATAAAAGCGATTCGAGGTCGTCCAGCACCTCTGGAGTCAATGGGTCGTCGCCCAGGTTCTCCAGCAGACCAGTAACAAAGCCTTGGCGCGTTTTCTCCAGGCCTTGGCGCAGGCGCCCTAACCAATCGATCTCCTCAAGAGTGACCTGCTCGGCGCTACGCCCTTGGGCCGCTAAGACTTCAGCCGACCAGGTGAATGCATCGTCAAAGTCTCCAAGGCTGGGTTCATCCTGATCAATCGTCGGCGCCGCTTGGGCTGCGACTGGAACAACCGGAACAGGGTCTGGCTCAGCAGGTTGCTCTAGCTCCTGCTGACGCTGATCCCGCTGGGCAGCAGCCTGTTCAAGAAAAGACAGGGCCGGGACGGAAGGCGCAGGAGGCGAAACAGGTGCTGTTGGTGCAGGAGCGGGAACAACGGCTGGCTCAACCGAGGGAGCTTCAAGGGCAGGAGCTGCGTCTGGTGGGGCAACAACAGAAGGGGTAACAACTTCAGAAACAGTGGCTGCTGCCGCCTCCATGACTGGAGGCAAAACAGCATTTTGTTCGGGCGTCGAATCAGCCTGAACTGTCTTAGCGGCCTCTGCTTTTTGGGCTTTTAAACGTGCATAGGCCTGACGTGCCCACTCAAGAGAATCATCTTCCGGCTCAGACGCTTTGGGTTCAGACGCTTGCACGTCTGCTGGTTGCGTTGCAGAAGGTTGAGGCGCAGAAGACTGATCGGGTTGCACCTCTGAGTCCACTGGAGGGTCAGCTGGGGTTTCAGGAGGAACGGATCCGCGATTAAACCAGTCGTAGACCATGAGTTCAGGACAACACCAGTGAGGGGGCGTTCTGCAGACGACGCAGCACACCATTAATCATCTTTCGTCCCTGCTCGTCACTGAAACGATGCGCTAACTCAACCGCTTCGTTGCAAGCCACTGCAGCAGGAGTATGAAGTTCGGACAGATCAATCACAGCCAAACGCAAAATATCGCGATCGATGCGTGGTAGTCGGGTGAGGCGCCAGCCTTCCATCACACCGTCGAGCAACTGATCAATCGCTTTGCGCTTCTTCAAAACAAACGTCACGCGCTGCATGGCCTCGCGACGCACCTGATCTTGATTGGATAAGGCCAGTAGGCGAGGCAACTCAAGACTGGCTGACAGACCATTCAGAACTTGTTCGGCCCCAGTGAGAGACGACTGCAACGACTCACGAACCGAAGCTTGATCTGAGGAAGGACCATCCTTCAGTTCACTCTCAAGCAAATGTTGCTGAGCTTTTTCCAGATCTCCAGCACAACAGTCCAGGACTTCTGTCCAGTGCTGCATCAAGCTATCGAGTGCTTTTTGAAGCAAGGTATCCAGGGAAAGATCAGGGGGATCATCCACCCGTTCAGGGCATTGACCGAGCACCAGCAGCGCTAGTTCACGGGACAGGGATCGGGACTGCATGGACATAGGGCCGAGTCGAGTTCAGGCTCCAGTGGTGGACGACGAGGGTGACCCAGAACCCCTCAGCTGAGAGATCAGGCTGGAAAAACTTCGATTCACAGGAGCTTCACGCTCATCAGGATTCACAATGCCAGCGGAAATGATCGTTCGGAATGCATCCTCTACTGAAATGTCCAGATCTTTGACAGATGTTTCAGGCACCAAGGTGTACCAGCCCGTTGTTGGGTTTGGTGCTGTGGGAATAAACACACTGAGAAGGGGCTCAGTGAGCTCAGCTTGGAGGGAAGGACCCACCACACCGGTCACAAAGCCCACGCTGTAAAGACCCTCACGGGGATATTCCACTAAAACTACCCGCCTAAAACGCTGAGAATTGTCTCTCAAAAAGGTGGCGAGAAGCTGTTTCAGGGTTTTGTAAACCGAACCAGCAAGAGGAATGCGTTGGAGGGTTTCTTCGCCGAACTCCAGCAACCAGCGCCCGACGATGTTCCTCGCCATCAAGCCGATCAGCAAAATCGCAAACAGCGGAACCGTTAATCCCAGCGCAAGGTTGATCAAATCCTGGAGGAGAGGATTAAGGGTGATGAACGGATTGAACTGCTTGGGAATTGACGTCAGAAAAGCCAGCACAAAACGACTGACCGTCGTTGCCAACCAAAAAGTGGTTGCCAGCGGAATGACCACCAACAACCCAGCGATTAAATCGTTTTTCAGATCTTGCTGAAGCCTGGCGCTAAGCGGCAGGTCAGGTCTTGGATTGGACTGCACCAAGGAGCGCCTGTGGCCTAAGGCTGACGTGATCTCACCAACCTAACCAGCAGATCGTTAGATCACGGCCGCCAGAGCCAAGAGCACGAAAGCAACGGCAAGAATCACCGCACTCAAGGTTCCGCCGAAACGACGCTGATTCACAGCAAGGTTGCGCTGACGTTCACCCTGCTTGATCTGCTGTTCCATCTGCGCCAGCTGCTTATCAATGAAAGCCTGAGCAGCTTTGACCTTGTCGTCCTCACTGGCATCAGCAGGCAACTGCCCTGCCTGGGTGAGCTGGTTACCAAGCATTTTTACGTTCTCGGGATTCGCCGATTGCTGGCGAGCCATCTCCAACTGACCCTTTTGCTGCTCAAGCGTTTGATCGGATTCACCTGAGAGGTTCTGATTGCCTGAGATCGAGACAGGAACAACCACGATCATCAAAATCGCCAACAACGCAGAAATCACGCAAACCAGCCAACGAATTGGAGGTCTTGCGGTCTCCGGTTGGTCAAGACGCGAGCCAAGAAGCATGAGCAAAAGCCCGATCAGCCCCATGGGGGCTTGATTGACCAAGCGCTCGATCAACAGTTGCTTAAAAACACCATCCGCCCAATCGGCTGCACTCAGCAGCACAGCCATCTGCAAGGCCAGCAGCGCAACCAGGGTGATGCCCAACCACCTCAGAACAAACGACAGTCGTAAGGATTGAGAACCCGATGGGGATGCGGACACGTAAGGATGTTTAAAGGTATTTAATTTTACGACCCGTTTCCGTGACGTCCTCCGCTGGACAACCAGAACTCAGTGCAGATCTCAAGGAACGTGCCCGCCAGGAAGGATTCGATCCTGTAGGAATCGCCTGTCTGCCGGGAAGTTCAAGGTTGCAGATGCGAACAGCAGCTTTACAGCGCTGGCTTGACGCTGGTTTTCAAGCGGAGATGGGCTGGATGGCTGCTCCACGAAGACTTGACGCAAGAACACTTCTCGATGGAGCGCGCAGCCTGCTTGCCGTTGGGCTGAATTACTACGTCTCCGACTCGCGCCAACCCAACAGCCTTGCGATTGCTCGCTATGCGTGGGGGCGTGACTATCACCGCGTCGTCAACCAAAGGCTGCGCCGCGTTGGCCGCTGGCTTGAAACACAAAGGCCCGAATCGCGCTGGCGGGTTTGCGTGGATGCCGAACCCCTACTGGATAAGGCATGGGCGGAAGAGGCAGGTCTGGGATGGATTGGCAAACACAGCAACGTGATTCATCGGCAGCGAGGGTCGTGGATGGTGATCGGCCACCTGCTCAGCACAGAAGATTTAGTGGCGGATCAGCCAGCGCAAGCTCGCTGCGGCCGCTGCAGAGCGTGCATGGACGCATGCCCCACCGACGCCATACGGGAACCGTTCGTCGTTGATTCACGGCGATGCATCGCGTATCACACGATTGAAAACCGAGAGGAGCAGCTTCCAGAACTGATTAAGACTGGGATGGGTCCATGGGTCGCTGGCTGTGATATTTGCCAGGACGTCTGTCCGTTCAATCAAAAGGAGCTTCCATCGAGTCAAGATCCAGAGGTCCAGCCCCGTCCCTGGGTCTTAGATCTAAGCGCTGCGCAGGTTGAACAATGGGATCCGGCAACCTGGGATCAGAAGTTGCGCGGATCCGCACTCAGACGCATCAAACCTTGGATGTGGCGACGCAATGCCGCTTCAGCAAAGTCAGTAGATCCACCTACCCTGTTTTCATCTGAGATTCGGTGATGGGATCCCATCGGCGTTCAAGCCAATTTTTCAATAAAGCTTGGGCGTTAGCCGCTCTGATGAGCGCGATCGGTCTGTGCAGCGCTGAACCAGCCAAAGCCCTCATCCCCTATGTCTTCACGCCCAGCAGCCAAGAGTTAGAGGGGGCTGGGATCGGCATCGGTCGCACTGCAGCGCAATTGCTAAGGCTTGGACAACCCAAAGAAGCCGCCCGCTTAGCCGCTCTAGCCGTGCGCTTACAACCCAACGATGAACGGCTCTGGTCTGTGTTGGCTGAGGCCCAACTCCGTAGCGAACAAATCGATGACGCAGCCGGATCCCTGGCCAGAGCGAAATCACTCAACCCAAATAATGCAGGGCTTTGGTTCGCAGAAGCATCTTTAGCGTTGCGTGACAACCGACCGGACGACGCCATCCCCCTGTTGGATCGCGGACTCAGTCTGGATCCAAAAAACGCAACGGCCTACTTCGATCTTGGCAACGCCAGGGTGATGCAATCCGATCAAAAGCGGGCCCTCAAAGCTTTTGAACGCGCAACAGCGATTAAGCCCAGTTTTTGGGAAGCCTTAAACAACCAAAGCCTGGTGTTGTTTGAAATGGGAAACACCAAGGAAGCCATTCGCCGCTGGCGTTCCGTCTTAGCGATCAATGCCAACCCAGAGCCGATGCTGGCCCTTGCTTCCGCATTGAACAAAGTGAATCCTGGTGATCAGGAATCGTTGAAGCTCGCTCAAAAAGCTCTTGCTGAATCTCCAAATTACGTGCTGCCTGGCCACCAAAAAAAACAACTTTGGGGCTTGAAATTACGCCGAGCGACAGCTGAGCTTTTCAAGAATCCGAGCCTTCAAAACGCCGTCGAACGTGCTGAAGCGAATGCAGATCCAAAAAGCGCTAATTAACCAAAACTCTGGTCAAGCAGTAGAAGATCTGTAGGCTGACACCCGACTGCCCTCTTATTTCCCTGCAGGATGGCCGAGGAGCGCGTTCAATCGATCGCCCTGCATCACGAGATGCAGCGCTCATATCTCGAATACGCGATGAGCGTGATCGTGGGCCGAGCGCTCCCTGATGTGCGTGATGGACTGAAACCCGTCCAACGCCGAATTCTTTTTGCGATGCATGAACTGGGGCTGACCCCAGACCGCCCCTATCGGAAATGTGCCCGCGTTGTAGGGGACGTGCTTGGTAAGTACCACCCTCATGGTGATCAAGCGGTTTATGACGCCCTAGTGCGTTTGGTTCAAACCTTTTCCAGCCGTCACCCTTTACTCGATGGTCACGGCAACTTTGGCTCGGTGGATGACGATCCGCCGGCGGCCATGCGTTACACCGAGACGCGACTAGCGCGGATCTCCCACGAGGGCTTACTCGATGAAATCGGCGACGACACCGTCGATTTTGCCTCCAACTTTGATGGGTCCCAACAGGAACCCACGGTTCTTCCCGCCCAGCTTCCGTTTTTACTGCTCAATGGCTGCTCGGGCATCGCTGTTGGCATGGCCACGAGCATCCCTCCCCACAACCTCGGCGAGGTGGTGGATGGTCTGATTGCACTGGTTCAAAACCCCGATCTAAGCGAAGAGGACGTCTTAAAACTGATCCCTGGACCCGATTTCCCCACCGGCGGAGAAGTGCTTCTGGGAAGCGGCGTCCGCGAAACGTATTTACGAGGCCGAGGCAGCATTCCCATGCGTGGCGTGGCCCATGTTGAGGAGGTGCATCCCGGCAAAGGAAAGCATCGGCGAAACGCTGTGATCGTGACCGAGCTCCCCTACCAGCTGAGTAAGGCCGGCTGGATTGAAAAACTGGCTGAGTACGTCAACGACGGAAAAATTGG
This sequence comes from Synechococcus sp. MVIR-18-1, assembly GCF_014279835.1. Classification (NCBI taxonomy): domain Bacteria; kingdom Bacillati; phylum Cyanobacteriota; class Cyanophyceae; order Synechococcales; family Synechococcaceae; genus Synechococcus; species Synechococcus sp. MVIR-18-1. Next base: position 7,617 of record NZ_CP047942.1, on the reverse strand, counting down.
TGGCATTGCCGATATCCGTGATGAAAGTGACCGTGAGGGGATGCGCGTGGTGGTGGAGCTCCGGCGTGATGCCGATCCAGAAACGGTGCTGACCGACTTGCAACGGCGCACGTCACTGCAAAGCAACTTCGGCGCAATCCTGCTGGCCCTGGTCGATGGCAGACCCCAGCAACTAACGCTGCGGCAGCTCCTCCAAACCTTCCTGGATTACAGAGAGCTCACGATCATTCGGCGTACCAACCATGCGCTGCGCAAAACAGAAGATCGTCTTGAAGTGGTAGAGGGCCTGACCACCGCCCTGGCATCACTACAACAGGTGATCGCCATGATCCAAGAAGCCAGAGATGCCGCCAAGGCACGGGCGAGCTTGATGGTGCATTTCGATCTGAGCGAACGGCAAGCTGATGCCGTATTGGCCATGCCATTGCGCAGGCTCACAGGCTTGGAACAGGAAAGCCTGCGTAAGGAGGCAGATGATCTTCGCAAGGAAAGACAGCGACTCACCCTGCTGCTGGAAAACCGCGACCAATTGCTTGATGCCCTGATCGAAGAACTGCGCCAACTGAAAAAACGCTTTGCAACGCCGAGACGCACCCGACTGGTGGAAGGTGGTGACCACCTGCTTGCCGAGCGGGCCGCCAGCCAAAGGCCCAATGCCGAATTACAGAGGCGCCAGGCCCTAGATGCCCTCCCTAGCGATTCAAGACTGCTGATTCAAGACGATGGTCAAGTGAAAATCGTGAGTCCTCAGCTGCTGGGACGCCTGCATCTCAACGATCCAGTTCCGATGGGAGATGAACCATCTCCAGCCCTGATTAGCCTGCCAATCCAGCCGCCGCCGCGGCTGTTGGCCGTAACCATGAGCGGTCGTGTCGCACTTGTGCGCTGGGAATTTGCAGGGCAGCAACAAGGAACCCTGGAGAGATTCCTACCCACAGCCCTTGAAGGCGATGAGGTGGTGTCCCTCTTGCCTTTGCCCAATCCGGAGGATGTCAACGCCAATGAAACGAAATCCCTGGGCCTGCTGACCAGTGATGGCCGCTTCAAACGGCTCCCTCTCAAGGACATTCAGGAATTGTCGGGGCGAGCTGCCACCGTTTTAAAACTGAAGGAAGGCGTGAGCCTAAAAGCGGCCTTGATCTGTCAAGACGGCGCTGATGTGGTCCTCATCAGCGATATCGGCAGGGTTCTTCGTCTGCAAGCAGGAGAAACCAATCTGCCGTTGATGGGCAAGCTGGCCCAAGGACCGATCACCATGCGTCTACTCCCTGGCGAACAACTGGTCACCGCAATCGCAGGGCACGCTGAACGTCCTACAAGCATCTTGCTCGCGAGCCAAACAGGTCGTCTGCACTGGTTGGAACTCACGACGATCCGGCATTGCAAACGGGGCGATCTCGGTGAAATCGGCTGGGAACTGAATTCAGAATCCAGCAGTGGAACGGAACGGATTGCGGCGGCTTGCCTCGCTGATTCCCTGATTGGTGTGGTGACATCAAACGGTCGCCACGGACGACTGAAAGTAAACGAGGAGAATCAGCTCACGCTCAAAGACAACGAATCAATCCTGCGATTGGTGCCCTTAATCAGCTGATCAGAGATTCGTTGCTGCCACCCCTGCTGGTTCAAGCATTAATTTGCTCGCTTTGATCGAAGCATCCATCGGAACCGGATAGTTCCCATCGAAGCAAGCGGTACAGAAATGTTCCGACTGCGCGTGCGCCGCTTCCACCATTCCTTCTTTGCTGAGATAGGCCAAGGAATCCACCTTGAGGTGCTCCTCGATCTCTTTAAGCGTGAGTCGAGCAGCGATCAGCTGATCCTGCGTATCGGTGTCGATGCCGTAAAAACAGGGATGGGTCACCGGTGGGGAACTAATGCGCATGTGCACTTCAATGGCGCCTGCATCACGGAGGGCCTGAACCAATTTTTTACTGGTCGTTCCACGAACAATCGAATCATCAATTACCACAACCCGTTTGCCATTTAAAACATCTGGAAGTGGGTTGAGCTTCACGCGAATCCCGGCTTCACGCATCGCTTGGGTCGGCTGGATGAAGGTTCGGCCGACATAGCGATTTTTAATCAGTCCATCGGCATAGGGAATGCCACTGCTTTGGGAATAACCGATCGCAGCTGGAATTCCGGAATCAGGGACACCGATCACGAGATCCGCCTCAACTGCCGATTCACGGGCCAAGATCTGGCCGATGCGCTGTCGATAGCTGTAGAGCGATTCACCAAAGAAACGACTGTCGGGGCGAGCGAAATAGATCATTTCAAACACGCACATCCGTGTGGTGGGTTCAATCCAGCGATGACGTTCTGGTGTGGGGTCCCCGCAACGAAACACCACTAATTCGCCAGGTTCCACATCCGCGACGAACGGCGAACCAATGATGTCGAGCCCACAGGTTTCGCTACTGAGAACCCAATGCCCACGGTCTTGATCACCGAGGTAGCCATACACCAGCGGCCGAATCCCATAGCCATCACGCAAGCCGTACAGGGCATCTGACGTTCCAATCACCAAGCTGAAAGCTCCTTGGCACTGGGATTCGGCCGCCTTAATCCCCTCTGTCCAATCCAAGCCCCCATCCACAGCTTGCTGAACCGCGTAAGCGATCAACTCCGAATCCGTGGTGGAGGTGAACTCCACCTCACCGTCATCCACCTGAGCTCGCAGCTCTGCTGCATTCACAAGATTGCCGTTATGCGCCAGCGCGAAGGGACCGAGACGGGTCATCAGGACCACGGGCTGGGCATTGCAAACCTTGCTACTCCCGGTGGTGGAATAACGGTTATGGCCAACGGCTAGAGCACCAGGCATGCGCTCGAGCACATCCTGATCAAACACCTGGCTGACCAAGCCCATGTCCTTGTGGAGCCTGACCTTTCCGTTGTTGAAAACAGCAATGCCAGCAGATTCCTGGCCGCGATGCTGCAGGGCGTATAGACCGAAATAAACGAGGTTGGCCACCGGCTGCTCTAGGGCCTGAACAGCAAACACACCGCAGGCTTCTTCCATGCGATCGGGACGCTCTAGCTCGAGCTGATGCACCGGTCGCCTCGACTTCGGATGGGTCTCAAGATTCTGCATCAAACCGCTCCGAGGCGACGGGGAACTGCTTGTTCGTATTGCTCTCGCAGCGTCTCAACAGAAAGATCAATCACTGGCAATTTTCCCACTGCTAAACGGAAACAACCATGGTCGGCAACAGTTCCAAGCTCTGTCACAGGAACACGTTGATGCTCTTGCGAGGCCACTAAGGCTTGCCAAGCACTGCGCTGTTCTGAACGAACCGAAACAACGATGCGTGCACCACCCTCAGCAAACAAAACACGATCCAGGCGAGCAGACCCATGCGGCAGGTTGAGATCAACACCAAGGCCAGAGGCCAGGGCACTTTCCGCAAGCGCTATGGCCAAACCACCATCACTGCTGTCATGAGCTGAAGCCAACACACCCTGCGAAAACGCCTGACGGACCAAGGCTTGAACTTGACCCTCCAACTCCAGATCCACATTCGGAGGCCGGCCAGTCAGCAACCCATGAACAACTCCCTGATAGCTGCTGCCTGCCAAGCCAAGGCCTTCATTCCCCTCCTCGTCGGTGGAGACCCCAAGCAACACCACAAGATCACCAGGTTGTCGCCAAGCCAAACCTCCGCAGCGATCAAGATCTTCCACCAGTCCCACCATGCCCACGACAGGCGTGGGATGAATGGGCTGAAGGCTTCCATCATCTGCCCTGGTTTCGTTGTACAAAGAGACGTTGCCACCGGTCACAGGGGTGCCCAAGACGCGACAGGCATGGGATAGGCCGCGGCATGCCATCGCCAATTGCCAATACCCCTTGGGGGTTTCTGGAGACGGGAAGTTCAGGTTGTCGGTCACAGCGATCGGCTGGGCTCCAACACAGCTGAGATTGCGGGCTGCCTCTGCCACCGCTGCGATCGCTCCCCGCTCTGGGTCAAGCGCCACCCAGCGATTGGGACAATCCACGGTGGCCGCAACGCCACGCTGAGTTGGTTGCAGCGACGCATCACCCTGTTGCGGACGAAGACGAATCACTGCAGCATCGGCGCCACCGGCTCGAATCACCGTATTGGCCAACACCTGCTGGTCGTATTGGCGATAGATCCAGCGCTTGCTGGCAATCGTGGGGTCATCAAGCAAACGCAACAGATCCGCATTCCAATCGCGATCGGAGGCTGGACGAGGAAGATCTGATTCACGCCAGGTCCAATGCGTCTGGATATCCTCTGGTGGCTCAGAGAGAAGCTCGTGCTGGTTGATCGGGGTGTCTTCTGCCAAGGCACGGGCCGGTACTTCTGCTGCCACCGCACCGTGTTGCAACACCCTCACCACTGGCTCCTCCAAAACGCGACCGACAACGGCCGCTTGAAGTCCCCAACGCCGGAAACGCTGCATCAACTGCTCCTCCCGACCAGAACGCACAACAAACAACATGCGCTCTTGGGATTCCGAAAGCAGGAATTCGTAGGCGGTCATGCCGTGTTCCCTTGCGGGCACCCGATCGAGGTCCAACTCAACGCCCACATCTCCCTTCGCTGCCATCTCCGAACAACTACAGGTGAGACCCGCTGCACCCATATCCTGAGCGGCAACGACATCACCGCTCTGAAAGGCTTCCAAGCAAGCCTCAATCAAGCCCTTCTCGAGAAACGGATCTCCAACCTGCACGGCAGGCCGGTCATCCAGTGAATCCGCACTGAGCTCAGCGCTCGCAAAACTGGCGCCTCCCATACCATCCCGGCCCGTGGTGCTTCCCACGTACACCACCGGATTGCCCACACCAGCGGCTCCAGAACGGACGATGTCATCCGTTTCCATCAGGCCCAAGGCCATGGCGTTCACCAGGGGATTGCCCTGATACGACGGATCGAATGCCACCTCTCCACCCACGGTGGGCACACCAACGCAATTGCCGTAATGGGCGATACCAGCCACAACCCCTTCCACCAAACCACGGGTTGCTGGTTCTTCCAACGGTCCAAAACGCAGGGCATTCAGCAACGCAATCGGCCTGGCGCCCATCGTGAAAATGTCGCGCAAAATTCCACCCACCCCAGTGGCAGCGCCCTGAAAAGGCTCAACAGCTGAAGGGTGGTTATGACTTTCAATTTTGAACGCCAAGCGGTGACCTTCACCCAGGTCCACCACGCCAGCGTTCTCTCCAGGACCCACGAGAATGCGTGGGCCTTCCGTTGGAAAACCACTTAACAAGGGTCTGGAATTGCGGTAGCAGCAATGCTCCGACCACATCACACCAAACATGCCCAACTCAGCGCGGTTGGGATCCCGTCCGAGACGACGCTGAATTTCGCTGTAATCCGTTTCGGTGAGCCCTTCCTGGCGCAGAGCTGCCCCAAGATCAAATGCCGCAACCGCATGAGAGGACTGGGTCACAACCGCTGACTTATCTGTACCCAGTGTTGCCGACGATCAGACCCAAGGATCTTCCTCGTGATCAGGCCAATCATTTCGATCGATCGGATCCTTTCGAACGGAGCGGCCACGCTCTACCTGGGGTTCATCGGGCCAATCGCCATCATCCCAGTCATCTAGTGGGTCCACCGCAGAAGATGCTGCTGACGGATAGGACGATGCAGCGTCAGAAGCCGCAGGATGCTCGTCCCAAGGCGGTTCCTCTAACCACCCTTCCAGGCGCTCCCCAGCGCGATCACCAAACTGCTGCAGCTGTTCCCTCCACTGCTTTGAGCGCTGAAGAAAATCCTGCCGAACACTGGCCCTCGCTAAAGGCAAATCATCGAGTTCATGGATCGCCGTCGACACCAAGCCCGGCTGTTGGTCAACGATGCGATCCGGCAATAAGCGCCAGCGACTGCTTCCAGGCAGCCGAGGATCACTCCGTGCCACGAGGTAATGACTGATCTGCCCGCTCGCTGGCAGGAAAGCTAAATCGGCGATGATGCCGACCCTCTCTCCATCGGCATTGAGAAGGTCGGCATCCAAAAGAGTTGGCAACCGATCCAAAGTGATCTGATCGGCTTCTGCCGGAGCCCCCTTCACAAAAACCTGTTGATCGTCGAATCCACGACATTGATCAAGACGCCAAACATCTCGGCTCGTACGCAACGCAGACGGGCGACTCACCCAACCGAGCAGGCGATGCACAGGCGGGTGCATCCAAGCCATGACCCCTGGCCCATGATCAAGGCCCTGATCACAGCGCACCCGGTGGTGCAACAGATCGCTCAAGAGGAGCTGGTCCGGAACAGTCAAGGCGTCGTGAAAGGTTTCAGGAACGGATCTGAACCGGCATCACCAGGTAGGTGAGGCCAGGATCATCATTGGAAGGGGTGAGGATCGCCGGCGTTGTTGGGGCATTGCAAGACAACCTGACGCGATCACAATCCATGGCTTTGAGGCCATCCAAGACGTAGCGCACATTGAAGGCAATTTGCATGGCCTCGCCGTTGATGTCGGCCGGTAAAGACTCAGAGCCACTCCCCACGTCTTGGGCATCAGCACTGATCTGAACCAATCCCGTGGCTGGCTCAGTCGCGATGCGGACCACATTGTTGTGTTGGTCAGCCAAGACAGCGATGCGTTCCAAGGCGGAAATAAAAGCCCTCCGATCGAAATCAATCGTGCGACTAAAACCATCGGGAATCAGCTGGCGGTAATTGGGATAGGTGCCTTCCAGGGTGCGGCTCGTCACCATTTGATCGGCCGCGAGCACCACAACTTGACCGCGCTCACAAAACAGGCTGACTGGATCATTTCCTTTCCAGCTCGCCATTAATCGCTCCACCTCACGCAGGGAGCGTGCCGGAAGCGTGACAGCTAATTCCTCAGTCTCAGCGTCATCAGCACTGATTTCAGTCTGCAAAGCGTCCTCAACCGTCAACATCGCCAAGCGATGCCCATCGGTGGATGCGGCCTCCAAACATTTCTGATTGAAGCGCAGATGGACTCCTGTAAGGAGCTGTTTCGCTTCATCACCACTACTGGCAAACAACGTTGCACGCAGGGCTTTCAGCAGGGATGCGGGATCCACGCGCAAGGCTGTTCCGTTCTCCACGAGAGGGAGCTCAGGAAAATCATCAGCAGGCATTCCGCGCATTTGATAGCTGCCGCTGGAGCTGGTGAGCTCGACCTGGTCAGCGCCCGCATCACTGGACAACGACACCGGCGAATCACTGGACAACTTGGAGACGATTTCGCCAAGCAAGCGGGCGGGCAAAGTTACTGCTCCACTGCTGTCGACAGAAGCAGGGAGTGACGTCTGAATTCCCAGATTCAGATCGAATCCTGTGAGGCTGAGCCGATCCGTGCCGGCATCAGCGGTGAGCAAAACATTGGCCAACACCGGATGGGTTGGTCGCGAAGCGACAGCGCGACTGACCAACTGCAGAGCCGTGTTGAGTTCTGCCTGAGAACAGACCAATTTCATGAGGTCCGAGCCAACGGCGGAAACAAATCTCTCCACACGATTTCACAGGCTCGGGAGAAGCGCAATGGTTTCACGTTTTTTTTTGTTCCCCGGCTTTAGGGCTGTTTTTATTCTCTTAAAAGAACTACTAAAACAGCCGTAGTAGGTCCTGTGGAAACGGGGGAAAGAAGCTC